>NZ_JADLZT010000001.1 GCF_015453285.1 Lysobacter niastensis
CGACCAGCGCCGCATCCAGCGCCTGCGTCAGCGTGAAGCTGCCCAGTTGCCGCCCCTGATCATCGTGGATCGTCGTCGTGCCGCTGAGAATGTTGGACCGGTCGATCAGCAGGACCAGGACGTAGTCCGTCAGAGTCGCGCATCGACGCGACTATCGCCATGTCGGTTAGGCAGCTCCGGAGACCGGGTTGCAGGCCGTCCTCACGGGTGGGACGGCCTTCTGAGCGGCACCTTAGAGGAGGATCGGCGGTTCGCCGCCGACGATCACGACGTCCGCCGGGCGGCGCGCAAACAGGCCGACGCTGACCACGCCCGGGATCTGGTTGATCGCCTGCTCCATGGCCACCGGGTCGACGATGGCCAGGCCATGGATGTCGAGGATGACGTTTCCATTGTCGGTGACGACGCCCTGGCCATCGGCGTTCTGTCGCCACACGGGCTGCCCACGCGTCAATGCCTGGATCTCGCGGGCGACGAGGCTGCGTGCCATCGGGATGACTTCGACCGGCAACGGGAACTTGCCCAGTACGTCGACGCGCTTGCTCGGGTCGATGATGCAGACGAACTTCTCGCTGGCCTCGGCGATGATCTTCTCTCGCGTCAGCGCCGCGCCGCCGCCCTTGATCAGGCGCTTGTGCGGGTCGCACTCGTCGGCGCCATCGACATACAGCGAAAGCGGGCCGGTGGCGTTGAGGTCCAGCACTTCCATGCCGTGCGAGCGCAGGCGCTGCGTGCTTTGGTCGGAGCTCGACACCACGCCCTTGATGCGGTCCTGGATACGTGCCAGGGCATCGATGAAGAATGCGACGGTGGAACCGGTGCCGACGCCGACGATCATGCCGTCTTCGACGTATTCGATAGCTTTTTCGCCAGCCAGGCGTTTGGCTTCGCTCATAGGGGTGCCCGTGTTATTCGAGGGAGAGCAGGTATTTCCACTGCGCGGCCGACACCGGGAACACCGACAGACGATTGCCGCGCCGGACCAGTGCGAACTCCTCGCCGAGTTCGGTGGCGTGCTGCTTGATTTCGTCCAGCGAGATCGTGCGGCCCAGCTTGCGATCGAACGCGACGTCAACCAGAAACCAGCGCGGTTCTTCGCGCGTGCTCTTGGCGTCGTAGTAGTCCGACTTGGGATCGAACTGCGTGTCGTCCGGATACGCCTTGCTGGCCACGGTCGCGGTGCCGACGATGCCGGGCACGTCGGTGTTGGAGTGGTAGAACAGAATGCCGTCACCGATCTGCATGCCGTCCCGCATGAAGTTGCGCGCCTGGTAGTTGCGAACGCCGTTCCACGGTTCAGTGCCGACGCGCTGCAGGTCGTCGATCGAGAATGCGTCGGGTTCGGACTTCATCAGCCAGTAGCGGCGACGTGCGCTCATGCGGGCTTCATCAGATTGCGGGCGTGCCATTGTAGGTCGCCGAGTCGGTGCAGATCGCATCCAGGGCAACGTCCCAGTCCGCCCGAAGCAGCGAATCGATTCGCTGCACGTCGAATGCGGCGCCGGCCAGCCAGGGCGGTGCGGCGTCGCGCTGACGAAAGGCGAACGTGCGGTCGTACCAGCCGCCACCCATGCCCAGGCGATGGCAGGACCGATCGAACCCGACGAGCGGGACGACCACCAGGCTCATCTGCGAAGCGTCCAGCAGGCTATCGGGAGACAGGTCCGGCTCGGGAATGCCGTGGCGATTGCTTACCAGCGGGTCGCCTGGACGCCAGGGCGCGAAGCGCAGATGGCCGTCCTCGTGCAGAACCGGCAGGCAGTACACGCATTCATCGGGCAGGCGCAGCTGCCACATGTGCAGCGCAATCTCGCCGTCCATGGCCCAGTAGCCGGCGACATAACCCGAAGTGGGAGCAAAGGGGAGCGCCAGCAATCGCTGGGCCAGCCGTTCTGCACCGGCGATGCGTTCGCCCGGCGGCAGGGCGCGGCGGCGGTCGCGGAGTTCGCGGCGCAATGCCGCGCGGTCAGCCGTCATGCGGCGCGGTTCCCTAATGTTCGCCGGCCATCGCCGCTGCGTGGACAAAAAAGAACAGGCGCGAAGCCGCGCCCGATCTGGATTGGGGACCCCATGCAATGAGGTCCCGGAATGAAAAGTCCTCCGCCAATGGCGATGCTTGCGAAACGACCTTGAACCCGGGGTTCAAGTGGGGACGCTTGGATGCCTTCGGGCTTCCCGCTACAAGGCGGACTTGCACTCCGGGCCTCCGCCGCGCCCCCGTGGTCGTCATTAAGGGACAAGGCGAATGTTTGCGCACGCTGTCGCGCACAGCAGAGGACGTGAGCGAAGTATAGCGCGGGAGTCCGGGTGAGCGCGTCCGCTCGTCGGCACGGCCAAGGCGAGGTTCAGCGGTGCGCGCGTCGGGCGCGCAATCAGCGCGCAGTGGCGTCGAACAGATCGTCGAGGCGGCGATGCAACTCGTTGAGCGTGCGCGAGAGCTCACGGTCGCGGCCTTCGCTTTCGCCCTTGATCTGCTGCAGTTCGTGCGCGAGGTTGAGCGCGGCGAGAACGGCGATACGATCGATCGCCGCCATGCGGTTGCTGCCGCGGATGTCGCGCATGCGCTGGTCGAGCAGCTTGGCCGCGGCGAGCAGGCTGTCGCGTTCGTCCGGCTCGCAACCCACCGTGTATTCACGGTCGAGCAGGCGGATGTTGACCGGTTCGCTGGCGGAACTCATGGCGAAGGACTCACGTGTGCTGCTCCAGCGATTTCAGCCTGGCGATCATCGCCTCCACGCGCGTGCGTGCCTGCTCGTTCTTGGCCAGCAATGCCGAACGCTCGCCGATCAGTTGTTCCTGCTGCTGGCGCAAGCTCCGGTTCTCGTCGCCGAGGCGGCGTGCGCGCTCGGCCACCTCTTCGAGGCGGGCGGTCAGCGACTGCAACTCGGCGATCAGTTCGGCGCGATCCATGGCGGCACGATAGCAGGGCCACTGGGCCGGTCAAGGCGCGCCAGAGCGGGGCGTCGTAGACCGGCTCTCAGGGGACCGCGCCCACCGTGCTGAGCGCACTAGGGGTCCAGGTCCGGATGAAGGCGAAGCAGTGCTGGGCTTCCAGCGGGCGCGCCAGCCAGTAGCCCTGGATCTCATCGCAACCGTGCTCACGCAGGAAGCGCATCTGGTCGACGGTCTCCACGCCTTCGGCGACGACGGTCAGGCCAAGCGAGCGCGCCATCGTGATGACGGTGCTGGTGATGGCCTCGTCTTCCGGATCGTGGGTCAGGTCACCGATGAACTCCTTGTCGATCTTGAGCGTGTTGATCGGCAGGCGCTTGAGGTAGGCGAGCGAGGAATAGCCGGTGCCGAAGTCGTCGATCGCCAGGCCGACGCCGATCGAGCGCAGTGCCTGCAACGTCGCCGAGGTCTGCTCGGCGTTCGCCATGATCACGCTTTCAGTCAGTTCGAGCTGCAACTGCTCGGCGGGCACGCCGCTCTCGATGAGCGTGCGGGCAACGGTCCTGGGCAGGCTGCCGCGCAGCAGCTGCAGCGCCGAGACGTTGACCGCCATCGTCAGCTGGTCGAGGCCATTGTGGCGCCAGCGCTTGAGCGTGCTGCAAGCCTCGCGCAGCGCCCATTCGCCGATGTCGAGGATCAGGCCGCTTTCCTCGGCCAGCGGGATGAACTGCGCCGGCGATATCTCGCCGTGCTCCGGACTGTTCCAGCGCAGCAGCGCCTCCACGCCCGTGATCTGCGACGTCGCGAGCGAAAGCTTGGGCTGGAACACCAGGCGCAGCTCGCCGCGGTCGAGCACCTTGCGCAATGCCGCCGAGATCGTGGCGCGGCGCCGGATCTCAACGTCCATGACCTCGTTGTAGCGCATGTAGGTACGCCGGCCGGCTGCCTTGGCCTGGTACATCGCGGTGTCGGCGTGTTTGAGCAGGTCCGTCGGCACCTGCGCATGCTCGGGGTACAGGCTGATGCCGATCGACGGCGATATCGATACGTCCTGGCGCTCGTCGATTTCCAGCGGATCCTCGAACGCCTGCAAGAGGTCGCGTGCGATCCGCTCCGCTTCGTCCGGACTCTTCAGGTTTTCCAGCACGACGGTGAACTCGTCGCCGCCCAGGCGCGCGACGGTGTGTTCGTTGCCGACTGCGTTGAGCAGGCGTGCGGCGGTGGCGCGCAGGATGCGGTCGCCGGCGGCGTGGCCGAGCGAGTCGTTGATGTCCTTGAACCGGTCGAGGTCGAGGAACAGCACCGCGATGTGCGTGCCCTGCCGGCGCGCGCGCACGATCGCGCGCGAGAGGCGCTCGGACAGCAGCGTGCGGTTGGGCAGGCTGGTCAGCGTGTCGTAGTTGGCCAGGTAGCGCAGCTCCTGCTCGGCACGCTTCTGGTCGGTGATGTCCGTCAGCACGGCCACGTAGTGGCTGCGCTGGCCGCTGGCATCCTGCACCGCGCTGCCCTGCAGCCAGCACAGGAACTCGTTGCCGTCCTTGCGCTGCTGCCAGATCTCGCCCGACCAGCGGCCTGTGCGCTCGAGCTCGCTGCGCATGTGCCGGTAGAACTCCGGGTCGTGCTGCATGCTGTCGATCAGGCTGGACGATCTGCCGATGACTTCGGCATCGCTGTAGCCGGTCATGCGCGTGAAGGCGGGATTGACCGAGACGAACATGAAATCGCGGTCGACCACCGCGACCGCCTCGGCCATGCTGCGCAGCACTTCGCTGGAGATGCGACGCTCGCGCTCCGCGCTGCGGCTTGCCGTGACGTCGCGGGCGGTGCCCGCCACGCGCAGCGCCCGGCCGTTGTCGCCGCGGTCGACCACGCGGCCACGCGCACGCACCCAGCTCCAGCTGCCGCTGGCGTTGCGGACGCGATGCTCCGACAGGAACAGGGCGGAGTCGCCACGCAGGTGCTGGCGCAGGAGTTCGCGCACCCGGGGCAGGTCGTCGGGGTGGATCTCGTGCTCTTCCTCGATGTAGGTCTGCACGCCGATGTCCGGAGCGAGACCGCCCTCCTCGTGGACGCGCATCCGGTGCAGTTCGCCACGCGCCAGGTCGTAATCCCAGAATTGCTCGCCGGACGCCCACAGAGCCAGCTTCAGGCGCTCCTCGCGTTCGCGGATCTGATCGAAGTAGCCGCGCTCGCGTTCGCGACGCTGGTGCCAGCGCCAGCTCAGGGTGGCGCCCAGCGCCAGCAGCATCAGTGCGGCGGCGGTGAGTGCCAGCGGATGGCGCCACAGCGGCGGCGCGACGAACACCGGGATCTGCAGTTCCTGCGGATTCCACACGCCATCGCGATTGGTGGCCTGCGCGCGGAACAGGTAGCGACCAGGCGGCAGGCCGGTGTAGGAGATGTCCTGCTGCATGCCGTTATCGACCCAGCCCTGGTCGAAACCGTCCATGCGGTACCGGTAGCGGATGTTGGCCGCTGGCGCGAAGTCGAGTGCACCGATGCGCAGGCGTAGCAGGTCTGCGCCGTCTGGCACGTCGAGGCGCGCCGGATCCCAGAGCACGCCACCGTCGAGCGAGTCGTCCGCACCGACGCGCGCCGACAGCAGCCGCACTGGGGGTGTGTAGCGCGAATCGGCCATGCGGCGCGGATCGAACAGGTTGATGCCGCGCACGCCGCCCAGCAGCACGCGTCCGTCGCTCAGATAGGCGACGGCGCCGCCGTTGAACTCCAGGTCCTGCAGGCCGTCGGCGAGGCCGTAGGCGCGCGCCTGGTCGTTGTCGGTATCGAAGCGCAGGATGCCGGCGTCGGTGCCGAGCCAAAGGCGTCCGCTCGGCGCCTCGGCGATGGAGAACACCACCGGGACCGGACGCCCGCGCAGCGCTTCGCTCAGCGGGTGGGCAAAGTGGATGGGCTCGCCCGGTACCTCGATCACGCGGCTCAGGCCTGCGTGCGTGCCCACCCAGATCGCGCCGTCGCTGGCGATGTGCACGGCCCGCACGCGGTTGCCGGCGAGGCTGTCGGCGGCATCGCTGCGGTGGCGGAAGTGGCGCAGCATGCCGGTGGCCGGGTCGAGCAGGTCGAGGCCGTCGCTCGTGCCCATCCAGATCCGGCCGCGGCGGTCCTGCGCGATCGCATGCACGGTCGGATGGCTGAGTCCGCTGGGCTGCCCCTCGCGGTATGCATAGCGCACGACGCGGCCGCTGCGCGGGTCGTAGCGCAGGGCGCCGAGGTTCGTGGTGCCCAGCCACAGCGAGCCGTCGCGATCCTTGCTAATCGTGCGCAGGCTGGCGTTGCTGTACTCGCCCAGGTCGAGCGGACGGGTATGGCGGGAATGCGTATTCAGGCGCACCAGTCCGCGCGTGGTGGCGACCCACAATTCGCCGTCGCCGGCCGGCACGAATCCGACGGCACGGTGCTGCGGCAGCATCGGCAGCGCCGCGCTGTCGTCATCGAACCGATCCTCGTCGAGCCGGTAGTGCAGCAGGCGGCCGTTGTCCGTGCCCACCCAAAGTGCACCCTCGTCGTCCTGGATGGCGGCGCGGACGCTGTCGTCGGCTGCCGCGTTGCGCGAGCGCCCGCTGTCGAGGTCGAAGACGTAGCGGAAACGGCTGCCGCGCGGGTCGGTGATGGAGACGCCGCGGAAGCCCCCGCCGACCCACAGCATGCCGCCGCGATCGACCAGCAGGCTGCTGACCGACTCGTCTGGCAGGGTGGCGTCGACGCCTGCTTCCTCGCGGACGGCTTCACTCCGTCCGCTCACCGGGTCATAACGCAGCAGGCCTTCGCCCGGAATGCCCAGCCACAGGCGGCCATCGGGCGCTTCGGCAATGGATCGCACGTCATGGATGCCGGCGTCGCGCTCCGTCGGCCAAGTCCGGATCAGGGTGCGGCCATCGCTGTGCAGCCGGTAGAGGCCGTCGTGGCGGCCGATCCACAGTTGGCCGCGATGGTCCTGCCCGAGGCTGCCTGCCGGTTCCGCGGGGCCGACCCGGTCCACCGCACCACTGACCGCGATACGGTACAAGCCGGCGTTGCTGGCGAACCATACCGAGCCGTCACGCGTCGCCAACAGGTTCTGCCAGGGCGCTTCGCGGGTCGTCTGGGAGTTGAGGCGCACCACCAGCGTGCGGCGGCCGCTGGCGGCGTCCAGTCGCTCCAGGCCGGCGACCGTGCCCACCCAAAGCGAGCCGCGCGCCGGCAGCAGGGCCATCACCTGGCGGTTGGCGTGTTCACCGTCGGTGATCTGGTAGCGGCGGATCTTGCCGGTGCCCAGATCCAGCCGAGCCACGTATTCGGAATAGGTGCCGATCCACAGCGCCTCGCGGCCCTCGACGGCGAGCGCCGTCACGAAGCTGTCCGGGAGCGTTCCGGGATCGCGCGGATCATGGCGGAAGGCGACGTAGCGCTTGCCGTCGTAGCGATGCAGGCCGCCCTGAGTGCCGACCCAGACAAAGCCCTGGCGGTCCTGGGCCAAAGCGGTGACCGTGTTCTGGGTGAGCCCGCGATCGCTGCCCAGGCGCGTGAAGTAGAAATCGCGCGTGGCGGCGTGCGCCGGCGGACCGATGCCCGCAGCGATCAGTATCAGGCCGAGCAGGCCGACGGAGAGGGCAGGGACGGAGGGACGCACGGTACTCAGTGTAGGCAGTGGCTTGCATCGGCAACAAGCTGGAACCGCATGCCATTGCTACACTGCCAACTTCCCCACAATCGTCGTTTGCCTCCCGTTCCGTGTCCAAGACCGACCCCAACCCTGCCGAACTGCCCGCGGTCTCCGCGATCGAAGCCGAAAGCCGGCGCCTGGAACTGGCGGCAACGCCCTTCGAGCTTCACGGTTCGCTGTGCGGCTGGCTCGCTGGCGGCGGCGCGTCGGTACGTGAATGGCCGGCCAAGGTGCTGGCCGACGATGCCATCCCGGCGCCGCCCGAGGGCAGTCCGCTGGATGAACTGAGGCTGGCCAGCGCTTCGCAGCTGGACGATCGCAGCTTCGATTTCGACCTGCTGCTGCCGGAAGCCGACGCCTCGCTGGCCGAGCGCAGCGGCGCACTATTCGAGTGGTGCCGCGGTTTCCTGGGCGCATTCGGCCTGGCCGCCGGCGCTAGCCCGCGGTTGTCCGAGGAAGGGCAGGAGGCCCTCGCGGACCTCGCCCGCCTGGCCGGGGCGCAGGCGCAGGAAGATGGCGACGAGGATGACGAAGAGGCGCTGGTGGAGATCGAGGAGTTCGTGCGCGTGGCCGTGCTGTTGCTGCACGGCGACTGCGTGCTCGCCGCGCAGCATCGCCAGCGCCTCAACTGACCGGCATGGCCAAGCCGATCACGACTCCCGCCAAGGCCTACGCCCGCCGGCGCAGGCAGCTCATGCGCATGGCCGGCGACGACGCCATCCTGGTGCTGCCGGCCGCGCCCGAGCGCATCCGCAGCCGCGATACCCACTACCCGTACCGGCAGGACTCCGACTTGCTGTACCTCACCGGGTTTCCCGAGCCTGAGGCGGTCCTCGTGCTGGTGCCGGGGCGCAAGCACGGTGAAGTGATCCTGTTCTGCCGAGAGCGCGACCTCGAACGCGAGGGCTGGGACGGTCCGCGTTACGGTCCGGAAGGTGCGGTCGAGACGTTCGGCCTCGACGATGCGTATCCGATCACCGACCTCGACGACATCCTGCCGGGCCTGCTCGAAGGCCGGTCGCGCGTGTATTACCACTTCGGACGCGACCAGGAGTTCGACCTCAAGCTGATCGGCTGGCTCAACCGCGTGCGCGCGATGGTGCGCCAGGGCGCGCAGCCGCCGCACGAGTTCCTCGAACTCGGCCACCTGCTCGACGAACTGCGTCTGTTCAAGGATCGCGACGAGATCCGGTTGATGCAGCGCGCCGCCGACATCAGCGTGCTCGCTCACCAGGCTGCGATGCGTGCGGTGCGGCCGGGCATGCACGAATACGAGTTGCAGGCGGAGCTGGAACGCGTCTTCCGCCAGCACGATGCCGAGCCGGCCTACAGCAGCATCGTGGGCGCAGGCACCAATGCCTGCGTGCTGCATTACCGCGCCAATCGCGCGCCGGCGATGGACGGCGACCTGGTGCTGGTCGATGCCGGTGCCGAGTATCGCGGCTATGCCGCCGACATCACGCGCACGTTCCCGGTCAACGGCCGCTTCAGCAAGGAGCAGCGTGCACTGCACGATCTGGTCGGCGCGGCGCAGGCGGCTGCGCTCGCGCAGGCGCAAGCCGGAGTCGCCTACGAGGCCGGCCACGTTGCTGCGGTGGAAACGCTGACCGAAGGGCTGCTCAAGCTGGGACTGCTCAAGGGGCGCCTGGAGAAGAACATCGCCGATGGCAGCTACAAGCGCTTCTATCGCCACAAGACCGGCCACTGGCTGGGCCTCGACGTTCACGACGTCGGCGAATACCGCTTCGATGGCGAATCGCGCCTGCTCGAGCCCGGCATGGTGTTCACGATCGAGCCCGGCCTCTATGTATCGGCCGATGACACCAGCGTCGACGCGAAGTGGCGCGGCATCGGCATCCGCACCGAAGACGACGTGCTGGTGACGCGCGACGGCGCCGAAGTGCTGACCGGCAAGCTTGCGCGCAGTGCGGACGAGATCGAGGCCTTCATGGCCGACGTGCGAGTGGCCTGAGACTCGCTGCTGGCTGCAGCGGCGGTGAGCTTCGCATCCGCCGCAGCCGGTGCCGCGCGCCGCACCGATGTGCGGCGCGCATGGTTGATCACCCGACCTCGGCGAAGCCTTCGCGGGTCAGGTTCAGCGGCGCCGCTTCGGTGCACACCACGTCATCCTCGATGCGGATCCCGCCGAACGGCTTGAACGCCTCGACGCGGGCCCAGTCGACGCTGGCGCCGTGGCCGTTCTTCTTAACCTCGTCGAGCAGCATGTCGATGAAGTAGATGCCCGGCTCGATCGTGACCGCCATGCCCGGCTCCAGCATGCGCGTCATGCGCAGGTATGGATGGCCTTCCGGCTTGGCGATCGTGCCGCCTTCGTCCGAAGCGGCGAACCCGGCTACGTCGTGCACCTGCAAGCCGATGCCATGGCCGATGCCGTGCGGGAAGAAGGCGCTGCTGACGCCGGTGGCGAGTGCGGTTTCCGGCGAGACCTTGATCACGCCGAAGTTCCACAGGATGCCGGCCAGCGCCAGGTGCGCGTCGACGTGGATCTGCTTGTAGTCGACGCCCGCGCGGACCTGGTCGCACATGCGCAGCTGGGCGGCGTCGACGGCGTCGATCATGGCCTGGAACTCGTGGCCGGTATCGAGCGCGTAGCTGCGCGTGATGTCGCAGGCGTAGCCGTGGTGACTGGCGCCGGCGTCGATCAGGAAGCTGCGCACCGGCTTCGGCGGAACCAGGTCGCGCTCGGTGTAGTGCAGGACCGCGCCGTGCTCGTTGAGCGCGACGATGTTGTTGTAGGGCAGGTCGCCCGCGTCCTGGCCGGCAGCCTGGCAGTACACCAGGTGGATGCCGAACTCGCTCGCGCCGGCGCGGAACGCGCGCTCGGCGGCCCGATGGGCACGCACGCCGCGACGCGTCGCCTCGCGCATCATCGCGACTTCATAGGGCGTCTTGAAGGCGCGGTGGTACTCGAGGTAGTTGACGACCGCCGCCGGATTGTTCGGCGCGAACGCGCCCAGGGCGCTTTGCGGCTCGCCGAGGATGGCGCAGCGTCCGGCATGCGCCGGCAGGTGCTGCAGCGCCTCTTCGGGGCGACGGATCACGACGATGTCGAAATGCTCGACCCAGTAGCCGCTCGGCGCCGACGGCACCACATGCCAGTAGTCGAATGGCTGCAGGAAGATCAGCTTGGGCCTCTGGCCCGGCGTGGCGACCAGCCAGCTGCCGGGTGCCTTGGTCAGCGGCAGCCAGGCCTTGAACTGCGGGTTCACCGCATAGGGATAGTCGCGGTCGTCGAAGACCTGGTAGTGCAGCGTGCCGCTGGGCACGACCAGGTGGTCGAAGCCGCCACGCTCCAGCGCCACGGCCGTGCGGCGCTGCAGTTCGTCGATGTGGTGGGAGTAGAGCGAGGAAGCGGCGGGGGCTGGGGTCATTGCGTCGGCGGCCTGGCGGAATCAGCCGCATTTTGCCGCAAATCGCCCGGCGCGATTTTGCGCCAGCCAGTCTTGCTTCAGCTATTCGTAGACCGCGCCGGGGGCGTCCAGCCATTGCCGCAGTTGCAGCATCTGGCTTTCCAGCATCGTGATGAACCGGAATCCGGTCCAGGTCTGGCCTGCCGCGCTGGCGCCATCCTGCCAGAGCAGGTGCGCGCCGACTTCGATCGGCAGGGCGCGGTCGGGCGCCTGGTACAGGTTGAAACGGAACTGGTATAGCCCGTCGTCGACCAGGGGCGCGCTCGCGATCAGCAGCATGCCGGTTTCGGAGAGGTTGCCCAGGTGGCCGACCACGTTGTCGGTCATCGTGTCGACGACCGGAATCGTCTCCGGCACCTTGCGACGGCGGACGCGGCGGAACTCATCCATCATGCGGTGGTCTCCTCGACCGGACCCAGGCCGGCAAAACTGCGCAGGGCGTTGAGCGCGGCATGCCAGGCACGGTCGACCAGGCGGCCCTTGTCGGCGGTGACGATGCGGGTCTGGCCGGCGGCCAGCATGCGCGCCAGGCTGTCCAGCGACTGCTCGCCGACGCGCTGGCCGCGCTGGTTGACGAACAGGGCGTTGTCGGTGACCGGGCTGTACCACGACAGGCGACGGCGCACGACATCGCCCTGCTGGTTGGTGACGAACTCGAACCACGTCCCGAACGGCAGCGCGCGCAACTGGTCGTAGCACTGCTGCTCATGCGCGCTGCGCGGCGGCGGCGGCTTGGGCTTGGCGGGACCGCTGTCCTCGCCCAAGCGGCCACGTGCCTTGAGCTTCATCGCCAGTTCGGTGCGCGATGCCGGATCGTCCTCGTCGCCGACCCCGGTGGTCAGGCGGCGTGCGATCGCGTTGGCCTCGTCGGCGTGGTAGCCGACCAGTCCCAATGCATGTTCGACCTTGGCGCCCAGGCCTGCGGGGACTTTGCTACCGCCCCGGCCGAGCGTCGCCAGAACGATCTGGCGCGTCATTTCCTGGTGCTGCTGCCACTCCGACGACTCCTCGCCGTGGCGCAGCAGGATCAGTGTCAGTACATCGGCCCAGGCCTGGCTCAGCAGCGAGCGCACGAAGCGCGGTACCTGCTGGCCCTGGGTCGCCGAATCGATTTCCTCGGCGGCGCGATGCTTGGCGAGCTCGAGCTTCTCCTTGCCGCGTGCCGCCTCGACATGGCGCCGCTCGGTGACTTCGGCCTTGCGCGCCATCGCCCGCAGGTGCTGCTGCAAGCGCTGGTTGGCGGCATCGAAGACGGTCGAATCGCCGTGGTAGTGCTCGACCACATGGTCGACGGCCCGGCGCAGGTGCTCGTCGAGCTGCGGATCGCTCTCGTCCTCGGACATCCAGCTCGCGCCGGATTCGGCCACGGTATTGAGCAACTGGCGGGCCGGGTGACGCTGCTGGACGAAGAAAGTGCGGTCCAGCAATGCGGCGCGCAGCAGCGGCACCTGCAGGCGATTGAGCAGGACCGAAGCCGTGCTGTCCTCGCGCAGCTCGTGCTGGATCGCGTTGTACAGCATTCCCAGCAGCTCGAAGGTGTCGCTGTCCTCGCGCGACAGCGCGGCTTCCTCGCCATGCTTCTTGTGGCTCTGGGTCAGCAGCGCCTGGCGCAGGTCGGAAAGATTGCGTGCCGACGACACGCCGCTGTTGGCGGCATCGCCCTGGAACGTGCCCAGCGTGGCGATGACCTCGGCGGTCGGAATCGCCTTGGGGTTCTCGGCGCGCCGGCCGGAGCGCAGCTTACCCAGCAGGTCCCGGCGCCCCGACAACAACTGTTGCAGCAACGCCACCGCAGCCGCTTCGTCGGACTCGCTGACTCGGTCGCTCTGTCCCTGCCAGGCGGTGTGCGGCCGCGGTCCGATGCGGGCCGGACCGGCCGGGGCGTCTGCAGGGAGCTCGGGGCGCTCTTCGCGGCGATGGCGCGCGGCCTCGAGCTGTGCCTGGGTGGTGGGGCGGGTACGGATCGGAACGAAGGCCAGGCTGGGCAGCACGTTCTCGCGCGCGAGCAGGGCATTCATCGTGTCGACCAGCTGGGCATAGCCGTTCAGGACATGGCGGTCGAAGGTCCGGAACAGCAGCAGTCGCGGTTCCAGCCCGATCTGCAGCGTCTGCCCGGCTTCGCCGAGGATCCGGCACAGCGAATACGGCCCCACCGGCAGGCGATCGGCGTCGAACGCCGGTGCGCCGCCGAGCACGCCGAAGCGCTGGCCGAGCAGGTGCAGGCCGAGGTTGGCGCGGGAGGAGTGGCGCGCGGCGATGCCCCGCAGCACGGCGCCCTCATCCAGCTCCGAATCCTCGACCAGGCGCAGGTCGCGGAACGTGGGCAGCGTGCGCGAGTCGTACTGCTCCGGCATCGACAGCGGCTCGCGGACGCGCGTCAGCGCGGCCTCCAGGCCCATCAGGTAATGCGGCACGAGGTCGGCGCGGTTCAGGCGCACGATCCGCAGCGTCTCGAAGTGCAGCGACTGCTGCGCGGGGTTGCGGGCGTGGTCGGCCTGGCGGAACAACTGCTGCTCGAACTCACCGAGCATGCGCTCGAGCTGGCGCGCCATCTCGTCCGAGACCAGCGCATACAGATGTTCCAGCACGCGCCGGACCCGCCGCGGCATCGCCGCCGTTGCGAGCGTGGGCCGAACGACGGTGGAACCGAGGGGTTCGAACATGTGGACGATGGCCTGCGCGGGACCTTTTGGCGGCGATCTAACCATGCCTGACAGCGGTCTGCCAGACCTGCCGGGGGTGCCGGCCTACCGGTAAGAGCGGAGGAAGGCCCCGGAACCGGCCATATTCAGGTGGCTTCGGGCCTATGAATCAAGGAACAACGCCACGGCGTCGTTGGTGAAACGCCGGCCCAGATCGGTCGGCCGGACGCGACCGGCGGCATCCTCGACCAGCCAGCCGGTGTCGATGGCCTGCCGCAACTGCGGTTCGATCACGCCCCGGTCGAGCCCGGTGCGCGCCTCGAACTCGCCCAGTGTGAAGCCGTCGACCAGCCGCAGGGCGTTGAGCATGTATTCGAACGGGCGCCGCTCCGGCTCGATCCGGTCGTCGCCGCCGATCGCCCCTGCATGGCCGGCCTGGACCAGGTACTGGGTGGGATGCTTGATCTTCCATCGCCGCAGCACGGCCTGCTCGGCACCCAGCGTCAGCTTGCCGTGGGCACCGGCACCTATGCCCAGGTAGTCGCCATAGCGCCAGTAATTGAGGTTGTGTGCGCACTGTCGGCCCGGGCGCGCGTAGGCACTGACTTCGTACTGCGCGTAGCCGGCCTGCGCCAGCAACGCCTGGCAGTGCTCCTGCATGTCCCAGCTGGCGTCGTCGTCAGGAATGCCGGCCGGCGGCTTCGCGGCGAACATCGTGTTCGGCTCCAGCGTGAGCTGGTAATGGCTGATGTGCGCCGGCTGCAGGGCGAAGGCGCGCTCAAGGTCCTGTTCCGCCATGGCCAGCGTCTGCTGCGGAAGGGCGTACATGAGGTCGAGATTGACGTTGTCGAAGCCGGCGTCCTGCGCCATTTTGACCGCGGCCTCCGCCTCGCCGCTGTCGTGGATGCGGCCCAGGCGCTGCAGGCAGCCGTCGTCGAAACTCTGGATGCCGAAGCTCAGCCGGTTCACGCCGGCGCTTCGGTAAAGCTCGAAACGGCCGTGTTCGGCCGTGCCGGGGTTGGTCTCCATCGTGATCTCGCAGCCGGGCGCGAATCGCAGGCGCGCGCTGGCGCCCTGCAGGATGCGGTCGATGAACTCGGGCGGGAACAGGCTGGGCGTGCCGCCGCCGAAGAACACCGAGTGCACGGTGCGGCCCCAGGCCAGCGGCAGGTCGTGGTCGAGATCGGCCAGCAGCGCGTCCACGTAGGTGTCGAACGGCAACGCGCCCTTTCCCTCATGCGAGTTGAAATCGCAGTACGGGCATTTGCGCACGCACCAGGGCAGGTGCACGTAGAGCGACAACGGCGGCGTGGTGAGGGGCACGGTAGATCGTCAGGAGTCGTCGGCGACGGTGAACGTGCCGATGTGGCGTTCCGACAGCGTCAGTTCGTCGCCCAGGGCATCGATTCCCGCGTAGCGCGGGTCGTGGCGTTGCTGGAACGCAGTGTAGTCCTGCTCGCTGCGCCAGCGGTCGATGGTGAGGTAGTGGCCAGGGCGATGGCCACGCATCAATTCGGTGCCGAGGTAGCCGGGCTGCTCGCGGAACAGCGCCACCCAGGCGCCCTGGCTGCCATAGAGCGCCTCGAACGCGGATTCCACGCCCGGTCGCACTTCGTATTCCCAGACGGTCGCGAACATGGCGATCAAGCCGATTCCTGCAACCTGGCGCGCAGCGCCGCCAGCGCGCGGCCGCGATGGCTGATGCGGTTCTTGCGTTCCGCGTCGAGTTCCGCGGCCGAAACGCCCAGCTCCGGGTCGAAGAACACCGGGTCGTAGCCGAAGCCGCCATCACCGCGACGCGCGTGCAGGATGCTGCCGGACCACACGCCTTCGGCGATCAGCGGCTGCGGATCATCGGCATGGCGCAACAGCACGATCACGGCATAGAAATGCGCCGTGCGCTGAGCGTCCGGCACGTCCTTCAGCACATCGAGCAGCTTGTCGATGTTGGCCTGCGCATCGCCATGCACGCCGGAATAGCGCGCCGAATACAGACCCGGCGCGCCGCCGAGAACATCCACGCAGAGCCCCGAGTCGTCACCCAATGCCGGCATGCCGGTTTCGCGCGCTGCCTTGCGCGCCTTGATCAGCGCGTTCTCGACGAAGGTCAGGCCGGTCTCGTCGGCGTCGTCGACGCCGAGTTCGCCCTGCGTCACGAACTCGATGCCGCTGCCGCCGAGCATCTCGCGGAACTCGCCCAGCTTGCCGGCGTTGCTGCTGGCGATCACCCATTTCATTGGCAGGCTCATGCGGCCGGCCCTCGTGCGGCAGGCTCCAGGAGGTCCCAGCGGTTGCCGTACAGGTCCTCGAACACGGCCACGGTGCCGTAAGCCTCATGGCGCGGCGTCTCGAGGAAGTTCACGCCATGCGCCGCCATGCGGGCATGGTCGCGGGCGAAATCGTCGGTATGCAGGAAGAAGCCGACGCGCCCGCCGCACTGGTTGCCGACGCTCGCGCGCTGCTTGTCGCCATCGGCTTGCGCGAGCAGCAGCGCGGTTTCCGCGCCCTGCGGAGCGACGCGCACCCAGCGCTTGCCATCACCGAGGTCGGTGTCTTCCAGCAGCGCGAAACCCAGGGCGCCGGTGTAGAACGCGATCGCCTCGTCGTAGTCGCGCACCACCAGGGTGATGTTGGCGATGGCCTGTCTCATCGTTGCGCCGCTTCAGCCTGCAAGGGCTTCACGCTGCTTTGCGATCAGTTCGGCGATGCCGGCTTCGGCCAGCGACGTCAGTGCCTCCAGTTCGTCGCGCCGGAATGCATGGCCCTCGGCTGTACCCTGCAGTTCGATGAAGCCGCCGCCGTCGTTCATGACGACGTTCATGTCGGTGTCGCAGTCGCTGTCCTCGGCATAGTCGAGGTCCAGCACGGGCACGCCGCGATAGACGCCCACCGACACCGCCGCGACCGCGCCGAAGATCGGGTCGCGCGTGATTTCCCTGCGCGCCTGCAGCCAGCGCACGGCGTCGACCAGGGCGACATAGGCGCCGGTGATGGCCGCGGTGCGCGTGCCGCCGTCGGCCTGCAGGACGTCGCAGTCGAGCGTGATCGTGCGTTCGCCGAGCAGTTTGCGGTCGATGCAGGCGCGCAGCGAGCGGCCGATCAGGCGCTGGATCTCCAGTGTGCGGCCGCCCTGCTTGCCGCGAGCGGCCTCGCGGTCGGAGCGCGAATGCGTGGCGCGGGGCAGCATGCCGTACTCGGCCGTGACCCAGCCTTCGCCCTTGCCGCGCAGGAATGCGGGCACCTTGTTGTCGACGCTGGCGGTGCACAGCACGCGGGTCTCGCCGAAGCTGACCAGCACGGAACCCTCGGCGTGGCGGGTGTAGCCGCGCTCGATGCGGACCTCGCGCATCTGGGCCGGGGCACGGCCGCTCGGCCGGGCAATGGCGCCCGTCGCGGAGCCGGCGGAGGGAGCTGCGGGAGTGCCGGTCATGGCCATGGGTACCGTTCGGAGGGCGCGCGAGTTTACCATTCGCTCCCTGTCGGCTTAGGAATTCCCGATGATCCGCAGCATGACCGCCTTCGCCAATGGCGAGCGAGTTACCCCGTGGGGCACGCTCGGCTGCGAGCTGCGTTCGGTCAACCACCGCTTCCTCGAGGTAGGCGTACGCCTGCCAGAGGAGCTGCGCGTGCTCGAACCGGTGCTGCGTGAGCGCATCGCCGCACGCGTGTCGCGCGGCAAGCTCGACCTGACCTTGCGCCTGCGCGCGCCGGAAGGCGAGGGCGCCCTGCAGCTCAACCCGTCCCGGCTGCGCGAGCTGAGTGAACTGGCGCAGGACCTCGAGGCCCGCTTCCCGCGTCTGCGCACCGACTTCACCGAGCTGCTGCAGTTTCCCGGAGTGCTGCAGGCCCCGTCGGCCGATCCGGCCGAGCTGCAGGCGCAGGCGCTGGCGCTGCTTGATCAGGTGATCGACGAGTTCGTCGTTTCGCGCGAACGCGAAGGCGCGAAGCTCGCCGCCGTGATCAACGAGCGCGTGGACGGCATCGCCGCGATTGCCGCCGAAGTGCGGACGTTCATGCCAGCCATCCGCGCCGGCCAGCGTCTCAAGCTGGAAACGCGACTCGCTGATCTGGCACAGCCGCTGGATCCGGGCCGTCTCGAACAGGAACTCGTGCTGTCGCTGCAGAAGCTCGACGTCGAGGAAGAGCTCGACCGCCTCGACGCGCATGTCGGCGAAGCACGGCGCGTGCTCAAGCTGCGCGAGGCCGTCGGCCGCCGGCTCGACTTCCTGCTGCAGGAGTTCAACCGCGAGGCGAACACCCTGGGTTCCAAGTCGGTCGACGCTCGCAGTTCCGCCGCCGCGGTGGAACTCAAGGTGCTGATCGACCAGGTCCGCGAGCAGATCCAGAACATCGAATAACGACTGGCCGCGCGCGTCCACAGGCGTCGGCGCGGGAACAGACACACGACAGGAAACGTGATGCGCGGAACCCTTTTCATCGTCGCGGCCCCTTCGGGCGCCGGCAAGTCCAGCATCGTCAATGCGGTGCTCGCACGCGATCCGAACATCTGCCTGTCGATCTCGTTCACCTCGCGCCAGCCGCGTCCGGGTGAGCGCCACGCCGAGCACTACCACTTCGTCAGCGCGACGGAGTTCGAGCAGATGGTCGAGGTCGGCGACTTCTTCGAGCATGCGCGCGTGCATGGCGACTGGAAGGGCACGGCTCGGCAGTCGGTCGAGCCGCAACTCGCTTCGGGCAAGGATGTGCTGCTGGAAATCGACTGGCAGGGTGCGCGCCAGGTGCGCAGCAAGGTGCCCGACGCGGTCAGCGTGTTCATCCTGCCGCCATCGCGCGAGGCCCTCGAGCAGCGCATGCGAAGCCGCGGCCAGGACAGCGAGGATGTCATCGCCCAGCGCCTGGATGCCGCACGCGAAGAGATGTCGCACTACGGCGAGTTCGACTACGTCATCGTCAACGAGCACTTTCCGATTGCCGTCGACGAGATGTGCGCGATCTTCACCGCCAGCCGCGTCCGCCGCGACCAGCAGGTCGCCCGCCATTCGCGGCTGATCACCGCGCTGCTGGTCGACGATTGACCTGGGTAGTCGCCCTGTTCAGGTGGCTGGGGTGCCGGGATTTCAAGCTAACTTCCTGATTCGTAAGGCGGGGCTTGCTCCTGTGGATATCTGCCGCTAACATTTCCGGTCCCTCAAGCCTGCATGACGGCCTTCCGGCCGCCAGGAGCCCCATGGCCCGCATCACCGTTGAAGATTGCCTGGAAGTGGTCAACAACCGCTTCGAACTCGTCATGATGGCCGCCAAGCGCGCCCGCCAGCTCGCCAACGGCGTCGAGCCGCAGCTGGACAACAGCGAAGCCAATGACAAGCCGACGGTCCTCGCGCTGCGCGAGATCGCCGCGCGCCAGATCAATCCGGATTACATCGATGCGGTCGAGAAGGCCGAGCGCGAGCGCAAGGAGCGCGAGGCGCTGGAGTGGGCCGCGGCCGAAGTCGTGGCCGACGAAGACATGTCCAAGGGCGACGACTGATACGCCCACGCGGCGGGCCGTTCACGCGGCCTCGCCCCCGGCTCAGCGCCGGCACACGACGGCCCCGCCCCTGCGGGGCCGTTTGCGTTTGGGCGTCCCGCAATGCGCACGCCATCGCAGACGTTAAAAATGTGATTGCTGGCCCCCATGTTCCGCATTGCGCCCCGCGCCGTTGCGCGCGTAGATTCCGGATATGACCCCCGTTGCGTCAGCACTGAGCCTGCCTGCCATTCCCGCCTTCGACGAGGCGGAGCTGCCGGATTACGTGCGCGAGTTCGAGCGCACCGCCGAATACCTGCCCGAGCCGCAGCGCCATTTGCTGCGCCGCGCCTGGGCGATCGGCGCGGCGGCGCACGCCGGCCAGACCCGCAAGTCCGGCGAGCCCTACATTACCCATCCCGTGGCCGTGGCCCGAGTGTTGGCCGAACAAGGCCTGGACGTGGAGACGCTGGTCGCGGCGATCCTGCACGACACGATCGAGGACACGCCGCTGACTCGCGAGGCGCTGGCCGGCGAGTTCGGCGCCACTGTGTCGGAGCTGGTCGACGGCGTTACCAAGCTAGACAAACTGCAGTTCCGCGATCGCCAGGAAGCCACGGCGGAGAGCTTCCGCAAGATGCTGCTGGCGATGTCGCGCGACCTGCGCGTCATCCTGATCAAGCTCGCCGACCGCCTCCACAACATGCGCACGCTCGGCGCGCAGAGCGTGGAAGCGCGCCACCGCATCGCCCGCGAGACGCTGGAGATCTACGCGCCGATCGCCCAGCGCCTCGGCATGAACCTGATCAAGGCCGAGTTGCAGGACCTGGGATTCCGCGCGCTGCATCCGTGGCGCCATGCAGTCATTTCCAAGCGCATCCGCACGCAGCCGGTGGTGCGGCGCGAGTCGCTGGTGCAGATCGAGGCGCACCTCGCGCAGCGGCTGGCCAAGGAAAAGCTGATGCACCGGCTGGTGAGCCGGGTGAAATCGCCCTGGAGCATCTACACCAAGATGCGCGGCGAACATAAGAGCTTCGCCCAGGTGATGGACGTGTTCGGCTTCCGCGTCGTCGTGCGCAGCGTGCCGGACTGCTACCACGCGCTCGGCGTCGTGCATGCGGCCTACAAGCCGCTGGATTCCCGCTTCCGCGACTTCATTGCCATTCCCAAGGCCAACGGCTACCAGTCGCTGCACACGGTGCTGTTCGGGCCTTACGGCTCTCCGGTCGAGGTGCAGATACGCACCGAGGAGATGGACCTGATCGCCGAGCGCGGCATCGCCGCGCACTGGTCGTACAAGCACGGCGGCGATGGCCCCAACAGCGCGCAGAGCCGCGCACACAGCTGGATCGCCGGCCTGGTCGAATCGCAGCGTTCCACGGGCTCGTCGCTGGAGTTCCTCGAGAACGTCAAGGTCGATCTGTTCCCGGACGAGGTTTACCTGTTCACGCCCAAGGGCGACATCATGGCGTTGCCGCGCAACTCGACGGCGCTGGATTTCGCCTATGCGGTGCACACCGACGTCGGCAACCGCGCGGTGGCCGCGCGTGTCGACGGCAAGCTGGTGCCGCTGCGTACCAAGCTGGCCAGCGGCCAGCGCGTGGAGATCATCACCGCCAAGTCGTCGACGCCGAAGCCGCAATGGCTGGAGTTCGTCGTGTCCGGCAAGGCACGCACGTCGATCCGCCAGCAGCTCAAGCAGCTCGAGCACGAGGACGCGGTGCAGCTCGGTCACCGCATGATCGACCGTGCGCTGGAGGCGCTGGGCATTTCGCTGGACCGCATTCCGGCGGTGCGGTTGGAGGCTTATCTCAACGAGTTCCGCTACCCGCGGCTGGAAGCGCTGCTGGCCGACATCGCGCTCGGCAACCGAATGCCGCAGCAGGTGGCGCAGGCGCTGGCGCGGGAAGCGCCGGGCAAGCGCGGCGCACGTCCCGTCGAGCCGGCGCCGATGTCGCAGGACAAGATCCTGATCACCGGTTCCGAGCGCGGCGTGATCAGCTTTGCCAACTGCTGCCTGCCGATCCCGGGCGACGAGATCATGGGCTACCACACGGCCGGCAAGGGCATCGTGGTGCACCGGCTGGATTGCCCGAACGTCGCCGATTACCGCAAGTCGCCGGACCGTTGGGTGCCGATCGGCTGGGACCGCGAGGTCGCAGGCGATTTCGCCGCGGCGCTGCGCATCGAGGTCGACAACCGGCCCGGTTCGCTGGCGCAGGTCGCGGCTGCCATTGCCGAGGCTGAATCCAACATCGACCGCGTCGAATACCTCGACCGCGACGCCAACGTGGCCGTGATGCGCTTCGCCATCGAAGTGAGCGACCGCCGCCATCTGGCAGACGTGATGCGGCGCGTGCGCCGGCTCAACGTCGTGCTCGGCGTGCAGAGGATGTAAGGCCGGCTGCCGGCTTCGCTAAACTGCGCTCCTTTGAATCCGGAGCGCCCCATGTCCCGTCAGATCATCCACACCGACAAGGCGCCTGCCGCGATCGGTCCGTACTCGCAGGCCGTGCGCGCCGGCGGCACCGTGTTCCTCTCGGGCCAGATCCCGCTCGACCCGGCTACCGGCCTGATCGTCGAGGGCGACATCTCGATGCAGACGCGTCGCGCGTTCGACAACCTCAAGGCGGTCTGCGAAGCCGCCGGTGGCTCGCTGGGCCAGGTAGTGCGGCTGGGCCTGTACGTCACCGACCTGGGCAACTTCGCCGCGGTCAATGCGGTGATGGGCGAGTATTTCCAGGCACCGTTCCCGGCGCGCTCGACGATCGAGGTGTCCGGCCTGCCGCGCGGCGCCGGGTTCGAGGTCGACGCCATCATGGTGCTCGACTGAGTTTGAGGCGCTGAGGCTACTGCCCCGCTCATCCTTCGACTCCGGCGCTTTGCGCCTACGCTCAGGACGAACGGTGCGAGTATCGCTGTGGTCTCAAACCCCGTTCGTCCCGAGCGTAGGCCGCAGGCCGGAGTCGAAGGATGGGCGGGAGAGAGTTGATCCGTGTCACCCCTGCGAGCGCATCTCCCGCGGTGCCACGCCGGTCCAGCGCTTGAAGGCGCGGCGGAACTCGCGGGCGTCGCGGAACCCCACCGCGGCGCCGACGTGGGCGATGCTGAGGCTGTGATCGGCGAGCAGCGCGCGCGCCGATTCGGTGCGCACGCGGTCGTGCAGCTCGGTGAAGCTGGTCTGCGCGGCACGCAACTGACGGCGCAGCGTGCGTTCGGTCAGGTGCAGGTTGTCGGCGATGTCGACCAGGCGCGGGTTGTCGGCCAGGTGCATGCGCAACAGGCGTTCGACCACGGCCACTATCTCGCTGCGCGATTCGTCCGCCGGCATCTGTTCGTCGCACAGCGCCAGCACCTGCTGCGCGCTGGCGGAGTTGTGGGCCGGCATCGGCGAGCGCAGCCATGAGGCATCGATGACGACGCGATTGCGCGCACAGGCGAAGCGCACCGCGCAATCGAACAGCGCGGCATAGTCGTCCGCGTAATCCGGCGCCGGGTAGGCAAGTTCGACTACCCGCGGCCGGAATTCCGGGCCCAGCAGGCCGCGGCACAGCATCAGCGAACTGGCGAACAGTTCCTCGCACAGGAACGGTTCCAGCTCGGCATCCGGGCTGCGCATGAACGCAATGAAGCCGACGCCGCCGTCCCCGGCATCGTCGAGGTCCAGTTCCATCATGGCCCCGGTGATCGGCGCGTACTGCACGCCCAGGCGCAGCGCCTGACCGAAATCGGGGGCGGTCAGCATCGCCAGCCCGAGCAGGCCGAAGTGGCCGATGTTCTGGCGCACGCCCAGCGCCAGCCCCGACCCTTGGATCGGCAGGCTGCGCATGGCACGGCGGATGATCTGGCAGGCTTGGCGGTAGGACAGGTAGGCGGCGTTGTCGCCGCTGAACTCGGCCGGGCCCAGCCGCAGCCCGGCGAACCAAGGCTCGCAAGGCACGCCGGTCTCGCCGGCCATCGCCACCAGCCCGGCGATCATGCCGCTCTTGATGTTGGCGGTGCTCAGGCGGGGGTCGTCGTTGTCGATGGCTTGCATGCGTGGCGTAGCTTGTCCGGTTTCCCCCCCTGAGTATGCCGCCTTTGCCCTCCACGCACGCCGCCCGGTCGTCACAGACTGGCGATTGGGGCCAGGGGACCGTCCAACCGCACAGAAGCGGGTGGCGATACCTGGCATGGGCGGCCGCAGGCCGCGCTGACAGGATGGAGTCGGATGAAGCGGATCATTCTCGCCACGGCGATCACGGGCTGCGTGGCGCTGGCGGCCTGCCAGAAGCAGGAACCGGCGGCGGCTGCCGACACCAGCTATCAGAAGGTGCTGATCGAGCGCCTGCTCGACGCCAAGCCGGGCGACGTCATCGAGATTCCGGCCGGCCGATTCGCGTTCGACCGCAGCCTCAACCTGCGCGTGGACGGCGTGACCATCCGCGGCGCGGGCATGGAAAAGACCATCCTCAGCTTCAAGGGGCAGAAGACTGGCGCCGAGGGGCTGTTGGTCAATGCCGGCAACTTCACGCTCGAGAACCTCGCCATCGAGGACAGCAAGGGCGACGGTCTCAAGGTCAACGAAGGCGAGAACATCACCATCCGTGGCGTGCGCGTGGAATGGACCGGCGGCCCGAAGACGACCAACGGCGCCTACGGCATCTATCCGGTGCAGACCACCAACGTCCTGATCGAGGACTCGGTGGCGATCGCCGCCTCCGATGCCGGCATCTACGTCGGCCAGTCGAAGAACGTGGTGGTGCGACGCAACCGCGCCGAGTACAACGTCGCCGGCATCGAGATCGAGAACAGCATCGGCGCCGACGTATACGACAACGTGGCGACGAACAACACCGGCGGCATCCTGGTGTTCAACATGCCCAACCTGCCGCAGCCGGGCCACACCACGCGTGTCTATCGCAACAAGGTCGTCGCCAACAACACTGGCAACTTCGCGGCGAAGGGCGCGGCGGTGGCCAGCGTGCCGGCAGGCTCCGGCGTGGTCATCAACTCCAACGACCGCGTCGAGATCTTTGACAACGACATCGCCGACAACCAGACCGCCAACGTCATCGTCTCCAGCTACTACTCGACGGGCTACATGAACGAGAGCGGCGTGGCCAAGGCTTTCGATCCGTACCCGGAAGAGATCCACATCCACGGCAACCGCTTCAAGGGTGGTGGCGACAAGCCCGACGGCCTCGACCTGAAGGCATTGAAGGTGGCGATGTTCGGCCTCAACGGACGTCTGCCCGACGTGCTGTGGGACGGCTACTACAACACCAAGCGCGCCGGTGGCCCGCAGATGTGCGTCGACAACGGCACCGCGGCCACGCTCAACGCCGATGGCCCGGAGAAGTACAAGAACCCGCGCATGGTGACCGACGAAGTGCGCTGCAAGCTGCCGGCATTGCCGACCGTTACCCTTCCCGGCGACAGCGCGGCGACGGCCGCGAAGGCAGCGCCGGCGGCATGAAGGGCAGTTCGATGTGGCGGTGTCTTTCCCTTGCAATCGTGCTGGCGGCGCTCGGACTGGGCGGTTGCGAGCGCGCTGGCGCACCGGTGGAGTTCCATGCGCAGGGCCAGCCGCAGAAGCTCGATGACTGGCACGTGTTCCAGATCGAGGACGGGCGCCTGCGGTTCAACGAGGGCGTCGAGCCCTATGCATTGAACACCGCGCTCTTCAGCGATTACGCGCACAAGCTGCGCACGGTGTGGATGCCGCCGGGCGCGCATGCGAAGTACGACGGCCAGGAGGCGTTCGACCTCCCGGTCGGGACCATCATCAGCAAGACGTTCTATTACCCGCGCGCACCGGGCGGCACCGATGACGTGCTGCGCGTGGCCGAGACGCCGGAGGAAACGCGCGACGGCCTGGACCTGGCCAAGGTGCGGCTGATAGAAACGCGCCTGCTGGTGCGCCGCGAGCAGGGCTGGATCGCACTGCCGTACGTGTGGAACGTCGAGCAGACCGAAGCCACGCTGGCCCGCGCCGGCGATGCGATCCCGCTGGAGCTGCGCAAAGCGCACACCGGCACGACGCAGTCGTTCACCTACATCGTGCCGGACGAGAACCAGTGCGCCGGTTGCCACGCCAGCAACAACACGACGCGCGCGCTGCATCCGATCGGTTTGAAGGCGCGCCACATCAACCGCGACGATCCATGGCACGCCGGCCAGAACCAGCTCGACCGGATGGTCTCGCTGGGCCGCCTGCAGGGCCTGCCGCAGGCGAACGTCCCGCGCAACGCGCGCTATGACGATGGCAGCGCGAAGGTCGAAGACCGCGCGCGTGCCTATCTCGACATCAACTGCGGCCACTGCCACAACCCGAAGGGACCGGCCGACACCTCCGGCCTCTGGCTCGACGCCGCCACCAAGGAGCCGCGCCGCCTCGGCCTGTGCAAGCCGCCGGTCGCGGCCGGGCAGGGCACCGGCGATCATCTGTTCGACATCGTGCCGGGCCAGCCCGACGCGTCGATCCTGGTCTATCGCATGAACAGTCTCGATCCGGGCGCGATGATGCCCGAGCTCGGACGCAGCACCGTGCATGAAGAAGGCGTCGCCCTGGTCCGCGACTGGATCCGGGCGTGGCTGGGCAGTTGCCGTACTGAGGGAACGGAAGTCGCGTCGCAGTAGTCCACGCACCGCAGGCGAACGCCTGCGATAACTAAAAGAAAAGCCATTGGGAGGGGAGTTCCGATGTCGCCACGCAAGAAACGGCTCGCTGTATGCATGCAGCGGGCGTTGTCCGGCTGTCTCGTGTTCACCGCGGCCATGCCGCTCGCCTACGCGCAGCAGGCCGAGTCCGCAACGCCGCAGATGACGGCGAAGCAGCTCGACACCATCACCGTCACCGCGCAGAGCCGCGAGCAGGAACTGCAGGACGTTCCGATCGCGTTGCAGGTGGTCACCGAGCAGTTGCTCGACGACATCGCCGCGGAAGACCTGGGCGACATCGACAGCTTCGTCCCGGGCCTGAAGGTCAACAGCCTGCAGCCGACCCAGCCGAGCTTCGAACTGCGCGGCATCAGCACGGACGACTTCGGCATCGGCACCGACCCGGCGGTCGGCGTGTATGTCGATGGCGTCTACGCCGGCCGTGGCGGCGGCGTGCTGCTGCCGTTCACCGACGTGCAGCGCATCGAGGTACTGAAGGGCCCGCAGGGCACGCTGTTCGGCCGCAACACCGCGGCGGGTGCGATTTCGATCATCACCAGCCGGCCGGAAAACGAGAACGCGGCCAGCGGCAAGCTGCGCCTGGGCAATGACAACAAGACGTACTTCGAGGGCATGGCGAACGTCGCCGTGACCGAGGACTCGGCGTTCCGTTTCAACGGCCTGTTCAACCACAGCGACGGCTGGCTGCACGACTCCGTCACGGGCGAGGAGTTGAATCCCGAGAACAACTGGGCCACGCGTGCCGCGTTCCAGACCCGCTTCGGCGACAACACTCGCGCGTGGATCACCTGGGACCACGAGAGTCTGGACCAGAACGGCCAGGCCACCACCGGCGTCGTGCCGATCCCGGCATTGCCGGCGCTGCCGGCGGCGCCCGCCGATCCGGACTCGTTCCTCGATCCGCTGCACATTCCGACGGCATCCGATGCCGTCAATGGCGAAACCCGCGAGTTCGACGGTGCGACCCTGATCGTCGACCACAACTTCGGCTGGGGCAGCCTGACCTCGACCACCGCGTGGCACCAGTACGACTCGATGAACCGCGTCGAGGAGGACGGCACCAACCTCAGTTACCTGTACGTCGACTCGACCAACACCGAGAGTAACGAGAACTTCTACCAGGAGTTCAAGCTCAACGGCAGCACCGATCGCATCGACTGGATCGCCGGCGTCAGCTACTTCCAGGAAGACGCCGACCAGACCAGCGAGGTCAACGTGCTGACCGACTCGGTCGATACGCTCGCGCAGAACCTGGGCCTGGCGCCTCCGGGTGGCCTGTTCGGGCCGATCAGCGATGCCGCCAACATGTTCGGCATTCCGGTGAACCTGCACGGCCTGCCGTGGAACGAGAAGTTCGTCAACACGCTCGATACCAAGGCCTACGCTGCGTTCGGCGACGTGATCTGGCGCGTCAGCGACAAGCTCAATCTGACCGCCGGCCTGCGCTACACGCGGGATGAGAAGGAGTTCACCTGGTTCAACGACCTGCGTAGCGCGCCGGAACTCGATGCCCAGTTGAACCTGCTGGATGCGATCGGCTTCCTCGACGCGATCGGCATCCCCAAGGAAGCGCTGGTCTTCGACGTCGCCTTCGTGGACCCGCCCGCCGTGATGAACAAGGGCGTGCTCAACCGCGCCAAGAAGTCGTGGGACGACTGGAGCCCGCGCTTCGTCGTCGACTACCACTTCCAGGACAACCTGATGGGCTTCGCCTCGCTGGCGAAGGGCTACAAGGCCGGTGGCTTCAACGCGCTGCAGATCGGCAGCGAGTTCGAGAACGAGGACGTCTGGAACTTCGAGACCGGCATCAAGCACACGCTGCCGGACTACCGTCTGTCCTACAACGCGTCGGTGTTCTACTACGCCTACGACAACCGCCAGGCGGTCACGCTGGACATGACGACGGACATTCCGCGCTTCGTCGTCAACACCTCCGACCAGGAAGCCTGGGGCGTGGACTTCGACCTGCGCTGGCAGGCCACCGACGGCCTCGGTTTCGACTTCAACGCCGAGTACCTGGATTCGACCTACAAGAGCTACGTCAATCCGCAGGGCGTCGACCTCGGCGGCCAGCCGACCGGCGCGCCGGAGTGGTCGATGGCCGCGGGCGTGAACTACGTCTGGCGCCTGGCCGACATGGGCGACGTGCGTGCAGCGATGCGTTACGCCTACGTCGGCAAATGCCGCAGCAACGACGAGTCGGTGAGCGTGCTGGGCTGCGGCCGGTTTGGTGCCGTCGAGGCGGGCGAGGCACAGGAAACGCTCGATGCGCGCATCGGCTGGACCGCGCCGAACGGCAACTGGGGCGTCGCCGTGTACGGCAACAACCTCCTCGACAACCAGTACGTCAATACGTTTGGCACCTATGGCATGACGGTGCTCGGTACGGTCGGTGCCCGCATGACCGAACCGCGCACCTACGGCGTGGAACTCAGCGCCCGGTTCTGACCGGGCGCACCACGCCCCACAGCGCGTGTGGCTCAAGGCGGTACTCCGGGGCGTCAGACCCCGGGTGCTTCCGATTTCCCGACCCCGGCGAGGTACGCGCCGGGGTTTTTTTTTCGCCGCCGATCCCGGCATGCTGTTGCGATGCCGACGCGCAAGGACGGGGTCACCGTCGACCTCCACACGCAACCGATCACCTGCCTGCCCGGGGTGGGTCCGCGCGTGGCCGAGAAGCTCGCGGCGCGTGGATTGTCGACCTTGCAGGATCTGTGGCTGCAACTGCCCAGGCAATACGAGGACCGCACCGCGATCGTGCCGATCCGGCTGTTGCAGCCCGGCGTGGCGGTGCAGGTGGAAGGGCGGGTGGAGGCGGTCGAGCGCGGCTTCCGTTACCGGCCGATGCTGCGCGTGGCCGTGAGCGACGACTCGCACGGGACGCTCGTGCTGCGTTTCTTTCATTTCCGCGCCGCGCAGGTGGCGCAGTTCCGGCCGGGCGTCCGTGTGCGCTGCTATGGAACCCCGCGACCGGGGCAGCACGGGCTGGAAATCGTGCATCCCAGCTACCGCGTGCTCGACGACGGTGCCGATGCCGCGCTTGGCGAAAGCCTGGATCCGGTGTATCCAGCCATCGAGGGAATCGGGCCGGCGTCGCTGCGGCGCCTGATCGGACTCGCGCTGGATCGCCTGCCGGACGAAGCGTCGCTGGAACTGCTCCCACGCGAACTGCGTGACGGCTTTCAACTGCCTTCCCTGCGCGAAGCCTTGCTGACCGTGCACCGTCCACCGCAGGACGCCGATGTCGCCGCGCTGCTGACCGGGCGCCATCCTGCGCAGCGGCGGCTCGCGCTCGAGGAGCTGCTGGCACACCACCTGAGCCTGCGCCGCCAGCGCATCGCGCAGCAGGCGCATGCGGCCCCTGTGCTTGAAAAACCGGCGCTGGCGAAGCGGCTGGAGAAAAACCTGCCGTTCGCACTGACCGGCGCGCAGCAACGCGTGTTCGCGCAGGTCCGTTCGGACCTGGCCAGGCCGCATCCGATGCTGCGCCTGGTGCAAGGCGATGTCGGCAGCGGCAAGACCGTCGTGGCGGCGATGTCGGCGATGCTGGCCGTGGCGTCGGGCCAGCAGGCTGCGCTGATGGCGCCGACCGAGCTGCTCGCCGAGCAGCATCTCAACAACCTGCGGGGTTGGCTGGAGCCGCTGGGCGTACGCGTGGCCTGGCTGGCCGGAAAAGTCACCGGCAAGGCGCGCGCGAAAGTGCTGGAGGAAGTTGCCAGCGGGCATGCGCAGGTCGTAGTCGGCACGCACGCACTGATGCAGGAGGGCGTCGCTTTCCACGACCTGGCGCTGGCGATCGTCGACGAACAGCATCGCTTCGGCGTGCACCAGCGCCTGGCGCTGCGCGACAAGGGCACCGGCGGCAGCGGCAATGGCGATGCCATCGTTCCGCACCAGTTGGTGATGACCGCCACGCCGATTCCGCGAACGCTGGCGATGGCGGCGTACGCCGACCTCGACGTTTCCGCGATCGACGAACTGCCGCCGGGCCGCACCCCGGTGCAGACGGTGGCGTTGAGTGCGGAACGCCGTCCCGAACTGGTCGAGCGCATCCGCAAGGCCTGCGCCGAAGGGCGCCAGGCCTACTGGGTGTGCACGCTGATCGACGACAGCGACGAGGTCATCGCGCAGGCCGCACAGAGTACGTTCGAAGACCTGTCCAAACGCCTGCCGGAACTGCGCGTCGGGCTGGTGCACGGTCGCATGAAAGCGGCCGACAAGCAGTCGACGATGCGTGCCTTCAAGGACGGCGCCATCGACCTCCTCGTTGCGACGACGGTCATCGAGGTCGGTGTCGATGTCCCCAATGCGTCGCTGATGATCATCGAGAACGCCGAACGGCTCGGCCTCGCCCAATTGCACCAGCTGCGCGGGCGGGTCGGCCGCGGCAGTGCGGCGTCGAGCTGCGTGCTGCTGTACCAGTCGCCGTTGTCGCAGATGGCGCGGCAGCGGCTGGAGACGATGCGCGAAACCAATGATGGCTTCGTCATCGCCGAGAAGGACCTGGAGCTGCGCGGCCCAGGTGAACTGCTTGGCACCCGCCAGACCGGCCTTGCCAGTTTCCGCGTCGCCGACCTGGCACGGGATGCCGACCTGTTGCCGCAGGTCCAGCGCATCGGCGAACAGTTGCTGGAGCAATCTCCGGAGCTGGCGGAACGGATCGTCGCCCGCTGGGTAGGCGGCGCGATGCGCTATGCCTCCGCCTGACGCTCTGGGCGAACATCGGCCTGTTCATCGATACAAAGTCGCGCCGTTTGGTGAATAATCGGCCCTCCGCGAACTCCCCCCAGCGGTTTTTCATGCACGACGCAAGTGAAGGACAGGCTGCCCTGGCTCCGACAGGCGGTCCGGATGGCGGGAGCCCACGACCTCAGTTCGACATCGGGAGTGGGCATCATGCGCCTCCAGCCTCCGATGCCTCGTCTCCCCCGAAGCTTGCCGTGATGCCTGATTCGATTCGTTCCCGCGCCGGCCTGAGCCTCGGGCAGCCGTTCATTGCCGCCGATGTCGGTGGCACCTTCGCGCGCCTGGGCCTGGTTCAGATGGGCGAGGATGGCAAGGTGGCCGTCCTCGAATACCGCCGCTATGCCTGCGCGAGCCATCCGAGCCTGGCTTCGATCCTGCGCGACTTCGCCGAAGCCGTGCCTGCGCAGGCTGACTCGGTGCAGGCCGAGCACGCCGTGGTCGCGATCGCCGGGCGGCTGGAAGGCGACACGCTGATCAACAGCAACCTGCCCTGGCCGGTCTCGCTGGAGCGCACGCGCTGGGAGGCCGGCATCGGGCACATCGGCCTGCTCAACGATTTCGAAGCGGTCGCCTGTGCGATGCCATACATCGAGCCCTCCGCGATGTCGCGCGTCTGCGGTCCCGAAGATGGTGCGGCGGAGCGCGCGGGGCCGGCGCTGGTGCTCGGGCCCGGCACCGGCTTCGGCGCATCGCTGTACCTGCCGCGGAACCTGCAACCGGGATCGCGGCCGAGCGTGCTGGCCAGCGAAGCCGGCCACGCATCGCTGGCCGCAGGCAACGATCGTGAGCTGCAACTCGTAAGGCACCTGCTCAAGCGCTGGTCGCACGTCGACAACGAGCGCGTGCTGTCGGGTCCGGGCCTGCTCAACATGTATCGCGCGCTGTGCGAGATCGACGGCCGCGCGCCCGAGCTGGATTCGCCGGTGATGATCACCGCCGCCGCCTACGAGCGCAGCGATGCGCACGCGGTCGAAGCGGTGGGCATGTTCTGCGGCCTGCTCGGCAGCCTCGCTGGCGACCTTGCAGTCACTTTCGGTGCGGCTTCCGTTTACCTGGCCGGCGGCATTCCGGCGCAGATCAGCGCGCTGCTGATGGAGAGCGACTTCGCCGCGCGCTTCCGCAACAAGGGCGTGCTGGGCGAGGTGCTCGCACGCGTGCCTGTGTGGCTGGTCGATCATGGCCAGCTCGGCCTGGTCGGTGCGGCCGCGTGGTACTTCGAGCGCAACGGCGATCGCTGACCCGGCGCGGCCGGATGTCGAGCGACCTAGCCCCCAAGCCCTGGACCCCTCGAGCATGAGCAGCCGGCGTCAGTTCCTTCAGTCCTCCCTGATGGCCGCCGGTGCGCTTGCGCTGCCCGGAGGACAGGCCGCCCCCATCGCGGCAGCTTCCGGCGCACGCGTGGTATCGACGTGGGATTTTGGCGTCGGCGCCAACCGCGCGGCATGGACTGTGCTTGCCGGGGGCGGCAGCGCGCTGGATGCGGTCGAAGCCGGCGCGCGCTGGGCCGAGGCGGACCTGTGCAACCCCACCGTGGGCCGCTGCGGCAATCCCGACCGCGACGGTGTGCTCACGCTCGACGCGAGCATCATGGCGGGCGACGGCCGTTGTGGCGCGGTCGCGGCGCTGGAGGACATCGCGCATCCGGTTTCGGTGGCGCGGGCGGTGATGGAAAAGACCCCGCACGTGATGCTGGTCGGGCAGGGTGCCCAGCAGTTCGCCGTCGAACAGGGCTTCGAGAAGACGCCGCTGCTGACCGACGAGGCGCGGGCGGCCTGGCGCGAATGGCTCAAGACCGCGAAGTACGAACCGCAGATCAATGCCGAGCGCAGGCAGCGTCCCGGCGATGCCAGCAACCACGACACGCTCGGCATCCTCGCGCTCGATGCGCAGGGACGCCTGGCCGGTGCGTGCACTACCAGCGGCATGGCCTGGAAACTGCACGGACGTGTCGGCGACAGCCCGATCGTCGGCGCCGGCCTGTACGTCGACAATGAGGTGGGCGCCGCGACGGCGTCGGGCGTCGGCGAGGAAATGGTCCGGAACGCAGCAAGCTTCCTCGTCGTAGAACTGATGCGGCAAGGACGTTCGCCGGCGCAGGCCTGCCGGGAGGCGATCGATCGCGTCGTGCGCAAGCGCCCGGAAGCGAGCAAGCGGATGCAGGTGTGCTTCCTCGCCATGAACAAGCACGGCGAGACCGGCGCGTTCGCGCTGCACAAGGGCTTCGTCTATGCGATGCAGGACGGCGGCCCGGGCCCGCACGACCGTCTCCATGACGCCGCTTCGGTGTACACCACGGAACAAGAATGAGCACGCCGCAATGAGCATGCCGCTGCTCGAGATCGCCGCGAACTCGCTGGGTTCCGCGCTGGCGGCCCAGGACGGCGGCGCCGATCGCATCGAGCTGTGCGAGAACCTTGGCGAAGGCGGTTGCACGCCATCCTACGGGACGCTGGCGCGCACGCGGGACTGCATGCGGATCCCGTTGTACGTGCTGATCCGTCCGCGACCCGGCGATTTCTACTACGACGAGTTCGAGCGCGATGTCATGTTGCGCGACATCGAGGTTTGCGCGCGCCTGGGCTGCGATGGCGTGGTGATTGGCGCGCTCGACACCGACGGTCACGTCGACATGGCGACGTGCCGCGAGCTGGTCGTCGTGGCAGGATTCATGGGCATCACGTTCCATCGCGCAATCGACGCGGCGCGGGATCCAGCCCAGGCACTCGAAGCGGCCATCACGCTGGGTTGCCATCGCGTCCTGACATCGGGGGCGAGCACGACCGCGCTCGAAGGCGCGGATGCGATCGCATCGATGGTGCAGCAGGCCGAGCACCGGATCCGGGTGATGGCGGGCGCCGGCCTCAACGCCGGCAATGTTCGCGAAGTCGCAGCGCGCACGCAGGCGCGCGAGTTCCACGCTTCAGCCAAGGCGGTGCGCGTGTCGGCGATGCGCCACCGCAATGCGCAACTGGCCGGGCTCGACAGCAATTGGCAGCAGACCGATCGCGACGCCGTCCGTGCGCTACGTCGGGCGCTCGACACGCCCGGCACTCCGCCGCCGCAGTAGGCATGGCCGCGCGGCGGCGCGAGCGGCCATAATCGACCGATGACCAGAATCCCCCTCCTGATCGATACCGACCCGGGCGTCGACGACGCGCTGGCGCTGCTGATGGCGTTCAACGATACGCGCCACGAGGTCGTAGGCCTGACCATTGCCGCCGGCAATGTCGGACTGCGCCATACCGTCGCCAATGCATTGAAGCTGTGCGAGGTATGTAACGTCGACGTGCCGGTTTTCGCCGGCTGCTCGGGCCCGCTGCTACACCCGGCGCCCGATGCCGGGTATGTGCATGGCCAGGACGGTTTCGGCGATGTCGGCTACGAGCCGGCGAAGCGCCAGGCCGAAGCGGAGCATGCCGCACAGGCAATCCTGCGCTTGTCGCACGAACATGCCGGCCGCCTGATGCTCGTGGCACTCGGTCCGCTGACCAACATCGCACTCGCGCTGAAGCTCGACCCCACGCTGCCGGAACGCGTGGCCCGGTTCGTGGTGATGGGCGGCGCGGTGACGGCGCACGGCAACATCACGCCGGCGGCGGAGTTCAACATCTACTTCGACCCCGAAGCCGCGCATATCGTTTTCACCGCCTTCGCACAGATCGAACTGGCCGATTGGGAAGCGACGCTCGCGCACGGGCTGCTGCACCAGAAGGTGGTCGGCTGGCTGCAGGCGGATTCGCCGCGCGCGCGCTTCTACGAGCGCATCTCGAAGAAGACCCGCGAATGGTCCGAAGACCGCCGGGGCGATCACTGGCATTCCGCCGATGGCCTGGCGATGGCGTACGCGCTCGAGCCGGAAGGAGCGCTGGAGCAGGTGGCGCGGCCGCTGGCGGTCGAATTGGCGGGCCATCACGGCCGCGGCGCTACGGTCGTCGACTGGCAGCGTCATTCTGGCCGCCCGGACCACGTGATGATCCTGCAACGCTACGATCAGGCTCGCTTCGAGCGCCTGATCGAGGCCGCCCTGGCGGCCGGTTGAGTCGCCCCCGGAAATCCTTTGAGGTTTGGGGTTGCCTGAGGCGGATGGAGGCCTGTATACTGCCGCGCTTTCCCCGAATGAATTGGTGAGTGCCATGAAGGCCGGCATCCATCCCGACTACCGCGAAGTCGTCTTCCAGGACGTCACCACGGATTTCTCGTTCCTGACCCGCTCGACCCTTGGCAGCAAGGAGAAGATCAAGTGGGAAGACGGTAACGAATACCCGTTGATCAAAGTCGACATCAGCTCGGCGTCGCACCCGTTCTACACGGGCAAGCACAAGATCGTCGACACCAGCGGTCGCGTGGACAAGTTCCGCAAGCGTTACGCGCAGAAGTAATCTGCACCTGACGTCCGACCGAAAGGTCGCGTATGACGGCTGCCCTCCGGGGCGGCCGTTTGCGTTTGTGGGCCGGTCGCCGCAATGGACCGGTTTTACCGTGTCTGGCGGTCGGCGCCGCCGTCACGTTCGTGCAACGGTCCGGTGCGGCACCGGCACGGCGCACAGACCAAAGTCCGAGCCTCGGCTCCAGGGTGTTGTGCGATAATTCAGTGTTCGCGGCCTCCGCGACCCTGTTTTCCCCACTTCGTGCCGCGGCCGTCCCTGCGGCATGCAGACCCGAGGAGTGTTTTGTGTCCGATTCCAACAAGGCCGGTCTCGACCAGGTCACCCTGACCGCCGGCGACAAGAACGTCACCCTGCCGGTCCAGCACCCGGTGCTCGGCGCCCCGTGCATCGACATCGCCAAGCTGCCGAAGGAAACCGGCTGCTTCACCTACGACCCGGGTTTTGGCGCCACCGCGAGCTGCAAGTCCGCGATCACCTACATCGACGGCGACGCCGGCGTGCTGCTGTACCGCGGCTACCCGATCGAGCAGTTGGCCGAGAAGTCGAGCTTCCTCGAGGTCGCCTACCTGCTGATGAATGGCGAACTGCCGAACAAGGAGGAGTTCTCCGCGTTCGAGCACGAGGTCACGCATCACACGATGATGCACGAGGCGTTCCGTACGTTCCTCTACGGCTTCCGCCACGATGCGCATCCGATGGCCATGCTCACCGGCATGCTCGGTTCGCTGGCGAGCTTCTACCACAACGATCTCGACCTCGAAGATCCGGAGCAGCGCCGCCTGGCCGCGATCCGCCTGATCGCCAAGGTCCCGACGATCGCCGCCGCCTGCTACCGCTATTCGATCGGCTGGCCGATCCGCTATCCGCGCAACAACCTCGAGTACACCACGCGCTTCCTGCACATGCTGAAGGAAGTGCCGAGCGAGCCGCTGGAGCTCAGCCCGGTCGCCGCCAAGGCGATGGACCTGCTGTTCATCCTGCACGCCGACCACGAGCAGAACGCGTCGACCTCGACCGTGCGCCTGGTCGGTTCCACCGGTGCCAACCCTTACGTCAGCGTCGCCGCCGGCGTCGCGGCGCTGTGGGGACCGGCGCACGGCGGCGCCAACGAGGCGGTGCTGAAGATGCTGGAAGAGATCGGCCGCCCCGAGAACGTCGGTTCGGCGATCGCCAAGGCCAAGGACAAGGAATCGGGCTTCCGCCTGATGGGCTTCGGTCACCGCGTCTACAAGAACTTCGATCCGCGCGCCAAGATCATCCGCGAGATGACCCACAAGGTCCTCGGCGAACTCGGCATCAACGATCCGCTGCTGGATGTGGCGATGCGCCTGGAAGAGGCCGCGCTGAAGGACGACTACTTCGTGCAGCGCAAGCTGTACCCGAACGTCGACTTCTACTCCGGCATCATCTACAAGGCGCTGGGCATTCCGGTGGAGATGTTCACCGTCATGTTCGCCATCGCCCGCACCGCCGGCTGGGTCTCGCACTGGCTGGAACAGCAGAACGATCCGGAAGCCCGCATCGGCCGTCCGCGCCAGATCTACACCGGCTCGGCTCAGCGCGACTACGCCGGCATCGACAAGCGCTGATCCGCAAGGCGCGGTTCCGCATGGCCGGCACTCGCGCACAACCGGCAACGAAGCCGCGGTCACACCGCGGCTTCGTCGTTTTCAGGTGGCTGGTTTACGCGCTGCTGGCGTGCGACGTCGTGCTCTACGCGCGGTTCGGCCGTGCCACCGAGTTCCTGGACACGGCGGCGTGGTTTGTCCTGCTGCTGCTGTTCGAATGGGAGACCGGCGGCTGGACGTTGCCGTCGCGCTGGCGTCCGGCATTGCATGCGGTGCGCGCGGTGGCGGCACTGGCAGTGGTCGCCGCCTGCGTGGGCTATGCGCTCGAACAGGTCTGGCTCGACTTCGCCAACGAAATGGTCTGGCTCGGCGTGATCGCATTGCTCGAGCTGGAAGTTCGCCTGCCGCAAGAGGCGGCCGGCTGGCATCGCCTGCGGCGCGCGGTCGCCGCGCTGCTGTACCTGGCGCTGATCGGCTTCATGCTGACCTGGGCCGCCATGGGCGTGGGCGGCGCGGATGCCGACAGTGCCAGCATGCGCGCGGCCTGGCTGGACGCCTGGGATGCGCTGCTGTGGCTCGTCGCGTTCGTCGCGATCGAGCTCAATGTGTTCGGGCTGGCGCCGGCGCGGCCGCGTCGTGTGCTCGAACGTCAGCCGTCGCCGCGCTCGTAGCCCTCGATCTCGTCGTCGGCGAGCAACTGCCGCAACTGACTCGCCGAGGCGCGGCGCATTGGCTTCTCCTCCAGGCTCGACAATGGTGCCTGGCGCAGCACGTCGAGCGGCAGCACGGTGATGTCGAAGGCGATGTCCTCGGCGCTGAACACCCACACCGGGAAGTCACCGATGCGCTCGCGGTCCAGGCGCAGGCGCCGGCTGCGGGCTTCGGCTGGAATCCCGTGCTGGTCGAGGAATCGCGGGGCCGCGTCCGGGTCGTCGCTGTACAGGTGCAGGGTGACCGGGCTGCGGCCGTCGGCGGTGCCTTCCAGTACCGGACCGACTAGGCGCGGCTCGAAGGCGCGGAAGAATTCCAATGCGCGCAATGCCGCTTCGCGGCGCGCGCGCACGGCGACGACGTTGTCGCGCTGGAACAGGCGCTGGTACTCGCGCAGTGCGTCCTCGATCTCGCGGTTACGCGGCAGCGAGGCGTCGTCGAAAATGCCGAGCCGCTCGGCTGCTTTCAGCTTGGCCTGGTGGTAATCGCGGATGCCGCCTTCGGCCATCAGGCGCGCGGCTTCATGCGCGAGCTGGTGACGGCGCTCGCGTGTTCGTGTCTGCTGGTGCAGGTGGGCGTGCTGTCTGGCGTGGGGCATGACGACCTCCGCGGCTGGCACGACAAGGGCGAGGGCGCTCGCCGCGGCCGGCCACGGAGGACCGGCACTCAGAAGATATCAAACGATTCTTCTGCCGGCGTGGTTTCTTCCGGCCCGTAGTCGACGTACGCCTGCATCCGTTCAAGATCCTCGTGCTTGACCCATTCGAGGATCCCGCCCGTATCCGACGGCACCAATGCGCCGTTGGCGCCGACGGCGACCTTGACCATGCCCTGCGGCGGATCGTTGGCGGCGATCGGTTGGTCCTTCAGCGCCACGCGCATGTAGTCGATCCAGATCGGGAGCGCGGCCTTGCCGCCGTATTCGCGATAGCCCAGCGACTCGAATCCATCGCGTCCCACCCACACGGTGGTGGCGAGAGGGCCGCCGAAGCCGGAGAACCACGCATCGCGGTGGTCGTTGGTCGAACCGGTCTTGCCGCCGACGTCCTCGCGGCCGAGCACCTTGGCCGCGGTGCCGGTGCCGCGCAGCACGACGTCGCGGAGCATCGAGACGATCTGGTAGGCGGTGCGGTCGTCGATTGCGCGCGGCGCCAGCAGCATGTCGGCGATGTTGGCCGGCGGCACGGTGTTCGGCCGGGACTTGTCCTCGCTCTTCTCGACGGCAGGCGCGGTGGTGCCACCGGCGGGGCCGAGGTCGAAGCCGTCGACCACGCTCGAGGCCGGCGTCGCCACGGTGCCGTTGGCGCGCGGCGCGCATTCGCGGCAGGCCACGGCCGGCTTTTCCTTGAACACGACGGCGCCGTCGCGGTCCTTCACCTCATCGATGAACCAGGGCGTGACGCGGAAGCCGCCATTGGCGAACACGGCATAGCCGCGCGCGACCGCCAGCGGCGTCAGCGATGCGGTGCCGAGCGACATCGACAGGTTCGGCGGCAGCTGTTCCTGCTCGAAGCCGAACTGGCTGATGTACTTGCGCGCGAAGTCGACGCCGATGGCATCGAGCAGGCGCACCGACACCAGGTTGCGCGACTGCACCATCGCCTCGCGCAGGCGCATCGGGCCGGCGAAGTTGCCCGTGTCGTTCTGCGGACGCCACAAGTGGCCGCGGCGATCCTTGAAGACCACGGGCGCGTCCAGCACGATCGAAGCCGGGTTGTAGCCGCGTTCGAAGGCGGCCGCGTAGACGAACGGCTTGAAGCTCGAACCCGGCTGGCGGCGAGCCTGCGTGGCGCGGTTGAACTTGTTGCCGGCGAAGCTGTAGCCGCCGGACAGGGCACGCAGTGCACCCGTGTTGGCATCCAGCGACACCAGTGCCGATTGCGCGCGCGGCAGCTGTTCGAGCTTGTAGCCGGCCGCAACGGGCGGCTGGCCCGCAGTCGCGGCGGCGGCCACGCGCTGCACGCGCACCAGGTCGCCGCGCTTCACCAGCTTGGCAGGGGCGTTGCCGTTCCAGCCCTGGTCCGCGCCCAGTTCGATCTCCGTGCCGTCGCCCAGCGCCAGCCGCACCTGCGAGCCGCTGACGCCGAGCACCACGGCGGGCATCAGCCCAGCCTGCGGCGGGATGTTGGCCAGGCGGGTGCGGGCGGTACCGGCATCGTCCCCGGCGTCCAGTTCGAAGTGCTTCTCGACGCCATGCCAGCCATGGCGGCGGTCGTACACGGCCAGGCCGTCGCGGATGGCTTGGTCGGCCGCGGTCTGGAGCGCCGGGTCGATAGTGGTGGTGACGTGGTAGCCCTTGGTCAGGGCTTCGTTGCCGAAGCGGGCGACCATTTCCTGGCGGACCATCTCGGCGACGTAAGGCGCGTACACCTCGACCGGCCGCTCGTGCGGGGTGGCGTGCATCGCCACCGCCTTGGCCTGGGCGGCCTCCGCCGGGCTGACGAAGCGCAGCTCGGCCATGCGGTCGAGGATGTAGTCGCGGCGCTGCTTGGCACGCTCGGGATTGCTCAACGGGTTGCCGCTGGAGGGGAACTTGGGGATACCCGCCAGCGAGGCCATCTCGTCCAGGCTCAGCTGGTCCAGCTTCTTGCCGTAGTAGAACTCGGCCGCCGCCGCCACGCCGTAGGCGCGGTTGCCGAAGAAACTCTTGTTCAGATAGAGCTCGAAGATCTCGTCCTTGCTCAGCTCGCGCTCCATGCGCATGGCCAGCAGCATCTCGGCGAGCTTGCGGGTGTAGCTGTACTCGGAGCTCAGGAAGAACTGGCGGGCGACCTGCTGGGTGATCGTCGAGCCGCCCGGGACCCGCTTGTTGTCGGTGGTGGCCAGCAGCCAGACCGCGCGGCCGATGCCTTTGAGGTCGACGCCGTGGTGCTGGTAGAAGCGGGCGTCCTCGATCGCGATGAAGGCCTTCTTGAGCCGGTCCGGGACGGTTTCGATGGCGATCGGGTAGCGGCGGGTCTCGCCGAACAGCCCCATCAGGCGGCCGTCACGCGCATAGACGTACATAGGCTCCTGCATCTCGACGCTGCGGAGCGTCTCGACATCGGGAAGCTTGGGGGCCACCAGGTAGTACAGGACGCCCAGGGCGACCATGCCAATCAGGAAGACGCCGGCGAACGCGAGGAGCGCCCAGCGCAACAAACGGCCAAGACGGGGCATCAAGCGGATTTCCGATTGCGGGTGTCGTGGCCGTGGAGTATAGAGGAGCGGAAGTCGGGGGCTTGGGGATACGGTCACGGGTGCGGCGTCCGGTTATGGGGCCGCAACCCGTTTTCGCGGTGAAATGGGGTTCTGTTGGCGCTACTTGAAAGAAGTGGTTGCCAGTCTGCGCAAAGTCCGTTATTTAAGGCGGGGCCACATAAAGTGCTCGTAAGCACTTGTGGCAAGGGGAGAAAATCGTGGGGATCGTCACAAAAGGCCAGCCGGCACTGGTTGGCGTGGATATCAGCTCCACTGCGGTCAAGCTGTTGCAGCTCTCCAAGGCCGGCAACCGCTACCGCGTCGAGCATTACGCGGTCGAACCGCTGCCGCCTAACGCGGTGGTCGAAAAGAACATTGTCGAGGTCGAAGCTGTCGGTGAGGCGATCAAACGCGCCGTCGCCCGGTCCGGAACGCGTGCCCGCTTCGCGGCGGCCGCGGTCGCGGGCTCGGCGGTCATCACCAAGCTGATCTCGATGCCGTCCGACCTCGATGGGGTCGACCTCGAGAGCGAGGTCGAGCTGGAGGCCGTCAACTACGTCCCGTACCCGATCGAGGAAGTGAACCTCGACTTCGAGGTGCTCGGGCCGACGCCAGGCAATCCGGACATGGTGCAGGTGCTGCTGGCCGCATCGCGCTCGGAGAACGTCGAGGTCCGCGCCTCAGCGCTGGAGATCGGCGGCCTGACGCCCAAGGTGATGGACGTCGAAGCCTTCGCGATCGAAAACGCCTTCGCGCTGATCGCCGACAACCTGAGCAGCCCGCGGGACGGGATCATCGCGCTGATCGACTCCGGCGCCACGATGACCACGCTCAACGTGCTGCGCAACGGACGCAGCCTCTACAGCCGGGAACAGGTCTTCGGCGGCAAGCAGCTCACTGACGAAGTGATGCGCCGCTACGGCCTCAGCTACGAGGAAGCCGGTCTGGCCAAGCGCCAGGGCGGCCTGCCGGAAAGCTACGACGCGGAGGTGCTGGAGCCGTTCAAGGAGGCGATGGTCCAGCAGGTCAGCCGACTGCTGCAGTTCTTCTACGCCGGCAGCGAGTTCAACCGCGTCGACCAGATCGTGATCGCCGGCGGCTGCGCCGCGATCCAGGGCATCGCCCAGATGGTCGAGGAGCAGCTCGGCGTGCCGACCATCATCGCCAACCCGCTTGCCCACATGACGCTCGGTCCCCGTGTCCAGGCCCACGCGCTTGCGCAGGACGCGCCGGCCCTGATGATCGCCTGCGGCCTCGCCCTGAGGAGCTTCGACTGATGGCACGGATCAATCTCCTACCGTGGCGTGAGGAACGGCGCAAACAGCGTCAGAAAGAATTCGGGGTGATGCTGGCCGGCTCGGCGCTGGGCGCCGTGCTGCTGGCCTTCCTGATCGTCAGTTTCTACAAGGGCCAGATCAGCGGCCAGAACGAGCGCAATACCTACCTGCGCGACCGCATCACCGAGGTCGACACGCAGATCAAGGAAATCGAGGAGCTGGACAAGAAGAAATCCAAGCTCCTGGCGCGCAAGGAAGTGATCGAGCAACTGCAGGCCAACCGCTCGCAGATGGTCCACCTGTTCGATTCGCTGGTGCGCACGATTCCCGACGGCGCCGTGCTGACCTCGATCAAGCAGGACGAGCAGACCCTGACGCTGCAGGGACGCGCGCAATCGAATGCCCGCGTCAGTACCTACCTGCGCAACCTCGAGGGCTCGGGCTGGATGACCAATCCGGACCTGTCGATCATCGAGGCCAAGGGCAACGACAAGGGCCTGCCGTACGAGTTCAGCCTGCAGGTCAAGCTCGCCAACCCGAACGCGCCGAAGGACGAGGACGGCGACGGCAAGCCTGATGCGCCGGCCGCTCCGCCCGCGAACACGCCCGCCGCCGTGGCGCCGACCGCCGCTCCCGCGGCACCGGCATCGCAGCCGGCCACCACGCCCGCCGCGGCACCGGCCAACGGAGGAGCTGCGTCGTGAGCCAGAAGAAAGTCAGCCTGAAAGACCTCGACTTCAACAACATCGGCGGCTGGCCGCAGCAGGCCAAGATCGTCTTCTGCGTGCTTGTCGGCCTGCTGATCGTCGGCCTGGCATGGTGGCTGTTCGTGCGCGACCAGCGCGAGGAACTGGCCGGCCTGGAACGCCAGGAAGCCGATCTGCGCAGCGAGTTCGAAACCAAGCAGGGCCGTGCCGCCAACCTGGAGCCGCTCAAGCAGCAGCTCGCACAGATGGAGCAGCAGTTGCAGCAGATGCTGCGCCAGTTGCCAAGCAAGACCGAGATGCCCGACCTGATCGTGGACATCTCGCAGACGGCGCTGGCCACCGGCATCACCAACGAGCTGTTCCAGCCAGGCCCGGAAGTGCCGAAGGAGTTCTACGCCGAGAAGCCGATCGCGCTGCGCATGGTGGGCACGTACCACCAGTTCGGCGGCTTCGTCAGCGGCGTGGCTTCACTGCCGCGCGTGGTGATCATGACCATGCACGACATCTCGCTGCAGCCGCGTTCGAGGAACAAGGATGCGGTGATCACGCCGAACAGCCCACTGGAGCTGGCCGGCACGGTCAAGACCTATCGTTATCTCGACGAAGAGGAAGTGGCCGATCAGCAGAAGACGGCCGGTACCGCCAAGGGCGGCCAGGGGGGAACCTGAGATGCGCGTGAATGACGTCCGCACCGGACTGCGTCCCGGTTCGCTGGGCCTCGCCCTGCTGCTCGCGCTTGGACTGGCCGGCTGCTCGCGCGGTATCACCAGCACGCCTGGCGAAGCACCGAACCTCGAGAAGTGGGTCGCCGAAGTCAAGGCGCGTCCGGCACCGCCGCTGGATCCGCTGCCGGTGATGCAGCAGTTCGAAACCTTCGAGTACGCAGCGCAGGCGCTGCGCGACCCCTTCAGCAGTGCCTTCACCGACGAAGGCAACGGCAATGGTCCGCGGCCGGATGCGGATCGTCGCAAGGAAACACTCGAGCAGTTCCCGCTCGACAGCCTCGACATGGTCGGCACGCTCGGCCGTGGCGGTGGCGTCATCGCGCTGGTCATGGCGCCTGACAAGGTGACGTATCGCGTGCGGCCCGGTTCGTACATGGGGCAAAGCGACGGTCGTGTGACCGCCGTCTTCGAAGATCGAATCGAGCTGGTGGAACTTGTGCCGGATGGCGCGGGTGGTTGGCTGGAGCGTCCAGCCACGGTCGCGTTGGAAGATCAATGATTGGGGGAGAGTCACGATGACCGTAGTCAACGCCAAACGCTCGCGGCCTGTCCGGCGCCCCATGCTGCATAGCGGGGTCGGCCTGCTGGTAGGCGCGATCGCCGCCTTCGGTGCGGTCCATGCGGCTCCGCAGAGCACGGCGACGCCGACCAGCGTCGCACCGATGCCGAGCCGCGACCCGGCCAAGCAGTTGCCGGGCACCATCGCGGTATCAAACATCGACTTCAAGCGCGGGGACGGCGGCGCAGGCCGCCTGATCCTGCGCTTCGATGGCGACGGTGCCGCGCCGGACCTGCGCAGCACCGGTTCGACCGTCACCATCAACGTCGGCAACGCCAAGCTGCCGGCGAACCTGCAGAAGCCGATCAACGTCAGCGACTTCGCCACGCCGGTGCAGCGCATCGATGCGCGGCCTGCCGGTGAGGGTGCGCAGCTGGTGCTGAACACCAGCGGCAACTACGAATCGATGGCCTACCAGACGGGTCGCGAGTACATCGTCGAGATCGTCCCGCGCGCTTCCACTGCGACCGCGTCGCGTGGCAAGGGCACGGGCCAGGCGATGGGTGCGACTACCTCGGGTGCTTCAACCCGCGCCTACAGCGGCCGACCGGTGACGTTCAACTTCCAGGACGTGCCGGTCCGGACGGTACTGCAGCTGATCGCCGAAGAGTCGGGTCTGAATGTCGTCGCGGCCGACACGGTACAGGGCAACGTCACCCTGCGCCTGGTCAACGTGCCGTGGGACCAGGCGCTCGACCTCGTGCTGCAGGCCAAGGGCCTGGACAAGCGTCGCAGCGGCAACGTGGTATGGGTCGCGCCCCAGTCCGAGATCGCCAAGTACGAGCAGGACAGGGAAGACGCGCGCATCGCGCTCGACAACCGCGTCGACCTGGTCACCGAGTACATCCAGATCAACTACCACAATGCCGCGCAGATCTTCAAAGCGCTGACCGAGGCCAAGGGCGTCGGCGGCGGTGGCGCTGGCGCTGGCGGCTCCAACCAGGACAGCGGCTTCTTGTCGCCGCGCGGTCGTCTGGTCGCCGACGAGCGCACTAACACGCTGATGGTCAGCGACATCCCGAAGAAGATCGCCCAGATGAAGGAGCTGATCCGGGTCATCGACCGCCCGGTCGATCAGGTCGTCATCGAGGCGCGCGTGGTCATCGCCACGGAGACGTTCTCGCGCGAGCTCGGCGCCAAGTTCGGCATCAGCGGTGCCAGCGGCACGCCGGGTGACCGCAGCTCGGTCGGCTTCGGCGGCAGCACCGACGCTTCGTCGGCCAACGCCATCGACCGTGGCAACAACGTCAGCCCGACCAATCCGCGCGGTCTGGGCACGATCACGCAGGGCCTGATGACCAACCTGCCGGTCACCACGCCGGCCGGTGCGGTCGCGCTGTCGATCCTCAATGCCGGCTATCTGCTCGACGTCGAGCTGTCGGCCATGCAACAGGAAGGCCGCGGCGAGGTCATCTCCAACCCGCGCGTCGTCACCAGCAACCAGCGCGAAGCCATCATCAGCCAGGGCCAGGAAGTCGGCTACGTGACGATCTCGCCGCAGCAGGGTGGCAACGACATCCCGATCCCGAACGTGCAGTTCAAGGACGTGCTGCTGCAGATGAAGGTCACGCCGACGATCACCAACGACGGCCGCGTCTTCCTCAACATGGCCGTCAAGAAGGATGAAGTCGAAGGCTTCGTCGACACCTCGATCGGCCAGGTTCCGCAGATCAGCAAGCGCGAAGTCAACACCGCGGTGCTGGTCGAGGACGGCCAGACGGTCGTGATCGGCGGTGTCTACGAGTTCCGCGACCGCAGCGACATCACCAAGGTTCCGTTCCTCGGCGATGTCCCGTTCCTGGGCAACCTGTTCAAGAAGAAGGGCCGCAACCGCGAGAAGGCGGAGCTGCTGATCTTCGTGACGCCGAAGGTGCTCCAGGTCACCCAGCGCTGACCGCTGCGGCACGGATGGACACGGAAAGGGCCTTCGGGCCCTTTCTGCTTTTTGGGCTTCGTCGACGCGACGGGGGCTGAACGCGGACAGGAAGTGATGAACCTTGCACGCAGGCTTGGGTCAAAATCGACCCTGGTAACTGCCTTCCGAGAGCGCGATGGACCTCATGCCCACCGACCTGCGACCGCGCAGCGAGACCGCCCGGCTGCACGACGCATTCCGCGCCCTGCGGGATGCACTGGCGACCGAGATCGTCGGCCAGGCGGCATTGATCGAGCGCCTGCTGATAGCGCTGCTGGCGGACGGACACCTGCTGGTCGAAGGGGCGCCCGGCCTCGCCAAGACCAGCGCGATCCGCGCGCTGGCGGCGCGCCTGGAAGCCGACTTCGCGCGTATCCAGTTCACCCCGGACCTGCTGCCGGCGGACCTGACCGGCACCGAGGTATGGCGGCCGCAGGAGGGGCGCTTCGAGTTCCAGGCGGGGCCGGTATTCCATCCGATCCTGCTGGCCGACGAGATCAATCGCGCCCCGGCCAAGGTGCAGTCCGCACTGCTCGAAGCGATGGGCGAGCGCCAGGTCACCGTGGGGCGCGCCACGTATGCCCTGCCGCGGCTGTTCCTGGTCATGGCGACGCAGAATCCGATCGAGCAGGAGGGCACTTTCCCGCTGCCGGAGGCGCAGCTGGATCGATTCCTGATGTACGTGTGCATCGGCTATCCCGAGGCGGCGGCCGAGGCCGAGATCCTGCGCCTGGCGCGCTCGCATGCGCGCGAGGCGATGCAGGCATCGTCCGTTCCCGTGGAACGCATGCCGCTCGCCGATGTGTTCGCCGCGCGCGAGGCCGTGCTCGACCTGCACCTGGCGCCACCGGTGGAACGCTATCTGGTGGAGCTGGTGCTGGCCTCCCGCGATGCTGCCCGTTACGACGCCGCGCTGGCGCGGCGCATCGCCTGGGGTGCGAGTCCGCGTGGATCGATCGCGCTGGAGCGCTGTGCGCGTGCGCACGCGTGGCTGGCTGGACGCGACTTCGTCACCCCGGACGACGTGCGCGCGGTGGCGCCGGATGTGCTCAGGCATCGCATCCTTCCCAGCTACGAGGCGACCGCCGAAGGCTGGGACGGCGAGCGTCTTGTGCGCGAATTGCTGCAACGGGTGCCGCTGCCCTGAGTCGATGACGATGCAGCTCTCTCACTCCACTCCTGGCCCGGAGGGCGACGGCATCGTCCCGCGCCTGTCCGAACTCGTTGCGCTGCGCGCGGCGGCAGGCGGACGGCGCCATGCGCCGAAGGGCCGCTTCGGCGTGAGCGGGCATGCGCTGTCGCCGTTGCGGGGCAGGGGCATGGAATACGCCGAGTCGCGCGAGTACTCCATCGGTGATGACGCACGCCACATCGACTGGCGCCTGACCGCGCGCACCGGGCGTGCCCACACCAAGTTGTTCCAGGCGGAACGCGAGCGGCTGAGCCTGATCGTCGCCGATACCGCGGCATCGCTCTACTTCGGAACGCGCGTGCGCTTCAAGTCGGTGCAGGCGGCGCGCGCGGGTGCCGTGGCGGCCTGGGCGGCCGTGCGCGATGGCGACCGGATCGCGGCGCTGCGCGGGAGCCTGCGCGAGGCGCCGGTGACGCCCGCTGGCGGCGCACGCGGCGCGCTGCGCGTGCTCGATGCCCTGGTGCGCTGGTACGCGCAGCCACCGGCCGACGACGCCGGGCTGGAGGTCGCGCTCGACCATGCCGCGCGCCTGCTGCGGCCGGGATCCCGTCTGGTCCTGCTGGCCGATCCACGCAGCATCGCGGCGGTGCCGCCACAACGCTGGCCCGGTCTTGCGCAGCACCACGAGGTGATCGTGCTGCTGCTCAGCGATCCGCTCGAAATGCGCCCGCCGAAAGCGATGCTGCCGTTCTCCAGCGGCGGCCATCGCGTCGAGGTGGACCTGGCTGCGCCGACGCCGCGACAGCGCTGGCGCGAGGAGTTCTCCGCGCCTATCGAAGAGGCGCTGCAACGGTTGCCGGCCCGCGGCGTGCGTGTGCAGGTGTTGTCCAGCAGCGACGACAGCGAATCGTGGTTGCCGCTGCTGGGTCGTTCACGGCCGCTGGTGGCGTGAGGGCGCGATGACCGGCATCGTGCTTCGCGACATCCATCAGCCGCCCGCGCCGTCGTGGTGGCCGCCCGCGCCAGGCTGGTGGCTGCTCGTCATCGCGCTCCTTACCCTCGCCGTGGCGTGGTGGTGGTGGCGCGGCAGGCGCGATCGCCGGCGCCGCGAGATCGCGGCGCTGTTCGACCGGGCCGTCGACGCCGCGGAAACGCCGGCGGGCCAGGTCGCCGCCATGTCGGAAATGCTGCGCCGCGCTGCGCGTAAGCGCGATGCGTCGGCGGATCGACTGCAGGGAGAAGCCTGGCTCGAGTTCCTGGATGCGCCTGTAGACCGCGCAAAGCGCCGGCGCAACATGCCGGCGCCGGTGTTCGTGCAGGGAGCCGGGCGCCTGCTGCTGGATGGAGGCTACCGCCGCGACGTAGACGCCGCCGAGGCCAACGCATTGCGCGTGCTGGCGCGCCGGCGCTTCCTGCAATGGATGGGCGCGGCATGATCGATTCCATCATGGCGTCGCTGCAGTCGCTGATGGACCAGTTCGCGTGGCCGTGGTGGTTGCTCGCCTTGCCGTTGCCGTTGTTCGCGCGCTGGCTGCTGCCGCCGCTACGCGGCGGTTCCACTGCATTGAAAGTGCCGTACGGCCATCGCCTCGACGCGGTCGCCAAAGGCGGCGCACGTGCCGTGCTGGCCGGTGGTATCGGCCTGCTGCCGTGGCTGGCGTGGATCCTGTTGTGCGTGGCGGCCGCGCGGCCGCAGCAACTGGGCGAGGCGATCGAGCCGCCGCAGGAAGGGCGCGACCTGATGCTGGCGCTCGACCTGTCGGGCAGCATGAGCGAGCCCGACATGGAACTCGGCAACCATCCGGTCGACCGGCTCACGGCGGCCAAGGCCGTGCTGGCCGACTTCCTGGATCGTCGCGGCGGCGACCGCGTCGGATTGATCGTGTTTGGCCGGCGCGCCTATGCGTTGACGCCGCTCACGCGGGACCTCACTTCGGTTCGCGACCAGCTGCACGATGCGGTGATCGGCCTGGCCGGGCAGGAGACCGCGATCGGCGATGCGATCGGGCTCGCGGTGAAGCGTCTGCAATCGCAGCCGGCCGAACAGCGCGTGCTGATCCTGTTGACCGACGGCGTCAACACCGCCGGTTCGCTCGATCCGAAAAAGGCCACCGAACTGGCGCGCGATTCCGGCGTGCGCATCCATACCGTGGCTTTCGGCGGCGACGGATCGATGTCGGTGTTCGGATTCCGCCTGCCGATGCCCGGCGGCGGAGACGAGATCGACGAGCGGGCGCTGCGCGACATCGCCAAGCAGACGGGTGGCCGGTTCTTCCGCGCACGCGACACAGCGCAACTCGCCGGCATCTATGCCGAGATTGACCGCCTCGAACCGATCCGCCATCCCGGTCCGGCGTTGCGTCCCCGCATCGAGCGCTATCCCTGGCCGTTGGCGGCGGCCTGCGCGTTGGCTTTGCTCGCCTTCGCGCGTCCGCGGCGGAGGCTCGCATGAGCATCGACTTCGCCGCGCTGCACCTGTTGCGTCCGCAATGGCTCTGGGCCCTGCTGGCGCTGCCGCTGCTCGCATGGTGGTGGCGCCGCCGCCGTCGTCGCGACGGCGTCTGGCAGTCGCTGGTCGACCCGCACCTGCTGCCGCACCTGCTGGAAACCAAAGCGGATACGCGCAGCCGCATGGCCGCCGGTATCGCAATGTTGGCGGGCGTGCTCGCGATCGTCGCGCTCGCGGGGCCGAGCTGGCGGCAGAGCGAGCAACCGCTGTGGCAGTCGCACACGCCGCTGGTGATCGTGCTGGACCTGTCGGGTGCCGCCCTGGCGCCGGACCTTCCGCCTTCGCGCCTCGCGCAGGCGCGCGCCAAGATCGCCACGTTGCTGCGCGAACGGCAGGGCGGGCAGGTTGGGCTGGTGGCCTACGCGGGGGATGCCTTCACGGTGGCGCCGCTGACCGACGATGCTGCCAACGTCGCGTTGTTCCTCGACGCGCTCGCGCCGGAAGTGATGCCGGTCGACGGCCAGCGTGTCGATCGCGCCATTGAGTGGTCGTCGCAGCTGCTGCGGCAGGCGGGGTTCTCCAGCGGACAGATCCTGCTGATGACCGACCAGGCCGATGACGCTGCGCGTGCGGCGGCGGCCGAAGCGTCGCGCGGCGGCTACCGCGTGTCCGTGATCGGCCTGGGCCGCGCCGAAGGGGCGTCGTACCGGCGCATGGACGGCAGCATCGCCATGGCCCGCCTCGACGAATCGTCGCTGCGTTCACTCGCCAGCAGCGGCAACGGTAGCTATTCGGCACTGACGCCGGACGATGCCGACCTGCGTGCGCTGGGCGTGCTCGAGCCGGGTCTCGGCGACGCCGATGCGAAGGGCGGAGCAAAAGGGCACGCGTGGCGCGATGAAGGCTATTGGCTGCTGCCGCCGCTGTTGCTGCTGGCATTGCTCTCGTTCCGCCGCCAGGGCGCGGCGGCGTTGTTGCTGCTGTGCGCGATCGTGCCGTGGCAGCCGGCACGCGCGGTGGAATGGTGGCAGCGTGCCGACCAGAAAGCGCATGCACGCATGGAGCAGGGCGCGCGGTCCTACCGGCAGGGCGATTTCGCCGGGGCAGCGCAGGCATACCAGGCTGCCGACAGCGCCGATGCGCACTACAACCGCGGCAATGCGCTCGCCAAGTCCGGCGAGTATCCGCAGGCGATCAGCGCCTACGACGAGGCATTGAAGCGCGAGCCAGGCATGGCCGATGCCATCGCCAACAAGCGCGCCGTGGAAGCGGCGATGAAGCGCAAGCCGCCGCAGGGCGGATCGGGCCAGGATCAGCAACAATCGCGGGGCAAGCAGAAGAGCCAGCCTTCGCAGGGACAGGGCGCGCAGCCGAAACCGCAGCAACAGAGTAGCCAGCAGGATCCGTCGCAAGCCCAGCAGTCACGCCAGGAACAGGCACAGGAGCGTGCGAAGCCGGCCGATTCGCAGAGCCAGCAGGCCGCCGATGCCGCGCAGCGCGAGCGGATGCGCCGCGCGCTGGAGCAGGGCAAGGCGCAACCCGGGCAGCAGCGCGAGCAGGCGCGGCCCGCCAATGAGACGCCGCAGCAGCGCGAACGCCGCCTCGCCAACGAGGCGTGGCTGCGCCGCGTGCCGGACGATCCGGGCAGCCTGCTGCGCGAGAAATTCCGGCTCGAACATGAGCGCAGACAATCGCAGGACACGCCGGGAGAATGATCAGGAACATGATCGGGAGCATGGGCACGATGCGTCGAATGTCGTGGAACCTGCGCGCGTGGCTGGTGGGTGCATGGCTGATGCTGTCGATGATCAGCCTGGACGCATCGGCGCAGGCGCGGGCGTGGCTCGACCGGGACAGCATCGGTGCCGGTGAGACCGTCACCCTCAACATCCAGACGACGTCGGCGAACTCATCCGCGCCGGATTACGCGCCGCTGCAGCGCGACTTCTTCCTGACCGGCCACACCAGCCGGCGCGAGTTCGAACTGGTCAATGGCCGCAGCCGCACGCGCACGCTCTACGCCGTGGCATTGCAGCCACGACGAGACGGCCTGCTGACGATTCCGCCGCTGGACGTCGGCGGCGAGCGCACGCAGTCGCTGACGCTGCAGGTCGCCGCGTCGAGTGCGCGCATGCCGGCGCGTGCCGGCGATGACGTGTTCATCGAGAGCGGGGCAGACGACGAGTCGCCGTACCTGCAGCAGGCGGTGGGCTGGGTGGTGCGCCTGTACTCGGCCGCGCCGCTGGTATCCGGCCAGCTCGACCAGGCCGCGCCGGAAGGCGCATCGCTGCAGCGCATCGGCGATGACGCGCAATACGTGCGCGACATTGCCGGGCGCCGTTACAGCGTCGTCGAGCGCCGCTTCCTGCTGGTGCCGGAGCGCAGCGGCACGCTGACCATTCCCGGTGCGACATTCGAAGGGCGCGGCACCGGCGGATTCTTCGATGACCTGTTTGGCAGCCGCGGCGCGGAGCTGCACGCCAACGCGCCGCCACGTTTCCTGCAGGTGCGCCCGGCGCCGGCCAATGCACCGCAGCCCTGGCTGCCCTTGCACGATCTGCAACTGCGCTACCAGTCCACGCCGCAGGAGTTGCGCGCAGGCAGCGCCGCCACGTTGACGGTCGAGGCGGTCGCCGACGGCGCCACGGCCACGCAGATGCCGGAACTGCAACTGCCCGCGATCGACGGCGTGCAGGTGTTCCCCGAACCGGTGCAGGCCGACGAACGCTTCGTCGACGGACGGCCGCGCGTGAAGTTGACGCGTCGCTTCTCGCTGGTGCCCGCGCGTGCCGGTGCCGCGCAGCTGGCCGGCATGCGCATGGCCTGGTGGGACGTCGGCGCCGGCGCGGTCCGCACCGCCAGCTTGCCCCCGCTGTCGTGGAGCATCGCCCCCGGCGCCGCGACGCAGAGCAGCATGGCGGCGCCTGCCGCGACCACTGCCCCGGCGCCTGCTGCCGGCCCGGATAATTCACCCTGGCAGGCGGTGCAGGGCGCCAACCGCGTCTGGGTCCTTGCGGCATTGCTGTTCGCAGCGCTGTGGCTGTTCACCCTGGTCTGGGGGCTTCACCGCCACGCGCCGGCCGCCGCGCCGCCCAACCTTCCGGACCAGGCCGGAAAAACCCCCGGACGCACCCGCGCCGACCTGAAGCGCGCGCTGGACCATGCCGACTTTGGCGAAGTCGCCCAGACGCTGTGCGCGCTCGCGCACCCGCCTGCCAGGGGCGTCGACGAACTGCTGGCGCGCCTGGACGATGCGCGCCAGCGCGAAGCGGTGCAGGCGATGGAGCGGGCACGCTGGGGTGGCGGCGATGGCGCCGCTGCGCGCGGATTGCTGCGCAGTGCCTTCGCCCAGGGACCGCGCTGGAAGGCCGACACGCCGGCCCCGGCCTCGCCATTGCCGCCGCTCTACCCGGAAGGTTGACGCCCGCCGTCGGGCCGGGGCGCCGGCTCTGGTAATCTCGCCGGCTGCATTGCCGAGGGGAACCGAATGAGCCACGCCAGCCTGCCCGAGATCAACATGCCGACCAAGGGCATGCCGTTGCACGTCAAGGTGCTGATCGGCTTCATCGCCGGCGCCTGCTTCGGCCTGTTCGCGCACTTCGTCGCCCCGGGTTCGCCGCTGGTCACAGGTCTGGTGAGCTACGTGGCGCAGCCAGTCGGGCAGGTGTTCCTCGGCCTGCTGTTCATGCTGGTGCTGCCGCTGATGTTCTCGGCGCTGGTGCTGGGCGTGGCCGAACTGGGCGACGTCGCCAGCCTCGGCCGGCTCGGCTGGCGCACGCTGATCTACACCGCCGTGGTCACGCTGATCGCAGTGGGCATCGGCCTGCTGATGGTCAACCTGATCGGGCCCGGCCACGGCCTCGACCGCGGCATGCTCGACCAGGCGATGGCGCAGGGCGCGCAGAAGGCCGGCGAGATCGCCGCGACCGGCCAGCAGCTCGACTTCATGAAGCTGCTGCTCGGCATCGTGCCGAAGAACGTGATCGCCGCCGCCGTCGACGACAAGCAGAAGCTGGGCGTGATGTTCTTCGCGCTGATGATCGGCATCGGCCTGGTGATGACGCCGAGCCCGGCCACGCAGGCGTTCAAGAATGCGATCCAGGGCCTGTTCGAAATCTGCATGCGCCTGATCGGCATGATCATCAAGCTGGCGCCGTACGCGGTGGCGTGCCTGATGTTCGCGCTGTGCGCCCAGTTCGGCTGGGAGCTGCTGCTGGTACTGGGCAAGTTCGCGCTGACCGTGATCGCCGCGATCGCCGTGCACATGTTCATCGTGCTGCCGTTGTGGGTGAAGTTCGCCGGTGGCATGAGCCCGCGCGCGTTCTTCCGCGGCAGCCAGGAAGCGCTGCTGACCGCTTTCGCCACCGCATCCTCGACCGGCACGCTGCCGGTCACGTTGCGCGTCGCCGAGCAGAACCTGAAGCTGCCGCGCAAGGTCTCGCGCTTCGTGCTGACCGTCGGTGCCTCGGCCAACCACCACGGCACCGCGCTGTTCGAGGGCATCACCGTGCTCTTCCTGGCGCAGGCGTTCGGCATCGAGCTGACGCTGGCGCACCAGGTCATGGTGCTGGGCCTGTGCCTGCTCGGCGGCATCGGCACGGCCGGCGTGCCGGCCGGTTCGCTGCCGGTGATCGCGATGATCTGCGCCGTGCTCGGCATCCCGCCGGAAGGCGTCGGCATCATCCTGGGTGTCGACCGTTTCCTCGACATGTGCCGCACCGCGCTCAACGTCACCGGCGACCTCGCCACCGCCGTGGTGGTCGCCAACCGCAGCGGCGAGGTCGAAGAGGCCGAGGCCGCTGCCGTCATCGGCACCGGCGACGGCGCGCCCGAAGCTGCGACCTGATCGCCGCATCCGCCTTTCCCCGATGCGGGGAAGGCGGAATCCGTGGCCTGGAGTACCGCGGCATGCCGGGCGTCCGCTCCTGGCCTGAAGCTCCCGCGCCCGGTACGCATGAAGGGGCCCTCCACGCGCCCTGCTGCATGATCCGGTGATCCCGCAGCCTGCGTGGAGCACCGCGATGGCCGAGACGAGTCACCGCACCGGCAAGCCCGGATTGCCGCTGCACTGGAAGATGGCGATCGGTTTCGCCGCCGGCCTGCTGCTGGGACTGATCGTGCATTACGGTATCGGCCCGCACGCGCCGGCCGTGCAATGGTTCACCACCTGGATCACGCAGCCCGCGGGAACGCTGTTCCTGCGCCTGATCTTCATGCTGGTGATCCCGCTGCTGTTTTCGGCGCTGGTGATCGGCGTGGCCGAGATGGGGGATGTGCGCTCGTTGGGGCGCATCGGCTGGAAGACGCTGGCCCTCACCGTCATCGTGTCCGGCATCGCGGTCCTGCTCGGCCTGTTGCTGGTGAACTGGTTCAAGCCCGGTGCCGGCATCGATCCCGCCACGGCCCAGCAACTGCTCAGCGAAAGTTCCGACCGCGCCAGCGCCATCGTCAGCAGCACACACACCCAGCCCAAGGGCCTGGACATGCTGATGGCGATCGTGCCGGACAACGTGATCAGCGCCGCCGCCGACAACGCCATCCTGGCGGTGATGTTCTTCGCGCTGATGCTCGGCATCGGTCTGGTGTTGAAGCGCAGCCCTGCCACCGAGATCCTGCAGCGCGGCATCGAGGGCCTGTTCGAGGTGTCGATGATCCTGATCGGCCTGGTGATCCGGCTGGCGCCGTATGCGGTGTTCTGCTTCATGTTCAACCTGGCCGCGCTGTTCGGGTGGGAACTGCTGGCCCGCCTGGGCGCCTATGTCGGCGTGGTCGTGCTGGCATTGGCCCTGCACATGTTCGTGGTGTACTCGCTGACGTTGAAGTTCATCGGCGGCTACTCGCCGGTGCGATTCTTCAAGGGCGTGCAGGAGGCGATGGTGATGGCCTTCTCCACGGCCTCCAGCAACGCGACGCTGCCGACGGCCCTGCGCGTGGCCGACGAGGAACTCGGCCTTCCACGACAGGTGTCGCGCTTCGTGCTGACCGTGGGCGCGACCGCGAACCAGAACGGCACCGCGTTGTTCGAGGGCGTGACCGTGCTGTTCCTCGCGCAATTCTTCGGCGTCGAACTGTCCCTGGGCCAGCAGGCCACGGTCATGTTCGTCTGCATCCTCGGCGGCATTGGCACGGCCGGCGTGCCGGCCGGCTCGCTGCCGGTGGTGGCGCTGATCTGCGGGATGGTCGGCGTGCCGCCGGAGGGCATCGGCCTGATCCTCGGCGTCGACCGCTTCCTCGACATGTGCCGGACCACGCTCAACGTCACCGGCGACCTGATGCTGGCGACCGTGGTGTCCCGGGGCGAGGGCGGGGCGCCGGATACGTCAGCCGCGGCCTGACCGGTACGCCGGTTCAGGCCGGTGGGGCGACAGGGCGGCGTCCGGGTGGGACAATAGCCGCCGCTTTGTCCTCCCCGTTCGCGCCTGGGGAGTTGCCCGCTCGCCGATCCCCACCTTCCCGTTCCCGCCCCGCTCCCGCAGGGACCGAGACCCAAACCAGACCGCCATGACGACGCCCAGCCGCCGCGACCTCGCCAACGCCATCCGATTCCTCGCCATCGACGCGGTGCAGGCCGCCAACTCCGGCCATCCCGGCATGCCCATGGGCATGGCCGACATCGCCGAGGTGCTCTGGAACGACTACCTGAGCCACAACCCGAACAACCCGAACTGGCTCAATCGCGACCGCTTCGTGCTGTCCAACGGCCACGGTTCGATGTTGCAGTACGCGCTGCTGCACCTGGCCGGCTACGACCTGGCGATCGACGAGCTGAAGAACTTCCGCCAGCTCGAATCCAAGACGCCGGGTCACCCGGAAAACTTCATGACCTCGGGCATCGAAACCACGACCGGTCCGCTCGGTCAGGGTTTCGCCAATGCCGTCGGCATGGCACTGGCCGAGAAGCTGCTGGCGCAGCGCTTCAACCAGTCCGGCTTCGATGTCATCGACAACCGCACCTGGGTGTTCATGGGCGATGGCTGCCTGATGGAGGGCATCTCGCACGAGGCCGCGTCGCTGGCCGGCACCTGGGGCCTGAACAAGCTGGTCGCCTTCTGGGACGACAACAAGATCTCTATCGACGGCAACACCGACGGCTGGTTCACCGACGACACGCCGGCGCGTTTCGAGGCCTACGGCTGGAACGTCGTGCGTGGCGTCAACGGCCATGACAGCGAGGAGATCAAGACCGCGATCGACACCGCGCTGAAGTCGGCCGACAAGCCCACGCTGATCTGCTGCCGCACCACGATTGGTTTCGGCTCGCCGGGCAAGGCCGGCAAGGAATCCAGCCACGGCGCGCCGCTGGGCAAGGACGAGGTCGTCGCCACGCGCGAAGCGCTGAACTGGCCGCATGCGCCGTTCGAAATTCCCGAGGCGATCTACGACGGCTGGCGCGTGCGCAGCAACGGCCAGGGCCGCGAGGACCAGTGGAACCAGCTGTTCGCGTCCTACCAGCGCAAGCATCCCGAACTCGCCGCCGAACTGCTGCGCCGTGCGCGCAACGAATTGCCGGAAGGCTTCATCGCCGCCGCCGACGCCTACATCGCCAAGCTGCAGGCCGAAGGCCCGGTCGTGGCCTCGCGCAAGGCTTCGCAGATGGCGATCGAAGCGTTCGCGCCGCTGCTGCCGGAACTGATCGGCGGCTCCGCCGACCTCGCGCACTCCAACCTGACCCTGTGGAAGGGCAGCAAGTCCGTCGCCAGCGACGACCCGAACGCCAACTACGTCTACTACGGCGTGCGCGAGTTCGCGATGACCGCGATCAGCAACGGCCTGGGCCTGCACGAGTGCTTCATCCCGTACGACGCGACCTTCCTGGTGTTCAGCGACTACGCGCGCAATGCGGTGCGCATGAGCGCGCTGATGGGCGCGCACGCGATCCACGTCTACACCCACGACTCGATCGGCCTGGGCGAGGACGGCCCGACCCACCAGCCCATCGAGCACATGGCCTCGCTGCGCTACATCCCGCACAACGACCTGTGGCGCCCGTGCGACGCGGTCGAGTCGGCGGTGTCGTGGAAGCAGGCGATCGTGCGCAATGACGGCCCGAGCTGCCTGATCTTCTCGCGCCAGAACCTCGCCCACCAGGCGCGCAGCGAGCAGCAGGTCGCCGACATCGCACGCGGCGGCTACGTGCTGAAGGACTCGGCCGGTGCGCCGGAGATCATCCTGATCGCGACCGGCTCGGAAGTCGGCCTGGCGATGCAGGCGGCCGAAAAGCTCGGCGACAAGGTCCGCGTGGTGTCGATGCCCTCGACCAATGTCTTCGACCGCCAGGACGCCGACTACCGCGAATCGGTGCTGCCCAAGGCCTGCCGCAAGCGCGTGGCCATCGAAGCCGGTGTCACCGACTTCTGGCGCAAGTACGTCGGCCTCGACGGCGCGGTGATCGGCATCGACAGCTTTGGCGCGTCGGCACCGGCGGAGAAGCTGTTCCCGCACTTCGGTTTCACCGTCGAGCACGTGGTCGAGGCGGCGAAGTCGCTCTGACCGCGCACCGGGTTGGTAACAAAAGAAAAGCGGCCTGTTGGCCGCTTTTTCTTTTGCTGTCCAGTGACGATCAGGCGGCGGTCGGCCGTGGCGTCTCGTGGCGCCGGAAATAGCGGTGGTGCTGCATGTGGTCGTGCTTCTGACCGATCGTGAAGTAGGCCTTGCCGCCGCGGCGGCCGTTCTGCAGGCAGGGCAGTTCGTATTCCGCGTCCGGGTTGTTGGTGTAGTAGTGCGGAATCTTGTCGATGAAGCGTCCCAGCATGTCCGGGCCGCACTCCACTTCCTTGTACTTGTCGAAGCCGAAGCGCGGGTTGCCGATGTTGAAGTCGTCCACGCAGACCACGCCGTTCTCGATCAGCGACAGCTCGCGCTCCAGCGGCCACGCCTCGTACCAGTGCGCGTCGAGGTAGTAGAGCGGGCAGCGGAAGCGGTCGCGGAACTTGGCGATCAGTTCGGGCGAGTCGATCTTCTCCACGTGCGTGTGCGGCATGAAGCCGACCCGGCGCTTGACCAGGTCGACGTAGCGGTCGACCACGTCGCAGGTGACGATGGTGAGGTTGGGATACGCACGCGCCAGGTACTCGGTGGTATCGCCGGCGTTGCTGCCCGTCTCGATGATGGCATCGCACTGGTAGCGCTCGATCAGGAAATCGAATTCGAGTGCCGTCGTGATGTCGAAACCGAACGGCCCGCCGCCGTCGCTGAGTTCGGCCGCACCGAGGCGTCGGGTACGGTAGAAATGGCGGTACACGTTATCGGCGGACATCCGGCATGAACTCCCTGGCGTTGGATCGCCAGTATAGGCAATGTCCCCGCCCGAACCGGAGTACCGGACAGGCGCGCCTAAGCCGTCCGCTTCAGCGCCAGCCCGACCAGGCGCGCTTCGATCCGTTCGCCCAGCCCGCGCGGTTCGGCAAGCTGCATGCGCCCCAGCGCCTCGGCGTCGTCGCAGCGGCCCGCGGTCAGCGCGGCGAGCACGGCGCGCACCTTGCCCGAGCGCGTGGCCGTCCCCGTCTTGAGCCAGCCCAGGGCCTTGACCAGGCGCTGCTCCACCGTGGTGAAGTCGCTGCCCAGCGGATAGTCGGGCAGGCTTCCGGCGGTCCGGAACGGTGCCAGCGCTGTTCGCAGGTGCTCCGGCGTATTGCCGGCGGCCTCTTCCGGCACGGCGACGCCGTCGCGGAGCTTGCCATGGCGCCGGGCGGTATCAAGCAGCCCCGACTGGAAGCGCGCGTCGGCCACCGCCGCCATCGCCGCGATGCAGTCCCCGTCGCTAAGCCCCCGCACGTCGGCGATGCCGTACTCGGTGATGTAGAAGTCGCGCAGATGGCGCGGAATCGTCGTGTGCCCGTAGTTCCACACGATGTTGGACGTAAGGCGTCCGCCTGCCTCACGCGTGGCCCGCAGCATCAGCGCCGAGCGCGCATCCGGCAGCGCATGTGCCATCGCGACGAAGTTGTACTGGCCGCCCACGCCGGAGACGACGCGGCCGTCTTCGAGCCCGTCCGATATCGCGGCGCCGAGGACGGTCGCTATCATGCAACTGTTGAAGAAGCGCGCGCGCCGGCGCTGCAGGCGTTCGAGCGCTTCGTTGCCGCCGTAGAGCTCGTTGACCGCGCTGACGCGCTTCATGCCGATGCCACGGCAGACGTCCTCCGGCAGAGTGCGCAGCCATTGGTAGAAATCCGGCGAACCCAGGTAGAACGCGCCATGCAGGTATTCGCCTTCGCGTTCGAGGCGGGCAAGGTCGTCATCGCTGGCGCGTCCTGCGTCGACACGCTGCATCAGCTCCACGTCGTCGACGACTTTCCGCCGGATCACGCCGACCTCGACCAGTCGCCGGAAGCCCTCGTTGATCATCTCGCTGCAGCCATACAGGCCTTCGGCGAACGGCCCCAACGCCGGGTCGTCCGCACCGGTATTGAGCAACGCGCGCAGCACGCGGCGGTACTCGGCGTTGTCGGTGTGGCGCAGCACCAGCGCGTGGCACAGCGCATCGGCCAGCGCGCCGATGCCGATCTGCAGCGTGCCGCCGTCCAGGACCAGCGTGCTGGCATGGAACCCGATTGCGTAGTCGGCGTCGTTGACCGGCTGGCGCGGCAGGCCGAACAGCTTCGGGTGCGGGCCGGGCGGTGACACCACGATGTCGAAGAAATCCGCATCCACGGCGGCGCTGCCCCCGAGCCACGGCAGGCCCGGATCGACCTCTGCCACCAGCAGCGGCCGCGGCAGGCCGCGCGCGACGATGGCGTCGATGGCATCGAAAGTCAGGTCGGTATTGCACGACAGCGACAAGCGCATGCCATCGGCCGAGCGCGCGACTTTCTGCACGATGGCGTTGACCCCGCGGTCGCCGAGGGCGCGCGCGACATGCGTGTAGTTGAGGCTGGCGTAATGCTGCTGTGCCTGCGCGGAGCCGAGCATCGCGCCGGATTGCATGTAGAACTCCTCGACTTCGATGTGCGGCGGCAGCGCATTGCGCTTGAGTGCCTGCACATAGGCCAGTCGCGGGAAGTCGTCGCCGAAATGGCGCTGCACGAACGGCCCGAGGAAGCGGGCCTCCAGGCCCTTGCCCTTGCCGGGCGGGTCCAGCGACAGCGCGGTATACAGATGCAGCCTTCGCGACGGGTCGCGTTCGACGCGGGCATACAGCGCATTGAGTAGACGATGCGGCTTGCCCAGCCCCAGCGGAGCGCCGACATGCAGCGGGCCACCGATGCGCGCCAGCAGCGCATCGATGGCGGCATCGAGGGAGTCGAGCATGAGCGGTGCAGGGCGGGTCATGTCGTCAGCCTACCGGCTGCGGTGTGAGTGGGTCGCGGAGGCCCGGCGCACGGACTAACGCAGAGCCACGGCATCGATCCAGCGCACCATCGCATCCAGCGCCTCGGCCATGACCTCGACGTCCTTGCGGCCGGAGCGGGCCAGGACATGAAAGGAGTGATCGGCCCCGTCGAGCCAGTGCAACTGCGCACGCGCTCCCAGTTCGTCCACCGTGGCTTGCAGCAGCGCCTGTTCGGCCAGTTCGTCACGGGTGCCCTGCAGGAACAGCATCGGGACGTCGATGTCGGCGAGGTGCGCCGCGCGCTCGACGGAGGGCTTGCCGGCGGGATGCAGCGGAAAGCCCAAAAACGCCAGGCCGCGGACACCGGGCAGCGGCGAGGCGGCCTGCGCCTGCGACGTCATGCGACCGCCAAAGGATTTGCCGCCGGCGAACAGCGCAACGTCCGGCACCTGGCGCGCGGCCTCGGCCACCGCCGCGCGCACGGTGGCCTGCGCCAGCTTCGGCGTATCCGGGCGCCGGGAGCCTCGCTCCATGTACGGGAACTGGTATCGCAACGTCGCGATACCCCGCGCCGCGAGGCCCTCCGCAACCGCGGTCATGAACGGATGCGTCATGCCGGCGCCGGCGCCGTGCCCCAGCACGTAACAGGCGCGCGCATCCTGTGGCAGCTCCAGCAAGGCGGAGACCTGCTGCCCGTCGTCGAGCGTGACCGATAGCGCTGTCGCCTTCATGCGCTGCCTCCGACTTGACCGGACAGCCGCATCAGCGCCTGCGCATAGGCCGGAGCGGTCGGTTCGTGCATGAAGTACACGTGCACATCCTGCCAGGACGTCTCCAGAAGACGTCGCGTCCACTGCGCGAGGTCGTCGTCGGAGTACTGCTCCAGGCGCAGGCGGACGTAGCCCCAAGGCGCGGTCTCGACCAGCGGCGGCGGGGCATCGTCCTCGCGTTCCGACAGGCACAGCGCGGCTGCGGACTGCTGCAGCAGCGAATACACGTCGTCGTCGAACCAGCTGTCGTGGCGGAACTCGAACGCAGCGCGATGATCGGCCGGCAGCAGTTTCAGGAACTCGCCCAGCCGCGGCAGGTCCTTCTTCAGGAACGGGGGCAACTGGAACAGCACCGGCCCGCGCTTCACGCCCAGCGTATCCAGGGTCCGGTAGAGATAGACCACCGAATCGGCGGCGGCGTCGGCTTTCAGCCGGGCGTCGTGGGTGATGCGCCGCGAGGCCTTGATGGAGAAACGGAAATCGGCCGGCGTCGCCTCGGACCAGTGCTCCAGCACCGGCGGCCGGGGCATCTGGTAGAAGGTGTTGTTGATCTCGACCGTGGGCAGGTGCTGCGCATAGAAGGCCAGCATGGCATCGGGCTTGATCTTCTCGGGATAGAAGTCGCCCTTCCATTCCTTGAAGGAATAGCCACTGGCACCGGCCCAACACCGTGGTGCAGTCATCGTCCGACTCCGCGAAGGTACGAATGGCCAAGCTCAGCGAATATTCCGCCAAGCGCCGTTTCGAAGCCACCCCCGAGCCGAAGCCGGTGGTGGCCGAAGGTGGCGGCGGGCCCCTGCTGTTCGTGGTGCAGCAGCATTCGGCACGACGCCTGCACTACGACTTCCGGCTGCTGTGCGATGGCGTCCTCAAGTCCTGGGCAGTGCCGAAGGGGCCTTCGCTCGACCCCGCCGACAAGCGCATGGCGGTGCACGTCGAGGATCATCCGTTCGACTATGGATCGTTCGAAGGCGTGATCCCGCCCGGGCAGTACGGCTCGGGCGAGGTGATCGTGTGGGATTGCGGCACGTACAGCCCCGACGAGCACGGAACCTGGTTCCACGACCGTGCCGAAGCGGAGCGGCAGGTCCGCGAAGGCATCGAGAAAGGCAAGCTCAGCCTGCAGTTGCGCGGGGAGAAGCTGAAAGGATCGTTCGCCCTGGTGCGCACCAAGGACGCGAAGCAGTGGCTGTTGATCAAGCATCGCGACCGCTTCGTCAGCAAGGACGACATCACCGCGCGCGATCGCTCGGTGCTTTCGGGCGTCAGCGTGGCGGAGATGAAGAGCGTGCCGGCGCATCGCATTCCGGCGGCGCAGCTCGCGCCAAGTGCGGGCGATGGAACACCAAAGGCGATGCCCGCGACCATAGCGCCGATGCTGGCGGAGATCGGCGACGCAGCCTTCCGCCGCGAAGGCTGGATGTGGGAACCGAAGCTCGATGGTTACCGCGTAATGGCATTCATCGACAAGGAGGGCGTGCGGCTGCGCTCGCGCCGTGGACTGGACCTGACTGCTGCCTTCCCCGCGCTGGTGAACGAGCTGTCCGGGCAGGGCGTCGATGGCATGGTGCTGGACGGCGAGATCGTCGCCTTCGATGCGAACGGCGTGCCGTCGTTCAACGCATTGCAGAACCGCGTGCAACTGAAGACACCGGCGGAGCTGACAGCCGCGGATCGTGCCGTGCCGGCGGTGTTCTTCTGTTTCGACATGCCGTACTTCGCCGGCGTCGACCTGCGCGATGTGCCGTACCGCGATCGTCGCCGCTACCTCACGCAGGCCTTGCTGCCGTCGCCGCTCGTGCAGCTCGTGCATGCCGACGAGGATGGCATCGCATTGCAGGAAGCGGCATTGACCAGCGGTTTCGAGGGCGTGGTCGGAAAGCGCCTGGACAGCCGCTACCAGTCCGGCCGGCGCTCGCCGTCGTGGCTGAAGGTCAAGCCGGTGCACAGCGCGGAGTTCGTGATCGGCGGCTACACACGCGGCAAGGGATCGCGCGAAGCGCTGGGCGCGATCCTGGTCGGCTACTGGGAGGATGGCGAACTGCGCTTCGCTTCGCACGTGGGCTCCGGGTTCGATGCGCGCAGCCTCAAGCTGCTGCAGTCGCGGCTGGAGCCGCTCAAGCGGTCTTCCTGTCCCTTCGCCGAGAAGCCCGAGCTGCCCAATCCGACGACCTGGGTCGAGCCGGAGCTCGTCGCCGAGGTGCAGTTCCAGCAATGGACCGAGGATGCGCACCTGCGAGCCCCCGTATTCCTGCGGCTGCGCGAGGACATCGATCCGGCGCAGGTGCGGCGGAACGCCAACTCGTCATCCCCGCGAAGGCGGGGACCCAAGGACGTTGCCGTGAAAAGCGCCGGATCCGTGGGCTCCCGCCTTGGCGGCGATGGCGGGCGAACGGGGCATGACATCGAAGAAGTCCTGGCGCGGCTCGATGGTTCGAAGAACGCCTTCGAGCTGACCGTGGGCACGCACCGGATCCGGCTGACCCACCTCGACCGCGTGTACTGGCCGGCAGCGCCGGGCCTGCAGTCGCCACCCCAGACCAAGCGCGACCTGCTGCGTTACCTGGCGCAGGTATCGCCGCTGATGCTGCCGCACCTGGCCGATCGTCCGTTGACGATGATCCGCATGCCCGACGGCATCGGCGGACAGCGTTTTTTCCAGAAGCACTGGACGCAGGAGCGGCCGGCGTTCGTCGAATCCGTCACCGTCTATTCGGGGCACAAGGACGAGGAGCACGAGTACCTGCTATGCAACAACCTGCCGACGCTGCTGTGGCTTGCGCAATCCGGGACGCTGGAGTTCCACGTCTGGCATTCGCGCGCGCGGGTCGGCCCGGATGCGGTCTCGAAGTCCACCGACTACGCGACCTCACTGGAATCGCTCGAAGCCTCGGTGCTGAACTACCCGGACTACGTCGTCTTCGACATCGACCCGTACATCTATTCCGGCAAGGAGGCGCCGGGTGCGGAGCCGGAGCTGAATACCGTCGCGTTCGACAAGGGACGCGAGATCGCCTTCCACCTGCGCGAACTGCTGCTGGGCATGTCGCTGGAGCCGATCGTGAAGACCTCGGGAAAAACCGGGCTGCACGTGTTCGTGCCGATCAGGCGCGACCTCGACTTCGATGCCGTCCGCCAGGTGTCCGAGCTGGTCAGCCGGCACCTCATGAGGTTGTATCCGAAGGACATCACCATGGATTGGAGCGTGCCCAAGCGCACCGGCAAGATCTTCATGGACCACAACATGAATGTCCGCGGCAAGACGCTGAACGTGGCCTACTCGCCGCGCGGCGAGCCCGGCGCGCCGGTGTCCATGCCGCTGACCTGGGACGAACTGGCCGATGCGCATCCACTGGACTTTCGCATGGGCGGTGCGATAACAAGATTGGCCCACACGGGCGACCGCTGGCGCGATGCACTCAAGCGCAAGCAGGACCTGGTGCGGATACTGAAATAGGCACGCATCTTCACGCCGCCGTCATCTGCACGGCGGCCCAGCGGAGGCAGTCATGGCGGCCCGTTCCATCGCGTCATTGAGCATCTCCTTCGGGCTGGTGTCGATTCCGGTGAAGCTGTACACCGCCACCGAATCGAGCCGCACGATCTCGTTCAACCTGCTGCACAAGACCTGCGGCTCGCGGCTGAAGCAGCAGCTGTTCTGCGCGAAGGAGGACATCCCGGTCGAGCGCGACGAGATCGTCAAGGGGTTCGAGTTCGCCAAGGACCAGTACGTGATGTTCGAGCCGGAGGAGCTCAAGGCGATGGAGGAGGCCGGGACGCATGCTGCCGACGTCACCGAGTTCGTGCCGATCGCGGCGATCGACCCGGTGTACTTCGACAAGTCCTACTACCTCGCACCCGACAAGGGGGGCGCAAGGCCGTATGCGCTGTTCTCGCGTGCGCTGCGCGAGTCAGGCAAGTGTGCGATCGGCCGCTGGGCTGCACGGGGCAAGCAGTACATCGTGATGATCCGGCCCTTCGAGGACGGTCTGGTCATGCAGCAGCTGCTGTATTCCGACGAGGTGCGCTCGATCAGGGACCTCGACATTCCCAGTGCCGACGTGAAGCCGGCCGAACTCAAGCTGGCCGAGCAGCTGATCGAACAGCAGGCGTCGGACACCTTCGACCCGACCGCGTACAAGGACGAGGTGCGCGAACGCATCGAGGCCGCCGTACAGAAGAAGGTCGATGGCAAGCAGATCACGCTGGTCGAGGAGCCGGAGAAGGGTGGCGCGCAGATCATCGATCTGATGGAGGCGCTGCGGGCCAGCCTGGAGCGGAAAGCGCCGGCCGCGGCACGCAAGGCGCCGGTGGCCGCTGCCAAACCGGCACGCAAGCCGGCCAAGCAGGCGCCAGCCGCCGAGCCCGGGCCCGAAAAGCGCAAGGGCACGCGGCGGGCCAAATAGGGCATGCACCAGTACGGGGTGCGCGATGTCGAGAAGCTGCTCCGCCTGTCGCGCAGTACCGTGCGCGCGCTGGTGGAGGCCGGCTTCGTCGCGCCGATGCGGGGGCCGCGCAACAGCCTGCGCTTCTCGTTCCAGGACCTGATCGTCCTGCGCACCGCGCAGGCGCTGGAGGTCGCCAACGTACCCCGGCGGCGAATCATGCGCGCGCTGCGCGAACTGCGCAGCCGCTTGCCCGAGGCGATGCCGCTGTCGGGACTGAGCATCGGCGCGATCGCCGACCATGTCGTCGTCCGCGAGGGCGGCAACCGCTGGCATGCCGAATCCGGTCAGTACCTGCTGGCGTTCGAGGGCGACCCAGCACAGGGCGCGCTGCGCGTGATCGAACAGGTGCAGACGCTGCCGCCCTCCGAAGACGGCGACTGGTATGCGCGCGGCGTCGCGCTGGAACGCGAAGATGCCGATGCCGCGATGCAGGCCTACGAGCGTGCGCTGGCCGATGTTCCGGACCACCTGCACGCGCGCATCAACCTCGGCCGGCTGCTGCACGACGCGGGCCAGCTCGATCGCGCGGAGCGTGTCTATCGAGAGGCCATCGATGCCGGCGCCCACGATGCATTGCTGTTCTACAACCTGGGCGTGCTGCTCGACGACCTCGACCGCAAGCCGGACGCGGTGCGTGCGTATGAGGCCGCGTTGAAGGAAGACCCGCAGTTCGCCGACTGCCACTACAACCTGGCGCTGCTGTTCGAGGACCTCGGCGAGCCGCGCCAGGCGATCCGGCACATGGCGCGCTACCGCAAGCTGGTGGGCGAATCCGGCGGGTGAGGTCGCCGGCGCTCGTTCGTCAGGGCGCGTCGACGACGCGGATCGACTCGACCTGGCGCACCGAGCGCGCCGGACGCGAATCGCCCGGGACGACGAGGCGCCACGGACCGTCGTGCGCATCCAGTGCGCTGCCGTTGCAGCGGTTGGTCAGCACCACTTCGCGGGCGCCGAGCGACGGGTCGAGTTCGGCCAGCGCGAAGGCCGCGCGATAGCCGTCGCGCGCGCCGACCACCACCACGCGAGCGAGTTCCGGGCCACGCAGCGGTGTACCCGGCATCGCACCGCTGGCACGCAGCAGTGCGAGCAGCGACACGCCCTGGCATTCGAGTTTCTTCTCGTGGACGACGGTGCGGACCGGTACAGATGGCAGCTTCGCGATCACTGCCGGGTCCAGCGGTACATCCACTGCCGTGGCCGCGGCTGCAGCCAGTGGGCAGCAGGCGAGGAGCAGGGCGATCAGTCGTCGGGTCATGGCGTATTCGCGAAGCGTCGGGCCAGTTGCGAGCCTGCCAGCAGGGCCGCGATGAACACAACCGCTTCCATTGTTCCGTGCGCGAGATTGGCCAGCGCCGGTCCCGGGCAGTAGCCGGCGATGCCCCAGCCGATGCCGAACAATGCGCTGCCGATCAGCAGCCGGCGATCGATGCGGGACGAGGGCGCGGGCGCCAGTGCATCGCCGCAGAAGGCGACGTCGCGTCGTCGTATCCACGCGAACGCCGGCACGGCGACCACCAGCGCGCCGCCCATCACCAGCGCCAGCGACGGATCCCAGTGGCCGGCGACATCGAGGAAGTTCAGCACCTTGTCGGGGTTGGTCATGCCCGAGACAGCCAGGCCCAGCCCGAACAGCGCGCCGCAGATTGCGGCGAAAGCGATCCGCTTCATGCCGCCACTCCGATCACGTGCCGCATGACGAAAGTGGTGATGAAGCCGGTGCCCATGAACGCCAGCACCGACAGCAGCGAACGTTTCGACAACCGGGCCAGTCCGCAGATGCCGTGGCCGCTGGTGCAGCCGTTGCCCCAACGCGTGCCGAAGCCGACCAGCAGGCCTGCTGCGAGCAGCCACGGCAGTGGAAAGTCATCGCGTCCCGGTGCACCGGCGAACGCGAACCAGGCTGCGGCGCCGGCGATCAGGCCGAGCAGGAAGGCGAGTCGCCAGCCACGGCCCTCGCGTTCGTCGACCGCGCTGTTGAGGATGCCGCTGATGCCGGCGATACGGCCGAGCGAGGCGTACAGCAGGCTAGCGGCCAGCCCGATCAGGGCGCCGCCGATCAGGGCGGTGAGGGGAGTGAACTCGGTGGGCATGGGTCAGAATCGATCCAGCGGGATCTTGAGGTAGCGGATGCCGTTGTCTTCCGGCGGCGGCAATGCACCGGCGCGGATGTTGGTCTGCACTGCAGGCAGGATCAGCGCAGGCATCGCCAGCGTCGCGTCGCGTGCTTCGCGCATCGCGACGAAATCGTCCTCGCCTACGCCGTCGCGGACGTGGATGTTGTCGCGCTTCTGCGCGCCGATGGTGGTTTCGCAGGCCATCTCGCGGCCACCCGGACCGTAGTCGTGGCAGACGAACACGCGCGTCTCGTCGGGAAGATCGTCGAACAGGCGATGGATCGAGCGATACAGAGTACGCGCATCGCCGCCCGGGAAGTCGCAACGCGCGGTGCCACCGTCCGGCATGAACAACGAGTCGCCAGTGAACAATGCATCACCGATCAGGTAGGCACTGCTGTCGGGCGTGTGGCCCGGCACGCCGACGACGCGTGCGTCCAGTGCGCCGATGCGGAACGATTCGCCGTCCGCGAACAGGTGGTCGAACTGTGAACCGTCCACCGGGAAGTGTTCGTCGAGGTTGAAGATCGGCCGGAATGTTTTCTGCACCTTGCGGATGCCTTCGCCGATGGCGAGCCGGGCCTGCGGCCATTGCGACTTCAGCCAGTGGCCGGCGCTGAAGTGGTCGGCGTGCGCGTGCGTTTCCAGGATCCACTGCACCTGCAGGCCGTGCTCGCCGACGAAGTCGAGCAGTTGCTGTGCCGACGTGGTCGACGTGCGCGCAGCCTTGGGGTCGAAATCGAGTACGGCGTCGATCACCGCTGCGGCCGGTCCGTCGGGTTCGCGCAGCACGTACGACCACGTGTTGCTGTCGGCGTGGAAGAACGGTTGGACCAGGGGCTTCATCGTGGCCTCCAGTTCGCGGCCGGCATGCGGGGTTGCGACCGATTATATTAGTAATTGCTAATTTAGCAAAGCTGCATATAATGCACTCGCGGCCGGCCGGGGCCTTCGTGAATGAGGATGCTGTCTTGCCACGAGTCAAACGTTCCAGGGCGCCAGCCTTGGCCATGGAGCAGATGCAAGCGTATGCCGCCGAGGCCGCGGCGCTGATGCGCTCGCTCGGCAATGAGCAGCGCCTGATGATCCTGTGCCAGCTGGTCGACGAGGAGCTCGGCGTGGGCGAACTGCTGTCGCGCATGCCGCTGTCCCAGTCGGCCCTGTCGCAGCATCTCGCGGTACTTCGCGAGGCGAACCTGGTGCAGGCACGACGCGAAGGTCTGCAGGTGTTCTATTCGCTCGCGCCGGGGCCGGCCAAGCCCATCCTGTCGTTGTTGCATTCCATCTATTGCGCGGAGCCAGCATGAACACGACATCCATGATCGCTGCAGGCGCGCTCGCGTGCGCCATCGCTGCCATGCCGCATGCAGCTGCAGCGGCGACACCTGCCCAGTCTGTTTCCGAGACGCCCATGTCCGATGCCGTTGCGAACCCGCCCGTTCCGAACCTGCGCCGTCCCGGCGAACGCCTGATGACCGGCGGCCAGCCCGCCGCCACCGCGTGGAAGCAGTTGGCCAATGAAGGCGTGACCACGGTGATCAACCTGCGCCCTGACGTGGAGCTGGAGGGGCGCGACGAAGCGGCGGAGGTTGCGGCCGCGGGCCTGGGCTATCGCCAGATTCCGGTCGCCGGCAGCGCAGGTATCACAGCCGATAACGCGGACGCGCTGTGGTCGGCGATCTCGCAGTCGTCTGGCCAGGTGCTGGTGCACTGCGCGTCCGGCAACCGCGTGGGTGCGCTGCTCGCAATCGGTGCCGCGCGCCAGGGCGGGAAGTCGCCGGAGCAGGCGCTGGAGTTCGGCAAGCAGGCCGGCCTTACCGGTGCCGAGCCGCGCGTGCGCGAACTGCTCGGCCTGCCGCCGAAGGAGTGATCAGCGGCCCAGCGCCGCGTTGAGCGTGGCGGCCAGTTGCGCGCCGCCGCGGCGCAGTTGCACCTCGGCGAGCGGGCGCCAGGTCTGCACGTAGTCCTCGCCGACGACGGCCTTGGCCGGATAGAAGCCCGGCCGCACGACGACCGCGCATGAGGCTTCGGCCCACTCGGCCGATGCGGGGGGCAGCGGTGTGCGCGACATCGTCACGGCCAGCGGCATCGCACGCAGGCGTTGCAGGTAGGCCGTCTCGTCGAGGCCGGCGGCGTTGATCATGCCGCTGTCCCACAGCGAGTGCAGGTTGCTGCCCTTGCCGTTGAAATTGACCTGGCGGTCGTTGCCACCCTTGTCGTGGCCGTAGCCCGCATGCAGCGGCTGGTGCACGTCGCCGATGAAGTGGACGACGAACTTCAGCGCCTGCTGGCGTGCCGCCTTCGGCTGCTTGCGGTCGGCGAGGATCGCAGTCTGCGCGCGGATCGCCTCGACCACGCAATCGCCACCATTGGGGCAGTGCTGGGCCTGCACATAGCGGCAGCCGTCTTCGGCGATGTTGACGTAGTGCCACTTCGAGGTGCGCTTGCCGAGGTCGGGATCTTGGTCGCGCAGTTCGTCGGCCCAGTTGGCGATGCCGGGCAGCGTCGGCTCCGCTTCGCCCTGCAGCAGTTCGTTGATCGCGGCGCGCGTGCGCGGACTCAGGTCGTCCCAGGCCAGCGCAGCGACCAGGCGGTGGCCCAGGCGGCCCCAAGCGGCGGCTGGCGCGGGCAGCAGCGCGACGACGGTGAGCAGGGAGGCGGCGATGAGGGGCAGGGGCAGGCGTTTCATGGCGCGCACTTTAGCCCAGGGGGCTTCGCCAGCGGCTTGCGGTTTCTGCCGCAAACCACCGTCGGCCCAACGCCCGGCCGGCGGCTTCACCGCTGGGCGGCCCACTGGCGGGTCCACACTGGCCGGCAAGGGCCAAGCGCAGCGCCTGTTAGAATGGGGATCCCCTTTCCATCCGCTGCGCCAGGGGCGTGGCCGCAGGAGTCTTTCCGCTATGACCATCAAGGTAGGTATCAACGGCTTCGGCCGCATCGGGCGCAACGTGCTGCGCTCGGCCGTCCAGAACTTCGCTGGCGAGATCGAGATCGTCGCCATCAACGACCTGCTGGAGCCGGACTACCTGGCCTACATGCTGAGCTACGACTCTGTGCACGGCCGCTTCAAGGGCGATGTGAAGGTCGAAGGCAACACGCTGATCGTCAACGGCAAGAAGATCCGCCTGACCCAGGAACGCGATCCGGCCAACCTGAAGTGGGACGAAGTCGGCGCCGACGTCGTCATCGAATCGACCGGCCTGTTCCTCGACAAGACCACCGCGCAGAAGCATCTCGATGCCGGCGCGAAGAAGGTCGTGCTGTCGGCGCCGTCGAAGGACGACACGCCGATGTTCGTCTACGGCGTCAACCACAAGACCTACAAGGGCGAGGCGATCATCTCCAACGCTTCGTGCACGACCAACTGCCTGGCGCCGTTGGCCAAGGTGCTCAACGACAAGTGGGGCATCAAGCGCGGCCTGATGACCACCGTGCACGCCGCCACCGCCACGCAGAAGACCGTCGACGGCCCGTCCAACAAGGACTGGCGCGGCGGCCGCGGCATTCTGGAAAACATCATCCCGTCCTCGACCGGCGCCGCGAAGGCCGTCGGCGTAGTGATCCCGGAGCTCAACAAGAAGCTCACCGGCATGGCGTTCCGCGTGCCGACCTCGGACGTGTCGGTCGTCGACCTGACCGTCGAACTCGACAACGCCGCCACCTACGCCGAGATCTGCGCCGAGATGAAGGCGCAGTCGGAAGGCGCGCTGAAGGGCATCCTCGGCTACACCGAGGACAAGGTCGTCGCCACCGATTTCCGCGGCGACACCCGCACCTCGATCTTCGACGCCGAAGCCGGCATCGCGCTCGACGGCACCTTCGTCAAGCTGGTCAGCTGGTACGACAACGAGTGGGGCTACTCGAACAAGTGCCTCGAGATGGTCAAGGTCGTCGCCGCCAAGTAAGCGGCACGCACCACGATCGATGAACAAGGCCGGCATTGCCGGCCTTGTTTTTTGCGGTTCGGGACACAGTTAACCAAGGTATGAGCGAGAACCACGAACTCACCGAACAGGACCTGGCGACGCTGGTCGACCGCTTCTATGAACGGGTCCGCGCCGACCCCGAGCTGGGTCCCGTGTTCAATGCCGCCATCGACGACTGGCCTGAACACAAGCGCATGCTGACCGCGTTCTGGTCTTCGGTCACGCTGGGTACGAAGCGCTATCGCGGCAACCCGATGGCGGCGCACCGGCCGCATCCGATCCGCGCCGAGCATTTCGATCAGTGGCTCGCGCTGTGGCAGAGCACCGCGAACGAGGTGCTGGCGCCGGAACATGCCGCGAAAGTGCTCGAAACCGCACAGCGGATCGGCTACAGCCTGCGTTACGGCCTGGGCCTGCTCGACAAGGAAGGTGCACGGCCGCTCGGCCTGCCGATCGCTACGGCGCGCTGAGGCGCCGCACTCGAGCGAACGGGCTCAACCGAATTTGCGCATGGCCGGCCACACCTCGGCCCAGTCCATGCGCAGGTTGCGGCACAGGAAGACTTCCGGGTGGTCGCGGGTTTCCTCGTTCGGCACGTCGAATCGATTGCGGATGCGGGTGACCACCACACAGTCGGCAGGCGTGTCGGCCATGCCTTCGCGGTCGTCGCCGAGCACGATCACCGTCTGCGGCGATGTCATGCCATAGCCGCGGTACCAGTACGAGTTCACCGGGCTGATCGCCCGTGGAAGTCCGTACTGTCGTCCGTACAGATTGATGGCGCCCGCCTCGCCGTAGTTGTTGGCGAAGATCGCGGTACGGGTGCGTTCCTCCGGCGTCAGGCAGGAGTAGATGCGCGCGACCTCAGCGACCAGGTCCTGCCAGCCGATCTGCTCGGCGAAGTTGTCGTGCGCGGCGCGGCTGATTCGCCAGCCGGTCGAATTGACCGGTGCCAGTTGCAGGCCGACGAGCCCGCTGCCCACCGCCATGGCGGCGATCCACAGCGAGAGCGTCACCGCGCCCAGACGCGACGTCCACAGGCGCAGCGGCCGGCGCGCCCGCAGCCAGCGCTCGGCTGCGACACATCCGGCCGCGACCAGCATCGGATAGGCCGGGGCGAGGTAGTACGCGCGCCCTTGGGCGAGCGCGAACAGCAGTAGCGGTACGGCGTACATCCAGGCCAGCGCGCGGTAGCGGCGGCCTTCGGGCGAGAGCACCAGCCAGCCCAGCCCGAGCAGCCACAACGGCAGCGCCAGCAAGCCGGCATTGCCGTAGAGCTGGCCCAGCAGGAAGCCGTCGGTGCGGCCGATGCGCATGTCGCGCGCGTGGATCGACTGCAGGAATTCCAGCGAGATGAAATCGTGCTGCCACTGCCATAGTGCGTTCGGCAGGAACAGCAACAGCGACAGCGCCACCCCCATCCACAGCCACTGGCTGCGCAGGTGCGCGCGCAGCGGAGTGGCCAGCGTCGCGGCGACCACGCCGGCCACGCAGAACACCATCGTGTACTTGGTCAGCATGCCCAGGCCGATCGCCGCACCGATCGCCAGCCACCAGCGCGCATCGCCGCTGTTGCCCAGCCGCAGCACCAGCCAGGCCAGCAGCACCCACCACGCGTAGTCGACGCTGACGTACTGCATCAGCCCGCCGGCCACCATCGAGAACGGCGCCAGCGCCGCGACGAGTCCCGTCACGATCTGTGCGCCGCGTCCGCCGCCCAACTCGCGTGCGATCAGGCCGGCCAGCACCACGCTGATGCTCTGTGCCAGCGCCGCGAACAGGCGGAAGCCCGTCAGCGACTCGCCGAACAGTTCCAGCGAGATGCGCCCCAATGCGGGTGTCAGCGGTGGATAGGCGACATAACCCCAGGCCAGTTCGCGTGCGTCGTCGAGCAGCGCGAGTTCGTCGCGGTGGAATCCGTAGCGGGTGTTGGTGAAGAGGCGCAGGACCAGCAATGCGAAGGCGATCAGCGCGAGCCAGCGGATTTGGCTGGGCGGGCGAACGGACGGCATGGCCTGCATCGGGTCGCTCCTGGCGGGGCGGCGCATGGGATGTGGCATTAGGCACATCCCGCCCGCCCTCGCGCAATGTGCCGGCTAGGCGGACAGCGCGGGCACCGGCGTCGGCTGGCCGTGTGGATCCAGCGCGACCATCGTGAAGCGGCCGCGCGTGGCCAGGTCGGAGTCGCCGGAGAGCAGGTCCTCGCGGTACATCTCGACCTCGACCTGCATCGACGTGCGTCCGGTGGCGACCACTCGCGCGATGAGCTCGACCAGCGCGCCCTTGGGCACGGCGAGGTGGAAGTCGATCTGCTCCGAGCGAGCGGTCACGACCGTGCAACGCGAGTAGCGCGAAGCGGCGATGAAGGCGGCTTCGTCCATCCACGCCAGCGCCTGGCCGCCGAACAGCGTGCCCAGATGGTTGGTGTGGTCGGGGAAGACAATCTCTGTCATGCGCGCTTCGGTCGGGCGCGCTTCGATCGGGCGTGCCGCGCGCACGCCTTTGATGTCCTTGCTCCCTTCCCCCGCAGGCGGGAGAGGGAGCACAGCAGCGGACGAAGCCGCATCAGAACGCGGCATCGAACGCCACCTCGCCCTGTACGCCGACCTGGTAGGCTGACACGCGGCGCTCGAAGAAGTTGGTCACTTCCTGCACATCCTGCAGGTCCATGAAGGCGAACGGGTTGGTCGCACCGAAATGCTTCGGCATGCCCAGTTGCGCCAGGCGCTGGTCGGCGCAGTACTGCAGGTACTGGCGCATGTCCTTCGGCGAAAGGCCGGCGACGCCGCCCGACAGCACGTCCTGGGCGAACTGCATCTCGCACTCGACGGCCTCCTCCAGCATCTGCACGACTTCGCGCGCCAGTTCGTCGTCGAACAGCCCCGGCTCCTCGGACCGCGCGGTCCTGATCACCTCGAACGCGAAGGCCATGTGGCAGCTCTCGTCGCGGAACACCCAGTTGGTGCCCGAGGCCAGCCCGTGCAGCAGGCCGCGCGAGCGCAGGTAATAGACGTAGGCGAACGCGGCAAAGAAGAACAGGCCCTCGATGCAGCAGGCGAAGCAGATCAGGTTGAGCAGGAAACGGCGCCGCTGCTGCGTCGTCTCGATGCGCGACAAGTCCTGGATCGAGTCGATCCACTTGAAGCAGAACTCGGCCTTGGCGCGGATCGATGGAATGTTCTCGACGGCGTCGAACGCCTTGGCGCGCGCAACCGGGTCGGGCAGGTAGGTGTCGAGCAGGGTGAGGTAGAACTGCACGTGCAGCGCTTCCTCGTATAGCTGGCGCGACAGGTACATCCGCGCCTCGGGTGCGTTGATGTGCTGGTAGAGGTTCAGCACCAGGTTGTTGGCGACGATGCTGTCGCCGGTGGCGAAGAACGCCACCAGCCGCTCGATCAGGTGCCGCTCGGCCGGCCCGAGCTTGTGCTTGAGGTCGTTGACGTCCAGCGAGAAGTCGACTTCCTCGACGGTCCAGGTATTGCGGATCGCGTCGCGGTACATCTCGTAGAACTGCGGATAGCGCATCGGCCGCAGGGTCAGGTCGAAGCCGGGATCGAGCAGGCGCGAGGCAGGTTGTGCGGACATGGGCGTCTCTTCTGGATGAGGACCTTGCCCTTCAGCGGCGGGCGGCTCTGGGCTCGGGGGAGGGAGGAGCCACGACGACCGCCGCTGAAGGGAAGGAATAGGGTGCTGTCAGATCGATCTCTTCTCCCGCACTGCGGGAGAAGGTGCCCGAAAGGCGAATGAGGGCGCGTTGGCGGTTACCAAAAACGCCTTCACCCCAAGGCGAAGCGCCTCATTGGCACGCCTCGCAGGCCTCCGGGTTCTCCAGTGAGCAGGCGACGGCTTCGGTTGGCGTGTACTCGGGCTTCGGCGCCTGCGCAGCGCTGCTGCTCACCGTGGTCTTGGCGATCTTCGTCGCCGGCCGCGAACGCAGGTAATAGGTCGTCTTGAGACCCTTCTTCCAGGCGTACATGTACATCGACGACAGCTGGCCGATGTTCGGGCTCTCGATGAAGAGGTTCAGCGACTGGCTCTGGTCGATGAAGGCGCCGCGGTCGGCGGCCATGTCGATCAGCGAACGCATCGGCAGTTCCCACGCTGTGCGGTACACCTGGCGCAGCGATTCCGGAATCTGCTCGATGCCCTGGATCGAACCTTCGGCCATCTTGATGCGATCGCGCAGTTCCGGCGTCCACAGGCCCAGCGTCTTCAGCTCCTCGGCCAGGTAGCGGTTGACCACGAGGAAGTCGCCCGACAGCGTCTCGCGCTTGAACAGGTTCGACACCTGCGGCTCGATGCACTCGTAGCAGCCGGCGATCGAAGCGATCGTCGCGGTCGGGGCGATCGCGATCAGCAGCGAGTTGCGCAGGCCGTGCTCGCGGATGCGTGCACGCAGGCCGTCCCAGCGTTCCGCGTCTTCCGGCGACACGCCCCAGACCTCGAACTGCAGCTCGCCCTGCGCGGCGCGGGTGTCCTCGAAGCCGGGGTGGCGGCCGCGTTCCAGTGCGAGTTCATTGGAAGCCGACAACGCGTGGAAATAGATGGCCTCGGCGATCTTGCGCGAAAGGGTGCGTGCCAGCTCGGAGTCGAACGGCAGGCGCAGCTTGAAGAACACGTCCTGCAGGCCCATCACGCCCAGGCCGACCGGGCGCCACTTGAGGTTGGCGCGACGCGCGGTCTCGATCGGGTAGTAGTTGAGGTCGATGACGCGATCGAGCTGGCGCACCGCAAGGCGCACCGTCTCGGCCAGCTTGTCGAAATCGAAGCGTCCGGCCTCGCCGTGCACCGGGCCTTCCTCGAACAGCTCCACGTGATGGGAGAGGTTGATCGAGCCGAGATTGCACACCGCCGTCTCGTCCTGCGAGGTGACCTCCAGGATCTCGGTGCACAGGTTCGACAGGTGCACCACGTTGCCGTCGCGCAGCGTCTGGTTGCAGGCGCGGTTGGATTTGTCCTTGAAGTTCATCCAGCCGTTGCCGGTCTGCGCCAGCGTGCGCATCATCCGCGCGTACAGCTCGCGTGCCTTGACCTGCCTGGTCGCCCCGCCGGCTGCTTCGGCGGCGCGGTACGCGCGATCGAACGACTCGCCCCAGAGGTCGGTCAGCTGCGGCACCTTGGCCGGGTCGAACAGCGACCAGTCGCCGTCGGCTTCGACGCGGCGCATGAACTCGTCCGGGATCCAGTTGGCCAGGTTGAGGTTGTGCGTGCGGCGCGCCTCGTCGCCGGTGTTGTCGCGCAGCTCCATGAACTCTTCGATGTCGGCATGCCACGGCTCCAGGTACACACACGCCGCGCCCTTGCGCTTGCCGCCCTGGTTGACCGCCGCGACCGAGGCATCCAGCGTCTTCAGCCACGGCACGATGCCGTTGGACAGGCCGTTGGTCGAACGGATCAGCGAGCCGCGCGAGCGGATGCGCGTGTACGACAGGCCGATGCCGCCGCTGAACTTGCTCAGCTTGGCCACGTCCATGTAGCGCTTGTAGATGCTCTCCAGCGAGTCTTCCGGCGAGTCGAGCAGGAAGCAGCTCGACAACTGCTCGTGGGTGGTGCCGGAGTTGAACAGCGTCGGCGAGCTCGGGATGTAATCCAGCTGCGCCATGCGGCGGTACAGCGCCAGCGTGTCGCCCACGTCCTCGCTGAGCGCGCAGGCGATGCGCAGGAAGAACTGCTGCGGCGTCTCGATCACCGTGCGCGCGGTCGGATGGCGCAGCAGGTAGCGGTCGTAGAGCGTACGCAGGCCGAAGTAGTCGAAGCGCGCGTTGAGCGAATGGTCGATGGCATCGTTGAGCTTGCGCGCGTTGGCCTGTACGAACGCGAGCAGACGGTCGTTGATCAGGCCCAGTTCGTGCCCGCGCTGCACCGATTGCGAGAAAGCGTGGATCTCGATGCCGGCGACTTCCTTCTCGATCACGCCGGCCAGCAGGCGCGCGGCGAGACGGCCGTACTCGGGTTCCTCCGCGGTCAGCAGCGCGGCGGTGCGGATCGACAGTTCGTCGAGCTCGCGCGTGGTCGCGCCGTCGTACAGGCCAGAGATGGTGCGGGTCGCCACGCGCATCGGGTCGACCGCGAACAGCCCTTCGCAGTTGCGAGTCACCGCGCGCACGATCTTGTTGAGGTCGACCGGTTCGCGGCGGCCGCTGCGCTTGGTCACCGTCATCGTCAGGTTGGCGGCGGGCGGGGTCAGGGCGAAGCCGCCGGCCGGTGCGGGGTCGGTCGAGGCAGGTTGCGTGGAAGTGGCCGCTGCGAGGGGCGCTTCGGTAATGACGGTCATGGTGGCGGACTCCGGTGCGTGGGCGCACGGCTCGTCGTCCTTCCCTCGAAGGGCGACGCGCGGAGATGCGGACGCACCGGCGGCAACATCACCGACGGCACGGCCACGCCCCCGCGGGCGCGGAGTCCGGAGATTGAGATCAAGGCGTCGCGCAGCCCGAGACGGGCGCAGGCGGTCGTTCCGCCCGTTCGCGACACCGACCGTCTTCCCTCCGAAGACTCGCTGGCCGGTCACCGCGCGGTGTGCAACGCGCGGCTGTCGGCAGGTCTTCGGACTCGGGACATGACGTGCACTGCGTGCTGCGTCGCCTACCGGAGGCCGCTTCCCAGGCGCGTCGCGCCCAGTGCCATGGCCACCTTCGTTTCCCATACCGCTGCGGGGCAGTGCTGGATTTCCACCAGCTTCCCGTTTTAAGCCGACCGCGAGGCCGGCACCGACGGCCACAACATAGTGGGGGTCGTCTGATCCGTCAACGCTAAATATTGTGGATAACTCGTGAAGGCGGCCGTGGTGCGATTTGCCGAGCAGGCGCGCGGACGGGACAATACGCGCCCTCGCCGCGGCCGCTGCCGCCGCGCAGCGCCCCCTTCTCATCGCAAAAGACGGAACCGCCCATGTCCATCCTCCGCATGTCCGACCTCGACCTCGCCGGCAAGCGCGTGCTGATCCGCGAAGACCTCAACGTGCCGATCGACGATGGCCGCATCACTTCCGAGCAGCGCATCACCGCGGCACTGCCGACGATGAAGCTGGCGTTGGAGAAGGGCGCCGCCGTGATGGTGACCTCGCACCTGGGGCGCCCGAAGGAAGGCACCTGGACGCAGGAGGATTCGCTGGCGCCGGTCGCCAAGCGCCTGTCCGAACTGCTGGGCATCGAGGTGCCGCTGGTGAAGGACTGGGTCGACGGCGTCGACGTGAAGCCGGGCCAGCTGGTGCTGCTCGAGAACTGCCGCATGAACGTCGGCGAAGGCAAGGACGACGAGGCGCTGTCGAAGAAGTACGCCGCCCTGTGCGACGTCTTCGTCATGGACGCGTTCGGCACCGCGCACCGCGCGCAGGCCTCCACGCACGGCGCGATCCGCCACGCCAAGGTCGCTGCCGGTGGCCCGCTGCTGATGGCCGAACTCGACGCGCTGGCCAAGGCGCTCGACAACCCGGCGCGTCCGCTGCTGGCGATCGTCGCCGGCTCCAAGGTGTCGACCAAGCTGGAGTTGCTGTCGTCGCTGGTGTCGAAGGTCGACCAGCTGATCGTCGGCGGCGGCATCGCCAACACCTTCATCGCCGCGATGGGCCATGGCGTCGGCAAGTCGCTGGTCGAGACCGACCTGATCGACACCGCGAAGAAGATCATGGCCGACGCCAAGGCGCGTGGCGCCGACATCCCGGTGCCGGTGGACGTCGTTGTCGCCCCGGCGTTCGCCGCCGATGCACCGGCCACCGTCAAGGCCGTCGATGCCGTCGGCGCGGACGACATGATCCTCGACATCGGCCCGAAGACCGCCGAGCAGTACGCCGAGCTGATCAGGAAGGCCGGCACCGTGGTGTGGAACGGCCCGGTCGGCGTGTTCGAGTTCGACGCGTTCGGCAAGGGCACCGAGACGCTCGCTCGCGCGATCGCCGCGAGCAAGGCGTTCTCGATCGCCGGCGGCGGCGACACGCTGGCCGCGGTCGACAAGTACGGCATCGAACGCGACGTGTCGTACATCTCCACCGGCGGCGGTGCGTTCCTGGAGTTCCTCGAGGGCAAGGAATTGCCGGCGGTCGCCGCGCTGAAGCAGCGCGCCGGCTGATCCGAAGCCGCGAAGAGTGATCTCGATCAGCCCCGCTTCGGCGGGGCTGATCTGCTTTTTGGGTGGGCCGCCAGCCCCATCTTGGCGGGGTGGTCTGTTTTTCGACGGTGTATTTCAGACCACTTGCGCGGATGTGCCGAGGTACGGACGGATTGAATGCGTATTCAATCCGAATGCATGGAGAGCTGTGCTAGCGTCGGGGGGTTCAAAGGACCTGCACTCGATGACGACCACTCTTCGCCGCACCAAGATCCTCGCCACCCTCGGCCCGGCCACCGACGCGCCGGGCGTACTCGACGCCCTGCTCACCGCCGGCGTCGACGTCGTAAGACTCAACTTCTCGCACGGCGATCCGTCCTCGCAGGTCGCGCGCGCCAATGCCGTGCGCGAGGCCGCGCAGCGCGTCGGCGTCGAAGTCGGCATCCTCGCCGACCTGCCGGGTCCGAAGATCCGCATCGAACGCTTCGCCGAGGGCCGCGTGCTGCTGAAGGCGGGCGACCGCTTCGACCTGGTCGCCAGCGCCGATGCGCCACCGGGCACCCTGCGCGAAGTCGGCGTCAGCTACCTCGGACTGCCCAACGACGTGGTGCCGGGCGATGTGCTGCTGCTCGACGACGGCCTGCTGCAGTTGCGCGTCGGCGCGGTGGAGGGCGAGCGCATCGTCACCACGGTGCTCAACGACGGCGTGTTGTCGGACCGCAAGGGCCTCAACAAGCTTGGCGGCGGCCTGTCGCTGGGCGCGCTGACCGAGCGCGACCAGGAACTGATCAAGGTCGCGGCCGAGATCGGCGTCGACTTCATCGCCGTCTCGTTCTGCCGCAACGCGCAGGACATGGACGACGCGCGCCGCATCGCCCGCGCCGCCGGCAGCGACGCTGCACTGGTGTCGAAGATCGAGCGTGCCGAGGCGATCGAGAACCTGGCCGAGATCGTCGATGCCAGCGACGTGGTGATGGTCGCGCGTGGCGACCTGGGCGTGGAGATCGGCGACGCCGAATTGCCGGGCCTGCAGAAGAAGATCATCCGCGAATCGCTGGCGCGCAACCGCGTGGTGATCACCGCCACGCAGATGCTGCAGTCGATGGTCGACAATCCGATTCCGACGCGCGCCGAAGTGCTCGACGTCGCCAACGCGGTCATCGACGGCACCGATGCGGTGATGCTGTCGCAGGAATCCGCCGCCGGCCGCTACCCAATCAAGGCGGTCGAGGCGATGGCGCGCATCTGCCTCGGCGCCGAGCGCCAGTTCGAGATGGATACCGACTTCGAGGCCGCGCCGCGCAACCTGGAGCGCGCCGACCAGGCGATCGCGATGGCGGCGATGTTCCTGTCCGAGCACATCGGCGTGCGAGGGATAGTGGCCATGACCGAGTCCGGCGGCACCGCCCGGTTCCTGTCGCGCTTCCGCTCGCAGGTGCCGATTTTCGGCCTGTCCCGCCACGACGGCGCGCGCCGACGCATGGGGCTGATGCGCGACGTGGTGCCGCGCCAGTTCGACAGCCGCGGCATGACCGCGCGCGATGCAGCCCGCAGTGCGGTGAAGGCGCTGTTCGAGCAGGGCCACCTCAGTCAGGGCGATCGCGTCGTGTTCACCAGTGGCGACACGATGGAGCAGCACGGCGCGACCAACACGCTGCGCCTGCTGCAGGTCGGCCCGGATGGTTGTGCCGAGGGCTTGGGCGAGCTCTGACCGTCGCGCAGACCCAACTGGTATCAATTTTCGGGGTGTCTGGTACGCAAGTGGTTGATTTGCCGTTACCCAGGGCGGACGAGGGAGGCGGGGTGCCGCTATAATGACGGGCTCCCAACCTCCCAACCGCTCCTGCAGGACGTCCAATGAGCATCGAACAGCTTGCCGAAACCGCCCAGGCCATGGTCGCCCCGGGCAAGGGCATCATCGCCATCGATGAGTCCAACAACACCATTGCCAAGCGTTTTGCCGGTGTCGGCATCGAAAACACCGAAGAGAACCGCCGTGCCTACCGCGAGCTGCTGCTGAGCACGCCGAAGCTGGGCGACTACATCTCCGGCGCGATCCTCTACGACGAAACCATCCGCCAGTCGACGAAGACCGGTGTGCCGTTCACCAAGCTGATGATGGACAACGGCGTCATCCCGGGCATCAAGGTCGACAAGGGCACCTTCCCGCTGGCCGGCTGCCCGGGCGAAGTCGTGACCGAAGGCCTCGACGGCCTGCGCGCGCGTCTGGAGGAGTACTACAAGCTCGGTGCCCGCTTCGCCAAGTGGCGCGCGGTCATCAACATCGGCGACGACATCCCGTCGGGCACCTGCATCGAAGCCAACAGCCACGCGCTGGCCCGCTACGCCGCGCTGTGCCAGGAGCAGGGCCTGGTGCCGATGGTCGAGCCGGAAGTGATCATGGACGGCAGCCACGACATCGACACCTGCTTCGACGTCACCGAAGTGACGCTGCGTTCGCTGTTCGCTTCGCTGTACGAGCACAACGTCGTGCTGGAAGGCACCATCCTGAAGGCCTCGATGGTCCTGCCGGGCACCACCAGCGGCGAGAAGGCCTCGGTCGAGGAAGTCGCCGCGGCCACGCTGCAGGTCCTGCGCTCGACCGTGCCGGCCACGCTGCCGGGCATCGTGTTCCTGTCCGGCGGCCAGAGCGACGAGGACGCCACCGCGCACCTCAACGCGATGAACCTGATGGGCCCGAACCCGTGGCCGCTGTCGTTCTCGTACGGCCGCGCGATGCAGGCCGCTGCGCTGAAGCTGTGGTCGCAGGACCTGGTGAACAACTTCGCCAAGGCCCAGCAGACCGTCTACGAGCGCGCCCGCGACAACGGCCTGGCCGCCCTCGGCCAGTGGAAGAAGGCCGCGTAAGCAGCCGCTTCCAACTCGGAACAAGAAAACGCCGGCCTCGTGCCGGCGTTTTTTTTTGGCTCCGGGGTGTTCACGGCGGACGAATACGCCTGTGCTAGTGTCCCGCCGGAAATGGGGCAGTACCGACCGCAAGGGAGCCTGCCATGGACCCGACCGATGACCTCATCGCCAAGCGCCGGGAACGCGTAGCGTTCCTGCTGCTCACGGCTGTCGTGTTTCCGCTGCTGACGGTGATGCTCGTCGCCAGCTGGGGCTTCGTGGTCTGGATCTGGCAGATCTTCAACGGGCCGCCGACCGGGCATTGAGCCATGCCCGCCGCTCCCGTCCGTTCGCGTCGCGCATTCCTGTTCGGCCGGCAGGCCGCCAAGCAACCGCTGCGCCCGCCCTGGGCGCTGGACGAATCCGACTTCCTCGACCGCTGCACCGACTGCGGCGCCTGTGTCGCACGTTGCCCCGAACACGTCCTGACGCGTGGTGAGGGCGGCTACCCCGTATTCGATCCTCACCTCGGCGAATGCACGTTCTGCGGCGAATGCGAGCTGGCCTGCGAGCCGGCGGCGCTGTCGCGCGAGGCCGACGCCGCACCGTGGGAACTGCTGGCCGAAGCGGGCGATGCCTGCCTGCCGCGCCACGGCGTGGTCTGCTCGAGCTGCCGCGATGTCTGCCCGGAGCAGGCAATTACGTTCCTCGTCATGACCGCAGTCCCCGCGCCCGCGGTCGATGCCGCGCGCTGCACCGGCTGCGGCGCCTGCGTGGGCATCTGCCCCGTTGCCGCGATCTCGTTGCACCACCCAGCCAGGGAAACCGCATGACTGCCGTTGCCGCCAACGCCGAACTGCACATCGCCAGCTTCGTGGTCCAGCACCGCCCGGAGGCGGCGTTGGCCATGACCGCGAAGATCCGCGAAAGCGGCGACATGGAGCTCGCGCGGGCAGGCGAGTTCCGCAGCATCGTGCTGTGCGAATGCGAGAACCAGTACGCCATCCTCGACCGGATCGATGCGCTGCGTGCCGTACCGGGCGTGCTCAACGTCGCCCTGGTCTACCACCACGCCGAACCGCGCGAGGCACTGAAATCGCCGATGCCCGTCGCGCCCGCACTGGATGCGAATGACCACGGAGTCGCGCCATGACCACCCGTCGCGAGTTCATCCGAAATACCGCCGTTGCCACCGCCGCCGCGGCGGCAGGCATGACGCTTCCCGGCGATGCCGCCAACATCGTCACCGAGGGCGACCTGACCGCGTTGAAGTGGGACAAGGCGCCGTGCCGTTTCTGCGGCACCGGCTGCGGCGTCAATGTCGCGGTCAAGGACGGGCGCGTGGTGGCCACGCACGGCGACGTGCATGCCGAGGTCAATCGCGGGATCAACTGCATCAAGGGCTACTTCCTGTCCAAGATCATGTACGGCGCGGATCGCTTGACGATGCCGCTGCTGCGCAAGAAGAACGGCGTCTACGCCAAGGACGGGGATTTCGTCGAAGTCGGCTGGGACGAGGCCTTCGACGTCATGGCCGACCAGTTCAAGCGCGTCCTGAAAGAGAAGGGGCCCGGCGGCGTGGGCATGTTCGGCTCCGGGCAATGGACCATCTTCGAAGGCTACGCGGCCAACAAGCTGATGAAGGCCGGCTTCCGCAGCAACCACATCGACCCCAACGCGCGCCACTGCATGGCCTCGGCGGTGATGGGCTTCATGCGCACCTTCGGCATGGACGAGCCGATGGGTTGCTACGACGACTTCGAGGCGGCCGACGCGTTCGTGCTGTGGGGCTCGAACATGGCCGAGATGCATCCGATCCTTTGGACGCGCGTCACCGACCGGCGCCTGTCGCAACCGCACGTGAAGGTCGCGGTGCTGTCCACGTTCGAGCACCGCAGCTTCGAGCTGGCCGACATCCCGATCGTGTTCAAGCCGCAGACCGACCTGGTCATCCTCAACTACATCGCCAACCACATCATCCGCAGCGGCCAGGTCAACAAGGACTTCGTCAACAAACATACGACCTTCAAACGCGGCAACGACGACATCGGCTACGGCCTGCGTCCCGAGCATCCGCTGGAGGTCAAGGCGAAGAACGCCAAGGATCCGAACGGCGGAAAACCAATCACCTTCGACGAGTTCGCCGCGTTCGTCGCGCCGTACACGCTCGACAAGGCGGTGGAGATGACCGGCGTCGAACGTGGTTGGCTCGAGAAGCTTGCGCAGCTGTACGCCGACCCGAAGGTCAAGGTCACCTCGTTCTGGACCATGGGCTTCAACCAGCACACGCGCGGCGTGTGGGCCAACAACATGGTCTACAACCTGCACCTGCTGACCGGGAAGATCTCCACGCCCGGCAACAGCCCGTTCTCGCTGACCGGACAGCCCTCGGCCTGCGGTACGGCGCGCGAGGTCGGCACGTTCTGCCATCGCCTGCCGGCCGACATGCTGGTGGCCAATCCGGAGCATCGCAAGCATGCCGAGGAGATCTGGAAGATCCCGCACGGCATCATCGAACCCAAGCCTGGCTACCACGCGGTCGAACAGAACCGCGCGCTGCGAGACGGACGGCTCAACGCCTACTGGGTGATGGTCAACAACAACATGCAGGCCGCGGCCAACATCCGCGAGGAAGCCTGGCCGGGCTACCGCAACCCGAAAAACTTCATCGTCGTCTCCGATGCTTATCCGACGGTGACGGCTCAGGCTGCCGACCTGGTACTGCCGGCGGCCATGTGGGTGGAGAAGGAAGGCGCCTACGGCAATGCCGAGCGCCGCACCCAGTTCTGGCACCAGCTGGTGAAGGCGCCGGCGCAGGCGCGCTCCGACCTGTGGCAACTGATGGAGTTCTCCAAGCGATTCACCACCGAGGAATGCTGGCCCGCCGACCTCCTGGCCGCCAATCCGCAGTTCAAGGGCAAGACGCTGTTCGACGTGCTGTTCAAGAACGGCAACGTCGATCGCTTCCCGGTGTCGGACATCGAGCAGGGCTACGCCAACGACGAGTCGCAGGCGTTCGGCTTCTATGTGCAGAAGGGATTGTTCGAGGAGTACGCGGCGTTCGGCCGCGGCCACGGACACGACCTGGCCCCGTTCGATGACTACCACCGCACGCGCGGCCTGCGCTGGCCGGTGGTCAAAGGCAAGGAAACGCGCTGGCGCTACCGCGAAGGAGCGGACCCTTACGTCAAAGCGGGCGCCGGCTTCGAGTTCTACGGAAATCCCGATGGCAAGGCCGTGATCTGGGCGCTGCCGTATGAGCCGGCCGCCGAGTCGCCGGACGACGACTTCGACATGTGGCTGGTGACCGGACGCGTGCTCGAGCACTGGCATTCCGGCTCGATGACGATGCGCGTGCCGGAGCTGTACCGCAGTTTCCCAACCGCCGTGGTGTTCATGAATCCCGACGACGCCAAGTCGCGAGGATTCAAGCGCGGCGACGAAGTGCGCGTGGTGTCACGGCGCGGCGAGATGCGCACGCGCGTCGAAACGCGCGGACGCAACCGGATGCCGCCGGGCGTGGTGTTCGTACCGTGGTTCGACGCCGGCCAGCTGATCAACAAGGTCACGCTGGACGCGACCGATCCGATCTCCAAACAGACCGATTACAAGAAGTGCGCGGTCAAGGTACTGGGCGTCTAAGGAGGATTGCCGTGGACAAGCGCAACAAGCCGTTGTGGCCCGCCATCGTCCTGCTCCTGGCGATGATGGCGCTGATGTTCCTCGCGGGGCTGATGGTCGGGCGCGGCAGCAAGCGGCCCCCGCCGGATACGGCGGCGCCCGCGCCGAAGGCGGTGGCGGTTACGAGCGCCGCCAGCGCGTTGGGCCGCACCACTACGCGTCAACTCGACGGCCTGCGTCGCGGCGTGCCCGTCGACCAGGAGGCCAGCCCGTTGCCGATGGCACGGGTCGAGAACGTCGATCGCAAGCGCCTGCGCGCGTACCCGATGCAGCCGCCGACCATCCCGCACTCCATCGATGGTTACCAGGTCGACAAGAACAGCAACCGCTGCATGCTGTGCCACGCGCGCGCCAATGCCGAGAAGTTCCAGGCGCCGCCGGTCAGCGTCACCCACTACATGGATCGCGACGACCAGTTCCTGGCGACGATCTCGCCGCGCCGCTACTTCTGCAACCAGTGCCACGTGGTGCAGACCGATGCGCAGCCGCTGGTCGCCAACAACTTCGAGGACATCGACACCGTCATGGCGGCGGCCGTAGCAGAGTCCGGCTCCGTCCATGAAGCGGCTGTTGCATCGAAGGGGACACCGTGATGTTGCGGCGCATCCTCGGATGGCTGCGCCCCTACTTGAACACGCTGCGCTCGCCCAGCGTGCACTACAGCCTGGGATTCCTGGTCGCGGCCGGCTTCGTGGCCGGCATCCTGTTCTGGGGCGGCTTCAATACCGCGCTGGAGGCGACCAACACGGAGAAGTTCTGCACCGGCTGCCACGAGATGCGCGACAACGTGTTCCAGGAGCTGAAGACGACGATCCACTACGCCAACCGCTCCGGCGTGCGTGCGACCTGCCCGGACTGCCATGTTCCGCACGACTGGACCGATAAGATCGCGCGCAAGATGCAGGCATCCAAGGAGGTGTGGGGCAAGGTGTTCGGCACGATCAACACGCGCGAGAAGTTCGTCGACCACCGCCTGGAACTGGCGATGCACGAATGGGCGCGGCTGAAGGCCAACGATTCGCTCGAATGCCGCAACTGCCACGACTACGACTCGATGGACCTGACGCGGCAGGGCTCGCGTGCGGCGCAGATCCACAAGCGCTGGCTCGGCACCCGCGAGCGCACGTGCATCGACTGCCACAAGGGCGTGGCGCACCACCTGCCCGACATGACCGGCATCCCGCAGGGCTGATGCCTGCGGAGGGCACGCGATCAGCCCGACTGCACTTCCATCACTTCGCGGTACAACTCGGCCATCTCGCGGCCGAAGCAGGCGAACACCACGTGTTGCGGTTTGCGGCCGGATGCCAGCCAGACACTGACCTCATGGACCGCCACCGGCACGGCTTCCTCGACCGGGTAGCCGTACACGCCGCAGCTGATCGCGGGGAACGCGATCGAATCGAGGCCTTTCTCCCACGCGAGCCGCAGCGACTCGTGGTAGCAGCTCGCCAGCAGCGCTTCTTCGCCGCTGCCGCCGCCGTGCCATACCGGGCCCACCGTGTGGATGACATGACGCGCCTTGAGCCCGTGGCCGCCGGTCATGCGTGCGTCGCCGGTCGGGCAGCGCACGCCGGGGCGTACTTCCGGCAGTGCGCGGCACTCCGCGAGCAGGCCGGGGCCGGCGGCGCGGTGGATCGCGCCGTCGACGCCGCCGCCTCCCAGCAGCGTCTCGTTGGCCGCATTGACGATGGCATCGACCGCCAGTGCGGTGATGTCGCTTTCGATGACTTCGATGCGCATGGCCACCTCACCGCTTCGCTGCAACGAACTGCAAGGCGGCCTTACAGGCCCGCGAGCCATTCGTCGTCGGAAGCCTCGTTGACGCCTTCGAACAGGAACGTACTGAGATACCGCTCGCCGGTGTCGGGCAGCATCGCCAGGATCACCGAACCCTTCTCCGCATCGCGCGCCACCTCCAGCGCGGCGGCTGCGGTGGCGCCGGCGGAGATGCCGACGAACAGCCCTTCCTCCTGCGCGAGCCGGCGTGCGGTGTCGCGCGCGACGACATCGTCGATCGGCAGGATCGCGTCGGCGACTTCGCGATTGAGCACCTCCGGCACGAAGTCCGGCGTCCAGCCCTGGATCTTGTGCGGCTGCCATTCCTTGCCCGCCAGCAGCGATGCGCCGGCCGGCTCGCAGGTGGTGACGCGCACTTCCGGCCGCGCGACCTTCAGCACCTCGCCGACACCGGTGAGGGTGCCGCCGGTTCCCCAGCCGGTGACGAAATGATCCAGGCGGCGGCCGGCGAAATCGCGCAGGATCTCCGCCGCCGTGGTTTGGCGGTGATAGGCGGGATTGGCGGGGTTGGTGAACTGCCGGGCCAGGAACCAGCCGTGCTGCTTCGCCAGTTCCTCCGCGCGTCGCACCATGCCGCTGCCGCGCTCGGCCGCCGGAGTGAGGATGACCTTCGCGCCGTAGGCGCGCATCAGCTTGCGGCGCTCGATCGAGAACGTCTCGCTCATCGTCGCCACGAACTTGTACCCGCGGGCGGCGCAGACCATCGCCAGCGCCACGCCGGTGTTGCCGGACGTGGCTTCGACGACGGTGTCGCCGGGCTTCAGCAGGCCCTTGGCCTCGGCATCGAGGATGATCGCGATCGCGAGCCGGTCCTTGACCGAGCCGCCCGGATTGAAGGCTTCGACCTTGACGTACAGGGTGACGTGCGAGGGTGCCAGCTGGTGCAGGCGCACCACCGGGGTGTGGCCGATCGTGTCGAGGATGCTCTCGTGGATCATGGGACGATTCCTGGGCAGGGGCGGAAGTCGAACCCGGCACATCGATACCGCCGGGTATGGGGTATGCGTGATCGTCGTGCAGGTTGCCACAGCCGCGGGAGCCCTGCAGGAGCGCCCGCCGGGCCGTGTCACCGGCCGAGATGGCCGATTGTGCACAGTCGGCCGTCAACGAAAGGCCCACGCGGACGTTAATCAACGAACGCTAGAATCCACAGGTTGCGGCAATACCGCCCGTGGGGGTCCCGTCCTGGGCCGGGCCCGCCGCTCATTTCCTTTCACAGAGACACGCATGCGACCTGCTTCCGTATTCCGCGCCAGCTGCGCCCTGGCCTTCGTCATCGCGTTGGCCGCGTGCGGCCGCGATGGCGCCGCGCGGCAGAACGGCGGCGGCGACCGCCCGGTGCCGGTGACCACGACGCAGGTGCGCATGCAGCCCTGGAGCGACACGGTGCTCGCATTGGGCAACGTGAAGGCGCGCGAGTCGATCACCGTCACCGCGAAGGTCAGCGAAACGGTGGAGAAGGTGCATTTCGACAGCGGCGACACCGTCGCGGCCGGATCGCCGCTGGTCACGCTGACCGGCAGCCAGCAGCAGGCCGCCCTGGAGCAGGCCGAGGCCGCCGCGGCGGAAGCCGACCGTCTCTACCAGCGCCAGAACGAACTCGCCGCGCAGCAGCTGATCGCGCGCTCGTCGCTGGACACCCAGCGCGCCGCCCGCGACGTCGCCCGCGCGCGAGTCGCGCAGATGCGCGCCGACATCGGCGACCGTGTGATCCGTGCGCCGTTCGGCGGCGTGCTCGGCATCCGCCAGATCAGCCCGGGCTCGCTGGTCACGCCGGGCACCGCGATCGCGACGCTCGACGACACCGCGCGTGTCTATGTCGACTTCCCGGTGCCCGAGGCGATGCTGGCGCAGGTGGCGGTCGGGCAGATCGTGTCCGGCACCAGCACCGCGTATCCGGGCCGCACGTTCGACGGCAAGGTCAGCACCATCGACGCACGTATCGACGAAGCCACGCGCGCGGTGACCGTGCGCGGCGACTTCGCCAATACCGACCGCGCACTGCGTCCGGGCATGCTGCTGCAGGTCACGCTGACCCGCCCGCAGCGCGATGCGCTGCTGGTGCCCGAGATCTCGATCGTGCAGGTCGGCACCGATTCCTTCGTCTATCGGGTCAAGCCCGACGGCACCGTCGAGCGCGCGGACGTCAAGGTCGGCACGCGCCGCGAAGGCCTGGCCGAAGTCGCCGAAGGCCTGAAGGCCGGCGACCGCATCGTCGTCGACGGCACCGGCAAGCTGCGCGTCGGCAGCCACGTCACCGACATCAAGGCCGAGCCCGCCAAGCCCGCCGCCAAGCAGGGGTGAGTGCATGAACCTTTCCGACCTCTCGATCCGCCGTCCGGTCTTCGCCACGGTCATCAGCCTGCTGCTGATCGTGCTGGGCGTGATGGCGTTCTCGCGCCTGACCCTGCGCGAATTGCCGGCCATCGATCCGCCGATCGTCTCGGTCGACGTGACCTATCCCGGCGCGTCGGCGGCGGTGGTGGAGACGCGCGTCACGCAGATCCTCGAAGACGCGCTGTCGGGCATCGAGGGCATCGAGACGATCGAGTCGCGAAGCGTCAACGGACGCGCCAGCATCAGCATCGAGTTCAATCTCTCGCGCGACATCGAGGCCGCCGCCAACGACGTGCGCGACTCGGTCAGCCGCGTCAGCAACCGCATGCCGGAAGAGGCCGACCCGCCGCAGATCGAGAAGGTGGAAGCGGACTCCGACCCGATCCTCTGGCTCAACATGAGCTCGACGAAGATGGACACGCTGCAGCTGTCCGACTACGCCGAGCGCTACGTCGTCGACCGGCTCTCCTCGGTGGACGGCGTTGCACAGGTCCGCATCGGCGGCCAGCAGCGCTATGCGATGCGCGTGTGGCTCGACCGCGACGCGCTGGCCGCGCGCGGCATCACCGTCAACGAGATCGAGTCGGCACTGTCCTCCGAGAACGTCGAGCTGCCGGCCGGCCGCATCGAGTCCAACACCCGCGACTTCACGCTGCGCGTGGCGCGCAGCTACCAGAAGCCGGAAGACTTCGCCCAGATCCCGCTGGGCAAGGGCAGCGACGGCTACGTCGTGCGCCTGGGCGACGTGTCCCGGATCGAGCTGGCCTCGGCCGAGCGCCGCGCCTACTACCGCAGCAACGGCGAGCCGAACATCGGCCTGGGCATCGTCAAGATCTCCACCGCCAACAGCCTCGACGTCGCCCGCGCCGTGCGCGAGCAGGCCGAGCGCATCCAGCAGACGCTGCCGGAAGGCACCAAGATCTTCGTCGCCTTCGACACCACGGTGTTCATCGAGTCGGCGGTCGAGCGCGTGTACCACACGCTGATCGAGGCGATCGTGCTGGTGCTGATCGTGATCTGGCTGTTCCTCGGCAGCGCGCGCGCCGCGCTGATCCCAGCGGTGACGGTGCCGGTCTGCCTGCTGGCGGCGTTCATCCCGCTGTGGTTCTTCGGCTTCTCGATCAACCTGCTGACGCTGCTGGCACTGGTGCTCTGCATCGGCCTGGTGGTCGACGACGCGATCGTCGTGCTGGAGAACATCCAGCGCCGCACCGACCTGGGCGAGCCGCGACTGGTGGCGGCGGCGCGCGGCACCAAGCAGGTCGCCTTCGCGGTGATCGCGACCACCGCGGTGCTGGTGGCGGTGTTCCTGCCGGTGGGCTTCATGGAAGGCAACACCGGCCGTCTGTTCCGCGAGCTGTCGGTTGCGCTCGCCGGCGCGGTGGCGCTGTCGGCGTTCGTCGCGCTGACGCTGACGCCGATGATGTCGTCCAAGCTGGTGCGGCCGCACCGCGAGGAGAAGTCCAACCCGGTCAACCGCTGGGTCAACGCGCGCGTGGATTCGCTGGGCCGGCGTTACGGTGAGCTGCTTTCGCGCATGACGGCCCGCCCGCCGAAGCGGCTGTTTCCGATCATGATGTTGGTGCTGACGCTGACCGGCATCGTGAGCGCCGTGCTGTTCAAGCTCGTGCCATCGGAACTGGCACCGCCTGAAGACCGCGGTTCGTTCCAGATCTCGATCCTCGGCCCCGAAGGCGCGGGCTTCGACTACACGGTCAAGCAGGTGCAGCAGGTCGAGAAGATCGTCGCCAGCCACACCGGCGCCGACCAGGTGATCCAGCGCTACAACCCGCGCGTGCCGGGTGGTTTCGGCGCCAGCGAGGAGATGCATACGGGCCGCATCGCCGTGTTCCTGCAGGACTGGGACAAGCGCAACATCAGCACGGCCGACGTCGCCAAGCAGTTGCAGGGCGAGCTGGCACAGCTGCCGGGCGTACGAGCGATGCCGCAGGTCAGCGGCGGCCTGGTGCGCAGCCGCGGACAGCCGGTCGCCATCGTGCTCGGCGGCCCGGACTACGCCGAACTGGCGCAGTGGCGAGACAAGATCCTGGCGCGCATGGAGCAGAACCCGGGCTTCTTCTCGGCGGATTCCGACTACAAGGAAACCCGTCCGCAGATGCGCGTGGAGATCGACCGCCAGCGTGCCGCCGACCTCGGCGTGCCCGTCGGCGACATCGGCCACGCGCTGGAAACGATGATGGGCAGCCGCCGCGTCACCACGTTCGTGCAGAACGGCGAGGAATACGACGTCATCGTCCAGTCCAACCGCGAACTGCGCGCCACGCCGGCTGACCTCGCGGCGATCCAGGTGCGCGCGCGCGATGGCGCGCTGGTGCCGCTGTCGAACCTGGTCACGCTGAAGGAGCTGGCCGAGCCCGGCAGCCTCAACCGCTTCAACCGCCTGCGTGCGATCACGATCAGCGCCGGCCTCTCGCCGGGCTACCGCATGGGCGATGCCATTACCTGGCTCGAACAGGCGGTGAAGGAAGAGCTGCCCGAACACGCGCAGATCGACTGGAAGGGTGAGTCGCGCGAGTACAAGCAGGCCGGCGGCGCGGTGATGCTGACCTTCACGCTGGCGCTGCTGATCGTGTTCCTGGTGCTGGCGGCGCAGTTCGAAAGCTTCGTGCATCCGTTCGTGATCATGCTGACCGTGCCGCTCGGCGTGCTCGGCGCGTTGATCGGACTGGCCGTGACCGGCGGCACGCTCAACCTGTTCAGCCAGATCGGCATCGTCATGCTGGTGGGCCTGGCGGCGAAGAACGGCATCCTGATCGTCGAGTTCGCGAACCAGTTGCGCGACGAAGGCCGCAGCATCCACGAGGCCATCGTCGAGGCTTCGTCGGTGCGCCTGCGCCCGATCCTGATGACGTCGATCGCGACTGTGGTCGGCGCCATCCCGCTGGTGCTGGCCGGTGGCCCGGGCTCGGCGAGCCGCGCCACGATCGGCATCGTGGTGATCTTCGGTGTCTCGTTCTCGACGCTGCTGTCGCTGTTCGTCGTGCCGGCGTTCTACGTGCTGCTGGCCAAGTTCACGCGCTCGCCGGAAGCGGTGGCGCACGAGTTGGAAAAGCTCGAGTCGCAGACGCCGCAGGTGGGCGGGCACGCGTAAGCGGCCATCCTGTGGCGCCTCCGGCGGCCTGTCCCTTCCCCGCATGGGAGGGGTGGTCGCCGGAAGAGGGGGCAGGGCCAACGGTGGCTGCTACCCTGTGCCCATGCTCGACCCGTTCCGCCAGCAATACGGCCACGATGTAACCCTGCGCGGCGACGGTTTCGTGCTGCGCCGCTGGCGGCGTGACGACCTGGAATCGCTGCTCATGCACGCCAACGACATCCGCATCGTGCGCGGCCTCAGCGACCGTTTCCCGCATCCGTACACGCGTGCGGACGGGGAGCGCTTCCTGGCCGGGGAAGTGGTCGACCTCGCCGACCCGGTGTTCGCGATCGAAATCGGTGGCCAGGCCTGCGGTGGCATCGGCGCGCGACCAGGCCAGGGTGAGCGCCGGCACGGCGCCGAACTTGGCTACTGGCTCGGCCAGGCGCACTGGGGGCGTGGACTGATGACGCGCGTGGTGGCGCTGTACGCGCCATGGGTCATGCGCGGGCTGTCGCTGCACCGCCTGCAGGCGACGGTGCTGGACAACAATCCGGCCTCGGCCCGCGTGCTGCTGAAGAACGGGTTCGAGGAAGAGGGCACGCAACGCTGTGCCGTGGTGAAGTTCGGCGAACTGCACGACCTGCGCGTGTTCGCCAAAGTGAGAAGGAGTCTGGACGATGCAACGCACCCCACCGAATGACGGCCGGCCACCGCGCGGGCGCCCGCCCGGAAGCGGCCAGCCCTGGGATCGTGCGGCCGCACGCGGTCCGCGCGAGCCGTCGCAGGAGCAACGCCGTTCCCCGGCGCATCGCGAGCCGCAGCAGGAGCAGCGCCGTCCGCCGCTGCATCGCGAGCGGCAGCAGCACACGCATCACGACGAGCAGCCCGGCGGCCACGACAGCGCCGCATTGCGCGATCAGCGCACCGCCGAACTGCGTCTTTACGGCCTCAATGCGATCCACGCGGTGTTCCAGCGTCGCCCGCAGGCGATCCGCAAGGTGTACCTGGGCGAGTCGCGCATTCCGGCGCTGCAGCCGCTGTTGAAATGGTGCGTGGCCAATCGCGTCGGTTATCGCGTGGTGGACGAGGAGGACCTGAACCGGCTCGCCGCCAGCACGCACCACGAGGGTGTGGTCGCCGATGTGCTGCGCGAGGAGCCCGTGCCGCTGTCGACCTGGCTGCGCGACCTGCCCGCCGGACCGCAATGCGCGCTGTGGCTGGACGGCGTCGGCAATCCGCACAACCTCGGCGCGATCCTGCGCTCGGCCGCGCACTTCGGCGTGGTGGCGGTGCTGCTACCCAAGTCCTCGCCGCTGGCGCTGTCCGGTGCCGCGGCGCGCGTCGCCGAAGGCGGTGCCGAGGCCGTGCCGATGGTGCGGCTGGGGCGCAGCGACAATGCCATCGCGCAACTGCGCGGCGCCGGCTTCACGCTGGCCGCGACGGTGGTGAAGGGCGGCGGCGACCTGTTCGACACCGAGTTGCCCGATCGCGTGGTCTACGTGATCGGCGCCGAGGGCGAGGGCATGGACCGCGACCTGGCCGAGGCCTGCGACCTGCGTCTGTCGATCCCGGGCACGGGGGCGGTGGAGAGCCTCAACGTCGCCGCAGCGACCGCGGTGCTGCTGTCGGCCTGGCGCGCGACCCGGGATTAGTTCGCCACGCCCACGCCACCGTTCGCCCTGAGCGTAGGCCGTAGGCCGGAGTCGAAGGGTGCACGGGGACGACTTCGCCCGCTTCATCCTTCGACTCCGGCGCGGCGCGCGCCTACGCTCAGGACGAACGGTGCGAGCGCCGCAAGTGCGCCGTGAGGGGGCTGCGCTGCGCCTACTGCGCCTGCGGCTTCAGCGGCAGCCACGCCCGCACCGAGGTGCCGGCGCCGGGCTCGGTCTCGATGTCGAAGTGGCCGCCGAGCAGTTGCGCGCGCTCGCGCATGGTCAGCAGACCCAGGCCGTCGATGCGGTCCGGCGCGACGCCGCGGCCGTCATCGAGGACATGCAGCATCAGTCCGCCTTCCTGCCGGGACAGCGTCAGCGTCACCTGGCGCGCGTCGGCGTGGCGCAGCACGTTGGTCAGCGCCTCCTGCGCGATGCGGAAGCAGGCCAGTTCGACCGCAGGATCGGCACGGTCCTGCAGGGCGTCGAGCCGCAATTCGAGTTCGGCCGGGGCGGCACGGAACAGGCGTTCGCTCTGCCAGCGCAGGGCGGCCTCCAGCCCCAGCGCGTCGAGTTGCGGCGGCCGCAGCAGCATCGAGATGTCGCGGAGCTTGGCGATGGTCTGGTCGGCGAGGCCGACGACCTCCCGCACGATCTCCTCGCGCACGGGCGCGCTCTCGCCATCGATCGACATCACGCCGAGCTTGATCGCGGTGATCGCCTGGCCGATGTCGTCGTGAAGCTCGCGCGACAGCATGCGGCGCTCGGTTTCCTGCAGGTCGATCAGGCGCCCGGCCAGCGCCTGCAGTTCCTGCTGCTGGCGACGCAGCTGCGCGGCCAGTTCATCGTCGCGGCCCGGACGCAGCCTGCGCAGCAGCAGGAACAACGATGTGCCGAGCAGCAGCGCCGACAGCAGCATCGCGATCCAGAACGGTGCCATACCCGGCATCGGCGGCAGGTTGGCGAGCAGGCGTGGCATTACCCAGGCCTGCCAGCCGAGCGCGACGGCGCAGGCGGCGAGGCACAGCAGCCAGAGCCGTCCATGAAGACGGGCGCGGAATCCGCGCCCGGTGTTGGGGTTCGCCATGCGGGGAGATTGCCCGCTCGGTCGTGATGGGGGGATCGACGTCATCCCGGCATGCGAGTACTCAGAAGAGTTCGACGCTACCAGCATCCATCGACTGCTGCATCACCGGCTTGTGGGGCGGGCGTTCCCACTCGTTGCGCATCTGTGCGATGCGCTGGCCGAGCTGGCCCACCGCCTGGCGCATTTCGCCGTCCGGGCGGTCTGCGCGGTGCAACAGCTGGTGCAGGGCGGTGGCTTCGCGGTTGATCGCGCCCAGGCGCTCCAGGTGCAACGTGGCGGCGCCCAGCGCCTGCGTGGCGATGTCCTCGAACTGCAGCGAACGCACGGCCTCGGCGACCGAGCCGTCGATGGAGCGGCCGCAATCGGCGATCTCGCGCATGCCGTTGCCGAGGCCGCGGTTGATGCCGTCGACGCGTTCGAGCATCGCTGCCGCTTCGACGCGCGCGCCCCGCGACCGGTCGAGGTCGCGCGAAGCCATCTGGCTGACCATGTCGCGGACCCGGGCGATCGAATCCTTGGAGCTGTGCGCGAGCTTGCGGATCTGCTCATTGAACGCGGTGGAGCGCTCGGACAGATTGCGCACCTCGTCGGCCACGACCGCGAAGCCCCGGCCGGCCTCGCCGGCGCGAGCGGCTTCGATGGCGGCGTTGAGCGCCAGCAGGTTGGTCTGGTCGGCGATCGACTTGACGTCCTCGAGCAGGGCGAAGATGCCGTCCAGGTGTTCGGCCATCGCGTCGATGTGCGTGACCGTGGTGCCGCTCTGGCCGCTGACCGCTTCCAGTGCCTCGACCAGCTGCTCCATCTGCTGGCTGGCCTGCACCGCGAAGCGCGAGACATCCACGCCGCTGCCGTGCTCGCCGTCGCCGGTGCGGTCGATCAGCCGTGCCACGACCTCGCTCTGTTCGCGCGACTTGCGGTTGACCGCCTCGAAGCTGACGCCGAGCTTGGCCACCGATTCGCGGATCAGGCTGCGGGTGCGGTCGATCTCGCCGCGCGAGCCCTGCACCTCGGCACCGACGAAATTGCGAAGCTCGTCGAGCAGGCGCGTCTGCTCGCGCAGCATCGCCGCGTCTCGCGCGCCGGGGCGCTGCGTCGACCAGGCAAAGCCGATCCAGGCGGCGGTCATGGCCACCAGCGCGCCCCAGCGGACCGCAGCGGGCCAGCCCAGCGCTTCGGCGCCGATCAGCAGAACAGTGAGCGCCAGCGGCGCTGCCAAGCGAATGAGTACGCGCGAATCCATCATCGATCTCGTCGGAGTGGGGCAACTTTGATAACGGCCGCAGTGGCGGTGGCTTTAGAACGCTTTGAAGCAAAAAACAGGCAAAAACAGCTGAATGGCGCAGCCGGTCACGCTGGCGACGGCTCACGCACGGTGGCGGCGAGCAGGCGCGTGGCGATCTGCGACAAAGGCACCGTTTCCTGCGCCGCACCGAGCGCGACCGCGGCGCCGGGCATGCCCCACACCACGCTGCTGGCTTCGTCCTGCGCGACCGTCGCCGCACCCGCCTTGCGCAACGCCAGCAACCCGCGCGCGCCGTCGTCGCCCATGCCGGTCAGCAGGGCAGCGCTGGCGTTGGCGCCGGCGTGTTCGGCCACCGACTCGAACAGCACGTCGACGCTGGGCCGGTGCTGGCGCACCGGGGCGTCGTCGCCGAGGCGGCAGTGCCAGTTCGCGCCGCTGCGGTACACGCGCAGGTGGCGGCCGCCCGGCGCGACGTAGGCGTGGCCGGCCAGCAGCGGCTGGTCGTGCTCCACGTGCACCACGGTCATGCGGCTGTGGCGGTCCAGCCGGTCGGCGAACGCGGCGCTGAAGGCGCCGGGGATGTGCTGGGCGATGACCGTCGCCGGTGCATCGGCCGGCATCTGCATCAGCACTTCGCGGATCGCCTCGGTGCCGCCGGTCGACGCGCCGATCGCGAGCAGGCGATGGGTCGTGCGGTAGGCGGACACCGCGGGGGCGGCGGTGCGGTCCGGCGCCAGCGCGACCACGCGCGCACGCGCCGCCTGGCGCACCTTCTCCACCAGTACTTCCGCATATTCGCCCAAGCCGCGGGCGACATCGAGCTTGGGCTTGGCGACGAAATCCACTGCGCCCAGCGCCAGCGCATCGAGCGTCACCTGCGCGCCGCGCTCGGTCAGCGTCGACACCATGACCACCGGCATCGGCCGCAGCCGCATCAGGTTGCGCAGGAACGTCAGGCCATCCATGCGCGGCATCTCGACATCGAGCGTCAGCACGTCGGGGTTGAGCTGCTTGATCTTTTCCCGCGCGATGTACGGATCGGCGGCGCTGCCGACAACCTCGATGCCGGGATCGGCATCGAGCAGCTGCGTCATGATCTGCCGGACCAGCGCGGAGTCGTCGACGACAAGCACCTTGATGGGGTCGCGGGACGCCTTTGCCGGATTCCGGACGGCGGACGCGATCATCAGAACAGCTCCACGCTGCCGCTGGACGGTTCGCGGGCGAGGCGGCCGTAGTAGGCACGCTCGGCGTCGACGATCACATCGTTGCGCGCGGACGGCAGCCGCTTGACCAGCGTGCGTCCGGTCTGCGGGAAGAAGCAGACCTTGCGCGGGTGGATGTCGCCCAGGTCCTGCGCCATCAACGGGATGCGCTCGGCGGCGAGGTACTCCAGCACGAAGCCGGCGTTGCGCGTGCCGATCGGATCGCTGTAGAAGCCGCTGAGCACGTTGCCCCCGCCGAACACCTTGGCCTGCAGGCGCGAGCGCCGCACGCCGCGCTTGAGCAGGTCGTTGATCAGCAGCTCCATCGCGTGCGCGCCGTAGCGCGAGCACACGTCGCTGCCGCCACCGGGCAGCATGAAGTGGTTCATGCCTCCGACCCCGAGCAGCGGGTCGAAGAGGCATGCGGCCACGCACGAACCCAGCAACGTCACCAGCGCCAGCGGCTGGTCGGTCACGCGGTAGTCGGCAGGGAGCAGCTTGATCGCGTGGGTTTGCAGCACCGGATCGTAGTAGCTGCCCGGTTCCAGGCTGGCGGAGACGGCGTTCATCGAGGGCCTCCTGCCGCAGCGCGGTATGTGGTCCGGCCGCAGGGCATGATCAGGTCGTGGGCGTGGTTGAAGCTTTCGGAATGACCGGCGAACAGCAGGCCATGCGGCGCCAGCAGCGGCGCGATCCGGCTCAGCACCTGGTACTGGGTCGGCTTGTCGAAATAGATCATCACGTTGCGGCAGAACACCGCATCGAAGCCGCCACGCAGGCCGTAATCGTCGGCCAGCAGGTTGAGCGTGCGGAACTCGATCAGCGACTGCAGAGCCGGTTTGACGCGGCACAGGCCGGCGTTGGGGCCGCTGCCGCGCTGGAAGAACTGATGCCGCTGCTGCGGCGACAGACCGGTGATGCGCTCGACCGGGTAGATGCCGCTCGCGGCCGTGTCCAGCACGTTGGTGTCGATGTCGGTGGCGAGGATGCGCACCGGCGGCGTCATCGTGCCGAACGCCTCGCACGCGGTGATCGCGATCGAGTACGGCTCCTCGCCGGTCGACGCCGCGTTGCACCAGATGCGCAGGCCGCCGGGCGGCAGCGAGCGGAGCAGCGTCGCCAGTGCGTCGAAGTGGTGGGCCTCGCGGAAGAACGAGGTCAGGTTGGTCGTCAATGCATTGACGAAGCTCTGGCCCTCGGCCTCGGCCTCGGCTTCGGTCTCGACGTAGTCGAGGTAATCGCAGAAGCGCTCCATGCCGAGCGCGCGGACGCGGCGCGCCAGGCGGCTGTAGACCATGTCGCGCTTGTGCGGTTGCAGATGGATGCCGGCGCGCGCGTGGATCAGGCGGCAGACGCGACGGAAGTCGCGGTCGTCGAAGCTGAACTCACGTTCGTCCTGGCTGCGCGAAGTGCGCATCGTCGAGGCGCTCGGCTGGGGCGGCCGATGGCCGCCTGGGAAGGGAAGTGCTGGGAAAGCGCAGGAAGAAGCGGCGGCACGGTGCAGCTCGTGCCGCCGCGCGGATCAGAACTCCTGCCAGTTCAGATCGCCGCCGTTGACGACTGCCTGGCCACGCGGCTTGCGGGCCGCCGGCTTGGCACGCGAGGCCTGCGCCTTGGCCGCGTGCACGGGCATCTCGATCACCGCCGATGCCGTGTGCGCCGATGTGGCCGTGGCGCCGTGGGCGAGACGGAACACCGCCACCGTCTGCACCAGCTGTTCGGCCTGCTGTTCCATGCTGCGCGCGGCCGCGGAGGCTTCCTCCACCAGTGCCGCGTTCTGCTGCGTACCTTCGTCCATCTGCGTGATGGCCTGGTTGACCTGGTCGATGCCGGCGGTCTGCTCCTGCGAGGCGGCGCTGATGTCGGCAATGATGTCGGCGACGCGCTTCACGCTCGTCACGATTTCTTCCATGGTCTTTCCGGCCTGGTCGACCAGCTCGCTGCCTTCCTCGACCTTGACGACCGAGTCGGTGATCAGCGCCTTGATCTCCTTGGCGGCGTTGGCGGAGCGCTGCGCGAGCGAGCGCACCTCGGCGGCGACCACCGCGAAGCCGCGGCCCTGTTCGCCGGCACGTGCGGCTTCGACCGCGGCGTTCAGCGCGAGAATGTTGGTCTGGAACGCGATGCCGTCGATGACGCCGATGATGTCGACGATCTTCTTCGACGAGGCGTTGATGGCGTTCATCGTCTGCACGACTTCGCCGACCACCGCGCCGCCCTGGCCGGCGACTTCGGCCGCGCCGATCGCCAACTGGTTGGCCTGGCGGGCGTTGTCGGCATTCTGTCGCACGGTCGAGGTGAGTTCTTCCATCGACGAGGCGGTTTCTTCCAGCGACGCGGCCTGCTGCTCGGTACGCTGTGAGAGGTCGCTGTTGCCGGCGGCGATCTCGGCGGCGGCGGAGCTGATCGCGTCGCTGCCCTGGCGGATCTGGCCGACGATCTGCGAGAGCTGTTCGACGGTGCGGTTGGCGTCACTGGCGAGGCGGCCGAACTGGCCCGGCAGCTCCACTTCGACGCGACGGTTGAGGTCGCCGTCGGCGACCGCGGACAGCAGTGAGCCGACTTCGTGCAGGCCGCCATCGGCCGTGGACATCAGCTGGTTGAGCGACTGCACGATGTCGCGGAACACGAACTGGAAGCGGGCGGCGTCGCCGCGCACGGTGAAGTCGCCGGCGACGGCGGCCTCGACCAGGCGCTCGATCTCGCCATTGACAGCGTTGAGGCTGGTCTTGACCGAGTCCATCGTGCGCGTCATCGCCGCCTTTTCGCCCGGTAGGCGGTCCATGTCGAGCGTCAGGTCGCCGATCGCGTAGCGCTCCATGATGCCCAGTGCCTTCTCGATCGCCGCCAGGTGCGAAGCGACCAGGCCGTTCGTATCGCTCACCATGCGGCCATAGGCGCCCGGGAACGCGCTGTCGTCCATGCGGAAGCTGATCTGGCCTTCGTCATGGCGATGGGCCATCTCGCCCTGGGCGTCGGCGAAGCCGCGCAGCGTGCGGATCGCGCGCTCCAGGCTGCGGGCGATGTCGTTCATTTCGTCGCGGGTGTGCACGCGCACCGATTCCGGGAACTCGCCGCGGGCGAGCAGGTCGGAGGCGGCTTCGACTTCCGACAACGCGGCACGGGTGCCGCGGCTGAAGCCGAGGAACAGGTAGGCAGCGATCAGCAGCACCAGCACGCAGGCGCCCATCGTCAGCGCGGTGCGCTGCTTAAGGCGGCTGATCTCGAGCTGCGCGGCCTTGTCGAGCGACATGTTGGCCGCAGCCAGCGCCGAGGCCAGCGCCAGACGCGTGGCCTGGGTACGCGCCGCCATCACCTTCACCGGCAGCACCGGCGTCTCGGCGTCCAGCACATGGGTCTGGATGGCCGAGTTCTGCTTGGCGACGGCCTCCAGCGCGGTGCGCAGCTGCTTGCCGATGGTGTCCTGCAGGGTCGGCATCTCCTTCTCGGCGTCCTTCAGCTCCAGCTCGAGGCGGCCGCGCACGAAGTCCTGCATCGTCCGCGAGATCGCCAGCCCCGTGCGGTCGTCGACCCAGATCGCGCCGTCGCCGAGCACGCGCAGGCTGACCGAGCCCTGCTGCGAGGCGTACTGCGTCAGTGTGGGAATCCAGTCGGTGGCGGCGCGGCCCATGTAGAGCACGGCCGGGTCAGACGCCAGCTGCAGGCCGGTGCTGTTCGACAGCAGAGCCACCAGGTCACTTACCTTGACGACCGCAGCGTTGTGCGCCGCTGACGCGGCGGCCGAATCGGCATGGTCGCCGGCGGCCTTGGCCCAGGCGTCACGGGCGGCCTGCAGGCCAGCCTGCATCGGCGCCTCCGGCAGCGTCGCGCGCTGCCAGGCCGCCAGTGCGTCGAGTTGCGCTTCGGCCGACTCTGCCGCCTTGCTGATGGCCGTATCGGAGACAGTGTCCTTGCCGAAGCGGCGCAGCACCAGTTGCTCGTGTTCCTGCATCGCCAGCATCGCGCCATGCAGATGGGCCAGCCCGGCGACCGCGGAGCGCTGCGTGCGGGCCGCATCGATCTCGGCGTTGGAGCGCACCAGCAGGATGCCGGCCAGCAGGCCGCAGGTCAGCATGAAGGTGGCGCCGATCAGCATCGCTTTCTGGCCGAAGCGCAGACGCGACATCAGGTGGGTGGCGGGACGGAGCAGTTGATCCAGCAGTGGGGAGGAGGTGCGGGTAGGCATGGCTCGCGATACGACCGGTTCGGGGACACCCGGAGCAACGGCGGGGCACGCCAAAACTTTAGGTATTCAAGGCAGCAGGAAGCGCCCCTAAAGATTCGCCGGATGCGGCCGATGTCACCGCTGTCCGCCTGACATTCCCATCCCCAAGGAGTACTCCATGCGTCGTTCCCTGCACGCCATCGGCCTGGCCGCCCTGGTCCTGTCGTTCGCCACCCCGGCCCTGTCGGCCGAGCTGAAGCCGATCAAGCGCGTCGAGCCGCAGTATCCGGCTGAAGCTGCCCGCGCCGGCACCCAGGGCTTCGTCGAAGTCGAGTTCACCGTGGACGACGGCGGCAACGTCGCCAACGTCTCGGTCGTCAACGCCAAGCCCGCGCGCGTGTTCGAGCAGTCGGCCGTGAAGGCCGTCAAGCAGTGGCAGTTCGCCCCCGGCGGCGGGCGCGGCAAGGTGCGTCTGGACTTCGCGCTCTGATCAAGGCGCGCGAGCGGGGCGTTCTGCAGGAAGAAAAAGCGCGCCGATGGCGCGCTTTTTTCTTTCGTCGATTCCATCCGCCGGGATAACCGGCACCACAGCAGCGCTCAGGACTTCTTCCGCTCGCGGCGTCGCAGCGCCAGCATCGCGAACGTCGTGATGAGCAGCAGAGCCGGATAGATCACCACGAGGTCGACGCGGACGTCGGCCTCCGGCGTGCGCCATTGCACGATGATTTCCCAGATCGCGTAGCCCAGCCAGAACAACGCTGCCGTGAACAGCACGGTGCCGCGGTAACGCCACCACAGCCAGGCGAACATCGCCCCGAGCAGCAGTGCGCCGAAGGCGATGCCCAGGAACAGGGTGACGGACTGTACGGCGTTGGGCATCGGCGTCGCACGGCGGCGGTGGGCAACGGCTCGCACAGGTGAACGCCCGGCGGGACCTTACCCGGCCAGGCGTCGACGCGTCATGCCGTCGAAACCGCGTCCGCCGTCACGTGAGTGCGGCGGGCGGGCGAGGGCGTGCTACGCGACGGACTTCTTCGCCTTCTTGGCTGACTTTGCGTCTTCCGGGTGCACCTCGACGGTCACCTCGTCGATGCGGCCGGTGAAGCGGAAGGGCAGCGTGTAGGTCCAGTCGACCGCCGAGCCGTTGTCCATGCCGATGTCCAGGCCTTCGCCGATCGAGAACTGGATTGGAATGGTCCGCTCGAGGCGGCCAGTGGCGACCTGTTTGCCATTCGCCTTCAGCGTGACGGTGCCGCCCTTGCCCATGCCGCCGCCGTCGTAGGCGAACTCGACCACGATGGTGGCCTTGCCCTTGGGCAGAGGCTTCTCGGCGGCGAACGTCGGACGCTCCATGCCGAGGAAGTTATAGGAGAAGGTCGGCTTGCCATCGCGAAGATAGAGGCCGTAGCCGCCTTCCGAACCGCCCTGCGTGATGATCATGCCCTGCGCCTTGTCGTCGGGCAGCTCTACCTGCGCAGTGATCGTCCATGACTTGTTGAGCATCGGCAGGCAGGCGGCGTCGGGCAGCGCGACCATGCCTTCGTAGTAGGTGGCGGTGGTTCGCTTGCCGACCAGGCTGGGCCGGCCCATCGCCTCGGCATTCATGCGGATGGTGCCGCGCCAATCGATCGGCAGCACGCTGTACTTCGCCGCCTCGGCCCACCACAGGTCCTGCAGCTCGCGCAGCTTGTCGGGATGGTCCTTGGCGATGTCGTTGGCCTGGGAGAAGTCCTCGTCGAGCTTGTACAGCTCCCATACCTGCTTGTCGGGGTTCCAGTCTTCTGGACGGACCGCCTGCCACGGCGCGAACGATGGCGCCGACGCCATCCAGCCGTCGTGGTAGAGACCGCGGTTGACGGCGAGTTCGAAGTACTGCGTGCGCCGCCTGCTCGGTGCCTTGGCGTCGCCGAAGGTGAACGCGAAGCTGATGCCCTCTATCTCCTTCTGCGGAACGCCATTGAGCACGCGCGGCGCGGTGACGCTGCAGATCTCATAGATCGTCGGCACGATGTCGATCGTGTGCAGGAACTGCTCGCGCAGGCCGCCCTTGTCCTGGATGCCATCCGGCCAGCTGATGATCATCGGGTTGCGGGTGCCGCCGAAGTGGCTGGCAACCTGCTTGGTCCACTGGAACGGCGTGTTCATCGCGTGCGCCCAGGAGGACGGGAAGTGGTTGAAGTGCTTGGGTCCGCCGAGCTCGTCGATGGCCTTCAGGTTGTCCTGCCACTTCTCGACGAATCCGTTGAAGAACAGGTTCTCGTTGAGCGAGCCTTCCAGTCCGCCTTCCGCGCTGGAACCGTTGTCGCCAGCGATGTAGATGATCACCGTGTTGCCGGCATCCGGCAGCGCCTTGACCGCGTCGATGATGCGGCCCATCGCCGCATCGACCTGCGCGCCGTAGGCGGCGAAGACTTCCATCATCCGCGCGTACAGACGCTTCTGGTCGGCGTTCAGTCCGTCCCACGCCGGCAGGCCCGCCGAACGGGTGGTGAGCTTCGTGTCCTTGGGTACGACGCCGAGCTTCTTCTGCCGCTCCAGTGTCTGCTCGCGGTAGGCATCCCAGCCCATGTCGAACTGGCCCTTGAACTTGTCGATCCACGATTTCGGCGCCTGGTGCGGCGCATGCGTGGCGCCTGGAGCCACATAGAGGAAATACGGCTTGTCCGGCGCAATGCTCTTGACCTTGCGCACCCAGGCGATGGCCTTATCGGCGAGGTCCTCGGTGAGGTGATAGTCCGGATCGTCCGAAGCCGGAACCAGATCGCGGTTTTCGAACAGCAGCGGATTCCAGTGGTTCATGTCGCCGGCGTTGAAGCCGTAGAAGTAGTCGAACCCCAGGCCGTTGGCCCAGCGATCGAACGGCCCGGCGGCGCTGAGCTCCCAGGTCGGCGTGTTGTGGTTCTTGCCGATCCACGCGGTCATGTAGCCGTTCTGGCGAAGCACCTCGCCGACGGTGCCGCAGCTGCGCGGTAGTACGCAGCAGTAACCGTCGTAGCCGGTCGCCATTTCGGTGATGCCGGCGAATGAAGCCGAATGGTGGTTACGTCCGGTGATCAGCGCCGCTCGCGTCGGGCTGCACAGCGCAGTGGTGTGGAAGCAGTTGTAGCGCAAGCCCTCCGCGGCCAGGCGATCCATCGTCGGCGAAGGCACGCCGCCGCCGAAGGTGCTGAACTGACCGAAGCCGACATCGTCGAGCAGGATCAGCACGATGTTGGGCGCGCCTTGTGGGGGCTGAACCGGTTGCGGGAACTGCGCCGGGTCGGAATCGAGCACGGTGCGGCCGATCTGGCCGGAGAAATGGAAATCGGGACGCGGCAGGGTGTCCGGCGTTGAGGCGCCGGAAGCATCGCGCTTGGCGGACATGGTTGTACTCCGTGGGGGACCGCGAAGTGGCCAAGCCTGTGGCAGCCGGTGTCGAGCAGGCGTGAGTGGCGAATGAGGTTCCGGCAATGCGCGTCCTTAACAGCGCGTGCGGCAGATTGCAGCGTTCCATCGCCCGCCGTGCGCGTACGGCTATTCCCCTGGAGTGAGAACCATGGCGACGAAGAAGCCCGCAAGCGGGTTCGACCGGTTGCCTCGTCAGATAGAACGTTTGTCGGGCTGGTTGCTTGCCGCGCTGTTCCTGATGCCGTCGTCACAGGGAGTGGCCGCGCAGCGGTCGGGGCAGGGACCTTGGCTGATCGATGTCGAACGGTTCACCGAGCTTCCGGACGGTGTGCGCCACCCGGAAGGGCTCACCGTCGATCCTGCGACGGGTGAGTTTTTCGTCGGGACGTTCGATGCGCGCATGCCCGAGGCGGCACGCAACAACCAACTGGTGCGTTACTCCGCGCAGGGCAAAGTGATCGCGCAGCGCAGCTTTGGGGCGACACCGCTGACCGGAGTGGCGTTCCGCGACGGGAAGGTCTACGTGCTGAATTTCGGCGCATCCAAGCTCCAGCGCCTGGACGCCAGGTTCGATGCCAAGACGCCCGTCGAGGACGTCGCCACCTTCGGCGCGTTGGATCCTGCGGCACCGACCGCGCGCCGCATCGACAATCCCGATGGCAGCCAGGATCAGATCACCTACGGCGCATCCGGCCTGCCCGCCATCAACGGCATGGTGTTCGATCGCGCCGGCAACCTGTACGTGTCCGATTCCTTCCAGGGGGCCATCTACCGCATTGCCGGCGCTACGCGATGCGCGCCCTGCAAGGTCGAGGTGTTCTCGCGCGACGCTTTGCTGGGCACGACCGGCGCGCTTCCGTTCGGCGCCAATGGTCTGGCGTTCAGTGCCGACGAGCAGGTGCTCTACATCAACAACGCCGGCGATGGCCGTGTGCTGCGCATGGCGATGCCCCACGGCCCGGTGAGCGTGCTGGCGGAAAGCGTGTACGGTGCCGACGGCCTGCTGTTCCACAAGGGGCTGCTGTGGGTCGCATCCAACCAGACCGACAGCATCGTCGCCCTGGACGAGAAGGGCCGGGTGCGTGCGCGAGCCGGCGCGTTCCAGGGCATCGATGCCGATGGTGCGCCGCGCGGCCTGTCGTTCCCGGCGGCCACCGCGGTGCAGGGCGACTGGATGCTGGTGATCAACCTGGCGCTCCCCATCACCGCGGCCGTGGGCGATGAATGGGAAGAGGACGTTACCCGCTGGACGGTGTCGCGCTTCCGTATCCCGGATGCAGCCAGATAGCTGGGCAAACGGGATGGGGCTGTGTTCGCGTGCGGCGCAATGCGGGTCGCACTGTCTGGCTTCGTGTGCGTCGCCGACCGGTCGTCGCAACGTTCGCACCACTACGAAATCCTAACGCAGGCCTTCCCCCACCTGGCGTTATGCTGGCAGGCAAGACGCGTGGCAGATGCGGGACCAGGGTCCCGGACCTTTCTACACATCCGCAACGGCGGCCCTGCTTTACAGTGGCCGCCGTTTTTGCCCGTCGGCGGGCGTAACTCCTGGGAGGCGCGATGGCAACGAGGATCGTGCTGGGTTGGCGTGAATGGGTGGCCTTGCCCGAACTGGGCGTGGCGCGCCTTCGCGCCAAGGTGGACAGCGGGGCGCGCAGTTCGGCGCTGCATGTGGACTCGCAATGGACGTTCTACGAGCGCGGTGCGCCGTGGGTCGGCTTTCGCCTCAGTCCCGGGCATGGCGCCGGCATCGTCGAGACGGCGGCGCCAGTGTTCGACGAACGCGAGGTCACCGATTCCGGTGGTCATGTCACGCGCCGGGTGTTCGTGCACACCACGCTGATGCTGGCCGGGGTGGAGCGCGAGATTGAAATCAATCTGTCCGACCGGCGCGGCATGCTGTTCCCGTTGTTGTTGGGACGCACCGCGCTGGCCCGCGTGTTCACGGTCGATCCGGCGCGCTCCTTCCTCCATGGCCGCCATCCGCTCGGCTTCGCCGCCGTGCCACTAGAATCCTGGCAATGAAACTCGCCGTCCTCTCCCGCAACAGTAAACTCTATTCCACCCGCCGCCTGATCGAAGCCGCGCGCGACCATGGCCACAGCGTGCGCGTGCTGGATCCGCTGCGCTGTTACATGCGCATCTCCAGCGACGGCTTCGCCATGCATTACAAGGGCGTGCCGATGTCGGGCTACCACGCGGTCATCCCGCGCATCGGTGCCTCGATCACCCGCTACGGTTCTGCGGTGCTGCGCCAGTTCGAGTTGATGGGCTGCTACACGCCCAATCCGTCCGACGCGGTGCTGCGTGCGCGCGACAAGCTGCGTTGCCACCAGTTGCTGGCCGCCGAACGCATCGGTCTGCCGGTCACCGTGTTCGGCGACAACCCCGACGACACCCATGACCTGCTGGACATGCTCGGCCCGCCGCCGCATGTGATCAAACTGAACGAGGGCACGCAGGGCGCGGGCGTGATGCTGACCGAGAAAATCTCCGCCTCGCGCGGTGTCATCGAGGCGCTCCGCGGCCTGTACGCCAACTTCCTGGTGCAGGAGTTCATCGACGAGGCCAAGGGTGCGGACGTGCGCTGCTTCGTCGTCGGAGGGCGCGTGGTCGCGGCGATGCGCCGCCAGGCACCGAAGGGCGACTTCCGCTCCAACCTCCATCGCGGCGGCACTGCCAAGGGTGTGCGCGCGAGCGCTGCCGAGCAGGAGGTCGCGGTCCGTGCCGCGCAGGTGCTGGGCCTCGGCATCGCCGGTGTCGACCTGATCCGTTCCGATCGCGGTCCGCTGGTGTTGGAGGTCAACGCATCGCCGGGCCTGGAGGGAATCGAGGAGGCCAGCGGGGTGGATGTGGCCGGCGAGATCGTCCGCTATGTCGCCCAGCACGTCCGCCGGCCCACCCGTCAGGCGGGGGCTCCGTCGTTGATCAGGCAAGTTAGCCGCAATTAACGGAAGTTTGTGGCTGATTGACGCTATTTCCCGCAGATTGACGCCGAAGGGCCAGAGGGCGGGGCCCATTTAACGTCAATTTAACGCCGGGATTTAACAACGGCTTAATCGATTTCGGCGTAGCTTAGACCTCGCCGCAGCACTGCCACTTCCAAGTTCAGTCGATCCTGGTCGGAAGCAGCACTACGGTAATCGGGGCAATACCTTTTTGGCCCAGGCGCGGTGGCCCCGCGCTTGGGCCTTTGTTTTGTGTGCGCTTCGTGCGCGGCGAATGTCGAGCGCCGCCACCGTCGCGCGTTGCGCGTCATGACGCCGCATGGACGGCATGGCGACGACATTCGTCTTAACGTTTAGTCTTAACGTTTGGTCCGCACGCTGGAGTCGCCTTCGGAACCTCGCCGCCGCCGGCGGGTCGAAGGCCCACAATCAGGAAGGTCCCATGCGCATTCTCGTCATCGAAGACAACCAGGACATCGCCGCCAACCTCGGGGACTTCCTCGAAGACCGCGGCCACACCGTCGATTTCGCCGCCGACGGCATCACCGGCCTGCACCTGGCCGTGGTGCATGACTTCGATGCGATCGTGCTCGACCTGAACCTGCCGGGCCTGGACGGACTGGAGGTCTGCCGCAAGCTGCGCAACGAAGCGCGCAAGCAGACGCCGGTGCTGATGCTGACTGCGCGCGACAGCCTGGATAACAAGCTGGCCGGATTCGATTCCGGCGCCGACGACTATCTGATCAAGCCGTTCGCGCTGCAGGAAGTGGAAGTCCGCCTCAACGCGCTCTCGCGCCGCGGCCGCGGCGTGCAGACGCGCGTGCTGACTGCGGGCGACCTGGAGTACAACCTCGACACGCTGGAAGTGCGCCGCCAGGGCAAGCTGCTCCAGCTCAACCCGACCGCGCTGAAGATCCTGCAGGCGCTGATGGAAGCCGCGCCCGCCGTCGTCACCCGCCAGGAACTTGAAACCCGCGTGTGGGGAGAGGAACTGCCGGACTCCGACAGCCTGCGTGTCCACATCCACGGCCTGCGTGCAGTGGTGGACAAACCTTTCGACGTGCCGCTGATCCAGACCCGCCATGGCATCGGTTACCGCATCGCCGCTCCCGACCACGGATAAGCGGGTGGCGCAGACAGGGGGCACTGCGCCGGTCCGGCGGCGCATGCGTTACCGGCGGCAGCTGCGCAGCCGCATCATCCTCGCCTTCGTGCTGCTCGGCTTCGGACTGACCGCGCTGTTCGCGTGGGCGACCAACTTCACCCGCACGCGCGTGGAGAACCAGCTCGTCGAAGACCTGATGAACCGCAACATCAGCGAGTTCGCCAGGCAGTTCGAGCGGGATCCTAGCAATCCCGATTTCGCGGTCGACCAGATCCGCGCTTTCGTCTATACGCCGGACAAGTTCGATTCCGTGCGCGTCAACCGGCCGGAGTGGGCCGATCTGGCGGACGGCATCCACGGCATCACCGGTACCGATGAGGCGGGCAAGCCGCTGGCCTACAAGCTGGCGGTGCGCAAGACGCCGCAAGCCTGGTTCTTCCTGGCCTACGACATGTCGCAGGCTGCGCGAGGCGAGAAGCAATTCAACCGCGCGATCTACGGTTCCGTGTTCGTGTTCACGTTGCTGTCGTTGATCGTTGGCTGGTGGTCCGCATCGCGAGTGATGAGTCCGGTGTCGGAACTGGCCAACCGGCTCAAGCGTTCCGGCCGCAGCTCCGAGCCGGAAAACCTGGCCCAGCATTTTCCCGAGGACGAAGTCGGCCAGCTGGCCGAAGCGCTGGACGACTATGCCGAGCGCTTGACCGAGGTCGTGCAGCGCGACCGCGAGTTCAACGCCGACGTCAGCCATGAGTTGCGCACGCCGCTGGCGGTCATCAAGGGCGCGGTCGAACTGCTGCTGTCGCGTCCGGACCTGGACGACAAGACCCGCACCCGCCTGCAGCGCATCCAGCGCGCCGAGCAGCAGTGCACCGACCTGATCAGCGCGCTCCTGCTCCTGTCGCGCAACGAGCGCGGCCACGGTGCCACCGACATCGGCAAGGCCGCCGAACAGCTGCTCGACGCGCATCGTGCGCAGTTGGGTGGCAAGCCGCTCGAGCTGCACGTCGAAGGCCAGCGCGGCCTCGTGGTGGATGCGCCCGAAGCCGCCGTGGCGGTGGCGCTGGGCAACCTGATCGGCAACGCGGTGAAGTACACGACCGAAGGCTCCGTCGTGGTGCGCCTGGGCCAGCGCTCGGTCGAGGTCATCGACTCCGGTCCGGGCCTGAGCGAGGAGGACGCGGCCAAGCTGTTCCAGCGAGGCTATCGCGGCACGCACGCCGGCCACGCCCAGGGCGGCGGCATAGGCCTGTCGATCGTGCGACGCCTGTGCATGCTTTATGGCTGGGACGTGCAGGTGCGCCCGGGCCGGGAGCGAGGTGTCGTCGCCACGCTGACCTTCGATGCGCAGCCTCCGTACCTGTTGTCTGCGTCGGAAGCCAAACCCTGACCGTGGCGCCGCGGCGCAGCGGTAACCGCCGTGCAATTGTGTAACCCGCGCCACCCCGACTACCCTGAGCCGATGCCCCGTCACCGCCACCGCCTGCTGCGCGCATTGCATGCCAGCCTGATGCTGGTGCTTGTGTTGTGCCTGGCGGGGCAGCCGTTACTGGCGGCGGTGGGCGAGGTGCATGAAGCCACCCATCACGCCGCCCAGGCTGCACTGCATGACGACCATGCCCCGGCGCATGACGTGACCGAAGCAGGGTCGGATCAGTGCCGCGAAGACGGCACGCTTCACCTGCTGCTGCATTACGCGCATTGCTGCGGCCATAACGTCCCGCTCGCCGCTGCGGCATCGCCTGCGCTCGACGCGGTGCCGGTCGACCGGCAGGGCCTCCCGCCGGTGATGTCGCACGTGGCATCGTTGCGGCCGAACACGCCCTTCAGGCCTCCGATCCAGGCATGACGCGCGCTGGCCTTGAGCCGGCGATTCGCCTTGTCTGATTCCATCGGAGCATCCCCATGCATGTTCGACTCGCGGCCTTGGCCGCGTGGGTCGCGGCCGTCGTGGCATTTCCCGCGACCGCCGCCGACCGCCTTACCCTGGACGACGCCTTTGCGCGCGTCTCCTTCTCACATCCCGATCTGCGCCTACTCGACAGCCGCGGCAGCGTGCTGTCCGCCGAAAGCCAGCAGGCGGCACAGCGTCCGGCGCTGGTCGCTGGCGCCACCATCGAAAACGCCTTCGGTTCGGGCGAATACAGCGGCCTACGCGGCGCCGAGCTGACCCTGACCCTGGCCTCGGTGCTGGAACGTGGCGGCAAGCTCGATGCCCGGCGTGCGATGGCGCAAAGCCGCATCGATGCGCTCGCCGTGCAGCGCGAGGCACAGCGCCTCGACCTGCTGGCAGAAACCGCGCGTCGCTATCTCGCCGTCGTCGCCGCCGACCACCGCCGCGCGCTGGGGGCGATCGACGTTGAACAACGGCAGCGCACCGTCGTCGCTGCGCGCCAGCGCCTGCAGGCCGGTGCTTCGCCGGAATCGGTGCTGCTGACGGCGCAGGCGGCACAGGCGCGCGCCGAACTGGCACGCGACCGCGCCTCGCAGCAGCAGGCCGCCGCGCGGCAACATCTCGCGGCCCTATGGGGCGAGCGCGTTCCGTCGTTCGAAGCGGTCGGCGGCGATCCGCTGGTCTTGCCGGCCGTCGCGCCGATGGAAGTGCTGGCCAGAGAGCTCGAGCGCACGCCTGAACTCGTCCGGTTCGCCGACGAGCGCCGCATCGGCGAAGCGCGGCTGCAACTGGCGCGTTCGGCCGCGACGGCGGACCTGGACTGGCAGGTCGGAGTGCGTCGCCTGCAGACCACCGATGACACAGCCCTGATCGGTGGCATTTCGTTGCCGCTCGGCAGCCGCTCCCGAGCCGAGCCCGGCATCCGGGCCGCTGAGGCCGAGTTGGAGACGATGTCGATCGAGCGCGAGGCGAAGGGGCTGTCGCTGTACTCGACGCTGGTCGAAGCACACGGCCGCTACGAAGTGGGGCGGACCGAGGTACAGCGCCTGCAAAGCGACGTCCTGCCAAGACTGGCCCGCGCCGAGCAGGCCGCAGAACGCGCGTACCGCGCCGGCGCGGTCAGCTACCTCGAATGGGCGCAACTGCAGTCCGAGCAGACCGCGGTGCGCCAACAGCAACTCGACGTAGCGCTCGACGCGCAACGCGCACTCATCGAAATCCAGCGGCTCACCGGCCAGGCGTTCGTGACGCCGGTGGCTGCCGCTTCGTCTGGAGATTCCACCCCATGATCCGTTCCCACTGGTCCGCCCTGGGCCTGGCCCTGTTGCTGACTGCTTGCAGTCCTTCGCCGAACGCCGAGTCCGAGACTGGCGAGGCGCATGAAGCCGAAGAACACGGCGAACACGAGGAGGCTCCGCAGCAGACCACCATCCCCGCCAAGACGGCGCAAGCTGCCGGCATCCGCGTCGCGCCGGTCGAGGCGGGCGTGATCGCCGACGAACACGAGGTGCAGGGCCTGCTGACGCCTGTCGAGGGGCGTGTCGCGCAGGTCACCGCCCGGTTCCCGGGTCCGGTGCGCTCGGTGCGCGCTGGCGTCGGTGACCACGTGCGCGCCGGACAGGTGCTGGCGACCATCGAGAGCAACCTGAGCCTGACGACATATTCGATCAGCGCGCCAATCAATGGCGTGGTCATGGCGCGCACGGCCGCGGTGGGCATGTCCGCCGCAGAAGGCGCACCGCTCTTCGAGATTGCCGACCTGTCCACACTCTGGGTGGACCTGCACATCTTCGGTGCCGACGCCCAGCACATCGGTGCCGGCGTGCCCGTGACCGTGACGCGCCTGAGCGACGGCGTTTCCGCGCAAACGACCCTGGAGCGTGTGCTGCCGGGCACCGCTACCGCCAGTCAAAGCACGGTGGCTCGTGCCACGATCGAGAACACCGACGGTCTGTGGCGTCCGGGCTCGGCGGTCAAGGCCCGCGTCACCGTGGATCGCCAGCCCGTGAAGCTGGTGGTGCCGCATGGCGCGCTGCAGACCGCCGAAGACCAGGACGTCGTCTACGTGCAGCAAGGCGACACGTACCGCACCCGCCCGGTGAAGTTGGGCCGGCGCGATGCCGAGCGCGTGGAAGTGCTGGACGGCCTCAAGGCAGGTGAGCGCGTGGTCGTGGCGCAGAGCTTCCTGATCAAGGCGGACATCGAAAAATCCACCGTCGAAGAAGATCACTGAGGCCCGCCATGCTCGAACGCCTCATACGTCTCTCCATTCGCCATCGCTGGCTGATGCTGGTGCTCACCGCCGCGCTGATTGCGTTTGGCGTGTGGAGCTACCGGCACCTGCCGATCGATGCCACTCCCGACATCACCAACGTCCAGGTCCAGATCAACACGCAGGCATCTGGCTACTCGCCGCTGGAGGCCGAGCAGCGCGTTACGTTCCCCATCGAAACGGCGATGGCCGGCTTGCCGAAGCTGGACTACACGCGTTCGCTGTCGCGTTACGGACTGTCGCAGGTCACCGTGGTCTTCCAGGACGGCACCGACCTGTACTTCGCACGGCAGCAGGTGGCCGAGCGGCTGCAGCAGATTGCTTCGCAATTGCCGGAAGGCCTGGATCCGGAGATGGGGCCGATCTCGACCGGACTCGGCGAGATCTTCATGTACACCGTCGAAGCCGAACCCGGCGCCCGCAAGTCCGATGGCACGCCGTACACCGCCACCGACCTGCGCACGCTGCAGGACTGGGTGATCCGCCCGCAGCTGCGCAACACGCCGGGTGTCACCGAGGTCAATACCATTGGCGGCTACCAGCGGCAGATCCACATCACGCCCGATCCGGCGCAACTGGTCGCGCTCGGCTTCACGCTGCACGATGTCGTGCAGGCCATCGCACGCAACAACCAGAACGTCGGTGCCGGCTACATCGAGCGCAACGGCCAGCAGTTGCTGGTGCGCGTGCCGGGCCAGCTTGCCGACCTGGAGTCGATCCGCAGCATCGTGCTCGACCGGCGCGAAGGCGTGCCGATCCGCGTACGCGACGTCGCCACCGTCGACGAAGGCAAGGAGCTGCGCACCGGTGCGGCCACTCAGAACGGGCATGAGGTGGTGATCGGCACCGCCTTCATGCTGTTCGGCGCCAACAGCCGCGAGGTCTCGCGCGCGGCGGCGCAAAAGCTCGATGCGGCCAACGCCAGCCTGCCGGCAGGTGTGCATGCCAAGCCGGTCTACGACCGCACGGCCTTGGTCGACCGCACCATCGGTACCGTCGCCAAGAACCTGATCGAAGGCGCGCTGCTGGTGGTCGTCGTGCTGTTCGTGCTGCTCGGTAACGTGCGTGGATCGTTGATCACCGCGGCCGTGATTCCGCTGGCGATGCTGTTCACGATCATTGGCATGGTTCGCGGCGGCGTGTCGGGCAACCTGATGAGCCTGGGCGCGCTCGACTTCGGCCTGATCGTGGACGGCGCGGTCATCATCATCGAGAACTGCCTGCGCCGTTTTGGCGAGGCGCAGCGTGCGCTGGGTCGCGAGTTGAACCAGCAGGAGCGCTTCGACCTGACCGCATCGGCCACGGCCGAAGTCATCAAGCCGAGCCTGTTCGGCCTGGGCATCATCGCGGCGGTCTACCTGCCGATCTTTGCGTTGTCGGGCGTGGAAGGGAAAATGTTCCACCCGATGGCCATCACCGTGGTGCTGGCGCTGACCGGCGCGATGATGCTGTCGCTCACCTTCGTCCCGGCAGCGATCGCGACGCTCCTGCGCGGACGCGTGGCCGAGCACGACAACCGCCTGATGCGCTGGTCGCGTGCACGCTATGCACCGATGCTGGACTGGGCGCTGCGTCATCGCGTCGCGGTGCTGGCCGGTGCCGCGGTGCTGGTCGTGGGGTGTGGCCTGCTGGCCACCCGGCTCGGTTCGGAGTTCGTGCCGAGCCTCGACGAAGGGGACATTGTAGTACAGCCGATGCGCATCCCCGGCACCAGCCTGGAGCAGTCGGTGACCATGCAGCGGACGCTGGAGACCCGGATGAAGCAGTTCCCCGAGGTGGCCAACGTGTTCTCGAAGATCGGAACAGCCGAAGTTGCCACCGATCCGATGCCGCCTTCGTTGGCCGACACCTTCCTGATGCTCAAGCCGCGCGAGCAGTGGCCGGATCCTGGCAAGCCGAAGTCCGAGCTGATCGAGGAGATGGAAGAAGCGGCGCGCGCGATACCGGGCAGCAACTACGAGTTCACCCAGCCGATCCAGATGCGCACCAACGAGCTCATCTCGGGCGTGCGCTCGGACGTGGCCATCAAGGTATATGGCGACGACCTGGACCAGCTGGCGCGCTTGGCGGCGCGCGTCGAACGCGTGATGCGCACGGTGCCGGGAGCGCAGGACGTCAAGGCGGAACAGGTCACCGGGCTGCCGCTGCTGACGGTCACGCCGGATCCGGCGGCGCTGGCGCGTTACGGCCTCAATCCCGGCGACATCCAGGACACCGTGGCCACGGCGATCGGAGGCGAAGTCGCAGGTCAGCTGTTCGAAGGCGATCGCCGTTTCGATCTGGTGGTGCGGTTGCCGGAATCGTTGCGGCAGGATCCGGCGGTGCTGGCCGACCTGCCGATTCCGTTGCCGGTCGCAGCTGATCCCGACGAATCCAGTCGCGCGGCGGCGTGGCGCAGCGGCGGCCCCAGCACAGTGCCATTGCGCGAGGTGGCGCAGGTGCGGATCGAGCGCGGCCCTAACCAGGTCAACCGCGAGAACGGCAAGCGTCGTGTGGTGATCACGGCCAACGTGCGTGATCGCGACCTCGGCGGTTTTGTCTCCGATCTGCGACTGCGCATCGGCCGCGACGTGAAGCTGCCGGAGGGCTACTGGATCGATTATGGCGGCACGTTCGAGCAGTTGATCTCGGCCAGCCAGCGCCTGGCGGTGGTGGTGCCGGTGACACTGGCGATCATCTTCGCGCTGCTGTTCTGGGCGTTCGGCTCGGCCCGGGATGCAGCCATCGTCTTCAGTGGCGTGCCGCTGGCGTTGACCGGCGGCATCGTTGCGCTGGCGTTGCGGGGCATTCCGCTGTCGATCTCGGCCGGCGTCGGTTTCATCGCCCTGTCGGGCGTTGCGGTGCTCAACGGGCTGGTGATGATCGCCTTCATTCGCAAACTGCGTGACCAGGGCGACGCGCTGGAAGATGCGGTGAAGGACGGCGCATTGGGCCGCTTGCGGCCGGTGCTGATGACGGCGCTGGTGGCGTCGCTGGGCTTCCTGCCGATGGCGTTGAACGTTGGTGCAGGCTCGGAAGTGCAGCGTCCGCTGGCGACCGTCGTGATCGGCGGCATCCTGTCTTCGACCGCGCTGACGCTGCTGGTGCTGCCGGTGTTGTATCGCTGGGCGCATCGAGCCCGCGAGGTGGCATAGCTGGCCGCGTTTGGTCCCGGAACCACGGCGGCTGTGCCGCCGTGGTTCCGGTCATGCGGCGTCGCAGACGGTCAGCGTGCTTGAGCCAGCGCCACTGCGTCCGCACCTGCGGGGAATCGGAGTTGTCCGCCAGCATCGTTGACGGCGCGCCACACCGCGTCGGCGACGTCGGCTCCGGTTGTCGTTGACGTTACCTGCGACAGCGAATCGAAGATGCGCTGCGCGAACGGCGCGTACGCCTCCGGGATCGATCCTTCCATGCGCTGCCCGACGTTCGCCGCGAAGCGCGTAGTCGGACCATAGCCAGGCTCCACCAGCTTCGCTCGCACGCCGAAGGTGGCAAGCTCATGCGCCAGCGAGCCGGTGAAGCCCTCGATGGCGGTCTTGCTCGCGGTGTACGCCGCGACCAGTGGCATCGGCGCCAGTGTCGCGCTGGACGTCACGTTCACCACGACGCCGGCCCGGCGTGTGCGGAACTGCGGCAGCACGGCCTGCGTCATCGCCATCACGCCGAAGGTATTGGTCTCGAACACTTCGCGCACGGTGGTCATCGGCGTCGCCTCGAAGGCGCCGAACAGGCCGATGCCGGCATTGTTGACCAGCGCGTCGATGGGGCCGCATGCATCGAGGGTCGCGGTGATGCTGCCGGGGCTGGTCACGTCCAGTGCCAGCACGCGCATCCGCTCAGAGTCCGGAAGGATGTCCGCGCGCGGCGTGCGCATGGTGGCGACCACGTTCCAGCCCTGGGCGTGGAAGTGGCGAGCGGTTTCGAGACCATAGCCGGAAGAGCAGCCGGTGATCAGCACGGTGTTCATGAGGGTCCTGCGATGTATGGGGGGATGTGCACACCGTAGCGACCCGTAACTGGACGCTCTACACTGAAAAGTCCGGAATTCATTGGCGAGCGTCCAGCCATGAGCGACCCGCTTTCCGAGGTGGTGGCGCTGCTGCAGCCACGCGCCGTGTTCTCCAAGCGCATCAGCGGTGCGGGGCAGTGGGGCGTGCGCTACGCCGAGTTCGGCCAGCCGAGCTTCTGTGCCGTGCTGGAAGGCCGCTGCCTGCTGGCGGTTGAAGGCCATCGGCCGCTGACCCTGGAAGCTGGCGATTTCGTGCTGATGCCTGCGACGCCGGGCTTCACGCTGTCGGGTTTCGATCCGGTTACTCCACAGTACGTCGATCCCAAAGTCACCGCGTCGCCCACTGGCGAGGTCCGACATGGCACGCGCGGCGGACGTCCGGATGTGCGATTGCTGGGTGGCTACTTCGTCTTCGACTCGACGGATCCCGCGCTGATGGTGTCGCTGCTGCCGGCGGTGATGCACGTCCGCGACGCCAAACGTCTTTCGGTCCTGGTGCGGTTCGTGGCTGAGGAATCGACTGGAAACAGGCCGGGCCGCGAGCTCGTGCTAAACCGCCTGGTGGAAGTGATGCTGGTCGAGGCGCTTCGATCGACACCGGGCGACGATGCACCGCCGGGGCTGCTGCGGGGACTCGCCGATGCCAGGCTGGCGCCGGCGATGCGGCAGATGCACCGGCACCTCGCGCGGCCGTGGACGGTTGCGCAACTGGCGAAGACGGCTGCGCTGTCGCGTTCGGCATTTTTCGAACCCTTCACGCGCACCGTCGGCCTGGCGCCGATGGAATACCTGCTGGCGTGGCGGATGGCGCTCGCCCGGGATCTGCTCCGCCGCGAAGGTCTGTCGCTCGCCGAGGTCGCAGAGCGCGTCGGCTACGGTTCCGCCAGTACGTTCAGCACGGCCTTCAGCCGTCACGTGGGCCAGCCGCCTGGCCGGTACGCGCGCGAAGTGTAGCGATGCTCTACGCGCGGCTTATCTCGTGCGCGGCGAACTCCCGCGCGGCCCAGTCGAGGAACACGCGCACTCGCGGCGACAACTGGCGAGTGCGCTGGTACAGCAGCGAGACCGGGCCGGGTGGCGGTGGTGTGTCCTTGAGCACTTCGATCAGCGTGCCGCGCTGCAGGTCATCCTCGACGTGGAAGCGCGGCACCTGCGCCAGGCCCAGGCCCAGGCGGATGCCTGCGAGATAGCTCTCGGTGCCGTTCACCGACAGCGTGCAGGGCAGCGACACCGTTCGCGCATTGGCGCCGCTTCCGAACTCCAGCGGCGTCACCAGGCCGGTCGTGATCGAACGCAGGCCGACCGCGCGGTGGCCGTCGAGGTCGCCGATGCCGGACGGCGTTCCGTACTTCTCGAAGTAGGCCGGCGTCGCGCAGGTCAGGCGCTCGAGCGTCGCCACCTGCCGTGCTACCAGGTCGCTGTCGCGCAGTTCGCCCCAGCGCAGCGCGCAATCGACGCCTTCGTGCACGAGGTCGACCCAGCGCTCGCTCTCGCTCATCGACAGTTCGATGTCCGGATAGCGCTCGAAGAAGGCCGGCAGGCCGGGCAGCAGGAAATGCCGCGCGAGCGTGCCCTGCACCTCGACGCGCAGCAGGCCCTTGGGCGTCGCGCCACGGAAGGCGCCATCGGCGTCCTCGACGTCGTCGAGGATGCCCAGGCAGCGCTGGTAGTAGGCCTCGCCATCCAGCGTGGGCCGCACGACGCGGGTGGTCCGTTGCAGCAGGCGCGTGCCGAGCCGGTTCTCCAGCTCGTGGATGACCTTGGTACAGGGGGAGCGGGGCACCTCCATGTCGTGGGCCGCCTGCGTGAAGCTGCGTCGCTCGACGACCCGGACGAACAGTCGCATCACGTCGAACCGGTCCATCACCGCCTCCGATTGTTCGCGCCAGGGAAACAATAAAGCCAATCCTAGCGGGATTATCTCCGGCTTGTGCCTCGCCAGACTGTCTCCAAGCCGCCAGTCCGGCGGACCCCACGGAGACCACCATGAACACTCCCAGCAAGACCGCCGTCGTGACCGGCGCCTCGCGCGGCATTGGCGCCGCGATCGCCCGTCGCCTTGCCCGCGACGGTTTCACCGTCGTCATCAACTACGCCGGCGCCGCGGACGAAGCCGAAGCCCTGGCCGGCGAGATCGAACAGGCCGGTGGTCGCGCGATCACCGCGCAGGCCGATGTTGCCGATCCGGCCGCAGTCGCCCGCCTTTTCGGTGGCGCCGAAGCGGCCTTCGGCGGCGTGGACGTGCTGGTGAACAACGCCGGGATCATGCGCTTGGCCACGCTGGCCGAGAGCGACGACGCGCTGTTCGACAGCCAGGTCGCGATCAACCTCAAGGGCACCTTCAACACGCTGCGCGAAGCTGCGCGCCGCCTGCGCGATGGCGGCCGCATCATCAACCTGTCCAGCAGCGTGGTCGGCCTGACGCCGCCCACTTATGGCGTTTACGCGGCGACCAAGGCCGCCGTCGAGGCGATGACTGACGTCCTGACCAAGGAGCTGCGTGGCCGCAACATCAGCGTGAACTCGGTGGCCCCGGGACCCACTGCCACGCGCCTGTTCCTCGAAGGCAAGCCGCAGGACGTGGTCGAACGCATGGCGAAGCAGGCGCCGCTGGAACGGCTCGGCCAGCCCGAGGACATCGCCGCTGCGGTGGCCTTCCTCGCGGGCCCGGACGGTGCGTGGGTCAACGGCCAGACGCTGCGCGTCAACGGCGGAATCATCTGAAGCATTGCCATTCCACGCACGGCGCGCTTCCGCGCGTCCACCCGATCGATGGAGACACCATGAAGCAGATCATCCTCATCACCGGTGCGTCGAGCGGCTTCGGCCGCCTCACCGCCGAATCGCTGGCGAAGGCCGGTTACACCGTCTATGCCTCGATGCGCAACACGTCGACCCGCAATGCGCCCGTCGTCGCGGAGATGGCGTCATTCGCAAAGGAACAGGGTATCGACCTGCGCACGGTCGAGATGGACGTGCAGTCGCAGGAATCGGTGGACCAGGCGATCGCACAGGTCATCGCCGAAACGGGCCGCATCGATGTAGTCATCCACAACGCGGGCCACATGGCGTTCGGGCCGGCCGAATCCTTCACGCCCGAGCAATACGCCCAGTTGTACGACATCAACGTGCTGAGCACGCAACGCGTGAACCGTGCCGCGCTTCCGCACCTGCGGCGTCAAGGCAAGGGCCTGCTGGTGTGGGTGTCCAGTAGCAGCGTGGCGGGCGGCACGCCGCCTTACCTGGCGCCTTACTTCGGCGCCAAGGCGGCGATGGATGCGATCGCCGTGCAGTACGCCCGTGAGCTGTCGCGCTGGGGCATCGAGACTTCGATCGTCGTGCCGGGCGCGTTCACCAGCGGAACCAACCACTTCGCCCACACCGGCCATCCCGGCGACGAAGCCCGCGCGGCCGATTACGAGGCCGGTGCGTACGCCGGCTTCGGCGAGCAGGTGCAAAAGGCGTTCGCCGCGATCGTGCCGCCGGAGGCCGACGCCGGCCTGGTGGCCCAGGCAATCGTCGATGTGGTGGACACGCCGTTCGGCAAGCGGCCGTTTCGCGTGCACATTGATCCCACCGAGGATGGCGCCGATGTCGGCTTCGGCGTGATGGATCGCCTGCGCAGCGAGATGCTGCACCGGGTCGGCCTGTCGGATCTGCTCAAGCCGCGCGTGAACTGAGCTGGGTTCACCAGCAACAAAAAGCCGGAGGCCCTGCGGCCTCCGGCTTTCAGTGACTTGCCGTGGACTCGCTTACAGCGGTTCCAGCCAGCCGTACTTGTCCGGCGTCTTGCCTTCGAACAGGCCGAAGAACAGCTCCTGCATGCGGCGCGTGAGCGGGCCCGGCTTGCCGGTGCCGACCTGGCGGCCGTCGACCGAACGGATCGGCGTGAGCTCGGCGGCGGTGCCGCACATGAACAGCTCATCGCACAGGTACAGGTACTCGCGCGGCAGGTCGCGCTCGACCACCTGGATGCCGGCATCGCGGGCGAGGGTGATGATGGTGTTGCGGGTGATGCCATTGAGCAGCGCGGCGCTCACGGGCGTGGTGTGCAGCGCGCCATCGAACACCAGGAACAGGTTCTCGCCGGCGCCTTCGCTGAGCAGGCCGGTGGAGGCCAGCGCGATGCCTTCGCCGAAGCCGAGGCGGCGTGCCTCGCGTGCGACCAGCTGACCGGAGAGATAGTTGCCACCGGCCTTGGCGCCGGCCGGAATCGTGTTCGGGGCGAAGCGCTGCCAGCTCGACACGCACGCGTCGATGCCTGCCTCGAGCACGCTGGCGCCGAGGTACTGGCCCATCTTCCACGTCGCCACGGCGACATCGGTCGGCGTGTCGGCCGACAGGCCGAAACCGCCCAGGCCGCGATAGGCGACCGGACGCAGGTAGTCGGTGGTGTTGTCGTTCGCCTTGATGACGTCGCGACAGGCCTGGTTGATCTGTTCCACCGTGTACGGCATCGCCATGTCGTAGATCTTGGCGGAGGCGAACAGGCGCGTGTTGTGGTCGGTCAGGCGGAAGATGACCGGGCCGTTCGGCGTCTGGTAAGTGCGGATGCCTTCGAAGACCGACGAGCCGTAGTGCAGCGCATGCGACATCACGTGGGTGGTGGCTTCGGCCCAGCGCTTGATCGCGCCGTTCTGCCAGATCCATTCGGGGTATTGCATGCTCATGCCGGATTCTCGCGGGAAAAGACGATACGGAGCCCGCTAGTTTACCGGGGTGTGCGGGCAAAGGCCCGTGACCTGCCGGGGATTTGCCCGAGCCGGACGCCCGGGGGAGGGGGAGGCCCTACAGCTGGACCCACCAGCAGCCGAGGTGGCGGCGCAGGCCGAACACCGTCTGCGACGGCGTGATGCTGTTGGCCAGGGTCTGCTCCACGCGCACCGCGACCGGAGTGCTGCGGACGCTCGTCTGCGGGGTGTAATGACCATCCTCGTCGAACGTGCCCAGGCCTTCTTCATTCTCGCCTTGCGCAACCGATCGCGGCATCACCGGCACCACGTCCACCAGTGGCCGCTGCACCATGGCATCGAGCCTGGCCAGGATCGTGTAGGCCGTGCTGCCCGCCATCCCCGCCCAGTGATAAACCCCCGCGAGGCGATTGACGTCGTGCGTGTCGAACGCGGTGGTCATTTCGAAGATCAGGTCCTGCACCGTGCGCGAGCAGCCGCGGTAGGCGCGGCTGTTGCTGCCAGCCGCCGCCTGCGGCGCGTGCGGTGGCGCACGTTCCTCGGCGCCGAGCTCGCTGCACTGGTGATCGGTGAACACGACCGCGCCATCGGCTTTGACGCACCGGCGAACCTGCGCGTGCGCGGGCGCGGTGACCACGGCCGTTCCGAGCAGCACGAGTCCGAGCAGTGCGACTATCGGGGCAAGCGTTCGCGGCATGGACGCAAGCCTAGCCCCGCGGGCAGGCCTCGAACAGTGCGGTCTTTCACGGTGTGATCCGTGCGATCGTCACGTCCGGCTGGAAACTGACGAAGTAACAGCCCGAGTAGCGATGCACGTCCAGGTCGACGATGCTCGCGCCGTTGCCGCCAGCGAGCAGCAGTTGCAGCATGCCGGCACTCTCGGATGGACTGGTCTCATCGGCCGGACCGATCTGCGCGTTGAAGTACTGCGCGCCCTGCAGCGGCTGGTCGGTGAGCCTGCTCAACCGGTCCATCACCTGGCGGCTCTGCCGATGCGTCATGCCGACCCAGTGGAAACTTTCTGCGAGGCGGTTCACGTCGTGCTGTGCGAGCGAACCCTGCAGATCCAGCGACAGCTGCCGCGGCGACCGCGCGCAACCCTCCACCAGCGAGCGCCGCTTGGGTATGGGGCCGCGGGTGGTGTCATCGCGATACATGCCGAGCGACACGACCGTGCCGGTCTGCGCGGTGTCGTAGGTGATGCGCGACACCAGCTCCGGCGGGATCGGTGTTGATCTGGCGTTGGCCGAAGCGCAACTGCGGTCCGTATAGACCACTTCGCCGCTTGCCGCTTCACAGCGCTGTATGGCCACTGCGCCGGAATCGTCAGCGAGAGATGCGGTGGGTGAGGCGGCGGCCACGACGATCGTGATCGCGGTGGTACGCACGACAACCTTGGCACGGAACGTCGCCATGCCAAGATCGTGCGCCACAGTGCGTCATGGCAGGATGCTGAAAACGTGTCCGCGCGCTTAATGTTCGCTGGTGCTGCGGCGATTCAACGCGCGTTTAGCCATCTTAATGGGGCGCGCGATTTGCTTAATGCGCTTGCTCAACGCAGCCGCGACAGCACGGCCAGTGTCGGCTTGGACAGATTGAGTGTGTAGAAGTGCAGGCCGGGTGCACCTCCATCGACCAGCCGCTCGCACATGCCCGCCACCATGTCGGCGGCGAACTCGCGGATCGCTTCGACATCGTCCCCGAAGGCCTGCATGCGCTTGCCGATCCAGCGCGGGATCTCCGCGCCGCACGCGTCGGAGAACCGGCGCAACTGGCTGAAGTTCGAGATGGGCATGATGCCGGGCACGATCGGCACGGTGACCCCGATGCGGCGCGCGTCGTCGACGAAACGGAAGTACGCGTCGGCGTTGTAGAAGTACTGGGTGATGGCGCCATTGGCGCCGGCGTCGATCTTGGCCTTGAAGTGACGCAGGTCCGCGAGCGCGTCGTCGGCCTGCGGGTGGCACTCGGGATAACAGCCGACCTCGATGTGGAAAAAGCCGTCGTGTTCGCGGCGGATGAAGTCGACCAGGTCGGTCGCGTAACGGAAGTCGCCGGTGTGGCCCATGCCCGAGGGCAGGTCGCCGCGCAGCGCGACGATGCGATGGCAGCCCATCGCCTTGTAGCGTTCCAGCAGTTCGCCCAGTTCCGCGCGCGTGCCGCCGACGCAGGACAGGTGCGGCGCGGCATCGTAGCCGTGGACCGCATGCAGCCTCTCGACGGTCTCCGGCGTGTAGCTCAGCGTCGATCCACCGGCGCCGAACGTGCAGGAGACGTACTCCGGGTTCTGTTCCTTGAGCTTGGCGGCGGCCTTGTCGAGCTGCGCGCGCTGTTCGTCGGTCTTGGGCGGATAGAACTCGAAGCTGATCGGGGTCATGGCGACTGCCGGTTCCGGAATGAAGGAAGTCTATCTCTTCATCGCGATGAATGGAACGTTGAGTGTCCCGATCACGATCAAAAAAAACGGGCGCCGAGGCGCCCGTTTTCGTGTCACGCGGTGATGCCGCGATCAGTAGCGGTAGTGCTCCGGCTTGTACGGGCCGTCGACCGGCACGCCGAGGTAGGCGGCCTGTTCGGCGGTGAGCGTGGTCAGCTTCACGCCGATCTTCTCCAGGTGCAGGCGCGCGACTTCCTCGTCGAGCTTCTTCGGCAGGATGTAGACCTTGGGCTCGTAGACGTCCTTGTTGGCCCACAGGTCGATCTGCGCCAGCGTCTGGTTCGAGAACGAGTTCGACATCACGAAGCTCGGGTGGCCGGTGGCGCAACCCAGGTTCACCAGGCGGCCTTCGGCCAGCAGGAAGATCGAATTGCCGTTCTTGAACGTGTACTTGTCGACCTGCGGCTTGATATTGAGCCGGATCGCGCCCGAGGTGTTGAGCTTGTCGACCTGGATCTCGTTGTCGAAGTGGCCGATGTTGCAGACGATGGCCTGGTCCTTCATCTGCGACATGTGCTCGAGCGTCAGCACGTCCTTGTTGCCGGTCGTGGTGACGTAGATGTCGCCGCGGCCCAGCGTGCTTTCGACGGTGTTGACCTCGAAGCCTTCCATCGCGGCCTGCAGGGCGTTGATCGGGTCGATCTCGGTGACCACGACGCGCGCACCGTAGGCACGCAGCGAGTGCGCCGAGCCCTTGCCGACGTCGCCATAACCGCACACCACGGCGACCTTGCCGGCCAGCATCACGTCCATCGCGCGCTTGAGGCCGTCGGCCAGCGACTCGCGGCAGCCGTAGAGGTTGTCGAACTTGCTCTTGGTGACCGAGTCGTTGACGTTGATCGCCGGCACCAGCAGCGCGCCGGCCTCGAGCATCTGGTACAGGCGATGCACGCCGGTGGTGGTCTCTTCCGAGACGCCCTTCCAGTCCTTGACCACGCCGTGCCAGAAGCCCGGACGCTCCTTGGCGACGCGCTTCAGCAGGTTCTTGATGACCTGCTCTTCATGGTTGGACGAAGGCGTGTTGACCCAGTCCGAACCGTTCTCGAGCTCGTAGCCCTTGTGGATCAGCAGGGTCACGTCGCCGCCGTCGTCGACGACCAGCTGCGGGCCCTTGTTACCCGGGAAGGTCAGCGCGTCGAGCGTGCAGTCCCAGTACTCTTCCAGCGATTCGCCCTTCCACGCGAACACCGGCGTGCCCGACTTGGCGATCGCGGCGGCGGCATGGTCCTGGGTGGAGAAGATGTTGCACGAGGCCCAGCGCACGTCGGCGCCGATGTCCTTCAGCGTCTCGATCAGCACGCCGGTCTGGATGGTCATGTGCAGCGAGCCGGTGACGCGAACGCCGGCCAGCGGCCTGGTCGCGGCGTACTTCTTGCGGATCGACATCAGGCCCGGCATCTCGTGCTCGGCGATGTCCAGTTCCTTGCGGCCCCAGTCGGCCAGCGAAATGTCGGCGACCTTGTAATCGCCTTCGGTCGAGAAGGTCTTGGGTACTGCGTTCATTGATTGCTCCGGTTTGTCCCCCTCCTCCGCATCGGGAAGAGGGCAGGGTGAGGGCGAATCTGCGTTCGCCAAACCGGGCGCCGTTGCTTCTCAGATCCCGCCGAGCCTGATTCCGGGCTAACCGGACTTGCAGCGCCCCTCGGCGGGACGGGGCATTTTATCCGCTCGCACCGGTGGATGGGTGAACCGGTTCATGCGGCGCATAAGAAAACGGGCCGCAAGAGCGGCCCGTTTCCTGCATGTCGCGAAGATGCGGGATGCCCGCTTACTTCTTCAGACCGGCGTCCTTGCGCAGCGCTTCGGCGCGGTCGGTCTTCTCCCACGAGAACGCGGTGGCCTTGTGCTTCTTGCCGGCGCCGTCGACGTAGCTGATTTCCTTCGGCTTGCGGCCGAAATGGCCGTAGCTGGCGGTCGCCTGGTAGATCGGGTGCTCCAGGTCCAGCATCTTGGTGATGCCGTACGGGCGCAGGTCGAAGTGCTTGCGGATCAGCTTCTCGATCTTGTCGTCCGAGATGTGGCCGGTACCGAAGGTGGTCACCGAGATCGAGGTCGGCTCGGCGACGCCGATCGCGTAGGACACCTGCACTTCGCACTTGTCGGCCAGGCCGGCAGCGACGATGTTCTTGGCGACATAACGCGCGGCGTAGGCGGCCGAACGGTCGACCTTCGACGGATCCTTGCCCGAGAACGCACCGCCGCCATGGCGGGCCATGCCGCCGTAGCTGTCGACGATGATCTTGCGGCCGGTCAGGCCGCAGTCGCCCACCGGGCCGCCGATCACGAACTTGCCGGTCGGGTTGATGTGCACCTTGTTCTTCGGCAGCGCTTCGAGCCACTTCTTCGGCAGCACCGGCACCAGGATCTCGGTACGGACGGCTTCGATCAGGTCCTTCTGCTTGATGTCCGGATCGTGCTGGGTCGACAGCACCACGGCGTCGAGGCCGATGATCTTGTTGCCGTCATAGCGCAGCGTGACCTGCGACTTCGCGTCCGGGCGCAGCCACTTGAGCTTGCCGCTCTTGCGGACCTTGGCCTGCTGCTCGACCAGGCGGTGCGAGTAGTACAGCGGCGCCGGCATGAACTCCGGGGCCTCGTTGCAGGCGTAGCCGAACATCAGGCCCTGGTCGCCCGCGCCCTGTTCTTCCGGCTTCTTGCGGTCGACGCCCTGGTTGATGTCGGGCGACTGCTTGCCGAGCATGTTGATGATCGCGCAGGTGTGGCCGTCGAAGCCGACTTCGGAATTGTTGTAGCCGATGTCGTTGATGACCTTGCGCGCGAGCGCTTCGATGTCGACCCACGCGGTCGTGGTGACTTCGCCGGCCACGATGGCCGCACCCGTCTTCACCATCGTCTCGCAGGCCACGCGCGCGCGCTTGTCCTGGGCCAGGATCGCGTCGAGAACCGCGTCGGAAATCTGGTCGGCGATCTTGTCCGGATGGCCTTCGGAGACGGATTCGGAGGTGAACAGATAGCTGGACATCGGAGGCTATATCCCCGTATTCGGATGAAAGGATGGCCGCGCATGATACAGGCTCGGCCGTTCCGGCGCATTGTGCGCTTGCGGGATGTTGTCTGCGGGTTAAGGCCGGGTCTCCCTCTCCCTGGCCGCCTGCGGCGTCCTGTCCCTCTCCCGCAAGGGGGGAGAGAGGTCGAGGCGGCTACTTTGAGCCCCGTGCTCGCGGGGTCGACGCGCGCGGCGAGTCGAGAGAGGGGGCGCTGTCATCGCGGTGAAGCCAAACCGCCACGCGGCTGTCGCGCCTGGGGCGCAGGCTTCGCGGCGAGACGCCCCGCCGGGGCGGCCTGCGACGCCCGATGCTGCAATTCGAACGCCGCCTGCAAGAACATTTCCCGCACTGGTTCCGGGGCCGCCGGGCCCGGCTGGCGCATCCGCTGCTGCGCACGATCGGGCGCTGGTCGCGCTTCGACGCGGTCGATGAGTTCCTCCAGGCCCACGGCGGCCTGAAGGGCTTCGCCTTCGTCGCCGCCGCGCTCGACTACCTGCAATCGCGCTATCAGGCCGATCCCGCCGAGGTCGCCCGCATCCCCGCCAGTGGCCGGCTGCTGATCGTCGCCAACCATCCCTCCGGGGCGCTGGACGCGCTGGCGCTGCTCGACCTGGTGGGGCGCGTACGGCGCGATGTGAAGATCGTCGCCAACGACCTGCTGTCCGCGCTGGAGCCACTGTCGGACCTGCTGCTGCCCGTGCGCATCCTCGGTGGCCGCCCGACTCCTGAAAGCCTCGAGGCGATCCACGCCGCGCTCGAGGATGGCCAGTGCGTGATCGTGTTTCCTGCCGGTGAGGTGGCCCGGCTGGGCCTGCGCGGCGTCACCGACGGGCGTTGGCGCCGCGGCTTCCTGCGCTTCGCGCGCCAGAACGCCGCACCCGTGCTGCCCGTCCGCATCGAGGCACGCAACTCGGCCTTGTTCTACGGCGCCTCGGCATTGTTCAAGCCCGCCGGCACCGCGCTGCTGGCGCGCGAGATGTTCGCCCGCCGTGCGCGCCGCATTGCGCTGCGCATCGGCACGCCGCTGACGCTGCCAGCCGAAGGCGATCCGGAGCGCCTGCTGCGGCAGGTCCGTCGCGAGCTGTTCTCGCTCGGGCGCCCCAGGCCTGCGGGTAGTGCAGCCGACGCCGCCCGGGGCGCCATGGAGGAGCACGGTCTGGGTCCTGCGACGCTGATCGACGCGGTCGACCCGCTCGCGGTGCGCTCCCGGGTCGAGGCGATGGATCTGCTGGGACAGACGTCCGACGGCAAGCAGATCCGCGTCGGCCGCCTCGCCGCCGGCTCGCCGCTGCTGCAGGAGATCGGCCGTCTGCGCGAGCTGACGTTCCGCGCGGTGGGTGAGGGCACCGGCCAGCGCCTCGATGTCGACCTGTACGACAGCTGGTACGAGCACATCGTGCTGTGGGACGACGCCGCATCGAAGATCGCAGGTGCCTACCGCATCGCGCGCGGTGCGAGCGTGCTGGCCGAGCGCGGCTTGGCGGGCCTCTACACGGCATCGCTGTTCCGCTACGCCGACGATGCGATCCCGCGCATCGCACAGGGCATGGAGCTGGGGCGCAGCTTCGTCGTTCCCGATTACTGGGGTAGTCGCAGCATCGACTACCTCTGGCAGGGCATCGGCGCCTACCTGGCTCGCCACCGCAACGTGCGCTACCTGTTCGGACCGGTGTCGATCAGTGCGGCGCTTCCGCTGGACGCACGCGAGCAGATCGTCGCCTACTACCAGCACTACTACGGCAGCCTCGAGCGATGCGCGGTGTCGAAGCAGCCGTTCGCCTACCGCGCTGCACCGCCGCAGTTCGACGCGGTCGACGCGGCCACGGCGTTCCGCGTGCTGAAGGCGAACCTGGATGCGCTCGGGGCGACGTTGCCGATGCTCTACAAGCAGTACACCGACCTGTGCGAGCCGGGCGGGGCGCGATTCCTGGCCTTCGGCATCGACCCGGATTTCAGCGACGCCATCGATGGACTGATCGAGGTCGACCTGCAGCAGTTGCGGCCGAAGAAACGCGAGCGCTATCTGGGAGCTGCCGCCGCGGAGGCCGCCGGATGACACCGGCCGCACCTTCGCTGCCGCCGCGTCGTCGCGCGGTCTTCTTGTCGGACGTCCATCTGGGGTCCAAGCATTGCCACGCCGCGGAACTCGCTGAGTTCCTCGGCGCGTTGCGTTGCGATCGCCTCTACCTGGTCGGCGACATCGTCGACCTGTGGTGGATGGCGCAACGACGCGCGGCATGGGGCGCGCCGCAGAACCGCGTCATCGAAGCGCTGCACGCGCTGCGTCGCGGCGGCACGGAACTCGTGTACGTGCCCGGCAACCACGATCGTCCGATCCGGCGTTTCTGCGGACTCGCGCTTCCACGCATGACAGTGCGGCGTCGCGCGATCCACGTCACCGCGGATGGCCGCCGCCTGCTGGTCACGCACGGCGACGACTACGACTTCGTCACCCACTTCGGCGGATTCCAGGAACGCTTTGGCGACTGGCTGTATTACCGCATCCTCACCGGCAACCAGCTGTACAACCGCCTGCGCCGGCGAATGGGCCAGCGCTACTGGTCGTTGTCGGAATTCCTCAAGCGCCAGAGCGGCGCGGCCGAGCGTTACATCGCGCGCTTCGTGCAGGCCGGCATCGACGATGCGCGCAGGCGTGGCCTGGATGGCATCGTCTGCGGCCACATCCATCGTGCCGGCCTGTTGATGCAGGACGGCTGCATCTACGCCAATGACGGCGACTGGGTCGAGAGCCTGACCGCGATCGCCGAGGACCCGGACGGCACGCTGCGTCTTCTGGCGCACACGGGCGAGACGCTGGCGAAACTGGCGCCGCGCCGCGTATTGGCGATGGACGGTGCGCGTTTGCCGGAGGCGGCCTGACCTCGATGCCGATCAGTCCTGACGCCCTGCAGGCGCCGCGGCCTCACGGGCCTTCGCGGACGTTGCCGGCACGCCGTCGAGCGTCATCGCCATCACGATCGGGCTGCTCCACGCGTGCCGCGTCGCGCTGACCGCGATCGAGTCGACGTCGCGGTCGGGATGCGGATTGCGCAGACGCACTGCGTAAAACCGTGAAAGCGACAGCCAGGACGACTCGGTCGACGTCGTCGCGAACTGGGACAGATACGCAAGGGGCTGCTCGGGCAGGTCGGTGCCGTCGTGCCACCACGGCCAGACTTGTTTGCGTCCCTGGATCGACAATCGGGCGGTGCTTCCATCGTGGTAATGCAGTTCGACAGAGGCATACGGAGTAGCAGCGAAGCCGGCCGTCGTACCGTAGCCGGTCAGCAGCACATCCATCGCGGCGAATCGCGGCGCGCGAACCCTGATGGCTTCCACGCGGAAGGGCCGTGCCTTGTCGCCATCGTCCGGCACGACGCTGCCCATGTCCGTGGCGATGCCGCAATCGATCCAGAAGTCGTGTCCCAGCAGTCGCTGAAGGCCGCGCGGAATGGTGCGCAGGTGGAGGGTGGGAGGCCAGATGTCGTCGTTGCTCTCACCGAGGACATTGCAGTGGGGTCGCAGGTCGACGAAACGCGGTTCCGTGGGGGGCATGGTAGCCAGCGTCGCGCCCGGCGAAGAATGCGGTGCCATCGATGCCGCGCCGGGGTCGGCCTGGCGTGGATCGGGCGGCGCGGCATCTCCTGCCGCGACCGGCGCGGCAGCATCCAACTGGTCGACGGGCCGCCACAGCGACGCAAGCGACGCCAGTTGTGCGGCCGGGCGTGACTCGCTGGGGATCGGCACCACATACCGGCGCCAGAGCGTCTGCACCAGCAGCGCATCGCCGTGCTGATCCATTGTCAGCGAATGCAGCGGGTCACCGGGGGCGTCAAGGAGTTGGAGCGGTGGTGTCAGCCATTCGCCAGTCGTCGCGTCGTAGAGCATCGCGCCCTGCCTGGTACTGACCGCAAGCCGGCGTCCATCGCCGCTGCGTGCCAACAACGCCACCGGGACGCCGCCCGCGAATGCCGTGGCGCCAAGTCCTTGCGAAGGAGCGAAGCGCAGCAATCCCTTGTCGTAACTGAGCAGCGTCGCGCCTTGCCCGGAAACGGCTTCGAGCCGCACGCCGCCAATGCCCGGGACCGGAACGTTGTATATGGGCGGGCCGCCCGCGAGGCGCCATCCGCGCAGCCGCGGTTCGCTGGTGAGTGCCCACACCATGCCGCCGTTCCGATCGACATCGGCGTCCATGATGCCGATACCCCAGAACGCCACGGGATCGGTCACCTCGACGGGCCCCTCGTCGGCATAGAGCGCGCGGCGCGTGGCCACGACGTCCGCTCCCAGGCGTTGCATCGCCCGTAGCGGTTTCAGTGTCCGGGCGTCCAGCACATGCAGTTCGTTGAAGCGCCAAGCGAGCAGGCTGCGACCGTCGCCGGACAGGCGCATGCCGTGCAGCGGACTATCGATTTCGGTCGAGGCCAGCCTCAGCCCTTCCCTGAGGGAGTAGCAGGTGATGAGCGTGCGGCTGCGCCCCGAAGCGCGGATGACCTGGCTGGCGATGAGCACGCCGCCGTCAGGCGTGGCCAACAGCCGGTTTGGCGAATTACCCAGGGCAATCGGTGGGAAGCGCGCCTTGCCGCTGCGCCATTCGTTCACATGCAGATGGCGTCCAGCGCTGGCGACCAGCGCATCGCCCTGGCCTGCGAGAAAGGCGAAGCCCACCGGTTGCGGATAGGCGATCGACGGACCGGCCGAGCGGCGGGTGATGCCATCCATGACCTGGGCACGCGCGCCGTCCACGGCAACGACATGGCGTCCGTCGAAGGCGGTGTTGCTTGGAAGCGGCGCGGGAGGCCACGGCAGCGGCGATGGCTGGTGCGTGCGCCACAGCCTGATCTCGCCCGTGAATGTCCCCGTCGCGAGCAGGCCCACGGACGGCGCCCAACTGTTGGAGCGACTGTAGCGCGTCGCCGGAAGGCCAGGACGTTTGTGCAACAGCAGGGCCGGCCCGGGTGTGTCGGGAATACGCCAGACCTCCGCCTCCAGTTCGTTGCGTGCGAGCACCGTCCTCGACCTGCGGTCGAGATCGATGTTGAAGGATCCATCGCCCATCCGTATGGGATGCGTCTGCAGTTCCCGACGCACCAGATCCCAGACCAGTGCGTATCCGTCGCCGTAGGCGGCTGCAAGCCAGGAGCCGTCGTCGCTGATGCGTACCTGGATGACGCTGGCAGGACGCTGGGGCTGCAATCGCGTGAGCGTACCCGTGACGGTGTCGATCAACGAGATCTGGCCGTCGAGATGCCCGAGCACCAGCTGGCCAGCATCGGGAGTAAAGGCCCAGGAGCGCAGGATCTGGCTGTCGTCGAAGCGGTACACGAAGCGGGTGCGCAGCGTGTGCGGATCCCAGAGTTCGAGCGCACGGTTGAAGTCCAGGTCCACGGCCACGTGGCGTCCCTGCGGCGCCAGCAGCCACGTGGGCTGGCCCGCGTCGAACTCGCGCCAGGGACTCACCGCTTGGCCATCGGCCACGCGCACCAGTTGCGTGCGCAGATGCTCCGTGCGCACCAGGACGTGACTTCCATCCGGACTGAAGGTCGCGTCGCGGAAATCCGGTTGCGATGAGGTCCATAGCGCACCGGTATCGAGGTCGAACAGCAGCTGGTTGAGGCCACTGGGGAAGGGCAGTGGATCGGGGTAGGGGCGTGCGCCGAGCAGGTGTTTGCCGTCGCTGGCCGGCCACAGGTGGCCCAGGTGGGTGGCCTGCATCATGAAGTGAGTGGCGTTGCGCGTATCCGTCCGCCAGCGCTCACGGCCGGACGGCAGGTCGAACAGACGTACCGTTCCGTCCTCGGTACCGGCGGCAAGCCAGCGGCCATCGTTGGCCATTGCCACGGTGAATACCGGATTGCCGACTCCGATGACCTGGATCAGTGCCGGCGTGTGGGCCAGCAAACTGCCGATGCGCAGGCGCGTGGCGGCGGCTTCCTCAGATGCGCCGCTGTCCTCCTGTTCGACCAGATTGCGGGTCAGCGGCTGCAGGGCGTCGGTGTCCTTGCCGGCGTTGATGGACAGCCACGCCTGATTGCCTCGTTGCGACCACAACTGCGTGCGTGCGATGGACGCGTTGTGCTCCGCCCGCCGCCACTGCTGTGTCGTGGCGACCAGCCCCGCCAGCACGGCGAGAATGGCGATCCCGGCCGCGGTGGCCAGTCGCGGCTCGCGCTTGGCCCAGCGGGCGATGCGCAGGGCGGCGTTCAGGGGACGCACCGTCACCGCGCGTCCTTCGAGGAAGCGGCCGAGATCGTCGGCCAATTCGCGCGCGCTGGCGTAACGGTGCTCCGGGGATTTTTCCAGGCAATGCAGGCATATCGCTTCCAGGTCGCGCGGAACCGCCGCGCGGCGGTTGATGCCGCGGACCTGGCCTTCCAGCACCAGGCGCAGGGTTTCCTGCGGACTTTCAGCGAGGAATGGCGGAACGCCCGCCAGCATTTCGTAAAGGATCGCGCCCAGTCCCCACACGTCGGTGGCCGGTGTCAGCTTGCTGCTGCGCACGCGGGCCTGTTCCGGAGCCATGTAGCTCGGCGTTCCCGAGACCTGCTCGTTTTCAAGGCTCAATGCCTGCCCGAGTCGGCGCGCAAGGCCGAAGTCGGACACCTTCGGCGTGCCGCCAAGCTCCATCAGGACGTTGCCGGGTTTCAGGTCGAGGTGCAGCACCCCAAGCCGGTGTGCGTAATCGACGGCTTCGGCGACCGTGCGCAGGAGCGTGGCGGCTTCTCGCGGTGGCATCGGCCCATGCTGCAACCGCTGCGCCAGGCTCTGTCCCTGCATCAGCTCCATCGTGTAGTAGATGAGCCCGTCGTGCTCGCCGATCGCATACACCGACACGATGTTCGGATGTTGCAGCAGCGCGGCGTTCTGCGCCTCGCGCCGGAAGCCGGCGACGAAATCTTCGGACGCCCATGGACCGGCCGACAGCAGTTTCAACGCGACCTCGCGCTCGAGACTGTGTTGCCGCGCCCGATAGACCACGCCCATGCCGCCTTCGCCGAGGACTTCGAGAAGTTCGAAGTCGCCGAGCGCGCGCTGCGCCGGATCGCTCAGGTCGAGTTCGAGGGACTCCAGCGGGAGGAATGCCAGATGCGACGTGAGGCGGCTGGCCGCAGGCCCTCGGGGTCGGGGAACGCTGCCGAAGGCCAGACGGGCCAGGCAGGAAACCCGCCGGAATCGCGATCGCTCGCTCATCCTTCGGTCTCCGCAATTGCCGCGAGCAGGGCCGCGCGCTCACTGTCGAGGTCGGCGGCGTTGCTTACGGTCTGGCTCAATTCGAGCTCGACCAGTTCGCGAAAGCGCTGGCGCAGGCGCTTGACCGCGAGCGCGACGAACACGGGCTTCGCGCCGAGGCGATTCGCCAGCGCTTCGTACTCGCCCGGTTCCGGTTCGGCGCCGAGGTAGCGCTCCATCGCTTCGTACATCGCCAGGCGCCCCGCCTGCCGGGCCTCCTCTCGCAGCCGCGCGCGGGCATGGCCGATGACCTCAAGGGCGAAGCCCCGCTGCATCGATTGCTCGGGCGATTCTCCGTCCGTGGGCTCGGTCTGTTGGCGCGCTTCCAGCTCGTCCAGCGGCAGCGGGGACGCCAGCTCCGCAGGGATGTCGATGTCGACCGAGGGGTTCCGCGACAGGTGGCGATGCAGCTCCTCCTGAAGGAACAGACGGAACCGGCCGACATGAGCACCTGCCGCGCGTCTGGGACCGTCACGCAGCAGCTGCGCGAAGAATCCCGCCGTCATCCTCTGGGAAACGTCCGGAGCATGGCCGCAGCGGCGCAGGTACACGTAGACCGGATACCAGTAGTGCAGGCACAGTTCGAAAAGACGCTGCCGGGCAGCGTCCCCGCCGGCATCGGAATCGCGTGGTTTCAAGGCGGCGACCAGCGACCAGCGGGTATTGCCGAAATCGGGAGCGGAATTGTCGGACATCGTCGACGGCTCCGGCTTCGCAGGTGTCAGCGGTCGGCGTTTGCCAGCGCCGATCGCAGCACGCGCAGTTCTTCGGCCAGGTCGTGCGGGCTCCCGGTGGTATCGGCCAGTTGCTCGCGCAAGATCAGCGCTGGTCCACGGCCGGCGCTGCCGATCTGCTCCAGTGCACTGCGTGCCGTTTCCGGCTGGCGCGCCTCGAGGATCAGATTCCAACGCGTAGTGCCGAACAGGCTCACCGTGGCCTCCCACCTCCACTGTCGCCGGGCACATCTGTCCGCGACATGGCACTCAACGCAGAACGGGGGTAACCATCGGTCAGGATGCTGGCCATGGCGGCGGCCGAGGCGATGAACAGGGCGGCCACGTCTGACGGCGGGGACGGAAAGAAGTCGCGGCCGCACATGAACGTGCGCTGCCCAGGTGGAGTGGCCATTGCCTATCTCCCGGCGACGGTGCGTTGCCATTGCGGACCGCGGATCGCGGCCACTGAGAGATACGCCGCCGGTATGCAGCGATTACGGCGTTGCTTACCGCAGCCGCACGGCTGCTGCAGATGGCTTGGAGGGGAGGGTCGCGAAACAGGAATGGCATCGGCCACTGGACCGATGCTTCGTCTGCGGAGGATTTGCCGGGCTTCTGCGGGAGTTGCGTCTGCGTTTACGTGCGTTGAGGAACCAAGACCTCCGAACCACGTTGCCGCCCAGGACCGGTAAGTTGACGCTGGGCGGCTATGACACGTGGTTGTCTATGGTGGTCAAGGTGGTCGATTCCTCACGACGTCCCTGCATGGTTGGGTTACAGCGTGGTCAGCTCGCGGTCGCGGATCTGGAACACGATGCGACGGCCGTCGGCACTCTGCAGTTCGACCGGCTGGCCGCTCATCAGCTGCTCATAGCGAACCTCGCCCACTGCGTCGACGAACTTCTCGAGCGAACGCTGATAGGTGTACGGATACTCGGCGAAGGAAGTGCGGTTGCCGAGAATCATCTGCACCTTGCGCTCACTCAGTCCAGTGATCTGCGACAGCTCACCGAGCGGATCTTCCTGGGCCCAGGCCGACGGTGCGACGGCTGCGAGGGCGAACACGAGCACTGCGATCTTGGCTTTCATGGTCTGCCTCCGATGAGCCGGGAAGGTGGGGAAGGGAGCACATCGTTTCATCCCGGCGTGCATAGTTCCTCATATCCTTCGCATCCAAACATCGCCCATTCGGCGCTATTACTTTCGACATGATCGGTCGCGATATCGCGAAGATGCGTGGCATGCAATCTGCGTTATGCGCGCTGATTGCGGGCATGCAGGAAGATTGATGGGTGATGCGAAGTGCATGACTGCGTGCGAACGAGACAGTTGCGAGCGAAACGGTTTCAAGCGTTACGCATTGCCGGTGCAATGAAAAAAAGGCCGGGAAAATGGCTGTCCCGTCGAATCGGGTTCAAGGAGCCAATGCAGGGACTGGAACGCATGAGATGGAACGTTGAGAGGCCGCAAGCGTAACCATGACCATGGTCATGCATGACCATGGTCACTGCTGCGGCAGATCAATACACGATAGCCCTCGCCTGCACGAAGGAGTAGAAGAACACCGCATTGGGATCGTTCTGCACCTGGTGCATTTCTTGGCGCATGCCATCGACGACATCCCGGGTGACACACCCAGCGCTGACCAGCTGGTTGGCGGCCGACAGCAGAAGCTCTTCCCAGAACGCGATCATCGTCTTGCGACGCGCGGGCTCGCGATTGTCGTAGTGGAACGTCTTGACCTGCGTGGTGACGTCGCGGAAACCGCCCGCCAGAAGCAGGTTTCCGAGCTTCGCGCCGACGAACGGATCGCCGCCGCTCTCGTACTGGAAGTCGTTGAAGGCCATCCAGTAGCGCCACACGTTGGGCGAATACGGATCGAGCAGGAACGAGGCGTTCATCACCTCGGTGATGTACACGGGGGCCCCCGGCGCCAGTACACGACGGACCTCGTTCAGCACCCGCGCGGGTGACGGCACGTGCTCGAGCACCCAGCAAAGAAAGGCGGCATCGAAACTGCGTGGCTCGAAGGGCAGGTCGGTGGCATCGGCTTTCTGCAACGAGTAGCGGCCTTCGAGCCATGGCATGGCACCGAGGTTCGCGCTCGCCGCGCCCAATTGCGGTTCGCTGAGGTCGACGCAGCTCACGTGCAGCTCCGGGAAGCGCCGCAACAGGATCTCGGTCTGTGCGCCGACGCCGCTGCCCACTTCCAGCAACCGGCGCGCCCCGCTGTAGTCGATGTCGTGGAAGATGGTGGCTTCGGCCAGGCGTGCCTGCTTCACCAGGCGCGCCTGCTCGGTGGCGGAGAATCCGTGCAGGTAGGGAAACTCGCTGCTGCGGTTCTGATCAGTCATTGCGGACTCCATGGAACATGGCTGGGGGCATGATGCCCCGGTGTCCGTTACGGCTCCGATCACGGCGCGGCTCACGCCGCAGCCGGCAACCCCGTGGGCAGTCCAGCGACGAGGGCGTCGAAGTAGTCGCGGGTCAGACGCAGTTGCGCCTCAGCGGTCTCGGCCTGGTTGACGACGCTTCGGAACGCGGCATTCTCGTGCCGGTCCTTTGCGTACCAGCCCAGGTGCTTGCGTGCGATGCGCACGCCCGACGGCTCGCCGTAGAAGGCATGCAGGTGTTCGAGGTGGCCGAGCAGGACGTCGCGCACTTCCGCCAGCGACGGCGGCGCCATGAGCTCGCCCGTGGCGAGGTAGTGCGCGATCTCGCGGAAGATCCAGGGCCGTCCCTGAGCCGCGCGACCGACCAGCACCGCATCGCAACCGGTGTGGGCGAGTACCTGCGCGGCCTTCGCCGGCGAGTCGATGTCGCCGTTGGCGAACACCGGGATCGACAGAGCGGCTTTCACTTCGGCGATCGTGTCGTACTCGGCGATGCCGGTGTACTGCTGGTCGCGCGTGCGGCCGTGCACGGCGAGTGCGGCGATGCCGGCTTCCTGGGCGATGCGCGCGATCGTCAGCGCGTTGCGCTGGCCTTCGGCCCAGCCGGTGCGGATCTTCAGCGTGACCGGGACATCGACTGCGCGCACCACCGCATCGAGGATGCGTGCGACCAGCGGCTCGTCGCGCATCAGCGCCGAACCGGCCCAGGCATTGCACACCTTCTTGGCCGGGCAGCCCATGTTGATGTCGATGATCTGTGCGCCGTGGTCGACGTTGTAGCGTGCGGCCTCGGCCAGGACCTCGGGCACGGTGCCGGCGATCTGCACGCTGATCGGTGCCGGCTCGCCGTCGTGATCCATGCGATGCCGCGACTTGGCCGTGTTCCAGAAACGCGGATCGGAGGTGGTCATCTCCGACACGCACAGGCCCGCGCCGAGGCGCTTGCACAGCACGCGGAACGGTTTGTCGGTGACGCCGGCCATCGGCGCCAGGATCACGCGCGGCGCGATCTCGTGCGGGCCGATGCGGAAGCTGGCGGGGGCGGAATGGTCCGGCATGGCGCGCATTGTAGCGTTCGCACCATGCCGCATCCGCCACGCGTGTTCAGCGGCGATGCGCGCGCCGGCGACGCCAGAACAGGAAGCCGGTCACCAGCATGAAGGCCGGCAGCAGGCCGATGAGCGCGGTCAACCACTTCATCGGCGCTCCACCGACGGCGCCGCTGTGCAGCGGGTAGATGGCGTCGCTCATGCGCGAGCCCAGGCCATTGCGGGTGGCGTCATAGGTATCGAGCAGGCGCGCATCGTCGGCGTGCAGCAGCACCAGGCTGCGTCCGACCGGATGCCATTCGCCGGCGGCACGAGCGCGGAACGAGACCGTGCCGTCGCCGTCCTTGGGCATGGACAGGCGGTTCAAACTCGCGCCGGGCAGTGCTGTGTTGGCGCGCGCGAGCACGGCCGGCCAGTCGATCTGGGCGCCTTGACGCGTCGTCTTCGGCGGCTTGACTGCTTCGCCACCGAACATCGCGATCAGCGCCGACTGCACCTGGCGCGAATAGACCATGCCGACGCCGGTGACGGTGGCCAGCAGCAGCAGCGGCAACAGCATTGCGCCGAGGGTGCGGTGCCAGGTCAGCCAGCGGCGCACTGGCGGGTTCGCATGCACCTTCAGGTGCGTGCGCAGCCGGCCATGGCGCGGCCACCACAGGTACAGGCCGGACAGCAGCAAGCCCAGCATCAGGAAGCCGAAGACGCCGAGCACGGCCTCGCCGGTTTCGCCGCCGAGCAGGTGCGTGTGCAGGTCACGCAACCACAGCACGGCATCGTCTTCCTTGCTGCGGGTCAGCAGCAGGGCACCGTCTTCCGGCGCGAAATAGGCACGGCGGCCGCCCTTGAAGAAGCCCTGCCAGACCGGCAGGTCCTCGCTGGGCAAGTCGATCGAGTTCAAGCCCTGCGGCGACCAGCGTTCGATCAGTCCAGCCAGCACGCGGCCGTCCGCGACCGGCTCGTGTTGGGTCAGCTCGGGATGCTGCCAGCGCAGCAGGTCCTTCTGGAACACCAGCACGGTGCCTGCCAGCGCAAGCAGTGCGAACAGCAGGCCGACGCTCAGGCCGACCCACAGGTGCAGCCACGACAGCAACGCGCGCAGGCGCGGTCTGGCGGGGGCATGTCGGGGCGGCGCGGCGGCGGCTGCGGTCATTGGTTTCGGATCGTCAGAAGCGGTGTGCCCAGCCTACCGTCAGCACGCGGCCACGTCCGGCGGTATAGGTGTCGTTGCGCGGCGTGGTCTGCGAGTAGTAGGTGATGTACTGCTCGCCGAACAGGTTCTCGACGCCGACATTCAGCGCGCCCAACGGCAACTGGAAGGTCGCCTGCAGGTCGACGGTGGTGTAGCCGTCGAAATCGTTGTTCGTCTGGGTGACGCCGCGGAAGTCGAACTCGCGGTCGAGCGAATGGCTGGCCTGCAGGCGAGTCGACACCACCGGCGTCCAGGCCTGGTCCCAGAACGCGGTGACGCGATCCGGGCTGACGTTGATGCCCGGCAGATCGCTGTCGACGCGGTCGTCGCCGTTGCTGTCGTAGCGGCCATCGGTCTCCGCATACGCCAGGCCGGCGCGGGTCGCGTCGGAGAACTGGAACGCGACGCTGCCTTCGAAACCGCTGATCTCGGTGCGCTCGCGCACGACGTTGTAGCTCTGCGTGGCGGTGTCGAAGGCCAGGCGCGAGCCGAGGTCGGAGTCGGACCAGTACGCGGCCACGTGGACCAGCCAGCGGCCGTCGTCGTAATCGAGGCCGATCTCCTGGTTGTCGGCGATCACCGGCTTGAGGTCGACGAGGTTGTCGACGCGCTGGCCGGGCGCGGTGATCGCGCGCAGCACACGGCCGATGTCGGCGACGGTGTAGCCCTCCGAGTACGAGGCGTACAGCTTCAGCGCGTCGGTAGCCTCCCAGACCACGCCCAGGTTCGGCAGCGTCTCGCTGGTCGTCGGCGAACCGCCGGTGACGAGGTAGCGCGTGCCCTTCACGCCAGCCGGGATGGTGCGCTGGTCGGGAATGGTGAGGTAGTCGTCGACATCCAGCGTGCCGTGCTCGTAGCGCAGGCCACCGGTCAGCATTACCGAATCGGTGAGCCACCACTCGGCCTGCACGAACGGCGACCAGGATTCGTAGGAGGTCTCGGGCACCCAGTCCATCTGCGCGTACACCAGCTCCTGCGCGGTGGTGTCGCGGGCGAGGTCGAGGCCGAGCGTTGCGCGCAGCCTCAGGCCGAAGAGGTCGCCGCGCGACCAGCTGAACTTGCCGCCCAGCTTCTCGGAGTTGTTCTGCGACTGGTCGAACCAGTGCGGATCGCGTCCGTCGCCCCAGAAATCGCCCCAGTCCGTGCCGCCATACAGCGCCTCGAAGTCGACCCAGTACAGCTGCGCCTGCAGGTAGCCACCGGCCAGATCCTTGTCGGTGTAATCCAGCGTCAGCTCGGTCGAAGTGTTGCGCGGGCCATCGCCTTCGCTGCCGCCGCGCGCGGACGTCGCGGGCTGGCCGGTCAGGAAATTGCCGTTGACGGCGTGGTAGTCGTTGTTGCCTTCCAGCTCGAAGCGGTTGGCGGTGAGCTGCAGGCGGCGGGTGCCATCGAAGTTCCAGCCGGCCTTCGCGAACAGGTCATGGCTCTGCGAGTCCATCAGGTCGCCCTGCACGTCGTTGACGGCGATGGAGTCGCCGTTGCCGTCGTAGTACAGGCCTTCGCTGGCGTAGGACACGCCGCCGACGAAGTCGAACGCGCCGCTGCGGGTGCCGGCGACGTACGAGGCGCGGTAGCCGGTGCTGTCGCTTTCGTGCGGCATCGCGGTGCTGGCGGCGACGTTGACGTCCTGGAAGGTCTCGCCATCCTGGCGCGGCGCGCGCTTGGTGATGATGTTGATGATGCCGCCCGATGCGCCCAGGCCCTGCAGCGCGTTGGCGCCGTGGATCACCTCGATGCGCTCGATCATCGACGGATCGATGGTGTGGCCGTCGCGGCCGCCCTCGCGCAGCGGGGTCGATTGCGGCACGCCGTCGACCAGGTACAGCGGCTTGCGGCCGCGCAGGGTCTCGCCGCTGTTGGTCAGCTTCTGGCGCGACGGCGCGAACGACGGAATCAGGTTCGCCAGCACCTGCGAGATGTCCTGGGTCAACGCCAGTTGCTGCTTGAGCTGCTGCTGGTCGATGACGGTGATGGTGTTCGGCAGGGCCGCTTCGGAGTCCGGGATGCGGCTGGTGCTCGCCGAAACGGTGACGCGGTCCATGTCGGTCGCGTCATCGGCATGGACGACGGGCGAGGCAAGGGCGGCGAGCAGGGCGCTCACCAGAAGCTGGCGACGGGGCATTGAACGGGGGCTGGGGAATCAAGTCGGGCGCCATGTTAATGCGAACCATTCGCGTTTAACAGCCCGAGGCCCCGACAGTGGCGCAGGACGACACGCCGGGCAAAGGCCCGGAAGGGCGCTTGGACTCGGGGTGGCTCAGTTCGAGGCGGCGAACCGCGCCCGGACGTCCGCATCCCGCGGCATGGCCACGGCGGCTCCGGCGCGCTCCGTGGACAGGCCGGCGTAGCGCACGGCGTAGTGCAGGTGATCGGCGAAGGACGCATCGGGGCGGGCGGCCAGCGAGGCCGCGAGCGCGCCGTTGAAGGCGTCGCCAGCGCCGGTGGTATCGACGGCTTTCACCGCAGCGGCGGGAACCCGGTAACAAGCCCTGGCATCGCCGCGAAGCGCGCCTTCGGCGTGCGAAACGAAGCAGCCGGCGGCGCCGAGGGTGATCACCACGCTGCCGTGCGGCAGCAGGCGACGACACCCCGAATGCAGCGTGTCATCGTCAAGGCCGGGCAACTGGTCGGCGGACAACCGCTCGCCGAGATGGCGCACGAGTTGAGCGCAGAACTCGGTTTCGTTGGGCGTGATCACGTCGGCCAGCGCCAGCAGCGAGGCCGGCGCCACCGCATCGGCAGGCGCGGGATTGAGCAGCGCCAACGCGCCCGACCGGCGCGCCAGTGCGAATGCGGCTTCCACGGCGGGCACCGGGGATTCCAGCTGCGCCAGCACCACGGCCGCGGCGCCGAACGTTCCGGCATGCTGGCCGACGAATTCCACCGACAGCTCGGCATTGGCGCCGGGCCCGATCACGATGGAATTGCGGCCGTCGCCATCCACGTAGATGCCGGCCGTGCCGGTTGGCGCCTCGCAGGGCAGATCGCGCAGGTGGATGCCGTCTGCCGCCGCGAGTGCGCGCGCGAGCTGGCCGCCGAGGTCGTCGCCGAGCGCGCAGACGAAGCTGGTGTCGGCGCCCGCGCGCGCTGCGGCGGTCGCCTGGTTGAAGCCTTTGCCGCCCGGGCCGGTGTGGTAGTGGCCGCTCAGTGTTTCGCCCGGCCGGGGCAGGGATGCCACGGTCCAGACGTGGTCGACGTTGAACGAGCCGACGACGACCACATGCGGACGGGGGGATGCCATGCGATCAGCCGAAATGCGTCAGCACGCCGGCGATGGTGGCGGTCATGAAGGTCGCGATCGAACCGCCGAGCACGGCACGCAGGCCGAAGCGGGCGAGGTCGTGACGGCGCTCCGGAGCCAGGCCGCCGATGCCGCCGATCTGGATCGCGATCGAGCTGAAGTTGGCGAAGCCGCACAGCGCGTAGGTCGCGATCAGCTTGCCCTGGTCGCTCATCACGACGCCGGCGACCTTGCCGTTGACGATGTCGGCCAGGTGCGCGTACGCGACGAACTCGTTGAGCACGATCTTCTCGCCGATCAGGCCGCCCAGGATGGTCGCGTCGGACCAGGGCGTGCCGATCACCCACGCGATCGGCGCCAGCACGTAACCGAGCAGGGTCGACAGGTCGGTCGGTTTGCCGATCGCCGCGGCCAGGCCGGTCGCGTCGCCGATCCACACCAGCGGCCAGTTGATCAGCGCGATCAGCGCGATGAAGGCCAACAGCATCGCGCCGATGTTCAGCGCCAGGCGCAGGCCATCGCCGGCACCGGCCGCGGCGGCATCGATGATGTTGGCGGTGGTCTTCTCGACTTCCATCTTGACCGTGCCGCGGGTCAGCGGCTCGCCGACTTCCGGCACGAGGATCTTGGCGATCACCAGCGTTGCCGGGGCGGCCATGATCGAGGCGGCCAGCAGGTGCTTGGCATAGAACGCCTGCGCTTCCGGATCGCCGCCGCCGAGCATGCCGACGTAGGCGGCCAGCACGCCGCCGGCGATGTGCGCCATGCCGCCGATCATCATCGTGATCAGCTCGGACTCGGTCATCTTCGGGATGTACGGGCGCACGGTCAGTGGCGCCTCGGTCTGGCCGATGAAGACACTGGCGCAGACGCTGGTGGTCTCGGCGCCGGACACGCGCATCACCTTGGTGATCACCCAGGCCATGCCGCGCACGATCGCCTGCATCACGCCGAGGTGGTACAGCACGCCCATCAGCGCGGCGAAGAAAATGATCGTCGGCAACACCTGGAAGGCGAAGATGAAGCCGAACTTGGACGTGTCCATCAGGCTGCCGAAGATGAACTCCGAGCCCTTGCCGACGAAGCTGAGCACCTTGACGAAGCCGTGGCCGATCGAGTCGAACACGTCGCGGCCGCCGGGAACCAGCAGCACGAGGGCAGCGAATGCAATCTGCAGGGAGATGCCGGTACCCACCAGCTTCCAGTCGACCCGGCGCTTGTTGTTGGAGAACAGCCAGGCGATGCCGACCAGCACTGACAAACCAAACAGGCCAAAGGCCACCCGGACGATCGCTTCCACTCGGTTGTTCCCCCTGCCATCGGCGCCAGCCGCGGCTGATCTTGTTCTGTGCCTCTCCCGCAAGCGGGAGAAGGAATTGGTATGTACGGAAAAATGGACGGACCGCCCAGATTTCCCAGCCGGCGGCGCAGCCTAGTCCAGCCCCCCCCACAGCGGCAAGCCGGAGCGCACGTTCAGGGTTTCAGCCGTCCCGGGCGATGACGCGGTTGCGGCCCTGGCGCTTGGCCAGGCGCAGGCGGTGGTCCGCGCGCCGCAGCAGATGTGACAGATCCAGTCCCTCGTGCGGGTACCCGACCAGGCCGGCGCTGAAGGTCAGCTGCATCGGCTCGGCGCCTCGTTCGGCCTCGAATGGCTTCTCCGCCAGCGACTGGCGGATCGCGTCGACGCGCTCCCAAGCCGTGCCAAGGGGCTTGCGCAGCAGAAGCACGAACTCCTCGCCACCCAGGCGCACCAGCCATTCTCCCGGCTCGGCGTGGTCGCGCAGCGCCGAGACCACATGCCGCAGGGCACGGTCGCCGGCATGATGGCCGTTGCGGTCGTTGATACGCTTGAAATGGTCCAGGTCGATCAGCGCCAGCGTCAGGCTGCCGCCATTCTCGCGGATGTGGTCGAACAGCCGTGGCACGCGGTGCTGCAGCCAGATGCGATTGGGCAGGCGGGTCAGGCCGTCGGTACCCGACATTTCGACCAGGCGCTGCATCCGGTAGACGACCATGGCCGTGATCATCGTGACGATCACCAGCAGCACCAGGCGCTGTCCCTGGCTGGCGGCGGTGACCGCGCCGTAGTCGGTGGACAGCAGTTGTTCGGGCGAGGACGCCACGGCGAACACGGCCGCCACGAGCATCGCGTACTGGACGAAGGCGAGTGCACCTGCGAGCAGCGTCACGCGGCCATCGCTGCGCAGCGCGGTCAGCAGGATCGCCAGCACGTAGCCGCACCACACGATCAAGCTGTTGAGCGCGGCCGGGAGGTGATGGAACGCCAGCACGACCAATATCAGCGTGGTCATGCTGACGTCGTAGGCGGTGGTCACGAACGGCAGCCACGGCAACTGCCGGCTGCGGCGGGCCAGCGCGAGCCAGACCTGCGCGAATACATTGACCAGCACCGCACCGCCGAGCCCGATCAGGGTTTCGCGCACGCCGCCGCCGCCGGCCGCATTGATCAGCGGCAACAGCAGCAGCAGCACGGCGATGACCGCCCGCAGGCGCGCCACCAGCAACTCGCCGCCGGCGCCGGCCTCGAGCAGGATCTCGTCGGGCCGGACCATCAAGGCCGTGGCGATTTCACGGAGCTTGCCGCTGACGTGCATTCGTCCCCCTGGCCGTCAGGCCTGGGGGCGAGCATAGCGCGCGCCCGCGGCGGGTTCAGCCCACGCCGTTCCAGGCGACCCACACGGCCAGTACCGCGAACACGGCCGCGGCCACGTGCCGGGCGGCCTTCAGCGGGAGGCGACTGGCGAAACGGCTACCGAGCAGGACGACGGGAACGTTGGCGAGCAGCATGCCGACGGTGGTGCCGGCCACCACTTCCCACAGCGGCTGGTACTTCGCGGCGAGCAGCACGGTCGCGACCTGGGTCTTGTCGCCGATCTCGGCGACGAAAAAGGCGAGCGTGGTGGCGATGAAGGCGCCACGCGCGGGCAGCGTCTCGTCTTCGTCGATCGTGTCCGGCTTCAGCGTCCACAGCGCGATTGCGGCGAAGCTACCCGCGACGATCCAGCGCAGGATCTCCGGCTTGAGCCAGTCGGCCGCCAGCGCGCCGAGCCAGCCGGCTAGTGCGTGGTTGAGCAGCGTAGCGACCAGGATGCCGGCGACGATTGGCCAGGGCTTGCGGAAACGGGCGGCGAGCAGCAGGGCCAGCAACTGGGTCTTGTCGCCGATTTCGGCCAAAGCGACGACGCCGGTCGAAACGGCGGCAGCGGACAACGGGAAGGCTTCCATGTGTTGGGTTCCGGGGCCGGGCATTCGCGTGGACGCGAAGGCAAACGCCACGCGGCCCGGCCCGGCTTTCGCCAGATTGCTCGCGTAACGCCTGCCTTCGGTCTTGCCCGTGGCTGCGGCATACGCCGTCAGCCGCTCCTGCGCCATGGCCTGTGGGCCAAGTGTGTTGACGCAGGTCCCCGCGGTTCTTCGGACATCGGTCCGCAAGTCGGCGGGTGGGCTACTCCCCGGAGGAGGAAGTGCGCGCATTCTACCAGCCCGGAAGCGCCCGGCGGGCCCGCTAAACTGAACGCATACGGTCCAGGAGTTCCTCCCATGCAATACCGCCGCCTCGGCTCGTCCGGCCTCCAGCTCTCCGCGCTCTCGTTTGGCGCATGGCTCACGTTCGGCTCGCAGATCGGCCGCTCCACCGCTCGCGACCTGATTGCGACGGCTTGGGACCACGGCATCAATTTCTTCGACAACGCCGAGACCTATGCCAACGGTGAGGCGGAAAAGGTCATGGGCGACGTCATTGCCGACCTGCGCCTGCCGCGCGACGGCTACTGCGTATCCAGCAAGGTGTTCTTCGGCGCGGTGACCGATCCGCGTCCCACGCAGAAAGGGCTTTCGCGCAAGCACGTCACCGATGCCTGCCACGCCGCGCTGAAGCGCCTGCGGGTGGACTACCTCGACCTCTACTACTGCCATCGCCCGGATCCCGATACGCCGATCGAGGAAACGGTGCTGGCAATGGACGCGCTGATCCGCCAGGGCAAGGTGCTGTACTGGGGCACGTCCGAATGGACGGCCGCGCAGATCCGCGAGGCGAACCGGTTCGCCCGCGCTCATCATCTGTACGCGCCGACCATGGAGCAGCCGCAGTACAACCTGTTGCATCGGGAGCGGGTCGAACTGGAGTACGCGCCCCTTTTCGCCGAGATGGGATTGGGCACGACGATCTGGTCGCCGCTGGCCTCGGGCCTGCTTACCGGCAAATACAGCGCCGGCGTGCCGAGCGAGGCGCGCCTGGGCCGTGAAGGGTTGGGCTGGCTGCAGCGCACCGCCTTCGGTGGCGAAGGCGAGCGGCTGGCCCGCGCGCAGGCCTTCGTCGCCTGCGCACAGGAACTCGGCCACGCGCCGGCGCCGCTCGCGATCGCCTGGTGCCTGCGCAATCCGCATGTATCGAGCGTGATCCTGGGCGCAAGCCGTCCGGAGCAGTTGTTGCAGAACCTGCAGGCACCGGAACTGCTCGAACGCATCGACGAATCCACCTGGCAGCGCCTGGAAGCCGCCGCGGCGTAACGAGTCAGCAGGCCATTGACTGGCAAATGAGAATCATTATCATCTATGGCTCGTCCAGAACGAGCCACGCCCATGTCACTGCGCCCAACGCTGCTGCATCTGAAGCCCCGTTCCGAGCGTCCGTCCGCCGGCATCGTCGTGTCCGCGGTCATGCTGCCGGGCACCGGCACGCTGCGCGGGAGCCGTGAGGTCCTGATCCGCCATGGCGGCGAGGTCTACCGGCTGCGCCATACCCGCAACGACAAGCTGATCCTCACCAAGTAATCCCGGTCGCTTCCGCCGTCTGCCGGAGCGCCCATCCCAACAAGAACAACAACTCTCTCCAAGGCTGCAAGCCCGCCTGCCGGCTGCCAGCTCGCCTCGGTCACCACCTAAAGCGAGCAGCACGCATGCAACCCGTCAGGAACACCCTGGCCGTGGCCCTGTCCACGGCCCTTTCTTTGGCCGTCTCCACCACATACGCAAGCCCCTCGGGCGTCGACTCGGCGCAGGGCGAATCGGATGTTCCGCTGATCGCCTCGGCGGCCGGCGGCATGAGCGAACTCGACCGCATCGTCGTCACTGCCACGCGCACCGAGCGGGCGATCGAGGACGTGCCGGCCACGGTCACGGCGATCGACCGCGAGGAAATGGACCGGCAGATCGTGCGCGACCTCAAGGACCTGTTCCGCTACGAGCCAGGCATCACCGTCACGTCCAGCTTCGGCCGCTTTGGCATCGGCAACGTGCGCATCCGTGGCCTCGGCGGCAACCGCGTGCGCATGGAGACCGACGGCATCTCGGTGCCGGAGGCGTTCGCGATCGGCAGCTTTTCCAACGCCAACCGCAACTTCGTTGACCTCGACACGCTCAAGCGCGTCGAAGTCGTGCGCGGCCCGGGCAGCACGCTCTACGGCTCCGATGCGCTGGGTGGCGTGGTGGCGTTCGAGACCAAGGACCCATCCGACTACCTCGCTGACGACAATCAGTACTTCGGCCTGAAGCTTGGCTTCGAGGGCGAGAACGATGGGCTGTTCGGCGGCGCCACGGCGGCGTTCGGCGGAGAACGCTGGTCGGGCCTGGTCGCTATCGGCCACCACCAGGGACAGGAGCGCGAGAACATGGGCGACGTGCGCAGCGATGACTCGACGCGTACCGCGCCCAACCCGCAGAGCAGTGATGGTCGCAGCCTGCTGACCAAGCTGGTCTATGCCCCCGGTGAACACCAGCGTTTCAAGCTGACGGTGGAAGGCAACGAAGACCAGGCCGACACGGACGTACTGACTTCGCGCGGCGCTGCCGCCGCAGCGCCCGGGGCGCCGCAGGTGCGCACGCTCTCGCTGCTGGGCAACGACCACCAGACCCGGGCGCGCGTGTCGTTCGCGCACGAGATGGACGCCATCGAATCCGCCTTCGCAGACTCACTGAAGTGGCAGATCTATCGCCAGGACAGCGAGACCACGCAGCAGACCACTGAACAGCGCGTGTCCGTGGTCGCCGGCCGTCCGGTGAATCCGACGCAGCGCTTCCGCGAGTTCAATTTCGACCAGCGCCTGATCGGGGCCGAGGCGGTGCTGCACAAGGATTTCGACACCGGCTCGGTCGCGCACTCGCTGACTTACGGCCTCGACCTGACCCACACCGAAGTCCGCCAGAAGCGCGACGGCCGATCCACCAACCTCACTACCGGCGCCGTGACGAGCACGATCCTTCCCGACGTGTTCCCGGTGCGCGACTTCCCGGTGACGACCACGCGGCAGGCCGCGGTGTACGCGCAGGACGAAATCCTTTTCGCCGACGGCGCCTTTCGCCTGGTGCCCGGCGTGCGAGTCGATCATTACGACCTCGGCACCGATGTCGACGCGATCTTCGCCGCCGACAATCCGGGCATCGCCGTCACCGGACTGACCGAGACCAGCGTGTCGCCGAAACTCGGCATGGTCTGGCATGTGGGCGGTGGCTGGTCGACATTCGGTGGCTACCAGCACGGCTTCCGCGCGCCGCCCTACAGCGACGTCAACATCGGCTTCACCAATTTCGCCTTCGGCTACACCGCCATCGCCAATCCCGACCTGAAGCCGGAGACCAGCGATGGCATCGAGCTGGGCGCGCGCTTCGGCAACGATGCCGTGCACGTGGAGGCATCGGGTTACTACAACCGTTACGCCGACTTCATCGAGTCGCAGCGCTTCGTCGGCACCAACGCCCAGGGCTTGATGGTCTTCCAGTCGCAGAACATCGCCGATGCGGAGATCCACGGCGTCGAGGCGCGTTTCGGCGTCGATCTCGGCGCCTGGTCCGACGCAATGGCCGGCTGGTCGCTGCGCGGCTCGGCGGCGTGGTCGAAGGGCGAGGACCGCAGCACCGGTGCACCGCTGGCGTCGATCGACCCGCTGCGCGCCACGCTCGGCATCGGCTATGACCACGAAAACTGGGGCGTTGAGCTGGCCGGGCGTTTCGCCGGCCGCCGCGACGATGTGCCGGTGGCGGCCGAGTTCGAAACGCCCGGCTACGGCGTCCTCGACTTGCTCGGCCATTGGGCCTTCGCGCCCGGCGCGGATGTCGACTTCGGCGTCTTCAACCTCGCCGACCGCAAGTACTGGGATGCGGGTGATGTGCCTTCCGGAGTGCTCGCCACGAGCGCCGTGCTCGACCGCTACACCAGCCCCGGCCGCAACGTCGGCGCCAGCGTGTCCTTCAGCTGGTGACCGCTCGCCACCCATGCCACGTGAATCCAGACACGACACGACCATGAAATCCAGACTCATTGCCACAGGCCTGGCGGGCCTGCTCACCTTTTCCACTCTCGCGCGTGCACACGACCATCCGGCGCAGACCGACACGGCCCGCGACCGCGCCTCGATCCTCGCCATGCAGGGCGAGTACATCGTCGACTTCGCCTTCGACGAAACGGTGCTGCTGCAGCCCGGCTACGAACGCCGCCCGGCGATGCGCAGCGGCGGCAACGAAACGGTCATCGTCGTCGAGGACACCCCGACGCGGATCGTCCTGCAGCACATCCTGGTCGACGAGAAGAGCGGCCACGTGACCAAGCACTGGCGCCAGGATTGGACGTTCGAGTCGCAGAAGCGGTTCGAGTTCACCGCCGAACAGAGCTGGCAGGTGCACGCGATTCCGGCATCGCTGACCCGCGGTGCCTGGACCCAGTGTGTGTACGAGGTCAGCGACGCGCCTCGCTATTGCGGCACCGGGCGCTGGAACTACGAGAGCGGAAGCCCGACCTGGACCAGCGACCTGAGCTGGCGGCCACTGCCGCGCCGCGAGTACACGCAGCGCAGCGACTACAACGCAATCTCGGCGATCAACCGCCACACGCTGACGCCGGGCGGCTGGACCCACGAGCAGTTCAACACCAAGGTGCTGCGCAAGCCGGACGGCACGCAGGTCGAACTGGCGCGCGAGTTCGGATTCAACGATTACCAGAGGACAACCGACGTCGACTTCAAGCCGGCTTATCGTTACTGGGATGCCACGCGCAGCTACTGGTCAACGGTGCGCGCGCAGTGGGCGCGTTTCCTTGACCAGCCGCCGGGTCTGCACCTGAAGACGAAGATCGATGGCATGGCGATGATCATGCCGCTGTTCGAGCAGGCGGGCCGCGTGGAGAAGGGCGAGCGCGTCGACGATGGCGAAATCGCGAAGGTGTTCGCGAAGTGGGTCGAGCCGCTGGCCGCGGACAAGCGCGCAGCGAGTCGCTGACTTTCGGGGTTTAGCGGCCATCGTGCTGCCCACGGATGGGCAGCGCGGTAGCCATTCTTTACATGTGCATCAGAGCAGCATCGTCAGCGCAGGGGCTTGCGGCGGCTTCGGCGGTGCCGGAGGCGCGGGCGGAGCGGGTACCGCTGCGGGGGCACCGATCGGCGCCGGCGCTGCAGGCGGTGCGGGCGGCGCCAGCGGAGCGGCAGGCGGTGCGGGCGGAGCCGGAGGCGCCGGCGGAACGGGGAGCTGCAACTGCGCCACCTTGGGCACCTTCACCTGCACGGTGCCGCTCTTGCGGTCGCGCAGATAGCTCACGCTGGCCTTGCTGTCGGCCGGCTTCTTGCGCAGCGCCGCCATCGCTTCGCGCGGCGAGTTCACGGCGGTACCGTCGATGCTCTGGATGACGTCGCCGGCCTGGAGCCCGGCCAGTTCCGGGCTGGTGCTCAACACCAGCACGCCGCGATCGGCACCGAAGTAGCGTCCCAGGTCCTTGTCGACGGTGGCGAGATTGAAGCCGCTCCAGCGGAACGCTTCGGTCAGCATCGGCAGTTTGCAGTCGCCGCCCTTGCAGTCGCCCATCGGGCCGAGTCGGATGATTTCGCTGCGCACCTGCGGCGCCACTACCGGCGCGACGTGCATCTCGATCGCGTCGGTGTCCAGGTCCATGTCGGCACCGCCATTGGCGACGATGACGCGACGCTGCGGCATCAGCTGGCGCCCTTCCTGGTCGCGCATCAGCAGCACGCGGTCGCCCGGCTGCGGCGTGGCTTTCACGGTTGCGCTGCGGCCGTCGCGTTCATAGGTCAGCGCGACCGGCGTCTTGGTGTCGAGGTGGCTCAGTTGTTCGCGCGCGTGTGCCAGCCGGTCCTCGGACGTCTTGTCGGCCAGGGTCTTGCCATTGATCGCGGTGATGCGGTCGCCGCTGCGCAGGCCGGCCTTGGCGGCGCCGCTTTCCGGCGTGACCGCGGCGACGCGGACGCCGGTGCCGGAATCCGGCTCCAGCACGACGCCGATCACCGGTCGCGATTCGAAGCGGCGCTCGAAGACGAACGAGTGGGCTTCGCCGCCCTGTTCGCGGGAAAGTTCGGCCACGCGCCGTGCCGCGCGATCGAGGTCGGCGCGCGCGTCGGCCAGTTCCTTGGCCTTGGCCGCATCGGTCGTGGTCTTGTCCTGCGCACCGGCCGCACAGGCGAGCAGCAGGCCGATCGACAAGGCGAGCAGGGCCGGCTTGGCTGATTTGATTGTCATGGTGTGTCCCGTCTGCGTTGGGTTGCGATGGTTGGGGGGTTCAATCGACGCTGACCAGCGCGCCGTCGTAGCTTTCGCCTTGAGCGGCCAGCCAGAGCTGGGTGGTTTCGACGCCGGCCAGTTCGCGCAGCGTCTGCACGCGCTCGCGCCACAGGGCTTCGTGCTGCTCGGTCGTCAGCGTGGCGCTTTGGGTGAGTCCGGCATCGATCAGGCCGACACGCTGGTCGAGTTCGGCGGTCATCACGGTGGCTGCGGCGCTCCCCACGCGTTCGTCGCGCGTCATCGCGATAAGCGCTTCCAGACGTGCGGACTCGGCCTGAAGTTGCAGCAATGCATCGCTGGGGCTGCTGGTGGACTTCGATGCGTCAACGGTCGCGACGGCAGCGGCCGTGCCTGCCGATGCGGGCTCGTCCGAGGCGGCGATCGATGCGGCCGGCGCAAGAGTGGTCGGCGCGGGTGTGGACGGCGGCTTCTTCGGCGTGCTGCGCGCGATCCGGTGTGGCGTCCTGGCCGCTGCTTGCCGTTCCGCAACGCTCGCCGTCGCCTCGCTCGAGGGCGAATCGACGGCTGGCGTGAGGGCCGGGGCCGGAAGTGGGGTAGATGCCTTCGCAGCTTCGTTGCGCGGCACGGTGGCATCAGGAACGTCCGCTACGGCGACAGAAGGGCTGGCCGGTGCCTGCGTATCGCGCTCGCGCATCAGCATCACCGGGGCCAGCGCGACCAGCGCCAGTGCCGCGGCGATCGCCAGCCAGCGCATGCGGCGCGGGACTGGATGCTTCGCACCGGTTTGTTGGTCGAGCGCACGCGACAGCCGCTGCCAGCCATCGGCCGGCGGCACTTCCAGCGGAAGCGAGGCGAACGCGCCGCTCCAGTCGCCGGAGGACAGGGGGTGCGGATGGGCAGTGTCAGGCATGGGCCCTCTCCCGGGACGGTCCGGCCGAAGCCGGTTCAAGCAGTTCGCGCAGGCGGCGGCTGCCGCGCGCGAGTTGCGATTTGGAGAAGCTCGGCGTTCGTTCCATCAGCGCGGCGATCTCCTCGTGGGTGTATCCCTCGGCGTGGTACAGCCACAGCACGCTGCGGGTGGCCGAAGGCAACTGGTTGAGGGCGCGCGTCAGCGCCGCCGCATCGGCGGCCGCCGCGGGCAGCGGCCCCGGGTCGGCCACGATCGCGCCCGCGCCGCCTTCGTCGCCGTCGAGGGCCACGTCCAGGGCATGCCGGCGCTGGCTGCGCAGGCGCATCAGCGCCTCGTTGACGGCGATCTGCCGCAGCCAGCCCCAGAACGGGCTGCCCTGGCTGCCGCGGAAATCGGCGATCTTGCCGAGCACCTTGAGCATGGTTTCCTGCAGCACTTCTGCCGCCTCCTCGCGATCGCCGGCGATCCGCATGGCCAGCGTGAACACGGGCCGTTCGAACCAGCGGTACAGCTGCTCGAATGCCGCCCGCTCGCCCGCGCGCGCGCGCGCCAGCAGGGCGTCGGGCACGTCGATGGCGAAGCTGCTGCGGGGGCAGGCCGTCGCCGGCGGCGTGTTCGGGGCGGTGGTCGGTGGCATGTCACTCATCTGGATGCAGCGGTGGGCCAAACCGTCGCAGGGGGTCGCTGGACCCGAATGGCCCAACTCCTATACTCGGTCCCAATACAGGGAGGAGAGGCACCATGTCGTTGGGATCGCTGTTGGCGGTGGTCGTGCTGGTCGCGGGCGTGATCATCCTGTTCAAGACCGTGAGGATGGTGCCGCAGGGCTACGAGTGGACCGTCGAACGCTTCGGAAAGTACACCCATACGATGGACCCGGGGCTGCATTTCCTGATCCCGATCGTCTACGGCGTCGGCCGCAAGATCAACATGATGGAGCAGGTGCTGGAGGTTCCCAGCCAGGACGTCATCACCAAGGACAACGCGGTGGTGAAGGTCGACGGCATCGTCTTCTTCCAGGTGCTCGACGCCGCCAAGGCGGCCTATGAAGTGGCGCAGCTGGAAGTGGCCATCCTCAACCTGGTGATGACCAACATCCGTACCGCGATCGGCTCGATGGACCTGGACGAGTCGCTGTCCAAGCGCGACGAGATCAACACCAAGGTGCTGATGGCGGTCGATGCCGCGACCCATCCGTGGGGCCTCAAGGTCAACCGCATCGAACTGAAGGACATCCAGCCGCCGCGCGACCTGGTCGACTCGATGGCACGCCAGATGAAGGCCGAGCGCGAGAAGCGCGCCAACGTGCTGGAAGCCGAGGGCTTCCGCCAGGCCGCGATCCTCAAGGCAGAAGGCGAGAAGCAGTCGGTGATCCTGGAGGCCGAAGGCCAGAAGGAAGCAGCGTTCCGCCAGGCCGAGGCGCGCGAGCGCCTGGCCGAGGCCGAGGCCAAGGCGACGCAACTGGTGTCCGACGCCATCGCCACCGGCAATGTCCAGGCGATCAACTACTTCGTCGCGCAGAAGTACATCGAGGCGTTCAAGGCACTGGCCGAGGCGCCGAACCAGAAGTTCGTGATGATGCCGATGGAGTCCGCTGGCGTGATCGGATCGATCGCCGGCATCGCCGAACTGGCCAAGGAAGCGCTGGACCGGCAGCCGTCGCGCGGCGCCGTGCCGCCGTTGCCTCGCGCGGGGGGCTGACGCGATGCAGTGGAACTGGGAAACGGTGACGTGGGCGGCGGTGACGCTGCTGCTGTTTGCCGCCGAGGCATTGGCGCCGGGCGCATTCATGCTGTGGCTCGGCTTTGCCGCAGCGGTGGTGTTCGTGCTGGTGCTGCTGGTGCCGGGGGTTCCGGTGCTGGCGCAGGTCGCGGTGTTCGTCGTGCTCAGCTTCGTCTCGATCCAGGTGTACCGCACCTGGTTCCGCGGCCGCGAGCGCAAGAGCGACCAGCCCGCGCTGAACCGCCGCACCGCCGCCCTGGTCGGACGCGTGGTGCCGCTGGACCGCGCCATCGTTGCCGGACACGGGCGCGTGCAGATCGCCGATGCATTCTGGGACGTCACCGGTCCGGAACTGCCGGCCGGCACCAGTGTGCGCATCGTGGCGGCCGACGGAATGACGCTTCGGGTCGAGCCGCTGTAACGCCAGCAATCCGCCGGCCACGTGCGCCGGCGTATGCGAAGCGGGCCGGCGAGGGCCCGCCGCATCTGGGATAATGCCGGGCTCACTCCACGCAAGGCCCGGCCATGATCCAGAAGACCATCCTCAACGACGCCCACCGCGCTCTCGGCGCCAAGATGGTCGACTTCGGCGGTTGGGACATGCCGATCCACTACGGCTCGCAGATCGACGAGCACCACCTGGTGCGCAGCGACGCGGGCATGTTCGACGTCAGCCACATGACCGTGGTCGACCTGAAGGGCGAGCGCGTGCGCGACTTCCTGCGCAACCTCGTCGCCAACTCGGTCGACAAGCTCAAGGTGCCGGGCAAGGCGCTCTACACCTGCATGCTCAACCCGCAGGGCGGCGTGATCGACGACCTGATCATCTATTTCCGTAACGACGGGTTCTTCCGCCTGGTGGTCAACGCCGCCACGCGCGAGAAGGACCTGGCGTGGATCACCGAGCAGGCCAAGGCGTTCGACGTGAAGGTCAGCGAGCGCCCCGACTTCGGCATGGTTGCCGTGCAGGGCCCGAGCGCACGCGAGAAGGTGATCGGCCTGCTGCGCGAGGAAGACCGCGCCGCCATCACCAAGCTCGGCAAGTTCGCCGCGGGCGAGGCGAAGACGGTCAGCGGTATCGACGTGTTCGTCGCCCGCACCGGCTACACCGGCGAGGACGGCTTCGAGGTCGTCGTGCCGGAAGCGCAGACCGTCGCGTTCTGGAACGAGCTGCTGGGTGCCGGCGTGAAGCCCGCCGGGCTCGGCGCGCGCGACACCCTGCGCCTGGAAGCCGGCATGAACCTCTACGGCCAGGACATGGACGATGCCGTCTCGCCGTACGAAGCCGCGCTGGCCTGGACCGTCGCGCTCGACGAAGGCCGCGACTTCATCGGCCGCGGCGCGCTGGAAGCGCAGAAGGCCACGGGCGTGCCGCGCCAGATGATCGGCCTGGTGATGGACGAGAAGGGCGTGCTGCGCCACGGCCAGAAGGTGCTGACCGACAACGGCGAGGGCGAGATCCTGTCCGGCACGTTCTCGCCGACGCTGGGCAAGGCGATCGCGTTCGCGCGCGTGCCGGCCGGTGCTCCGGGCAACGTCCGCGTCGACATCCGCGGCAAGGAAGTGCCGGTGCGCGTGGTGAAGTTCCCGTTCGTGCGCGATGGCCAGGCGCAGGAAGGCGTGCTCGGCTGAGTTGCCGCACGAAGTGAAAGAGCAAAAAGAAGCCGGCGAAAGCCGGCTTCGAGTTTTTTCGGGCATCCAGCCCGGGGCTTCCCTGCTTCGCGAGAGATGACAGGCGACCGGCGCGACGCCATGGGGAGAGGTTCGCCGCGCCGGACGCCGTCAGTTGTGGCGTGCTTCCAATGTCACGCCAGCGAACGCTTTCACGCCGACCACCTTGATGTAGTAAGTACCCGCACGCGCCACGGCGATGCGCGCGCTCTCGCTGTTGCCGGGCCGCACCGAGCGCACGTCGGCAGCGAGAGCGGTCGGAACCGTGCCGTAGCTGACCAGCAGGCTCACGTCGCCGCTGCCGCCATAGGTCATGAAGCTGAGGCCGCTCGCGCCCACCGGCACGTCGAGCGAGTACAGCAGTTCGGTACCGATCGCGCCGGACAATCCGCCCACCGGCATCTTGTTGGCGATCGGACGTGCGGAGCTTTCGCAGTCCGGGCCCTGGCACGGCACCACTTCATTCAAGGCCGCCTTGGCATTGAGGATGCCGCTGCCCATCGGCGTGGCCGACGGGATCGCTACCGGGAAAGCGCGCGCCGTGCCTTTCAGCAGCGCTTCGACCTGTGCGGGCGTTAGCGGTGCCGGGGCGATGCTCTGGACCAACGCCACGGTACCCGCCACGTGCGGCGATGCCATCGAGGTGCCGGACATGCCGCCGTACACCTGAGCGCCCAATTCGGGCGCGGTCAGGCTGTCGTTGAGCGCCTGCCAGACATAGCCGTCGTAACCGTCGACGCCGCCGCCGCCACCCGGCGCCGACAGGTCGACGTGCGACCCGTAATTGGAATAGCTCGCGCGGCCGCCGGTCACGCGGGTGGCGCCGACGGTGATCGTGTTATTGCAACTGGCCGGCGCATAGCCGGACGCATCGTCGTTGTCATTGCCCGCCGCGACCACGACCGTGGTGCCGTTGGCGACGGCGGTGTCGATGGCCGACTGCAGCGTGACGTCGCAGGCGCCCGGGCCGCCCAGGCTCATGTTGATCACCTCGGCCGGGTTGGTGTTGGCGGGCACGCCGGGCACGCTGCCGCCGGACGCCCATACCACCGCGTCGGCGATGTCGGACAAGTAGCCGCCGCAGCGGCCGAGCACGCGCACCGGCAGCACCTTGGCGCCGTGGGCGACGCCCGCCATGCCACGGCCGTTGTTGGTCATCTCGGCGACCGTGCCGGCGACATGGGTGCCGTGGAAGCTGCTCGAGCGCAGCGGGCACTGCGTGTCGTCGTTGTTCCAGTCGCCATAGTCGTGCGCGCCGGCGACGCGCTCGTCGGTCGGACGGCGCGAGACGAAGGCGTCGCTGATGAAGTCGTAGCCGGGCAGCATGTTGCCGTCGAGGTCGTTGTGGTCTGTGATTCCGGTGTCGATCACCGCCACGACCACGCCTGCGCCGTTCGACTTGTCCCAAGCCGCGGGTGCATTGATGCCGCCAATGGGGCTGTGCAGGTGCCACTGGTACTGCGCCAGGTACGGATCGTTCGGCATCAGCGACGGTGCGGCCATGCCGGTGTGCTGAAGGAGACGGTCGGGCTCGGCATAGGCCACGGCGGGGTCGCTGGCGAGCGTGCGCAGCAGCGCGGCGCTGGAAACGCGGTCGAGCGGGCGCGACAGTTCGATCACGTCGGCGCCGCCGGCGAGCCGGCGCAGGTGGCGAACCGACAGTCCGGGTTTGGCTGCGGCGATGCCGGAACGGCTCAGTGCAGTGCGCGCCGCGCCCAGCGCCTGCAGCGTACTTGCGCGCTGCGCCGTGCCGTTGCGGTATCGGACGATGTATCGGCGCGTCATCGCATCCGCGGCTGCGCGGGACGACGGGGCTTCGGTGGCCCGCACCACGAATCGGGGGCCTGCGGCATCGGCCGCACCGAGCACGGCGACGGAAATGGCCGCGGCGAGCGCGCAGGCGGAGAGACGGGAAAACTGGTACATGGAATGACTCCTGGAGATGCCGGCGGACCGGCATGAATGCAGCGCAGGAGGCGGCCCGGCGCGCGGGCCGCCATGCGTATCAAGGGGAAGGGCGTTTACCAGCCGAAGCCGATACCGGCGCCCGCCGAGCTTTCGTCGTCGGTGAAGGCGCCGCCGACGGTGAGCGTGGTGCGCTCGCCGATCGCGCGCTGGTAGCCGACCGACAATGCCTGTTCACCGCCGCTGAAACCCACGCCGACGCCGACGCGGTTCTGCGTGCGCACGCCGGCCGCGCTGGTGGCCATGTTCAGCATGGCCGCGTTCATCGCGCCCATCTTGTCGATGCGCTGATCGGTCTCGTCGAAGCGGTCGCCCATCTCGGCACGCAGGTCGTCGATCTCGGCCATCGGCGCGGTGATGAGGTCGTTGAAGCGCTGGTCCGTGTAGGCACGGGCTTCGCTCAGCGTGCGCGCGTCACCGGCATTCACCTGGCGCACGTTGGCGGCATCCGTGTCCGCGCTGCCGTCGGCGACGTTGACGACCTGGCGTTCGTGCCCGGCCGAGCCCACCGACACCGTGTTGGCGCGGTTGGCGACCGAGCCCTGGCCCAGCGCGACTGCGCCGGTCGCATTCGCGGCCACGCTCGCGCCTTGGCCGAGCGCGGTGCCCGAGGCAGCCTGTACCGACGCGCTTTCGCCAACCGCGACCGCATTGGTAGCCGTCGCGGCGATGACGCTGTTGGCGCCGACCGCGGTACTGCCGTCGGCATGCACCTGGGCGTTGCCGCCGAGCGCGGTGTCGTTCGGTCCGGCCGCGTGCGCGTCGCGGCCTATGGCGACGCCGTTACTGCCGCCTGCGTCGGCGTTGGAGCCGATGGCCACCGCGCCGGTGCCCTGGGCGGCATGCGCGTCGTCGCTGCCGGCGGTGCCACCGTCCACGGCGACATGGCTGTCGCTGGCACCACTGCCTGCAGGCGAACCCGGTGCCGCGGCCTCGATGGTCGCGAGGCGGCCATCGAGTGCGTTCAAGCCGCGATCCAATGCCGCGAGTGCGTCGCCGACATTGCCAAATGCATTGCCCATGACCGTGAAGCGCGCTCCGCTCACGGTGCCGAACGCGTCCATCGTCGCGCCGCCGCCGATGACACCGGCGAGGCTTTGGCCGGCCGCGAACAGCTGCGCACCAATGATCGCTTCATTGCTGCCGGCCGTGATCGCACCGGCGCGCAGGTTGGCCAGCACGGTGCCACCGGCACCCGCCAGGCTGATGCGGCCTCCCGATACGTCGTCGTAGGTCACTGCATGCAAGGCGTTGCCGCCGGCGTCGACCAGGCCTGCCTCGCGCAGCTGGCGGACGTTGACCGCATCGTGGTCCTCGACGCCATTGGCGACGTAAGCGATCTGACGCTCCTGTCCGGCGGCGCCGACCGACACGGTGTTGTCGCGGTCGGCGACAGAGCCCGCACCCAGCGCGACGCTGTTCAGCGCGCTCGCCTCGCTGCCGTCGCCGAGGGCGAGGCTGAGGTCGCCGGCCGCGACGGCGTTGAAGCCGATCGCGCTGCTGAACTCGCCGCGTGCCATCGCGCCGCTGCCGAGCGCGGAAGCGCCGATGCCGATCGCGTTGCTGCCTGACCCGAGCGCGGTGGCGTAGTCCCCTTCGGCCATCGACAGCGCGCCACTGGCCACGCTTTCCAGTCCGATGGCCTGGCTCAAGGCGCCGCTGGCGAGCGTGCGCTCGCCCAGTGCCCGCGCACCGGCGCCGACGGCGGTCGCGCCTTCACCATCGGCGAGCGAGCGGACGAAGTCCGTCCAGCCGGAGCCATCGTCCTGCGCGCCGACGAAATAGGAACCGCCCAATGCCGTGCTGTTGACGCGGGTGGCGATGGCACCGGTGCCGGCCGCGGTAGAAGCGAAGCCGAATGCACTGGCATAGGCGCCGAGTGCGCTCGAATAGTCGTAGCCGGCAAATGCGCCGATGCCCGTCGCGACGGTGAAGTTCCCCGCGGCCTGGCTGAAGGAGCCGAACGCCGCGGCGGTTTCGCCGTTGGCGACGGCGCCGACGCCGACGGCAATGCTGGCCATGCCATAACTCTTCGCGGCCAGACCGAGCGCGGTGCCCTGTTCGCCCTGGGCGAGTGCGTTCTCGCCCACCGCGGTGGCGTCTTCGCCTGACGCGACGGCGCCCACGCCGATCGCAGTGCTGAAGTTGCCGCTCGCCATCGACGCCGAACCCACCGCGGTCGACAACGCGCCGGTGGCTTCCGTCTTGTGCCAGCCGCCAACCCAACTGGTCGGTCCGCCAATCGCGACGGCGCCATTGCCGGCGGCATTCGCCATCGGGCCGATCGCGATGTCGCGCGGCGTCTGCGCGACCGCATCGCGGCCGATCGCCACCGACCAGATGCCGGTCGAGGTGGAACGCAGGCCGATCGCCACCGATTCCAGTCCGATCGCCGCCGCCGCGGGGCCGGCCGCCAGCGCGGAGGTGCCCGAGACCGCATCGTCGCTGCCGTCGCCGATGCCATTGGACGAGAAGTAGCTGATGCCGTCGGTGTCGGCGGGCAGTGGCTTCAGTGCGCGTCCGTCGGACACGAGCATGGTGGTGGCGATACCGCCGGCGGCCGCCGGTCGCGTGCATTCCAGGACGGCCCGGTAATGGCCCTGCGCATCGGGCTCTGCGGACTCGACGATCCGGCAGGCATCGCTGGGCGGCGTGGGGGAGGGGGGCGCGTCGGTGTTACTGGTTTGTGCGTATACGGCCGGCGGGGCGGCCAGCATCAGGGCTATGGCTACGTGCAACTTGGTGCGCTTCATCGTGCGTCGGTCTCTTGGAGTGGGACGCCTGCTCCGGAGAGGTGAAGCACGCGCCAGGAGCTCACGACGCTGTCATGGCCTGGCGAAGAAGGTCATTCCAATCGTTTGACGATTCCTTTATCGACGCGTTTCCGGCAGTGGATCAGGGGCTTGCGGTTGCCACTGCGCCCGTCGGCCGCGGTGCCAGGCTCAGTTCCGCGGGGATAGGACGCTCGCCGGCCAGTCGGTGGGCATGCTCGAGCGCGGCGCGCCACTCGCGCGGCTGTTCCATCCGCCGGTAAAGCTCGACCTGCAGCATCGCCAGTTCGAAGTCGTGCTCGGCCCAGGGCGCCACGCGTCCGGCCAGCGACGCGGCTTCGTCGAGTTCCCCGGTCTGCATCAACCAGTGCGCATAGGCGATGGCCGCATGGGCGATCTCGCCCGGGATGCCTCCGGACTCGGCCAGGCGCATCGCCTCCTGGTAGCTGAGTCCGGCTTGCATGTCGCGTCCCGCACGTCGATCGCGCAAGGCGGCATCCAGCGTGCGGGCGAGCGGATCGCCTGCGAATACGTCGGGAGCCTCGCGCAAGACGGGCAGGTCCGCCTGCAGCGCGGCCTCGTTACGACGCACCTGCATCCAGGCGCGTAGGCGTGGATTGCGTCCGGCCGGCCAGTCCTGCAAGGCAACTGTCGCAAGCATTGCAACGGAGCGTGTGTCTCCGGCTTGCCGCGCCAGTTCCGCCTGCAGGAACTCGCGGCGGCCGAAATCGGTGGCCGCCGCCCCACCGGCTTCGGGCATGCGCAGCAGCTCGCGCGCTTCGCGCAGGCGGCCTGCGCCGATCAGAGCCTCGGCGCGCGCCAGCAGCAGGTCCGCAACCTGGGTTGGGTCGCGCACGCGCGAGCGCATCGCCCAACCTCGTTCGCTGACGGCGAGTGCGGCACCCGTCTGCAGCAGCTGCAGGTGCGAGGCGGTCAGCATGCTGCGCACGCCGGCCAGTTCATTGGCCGCCCCCATCGCCTCGAAGTCGCGCTCGGCTTTGGCGAAGTACTGCACGGCCTGCTGGGGGCGCCGACGCTCCATCTCGACGATGCCGAGGTTGCCGTCCACCCGCGCCACGGCGAGCCGGTCGCCTGATCGCAACAACTGCACCCGCGCCTGTCCCAGGTCCGACAACGCCGCATCGAACTGTTGCCGGGCCGAGTGCGCGCTACCACGCCCATTCAGTGCACGGCCGAGATCGATGCCGCCGGATCGCGATTCGAGTTGTGCCACGGCCTCGTCGAAACTCTGCGCGGCCTCGGCATGGCGATCGAGCCGCATCAGGAACGAACCTCGCAGCGTGAGCAACTGGCCGCGGAAGGTGGCATCGCGAATCGCTTCGCGGCTGCCCAGCAACCGCGTCACCGCCGCCAGCCCGGCACTGTTGCGGCCGGCACGGAAGTCGATCTGTGCCAGCCTGTATCCGAGTTGCGGCGCCGATCGCTGCAGTTCCGGCGCGGCAAGGAGGATCCGCCTGGCCACATCCAATTCGTTGGCGAGCACCGCGGCCTGGGCGCGCAACATGCGTTCCTCCAGACCCGTGGATGCAGACGCTCCGCCTGGCGAGACCGCGCCGAGCGCAGACATCAGACGGTCGCCAGCCACGCGCGTCGCCGCGACGAGGTCCACATCGCTGGCGACGCCGCGCTGCATCAGCCCCGTGCCGTCGGTGGCCGTCAGGGTCACCTGCCATCGCTGGCGCTCGCGACGCGCATGGCCACGAACGATCCATTCGGCGTCGGTGTGCCGGCGCAGCCATTGCGGATCGGGCTGGGCGTGGTCGCCTGCGCGCAGCAGGCTCAGCGTCGCCTCGCTCGACCAGACCGGCAGGTCTGCGCGGCGCATGCGGTCGACCACGTAATCCATCATCCCCAGGCGCGCCCACGTTGCGTCGCCGGGACCGCTCACGTGCAGCGGCAGCACGACGATCGCGCCGTGCCCGGTCGCGCCTGCATGTGCGTCGGCAACTCCGGAGCGATCCCAGGGCCACGGCCCGAACAGGAACATGAGTGCGACGAACAATGCCGTGACGAAGCCGAAGTCAGCCTGCGTGCGCCAGCGCCAGGCGACCGTGCGCCGTGCGGCAGCGGTCGCGCATGCGAAGGGTTCGACCGGGTCTGCGGCGAGATTGCACGGTGTCTCCGTTGCGGCCGGCTCGTTTGCCGGCCCGGGCAGTGCGACGCTTGCCGCCTCCGGCGTGGCTTCTTCGAGCACCGTCACCGGCGCACACCAGCGGAACCCGAAGCGGGGCACGGTGCGGATCGCGCGCTGGCCTTGGCCGTCGTCTCCGATGGCGCGGCGAGCGCGAAGCACGATCTGCGCCAGTTGCGCGTCGGAGACGTCGGGGCGCGCGAACACCGCCTGCACCAGTTCGTCGCGGCCGACGGCGCGGTCGCGGTGCTCGATCAGATAGAGCAGGCATTCGAGCGCGCGTGCCGGCAGCAGCAGTGCGTCTCCGTCGCGCTGGAGTTCGCGCCTGGCGGGATCCAGCACCAGCGCGCCAAAGCGATAGCGGGCGACCTTCGTCGCGGATTGCGAGTGCATCGGTGGAGTAACCGAGTCCGGTGGGTCCGCGCCGCTGCGGCGCCATGACCCTTCGACCTGCCGTGCCCAACTCCGGCGCGACAAGCGGCCAGTCCCACGTCCAGTGGATTGCACAGATGAAGTAATGAAACAGGCCGGATGATAGGGCGGGCCGCGATCGGGCGCCTGCGAATTTATTCATCACCGGCACCCGGAAAATGCGTTCCCCGGAGGCCTCGCGTGGGGCCCTGCTGCGACATAGCATGGCCGGCGCCGGAGCAGGTTCATGCGCCAGCGATCTCAGCCAACAAGAAGGGGTGCATGCCAGATGAGTCCGCAGGACGCCGCCACGCCGACCGTCGACTATTACTTCACCCTGATGTCGCCCTATGCCTATCTGGGGCATGCGCAGGTGCTGGCGGTGGCGCGCGAGGCCGGCGCCCGCCTGGTCTATCGGCCGGCGCGCATATTCGAACTGTTCTCCGCTAACGGTGGCCTGCCTCTCGGGCAGCGTGCTCCTGCGCGGCAGCGCTACCGGCTGGTGGAACTGCAGCGCTGGCGAGAAGCGCGCGGCTTGCCGCTGAACCTCGCGCCGAAGTACTTCCCGGTCGACATCGCGCTGGCTGACCGTTGCACGATCGCGCTTGCTGAAGCGGGCGCCGATCCATCCGGATTCATGGACGCCGCGTTCCGCGCGGTGTGGGCGCAAGACCTCGATCTGGCCGATCCGCAGCTTGTCGCGCGATTGCTGACCGAGCAGGGCTTCGAAGCCAGCACAGTATTGGCGGAGGCGGAGGGCGCCGTCTCGGGCGAGATATACGAGCGCAACACGCAGGCGGCCATCGCCGCGGACCTGCCAGGCTTGCCCGGATATGTCCTCAATGGCGAGCCGTTCTGGGGGCAGGACCGGATCGACGCATTGCGTGATGCCCTGGTCAGCGGCCGGGGGCCGTACACAAGTCGCTGACATCACCCTGTCGCACCATGACGTCACGCCGTTAAACTAGCCGCCGTCCCAGCCGTCCCCCGCAGAGTTCGAGGCCAGCCATGAGTGAAATCCCCGGTGATCTGAAGTTCCTGAAGTCCCACGAATGGGTCCGCGTCGATGGCGACGGCAAGGCGACCGTCGGCATTTCCGACCACGCCCAAGGACTCCTCGGCGACCTGGTTTACGTCGAGCTCCCCAACGTTGGCGACCGCGTCGAAGCGGGCAATGCCTGTGCCGTGGTCGAGTCGGTCAAGGCTGCCTCGGACGTGTACGCGCCGGTCAGCGGCAAGGTCATCGCGGTGAACTCGGCGCTGTCCGACAAGCCGGAGACCATCAACGAAGACGCCTACGGCGAAGGCTGGATCTTCACCGTCGAGCTCGCGGAGCCGGAACAGCTCAACGAGCTGCTGGGCCCGGACGACTATGCCGAGCTGCTGGAAGACGAAGATCACTGAGCCCAGCTCGTCCCTGTATGACCTGGACCGGCCGCCATGTGCGGCCGGTTTTTTTTTGGGCGGCAGCGCCGCACTCGTCCGCCCGCGGCTCCCGCGCCGCTCGCGCTTCCGTCTCGAATATCGGCCGGAGTCATCGAGCGAGGCCGCGAAATCGGGAAACGAGTTCGCCTGTTTCGCGCTGTGCCACGAGTGATCCAGCGCATCCGATCCGGCGGTATTCGCGATGCGAACCGGAGTGCCGATCGACTGTGCAGGCGCCTCCGAGTCGTTCGAGTGGGCCGTAGAAAGTGGAAATGAGTTCGCGCACTTTCGCGCAAATGGGCTTGTGCGACGCGAAATAGGACCGCCTCCGGGAAACTTTTTTTGGGTGTGCAGCAGGCCCGAAAATCACCTCGAAGGGTTCGGCTGCGCGCAGGCCTTTGACACCCATGCGCGTCGTCGCAACGGTGAAGTGCCTTTTATTCGAATGCTGAAATGAAGTGTTTTTTTGATTGCGTTTCTTTCGCACGCGTTAGTCCGGACTAAATCCGGGCACGTGTGCTGCGGTTGCCCGGGGGCGTTCGCAGGCGACCCCGGGCAGGGCGGGCCGTAAAAAAAAACCTCCGGAGTTGTTGACAGTCCGAAAAACCGTGATTAGGTTTCGCCCAGCAGACGTTTCCTGCGGAAGCGAGTGAGTAAAACCAACGCGACAACATGCAGTACTAAACGAACCTCCGACCGGGCAGTCGAAACGGTGGAAGCAGGATTCGTTTCCTCTGCGAAATCGCGAAAGACAGATTCCCTGAAACCCGGTTCGCCTTCGGTGGGCCGGGTTTTTGTTTGGCCACCACGTGTGGCCACCCGCGTCCGCGAGGCTTCTTCCGCGCGCGGTGTCCTCCGCCTCCGGGCGGTAGGAGGCACTGAATCCGTTGCGATGCGCCTGGCGCATCGCCGGCTGGAGGCGGGTCCGATTCCCGCTCCTTTGGTTTGACCTGGGCTGTAAACCCGAAAGACCACTGATCGACTACTGACGAGGATCCACACCATGGCCATGAAGAAAGCTGCTAAGAAAAAGCCCGCCGCCAAGAAGGCTGCGAAGAAGGTCGCCAAGAAGGCCGTCCGCAAGGTCGCCAAGAAGGCTGCTGCCAAGAAGGTTGCCAAGAAGGTCGCCAAGAAGGCCGTGAAGAAGGCCGTTGCCAAGCGCGCCGTCAAGAAGGTCGCCAAGAAGGCCGCCCGCAAGAAGGTAGCCAAGAAGGTCGCCAAGAAGGCCGTGCGCAAGGCTGCTGCCAAGCGCGTTGCCAAGAAGGCCGTGAAGAAGGCCGTGCGCAAGGCTGCTGCCAAGCGCGTTGCCAAGAAGGCCGTGAAGAAGGCCGTGCGTAAGGCTGCTGCCAAGCGCGTCGTGAAGAAGGCCGTCAAGAAGGCCGCTCGCCGCAAGGTCGCGAAGAAGGCCGCCGCGGCTGCCATGCCGGCGACCCCGGCACCGATGATCTAAAAAAGAAAAACCCCGAGTACCGTAGCAATCAAGCTCTCTCCCCGCGCCCAGGCGGGGGGAGAGTTTTTTTATGGGGCATGGAAAATGCTTGGCGCGGCGCGCCGGCTCGGGATTACCTCGACGCGAGCGAATGCGCCAGGCCTTCTCTCCTGCAGAGCGATTGCGGAGGCCAGGACAGAACGATCCGGCCTGCGCTCGGGAACGATCGCGGGCTCGTCGGAGTCGATGGGCGGCCTGCTTCCCGGAGGGTGGCCTTGAAGCAGCCAGAAGTTTCAGCCCGCGGGGCAGGACCGAAAAAAGGGCCGCGCGATGCGCGGCCCCGGTGTCAGGCGGAAGTGCTGTACGGCGTTACTGCGGTGAGGCAGTCGCGCGGGCGGCGCTGGCGCCGACATTGACCGCGGGCGCGGCGCCCGATTCGGCGTAGAGCGTCGTGTCGTCGAAATCGACATCGAGCCAGCGCTGCGTAGGCAGGCCAAGTGCGCGGTCGAGGATCGTCGGCAGCATTCCCGACGGCAGCGAGCTCTCGCTGTTCCACATCAGCGCGATGCCGAGGTCGCTTTCCGGCAGCAGTGCCACCAGGCCGCGATATCCCTGTACGGCGCCGCCATGGAAGACGACGCGATGGCCTGCATAGTCGTATACGCGCCAGCCAAGTGCGTAGCCGGCGGAATTGAGGCGCTGACGGCGCCACGAGGAACCGCGGGTTTCGCTCGGCGTATTGACCAGGGGCTGGTGCAACGTCGCCAGCAGCGGCGCCGGCAGAACGTCAGGGCGGTGCCCCGTGTGCGCGAGCAGCCACTGCGCCATGTCGGAGGCGCTGGCGTTGACGCCGGCCGCCGGCGCGACCTGGTAATAGTTCGGCTTCGGCATCAACGGCACCCAGCCGCCGCGGCCGCGCACGTGAGGGCGGGCCCAACGCGGGCTGGACTCGATCCCGTCGAGACCGAGGCTGGCGTCGTTCATACCGAGCGGCTTGAAGATGCGGCGCTGCACTTCCTGCGTGTAGAAGTCGCCGGTGGCCGCGAAGACGACGTCGCCGATCAGGCTGAAGGCGATGTTCTGGTAGCCGTAGCAGCTGCCGGGTTGGCAGTTCATCGGCGCGTTGGCCAGCTTCTGCGTCAGCGTCCGGTAATCGACGTTGGCTTCGAGGTCGCGGTCGTAGGTGTTGTGGGTCAGGCCGACGCGATGGCTGAGCAGGTCGGCGACGGTGACCTGGCGAGCCGCATACGGGTCGCTCAGGCGGAACGTCGGCATGTAGTCGACCAGCTTGCTGTCCCAACGCAGGGTGCCGTCGTTGACGAGCAGGCCCGCCATCGTGCCGGCAAAGGCCTTGGACAGCGACGCGAGGCGGAACACCGTATGCGAATCGACCGGCTGGCCGGCGCGTGCGTCGGTGACGCCATAACCGCGGGCGCTGATGACCTGCCCGTTGTGGACGATCGCCATCGCCAGTCCCGGCACGCGACGGTTCGCCACCAGTTGCTGCGCCATGCCTTCGAAATGCCGCGCATCGAAGCCCGCAGGCAACGGATGTTCCGGAGCCTTCGCGACGACAGGTGCAACGGCGGCAACCACCGCGGGCTTGGCCGCGGCAGGTGAAGGCGTGGACGGCTGCGGCGGATCCCAGCGCAGCGAGGTTTGAGCGGCCGAACCCAAGGTCAGGCTGATAAGAACGGCAAAGGTGCCGTAACGCCAGGCCTTCCGTGACCGCGGATTCGAGTGGTGATTCATCGGTCGCAGCGCCTGCGGATGCTGAGATTGCGCCGGATTCTAACGCCGATCTCAGGGGTTTGGGGAAAAGCGGGCCTCAGCGTTTTGATTTCTACAGGGTTTTGTTGCGTGCCGTCTCAGTTCATCCATTTGGATGAATGGGGCGGAGCGCATTCAGGAAATACCGGGGAAAACCCCGTTCTCCTGCTGGAAATAACGCGTACCCGAAGCCGCTCCGGGCATCATCCGGCGCGAATCAGATCGGCGGCGCGCTCGGCGATCATCATCGTCGGCGCGTTGGTGTTGCCACCGATCAGCGTCGGCATCACCGAGGCGTCGATGACGCGCAGGCCTTCGACACCGCGGACACGCAGTTGCGGGTCGACTACCGACGCATCGTCGTTGCCCATGCGGCAGGTGCCGATGGGGTGGTAGATGGTTTCCGCCTTGGCCCGGACGAAGGCCGCCAGGCTGGCGTCGTCGAGGTCGTCGCGGGCCGGGAAGATCGGCGTGCCGCGATACGCGTCGAAAGCCTTTTGCGCCAGCAGCTCGCGTGAGAGCTTGGCGCACTCGACCATCATCTTCAGGTCGAAGCCTTCCGCATCGCTCAGGTAGTTCGCTTCGATCCGCACCTTGTCGGCCGCGCGGTTGCTGACCAGCGAAAGGCGGCCTCGGCTGCGTGGGCGCAGCAGGCATGCATGCACCGTGTAGCCGTCGCCGGACAGGCGATGGCGGCCGTGGTCGTCGAGCATGGCCGGCACGAAATGCAGCTGGATGTCGGGCCGCGCGTCCGGTGCGAAGCGCGAGCGGACGAACGCACCGGCTTCGGCGATATTGCTGCTGCCCACCCCGCGGTGGCCGCGCAGGTAATAGTCGAACGCGACCTTGGCGTCGCTGAGGCGGTCGTAGGTGACCGCCTGCGTGGAGTGCTGCAGCGTGCAGATGTCGAGGTGGTCCTGCAGATTCTCGCCGACCTGCGGTGCGTCGTGGACGACGTCGATGCCGAGCCGGCGCAGGTGCGCGACGGGGCCGACGCCGGACAGCATCAGCAGTTGCGGGGAGTTGAGCGCGCCACCGCTGAGCAGCACTTCGCGCGCGGCCTGCTGGTGGTAGGCCTTGCCGTGCGCGGTGTAGACCACACCGCTGGCTCGGCGCGAACCGGCCGGGCCGTCGAAAGTGATGCGGCTGACGTGCGCGCCGGTGACGATGGTCAGGTTGTGGCGTTCGCGGACCGGGTCGAGGTAGGCCACTGCGCTGGAGCAACGCGCGCCGTTTTTCTGGGTGACTTGGTAGAGGCCGAAGCCTTCCTGCACGGCGCCGTTGAAGTCGCGGTTGCGCGGGTGGCCGGCCTGCTGGCCGGCTTCGATGAAGACGTGCGAGAGCGGATTGGTGTGGCGAAGGTCGGAGACGTACAGCGGCCCCTGGTCGCCGTGCAGCGCATCGCCGCCGCGTTCGTTGCGTTCGCTGCGGCGGAAGTAGGGCAGCACCGACTTCCAGTCCCAGCCAGTGGCGCCGTGCGCGGACCATTCGTCGTAGTCGGCCGGCACGCCTCGCGTGTAGCACATGGCGTTGATCGAACTGGAACCGCCCAGCACCTTGCCGCGCGGCCACCACAGGGTGCGACCATCGAGCTGCGGCTCCGGCGCGGTGTGGTAGTCCCAGTTGAGGCTCTTCTTGCCGACCAGCTTGGCGAGTCCGGCCGGCATGTGGATGAAGGGATGCCGGTCGCGCGGGCCGGCCTCCAGCAGCAGCACTTTGACGTGCGGGTCCTCGGACAGGCGATTGGCGAGCACGCAGCCGGCCGAGCCGGCACCGATGATGATGTAGTCGAACACTTGTCTCTCTGCGCCCCGCGCCCGTGAAGCCAACTGCCTGCGGCTGGCCGACCGTAAGCGCCGCCATTAGAGCAAATGCTCCCGGCGGCCGCTGGCAGGCATCCCTTCGGCTGGCGGCGGCGTGGGCGATCGGCTAACGTGCCGCCACCGGTTTTCGGAGCAGCGCAATGGCGCCCAGCCACGACGAAGGCGTGCCGGCCCGGCGCATCCTGGGCGGCGAGTGGCGTGCGGTCGCTCTGTCCTTCCTCTACTTCTTCAGCGTGCTGGCGGCCTACTACGTGATCCGGCCGGTGCGCGAGCAGCTTTCTGCCGCGGTCGGCTCGACCCAGTTGCCGTGGTTCTATGCGGCCACCTTCCTGGCCACGCTGGCGCTGACGCCGGTGTTCGGTGCCCTGGTCGCCCGCTATCCGCGACGCCTCGTGGTGCCGGTGGTGTACGTGTTCTTCATCGCCTGCCTGTTCGGGTTCGTGCCGTTGTTCACCCAGGAGGGCCTGCTGAGCCCGCGCGCGCTCGGCACGGTGTTCTTCGTCTGGGTCAGCGTCTTCAACCTGTTCGTGGTGTCGGTGTTCTGGAGCTTCATGGCCGACATCTGGAGCGCGGAACAGTCGCGGCGGTTGTTCCCGATCATCGCCGTGGCGGGGACCGCCGGCGCCGTCACCGGCCCGATACTGACGCGCGCGCTGGTCGACGTGATCGGTGTGGCGCCCCTGCTGATGGTTTCTGCCGGGCTGCTCAGCATCGCCGTGGTCTGTATCGTCCTGCTGGGCCGATGGGCCCGCGTGCACGGCGCACGCCGCCACGAGGCCGCACACGAAGCGCCCATCGGCGGAAGCATGTTCGACGGCCTGCGCCAGATCTTCGCCGACCCCTTCATGCGCGGCATGGCGGTGCTGCTGTTGCTCGCCGACGGCATCGGGACCGTCAACTACGCGCTGGTCGCCGACTACTCCGGTGCCACCTTCACCGACGCGGTCGCCCGCACGCGCTTCGCGGCCAATGTGGACCTGTGGGCCAACACGCTCACCGCGGTAACCCAGATCACCGTCACGCGCTGGCTGCTGCCGCGCAAGGGGCCCGGCACGGTGATCCTGATCTGGGCGCTGGTGAGCATCGGCGTGCTGTCGCTGGTGATCGTCTCGCCAGATCCGCATGCCCCCATGCTCGGTGCCATGCCGGCGGTAGCGGTGGCGCTGATCGTCAGCCGCGGCCTCGCCTACGGGATGGCCGAGCCCGCGCGCCACAGCCTCTACACACGCGTGCCGCGCAGCGTCCGATACAAGGGGCAGAACGCGGTCGATACCGCGGTGTGGCGTTTCGGCGATACCGCGATCGCGCTGGCGATGAACGGCCTGCGCTCGATGGGTGTCGTGACCGCGGGCTTCGCCGGCATGAGTGCATTGGCGGCGCTCACGGCCGCGACCATCGGCTGGCGCCTGTCGCGTCGCGTCGAGGGCGGCGAACCTGCCGCGCCGGCCCAGACGGCGGCGTCGTGACCTTCGGCGCATGCCGCGTGCACGGATGACGCCGCACGCTGCGCGCTGATCCCACGCCAGGCGCCACGATGACCAACCGCCGCGACTTCCTCGCCGCCTCGTTTGCAGGGGCGAGCCTGCTGGCGCTGCCGGCCTTCGCACGCAAGGCGGCCAAACCGCTGAAGATCCTGGTGCTGGGCGGCACCGGATTCCTCGGCCCGCAATTCGTCGATGTCGCGCGTGCCCACGGCCACACCCTGACACTGTTCAATCGCGGCAAGACCAATCCCGAGCGCTTCGCCGGCGACGACTATCAGGACGTCGAGCAGCTGCACGGGGACCGCAAGACCGACATGAGCGCGCTCGAAGGCGACCGCCGCTGGGACGCGGTGCTCGATACCTCCGCCTACCTGCCGGCCGATGTCGCGCGTTCGACCGGACTGCTGGGCAAGCGCGTCGGCCAGTACGTCATCGTCTCGACCATTTCGGTCTACGCGAAAACCGACACGCCGGGGCAGGACGAATCCGCGCCGCTGATCGAGCTGCCCGATCCCAACGTCACCGAGGTCACCGGCGAGACCTACGGTGGCCTCAAGGCGCTCTGCGAGAAGGCCGCGCAGGACCGCATGCCGGGCCGCGTCACGGTGGTGCGGCCGGGCCTGATCGTCGGGCCGGGCGACCACACCGATCGCTTCACCTACTGGCCGGCGCGCGCCGACCGCGGTGGCGAGATCCTCGCGCCCGGCAGCGCCGCCGACCCGACCCAGTTCATCGACGTACGCGATCTTGCGGCGTTCCTGCTGACCACGATCGAGCGCCGTCACGTCGGCATCTACAACGCCGATGCGCCGGCTGGAAAGCTGACGATGGGCGAGCTGCTGAAGACCTGCCAGGACGTCGCGCGCGAGCGCAAGGCACCGGCGTCGACATTGACCTGGGTTGCGGCGGATTTCCTCGAGGCGCAGAAAGTGTCGCCGTGGCAGGACATGCCGGCGTGGATTCCGGCACAGGGGGAATACGCCGGCTTCGGCCGCATCAGCAGCGCGAAAGCGCAGGCAGCCGGGCTGACCTGGCGTCCGCTGCGCGACACCGTGCGCGACACGCTCGACTACTGGCGCAGCCTGCCCGATGCACGCCGTGCCAAGCCGAAGGCGGGACTGGCGCCGGAACGCGAGGCCGAGGTACTGAAGGCCTGGCATCAGCGGGAAGGCGCGGTCACGAGATAACCGTGTGCGCGTTCACTGCGCGCGCCGCTGTCCTAGACTGGGACCCACTTCCTTCGAACGGAGTCGCGGGCATGTCCATGCTGGCTGTCGTGCTGGTGCTGCTGGTGGCGCTCCTTCACGTGTGGTTCCTGGTGCTGGAGATGTTCCTGTGGACCCGGCCACTGGGCCTGAAGGTGTTCCGGCAGTCTGCGGAGAAGGCCGAGCAGTCGCGCGTGCTCGCTGCGAACCAGGGGCTCTACAACGGCTTCCTCGCTGCAGGCCTGGTCTGGGCTGCGATCAGCGGACGTAGCGACATCGCGCTGTTCTTCCTGGGCTGCGTGGTGGTGGCGGGGGCCTTCGGCGCGGCGACGGTGAACCGTCGCATCTTCTACGTGCAGGGTGTTCCGGCGCTCGCGGCGATTGCTGCGGTGTGCCTGGCCTGATGCTGTCGCTGCTGCTCGCCATGCTGGGCGCGCCGGCGTCTCCAGACGTGTTGATCAACGAACAGATCCAGTATTACCGGATCGAGGGGAGCAGCCCGAATGAGCTGGCCGAGCAGATGCAGGCTCGCGGCCCCGTGCAGCCGCTGACCGGCCGGCGTTCCAATGCGCTGACCTACTGGACCGTGACCTGGTCGCATCATGGCGAATCGCACGAAGGCGGTTGCCGCGTGTCGGACGTGGACGTCATGGTGAATATCGTGATGACGTTGCCGCAGTGGGCGGGCGAGCAGGGCAACCAGCCCCTGGCCCGTGAATGGCGGCGCTACGCGTCCAGCGTGCAGGAACACGAATACGTTCATCGGCAGCACGCACGCGAAGCTGCCATCGCCGTGAGGAATGCGTTGTGGGCGGTTCCGTACCAGCCCGGCTGCGATGAACTGGAGCGCGCAATGAATCGTGCTGCGCGCAAGGAACTGAAGCGGTTCGCGGCGCTGTCGCGCCAGTACGACGCGCAGACTGGTTTCGGGACGACCCAGGGCGCCCGCCTGCGACAGGTGAGCCGGCCTTAGCGGCCAGGCCCAGGGCCGGGCCGGTCCGAGCGGAAATGCTGCGGAGGCACGAACAAGCAACAGGCACCGCGCACGTTCATGGCACGCGGGTGGCCTAGACTGATCACCGGATCCTTCGAACGGAGTCGCGGCATGCCGATGCGGGCCGTCGTGCGAGTGCGATGGCTGGGCCTGTCCGGCCTGCTGTGGTTCGCAGTCGCTGGCGCACAGGTGCCGGGGCAGGTGCATCTGGAAGAGCGTGTCGAGTACTACCCGATACATGGGCAGGACCTGCGCGAACTCGCCGTGCAGATGCAGTTGCACGGTCCGACGCACGTGTCGACCGGACGCCAGTCCGCCGGCACGACGCTCTGGAGCATCTCCTGGTCGCACCGGCTGGAGATGCGCGATGGGCGGTGCGCGTTGGACAGCCTGGATATCTACGCCGCGATCCGCACGACGCTGCCGCGATGGGATGGCGATCGAGGCAACGGTCCGACGGTCCGGGAGTGGCGCCGCTACCTGTCGAGCCTCCGGCTGCACGAGGCCACGCATGTGCAGCATGGCCGCGAAGCGGCCGAGGCGACGCGTGAAGCCATGCTGGCGGTGCCGCCACAGGAGACCTGTGCGTTGCTGGCGCGAGCCCTGCAGCGGGCGGCGCAGGGGCAACTGCGTCGATACACGCGATTGACCCGCCGCTACGATGCCCTTACCGACTATGGCGCCACGCAGGGCGTGCGCTTCGATTTCTGACGCTACTTCCTGGGCGAAATCCACATCGCGATGCGCGCGCGGAACACGGTATCGCCGGCCGTGTCGGTGACGGCGACGCTGACCGGAAGGTCGTAGCCGGCGGATGCTTCCACGAGCGGGATGTCTGGCGTCGCTACGCCGTGCAGTGTTCCCGTGGCCTTCTTCAGGTATTCGACCGTCATGCCCTTGGGAATCCAGCGCATGCTGGCCGGAATGCTCGCGTCGGTCATCACGCCGGCGCTCAGTTCGGCCAGGTTGCACAGCGCGATCGCGTGCACCGTGCCGATGTGGTTGTGCACGCGCCGGCGGTCGCGGATGCGCACTTCGCAGCGGCCGGGCTCCAGCGAGACGAAGCGCGGCGCGATCGTGGCGAAGTAGGGCGCCTTCAGGCACACCGCGCGCGAGAACAGCCAGTGGCCGGCGGGCCAGCGGGTGATGCGACGGTACATGGCCAGTACGTTCGCGGTCATGCGGGATCTCCGGTAGCGCGGTGTCTTGATGCGAAGACGGCGGGCCTGGGCCCGCCGTCCTGGTCATTCACGTGCCGTCGTCAGGCCGCCGCGCGGTTGTCGTGCTGCTCCGCGCGATAGCCGGCCGAACGCAACTCCTCGGGGTCGAAGTCGTCGACGCTGATCGCGTCGATCGTCATCTCGCGCAGTTCTTCCAGCTGCTTGCGTTCATCGGCCGTGATCCAGCCTTCGCGCACGCCCTCGTCGAGTTGCTCGCTGAAGCTGAGCGCCTCGATGTCCTTGGTCTTCAGCGCCTTGAGGAACTTGCGCTCCACCGGCTCGGCCAGCACCACTTTCTGCAGGTAGCTGTTGATGCGTCCCGCCGGGTTGTTGGCGGTAGGCGTGGTGAAGATGCCGGCGGCGAGACGGTCGCGCGCTTCATTCGGCGACATCAACAGCGAGGCGGTCTTGTGGCCCAGGCGGTCGCTCGGTGCCTGCGCACGGCGGCCCCACGGGAATACCAGCAACCACATCAGCCAGCCGATCGGGCGGATCGGGAAGTTGCGCAGCGCTGCCGAGAAGGCGATCTCGATCTTGTGCACGCTGTTGTGGAACGACCAGGCCAGCAGCGGCTGGTCGGACACCGGGCGGCCTTCGTCCTCGTAGCGCTTGAGCATCGCGCTGGCGATGTAGAGGTGGCTGAGCACGTCGCCGAGGCGGCCCGACAGCGATTCCTTGAACTTCAGCTTGCCGCCGAGCAGCAGCATCGAGGTATCGGCCATCAGCGCCAGCGCCGCCGAATAGCGGTTGAGCTTGCGGTAATAGCGGCGCGTGTAAGTGTCGCCAGGCGCGGCGCCGATGCGCGCGGAGGTCAGGCCGTACCACCAGCTGCGCACGGCATTGGAGATGGCGAAGCCGATGTGGCCGAACAGGTTGCGGTCGAACTCGCGCAGTCGCTCGTCCGGATCCGGCAGCATCGCCGCCTTCATCTCCTTGAGCACCCACGGATGGCACAGGATGGCGCCCTGTCCGAAGATCATCAGCGAGCGCGTCATGATGTTCGCGCCTTCGACCGTGATCGCGATCGGGGAGGCCTGCCAGCCGCGGCCGAGGTAGTTCTTCGGGCCGAGGATGATGCCCTTGCCGCCGTGGATGTCCATCGCATCCATCGCAGCCTCGCGGCCCATCTCGGTGCAGTGGTACTTGGCGATGGTCGACGGCACGGCCGGCAATTCGCCGCGGGCGACCGCGGCTGCCGAGGCTTCCGACAGCGCGCTGGCCGCGTAGGCGTTGCCGGCCAGGCGGGCGAGTGCTTCCTCGACGCCTTCGAAACGGCCGACCGACAGGCCGAACTGCTTGCGGATGCGCGCGTAGGCGCCGGTCACCACGGCCGCCATCTTGGCGCCACCGCTGGCGGTGGAGGGCAGCGTGATCGAGCGGCCGATCGACAGGCACTCGACCAGCATCTGCCAGCCCTTGCCGGCGTAGGCTTCGCCGCCGATCAGCTGGCTCAGCGGGATGAAGACTTCCTTGCCATGAATGGGACCGTTCTGGAACGGCGAATTCAGCGGGAAGTGGCGGCGTCCGATCTCGACGCCGTCGGTGTCGCGCGGCAGCAATGCCAGGGTGATGCCGATGTCGCGCTTGTCGCCGAGCAGCCCGTCCGGGTCGTACATACGGAAGGCGAGGCCGATCAGCGTCGCGACCGGGGCCAGCGTGATGTAGCGTTTGTCGAAGGTCAGCTTGACGCCGACCACGCGCGCGCCGTTCCAGTCGCCCATCGTGACGATGCCGAAGTCGGGGATGGAGGTGGCGTCGGAACCCGCCCACGGACCGGTCAGGCCGAAGCAGGGCACTTCGCGGCCGTCGGCCAGGCGCGGCAGGTAATAGTCCTTCTGCTCCTGCGTGCCGTAGTGCATCAGCAGTTCGGCCGGACCGAGCGAGTTGGGTACGCCGACGGTGGAGCTGACCACCGACGAGATCGACGCCAGCTTCTGGATGACCTTGTGGTTGGCCAGGGCGGTGAAGCCGAGGCCGCCGTATTCCTTCGGCACGATCATGCCGAAGAACTTGTTCTTCTTGATGTACTCCCAGACTTCCGGCGGCAGGTCGGCGCGGACGTGGGTGATGTCCCAGTCGTTGACCATCCTGCACAGGTCCTCGACCGGGCCGTCGAGGAAGGCCTGTTCGTCGGCGGTCAGCGACGGCCTGGGCTGGCTCAGCAGGACGTTCCAGTCCGGCTTGCCGGAGAACAGTTCACCCTCGAAGCCGACGGTGCCTGCTTCCAGCGCCACGCGCTCGGTTTCCGACAACGGCGGCAGGATCTTGGTGTAGAAGCCCAGCAGCGGCTTGGTGATGAACGGCAGGCGGAACTGCGGCAGCAGCAGCGGCACCGCAATCAGCGCGGTGACCACGGCGGCGACGACCGTGGCGGCACCGCTCGCGCCCAGCAGCCAGCAGGCTACGAGCGCGGTGGCGGTCAGCGCCGCCCAGACCGGCAGGCGCAGCCGGTGGTAGGCGGAGATGGCACCCACCAGCAGGAAGGCAATAAAAGGAATCGCGATACTCATGACGACGCTCCAACAGCGATGCGGCGGTGGCAATGGGGCCGGTGAATGACCGCTGGGACGTTGGCCCTATGGAGTCTGGCCACTCAATCGCCTGCATCAAGCACTCAACATACGGGCGAGTATGGTAAGGTTCCCGGGACCGTGTCAACTGACACCTGGTCAACAGTCTGATTCCCAATTTGCCCGTTCTGGCCGGATGCGTACTGTTCCCGCCGGGGGCGTATGGTTAAAATTGTCACTATGAGCCTGACCGCCCAGAACAAGCCGAATCGCAACGGCCAAGAACGCACCGGCCGCCTCAGCGCCGACGACTGGGCGCAGGCCGCCCTCGACATGATCGCCGAGCAGGGCGTGGCTGCCGTCGCGGTCGAACCGCTGGCGCGCCGGCTCGGGGTCACCAAGGGCAGCTTCTACTGGCACTTCCCGTCGCGCGACGCGTTGCTCGTCGCCGCACTGGAACGCTGGGAAAAGGTCGAGCAGGAGACCGTGTTCGGCCAGCTCGAGCCCATTCCCGATCCGCGCGAGCGCCTGCGCGCGCTGTTCACGCTGGTCGCCCACGAGTTCAAGTCGCACGTCATCTATTCCGAGCTCCTCAAGGCGCTCGACCACCCCGCCGTGCAGCCGGTCATCGGCCGCGTCTCGGAGCGCCGCCTGGACTACCTGACCGCGTCGTTCCGTCAGGCCGGCCTGAGCCGCACAGACGCCCAGCACCGCGCCCGCCTGCTCTATGCCGCCTATGTCGGCTTCCTGCAATTGAACCTGCAACTGCACCAGGCGCGGATGCAGCACGACGAATTCGAGGCCTATGTCGAGCACATGATGGCCACTTTGATCCCGTCTTCCTGATTTTCTTTTGTTTACAGCCGACCCGGGCTGGAGGATGTTTGCCGTGAATGCCATTTCCCATGACGTCTCGAAACCTGCCGTCGCGCCGGGAAGCGAAGGCAGCAAGCTGGCCGCGCTGAATGCGTGGGTGGCCGAAGTTGCCGCGCTGACCCAGCCCGATGCGATCCACTGGTGCGATGGCAGCGATGCCGAGAACGCCAGCCTGATCGCCCGGATGCAGGCGGACGGGACGCTCATCAAGCTCAACGAAAAGACCCATCCGAACAGCTGGTTGCACCGCTCGCATCCGGATGACGTCGCCCGCGTCGAGCACCTGACCTTCGTCTGCACGCGCGAGCAGGAAGACGCCGGCCCGAACAACCACTGGATGTCGCCCGCCGACGGCCACAAGCAGATGGACGCGCTGTTCGCCGGCTGCATGAAGGGCCGCACGATGTACGTGATCCCGTACTGCATGGGCCCGATCGAATCGCCGCTGTCGCGTTGCGGCGTGGAGATCACCGACAGCCCGTACGTGGTCGCCAACATGCGCATCATGACCCGCATGGGCGCGCCCGCGCTGGCGCGCATCGAGCGCGAAGGCAAGTTCGTGCGCGGCCTGCATTCGATCGGCGAGCTCGACCCCGAGCGCCGCTTCATCATGCATTTCCCGGAAGAGCTGACGATCAAGTCGTACGGCTCCGGCTACGGCGGCAACGCGCTGCTGGGCAAGAAGTGCCATGCGCTGCGCATCGCCTCGCACCAGGCCCGCAACGAAGGCTGGCTGGCCGAGCACATGCTGATCCTGGGCCTGGAGAACCCTCAGGGCGAGACGCACTACGTCGCCGCCGCGTTCCCGTCGGCCTGCGGCAAGACCAACCTGGCCATGCTGATCCCGCCGGAGGGCTACCGCGCCCAGGGCTGGAAGGTGTGGACGGTGGGTGACGACATCTGCTGGATGCGCCCTGGCGCCGATGGCCGCCTGTACGCGATCAACCCGGAAGCGGGCTTCTTCGGCGTGGCCCCGGGCACGTCCGACAAGTCCAACCCGAACGCGCTGGCGTCGATCCAGCACGACACCATCTTCACCAACGTCGGCGTCACCGCCGACAACCAGCCGTGGTGGGAAGGCCTGGACAACGGCCATTCGCCGGTGACCGACTGGCGCGGCAATGCATACGACGCCGTAAAGGGTCCGGCCGCGCATCCGAACTCGCGCTTCACCGTGTCGGCCAGGCAGTGCCCGAGCTACTCCGAGCAGGCCGAGAATCCGGCTGGCGTGCCGATCAGCGCGATCGTCTTCGGCGGCCGCCGCGCCTCGCTGGTCCCGCTGGTGTTCGAAGCGCGCGACTGGAAGCACGGCGTGCTGGTCGGCGCCGCGATGGGTTCGGAAACCACTGCCGCCGCGACTGGCGCGGTGGGCGTGATGCGCCGCGACCCGATGGCGATGAAGCCGTTCTGCGGCTACAACTTCGCCGACTACTTCAGCCATTGGCTGTCGTTCGACCAGAACGGCGCCAAGCTGCCGAAGATCTTCCACGTCAACTGGTTCCGCAAGGGCGACGACGGCAAGTTCCTGTGGCCGGGCTTCGGCGACAACCTGCGCGTGCTCGAGTGGATGATCCAGCGCGTGAAGGGCGAGGCCGGTTCGGTCGAGACGCCGATCGGCCACCTGCCGAACCAGGGCGACCTCAACCTCGACGGCATCACGCTGAGCGAGGAGGCGCAGGCGAAGCTGTTCGGCTTCGACCACGCCGGCTGGCAGACCGAGTTCGCCAGCATCGGCGAGTACCTGGAGGAGTACGGCCCGCGCATGCCGCAGGCGCTCAAGGACGAACAGCAGCGCATCGCCAGGTCCCTGGAAGGCTGAGATCGCGCGATGACGGTAGCGAACCCCGCAGCCCTCGCGGCCAGTCGTGAATATGTGATCGACGGCCGCCCGCTGCGGGTGTTCGACGGGCATCTGCCGAACGTGGGCGATTACGTGCGCGGCCTCTCGCGGGCCGCGTTCACGCGCACTGAGGTCGCGCGTCCGGAGACCGCCGAATACAAGCACTGGGCGACCGAGATCAAGCTCGAAGCCCTGGTGCAGCAGCCGGTGTTCGACATCACGCGACGCGCGGTGCTCGGCTTCACCGGACCGGGTTTCGGCTACCGGCCTTACCGCGCCTATACCAATGTCGCCAGCTTCGGCGACATGCTGTTCACCCACACCGACTGTCTGCCCGAGCAACACGACCTGACCGCACTCTGGTACCTGTGCGAGGAATGGGATCTGGAGTGGGGTGGCGAGACGATGTTCTTCGACGCGCAGGACGAGGTGGCCTGTGCAGTGCGTCCGCGCCCGGGCCGGCTGGTGATCTTCGACGGCGCGATCAAGCACGTCGGCCGTCCGCCGAACCGAATCTGCTACGCACCCCGGTACACCTTCGCGATCAAGTTCGAAAAGGTCGCGGCGGGCGGCGCATGAGCGCGCAATTGCCGCAGAAGCTCTGGCGACAGGGCGAGGACTATGCGCGCCAGGGCCAGTGGGCCGCCGCACTGAAAGCCTACAACGGCCTGCTCGAACATGACCCCGCCCACGTGCTGGCACTGCTTCGCGCCTCGCGCATGGCGCTGTCGCTCGGCCGCTATCGCGATGCGCGCGAGTACGCGATGCGCGCGCTGGCCGCGCGCCCGCGCGGCGACGAAGCGGTCATCATGCTGGCCCGCGCGCTGCGCATGTTCAACGAGCCGCTGGCGCTGCTGGAATGCGTCGAGCACTCCAACTGGCGCGAGTGCCGCTCGGCGGAGTGGCTGACCGAGCTGGCCATGCTGGTCAGCACCATCGGCGACAACCACAAGGCGATGGAGTTGCTGGACCTCGCCATCGTGCGTGATCCGAAACATCCGCCTACCCGCTATTTCCGCGGCGTGGTGCAGATGTTCTTCGGCGACATGGACGCGTCCGAGAAGGAGCTTGAGCGCTGCATCGCGCTGGCGCCGACGTTCGCGCAGGCGCACTGGGTGCTGTCGCGCCTGCGCAAGCAGACGCCGCAAAGCAACCATGTGGCGCGGATGAAGTCCCTGCTTCCACGCGTGCAGCCCGGGACCGAGAGCGATGCCTATCTCGCGTTCGCCGCGCACAACGAACTGCACGACCTCGGCGAGTACGAGGAAGCGTGGCAGGCGCTGGACCACGCGTGCCGGGTGAAGCGTCGCCTGACGCCGCACGACCGCCTCGATGCGAAGTGGATGTACGAACGGCTCGTCAAGCTCTGCGATGCCGACTTCGTGCAGGGGGCGACGCAGGTCGACGGGCCCTTCGTGCCGGTTTTCATCGTCGGCATGCACCGCTCCGGCAGCACGCTGCTGGAACAACTGCTGGGCGGCCACCCGTTGGTGGCCGACGGTGGCGAAACCTATTCGTTCACGACGCAGATGCGTTATGCCACGGACTACCGCAACAAGGGCGTGGTCGATGCGGAACTGGCGAAGCGGGCGCGCGACGCCGACTACGAGGTCGTCGGCAGCCGCTTCTTCGAGGCCAGCGCCTGGCGTGCGAAGGGCAAGCCGTACCTGACCGAGAAGCTGCCGTCGAACTTCCTCAACCTCGGCTTCATCGCCAAGGCGCTGCCGCAGGCGCGCATCCTGCACATGGTGCGTGACCCGCTGGATACCTGCTTCTCCAACCTGCGCACGATGTTCTCGGACGTGAACACGTTCTCCTACGACCAGCGCGAATTGGCCGAATGGTTCGGCCAGTACCGCCGCCTGATGGAGCACTGGCACCGGGTCATGCCGGGCCGGGTGATGGACGTGCACTACGACGCGCTGGTGGCCGACCCGGAAGCGGTGATGCGGCAGGTGCTGGACCATTGCGGCCTGCCCTGGGACGGCGCTGCCACCTCGCTGGACCGCGCCGGCGCCGTGGCGACCGCCAGCAGCCCGCAAATGCGCGGCGGCATCATGAAGAACCGGGGCGCTGCGTGGCGCCCCTACGAGGCCTGGCTGAAGCCGCTAATCGACGGTCTTGCCGAATTCCGCACACCGGACCCTTAAACCTCCTCGCGGGCCAGCGCATCTGAATGGATATGCTGAGCGCCGTGACCGAAATCCTGACCGATCCGATCCCCGCGGGGGGCGACGCCGATGACGAGCGTGCCCTGGTCGGTGCCGCCGCGCGCGGCGAGATGACGGCCTTCGAAGCGCTGTATCGCCGTCATGCCAGCCGCGTGCACGGCGTTATCGCCCGGCTGGTGGGCGGGCAGGGTGCTCGCGCCGAGGACCTCACCCAGGAGGCCTTCGTGCGCGCCTGGCAAGCACTGCCGGCGTTCCGGTTCGAGTCCGCATTCACGACCTGGCTGCACCGGCTCGCGGTCAACACAGCATTGATGGAGCTGCGCAGCCGCCGCAGCCGCCCCCAGGACGAGGGTGGCGACGAGGACGCCTTCGAACTGCTCGGCACCACCGATTCGGCCGGCCACACCACGGCGCTGACGATGGATCTGGAGCGCGCGGTCGCCAGCCTGCCGCCGCGGGCGCGCGCGGTGCTGGTGTTGTACGACGTGGAAGGCTGGAAGCACGAAGAGATCGCCGACGAGCTCGGAATGGCGGTCGGCAGTTCCAAGGCCCAATTGCACCGCGCGCGCAGCCTGCTGCGCGAACGGTTGGGAGCACACGCATGAACACGAACGATCACAATCCGCACGACGAGCGCCGCCAGGACGAGATCAGCGACGCGCTGCGCTGGCAGCTGCGCGCCCTGCGCCGCGACGAACCGCCCTCACACGACCTGTGGCCTGGCATCGCCGAGCGCCTGCAGGCGACACCGCAGTCCGCCCCGCGGCCGACGCCGCGGCGCTGGATCGCTCCGGTCGCGATGGCGGCCAGCCTCCTGCTGGTCGTATCCGCGATCGGCTGGTTGCGCACCGCCGACCAGTCCACGGCACCGGCCGCCGACTCTCTGGTGCAGCGCGAGGCCGAAGGAATGACGCGCCAGTACCAGGCGGCATTGCTGGAGATGGAGCAGGCGGCGCCGGAGTCCACCCCGGTCCTGCAGCCCGCCTTCCGCGAGCTCGACCGCAATGCCTCGCTGATCCTCGACGCCCTGGCACACGACCCGGATTCGAGGCTGCTGCTGGAGCAGCTCCGCCGTACCTATGCCCGCCGTCTCGCGCTGACCCAGCGCGCGGTATTGACCTGACCCCGCCCCCGACCTGTCCGACACCCGCAATGAAGTCCCGGAGAAACACCATGTCCCGTCATCCTTCCCTGTCTTTGGCGATGTCGATCGCGCTGGCCTTGGGTGCCCTGCCGGCGTTCGCGGCGACGCCCATCAACGAGACGCGCCCGCTGGACCCTCGCGGACGCATTGAAATCGAGAACATCAAGGGCAGCATCGACGTGCAGGCCTGGGACCGTGCGGAAGTGAAGATCGAAGGCAGTCTCGGCGCCGGGGTCGAGAAGCTCGAGATCGAAGGCGACCGCGACCACCTCGCCGTGCGCGTGAAATACCCCAATCGCGGTAACGGTCTGAACATGTTCGGCCGCAACGACAAGAGCGAGCCGACCGATCTGAAGCTGATGGTGCCGCGCCGCGCCGACCTCTCCATCGACTCGGTGGCCGCGGACGTCGGCGTGACCGGGGTTGCCTCGGGCGACCTGTCGATCGACAGCGTCAGCGGCGATGTCACCGTCGCGGCGGCGCCGGGAGAGGCCACCATCGACAGCGTCAGCGGCGACCTGCAACTGACGATCAACAGCAGCAAGGTCAGCATCGAAAGCGTCAGCGGCGACATCTTCCTGCGCGGACGCCTCGACGGCGACATCGACCTGGACAGCGTGTCCGGCAACGTCGACGTAGCGGTTCACGAGAGCCGCCTGCGCAAGCTCAATGGCTCAACCGTTTCCGGTGACATGAGCATCGGCGGCGCCCTCGCCAAGGGCGGCCAGATCGCATTGGACACGGTCAGTGGCGACCTGCGCTTGAACCTGCCCAAGGACCTGTCGGCGACCGTACGCGGCGAGAGTTTCAGTGGCGACCTGAGCGCGCCGGGTGCGCAGATCGACCGTCCACGCCACGGCCCGGGCTCGAGCTTCGAGCACCGCTATGGCAGCGGCGATGGCGAGATCCGCATCGAGACGTTCTCCGGCAACGCCCGCCTCGGGCTGGAATGAGGGCGGCCGTCAGGCCTTCATTCCGAACCAGCAATTGAAGGCGATGGTGATTCGCTCGTCATCGCCGTAGAAGGGCATCACCTCGTGCTGCAGCCAGGACGGGAACAGCACGAGCTGGCCGGGCTGGAAACGGATGTTCCAGGTGCCGTGGTGATAGGGCGCGCGCAGGCGCGCATTGCCGGCATCCAGGAAATAATTGCTGTAGTGGTGCGGGTTGTGGAACCGCAGCACGCCCGATTCGGGGCGGTCTTCCGGCGTGCGGCCCGGATCGACGCAATAGACGCCGGACCACGATGCCATCGGATGCGTGTGCAGGATCGTGAAGCCACCGTGGCGGGTCACGTGGAACCAGGTGTGCGAAAAGATCTGCAGCTTCTGGATTTCTTCCGCGCTGTAACCGTTGGTGTCCTGGATCATGCGGCCCAGCGCCGCCCAGCAGAACTGGCGTAGCTGCTGCACGCAGGCCTCCGGCCAGGCGAACAGGTTGAAGTCGCTCTCGAACACACCCTGCTGCTGCTTCAACGAGGGGTTCGGGTTTGCGTACCGGTCGCCCTGGACTTCGCGCGACAGCAGCAGCGCCTTCAGCTCGGCATTGAGTTCAGCCGCGTTGGGGTGCAGTTCCTGGCCGAACGGCACGGCGAACATCGGGGATATCTCGAGGGGCATGTCGTCTTCCGGAAGGACCTGGCCGTCGGCTCATTGTAGACCGCGGAAAAAACTACGGCCCCTTGCGGGGCCGTAGTGGATACAACGGTGTTGCGACCGATCAGAACTTCTGCGAGTAGCGCATGTAGAAGAACTGGCCCGGGACCTCGTACTGCGGGTCGAACGAGTTGGCGAACGTGGTGACCGAGACCGGCGGGTCCTTGTCAAACACGTTGTTGATGCCGACGGTGATCTTCGCGTTCCACGGCGCGTTCCAGTAGGCGCTCACATCGTGGTACGTGACCGCACCGATGTGACGCTCTGCTGCATTGCGCTGGGTGAAGTTGTCGCCACCAGCCGTACCGTCCCACACGCCGTTGCCGTTCGCATCGTTCGGCACAGCGATGATGCGGTCGGTGTCGGTGCAGAGGAAGCCGTAGCCGTAGTCTTCCAGGGCCTGGCAGTTCTCGGTCTGCGACGAGTAGTAGCGCATGTTCCAGGTCGCACCGAAGTCGCCCATCTCCCAGCGCGTGGCCAGGTTGGAGCGGATGCGCCAGGCGTTGCTCTGGTTCGGACCGTCGTACTCGCCGACCTGGTTGCCACCCTCGTTGAAGAACAGCGGCTGGCCGATGGCCGGCACTTCCATCTCGTCTTCGCCGAACTGGCCGTCGCCGTCGATATCGTCTTCCTGGCTGGCCAGGTAGGTCGTATCCCACGAGAAGCTGAACTTGCCCCACGAGGTTTCCGGCAGGCGGTAGCCGATGGTCAGGTCGTAACCTTCGACTTCCGTGCCACCGATGTTGGTGGTGGTGTTCAGCAGGGTCTGGATGTTGCCATCCGGACGGCGGGTGTACAGGGCGCAGGTCGGGCCGGCGCCGCCGGAGTCCAAGCACTGCTGGATGATCGCGGCGCCACCGATCGTGGTGATCGCGTCCTCGATCTTGATGTTCCACCAGTCAAGCGCGATGTCCAGGCCTTCCACGAAGCTCGGGCTGTAAACCAGGCCCAGGGTCTTCGAGGTCGAGGTTTCCGGCTGCAGGTTCGGGTTACCGCCGACCGTGATGCGGATCTGCTGGTTGTCCTGCTGGTAGCCGCCTGCCGGCACGCCTTCGGCGACGCAGCGCGCCTGAGCGCCCGGAGTCTGATTGCCGAAGTTGGCGTTGTTGCAGGGGTCGCTCAGGGTCGGGAACGAGTCAGCCTGACCGGTGAACAGCTCGGAGATGGACGGAGCGCGGAAGCCTTCCGACCAGTTACCACGAACCATCAGGTCGTCGATCGGCTTCCAGCGGAAACCGAACTTGCTGTTCAGCGTGTCGCCGAAGTTCGAGTAATCCGAGTAGCGGGTCGCCAGCGAGAAGTCGAGCAGCTTGGCGAACGGCACGTCGGCCAGCACCGGCACGGCCAGTTCGAGGTAAGCCTCGTCCAGGTCGTAGCCGCCGTTGGTGGCGGTACGGGCGTTACCGGTGGTGTTGCCCGAGTTGATCAGGGCGTCCGGCGAGTCGTAGCCGTCTTCGGTGCGGTGTTCCAGGCCGAACGAGAAGCCCAGCGCGCCACCCGGCAGATCGAACAGGTCGCCGCTGACGTTGGCGTAGTAGTTCTTCTGGGTGTACTGGTACTCGTCGTGCGCGGTGAACGACACGAAGTTCAGCATTTCCGGCGTGATGCTGCCGACGCCGCCCAGCAGGTTCAGCGGAACGCAGCCGGCGATGATGGCGGTCGGGGTGCCGCAGCGCGCAACGCCGTTGGCGTCACGGAACGACGGGCCCAGCGCCTGCTTCAGCGCGATGACGTTCATCAGGCCGAAGGTGGTGTTGTTCGCCTGGTTCTCACCGCGGAAGTAGCCGGCTTCCCAGTCGAAGTACTTCTCGCCGAAGGTCAGGGTGCCTTCAAAGCCGGCGTTCACCGCGAAGGTGGTGACCTTCTGGTTGAACGAACGGCCGCCGGTCTCGACGAAACGGCGGTTGATGCGCGAGATGTCCTGGCCGAACGGGTTGTAGACGCTGTTGCGGCTGATGAACACCGCCTGGCTCATCGGGTTCGCACCCGGGGCCGTACCCAGCACCACCGGCATGGCGGCGAGCAGCTGCTCGGAGACACGCTCGTTGTAGGTGATGGTGGTCTTGAAGCGGATGTCGTCGGTCACGTCGACGGTCGCGTTACCGAAGACCGAGCGGCGCTCCTGCGGGGTCAGCAGGTAGTTGTCCGGGGCGAAGTTGTAGATGTCGCCCGGGATCGCGAACGGACGCGGGGCGCTGGTGCCGCCGTTGTCATACGTGAAGGTGCCCGCACCGCCGTTGAAGTTGGTCTGGGCGCCGGTGCAGACGTTGGTGGCGGTGTTGAAGCCACCCGGGCAGAGCGCGAAGCGGCCGCCCGGCGTGGTGCCGGAGCCGAACGAGTTGCCGGTGCCGACGATCGGCTCCTTGGAGATGTCACGGTCGCCGGCCATGACCGGCTCTTCCTTGACGTAACCGAAGCCCAGCATCGCCGAGAAGCGGTCGCTGCTGCTGCCGATGGTGAAGTCATAGGCCTGACGCGTGCCGTCGCCCTTGTCGAACTGACCGAGGTAGGCGTTGGCTTCAGCGCCTTCGAAGTTCGAGCGCAGGATCACGTTGACCACGCCGGCGATGGCGTCCGAGCCGTAGATCGTCGAGGCGCCGTCCTTCAGGACTTCAATGCGCTCGACCGCGGCGGTCGGGATGGTGTTCAGGTCGACCGCGCCACCGAGACCGGTGCCGCCGACCCAACGCTTGCCGTTCACCAGCACCAGGGTGCGGTTCGAGCCGAGGTTACGCAGGCTGACGCGGGTTTCGCCGTTACCGCCGTTGTTGAACGTGCTGTTGAGGGTCGAACCGTTGGCGGTGATGTTCTGGATGACATCGCCGACCGAGGTCAGGCCCTGCGCCGTGATGTCATCGCGGCTCAGCGAGAAGATCGGCTGCGAGGTCTCGATGTCCGCACGCTTGATGCGCGAACCCGTGACTTCGATGCGATCGAGGGTGGTGGCTTCCTTCTCCGTTTCCTGGGCCAGGGCAACGCCCGTGCCGGCAAGGGCGGTGGTGCCCACGGCGAGCGCGAAGCTGATCGCGTCCCGGAGCTGGGTGGTCTTCAAGGTCATCTCTCTCTCCAAGTGTGTCTTGGGTAATCCCATGGGGGCCGCCGGTTGGCGCAAAAAAATGCACCTAAGTCGGCAAGGCCGTCCCGATACTAGCCACGTCTGGCGAGAAATTAAAGTGTCGTTAACTGACGGTGTGAATCTCGTAATGGCCTGAGACAAAAAAACCTACGGCCCCGTATGGGGCCGTAGGTCTGTTGCGGGAAACGCCGTGTTTCAGGCGCTCCGGGTCGATCAGAAGCGCTGGCTGTACTTCATGTACCAGAAGCGACCGATGTCGTACTCACCGTCGAAGCTGAAGTTCGAGTTCGGCTGCGAGTACATGACCGGCGGTTCCTTGTCGAACACGTTGTTGGCACCGACGGCGACCGTAGCGTTCCACGGAGCATTCCAGCGGACCTGGATGTCGTTGAACGTGACCGAGCCGGCGTTGCGGCGACGCGACAACGTGCTGGCCGGGGTGCCGTCAGCGAGCAGCGCACCGCTCGGAGCGAACACGATCTCGTCGCACTCCAGATGCGGTTCCATCACGTTCGGTGCGCCCGTGCCCGTCGGGGTGAAGTACGTGCAGGCTTCCTTCATGCCCGAGAAGTAACGCGCCATCCAGCTCACGCCGAACGAACCCATCTCCCACGACGCATTGAAGTTGGAGCGGATGCGGTGCGGGTTGCCCGCGCCGGCGCGGCCGACGGAGGACAGCGCGACCTGCGGAACGTTGCTGCCGACAAAGTAATCGGCCGACGTGTAGGTGCTGTTCGACTCGAAGTTGAAGGCACCCCAGCTCTCGGTCTTCAGGCGGTAGCTGAAGTCGACGTCGAAGCCCTCGACCTTGCGGAAACCGGCGTTGCGGTTGCCGAACGTCACCGTCGGGATGCCGTTGACCGGATCACGCGTGAACAGCGCCGCGACGCAGCGGCTGGCGATACCGATCACGTAGCAGTCGTCGAGGATGGCGCTGGACGTGTCGGCGACGATGGTGTCGGCGATGCGGATCTTCCACCAGTCCACCGACGCGCTGAAGCCTTCCAGGAAGCCCGGGCTCCAGACGAAGCCGATCGTCTGCGACTTGGAGATTTCCGGCGTCAGCGTCGGGTTGGAGCCCGACGTGAAGGCGACAGGCGTCTGCGCCGGCTGCGTGCCGACCGGGACGAAGCCCTGGCCGAGCTGGCGATAGGTGTTGCCGAGCGCCGCACCCATCCCACCGTTGCCGCCGACACCGTTGATGCAGTTGTTGCGCACCGCGGCGTTCGTGGCCGCAGTGCCACGCACGGTGTCGCAGGGGTCGGTGAACTGCGGGAACGTCTGCGAGCCGCCACCGAACAGGTCGGCGATGGTCGGAGCGCGGAAACCGTCGGCGTAGGTGGCACGCAACAGCAGCGAGTCGATCGGCTTCCACTTCAGGCCGAACTTGTTGTTGGTGGTCTCGCCGAAGGTGTCGTAGTCGGAGAAGCGCGTCGCCATGTTGAACGACAACTCACGCGCGCCCGGCAGGTCGGCCAGGATCGGGATCTGCAACTCGGCGTAGATTTCGTCGACCGTGTAGCCACCGCGGGTCGGGCCGGCGGCAAGGTTGGTCGAACCACCGGTCACCGACAGCGCGTCCGGAGTGAAGCCGCCTTCTTCCTTGCGGTTCTCGACGCCGACCGCGAAGCCGAGGTCGCCTGCCGGCAGCGCGAAGATGGTGCCGGCCAGGTTGGCCGAGATGACCGTGGTTTCGGTCTCGCCCTTCGAGTGCTCTTCCTGGAACAGGTAGTTGTGCAGGGCCTGGTTGTTCGTCAGGCCGCCCGGGCCTTCCACGCCGAACGGCAGGAACGGATTCCAGGGCGTGCAGCCGGCGATCGGCGCAGCCGCCGTACCGCAGACCGCCTGACCGTTGGCGGCGATGAACGACGGGCCCACGGCGGCGCGGACGTTGGCGAGGTTCAGGTTGCCGAACGAGTTCTGTTCCGACTCGTTCTTGTTCTTGAGGTAGGAAACATCCCAGTCGAACACGCGGTCGGCGAACTCGAAGCTGCCTTCGAACGCGCCGGTGAAACGGTAGGTGGTCAGGGCGCTATCGGTGACGCGCGGCTGCTCCCACGTACGGCGCCACCAGTTGGAGATCGTCGCACCGGTCGGGTTGAATGCGCTGGTCGCCGCCATCGGGGTGGCGAACGACGCGGCCTGCATCGGGTAGCCGGCGATGTCGCGGCGGCTCTCACGATGGCTGTACATCAGGTCCGTGTGGAAGCGGATCGAGTCGTTGATGTCATAGATGCCGTTGACATACAGCGATTCGCGCTGGATCGGCTGACGCAGCGTCATCTGCTCGTTGGTGTTCGACTTATGCAGGGTCGAACCCGGGGTGCAGATGTTCGGACCCGGTGCGGCGACCGAGTTCGGAAGGCAGGTGCCGGTAGCAATATCCTGACGGATGTAGTCGGCGATGTTGCGCGGGTTGCCGCCCTCGCGGAGCACCACGCGCGTGCCGGCGGGCAGGCCCGGGACGGCGGTGGTGGCGGTGGTGGTGAAGCCACCGTACTGGCCCACGGGGGTCCAGTTGTCGGTCGCGTGCTCGCTGCCGCGCGAGAACGCGCTGTACGGACGGTCCTTGGCCCACACCTCGTCTTCATCGGACCACTCGGCGGCGGCGGTCAGCGAACCGCGATCACCGGTGAAGCCCATGACGAAGTCGCCCTTGGTGATGCTGCCGTCGCCTTCGTCGTACTGACCGTAGTAAGCGCTGGCCGTCGCACCTTCGAAGTTCGAGCGGGTGATGATGTTGATCACGCCGGCGATGGCGTCGGAGCCGTAGATCGACGAGGCGCCGTCCTTCAGGACTTCGATGCGCTCCACGGCGACGGCCGGGATCGTCGAGACGTCGGACAGGCCGCTCGTGGTGATGCCCAGGCGCTTGCCGTTGACGAGCACCAGGGTGCGCGCGGCGCCCAGGTTGCGCAGGCTGATGAACGTACCGCCGGAAGCTTCACCAGCCGACAGCGGAGCTGCACGGCTGATCGGCGGCGAACCGGTGGCGCTGATGTTCTGCAGGATGTCAGCGACGGACTGGAAGCCCTGCTTTTCGATGTCCTGGCGGGTGATCTGCAGAACCGGCTGAGCGGTTTCCAGATCGACCTGGCGGATGCGCGTGCCGGTAACTTCGATGCGGTCCAGGTTGGTCGCTTCTTGCGCGGCTTCCTGAGCGAAGGCGGCGCCAGCGGCGGCAGTCGTTCCGATTGCGAGCGCAAACGCGATCGCGTCGCGGAGCGGCGTGGTCTTAAAAGTCATTTCTTCTCTCTCTCCAAAAAGAACGGGTCACTTCCCCCATGGGCCCGGCCGAAAGCATCAAAAAAAGAAGCAGACTCGGCAAAGCTGTCCCGATCTTAACCAGAAGTTTAGATAGAGTGAAAGATGCGTTAATTCTTTAGTGCGGGTCGCGTCGACGGAGCCAATTTCCGGACGGAGGCGTATCGATCGCGAAACGCAGGCAACTGGCGGCTCGCCCCGCACAGGCGCGCGTAATCGACCGCCAGGTCGCGGGTACGGGGTGGGGTGAGGGACGTGCGTCTTTGATGCGGCGCACAACGGCCGCGAAGGGTGCTTGAGGAGAAAAGGCGGGACTACCCGCCGGCCGTGCCGAGGCCGCTGACCGTCAGAGGTCTTGTTCGTAGCGGACGTAGGGCATGGTGCCCTCGTCCTGGTCGTCATTGGCCGGGGCGAACGGATTCTTGCCGCGGGTGACGACGTTCTCGGCGCCAACTGTCAGCTGGCCGCTCCAAGGCGTGCGCCAGGTCAGGCCGACGCCCAGACCCTGCCACTGGCCTGCCTGGCCGGGTGTATCCACGACGCGGCCGATGATGTTGGCACCGAAGTCGCCGACGTTGGCTCCGATGGTCAGCGTCTTGCTGGTCCAGCGATCCGATACCTCGGCAGGGAGGTCGCCGGCCGGGATCAGCCTGGCGCGTGCCAGAGTTCCGCCGATCGAGACGGTCGCCTCGCGGCCGATGTTCTTCTGGCCGTAGAGCGTCAGGGTGTTCTGGTCGAACTTGCTGGCCTTGTTGCTCGGGCTCAGCCAAGTGGGAAGCGTGTCGCGCCCGGTACCCACCTGCAGGCCGACCTTGCCGCCGGGGCGGGTTAGGCTTGCGCCGGCCAGCGCCTGGCGGCTGCCGCCGCGATCGTCGTTGTCGTCGAGGGCTGCCAGCATGCAGTGGTTCGCGAGGCTGCCGATCGTGTTGGCCAGCCCGGTCCGGCGGTCGCAGATCACGCCAAGCGTATCGCCGGTGTCCAGGCCGAAAGCCGCGTCGAGCGTGGTGTTGCCTCCGCGCCAGCGGGCACCCGCGGTCGGGATTCCGGTCGGCTCGAGTTCGAGGAAGGCTTCGACCTTGCCGCTGGCCTTGTTCCAGACCGGCAGGACGGTGGTATCGCGGGTCCCGGCCTTGTTCAACGACTGCGCATGCGCGCCTGCTGCCACGCCGAAGGCGAGCATCAAAACGAACGGCAGTCGTAGCAGATGGTTCCGCATGGTCCGGTTACGACCGGCACGACGCCGGCGAGTTCCCCTGTCCTTAGGCCCGAATTATAGGCGATTTATGTTTCCTTAACAATCTCGGACTGCCGTATTCCCCATTACTGCACCCGGTCGGGTGCGTCGAGCTCGATCGCGGTCTTGGAAAAGAGTGTGGCGATCTGCTGCTCGTCAAACCGATACGTCTGTCCGCAAAACTCGCAACGGACCCTGGCTTCACCATCGGCCACCGCCGCCGTCGCCTCGTCCTCCCCGAGGGAGACGAGCATGGCCTCGACCCGCTCCCGGGAGCATGAACAGGCGAAGCTCAAGGGCTTGTGACCAAGGATCGCCACACCATCCTCGTGGAACAGGCGGGTCAGCAGGTCGCTCGAGTCCCACTCCAGCAGTTCCTGGGTGGAGAGGGTGTCGAACAGGGCTCCGGCCCGGTTCCAGCCGTCCTCGTCACCCTCGTCGCCCGGGAGTTTCTGCAGCATCAGGCCGGCGGCCCGCTGGTCATCGGCGGCCAGCAGCAGCCGGGTCGGCAGCTGCTCGGACTGCCGGAAGTAATCCTCGAAGGCGCCTGCCAGCGAATCCGACTCCAGCGCTACGAGCCCCTGGTAGCGCATGGGGTCGCGACCATTCGCGGTCGGAGGATTCTCGATGGTGATGGCGAGCACCGCCTGCGGACCAAGGTCGCGCAGGTCACGCGAAACCGAGCCCTCTTCCGCCAACTGGGCGATGCCGCGCAACGTGCCGGCCGCGGTGCATTCGGCGAACAGCGTGCGCAGTGCACCATCGCCGCGCAGTTGCACGGACAAGCGGCCGTCGACCTTGGCATGGCCGGTGAACAGCGCCGCCGCGGCTGCGGCTTCTCCAAGCAGTTCGGCGGCCGCCTGCGGGTATTCGGCGCGCTCGCGGATCTGCCGCCACGTATCCTCCAGATGTACGCGAACGCCGCGCACACCGGCGGTGTCGATCAGGAATCGGGTGAGCTGGTCGCGATCGTCGGTGCGGGAGGCGGTCGGTTCGGTCATCGTGATACCCGTGCGGCGGGCGCGCTGCATCGCGGATAATGCGCGCGCCGATGTGAAGGGGAGTTACCGGAAATGGGGATGGGATGTCGGAAGTGCAAGCGGTGAATCAGCCGGTCCGGGCCGCGCGCAAGCGTCTTCGTTGGTGGCGGTGGTTGTTGGCCCTGCCGTTCCTCTTCGTGGCCGCTTCGGTGTTGCAGGTGGCTGCGTTGCGTTTCATCGATCCGCCATTCAGCGCCTTCATGGTGTCACGCCAGCTCGAGGCATGGGGCGAGGGCGACTGGGGGTTCCGCATCGCCCACGACTGGCGCGACCTCGACGAGATCTCGCCAAACCTGCCGGTGGCGCTGGTCGCCTCTGAGGACCAGAACTTCGCCGATCACTTCGGCTTCGACCTGAAGGCGATCGAGAAGGCGCGCAAGGCGAACGCGCGCGGGCGCAAGATCCGCGGCGGCAGCACGATCAGCCAGCAGACCGCGAAGAACCTGTTCCTGTGGAGCGGCCGCAGCTGGGTACGCAAGGGCATCGAGGCCTGGTACACGCTGCTGCTCGAAGTGATGTGGCCGAAGCACCGCATCATGGAGGTCTACGTCAACATCGCCGAGTTCGGCGACGGCGTGTATGGCGCGCAGGCAGCAGCGCGCACCTACTTCCACAAGGACGCTTCGCGCCTGGCGGCGGTCGAGGCTGCCCGCATGGCCGCTGTGCTTCCCAGTCCGCGCCGCTACAGCGTCGTGCGTCCGGGGCCATACGTGCAGCGCCGCACCCGCGCGATCCTGCGGCAGATGCGCTACATCGGCGGCGACGGCTACCTCAAGCAGATCGATTGATCGGCGGCTCACGATTCCTGGCCTCTCGGTGGTCCGCCACCGCCGGCACCGTCCGTGTACCGGCGTTCGCGCAGGTCAAGCGCAACGCGCTCCGGTAGAGCAGGAGCCTGCGAGCTCGCAGGGCCGCCTCGGCGCTCGAAGAGAACATGAGCCCACACGCCGCACCGCTTCACCCCTCCGTCGATGCCATTCGATATTTCATTAAATATGGAAATGTGTCAGGAAGTGCGAGGGCGCCGCTACTATTCAGGCATGAATCGCCACCGCCTCACCGTCGTTGTCGCGGCCTTCAACGAGGCCGAAAGCCTGCCCCTGCTGCAACCGCGCATCGGCGCCGTGCTCGATGCCTTGTCCGCGGACGGCGTGGAGGGCGCGGTGCTGTATATCGACGACGGCAGCACCGATGGGACCTGGGATGTCATGCAGCGATTGGCTGCAGCCGACTCCCGTGTCGCCCTGCTTAGGCTCTCGCGCAACTTCGGCAAGGAACTGGCGCTGACCGCCGGCTTGGACCGGATCGAGGAGGGCGCCGCGCTCATCCTGGATGCGGACGGACAGGACCCGCCGGAGCTGATCCCGCAATTCGTGGCCAAATGGCGCGAGGGCTATGACGACGTGCACGGCACGCGCATGGAGCGCGACGGCGAGGGCTGGCTCAAGCGCAGCACCGCGCATGCCTTCTACCGGGTGATAGGCCGCCTCTCGAAAACGCCGATTCCGGCCGACACCGGCGACTTCCGGTTGCTGTCGCCACGCTCGCTCGATGCGCTGCGTCAATTACGCGAGCGACATCGCTTCATGAAGGGGCTGTTCGGCTGGGTCGGTTACAACCGGGTGGCGATCGAGTACCACCGCGAACCGCGCAGCGCCGGGCACAGCAAGTTCAATTTCTGGCGGCTCTGGAACCTGGCGCTGGAAGGCATCACCAGCTTCTCGACGGCGCCGCTGCGGCTGGCCACCTACCTCGGCCTGCTGACCGCACTGATCGCGTTCGTCTACGGCGTATGGGTGATCCTGAAGGCCCTGTTCTGGGGGGACCCGGTCGCCGGCTGGCCGACGATGATGGCGGTGATCCTGTTCCTCGGCGGTGTCCAGCTGATCGCGCTCGGACTGATAGGGGAGTACCTCGGGAGGCTGTACGAGGAGTCCAAGCAGCGCCCGCTCTATCTCGTCGACACCTGGTTGCCGGGTGGGCCTGCCAACGCCCGTGAAGCAGGTCGCGCCGAACAAGAGGCCGCGCGAGACAAGGAAGAGCGACTGAGTGGATGTCGATCCACGATTGAGCGATGACGCTGTGTCGCGCGGCCTCTTGTCCGGCCCTGCGGGTTGCTCCCCAGTAGCTGCCATGCGGCGCCGCGCGACTTGACCTTGCAATCAGCAAGGCGCTGCGTCGCACAACACCACCTGGACTACTGGAGAGCAACGCGGCCTGCTTCACGGGCGTTGGCAGGCTCACAGGAGTATCCTCGGGAAAAACCCCGCCTGCAGACGGAGACGGCCATGCGCACCGTGCGTCAACTGCTCGAAGCGAAAGCGCCTGAGATCTACGCGATAAATCCTGACGCGCCGGTCATCGAGGCAATCCGCCTGATGGCGGACAAGCGCATCGGTGCGTTGCTGGTACTTGATGGCGGACAGCTGGTCGGCATCGTTTCCGAGCGCGACTATGCCCGCAAGGTGGTGCTGCAGGGACGTTCGTCGGCCGACACGCCGGTGCGTACGATCATGAGCACGGACGTCGTCACGGTGGGGCTCGGCGACAGCGCCGAACACTGCATGCAGATCGTCACCGAACGACGGTTCCGCCATCTTCCCGTCGTGCACAACGGCGAGGTGCTCGGCGTCGTGTCGATCGGCGACCTGGTCAAGGCTGTGATCGAGGACCAGCAGTTGGAACTCGACCAGCTCCAGACCTACATCCGCCACGCGTAATCGGCATTTGCAGGCGGTGCGCAACAGCCTTCAGAGGCATCGCATCCAGCGGCCGCAACCGTTATTTCGCGTACTTCCCGCCGCAGCCCGCGTCCTCGCCGGGTCCCAGTTCCAGTGTCGCCAGCAGCGCCGCTGGCGGCGTGATCGTGGCGAGCGTCAGCGCAATGCCGCCACGCAAGCCGAGGCGCCCGAGGTCCGGATGCAACTGCGGGTGTTTGAACGTGCCGTCCAACTGCAGCGGCGTGCGAAACGCCAGCAGGCTGCGGTCCTTCGGGCGCGGTTTGATCGTGAGGTCGAGCTTCTCGTCCCGCAGACTGATCGTTCCGGATCCGACCAGGAGCGTGTCGGTGGTGTCGAATGCGAGCGCGCGTGCGGTCATCACGCCGTCGTCGATGGCGAAGTCGCCGAACGCGCAGCGCAGCGGAATCAGCTGGTCGCCTGACAGCTCGAACTTGATGATCTCGGCCAGGTCGATGCCGGCCATTTCCATCAGCAGATTACTGATCTTGCCCCGGCCCATGCCCAGAAACGCCTGTCCGTCGGCGCTGCCCAATATCCTGGCGACCGAGTTGCCCTGTCCGTTGATCGACACCTTGCCGCCGAGGCGGCCTACCGCATTGCCGGCGAGCTTCACCTGCGGCAACAGTTTCGAAAGTTCCAGGTCGCGGCTCGTGATGTCCGCGCGCGTGCGGATGATCTGCGCACGTGCGTCCATGTGGACGATCGAACGGATGGTGCCGCCGGCGACACCGAAATCGAGCGGGTCGAGCCGCAGCACGCCGTTCTCGAGCAGCAGGTGGGCGTCCATGTCGTCCAGGGGCAGCCGGGGCGCATTGATGCGTGCCGCACGCAGGCGCACGTCGGCATCCATCGCGCGCAGTCTCTCCAGTTCGTAGGGCGTGTCGGGCAGGACGCGGCCGCTGGCCTGCGCGCTTGCCGACTGCGCGGCGAGTTCGGGATTGCTGGTTTCGCCTTGTCCGGTCTGCGGGGCTCCGCCCACGAAGCCGGCCAGGTCGTCGATGTCGAGCCGCTTTGAACGCAGGTCGGCACGGAAGTACGGCCGATCGCCGGTCGTGTCGATGCTGGCGTCGCCGGCCATGTCGCTGTCGCCGACCCGGCCGCTGAACTTCCGGTAATACCAATGCTCGCCATCGCGGACGAAGCGCCCGTCAAGCTGGTAAGGGGGCGTGGGCGGAATCGCAATGCCAGTGAGTGGATACAGGTCCGCCAGGTCGCGTCCGGACAGCGTCATCTGCAGGTCGAAGACGTTGAGGCGAAGCGGGTCGCTGAGGATGCCGCGGGCGTGTGCGTGCGTCGCGCCCGCCGTGGCGCGAAGGTCGATGCGGTAGGGCGCCTCAGGCTCACGCAGGGCGAGCGGCGACTGCGCGTTGCCTGTCACCTTGAATGCATTGCCTTTCCAGCGTCCGCCACCGACGATCGCGATAGGCGCATCCTCGCGTGTCTGGCCCGGCTGGCTGGCGATGCCGATCTGCAGGTCGCTGTGTTGCCGGGTGTCGACGAAGCGCAGGCGGCCGTCGTCGACCCAAAGCCTGCGCACCTCGGTCGCGCGGCCAGGAGTGCCGAAGATCCAGTTGCCGGGTCCGCCCGCGGGATTGGCTTCCAGCAGCAGCCGGGGCTGTGTCACTTGCAGGTCGAGTACGCGCGGCCGCATGCGCAGCAGCGAGCCGAGCGCGAAGCGCATGCGCATGCGTTCGGCCGTGGCCATGGTCGGTTCCTTCGACCATGCGGCATTGCCAAACCGCACGCGATCGAGCGTGAGGACGGGTGTTCGGCCGAGGTCGACGTCCAGATTGCCGGCGATGTCGAGTTCGCGGCCGGTGCGTGCTTCGACGATGCGCTCGACGGCACCGCGGAACCAGTTCCAGTCCCAGACCGCGAGCAATACCGCCAGGGCGAGCATCAGCAGCCCCAATGCGCTCAGCCAGGGATGACGTTCCGCCCAGATACGTCGTTCGGGATCACGCGGTCTTCTTCCTCCGCGCGGTTGCTGGTTGTCCTGCTGCGAGCCCATTCCGCCCGCCTTTCTGCCTGACACGCCGCTACCTTCGTCAGGCGCGGGTCAAATGGGAGTGAAGTCCGCGTGGGCGCCGAAGCGACGGTTCAGGTGCCACCGTGGATTTCAACCCGGGAGCAACGCCTTGGAGTCGACGACCTGCGCCATCACCGCCACGTAATGGCAGACGCTGCCACCGATCACGAACAGATGCCAGATGGCGTGCGAATAGGGCAGGTTGGGGCGGTGATAGAACACCGTGCCTAGCGTGTAGAACAGCCCGCCGGCCAGCAGCCAGCCGAGCGTCCATCCGTCCAGCGCTCCGAGCAGCGGTTTGATCGCGACGATCACCAGCCAGCCCATGGCGATGTAGATGATCGTCGACAACAACTTGAAGCGGCCGGTGTAGAACAGCTTGAACACGACACCCGCAAGCGCCAGCGTCCAGATCGCCGCGAACAGGCCCCAACCCCAGGGACCGCGTAGGCCGATGAGAGTGAAGGGCGTGTACGTGCCAGCGATCAGCAGGTAGATCGCGCAGTGGTCGAACACCTTCAGGCGCGCCTTGGCGACCGGATGCTGAATGGCGTGGTAGAGCGTCGAAGCCAAGTAGAGCAGCAGCAGACAGACACCGAACACGATGGCGCCCGCGAGCTGCCAGCCGTCCCCGAACAGCGCTGCCAGCGTGATCAGCACCGCGCCACCGGCCAATGCTGCGGTGGCGCCCAGGCCGTGGGTCAGGGCATTGGCCACCTCCTCGCGGAGCGAGTCGATGTCATGCGCGGGAGCGGCGTCGGTCGTGCGATCGGAGGATGAGGTCGACATACGGTGCAGCATCGTGACGGGTTATGGAGTATTTGCTCGATCGGGCCGGCATCGCAGCCAGGGCGTGACAACTGTGGCACGAAATCGCGGCCAGACCGCCGCTGCCACTATGATGCCTGTCCCAGCACAGCGACCCGGGCACCGGGCCACGATGATCATTTCCCACCAGCACCGGTTCGTCTTCGCGGCCATTCCCAAGACCGGCACGCACTCGGTCCGCCAGGCGTTGCGCGAGCATCTCAGCGCCGACGACCTCGAGCAGGTCGGCCTGTTCGTGAACAAGCGCTTCCCGTTCGAGGAGCTGGCGGCGATCAAGCACGGCCACATCACCCTGGAGCAGATCCGCCCGTTCCTCGGCGAAGATGCATTTGCGGACTATTTCAAGTTCGCGTTCGTACGCAATCCGTTCGACCGCTTCGTGTCCTACTGCGCATTCATGACCCGCGCCGATGGCGCGTTCCTGAAGAACCCGCAGCAGGTGATGCGCTACATCCTGTTCCAGGCGCGACCGCAGCAGCACGTGCTGTTCCAGCCGCAGCACACGTTCGTCACCGATGACGATGGTCTCATGCTGGCCGACCAGGTCGGCCGCGTGGAGGACATGCAGGGTTCCTACGACGCCATCTGCCTGCGCATCGGCATCCCCACCGAGCCGCTGAAGCAGGTCAACAGTTCGCGCCGCGGCAGTTACCGGGACTACTATGACCAGGAACTGATCGACGGCGTCGCCGAGTTCTATCGCCGCGATCTCGAACTGTTCGGATACGAGTTCTGACGATGCTTTCGCCCGCCGACATCCGACCCAACCCGCGCAAGACCACGAGCGTCCGCCGACTTGGTCGCCTCGACATCGCGCGCCTGCGCGAAGCGGTGCTGGCGATCCCCGAGGCGATGTGGGATGCCGAGAATGCCGACAAGCCGAACCGTTTCGAGGCACTAGATCGCACGCGCCACATCGTGTTCCGCTTCGTCAGCAATTTCCAGGACTGGCGGCAGTCGTACGACAGGCCGCTGTGGCACGAGTGGCGCGAACTGCTCGAGCCGGTGCTGGCGCAGGCCGTCGCACCTTACGGGTACGATCGCGCGGTGTTTCCGCGGGTGATGCTGGCGCGGATGGCACCAGGCGGTGTGATCAAGCCTCATCGCGACGCCAATCCGGCTGCCAAGTGGCCACACAAGATCCACGTGCCGTTGCTTACGAACGAACAGGTGACCTTCTTCGTCGATGGCGTGGGTTACCACTTCGAGGAAGGCGAGGCGGTCGAGGTCAGCAACATGGCCGTGCATGCGGTGGAGAACAACGGCACCAGCGACCGCATCCACCTGATCTTCGAGTATTACGACCAGGACCAGCCGGATCCGGAATGGCTGGCGGCGGTGATCGAAGCGGCACGCACGCGGGCTGCGACGCGCTGAGAATGCGCGCCGGCGCATGCACGATGCGCCGGACGCGCGGAAACCGTCTTACTGCGGCATGGCCTCGGCAGCGGCCTGCATCGCCTGCACCTGCTCGACGTAGCTTCCATAGCCCATGAAGAACAGGGCGATGCCCGCCAGGCTCATCAGCAGCGGCACCTTGTTCTCGCCGAAGTTCAGGACGCCGTAGAGCTGCGCGACAAACGGCACCAGCAGCGAGCCCAGGCCCCAAAGCACACCGCTCGAGCGGAACGCGTTGACGACCAGCCACAATCCGCCCACGGCGGACAGCAGTACACCCAACCAGAACATGGCCTTCTCCCCTAGTGTTGGACGCCGGGCTTTCCCCTCCCGGCGCGCCGATCCTAGCCCATTCAGGGAAGAAGTGTGACGTCAGTCAAAAGACGCGGCGTGGGCGTGCTCGCGCGTGGCCATGAACTGCACGTCCGGGGCGCGTTCCTGCGCGAGCTGCAGGTTGATGCGGGTCGGCGCCAGGTAGACCAGTTCGCCGGCAGCGTCGAGCGCGAGGTTCAGCGCGTTCTTGTCGCGGAACTCCTCCAGCTTCTTCTCGTTGCCGCAGCGGATCCAGCGCGCCGTGGCGACGTTGACCTGCTCGAAGCTGGCATCCACGCCGTATTCGTCCTTGAGGCGGTAGGCGACGACGTCGAACTGCAGCACGCCAACCGCGCCGAGGATCAGGTCGTTGCTCATCAGCGGGCGGAAGAACTGCGTCGCGCCTTCTTCCGACAACTGCGCCAGTCCCTTCTGCAACTGTTTGAGCTTGAGCGGATCGCGCAGGCGCGCGCGGCGGAACAGCTCGGGCGCGAAGTTCGGGATGCCGGTGAAGCTCAGCGCCTCGCCTTCGGTGAAGCTGTCGCCGATGGAGATGGTGCCGTGATTGTGGATGCCGATGACGTCGCCGGGCCACGCGTTCTCGGCGATCTCGCGGTCGGACGCCATGAAAGTCAGCGCGTTGGCGAGCTTCACTTCCTTGCCGCTGCGTACGTGGAAGGCCTTCATGCCGGCGCTGAACTGTCCCGAGCAGACGCGCATGAACGCCACGCGGTCGCGGTGCTGCGGGTCCATGTTGGCCTGGATCTTGAACACGAAGCCGGTGAGCTTGGGCTCGTAGGCTCCGACCTCGCGCGACGTGGTTTCGCGCGGCTTCGGTGCCGGCGCGTGTTCGACGAAGAAGTCCAGCAGCAGCTGCACACCGAAGTTGTTGACGGCCGAGCCGAAGAACACCGGGGTCTGTTCGCCGGCCAGGTACCTGGCCGGGTCGAACGGATGCGAGGCGCCCTCGACCAGTTCCAGTTCGTCGCGCAGTTCCTGCAGCATCTGCTCGCCGATGCGATTTGCCAGTGCCGGGTCGTCGACCGAGGTGAAGATCGTCGAGTCCTGGCGGGTGAAGTTGCGGCCTTGCTCGTACAGGTGCACTTCGCCGGTGATCAGATGCACCACGCCCTTCAGGCGCTGGCCCATGCCGATCGGCCAGGTGATGGGAGCGCACTGGATGCCGAGGACGCTTTCCACTTCGTCGAGCAGGTCGATCGGGTTCTTGCCCTCGCGATCGAGCTTGTTGATGAAGGTCATGATCGGCGTGTCGCGCAGGCGGCACACCTCCATCAGCTTGATCGTGCGTTCCTCGACGCCCTTGGCGACGTCGATGACCATCAATGCCGAATCGACCGCGGTGAGCACGCGATAGGTGTCCTCGCCGAAGTCGGCGTGGCCGGGCGTGTCGAGCAGGTTGACGATGCGGCCCTCGTACGGGAACTGCATCACCGAGCTGGTCACCGAGATGCCGCGCTCTTTCTCCAGCGCCATCCAGTCCGAGGTCGCGTGGCGGGCGGCCTTGCGGCCCTTGACCGAGCCGGCCATCTGGATCGCGCCGCCGAACAGCAGCAGTTTTTCGGTCAGGGTGGTCTTGCCGGCGTCGGGGTGCGAAATGATCGCGAACGTGCGGCGGCGGGCGGCTTCGAGGGAAACGTCGGACATGGCTACGGCGCGCGCGAGCGCGTCGGGAATGCGAGGGAAGGGCGCCATTATACGGGCAGTGGCGCCCGGGGCCGTCCTGATGGCCGGCATCGCGGTGAGCCGGCAGGCCTTGGACGGGCCAGGCGAAAGTGTGCCGGGCTCCGCAATTTCGTGAATCCGCTCCCCGGACGGCCTAAAGACCGGCCTGGAGCCGCCGCTACTTCCTCCGGAACCCGTTTTTGGAGGCAGTCGTGCGCATAGTGATCGTGGGCGAGGGAAGCAACCGGACCATCGAGTTGGACCGGGCACTGGCGGATTTCGACATGGAGGTGTCCTGGCTTGGCCCCGATGAGGCCGTGGCCCTGGCATCGGATCTGACCGTCCATGCCTTCGTGGTCGGGATGCGGGTCGGCGTACTGCACGGGCCCGCGCTGCTGGCCGAACTGGGGGCCAAGCACCCGGAGGCCGTCCGCATCCTGCTGCTCGATCCGGAGCAGGACCCCGGCGCGATGCTGGGTCTGGATTGTGCGCACCGCCTGCTGCCGCGGCCCATGGACGCAGGCGAGCTGATCGAGGCCGTCGAAAGCGTGGCCGACCTGCGCGGGCTGCTCGGCAGCAGCGAGATGAAGCAGGCGATTGGCCGCGTCGGCGCGCTGCCGCCTCCGCCGCGGCTGTACATCGAGCTGACCCGCCTGCTGCGCAACCCCGACGCCAGCAACTCGGCCATCGCCGGCATGCTGTCGCAGGATCCGGGCATTGCCGCCAAGGTGCTGCGCCTGTGCAACTCGGCGTACTTCTCCGGTGGCCGCGAGATCGCCGACATGCGCGCGGCGGTGACCCGCCTCGGCCATCAGGCGCTGCGCCGCCTGGTGCTGACCAGCGAGACCTTCGGCACGTTGCAGCCGGTAGGTGGCCTCGACCGCGAGGCGATGCAGGATCGCGCGCTGCGCACGTCGCGCCTGGCCGGCAAGCTGCTCGGCGGACCCAGCGCGGAAATGGCGTCCACCGCGGGCCTGCTCGCCGAAGTCGGGCTGCTGCTGCCCGGCCTGAAGCCCGGATCCGAGGACGGTCCGCACTACGCGGAAGCCGGTGCCTACCTGCTCGGGTTGTGGGGCCTGCCGATGCCGATCGTCGAGGGCGTGGCCTACCACCATCGCCCGACGAGCCTCCGCGCGAGCGGGTTCTGGGTGGCCGGTGCGGTGCACGTCGCCTCGGCGCTGGTCGGCGAACGGCCGGTCGACGAGGACTACCTGCGCTCCGTGGGACAACTCGACAAGCTGCCGCTGTGGCGCTCGCAGGCCGAGCCGTCACTGCAGGCGGCGTAACGCTTCATCGTGATTCCCAACCCTCTCACGCGCGAGCGGGGAGGGATTTTCTTTGGGAGCCTGAGCCTTACGGCGATCCGCTGGCGATGCGCAGCGGGCCACTGGGCCCGCGCATGCGGAACGGAATCGACTCCAGCCGCATGCCACGGTTTACCTGCACGGCGAAATGCAGGTGCGGGCCCGTGGTGAAGCCGGTGTTGCCGGACAGTCCGATCTGCTGTCCCGCGCGCACGCGCTGGCCGACGCGCGCCATCACGCCCTCGCTGCGCAGGTGCGCATACAGCGCCATCGTGCCGTCGTCGTGCAGGATGCGCACGAAGTTGGCACGCCCGCCGTAGCGCTCGCGGTTGAGGCCGGCCTTGTCGAAGTCGGACTCGACCTGCATCACCACGCCATCGCGCGCTGCGACGACCGGCGTGCCGACGTCGGCGGCGAAGTCCACCGCGTAGCGATTCTGCGAGTCGGTGTGGCTGAACTGTCCGCCGTAGCCCTGGTCGATGCGGAACTCGTCCTGGCGCAGCGGCAACAGGTACTCGATGTCTCCGGGCCGGGCGTTGGGATCGCCGGGCAGGCTGTCCATGCGCAGTTCAAAATCTCCGCCGCGCCCCGGGTCGGCGGCGCTCAGCACGGCGACGAGCGCGCTGCTGCGCGGCGGTACCATCGCGCGCGCCGGCAGTGGCGGATCGCCGACGATGTTGTTGCTGCGGCTGAAGCTCACCAGCACCTCGATCGGACCCGCCAGCGTGTTGTCCGCAAAGGCCAGATAGCGGCCGCCATCGCTTTCCACGCGCAGCCGTGCGATCGCACTGGGCTCGGCCTGGACCCGGATTTCCTTGACCGAACCCTCACGCGCGGCTGCGGTCTGGTTGGCGTTCGGCGCGCTGTCGCCGTAATGGGTCACGCCGTTCTTGTCGGTCCAGCGATAGACCTTGGCGGCATCGGCCACGGCGGCACTGCCCGCCAGGGCAAAAGCGCATGCGGCGATCGACAGGGTGCGCGGCACGTTCATCGGGAGCCGGCCGGAGCCGGGACTGGACGCGGAGGTGTCTAGCCTACTGCGTGCAGTCCTGTTCGAGCGAGAGGGCCTTGGCGACGTCGCGCAGGTCGAAGGCGCTGACCGATTTGTCGTCGTGCACCGCGAACAGCGCGCCACCGGGGAAGCTCGGGGTGGCAGCCGCATGCAGCGCCACGCCGTCGGTGTGCGCGGTGACCTTGCCTTCGAAGCTGCCCTTTGGCTGCAGCGTCACGCGGTCGAACAGGTGGAAGATCGTCAGCGGCGCGAGCTGGTCGACCGCGATCCAGTAACCGCCGCCGTCCGGGCAGGTCCACAGCGCCACGCCCTCGGCCTCGGCACCGAAGCTGTCCTGCGGCAGGCTGCGGCCGGTGTACTTGCCGCTGAAGGTGTACTCGCGCAGCGTCGACAGGTGGCGGCGGTCCTCGTCGGCGACCAGCATGCGGTCGTTGGTCGGGTCGCCGGAGATCGATTCGACCATGCGCAGCGCGCTTTCCTCGCTGGTGTCGCCGAACGAACCGCCGTAGTTCGCGCGCAGGCGGCCCGCCTGGTCGAACTGCACGCGATAGCGGCGCACGCGCTGGTCGAGTTCGGCGAACGGCGGAACCTGGTCGAATTTCTTGCCGTACATGAAGCTGTCGGTGATGTACGCCTCCAGTTCGCCCGGCTCGGTCTCGGTCAGCCAGATGCCGTAAGGACTGCGCAGTTCGGCATCGCCGAAGCTGCCGACCGGCTTGAACGACGGCAGCGACAGCACCTGCACACGGTGGTTGTCGCGCTCGACCACGAACAGCATGTCGCCGAACACGGCCACGCCATTGGGCCGGTCGAACTGGCCCAGGGCCGCGCCCTCGGAACCGATCTCGCGCAGGCGCTCGCCGCTGTCGGCGTCGAAGACCACCAGCCGGTGCGTCGATTTGGCCGAGGCGATCAGCCAGGTGCGGCCATCCTCGGTCGGCCAGGTCGCCAGCGAGTCCAGCTCGTCCTGCGGCGTTTCCGCGGAAACGTAGCGCTCGGCGACGGTGGTCACCTCCGGCGCGGTTTGCGGGGCCGGCGACGGCGTGGCGGTGCGGGGGGCGGTGGCGGTACAGGCGGTCAGCAGCAGTGCCGCTGCGAGCGCGGTCGGGAGCAGTTTCGTCATGCGCGAAGTGTATTCGCGAACCCTGAACGCGTGCGATGCCTTCCCGGTCGGCTGGCTCGGCTCCGGGCGGGGCGCTTATGACAAATCTTTCTATGCGGATAAAGCGATTGACAGGCCGCCGGGGCGGCAGGCAGACTGCGGCCATCCATCGAGACCGGCAGAGGGACAGGCCCTTTGAAGCCGGGGCAACCCAATCCGATGCAGCCCTGCTGCGCGGGTGAAGGTGCCAATTCCTGCGACAGGTCGCGCCCTACACAGGCACGCCGGTCGAAAGATGGTTGCGAAGCGCACTCCCACGCGGGTGCGCCTTGGCGACTCGCAGGCTCGATGGCCCCGTCACTTCGGATGCCCGCCATGAGTCTTGCCCCAGCCGCTCTCCACGAACACCCAACCGCCAGCGACCGCGCCGTCGTCGATTTCCACGTCGCCGCGCCCCTTGATCCGGCACAGGCCGTTTTCGCCCGTCGAGGCGAATGCACGGTGGAGCTGGACCTGCGCCATGCCGGCCGCCGCGACGTGGTGCTTCGTTACGAAATCCTGGGCGACCCGGCGCTGCCCGCGGTGTTCGTGGCTGGCGGCATCTCCGCGCACCGGCACGCCGCCGCGAGCGCAACATTTCCGCAGGAAGGCTGGTGGCCGCAGCAGACCGGCATCGGCCGCGTGCTCGATCCGCGCCACTACTGCGTGATCGGGTTTGACTGGCTCGGCGCCGACGGCGCAATCGACGCGCCGATCGATCCCGCCGACCAGGCCGATGCGGTGGCCGCCGTCCTCGACCAGCTCGGCATCGCCCGCGTGGAAGCGTTCATCGGCTGCTCCTACGGTGCGATGGTCGGCCTGCAGTTCGCCGCGCGTCACGCCGCCCGGTTGGGCCAGTTGGTGGCGATCAGCGGCGTGCATCGCGCGCATCCGTATGCCAGCGCGTGGCGCGCGCTTCAGCGGCGCGCCGTTGCACTCGGCGCGCTGCAGTGCGACGAAACCCATGGCCTCGCGCTGGCTCGCCAGCTGGCAATCCTGAGCTACCGCACGCCCGAGGAGTTCGCCGAGCGCTTCGATGCCGCCCACGTCAGTGACGGGCGCGTCCGCGTCGGCGCCGAGGACTACCTCGACCATTGCGGCGCGAAGTACGTCGAGCGCACGTCGCCCACCGCCTACCTGCGCCTGTCTGAATCGATCGACCTGCAGCAGGTCGACCCCGGCCTGATCCGCTTGCCGGTCACCGTCGTCGCCATCGTCGAGGACCGGCTCGTGCCGGTGTCCGATGCTTACGACCTGGTTGAGCGACTGCGTGGCGAGACCCGGCTGCGCGTGCTTCGCTCGCTGTACGGACATGATGCCTTCTTGAAGGAAGAAAGCGCGGTCGCCGCGATCCTGCGCGAGGTGCTCGACGACGCCGCATTCGCAGGCTGCACGGAGGTGGCGGCATGAGCACGCGCAACCGCTGTACCGCCGCCGTGCGCGCCGGCATCGATCGCGACGTGGCCTACGGCGCGGTTACGCCGCCGATCGTCCTGTCGTCCAACTTCAGCTTCGCCGGGTTCAACGAGAAGCGCCGTTACGACTACACGCGCAGCGGCAATCCCACGCGCGACCTGCTCGCCGAGGCGCTGGCCGAACTCGAGGGCGGCGCCGGCGCAGTCGTCACCGCCACCGGCATGGGCGCGATCACGCTGCTGCTGCACGCCCTGCTCAAGCCCGGCGACCGCCTGGTCGTGCCGCACGATGGCTATGGCGGCAGCTGGCGCCTGTTCAACGCATTGGCGAAGAAGGGCGCGTTCGAACTGATCACCGCCGACCTCACCGATCCGCGCGCGCTGACCGAGGCGCTGGCCTCCGGCCCGGCCGTGGTCTGGATCGAGACACCGTCCAATCCGCTGCTGCGCATCACCGATCTGCGCTTCGTCATCGAGGCCGCGCAGGCGCTGGGCGCGCTCACCGTCGTCGACAACACCTTCCTGTCGCCGGCGCTGCAGCAGCCCATCGCGTTTGGCGCAGATTTCGTCCTCCATTCCACCACCAAGTACATCAACGGCCACAGCGATGTCGTCGGCGGTGCCGTGGTCGCGCGCGATGCCGCGCAGCACGAGCATCTGGTGTGGTGGGCGAACGCGCTCGGACTGACCGGATCGCCGTTCGACAGCTTCCTGACGCTGCGCGGCCTGCGCACGCTCGATGCGCGCCTGCGCGTGCACCAGGAGAACACGCAGGCACTGGTGGCCCTGCTCGATGCGCATCCGGCGGTGCGCACCGTGCATTACCCGGGACTGGAGTCGCATCCGGGCCACGCGCTGGCAGCGCGCCAGCAGTTCGGCTTCGGCGCGATGCTCAGCGTCGAGATCGAAGGAGGCGAGCCTGCCGTACGTGCGTTCCTCGACGGGCTGGAGTGCTTCACGCTGGCCGAATCGCTGGGCGGCGTGGAAAGCCTGATCGCTCATCCGGCCACGATGACGCACGCAGCGATGTCGGCCGAAGCGCGCGCTGCCGCCGGCATCGGCGACGGGTTGCTGCGGCTGTCGGTCGGCATCGAGCACGCCGATGACCTGGTCGCCGATATCGAGGCGGCACTGGAACGCGCAGCGCAGGCGATCGCGTCGCCGGAACGGGCGAAACGGTGAGTCGCGCCGTGAGTGCCATCGGGCTGGCGCCGCACGCGCCACCCGCCGTTGCACGCGTGGCGCTGCTCGGCACCGGCACGGTCGGCAGCGCGGTGCTCGCGCGCCTGGCGTCGTGGCATGGCACGACGCAGGCGGGACGGCTGTCGCTGGTGCACGTGGCCAACACGCGCCAGTCCGCCAGCGACCGCGCCGGGCTGCTGCCCGGCGACGCGGTCCAGCGGCTCGCGCTGGCGCCGCAACACAGCGCACTTGAGCAGGTCGAGGCTGCGTTGGGCAACGAAGGCGCCCGCATCGTCATCGACGCCACCGCGAGCGAAGCGGTGGCAGACCGGCATGCGCATTGGCTGGCCCGCGGCCTCCATGTTGTCACCGCCTGCAAGATCGGGCAGGGCACGTCGTTGTCGCGCTGGCGTGCGATCCGCGCCGCGACGCTTGCCGGCGACACGCGCTACGGCGACAGCGCAACGGTAGGTGCCGGCCTGCCGCTGCTGCGCTCACTCCGAGAACTCCAGTCCGGGGGCGATCGCATCCATGCCATCGCCGGCGTCCTGTCCGGTTCGCTGGCGTGGCTGTTCAACCAATACGACGGCATGCGCCCGTTCTCGGCGCTGGTGCGGCAAGCGCGCGACGCCGGCTACACCGAGCCCGATCCGCGCGATGACCTGTCCGGCGAGGATGTGCGCAGGAAGCTGCTGATCCTGGCGCGTTCGGCCGGTGTCGAGCTGGATGCAGGCGACGTTGAAGTCACCTCGCTGGTGCCGCCGGAGCTGGCGATCCTCTCCCGCGACTCGCTCGATGGCGCCTTGCCGGCGCTCGATGCGCCACTGCGCAGGCGCTTCGCCGAGGCCTACAAGCGTGGCGAACGACTGCGTTTCATCGCGCGCCTGCAGGACGGTCGCGCGCGCGTCGGGCTGGAAGCGCTGCCGTTCGATCACCCGCTCGCCGGCGGTGCAGGCACCGATAACCGGGTCGCGATCTGGTCCGATCGCTATCGCACGCAACCGCTGGTGATCCAGGGGCCCGGTGCAGGCGCGGAAGTCACCGCCGCGGGACTGCTCGACGACGTTCTGAAGATCTGTCGCGCGACGGACGAATAGCGGATCCGGGGACCTGCGTGAATGCGGGGAGGCCCCGGCACGGCCGGTCCAGTACTATCCGCAGCTTGAGTGGCCCGGATCGTGAAAGATGGTTCCGCCGAGTGATTCCGCCAACTTGATGCGTGTCGCGCTGCTCGAGGACGATGCCGTGCTGCGCGAGCGCATCCTGCTGCCCGGACTGGCCAACTTCGGCTTCGCCGCGGTCGGGCTGGACACGGCGGCCGCGCTGCACGAGCGCCTGAAGTCGGAGCGGTTCGACATCGTCGTGCTCGATGTCGGGCTGCCGGACGCAGACGGCTTCACGGTCGCGCGCGATATTCGGACTGCGTTCCCGAACATCGGCATCGTCATGCTGACGGGCCGTGGCGAGACACCCGACCGCGTGCGCGGCCTCAGCCAGGGCGCGGACGCCTATCTCGCCAAGCCGGTGGAAATAGACCTGCTCGCCGCCACGCTGCACAGTCTGGCGCGTCGCCTGAACGGCACGCCGCCGCCTGTTTCGAAGCGCTGGCAGCTCGACGCCAATGGCTGGTGCCTGGTCTCGCCCAATGGCGGCACCGTGGCGCTGACCAAGACCGAGCGCCGCGTGGTCGAACGCCTCACGGCCGCTCCCGGCACAGTGGTGGCCCGCGACGTCCTGATCGCGGCGTTGACCAGCAACGTCTACGACTTCGACCCACACCGCCTCGATTCGCTGATCTACCGCTTGCGACGCAAGGTCGCCGATGCCTGCGGAGAACCATTCCCGCTGACCGCGGTACACGGCGAGGGCTACGTGCTCAACGACCGCTGACCGGTCAGGCCGCGGCGGCCTCCGGAAACCGGATCGTGAACGTCGTGCCTTGCCCCGGCACGCTGTCGACGCGGATGTCGCCACCCAGCGCCTTCACCAGATCGTGCACCACCGACAGACCCAGTCCGGTGCCTTCGGCCGCGACCTTGGTGCTGAAGAACGGCTCGAAGATGCGCGCGGCCACGTCCCGCGACATGCCGATACCGGTATCGGAGAGGCGGATCGTCGCCTGGCCCGAACCGTGGCTGCCGACCTCGACACGGAATGCACCGCCATCGCGCATCGCATCGCGCGCATTCGCGGCGATATTGAGCACCATCAGCTCGAACTCGCTCCGGTCCAGGCGCACGCGCAATCCACTGGCGTCGTTTGGCAGCTCCAGGAGCACCGAGGACGGGAACAACTGGCGCAGCATCGGGCGAAGTTCCGCCACCGCCACCGCTGGGTCGAAGGCCTGGATGTTGAGGACATCGCTCCGGCTGAATGTCAGCAGCTTGCGGATCACGGTGCTGCCGCGCGCGGCGGCTTCCTCGATGCCTTGCAGTGAATCGAGCAGGGCGTCCACCTGTTCGGAAGCGCTGCCCATGTCGCGCACGCGGTGCCGCTGCGCGGTGAATCCCTGGATCACGCCGAGGATGTTGTTGAAGTCGTGGGCGACGCCGCTGGCGAGGCGTCCGCTTGCTTCCAGTTTCTGCGCGTGGATCAGTTGCGACTGCGCACGCTCGCGTTCCGCCATCTCGCGCTGAAGCTCGAGGCCGCGCTGGTTCGATTCCGCGAGGCTTTCGCGCAACGCCTTGATCAAGCGGTCGAGCACGATCGTGATCAGCGTGTAGCTGATCAGCACCGCCGGCACGTTGACCAGCGCGACCGAGGCCGGAATGCCCTGCTGCGCCGCACGGTACAGGTCGCTGGCGAATCCGGTCGCGAACACCGCCATCAGCAGACCGAAAACGATCCACAACGCGCGCCGTCCCAGCACCAGGCCGCTGATCACCAGCGTCAGCATGGTGGGTGCCGGATCGATCAACTGCGACAGCACGCCGGTGCGTGCAAACACGATCTCCAGCGAGATCAGCTGCATCGCCAGGAACAGCACCACCGCGGGACGGAAGCGGCCGTTTCGGATCATCCACAGGCTGAGGAACGCCAGCGCTGCGACCAGCATGTCCAGTGCGAGGATCAGCAGGCGGGCTTCATTGACCTCACCGCCGCTGGCAAGGCGCCAGGCCCAGTTCACCGGCAGCAGCAGGCCGTAGAACAGCAATAGCAGCTGCATCACCGGCGCGTTGCGGCGATCGATGGGATCGGCGATGGGCGCACTGCGCAGCCAGCGGAGAAAACGGTTCCACATATCGACAGCGATCCCTCGCAGCGGAGCCGCTGCGCGTGAGTGTTGCGGGGAGGCCGGCGACGCGCGTCCTGCGTGGCGGTGCGTTCGCCAATGCCGACGGTGAGATTCCGGTGATTATTTGGTGAGAACGCGAGCGTGACAAGGTTTGGCGGGGCGCCTTAGTTTCGCTGCGCCGACTGCGAACAAGCCTTGTGCAACGTAGCCCGGCGCAATGCCCAGGGTGGGGGCGAATCAATCAATCAACTGCATTCGATGCAGCGGCGGCGCTTTTTTGAAGCGCTTCAGGCCGACGGGCGTCGTTTGCCTTCAGAAAACCAAGATCGGGCGGAGGGGTTTGGATGAACAAGATTTTCAGCCGAGTGTGGTGCCGGAAGCGCCAGCAACTGGTGGTCGCCTCGGAACTGGCCGCGGCCGGCGGCAAGAAGGAAGGCCGGCGTCGCCTGGGCAACGCGGCGCTGGGCGCCGTGACGCTGACCGTGGGCTTCGCGCTCGCCCCTCCACCCGCATTGGCCGAAACCACGGATGCACCGGCGTCGGCGAAGGTCGAGCAGGCCTGCGTCGCTGCAGCCGAAGCTCATGAGGCATCTGCTGAAGCACCCGGCTGCGCTGCCGGCGTGCAGGCCGTGACGCCCGTCGCCGCGGTCGAGGATGCGTACGTGAAGGTTGACGGCGCCGGCGACGGCAGCGACGACGCGACGATGAGTGGCGAGGGTGCGATCGCCATCGGCAGCAGCAGCTACGCCGTGCAAACCGCGACGACCGCAGTCGGCTCCGGCAGCATGGCCGGAGGCCTCGGCGCCAGCGCGTACGGGCAGGGTGCGATGGCGCTCGGCGATTCGACCGTGGCCGTCGGCCAGAGCGCCTATGCGGGTTCCGGCACTGACCCTTTCATCAACGGCCTGGGCAACACCGCCATCGGTGCGCACGCCACGGCGGACGCCGAGCAGGGCGGCACCGCGATTGGTGCGTTGAGCGAGGTGTACGGCACCGGAGCCACGGCCATTGGCGGACAGGCGCAGGCTTATGGCGACGGCAGCCTGGTGGCAGGCTTCAACAGCGGTGCGAACGGTGAGGCCGGCATCGCGCTCGGTTCGAACTCCCGTGCCGTCGCAGGCGACTTCGGTGTTGCGCTCGGCGGTGGTTCGCTCGCCGCGGGTGAGGGCGCGACGGCGCTTGGCGGTCTGGCCTGGGCGCAGGGCAACCACGCCATTGCCGCGGGCTACTACTCGACGGCCGCCGGCGACGGAAGCATCGCCATGGGCGGCGGCATCGGTGCCGATCTCGATGGCGATGGCACGATCGGTCCGGGCGAAGCGACGATCGCGGCGGGCTACCACGCGGTCGCGCTCGGCTTCCAGGCCGCGGCGCTCGGCGATGGTTCGCTCGCGCTCGGTGACAACGCGCAGGCGCTGCAGATCAACGCCACCGCGCTCGGCGCGATGAGCGTGGCCGAAGGCGAGTCGAGCACCGCCACGGGCGCGGCCAGTGTCGCCAAGGGCGCGGAAAGCAGCGCCTATGGCTATCAGGCCGATGCCGAAGGCAACTACTCGACCGTGCTGGGCAGCAACAGCCTCGCGCTCAGCGACGGCGCGACGGCCATCGGCAGCGGCGCGACCGCAATCGGCACCGAGAGCCTCGCGTCCGGCTATGGCGCCACGGCCACGGGCGAGTACTCGATCGCCCAGGGCAGCGGCAGCCAGGCCAATGGCAATGCCGCCATCGCGATCGGCGCGATGAGCAGCGCGGCCAACGACAGCGTCAGCATCGGTGCCGGCAGCAGCGCCGGCGACTTCGCCACCGCTACCGGCACGCTGGCGGTCGCTTCCGGCTGGGGCTCCAGCGCGTTCGGCGACAGCGCCTGGGCCACCAGCGACTTCTCGCTGGCGGTCGGCGCCAAATCGATCTCGATGGGCATCGGCGGCATCGCGATCGGCACCGACAGCTATGTCGATGCCAACGCCTACCAGGGCATCGCCATCGGTGCGCTGGCCACCTCGCTGGGCAAGCAGTCGCTCGCAATGGGCTCGCAGTGGACCACTGCCGGCGGCGACAGCTCGATTGCGATCGGTGGCACCAAGGCGTGCACCGGCTTCATGTGCATCGAGGAAAACACCGCAGCCTGGGGCATCAACAGCGTCGCGCTGGGCGCGGGCTCGCAGGCCCAGGCCGACGGTGCCACTGCACTGGGTAGCGGCACTGGTGCTTTCGGCATCGATTCGATCGCGATCGGCATGGACGCGAAGTCCTGGAACACCAGCGCGATCGCCATTGGCGCACGTTCGTTCGCGATGGGAGACAACTCGGTCGCGCTCGGTACCGACTCGGTCACGTCCCGCAGCAACGTCGTCACGGTGGGCAGCGAGTGGTCCGGCATGAACCGCCAGATCACCGGCGTCGCCGACGGTACCGAAGCCAACGACGCGGTGAACAAGTCGCAGCTCGATGCCGTTGCATCGATGGCCAGCGACGACAACCGCTACTTCGCGACGAATGGCATCGCCGACGGCAGCGACGATGCGATCGCCGATGGCGAGAACGCGACGGCAGCCGGTGCGTCCAGCGTTGCCAACGGTGTCGAGAGCACCGCCTACGGCTACCAGAGCAACGCGGTCGGCGACCACGCTACGGCGGTCGGCAGCAGCAGCCTGGCGATGGGTGAGGGCGCTTCGGCGTTCGGCACCGGCGCCACTGCCAACGGCGCCTTCAGCAGCGCCAGTGGCTACGGCGCGGTTGCCGAGGGCGAGAACAGCAGCGCCTTCGGCAGCAATGCGATGGCGCTGGGCAACGCCAGCTTCGCCGGAGGCGACAGCGCGCAGGCCAACGGCGGCGGCAGCGTCGCGCTCGGTGCGTCTGCGATCTCGAACGGTTCGCTGGGCGTGTCGATTGGTGGCGATGCCACCAACAACGGCTTCTTCGCCGTTGCGATCGGCGGCGTGTCGCTGGCCGATGCGCCGTTCTCGGTCGCGATCGGTGGCTTCGCCACTGCGTCCGCCTGGCAGGCCACCGCGATTGGCTCCGGTGCTTTCGCCGGCGGCTGGAACGCAACGGCCACTGGCGCCGGTGCATCGGCTGGTGACGGTGGCGTCGCGATCGGTGCGGGCGCGCAGTCGGGTTACTGGTTCTACGACGAGACCACCGGTGAGAACACCTTCATCGGCACGTCGGGCACGGCGGTCGGCCAGGGCGCGTTCGCGACGGGCCAGTACAGCACGGCGCTGGGCGGATTCTCGGGCGGTTCGTTTGCATCGGCCGCAGCGTCGGGCCAGTACAGCACCGCGCTCGGTGCCGGTGCGTATGCCGGTTCGTACTGGGACAGCACGCTGGTCGGTGACTACACCACGGCGGTGGGTTCGGAGGCGTGGGCCATCGGTGGTTCCGCCACCGCGCTGGGCTTCAACAGCTTCGCGCAGGCCGATAACGCCACGGTGATCGGTGCCAACGCATGGACCACGCCGGATGCGAGCAACAGCGTCGCGCTCGGCGCCGGTTCGCTGGCCGATCGCACCAACACGATCTCGGTCGGCGCGGCGCAGGACTGGACCGATGCCGCGGGCACCGTGCATGCAGCGATCGATCGCCAGATCGCCAACGTCGCGGCCGGTACCGAAGCGACCGACGCGGTCAACAAGGGGCAGCTCGATGCCGCCCTCGCCACCGTCGGCGGCGACGTCGGGCAGCTCGATGCGGCCGCGGTGAAGTACGACGACGTCGCAGCCAAGGATCGCATCTCGCTCGGTGGTGCTGGTGGCACCACGATCGGCAACGTCAAGGCCGGCACGCAGGCCGATGACGCGGTCAACGTGGCGCAGCTGTCGTCGGTCGCCTCGGCGCTCGGCGGCGGTTCGGCACTCGGCAGCGACGGCATGCTGATCGGCCCGTCGTACGCGATCCAGGGCGGCAGCTACGGCTCGATCGGCTCGGCGTTCGCGTCGATCGACAACGCACTGACCGGCATCATCGGCCGCCTCGGTTCGCTCGAGCACAGCCCGGGTGGCGGCGTGCCGGGCGGCACCGGCGCCGGCATGGCGATCGGCAACGGCAGCCATGCGCAGGACGCTACCGACACTGCAGTCGGACACGGCTCGGTCGTGCGCGCCGACGGCAGCACCGCGGTCGGCAGCAACACGTCGATCAGTGCCGAGGCGACCAATGCGGTCGCGGTCGGTGCCGATGCCAGCGTGACCGCTGCGTCCGGTACCGCGCTGGGTCAGGGTGCGTCGGTCACGGCCGAAGGTGCGGTGGCGATCGGCCAGGGTTCTGTCGCCAATGAAGCCAACACCGTGTCGGTCGGCAGCGCGACGCAGCAGCGCCGCGTCACCAACGTCGCTGCCGGCACCGCCGCGACCGATGCCGCGAATGTGCAGCAGATGCAGGCCGGTGATGCGGCAACGCTGGCTTCGGCGAATGCCTACACCGACACCACCGCGACGCAGACGCTGACGCGCGCCAACACCTACACCGACAGCCGCTTCCAGGCGCTGAGCGACGAGTTCACCAATCTCAGCAGCGAGATCGGCATGCGCCTGGGCGAACAGGACGAGCGCATCGACCGCCAGGGGGCAATGAACGCCGCGATGATGAACATGGCGATCAACGCCGCGAACACGCGCAGCGAGCGTGGCCGACTCGGCGTCGGTGCCGGTTGGCAGAACGGCGAAAGCGCGTTGTCGGTCGGCTACTCGAAGGCGATCGGCGAACGCGCGTCGTTCTCGATCGGCGGCGCCTTCAGCAGCGACGACCAGTCGGCCGGCGTCGGTTTCGGTATCGACCTGTAAGCACGAGCGATCCACACATCACGCGAGTCCACGCGAGAAGCGGTGGGGACTGGTTCCCCCGAAGCGGCCCCACCGCTTCCTCGCACCTACAAGTTCCACCGGAGAGAGAGATGAAGAAGACCACCCGTAATCTTTGCGCCGGCACCCTCGGCGCTGCCGTGCTGGTTTCGCTGTTTGCCTATGCCGCCGACCGCACGATCGGTGCGGCGCCGGCCACGCTGGCGACGTCCGCCCATGCTGCTTCGAAGGGCGTTCTCGCCGCTGGCGGCCAGGTGGCCGCTGCGACGCCGCAGTCCAACTTCGACCGTTTCATCGTCAAGTACAACGCCGGCACCACGCGCAGCAGCCAGACCATGGTGACCAGCGCAGTCAACGCCGCCGCCATGCGTGCCGGCGTAGCCGGACTCAAGGCGGGCAGTAATGGCGTCGCCACCGTGCTCGGCGTGCAGCACGTGCGCCGCATGGCCGTCGGCGCCGACGTCGTACGCCTGTCGCGCGGCCTCAACCAGGCCGAAGCCGATGCGCTGCTCGCGCAGCTTCGCAGCGATCCGTCGGTCGAGTTCGCCCAACCGGACTACCTGCGCCAGCACACCGACTTCACGCCGAACGACACGCGCTACGCCGACCTGCAGTGGCACTACCACGATGCCAGCGCGGGCATCCGCATGCCGCAGGCGTGGGACGCCTCGACCGGCGGGGGCGTGGTGGTGGCCGTGCTCGACACCGGCTATCTGGACCATGCCGATCTCAACGCCAACATCGTGCCCGGCTACGACTTCATCATCGACACCGAAGTCTCCGGTGACGGCGACGGCCGGGACGCCGATGCGCACGATCCGGGCGACTGGCTCGGCAGCGGCGAGAGCTCCTTCCACGGCACGCACGTCGCCGGCACCGTCGCGGCGATGACCAACAATGCGCTGGGTGTTGCCGGCGTCGCGTTCAACGCGAAGGTGCAGCCGGTGCGCGTGCTCGGCCATGGCGGCGGTTACACGTCCGACATCGCCGATGCGATCACCTGGTCCTCGGGCGGTCACGTCGACGGCGTGCCGGACAACGCCAACCCGGCCGAAGTGATCAACATGAGCCTGGGTGGCGGGAGCAAGTGCAGCGACGATCCGGTGACGCAGGCCGCCATCGACGGTGCGGTGAGCCGCGGCGTGACGGTGGTCGTCGCTGCCGGCAACTCCAACTACGACGCCGCGTTCTTCTCGCCCGCCAGCTGCAAGGGCGTGATCACCGTCGGCGCCACCGGCAAGACCGGCGCGCGCGCCAGCTACTCGAACTACGGCGCGACCGTCGCCGTGGCCGCGCCGGGTGGCGACTACAACGGCATCGCACCGGATTACGGCGCGGTGTGGTCACTCGGCAATGCAGGCGCGCAGACGCCGGAAGCCAGTCCCGCCGGCGACCGCCTGACCGGCATGATGGGCACCTCGATGGCGAGCCCGCACGTGGCCGGCGTGGTGGCGTTGATGCAGAGCGCCGCCGTCGCCGCAGGCAAGCCGGCACTGACGCCGGCGCAGGTGAAGACGCTGCTGCGCACGACGTCGACCGCGTTCCCGGTGACGCCGCCGGTGAGCACGCCGATCGGTTCGGGCATCGTCAATGCCGCCGCGGCTGTCGCCGCCGCGACGCAGGACATCCCCGCCGACCAGGGCACGCTGCTCGACAACCGCATCGCGTTGCCGAACCAGACCGGCGGCCCCGGCGACGCGATCCTGTACAAGATCGTCGTTCCGGCCGGCAAGACCAGCCTCAATCTGCGCACGTACGGCGGCACCGGCGATGTTTCGCTGTACACCGCGTTCGACCGCGTCCCGACCACGAGCAGCTACGACCGCAAGTCGGCCAAGGCCGGCAACGGCGAGACCGTGCTGATCACCCGTCCGGCGGCGGGCACGTACTACCTGCTGGTGGTCGGCGAGACCGGCTTCAGCGGCGTCTCGGTGATGGCCGTGTACTGATCGCCGGATTCGTCCTCCGGTCATCGGGGAAAGGGAGGCGAGCGATCGCCTCCCTTTTTTTCATGTGTGTCCGTCGACAGCCCGCGGCTTGCGCATTCAGTTTTTCGTGGCTTCGCCTGTCGGAAAAGTCTCGCCTCGTGCGACGCCAAGGTGTACAAATGTACACCTATGGATCCCTTCGACACCCTGCCGCCGCAGCGCGCCGCCGTCCTGGCCTTCCTCCGCCGGGAACTGGCCGCCGGGCGAGCGCCCAGCCTGGCCGAAATCGCCCAGGCCTTTGGTTTTGCCTCGCGCAACGCCGCGCAGAAGCACGTCCAGGCGCTGGTGGCCGATGGCCTGGTCGAACTGGTGCCGGGTCAGAAGCGCGGCCTGCGCCTGCCCGGAGGAACCGCCGATCTGTTGCCATTGCCGGTGCTGGGCCGGGTGGCGGCCGGCCAGCCGATCGGCGCGGACATCGGCCTGGACCAGCAGTTGTGGCTGGACCGTCGGCTGTTCTCACCCACGCCCGATTACCTGTTGAAGGTGCAGGGCGATTCGATGATCGACGACGGCATCCTCGACGGCGACCTGGTCGGCGTGCATCGCACCGCCGATGCGCGCGATGGTCAGACCGTCGTGGCGCGTGTCGATGGCGAACTCACCATCAAGCGCCTGCAGCGCGACCGCCGTCGCATCCGCCTGTTGCCGCGCAATCCCGCGCACGCGCCCATCGTCGTGGAAGCCGGACAGGACTTCGCCATCGAAGGCGTGTACTGCGGCCTGGTCCGGCAGGGCTGACATGGGCGCCGTGGTTCCCATCGACCGCCTGTTGGCTGCGCAGACGCTGTGGCATGCCGGCCGCACCGCTGCCATCGCCGCTGACGGCGAGCCCAGCGGCCACGCCGCTTTCGATGCCCTGCTGCCGCAACGTGGCTGGCCGCGCCGCGCGTTGACCGAACTGTTGCTGCCCGCCGATGGCGTGGGAGAACTCGCGCTGCTGCTTCCCACGCTGGCGCGGATGACGCAGGCCGGCGGCACGGTGGCGTTGATCGCGCCGCCGTACGTGCCGTACGCACCGGCCTGGCAGGCGGCCGGCGTGGATCTGTGCGCACTGGAAATCATCGATGCGGCGCCGCGCGATGCGCTGTGGGCATTCGAACAATGCCTGCGCAGCGGGGCGTGTGCGGCCGTGGTCGGCTGGCCCGTGCAGGCCGACGCGCCGGCACTGCGCCGCCTGCAGGTGGCCGCCGACAGCGGCGACTGCCTGGGTTTCGCGCTGCGCGACCGCAGGCATGCAGCCAATCCTTCGCCGGCGGCCTTGCGCGTGGAATACGCCGGCGACACGCACAGTGCCGGCGCCTGGTACGTGCGCAAATGCCGCGGTGGGCACGCACCCGCGCAGTCCTTCGCCCTGGGTGCGGGTTGAGGTGCGCGCATGCTCTGGGCCTGTGTACTGCTGCCGCAACTGGCGCTGGATGCCGTCCTCCGGCGCCAGCCTGATCCCGACGCGCCGCTCGCGCTGGTCGGTGGATCGGCGCAACTGCGTACGCTGCATGCCGTGAACCCTGCCGCCGCGCACGCCGGCCTGAAAGCCGGCATGCGCCTGACCGCGGCGCTCGCGTTGCTGCAGGACTTCGCGATGGTCGAACACGACGCGCAGGCCGAAGCGCGCTGGCAACGTTTCCTCGCGGCTTGGGCGTATCGCCACAGTTCGCTGGTCAGTGCGCAGTGGCCCGGCTGCCTGGTGCTGGAAGTGCGCGCGAGCTTCCAGTTGCTGGGGCCGTGGCCACGCATCGAGGCGCGGTTGCGCGAAGAACTCGCTGCGCTGGGGTTCGTGCATCGCATCGCGATGGCGCCGACGCCGCGCGCCGCACGCGTCCTGGCCGGGCTGCGCGATGGCCTGGCGGTGTCCCAGTCCGGTGCCATGCAGGAATTGCTGGACAAGGTGCCGGTGCGCCGTGCGGTGCTGCCCGAAGGCACGGGTGAGCGGCTGCATCGCATGGGCATCCGCGACCTGCGCACGCTGCGCGGGTTGCCGCGCGACAGCGTGCGACGCCGCTTCGGACTGGAACTGCTGGAGCACCTGGACCGCCTGTACGGCACGGCGGACGACGCGCTGTCGTACTACGCGCCGCCGGACCATTTCGATGCCCGGGTGGAGCTCGGCTATGAAGTCGAAAGTCATACCGCGTTGTTGTTCCCGCTGCGCAGGATGATCGGCGACCTGTGCACGTACCTGTCCATCCGCGATGGCGGCGTGCAGCGCTTCGTGCTGCGGCTCGAGCACGAAGGCGCGCATACCGACGTGGACGTGGGCCTGCTGGCCGCGGAGCGCGAGCCGGCGATGCTGTTCGAACTGACCCGCAACCGGCTGGAGCGCGTGCAGATCCCCAAACCGGTGGTGGCGTTGCGTTTGCTGGCACGCGAACTGCCGCCGTTTGTTCCGGCCTCGCGTGACCTGTTCGATGTACGCGCGCAGCAGTCCTTGCCGTGGCCACAGTTACGCGAGCGCCTGCGCGCGCGACTGGGCGACGACGCGGTGTACCGCGTCGCTCCCGCCGGCGACCCTCGCCCCGAGCGTGCCTGGCGGCGCGTGGACGGCGGCGACGCATGCATCGGCGATGCACCGGCACGTCCACCGCGTCCGCTGTGGCTGCTGCCGCAGCCGGTGCCGTTGCGCGATCCCCATCCGCGCATCGTGTCGGGTCCTGAGCGGCTGGAAAGCGGCTGGTGGGACGGCGACGACGCGCGGCGCGACTACTACGTGCTGGAAACGGCGCGGGGCCAGCACGCTTGGGCATTCACGCCGGCGGGTGAACGTGATGGCTGGATGCTGCACGGGTGGTTTGCATGAGCTGGGACGATGCCGTCGATGGCGTGGATCGCGAGACGCCGGGTGGCCGGCCGCCGCGCGCCTGGGAAGTGGCTCACCGATTGGGCCTGCGGGCGGCCAACGACGATGCCGTCGTGGACGATGCGTTGCCGGCATACGCCGAGCTGCATTGCCTGTCCGACTTTTCCTTCCTGCGCGGGGCGGCCAGCGCGGAAGAGCTGTTCGCCCGCGCGCATCGCTGCGGCTACGAAGCCCTGGCGATCACCGATGAGTGTTCGCTGGCCGGCATCGTGCGCGCCCTGGAAGCGTCGCGTGCCACTGGAGTTAGGCTGATCGTCGGCAGCGAGTTCACCCTGACCTGCGGCTTGAAATGCGTGTTGCTGGTGGAAACGCATGCCGGCTACGCGCAGCTGTGCCAGCTGATCACCGTGGCACGCCGCGCCGCTCAGAAGGGGGCGTATCGATTGTCACGAGCGGACATGGAGACCGTGCTGCGCGATGCGATGCCGGGCGTGTCTGCGTTGTGGGTTCCAGGCTGCGCTCCCGATGCCGCAGAAGGGCAATGGCTGCGCGGCCTGCTGGGCTCGCGTGCGTGCCTGGCGATCGAACTGCACCGCGAACAGGACGACGAGGCACGTACGCACGCCTTGCTGGCCCTGTCGGCGCAACTCGGGATGACGCCGGTAGCCGCCGGCGACGTGCACATGGACGTGCGCCGCCAGCGCGTACTGCAGGACACGATGACGGCGATCCGCCACGGCAAGGCGTTGGCAGACTGCGGCGAGCACCTGTTCCGCAACGGCGAGCGCCACCTGCGCACGCGCCGTGCACTGGGCAACATCTATCCGGCCCCTCTGCTGGAAGCAGCCGTTCAGTTGGCACGGCGCTGCACGTTCACGATGGACGACGTGCGTTACGACTATCCGGCCGAACTCGTGCCGGCTGGGCATACGCCCACCACCTGGTTGCGTGCCCTGACCGAAGCCGGCATGCGCGAGCGCTGGCCCGAAGGCGTGCCGCCGAAGATTGCCGCACAGATCGACGGCGAACTGGCGCTGATCGCCGACCTGAAGTACGAAGCGTTCTTCCTCACCGTCGACGACATCGTTCGTTTCGCCAGGTCGCGCAGCATCCTGTGCCAGGGGCGTGGCTCGTCCGCCAACTCGGCGGTGTGCTTCGCGCTGGGCATCACCGTCGTGAACCCGGCGGAAAGCCGGTTGCTGATGGCGCGCTTCCTGTCGAAGGAGCGCAACGAGCCGCCCGACATCGATGTCGATTTCGAGCACGAGCGGCGCGAGGAAGTGCTGCAGTACGTCTACAACAAGTACGGCCGGGAACGCGCGGCGCTGGCCGCCACCGTCATCCGTTATCGCGGCAAGAGCGCAGTGCGCGACGTGGCCAAGGCGTTCGGATTGCCGCCGGACCAGGTGGCGCTCCTGGCCGAATGCTACGGCTGGGGGAATGGCGATGCGCCGATGGAGCAGCGCCTGGGCGAGGCCGGTTTCGATCCGGACAATCCGTTGATCGCGCGCGTGCTGGCCGTGACGGCGCAGCTACGGGACCACCCGCGCCACCTGTCGCAGCACGTCGGTGGTTTCGTCATCAGCGACGCGCCACTGAGCACGGTGGTGCCGGTGGAGAACGCGGCGATGCAGGACCGCACCATCATCCAGTGGGACAAGGACGACCTGGAGACGATGAAGCTGCTGAAGGTCGACTGCCTGGCGCTGGGCATGCTGACCTGCATCCGCAAGGCGGTGGACCTGGTCGAACGGAGCCGCGGTTACCGCATCGACCTTGCACAGTTGCCTGCAGGCGACTCGCCGACCTACGAGATGATCCAGGCTGCCGACACGGTGGGCGTGTTCCAGATCGAATCGCGCGCGCAGATGAGCATGCTGCCGCGGCTGAAGCCGAAGGATTTCTACGACCTCGTGGTGGAGGTGGCCATCGTGCGGCCCGGTCCGATCCAGGGCGGCATGGTGCATCCGTACCTGCGGCGCCGGCAGGGCAAGGAGGCGGTGGTGTATCCCTCCGAAGGCATCGAGGAAATCCTCGGCAAGACGCTGGGCATTCCGCTGTTCCAGGAACAGGTGATGGAACTGGTGATCCATGCCGGCTACCAGCCTCACGAAGCCGACAACCTGCGCCGTTCGATGGCGGCCTGGCGGCAGGGCGGCGACATGGAACCGCACCGGGCGCGCATCCGCCAGCTGATGGAAGCCAAGGGCTACGCGTCGGAGTTCATCGACCAGATTTTCGAACAGATCAAGGGATTTGGTTCCTACGGCTTTCCGCAGAGCCACGCGGCGTCGTTCGCCAAGCTGGTCTACATCAGCTGCTGGTTGAAACGGCACGAGCCGGCGGCCTTCGCCTGCGCGCTGCTCAACGCACAGCCGATGGGGTTCTACTCACCCAGCCAGATCGTGCAGGACGCACGCCGCGGCAAGGGCGGGCGCGTGGGCGTGGAGGTCCGGCCGGTCGACGTGACCTGCAGCGACTGGGACAACGCGCTGGAAGGTGGCCATGCACGACGCGGCGTGGACGACGGCGGGCAGGCGGCGGTCCGGCTGGGGCTGCGGCAGGTGGCGGGCCTGTCCGAAGCGATGGGGCAGGGCATCGTCGTGGCGCGCGCGCAACGCCCGTTCCTCGATGTGCGTGATCTGTCGTTGCGCGCCGGACTGGATGAGAAGGCGCGCCATGTACTGGCTGAAGCCGGCGCCCTGCAGGCACTCGCCGGTCATCGCCATGCCGCGCGCTGGGCGGTGGCCGGCATCGAACGCCAGCGCCCGTTGCTGCCAGACAGTCCCGACGAAGACGCCATCCTCCTGCCGGCGCCGAGCGCGGGCGAGGACGTGTTGTCGGATTACCGTGCGACAGGCCTGACGCTGCGTGCGCATCCCCTGTCGCTGCTGCGTGCGCGGCTGCAGCGCGAACGCGTGATGGATTCGCGCCAGCTTCGCGATCTGCCGCATGGTCGTGGCGTCCATGCCGCAGGCATTGTCACCCAGCGCCAGCGGCCGGCCACGGCCAGCGGCACGATCTTCGTCACGCTGGAGGACGAACACGGCATGGTCAACGTGGTGGTGTGGCCGGACGTGGCGTTGCGGCGCCGCAAGGCATTGCTCGGTGCGCGGCTGCTGGCCGTGCGCGGACGCTGGGAACACGTGGACGGCGTGCAGCACCTGATCGCGCGCGACCTGCAGGACATGAGCCACCTGCTGGGCGAACTGCAGACCAGTTCACGCGATTTCCATTGAGCCCGCCATGCACGCCTTGCCAGCCCTGACCGACGACTTGTTCGCGCCGGACTGCGTGACGCTGGTGGACGATGCCGAAGGCGGCGTGCGCTATTGGCCGCGCTTCGTCGACAATTACACGGCGCGGGCATGGTTCGATGCACTGCATGCGGGTGCCGCCTGGACGCACCTGCAGCGGCCAATGTACGACCGCATCGTGGACGTCCCCCGATTGCTGGCGAACTACGCGACCGACGCGTTGCCCGCCGACCTGCCATTGGCCGATATCCTGCAGCGCGTCCGCGAGTGCGTGCCGGCACCCTACAACCGGATCGGCATGAACCTCTACCGCGATGGTGCGGACAGCGTGGCGATGCACCACGACAAGCTCCACACGCTGCAGCGGGGACATCCGATCACGCTGGTGTCGCTGGGAGCGCCGCGCCGCATGCTGGTTCGTGCCAACCGTGGTGCACGCACCACGCTGGCGGTGGACCTGGCGCCCGGCAGCCTGCTGAGCATGAGCCATGCGTCGCAACTGACGCACGAGCATGGCATTCCGAAAAGCCGCCATGTGCAGGGACCCCGCATCAGCGTGGTGTTCCGGGTCAGGCCGGATCATTGATTGCCAGCAACGCAGCCCTGCGGCTCAGCCGAGCGCAATCGCACACCACCGCGCTGGCGGCCGAATGGCCGCCAGGCGGTTCCTTCATGCGCGAGCAAGCGCTTCAGCTGGCTCAGCCGCGAATGAAAGCCAGCAGGTCGCGGTTGATCACGTCGGCATGAGTGGTGCACATGCCGTGCGGTAAGCCTTCATAGACTTTCAACGTGGCCTTGCGGAGCAGTTTGGACGAGAGCATGGCCGAGTCCGCAATCGGCACGATCTGGTCGTCGTCGCCATGCATCACCAGCGTCGGCACGTCGATGCGCTTCAGGTCCTCGGTGAAGTCGGTAGCCGAGAACGCCTCGATGCAGTCGTACTGCGCCTTCGCGCCGCCCATCATCGCCTGGCGCCACCAGTTCATCCGCACCGGCTCGACGAGCGGCGTACCGGGGCGGTTGAATCCGTAGAACGGCACCGGAACGTTCCAGTAGAAGCCGGAGCGGTTGGCCGCCAACTCTTTCCGGAGGCCATCGAACACTTCGCGCGGCTGCCCGCCAGGATTGGCGGCGGTCTTCACCATCAGTGGCGGCACCGCGCCGATGAGCACGAGCTTGGCGACGCGGCCCGCCCCATGTCGGGCGACATAACGGGTAGCCTCGCCGCCGCCGGTCGAATGGCCGACATGGATGGCGTCGCGCAGGTCCAGATGCGCCGCAAGTTCGGCGACGTCGGCGGCGTAGGTGTCCATGTCGTTGCCGGTGGCGGTCTGGCTGGAACGGCCGTGGCCGCGCCGGTCGTGCGCGATGACGCGGTAGCCCTGTTCGAGGAAGAACAGCATCTGCGCATCCCAGTCGTCGCTGGAAAGCGGCCAGCCGTGGTGGAACACGATCGGCAGACCCGAGCCCCAGTCCTTGTAGAAGATCTCGGTACCGTCTTTGGTGGCGATCGTTTTCATGTTGCGGTTCCTCGCGGAGCGGGTGGGGGATTGGCTGTTGCCCGCGGCATGGCTCGCGGGCAGGGGAAAGGCGGCCATCGCCGCGGCGCTCATGCTCCAGACAAGGCATTGGCGGCGGGTGGTATCGATAGGCCTGGGGGAAGCGATGGCTCGCTTCGAAAGCTTGCCGAAGAGGAGCTTGCGCATTGCGGAGGTATGTGGAGTCAGGAAGGAATGAAGGCAGAACAGCTTTGCCGTGCTTCTCAACATAGGTTTCCGTTGCGTACGACGGTAGGCGCGGGAGCGTGCGCACGCTGTTGACCGTCGTGCATCAATGCGGCGGCAAGGACATTGGTTCTGCGAAGGCAACACGGTGCACCCGTGTCGGCGCTACCGCGATCAGAGGTGCCGGACTACGATCGATTCGTCGACGTCCTGGGGATGTCGCCGTGCGTCGTGCCGACGGCGCCCATCCGAACGGAGATTTCCCATGTCATCGTCTAGCAGCATTCCTTCCGATTCGTCGCGACCCGGTGCCGCCACGGATTTTCCTGTGCGTGTACTGGCAGGAATCACGGTGCCTGATACCCCGCTGGTGACGCGCGCGATCGAGTTTGCGCGCGAACACTCGGAGCCATATCTGTTCAACCACGTGATGCGATCTTGGCTCTTCGCGGCGTATCTCGCCGGGCAGAAGGACGAGCCGTACGACGCCGAGGTGCTGGCGGTATCCGCGCTGTTGCACGACATCGGCCTGTCGGATTCGATGGCCGGCAAGTTGCGGTTCGAAGTGGAAGGCGCCAACGCGGCACGGGAGTTCGTCCGCGGACTCGGCGTCGACGAGCGCCGGGCCCAGCTGGTCTGGGACAGCATCGCGCTCAACTCGACGCCGTCGATCTGCCTGCACAAGGAGGCCGAAGCGGCGCTTTGCACGCTGGGAGTCGGGCTCGACTGGGGCGGTTGGGGTTACGACAGCGTGCCATCCGGGCAGATCGAACAGATCGTCGCGGAGTTCCCGCGTCTCGACATGAAGCAGCGTTTCACGAAGGCGGTCTGCGGCATCTGCGAGCGGCGTCCGGAGACCACCTACGACAACTTCGCACGCGACTTCGGCGAGCGGTACGTGCCGGGCTATCGCGCACCGTCGATGGTCGACGTTCTGCTGGACGCGCCATTCGAAGAGTAGGCGCGCGGATCGATTCCCGCCGCAAGCTGGTGAGTGGCACCAGGAGGACGCATGTCCCGCCTGGTGCCTCACTGGACGGTCAAGGCGCCAGGATCAATGCGGGCTTGCCCGCATCCTTCAGCAGATACACGAGGAACTTCGCTGGCTTGTCCTTGCTGGCGTTGCGCCCGACCGTGTGCACGTCGTCGGGACCTTCGTGGAAGCTCTGTCCCGGCGTCAACGTGACCTCCTTGCCGCCGGCCACGCCCATGACGATCGAGCCTTCGAGCACATAGATGAATCCGTGTGCATCGTGGCGGTGGACCGGATCGGCGCCACCGGGCGGGTACTCGACCTTGAGCATCAGCATTTCCTTGCCGGGATGGTCGGGCAGCGCTTGGGTCATGACCGGCGTGACGACGGGGGGAGGGGCGTCGTTGCCCTGCAGGCCATGGGCCGCAAGCGTGCCCGACCACATCAGGGTCGCCAGGCTCAGCAAATGGTGAATACGCATCGGTTGACTCCAATCGCTCAGGGGCCCGGGATCACCGCAGGCTTGCCGGCATCCTTCAGCATGAACACGACAAACTTCGCGGGCTTCGTCTGGCTGGCATTGCGCGAAACCGTATGCACGTCGCCCGGCTTCTCGCTCCAGCTTTGCCCCGGCGTCAACGTGACCTCCTGGCCGCCTTGCACCGCCATCACGACGGAGCCCTCGAGCACGTAGACGAAGGCGTATGCGTCATGGTGATGGAGCGGGGAAGAGCCGCCCGGCGGGTAGTCGACGGTGAGAAGCAGGCCTTCCTTGCCGGGATAGTCGGGCAAGGGCTGGGTCATCACCGGCTTGACGACGGGGGGAGGTGCGTCGTGGCCTTCTGGACCGTGGGCCATGGCCGTGCCCGAGCACAGCAGCGCGAGCAGGCTCAGCGAAAGGTGAATGCGCATGGGTGTCTCCTGTGGAGGTGTGGTGACGACGGCTCGGCTCAGGACAGCCCGGCCTTGTCGAGGCCGTAGAACTTGTCGGCGGAGCCAGGCACGGAGCGGAAGCCCACGCTGATCCGGTTCCAGCCGTTGATCGCAACGATCACGCCCGTCAGGTCGACGATTTCCTTCTCCGACAGTTGCGATCGCACTTCTTCGTAGACGTCGTCCGGCACGCCGTGCGGCGGCAGTTGCGTGAGTACCTCGGTCCACGCCAGGCAGGCGCGTTCACGGGGGCTGAATAGCGGGGACTCGCGCCACACCGCGACGTGGTGCAGCCGAAGCGGACGCTCGCCGTGGATGACCGCTTCCTTCACGTGCATGTCCACGCAGAATGCGCAGCCGTTGAGCTGCGAGGCGCGCATGTCGACCAGGTGGATGATCGACTTCTCGATCGACAGTTTCTTGGTAAGCAGGCTGAACTCCACGAACTTCTTGATCAGTTCCGGGGATTGCTGCTGGTAATCGAGACGTTGACTCATGACGGATTCTCCGTGCTGATGGGGAGGGCTGGGTGGCATGGCGCCGCCGGCTGCGGGGCAATCTAGGCGCCGTCGCACCATGTCGGTAGATCGCTCGCCGGACGCGCGGTGTTGAGCGCGGCGCACCAATGGCGGTGTCGGCCCGCCGCCGGACCAGCCGTCACGACGGGCTGACACGGGAGCCTGTCACAACCGGGGTCACTGGAACGTCCTTGGTTCATGACGACACCCAAGGACGACCACGAGATCCGGGTCATGGTCCCGAACGCCGAACGCATTTGGTTCGAGTTCATGGCCGCGCTGGACACGCTTGCGCCGGACGCCCGCGCGGCGTTCCTGCTGCACGAGATCTTCGAGGCCAGTTACGACGACATCGCCAGGCTGATCGGTCAGCCGGTGGACACCTGTCGCCTCCACGTCGAGTACGCCCGGCAACATGCGCTGGCCCGCATGCGGCCGCCGGGCAGGCAAGCAAAGGCACGATCGAAATGAATGCAATGATCCAGATTCCGACGGAGCGCCAGGATGCGTTGACCTCCAGTTTCTCCGCCAGCTACGCCGGCGTCATGGCGTTCATCGCGGTCGCCACCGAAGGCAGCTTCGCGCGAGCCGCGGACCGCCTTGGCGTTGGCCGCTCGGCGGTCAGCCGGAGCGTGCAGAAACTGGAAGGACAACTGGGTGCGCGCCTGTTCTCCCGAACGACCCGTTCCACGTCGCTCACTCCCGAAGGGGAGTTGTTTTTTGAGAACTGCCGTCCCGGTGTCGACCGCATCCTGCAGGCGCTGGAAGAGATGCGCGACCTCCGCGACGGGCCGCCGCGCGGGCAGTTGCGGATCAGCGCCACGCACGGCTTCGGCCGCAAGGTCATCGCGCCGCTGATGCGCGAGTTCCACATGCGTTACCCCGGCATCGGCATCGAGCTGATGCTGGACGAGCGTGCCCCCGACCTGGCCGGCGACCGCATCGACGTGGCCTTCCGTGACGGCCGTCTGGACGACAGCCAGGTGATCGCCAAGCAGATCGTGCCCATGCAGATGCTGGTTTGCGCCTCGCCCGACTACGCGCGCCGGAACGGGCTGCCAACCTCGGTCGAAGCCCTCCAGGAGCATGCGTGCATCAATCGAAGGCTGGCGAATGGACGCCTGGCCAGCTGGGATTTCCACATCGACGGCCGCCCTCACAGCATCGCGCCGCAGGGCGACATCGTCCTCAACGACGACGACCTGATGATGCAGACCGTTCTGGACGGAGAGGGCCTGGCGCAGATGCCGGGGTTCCAGGTGTGCGATGCACTGCGCAACGGCACGCTGGTGTCGTGCCTGGGCCAGTTCGCGCCCGACGACCGCGGGCACTACCTGTGTTATCTCAGCCGGCGGCAGCTGCCCAAGCGCATCCGCGTCTTCATCGACTTCATCACCGCGCACGTCCGCGCGTTGCACCTGGACTGCGCCACCGAGATGACCCGCATCCTCGAGGCCGCCGAGCCGGTTGCCGCCATGCGGAGCGACTGCCTCGTTCTCGCCGCGGACTGACCGCGCCATTGGTGCGCAACAGGAAACACCGTGCATCCGGACGCATGGCTACAACGGGCAATGCCGCACTCCTAGCATCGTTACCAGTACGCCCGGCTGCATTAAGAGCGCCGGTGCATCCCAACAAACAGAGGTGGAACATGAAATTCGTCGTCATCGGCGGTACCGGCCTGATCGGCAGCAAAGTGGTATCGCGCCTGCGCGGCCTCGGTCACGAGGCGCTGGCCGCCGCGCCTTCGACCGGAATCGACGTCATCAGCGGTGAAGGGCTCAATGCCGCGATGACAGGCACCGACACCGTCATCGACCTGGCCAATTCACCGTCTTTCGAGCCGGAAGCAGCCATGGACTTCTTCCGGACGGCCGGCCGCAACGTGCTGGGCGCGGAAGCCAAGGCGGGCGTCCGCCACCATCTGGCGCTGTCCATTGTCGGCGTCGAGAAGTTGCCGGACAACGGCTACTTCCGCGCCAAGGTCGAGCAGGAGCAGCTGATCCGCAACTCCGGTATCCCGTTCACCGTCGTGCACTCGACGCAGTTCTTCGAGTTCCTGCCGGGCATCATCCAGGCGGGTACCGAGGGTGCGACGGTTCGCCTGTCGCCGGCACTGGTGCAGCCCATCGCATCGGAGGACGTCGCCGATGCGGTTGCACGCCTGGCCTTGCAGGCGCCGGCCAACGGCATCGTCGAGATCGCAGGACCGGACCGCATGCCGATGTCCGACCTCGCGCAGCGGTTCCTGCAGATCATCCAGGATCCGCGCGAAGTCGTCGGCGACGTGCACGCGCGCTACTTCGGCTCCGAACTGCAGGAAGACACGCTGGTGCCTGAGAAGGCGGGCTGGCGCGGCGCGCTGGACTTCGAACGCTGGCTGGCCCAGTCCGAGTACGCCCGCTTCGCGGCGAGGGCATAGGCGAGGAAGTCGACAAGGACCCCGTGTGCCCATGAGCCCGCTGCTGCCACCACCGGCCAACCTGCTGGACAGGTATTACGGCGAGGACGCCCTCGCTCTTTACACCGGCCGCGTGCGCGTGACCGGAGGCGAAGCGGGACACGGGCGCGCTTCGGGCGTGGTGAAGTCGGACGATGGCGCGCTCGACGTGAACCTGCGGATGCCGACCGAGCTCGGTGGTCCCGGCGGAGGCAGCAACCCGGAGCAACTGCTCGCGGCGGGCTACGCCGCCTGCTTCCATGGCGCATTGATGCTGCTGGCGAACCGCGCCGGCGTGGAGCTCCGGGACGTCGTCGTGGACGCCGCGGTGACGTTCGCGCGCGATCCCATGGACGGACTGTTCCTGCTGTCGGCCGACATCCGCGTCAGCCTTCCCGGCGTCGACCGCGCGCTGGCTGCCGAGCTGGTCCGCAACACCGAACGCGTCTGCCCCTACGCAAAGATGTTCCGTCACGGCATCGACCACGTGGTGGCGGTGGCGCACGAGCACGAGACACCTTCCTGACCGCTGCATGCGGCGAGGAGACACGCAATGACCCTCAAGATCGAACGCATCACGCCCCGCAACAGGCTGCTGGCCTGGGTCGAGGACCGGTTGCCGGTGGTCTCGTTCGTGGCGGCGCACACCAGCCGCTACTACGCGCCGAAGAACTTCAACATCTGGTACCTGTTCGGCGCACTGGCCGGGGTGGCGCTGGTCAACCAGCTGGTCACCGGCATCTTCCTGGCGATGCACTTCAAGCCGTCCGCGGCCGAGGCGTTCTCGTCGGTCGAGTACATCATGCGCGACGTGGAGTGGGGCTGGCTGATCCGCTACATGCACTCCACCGGCGCGTCGCTGTTCTTCGTCGTGATCTACCTGCACATGTTCCGTGGCCTGATGTACGGCTCCTACAAGCGGCCGCGCGAGCTGGTGTGGGTCCTCGGCATGTCGATCTACCTCGTGCTGATGGCCGAAGCCTTCATGGGCTATGTGTTGCCGTGGGGCCAGATGTCGTTCTGGGGCGCCAAGGTGATCATCTCGCTGTTCGGCGCAATCCCTATCGTCGGCGATGGCCTGTCGCACTGGATCATGGGCGACTACGTGCCCGCGGACGCCACGATCAACCGCTTCTTCGCGCTGCACGTCATCGCGCTGCCGCTGGTCCTGTTGCTGCTGGTGGCCGTGCACATCCTGGCGCTGCATGAGGTGGGCTCGAACAATCCGGACGGCATCGAGATCAAGGACAAGACCGGCAGCGATGGAAAGCCGCTGGACGGCATCCCGTTCCATCCCTATTACTCGGTCGAGGACCTGCTCAGCACGTCGGTCTTCGTGCTGGTGGCCGCGTTCCTTATCTTCTTCGCGCCGACGGTGGGCGGTCTGTTCCTGGAACACGACAACTTCACCGAGGCCAATCCGCTGGTCACGCCGGAGCACATCAAGCCGGTGTGGTACTTCACGCCGTACTACGCGATGTTGCGTGTCATCCCGGACAAGGTGATGGGTGTGGTGGTGATGTTCCTCGCCATCATCGCGCTGTTCCTGCTGCCGTGGCTGGACCGCGGCAAGGTCAAGTCGGTCCGGTACCGAAGATTCGGCTACAAAGCCGCGCTCGGCGTGTTCGTCGTGTCGTTCGTCCTGCTGGGCGCCGTGGGCATCGGCGCGGTGGCGCCCCTGCTGTCGCGCCTGTTCGGTAGCGGCATCGACGTCAACCTGATCGAGAACTGGATCGGCCGGGTCCTGCTGGCGGGTTACTTCGGCTTTTTCGCCTTCACATGGGTCTACACGCGGTTCGGTATCGAACGTACCAGGCCGGTGCCCGAGCGGGTGACGTAGTCGCTGCCCGAGGCCGCGAGGCGACGGCAGGAGAGCGGTCATGCACATCGGAAAGTCGTACAGGCTCCCGGAGTTCCTGGTGTGGACGCGACGCACGATCTACGTGCTCGTGGTGCTGAGTGTCGCGCCCGTCGCGCTCTACCAGCTGGCCGGATTCAAGTGGCTGGCGATCCCGTGGGGCATCGTGTTCCTGCTGGGCGCGTCGGTCGCGCTGTCCGCCGGTTTCAAGAATGCGCAGGCCTACAACCGCCTGCAGGAGGCGCAGCAGGTCTGGGCATCGATCGTGAGCAGCAGCCGTGTGTGGGGTGCGATGTGCCGGGACTACGTCGCGGATCCGGAGCGCGCCCGCCAGCTGGTGTATCGCCATTTCGCCTGGCTCACCGCGCTGCGCTACCAGATGCGCGACGTGAAGGCCTGGGAAACCATGGACCGCGCGGAGAACGTCGAGTACCAGCGCCGGTACGCCATTCCCGAGCGCGAGCGGCCGCTCGAGTCCGAGCTGGAGCGCTATCTCTCCCCAGCGGAAGCAGCGCAGGTGCTGACGTCGCATACCCGGGCCTTGCGGGTGCTCGTGCTGCAAAGCTGGGAGGTGAGCAAGCTGCTGGCCGACGGAACCCTCACGGCCTCGCAGGGCGGCGAACTGCAGGCGACGGTGCGCCGGCTCTTCGATCACCAGAGCAACAGCGAGCGCATCAAGGACTTCCCGTTCCCCCGCCAGCATGCCTTCATCAACTCGCTGTTCGTGAAGATCCTGTGTTTCCTGCTTCCTTTCAGCATGATCGGCGAGTTCGAACGCCTGAACGAAGTCGTCGATGGCTGGGCCAAGGGCAACATGGTCTGGCTGAGCGTTCCGCTGAGCCTGCTCATCTCCTGGATGTACACCTCGCTGGACCAGGTTGGCGAGAGCACCGAGAACCCGTTCGAAGGCGGTGCCAACGACGTTCCGATCTCCCACATCTGCGAGGAGATCGAGGCGGAGCTTAGAGAGATGCTCGGCGAAGCCAACGTGCCCGCACCTGCCGGACTGGAAGGCGACATCGCTGTTTGAACCGCCCCGATATTGCCCAAGGAAGCCATCGACGCCATGCAGTGCCTCCGCAACCTGCTGCTCAATACCGACAGCTACAAGGCCAGCCATTGGCTGCAGTATCCGCCGGGTACCGATGCGACGTTCTTCTACGTCGAGTCGCGCGGCGGTCTGTACGACCGCACGCTGTTCTACGGCCTGCAGGCCATCCTCAAGGAATACCTGGCCAGGCCGATCTCGCATGCCGATGTCGATGAGGCGCGCGATTTCTTCGCCGCCCATGGCGAACCGTTCAATGAGGCCGGCTGGCGCTACATCGTCGACCGGCATGACGGGCTCGTGCCGATCCGCATCCGCGCCGTGCCGGAAGGGACCGTCGTCCCGACGCACCAGGCGCTGGTGACGATCGAATCGACCGATCCCGATGCGTACTGGGTGCCGTCCTATCTCGAAACCATGCTGCTGCGCCTGTGGTACCCGGTCACGGTGGCGACGATCAGCTGGCACGCCAAGCAGACGATCCGGCAATTCCTCGAGCGCACCAGTGACGATCCCGCCGGGCAGTTGCCGTTCAAGCTGCACGATTTCGGCGCACGCGGCGTGTCCAGTGCCGAGTCGGCCGCGCTCGGTGGTTCGGCGCACCTCGTCAACTTCATGGGCACCGACACCGTGTCGGGCGTGCTGGCGGCGCGCGCGTACTACCACGAGCCGATGGCGGGATTCTCGATTCCCGCGGCCGAGCACAGCACGATCACCAGCTGGGGCCGCGAGAACGAGGTCGAGGCCTACCGCAACATGCTGCGGCGATTCGCTAAGCCGGGCTCCGTCGTCGCGGTCGTCTCGGACAGCTACGACATCTATCACGCGATCAGCGAGCACTGGGGCAGGACGCTGCGCGAAGAGGTCATCCGCTCGGGCGCGACGCTGGTGGTGCGCCCAGACTCCGGCGATCCGGTGGACGTGGTGCACAAATGCCTGGTGCTGCTCGATGAGGCTTTCGGCCACGCCGTGAACGGCAAGGGCTACAAGGTGCTGAACCACGTCCGCCTGATCCAGGGGGACGGGATCAACCCGAACAGCATCCGCGCGATCCTCGAGCGCGCGACCAGCGCGGGTTACTCCATCGACAACCTGGCCTTCGGCATGGGCGGAGGCTTGTTGCAGCAGCTCAACCGCGACACGCAGAAGTTCGCGCTCAAATGCTCGGCGGCCCGCATCGACGGTCGCTGGATCGATGTCTACAAGGACCCGATCACCGACAAGGGCAAGCAGAGCAAGCGTGGCCGCATGACCCTGCTGCGACACCGTGAGTTCGGCACGTTCCAGACCGTACCGGTGCCGCCCGAAGCAGAGTCGCTGGCCGACGTGGTCAGGCCGCAGGGCTACGACGATGCGATGGTGACGGTCTGGGAGAACGGGCGGCTCGTCCACGACTGGACGTTTGCCGAGGTCCGCAAGCGCGCCGACGGCAACCGGCTCTAGCGCAGTCGACGAGCTGCGCCGCACGAGGGTCTCACGCGTTCCGGATGGACTCCCACATCCGCAGGCGGTCGGCGATCAGCTCGGCGCGCTTGCCATCATCGAGTCCGTCCAGGATGACCACATGCTCGGGCTCGGCGCGCAGGTACACGCCCGAGGTACGCGCGGCGATGCCGGACTGGCCGCTCGGGAAGGTCGTGAAGACGCCGGCGGCGCGACTGGCGGACTCGATCCGGATGTCTCCCGTGCCCTCCAGTTGCGGCGCGTTCGGATCGCGCGGCCGTTCGCCCCTCCAGTAGTAGAAGATGCCCGACGGGTTCTTGATGTCCCTGCTCGCTTCGCTCCAGTAACGCGCGCACAGTGCGCCGTCGGATTGCCATGAGCGGCCGGTGAGTTCCAGGGTTCCTTCGCGGTTGCGCGAGATACGCATCAGGCTCACGGCCGAAGGCTCCCCGGCACTGCGCTCCGTCAGCGAGAACTGCCACCACTGTCCCTCGATGCTGGCGACGCTGGCTTCGCTTTCGATCGCCTTGCGCAGCTTCAGGTTGATGGCTCTCGTCTCGGTCGCCGTCAGTGCGTCTCCATAACGGATGCAGGTGAGGCCGAGCAGGTCGCTGGGAAGCTTGGCGCCATTCGCATGGAGGATGAACGTGCGGCGCATGCCGAGCACGCCGCCGAACAGGCCGGCCTCGAAGACGACGTTGTCGCGCGGAGACGCTTGCGCGGTTCCGGGTTCGGTCAGTGCCGGGCTGTTGCTGGTCCAGTCGTCCTGGGCGAACACGAACGCCGCGAAGTCGACCTCGCGCGTGAGTTCGAGGAGCCGTTCCAGCGTCGTGGTGCCCGGATTGAACGAAGCGGTCCAGGGCTCCACGTGCGCGACGTCTTCGAGGCCGCGCGTCAGTGATTGCAGGAGCTTGGTCTGCTTCGCCGATGAGCCCAGGAAGATGCGGGGCTTGTCCATCCTTTTCTCCCGACAGCCGGTACGACCGCGTCCGTGCCGGGGCACGAACTCCGCATGTGCCGGCCTAGCTTAATGGAATCCCGGATGCACCCGCGTGGGCGAGCGCCCTCGTGCGTACGCGCGGCGCGGCATGCGGGCCGCGCCCTCACGCGCCGTTACATTCAGCTGATCTATTCATCGCGCTCCAGTCATTCCAGAACCGGTGCCCGGTGCGTTACGACCTGAACCTGCTGCCCGTCTTTCTCACGCTGATGGAGGAGCGCAGCGTGACCCGTGCCGCCGAGCGGCTGGGCATCACGCAGCCCGCCTTGTCGAACGCGCTCGCGCGCCTGCGCGACATGCTGAAGGACCCGCTCTTCATCCGCGAACGCTACGGCATGCAGCCCACCCAGAAGGCCGAGGAACTCGCGCCGGTGGTCGCGGCGGCATTGGCGAGTCTCGACGAGCTGGTCCTGGGCCAACAGGGTTTCGATCCGGCCAGGGCAGAGCGGCTGGTCACCATCGCGCCCAACAGTTATGTCGAGTTCGTCCTCGTGCCCAGCCTGGTGGCGCGGCTGCGCGAGCGTGCGCCGGGAATCCGGCTTCGCCTCACGCCCTACGGCGCGGATCTGGCGGACACCGGCGTCATCTCCGGGGTGACCGCGATGGTGCTCGGCCGCGTGAACGATCCGCCAGACAACCTGGTCGTGCAGCACCTGATGGACGACAGCCTGGCGTGCGTCGTACGGGCCGATCACCCGGTGGTCAACAAGCGCATGTCGAAGCAGCAGTACGAACAGCTCAAGCACGTGAACGTGCTGCCGCCCGGCCGCTTGCGCGTGGGTCTGTTCCAGGCGCTGGAGCGGCAGGGATTGCGACGCGAGGTCGCCGTCTCGGTCACGCATTTCCTCGCGATCCCGGAAATGGTCGCGGTCACGGACTATTGCGCGACCTTGCCGAGCCTCATCTGCCGGCGGCTTGCGAACGATCCGCGGCTGAAGGTGGTGCCTGCGCCCGCCGACCTCGGTACGTTCCCGGTGGAGATGGCCTGGCATGTACGCTACCGGCACGACCCAGCACACCAGTGGCTGCGCTCGCTGGTCAGCGAAGTGGCGAGCGGGCTCTGACAGCTGGTGAACCGTGAGGCCGCCCGAGGGCGGCATCACGGAGGTGACCGGCGTATGGGGATTACGCCGCGGTGGAAAGAGCGAGTGTCTCCGGGAACCAGGTATAGCCCTCCGCGCCTCCGCCGAAGAACGCGGACGGCGGTGCTTCGAACAACGGCGCATTGCGGCGCAGGCGTTCGACCAGATCCGGATTGCCGATGAACGGCTTGCCGAACGCGATCATGTCGGCGTGCCCCGAAGCCACGGCGTCGATCGCCGTCTGCCGGCCATAGCCGTTGTTGGCGATGTACTTGCCGCCGAAGGCGTCGCGCAGCGCCTGGAAGTCGAAGGCATCCGCGCCGTTGCCGTCGTGCAGCTGTCCCTCGACGAGATGCAGGTAGGCGAGGTTCATCTCACCGAGCCGGCGGGCCAGGTAGGCATGCGTTTCCATCGGCGTGCTGTCGAGCGGGGTGTCGCCGATGGCCGTGGACAGCGGCGAGAGGCGGAGACCGACGCGATCCGCGCCCCACACGGCGGAAACGGCTTCGACGACTTCGAGCGGGAAGCGGGCGCGATTCTCGATGGAACCGCCATAGCGATCCTGCCGATGGTTGGTGCTGTCGCGCAGGAACTGCTCCAGCAGGTAACCGTTGGCGGCATGCACTTCGACGCCGTCGAAGCCCGCTTCCCTGGCCCGGCGCGCGGCATTGCGGTAATCGTCGATGACGCCGCCGATCTCGTGCAGCTCGAGCGCGCGAGGCGGCGTCGGAGGTGCAAAGCCGTTCTCGATGAACACGTTGCCGCCGGCCGGGATCGCGGAAGGTGCAACCGGCGCGGCACCGTTCTCCTGCAGGCTTTCATGCGACATGCGTCCGACATGCCACAGCTGCATGACGATCTTGCCGCCTTCGGCATGGACGGCCTCGGTGACGCGCGCCCAGGCTTCTGTCTGCGCGTCGGTGTGGATGCCGGGCGTGAACGCATAGCCGCGGCCCTGGCGCGAGATGTTGGTGGCCTCGGTGATGATCAGGCCTGCCGAAGCGCGCTGGCGGTAATACTCGGCCGCGAGTGGCGTGTGGACGCCATCGCTGCCGGCGCGCGAGCGCGTGAGCGGCGCCATCGCGATGCGGTTGCTGACTTCGATCGCTCCCAGCGTCGTGGGCGAGAAGAGGTTGGCGGCTGACATGGTCGGCTCCTTGGTGGGGTGGCCAAAGCATGCGTACGCCGATGGTATGTATCCAGTTTATTTGTTGTATTGCAGTTATTCGCAGGACGTATATGACGTCTGAGGTTGCGGCGCGTGGCCTGCGCCACGCCGGTCGAAGACGCCACGATCTGCAAGGAGCCCCTAACCGCCGAGCGCGATGGTGATGGCGACGAGCACGCATCCCAGCAGCACCATCGACAGTCCGACGAGCCAAGGGCGCAGCCCGGTGGCGCGCCCGTAGGCGACGCCGGCGACGAACAGCATGGTGATCGCGATGATGTTCGAGGTCCGCATGGCGGGTGCGACTGAATCCATCAGCAGAAAGGGAATCGCGATGGGGAAGGTGCTGAGGAACACCAGCAGGCAGACTGCCAGGCCTCCCAGCAGGTCGCTCATCGCAAGGCGAGTTACCTCCGGGGGGCGCCCGGTGCTGCCTGCCAGGCGCCGATGGATCGTATCCAGTTCGTCGGCCGTGAGCGCCGCGGCAACGTCGCCGGGCAACAGTTCGGCCAGCAGGCTGCGGGCATGCGCTGCATCGGTGGTTCGGCGCAGCATGTGGAGCTGCTTGCGTTCGCTGCTGCGGGCGGCATGGGTGATCATCACGTAGATGATTCCGTCGATGATCCCCCATGCAAGGTTGCATCCGAGTGCGCCGATCAGCATCGCGCGCACGTCGTTGCGGCCCGCATCGGCCACGCTGAGCGAGCCCGTGAACGTGAGTGCCATGATCAGCCCGAGCATGGCCTCGGCGATGCGGTCACCAGGGTCCAGGATGCGCCGGAAACGTGGGCTTGACGTGGGCATCGAGTGGAGCCTTCAAGGATTCAGGTCATAGCGCAGCGATACCTGCACGCGCTGCGCCTCGCCCGTTGCGCCAGTCAGGTCGCGATGGCGGCCCCACAGCCATTCCGCGCCCATCATCGCGCGATCGCTGAACTGCCAGGCGAGGTTGAGCGATGCGAATGACGTGCTCTCGGGCAGGCCCGGGTCGAGGAACAGGTCGGCGTCGGGGTCGATGCGGAGGTGGCCGTAGGACGCACTGGTGCTGAGCGTGTCGCTCCACGCATGGGTGTAGCCGGCGCCATAACCATGGGCATCGATGGCCTCGAGTTCCAGTTGGGGATTGAAGGCCGCATCCAGTCCCAGTCCGGCGATGTCCTGCAGGAAGTCCGCGTATCCCTTTCCGGCGCTGGCCCAGCCCTGGATGCTGTCGTCGCCGAACACGCCCGCCGCGAAGGTCAACTGCGTGGCGTAGGCTTCGGTCGTTCGCGTGGCGTCGCCGGTCGCACTTTGCACTGCAAGGTCGCGGAACAGGTTCGCCCACTGCACATGCCAGTCGGGCGTTTCCCAGCGCAGCCCCAATGTGGCGTCGGGCCAGCGAGAGTAGGGCGCATAGTCGCCGAGCACCGCGATGTCGGCGTTGGGCTTTTCCAGTGACATCGGCAGGGTCAGGCGACCTTCGCCGTGCCGGTAGAGCGTGGGCGAGAAGCGGACCTGCGGCGTGTACTTGAAGGTGAACGAGTTCGGACCTTCGTAATCGAGTGTGTTCGGAAACGCATCGATGTCGGTGAAGGCGGACAGCCCATACCCGGCAAGGAAGTTGAAGCCTTCGGCTTCAAGCTCGCCATAGAGGTACTGGAGGTTGTAGTCCATGTCCGGCCCGCCATCGCCGAAGAAGTTGTTGAGGTACACGACCTTCAGCAAGCCGTAGGGCGTATTGCGGCGGAAATCCATGCGAACGGCGCTCTGCCTCGCGCTGAGGTTGCTGCGCGTGTCCGAATCGTGGAAAGGCGAGCCCTGCACGGGTATCGAGGATGGAACGAACAGGTCCTGCTCGCCCATGAACTTGTTATCGAACATCAGATCGAGCTGGGCGATGACGTCGAGTCTCAGGAGGCTTCCGGTCTCGCCGAGTCGAATGTAGCCCTCTGGCAGTGGCTCTTCGACGCCCGCCATCGCGGAAGGCGGTCTGTGGATGCGCGAGGCCGGTTCCTGCTGGGGCAGGTCGGCTGCGGTCACGGTCCGTGTTTCCGTGGGCGAGGGTAAGGGGGCTGCGACGTGGGCAGTCTCCTTTGCCTCAAGCTCGGCCAGGTGCCTCTGCATCTGCTCGATGACGGCCTGCTGGTCGCGCAGTTGTTCCTGCATCTTCGCGATCTGCAGTTTCAGTTCGGGAATCGCCGGATCCTTCGACTGCGCACGCGCTTGTGGCGAAAGCGCCATGGCCAGGAACAAGCAAAACAGAGCGTCCAAGGCCGGGGCGATCGAAGCTCGCCGGCAACCGACGGGCATCGCGGCCGGCCGCTGGTGCCCTGTGGCAGGCTGCACGTCTGCTTTCACCTGTCCCCCAAGAAGCACCGGTTATCGACTGCTGCCAACGGGGCCGCGATCGACGGGCGGTCAGCCGCTCTGCGAAGCAACGCATTCGGCGCATTGGCCGGCCCCGATGCTCATGCGGTGCAATGGATCCTGGGTCATCGGGCGACCGTTCTTTCATGTTCTCATCACGCCCACCCGATTGGGGGATGCAGTCCGTCCGGGCCTGCAGGACGCGTTGATGAGCGATAAGGCGTCACCGCAAGGATGGCGTCGAGGGATCGGTGGATTGGTTGATTGAAGTCGAGTCAGTGCGCCTGTCGCGACGCTGCGTCGCGTCGGCGTGATCGACCTGACGTTGAGTACACGCAGGTGGCAATGGGGGCAGGGAACGGCACCGAGGTGCTTGGGGTTCCTGTCTGGTCAGCGCGCTTGGCTCGCCATGTGCGGCGGAGCGGTGCGCAGGAAAGAAGTCATCCGGTCGCTGATGACCGGAACAGGATCATTGCGATGCATGCAGAACCAGACCGTGCCGCGCGTACCGACGCAGCCTTCCATTCGGCATCGCTGGCGCTTGGGGAGTCCGAGGTCTCGGCTGATCCCATCCCGATCATGATCGCGTCGGACCGCACGGCGCTGCATGCGGCCTGGCTTTCCATGCTGGCATCCGAGCCCGGCATCGAGATCATCGGCGAACCGGTCACGGATGCGACGGGCCTTGCGGCCAGTCTGGAACTCAACCATCCCAAGGTGCTGCTGCTCGACAAAGCCCTTCTGGACCGTCTGGGTCCCTTGTGGCTGCGAAGGATCCAGCAGTACCGACCTCATGTGTGCGTACTCCTCCTGGCGGACCAGGCTTGCCTCAGCGCGGTAGCCGACGTGCTGCGCAACCGGCTTCATGGACTCCTGCTGACGACGAGCCCTGCCGATCTTTGCCTCAAGGCGATCCGCGCCGTCAGCAAGGGCGAGCTGTGGCTGTCGCGTCGCCTGATGGCCGAGGTCATCACCGATCCGACGTGGCCGTTCACTCCCGCGGAAGTCGAAGTGGCGGCCGATCCGGACCGTCTCCATGCAATGGAAACGCTCACCCGACGGGAGTTGCAGGTCGTCGCGCGCCTGCATCGCGGCTGCAGCAACAAGGAAATCGCGCGCGAGCTCGGGATCATGGAAGACACGGTGAAGAAGCATCTGAAAAGCGTCTTCGCCAAACTCGGCGTGCGTCGCCGCGCGATGGTGATCCTCCAGGCGACGGCTACCGCGTGACCTGAGCGCCATGGCCTGATTGCCATCGGCGCCGACCCGCGTTCCAGAGCTGATTCGGGGTGCCTTTCTCCTCGCAAGCACGACCATGCTTGCCGGGACCTGGTCCGCCGGATCGGTCTTCGACGTCGGTGGCGCGGAACGAAGAGCTCGTCAAAGCCAGCAACACGGATAACGGTTGCTGCAAGCGATCGCGATCCATCCCGTGTACCAGGTCTGCCCCCCGTAGGTGGCAGACCCAACGCTTCCTGCGGGCACCGGATGCAGGCACGCAGCGTAGCCGAACGAAGAATCAGCCCGCTCAGCCACTGCTGCGCTCCTGCACGCTCAACTTCCAGCTTTTGGTCTGGTTTAGTTGCCGGGCTCCGGCGGCTGCGGGTTGACCCGCGTCGCCAGGCATTCCACGTTGGATGCCCGATGGGGTCCGATCTCAGATGCCAGGTGCAGCGCTGGACTGAAGAGCGTTTGGACATAGCCATCGCCATGGGCGATGTGGGCAGCCGCTGACTGCGGGCCAGCCCCGATCACGATCCCCAGGAATTGATTTTCATCGGTGAAGACGATGTTGAACCCTTCCTCCGTCTCGACCGTGCAGTTGCCGGTGTTCTCACAGTTCGCGCCAAGATCCCTTGGCCCGCCAATGTTGTGGCAGATGAGGTCTTTGGACGGTGGCGGATCCTTGTCGCCCGCGCAGGCAGCGCCGGCCGCCAGGGTCGCGCTGAGGGTCAGCATGGCGGTCATCAGCGTCTTCTTCGTCAGCCCAGTCATTTCAGTCTCCTAGTCTCGAGTTGGTTGAACGTATGTCCGTTCCGATGGGACTCGCTCTGTCATGGCTCGGCGCCCCTGTGTTCGTTGCGTCCCAATCGCACGGTGCCAAAGTCGACATCGCCGGGCCATTCCACGTAAGAGGAAGTTGATGGGTGATGGTGGTTCGAGTGCGGTGGAACGCGATCGAGTCGCGGCAGTTCTGGGATGCGTGGGCCGCAACGGGAGTTCTTCGACATGGATATCGCGAGCGAGCAGAAGCAGAGAGGGCGCCGCGTCTTCGCGGCGCCCTCCCAAAGACAAGCGTGCGCCGATCCCTCGCTATGGCATGACCCTGAACCCGTTGGGCAGGGTGCCGCCGCTACCGACGCGTACATCCCAGACCGGATCCTTGGCTCTGCCCTTCTTGACCGGCACGGTGACAGTCGCCGTGATCTGGTCCACGGTGTCGGTGTCCGACGTCAGTTGCACGTTGCTGGCGACCGGCTGTGCACTGTTGCCGCCGAAGAACGTGACGCCCATGCCCTGGGTGAATCCTTGGCCGGTAATGGTCACCTGCACAGTGGTGCCCATGCGTGCCGAACTCGGAGTGATCGATGACACCAACGAGCATTGACCGCTGCTGTCGAGCACTGTGACTGTGCTCGGCTTCTTGATGTTGAGCAGCAAGCACGACACGTTGTCGTTCTCGTTGGACTCGGAGATCACCTTCTTCGGATCTATCTCGATCTTCAGCTTGTAGATGCCGTCGGCATTTCCCGTGAAATCGATCTCCTGTCCGGCAAGATGGGCGCCGTAGGTGTCGCCCCAGCCCACCGACATGCCCTGCAGGTCGCGCCCACACGTGTTGTAGAAGGCGCTTGCCGGTGCGCCCGGCAAGCCAAGGTTGACCGCGGTGGTATCCATCACGCAGAACGTGGTCTTGGCACCGGTGCGCTGCGACCCTCCCGTTGCGTTCACCGGCTGCAGCGTGTACAGCGCGTAGTCGTTGAAGTGCATGTGGTCGTGCGCGGGGTGGTACTCGAAGGCGCCTGCGAACTTGAGCACCGGCGGGCCGCTGGTCTGGTAGATCACCTGGTACACCTGCTGCTTGCCCGATCCGGTGTCGACAGAACCAGCCGCGAGTTCCAATGGGCCGGTGCCGCTGTTCCAGCTGGTGGTGCTGAATCGAAGCTCGGAACGGCCACCGGCATCCGTCGACAAAGTCGCACCGAAAGCCGGACGCGGGATAAGGTTCGGCAGCTTGGCCGTTTGCGCGGCAGCTGTGCCAGAGAGAGACAGCGATGCGACGATCGCCGCCAGCAGGGCGGCACGCTTGCGAAGCGAATCCATGGTCATGGTGGGGCTTCCAATGATGTCGGCGGGTTCGGGGCAATCAGCCATGCGTGCGTTGTTCATGAGTCGTGTCCTCTTGCCCGGGTCGTGCAAGCCTGTCGAGCAGGTCGATGGTCGGTGGCGCGATGCCCTCATCAGCCATCCATGAGGCACGCGCCGCTTCCCCGCGACGAGTGCGCCGGGCCGGCGTTTGGTCCACCCAAGCTGTCAGGGGCGACCAACGCCGGCAATTCCACAAAAGGGGAGGTCGCGGAAGCGGCGGCGTGAATGGTGCGCCGCGCGGGTTTCCTGGTAGCTCGCAGCTCTGGGAATCGCCGATGGATGCGATCACCTCGCAGGCGCGATGCTGGCAGAGAAGCTATTTGAATGAATCCTTCGCCCGCTTCGAAACAAACTGCTTCAATGAATGCGAGTGTCACCCGACGAGCCCTGTCATCGCGCGTCCGGATGGAGTGGGTGGTACCGTTGGATACGTTGTCGGCGACTCCTTCGGAGTCCACCACATGAATCTCACCCATGTGAATCGGGGCTGCGAGCCGCGCTTGCGGAGCGTCTGGCCCCCCTGCAACGCCTGCAGGCGGCGTTGTGCCGGACCGCTCGTCCATTCACCCCTCATCGATGCGACATGCGCGATGGCGTGATGATGGTGCGGCAACGTAAAGGAACACGGGGTTCGCCGGAACCCTGGAGGCAACAATGAACATCGAAGCGTTGCAGACCAGGCATCCCTCCAGTGGGGAAGATGCGGCGCCTCGCGTTGTCAGCTGCAGGAAGTTCTACGATCGCGAGTCGCTGATGGCCTATGACCCGGAGTCGGAGGATTGGCAGAAGCAGTTGGCTCGCCGCTACGACACCCATTTCGAGATCGCGCAGGTCCTGAACAACGTCGAAGACGTGCCCATGTCGACGTACGAAACCTTCGACATGAAGGTGACGCCGTATCTGGCCCAGCTGATGGACCGCGACGACCCGAACTGCCCGATTCGCCTGCAGTACCTTCCATCGATGAAGGAAAGCCTGAGCGTACGGATGGAGCACACGCTGGCCGACGAACTCGGTGAAGCCGAGCACACGGTGCCGGGAACGTCCGTGGTCCACCGCTATCCGCGTCGCGTACTGTTCCTGGTCACCACGCAGTGCGCCTCGTTCTGCCGGTATTGCACGCGATCCCGCATCGTTTCGCACTCCGGCGAACGAGCCATAGGCCGTGCCGATCTGGACGCGTCGATGGCGTACATAGCGGGTAACAAAGAGATCGAGGACGTGCTGCTGTCGGGTGGCGATCCGCTGGTGTTCACCGACCGCAAGCTGGATGAGCTGTTGGGCCGCATCCGCTCGGAGGCGCCGCACGTCAGGTTCCTGCGCATCGGAAGTCGTCTGCCGGTGCAGCTTCCGACCCGCATCACGCCGGAACTGTGTGCGGTCATAGAGAAGCACGACGTGCAGATGGTGAACATCCACATCAACCACAGCAAGGAAATCACGCCGCTGCTGCGCTCACGCATCAGGATGCTTCGCAGGACCGGCACGATGCTGGGCAATCAAAGCGTGCTGCTCAAGGGCATCAACGACGACGTACAAGTGTTGCGCGACCTGTTCATGGATTGCGTTTCGATGGGTGTACGCCCCTATTACCTGTACCAGAACGACCAGACGTTGCAGGGCGCCCACTTCACCGTTCCCCTGTCGCGGATGCTGGAGCTGTATGAAGGCGTCCGCGGCTGGATCAGCGGCCCGGCGGTTCCGACGTTCGTGATCGACGGCCTGGGCGGCCTCGGCAAGATGCCGGTGATCCCGACGTACGTCGAGGAACGCGAGGGGCACATCGAGTGCCGCAACTACAAGCAGGAGCGGGTCCGGATGGACTACCTGCGCGACGGCGCCAAGATCTGAGGCGGCGCGGCGCATATTCCATGCGCCGGTAGATCCTCACCCGTAATAGGCGAGGAACATGTCCACGGCGGCTTCGGCCACTTGCTTCTGTTGCGCGGGTGTCAGTGGCGGTTGACCGAGCGCCACCTGCGGCCAGAACGCGAAACCCTTCACCAGGCCCTGCAGCTGCATCGAGGCGAACAGGGGATCCTTGGCTTTCAGGCGGCCATCGGCGGCAGCGGCGCGGATCCACGTCGTGAGTCCTTCCTCACGATTGCCCATGCGCGAGACCATCTCGTGCGCGCGCTCGGGCGAATGGATGCCGGCGGCGATCGCGACGCGCGCCAGGTCGGTGAAGTTGTCGTCGTGCAGCAGCCGCAGCTTCTGGCTCACCAGTTCCAGCAGTTGCGCGCGCAGCGGGCGATCGCCGCTGTATGCCAGGTCGAGGCCCTCGACGCTGCGCTCCCAGAGTTGCTCCACGATGTGCTCGAACAGCGCTTCCTTGCTGGGGAAGTGGTTGTAGACGGTGCGCTTGGACACGCCGGCACTGTCCGCGATGCGGTCCATGCTGGTGGCCTCGTAACCGGACTGACGAAACTCGGCCACAGCGGCATCGAGGATGGCCGCGCGCTTGCGGTCGGTCAGTCGGGCAGGGGCGGGCAGGCTGTTCATGGGGAAAGTTTACACCCATGGGTTTACTTTTCCGAAAACGGAAACTACACTGTGTCGTGTACTTTCATAGCCCCTGTTCATGAAGCGATCCGCTGGCCATTCCTTCCCCCGTCTCCGCCGTGCGTGTCGTACCGCCCTCTTTTCTGGAGCCCTGCTCGTGAGCGCCTGCCTGCTGTCCGCCGCCAAGACCAATCTCCCCGTCGCGGGGTATCCCGCCTCGCCGCAGGCCGCCGAAGGCCGCTTCCGCAACCCCGCACCCAAGCCGGCCGATGGCGTGCTCAAGACCCTCGGCATCATCTGGAACGTGCTGCTCAACAAGCCCGACACCACCGTGCCGAAGGGATCGGTCCCGGTCGATGCGCTGACCCGGGCCGACCTGGACGCCGCGCCGGACCGCAGCCTGTTCCGGCTCGGCCATTCGACGATGCTGATCAAGCTGCGCGGCGGTTACTTCATCACCGACCCGGTATTCGCCGAGCGCGCCTCGCCGGTGCAATGGATGGGGCCCAGGCGCTTCCATGCGCCGCCGATCGCTCTGAAGGACCTGCCGCCGCTGCGCGGCGTGATCCTCTCGCACGACCACTACGACCATCTCGACCGCGCCACCGTCCTGCAGCTGGCAAAGACCACCGACGTGTTCCTTGCTCCGCTCGGCGTCGGTGACCGGCTGATCGCCTGGGGCGTTGATGCTGCCAAGGTGCGGCAGTTCGACTGGTGGGAGGGCACGAGCATCGATGGCGTGGAGTTCACCGCGACGCCGTCGCAGCACTTCTCTGGTCGCGGCCTGTTCGACGGCAACAAGACGCTGTGGGCATCGTGGGTGATCGTCGACGGCGCGGACGATGCGGATGCGCCGGACCACGGCACCCTGCGCCTGTTCTTCAGCGGCGACACCGGCTACTTCGACGGGTTCAAGGAGATCGGCCGCCGCTTCGGGCCGTTCGACGTGACCCTGCTCGAAACCGGCGCCTACGACGCGCAGTGGCCCTACGTGCACATGCAGCCCGAACAGACCGTGCAGGCGCATGAGGACCTGCGCGGACGCTGGCTGCTGCCCGTGCACAACGGCACCTTCGACCTGGCCATGCACGGCTGGCAGGAGCCGTTCGAGCGCGTGCTCGCGTTTGGTGAAAGGCGTGGGATCGCGCTGACCACGCCGCGCATGGGCGAGCGCCTGGACCTGTCAGCGCCGCATACGGCGACGCGCTGGTGGCGCGAGGTGGATACCGTCACCGCAGGAGCGTTGCTGCCCGAGCGCGGCTTCGAAGCCGCGCAGTAACCCCTCCCAGCGTGCTGCAGACCTCTCAGGTGGAAACACGATGAAACTTCAGATCAACGGCATCCGCGGCGGAGACTGCGTGCGAAGCATCACCAACGCGCTGCTCCAGGTCGATCTCGGCGCCCGCATCAACTTCAACCTCGACGACCACCTCGTGCGCATCGAAGGGCGATTGACCCTGGGCGACGCGACGACAGCGATCGAACGGGGCGGCTTCAAAGTAGCCTCGATCATCGACGACACGGTCGTCGATGCCGTGTTCCGCATCGCGCACTGCGAGGCGTTCTAGGCGCGCGGGCGTCCGGCCGAAAAGTGCCCCCTTTTCGCTTGCGGATGCGGATATTGATGCGCAACCAGGACATACGACCGCTTCCAGCCGGAAGCGGTCGTTGCCCGCGACCCATCGCACTACCTGGAGCGCTTCGCCTCGTCGCGATCGATCGAGCCGTCGCTGTTGCCGTCCATGACCGCGAAATCGCTGTCGGTGAAGGCGTCGATCTCGGCGATCGTCAGGTAGCCGTCCTTGTTGGCGTCGATCTTGTCGAACTTGCTGACGTCGCGTGCGTCGGATACTTCATTGCGCGACAGCTTCTCATCGCGGTCGACGTCGTACAGCAGCACCAGTTCCTCGACGAACCCGTCGTACTCGGCGCGGTCGACCTTGCCGTCGTCGTTGGTGTCGGCGGCGTCGAAGCGCTCAGGCGCGACGTCGGACTTGACCTGTGCCGTGGCGGGGGCGGCCACTGCCAGGAGCAGGGCGAAGCCCAGGGCGATCTTGATCATCTTGGCCACTCCTCGTGTCAGCCGACGTCCCACTGCCCATTGGATTTCTTGCAGGCGGTGCCCGAGGTCTCGTCGACCTCCTTTCCGTCCACGCTGAGACCCCTGCGGAAGTCGCGGCAGAGGCGTCCGTCGGTCATGCGCTTGGTGTTGAGCGCGACGAAGTAGCCGGACTCGTGCGTGCGTGGATCGGACCAGGTCACCTTCTGGCCTGAAGCGCCGTTGTTGAGGGCGCGCTGTGCCGCGTCCTTCTCGTACTCGGATTTGGCGTGCTTCTTGAACAAATGGTCGCCGACGAAGCCGCCAGCGACCGCGCCGGCTGCCGTCATCAGTGCCCGGCCCGTGCCGCCGCCGAACTGGTTGCCGACCAACCCGCCGATCACTGCGCCCGCCACCACCGAAGCGCTTTCCTTCTGTGTGTCGCGGGTACCCGGATCCGTGGAACACGCCGCGATGGTGAGCGCGGCCGCCAGCACGATGATCTGCTTCATCGCTGCGTCTCCCGTGGGTGAAAAAGCCCACGCCGAACGGCGTGGGCGCCGTCATCTTCCGCCCGGGCCGTTAATTCGGCGTGACCCACGCCCTGGAAGGGCTTCCGGCAGATATCTTTGGAGTGGGGCAGGGGATTGGGGCGTGAAGCCATGACGGACAACCAGTCGGGGCCGGGCGGACTCGCGACCGCACAGGTCATCGAAGCGCTGCGCAAAGCCCGCACTTCACTGGTGCGGGCGTACATGCTGCACGTGCTCTGGTTCACGGTGATGTGCGGTTTCGTCGGACTGCACTGGAACCAGGGTGGCCTCAAGGCTTCCGTGCTGCTGACACTGGTCACGGTACCGCCGGTGCTCGTGTTTACCGTGAAGGTGCACAGCCTGTGCCGGGCGATCGATCCCCGGTCGCGAACGGTGGGCCTGGTGCCGGTGATCGTAACCACGCTGGTGCTCAGTCCGTTCGAATCCGGTCTTTTGCTGCCCGCCAAGAACCTGATCGTCGCCAACCGCCTGCTGCGGGCACACCGACCGGCTCAAGCTTTGGTGGACAATGACCCTGCCGGGTTGCCAGACAGCCCCGGGCGTGAAAATTTCCAATGAGGCGTTGACCATGTCGGCATCCACCACGGCCCTCGATGCGCTACAGCAGGACACATGGGCCACGGCCACGGGAACGGAAGACGATCTCCCGCTGGTCTTCCGCTTCCGCCAGCACATGCCGCTGGCGGTGCGTCAAGCCAGCGACTTCCCCTCGTTCATCAACGTCTATTGGGGCTACGACGGCAGCGAAAGCAATGGCATGCCGCCGTCGGATCACTACGACCGCCAGATCGCGTTCGAGGAGGCGATCGTTCCGCTCGACGAGGAAGACCGCCTGGGTTTCCTGATGCTGGTCATCACCGGAAACTCGCGCAAGGAATGGATCTTCTACGCCAATGACGTGGATGCCTGGCTGGCGCGCTTCAACGAGCTGCTGTCCGGTCATTCCGTCTACCCGATCGAGATCGAGACGGGGGACGATCCGGATTGGACGGCATGGCGGGGCGTGGCCGCCTGCGCGCAGAACTGATGACGGTGATCATGACGACTCCGCCGCTCGAATCGCTGGACACGCCGGCGCTGGTGCTGGACGAGACGCGCATGCTGCGCAACATCGAACGCCTGCGCCGTCACATCGGCAGTCTCGGCGTATCCGTTCGCCCGCATCTGAAAACGGCGAAATCGGTCGAGGTGGCGCGACAGTTGCTCACTGACGGCCACGGTCCGGCGACCGTCTCGACATTGAAGGAGGCCGAGGTGTTCGCCGCCGCGGGTGTCGGCGACGTCCTCTATGCGGTCGGCATTTCCCCGGCGAAGCTGCCGCGTGTGCTGGCCCTGCGCAAGCGCGGCTGCGACGTCAGCGTGGTGCTCGATTCGCTCGAACAGGCTCGCGCGGTCGCCGAGGCGTCGCGCGAATCCGGCGACCCGATCCCGGTGTTGATCGAGATCGATTGCGACGGCCATCGTTCCGGCATGCGTGCGGGCGACCCGCTGATCCTCGACATCGCACGCGTCCTGACATCGGGCGGTGCCGAATTGCGCGGCGTCATGACCCATGCCGGCGAGAGCTACGGAGCGGTCGGAGCGGAGGCATTGGCCGCATTCGCCGAGCGCGAACGGGCTGCCGTGGTCTCCGTGGCCGAAACGCTGCGCGCCTCGGGCTTCCCATGCCGAGTCGTCAGCATGGGGTCCACGCCGACGGCTCACTTCGCGCGAGACCTGGGCGGCGTCACCGAAGTGCGCGCGGGCGTCCACGTGTTCTTCGACCTGGTGATGGAAGGCATCGGCGTGTGCTCGCGCGACGACATTGCGTTGTCGGTGCTGACGACGGTGATCGGACATCAGCCGACGCGCGGCTGGATCATCGTCGATGCCGGCTGGATGGCACTGTCGCGTGACCGGGGCACTGCCAGCCAGGCGGTCGACCAGGGCTATGGCGTGGTCTGCGACGCCGACGGCGCCGGATTCGAGGACCTGATTGTCGTCTCGGCCAACCAGGAACACGGCATCGTCGCGCTTCGCCCCGGGAGCCGCGCCACCTTGCCCGATCTTCCCGTGGGAACGCGTCTACGCATCCTGCCCAACCACGCCTGCGCCACGGCGGCGCAGTTCGACGGCTACCAGGTGCTGCGGGCCGGGACAGACACGCCGCTGGCGTATTGGCCGCGCATTCGCGGCTGGTAGCGGGTCGCGGGCGTTCGGCATACGGGAACCGTGGTCGATTTCGCAGTGCCTGCGCGGTAGTGTGTGGTCGCTCCGGCCTCCTGGTCGTGTCGAGGCGCCGGAGCCGATGGCCGCGGTCGTGGTCGCGGTGCACAGGGTCTGCCAGACCAAGGGGAACACAATGGATGTCCGCTCCGCTTGCTTAGCAGTAGTGCTGATGTCGATGGCGACAACGGCCGTCGCGAACGATCCCCCCGCCGAGCCGCGGCGTCGCACTAACGACAACGTGCTGATGATGTACACGCCGCAGGACGATGAGGGCTTCATCACTCGCGGTGACCTGGCGTCGCTGGGATGTCCCGTCGAGAGGATGAGCGGCACTTATGCCGATGTGCCCATGAGCGGCGAGCGCGCCTACCGCTTCGACAGCAGCAAAGGCTGCACGATCGACCTGCTGACGACGATCACCGAAATCCGCTATGCCAAGAAAGATGCCGCCGCGTTGTGGCAGGACGTCGACGAGTATGCCGCGCGGCGCGCGAAGAAATGCAAGAGCACGCCGGAGGTCCGCGAGGTTTCGACCGGCGAGAAAGCACGCCTGACGATCTTCCCGGGCGACAAGGACAAGTGCGGCTTCACCTATGTCGTGCAGGATCGCGGCTACCTGTACGAACTGGTCTCGTTCGGCAGCGGCTTCGTGCTGACGCCGGAGCTGGAGAAGATCGTCGCCGGCAAGCTCGATGCGCTGGCTTCGGGCCAGGCCCTCGGACCTTACGACCGCGCGGCGAAGTAGCAGTGCGCTGATGAATGGCGGGCCAGCCACGGCCCGCCTTTCACGCCGGGTTTACCGCCTCCGTCGAACATGGCCTTCGCTTTCGTCGCGTACGCCGCCAAGGCGTCGGGACCCGTCGTGTTCAAAGGAGAAGGGCATGGTCAAGTCCCCGGGCAAGTACTCCGTCCCCGCGTGGGCGGCGATATTTGCGACCGGCATCTGCAGTGCGTGGCTGGCCGGCTGCAACACGACACCAGTATCGGAAGCTTCGTCCTCGCCGATGTTGCCGGCTCCCACGGTGGTGCCTGCGACGCCAGCGCCAGTGCCGGAGCTCAAGCCTGGAGTGCCAGCCGGCTACCTGGGACGCAATCTCCCCAACAGCCTGGTGCTGCTGCCTGCACCACCGGACGGCGACAGCACAGGCTTCCGCCAGGACCAGGCGGTCAGCCGCGCATCGCAGAAACTCAAGGGCACGCCGCGCTACGCGCTGGCCGCCTCGGATGCGGACCTGCATTTCCCCCATGTGGCCAGTACCTTCGACTGCGCGCTCGGCGTACCGGTCACGCAACAGGACACGCCGCGGCTGTACCTGCTGCTGCAGCGGACCATGGTGGATGCCGGGCTGGCGACGTACACGGCGAAGGATCACTACAAGCGCATCAGGCCGTTCGTGCACTACAAGGAATCGACCTGCTTCCCCGCGGACGAAGCGGCGCTGCGGAGTGATGGTTCCTATCCGTCCGGGCATACCTCCATCGGCTGGGCGTGGGCGCTGCTGCTGACCGAACTCGCACCTGACCACGCCGATGCGCTGCTGGCGCGCGGCCGCTCGTTCGGCGAAAGCCGCCTCGTCTGCAATGCGCATTGGCAGAGCGACATCCTGGAAGGGCGCGCGGTGGCGGCGGGCGCGGTGGCACGGCTGCATTCGGATCCGACGTTCCTGTCGGACATGCAGGCCGCCAAGGCCGAGATCGATGCGCAGCGCAGCGCCGGCAAGATGCCGCAAGGCGACTGCGCGGCCGAGGCCGAAGCGCTGAAGACGAAGATCCCCGGCGTGCTGTGACGATGGGCGGCTAGCCGCAGACGTCGGCACCGGAGAAATGAGAGGCACCTTGGTACGGGGCGAGGTCCTCCGTGTCAGTGACTCCGCATGTCATCGCGGAGCCTGCGCACGCCGTCGCGATCGACCGGGTGGGGCTGTCCGCCAAACCGGCTGCGCAGCCAGCCCGCGAGTGCGGCGACGTCGTCGTCGTTGAGGTCCTGGGCGAAGCCCGGCATGTCCTGCATGCGCGCCAGTCCCGGGAAGTCGTGTTCCGGGAGACCGTCGAGGATGGCGACGATCAGGTTGTGCGGATCGGCATCGCGCACGCTGCTGTTGGTGCTCAGCGCGGCCGCGACGTTGGGCATGCCTTCGCCGTCGCGGCCGTGGCAGCCGGAGCACAGATCGAGGTAGTGTCGACGGCCCTGTTCGGGCGTTCCACTTGTCGCGGATGCGATCCGCTTCGCCGGCGGCGGCGTGTCGCCGAGCAGGTAGGTGGCCATCGCATCGAGATCGGACGCCGGCAGCCGGCTGGTGGACAGGTTGACCACCTTCAGCATCTCGTCGGAGGCCACCGCATTGGCGCTGACGCCGCCGCCGAGATAGGAGCGCAATTGCGTGGCGTCCCAGCCGCGCGCCGACAAAGCCGTCGGCGTGATGTCGGGAGCGGCGAAGCGGCCCATCCTGCTGTTGCCGGCCAATGGATGGTCGCGGTCGACCTGGCCAAAGCGGCCGCGCGGGCTGTGGCATTCGCCGCAGTGGCCGAGTGTTTCGACCAGGTAGCGGCCGCGCTGCCAGGAAACGGAGCTGCCCTGCGATGCGGGGCGAGTCTCGGCGCCTGCGAACAACAGGTTCCAGCCGTGGATGCCGCTGCGGAGGTTGAAGGGGAAGTGCACGCCGTTCTTCAGGTTGGCCTGCGCCACCGGCGGTTGCTGCATGAGGAACGTATAGATCGCGTCGCTGTCGGCGCGCGTCATCGTCTTGTAGGACACGTACGGCATCGCCGGATAGAGCTGGTGCCCGTCACGGGCTTCGCCGCGCGTGATGGTGTGGAAGAACTCGTCGGCGGTGTAACGGCCGATGCCATGGTCGGGATCGGGCGTGATGTTGGTGCCGTGGATCGTGCCGAACGGGGAGCCCAACGGCACTCCACCGGCGAACGGCGCGCCGCCTTCGGCGGTGTGGCACGCGGCGCAATCGGCCGCATCGGCGAGGCGGCGTCCGTGTGCGATCTGCTCCGGCGTCGCCGACACGCGCTGTATCGGGCCGCGCGACGACCACCAGCGCGACAGCCACGACACCAGTACCACCACCAGCACGATCAGCAGCAGCCAGGCCAGCATGCGTTTCCAGCCGGTGCGGGTCATGGCGCGCCCTCCTTGCCGGCATCGCGCACCAGGCCAGGCGTTGCCAATACCAGGTCCTTCACCGCCTGGTAGTAGCGGACGTAGCCCGTGCAGCGGCACAGGTGCGGGTTCAGCGCTTCGGTGATCGTGGCTTCGAGGGCGTCGCGGGAGACCGGTGTCTTCTTCAGGCGCTCGACCAGCACCGTCGCGGCGTTGACGAAGCCCGGGGTGCAATAGCCGCACTGGAAACTGAAGTGGTCGAGGAAGGCCTGCTGCACCGGTGACAGCTCGGTGATCGCGCCCGTGTCGTCGCGCTTCGCGTGCCCTTCGACCGTACGGATCTGCTTGCCATCGAAGTAATGCGCGCCGGTGATGCAGCTGCGCACCTCGCGCGGGCCGTGTTCGTCGTCGACGATGACGGTGCAGGCGCGGCACACGCCCTGGCCGCAACCGAAGCGCGTGCCGGTGAGGCCGAGGTACTCGTGCAGCACGTCGACCAGCATCATGTCCTCGGGGATGTCGAGCGGGCCGTGCGCGCGTCCGTTGACGTGCAGGCGCAGCGGCCGTTTGCTGCCCAGCTTGGCGCTCATGCCGTTTCCTCCGTGGCATCCACGCGGCCGCTGGCGAGCGCCGACCGCACCTTTTCAGCAGTCACCGGCAACTCGCGGAAGCGCAGCCCGGTGGCGTGGGCGATGGCGTTCACGATGGCGGGCACCACCGCGATCATCACCACTTCGGCCATGCCCTTCGGTGGATCGCTGTCGGACAGCGCGGGTAGCACTTCGCCGGACTGTTGCCACACCGCCACGTCCTTCGCCCGAGGCAGCGTGTAGCGGTTGAAGTTCCAGGTGCCGTTGCCGGGGCCGTCCTCGTACAGCGGCAGGTACTCATGCAGCGCATGGCCGATCCCCATCGCCAACCCGCCCTGCAACTGGCCGGAGACGAGCTCAGGCACGATCGGGTTTCCGCATTCGAGCACCGAGTGATGGTTGAGAAGCTCGACTTCGCCGCTCGCCGTATCGACCGCAACCTCGGCGATCGTGCCGATCGCGCTGTAGTAGACGACGCCCGCGTTGTTGCGCTGCGCGGGCGGGTAGTGCGCGCGCGTGCGCTCGATCATGCGGTAGCCGTTGGCGGTCGGCGTGCCCCGGCCTTCGCCTTGCCCATCGCCCCAGCGCAGCGCGATGCCGTCCAGCGGCAGGCGTGCATCGCTGCCTTCGAGGGGGAACTCCGCCTCGGCCCACTGCCAGCGGTTGAACGTGTGCACGATCGCGCCGGTCGCCAAGCCCAGTTCGAACGCCTTGGCGACCAGTTGCTGCAACGGCAATGGCGTGAGTCCGCCGGCGGTGAGCTTGCCGTCGACCCAGCGCGCTTCTTCGCGCCGCACGACCAGCGGTGCAAGCTGGCCGCCGCCGAAGCCCTGGCCCCAGATCGCCAGCGCCGCCGGCCACAGGCCCTGCGTGAACAGCAGCCGCGCCGCTTCGCGGGTGGCGTGGCCGAAGAAATACGCCGAGTTGCTGGCGCTGCTCGGGCTGACGTAGTGCGGCGTCCAGCGAGGGTTGCCGACGTTGCGATCCTGTTCGGCCTGCTGCATCAGCCAGGGATCGCCGGTCTCGAACATCGGCAACTCCGGCCACTGCGTGTCGCCGGTGCGGATTTCGTCGGCGGGTCGGCCGAGCCAGGGAATACACAGCGCCGACTGGCTGGTGGCCATGCCGGTGCCCATGTCGATGCCGATGTGCCGCAGCAGCACCTTCCCTTCGCGCGACAGCGACACCTCGGCGAACGCGGCTTCGGCACCGGTGCCGAAATCCTTCTGCACGCAGCCGAAGCCGATTCCGTAGCGCTTGCCCGGATGCGCGGCTTCGAACTCGCGTTTGCGCTGTTCTCGCTGCTGCCATAGCGGATGCGCGCGGCACTTCGCCAGCACCTCGTCGGCGCGCTGTGCGCCGCCGGGAATCGCGCCCTGCGTGTTCTTCATCCCCGATGTGAACACGTTGCGCTGGCGCAGTTCGATCGGGTCGAGCTTGAGCTCGGCCGCGACTTCGTCGACCAGCATCTCGGTCGCGCCCATGCTCTGCAACGTGCCGTAGCCGCGTGCCGAACCGGCGTCGAGCGCGCGCGATGAGATGACCGTGCTGGCCAGGTCGCTTTGGGGAAAGTAGTAGATCGACTGCGCCGCCGTCGCAGCGACCAGGCACACCGAGGGCGAGAAGTTCTGGCGGCCGCCACCGTCGCCGTGCATCGTGCCCTGGAAGATGTCGAACTTTCCGCTGGCTCGATCCACCGCGATTCGATAGCGGATGCGGAAGCTGTGGCGCTTCAGGCTCGACTGGAACTGCTCGTAGCGGTCGTTGGCCAGCCGCACGGGCCGGCCATCGCCGTACAGACCCGCCATCAGCGCGTAGAACGGGAACGGGTTGTGGTCCTTGGAGCCGTAGCCGACGGTGTAGCAGGGGTGCAGGATCAGGCGTTTCACGCCGAGCCCGCTGGCGGCCAGCATGCGCGCGCCGTCCTCGGCGACTTCGTGTGGAGACTGGGTGGCAGCGACGAGGTGCATCGTGCCGGTGGCGGGGTCGAACCAGCCGTTGCCGTTATCGAGCTCGAATGCGGCGGTGTCGATCGACTGCGAGAAGTACTCGCGCTCCATCACCAGCGTGCCGGCAGCGGGCGCATCGAGCGCAGTCGCGATGGCTTCGGCGTGTGCCATGCCTTGCGCGTCGATGGCACCGTTGGCGTTGCCCTGTGGCCATTGCGGGATGTTCTTGCGGTAGCCCGCCGGGAACAGCGGCGTGTCCTTGAGGCTGGAGTAGGCGTCGTCTTCGAAAGGTGTCGCGCCACCTACGCGCACGTAACGGAAGCTGGCCCACGGCGGACGCTCCAGGGGGCCGGTCTGCGCGCCCCAGCGGATTACTTCGTCATGGAACTTCAGCGCGGTCTTGGCAGTGCGGAAGCGGGCGAAGTCGTGCCACACGAGCAGTGCCACGGCGTGACCGAGATAGGCCGGCGTCTTGCCTTCCGGCAGCAACATGTCCTCGCCGTAGAACGGCGGGAAACGCACGCCGTCGCGCTCCAGGTCGGCGGCGGTGACGATGTGGTCGGGCTTGAGCGTGGCATCGAGGATCGACAGATCGAAGCCTGCGTAGGCTCGGTCGGCACGGCCGACCCGCAGCAGCATTGCGTGCGCCTGCTCTTGTGGCCAGCCGGGCATGTCGCGGCCGCGGATGTCGTAGCTGAAGACCTTCTCGCCGGTGACCTTGGCGGTGGCGTCGGTGCGGTATCGGATGCGGCCGGTCGAGGCGTCCCAAGGCAACGGCCGCTGCCGCTCGCGTTCGAACAGCGCTGCCAGCGCCGCGCTGCCCGGTGGCGCGATATAGACCGCGATGCCCGCGACCACGCTGCACTTCAGGAAGTCGCGGCGACTCAAGCGGGCTGGCATGGCGAAGCGCTCCGGCTGGCCTGCGGCGATCTTAACCACAGTTGCCGGGACCGCCTAACCACGGCAGCAGAAACTATTCCCCAGGACGTTGGCGGCCGCAGCTATCGTCGGCCCGGGAGCGTGCCGACGTCGGCTCTGCGCAGGCGGTTCCTGATAAACCACCGGAAGTTGTCATCACCCGGTGACAACGGCGAATCCGTATCGTTTCGCAAGGCCCGTTCGGGGCCTCGGCGCCAAGGCGCCAAATGCCTGGCTCACTGGATATCAACGACGTGCCTCGCCCGTCCCGCTGGTTGATGCGGAAGGCGCGATCCCGCTTCCCCGCGTGTCGTCAGGCCAATCCAGCTCCCATCAAGTTCGAGGAGACGCGCGCATGGCAAGCAAGACGAAGCAACCCAACATTCTCGTGATGTGGGGGGACGACATTGGCCAGTCGAATCTGAGTTGCTATACGAAGGGCTTGATGGGTTATCGCACGCCCAACATCGACCGGATCGCGAAGGAAGGGATGATCTTCACCGATGCCTACGCAGAGCAAAGCTGTACGGCGGGCCGCGCGTCGTTCCTTACCGGACAATGCGGCCTGCGGACCGGGCTCACCAAGGTCGGCCTCCCCGGCGCAGGACTCGGGCTCAAGGCAAAGGACATCACCGTCGCCGAAGCCCTCAAGGGGCAGGGCTATCGCACCGGCCAATTCGGCAAGAACCACCTGGGCGACCTGGACGAGCACCTGCCGACCATGCATGGTTTCGATGAGTTCTTCGGCAACCTCTACCACCTGAACGCCGAGGAAGAGCCGGAACACGTCGATTACCCGATCGATCCCGAGTTCAAGAAGAAGTACGGGCCGCGCGGCGTGCTGCATTGCTGGGCCGACGGCAAGGGCGGGCAGAAGATCGAGAACACTGGCCCGCTCACGAAGAAGCGGATGGAAACCTGCGACGAAGAGTTCATGGAGGCCGCCAAGAAGTTCATCAAGGCCGCGCACGAAGCAGGCGAACCGTTCTTCGTCTGGTTCAACACCACGCACATGCATGCCTTCACGCACGTGCATCCGGATTGGCGCGGGAAGGCCGGACACTGGCAGTCCGAATACCACGACACGATGCTGTACCACGACGATTGCATCGGCCAGATGCTCGCTCTTCTCGACGAGCTCGGCATTGCGGACAACACGTTCGTGCAGTACAGCACCGACAACGGGCCGCACATGAACACCTGGCCGGATGCCGGCACCACGCCATTCCGCAACGAGAAGAACTCGAGTTGGGAAGGCGCCTACCGCATCCCGTGCATGGTGCGCTTCCCTGGCAAGATCGCGGCCGGGTCGGAGTCCAACGAGATCGTCAGTCACCAGGACTGGTTCCCCACCATCCTTGCGATCGCCGGCGATGCCGACATCAAGGAGAAGCTCCTGAAGGGGCACAAGGTCGGCAACAAGACCTTCAAGGTGCACCTGGACGGCTACAACCTGTGGCCGTACCTGACTGGCAAGGAAAAACAGAGTCCGCGCAAGTCGTTCGTCTATTTCACCGACGAGGGCGAGGTCGCTGCGCTGCGCTACGAGAACTGGAAGATGTTGTTCATGGAGCAGCGTGTCCCCGGCACGCTGAAGATCTGGCAGGAGCCGTTCATCACGTTGCGCACGCCATACATCTTCAATCTGCGAACAGATCCGTATGAGCGTGCGCAGATCACCTCGAACACTTACTACGACTGGATGTTCCGACGCATCTACCTGCTGGTGCCGGCGCAAGCCTACGTCCAGGAGTTCCTGATGAGTTTCAAGGAGTTCCCCCCGAGCCAGAAGGCGGCCACCTTCAATCTGGAGAGCGTGCTCGCCAGTCTGGAGAATGCTTCGTCCGGCGGCGCATGACGTCTGTTTCCATGACGTTCCGTTGCGGCCCGCCCTGGAGGCGGGCCGCAACGCATGGCATCACATCGGCGGAGGGGCGTCCGCTCGGCACGCTTTTGATTTCGCCCGTGTGCGCGGGCTAATCCTTTTGACTTGATCTGCACGATGCAGGCGCCGCCCGGTCGCGGCGCCGCAGGCGGTCAGCACTCGATGACGTTGACCGCCAGGCCGCCGCGCGAGGTTTCCTTGTACTTGTCCTGCATGTCGCGGCCGGTGTCGCGCATGGTCTTGATGACCTTGTCCAGGCTGACCTTGTGCTTGCCGTCGCCGCGCATCGCCATGCGGCTGGCGTTGATCGCCTTCACCGCGCCCATCGCGTTGCGTTCGATGCAGGGGATCTGCACCAGGCCGCCGATCGGGTCGCAGGTCAGGCCGAGGTTGTGCTCCATGCCGATCTCAGCGGCGTTCTCGATCTGGCTGGGTGTGCCGCCGATGGCGGCAGTCAGGCCGGCGGCGGCCATCGAGCAGGCCACGCCGACTTCGCCCTGGCAGCCGACCTCGGCGCCGGAGATCGAGGCGTTTTCCTTGTAGAGGATGCCCACCGCCGCGGCGGTCAGCAGGAACGTGCGCACGCCCTGGATGTTGGCACCCGGGCAGAAGCGGTCGTAGTAGTGCAGCACCGACGGGATGATGCCGGCCGCGCCATTGGTGGGCGCGGTCACTACGCGGCCGCCGGCCGCATTTTCTTCGTTGACCGCCAGCGCATAGAGGTTGACCCAGTCCAGCGTGGTCAGCGGGTCGCGCATGGCCGCTTCGGGGCGCGAGGACAGTTCGTTGTGCAGCGCCGGTGCGCGACGCGAGACATGCAGTCCGCCCGGAAGCGTGCCCTTCGCGCGGACGCCGCGCAGCATGCAGGCCTGCATCGCGTTCCAGATCTCGTCGAGGCCGGCGTTGATCTCCTCCGGCGTGCGCCACACCTGCTCGTTGGCGTACATCAGCTCGGCGATGCTCAGGCCGTTCTGCTTGCACTGCGCCAGCAGCTCGTCGCCGGAATGGAACGGGTAGGGCAGGTCGGTGGTGTCGGCGACGATGCGGTCTTCCGCCGCTTCGTCCTGGTTGACCACGAAGCCGCCGCCGACCGAGTAATAGTCGCGCGTGGCGATCACCTCGCCGTCGGCGTCGTAGGCGGTGAAGCGCATGCCGTTGGTGTGGAACGGCAGCTTCTGGCGCTTGTTCATGATCAGGTCGTGCTTCTCTTCGAAGGCGACCTCGTGCTGGCCGAACAGGCGGATGCGCTTCTCGCCGCGGATGCGTTCCAGCGCGTCGGGGATGATGTCGGGGTCGATCTCGTTGGGCCAGTGGCCCTCCAGCCCCATCAGCACCGCCTTGTCGGTGCCGTGGCCGCGGCCGGTCAGGGCCAGCGAGCCGAAGACTTCGGCGCGGACGCGGGCGGTGCGGGCCAGATCCCCGTTTTCGATCAGCCAGCGCTGGACGAAACGGGCGGCGGCGCGCATCGGGCCGACGGTGTGCGAGGAACTCGGCCCGATGCCGATCTTGAACAAATCGAAACTGCTGACGGCCACGTGTAACTACTCCTGGAGCCCCACGAGGGATGGCAAGCGGGGCGATCAGGCTATTCTACGCGCCCCGAAGGCCCCTTCCCGCCATACTGTCCCGCACTGCCGATGTCCGATCACATCCCCGTGCTGATGCCCGAACTGACCCTGTTCCAGCGCGACGACTGCCACCTTTGCGACCTCGCCCTCGAGGTCCTGGCGGTGGCACGCGCACCGGAGTTCGAGAGCGTCTTCATCGACGACGACCATGCGCTGGAAACGCGCTACGGCATCCGCGTGCCGGTGCTGCGCGACGAGGGCCGCGGCATGGAGCTGGACTGGCCGTTCGACGCCGAGGGCGTGCGCCGCTTCCTCGAGAAGTAAGCGTGGACGGCGTTCAGCCGTGGCGCTTGAAGTACTGCACTTCGCGCTCGTGCTTTTCCGCCGCGGCGCGGGTCGGGAAGGTGCCCAGGTTGCGGCGCTTGCCGGTGCGCGGGTCCTTCTTGCGCGAATAGAGGCGGTATTCGCCCGAAGCGAGCTTGCGGATCATGCGGGCCGTCCCGTGTCAGATGAGGCCATCAACGCATGCCGGGCGTAACCCTGCCGTCCGCTCCGCGTCCCGATTCCGTAAAGGCCTTCACCTTCAGCCGACAAGCGAACGGAGCCTTGCGGCTCCGTTCATGGTGACGACGCTGCTCGCGTTTGATTTCACTTCGCGGGTGCGAACACGACCTTGGTACTGACCGCCACTTCGTTCGGGAGCATGTCCGTATCGGCCCAGTCCTCGCCGCTGCCCACGCCGAAATCCAGGCGCTTCACCGTGGCCTTGCCCTGCAGCACCGGCTGCGCGCCGGGCGTCCAGGTGAAGGTCAGCGTGACCGGCTTGCTGGCGCCGCGAAGGCTCAGCGTGCCGTCGGCTGCGTACTGGTTGCCGCCGAGGCTACGGAACTTCGTCGCGGTGTAGCGCGCCTGCGGAAACTTGCCGACGCTGAAGAAATCGCTGCCCTTGAGGGCATCGTCGCGTTCGCCGTTGGCAGTGGTGACGCTGGCGAGCGGGATCGTCACGTCGAGCTTGGACGTCGCGAGTTGCTTGGGGTCGAAGCTGAAACGAGTGGTGAAGCCCGGGAATCTGCCGGTGAACACTTCGCCTTCGTACTTGCTGGCGAAGGTCAGGCTGGAACCGGCGGCCTGCACGTAATCGGCGGCGCTCGCCGGCGTGGCGAATGCAAGGGCGGCCAGGACGGCAGCCATTGCACCGGGAAACTGGATCGACATCAGCGGATCTCCGAAGCGGGGGATGGGGAGGAGACGTTGCGGCGGCGCGACGGCAGCATGCGCCTCAGGGTCGCGTCGTGCTGGAACAGGTGGTGGTAGAACGCAGCGGCGGCATGCACCGCCACCAGCGCCACCAGCAACCAGAACAGCCACTCGTGCGAGTCGCGCATCACAGGCTGCAGCGACTGGCTGGGCGGCAGCAGCTTGGGAACCTTGAACAGACCGAAGAAGCGCAGCGGTCGCAGCCCGCTGACCGAATCGAACAACCAGCCCGACAGCGGCACGGCGAACATCAGGGCATACAGCAACCAGTGCGTGATGTTGGCGATGCGCTCCTGCCAATGCGGCGAGCCGGGCACTGGGCGCGGCGCGCCGGCATACCAGCGCCACAGCAGGCGGACCACCACCAGTGCGATTACCGCCAGCCCGGTCGACTTGTGCAGGTCGTAGACCCAGAAGTAGCGGGGCGACTTAGGCAGCTCGACCATGACCAGTCCGACCACGGCCAGGATCAGGATCAGCAGCACGATCAGCCAATGCAGCAGCTGGCTGATGGCGCCCCAGCGCTCGTCGGTGTTTTTCAGCGTCATGGTGTCGGTTCGGGAGGCGTGGGTTCGGGTTCGGTTTCCGGCTGATCAGTGGAAGCCGGTTCGGAAGGATCTGGTTCAACCGCGGGTTCGATTGGTGCCGGGGCTTGGGTCTCGACGTGCGCCGCGCCGCGCTCGTCGGGCTTGCCGATCACCGCTTCGGCCTCGATGCGCAGGTCCACGCTGTCACCGATGACGTTCTTCCACGTGATGATGCCGTACTCGGCCCGGCTCAATGTTGCGGTGGCCGAGAAGCCGGCGGTGCGCCGGAACGGTGGCAGCGGGTGGCGCTTCAGCGCGTTGAGCGTTACGTCCATGCAGAGCGGGCGCGTCATACCGCGCAGGGTCAGGTCGCCACAGACGCGGGCGCGGTCGGCTTCGCCAGGTTCGACCGACGTGGACACGAAATGCGCTTCCGGATGGCGCTTGCCGTCGAGCAGGTTGATGCCCAGCACCGCCTCGTTCCACTTCGCATCGCCCAGGTCCAGGTGCTGTATCGGCACGCGCACGTCCAGTCGCGCGCTGCGCCAGTCGTCGCGATCGAACACCAGCGTGCCGGTGCTGCCGGACACGGTGCCCAGCGCCTTCGAGAATCCGGCGTGACTGACCGCGAACAGCACGCGCGTATGGACCGGATCGAGCTCATAGGTTTCGGGGCCCGCGGCGCCGGCTGAGGACCAGGAGGCCACGCCGAGCATCAGGCCGAGCGATGGGAGGACGCGGCGGAGCATCAGGTCATTCCAGAGGCGGGGCTGGGTGGATTCTAGAAGGGGCGGATGCCCGGGCGCGCACATCATGCCGAGGCGATGGCCGCGGCGGAGGCTTGCGTGTGCAACGATGCGTTGCGAGGATTCGGCCGCCCCGCGGGAGGGCGGCGGGGAAGAGGACGCCTGATGCGACGTTGCACACTGATCGTGCTGTGGCTGTTCGCAGCACTGGCATGGATGCCGGCCTGGGCCGGATTGCCCGAGACGCCGCGGCCGCGGCAGCTCACGGTGGCCCATGGCCTGCCGTCCAATCGCATCAACGGCATCGCCGAGGACCAGCACGGCTACCTCTGGATCGCCACCAGCGACGGCCTTGCGCGCTACGACGGCATCGCCTTCCGCATCTGGCGGACCGAGCAGGGACTGCGCGACAACTTCGTGTGGTCGGTGCATGTGGACGCTCGCAACCGGGTCTGGGTGGGCACGCGGCAGGGTGGCCTGGCGGTACTGGATGCCGCACGCAGCCGCTTCCGTCATTACGATCGGGCCAACACGCCCGTGCTGGCGAGCAATGACATCTGGTCGATCGCTTCGACGAAGGATGGCGCGATCTGGTTCGGCACTTCCGATGCCGGCTTGTACCGCATCGCGGCTGACGACAGGGTGACCCGCTTTATGCCGCGGGCCGGCGATACCCGCAGTCTGCCCGACGCCAGCATCGGCCAGCTCGCACGCGCGCCCGACGGTTCGCTGTGGATCGGCACCAAGGCGGGCGTCGCGCGCTGGAACGGCCGCGATTTCGAGCGGGTTCCCGCCGATGCGCTGAGTTCGCCGTCCATCAATGGCCTCATGGTGGAGCCTGACGGGACGCTGTGGATCGGTACGCCCGCCGGCGTCAGCGTGCGCAGGCCCAACGGCAGTTTCTCGAAGAGCCCGTGGCGCGAGGTTGGATTCCGCGACGCCATCTGGCACGTGCTGCTGCGTGATCGCGCCGGGCAGTACTGGCTGGACATCGCCGCCGGCCTCGGACGCGACGGCGACGACCAGGTGTCGGTGGTCCCGCTCTACAGCGAAGCGGCCAATGGCCTGGTGCGGCCGCTGTGGGTCGGTGGTTACGAGGATCGCGAAGGCGGGGTGTGGTTCGCCAGTTCCAACAGCGGCCTGTGGTACCTGCCGCCGAACTGGAGGCGTTTCGCCACGCTCTCGCGCCGCCTCGACGACACCACGACGATCGCGAACGCGCACGTGCGTGGGATCGCACCTGCGGCCAATGGCGACATGTGGCTGGTCGGTACGGGCGGCGTGCTGGACCGGCTCGATCCCGAGAGCGGGCGGGTCGAGCATGTCTGGAAGGATGTCGGTGCCGGCTTCGTGCTGGCGAGCGTTTTCGAGGATCGCGACGGTTTCGTCTGGGTCGGCTACCAGGACGGCCTGGCGCGCATCGATCCGATCCGCAAGCAGTTGCGGCGATGGATCAGTGACAGCAAGCGCGATCCCGCGCCGCCCGGCGACGCCTACTTCACGCAGACGTCCGACGGCCTGATCTGGATCGCCACCGACAGCAACCAGGTGGAGGTGCGCGACGGCGAGGGCCGCGTGCAATGGAAGGTGGCCGCCGGCGATGGCCGTGGACTGCCGTCCGGCACGGAGTTCCAGCATCTCGGTCTGGCGCCCGACGGCACGGTGTGGATAGCCGCGGCGCGCGGGTTGTTTGCGTGGAATGCCGGATCCAAACGCTTCGAGCCGGTGCCGGGCGCTCCCGCCGAGCACGTGTACGGCTACGCCATCGGCCACGACGACCGCATCTGGCTGGCGCGGCTGGGCGCGGTGGAGTCGTATCGCTGGGATGGCGAGGCCCTGCAGCTGGAGCGACGCATCGACGCGCGCCACGGCTTCCCTGAGCTCGAGCCGAGCGGGCTGACGGTGGACGCGGCGGGACTGGTCTGGCTGACCAGCGTGCGCGGGTTGATCCGCGTGGATCCCCGGGCGGAGTCGGTGCGGGTCTACGGCGTGCGCGACGGACTGCCCGGCCAGGAGTTCGAGGACGGTCCGGCCGCCCGCCGCGGAGACGGTCGCATCCTGGCCGGCAGCACCGATGGGCTGGTGTTGTTCGATCCCGCCACGGTCCGGCCGGCCGAGATTGCGCCCCAACTGACGATCGAGACCGTCGATGTGCGCCGCGGCGATTCGCGGATGGGCTTCACGCCTGGCCGCGCTTTTTCGATCGGGCACGACGATCGTGACCTGCGCATCGTCGCGCGGCTGCTGTCGTTCAACGACGCCCTCAACCACGCCTACCGCTTTCGCCTTCGCGGATATGACCGCGACTGGGTCGATGTCGGTTCCACCGGCGAGCGCGTCTTCTCGCAGCTCAAGCCCGGGCAATACCGCCTGGAAGTGAAGGCGCGCGCCGCTGACAACGTCTGGTCGGGCGCGAAGGTCATCGAGTTCAGCGTTTCGCCGCCATGGTGGCAGACGTGGTGGGCGCTCGCCGGATTCGCAGGCCTCGCCGTACTGCTGCTGTGGACGTTGGCCGATACCTATCGCACGCGGCTCAAGCGCCGCCATGCGTGGCTGCTCGCCGAACAGAAGCGCGAACTTGCCGAGCAGGGTTCGCTGGCCAAGACCCAGTTCCTCGCAAACCTGGGCCATGAAGTGCGGACTCCGATGACCGGCGTACTCGGCATGAGCGAGCTGCTGCTTGGCACGCCGCTCGACCCGCAGCAGCGCGGCTATGCCGAATCGATCCATGGCGCCGGCGAGCATCTGCTGCGCCTCGTCAACGAAGCGCTCGACCTTGCCAGGATCGAATCGGGACGACTGGAGCTCGCGGACGAAGTATTCGAATTGCGTACGCTGGTGACGGATGCGGTCAAGCTGATGGAGCCGCTGGCACAGCGCAAGGGTTTGGCATTCGCGGCGACCGTCTCTGCCGATGCGCCGCGCGGATTGCGTGGCGATCCGATCCGCGTGCGCCAGATCCTGCTGAACCTGCTCGGCAATGCGATCAAGTTCACCGAGCACGGGAGCGTTTCGTTGGAGGTCTCGGCGCTCGCTCCGCAAGGTGTGCGCTTCGACATCGCCGACACCGGCCCCGGCCTCAACGAGGAACAACTGACGCGGTTGTTCCGCCGTTTCGAGCAGGCGGAAGGCGCCAGCGCCCGTTACGGCGGTAGCGGTCTGGGCCTGGCGATCTGCCACGAACTGACGGCGGCGATGGCGGGCGCGATCACGGTCGACAGCCAGCCTGGCGAAGGCGCGTGCTTCAACGTCAGTCTGCCGCTTGCCGAAGCGGTATTGCCCGAGAACGGGCCCTCGTCACCCGCTGCCGCGCCGGCTGGACGCCGCCTCTGCCTGCTTCTGGTCGAGGACGATCCGACGGTCGCCGATGTGATAGCCGGGCTGCTGCGGGCGCAGGGGCACCGGGTCGAACATGCCGGCCACGCCCTGGCAGGCCTGACCGAAGCGGCCACTCGCCGGTTCGATGCCGCGCTGCTGGACCTGGACCTGCCGGGGATGGATGGTTTCGCCTTGGCCAGGCAGTTGCGTGCGCAGGGATTTGACCGTCCCTTGATCGCCATCACCGCGCGAGCGGATGCCGAGGCAGTGCCGCAGGCGCTGGCGGCCGGGTTCGACCGCTTCATGCGCAAGCCGGTGACGGGCGCGTTGTTGAACGAACTGCTGGAGGATGCCGTGGCCTGAGCCACGGCTGTGCCCGCTCAGGCCTGGGGGGCGTCGATCCCGGCCCCGGAGCGGATCGGTGCCGCGACGACCAGTTCACCGGTTTCGCCGTACACGCGCACGACCACGTTGCGGCGGCTCGTACGGGCATGCAGGTGGGCGTCGCGCCGCCCGGCCGTGGCAGCGTCGTGCAGCGTGCCGTGGCAGTGCAATGTCGAAGGCATGGAGACGCAGGGTCCGGTCGATCCGGACTCGCGGATTTCGACCCGGTAACTCATCGTCTGGGCTCCCCCACGCTGCTTTGAAGCAGCCTGTTTTCCGGCGGCTTCGCGTGCCCGGTCTGGGCGGGGGCGATCGCGTGCGCCATCAGGGCGAGTGCCGCCACCGTCAGCCACACGACCAGGAAGCGGCGCACACCCTGCCGGATGCGGTCGGCACGTCGTCCGGTACGAATTGCGCGGTCTAGCACGTGCGCCATCGCGAAGCCCCGGCTCCGAACTCGGAAGAAAAAGGCGCCCCGGCCCAGCCAACCCGTTGCTCAAGCGGACGGCCTGTAATCCTTTGCTGAGCGGTGGTTCCTTGACCATCGCAAAGGCCGGGCTGCCGGGGCGCAGTCAGAATGCTGTATGGGTCCGAAACCTGCCGTCGGCCGACAGCGCGCCGGACCGTAGGAAAACTCCTACGTGTCGCACATCGGGCTTGGCTTCCGGTCCCGCATCCTGACCGCAGGCACAGCATGGGACCGGCGCTGCCTACGCCGGGTGAAGATGGCGAGTCGGTTTCGCGTCAGCGTCGCGCGGAGCGACGCCGCGAATCAGCGCGCGCTGAGTTCGTGCACCGCGGCCACGAGCGCGGCGACGTGGTCCGGGCTCATGTCGGGCGACATGCCGTGTCCGAGATTGAACACATGGCCCTCGCGCGAACCGCCATTGCCGGCCGCGTAGTCGTCGAGCGCGCGCCCGACCTCACGGCGAATCGCGTCCGGCTGCGCGTACAGCGTCACCGGATCGAGGTTGCCCTGGATCGCGACCTTGCCGCCGGTACGGCGCGCGGCATTGCCCAGCTCGACCGTCCAGTCGACGCCGACGGCTTCGGCACCGCTGGCGGCGAGTTCCTCGAGGTAGGCGCCGTTGCCCTTTCCGAACAGGATCAGCGGCGCCCGCCCCTCGGGTGCATGGTCGTCACCACGCGGCAGCTCCTGCGCAATGCGCTTGAGATAGCGCAGCGAGAACTCGCGGTACATCGCCGGCGACAGCACGCCGCCCCAGGTGTCGAACACCTGCAGCGCCTGCGCGCCGGCCTGGCGCTGTGCGTCCAGGTAGGCGATCACGGAGTCGGTCACGACCTCCAGCAGGCGGTGCATCGCCGCCGGGTCGTTGAGCGCCAGCGACTTCACCTTCGAGTAGTTGTCGCTGCCGCCGCCTTCGACCATGTAGCAGGCCAGCGTCCACGGACTGCCGGAGAAGCCGATCAGCGGCACGGAACCGTCCAGTTCGCGCCGGATCGTGCTGACCGCGTCCGTCACGTAGCGCAGCTCGCGGCCCATGTCGGGCACGGCCAGGCGGGCGATGTCGTCATGGCTGCGGATCGGGTGTTCGAACTTCGGGCCCTCGCCCTCGACGAAGTACAGGCCCAGGCCCATCGCGTCGGGCACGGTGAGGATGTCGGAGAACAGGATCGCCGCGTCGAGCGGGAAGCGCCGCAACGGCTGCAGCGTCACTTCGCAGGCCAGTTCGGGGTTCTTGGCCATCGCCAGGAAGCTGCCGGCCGCGGCGCGCGTGGCGCGGTATTCCGGCAGGTAGCGGCCGGCCTGGCGCATCAGCCACACCGGCGTCCGGTCGACCGGCTCGCGGCGCAGGGCGCGGAGGAAGCGGTCGTTCTGGAGGGCGGACGTCGGGGCGGGGGCGTTGGCGGTCATTCGTCGGTCTCGGGCGCGTGGGGTCGCGCGGAAGGGCGGCATTATCGCCTGAGCGGGCGGGGACCGGCGGAGTGCCCTGGTCGCGCGCCGGCACCGGAGCGTTTCAGCGTGGGGCTTTACCCGGGCTCACCGGGGTGCGTCGGCGCCCTGCACGAACATCAGCTGGAAGCCCCGCTTGAGCTGCTGGTCACGCGCGCTTTCGAGCGCGGTCATGGCGCTGGCGTGGTCGAGGAACTGTTCCCTGCGCAGCGTGCTGCGGCCGCCGATCTGGCCGGACTCGCGCACCAGCGTCCAGCCGCCGAGGAGGTCCGGCTGCAGCATCAGTTGCACGAAGCGCGGGGCTTCGCGGCCGTCCGGACGTTGTTGCAGGAGCAGGCGCATGGCGGGATTGTACGGTCAGGGTTCGCGGCGCGGACGCTCGCTCATCCTCTCCGCAATACCTCCAGCACGGTTTCGTCGGGCACGCCCGAGGCGAGGGTGGCCGAGCCCAGCGGCTTCCATAGCACGAAGCGCATGCCGCCGGCCTGGGCTTTCTTGTCCAGGCGCATCCGTTCCAGCAACCGTGAAGGGTCAAGCCCAGTCGGCATCGCGGTGGGAAGGCCAAGCCGGTGCAGCAGCGCTTCCAGCCGGTGTGCGTCGGACAGCGGAGCCCAGCCCACGGCCGCGGCCAGCTTCGCCGCCAGCACCATGCCGACCGCTACGGCCTCGCCATGGTTCAGCGCATCGCTTTGCGCACCTGCGTAGCCCTGCTCGGTTTCGATGGCGTGGCCGAAGGTGTGGCCAAAATTGAGCACGGCGCGTTCGCCCTGCTCGAACGGATCGCGCGAGACGACCTCGGCCTTGTGCCGGCACGAACGCGCGATCGCCTCGGACAGCGTCGCATCCTCGCTGGCGACCAGCGCGTCGGCGTGCGCCTCGAGCCATGCGAAAAAGCCCGCGTCGAACACCGCGCCGTACTTGACCACTTCGGCCAGGCCCGCGCGCAATTCGCGCGGCGGCAGCGAGCGCAGCACGGCGGTATCGGCGATCACGGCCCGTGGCGCATGGAACGCGCCGACGAGGTTCTTGCCGGCGGGCAGGTCCACCGCCGTCTTGCCGCCGACGGAGGAATCGACCATCGACAGCAACGTGGTGGGCAACTGGATCACGTCGATGCCGCGCATCCAGCAGGCCGCTGCAAAGCCGGCGAGATCGCCCACCACGCCACCGCCCAGCGCGATCACCGCGGCGTCGCGCGTCGCGCACATGGCCGCCAGCGCGTCGATGCACTCGCAGAACCGGGCCAGCGTCTTTTCCTGTTCGCCGGCGGGCATGACATAGCGGCCCACGTGCAGCGACGGCCGGGCCGAGAGCAGCGTGGCTTCGACGCGATCGGCATAGAGCGGCGCCACGTTGACGTCACTGACGATCAGCGCGTGCCGCCCGCGCAGCGTCTGGGCGATGCGTGCATCGCCCAGCAGGCCAGGGCCGATCAGGATGTCGTAGCGCGACTCGCCCTCGACCTTGACCGTGTGCAGTGCGCTCATGAAGGAATACTCCTTTGGCGGCAGGCGGCGGCGAAGGGCCAGTGGACCTCCAGCAGTCGCGCGAGATGTTCGGCGGTGTCGGTCTCGGAATGACCGTCGGTGTCGAATTGCAGGTGCGCGACTTGCGCATACAACGGCGCGCGCACTTCGGCCAGGCCGCGAAGGATCCGTTCGCGGTCGCCATGGGCGAGCAGGGGACGGGTGCGATCCTGCGCCAGGCGTTGCAGTTGCTGGTCGACGCCGGCCTGCAGGTACACGACGAATCCCCGCTCGCGCATCAGCGATCGATTGGCGGCATCCAGCACCGCACCGCCGCCCGTGGCCAGCACCAGGCCTTCGTCCTGCAGGAGTTCGGCCAGTGTGGCGCGCTCGCGCGTGCGGAATCCTGCCTCGCCTTCGCTTTCGAAGATCTGGTTCACGCTGCAGCCTGCGCGCGATTCGATCTCGCGGTCCGCGTCGGCCAGGCGCAATCCGAAATGCTCGGCGAGGCGCCGGCCGATGCTCGATTTTCCGGATCCCATCGGGCCGACCAGGACCAGATTGGAGACGCCGGGGCGTGGGGCGCTGGCGGAAGTCATGGCGCGATTGTAGCCAGCCGCCGCAGACAGGATGTCGATGCGTGATGTTGACGGGCCCGGGCGTACGGTCGCGTGGCCGGCGGCAACCCGTCGCCGGAATCCCCCGGGAGAGACGCCATGTCGGTAGCCAAGGTCATCGAGCTCAATGCCGCTTCGAAGACGAGCATGGAGGACGCGGTCAAGGTCGGCCTGAAGAAATGCGCCGAATCCGTGAAGAACCTGCAGGGCGCGTGGGTTCACGAGATCAAGGTCGTGACCGACGACAAGGGCAACGTGCAGGAATGGCGCGTCAACCTGCGGATCACCTTCATCGTCGAGTGACACCCCGCGGGCAGTAAACGGATTTCAGGCCAATGGACGCCGCTGCGCGTCCAGGGGCAGTACGAGATCGGCGAGCCCGGGCAACGTGCGCAGCGCCTGGCGGCTGACGCGCTCGAACAACTGCACGAAGCGATCCATTTGCGGCCGCGACATGCCGCGCCGCGGGGACGGAGCGTTGGCCTGCATGGCCGCTTCCTGCTCCCACCGCCATCCGGGCACGATCTCGAATCCCGGAGGCTGCAGGAACAGCAGGCGATCCAGCCGCGACCACAGCGCCGGGTACTCGCGGGCGAGGGCGTCGTTGCAGTACCGGCGCCACGATCCGTCCGGGTCTTCGTCGCGCTCCACCGCGTTCAGCGATTCCCGCAACTCGCCGGGCGCCTGTGGCGGTGTTTTCAGGAACCAGCCCTCGAACAGCACGAGGTCGGCGGCGGACACGGGCTTCCAGCGCGACGGCGGCAGGCGAGTGTCGGCGAGCTTGTCGAAGCGGGGCAATCGCACGTGCCCGCCTGCACGCAGCCGGTCGAGCACGTCGCAGGCGAGGGCGACATCGTGGGTGCCCGGCGGCCCGCGCGTGGCGAGCAGCGGGTGCACGTCCCGTGCGAGGCGCAGACGTTCGCGGCGGCCGAGGTAGACGTCGTCGATCGACAACGTGGCCACGCGCAGCCCGCGCCGCGCCGCCATCGCGCCGACCTGCGCGGCGAGCGTGGACTTGCCGGAGCCCTGCAGGCCAGCAATGGCATAGACGCGCGCGCCATGGACGAGCGCATCGTCGAGGACACGGCGGACGATCTCGTCGCCGAATCCGGCGGTATGGGGAGCGGCGGGTGAGGAAGGGTGCAGCCGTGGCGACATCGGCCCACAATATCGCAATGACGACAGCCCCCCTGCTCAGTGAAGCCCTCGCCACGTTCGCGCAGTTGTTCGAGGAAGCGCGCATCGCCGGCGAGCCCGACCCCACCGCGATGACCGTCGCCACGGCCTCGCTCGATGCCCGCCCGTCCGCGCGAACGGTGTTGTTGAAAGCGTTCGACGAGCGCGGCTTCGTGTTCTACACGCACCTGGACGGGCGCAAGGGCCGCGAACTGCAGGCCAATCCGCATGCGGCGCTGCTGTTCCACTGGCCGCGTGTCCGCGACGGCGTGCAGGTGCGCATCGAGGGTGCGGTCCAGATCGTCGGCGACGACGAGGCCGATGCCTATTTCGCCTCGCGGCCGCGCGGAAGCCAACTCGGTGCGTGGGCATCGAAACAGTCGGAGACGCTGGAATCGCGCGCGGCCTTCGAACAGCGACTGGCGCAGGCCGAGCACGAGTTCGCGGGCCGCGACGTGCCGCGCCCCGCGCGCTGGACCGGGCTGCGCGTGCGCCCGGAGATGATCGAGTTCTGGTACGGCGCGGATTTCCGCCTGCATGAGCGCCAGTGCTACGAAGCCGATGTGGCCGGCGAATGGCGCAAGAGGATGCTCTATCCGTGAAACCCGGGTGGACCGTGCGCATGGCAACGCCGGCCGGTGTGCCGGCCTGGGCGTTGGCCCCCGAGCACGGAAGCGAGGCGCGGACGGCGGGCCGGTGCGAGCTGCATGCGACAATTCGCGCATGGGACCGCAACGCATCGTCTGCCTGACCGAAGAACCGACCGAGACGCTGTACGCGCTCGGCGAACAGCACCGCATCGTCGGCATCAGCGGCTTCACCGTGCGCCCGCCGGTGGCGCGCAAGGAAAAGCCCAAGGTCAGCGCCTTCACCAGCGCGAAGATCGGCGAGATCCTCAAGCTCCAGCCGGACTTCGTGATTGGCTTCTCCGACATCCAGGCCGAGATCGCCGGCGAACTGATCCGCCACGGCATCGAGGTGTGGATCAGCAACCACCGCAGTGTCGAGGGCATCCTCGACTACATCCGCCGGCTTGGCGCGATGGTCGGCGCGGCGGCGAAAGCGAACGCGTACGCGGACGAACTGCAGCGAGGGCTGGACGCCATCGCGGCGGAGGCGGCCAGGCTGCCGTGCCGCCCGAAGGTCTATTTCGAGGAGTGGGACGAGCCGCCGATCACCGGCATCCGCTGGGTGGCGGAGCTGGTCCGCATCGCAGGCGGCGACGACATCTTCCCGGAACGCGCCGCCGAGCCGCTGGCGAAGCAGCGCATCCTCGAAGACGCCTCGGAAGTGGTGCGGCGTGCGCCCGACATCGTGTTCGGATCGTGGTGCGGCAAGAAATTTCGCCCGGACAAGGTCGCCGCACGTCCCGGCTGGGATGCGATCCCGGCGGTGCGCGACCGCGAACTGCACGAGATCAAGTCGCCGCTGATCCTGCAGCCCGGGCCCGCGGCATTGAGCGACGGAGTGCGGGAGATCGCGGGCGTGATCCAGGCTTGGGCGCGGCGGCATGGGTAGGTGTCAGGTCCGCCTGCTTCGCGCACTCAACAGAGCCTCTCTTCCGCATGCGGAGAGTGGGTGAGGGCCGTTTTCAGCGCGGGTAGAAGTCGCGGCTGAACTGCATGCTCGAGGTAGCGCCGCCTTCGCGGACGATCGTGAGGTCGAAGCGCAGCGTGTCCGGCAGCGAGATGTCGACCGTGCCGATGTAGTCCAGCAGCTCCGGACCGGAGCCGGCCCCGGTGCGCAGCTCGCGCATCGAGACCGTCTGGCGGCGGCCGCGCAGGTCCGTCGCGGTGGCGGTGATCTGCGCCGGGAGCGCCACTTCCTGCGCTTCGGGCCCTTGGCGGACGGCAACCAGCAGCATCACGGTGCGGTCGTCGCGGGCGATGCCGTATTGCGCCGCCACCTGCTCGGGCAGCGAGGAAGTCTGGACGACGCTGGCGCGGATGCTGACGTCGCCGATGCGACTGACCGCATCCTGCGTGGCGCCCGCCGTGGAAGCACTCGGCGCAGCCGGCGGAGGCGAACCGCCGCCTCCGCATCCGGCAAGGACGAAGGCCGTCAGCAGCGAGGCCAGAGAGATCTTGTGGCTCATGACGGTCTCCTCGGGTTCATCAATCATGCGCCGCCGACAATTGGCGGCCGCGTTCGGTGGCGGCGGCAATCGCACTGTCCACCAGGGCGCGGAAGCCGCCGGCCTCGAACGTCTCGATCGCCGCCTGCGTGGTCCCGCCGGGCGAGGTGACGCGGGCGCGCAGTACTTCGGCCGGTTCGTCCAGCTGCGAGAGCATGGTCGCCGCACCCAGCAGGGTCTGGGTCACCAGGGCCTGGGCCGCCTCGGGCGCGAGTCCCTGGCGGATGCCCGCGGCGGTCATCGCTTCTGCCAGCAGGAAGACGTAGGCCGGGCCGCTGCCCGAGACCGCGGTGACGGCGTCCATGCGCGCCTCGTCGTCGATCCACACGGTCGGGCCCACCGCATGCAACAGGGCTGCGGAACGCTCGCGGCCGGCATCGTCGGTGGCTGGGTTCGCAAAAAGGCCGGTGATGCCTGCGCCGAGCAGGGCCGGGGTGTTGGGCATCGCCCGGACCACCGCCTGGCCGCCGCCCAGCCACTGGTCGAGCTGCCGGGTGCCGATGCCCGCGGCCACCGAGATCACCAGCGGATGCTGCGCCTGCGCCAACGGCGCGAGTTCCTCGCACACGGCGCGCATCACCTGTGGTTTGACCGCCAGGACCCAGACCGCGGCGCCATCGGCGGCCGCGGCCGCGGAGCCGTACGCGGCCACGCCGAAGTCGCTCTGGAGGCCTTCCCGCAGGGAGTCGACCGGCTCGGCTACGTGGAGGGCGGCGGGTTTGTGGCCGCGCGAGGCGAGGCCGCCGATCAGGCTGCGGGCCATGTTGCCGCCGCCGATGAATGCGATGGAAAGGGTCATGCGTGGGAGTGGTCCGGTGTGTGGGGCTTGGCCGGGCGCGAGCCGAACAGGGCGGTGCCGACGCGCACCATGGTCGCGCCTTCGGCGATCGCGATGGGGCAATCGTCGCTCATGCCCATGGACAGTGTGTCGGCGTCGGGATGGTCGTGCTGCAGGGCCTCGAACAACTCGCGCGTGCGCCGGAAGGCGCCACGCCGCTGCTCGATGTCGGGGTGGGGCTGCGGGATCACCATCAGACCCCGCAGGCGCAGCCTTGGCTCACCCGCGACGGCGGCGGCCAGGGCCGCCACCTCGTCCGGGCGGCAACCATGCTTGCTGCTCTCGTCGTCGATATTGACCTGGATCAGGACGTTGAGCGGCGCCCGGTCGGCGGGCCGGTGCAGGGCCAGCGCCTGGACCAGCTTGGCGCGGTCCACGGTCTGCACCCAGTCGAACAGCACCGCGGCTTCCCTGGCTTTGTTGGACTGGAGGTGACCGATCAGGTGCCACTCCAGCGCCAGCGCATTCAGTTGCGCCTGTTTGGCTGCCGCCTCCTGCACGTAGTTCTCGCCGAATGCGCGTTGTCCACACGCCGCCAATTCCGCGACCGCGGTCGCAGGCTGGGTCTTGGACACGGCAAGCAGGCGCGGCACTGGCCGCTGGGCGGCCCTCGCCGCGTTCTCGAGTCGGAGCAATACGTCTTGCAGGGCGTGCGTGAGCACGTCGACAAATCCTGAAATGGGGGCTGGAACGGCGGTACGGGTCCGGGGCTATACTGCCCTCAGGGGTGGTTTCGCGCCAGTTTTCGCGGGCGCAGACACGTATCGGGTCGTTTCGTATCAAGAAGTTTCCGCGTTGCGGGGGGAGCACGCATGGATATCGCCGAGCTGTTGGCGTTTTCGGTCAAGAACAAGGCATCCGACCTGCATCTGTCGGCGGGCTTGCCGCCGATGATCCGGGTGGACGGCGACGTCCGCCGCATCAACATTCCGGCGCTCGACCACAAGCAGGTGCACGCGCTGGTCTACGACATCATGTCGGACAAGCAGCGCCGCGACTACGAAGAGTTCCTCGAGGTCGACTTCTCGTTCGAGATCCCGGGCCTGGCGCGCTTCCGCGTCAACGCGTTCAACCAGAACCGCGGCGCCGGTGCGGTATTCCGTACCGTGCCTTCGGAAGTGCTGACGCTCGAGGACCTGGGCTGCCCGCGCATCTTCAAGGAACTGATCGACCAGCCGCAGGGCCTGATCCTGGTCACCGGCCCGACCGGTTCGGGCAAGTCGACCACGCTCGCGGCGATGGTCGACCACATCAACAAGAACGAATACGGTCACATCCTCACCATCGAGGACCCGATCGAGTTCGTCCACACCTCGCAGAAGTGCCTGATCAACCAGCGCGAGGTTCACCGCGACACGCACGGCTTCAACGAAGCGCTGCGCTCGGCGCTGCGCGAAGACCCGGACTACGTCCTGGTCGGCGAGCTGCGCGACCTGGAAACCATTCGCCTCGCGCTGACCGCCGCGGAAACCGGCCATCTCGTGTTCGGCACGCTGCATACGAGCTCGGCCGCCAAGACCGTGGACCGCATCATCGACGTGTTCCCGGCCGGCGAGAAGCCGATGGTGCGCTCGATGCTGTCCGAATCGCTGCGCGCGGTGATCTCGCAGGCGCTGCTGAAGAAGGTCGGCGGCGGCCGTACCGCCGCGTGGGAGATCATGGTCGGCATTCCGGCGATCCGTAACCTGATCCGCGAGGACAAGGTCGCGCAGATGTATTCGGCGATCCAGACCGGCCAGAACTACGGAATGATGACGCTCGACCAGCACCTGCAGGACCTGGTCAAGCGTGGCCTTATCACCCGTCCGAATGCGCGCGAGTACGCTAAGGACAAGCGGCTGTTCGATTGATCAACGTCCGGCCGTGCCGCGACCAATGACGGCCGCGGCGCACGGAACGCAACAACGCCTCACGGAGGCATCGCATGAGCACCACCGGCACCACCATCGATTTCACCTCCTTCCTCAAGCTGATGGCGCACCAGAAGGCGTCGGACCTGTTCATCACGGCCGGCATGCCGCCGTCGATGAAGGTCCACGGCAAGATCTCGCCGATCACGCAGAACCCGCTGACCCCGCAGCAGAGCCGCGACCTCGTCCTCAATGTGATGACGCCGCAGCAGCGCGAGGAGTTCGAAAAGACGCACGAGTGCAACTTCGCCATCGGCGTCTCGGGCGTAGGCCGCTTCCGCGTGAGCTGCTTCTACCAGCGCAACCAGGTCGGCATGGTGCTGCGACGCATCGAGACCAAGATCCCGACTGTCGAGGAGCTCAACCTGCCGCCGGTCATCAAGACGCTGGCGATGACCAAGCGCGGCATCATCATCTTCGTCGGTGCTACCGGTACCGGTAAGTCGACCTCGCTGGCGGCGATGATCGGCTACCGCAACATGAACTCGACCGGCCACATCATCACGATCGAGGACCCGATCGAGTTCGTGCACAAGCACGAGGGCTGCATCATCACGCAGCGCGAGGTCGGCATCGACACCGACAGCTGGGACGCGGCGCTGAAGAACACGCTGCGCCAGGCGCCGGACGTGATCATGATCGGCGAGGTGCGCACGCGCGAAGGCATGGACCACGCCATCGCCTTCGCCGAGACCGGCCACCTGGTGCTGTGCACGCTGCACGCCAACAACGCCAACCAGGCGATGGACCGCATCATCAACTTCTTCCCGGAAGACCGACGCGGCCAGCTGCTGATGGATCTCTCGCTCAACCTCAAGGGCGTGGTCGCACAGCAGCTGATCCCGACGCCGGACGGCAAGGGGCGCCGCGTGGCGATGGAGATCCTGCTCGGCACGCCGCTGGTGCAGGACTACATCCGCGATGGCGAGATCCACAAGCTGAAGGAAGTGATGAAGGAGTCCGTGCAGCTCGGCATGAAGACCTTCGACCAAGCCCTGTTCGAGCTGTACCAGGCCGGCGAGATCTCCTACGAGGACGCGCTGCGTTATGCCGACTCGCAGAACGAAGTGCGCCTGCGCATCAAGCTTGCGCAGGGCGGCGATGCCAAGACCCTGGCGCAGGGCCTGGACGGCGTCGAAGTGGCCGAAGCCCGCTGATACGGGTGGCTATCGGATGAAGGAAGAAGCCGGGCCTGGCCCGGCTTTTTCTTTGGATGTTTCCTCGATTGCAGTCACGGACAGGCCGCCGCCGTGACACGGACTTCACACGCCAGGACGGCATGCTTCTCTAGGGGGCAGGGGCGTGCGCGTGACGCGCACGGAGATCGAATCCGGACGATCGAGGCGCGCGTGACCGCGCGCGCCGCAGCCGCTGTTTCCCCGTACAGGCCGCCGCAACAGGCGCCTGGACGAGCTGATTTTCTCAGCCCGGCTGCCGCCTCTCGATTCCCTCCCCGGCGGCCGGGCTTTTCTTTTCGGCCGTCCATCAGGGCTAATGGTTCAGCCCGATTCCGCCATCCAGGGCGGCGGCAGCGCCGCGATGCGCGCATACACCGGGCAGCTCTCGCGATGCGCGCCGGCCAGGTAGCCCAGACTCATCAGGAACTCGCCGGTGATCTCGCCACCGGTGAAACGGAAGGTCTTCTTGAACAGCTTCACCCATGACGCCTTGTCGCGCCGGCGATCGTGGTCCAGCTGCTGTGCATCGAGCCACTGCGCGAAGCTGCCATGGCTGTCGCGCAGTCCACGGATCACCTGTGCATTGTGGATGGCGGCATCGACCTTGAGACGGTTGCGGATGATGCCGGGGTCGGCCAGCAGGCGTTCGCGGTCGCGCTCGCCATAACGGGCGACGCGATCGACGTCGAAGCCATGGTAGGCGCGACGGAAGCCGTCGCGCTTGCGCAGCATGGTTTCCCAGCTCAGCCCCGCCTGGTTGATTTCCAGCACCAGCCGTTCGAACAGCACGGCGTCCTCGCGCTGCGGGAAGCCGTACTCATGATCATGGTACGGCCCGTGCAGCGGGTGGCCCGGTGCGTAATCGCAGTAGCCCGACATCGCCGGTTACGGCTGCGTGCTGGCGTACTGCGACAGGCCCAGCACCTCGAGCCCCTGGTCGAAGCGGATGTCGACCGGGATCTTCGCGTCCTTCAGGCGTGCCAGGTCCGAAGCGAGTTCGGGCTTGATGACGCCCATCGTCGCGGTCATGCGCTTGGCCTCGGCGTAGTCGCCGTCGCCCTGCACGGTCAGCAGCTTGGCGCTGAGCGCGTTCATTGCCGAGCGCATCTTCTCGAAGTCGACGCGGTAGCGGCCATCGGCGTCACGGGTGAACGCGCCGCGTTCGGCGAAGAAGTTGAAGCGCACCATGTTGGCCTTGCCATGCGCGTCCGCGGCGCCGAAGCGCACCGAGCGCAGGATGCCGGCGAGGAAGGTGACGTAGCCGTCCATCAGCTTGGTCTTGTCGAGTTCACCCTGCTCGCTCAGCGCGTCGATCATGTACAGGCCGAGGATGTCGGCCTTGCCCTCCTCGAAGCTGGAGGCGTACTCCTTCAGCGCTTCGTCGACCGTGCCCTTGCCGTCGAGAGTCTTCTTGATGCCCAGGCCGTGCGCGACCTCGTGGAACATCACGTCCTCGAAGAATGCATCGAAGGTGACGTGCTTGAGCTGGTCCTGGGCGATCAGCTGCTGCGCGATCGGCATCAGGATCGCGTCGAACTTCGCCTTCATGACGTTTTCCAGCTGCAGACGGCGCGTGCCTTTCTTCAGCTGGACTTCCTCGTCGTTGGGCAGGTTGATCGCGATGGTCTTGGCGCCGACGTTGGCGTTGCCGCCGTAGTACACGGCCTGGTACGCGTTGAGGTCGGCATTGGAGCCGGGCGTCTCCGCCTTGTACTTCCCATCGACCGGCAGCCCCTTCTGCAGCGCTGGCAGCAGCTTGGCGAAGCGCGCCAGCTTCTGGCTCCATTCGATGTCCTTGATCAGCACCAGGCCTTCGTAGGCAGCCTTATATCCGAACAGCTGGTCCTCGTAGGTCTCGATCGGACCGATGACGACATCGACCGGATTGGTCTTCATGTCCATCCAGGCCAGGTCGCTGGGGCGGAAGTCGTCCGACAGCAGCGCGTCGGCGCGCATGGCCAGGTAGCTCGCGAACGCCTGGTCGGCGCTGAGCTTCGACGCCTCGCGCAGCAGAGCGGCGGCGCGCTCCAGTTCGGCGCGGTACGCCTGGTGATAGGGCTCGGTGATCAGCTTGCCGGCCGCGTCGCGGCGAAGCAGCGTGTAGTTGGAGGTCTTGTCCGGCAGCGAGGCAGCCTCGAACTCTTCCTTGGTCATGTCCACGGGATAGAACGGGCCGCCCGGCGGACGCGCCCCCACACCGGCGATGAACGGCTTGTCCTCGTTGAGGCGGTCCCACGGGCCGAAGTTGACCTCGACCAGTTCGCGCGTGGCGGCATCGGGGGCGCGTGCGAGCAGTTGATCGCGGTCGCCGTCCCACGATTGCTTCCAGTAGATCGCGTTCATCACGCCGCTGGCTTCGACCAGCCTGGCGATCATCTGTCGCGTACGTTCATCGAACTTCGACAGATCGGCCTTCAACGGAACGCGGGCGTAATCGCCGGCGTGCTCCGCGGCGTAGGCGCTGGCGGCATCGGGCGCGGGCTGCGCCGGTGCCGTGCTCGCGGCCGGCTCCGGGGCCTGGCGTTGACAGGCGGCCAATGCAATGACGGCGAGGCAGGCGAAGGCGAGGGGGCGCAGGGACAATGCAGGCATGACGGTGCGGTCGATTTCGGGGCCAATCGCCATCCTACGCCGCGGGCCAAGGCCGCGCGATCACACGCCGCGCGATAGAATGCGGGGCATGCAAGCAACGCCCACACCCCTCGCCAATCAGCTCCTGATCGCGCTGCCGGCGCTGGCTGACACCAATTTCTCGCGCAGCGTCGCGCTGATCTGCCAGCACGACGACGACGGCGCCATGGGCATCGTCGTCAACCGCCCGTCCGAATACACTCTCGGTGAAGTACTCGGGCAGATGGGCGTGGAAGGCGGCGATGAACATCTCCGCGCGCAGATCGTCCTGGCGGGCGGCCCGGTGCATCCGGAGCGCGGCTTCGTGCTGCACGATGGCGGAATGCATTGGGACTCGACGATGGCGATCGCCGAGGCGCTGTTCCTCACGACCTCGCGCGACATCCTCGAGGCGATGGCGCGTGGCGAAGGGCCCAGGCATGCGATCGTCGCGCTGGGTTGCGCCGGCTGGGGCTCGGGCCAGCTCGAGCAGGAGCTGACCGAGAACGACTGGCTGACCGCACCCGCGGATCCCGAACTGCTGTTCAACCTTCCGCTGGAATCGCGCTGGCAGGCGGCGGCCGGGCGCATCGGCGTCGACTTCGCCCACCTGGCCGATTACTCCGGGCACGCATGATGGCGCCGCCCTCCGGCCAGCCTTCCGAAAGCCAACCTGCCAGCGGACCGTCTTCCAGCATCCGCCGCGACGGCACCGTTCTCGGCTTCGATGTCGGCTCGCGCCGCATCGGCATCGCCGTCGGCAGTGCCTTTGGCCATGGCGCACGCGCGCTAGCCGTGGTCGACGTGCATGCGAGCGGACCGGACTGGGCCATGATCGACCGTCTGCGCAAGGAATGGCGTCCGGACGGCATGATCGTCGGCGATCCGATGACGCTCGAAGGCGGCGACCAGCCGATACGCCAGCGCGCCCATGCGTTCGCGCGCGAGCTGCATGCCCGCTACAAGGTGCCGGTGGTACTGGTCGACGAGCGATCCAGTTCCATCGAAGCCGCGCAGCGTTTTGCCTCCGACCGCGCCGAAGGGCGCAAGCGCCGCCGCGATGCCGATGCCCTGGACGCGGTCGCCGCGGCCGTGATCATCGAGCGCTGGCTGGCGGCCCCGGACGAAGCCACCGAACTCTCCGACCTGCCTGCCGCATGAACGCATCCCACACCGTGACGCCCCGCCACCTGCTCACCCTGGACGGCATGCCGCGCGATGCCCTGAACGCGCTGCTGGTGCGCGCACAGGCCTTCGCCGAAGGCCATTACGACCGCCGCGCGCTGGATGGCATCGCGGTCTGCACGCTGTTCTTCGAGCCTTCCACGCGTACGCGCATGAGCTTCACGCTGGCCGCGCAGCGGCTCGGTGCCGACGTGCTGAACTTCGATGCATCCACGTCCTCGACCAGCAAGGGTGAAACCGCGCTGGACACGATGAAGAACCTAGAGGCGATGGGCGTGCGTGGCTTCGTCATCCGGCACAAGGTCGACGGCGCCGTGGCCGAATTGTCCGGACATGCCAACCCGGGAACGTCGCTGGTCAATGCCGGCGATGGCCGCACAGCACACCCGACGCAGGGCTTGCTTGACATGCTGACCCTGCGCCAGGCGAAGGGTCATGACTTCTCCCGGCTGAAGGTGGTGATCGTCGGCGACGTGAAGCACTCGCGCGTGGCCCGGTCCGATCTGCAGGCGTTGCGGGCACTGGGTACCGGTGAGATCCGTGTGTGCGGGCCGGCCTCGTTGCTGCCGGACGACGGCACGCTGCAGGGTTGCGTGGTGTCGCATGACCTCGATGCCGCGCTGGAAGGCGTCGATGCCGCGATGATGCTGCGCCTGCAGCGCGAGCGCATGGAGGAGGGCCTGGTTGCCTCGCTTGACGAGTACCACCGTGACTTCGGGCTCAGCGCCGCGCGCCTGAAGCGTGCCGCCGCGGATGCCGTGGTGATGCATCCGGGGCCAATGAACCGCGGCGTGGAGATCACCGACGACGTCGCCGACGGCCCGCAATCGCTGATCCTCACCCAGGTCAGCAACGGCGTCGCCGTGCGGATGGCGGTGCTGGAAGCGCTATTGCGCGGCTGATTTCCCTCTCCCGAAAGGGAGAGGGAGTAATGGGGACACCGGTTTCCGGTGTCTTAAGCCATCCTGTCTTGCTTCTCCCCTTGTGGGAGAAGGTGGCCCGAAGGGCCGGAAGAGGGGTAAGCGAGCGACAGCGAGCCTATCGCTCCTGCGCGAACAGCCACGGCCACAGGTCCGCCGTGGCGTAAGCCGGGTCCCAGGCGTTGTGGCCGGCCTGGGCAAACTCTGTGTAACGCACGTTGCCGCCGATCCGGCGCATCGCTTCGACCATGTGGCGCGACTGGTCCGGCGTCACCACATCGTCCTGGCCGCCGTGGAAGAGCCACATCGGCAGGTGTTGCAGCCGCTGCGCGGCCGCCACGAACGGATCGGGCGCACCGGCGACGCCGTCGACCTGCAATGGTTCCTTGATGCCGGGCTGAGTGATGCCGCCGCAGACCGGCACCAGCGCCGAGAAGCGTTGCGGTTCCATCAGCGCCAGCTCGTACACGCCATAACCACCGCGCGAGATCCCGGTCAGCGCGATGCGGTCGTCGTCGCCATTGAACTCGCGCACGCTGGCATCGAGCTCGGCCAGCGCCATGCGAGCCGTGGCACCGCTCCACGACTGACCCGCTTTCGCCTGCGGGAACACCACGATCGCAGGGAAGTCCGCCATGTGCTGTCGCAGGTACGGCCCGAGGCCGACCTCGATCTGGCGCTGGTTGTCGGTGCCGCGTTCGCCGGAGCCGTGCAGGAACAGCACGACCGCGGGCTTGCGTCCGCCTGCTTCACGCGAAGGAACGAACACCTGGTAGCGGTGGACAGCGCCCTCCACCTGCAGTTCGCGCTGTTCGAATCGGCCGGTATCCACCTTGGCGGGCGAATGCGAGCAGCTCGCACCGAGCAGCAACGCGAACATGACCAGCAGCGAGTGGGGATGGAACTTCATGGGACAGCCTGGCAAACGACGTTGCCATATTTTTCCGCGTACGAGCGGCTGCGCGCCCGCGATTGCGTCGCAGAAACGCACTTGATCAGCGCAACAGCAGCAGCGTGGCCAGACCCAGGAACGTGAAGAAGCCCATGACGTCGGTCACGGTGGTCAGGAAGATGCTGCTCGCCAGCGCCGGGTCGAAACCGAAGCGCTTGAGCGTCAGCGGCACGAGCACGCCGGCCATCGCCGCCGAGAGCAGGTTCAGCGTGAGCGCGGTGGCGATCACCAGCGACAGGCCGATGTTGTGGAACCACAGCATCACGATCACGGCCAGCAGCGAGCCGAGCGCCAGGCCGTTGAGCAGCGCGACGCGCACTTCCTTCCACAGCAGCGTGCGCACGTTGGAGGCACCCACCTGGCCCAGCGCCAGGCCGCGCACCATCAGCGCCAGTACCTGCGTGCCGGCATTGCCGCCCATGCCGGCGACGATCGGCATCAGCACCGCCAGCGCGACCAGCTTGTCGATCGTGCCGGCGAACTCGCCGACCACGCTGGCGGCCAAAAAGGCCGTGGCCAGGTTGATCGACAGCCAGATCAGGCGGCGCCGCATCGCGCGCCACACCGGGCTGAACAGGTCCTCGTCCTCGTCCAGGCCGGCCGCGCTCAGGGCCTGGTGCTCCGCCTGCTCGCGGATGATGTCGACGACGTCGTCGATGGTGATGCGGCCGAGCAGGATGTTGCTGTCGTCGACCACCGGCGCGCTGAGCCAGTCATGGTCGGAGAACCTGCGGGCGACTTCGCCAGCGGACTCTTCCACGTCGATCGCCGGCTGCTCGTCGTCGATCAGCTTGTTGATCGGCGTGCCGGGCTCGTTGGTCAGCAGCGAAGCCACCGCAATGCGGCCGAGGTACTGGTGGCGGCGGCTGACCACGTACAGGTGGTCGGTGTGCTCGGGCAGTTCCCCGCGCAGGCGCAGGTAACGCAGCACGACGTCGATGGTGGTGTCGGCGCGCACCGTCACCACGTCGGGATTCATCAGTCGGCCGGCGGTGTCCTCCGGGTACGACAGCACCTGCTCGAGCCGCTCGCGGTTCTCGCGGTCCATCGACTTGAGGACTTCGTCGATGACCGTGTCGGGCAGGTCCTCGACCAGGTCGGCGAGGTCGTCGATGTCCAGGTCCTCGACGGCCGCGACGATTTCGTCCGGATCCATCTCGGCCAGCAGGCTCTCGCGCACCTCGTCGCCGACGTGGACCAGCACCTCGCCGTCGTCCTCGGCATCGACCAGGCCCCAGACGATGGTGCGCTTGGCCGGCGGCAGCGATTCGAGCAGGTTGCCGATCTCGGCAGGGGAGAGCGTGTTGACCAGCCGGCGCACGGGGCCAAGGCGGCCGCTGTCGAGCGCGTCTGAGAGCAGACGCAGCTGGCGCGCGGTCTTGTCGTGGCGGACGGCTTCGGCCATTCGGGGCTTCCGTTGGCGAGTCGAGCCACGTTGGGCGCGACAGGGTTAGGCGTTCATGCCGGCATTATCGCCCCATATGCGGAAGCTGCCCACCCCCGAAATCATCTAAGGCGTGTTATCGCGCAGCCACTGTTCGATCGAAGCGCGGTCCCTCGCGCGAAGCAGGCCCTTGGCATTTGCCTGCAGTTGCGACAGATCGCAGGCGCGGATGCTGCGCCGGAGTTCCAGCAGCGTGGCCGGGTGCAGGCTGAACTCCATCAGTCCCAAGGCCAGCAGCAGCGGCGCGAAGTGCGCGTCGCCGGCCATTTCCCCGCACACCGCGACCGGCTTTCCGCGCTTGTGGCCCAGCTTGATCACGCTGCTCAGCATGCGCAGCACGGCCGGGTGGAGCGGCGTGTAGAGCTCGCCGAGGGCTTCGTTGTTGCGGTCGGCCGCGAGCAGGTACTGGACCAGGTCGTTGGTGCCGATCGAGAGGAAGTCGACGCTGCCGATGAAGCTGGGCAGGGCGATCGCCGCTGCCGGGACTTCGATCATCGCGCCCAGCGGAATCTGATCGGCAACCTCGTGGCCCTGAGCGCGCACTTCCTCAATCACACGATTGAGGCGAGCGCGCACGGTACGGATCTCCTCGCGCGAGCTGACCATCGGCAGCAGGATCCGCAGCGGGCCGTAGCCGGACGCGCGCACCAGGGCGCGCAGCTGCGTGTCCAGAAGGCCATCGCGCGCCAGCGAGAGGCGCACGCCGCGCAGGCCCAGCGCGGGATTGGGCTCGTCGCGCAAGGCCAAGCCGGTGCGGTCGGCCTTGTCGGCGCCGAGGTCGAGGGTGCGGATCGTCACCGCGCGGCCGGTCATGCCGAGCACGACGTCGCGATACACGCGGAACTGCTCGTCCTCGTCCGGTAGTTCGTGGCGCTGCAGGAACAGGAACTCGGTGCGATACAGGCCAACGCCGGCGGCGCCTAGGGCATGCGCTTCGGCCACATCCTCGCGCGACTCGGCATTGGCGTAGAGTTTGATGTCGATGCCATCGAGCGTGCGCGACGGCTCGCGGCGCAGCCGGTGCAGCTGCTTGCGCTCGCGCGCGAGCTCGCGCATCCGCGCACGGTGCGCGCGCAGGTCGCCGGCGTCGGGTTCGACCACCACGCGGCCGCTGCCGCCATCGACGGCCAGCACGTCGCCGTCGTTGATCCGCTGCATCGCGAGCGAGGCGCCGACGACCAACGGCAGGTGCAGGCTGCGCGCGAGGATCGCGCTGTGCGAGAGCGTGCTACCCGACGTGGTAACGATCGCCATCACGCCCTGCGCCTGCAACTGCGCCAGCTCGGCGGGGGCGATGCTGTCGGTGACCAGGATTTCGCCAGCGACGCCCTGGACGTTGGCGTCGTGCCGGTGCAGCGCGGCGTGGATGCGTCCGATGACCTGGTCGACATCCTCGATGCGGCTGCGGAAGTAGGCGTCGTCGAGCGTGTCGAACACCGACGCGATGCGGTCGCGCTGCAGGCGCAGCGCGTAATCGGCTCTATAGAGGCCCTTGCGGATCAGCTCGTCCAGGCCCTGCAGCAGCTCCGGGTCGTCGAGCAGCAACGTGTGCAGGTCGAGGAACTCGCCGACTTCGTGCGCGAGGGCACCGTGGAGGCGCTCGCGCAAGGCATGCATCTCGCCGCGGACATGGGCGATCGCATCGTGCAGGCGTGCGATCTCGGCCTCCGCGGCCGACCTCGGTATCCGCTCCTCGACGACCTCCAGCGCATGTGGCAGGCGCACACGGGCACGGCCTAGCGCGCTGCCGCGCGACGCGCCGTGTCCGATGAACTCCTGTCTCATGGATCGTCCCTGCCGGAGGTCAGATGTCTTCGTCGAAGCGGCGATCGAACAGCGCGATCACGGCATCGGCCGCGGCGGCCTCGTCCTCGCCTTCGACGCGCAGCTTGACCGGCGTGCCCTGGCCGGCGGCCAGCAGCATCACGCCCATGATGCTCTTGGCGTTGATCTCACGCCCCTTGGCGGTAAGCGTTACGTTGCTGCGGAAGGCCGCCAGCACCTGCACCAGCTTGGCAGTGGCGCGCGCATGCAAACCCAGGCGATTGCTGACGGTCAGTTCGCGTTCGATCATCGTGGTGCCCTCAATCCCGTCTCCTGCACGCCTTCATCCAGTGTCGCGTCCTCATGCCTCATCGATGATCACGCCATTGCGCGTACCGGCAGCGGCTACCGCCGGCAGTTCGTCGAGCTCGAGTTCTGCGTAGTTCAATACCCGCAGCAGCATCGGCAGGCTCAGCGCCGATACCCGGCGTACGGGCGTGCCGAGCCGCGCGACCTTGGCTGCCAGGTTGCTTGGCGTCGACCCGTAGAGGTCGGTCAGCACCAGCACGCCCTGGCCGCCATCGACGCGCCGAAGCGCGGCGCTGGCCTGGGGGAGCAGGCTGTCCGGGTCGCCGTCGAACGGCACTTCCATCGCCTCAACGCGCAGCGGCAGTGTCCGCAGCAGGCGCTGCGCGACCGCCACCAGCGAGTTGCCGATGCCTTCGTGGGTGATCAGTAGGATGCCGACGGCCATGCCGCCAACTTAACAGACGCGGGTTACGGCTCGGAAGCACCGGCAGCGCCTTGCCGCCAGACACGACGTGGGCAGCCGTTTGGCTGCCCACGTGATCCGCGATGTTGCCCGGTCAGTGACCTGGCTGTGTCGGGGGCTGGTCCTTCTTCGCCTCCGGTTCCGGGGTTTCCACCGGCGGAGGTGTCTGTGCGGGCGGTGACGTCATCGGCGCCTCGGCCGAAGTGGCAGGCGGTGCCTCTGAAGTGGCCGGCGGTCCCTCGGTGGTGGCGGGTGGCGGGGTCTCGGTCGCAGGAGGCGGAGTCTCTACCGGAGGCGGCGCCTCGGTCACCGGCGTGGTCGTCTCCGGTGTGATGACGGTTTCCTCCTTCTTGCAGCCGGCTACGGCGGTGATGCCCAGCAGCATCGCCAAGGTGAGTGGACCCGACCACACAGGATGAATCCTGGATTTCATGGTTCGCGCTCCTTTCGGCGGCATCGGACGACGATGGCGTCGGTCGATGCGGGCCGATTGGCTCAGTACTTCGTAGTGGAGTCCTTCGTGTGAGTCTTTTTCCTCCAGGCAGACGCGTACGATCACGACGCAGTTCGACCGTAGGCCGGCGGCACGAAGCCGCGCGCAACGTCCTTGGAAAGGTTTCGTTGCCAGGGTGGCCGGCCTGGAAGCAGGGTCAGGAGGGGTTTATCGAACGCAGGCCATCCCATGACGCCATCGTCACAGGCGTTGCAGGCCCGGCTTGTCGCGAAGGCGGTGCTGCCTTAGTCGAGTTCGCGGTGATGCACGGCCACTTCGTCCCAGCCGTGTTCGCGCGCGTGCTCGGCCATCCGCTCGGCGAGGTACACGGAGCGATGGCGGCCGCCCGTGCAACCGAACGCTACGGTGACGTAACTGCGGGTGTTGTCCTCGCGCAGGCGCGGCAGCCAGGTGTCGAGGAACTCGCTGATCTGCGCGACGAAGCGCTGCACGTCCGCCTGCGCTTCCAGGTATTCGCGCACGCCGGCATCACGGCCTGACAGCGGGCGCAGGCTAGGTTCCCAGTGCGGGTTGGGCAGGCAGCGCGCGTCGAACACGAAGTCGGCGTCGCGCGGCACGCCGCGGCGATAGGCGAAGGACTCGAACAGCAGCGAGATGGTCGCGTCGCCCTCGTTGCCATAGTCGGAAATGATCTGGCGGCGCAACTGGTGGACGTTCAGCCGGCTGGTGTCGACCACTTCGTCGGCGAGCTGGCGCAGCGGCTTGAGTACCTGGCGTTCCAGTGAGATGGCATCGGCCAGCGCCAGGCCGAGGTGGCTCAACGGGTGACGGCGGCGCGTGTCCGCATAGCGCTTGAGCAGCGCATCGTCGTGGGCGTCGAAGAACACCATCTGCGGATCGAGGCCGAGCTTGCCGACCGCCGAGAGCGATTCCGGCACGGCGCTGAGGTCGCTGTGGCGATTGCGCACGTCGATGCCGACCGCCAGCTTCGGTGCGATGTCGTCGGCCTCGAGCACGTTGCTGACGAACTGCGGCAGCAGTTCCACTGGGAGGTTGTCCACGCAGTAGAAGCCCAGGTCCTCGAAGGTCTTGAGCGCCACCGACTTGCCCGAGCCGGACATGCCACTGACGATGACGAGGGTGGGGGGATGGCTGGTGTTGGTCACGGAGTGCCGCGCTCCAGGAAGTGGCTGTGTCTTGCCATGAAGGCCGCGGCCGGGTCGACGCCCTTGGCCCGCAGGATGTGCGTGCGCGTCGCAGCCTCGGTCAGCACCGCCAGGTTGCGACCGGGCATCACGGGCAGGGTGATCGTCGGTACGTCGAGGTCGAGCACGCGTCGCGCGCCGAGGTCGCCGGTGAGCCGCTCCATGCCGCTGGGCTGGGGCTCCAGGTGCGGACGCGTCAGGTGCACGATCAGGCGCAGGTACTTGTTCTTCTTGACGGCGGTGTCGCCGAACATCTGGCGGATGTTGAGCACGCCCAGGCCGCGCACTTCCAGCAGGTCCTGGATCAGTTCGGGGCAGGTGCCGTCGAGCACGTCGGGCGCGATCTGGGTGAACTCCGGCGCGTCATCGGCGACCAGCCGGTGCCCGCGCGTCACCAGTTCAAGCGCCAACTCGCTCTTGCCCGAGCCGGCTTCGCCGGTGATCAGCACGCCGATCGAGTAGATCTCCATGAAGACGCCATGCAGGGTCACGCGTGGCGCCAGCGTGCGTGCCAGGTGGTACTGCAGGTGGTTGAGCAGCTCATGGCCTCTCCTTGGCGATATCCACAGTGGCGTGTCGCTTTCCTCGGCGGCGCGGCGCAGGTCCTCGGGGCAGACCTGGTCCTTGCTGATGACCAGCGCCAGCGGCCGGAACTGGATGATCTTCTCGATCGTCTCCCAGCGCATGCGCGAATCCAGCGCGTCGAGCCAGGTCAGTTCCTCGGTGCCGAGGATCTGCACCTTGTTGGGATAGACGGCGTTGAGATAGCCCGCCAGCGACGGGCGGCGAGCGACGGTGTCGACCGCTTCGAGCACGCGCTCTTCGCCCCTGCGGCCGGCCAGCCAACGCAAGGACAGGCGTTCGCGTTGCTGCTCGTACAGTTCGCGCGCGCTGATGCGGGCATTCATTGCATTGATCTCGATCTGCCGTCGTTGGGCCGGAGCATAGTCCGGCCGAATGTTCTCTGGTCCGTCCGCCATCCTGCGGTCCCCATGCCGGTCCTATGGTCATCCGGCCGGCGGAATGCTCCGCGACTTGTGCGGTCGGGTGCAAGTGCGGCCTCTGGCGGCCTGCCGGCGGCAGCAGATCCTGGGTCGGAAAACGAACTGGCCGGCGGTCCACGACCGCCGGCCAGCATGGGTATTCGGGTATCCGGCCGTCGGGGCCGGGCAGACGGTGTCGTGATCAGCCGAACTGGCCGCTGCGCGCCACGCTCTCGCCACGATGATGGTCGACGAGCTTGGTCTTGTGCTTCATCAGCAGGCGATCGAGTTTGTCGGCGAGCAGGTCGATGGCGGCATACATGTCCATGCCGGAGGCATCGCAGTGGAGTGTGCGCCCGGAGAGAACGACGGTGGCCTCGGCGCGGTGGTCGGGCTTGTCGAGACTGAGTTGCGTGCGGACGTCGAAGGGTTGGTCGAAATGGCGTTGCAGTCGCGCCAGCTTTGTTTCCATGTAGTCACGCAGGGCCGGGGTGACTTCAATCTGCTGGCCGTAGGTTTCGATGCGCATCGGAGACCTCCTGAACGTCGCGACGGAATTTTTATGACACCTGGACGTGGTCCAGGGTTCCAGCATCGCACGCCGTAGGCGTCGCGGAACAGCGTGCTGTATCGCAGATTGCGCGGCTGGTGCTGACCGCCGCGTCAGGATCGACGCTCTTGTCCTCCCTGCGGATTCATCAATGTGATGTTTTCGGATGCAACGCGTTAAACGTGATGCCTGTGTGTTTCAGCCGATCCGCACCCGGTCCTGCGACGACGGGATGCTCATGGCCTCACGATACTTCGCAACGGTGCGTCGTGCCACCGGTACACCAGTCGCTTTCAGGGTTTCGGCCAGACGCGCATCCGACAACGGCTTGCGTGGATTCTCTGCTTCGATGAGCTGGCGGATCATGGACTGGATGGCGGTGCTCGAGGTCTCGCCGCCGGTGCCGGTCTCGATGCCGGACGCGAAGAACGCGCGCAGCGGAACCGTGCCACGCGGCGTACGTGCGTACTTGCGTGCGATCGCGCGCGACACGGTGGACTCGTGCAGGCCCACTTCGGCGGCCACTTCGCGCAACGTCAGCGGGCGCAGCGCGCCATCGCCGAACTCGAGGAAGGAGGCCTGCTGCCGGATCAGGCAACGTGCGACTTTCAGCAGAGTGTCGCCCCGCGCTTCCAGGCTCTTGAGCAGCCAGCGCGCCTCCTGCAGGTGGCCGCGCAGGTAGCTAGCGTCCGACGGGCTGGCATGGCGGATCATGCCTTCGTAGCCGCGGTGGATGGCCACGCGCGGGCGCATGTTCTGGGCCAGGGTCACCCGCCACATCCCGTGCTGGCGCCAGATGACGACATCCGGCGCGATGTAGGTGTCGCTGCCGATGGCGCCGATCTGAGCACCGGGGCGGGGGTCGAGCGACCTCAGCAGGTGGACAGCGGTCTCGACTTCATTCGGATCGCGCTTCAGCTCGGCGGCCAGGCCGGCGATGCCGATGCGCGGCAGGCGGTCGAGCGAGTCGCTGGCCAGCATCCTCGCCAGCGTCCGGCCGGGGGTGTCATCCGGCAACTGTTCCAGCTGCACGGTCAGGCACTCGCCGACCGTACGGGCACCTGCGCCCACAGGATCGAAGCGCTGGACTTGGTGGAGCACGGTCAGGACCTCGTCCAGGCTGGCCTCGACCTGCGGCTTCAGCGAATCGAGGATGGCATCCAGCGGCTGGCGCATGTAGCCGTCGTCATCGATGGCCTCGATCAGGGCGACGCCGATCTGGCGATCGCGATGCGACAACGGGCTCAGGTGCAACTGCCATAGCAGGTGGTCGTGAAGCGTGTCGGCCTCGGCGACCTGTTCAGCCATCGGGATGTCATCGTCGCGGTCGGACGGCCCGAGGCGCTCATACCACGTGTCGCCGTCCTTGCTGTTCCAGTCGACTTCCGGCGCATTCGGCTCGCCACCGTCGCCGCCATCCTCGATGGGCGGATGCGGCACGTCATCGGCCGAGATGCTGCCGATCGACGGATCGGCCCAGTCCAGCAGGGGGTTGGTCTCGACCGCGTTGGTGAGCTCCGCCTCCAGTTCGATCGCGGACAACTGCAGCAGGCGGATCGCCTGCCGCAACTGCGGCGTCATCACCAGATGTTGTCCTAGTGCGGCTTGGAGACGGGGCTTCATTGTCGTCATCTAACGCGAGCTTGCGTGGGCGGCGGCCGCAAACGCCCGACGACCGTGCTGCTGCGCGAGCATTTGGCGAAGCCGCCCTGGCAATAGCCCGAGACTACAGACGGAAGGTTTCGCCCAGATACACGCGCCGCACGTCGGGGTTGGCCAGCAGCGCGTCCGGAGCCCCCTGCGCGAGCACGCTGCCTTCGCTGAGAATATACGCCCGATCGCAGATACCCAAGGTTTCGCGAACGTTGTGATCGGTGATCAGGACGCCGATGCCGCGATTCTTGAGATGGCGCACGATTCGCTGGATCTCGCCGACCGAAATCGGGTCGACGCCGGCGAAGGGTTCGTCGAGCAGCATCAGCCGCGGCTTGCCGGCCAGCGCACGCGCGATCTCGACACGGCGGCGTTCGCCGCCCGACAGGCTGGCACCGATCTGGTCGGCGACATGGGTGATCTGGAGTTCGTCGAGCAGGCTGTTGAGCTCCCGCTCGCGGCCGGCCCGGTCCAGGTCCTCGCGCAGTTCAAGCACCAGGCGGATGTTGTCGGCCACGCTGAGCTTGCGGAACACCGACGGTTCCTGCGGCAGGTAGCCGACGCCGTACTTGGCTCGCGCGTACATCGGCTCGGAGGTGATGTCCTTGCCGTCCAGCACGATCTGGCCTGCATCGGCCGGCACCAGGCCGACGATCATGTAGAAGCAGGTGGTCTTGCCGGCGCCATTCGGGCCCAGCAGTCCGACCACTTCGCCGGCATCCAGGGTCAGGCCGAAGTCCTTGACCACCTGGCGCGCACGGTAGGCCTTGCGCAGCCCCTGTGCGACCAGCATCAGCCGCCCCCCTGGCCGGTCTTGGGCTGGATGCGCATCTTGACGCGCCCGGCACCTTCGCCGCCGCTGGTGACCTGGCTGGTCTTCATGTTGTAGACCACGCGCTCGCCATTGAGGGTGCCGCGCGGCTCCTGGATGGTCACCTTGCCGGTGAACACGACGACCTCGGCCTTGAGGTCATAGTCGACCTTGCTGGCCTCGGCACTGAAGGGGGCGCCATTGTCGAGCTGCTGCTTCATCTTGACCGGGCCCCCGGTCAGGACGGCGCGCACGGGCTCGCCACCCTGCTGGGTGATGGTGGCCGTCGAGGAACGGATGTCGAGGCTCCCCTGCGTGATGATCACGCCGCCGCTGAGCACGGTCGGGCGGCTGTCGTCGAGCGAGTAATCGGAATGGCCGGCATCGATGTCCATCGGCTGGTTCCGGTCCGACGAGCGCGCCAGCGCCGGCATGGGAACCAGTGACGCCGCGATCAGCGCCAGGCCCAGCAGGCTAGCGGGGAGTACGTTCATATCGACCCTTGATGTCGGATTTGAGGGCAATGTTGTTGGCCTTGAGGTCGGCATCGAGGCCCCGGCCGTTAAGTGTAAAGCCCGGCTGCCGGACGGTGATCGGCGCATTCGAGGTGGCACGCTTTTCGTCCGGGAAGACATTGAGCTCCTCGGTCTCCATGCTGACCGCCTTGCCCGACCGGTTGGTGTTGTTCGCCGTGACCTGGCCGCGCAGGCGCAGTTCCTTGCCCTCGGGGCTGACCCAGCCCGTCCTGGCACGCACCTCCCACGGCTTGTCCTGAGAGCCCGGCGTGGGCGGGATCACGAACAGCGGCGTGGCGATGGTCATCGTCTTCGCGTCCGGGTCCCGCTCCAGCCGCGGGGCGCTCAGCGTGAAGGACTCCTGGCCCTTCTTGTCCAGCGCGACGAGTTCGAAATCGCTCAGCACATAGTCGGGACGCCGCTGCGCATGGGACTGGCCCTGTTCCTTGTCGCGCTGCAGCCAACGCACCCATCCGGTGAGGAGCGCGGCGATCAGCAGCAGCACGGTGGCGATGCCGCGCCAGCTCATGCATTGCCCTCGATGCGGGTGCCTTCGGTCCGGCTGACGTCGGCCAGCAACGCCTCGGCATGGCCCTGCGCCGCGAGCAACAGGTCGCAGAACTCGCGGGCGGCGCCGTGGCCGGCACGCTGGCCGGTGCGCCAGTGCACGCGTTCACCGACCCAGCGGTGAGCGTCGGCCGGTGCCACCGAAAAACCGCAGTGCAGCATCACGCGCAGATCGGGCAGGTCGTCGCCCATGAAGGCGACCTCGTCCATGCCCAGGCCGAGTCGCGCGGCGATCTCGCGAACGCAGGCCAGCTTGTCGCCGACGCCGATATGCACCTCGGCGATACCGAGATCGGCCGCGCGCTGCTGCGCCACGATGCTGGCGCGCGCGGTGACGAAAGCGACCGTGATGCCGCTCTTGCGCAGCAGCACCAGGCCTTGGCCGTCGTGCACGTTGAACGCCTTGAGTTCGCGGCCTTCGCTGTCGAAGAACAGGCGGCCGTCGGTCAGCGTTCCGTCCACGTCGAAGCACGCCAGTCGGATGCGCGCGGCGCGTTCGCGAATGTCGGCGGGATAGTCGTTGAGGTGCGAGTAAGGCATGTCGGCAGGCGGCATCGGGCGATCACACCACCCGTGCACGCAACAGGTCGTGAATGTTGAGGGCGCCGACGACGCGATGCTCGGCATCGATGACGATCAGGCCGCTGATCTTGTTCGCTTCCATCAGTTGCGCCGCTTCCACCGCCAGCGCATGCGAACCGATGGTCTTGGGCGAGCGCGTCATCACCTCGACGATGCGGGTGTTGCGCACGTCGAAGGTATGGTCGTCGAGCGTGCGTCGCAGGTCGCCGTCGGTGTAGAGGCCGAGCAGGCGGTTGTCGTCGTCGACGATCGCCGTCATCCCCAGCCGCTTGCGGCTCATCTCCACGAGGGTTTCGCTGATGCTGGCGTCGGCGGTGACGCGCGGCACGTCGTCTCCGGCATGCATGATGTCGCTGATGTGCAACAGCAGGCGCCGGCCGAGCGCGCCAGCGGGATGCGAACGGGCGAAGTCGTCGGCGGTGAAGCCGCGCGCGTCGAGGAGCGCGACTGCGAGCGCGTCGCCCATCGCCAGCGATGCAGTCGTGCTGGAAGTCGGTGCCAAAGCCAGCGGGCAGGCCTCGGCCGGCACGCTGACGTCCAGGTGCACGTCGGCCTCGCGTGCCAGCGACGACTTCGGCCGGCCGGTCATCGCGATCAGCTTGTTGCCCTGGCGCCGCAGCACCGGCAGCAGCAACAGGATCTCGTCGCTCTCGCCGGAGTAGGACAGGGCGAGCACGACGTCGGTGTCGGTGATCATGCCGAGGTCGCCATGGGCGGCCTCGCCGGGGTGCACGTAGAAAGCTGGCGTGCCGGTCGAGGCCAGCGTCGCGGCGATCTTGCGGGCGATATGGCCGGACTTGCCCATGCCGGTGCAGACCACGCGGCCGCGGGCCGCCAGCATCAGCCGGCAGGCTTCGGTGAAATCGTCGCCGATGCGCCCGGCCACCGTGGCCAGGGCCTGGGCTTCGATCTCGAACACGCGGCGTCCGCTGGCGGTCAGGCCGGCAGCAGAGTCGTCAACGGGTGGAATGGGGGCGGTTGCCATTTCGGACCGGAGGCCTTTCCGTTAGGCTAATTGGCCAATTCTATGCGGTTCATCCGCGAAAAGCCCGCCGGCGTCCAGCGGCGGCTGATCCCACGACCGCGCGATGACGCAGCTGCGCTGCGCGTTGCGCATCCAATGCGAGGCCGTTGCAAGTGAATGCCGACACCATCCGACATCTGATCGAACAGGGCTTGCCCGGCGCCCAGGCGCAGGTACAGGGCGACGATGGGGTGCATTTCGAGGCCACCGTGGTCGCCGAGGCCTTCCGCGGCAAGCTGCCGCTGGCCCGTCACCGCATGGTCTACGCCACGCTCGGCGAGCGCATGGGCGGCGAGATCCACGCGCTGGCGCTGAAGACGCTGACGCCGGAAGAAGCCGCGCGCTGACGCCACGACATCGCGTGCGGGCCTCGGCCCGGCGCGAACCAACACCACCGGGAATTACGATGCAGAAGATTGTTGTTGAGGGCGGCGCCGTACTGAACGGCGAGGTGCAGATCTCCGGCGCCAAGAACGCCGTGCTGCCGATCCTGTGCGCGACGCTGCTGGCCGATGAGCCGGTGGCGATCAGCAACGTTCCGCACCTGCACGACGTTGTGACCACGGCGCGCCTGCTGGGCGAACTGGGCGCGGGCATCCAGGTCGACGAGGGCACGGCCGGCGACGGCAAGCCCGGCCGCGGTCGCGGCATCACGGTCGATCCGCGCACGGTGCGCAGCCACATCGCGCCCTACGAGCTGGTCAAGACGATGCGCGCCTCGATCCTCGTGCTGGGCCCGCTGCTGGCCAAGTACGGCGAGGCCGAGGTGTCGCTGCCGGGCGGCTGCGCCATCGGATCGCGTCCGGTCGACCAGCACATCAAGGGACTGCAGGCGCTCGGCGCCGAGATCAGCGTCGACCACGGTTTCATCAAGGCCCGCCGCAACGGTCGCCTGAAGGGCGCGCGCTTCGTCTTCGACGTGGTCAGCGTGACCGGCACCGAGAACGTGATGATGGCCGCCGCGCTCGCCGAGGGCACCAGCGTGCTGGAGAACGCGGCGATGGAGCCGGAGGTCGTCGACCTCGCCGACTGCCTCAACGCGCTCGGCGCGCAGATCGAGCATGCCGGCAGCGGCCGCATCGTCGTGCACGGCGTCGAACGCCTGCACGGCGGGCACCATGACGTGCTGCCGGACCGCATCGAGACCGGTACCTTTCTGGTCGCGGCGGCCATGACTGGCGGCCGCGTCACCGTGCGCCGCAGCCGTGCCGACACGCTCGATGCCGTGCTCGACAAGCTGCGCGATGCCGGTGGCGAGATCACGGTCGAGGGCGATCGCATCACCCTCGACATGCAGGGCCGCCGCCCGAAGGCCGTCAACCTGACCACGGCGCCGCACCCGGCCTTCCCGACCGACATGCAGGCGCAGTTCATGGCGATGAACTGCATCGCCGATGGCGTCGGCGTGATCAACGAGACGATCTTCGAGAACCGCTTCATGCACGTGCAGGAGTTGCTGCGCCTGGGTGCCGACATCCGTGTCGAAGGACACACCGCGATCATTCGCGGCGTCGAGCAGCTCAGCGGCGCCCCGGTGATGGCGACGGACCTGCGCGCGTCGGCTTCGCTGATCCTGGCCGGCCTGGTCGCTGACGGGCAGACCACGATCGACCGCATCTACCACCTCGACCGCGGCTACGAAAACATCGAGGAGAAGCTGTCGGGACTCGGTGCCAGGATCCGCCGCATCGCCTGATGCATGAAGACCTCCCGTTCGTCGCGATTCACGCCGCGCCGCCGCATCGTGCTCGGCGTGTTCGCCGCATTGCTACTGCTGGTGGGCTGGCTGCATTTCACCGGTGCCGCCGGTACGCGCGGCATGCCGCTGAAGGAAATGGACTGGAACGGTGACGGCAAAGCCGGCATGGAAGAGTGGCTGCAGTCGATATACGCCGTGGTCGTGCACAAGACCGTCGACGGCCCTCGCGAATGCAGCACCTATGCCTGGCGGCGCGATGACAGCACGATCCGGGTCGATTGCCGAACGGTGGTGAAGCCGGCAACTCCGGACAAGTGATACAAAAAAGCCCCGCGATGCGGGGCTTTTTCGTGGGGCGGTTGGCGGGCGTCAGCGCGTGGACTGGACGCGCAGATCGATTTCATCCGCGCCGTCCTTGCGCTGCAGGATGCGCGCAGGCACCGGCATCCCGGCCACCACCCAGGCGATGGTCTGCTTGTTGCCGGACGAGCTGACGACCTTGGTCGCCTGCTGCGCCTTGCCGTCGATGGTGATCGACTCCTTGCCGGCGACCGTGTAGTTGAGCTGCTTGACGCGGCCGTCCTCGACCATGCGGTAGTTCATCGGCTTGCCGGCGACGACGTCGCGGACGATGGCCAGGTTGATCAGCAGCGCATCGAGGTCGCCTGGCTCAAGCTTGATCGGACCGGCGCGCTCCGGCTTTACGTCGCCGGTCCAGCTGGCGACGCCGCGCGACCAGTCGTAGGTCGCGATCTTGGTGGTCTTCTTGGTCAGTACGTTGGTCGAGTCGTTGCCCGACAGCGGCCGCCACTGCCCGCCGTTCTCCTCGAACACGGTCGACTGGCTCAGCGTCGCCAGCGGGCTGTTGATGTCGAGGGTGTACTTCCACTTGTTGGCGCCGGCCGAGGCCAGGACCATGCGGCCGCTGCCCTGCATGCCCATGTAGTTGGCCTGGTAATCCGCCGTGAAAGGCTGGACGGCCAGCGCCGGCAGGCTGGCGACGGCGAGCGCCGCCGCGGCGAACGCGCGACGAAGCATGGGGGTGTTTTTCGTGGACATCGTCAGGCTCCCTTGTACTCGACCAGTCGCAGGTCGTAGGTGTCTTGGCCGTTCTCGCGTTGCAGGATGCGCACCGGCGTCGGTACACCTTCCACCACCCAGATCACGGTTTCCTCGTTGCCACTTTGTACGCGGTTGACGCGCATCGCGCTGAAGCTCATGTCGCCGATCTTCACGCCTTCCGATTCCGTGGCGACCACATACTGGTGCGGGCGCACGCGGCCGTTGTCGACGAAACGGTATTGCAGCGTCTTGCCCGGCTGCGCGTCGCGGATCACCGCCAGATTGATCAGCAGCCCGCTCATGTCGCCGGACTGGATCGGAACCGGCTTCTGGCGGCTTTCCTTGATGTCGCCCTGCCAGCGTGCCGTCAGCGCGCGCCAATCGTAGACGCCGATGGTCTGGCGCTTCGTGAACACGGCCTTCTTGACCGTGCCCTGGCTCAGCGGGCGGTAGGTATCGCCCACCAGGTCGAACACGGTGCTCTGCTCGCCATTCACGCCGGCCAGGCCCATTAGGCCGGTGGTGCCGTGGATGCCAAGGTCGACGCGCCAGCGGCGGGCATCGTTGCGCACCACCTGCATCGTGGCATCGCCCATCTCCTTGCCGCCATTGAAGACCTGGTAGTGGGCGATGAAGGGTTCGAGCGCCTGCGCCGGGAGGCTGCAGGCCAATGCCAGGCCGGAGGCGAGGAATGCCGCGGGCATCCGGACGCAGGTCATCAGGGTACGGGTCATCAAGCGGTGTCTCGTTGCGGTATCCGGAGGCGGTCATCGTCGCCCAGCGACAGCGGGGCGTGCAGTTCGGCGCTGTCGAACATCACCTGGCCCCGGCCGGACAGCGCGACGCGCCCGGCGCAGATCAGGCCGACCGTGTCGACCAGCAGCGGGTGCTCACGGGTCAGCACGCGGGCCGCCAGCGCTTCCTCGTCGTCGCCGGGCAGTACCGGAATGGTGGCCTGGGAGATCACCGGGCCGCCATCCAGTTCCGGCGTGACGAAATGGACGCTGGCGCCGTGCACCGTCGCGCCGGCATCCAGGGCCTGGCGGTGCGTGTGCAGGCCCTTGAACGCGGGCAGGAGGGACGGGTGGATATTGATCATGCGGCCGCGGCGGGCATCGACTACGTGTTCGCTCAGCAGCCGCATATATCCGGCACAGACGATGAGATCGGGCTGAACGCCTTCGATGAGGCTGAACAGGGCTTCATCGTAGGCCAGGCGCGTTTCGAATCCGCGCGGGGAAAGCGCCTTGGCCGGGATCCCCCCTGCGGCGGCCAGCGCCAGTGCGCCGGCGCTCGAACGGTCGGAAAAGACGCCCGCGATGCGGGCATCCAGCCGGTTCGCGGCGATGGCCGCGATCAGCGCCCGCAGGTTGGTGCCGCGCCCGGACGCCAGCACCGCGATCCGGAACATCGCGATCAGCCGATGCGCAGGCGTTCGCCGGTGCCGGCCGGCGCGACCTGTCCGATCTGCCAATGCGCCAGGCCGAGCCGGTCGAGGTCAGCGTTGACGGCGGCCACGTCGCCCGGAGCCACCATCAGCACGAAGCCGATGCCGCAATTGAAGGTGCGCCACATTTCTTCGCGTGGCACGTTGCCCTCACGCTGCAGCCAGTCGAACACCGCCGGCAGCGGCCAGGACGAGGTGTCGATCTCCAGGCCGAGGGGCTTGGGCACGACGCGGATGATCTTCTCCACCAGCGCGCCGCCGGTGACGTGGGCCATCGCATGGATGTCGTGCCGGGCCAGCAGTTCCAGCACCGGCTTGACGTAGATGCGCGTGGGCTCCATCAGCGCGTCGGCCAGCTTCACGCCGCCGAGGTCGAGGTCAAGCGGGTTGCCGGCACGCGCCAGGATCTTGCGGATCAGCGAATAGCCGTTGGAATGCGGGCCGCTGGAGGCGATGCCGATCAGCACGTCGCCCTCGCGCACGCGGCTGCCGTCGATCAGCCGGGCCTTCTCGACCGCGCCGACGGTGAAGCCGGCCAGGTCGTACTCGCCCGGCGGATACATGTCGGGCATCTCGGCGGTTTCGCCGCCGATCAGCGCGCAGCCGGCGATCTCGCAGCCCTTGGCGATGCCGCCGACCACGTCGACGGTGGTGTCGACATCGAGCTTGCCGGTGGCGAAGTAGTCGAGGAAGAACAGCGGCTCGGCGCCCTGCACCAGCACGTCGTTGACGCACATGGCCACGAGGTCGATGCCGATGGTGTCGTGGCGGTTCAACTGTTTGGCGAGGATCAGCTTGGTGCCCACGCCGTCGGTGCCGGAGACCATCACCGGCTCCTTGTACTTGCCCGACAGGTCGAACAGCCCGCCGAAGCCGCCGATGCCGCCGCCGAGCACCTCGGGGCGAAGGGTGCGCCTGATGGCAGGCTTGATGCGCTCGACGACTTCGTTGCCCGCGTCGATGTCGACACCGGCGTCGCGGTACGTCATCGGGGCGGGAGTGGGGGAGGTAGGCTGGGTCACGGCGGCCTCGGCGGTCGCGGAAGAGATGAAGACGGCGATTTTACCAGTCGTGACGGCCTCGAATGGACGTGCCGGGCCGGCTACGGCACCATTTCGACTCATCACGCACCCCTAAGGAAGGCGATGGTTCGGGCAAACCGTGTGGCGACACTGCGCTGGAAGTTCCGGGCGCTGGGCATTGCGTTCGCAATGTCGATGCTCCTGCTGGCGAGCTTCACCGCCGCCGCGCAGCGCGTGGAAGGCGATCGCGCCAAGGCCGAAGGCCTCTACGCCGCCGAAATCTCGGTGAACGGGCAGGGCGAGCCCGAACGCAACACCGCCTTTGCCCGTGGACTGGCCCAGGTACTGGGCAAGCTGACTGGCGACCGCGGTGCGGCCTCCAAGCCGGGTGTCGGCCAGGAGCTGCGCCGGGCCAAGGACTACGTCGCCGATTACGACTATCGCCAGGACGAGGGCGTCTCGGCCCAGGGCGCGCCGACGTTCGGCACCACGCTGATCGTCCGCTTCGACGAGGAGCGGGTGAACGAGCTGGCCGCGATCCTGGGCCTGCCGGTCTGGCCGCAGCCCCGTCCGAAGCCGGTCCTGTGGCTGGCGATCGACGATGGCTCGGGCCCGCGCCTGGTCGGCCTGAAGCAGGTCAATGCCGCGCGACCGGCCCTGAACCGTGCCATCGACCGGGGATACCGGCTCGGCCTCCCGAACGGCACCGCCGCCGAGCAGGCTGCGGTCGGCGCGATCTGGCGCGGCGATACCGCCGCCGTGGCACGCGCCTCGAGCGCCTACAGCCCGCCGATGCAGCTGGTCGGCAAGCTGTACCGCAGCGCCACCGGCTGGACAGCGGACTGGATCTTCGTCGACAGCGGCAAGGTGCTGTCGAAGTGGTCGGGCAGCGATGCCGACGCACGCAAGCTGATGGCCACCGGCGCCGATGGCGCGGCCGACGCACTGATCAAGCGCTACGCCAAGCGCGGCACCAGCCTCGGCCTGCCGGGTACGTACCGCGTGATCTTCACCGGCATGGCCAGCAGCGAGGACTTCATCCGCCTGGCCGGCTACCTGCAGAAGCAGCAGGTGGTGCGCAAGCTGACCCCGGTCCGGGCGACGCCCGAAGGCATGGAGTTTGACCTGGAACTGCTGACCGGGCCGGAAGGCCTGCGCCGCGCACTCCTGCGCGACGACGTGCTCAGCGGCGGCGAGGGCGAGCCGCCGGTGTACAGGCTCAACTGACGGGAACGCACCGAATGGATTCCGCACCCAACCATGACATCGCCCGATTCCTGAAACGCCTGCAATGGGCCGCGGTGGGCGCCGCGGCCTGCTGGCTGCTGTGGTTGCTGGCGCCGATCCTGACGCCGTTCGTATTCGCGCTGATGCTGGCCTGGCTCGGCGATCCGCTGGTCGACCGTCTGCAGCGTTCGGGCCGCTCGCGCAACGTCGCGGTGACGATGGTGTACTCGCTGATGGCACTGCTGGTGCTGATCGCGCTGCTGATCCTCGTGCCGTTGATCGAACGTCAGATCGCCACCCTGGTGACGTCGCTGCCGAGTTACCGCGACTGGTTCATGCTGACGGCGCTTCCCTGGCTGGAGGCGAAGCTGGGCATCGAGCTGACCGAATGGTTCGACCTCGGCCACATCACGCAGCTGGTTCGCGACAACTGGGAGCGTGCCGGCGGCATCGCCACCACGCTGCTGGGCTACCTGTCGCGTTCGGGCTTCGCCGTGATGGCGGTCGTCGCGAACATCCTGCTGCTGCCGATCATCACGTTCTACTTCCTGCGCGACTGGGACCTGCTGGTCGAGCGCGTCGCGTCGTTGATCCCGCGCGATCATCTGGAGACGGTCAGCCGCCTCGCCCGCGAATCCAGCGACGTGCTGGGTGCGTTCCTGAAGGGCCAGTTCCTGGTGATGCTGGTGCTGGGTGTCCTCTATGGCCTGGGCCTGTGGGGCGTAGGTCTGGACCTCGGCATCCTGATCGGCTTCATCGCCGGCCTGCTGACCTTCGTGCCGTACCTGGGACCGACCAGCGGCATCGTGCTGGGCGTCATCGCGGCGCTGGTCCAGTTCGGCGACTGGCAGCACGTGGCCGGCGTGCTGATCGTGTTCGGCATCGGCCAGATGATCGAAAGCTATGTGCTGACGCCGAAGCTGGTCGGAGACCGCATCGGCCTGCATCCGGTGGCGGTGATTTTCGCGGTGCTGGCTGGCGGCCAGTTGTTCGGTTTCCTCGGCATGCTGCTGGCACTGCCGGTGGCCGCCGTTGCCAACGTGCTGCTGCGCTATGCGCAGGAGCGCTATCGCCACAGCCGGTTGTACGTCGGCGAACACACGGCCGGCGCGATCGTGCCGGTGGATCCGCTGGCCGATCCGCATCTCGCGCCGCGCGCGGAGCAGGAAGAGAAGTAAGCAGTGAGTATTCCGCAGTTGCCGCTGACGTTGCGGTATCCGCCCGACCAGCGCCTGGACACCTTCGTGCACGCGCCGGCCGGCGCGGCCGAGCTGTTGCGCGCCCTGGCCGCGCAGGACGGCCAGTTCGACAATGTGTACTTGGCCGGGCCTGCAGGCGTCGGCAAGACCCATCTGCTACTCGGCACCTGCGCTGCCGCGGAAGCGGCAGCGCGCCGCGCCGCCTACTTGCCGCTGATCGCGGCGACCGGGCGTCTGCGCGACGCGCTGGAGGCGCTGGAAGGCAACGACCTGATCGCGCTGGATGGCCTGGAAGCGATCGCTGGCAGCCGTGACGACGAGGTCGCGCTGTTCGACGCGCACAATCGTGCGCGTGCCGCTGGCATTCGCCTGGTGTACTCCGCGCGAGACATTCCCGATGCGATCGGGCTGGGCCTGCCCGACCTGCGCTCGCGCCTGGGGCAATGCACGCGCATCACGCTGACTCCGCTCGACGACGAAGGCCGGCGCGAAGTGCTTCGCCAGCGCGCACAGCGGCGTGGCCTGGTGCTGGAAGAGCCCGCGCTGGACTGGCTGCTCAAGCGCGTTGGCCGCGACCTGGGCGGACTGACCGCTTTGCTCGACCGCCTCGACCGCGCCTCGCTCGCGGCGCAGCGCCGCATCACCGTGCCTTTCCTGCGGCAGACGCTGGGCTGAATCCCTGCGGCTTCAGGCGATGCCTGAGGCCAGCGATTCGTTCAATGCCTGCAGGCGCTGTGGCGTGCCGACATCGGTCCATTGGCCGCGATGGTGCTCACCGCTGATGCGGTGCTCCTCCATGTGAGCGCGCAGGATCGGCGCCAGCCGGAAGCGCGGTGGCGTGGCATCGGCGCCGGCATCGCTGCTGTGCGCGCGCCAGCCATCGAGAAGTTGCGGGCGGTATATGCCGAGACCGGCATAGGTGAGGCGATGCGGCCCATCGCCGCGCACCAGCCCGCCATCGTCGAGCGCGAAATCTCCCTGCGTCGCCTGCACGGGGCGATCGACCATCACCAGATGGGCCAGGCCCGCCGGCTCGCGCGGCAGCCGCGCGAAGTCGTAGTCGGTCCAGATATCGCCATTGACCAGCAGGAATGGCGACTCGCCCAGCAACGGCAGCGCATGCAGCATGCCGCCGCCGGTTTCCAGCGGCTGCGTGCCTTCATAGGAATAGTGCAGGCGCAGGCCCCAGCGCGCTCCGTCGCCCAGCGTCTGCGGGAACTGCGGCGCCAGCCAACTGGTGTTGATCACGATGTCGCGGATGCCGATCGCGGCGAGCTTCTCCAGGTGCCAGACGATCAGCGGTTTGCCCGCGACTTCCAGTAACGGCTTCGGCGTGGTGTCGGTGAGCGGCCGCATGCGTTCGCCCAGGCCGGCCGCGAAGATCAATGCCTTCATGCCTTGCGCTCCATCGCCGGGCGGATGCGGGTGTCGAGCAGTTCGCGCAGCGGCGCCAGTTCCGCGTAACGCGGCAACACCTCGTCGAGGTAGGTGATGAAGCGCGGCGCATCCGGCAGGTACTTGGACTTGCCGTCGCGGTAGTGCAGGCGCGAGAAGATGCCGAGGATTTTCAGGTGGCGCTGGATGCCGAGCCAATCGGCGTCGCGACGGAAATGCTCCAGCGGAGGTACCGGCAGGCCGGCGTCGATAGCGCGCGCGTGATAGCGGCCGATCCACTCATCCACGCGTGCCAGTGGCCAGCTCAGGAATGCATCCTTGAAGAGGCTGATCGGGTCATAGGCGATCGGGCCCAGCACGCAGTCCTGGAAGTCCAGCACCGCCGGGCCATCGGGCACCGGCATCAGGTTGCGCGGCATGAAGTCGCGGTGCGTCAGCACGCGAGGTTGCGACAGCGCGTTGTCCATCAGCCGGCGCTGCACCAGTTCCAACCGCTCCAGGTCGCCGCAGTCGAGTGCGATACCGAGGTGGCGGCGCAGGAACCATTCCTCGAACAATCCGGCATCACGCTGCAGCAGTGCCTCGCCGAACTCGCCGATGCCCGGCGGCGGCGGGATCGCCTGCAGTCGCAGCAACTGAACGAGCGCAGCCTCGAAATGCGCGTCGGCGCTGGCATCGTCGATGGTCTGCGCCAGCGTCGGTCCGCCCAGGTCCTCGAGCAGCAGGAACCCCTTGTCGACGTCCTGCACCAGCACGTGCGGGACGCGCACGCCGCCGCCTTCCAGCAGGTCGCGCATGCGCAGCCAAGGGCGCACGTCTTCCAGTCCCGGCGGAGAGTCCATCACGATGACGCTGCCACCGTCGCGTGGATTCGCTCGCCAATAGCTGCGGAAGCCGGCATCGACCGATGCGCGCTGCAGTCGCAGGGAAGCGTCGCCCGTGGCGTCGCGGGCCCAGACCAGCCGCTCGATTTCGCGTGCGTCGGCCTCGGCCGAAGAAGGGACTACGGTCATGCACTCTCCATGCGGCGGAACGGCCGCAGGCACACAGCGTAACGAGCCGCTGCGCGCCGGGGAATGCCGGGCCTCGATAACTGCGAAGGGCGCCCGATCGGGGGCGGATTCAGGCTCTGGCACTTCCGTGTCAGGCGGCGACCGTTTCGCGCTCCAGCGATGCCAGCCACTCGTCGTCGGATCCCTCCAGGACTCCTTCGAACAGGAACGTCGACAGGTAGCGTTCTCCTGTATCGGGCAGCACGGCCAGCAGCACCGAACCCTCGGGAGCGCTTTCCGCGACCTTCAGCGCGGCCGCGACCGTCGCGCCGGCGGAAATGCCGACGAACACGCCTTCCTCGGCGGCCAGGCGGCGTGCCGTGTCGCGCGCCAGGACCTCGTCGACCGGCAGCACTTCGTCGGCGATGGTGCGGCTGAGCACGGCCGGCAGGAAGTCCGGCGTCCAACCCTGGATCTTGTGCGGCTGCCAGTCCTTGCCCGACAGCAGCGCCGCGCCGGCGGGCTCGCTGGCGATCACCTTGAGGTCCGGTCGCGCGAGCTTCAGTACTTCGCCTGCGCCGGTGATCGTGCCCCCGGTGCCCCAGCCGCTGACGAAATAGTCCAGCCGCTTGCCAGCGAAGTCGCGCAGGACTTCGGGGCCGGTGGTGTTGCGGTGCCAGGCCGGGTTGGCTTCGTTCTCGAACTGGCGGGCGAGGAACCAGCCATGTTTGTCCGCCAGTTCCTTGGCCTTGCGCACCATGCCGCTGCCGCGCTCGGCGGCCGGCGTCAGGATCACCCTGGCGCCGTATGCGCGCATCAGTTTGCGGCGCTCCACCGAGAAGGTCTCGGTCATCACCGCCACGAACGGATAACCTCGCGCGGCGGCGACCATCGCCAGCGCGATGCCGGTGTTGCCGGAAGTGGCCTCCACGATCGTCTGCCCCGGTTTCAGCAGGCCTTTGCGCTCGGCATCGAGCACGATCGCCAATGCGAGGCGGTCCTTGACCGATCCTCCCGGATTGAAGGCTTCGACTTTGGCGTAGAGAGTGACGTGCTTCGGCGCGATGCGATGCAGCTTGACGATCGGCGTGTTGCCGACGGTGTCGAGGATGTTGTCGTAGAGGGCCATCGATGTGCTCCTGTCGAATGTCTTGCCGGGTGGGTCAGGCCGCCTGGGCGATGCCGCGCGTTGCGCTGCCCAGCGGTGCAGCACCGAACCAGTGCAATGTCTCTGCGAACGCGGCTACCTCGCCAACGATCAGCAATGCAGGCGATTGCACGGAATGCGCGTGTGCACGCTCCGGCAGTTCCGACAGCGGCCCGGTGACGACGCGCTGGTTCGTGCGCGAAGCGTTTTCGACCAACGCGAACGGTGTCGACGGGTCGCGACCGTGCGTGACCAGCTGGTCCCGAAATGCCTCCAGCCCGGCCACGCCCATGTACACGGCGAGCGTCTGCCGCTCCTGCGCGAGCGCAGCCCAATCCAGCGTGTCCAGCGAATCGCGGCAATGCGCGGTGACCAGGCGCACCGACTGCGCGTGATCGCGGTGGGTCAGCGGTACGCCGGCATAGGCGGCGCAGCCCAGCGCGGCGGTGATGCCGGGCACGACTTCGTAATCGATGCCGTTCGCACGCAGTACTTCGAGTTCCTCGCCGCCGCGTCCGAATACGAACGGGTCGCCGCCCTTCAAGCGCACCACGCGATTGCCGGCGCGGGCGTGCTCGAGCATCAGCGCATGGATCTGATCCTGCGTGGCGTGGTGGTTGCCTGCCTGTTTGCCGACCTCGATGCGCTCGGCATCGCGGCGCGCCAGCTGCAGCACCTCGCCGCTGACGAGGCGGTCGTGGAGGATGACGTCGGCTTCGTTGAGCACGCGCAATGCACGCAACGTCAGCAAGCCCGGATCGCCGGGACCGGCGCCGACCAGCGCAACCGAACCACGCGGTGCGTCCTTCTTTTGACCAAGCGCGATCGCGAACTCCCGCTCCGCGGCGAGGTGTCGCCCTTGTCGCAGCAAGCGCGGCACCGGACCTTTCAGCAGCCGGTCGAAGAAGCGACGGCGCTCGCCGGTGTCCGGGTAATGTGCCCGGATGCGCTCGCGTTCGCGGATGAGCAACTTGGCCAGTGTTTCGATCGAATCGTCGAGCGAGGTCTCCAGTTGCTCGCGCAGGTGACGCGCCAGCATCGGTGCGCCTCCGCCACTGGAAATTGCCACCTGCAGCGGGCCCCGTTCGACGCGGGCGGGAATCTGCACGGTCGATGCGTTGGCGTCGTCGACCACGTTCGCCCAGATCCGGCGCGCCTGGGCGGCGTCGGCGACGGCCTGATTCACGGTCGGGTCGTTTGTCGCGGCGACCACCAGCCAGGTGTCCTCGAGCCAGTCCGCCCGGAAGGGGCCAGCGAGGTGCTCGATGCGTCTGTCCGCGGCCCATCCGGCCAGTACGCCGGTCAACTCAGGGGCTCCGACCCGGACCAGCGCCCCGGCGTCCAGCAGCGCCTCGATCTTGCGCTGGGCCACGGGGCCGCCACCGACCACCAGCGCGATGCGGCCGCGCAGGTCGGCGAAAACAGGGAATAGCCTGGTGACGGCGGGCGGATTGGCCATGGTGTCGATCGCGGCGGGGAGGGGCGGTACGGTGAACGCTAGTGAGCGCCGCCTGATCCGGGAAATGACGCGGGCGCCTGTACCCATGCCGGAAAGGCATGAGCTGGACAGGAGGCGTCCGGTCGGGTAGGTTTTATCTATCTTTCCATTCGTATTGAGCGATATATGAAGTCGATGTGTTGTCGAGTCCAGCCGCGAACCGCCACCCCAGGTGCCTCCGTGCCTGCCTCGCCACCATTCCCGCTCCCACCGACATGACCCTCACCCAGCTCCGCTATCTCGTCGCCATCGCCGATTCCGGCCTCAACATCACGCTGGCCGCCGAGCGCGTCCATGCCACGCAACCCGGCCTGTCCAAGCAGCTCAAACAGCTCGAGGACGAACTCGGATTCCAGCTGTTCACGCGCAAGGGCCGCAGCCTCGAAGCGGTCGCGCCCGCCGGCGAACGGGTGCTCGCCCACGCGCGCCGGATCCTCGAAGAAGCCGCCAACATCCGCGCCTATGCGGCCAACGAGCGCGGCCAGCACACGGGCCGGCTCGTGCTCGCCACCACCCACACGCAGGCACGTTTCGTATTGCCGGACGTCATCGCGTCGGTAAAGCGCGAGTTCCCCCAGGTCAGCATGCACCTGCAGGCGGCCGCCGACGGCGAAGTGCTGGAACAACTCGCGCGCGGCGAAGCGGACCTGGCATTGATCAGCACCGCCGGCGCCGAGCCCGAGGGTGGCGTGGCCGTGCCGCTGTATCGCTGGCGTCGCGTCGTGCTGGTGCCTCGCTCGCATCCGCTGGCCGCGCTCGATCGCGCGCCGACGCTGGCCGAGCTGGCGGCGCATCCGCTGGTCAGCTACGAATCCTCGAACAAGCCCGAATCCTCGTTGCGGCGCGCTTTCCTTTCGCGCGGCCTGGAGCCGCAACTGGCGATCACCGCGCGCGACGCCGACCTGATCAAGACCTACGTGCGGGCGGGGCTCGGTGTCGGCGTGCTTGCCGAAATGGCAGTCACCACGCGCGACGTCGACCTCAAGGCATTGCCTGCACCTGCGGAACTGCCCGAATGCGTCACCTGGGCGGTGATTCCGCGTGCTCGCGTGCTGCGCGAGTACGCGCTGGCGCTGCTGCATGGTGTCGCGCCACAACTCGATCGCCGCGATCTGCGCCGCGTGCTGGAGGGCAACCTCGAGCCGCACTGGCCGCAGGCACCGACATGGAGCGAGCTGGGCCAACCGATCACGTTGTGATCGGTTCGGCCTGTTCATGCCGGGTCCGCACCGATTCACGCCATGCGCGGGACGCGCTGAATTAATTATCAGCTACCCGATTCGTAGGCCGGAGGCACGCTGCTCCGTAACATGGCGCGACAGTTCGAACGGAATTTTCCGCCGATGAAGTTCGTGGTAGCCACTTACGGAACCGAGGGCGACGTCAGGCCCCTGGCAGCGTTGTGCCGCGCCCTGATGGACGCGGGTCATGAGGCGACGCTGCTCGCTGATCACGCAACGCTGGGTGTCCCGCAGGCGCTGGGCGTGCCGGCCAGGGCATTGACCGGCGACATCCGTGGCACGCTCGATCCCTCGGTCGCGATCTCGAACGTGGTCGGCAAGGACCATGGACTCAACAGCACGGCCAAAGCACTGGCCGGCATAGCCAATGCGAACGCGGAGCCGTGGCTGCGCGAGATCGCCGAGGCCGCCGAAGGAAGCGATGCGCTCATCGTGTCGGCATTGGCCGCCTTCGTAGGGTTTTCAGCAGCGGAGCATTTGGGCATCAAGGCGATCGGAGCGGGTTTCATTCCGCTTTCGCCGACGTCCGACTTCGCCACCCCCTTCCTGCCGCCTTCGCGCGTGCCGCGTGCGCTGAACGGGCTCAGCCACGAATTCGTCAATGCGATGTTGTGGCGTGCGTTCCGCACCTCGACCAATGCCGCACGCGCGAAGGTGTTCGGACTTCCGCCGCGCAGGAAGAACTGGACCACACATCCAATGCTCTACGGCATCTCGCCGAGCCTGGTGCCGCCGCCGGCGGACTGGCCGAGCTACGCGCATTTGTGCGGGCAATGGCTGCCGCCGGAAAGCCAGTGGGCGCCGCCGAAGGCGTTGTCTGAGTTCCTGGAGGCGGGCGAGCCGCCGCTCTATGTCGGCTTCGGCAGCATGGTGGGGTTCGACAGGGCCGCGCTGCTGCGCGAGGTGGTGTCTGCAGTGGCAGGCCGCCGCGCGCTGTTCTATCCCGGATGGAGCGGGGACGAAGAACTTGAGCTGCCCGGCAACTTCTTCGTGCTGGGGGATACGCCGCATGCGTGGTTGTTCCCGAAAGTATCGGCCGTGATCCACCACGGCGGTTCGGGCACGACTCATTCGGCGGCCCGCGCCGGCGTGCCCTCTGTCGTGGTGCCCTTTGCAGGCGACCAGTGGTTCTGGGCCGACCGGCTCCGGCGTGCGGGCGTTGCCGGCGATGCGGTTAATGGCCACCGGTTGAAGGCGGCGCCGCTCGCGCGGGCGATCGACTACGCGGAGCAGGCGCCGGTGCTCGCACGTGCGTGCCGGTTGGGTGAACAGATGCGCACGGAGAACGGTCTGGCCTACGCCATCCAGGCGATCGAACGGATCATGGCCGGCTAGCGCCTATGCCGCGTTCGGCTCGTCGAAGTGCAGGCCGCATTCGCGCTTGAGCCCGAAGAAGCGGGTGTCCTCTTCCTGCATGCCCGGCTGCAGCGGCCGTGTCGTATGCACGTCGCCGATCGAGACATAGCCCTCATGCCAGAGCGGGTGATAGGGCAGGTCGTGCTGCTGCAGATAGGTCCAGACGTCACGATCGCTCCAGTCGGCGATCGGATGCAGCTTCCAGCGTCCATCGCGCAGCTCGATGAACTCGATGCCGGCGCGCGTGCGCGCCTGGCTGCGGCGCAACCCGGCAATCCACGTGCGCACCCCAAGCTCGTCGAGCGCACGCTGCATCGGCTCGACCTTGCGCATGCGGTTGTAGCGCTCGATGCCTTCGATGCCGTTCTCCCACAGCCTGCCAAAGCGGGCCTCCATCCAGGCGATGCCGATCTGCGGGCGATAGACCTTCAGGTTGAGGCCAAGATGCTCGGTGAGCTGGTCGACGAAGCGGTACGTCTCCGGGAACAGGTAGCCGGTATCGACCAGGATCACCGGGATCCGGGGCGACTGGCGCGTGACCAGATGCAGCGACACCGCGGCCTGCGCGCCGAAGCTGGACGACAGCGCGTGCGAGCCCGCGGTGTGTTGAAGCGCCCACGCGACGCGTTCCTCGGCGCTGCGGGCGCCCAACCAGCGGTTCAGTTCGGCCAGTGCGCGCGGAGACTCCGCGGCGGTGATGGGGTCAGGTGGCGCGCTCATGCGGCGTCCTCCGTGCGCAGTAAGAGGGGAATGGAAGGCCGGATCGGCACGACGCCGCGGCGCACGAGGAAGTCGCCGAAACCCTCGCCATCGGCGCGCATCGCCGCGTAGTCGGCGAACAGCGGGTCGAGCGAGGCCAGGATCTCCGGCTCGGCGATGTTCTCGCGGTGCAACGCGTTCAGGCGCTGGCCGCGGTGGTCGGCGCCCAGCATCAGGTTGTATCGCCCCGGCGCCTTGCCGACGAGGGCGATCTCGCCAAGGTAGGGGCGCGAGCAGCCGTTCGGGCAGCCGCTGATGCGCAGGTGGATCGGCGCGTCGCGCAGGCCGTGGGTGTCGAGCAGACCCTCGATCTTTTCGACGAGATCGGGCAGGTAACGCTCCGCTTCGGCCATGGCGAGGCCGCAGGTCGGCAGTGCGACGCAGGCCAACGCATTGCGGCGCAACGGGCTCGCGCTGCGGTAGCCGTCAAGCCCGAAGCGTTCCACCAGACCGTCGACGCGCCCGCGCAGTGCCGCCGGAACGCCGGCAATCACGAGGTTCTGGTTGGGCGTGAGGCGAAACTGCGCGCCTTCGCCTTCGCCTTCTGCCTCCAGCAGCCGCGCAACCTCACGCAGTCCGCTCAGGTGCGTGAGGCCATCGCGGTCCCAGATGCGCCCGGCGGGAATCCGCAGCGTCAGGTGCGAGTTGCCATCGCCGGACTCGATCCAGCCGAAGCGGTCGCCGTTGTGGACGAACTCGAACGGCTCCGCGGCCGCAAGGGTGAAACCGGCGCGGCGTTCCACCTCGGACTTGAACCACGCCAGCCCGCGGTCGTCGATCGTGTACTTCAACCGTGCTCGCTTGCGGACGGCGCGGTTGCCGAAATCACGCTGCGCCGTGACGACCGCCTCGCCGATGGCGATCACCTGGTCCGGCGTGACGAAGCCGATCACATCGCCCAGGCGCGGGTAGGTTTCCGGATCGCCGTGCGTGGCGCCCATGCCGCCGCCGACGGTGACGTTGTAGCCGGCCACTTCGCCGTCGCGGATGACTGCGATGAAGCCAAGGTCCTGCGCGAACACGTCGACGTCGTTGTAAGGCGGGACCGCGAAGCCGATCTTGAACTTGCGCGGCAGGTAATTCGCGCCGTAGATCGGCTCGTCCTCGCTGCCGCTACCGGCGATGCGCTCCTCGTCCAGCCAGATCTCGTAATAGGCGCGGGTGTTGGGCAGCAGATGCTCCGACAGCGCCGCCGCGTGCGCATGCACGGCGGCGTGCGCTTCCGACTGCAGCGGGTTGGCCGCGACCGCGACGTTGCGGTTGACGTCGCCGCAGGCGGCCAGCGTGTCGATCAACGCCGCGTTGATCGCCTGCATGGTCGGTTTCAGTTCGGTCTTGATCACGCCATGCAACTGGAACGCCTGGCGCGTGGTGATGCGCAGCCCGCGTTCGGCGTACGTCGTGGCGATCGCGTCCAGCTGCAGCCATTGCTTCGGAGTGACCACGCCGCCCGGAGTGCGGGTGCGGATCATGAAGCTGTAGGCGGGCTCCAGCTTCTGCTGGCGGCGTTCCTCGCGGACGTCGCGGTCGTCCTGCTGGTAGCTACCGTGGTACTTGATCAGGGTCTGGTCGTCGTCGTTCAGCGCGGCGGTGACCGGGTTGTCCAGCGAGTCGAGCAGCGTGCCGCGAAGGCGGGCGCTGTGCTGTTTGATGTCCTCGACGGAATGGCTGCTCATCAGTACACGTCCCGTGCGTAGCGCCCCTGCTGTTGCAGGGTGTTGAGATAATCCCCGGCGTCGTCCACCGTCTTGCCGCCGTGTTCGGCGATGACGGCCAGCAGCGCCGTATGCACGTCGCGTGCCATGCGCGCCGCATCACCGCAAACATAGACGTGTGCGCCGCCTTCGAGCCAGTCGAACAGCTCTCGGCCGTGCTCGCGCAGCCTGTCCTGCGCGTAGACCTTGTGCGCCTGGTCGCGCGAGAAGGCGAGGTCGATCCGGTCCAGCTGCCCGTCCTTGAGCGCCTGCTGCCATTCCGCCTGGTACAGGAAGTCGCTGCGGAAGTGAGGATTGCCGAACAGCAGCCAGTTGCGGCCGCGGGCGCCTGCCGTCACCGGGCGTGTCGCGGCGCGCTCCTGCACGAACCCGCGGAACGGTGCGACGCCCGTCCCCGGGCCGATCATGATCACGTCGCGGGATGCATCGGCTGGAAGGCGGAACCGTTCATTGGCTTCGATGAACACCTTCAGCTGCGTGCCTTCCGGGCTGCGCGCCAGCAGGTTGGACGCCGCGCCCCAGCGCGTGCCGTGCCCGTCGTCGTACTCGACATGCGCCACGGTCAGGTGGGCTTCGTCGCCGACGTGTTTCCGGCTCGACGCGATCGAGTACAGGCGCGGCGTGAGCGGACGAAGCGCGGCGACCAGCTCTTCCGCACTCCATGGGGCAGGATGCCGTTGCAGCAGATCGATCACCTGCGTCGTGGCGAGAAAGCGCGCGAGGTTCGCCTGCTGGCCTGGCGCCATCAGATCGTTGAGCTCGTCGCTGCGTGCGAGTGCAGCATGACTGGCCAGGAAAGGACGCGTCAGCCGGGTCAGTTCGAGCTTGCCGCCCAGCCAGTCGCGCAACGGCAGGCGCTGCCCGGCATGGTCGATATCGGCCTCGCCATCGAGCCGCAGCGTGGCGATGACCTGGTCGACCAGTTGCGGCGGATTCGACGGCCACACGCCGAGCGCGTCGCCGGGCTCGTAATCGAGTCCTGAGCCATCCAGCGACAGCTCGATGTGGCGGATGTCCTTGCTGCTGTCGCGACCGGTGATGCGCTGGTTGCCCAGGAGCTCTGCCGCAAATGGCGCATCGCGATGGTGGGCAGGAGCGGCCGGCAGCGGACGCAACGGCGTCACCGTGGCCAGTGGCAGGGCTGGCTTCAGCGATTCCCGCGCCCGGGTCAGCGCCTGTTCGATCCATGGATTCGCAACGGATTCGATGTCCAGGTCGGCGTCGCCGCGTGGGAGCAGCCGCGTCGCGCCCAGTTCGGCGAGTCGTGCGTCGAGCTTCTGTCCAATCGCGCAGAACTGCGGGTAGCTGGAGTCGCCCAGACCAAGTACCGCGTAGTGCAGCTGCTTCAGTTCCGGCGCGCGCCTGCCGGTGATGAACTCGACCAGGGCGCGGGCATCGTCCGGCGGGTCGCCGTCGCCTTGGGTGCTGATGACCAGATAGAGGTGGCGCTCGTCCTTCAGTTCGCGGATCGGGTAGGCATCGGCCCGAAGCAGGCGCACCACCAGCCCTGCGGCCTCGCTCTCGCGGGCCAGTTGTTCGGCCAGGCGCTTGGCATTGCCGGTCTGGCTGCCGTAGACGATGGTCAGGCGCGCGCCCGCGGGCGCATCGACGACTGGCGCCAGTGGCGCATTGGTTGATGCCCGGCCCGCCAGGCCGGCCGCGTAGCCAGACAACCACCACAGGCCGGGCGCATCCAGCCCCTCGGTGACGCGGGCAAGCGCTACCAGCCGGTCTTCGGCAAGGGGCGTCGTGAATGCGGCGGAGGCAAGCGGACTGGAGACCGACATCGGTGCGGGCGGGACCTTGGGGATGTCCAGCAGGCTAGGCCTCGCAGGCCCGCGCAAGAAAGGAATCCGGGTTATGCGGTCATGCCAGTCGCTTATTTCCGGCGCCAGCGGCGGCGCCTCCTACAATGTGGTCAGATAGCCGCGCCCCGCCTTCGGTACGGAGGCAAGCACGGCGCCGCGAAACCAGATCCGACGATGACCTTGCCCCTGAACCTGAGCCACCTCGACCGCCTCGAAGCCGAGAGCATCCACATCCTGCGCGAGGTTGCGGCCGAGTTCCGCAACCCGGTGATGCTGTATTCGATCGGCAAGGACAGCTCGGTGCTGCTGCACCTGTTGCTGAAGGCTTTCCATCCGGCGCGTCCACCGATTCCGTTGCTGCATGTCGATACCGGCTGGAAGTTCCGCGAGATGATCGCCTTCCGCGACCGTCGCGCCAGCGAGACCGGTGTCGACCTGCGCGTGCACACGAATCCCGAGGGCGTGGCCCAGGGCATCGGCCCAATCAGCCACGGCGCGACCGTGCATACCGATGTGATGAAGACCCAGGGCCTCAAGCAGGCGCTGGACCAGTACGGTTTCGACGCCGCCATCGGCGGTGCGCGTCGCGACGAGGAGAAGTCGCGTGCGAAGGAGCGCATCTTCTCGTTCCGCAGCGCGCAGCACCGCTGGGACCCGAAGAACCAGCGTCCGGAGCTGTGGAGCCTGTACAACACCCGTATCCACAAAGGCGAATCGGTGCGCGTGTTCCCGCTGTCCAACTGGACCGAGTTGGACGTGTGGCTCTACATCTACCGCGAGAAGATTCCGGTGCCGTCGCTCTATTTCGCCGCACAGCGCCCCGTGGTGGAGCGCGACGGTGCGCTGATCCTGGTTGACGACGAGCGCCTGCCGCTTCGCGAAGGCGAGTCCCCGCGGCTGAAACAAGTGCGATTCCGCACGCTCGGCTGCTATCCACTCACTGGCGCGATCGAGTCCGAGGCCGACACGCTGGAGAAGATCATCGCCGAGATGCTGGTGGCCACCACGTCCGAACGCCAGGGCCGGGTGATCGACCATGACCCGTCGGCGTCCATGGAGAAGAAGAAGCAGGAGGGGTACTTCTGATGTCGCGCGCGCATGAACCCTCCGAGGCCGTCGCCGCCTACCTGCAGCAGCACGAGACGAAGGACCTGCTCCGTTTCATCACCTGCGGCAGCGTCGACGACGGCAAGAGCACGCTGATCGGCCGGTTGCTGTACGAAACGCGCGCGCTGTTCGCCGACCAGTTGTCCGCGCTGGAATCCGACAGCCGCCGTCACGGCACGCAGGGCGATGCCATCGACTACGCGCTGCTGATGGATGGCCTTTCGGCCGAGCGCGAGCAGGGCATCACCATCGACGTCGCCTACCGCTTCTTCAGTACGGAGAAGCGCAAGTTCATCGTTGCTGATTGCCCGGGGCACGAGCAGTACACGCGCAACATGGCCACCGGCGCGTCTACGGCCGACGTCGCCGTGGTGCTGGTCGACGCGCGCAAGGGCCTGCTGCCGCAGACGCGCCGCCACAGCTACATCGTGTCGCTACTCGGCATCCGCCATGTGCTGGTGGCGGTGAACAAGATGGATCTGGTGGGTTACGACTTCGCCGTCTTCGACGAGATCGCCGCTGGTTACCGCGCGCTCGCGGAGCAACTGGGCATCGCCCACGTGCAGGCCGTGCCGCTGTCTGCGCTGCAGGGCGACAACCTGTTGGTGCGCTCGGCGCAGATGCCGTGGTACGACGGCCCCAGCGTGCTGGAATACCTGGAAACCGTGCAGGTCGAGCGCGCCGGCAATGACGTCGGTTTTCGCCTGCCGGTGCAGTGGGTCAACCGGCCCAACCAGGACTTCCGTGGTTTCGCCGGAACCGTCGCGGCGGGCACGGTGCGGCCGGACGATGAGATCGTCGCCCTGCCGTCGGGCCGCCGCTCGAAGGTCGCACGCGTGGTCACCGCCGACGGCGACCTCGACGCCGCCGGCGAAGGCCAGGCGATCACGCTGACACTGGCGGACGAACTCGACGTCAGCCGCGGCGACGTCATCGCCGCGGGCCACAATCCGCCGCAGGTGTCCGACCAGTTCGCCGCACACGTGCTGTGGATGGGAGAGCAGGCGCTGCTGCCGGGCCGGCCCTACTGGCTGAAGATCGGCACGCGCACGGTCAGCGCCAGCGTGACCGAGATCAAGCACAAGATCGACGTGAACACGCAGGAGCCGCTTGCGGCCAAGCACCTCGAGCTCAACGAGGTCGGCTACTGCAACCTCTACCTCGATCAGCCCGTTCCGTTCGAGGCGTATGCCGACAACCGCACGCTTGGCGGATTCATCCTGATCGACCGGCAAAGCAACGCCACGGTCGCCGCCGGTACGCTCGATTTCGCGCTGCGCCGGGCCGGCAACATCCACTGGCAGCATCTTGACGTCGACAAGACCGCACGGGCCCGCATCAAGGGCCAGCAACCGCGCTGCCTGTGGTTCACGGGTCTCTCCGGTTCGGGCAAATCGACCATCGCCAACCTGGTCGACAAGCGCCTGCACGCGATGGGCTACCACACGTTTATTCTGGACGGCGACAACGTCCGCCACGGCCTCAACAAGGACCTCGGTTTCACCGACGAGGATCGCGTCGAGAACATCCGGCGTGTCGCCGAAGTCGCCAAGCTGATGTCCGATGCCGGGCTGATCGTACTGGTGAGCTTCATCTCGCCGTTCCGCGCCGAGCGGCGCATGGCACGTGACCTGTTCGCGCCCGGTGAGTTTGTCGAGGTCTACATCGACACGCCGCTGGAAGTGGCGGAGCAGCGCGACGTGAAGGGCCTGTACGCGAAAGCGCGCGCAGGCCAGTTGCGGAACTTCACCGGCATCGACTCGCCGTACGAGGTGCCCGAAGCGGCCGAGCTGTCGCTGGATACGGTCGATGAATCGGCCGAGCGCCTGGCGCAGCGTGTGATCGACTACTTGCTCGATTAACCGCCGGCTCGATTGACCGCGCTCCATTCCGGCCAACAAAAAACCCCGGCACTGCCGGGGTTTTCTGTTTCGTCCGGAACCCGCTCAGGCCGCCGGCTTGGCGGTCTTGCTGCGGATGAACTCGTAGATGAAGAGCAACACGATGGCGCAGACGATGGAAACGATGAATCCGATCACGCCGCCGCCTTTGACGAACAGGCTGCCGATGTAGGCGCCGGCGATGCCGAGCAGGATCGTCAGGATCCAGCCCATCGGGTCCGCGCCCGGCTTGAAGAAACGAGCAAGTACACCAATGACCGCACCGATGATGATCGTGTACAGGATGCCGCCCATATCACTCCCCTCCAGGATGGTTGGTGACGCGCCCGCATCCTAGCAGCGGATACGGGCACGTGCGCGGGGAGGTCCGGGCGGCGGACCTGGACCGGGATCAGCAGCAGCCGTGGTCGCCGTGGTGCTCGCCGCCGGCCACCGCGGACACGCCCGTCGTCTCGCCGCGCTGGCTGGCCAGGTGGTGCTCGGCGATCACGCGCGAGACGCAGGCGGTGACGCGCTTGCCCATCGGGATGTGCAGGAACTCGTTCGGGCCGTGCGCATTGGAATGCGGACCGAGCACGCCGGTGATCATGAACTGCGCGCCCGGGAACTTCTCGCCGAGCATGCCCATGAAGGGGATCGTGCCGCCTTCGCCCATGTACATGGCCGGCTGGCCGAAGAACTCGCGGCTCGAGGCATCGATGGCCTTGGTCAGCCACGGCGATTGTGCCGGCGCGTTCCAGCCCGTCGAGGCCTTTTCCAGGTCCAGCGAGACATGGGCGCCGTTGGGCGGATCGCGCATCAGCTCCTGCTTCAGCATCTCGCCGGCCTTCTTGCCGTCCAGCGTCGGCGGCAGGCGCAGCGACAGCTTCACGGAGGTGTGCGGACGCAGCACGTTGCCGGCCGAGCTCAGCGGCGGCATGCCATCCACGCCCGTCACCGACAGCGCCGGGCGCCAGGTGCGGTTGAGCACCAGTTCGGCGAGTTCGTCGTCCATGGGCTTCATGCCGGGCAGAAACGGGAACTTGTCGAACACGGCCGTATCCAGCACGCGTGCGGCCTCGCGCGCCTGTGCCAGGCGCTCGGCGGGGATCTCCGCGTGCATGCCATCGATCAGGATGCGCCCGGTCTTCTCGTCCTCGATGCGCGACAGGATCTGGCGCAGCAGACGGAAGCTGGACGGCACGATGCCGGAGGCGTCGCCGGAATGGACGCCTTCGCTCAGCACCTTGACAGTGAAGTTGCCGCCCGTCAGGCCGCGCAGCGAGGTCGTGCACCACAGCTGGTCGTAGTTGCCGCAGCCAGAATCCAGGCACACCACCAGCGAAGGCTTGCCGATGCGGCCGGCGAGGTGGTCGACGTAGGCAGGCAGGTCATAGCTGCCGGATTCCTCGCAGGCTTCGATCAGCACCACGCAACGGGCGTGCGGCAGGCTCTGTTCCTGCAACGCCAGGATCGCTGCCAGCGAGCCGAAGATCGCGTAGCCGTCGTCGGCGCCGCCGCGACCGTACAGGCGGTCGCCCTTGATCACGGGCTTCCAGGGGCCGAGGTCGGCATCCCAGCCGGTCATCTCCGGCTGCTTGTCCAGATGGCCGTAGAGCAGCACGCAGTCGTCGTTGCTGCCGCCGTTGGCGGCCGGGATGTCGATGAAGATCAGCGGCGTCCGGCCTTCCAGGCGCACTACCTCGACCTTCATGCCGGGGATCGGCTGCGCCTTGGCCCAACGCTCCATCAGGCCGACCGCGTCGTCCATGTAGCCGTGCTTGACCCAGTCGGCGTCGAACATCGGCGACTTGTTGGGAATCCGGATGTACTCGACGAGCTGCGGGACGATTTCGTCGTCCCATTTCTCGCCGACGTAGCGGTCGACCTTGCTGGCGTCCATGGAACGGCCTCGAGCGGGGATAGGAAGGCCACCATTCTACCGCCCCCGCCAGCGTCGGACTTTTCCTACTCCATGCCGGGGCGTGGGCTGGCTGCCGCGCGGTGGCTAGGACGATACGGTGGCCGCAGGGGATACGGAGACTGTCCATACCGGCAGTGAAAGCCTCCGGGCACGAAGGACAGGTCCCGGCCTGCCGGTGGAACGGAATCCACTCTTACGGAGCCAAGCCATGAAGTCGTTCGCTGTTGCAATGCCCCGGATCGCCGCCCTGCTGCTGGCGACAGGTATCGCGATCTCCGCCCACGCGGCCGAGAAGGTCAACATCAACACCGCCGACGCCGCCACGATCGACCGCGTCCTGCTCAACATCGGTGCTTCCAAGGCCGAGGCCATCGTCGCCTACCGCAAGGCCAACGGCCCATTCCGCAGTCCGGATCAGCTTGCGCTGGTCAAGGGCGTCGGGTTGAAGACCGTCGAAAAGAACCGTGACCGGATCGTCGTCGGGGGCGCCGCCGCTGCACCAGCGGCACGCAAGCCGGCCGCCGCAGCGCCGCGCACACCCGTCAAGCGCTGACCCGGAATGCCGGTGCCCCAGGGATGGGGGCTGGCTGGGGAAAGGATTCCCGCAGGAGTTGGGGGAGAGCCCTGGACAAGGACGTGCACCGCCCGGGCGCAGAGGGACCTGCGCCCGGGCGGAACCTGTTGTCTGCATAACCAGGGCAGATGCGGCCGCCCGCGCGGACCGGCATCGTTAAACTGGTGGGGTCCGGACCGGAACGGTAGATGCAATTGGCAGACCTTCATCGCTCGCGGGTGATCCCCGCCAACGAGTACCGCCGGGAGCGCTGGCGGAACCAGCTCGGCTGGACGCGCGAGATCGCCCGCTGGCCCGAAGAGGGGGATTGGAACTGGCGGCTTTCGATTGCCGAGATCGAGCGCGATTCCGCCTTCTCGGCGTTTCCGGGCATCGATCGCGAACTGGTGCTGCTGTCAGGCAACGGCCTGCGGCTGCGGTTCGAGGATGGCGCAGTCCACGACCTCGAGCCACCGCACGGCAAGCTTCGCTTCGCCGGTGAGGCAAGTCTGGTAGGCGAACTGATCGATGGGCCGACTCACGACTTCAACCTGATGTGGCGGCGCGACCGCGTGCGTGCGCAGCTCTGGCACCGTCCCTTGGTCGGGCCGATGGTGATCTTCGTGGAGCCTTACACGACCTGGGCAGTCCACCTGATGGCGGGGCAGGCGCACTTCGGTGACGACTCCGGACTGCCGGCGTTGGCGGCGGGCGACAGCGCGATATTCACGGCGGGCGATGAGCGCTTGCGCCACGTGCTGGATGGCGGCGGCGAGGCCTTGCTGATCCGGATCGAACCCCACGCCAGCAGTTGATGCGCTTGATCAATAGACGTCGCGGCGGTAGCGGCCTTCTAGGGCCATCATCTCAAGCTCATCCGCGCCGACAGCCTCGCGCAGCACCGCATCCACAGCAGGCGCCATGCCCTCCAGACTGCCGCATACGTACACGGATGCGCCTGACTCCAGCCACTCCCTGAGTCGCGGCAACTGGTCCTGCAGCAGGTGCTGTACATAGGTCCTGTCGCCGCGATCGCGCGAGAAGGCGAGGTCCACCCGCTCGATCACGCCATCGTGCTGCCACGCACGGACCTCGTCGCCGTAGTGGAAGTCGTGGGCAACGTTGCGCTCGCCGAACAGCAGCCAGTTGCGTCGCCATCCCGATGCGATTCGCGATTTCAGCAATGCGCGTAACCCGGCGATGCCGGTGCCGTTGCCGATCAACACCATCGGCCGGTCATCGGCCGGTGGATGGAAGCCGGGATTGCTGCGGATGCGCAGATCGACTTTGCCGAGCATTGGCGCATGGGCGGTGAGCCAGCCGCTGCCGCTGCCCAGCCGGCCATCGCTTCGCCGCATCTGCCGGACCAGCAAGTGCACCGAGCCATCGGGCGGCAGCGAGGCGATCGAGTATTCGCGATGCGGCAATGGTCTAAGCATGTCAGCGACCGCCTGTGCGCCATGCTCGCGCGCAGTGGCGGCGTCAGGCAGGTGCGAACGGCCGAGCAGCTCGGCCAGCGCAAGCGAAGTCCCGCCGGAGGACACCGGTGCGGTGCCGTCCTGTCGCGATGCCTCCAGCCAGGCCGCCACGTCCACATCGCTGTTGCGCGGACCGACTTCCGCAATATCGCCGGCCTGCCACGTCAGCCCGGCCGCATCGATCGGCTCCAGCGCGACGTGGAATGCCGCCGCGCCGGCGCTGCCGGCATTCAACAGCGTGCGCTGCGTCAATCGCCAAGGCCGGTAGGCCGGTGCGCTCCAATCGGACAGGTCCGTGCGGCCGGCAAGCAGGCCGAGGTGATGCTGCCAGTGCCGCAACGCACCGGCGTCGCCATTGTCGACCTCGACCAGGTCCAACATCGGTTGCGCGTCCGCATGCCGCAACCAGGCATCGAGTCGATGGCCGAAGCCGCAGAACTGCGCGTATTCGCGGTCGCCCAATGCGAGCACTCCATAGCGAAGGCCCGGCAACGCGGCGCGATGCGACAAGGTGTTGCGCACGAACCGCACGGCTGAGTCAGGTGCGTCGCCTTCACCGGTGGTGGACACCACGAACAGCGCATGGCGGTAACGCGCCAGCCCGCTCATGTCGAGTGCACCCAATGGGAGCAGATCCGCGTCAAGGCCTGCATCAGCCAGTGTCTGCCAGGTGCGGCGTGCCAGGAACTCGGCGTGGCCTGTCTGGCTGGCGAACGCGACTACCCAATCGTTGCCGACGCCGGGCGCAAAGTGTGGCAGTACATGCCGCTTGTTTCGCCGGCGCCGCAGCAGGGTCACCGCACCCGTGAACGCACCGTAGGCCAGTACGATCGCTGCGGCTGCCATCAGTCGAGTACCGTCTGGCAGGCGCCACTGCGGGGTTTCGACCTGCCACCGCAACAACAGCACGGCCAGTATCGCCAAGGCGAGCAGCAGCACGGCCTGTCCGATCGCGCCGGTATCGACGCGCCGTGTCGCGCCGGTGCTCATGCGGCGTGTTGGCGCGCCACGAATGCCGGCGTCGCTCGGCTGCGGAAGCCGCCGCCATCGTGGGTGATGAAGAGCGCGGCGAGCCCATTGCGGTTCGCGTAGGCGAGGCCTGATTCCGGTCCCAGCACGGTCAATGCGGTGGCGAGTGCATCGGCATGCATGCACTGCGGATGCAGCACCGTCACCGATGCGAGGCCATGCGCTACCGGGCTGCCGGTTCGCGGATCTATGGTGTGCGAGTAGCGCGCAATGCCTTCGCCGAAATAGCGGCGATAGTCACCTGACGTCGCAATCGACAGTCCTTCCAGCGCCACCACGGCGACGGTGGCCGTTTCGTCCTGCGGCATCTCGACGGCGACCTGCCAGGCGCTGTCGTCGGGTTTGCGGCCGTGGCCACGCAGTTCGCCGCCCACTTCGACCAGGAACGAAGCGATGCCCTGCGCGATCAGGTAATCGGCAACGCGATCGACGCCGTAGCCCTTCGCGATCGACGACAAATCGACATGGCAGTCACCTGGCTGCACGGCGGTGCGGGTGAGAGGATCGAACTGGACACGCTGCCAGCCGATGCGGCCTCGCGCGACAGCCAGCGCCTGTGCGGCGGGAGCTTCGGTTCGCGCGCCATCGGGGCCGAAACCCCAAAGATTTACCAGTGGTCCGACGGTCGGGTCGTAGGCGCCTGCGGTATCCCTGGCCAAGTCCAGCGCGGCCCCGAGCACGGTGCAGAGTTCCGGCGGCAGCAGGTGCGACGTGCCCTGTGCGGCATGGTTGAAGCGGCTCAGATCGGAGTCCGCTTCCCACGTGCTCATCTGCGCGACGACCTCATCGAGCCTCGCCTGGATTCCGCGCTCCAGTGCGGGCAACGCATCGGCGCGCGTGAGGAGCTTGGCCGACCACGTGGTGCCCATGGTCCATCCACGCAATTCATGCAAGGCGGGGCCTGCCAGGGAGGGCAACCCCCAGTTGCCAGCCGGCACGCTGATGCGGAACGTAGAAACCACCGGAGTGCTGCCGATTGCTTTACTGCGGCAGCACTTCGAGCACGGCGACGTAGCTCAGACGCCGCTGCTTCGCTTGCGGCAGCGTGGTCTTCTGGTCTTCGCTGACGGTTTCCAGCCAGTACATGCCCGGCTGCGGCCAGGTGACCTGGAACTTGCCGTCGCTGCCGGTCGTCAGCTGGATTTCGTTCTGCTGGTCGCGGTAGCGCGTCGCACCCGGGACGACATCGACCTTCAACCCGGATGCGGGCTTGCCATCGACCAGCAACTGGAACGTCGCGGCTTCGCCAGCGAAGAGGTCGTTCGGGTGCGTCACCGGCACCAGTTCGATGCCCTTGCCGGCGGTCTTGAACGCGGTGGTGCTCGGCGTGCCAACGGTCGCGAACGTCTCGACTCGGCCCAGGCTCTGGCTGGCCTTGACGTCGGTGGCGCCGGCGGGGATCTCCTTCGCGAATGCGTCCGCCTTGCCGCGCCAACGCTTGTCCTCGCCAGCGAGCTTGTAGGTCGCCGACATGCCCTCATTGAGCACGCCGATCCTGTAGGTGCCTTCCTGGCTGAGTTCGACATCGAACACGCTGCGCAGCTTGCCGGTCGACAGGTTCTGCGGCTGCACGTTGCTGCCGTCGGGAGCAGTGATGCTCAGGCCCTCCAGTCGCAGCGGCACATGGTTGAAATAGAACAGGTCGTTGGAGACCGCGGCATCGACCGTCAGCCAGGCGCCCTTGTCGGAGAACACGGTGCTGGAGGGCTGCAGCCAGGCCTTGTGCGCGGACGCGGGGAGCGCGACGCACAACGTCATGGCGGCGGCGATCGCTATCGTAGAGAGCTTCATCACGGACTCCGGTTTTCGTTCTGCTTCGTGGGGTAAGGATGGATCAGGGCTTGATGGCGAGTGCGACCTTGCCCAGCTCGGTCTTGCCCTGTACGGACTGCGCCTGCGCCTTGCCCGACCAGTCGAAGGGAATGCTGAGCAGTTCACGGCCGCCGACTTCGCGTGCGGCCTCCACCACCAGCGTGTACTTGCCGGGCGTGAGGCCGTCCAAGGACTTGCTGTCGCCCTTGAACGACAGCGAATGGACACCGGCCGGGCGGGTTGCGCCGCTGACGCCGTCCACCGGCATCTTCAGCGTGCGGCCGCTGCGGCGCCACCACTGGCGCATGTCCTTCAGCCACCTGGTGCCTTCGCCATCCTTCTTGTTGACGTCGTACCAGACCGCCAGATTGGTGGCGACGGTGTTGTCGGGACGCTCGATCCAGGCCGCGACGTAAGGGCGGTGATACTCGGCGACGTCCAGTCGCGGAATCTCGATGCTGACCGTCATGTCGGCGGCAAACACCGGAACCGGCGTCATCAGGGCGGTGAACAGTACGGTGCGGGACGGCGTCATGTCGTTCTCGTATCAATGCATGAAAAGGATGATCAGCAGCGCCGGCACGGCCACGCCCAGCGCGACGAGCGGCCAGGTCGACCCGCGCTGACGCGCGTGCAACTGCAGCAACCACAACCCGGTCAGCGCGAACAACAGGCACGCCACCGCGAACAGATCGATGAACCAGCGCCACACCGCACCCGTGTTGCGGCCCTTGTGCAGGTCGTTGAGCCATGCAATCCAGCCACGACGCGTGAGCTCGTACTCGATGGCGCCGTTGCTGCGATCGATGCTGAGCCAGGCGTCGCCGCCGGGACGAGGGAGCGATACATAGGCCTCCTCGTCCGACCATTCGACGTTGCGATCGGCCGTGTCGACGCTCATCTCCCGTGCGATCCAGTCGCGAGCGGCGCCGGGCAGCGGATCACCGTCGCCATGCTTGCCCTGCAGGGTCCGTAGAACGCTCGAGGGCAGGGTCTCGTTGACAGTGACGACCTGGGCTTCGGCTTCGATCTGCGCCGCGTGGTTGAGCGTGATGCCCGTAGCGGCAAACAGCAGCAGGGCGATCAGGCTCACGGCCGAGCTGATCCAGTGCCAGCGGTGCAACGTCTTCAGCCACCACGCCCTGCGATTGGGATCGGCCTCGGCATCGGCCCGCGGGTGTGCCATCACGTCTCGGTCCAGCGCCGCAGGAGGTTGTGGTAGACACCGGTCAGCTGCACCAGCGCCGGGTGCTCGGGCACGTCCTGCGTGAGGCGGCGAATCGATACATCGAGTTCGAACATCAGCCGTCGCTGGGCGTCCTCGCGCAGCAGGCTCTGGATCCAGAAGAACGAGGCAATCCGCTCGCCGCGCGTCACGGGACTGACCTTGTGCAGGCTGGTGCCCGGGTAGAGCACCATGTCGCCGGCCTGGAGCTTCACGCTGTGCGTGCCGTAGGTGTCCTCGATGATCAACTCGCCGCCGTCGTACTCCTCAGGCGAGCTGAGGAAGAGTGTGGCCGACAGGTCCGTGCGCACCGGTTCCGCACCGCCGCGGCTGCGGTCGTAGCGCACCGCATTGTCGACATGGAAGCCGAACGACTGCCCGCCGGCATAGCGGTTGAACAACGGCGGATAGATGCGCTGCGGCAGTGCTGCGGAGAAGAACGTGGAGTTGCGCGACAAGGCTTCCAGGATCAGTCCGCCCAGCTCGCGCGCGACCGGGTCGGTCTCGGGCAGTTGCGCATTGTCCTTGGCGCGAGCCGACTGATATCCAGCGGTCATGCGCCCATCGGCCCAGGCGCCTTGTTCCAGCCGTTGCCGGCAATGGGCGACCTGGTCGGGGCTGAGGACTTGCGGCAATTGCAGCAGCATAGGGCTCTGCTCTCGATGACGCCGCCGCGATGGGGCGGCGGCGCCTGGAAGGATGGAGCGTGGATTAGAACCTGTAGGTGGCGCTCAGCACCACCTGGCGCGCATCGCCTGGCGTTGCCCAGCCGTTGTTGCGCACCCGGATGTAGTACTCCTTGTCGAACAGGTTGTTGGCGTTGAGCTGGAGGCTCAGACGCTCGTTGACCTCATAACCGATCATCGCGCGATGGGTGGTGTAGCCCTTGATGTCGCCGCGGTTGTTGATCAGGGCCGTGGTGCTGCTCGTGTAGTACTCGTAACCGCTCTGGTAGGTGATGCCGTAGCCGAAGGTCCACTGGTTCCAGTCGTAGGCGGTCCAGATGCTGCCCGAACGCTCCGGCGTTGCACTGATCGGCAGGCCCTTCAGCGGGTCGGGGTTGGCCGCAGTGTTGAGGCAGGCCGGGCGCGGACGGGCCAGGCAGTCGTCCGAGACGCCCTGCAACACTTCGCTGTCGAGCCAGGAGAAGTTGGCAAACACGGACCAGTCATGGGTGATGCGTCCGGCGACACCCAGGGACACGCCATCGACGCGGGCTTCGCCGTCGAGCTGCTGTTCGCCGCTCGGATTGGCCGGATTGCCCGGATCGGCCACCTTGTAGTTCTGGCGCTCGTTGCGGAACACCGCTGCGGTCACGGCGAGGTTGTCCAGCACGTCCCACTTGGTGCCCAGCTCATAGTTGACCGCGGTCTCCGGGTCGACGTTGCAGTTCGCGGTGCCGGTGGTGCTGGTCGCGGTGCACGAGCCGTTCACCGAGGCCTTCGACGGCGTCTTGCTGTTGGAGTACGACAGGTAGATCGTGCCGTTCTCGACCGGCTTGAAGATCAGGCCCGCGCGATAGGAGAAGAGGTCGTCCTCGTTGTTGGCGACTGGATTCCGGCCCAGCACGGCGCCGATGTTGCTGTTGTCGGGACGCGGATTGGCCGCGGTCGGCGCGGTGTAGGTCTTGATGTTCCAGGTGACGCTGTCGCCTTCGTTGTGCTCGTAGCGGGCACCGAGGTTCAGCATCCACTGATCGTTGAACTGGAGCGTGTCGAATACGTAGGCGGCCTGGTTATCGAGCGAACCTTCGGTGCGTCCGGTCAGGAAGAAGTTGTAGGGGCCGGTGTACAGCGAGTCCGGATTCGCGATGCTCATCGGCGGCAGCACCGCCGGGGTGCCATCGGCGGTGCGCAGGACCGCGCCGCTGTCCAGGTCGAAGCTCTCCCGCGAGAAAGACACGCCAGCGACCAGCGCATGCTCGATCGAGCCGGTGCTGAAGCGGGAAGTCAGGTCGGTCTGGCTGATGGCGATGGCGTTACGCGTGTCGCGGGAGTGACCGCGCGGTCCGGTGGCGGTCAACGCCACGGTACCGGGGATCGAGCCGCGGGCGCAGGCGGTGCCGGTGGCCGGATTGATGCCACTGTCCAGGCACCAGGTCCCCTGCGGGGCGTCGACGATGCTGAGCTGATCGACCTGCTGGAAGCGCGCCAGGCTGCGCAGCGTCATGGCGCTGCTGAAATCGTGCTCGAACACGCCGGTGAGCATGTCGACATCGATCTCCTGCGTGTCGACGTTGTGATAACCGTAGTAGTTGCTCGGATCCGCGCCAGGCAGCGGGCCGCCGAAGGCGCTGAAATAGGGCACGCCGTACTGCGGGATGTTGTCGTCGCTCTGGTGGAAGTAGCTCAGCGTGAAGCGGGTGTCGGTACCCAGGCCGAATGCCACCGAAGGTGCGATGCCCCAGCGCTCGAAGTTCTCATAGTCGCGGCCCGGCGCATCGTTCTGGTGCACCATCGCGTTGATGCGGAATGCGGTGCCGTTGTCGAACTCGGTGTTGCTGTCCAGCGCGAGGCGGCCGTAGCTGTCGGTGCCCGCACCCGCCTGCAGCACGGTGGAATCGCCGCTGCGTGCAGCCTTGCTCACCAGGTTGATGTTGCCGCCGACCGAGCCCGCGCCCGAATAGACCGAGTTTGAGCCGTTCACAAGCTCCAGCGCTTCGACGTTGAAGGTGTCGGTGCGGCTGTACTGTGCGCTGTCGCGCACGTTGTCGGTGGTGATGTCGCTGTTGGCGGTGAAGCCGCGCAGGTTGATGCTGTCGCCATAGCCACCGCCGCCTTCGCCGGCGCCGAACGTGATGCCCGGAAGCGTGGTCAGCACGTCACGCAGCGACAGCAGACCCTGTGCATCCATCGCGTCCTTGGTGACGACCGTGATGGTCTGCGGCGTGTTGAGGAGCGGTTCGGTGTACTTGACCGAGCTCGGCTTCTCCACGCTCTGGCCGATGACTTCGACCTTGTCGAGATCCGTGGCCTGCATCGGCTCGCCGGAGGGGCCCGCGAGCGCGGGAGCGCTCAACGCGAGGGTCAGGGCGCCTGCAAGCGGCGAGACAACGAACTTCCTGTTGGTCATGGGGATCCCGGAATCAGTACCAAAGCGATGGGGGACGGCGCTGCCGGCCGTTTCAATCGACAATGTTAATGAGAGCGATTCGCATTTGCAACGAATCGCCGCACGGAAACCGGCCAAGAGGCCATTCGCGGGTTGCCCGGGGGCTGGATTCGCGCGCGTGCGAGCGACCGGCCGATAGAGCCGGCCGATCGAACCAACCTCAGCTTCCAAAGTACCCGCGGCACCTGCGCGGGGTGAGCGGTGCTCAGGTCAGGCGCGGTCGTCGCGGGTCCAGACGCTGCCGTCCTCGACCTTCACGGGGAACCTGGGCACGGGCTCATAGGCCGGGGCGCACAACGGGCGGCCGTCACGGACGTCGAACTTCGCGCCGTGCAGCACGCATTCGATCGTCGCTTCCTCGCCGTCGAAAGTGCCCGCGGACAGTTCGTAGTCCTCGTGCGAGCACTTGTCCTCGAGCGCATAGAAATCGCCGTCATAATTGACAACCAGGATGGGCGTGTCGCCGTCCCAGGCCACGGTGCTTTCGCCGGGCAGCAACTGCGACGTCGCGCAGACGAAAACCCAGTTTTCGCTCACAGCGCCTTCTCCATGATTTCGAACCGGAGGTCGTCCCGCTTGGGAAGTCCGAAACGCTCGTCGCCGTAGGGGAAGGGCTTGTGGATGCCGGTGCGGTGGTAGCCACGACGCTCATAGAAGGCGATCAGCTCTCCGCGCACATCGATCACGGTCATGCGCATGGTGCCCAGCTTCCAATCGTCTCGGACGACGCGTTCGGCTTCGGCCAGTAGCTGCTTGCCGATGCCGCCTCCCTGCAGCGTCGGCGATACCGAGAACATGCCGAAATAGCCGGCACCATCCTCGATGGCGACGTGCGCGCAGCCGAGAAGTTCATTGCCACGTTCGGCCATCACGATGGCGCTGTGTGGGCGCCCGATGCAGGCGGCGATGTCGTCCGCACCCGTGCGGCGGCCGCCGAGCAGATCGGCCTCGGTGGTCCAGCCCTGCTTGCTGACGTCGCCGCGATAAGCGGACTCGACCAGCGCCACCAGCGCGTCGATGTCGTTCGAAGTGGCGATGCGGAAGGCGAGGGGGGCTTGCGTCACGACAAAGGGCTCCAGAACAGAACATATTGCAGCGTTTTACAACGCGAACCGCGAGCGCTGCAACGAAAGGAATTAACTCCCCTTGTCGCTACTGCGCCGCGCCGCGCGACGTTCCTCGATCAGTTGGGAACAGCTCAGCCGAGCAGCTTGCGGACCTTCCCCAGTGCCGCGACGAAGGCATCGACCTCGTCGTGGGTGTTGTAGAACGCGAGCGATGCCCGGCAGGTCGCCGGAACGCCGAAGTGCTGCATCAGCGGATGGGCGCAGTGGTGGCCGGAGCGGATCGCAACGCCTTCGAGGTCGAGCAGGGTGGCCAGGTCGTGCGCGTGCGCGCCTTCGACCAGGAAGCTGATCACCGCGGCTCTGTCGCGAGCCTGGCCGAAGATGCGCAGGCCTGGGACCTTGGACAACTCTTCGGTTGCGTGCGCCAGCAGTTCCTGCTCGCGCGCCTCGATATTCGCCATGCCCGGCGAGGACAGGTAGTCGACGGCCGCGCCCAGGCCGATGAAGCCGGCGATGTTGGGCGTGCCGGCTTCGAACTTGTGCGGCGGATCGTTGAACACGGTGCCTTCGAAGCGCACTTCCTTGATCATCTCGCCGCCGCCGATGAAGGGCGGCATCGCGGCGAGGTGCTCGCGCCGGGCCCACAGCGCGCCGGTCCCGGTCGGGCCGCACATCTTGTGCCCGGTGATCGCGTAGAAGTCGCAGCCGATTGCGGCCACGTCGAGGGCGCGGTGCGGTGCAGCCTGCGAGCCGTCCACCGCGGTCACGATGCCTCGGCGGCGGGCTTCGCGGCAGATCTCGCGAACCGGATTGACAGTGCCGAGCACGTTGGAGACGTGCGTCAGCGACAGTACCTTCACTTCCGGCGTCAGCAGGGAGTACAGCTGATCCAGGTCGAGCTCGCCTCGCTCGTTGAGTTCGGCGACCTTGATCGTGGCGCCTGTCCGCTGAGCCACGAGTTGCCACGGCACGATGTTGGCATGGTGCTCCATGCGGGTCAGTACGATCGCGTCACCGGGCTGCAGGCGCGGCAGCGCCCATGAGTAGGCGACCAGGTTCAGCGCGAACGTGGTGCCACTGCACAGCACCAGCTCGTCGCTGCGGACATTGAGGAACTTGCCGAGCTTGGTGCGCGCGGCTTCGTAGGCGTCGGTGGCCTCGGTTCCCAGCGCATGCACGGCGCGGCTGACGTTGGCGTTGTGGCGGCGATAGAAGTCGTCGACGGCTTCGATCACGGATTCCGGCTTCTGCCCGGTGTTGGCCGAGTCAAAGTAGATCAGCGGCTTGCCGTGGACCTGGCGGGTCAGCAGCGGGAAGTCGGCGCGAACACGGGCCCAGTCGATGGTCGAGGCTGCAGTACTGCTGGCATCCATCCGGCTCATGCGGCCTCCAACCGGTTCAGCGCCGCGTCGAGGCGGACCGCCAATGCATCACGCAGCGCGGTGTCGTCGAACACGGCCAGCGTCTCGCGGCAGAACGCCGCGGTCAGCAGCGAGCGCGCCTGCTCGGCGGGCACGCCACGACTGCGCAGGTAGAACAGCGCGGTCTGGTCGAGCTGGCCGACCGTCGCACCGTGCGCGGCCTGCACCTCGTCGGCATGGATCTCCAGCACCGGCTGCGTGTCGATCTCAGCGCCCGCGCTGAGCAGCAGGTTCTTGTTCGACAGCGTAGCGGCGGTGCCGTCGGCGCCCTCACGGATCAGGATGCCGCCATGGAAGGCAGCCTTGGAGCGTCCGGCACCGAGTCCGCGCCAGGTCAACTCGCACGCTGTGTCGCGACCGACGTGGTCGATGCCCAGGCGCGTATCCAGGTGGCGCTTGCCGTTGGCGAGCAGGACGCCGTTCGCGTGCAGCTTCGCGCTGTTCCCGTGCAGCGCAACGTTGAACTCGTGGCGCGACAGGCCTGCGCCGAGCTCGAGGTCGAGACGGCGGTAATCGGCGTCGCGTGCCATGACCGCATCGGTGCGGGCGAACAGGCTCGCGCTGGCGGCTTCGTCCTGCACGCGGGCATGTTGCAGAACCGCGCCCTGGCCCAGGTGCACGTGCATGACGGCATTGGCGAGGTGACTGTGCGCGCCATCGCCGAGGTGATGCTCGATTACGGTCAATTCCGCGTTATCGCGAAGTTCGACCAGGTGGCGCAGATGCCATGCGCGGTCGCCTTCGCTGGCGGCGCCGATGAAGACCAGGTTCACCGGCGACGTGCCGCGCGCGCCGCTCTCGGCGCGGAGCACGGCGCCTTCATCGGCGAGAGCGGCGTTGATGCGGGCGAAGATCTCGTCGGCGCGCTCGAATTTGCGGGCGAGGAAGTTGGCATCGCGCGGTTCGCCCTCCGCCAGCACCTGAGACAGCGCGCGCAGCGTCACGCCCGCCGGCAGGCCGCTGGTGTCGGTGTGTACTGCATCGAATCGGCCGTTGACGAAGACGATGCGCGGCGCAGCGATGCCGGCCAGCAGCGCCGGATCGAAGGCGGCGGTCGCGGCGTCGGATGCCTTGAACGCGCGGCGCTCGAGGGAGCGCAGAGGCGTGTATTTCCAGGATTCCACGCGCGCGTGCGGGATGCCGTCGCGCAGCGCATCGTCGAGCGCGGCCCGGCGACTGTCGCGAAGGCCGGCAGCGTCGCGCGTGGCGAGCGCGTCGAAGGCAGAGGCGAAGGAGTCGAGCAGGGCACTCATGTCAGGCCGCCGTTTCCGGTGCGGTGTGCTCCGGAGCGATGCGTTCCTTCACCCAGGCATAGCCGTGCTGCTCCAGCTCCAGCGCCAGCTCAGGCCCGCCGGTCTCGACGATTCTGCCGTCGGCCAGAACATGCACCACGTCCGGGCGGATGTAGTCGAGCAGACGCTGGTAGTGGGTGATGACGAGGAACGCGCGGTCGGCCGAGCGCAGCGCGTTGACGCCATCGGCGACTGCCTTGAGCGCGTCGATGTCGAGGCCCGAGTCAGTCTCGTCGAGGATCGCGAGCTTGGGTTCGAGCAGGGCGAGCTGGAAGATCTCGTTGCGCTTCTTCTCGCCACCCGAGAAGCCTTCGTTGACGCCGCGATGCAGCAGCTCATCCTTCAGGTGCAGGACGGCCAGCTTCTCGCGCACCAGCTTGAGGAACTGCATTGAGTCCAGCTCGCCTTCGCCGCGCACCTTGCGCTGGGCATTGAGCGCGGTGCGCAGGAAGTAGGTGTTGTTCACGCCGGGGATCTCGACCGGGTACTGGAACGCCAGGAACACGCCGGTCGCAGCGCGCTCTTCCGGCTCCAGCGCCAGCAGGTCCTTACCTTCGAACGTCACCGAGCCCGACGTCACTTCGTAGCCCTCGCGGCCGGCAATGATGTTGCCGAGCGTGGACTTGCCGGCGCCGTTCGGGCCCATGATGGCGTGCACCTGGCCGGGCTGCAGTTCCAGCGTGAGACCCTTGAGGATCTCCTTGCCGGCTACGGAGACGTGGAGGTTTTCGATCTTCAGCATGTTCGTTCCGATTCTGTCTTGAGCCCCGCTCCCGCGTGCGGGAGAGGGGTTGGGATGAGGACCTTGCGAAAGAGCGGTCCTCGTCCGCCCTTCGGGCCCCTTCTCCCGCTGCGGGAGAAGGGAAAAGCAGGAGCGATCAGCCGACCGACCCTTCCAGCGACACTTCCAGCAACTTCTTCGCCTCAACCGCGAACTCCATCGGCAGCTCGCGGAAGACGCTCTTGCAGAAGCCGTCGACGATCATCGACACCGCGTCCTCTTCGCCGATGCCACGCGAGCGGCAGTAGAACAGCTGGTCCTCGCTGATCTTCGAGGTGGTCGCCTCGTGCTCGACGGTCGCGCTCGGGTGCTTCACCTCGATGTACGGGAAGGTGTGCGCGCCGCACTTCTTGCCGATCAGCAGGCTGTCGCACTGGGTGTGGTTGCGCGCGCCCTCGGCGTTGCCGAGCACCTTCACCAGGCCGCGATAGGTGTTCTGGCCGCGGCCGGCACTGATGCCCTTGCTGATGATCTTGCTCTTGGTGCGCTTGCCGACATGGATCATCTTGGTGCCGGTGTCGGCCTGCTGGCGATGGTGCGTCAGCGCGACCGAATAGAACTCGCCGACCGAGTCGTCGCCCAGCAGCACGCAGCTCGGGTATTTCCAGGTAATGGCCGAGCCGGTTTCGACCTGCGTCCAGCTGATCTTGCTGCGCGCACCTCGGCATTCGCCACGCTTGGTGACGAAGTTGTAGATGCCGCCGCGACCTTCCTCGTCGCCCGGGTACCAGTTCTGGACCGTGGAGTACTTGATCTCGGCGTCGTCCAGCACGACCAGTTCGACGACGGCCGCGTGCAGTTGGTTCTCGTCGCGCATCGGCGCGGTGCAGCCTTCGAGGTAGGAGACGTAGCTGCCTTCCTCGGCGACGATCAGCGTGCGCTCGAACTGGCCGGTCTCGCTGGCATTGATGCGGAAGTACGTGGACAGCTCCATCGGGCAGCGCACGCCCTTGGGAATGAACACGAAGCTGCCGTCGGAGAACACCGCCGAGTTGAGCGCGGCGAAGTAGTTGTCACCCGTCGGGACGACGCTGCCGAGGTACTTCTGCACGAGTTCGGGATACTCGCGGATGGCCTCGGACATCGAGCAGAAAATGACGCCCTTCTCGGCCAGTTCCTTGCGGTAGGTGGTGCCGACCGACACCGAGTCGAACACGGCGTCGACGGCGACGCCGGCCAGCTTGGCGCGCTCATGGAGCGGCACGCCCAGCTTCTCGTAAGTGTCGAGCAGTTCTTTTGGCACTTCGTCGAGCGAGGCGTACTTGGCCTTCGGCGCGCTGTAGTAGCTGATGGCCTGGAAGTCGATCGGTTCGATCTTCAGCTTGGCCCAGTGCGGCATCGGCATGGTCAGCCAGTGCCGGTAGGCGGCCAGGCGCCATTCCGTCATCCACTCCGGCTCGTCCTTCTTGGCGGAGAGCGCGCGGATGATGTCCTCGCCGAGGCCGGGAGGAAGGCTGTCGGATTCGATATCCGTAACGAAGCCGGCCTCGTACTTGCGGCCGAGTTGCTCATGGATTTCGCGGTTTTCAATTACTTCGGTGGCCATCGGGCTGCCTACTGCGTCAAGCATTGGCCAGGTGCAGTTCGATGCGCCTGGCCGTGTCTTCGGGGGGAGGGGGCGGAGCCAGCATCTGCGCCAGGGTCACGCCTCGCAGTGCATCGATCACGACGTCGTTGATGCGCCGCCAGTTGGCGCGCACACCGCAGGACTGCTCGATGCCGCAATTGCCGGCATGGACGCTGCACTCGGTCATACCGAGCGGCCCTTCCATCGCCTCGACGATCTCCAACAGGCCGATCGCTTCGGCGGCGCGGGCCAGGCGGTAGCCGCCATTGGCCCCGCGGAACCCCTCGACCAGTTCGGCCTGCGCCAGCGGCTTGAGCACTTTGGCGACCGTGGTCGGCTCAAGACCCGCGCGTTCAGCCAGTTCCGAGGCGCTGAGGACAGCGTCGGAATGGTGGGCGAGAACGGTCATGACGACCGTCGCGTAGTCGGTGAGCCTGGTGACGCGGAGCATGGCGCTTGGGGGAGGCGGTTAATCCGTACCGGAATTGTACGGTTTCGGCCTCCCGCGGCCAAGCGCCGGCTCCTGGTGGTTCAGTCGGCGGCCGGTCAGGCCTGTTCAGGCTTTCGGAGGCACCGCGGCCGGAAGGACCAGTTCGTAGTACGGGGCGGTCGGGTTCTGGCCGGGTGGGAGGTAGGCTGGGGCGGCTTCGCCGTCGGGGCCCAGCGACTTGATGAAGTGGTAGATGGCGCGGCGGTCATCTTCGTTCATGGCACGTACGTTGAAGTCCGGCATGACCGGCCGGGTGCGCAGGTTGGCCGTGTAGTCCATCCACTGTTTCTCGTCCATGCCGGCCGCGCGCAGGCGCAGGTTGCTGGCGTAGGTGGTGCCCCAGGGGCCCTTGAAGCCCACCCGCGAGCCCAGCAGCCACTGCGACTTGTCCATCTGCCCCTGGCTTTCCGGATATCCGGGGGTGTGGCAGTCGTTGCAGCCGCTGGTGCGGATCAGGTACTCGCCACGGGCGATCAGATCGGAGGCGGCCGCCGGAGCGGGCGACGCTGCAGGGGAGGTGGGCTCGTGGGCGCTGCCGGTGGCCTGGAGAGCGATCACGATGGCCAGGGCTGTGAGCGACAGGCCAAGGAGCAGGGGAGTTCTCATTGCAGTTGCTTTTGGTTTGGAGATACGTCGCCAACGCGACTCGTGCGCCAAACCGGTCAATGCGATGGCGGCTGCACGCCGATCCGGGTGAGAATGACCACCCGATCCTTTCCTCCGGAAGTCTGCATGTCGCGCAAAGTCGTCGCCCGTCGTTCCGCCATCCACGGCAACGGCGTCTTCGCTGTCGCACCGATCGCCAAGGGCGAACGCATCATCGAATACAAGGGCGTGCGCCGTACCCACGAGGAAGTCGATGCCGGCGAGAGCGGCGAGATCGATTCCGGGCATACCTTCCTGTTCACGCTCAACGACGAGTACGTCATCGACGCGAACTTCAAGGGCAACACCGCGCGCTGGATCAACCACAGCTGCTCGCCCAACTGCGAAGCGGTGCTGGACGAGGACGACGGCGACGACCGCCGCAAGGACCGGGTCTTCATCGAGGCGATTCGTACCATCCAGCCCGGTGAGGAACTGTCCTACAACTACGGCATCACGCTCGACGAGAAGCACACCAAGGAGCTGAAGAAGATCTGGGAATGCCGCTGCGGCTCCCCGAACTGCACCGGCACCATGCTGCAGCCCAAGAGCGAGAAGAAGAAAGCCAAGCGCGCCAAGAAGCTGGAAAAGGCCGCCAGGAAGCAGGAAGAACTGAAGGCCCAGGCCCGTAACGGCTGAGTCCAATGCCGGGCCTTCGCCCGGCGGCGCGGCACGTACCAACGGGCAATGGCGCGGCAAGGCGTGGCATTGCGACACTGCTGTCATGCGCCACGCGCAGCGTGTCGCCATCCGTCATCGTTGCAGGAGTCTCCATGAGCGCCATCCAGGGCAAGGTCGCGGTCGTCACCGGCGCGGCCAGCGGCATCGGCAGGGAAATTGCCTTTGAACTGGCCCGCGGCGGCGCCGCGGTCGCCATCGCCGATCTGAACGAGGCCGGTGCCCAGTCCGTCGCGGCGGACATCGTGAAAAACGGCGGCCGTGCGATCGGCCTGGCGATGGACGTGACCGACGAGGCAGCGGTGGACGCCGGCATCGCGCGCGTCGTAGCCGAACTGGGCGGGGTCGACATCCTGGTGTCCAATGCCGGCATCCAGATCGTCAACCCGATCGAGCAGTTCGCCTATGCCGACTGGAAAAAGATGCTGGCAATCCACCTCGACGGCGCCTTCCTGACCACGAAGGCCGTGCTGCCGCACATGTACGGCCCGGGAGCGTCGGGCAAGAGCCGTGGCGGGGTCGTGATCTACATGGGCTCGGTGCATTCGCACCTGGCTTCGCCGCTCAAGTCCGCGTACGTGACCGCCAAGCACGGCCTGCTTGGTCTCTCGCGCACGCTGGCGAAGGAAGGCGCCAAGCATGGCGTGCGCAGCCACGTGGTGTGCCCGGGCTTCGTCCGCACGCCGCTGGTCGACAAGCAGATCCCCGAGCAGGCCCGTGAACTGGGCATCAGCGAGGAGGAGGTGGTCAGCCGGGTGATGCTGGGCAATACCGTCGATGGCATCTTCACCACGGTGCAGGACGTCGCCCAGACCGTGCGCTTCCTCACGGAATTCCCGACCGCCGCGCTTACCGGACAAAGCTTCGTGGTCAGCCACGGCTGGCACATGCAGTAGTAAGGCCGTATATCTGCCCACAGAACCGCATCGCCAAGCATCTTGCGATGCCGCTGGCAACCGTTTGGTTGCCATGACTAAAGCCAGTCGGTGACTTCCCCCGTGCGCGGTTAGTCTGCGCACCGCTCGAGCGCGTTCGCGCCCTGAGCCACGACAAACATCCCAGTACGGCTGCACAAGGGCCCCTCATCATTCGACGAGGGCCCGACGGCGGCCGTTTCCCCCGCCTGGCGAGAACTCCGAACGATGCGTGCCCTGTTGATCCTGTCCCTGTTGGCTGCCCTGTCCGCTCCCGCGGCGGCGGTGGAGATCGATGGCCGCATAGACCCCGCCGAGTGGCAGGGCGCGCACCACGTGACCGATTTCCGCAAGACCCAGCCGCTGTCGCGCGAGCCCGGCACGCTGGCGACCGAAGCCTGGGTGCTTGCGACGCCGGACGGCCTCGCCGTCGCATTCCGCAACCTGCAGCCGCCGGAAACGCGTACCCGCCAGAAGGTGCAGCGCGATTTCGAGGAGCAGGTCGACCGCGTGAACCTGATGGTCGATTTCGACGGCGACGGCCGCACGGCTTACGACTTCACCATCGCCTCGACCGGAGGTATCGCCGATTCGGTCGTCACCAACGAGAACCAGTTCAACGACGACTGGGACGGCCAGTGGCTGCACGCGGTCAGCGAGGACGCGGCCGGCTGGAATGTCGAGATGCTGATCCCGTGGTACACCGCGCCAATGCGCAACGGCGAGAACGGCATGCGCAGGATCAAGGTCTATCTCGACCGCGTGATCGGCTCCACCGGCGAGCGCTCGGCCTGGCCGGCGGCGAGTTTCGAGACCCCGCGCTTCATGTCCGATTTCTCGCCACTCGAGATCCCGTTGTACAGCCAGTCGCTGCTGGCGATCACGCCTTATGCGTCGGGCCTGTACGACAACGTCGCGCACGCCAGCGACTTCGATGCCGGCGCCGACATCTTCTGGAAGCCCAACGGCCAGTTCCAGCTGACCGCGACGCTCAACCCGGACTTTGGCCAGGTCGAGAGCGACGACCTGGTCATCAACTTCAGCGCCACCGAAGCGTTCATCAGCGACAAGCGCCCGTTCTTCACCGAGAACCAGGGCATCTTCGAGTTCACCACGCCCTCGGACTTCAGCCAGTTGCTGTACACACGGCGCGTTGGCGCGCCCGCCGACGACCACAGCGGGGAGGCCGGCGACATCACCGGCGCGGTCAAGCTCAACGGCAGCTTCGGCGCGACCAAGTACGGCGTATTCGCCGCCGAAGAGGCGGATGAAGTAGGCCGTACGTTCGCCGCGCTCCGGGTGGTGCGCGACTTCACCACGCAGAATCTCGGTGCCATGGTGACCCACGTCGACCGGCCGTTCCTGGATCGCGAGGCGACGGTGGCCGGCATCGACCAGAACTGGCGCCCGACCGAGCGGCTGAGCCTGCAGACGCGCGTGATCGGCAGCCAGATTGACCAGGCCGGCGAGACCACGCGCGATTCGGGCTTCACCACCTGGATCAAGTACGAGATGGACGATGGCTGGCGCCAGGAATGGATCGGCATGCACTTCGGCAACGATCTGCAGATCAATGACTTCGGCTACCTGTCTCGCAACAGCACCAACTACGGCCACTGGGAGTTGCGCCGGCGCTTCGCCGACCTGCCGGCGGAGTCGCGCTATGCATCGAAGGAATGGCGCTGGCGCGCGAGCACCAACCACAACGACCACGGCGAGCGTCTGTCCAACCAGTTCCGCATCAGCCGGCAGGGCAATCTGCGCAACGGCAGCTTCGAGTACATGCAGCTCAACGTGAACAGTGCCGGTGTCAGCGACCTGCTGACGCGCGGGCACGGTTCGGTGAACGTGCCGCCGAGCTTCAATGCGCATTACGAATACGACCGGCCGCGCAAGGGCGACTGGGGGTTCGAGGTCCTGGCCGACGTGTTCACCGGAGGCATCGCAGGGAACGACAAGATCGGCTTCGATGTCGAGGCCACCCCGACCTACTTCATCAACGATGCCTTCAGCGTCTATGGCGGCGTGTACTACGAGCAGATTCCCGCCTGGCTGGTCTGGCAGAACGACAACCTGATCGGCGAGTTCGACGAGCACTGGCTGCAGTTCAACGCCGGCCTCGACTGGATCATGACCGACCGTCACGAGCTTCGCGTCAAGCTGCAGGCGATCGGGCTGGACGCGCAGTTGAGGCAGGGCTATAGGGTCGACGCTGCTGGCAACTCAATCCCCACCGCGGACCCGATCGACGACTTCAGCGTGCGCAACCTCGGGTTCCAGGTCCGTTACCGCTACGAGCTGGCGCCGCTGTCGTACCTCTACGTCGTCTACGGTCGAGGCGGCTACGAGCAACTGCCGATCTCCGAGGAAACGCCAGACCTCGTGCGCGACAGCCTGGAACTGCGCGACGACGAGCAGTTGCTGGTCAAGCTGAGCTACCGATTCGAGATCTGATCGCCGACCGACGGCCAGCTGCACGGTTCGATGATCCCGAACAGGCCGTCGCGGCGCGTCCGGCGGCCGAGCTTGAGCAGTTCGTCGTCGCGGCTGACCAGCCAGTGCGCGCCGGCGTCGCGCGCCAGGCTCAGGAACTTCTGGTCGTCTGGATCGGCGCAGCGCGGCAACGGTGTGGCGCCGGCAGGCTCCTTCGCATCCACGCATCGCACCAGGGCATCGAAGGCCGACATCGCCGCGCCGCGCGCGGCATCGTCGATGGCGAGCTGCGGATAGCGCAGCACCCTCAGCCATTCCTCGCGGCACGCGCTGTCGGTCACCGCCGCTACTTCGCCCGACCGCATCGCCGCCAGCAGTGCCGCCGCACGCGCGTCGCGGAACAGGAACAGGTCCAGGCAGGCGTTGGTGTCCAGCACGATCCGCGGCACGATCTGCGCCATGCCACCTTCGCCGGATGCGGCCGGCCGGTCTTCCATGGGCTTACTGGCTGACTTCGCGCAGGTCGGCGGAGGCTATGCGCCAGGCGCGCTGTTCTGCCGTGGAGCCGTCGACCACGGCGCGGCGCAACGTGTAGGCGCCGACGAAACGGCGCTCGCGGCCGTCTTGTCCGGTGGCGGTGAAGGCGACCGGCACTTCGACGAAGCGCGATCCGGCCGCGGCTTCGACCCGGCTGGGCGCCATGATTTCCACGGATACGCCACTGGTGTTGTCGAAGCCGCTGGCGAACTGCTGCGGCGACTGGCCGCTGGCGCGGCCGTTGTCGGACCACAGTGCATAGGCACTGTTGAAATTGCGGCTGTTGATGGCCGCGTAGTAGTCGCGCACGACGGCCACGGCATCCTGAGGCGTGGGTTCCTCAGCTGCCGGCGCTTCAGCGCCGCCGGCGTCGTCCACGGTGGCGGCCGTGCCGTCTCCCAGCGGTGAACCGTCCTCCGCCGTGCTCTCGGGCAGGATCGGATTGCCGTTCTCGTCCAGCGCGATTTCCTGCGGCTGAACTTCCGGCGGCAGGCCGACCTGGCCGGGTCCTGGCTTGTCCGGCATGCCGGTGACACTGCCGCGGGCATTGGCCTGCGGCGCCGGCAGCGCCTCATCGGCAACGCCGTCCACGCGGGCGGCGGCCTTCTTGTCGCCGCCACACGCGGTCAGCAGTACGGACAGGCAGAGCAGGGCAAACAGGGGCCGGAGTTGGAGGTGCATGTCATTGATCGAGGTGGACGGTCACGTGCCCGTTCGAGATCTCGGTCGCACCGATGCGGCGCGAACCGAGCCTGTCGAGCAGGCTGTTATCGAAGCGGTACACGGGCTCCTGCCGCGAGTAATCGCTGAGCCAGGCATTGAGGAGGGCGCGGGAGCTGCTGTTCATTACGCCCCCCAGCGCCGGAACGTCGACATTTTCGATCATCGGCTGGTCCAAGTGCAGCCCCCGCGTCGACGGGTCGTAGCGCAGCGCGCTGCTCAGGGCGAAGCGGCCGGAGGGCTGGCTGCTGTCGCTGCCCAGCGCTCCCAAGCCGATGTCGAAGTCCAGGCGCAGGCGGCTGCTTCCTTCCGGGATCGACAGGCGAGGGTTCATCAGCGTCATCGACACCAGTCCGCCGAGCTTGTCGTAGTGCTTCGGGAAGTTGCGGTTCAACGACTGCTGCAATTGCTGCTGGCTGAAGCTCACGTCGTTTCCGAGCAGGGCGCCGACGGTCGAACAGCCGGTCAGCAAGGCGCCCACGGCCAGCAGGCCGGCGGCTAGGGAGAGGAAGTGGCGTCGCGCGTTCATCGCAGGCTCCATCAGGACTGGCCGAACGATACGCGCGACAGCTGAGCGGCGATAGCCGCGGATTGCAAACGATGGGACCGATCCTGCTACAAGGCCGGGTTGACTTACTGCGGAGGACGGACCTACGGCAGATGTGCCCAGCTCCTGGCCCTGGACGCCACGGATCGCACCTGGTTGAGGCCCTTGGCCAGCCGATCCACACCCGAGTAGATGATGTCGCGGCTGGAGGTCGGATGGGATTTGCCCAGCAGTTCCAGGCCCGATGCCTTGATCGAATCCAGCAACTGGGACTGCTCCGGCGGTCGCGGATGCAGCCTGGCTTTCCTCAGGATGCGATTCATCTGGTGAACGTGCGCGCGCCGATCCAGATCGCGTGCGCAGATGTGGATGCTCGCACTGATCGAGATGTCCGATCCATTGCGGACCCAATGCGGCGCCAGCGGCGGATGGTGCACTCCCATCCCCGGCACCAGCCGGAAGCACCGGCCGCGAGGCTGGAACTCCTCGCGGTAACGGGCCGCGTTGGTTTCGCCAAGATAGAAGCGTTCGATCTCGTCTGTCGGCAACAGTTCGCGATCATGAGGGTCGAACAGGTAGACGTCCTTCTCCCCGGAGATCTGGCACAGGAAGTTCGCGTCATGATCGATGTGGTAGGGGGTTACCAGGTGGGGCGAGGCGATGAACATCGAAAGATGGACCATCGTGACGCCGCCCAGGATCGTGTGCCCGAGCAAGGCTTCGGTATCGGCTACCACTTCCTGGCAAAGATCGTCGTAATCCCGATCGACCGCGCTGACGTTGCTCAGCTTGATGAACAAGGCAGAGTCGCGAAGCTCTTCGAACGCCGATAGCGACTTCGGCCGCTCCACTTCGCTCGAGTACGGCTTGGCGACGTCGTACCCGCCATCACGGACGCTGAAGCGGTTGCCTATTCCAGCATGGATCATCCGCTCCGCGGCGACGGCAAGGCGTGGCAGCGAGAACAGCGGATTGTCCGCCAGCCGGTGGTGCAGCAGGAAGGCGCGGTCGCCGAACGAGGCGATGAAGCGATCGCGGTCGCCCTCGTCGAACACGGCGAATTGGTGGCCCGCATCGGTATGTTCGCTCGCGAAAGTAGCGGCCACGTGTACTCCCCGTGTCGCGGGCAGGAATGCGAATCGAGCCGCGCGACGCAACAGAATCAGGAACAGGCTGTGAATCTATCACCGCGGCGACGGCCCAAGGTTCGCGCGGCGGGGGATGTATAGGGTGAGGGGTGCGGGTGTTGCGGCGCGGACTCAGTTCCCGGGCGTCGGCGGTGCGGGCTGCGGTTTCGCCGAACCCGGCTTGGCAGTCGGTGACGCGGCCTTGGACTTTCCCTTGTTCGTCTTCTTGTTGGGCTTCGCAGTCGCCGCAGCGTCGGCTTTCTGCACTGGGGCGGACGGCGGCAATGGCAGCGGCGGCGGTGCGCGCGTGCCGGTCGCGTAACGCACGTAGTTGCGGTAAAGAAATTGCACCGCCGGCGTGCCGTCCAGATTGTGCGCGGCCGTCCCTCCCTGTCGCGGCTTGAGCACGGCGAACCAGCGATTCGCGCCGGCGATGTCGCGGTCGGTCAGCGGCCGGCCCTGCGCGTCGGTGGCAATGATCGACAGCGTCACGGCATGGTTGACGTTGCCACCGATCCCGTAGAGCCGGCGGTGCTCCGGATCGGTCTTGACCACGAGGTCGCAATGCAATCCCAGCGAGCCACTGGTCATGCCGCGGACGTCGGCGATCGACGAGAACGTGCTCGTGCCGCGCGCGGTGCAGATCAGGTCGCCTGCAGCCGGGATGGTTTCGCCGACGTCATAGGCGACGTAGGCATGGGACGGATCGTTGCCATCGCGCGCGCGTACCGCCGCCAGCACGTAGTCGATATGCGAGCCGCTGCGACGGAACTGCTGGGGCGCCCAGCCCGCCTCGCAGGCCAGCCAGGAGATGAACGCCGCCGACCACGGCATCGCCCATCCGGCCTCATTCCATCCGTAGTTGACCACGCTCTGCACGCGCAACGCTTCCTCGCTGCCGGTGGCGGCCCAGTAGCCGGCGATCGTCGCGCGCACCGCGCTGTCGTCTTCCATCATGCCCAGCCGCGGCGCGTGCCGAAGCACGCGATCGCCGATCGAGGCGTTGCTGCGCGAGGAGATGATGTCGATGACTTCGCCGGGCGATACCAGACGCGGCACGATCGCCGCAGGCTCCACCGACAGATCCAGCACGGGCAGGCCGAAGTAGGCCCATTCCGCGGCCGCGAGGTCGATCATCCGCGTGCGCGGATCGCCGGTGGCAGCGGGCATCGACGGACACGAACTGATTGCCGTGGTATAGCCGGGTGCGAGCGCCTGGGTGTAGCCGCTGCCCTCGCGCCGGTACAGCGGCTCGTAAGTATCGGGGCCGGTCCGCACCATCATCGGCGTGCTGCGCGTGTACTGGACGCGCAGTGCCGGGTCAGGCGATCCGGCTGGACGCAGAAAGTTGGGAATCGTGCGGCTCGTCCCTGCAACCTGGGCCCGTGCGAGTGGCGGTACGACCGCCACCAGTGCCGCCGCCAGCAGTACCACGACCGGGAGGTCCCTGAGGCAGTGTCGCATCGCGCATCCTGGCGGCGGGGAGGGATGCCAGCTTCGGTCACGCCATGTGAAGCCGGCATCGCGCCAAGGTTGCGCTAATCCTCGTCGGCCTTGGGCTTGTACGCCTCCACGAGCTTCTGCTGGACGTTGGCCGGGACCGGCTCGTAATGGCTGAAGTCCAGCGAGTAGCGCCCGCGTCCGGCCGTGACCGATTTCAGTTCGGCGGCATAGCCTTCCAGTTCCGACAAGGGCACCTGCGCGCGCACGATGATCTCGTTGCGCACCGAGTCGGTGCCGCTGATGCGTGCCCGCTTGCTCGCCAGACCGCCGCTGATGTCGCCCATGTGCTGCTCGGGCGCGTTGACCTCCAGGTCCACGATGGGCTCCAGCACCTGCGGCCGCGCCTTGCCTATCGCGTCGAGGAAGGCCTTCTTGCCGGCGGCGACGAAGGCGACCTCCTTGCTGTCGACCGGATGGTGCTTGCCGTCGTAGACGATGACGCGCACGTCCTGGATCGGGTAACCGGCCAATGCGCCGCTGCGCAGGACCTGGCGCACGCCTTTTTCGACCGCGGGCAGGAACTGGCCCGGGATCGTGCCGCCCTTGACCTCGTCGACGAACTCGAAACCGGTGCCGCGCGGCAACGGCTCGATGCGCAAGAACACTTCGCCGAACTGGCCCGCGCCGCCGGTCTGCTTCTTATGGCGGTGGTGGCCCTCGGCCTTGCCGCTGACGGTTTCGCGATAGGCGATGCGCGGCGGGCGCGATTTGACCTCCACGCCGTAGCGGTCCTTCAGGCGCTCCAGATTGATGCGAAGGTGCAGGTCGGACAGGCCGCGGATGACGGTCTCGTTGGTTTCGATCTCATGCTCGACGACGAAGCATGGGTCCTCCTCGGCGAGCTTGTGCAGGGCCGTGGTCAGCTTCTGCTCCTGGCCCTTGCTGGCTGCGTCGATCGCGAGGCCGAACATCGGCTTGGGGAAGTCGAGCGGGGACAGGCGGATCTCATCCTCGTCGTGGCTGTCGTGCAGCACCGCATCGAAATGCAGGTCGTCGACTTTCGCGATCGCGGCGATGTCACCGGGAATGGCCTGCTCGATCTCCACGTGGTCCTTGCCGCGCAGCTTGAACAGATGGCCGACCTTGAACGGCTTCTTCCCGTCATCGACGAACAACTGCGTGTCGCGCTTCACCGTGCCCTGGTAGACGCGGAAGATGCCGAGCTTGCCGACGAAGGGGTCGTTGATGATCTTGAAGACATCGGCGACGACATGCGCCTTCGGATCGGGAGAAGCGTGGATGCGCTGGCGCTCCGCGCCTTTCTCGAACGGGGGCTCGTTCGCCTCGGCGGGATTGGGGAACCACTGCTCGGCGACCTCCAGCAGTTCCTTCACGCCAGTGCCCGTGCGGGCGGAACAGAACAGCACCGGCACCAGGTGTCCTTCGCGCAGGCACTGCTCAAACGCGTCGTGCAGTTCCTCGCCAGTCAGGCCTTCCTCGCCGAGGTCGAGGTAGTGCTCCATGACCGACTCGTTGATCTCGACGATCTGGTCGATGATCTTCTGGTGCCAGTCGGAGACCGGGCCGAGGTCGCTGTCGCCGGCCGTGTTTCCGAGGCAACCGATCACGCGCTTGCCGCCGTCGGCGGGCAGGTTGAGCGGCAGACATTCGGTTCCGAACGCTTCGCGCAGGTCGTCGAGCACGCGTGCGGCCGCTGCGCCCTCGTGGTCGATCTTGTTGATCACCAGCACGCGGCAGAGGTTTCGGCCCTTGGCGTACTCCATCATCCGGCGCGTGCCGTATTCGACGCCGCTGCCGGCATCGACCACGATCGCCACCGTTTCCACCGAGCCGAGCGCAGACAGCGCCGGACCGCGGAAATCCGGGTAGCCGGGCGTGTCGATCAGATTCACATGAATGCCTGCGTGGTCGATGCTCGCGATCGCCGCGTCGATGGAGTGGCCTCGCTGCTTCTCGATCGGATCGAAGTCGGAGACCGTGCTGCCGCGTTCGATGCTGCCTGCCGTCTGGAGTGCGCCGCCGGCTTGCAGCAGGGCTTCGAACAGCGTGGTTTTGCCGGCGCCGGGGTGGCCTGCCAAGGCCACGTTGCGGATGGATGCTGTGCTGTACGACATGAGGCCGTCTCTCCCTGGACTGGGTCGAAAGAGGCCGTCATGGCTGTCCGCGTCGGAAGCCCTGCCGTCCGAGCAGGCGCTCGGCGGGCGGTCATGGCGGGGCCGGCATCGCGCCGGGATCGCAAGCCTCCCGCAAGGCTCGGGGCGGGTCAAGCGGTCGCGAGGCATTGGCCGGTCCGGCGACGGGTTGCCACCCCTCTCACGACCCAACCGGTAGGCTGTTGCGTCCCCCTCGATGGAGCCGTGACATGGGTTTCAAGCGTTACGCGGAAGCGATCTGGCAGGGTGACCTGCAGGCCGGCAAGGGTTCGATGAGCACGCCCCAAAGCGGCCTCTTCGCCGGGCAGAACTACTCCTTCAAGACCCGCTTCGGGGACGAGAAGGGCACCAATCCCGAGGAATTGCTGGCCGCCGCCCATGCCGGCTGCTTCAGCATGGCCTTGTCGGCGGTGCTGGGAAAATCCGGCTTCACGCCGGACCGCATCGAGACCCGCGCCGAGGCCACGATGGAGCCGGGTATGGACCCGGGCCCCACCATCACGGGCGTGCACCTGATCGTCAGCGCCAGGGTGCCGGGACTCACCCCCGAACAGTTCCAGCAGATTGCCGAGGCAGCCAAGGCAGGCTGCGTGATCTCGCGCGCCCTCTCCGTGCCGGTGTCGCTGACGGCGACCCTGCAGGGTTGAGCGGGGTGTCTGGGCCGCGCGGCCGGCAGGCGGCGCGGCCATGACCGTCAGGCAGGCGTTGATGTTGCACGGGGCCGGTGGCGGCGCGTGGGAGTGGAGCGTGTGGCGGGCGGTGTTCGCGGCGCACGGCATCGAGGCCGTGGCCGAGGACCTGCGTCCGGCCGCATCCGGCCTCGCCGCCACCGGATTCGACGATTACGCGGCGCAGGTCGCGGCGGCGCTGGCTTCTCTCCCGCGTCCGCGAGCGCTGGTCGGTGCCAGCCTGGGCGGACTGCTCGCGATGGCGTGCTCCACGCAGGCCGATGCGCTGGTCCTGGTGAATCCGATGCCACCGGCACCGTGGGCCGGCCGGATGCCGGCGAAGGATCGGGGCGACATCGTGCACTGGGCGCGTGACGCGCGGCTGGCGACGACGCGCAGGGCGCTGCCCGATTCCGACGACGCCACCGCGCTGCATGCGCTGCGGCGCTGGCGCGACGAGTCCGGGGCGGTACTGCGCGCGGCGCAGCAGGGCATCGAAGTCGCCGTGCCGGCTTGCCCGGTGCTGTGCATCGCGTCCGGCAGCGACGAGGACGTGCCCGCCGCTCTGACCGAAGCGTTGGCGGACGCGTGGAATGCCACCTTGTTGCGACTGCCGCAGGCCAGTCACGTCGGCCCGTTGCTCGGCCGCGATGCCGCCTCGGTGGCGACGCAGGCGGCGGTCTGGCTGTCGGCGAGGTAAACCCGCTTCCGGCTTCACGCCGCAAGCCCGCTGGATTCAGCAGGGGTTGCTGGCTGCGATTCGACGATCCGCTCGCGCCATTCCGGCGTGGGAGTCCACGAATGAATCGCCCGCTCGTCAGTCCTCTGCAGGCCCTGGCCGTCCTGGTGCTGTCCGGTGCCTCGGTGGTGGGTTCGGCCCAGACGTATTCCAGTCCGGGCTCCTATGGCCAGCCGGTTTATGGCCAGAGCAGCCAGGTCGACTACGCCCGCGTGATCCGCGTCGATCCGGTCTTCGACCGCTACTCGACGTCGACCTCGCAGCGCTGTTACGAGCGTCCGACCTACGTCAACGGAAGCAATGGTTACGGCGGCTACGAAGATGGCAGTTACCGCGGCGATGACGGCTACTACGACCAGTACGGCAACTACCGGCGCAATACCGCAGGCACGGAAACCGGTCGCACGGTGGCGACGGTGATCGGCGGCATCGTCGGCGCCGCCGTCGGAAGCCAGGTCGGCGGTGGCAGCGCCCGTTACGCGACCTCCGCGATCGGCTCGATGGTGGGCGGCATGGCGGGGCGCCAGATCTACGAGCAGAGCAAGCGCGACAACGACCGCGTCGGCGCGGTGCGCGTGTGCGATCCGGTGCCGGTCGGAAATGGCTATCCAACAGGCGACCGCAACAGCAGTGCCTACGACGTCACCTACGAGTACGCCGGGCGCACCTACACCACGCGCACGAATTACCACCCCGGCGACCGCATGCGCGTGCGGGTCGACGTGCGGCCGGAATAAGAGAGTGAGAGAGGGTGAGGGAGCGAGGGGCCAGGGAAGGCCCCTTTCTTTTCCGGTGTCCTGACGGGGCCGGAAGGCTCAGGGCCAGTCGATGGTTCCGCGCACCACGTTGCAGACCTGGCCGCCGGACCACACGTCGCCATCGGCATCGACACGCAGGTGCAGACGCGCGTCGAAACCCACTTCGCGGCCCTGGCTGACGGTGTAGCGACCGCCGCTGCCGGGCAGGGCGCGGTTGTGGCTGAGCCAGGCGGCCAGCGTCGCGTTGGCCGCGCCCGAGGCGGCGTCCTCGAAGCGCGCCGGCGCGCCGACGAAGGCGCGGACGACCAGGCCGTAATCGCGTCCCGCATCGGCCCGGGCGAACGCGCACAGGCCCATGCTCTCGGTGCCTTCGGCCAACGCGGCGACGGCGTCCCAATCCGGCGTGGCGCCGCGCAGAGCCGACTCGCTGGCCAGTTCCACAATCCACCAGCGGCGCCCGCCGTCCATCAGGGCCGGCGGCAACGTGCCGGGAGTCAGTCCGCGCATGGCCGCCGCCAGGCGCGGGGCTGGATGTTCGGCGATCTCGACCACGCGTGCGTGCGGCGTGCGCACCGAGATCCGGCGCTGCGCGCCTTCGCCTTCCACCGCCAGCGGCAGCAGTCCGGCCACGCCCTCCTGCAGCAATTGACCGCCGTTCAGTTGCGCCAGGCCTGCCTCCAGCACGACATGGGCGGTGCCGACGCTGGGATGCCCGGCGAAGGGCACCTCGCGGCGCGGGCTGAACATGCGGATGCGGTAGCTGGCGCCGGCTTGGGACGGAGGAAACACGAACGTGGTTTCCGGCAGCCGCGTCCAGCGGGCGATCGCCTGCATGGCGGCGTCGTTCAGCCCATCTGCGTCGAGAACCACGGCGAGGGGATTGCCGGCGCCGGGACGGTCGGCGAAGACGTCCAGTTGCAGGTAGCGGCGGAGGGTCATCGGGTGGGGAACCGAGCGGACATGGGTGGGGGGTTCGACTGGGATTATTCGACTAGAATCGCGGTCTTTATGCTGCACCGCGCCGCCGTCTGCCGGCGGGTGCGTCATTCTAGGTGCTGTCCGGGCCGCGTGCCCGGACGGTTGCAGACGTAATCAACCCAATCATCGACCAGATCGAAATATCACGAGGGCAGTTGCGGTGGCGGAAGTGAATCGCTGGGTAGTACTCAAGTTCGGCGGCACATCGGTGTCTCGCCGGAATCGTTGGGACACCATCGGACGCCTCGCCTCCAAACGCATGGCCGAAGACGGTGCGCGCGTGCTGGTCGTGGTGTCGGCGCTGTCGGGCGTGACCAACGAGCTGCAGGCGATCGCCAATGGTGATGCGATCGATGCGCGCATCGCCGCCCTGGTCGAGCGCCACCGCGCGTTCTGCGCCGAGCTCGATCTCGATCCCGATTCCGTGCTCGGCGAACGCCTGGCCGCGTTGCAAGCACTCGCCGGTGATGCGCGCGCGCCGGAGCGCACGCTCGACTGGCAGGCGGAAGTGCTGGCGCAGGGCGAGCTGCTGTCGTCCACGCTGGGCGCCGCCTACCTGCGCCGGCAGGGGCACGATTTCGGCTGGTGCGATGCGCGCCAGTGGCTCGACGCCGTGTCGTTGCCCAATGCCAGTGCCTGGGCTCAGCGCCTGTCGGTGAACTGCCGTCTCGATGGCGATCGCGGCTTCGCCGAACGCTTCGCGGTGCAGCAGGCGCCGATGCTGCTCACCCAGGGCTTCATTGCGCGGCATGGAGACGGCGGTACGGCCATTCTCGGACGCGGTGGTTCCGATACGTCGGCGGCGTACTTCGGCGCGTTGCTGAAGGCGCAGCGCGTGGAGATCTGGACCGACGTGCCGGGCATGTTCAGCGCCAACCCGCGCGAAGTGCCCGATGCACGCCTGCTGACGCGCCTGCATTACGCCGAAGCGCAGGAAATCGCCACGACCGGCGCCAAGGTGCTGCACCCGCGCTCGATCGCACCGTGCCGCGACGCCGGTGTGGCCATGGCCATTCTCGACACCGAGCGTCCCGAACTGCCCGGCACGCGCATCGACGCGAGCGCCGCGACCGTCCCGGGCGTCAAGGCGATCAGCCGGCGCAACGGCATCGTGCTGGTGTCGATGGAAAGCATCGGCATGTGGCAGCAGGTCGGCTTCCTGGCCGACGTGTTCGAGCGCTTCAAGCGCCACGGCCTGTCGATCGACCTGATTGGTTCCTCGGAAACGAACGTCACCGTCTCGCTCGACCCGAGCGAGAACCTGGTCAACTCCAACGTGCTGGAAGCGCTCAGCGCGGACCTGGCCGAAGTGTGCCGGGTCAAGGTGATCGCGCCGTGCGCGGCGATCACGCTGGTCGGCCGCGGCATGCGTTCGCTGCTGCATCGCCTGTCGGACATCTGGGCGACGTTCGGGCGCGAGCGCGTGCACCTGATCTCGCAGTCGTCCAACGACCTCAACCTGACCTTCGTCATCGATGAAGCCGATGCCGATGGCCTGCTGCCGCACCTGCACGCCGAGCTGATCCGCAGCCGTGCGATGCCGGTTCGCGACGACACCGTGTTCGGCCCGAGCTGGCGCGAGATCGCGCATGGCAAGCCGCAGCGTGCACCGGCGTGGTGGCGCGGCCGCCCCGAGCAGTTGCTTGCGCTCGCGCAGCAGGGCACGCCGCGTTACGTCTACGATCTGGATACCGTCCGCGAGCGCGCCCGCTCGCTGAGCGCGGCGAACGCGGTCGACCGCTGCTTCTACGCGATCAAGGCCAATCCCCACCCGGCCATCCTGCGCACGATAGTCGAGGAGGGCTTCGGCCTGGAGTGCGTGTCGCTGGGCGAAATCGAGCACGTCTTCGCCACGCTGCCGCAGATCGATCCGGGCCGCGTGCTGTTCACGCCGAGCTTCGCGCCTCGCCGCGAGTACGAGGAAGCTTTCGCGCGCGGCGTGACCGTCACGCTCGACAACATCGAAGCGTTGCAGCGTTGGCCGGAAGTATTCCGCGGCCGCACGATCTGGCTGCGCATCGACCTCGGCCACGGCGAAGGCCACCACGAAAAAGTCCGCACCGGTGGGGTGGCGGCAAAGTTCGGTCTGCCGATGACGCGCTTCGATGCCTTTGTCGAGCACGCACGCAAGCTCGGCATGCGCATCAGCGGCCTGCATGCACATCTGGGCAGCGGCATCGAGGATCCGCAACACTGGCGTGGCGTGTACGCGCACCTGGCCGGCCTGGCCGACAACGTCGGCACGATCGAGAGCATCGACATCGGCGGTGGCCTGCCGATCCCGTACACGCCGGAATCGCCGGAGTTCGACCTGGGGCTATGGCGCGCCGGGCTCGAGGAGATCAAGGCGGCCTATCCGCGCTACGGGCTGGTGATCGAGCCGGGCCGTTACCTGGTGGCCGAGAGCGGCGCGCTGCTGCTCACCGTCACGCAGACGGTGGAGAAGGACGGCGTGCTGCGCATCGGCTGCGACGGCGGCATGAACGCGCTGATGCGCCCGGCGATGTACGAGGCCTACCACGGCATCTTCAACCTGAGCCGGCTCGACGATGCGGTCACCGCGACGTTCGACGTGGTCGGCCCGATCTGCGAGAGCAGCGACGTGATCGGTCGTGGCCGCACGCTGCCGCTGGCGACCGCCGAGGGCGACGTGATGCTGGTTGCCGATGCCGGCGCCTACGGCATGGCGATGGCCAACACCTACAACCTGCGGGCCCTGCCGGCAGAGGAAATCATTGAATGAGTGAGTGGAAATTCAACCGCGATGCCATCCGGGCATTCCGGTTCGTACGCTGCGGCTTCGATGCCCAGTCCGGTGTCGCGCAGCTGGTGTACGCCTTCGACGACGGCCCGGAACTGATTGAGACGATCACGGTGCCCGGCGCGCCGTTCGCGCTGGACGGCGCGCGCGCCGCCGCGGTCGAGCGCGCGCTGCGGCTGCTGCACCTGATCACCGGCGTCAGCTACTACAAAGCCGCGGTTCCGGAGGAAATCCGCATCGACAGCTACGCCATCGATGCAGATACCGCTGCGTTCCTGGAAACCATCTACGTCAACGGACTGGGCGAGTTCGCGTACCGCAACGGCTTGAACCTGCACGGCAGGATCAAATTCCCGCATGGCGAAACCGCGGCGCCCGCCGCGCCGGTGCTCGGCCTGCGCGAGCACGCGCTGGTGGCGATCGGCGGCGGCAAGGATTCGCTGGTCAGCATCGAGGCACTGCGTGCACTGGATGTCGCGCAGACCGTGACCTGGATCGGCGGCTCGCAGCTGATCCGCGCCTGCGCCGAGCGCACCGGCCTGCCGACGCTCAACATCGGTCGCGCGCTGGCGCCGCAGCTGTTCGACTACAACCGTGAAGGCGCTTGGAACGGCCACATCCCCGTGACGGCGGTGAACTCGGTGATCATGGTGCTGGCGGCGCTGCTGCATGGCGTCGACCAGGTCGTGTTCTCCAACGAGCGTTCGGCCAGTTACGGCAGCCTGATCGAGGGCACCGGCGAGGTGAACCACCAGTGGTCGAAGGGCTGGGCGTTCGAGTCCGCCTTGGGCGACTACATCCAGCGCGAGATCGCAGCCGACCTTCATTACTACTCGCTGCTGCGTCCGCTGAGCGAACTTGCCGTGGCGCGCCAGTTCACGCGCACCGACCGGTACGACGCGCACTTCAGCAGCTGCAACCGCAACTTCCACATCCTCGGCGAACGCCCGGCCAACCGCTGGTGCGGTGTCTGCCCGAAGTGCCACTTCGTGTTCCTCGCGCTGGCGCCGTTCATGCCCAAGCCGCGCCTGATGGGCATCTTCGGCCGCAACCTGCTCGACGACACGGCGCAGACCGGCGGCTACGACGCGCTGCTGGAGTTCCAGGACCACAAGCCGTTCGAGTGCGTCGGCGAGGGCCGTGAATCGCGTGCGGCGATGGCCGCGTTGGCCGGGCGCCCGGAATGGCGCGAGGACGCGCTGGTCGAGCGGTTCGCGCAGGAAATCCGTCCGCAGCTCGATGAAGCCGACCTGCGCATCGAGCCGCTGCTCGTCATCGACGACGAGCAGCGGATTCCGCCGCGCCTGTGGGAACGACTGCGTGCGCACCTCGCCGCTTAAGTTCGGGCAACTCGAGGACAGCAAGGTCGCGCTCTGGGGCTGGGGCCGCGAGGGTCGCGCCGCGTATCGGGCGATCCGCTCACGCCTGTCGGCACTGCCGCTCACGCTGTTCTGCAATGCCGAAGAGGCGGCCGAGGCCGCTGCGCTCGGCGATGCGCATCTGGCGACCGAAACGGACGCCAGCGCGGAACGGTTGTCGGCCTTCGATGTGGTCGTGAAGTCGCCTGGAATCAGCCCGTATCGGGCGGAGGCCGTGACGGCCGCTGCTGCGGGAACGCGTTTCATCGGCGGCACCGCGCTGTGGTTCGGCGAGCATGCCGGCGCCGATGGCGTCGTCCCGCGCACCATCTGCGTGACCGGTACCAAGGGCAAGAGCACCACCACCGCGCTGCTGGCGCACCTGCTGCGCGCTGGCGGCCATGTCACCGGGCTGGCCGGCAACATCGGCCTGCCGCTGCTCGAGGTGCTCGATGTCGCGCAGCCGCCGGAATTCTGGGTGATCGAGCTGTCGAGCTACCAGACCGGCGATGTCGCCCACAGCGGCGCGCATCCGCAGGTCGCGGTGGCGCTGAATGTGTTTCCCGAGCATCTGGACTGGCACGGTTCGGAAGCGCGCTATGTCGAAGACAAACTGCGCCTGCTGACCGAGGCCGCGCCGCGGGTCGCGATCATCAACGCCAACGACAAGCGCCTCACGGCGTTGTCGCTGGCGGACAGCGACGTGCGTCGCTTCGCCGATGCACAGGGTTGGCATCTGCGCGAGGACGACCTTTACCGAGGCGACGATTTCGTGATGGATACGCGCTCGCTGCCGCTGCCGGGGCGCCACAACCGCGGCAACTTGTGCGCCGTGCTGACCGCGATCGAGGCGTTGGGCCTGGATGCGAAGAAGCTGGCGCCGCATGCAGGGTCGTTCCGGCCGCTACCGCACCGGCTGCAGACGCTCGGTACCCGCGACGGCGTCGCCTACGTCAATGATTCGATCAGCACCACGCCGCACGCGAGCCTCGCCGCGCTGGACTGCTTCGGCAACCGCCGCGTCGCCATCCTCGTCGGCGGCCACGACCGCGGCCTGCCGTGGGAGGAGTTCGCCGATGCGATGCGCACGCACGCACCGCTGGCGGTGATCACCATGGGCCAGAACGGGCCGCGTATCCACGCGCTGCTGGAGCCGGTGGCAGCACAGGGCGGTTTCCATCTCGGCGCGGCGAACGATCTCGCCGACGCGATGACGCAGGCGCAGGCCGCGCTGGGCGGCGAGGGCGTCGTGCTGCTGTCGCCGGGCGCGCCGAGCTTCGGCATGTATCGCGATTACGTGGCGCGCGGCCGGCATTTCGCAGAGCTGGCCGGCTTCGATCCGGACATGATCAGCGCCATTCCGGGACTCGGCATCGCCTGACCCGCGCGGGGGGCGCCTTCACGTCGGGGCGGCAGGCGGGGCGGCTAGTCTGCTCGCACCCGACAGGAGAGCCGCCATGCGCCGTCTCGTTTCCGCAGCCAGCCTGGCGTTGAGCGCCGTTTTGTTGCCCGCCCACGCGGCGATGCAGGCCAATCCGGTGGAGTGGAGCATCGGCAAGGACTCCTACACCGGCATCCTGGTTTACGACGACGCCAATGCGATCAAGCGCCCGGGCCTGGTGATGGTGCCGGACTGGAAGGGCATCACGCCCGCTGCGATCGAGCGCGCCCGGCAGTTCGCCGGCGACGACTACGTGGTGCTCGTAGCTGACATGTATGGGACGAAAATCCGGCCGAAGAACGACGACGAGGCCGGAAAGGTGGCCGGTCCGCTGCGCGATGACCGCCCGGTGCTGCGCGCGAGGATGGAAAAGGCGGTCGACGTCCTGAAAGCGCAGGCCGGCAAGGCGCCGGTCGATGCGACCAGGGTTGGGGCGTTCGGCTTCTGCTTCGGAGGCACTTCCGCTTTGGAGCTGGTGCGCGGAGGCAGCGAAGTCGCCGGCGTGGTCAGCTTCCACGGCGCCCTCTCCACGCCACTCCCGGCCAAGGACGATTCGGCACGCACCCCGGCGCTGGTCCTGAACGGTGCCGACGACCGCAGCGTCACCGACGAGGACATCGCCAGTTTCGAGAAGGAGATGGATGCGGCCGGCGCCGATTGGCAGTTCGTCAACTTCAGCGGTGCCGTGCACTGCTTCGCAGTGCCCGAAGCCAACAACCCGCCGGGCTGCGTCTACGACCCCAAGGCATCGCGACGCGCGGAAAAAATGATGCGCGACTTCTTTGACGAGCGTTTCGCGGCCGCCAGGCCGTGAGAGGACCTGCCGCCGCGATCAGTGGTCGCGGCTGACGGCGTAGCGGGCCAGGCCGCGCAGTGCCATCGTGTAGTCATTGTCCGCGATGCCGTCGAGCGCGCGCTCGGCGGCTTGCGCGTACTCGCTGGCGCGGCGGCGGCTGTAGTCGAGGCCGCCGGTGGCGTGGATTGCCGCCAGGACCTCCGGCAGCGCGCCGGTGTCGCCATGCTCGATCGCGTGCCGCAGGCGAGCGCAGGTGGACTCGTCGCTGTGGGAGATCGCATGGATCAGCGGCAGCGTGGCCTTGCCCTCGGCCAGGTCGTCGCCCAGGTTCTTGCCCAGCGTCTGCGCATCGGAGGCGTAGTCCAGGACATCGTCGGCGATCTGGAACGCGTACCCGAGGTTGAGCCCGTAGTCGTGCAGGGCATCGCAGGTCGCCTCGTCGGCACCCGACAGCAGGGCGCCCAGACGAGTCGCGGCCGCGAACAGCACCGCCGTCTTGCGCTCGATCACCCGCAGGTACGCGGCCTCGTCGGTGTCCGGGTTGCGCACGTGCAGCAACTGAAGCACCTCGCCCTCGGCGATCTGGTTGGTGGTGTCGGCCAGGATCTGCATGACCGCCATCCGCTCCAGCTCGACCATCAGCTGGAAGCTGCGCGAGTACAGGAAGTCGCCCACCAGCACGCTGGCAGCATTGCCCCAGACCGCGTTGGCGGTCTTGCGGCCGCGGCGCAGGTTGGATTCGTCGACGACGTCGTCGTGGAGCAGGGTGGCGGTGTGGATGAACTCGACGACCGCGGCGAGCTGGTGCGCATCCGGTCCGCGGTGGCCGAGCGCTCCGGCTGCCAGCAGGAGCAGCATCGGACGAAGCCGCTTGCCGCCGGCGCCGATGATGTACTCGGAGACCTGGTTGATCAGGACGACGTCCGAGGCCAGCCGTCGCCGGATCAGCGCATCGACCGCCGCCATGTCCTCCCGGGCCAGGGACTGGATCGCCACCAGGTCGGGGACGGGCAGGGTCGGGGTCGTGGATTGCATGGGCGGACCGGCTCGATGGAGGCCGGATTATACGGCGTCGCCGAACGGCCGCCCCCGGCTCCGTCAAGGGAATCGCCTACATGCCACGAAGTGCCGGGCCGACCCCGCGGCGGCCCGTTATACTCCAATGTCAGTCGCCAGCCCCGGCGGCACAGCGAAGGACACACGAACCCATGGCACGCGGCATCAACAAGGTCATCCTGGTCGGCAACCTCGGCAACGACCCCGAAACGAAATACACCCAGGGTGGCATGGCGGTGACCAAGGTCAGCCTGGCGACCACCAGCGTGCGCAAGGATCGTGAAGGCAATACGCAGGAGCGCACCGAATGGCACCGCGTGACCTTCTTCGGCAAGCTCGGCGAGATCGCCGGCGAATACCTGCGCAAGGGCAGCCAGGTCTACGTCGAAGGTTCCATCCGCTACGACAAGTACACCGGCCAGGATGGTACGGAGCGCTATTCGACCGACATCATCGCCGACGAGATGCAGATGCTCGGTGGCCGCGCCGGTGAGGGTGGCGGCGGTGGCGGTGGCGGTGGAAGCCGCGGCGAGTACCGCGGCGGCGGCGAGCGCCAGTCGCGTCCGCCGGCGCGCCAGGAAGCGGCCCCGCGCCGCGAAGCCCCGCCGGCCAAGTCCAACGATTTCGCCGACGATTTCGCCGACGACGACATCCCGTTCTGATCCCGATCGCATGAAAACTGCCGCGGCCGGACGGGCTGCGGCCGCGGCATTGTTTTGATAAATGGAGTTTTACTAGTGCGTACTTGGCTTGTGACTGGCGGCGCAGGTTTCATCGGCGGCAATTTCGTTCTCGACGCCGTAAAGCAGGGAGTGCGGGTTATCAACCTCGACGCACTCACCTATGCGGGTAATCTCGATACCCTGGCCTCGATCCAGTCGGATCCGAATCACCTGTTCGTGCAGGGCGATATCGGCGATGCCGCACTGGTCGAGCAGTTGTTGCGCGAGCACCACCCCGACGCGGTGATCAACTTCGCGGCCGAAAGCCACGTCGACCGCTCGATCGACGGCCCGGCGGCCTTCGTGCAGACCAACGTCGTCGGCACGCTCAGCCTGCTGGAGAAGACGCGCGACTACTGGAAGTCGCTCGACGAAGCCGGCCGTGCCGCGTTCCGCTTCCTGCACGTGTCGACCGACGAGGTCTACGGCACGCTCGGCGACACCGGCAAGTTCACCGAGGAAACCCCGTACGCCCCCAACTCGCCGTACTCCGCGTCGAAGGCTGCGTCCGACCATCTGGTCCGCGCCTTCCACCACACCTATGGCCTGCCGGTGCTGACCACCAACTGCTCCAACAACTACGGTCAGTTCCAGTTCCCCGAAAAGCTCATCCCGCTGATCATCGCCAAGGCGCTGGCCGGCGAGCCGCTGCCGGTCTATGGCGATGGCAGGAACGTGCGTGACTGGCTGTTCGTCGGCGATCACTGCGCCGCCATCCGTCGCGTGCTGGACGCCGGCCGCGTCGGCGAGACCTACAACGTCGGTGGCGATGCCGAGCGCGAGAACATTTTTGTCGTGAAGACGATCTGCAAGCTGCTCGACGAGCGCAGCCCGCTGCCGGACGGCCGTGCGCGCGAATCGCTGATCACCTTCGTCAAGGACCGCCCTGGTCACGATCGCCGCTACGCCATCGATGCGTCCAAGCTCCAGAACGAGCTGGGGTGGGCACCGACGGTGACGTTCGAACAGGGCATCGCCCAGACCGTCGACTGGTACCTCGGTAACCAGCCGTGGGTCCAGCGCGTGCTCGACGGCAGCTACCGCCTCGAACGCATTGGACAGGCCTGAGGAACGAACATGAACCGTAAGGGCATCATTCTCGCCGGTGGATCCGGCACCCGGCTGTATCCGATCACGCAGGGCATCAGCAAGCAGCTGCTGCCGGTGTACGACAAGCCGATGATCTATTACCCGCTCAGCGTGCTGATGCTGGCGGGCATCCGCGAAGTGCTGGTGATCAACACGCCGCACGAGCAGCCCCTGTTCCAGACCCTGCTTGGCGACGGCTCGCAGTGGGGCATGCGTATCGAGTACGCGGTGCAGCCCAGCCCGGACGGCCTGGCGCAGGCGTACCTGATCGGCCGCGATTTCGTCGACGGCCAGCCGAGCTGCCTGGTCCTGGGCGACAACATCTTCCACGGCCCCGGCCTGACCGCGATGCTCAAGCGCGCGGGCGAGCGTGACCATGGCGCAACCGTGTTCGGCTACTGGGTCAAGGACCCGGAGCGTTACGGTGTCGCCGAGTTCGACAATGATGGAAAGGTGATTGGGCTGGAAGAAAAGCCGGTCAAGCCGCGTTCCAACTATGCAGTCACCGGCCTGTATTTCTACGACGGCCGCGCCAGCGAGTTCGCTTCGCAACTCAAGCCGTCCGCGCGTGGCGAACTCGAGATCACCGATCTCAACGCCCGCTACCTCGAGGAGGGCTCGCTGCACCTGGAGCAGCTCGGCCGCGGCTACGCCTGGCTCGACACCGGCACGCACCAGTCGCTGCTGGAGGCGTCCAACTACATCGAGACCATCGAAGCCCGCCAGGGCCTGCGCGTCTGCTGCCCGGAGGAGATCGCCTGGAACAACGGCTGGATCGATGCCGAGCAGCTCAATGCGCTGGCCAAACCGCTGGCCAAGAACGGCTACGGCCAGTACCTGCTGAGCCTGGTCGACCGCGGTTACGTGCCATGAAGATCATCGAAACCGATCTGCCCGGCTGCGTGGTCGTCGAACCGCGGGTCTTTGGTGACGCCCGCGGCTTCTTCTTCGAATCCTTCAACAGCGACAAGCTCGCCGAGCACGGCCTGCAGCCGAAGTTCGTGCAGGGCAACGTGTCCTCGTCGGTGCGTGGCGTGCTGCGCGGCCTGCATTACCAGTGGCCCAATCCGCAGGGCAAGTATGTCTCCGTCGTCGAGGGCGAGGTCTGGGACGTGGCCGTCGACATCCGTCGGGGTTCGCCGCACTTCGGTCGTTGGACGGCGGTGCTGCTGAGTGCGGAGAACAAGCGCCATTTCTGGATTCCGGAAGGGTTTGCGCATGGCTTCGTCACGCTGAGCGAGCGCGCGGTCTTCAGTTATCTGTGCACGGCGACGTATGACGCCAGCGCCGATGCCGGCATCCGCTGGAACGATGCGAAGCTCGGAATCGACTGGCCGGTGACCGACGTGGCCCTGTCCGACAAGGACGCGCGCGCTCCGTTCCTCGACGAGGTGCCGGAAGACCGCCTTCCGATTTACGTCCCATGAGTTACGGGCCATGAGGATCCTGCTTCTAGGAGGCAATGGCCAGGTCGGCCATGAACTGCGTCGCAGCCTGGCCTCGTTGGGCGAGGTGGTGGTCACCACGCGCAGCGGCGAGGTCGACGGAGAAGTGTGCGAGCGGCTTGACCTGTCGGAACTGGACGCGATCGAGCCGTTGCTGGATCGCATCCTGCCGGAAGTCGTCGTCAACGCGACGGCCTACACCGCGGTCGATCGCGCCGAAGACGATGCCGCAGCGGCGTTCCGCGCCAATGCGGAGGGGCCAGGTCGCTTGGCCGAAACCTGCGCCGCCCGTGGCATCACGCTGGTTCACTACTCGACCGACTACGTGTTCGACGGCAGCGGAACGCGTCCCTATCGCGAGGATGATGCGACGGCGCCGCTGGGAGTCTATGGCGCCAGCAAGCTGGCAGGCGAAGAGGCCATCCGCGCCAGCGGTGCCAGGCACATGATCCTGCGCACGGCGTGGGTGTATGGGATGTACGGCAACAATTTCCTGCGCACGATGCTGCGCGTCGGCGCCGAGCGTGACGAACTGCGCGTGGTGTCCGACCAGCGTGGCTCGCCGACGCCGGCCTGGCTGATCGCCGACGTCACCGCCCAGGTCCTCGAAAAGGGTGTCAGTGAATCCGGCGTTCGCCACCTGGTCGCCGCGGGCGAAACCACCTGGCATGGCTTCGCCAATGCGATTTTCGAAGAGGCGGTATCTCGCCATCGCATGGTGCGGCATCCAAACGTGACGGCCATCACGACCTCCGAGTACCCCACGCCAGCCCGGCGTCCCGCTTACTCGGTGCTCGACACCGCAGCATTGCGCGGCGACTTCGATGTGCGCTTGCCTGATTGGCGCCGAGCGCTGACCGAGACCTTCGACAGGGCGCCCTGACCCGGCCCTTCTGTGACAAGCCGCTTTGATGCAAAGCGGCAGTCCATTGAGCTAGCCTGTGCGAGCGCGCAAGGACACATCCTGCGCGTGGCCGATGGATGGCCTTGGATCATTTCACAGGAGTGGGGGGGAGAATGAAGGCAATCGCACTTCTGGCGGCGCTGCTGGCGCTGTCGCCGGCCACCATGGCCGCGGACGTGGATGTGAAGGCATACACGCGCAAGGACCAGTTCGACGACATCAAGATGTCGCCGAATGGGCAGTACTTCGCGGCCACGGTTCCGCTGGAGGATCGAACGATCCTGGTGGTCCTCGAGCGCACCACCAACAAGTTCATCGGCAGCTTCAAGCTGGCCGAACACACGGACATCTACGCCTTCGACTGGGTCACGCCCGATCGCCTGATGATCAGCCCGGCCGAGAAGTTTGGCTTGATGGAAAGGCCCAGGCCCACGGGCGAGCTGTACGCGATGAATGCAGACGGCAGCAAACTGGAAAACCTGGTGGGCTGGCGCATCGACGACGGCGGCGCGGGCACGACGATCAAGCCGAAGAAGGGGAACAACAAGGTAGGCGCGTTCCTCATCGACGCTCCGCCGGCTGCCGCCGACGCGCGCTCGGTGCTGGTCGCGGCGACTCCATACCTGGACGCGAATGCCCCGGACAGGGACCTGTTCACCACCGTCCAGCGCCTGGACACTTTTTCTGGCCGCATGACGCGCGAGGCATCGGTTCCCGTGCGCAACGCGAACTTCTTCCTGGACAACAAGGGCGCGGTGCGCTTTGGCGCTGGCGCCAACAGCGACAACATCCGGAAGCTGTTCTACCGCGCAGACGACAAGTCGGAGTGGGAACTGGTCGCCATCGAGAAGGACGGGCGGTTCGAAACACCCATCGGATTCTCCGCCGACGACAAGGTCGCGTACCTGAGGGTCGAGATGCCCCAAGGCCCCGATGCCATCGTGGCAATGGATCTGGCGACCAGGAAGCGCACCGAAATCCTGCGTGACGACGATACCGATCCTGGCACCATCATTTACCGCAACGGCACGCGGATTCCGATTGGCGCGTATTTCATGGACGGCAAGCCGCGCACGGCGTTCTTCGACCAGAGCGCGCCCGAGGCCCGGCTGCAGCAGAGCCTCGAGGCGGCGTTCGGCGGTGATGGCGTGGTGATCACTTCGCAGACCGCGGACAGCCGCCTGGCCCTGGTGGAGGTGTTCGGCGATCGCAACCCCGGGGATTTCTACCTGTACGACACCGTCGCCAAGAAGGCATCGCATGTGCTCTCCCGCAGGCAGTGGTTCGACCCCGAACTGCAGGCGCAGATGCAGCCGATCGCCATCACCGCGCGCGACGGCATCAAGCTGCATGGCTACATCACCCGACCGAAGGGAGCGGGCGACAAGCCGCTGCCGATGGTGGTCATGCCGCACGGTGGTCCGTTCGGCGTCCGCGATGGGTGGGGCTTCAACAACTTTGGACAGATGCTGGCACAGGCGGGCTACGCCGTGCTGCAGTTGAACTATCGCGGCTCCGGCGGTTATGGGCAGGCCTTCGAGCAGGCAGGCGGCCGCGAGTGGGGCGGCAAGATGCAGGACGACCTCACCGATGCGACCCGCTGGGCTTCGCAGCAGGGCTATGCGGACTCCAAGCGTATCTGCATCTTCGGAGGCAGCTACGGCGGTTATGCCTCGTTGATGGGCGTGGCCAAGGAGCCCGATCTGTACCGCTGTGCCGTGGGCTACATCGGTGTCTATGACCTGCCTACGATGCTCACGCACGGCGATGTCCAGGAGCGTGGCTCCGGCGAGACCTATCTGAGGGATTGGGTTGGCGAGCGCGAAGCGCTGCGTGCCGTTTCTCCCACCAACCTGGCCGCGCGCATCAAGGTGCCGGTGTTCCTTGCGGCCGGTGGCGAGGACGAGCGTGCGCCGATCGCGCACAGCCGGATGATGGAGCAGGCGCTGCGCAAGAACGGCGTGACGGTGGAGACGCTTTACTACGACACCGAAGGCCACGGCTTCTACAAGCCTGAGCACCAGGAAGAGTTCTATACGCGCCTGCTGGCGTTCCTGTCGCGCAGTCTTGGCGGCGGCGTCGCCACCGCCACCGCCGGCGCTGGCGAAGGCAAGGCCGCGAAGTAGGAAGGCTTGTGCCATCAAAAGAAACGGCGCCTTCGGGCGCCGTTTCTTTTTCTGCGGGCCGATTGGCGTTAAGGCTACTTCACGCCATGCATCATCCGTCGCAGCAGCGGCGATACGGCGAAGGCCAGCACTGCCCAGCCGATGCCGATCCACATCAGCAGCAGGAACAGGTTGGCGTACTTTTCGCCGGCCATGGCGAAGTCGATGGCGGCACCCTCCGGTATGTCGAGGGCGGCGAGCTTGCCGAACAGCGCGGCCAGCGTTTCCGAGAATGCCGTCGCCAGAAACCAGGTGCCCATCATCAGGCTGACCACGCGCGGCACCGACAACTGGGTGACGGCGGACAGTCCGACCGGGTACAGGCACATCTCGCCGAGTTCGAGCAGCAGGTATGCAAGCACCAGCCACCAGACGCTCGCCAGCGTGCCGGTGGCGCCGGCATGCTGCGCGGCCCACACCAGCGGCAGGAAGCTCAGGCCGGCGAACAGCAGGCCCATCGCCGACTTGGCCGGCTTCGACGGGTCGAGCCCGCGCTTGTCCAGTCGGGTCCAGATGACCGCGAACAGCGGCGCCAGCAGCACGATGAACATCGACCCCAGGTAGGTGAGCGAACCCGCCGTCTGCGGCAACAGCACGGCGTCGTGTACCAGCGCGGCCAGCATCGCCAGCATCGCCAGCATCAGCAGTGAACGTGGCCACGGCGAGCCGGGTGTGCGCTCGGAGATCGACGATGCGGTGACGAAGGCGATCGGTGCGAACAGCAGGGCGGGGATCGACCACGGCCACGGCGTGCCTTCACGGATCACCAGCGACGGGAAGAGGTCCTTGCCCAGCAGGCGGTCGGTGAACGTCACCCACGAGCCATACGTCTGCTCGTACAGCGTGTAGAAGATCAGCGCGGCGAAGATCATCACCATCATCGCGCCCATGCGCTGCGCTTCGACCTTGCTGCAGCCACGGGTGACGAAGCCGGCGTACCAGAAGCCCACGGCCAGGAACACCACCGACATCAGCACCAGCGCCAGCGTCGCTTCCTCGACGAAGAAATCCAGTACGCCATAGCGAGCCGACAGCCAGTTCACCGCGATTCCGATGCCGGCGAACACGAGCAGCGAAGGCGCGTAGGCCGTCAGCGGCTTCGGCTGGGCATCGTCGCGACGCAGGCCGTGCCACATCGTCCAGGTGATGCCCGCCAGCGCCATGATCACGATGTAATACGTCCAGCGGATCGTATCGGGGCCGAGGCGGATCGCCGTCACCGCGTGCATCAGCCAGGCGACCGGCAGCAGGCCGAGGATCGCCAGCGCATAGATCGTCCATTCGCGCGAACGGCTCAGCGGCTTCGGTGGTTCGGCGATGCCGCGCAGGTATTTGCGGCCCCACAGGAACTGCGCCAGTCCGAGCAGCATGCCGATGCCGGCCGCGCCAAAGCCGTACTTCCAGCCGTAGGTCTGGCCGAGGTAGCCGCACACGATCGAGGCGAACAGGCCGCCGAGGTTGATGCCGGCGACGAACAGCGAGAAGCCCGAATCGCGGCGCGGATCGTTTTCGGGATACAGCCGGCCGACGATCGTCGAAACGTTGGGCTTGAGGAAGCCCACGCCCATGATGATCAGCGCCAGCGACAGGTAGAACACGCGCAGCGCGCCCTCGTCGCGGACCACGACGCCGTTGACCGTGGTCGCGGCAGCGCCCTCCACCGCCATGCCGATGTGGCCGGCGACCAATAGCAAGCCGCCGAAGATCACCGCCTTGCGCATGCCCAGGAAGCGGTCGGCGAGCAGGCCGCCGATCACCGGCACGCAGTAGACCAGGCCGCCGTAGGCACCCAGCACGTCGAGGCCGGCGCGGTCACCGAACTTGTGGTGCTGCAGCAGGTAGAGCAGCAGCAGCGCCTTCATTCCGTAGAAGGAGAAGCGCTCCCACATCTCGGTGAAGAAACAGACGAAGACGCCTTTGGGGTGGCCGAACAGTTCGTCGCGCGAGTCGGCCGCAGGGACGTCGGAAAGATGGCTGGAAACGGCGGACATGCGGGCTCCTGTAGGACCGCCGGAGTGTAGCCCGCATGCCGGACCACGCGGAGCCATGGTTTCCGTACGCCACGGACGGGTGGCTCGGGGTGGCTCGCGCCTGCGGGCCGGCGTCTGCAATACTGCCGCGTCATTCGCCTGGGGGCCCGAATCCGTGAGCAAAAAGAACTTGTCCGGCCTGGAGCCGCGCAAAGAGCTGACCATCCGTGGCCTCATCCTCGGCGTCGTCATCACCGTGCTGTTCACTGCGGCGAATGTCTTCTTCGGCTTGAAGGCGGGCCTCACCTTCGCCACGTCGATCCCGGCCGCGGTGATCTCGATGGCGCTCCTGCGCGGGTTCAAGGACTCGACGATCCAGGAGAACAACATCGTGCAGACCGTCGCCTCCGCGGCGGGAACGCTCTCCTCGATCATCTTCGTGCTGCCGGGCCTGGTGATGATCGGCTGGTGGACCGGGTTCCCGTACTGGGAGTCGTTCCTCATCTGCCTGCTCGGCGGCGTGCTGGGCGTGATGTATTCGATCCCGCTGCGGCGCGCGCTGGTCACCGGTTCCGACCTGCCGTATCCGGAAGGCGTGGCTTGCGCCGAGGTGCTGAAGGTCGGCAGCGGCGGCGAGGCGGAGGGAGTCGAGGAAAGTCGCGCCGGACTGCTGGCGGTGGTCTGGGGCGCCATCGCCTCGGCGGTGTTCGCGGTGATCGTGGCGACGCGCGTGTTCGCGAGCGACGTCGCCCACTACTTCCGCATCGGCGGTGGCGACAAAGGGCCCGTCACCGGCTTCGACTTCGCGCTGTCGATGGCGTTGTTCGCGGTCGGCCACCTGGTCGGCTTGTGGGTCGGCGTCGCGATGCTGCTCGGTGCCGTGATCGGCTGGGGCTGGGGCGTGCCGCATTTCTCTGCACTGTCCGGCGCCACCGGCGCCGCCGCGGACGTGGCTCAGGCGACCTGGAGCCAGCAGGTGCGCTTCCTCGGTGCCGGCACGATCGGTGTCGCGGCGATCTGGACGCTGCTCAAGCTGATCAAGCCCGTGGCCAGCGGCCTCGGCTCGGCGATGGCGGCGTCGCGGGTACGCAAGGCCGGGCAGGCCGGCGCGCTGCCGCGAGTGGAGCAGGACATCCCGATCGGCCTCGTCGGCATCATTTCGCTCGCCAGCCTGCTGCCGATCGGCTGGCTGTTCGCGCACCTGAGCGTCGAAAGCGGCCTCGGCGACCACGTCGTACCGCTCGTCGCGGGCGGCCTCATCTACTGCGTGGTGATGGGCTTCCTCGTCTCGGCGGTGTGCGGCTACATGGCGGGCCTGATCGGTTCGTCCAACACGCCGGTGTCGGGCATCGGCATCCTCGCGGTGATTGGCGCGGGCCTGCTGCTGGTGCTCGGCATCAAGCCGATGCTTGCGCCTGGCCACGAGCAGGGTCTGGTGGCATTCGCATTGTTCGTCACCGCGATGGTGTTCTCGATCGCGACGATCGCCAACAACAACCTGCAGGACCTGAAGACCGGCCAGCTGGTCGATGCCACCCCGGCCAAACAGCAGTGGGCGCTGATCATCGGCGTCGTTGCCGGTGCGGCGATCATTCCGCCGATCCTCGACCTGCTCAACCAGGCCTACGGCTTCGCCGGTGCTCCGGGCGCCGATCCGTCGAAGGCGCTGGCGGCGCCGCAGGCCGGTCTGATCTCGGCGCTGGCGCAGGGCGTGATCACCAACAACATCGACTGGAGCCTGATCACGACCGGTGCACTGATCGGCGTCGGGCTGATCGTGCTGGATACCGTGCTGCGGCGCACGACCAAGTCGGCGCATCTCTCGCCGCTGGCGGTGGGCCTGGGCATCTACCTGCCGACGTCGGCCACGCTGATGGTGGTGGTCGGTGCGATCGCGGGTGCGATCTACGACCGTCGCGCCGAGCGCGGTCCCAAGCCGGAGGCCACCAAGCAGCTCGGCGTGCTGCTTGCGTCCGGCATGATCGTCGGCGAAGGCCTGCTGGGCGTGGCGATCGCGGCGATCGTCGCGTTCTCCGGCAAGGATGCGCCGCTCGCGGTGGTCGGCCCGGACTTCGCTGGCACCTCGGTCTGGATCGGCGGTGCCTCGTTCGTGATCGTCATGCTGGCGCTGTACCGCTGGGCCGCCAACACGAGCCGCCGCGCTTCCACCTGAGCGGGACACAGGCCGGTTCGCCTGTTCAGCGTGCCTGTCCTGTCCGCATGACCGCCGGCCTTTGCCGCCGGCGGTCCCCGCGCCTACCATCCGCCCCTTCGCTTCGCTGCCCGTTTCCGGAGTTCCGATGAACCTGCGTCACGCCGTCCTGCCGCTGCTGATCGCGGCATCCCTGCCTTCGTTCGATGCCGCGGCCGCCCGCGGTTTCGAGGTCCGCGACCTCGCCAAGCTCGATCGCGTTTCCGAGCCGACGCTGTCGCCGGACGGCCGCCGCGTGGTGTTCGCCAAGCGCGTGATGGATTACGCCGCGAACAAGGCATCGACGTCGCTGTGGATCGAGGACCTGTTCGCGCGCGATGCTGCGCCGCCGGTGCGCCTCACGCCGGAAGGCTGGAGCGTCAATTCGCCGGTGTTCGCTCCCGATGGCAAGTCCGTGTACTTCCTGAGCGGCAAGTCGGGCAGCTCGCAGTTGTACTCGATGCCGGCCGGTGGCGGTACGCCGAAGCAGCTGACCGCGTTCGACGCCGACGTCGGTAGCTTCCAGCTGTCGCCGGACGGCAAGCGCGTGGCCTTCAGCGTCGAGACCTTTGCCGAGTGCAAGGGAGACCTGGCCTGCACGAAGAAGAAGATGGACGAGCGCGGGCAGCAGAAGAACACCGGCATGGTGTTCGACCGCATCTTCATCCGCCATTGGGACGCCTGGAACGACGGCCGCCTCAATCGGCTGTTCGTCGCGGTGCTGCCGGGCGACGGCAAGGCAGTGAGCTCCGCTACGCTGGTGAGCGGCGACGTGCACGGCGACGTGCCATCGCGTCCGTTCGGCGACGGCAGCGAGTACACGTGGTCGCCGGATGGCCAGAGCCTGGTGTTCAACGCGCGCATCGCCGACGCGAAGGAACCGACGTCGACCAACTTCGATCTGTACCAGGTCGCCGCCGATGGCAGTGGCCCGGCCAAGAACCTCACCGCCGCCAATCCGGCGTGGGACACCGGCGCCACGTTCAGCGCCGACGGCAAGACGCTGTACTACCGCGCGATGAAGCGCCCGGGCTTCGAGGCCGACCGCTTCGGCCTGATGGCGCTCGACCTGGCCAGCGGACAGCGTCGCGAAATCGCGCCGGGCTGGGATCGCTCGGCCGACGGCATCACGCTCAGCGATGACGGCAAGACCATCTACACCACCGCCACCGACCTGGGCGAGCACCCGCTGTTCGCGGTCGACATCGCCAGCGGCAAGGCCACCAAGGTGGTGGGCGAGGGCAGCATTTCGGCGTTCGCACTGGCCGGTCCGACGCTGGCGCTGACGCGCAACACGCTCAAGAGCGGCGACGTGCTCTACACGACCAGCGCCGACGCCACCGCGCCGCTGCGCCCGATCACCCAGGCCACCGGCGAGACGCTCAAGGACGTCGCGTTCGGCGACTTCGAGCAGTTCGACTTCAAGGGATGGAACGGCGACACCGTGCACGGCTACGTGGTCAAGCCGTGGAACTACGTCGAGGGCAAGAAGTACCCCGTCGCCTTCCTGATCCACGGAGGCCCGCAGGGCAGCTTCGGCAACGGCTGGAGCTACCGCTGGAACCCGCAGACCTATGCGGGTCAGGGCTACGCGGTGGTGATGATCGATTTCCACGGTTCGACCGGCTACGGCCAGGCCTTCACCGACGCGATCAGCCAGCACTGGGGCGACCGCCCGCTGGAAGACCTGCAGAAGGGCTGGGCAGCCGTGCAGAAGAAGTACGCCTTCCTCGACGGCGGCAATGCCTGCGCGCTCGGCGCGTCCTACGGCGGCTTCATGGTCAACTGGATCGCCGGCAACTGGCACACCCCGGCGTCGGGCGCATGGAAGTGCCTGGTCAACCACGACGGCGTATTCGACCAGCGCATGATGGGTTTCGCCACAGAGGAACTGTGGTTCACCGAGTGGGAGCAGGGCGGCACCGCGATCGACAAGGCGGCGAACTACGAGAAGTTCAACCCGGTCAACCACGTGAAGGACTGGCGCGTGCCGATGCTGGTGATCCACGGCCAGCAGGACTTCCGCATCCCGGTCGAGCAGGGCATCGGCGCCTTTACCGCGCTGCAGCGCCAGGGCATCGAGTCCAAGTTCCTGTACTTCCCGGACGAGAACCACTGGGTGCTCAAGGCCCAGAACAGCGTCCAGTGGCACGACACGGTCAACGGCTGGCTGAAGCAGCACATCGGCCAGTCGCTGCCCTGAGCCGTACCGGCCGTCGGGCCGGCAGCTACCTCAGTTGACGCGACGGCGCCCCCGGGTCGAACCTTGGGGCGCCGTCGCGCTGTCAGGGGGAGTACATGGCCGCCAGCACCGATCTGGGTCTTCAACTCGAGCCACTGCCCGGGCAGGAGGAACCGCCTACCAAGGGCAAGCCGTTCCAGGACATAGGCCGGGAACCTTCAGACCAGGCCAAGCCGTCCTATCAGGGGCCCGATCGCCGCAAGGCCGAGCGCCGGACGGGGCTGGAGCGCCGTGAGGAGTTCCGCTTCGAGCCGGGCAAGGACGACCGCCGCAAGGGCAAGGACCGGCGCAAGCACAGCCGCCTCGACGATACGTTCGTCTGGTAGGCGCCGCCGCCAGGGCGGCGGCACCCACGATCAGAGCGGCACGATCAGCAGCAGCGTGAGCGGCCCTTGCCGTAGCGGGCCGCCATGCGCTCGTGGAAGAACTCCTCGCGCGTCATCGCCGATCGCCCCGGATGGCTGCGGCGCATGTGCTCGAGGTAGTTGTCGTAGTCCGGTATGCCGATCGCCAGGCGCGCGGTCTGGGCGCTCGCACGCCACCAGCGTGCGAGCAGGGTCCAGGCCAGCCTCGCGGCGTCAGCGGCTGACGGCATCGAGCGCGACATAGTCGCTCTCCTGCGCGGTAGGCGACCGGCTGTTCCGCGCCGCCAGCGCGGCTTTCAGGCCGAAGAACACCGTGGCCAGGACCACCGCGATGAACAGCGCAGCCAGGCCGGCGTCTATGTAGTTGTTGAACACGATGCGCTGCATGTCGTCCATAGACTTGGCCGGCGCGATCACCTCGCCGCGCGAGGCGGCGTCGGCGAACTTGCGGGCGTTGGCGATGAAGCCGATCTTCGGGTCGTCGTGGAAGAGCTTCTGCCAGCCGGCCGTCAGCGTGCACACCAGCAGCCACGCGGTCGGGATCAGCGGGACCCACAGGAACTTCTCGCGCTTCATCTTCACCATCACCACGCAGCAGAACACCAGCGCCAGGCCGGCGAGCATCTGGTTGGCAATGCCGAACAATGGCCACAGCGTGTTGATGCCGCCGAGCGGGTCGACCACGCCCTGGTACAGGAACCAGCCCCAGCCCGAAACCGCGACGGCGGTGCAGGCGATGTTGGCTGGCCAGCTGTCCGTGCGCTGGAACGGCGGATACGCCAGGCCGATCAGCTCCTGGATCATGAAGCGCGCGACGCGCGTGCCGGCATCGATCGTGGTGAGGATGAACAACGCCTCGAACAGGATGGCGTAGTGGTACCAGAACGCCATCATGCCTTCGCCGCCGACGAGGCCATGGAGGATTTGCGCCATGCCGACCGCGAGCGTCGGCGCGCCGCCGGTGCGCGAGAGGATGCTGGCTTCGCCGATCTCCCTGGCGGTGGCGGTCAGAACCTCAGGCGTGAGCACGAAGCCCCAGCTGGAGATCGCCGCCGCCGCGGATTCCGCGGTCGTGCCGATCAGCGCCGCGGGCGAGTTCATCGCGAAGTACACGCCGGGCTGCAGCACGCACGCGGCGATCAGCGCCATGATCGCGACGAACGCCTCCATCAGCATGCCGCCATAGCCGATCAACGGGATCTGCGCTTCGTTGGACAGCATCTTCGGCGTGGTGCCGGAGCTGATCAGCGAATGGAACCCCGACACCGCACCGCAGGCGATGGTGATGAACAGGAACGGGAAGAGCTTGCCGCTGAACACCGGCCCGGTGCCATCGACGAACTTGGTCAGCGCCGGCATCTGCAGGTCGGGCATCGCGAACAGGATCGCGATGGCGAGGATCAGGACCGTGCCGATCTTGAGGAAGGTCGAGAGGTAATCGCGCGGCGCGAGCAGCAGCCACACCGGCAGCACCGCGGCGACGAAGCCGTAACCGATCATCAGCCAGGCCAGCGTCGTGCCCTTGAGATGGAACAACGGGCTCCACTCCGGATGTGTGGCGACCTGCCCGCCGAGCCAGATCGCCAGCAGCAGCAGCACGAAGCCGATCACCGACACCTCGAAGATGCGGCCCGGGCGGAAGTAACGCAGGTACACGCCCATCAGGATCGCGATCGGAATGGTCATGGCCACCGTGAAGGTGCCCCACGGCGATTCGGCCAGTGCCTTCACGACTACCAGCGCCAGCACCGCCAGCAGGATCACCATGATCATCAGGATGCCGATCATCGAGATCACGCCCGCGGACGGGCCGATCTCGGCGCGGATCATCTCGCCCAGCGAGCGTCCGTCGCGGCGCGTGGAGAAGAACAGCACCAGCATGTCCTGCACCGCGCCGGCGAGGACCACGCCGAACAGGATCCACAGCGTTCCGGGCAGGTAGCCCATCTGCGCGGCCAGTACCGGGCCGACCAGCGGACCGGCGCCGGCGATCGCGGCGAAGTGGTGACCGAACAGCACCGCACGCGGTGTCGGCACATAGTCCAGGCCGTCGTTGCGGCGCCATGCCGGCGTCGCGCGGGTCGCGTCGACGAGCAGCGCATTGCGTGCGATGTACAGCCCGTAGAAGCGATAGGCGATGGTGAATACCGACACGGCCGCGACCACCAGCCACATCGCGCTAATGGTTTCGCCGCGATGCAGCGCGATGGTGCCTAGACAGAACGCGGCCAGTACCGCCAGAGCGGACCAGCCAAGCCAGGACAGACCTTTCATGAATCCCCTCCCGATTGACCTCCGAAGGGTGGCCCCGCGGGCGGCGGCCGGTCAATGCGCAATGCGCCATCCGCCCTGCGACTTTGGTCTAAGCGGGAACTCGTTCGCGGATCGGCGCTAGAGCCACTTGGCGCGGCGCAGCAAGCGGAACAGCAGCGCGCAGACCAGCGCGGTCACGCCGATCACGGCGAAATAGCTGTAGCGGCCGTGCAGTTCCGGCATGTGCTCGAAGTTCATGCCGTACCAGCTGGCGATCAGGGTTGGCGCGGCCAGCAGCGCGGCCCAGCCGGCCAGGCGCTTGACCACTTCGCCCTGCTGGATCGTCACCAGCGACAGGTTGACGGTCATCGCCGCGGTCAGCATCTCGCGCAACGTGTCGGTGGCCTCGTTGATGCGCACGGTGTGGTCGTGCACGTCGCGGAAGTAGAACTGGCTTTCCTCGTCGATCAGGCTGCTGCGCGAGCGCGACAGCTGCCCAAGAATGTCCTGCAGCGGCGCGACCGCCATGCGCAGCCGCGTCAACTCCCGCTTGAGGTCGTAGAGCTGCTTGACCGTGTCCTTGCGGAATTCCTCGGCGAAGATCTCGTGCTCGAGCTCGTTGAGGTCCTGGCTGAACTCCTCGACGATCGGCGAGAAGTTGTCGACGATCAGGTCCAGCACCATGTACAGCGCCGCGCCCGGGCCGTGCGCCATGTCCCCGGGCTCGCGCTCGAGGCGCGCACGCGCCGGTGCGTAGCTGACCGAGGCGCCGTGGCGCACGGTCAGCAGGTAACGCGGGCCGACAAAGATATGGGTCTCGCCGAAGCGGATGTGCGAGTCCACCGACTGCGCGGTGTGCACGACGATGAAGAGCGAGTTGCCGTAGCTTTCCAGCTTTGGTCGCTGGTGCGCGCTCTTCGCGTCCTCGATGGCGAGGTCGTGCAGGCAGAACTCTTCCTGCAGCTTCTCGAGGATGCCTTCGTCGGGCTCGTACAGCCCAACCCAGACGAAGCTGCCGTCGTCGACGGCGAGCACGTCGCTGATTTCATCGAGGGTGATGTCCCGGCGCTGGCCGTCGCGGCTGTAGACGGCGCAGTTGACCACGCACTGGGGCAGGGACGGATCCTTCATGACGTGAATCGTGCCCGCAGGCTGCGGGCACGGCAAGCGTGGCGAGTGCGGTTACCGTCCGCGCGAGCGGAACGCCTGCAGCAGCCCGAGCTGGATCGGCAGCAGCAGCGAGATCCAGTGCGCGTTCCGTTGCGGGTACACCGGCAGCCAGTACAGGAACAGCCCCACCACGGCACCGATGGCGACGACGGCCAGCACGCGCCGGAACCACACGCCCGGATCGCGGCCGCGCAGCACGCGCCAGGCACCCGGAATCAGCAGCCAGCTCAGCGGGTTGAGCAGCAGCAGGTTGTGGTTGGCCCAGCCGTAGCGGTGTCCGGTGCCGAACCAGATGAACAGCATCAGCGCCGCGAGCACGCCCGACAGCAACCAGAACGGCAGGGCGAACGCAGCCAGTGCGCGCGGCTTCCGCCGCCCGAGCCATGCAGCGCCGACACCCAGCGCGATGCCGGTCAACGCCCACGGCCACCAGCGTGGCGGTGCGTCTTGCGGCTCGGGAGCCAGTTGATGCGGCAGCACCGGTTGCTCGGCGCCGATCAGGGGGCGGCCCGCGCCGTTGGTGGTTTCACGCAGGGCGTCGGCCAGGCGCATCGGCACGAACGATTCGTTCCAGACCGGTTCCGGCACATCGGCGGCCGGTCCCAGGCCGAGGTCGAATCCCAGCCACATCCACCACGCCGGCGACGCCAGCCGCACGGCCTCGCTGCGGAACGTGCTGCCGTGCGAGCGGCCTTCGATCTGACGGCGCAGGCCGCCACCCAGCGTGCGATCGATGGCATCGCGGACGCGGGTGGAGCAGTTGTCGTCGAAATACTGGTAGCGATAGAAGGCGTTTTCGGGCTTGGCGTTCTCTGCCAGCGCGGCGGCCAGTTCGCGGGCCTGCGTTTCGTCCAGGTTGAGCCACTGGATGTCCACGCCGCGGCCTTCGGCGCGGTACTGCGCCAGGTCCTGTTCGAACGGCAGCGCCGCCAGCCGGTAGCGCATCTCGCCGCGGATGAAGCGGCCGATGAAGTCCTTTTCGGTCGGATCGAAGAAACCGTAGTTGTACGAGGTCGCGGCGCCGGTATCGGGATCGAGCACCACCAACGCGTTATGGCCGAACCGTTCCCAGAAGATCTCGCCCGGCTGCATGGTTGCCACGCCGATGCGCGGCGCCGCAGCGAAGGCGTTCGCCGCAAGGAACCAGAGCAGGCAGGTCAGCAGCAGCCGCTGCACGCGGCCGGCGTCACGCATCGCCGAGCACACCGACATGGAAGGCGTGGACCCGGCGCGCATCGGCGCTGGACACGCGGAACACGAAGCGGCCGAGGGTCAGTTCCTCGCCGGCTTCGGGCAGGTGGCCGATCGCGGCCGTGATCAGGCCGCCGATGGTGTCGTACTCGTCTTCGTCGAAATCGGCGCCGAAGCGCTCGTTGAAGTCGGCGATCGGGGTCAGCGCGTCGACCACGAACTGGCCATCGGCCTGCGCCGCGATCAGGGCGTTGGGGTCCTCGGCGTCATCGTGCTCGTCGTCGATCTCGCCGACGATCTGCTCCAGCACGTCCTCGATCGTCACCAGGCCGGCGACGCCGCCGTGCTCGTCGATGACGATGGCCATGTGGTTGCGCGACTGGCGGAACTCGCGCAGCAGCACGTTCAGGCGCTTGGATTCGGGGATCAGCACCGCCGGACGCAGCAGCGAGTGGATGCTGCCCGGGCCGTAGTCGGCGACCACGCCACGCAGCAGGTCCTTGGCCAGCAGCACGCCGAGGATCTCGTCCTTGTCCTCGCCGTGGACCGGGAATCGCGAATGCCCCGATTCGACCACCTGCTTCATCAGGTCCAGGAACTTGCCATCGGCCGGCAGCGAGACCATCTGCGCACGCGGGATCATCACGTCGCCGACCGTCATGTCGCCAATGGCGATCGCGCCTTCCATCATGCGCAGCGTGTCGGCAGCGATGAGGCCGTCCGCCTGCGCATCGCGCAACAGCTCGACCAGGTCTTCGCGGTTGGTGGGCTCGCCGGACAGCGCCGAGCTGATCCGTTCCAGCCAGGAGCGCCGCCGTTCGTGCGGTTCCGGCGCGTGGAAGCTACTACTGTCGTCCTCGGACATTGTGTTCTAGAAGGCGCCCGCGGGGGGGAGGGCGTCCGGGCCAGTCTAGCGCATGCCGGATCGGGAGGCGGGGCGGCGACCCGGCGGTTTCAGCCGAGATAGGGGTCGGCGATGCCCAGGCCGGCGAGGATCTCGCGCTCGAGCTGCTCCATGCACTCGGCCTCGCGATCGTCGTCATGGTCCCAGCCGAGCAGGTGCAGCACGCCATGGACGGTGAGGTGGGCGTAGTGCGCGCCCAGCGCCTTCTTCTGTTCCTTGGCCTCGCGGGCGACGACCGGGGCGCAGATCACCAGGTCGCCCAGCAGTGGCAGCTTGACCCCCTTCGGCAGGCCTTCCGGCATTTCCGCCGGGAAGCTGAGCACGTTGGTCGCGTAGTCCTTGCCGCGGTAGTGCCGGTTGAGCGCGCGTCCTTCCTTGGTGCCGACGATGCGGATCGCCAGGTCGGCCTCGCGGATGCGGTTGGCCAGCGCCGCTCCCACCCACTTGCGGAAGCTCATCGCGGCCGGGATGCCCGTGCGCGGAACGGCGTAGTTGATCGTCACGTCGAGACGGATGGGGCCTTTGGTCATGGCGAGGGTTCGGTGCTCAGTGGGCCGGGCCGGTCGCGGAGTCCTGCGCGTCGCGTGCGTCGTAGGCGTTGACGATGCGCGCCACCAGCGGATGGCGGACCACGTCGCGGGACTCGAAGAAGGTGAAGCTGATGCCGTTGACGTTGCGCAGTACTTCGAGCGCGTCCTTCAGGCCGGACTTCTGGTGCTTGGGCAGATCGATCTGGGTCATGTCGCCGGTGACGACGGCAGTGCTGCCGTAGCCGATGCGGGTCAGGAACATCTTCATCTGCTCGATCGTGGTGTTCTGCGCTTCGTCGAGGATGACAAACGCATCGTTAAGCGTGCGTCCGCGCATGTAGGCCAGCGGCGCGATCTCGATGACGTTTTTTTCCAGCAGCTTGACGACCTTCTCCACCCCCAGCATCTCGTAGAGCGCGTCGTACAGCGGGCGCAGGTACGGGTCCACCTTCTGGGTCAGGTCGCCCGGCAGGAAGCCGAGTTTTTCGCCGGCTTCCACCGCGGGGCGCACCAGGATCAGGCGCTGCACGCGTGATTCGTTGAGCGCCTCGACGGCGCTGGCCACGGCGAGGAACGTCTTGCCGGTGCCGGCTGGACCGATGCCGAAATTGATGTCGTGCGTGGCGATCGCGTGCAGGTACTTGGCCTGGTTGGCGCCGCGGCCGCGGATGGTGCCGCGCTTGACGCGGATGTTGACCTCCTGCGGCTCGACGCCGTCGCTGGCCACGGCATCGGCGTCGATCTCGGTGAGGCGCAGGTGGATGGCGGGTTCCGTCAGCGTTTCCTCGGCGGCATCGCGCCACAGGTCGCGCAACAGCGTCTCGGCCTTGCCGACGGCGACCTGCGGGCCGACCACGCGGAACACGTTGCCGCGGTTGGCGATCTCCACGCCCAGGCGCAGTTCGATCATGCGCAGGTGGCCGTCGAAGGGCCCGCTCAGGTTGGCGAGGCGCTCGGCTTCTGCGGGCTCGAGGACGAATTCGGAAGTGGTTCGCGATGGCATCAGGGGAGCCGGGTCATCCGTAACAGGCGCGTTCCGCGCGCAAGGCGCGCGTGCGGGTGGGGGACGTCACTTTGCGCCTGCAGGGCGCGTTTCGCAAAGGGATGCGGTCAGTGCAGGGCTTCAGTCGGAACCGGTTCGGCGCCTGTGGTTCCTTGCGATGGAAAACAGCCCGACCGCGATGACAGCGAGTGAGCCGATCAGCCACAGCCAATCGGTCGTGTGGTGAAAACCGCCGGTGCGCGCGATCCGCATCCAGCAACGCAACAGGCCGAGCAGGCCGAGTCCGCAGAACCAGAGGCCGAGGGCATGGCGACGCAGCGGGTGATTGCGTTGATCGGGTGGCATGCGGCGGAACGATAGACCAGTGGCGGGACGGGTGCCTTGCCAAGGGCGGCCGGCCGGGGCGGGCCTGCCGGGACCGTTCGTCGGATTGGGGTTGAAATCTAATTAATCAGATAATTAAATATACCCATGAACACCGATACGCTCCCTCGGACCCGCGGCCGCCCGGCCCGGGCGACTTCCACCCCGTCGGGACGGGCTCCTGGCCGCCCGGGTGCGGACAGCCCCGACCTGCGGGCGCGCGTCCTCGATGCCGCGATCGCCTGCTTCACCCGCCAGGGAATCGCAGGGGCTTCGCTGCGCAGCATCGCGTCCGAAGCGGGCGTGAACCCGGCGCTGCTGCACTACTACTTCGGCGATAAGGAGCAGTTGCAGGAGGCGGTCGTCTCCGAGCGCATCCTCCCGGCCTTCGCCGTACTGCGCGAGCCGGTGATGCAGGCCGGCGACGACGTCGCCGACCTGGTGGCTGCCTTCGTGAAGGGCGTGGGGCTCCTGGTCGCCGAGCATCCCTGGCTGCCGCCTCTGTGGGTGCGCGAGGTGCTTTGCGAAGGCGGCGCGCTGCGTAACGTGCTACTCGAGCGCATCGGTCCGCAGGTGCCGCAGATGATGGCGGCGCGCTTCGCCCAGGCGCAGCAGCGCGGCGAAATCAACGAAGACCTGGACCCGCGCCTGCTGATGGTGTCGCTGGTGGGGCTGACCCTGTTCCCGATCGCGGGAGCGCCGATCTGGCGGCGCCTGCTGAACGCCGACGACCTCGATTTCGATGTGATGCGCCGGCACACGCTGGCGTTGCTGGATCGTGGCCTCAGTTGCGCCTGATTACGTGAGGTTGAAATGAGCACTGTCACCGGAGTTCCGGCCGTGAAGCATGCGCGACCCGCACTGTGGGTGTTGCTGGCGCTGATGCTGGCCGGCTGCAATGAAGAGGGCCAGCAGGCGCTGGGCACGCTGGAATGGGATCGCGTGGCCGTTCCGGCGCCGGCAGCCGAGAAGATCGTCCGCATCGACGTACGCGAAGGACAGCGCGTGGCGGCCGGTGCGCGCCTGGCCCAGCTCGAATTGGCCCGTACGCAGTCGCAGTTGGCCGCGCTGCAGGCCCAGGCGCGCCAGGCCGGCGACACGCTCGCCGAACTGCGCGCGGGTCCGCGCCGCGAAGACATTGCCCAGGGCCGCGCCAACCTGGCGGCGGCACAGGCACGCGCCACCAATGCGCAGGCGTTTTATCGCCGCATGCAGCCGCTGGGCCGGCAGCAGCTGGTGGCCGAGGCCGAAGTCGATCTCGCGCGCGCGGCCGCCGACAACGCGCAGGCGGAAGTTCGCGCCGCGCAGCAGGCACTGCTGGAACTCGAACGCGGCACGCGCAGCGAGCAGATCGCCCAGGGCGAAGCCGCGCTGGCTGCCGCGCAGGCGCAGACAGCGGTGCAGACGGTCAACCTGGAGAAGATGGACCTCGTCGCGCCGCGCGCAGGCGTGGTCGACAGCCTGCCGTATCGCCTCGGCGACCAGGCGCCGGTCGGGGCGCCGCTGGTGATCATGCTGGTCGGCGATGCGCCATACGCACGTGTCTACGTTCCCGAGCCGATCCGCGCCAATGTCCGCGTCGGCCAGGCCGCGCAGGTCCATGTGGACGGTCGCGACGGCACGCTGCAGGGACGCGTGCGGATGATCCGCAGCGAACCGACCTTCACTCCGTACTACGCACTGATCGGCAAGGACGTTTCGCGCCTGAGCTACCTCGCCGAGGTCGAGTTGACGGGAAAGGATGCAGCTTCGCTTCCGGCCGGCGTGCCGGTGCGGGTGGAGTTCGAATGAGCCACGACGCCGCCCCCGCCATCCGCGCGCGCGGGCTCAGCAAACAGTTCGGTGCGTTGAAGGCGGTCGACAACGTCGACCTGACGGTGCCGACCGCAAACGTCTACGGCTTCCTCGGGCCCAACGGCTCGGGCAAGACCACCACCATCCGCATGCTGTGCGGGCTGCTGACGCCGAGCCATGGCGACGTGGAGGTGCTCGGACTGAGCATCCCCGCACAGGCCGAGGAACTGCGCCGCCGCATCGGCTACATGACGCAGAAGTTCTCGTTGTTCGAAGACCTGAGCGTGCGCGAGAACCTGGAGTTCCTTGCCGCGGTGCAGGACATCCCGCGCGCCGAAGCGGCCAGGCGCATCGACGCGCTGCTGGAGCAGTACCACTTCCAGGACCGGCAAAACCAGCTTGCCGGCACCATGAGCGGCGGCCAGAAGCAACGTCTGGCGCTGGCTGGCGCGGTGATCCACAAGCCGGAGCTGCTGTTCCTCGATGAGCCCACCAGCGCGGTGGATCCGGAATCGCGCCGCGATTTCTGGGAGAAGCTCTTCGACCTGGCTGACGGTGGCACCACGATCCTGGTATCCACCCACTACATGGACGAGGCCGAGCGCTGCCATCGCATCGCCATTCTCGACCGCGGCGTGCTGGTCGCCGACGGCACGCCGGACGAACTGACGCACGCGCTGGCCGGGCGCACGGTCGAGGTCATTGCCGAACATCCGCGCCGGGCCCAGCAACTGCTGGTCGGCGTGCCGGGCGTGCTCAGCGTCGCGCAGATCGGCAACAGCCTGCGCGTGCTCAACGACCGCAATGGCGACGCCGCCGAGCGCCTGCGCAAGGCGCTGGCCGATGCCGGACTGCAGGCCGAGGTTGCCGATTCGCATCCCAACCTGGAGGACGTCTTCGTCTCGGCCACGCGCGGGCGCGATGAGGAGCAGGAGCGTGCGGCATGAGCCTGCGCCGCCTGCAAGCGATCGTCATGAAGGAACTGCGCCAGATGCGGCGCGACCGCATCACGCTGGCGATGATCGTCGGCATCCCGGTGATGCAGCTGGTGCTGTTCGGCTACGCGATCAACCTCAACCTGCGCGGCCTGTCTGCGGGCGTCGCCGACCAGGCGAATACCGCGGGATCGCGGGCCGTCGTCATGGACATGACCGCGACCGGTGTGATCGAGCCCAAGGTCAGTGCGCGCACGCCGCAGGAACTGATGGAACGCCTGCGGCGCGGAGAGATCAGTGTCGGCGTGGTCGTGCCGCACGATTTCGAGCGCCGGCGCCATGAGGGCCGCGAGGCGGTGCAGGTGCTCGTTGATGGAAGCGATACGGTCGTGCAGAGCGCTGCGGTGCAACTGGCGCAGTTGCCGCTCGACAACACGCCCAGGGCCAACACTCGGCCACTGCGCGAAGGCACGGGCCAAGTCGCGGCCGGGCAGATCAGCGTCGTCGCCTTCTACAACCCGGAGCGGCGTTCGGCGATCAACATCGTGCCAGGCCTGATCGGCATCATCCTGACGATGACGATGGTGATGTTCACCGCAGTCGCGATCGTGCGCGAGCGCGAGCGCGGCAACATGGAGCTGCTCATCGCCACGCCTTTGAGCCGCAGCGAACTGATGGTCGGAAAGGTGCTGCCTTATGCCGGCATCGGACTGATACAGACGTCGTTGGTGCTGCTGCTCGGCGTCTGGCTTTTCGACGTGCCGATACGCGGCAGCCTGCTGGATGTCTATCTCGCCGCCGTGCTGCTGATCGTCGCCAACCTGACGCTCGGCCTGCTGATCTCGACCAAGGCGCAATCGCAGTTCCAGGCGATGCAGATGACGTTCTTCGTGTTCCTGCCGTCGATCCTGCTGTCGGGCTTCATGTTTCCGTTCGCCGGCATGCCGAAGATCGTGCAGTGGCTGGCGGAGGTGTTGCCGCTGACGCATTTCCTGCGGCTGATCCGCGGCATCATGCTGCGCGGTGCCAGCCTGGTGGAGCTGTGGCCGGAAGTGCTCGCGCTGCTCGCCTTCATCACAGTGATGATGACCGCCGCGATCCTGCGCTTCCGCAAGCGCCTGGATTGAACGGGCAGAAGCTTGCTCCGGCTTGCGTCGCTGGGTCACTTTGCGCAAAGTCCGCCCAGTCGGATCGCCTGGGGAGGCGGCATGCGCAAGCAGCGTTGGGGAAGGGCGGCAACGGGCCTGGGGGCCTTGGCCGTGGTACTCGCAGGGCAGGTGGGCGCCGCGGAGGTCACGGTATTGAGTGCGGCGCGGATCCACACGATGGATACCGCCCAGCCGCGCGTGCAGGCGCTCGCGTTCGACGACGCCGGCCGCATTCTTGCGCTGGGAGACACCGCTTCGCTGCTGAAGCGCTATCCGAAGGCGGCGCGCCTGGATGCAGGCGACGCCACCGTGGTGCCGGGCCTGATCGACGCGCACGGCCATGTCGCGGGGCTGGGCATGTCGATGCTGACGGCCGATTTGATCGGCACGCGCAGCAAGGACGAAGTGCTTCAGCGTCTGCGGGCTTTCGCCGGACAACTTCCCCCGGGCGCGTGGCTGATCGGCCGGGGCTGGGACCAGAACGACTGGCCGGAACAGCGTTTCCCCACCGCTGCCGACCTCGATGCGGCATTTCCCGATCGCCCCGTGTGGCTGGAACGTGTCGACGGCCATGCCGGTTGGGCCAACACGGCCGCGATGCGCGCGGTGAAGCGCGACCTGTCGGGCACCTGGCAGCCGGAAGGCGGCCGCATCGAACGCGATGGAAAAGGCCAGCCCGCCGGCATCTTCATCGATGGCGCGACCGCGCTGGTCGACTCCGCCCGTCCGCCGCTCGACGAAGCCACCGCCGAACGCGCGCTGTCGCTCGGCATGCAGGCTGCGGTCGAGCATGGCCTGACCGGAGTGCACGATGCCGGCGTCGATCTTGCCGAATTGCGCCGCTACCAGCGTCTCGCGGATCGTGGGCAGATGCCGCTGCGCATCACCGCGATGGCGGCCGGCGACGGCGACGCGCTGGAGATGCTGTGCCATGACGGCCTGTACCGCCATGCATCAGGACGCCTGCAGATGCGCACGGTCAAGCTGTACGCCGATGGTGCGCTGGGCAGTCGCGGCGCGGCGATGCTGCAGGACTACAGCGACGACCATGGCAATCGCGGCCTGATGTTGACGACGCCTGAGGCGATGGTCGCTGCAGCCAGCAAGGCAAAGCGCTGCGGGGTTCAGGTGGCGACGCATGCCATCGGCGATCGTGGCAACCACGAGGTGCTCGAAACCTACTCGCGTGTGCTGGGTGGAGCTTCCAGTGGAGGCCACCGCTGGCGCATCGAGCACGCGCAGGTGCTGGCGCCGGACGATCTGCCGCGCTTGGCCGGGCTGCACGTAATCGCCTCGATGCAGCCGACCCATGCCACCAGCGACATGCCGTGGGCACAGGATCGCGTTGGACCGCAACGCATCGTCGGCGCCTATGCATGGCGGCAGCTTCGCGACAGCGGCGCGCGGCTCGCGCTGGGCTCGGATTTTCCGGTCGAGTCGGTAGACCCGCGCCTGGGCCTGTTTGCCGCGGCCACGCGCACCGACGCCCAGGGATTGCCCGTGGGTGGCTGGTTTCCGGCCGAGAAGCTGACGGCGTACGAGGCGCTGCGCGGCTTCTCGCTAGACGCGGCCTACGCGGGTTTCGCCGAGACGGAAGTCGGCAGCCTGGAGGTCGGCAAACGCGCAGACTTCGTGCTGCTGAAGGAAGATCCGCTGGCGATCGATCCCGCAATGCTGCGCGAGCTCACCGTGCAGGCGACTTACGTGGATGGGCGCGCGGTTTACCGGGCGCCAAAGCAATAGGGCGTTGTTGCAGCCGGGCGGCAGTGCCCGTTATTCCCGCGACACTGGAATGACGGGCTGAAAAAACTCAGGCCACCGCTTCTTCGTCCGCGGTTGCCACACGCCCGCGCAGCGAGTTGCTCATCGCTTCGGTGATGACGACGTCGACGAACTGGCCGACCAGGCGCGGATGCCCCGGGAAGTTCACCGAGCGCATGTTCTCGGTCTTGCCGGTCAGCTCGTTCGGATTCTTCTTCGACGGGCCTTCCACCAGCACGCTCTGCACGCTGCCGACCATCGCGTCGGAGATCGAGCGCGCATGCGCGTTGATGTGCGCCTGCAGGCGCGACAGGCGCGCATGCTTCTCCTCGCTGGTGACGCTGTCTTCCAGATCGGCTGCCGGCGTGCCGGGGCGGCGCGAGTAGATGAAGGAGAACGACTGGTCGAAGCCGACGTCCTCGATCAGCTTCATGGTCTTCTCGAAGTCGGGGTCGGTCTCGCCGGGGAAGCCGACGATGAAGTCGGACGAGATCGAGATGTCCGGACGCACCGCGCGCAGCTTGCGGATCTTCTGCTTGAACTCCAGCGCGGTGTAGCCGCGCTTCATCGCCGCCAGCACGCGGTCGCTGCCGGCCTGCACCGGCAGGTGCAGGTAGTTGGCAAGCTTGGGCACGTCGCGGTAAGCCTCGACCAGCGAGTCGGAGAACTCCAGCGGATGCGAGGTGGTGAAACGGATGCGGCCGACGCCCTCGATCTCGGCGATGGCGCGGATCAGCAGGCCGAGGTCGGCGATTTCGCCATCCCCGTAGGGGCCGCGGTAGGCATTGACGTTCTGGCCGAGCAGGTTGATCTCGCGTACGCCCTGGGCAGCCAGGTCGGCCACCTCGACCAGCACGTCCTCGAACGGACGGCTGATCTCCTCGCCGCGGGTGTAGGGCACCACGCAGAACGAGCAGTACTTGCTGCAGCCTTCCATGATCGAGACGAACGCGCTCGGCCCTTCGGCGCGTGGCTCGGGCAGACGGTCGAACTTCTCGATCTCGGGGAAGCTGATGTCGACCTGCGGCAGGCCGGTCTCGCGCTTGGCGCGGATCAGTTCGGGCAGGCGGTGCAGGGTTTGCGGGCCGAACACCAGGTCGACGAAGGGGGCGCGCTTGACGATCGCCTCGCCCTCCTGCGACGCGACGCAGCCGCCGACGCCGATCACCACCGGACGCTCGCCCTGCTTGAGCTGCTTCCAGCGGCCGAGCTGGCTGAAGACCTTCTCCTGCGCCTTCTCGCGGATCGAGCAGGTGTTGATCAGGATGACGTCGGCTTCCTCGACGTTGCTGGTCAGTTCCAGGCCATCGCTGGCAGCGAGGACGTCGGCCATCTTGGCCGAGTCGTACTCGTTCATCTGGCAGCCGTGGGTCTCGATGAAGAGCTTCTTGGTCGGCTGGGCCACAGGCTGGCCGGCCGGGGAGGTCGTGTCGGTCATGTCTCGATCCGGGAGGGGCGGCGGTTAATCCGCGCCGGAGGGGGCGCTAGTGTAGCGGCCGCAGCCGCCCAAGGGCCGGTTTGGCGTCCTGGTCACGTTTCCGCGGTCAGTGGCCATCAAGGCCTTGGCAAGGCAAGGACGACGGGAGACACTCGCCGGCATGAGGGGGGGAGCACTGCTGCTGGGGATCAGTTGCCTGCTGCTGGGCGCGCCAGCCGTGGCCGGCACCCTGTACCGCTGCGAGACCGCCGACGGCGTGCGCAGCTACGTCAGCAAGCGTGTACCCGGTGCCCGCTGCACCGTCGTCAGCCAATACCAGCCGGCGAAATCGAAAGCGGCCCGCCCGGTTCCGGAGCCGGCCGCTCCTGCGGCTTCGGGCGCGACCCTGGTCTCCAATGCCGTGGATGGGTCGCCTGCGGCAGCTTCGGTGCCCGCGCCTGTTGCGCCGGCAGCGGTCGCTCCTTCGACCCCCGTCAGCCCCGCCCACGCGCCGTCCCGCCGCGTCCAGGGGCAGGTCTACTCCTACATCCAGGACGGTGTGCGCCATTACACGAGCCGCCGCCCGAGTGGCCTGGCAAACGCCAGCCCGGTCCGCACGATCCGCTACAGCTACATCGAGACCTGTTACGCCTGCGCGGCTCGGCCGGGGGTCGATTTCGGCAGGATCCGTCTCAATACCGCGGCCTATAACGCCGAGATCGCTGCCGCGTCGCGGGAATACGGGGTGGAAGAGGCGGTGGTCCGGGCCATCATCCATGCCGAATCGGCCTATAACCCCAATGCGCTGTCGCGGGTCGGGGCGCAGGGGCTGATGCAGCTGATGCCGGCAACGGCGCGGCGCTTCGGCGTCGACAACGCCTTCGACGCGGCCCAGAACATCCGCGGTGGCGTCCAGTACCTCGCCTGGCTGCTCAAGCGCTTCAACGGCAACCTGACCCTGGCCGCGGCGGGCTACAACGCCGGTGAGGGGGCCGTGGACAAGTACAAGGGCGTGCCGCCCTACAACGAGACGCAGCGCTACGTGCAGCGGGTCGCGGTGCTCGCCGACCGCTACCGGGGCTCGGCGCCGGTGGTCCGCTAGGGCCGAGTGCATCTGGCACGGCCTGTGCCGCAGCGGGCGCCCCGTCGGGCCGGGGGCTTCGGCGGATTGTCGGGCCATTAACCGTTCCGTTACACTTCCTCGTCTTTTTGAGCCGCGAGCCGTCGCCAGTGGCGTGCGCGACGCGGTGAACTTCGTTTTCCAGTTTTTTGCGGAGTGCCGGATGGCCAACCAAGGGATCAAAGATCCTAAAAACGATCCTGTGAACTCCGGCCGCCGCCGGTTCCTGACGGCTTCTACGGCCGTGGTGGGTGCAGTCGGCGCGGGATTCCTGGCGGTACCGTTCATCAAGTCGTGGAACCCCAGCTCGCGCGCCAAGCTCGCGGGCGCTCCGGTGACCGCCGACATCAGCGCCCTGGCCGAAGGCCAGCGCCTGATCATGGAGTGGCGTGGCCAGCCGATCTGGATCGTCAAGCGCTCCAAGGCGATCCTCGACGCGCTGCCGACGCTGGATGGCCACCTGCGCGATCCCAAGTCCGAGAACAAGGATCAGCAGCCCGCCTACATCAAGGGTGAGACGCGCTCGATCAAGCCGGAAATCTCCGTGCTGGTCGGCCTGTGCACGCACCTGGGCTGCTCGCCGGAAATGAAGGCCGAGATCCGGCCGGAGCCGTTCGATCCTGAGTGGAAGGGCGGTTACTTCTGCCCCTGCCACAAGTCGCGCTTCGACATGGCCGGGCGTGTGTTCCAGGGCGTGCCGGCGCCGACCAACCTGGTCGTCCCGCCCCATTATTACGAGAACGACTCCACGATCGTGATCGGCGTGGATCCGAAGGGAGCGGCGTAAGCCATGTCCAACATCTTTACCCGCACCGCCAACAGCGTGATGGATTGGGTCAACGAGCGTGCCCCGGCGATGATGCCGGCGTACCGCAAGCACATGACCGAGTACTACGCGCCGAAGAACTTCAACTTCTGGTACTACATGGGTTCGCTGGCACTGTTGGTGCTGGTCAACCAGATCGTCACCGGCATCTTCCTGACGATGCACTTCAAGCCGTCCGCGGCCGAAGCGTTCTCGTCGGTCGAATACATCATGCGTGACGTGGAGTGGGGCTGGCTGATCCGCTACATGCACTCCACCGGCGCGTCGATGTTCTTCATCGTCGTCTACCTGCACATGTTCCGCGGCCTGATGTACGGCTCGTACCAGAAGCCGCGCGAGCTGGTGTGGATCCTCGGCATGCTCATCTACCTCGTGCTGATGGCCGAAGCCTTCATGGGCTACGTGCTGCCGTGGGGCCAGATGTCGTTCTGGGGCGCCAAGGTGATCATCTCGCTGTTCGGTGCCATCCCCGTGATCGGCAACGGCCTGACCGAGTGGATCATGGGCGACTACCTGCCGTCCGACGCCACGCTCAACCGCTTCTTCGCCTTGCACGTGATCGCGCTGCCGCTGGTGCTGCTGCTGCTGGTCGTGCTGCACCTTGGAGCGCTGCACGAAGTCGGGTCCAACAACCCCGACGGCGTCGACATCAAGAAGGGCCCGAAGGGCAACCGCTGGGACGCGAACAAGCCGGCCGACGGCATCCCGTTCCATCCGTACTACACGGTCAAGGACACCTTCGGCGTCGGCTTCTTCCTGGTCATCTGCGCCTTCGTGATCTTCTTCGCGCCGGCGTTCGGCGGCTGGTTCCTGGAGCATGACAACTTCACCGAGGCCAACCGCCTGGTGACGCCGGAGCACATCAAGCCGGTCTGGTACTACACCCCGTACTACGCAATGCTTCGCGTGGTGCCGCACAAGCTCAGCGGCGTCATCGTGATGTTCGCGGCGATCGCGGTGCTGTTCGCGGTGCCGTGGCTCGACAAGTCGAAGGTCAAGTCGCACCGCTACCGTGGCTGGATCACCAAGTTCATGCTCGGCATGCTGGCGATCTGCTTCCTGTGGCTGGGCAAGATCGGCGCCGGTCCGGGTACCGATCCGGTCGAGACGATCATCGGCCGCGTGCTGACCTTCCTGTACTTCGTCTTCTTCATCACCATGCCGATCTGGACCAAGATGGACCGGACCAAGGCGGTGCCGCAACGGGTGACGATGCATGACTGACCTCATCGCCAAAGGCCCTGAAGCACACCGTCGCTCCGTCCTGAAGATGCCCATCGTGAAGAAGCTCGCCACCTTCGCTGCCGGCCTGCTGGTCTCGGCCAGCGCCTTCGCCTCCAGCGGCGGAAACCTGCAGCAGTCGGGTACCGACCTGGGCGACGTCTCGTCGCTGCAGCGCGGCGCCCAGCTGTACATGAACTACTGCTCGGGCTGCCATTCGCTGAAGTACCTGCGCTACTCGCGCATGGCCGAGGACCTTGGCCTGAGCGAAGAAGAGGTGATGAACAACCTCAACTTCACCGGTGCCAAGTACGGCGAGCAGATCCAGGTCAGCCTGACCCCGGAACATGCCAACCAGTGGTTCGGCAAGATGCCGCCGGACCTGAGCCTGATCGCCCGTGTCCGCGGCAGCGATTGGATCTACACCTACCTGAAGTCGTTCTACCTGGATGAGTCGCGTCCGCTCGGCTGGAACAACCAGCTGTTCCCGAACGCCTCGATGCCCAACCCGCTGTGGGAGCTGCAGGGCCTGCAGCACGCCGAGTATGGCGAGCCCGACAAGGCCACCGGCGATCGGCCGGTCCATGGCCTGAAGGTCGCCACCCCGGGCAAGCTGGACAGCGAGGGCTTCAACCAGGCGGTCCGCGACATCACAGCTTTCCTCGAGTACGCCGGCGAACCGGCCGCCCTCAAGCGCCAGAACCTGGGCGTCTGGGTGATCCTGTTCCTGGTGGCCTTCACGTTGATCGCCTACATGCTCAAGCTCGAGTACTGGCGGGACGTGGACAAGCACTGATCGCACACCGTGTTACTGAAAGGCCCGCGTCAGCGGGCTTTTCAGTACATGGCAGGGGATGCGAAGCTCGAGGCCGTGACGACCGTCCACACGGGGTGGATGGCGTCTTGCTACTGGCGGATTCCGGTGGCTGGAGAGGTCGATGATGGCGGCGAGCCCACGTATGCGTAATGCCCTGACCCTGTTTTCGTCCACCGATTGCGTGCTGTGCCACCGCGTGCGCCTGGTGCTCGCGGCCAAGGGCGTCACCTACGACCTGATTCCGGTCGATCCGCAGAACCCGCCGGAAGACCTCGTCGACCTCAACCCCTATCACTCGGTACCGACCCTGGTCGAGCGCGACCTGGTGCTTTACGCCGCCAGTGTCGTCAGCGAATACCTCGACGAGCGCTACCCGCACCCGCCCCTGATGCCCGTCGATCCGCTGTCGCGGGCGCGCCTGCGCCTGGCGATGCTGCGCCTGGAGCACGACTGGGTGCCGCAGGTACAGGCGATCCAGCTCGGCAACAAGGTCCAGGCCGAAGCCGCGCGCAAGCGGCTGAAGGAACTGCTGACCGCTTCGGTGCCGCTGTTCAAGGCCAGCAAGTTCTTCCTCAATCCGGAAATGAGCCTGGCCGATTGCGCGATGGCGCCCATCATCTGGCGCCTCGACGCGCTGGGCGTGCCCCTGCCTAAGGACGGCAAGGCCATCGAGGACTACGGCAACCGGATCTTCCGCAACCCGGGGTTCATGCGCAGCCTGACCGAGCAGGAGCGCAAGCTGCGCGAGATGCCGGCCTGACTGCGCCGGCCGACTCGCCGCAGCGTGGACACGGGCCGCAGACTGCGACGGTGTGCTTGTCGAAGGCGGTCGCACGGGCCGCCGAAACGCCTGCTCGGCGTTAGACTGTGGGCATGAGCGAAGACAGCGCCCTGATGACCAGCCATCGTCCGTACCTGTTGCGGGCGCTGTACGAATGGATTGCCGACAACGGCATGACCCCGCACCTGCTGGTGGATGCCACGCGCCCCTCTGTGCAGGTCCCGATGCACGCGGTCAAGGACGGCAAGATCGTCCTCAACATCGCCGAGCGCGCGGTTTCGCATCTCGAGATGGGCAACGACACGATCCGCTTCAGTGCACGATTCGGCGGCGTCAGTCATCCGGTTTCGGTGCCGGTGGGCGCCGTGCTGGCGATCTACGCCCGCGAGACGGGGCAGGGCATGGCATTGCCTGACGAAGCCCTGGCGTCGGGCAGCGAGGCTGACGACGAAGCGATCGAGTCCGCCCAGGACCATCCGCCCCACGGCGACGACGACGGCCCCGAGACGCCCACGCCTCCGCGCCGCGGCTCGCATCTGCGCATCGTCAAGTAACGCATCGGCGCGTTCGCTCGGCGCGCGAACGCCTGTGCCGATGCGTCATCCCCGCGTAGGCGGGGATCCAGCGTCCTGAGTGCCGCGCGCTGCGCGGCTCGACGGAACATCCAGGGCAGTTCAGTGCAGCGGCGTCACACCGCGCGTGACCGGGCCGCTGAAGGCAATCAGACGATCGCCGCGCATCACCAGCTTGCCGACATGGCGGTCTTCGCCATCGATCGAATAGTCGAACCGGAACGTGCGCTCCCACCCCAGCCAGCCGTTGTCGTGACGGCACAGCTTCAGGCCGATGGCGTGCACGCTGTGGTCGAGCCATTGCACGCCGGCGGCCCGGCAGGCGTCGCGGCCCACCGCTTCCGCGCGTTCAGCTGCCGCGCGCCCGGCGCTCCAGAATGCGAACACCGTCGCAGCGACGATCATCAGGATGAGTAGAGTCGGCATGCACTCACTGTGGTGGCGCGGGACTGAACTCGCAAGCCTCCGCATGGCGCAAGGTGGGCAGGGGGCCACCATCCGCATGAAACTCGTATTTCCCGATGGCGAACACCCGCAGGTCCTGCTGGGCCTTGGCGTCAACCGGGTCGGTTCCGACCCGGAATCCAACATCGTCCTCAATCGTCCCGGCGTTCAACCGCAGCATTGCCAGCTGCATGTGTCCGCACATGGCGTGATGCTCGACGTGCCGCACGGCACTCCGGTCAGCGTCAACGGCCGTCGCGTCGATGGCCTGATCTCGCTGCGACCAGGCGACAGCATGGCGTTCGATCGCGTGCAGGCGCGTCTGGCCGCACTCGAGACCACGCCGGGCATCCGTCCCGACGAAAGCCCGCTCGACGTACCGGCGGCGAACGACGATCCCGGTGTGACGGCGGTTCGCTCGGCGACGCCACGCTACGTACTGCACGGGGTCTCCGGCAATGCGTCGGGGCAGAAGCTGCCGATCCACGGCGTCGTCACGGTGGGGCGTGCGCCCGAGTGCCAGTTGCGCCTCGACGACGAAGGTCTGTCGCGACGCCACGCGCGCTTGCTGCCCACCGAAAACGGCGTGCAGGTCGAGGACCTGGGGTCGACCAACGGCACCTACATCAACGGCAAGCGCGTGTTGCGTGGTGAGGCGAAAGTCGGCGACGTGATTGCTTTCGACGCCCTGCAGCTTCGCGTCGCGAAGCCCGGCGACAGGCTGGGGCCGGTGCAGGTGGTTCCGAAGCCGGGCCGCCGCCGCGAAAAATCGGCCAGCGACCGCCAGACCTGGTTGTGGCTGGGCGTGGCTGCCGTCATTGCCGTGTCGGCGGTGGCGGGCGTCTGGCTGCTGCGCTGACAGTGCCGGGCGTCCGCGATCAGGCGGATGCCGGCGGAGGACCCAGCTTCAGTGAGAGATCGATCGCGCGGACATGCTTGGTCAGTCCGCCGATCGAGATGAAATCGACGCCGTCCTCGGCAATCGCACGCAACGTGGTCATGTCGACGCCGCCGGAAACTTCCAGCGGTATCGTGCCGTTGAACGGAGCGCTCCTGGCGATCCGCACCGCCTCGCGGCGCATCGCTGCATCGAAGTCGTCGATGAGGATGCGGTCGCAACCTTCGCGCAGGGCCTCTTCGAGTTGCGCGATCGTCTCTACCTCCACGATCAACGGCAGCGTCGGGTGCATCGCACGCGCTGCCCGGATGGCCGCCGTGATCGACCCTGCCACGCGCACGTGGTTCTCCTTGAGCATCACGGCATCAAACAGTCCGATGCGGTGGTTGACGCCGCCTCCCACGCGCACGGCGTATTTCTGCGCCAGCCGCAATCCCGGAATGGTCTTGCGGGTATCCAGGATCCTGGCTCGGGTGCCTTCCACCGCGGCGACATACGCGGCCGTGGCGGTGGCGGTGCCGGAGAGCGTCTGCAGGAAATTGAGCGACGCGCGCTCGGCGCTCACCAGGGCGCGGGTGCGGCCCTGCAGGAGCGCCAGCACCGTGCCCTTGCCGACGCGGTCGCCTTCGGCCACGCGCCAGTCGATCGACATGTCCGGATCGAGCGCGCGATGACAGGCGTCGAACCACGGCCGCCCGCACACCACCGCATCCTCCTTGCACAGCAGGTAGGCGGATTCGGCCGTGTCCGGCAGCAGCTGGGCGGTCACATCGCCCCCACCGAGATCCTCGGCCAGGGCTCGCCGGACGTCGTCGGCGACCTGCTCGGCCGGGGGCGGGGCGATGCTGGCGGTCATGCCGCGGGGAACCCGTCGACCTGGGCGGTGGCGATGGCCTCTTCGGCCAGCAGCACGGGGATGCCGTCGTCGATCCGGTAGACCGTCTTGCGGTCGCGCGTCACCAGCGCTTCCTGCAGCGATTCGGCCTGGGCGCTGCCGTCGCCACGGACGATGCCGCCGGCCGCAATGGCGCCATTGAGCGCCTGCAGGCCACGGCTGTCGAGCAGCTGCAAGGGCTGGCGCGTGGTGGGGCAGACGAGCAGGTCGAGGAGCTTGCGGTCCATGGGCGATGAAGCTCTTGCGGAAGGCCGGTAGAATACCGTTTTGCCGCAGGGTCGAACCATGACAGACGCATCGATAGACGCATCATCGCAGGCGCCGCTGGTCGGCATCGTGATGGGCTCGCGCTCCGACTGGGAGACGATGCAGCACGCCGCCGCCAAGCTCGAAGCACTCGGCGTCCCGCACGAGGTGCAGGTCGTGTCGGCCCACCGCACTCCCGACCTGCTTTTCGATTACGCCGCCAAGGCCAAGGCGCGCGGCCTGCGCGCGATCATCGCCGGCGCCGGTGGCGCCGCGCACTTGCCGGGCATGCTGGCCGCCAAGACCGCGGTGCCGGTGCTGGGCGTGCCGGTGCAGAGCAAGGCGCTCAACGGCATGGACTCGCTGCTGTCGATCGTGCAGATGCCGGCGGGCATCCCGGTGGCGACTTTCGCCATCGGCAACGCCGGCGCCGCCAACGCGGCCTTGTTTGCGGCGGCATTGCTCGCGCACGAACAGCCGGCGATCGGCCAGGCGCTGGAAGACTTCCGCACGCGCCAGACCGACGACGTGCTCGCTAACGGCGACCCGCGGAAATGACGACCGTCGGCATCCTAGGTGGCGGCCAGCTCGCGCGCATGATGGCGCTCTCCGGTGCGCCGCTGGGCCTGCGCTTTCTGGTGATGGACAACGTCGCCGATGCCTGCGCCGGCCAGTTTGCACCCATGGTAGTGGGCGACTACCGCGACGAAGCCGCGCTGACCGAGTTCGCATCGAAGGTTGACGTCGCCACGTTCGACTTCGAGAACGTGCCGGCCGAATCGGCGCACTGGCTGACCGACCGGGTTCCGGTATTCCCGAAACCGCGCGCGCTGGCAACGGCCCAGGACCGACTGGCCGAGAAGACCCTGTTCCAGGAGCTCGGCATCCCGGTGCCGCCCTTCGCGGCGATCGACACGCGCGAGCAGCTCGATGCCGCCATCGCGCAGATCGGCGCGCCCTGCATCCTCAAGACCCGTCGGCTCGGCTACGACGGCAAGGGCCAGTTCCGCATCAAGACGCCTGCCGATGCAGGCGCTGCCTGGGACGCGCTGGGCGCGCAGGCCGGGAAGGTCGGCCTGATCCTCGAAGGCTTCGTCCACTTCCAGCGCGAACTTTCGGTAGTCGCCGTGCGCGGCCGCGATGGCGAGTTCCGCACCTGGCCTCTGACGGAGAACTGGCACGTGGACGGCGTGCTGTCTGCCAGCCTCGCGCCGGCCAGGGTCGACGAAGCGACGGCGCAGACCGCATTCGAGTACGCACGCAAGCTGGCCGAATCGCTGGACTATGTCGGCGTGTTCGCGCTGGAGCTGTTCTGCCGCGACGGCGAACTGCTCGCCAATGAACTGGCTCCGCGCGTGCACAACTCCGGCCACTGGACCATCGAAGGCAGCGAGACCTCGCAGTTCCAGAACCACCTGCGTGCCGTGCTCGGTTTGCCGCTCGGCGATACGCGCATGGTCGGCATGGCCTGCATGCTCAACTGGATCGGACAGATGCCGGATGCATTGCCGGTGCTGCGCGAGCCCGGCGGCCACTGGCACGACTACGGCAAGGAGCCGCGCGCCGGACGCAAGGTGGGGCATGCCACGCTGCGGGCCGATGATGCAGGTGCGCTGGCGGCGACGTTGCGCAGGGTGGGCGATGCGCTCGAACGTGCGGATCAGGTGGCGCCGGTGATCGCGGCACTCGCTCGCTGAGCCACGGCAACAAAGAAAAAACGGCCGGGAAATCCCGGCCGTTTTCGTATCCGCGCGGTGCGCCGATTACTTCATGTTGGAAGCGACGAAGTCCCAGTTGACCAGGTTCCAGAACGCTTCGAGGTACTTCGGACGGGCGTTGCGGTAGTCGATGTAGTAGGCGTGCTCCCACACGTCGCAGGTCAGCAGCGCGATGTCCTCGCCGGTCAGCGGGGTGGCGGCGTTGGAGGTGCTCACCAACGCCAGCGAACCGTCCGGGCGCTGCACCAGCCAGCCCCAGCCCGAACCGAAGGTGCCAACGGACACCTTGGTGAACTCTTCCTTGAACTTCTCGAAGCTGCCGAAGGCCTTGTTGATGGCATCGGCGACCTTGCCGGTCGGCTCGCCGCCGCCCTTGGGCGACAGGCAGTTCCAGTAGAAGGTGTGGTTCCAGATCTGCGCAGCGTTGTTGAACATGCCGCCCTGCGACTTGCGGACGATCTCCTCCAGCGACATCGAAGCGAACTCGGTGCCCTCGATCATCTTGTTGAGGTTGTCGACGTAGGTCTTGTGGTGCTTGCCGTAGTGGAAGTCGATGGTCTCGCCGGAGATGTGCGGCTCGAGCGCGGTGCGGTCGTACGGCAGGGCGGGCAGTTCAATGGCCATTGCGGGCTCCTGAGGGGCTGGCTGGATGGGGGTTGCCGGGGCGGCTTCCGGACCGTGTCTGGGTCGGGACGCGTCCGCGGCTCGGGAAGGCTTACAATTACATTCTATCCCCACGTTTCGTTGCCGTGCCGTCAATGGCGGTGCAACGCTCCATCGCAGGAGTTTCACCATGTCCGTCATGGAACGGATCCAGTCCGAAGTCGAAAGCCATCCCATCGTGCTTTTCATGAAGGGCAACGCGCAGTTCCCGATGTGCGGCTTTTCCAGTCGCGCGGTGCAGGCGCTCAAGGCGGCTGGCGCGACGCAGTTGCACACGGTCAACGTGCTCGAGGATCCGGAGATCCGCGCCAACCTGCCGCGCTTCTCCAACTGGCCGACGTTTCCGCAGCTCTTCATCCACGGCGAGCTGATCGGCGGCTGCGACATCACGCTTGAGCTGTTCGAATCCGGTGAGCTGGCTCGCATGATCAGCGAGACCCAGCGCCAGTGAGCGCGACCGGAACCGGCGAGGAAGCGCGCGTCCTCGATGGGCGCGTAGTGCTGGTCACCGGCGCGCACGGTGGCCTGGGCAGCGCTTCGGCGCAGGCGTGCGCGCGCGCCGGCGCGACGGTGGTGCTGCTTGGCCGCAAGCTGCCCAAGCTCAATCGCATCTACGACGCCGTGGCCCAGGCCGGCCCGGAGCCGCTGTTGTATCCGCTCGACCTGGAAGGCGCGTCCCCGGACGATTACGCCGAACTGGCAGAGCGACTGGAAGGCGAGGTCGGACGCCTCGACGGCGTGCTGCACTGCGCCGCCGATTTCGCCGGGCTGACGCCGCTTGCGCAGACCGATCCGGCCGCGTTCGCCCGCGCCATCCACGTCAACCTCACCGCACCCTGGTGGCTGTCGCAGGCCTGTTTGCCATTGCTGGGCAAGGCCGATGACGCAGCGCTGGTGTTCGTGCTCGACGAACAGGCGCGGGCAGGGCAGGCGTACTGGGGTGGTTACGGACTGGCCAAGCAGGGACTGGCTGGGCTGGTCGCCATGCTTCATGCAGAACTGGCCAATTCCCGCATCCGCGTCGCCGGACTCCAGCCGGGGCCGATGCGGACGCCGCTGCGCGCCAAGGCTTACGTCGAAGAGAACGATCGCCTCGCGGTCGATCCGTCGGTGTACGCCGACGCCTGCGTCGCGCTGCTGTCGCCCGCCGGCGCAGTCCACCGCGGCCAGGTCTGGAACCCCCTGTCATGACGATCGCCTCGGCGGCGCTCCTGCTGTTCCTGATCCTGGACCCGCTCGGCAACGTGCCGGTGTTCCTCAGCCTGCTTCGCGGCCTGCCGCCGAAGCGGCAGCGGTTCGTGCTGGCGCGCGAGCTGCTGATCGCGCTGGCGGTGCTGATGATGTTCCTGTGGGGCGGCAAGTACGCGCTGGAGCTGATGCACCTGCGCCAGGAGTCTGTGTCGATCGCGGGCGGCATCGTGCTGTTCCTGATCGGCATCCGCATGATCTTCCCGCCGCCGGAAGGCCTGATGGGCGAGATCCCGGACGGCGAGCCTTTCATCGTCCCCATGGCCATTCCGCTGGTGGCGGGCCCCTCCGGCATGGCCGCCGTGATGCTGATGGGCAGCAACGAGCCCACCCGGTTGGGCGACTGGAGCCTGGCCCTGCTGATCGCCTGGGGCGCGACCGCGGCCATCCTGTTCTCGGCCACCATGCTCTACAAGCTGCTGGGCAGCCGAGCCCTGACCGCCATCGAGCGTCTGATGGGCATGCTGCTGGTGGCCATTTCCGTCCAGATGTTCCTTGACGGATTAGGCACTTACCTGCAGATCTCGCCGCCTTGACCGGATCTGGCTCTTAACGGCTTTTTTTGACGGTCGTCACGTCCCTGTAACAACCCCCTCCTAGCCTGTTAAACTGCTGTTAACCCGGCAGGGGTGCTTCCGTCCGGGTCAGGGGTATTGATTCCGCCCACGAGCGACGCCCGTCCAACGGGCGCCGACGCACCCGCCACGCTTTCCCTTTTTGCATCCGAGGCCATCGTAATGACCCACCCTAACCGTGTCCGGTTGTCCAAACTGACGCTGGGCCTGCTTGCCGCGCTCGCTGCTGCTCCCGTCTTCGCCCAAGCCACGTCCGCCGGTATCGCCGGCCGCGTCGTGGGTGCCGACGGCCAGCCTGTGGTCGGCGCAGAAGTCGTCATCACCCACACCGAGTCGGGCACCGTCAGCCGCGCCGTGACCGGCGCCGACGGCCGCTACAACGCCCGCGGCCTCCGCGTCGGTGGTCCGTACACGATCACCACCACCTCCGGCGCTGGCGCCGGCAGCCAGGACGGCGTCTACCTCAACCTCGACAAGGTCAACCAGGTCGACGTGACCCTGGCTGGCGGCAGCGTGACCACGCTGGAATCGGTGCAGGCGATCTCCTACGGCGGCTCGGAAGTGTTCAGCGCGACCAAGATGGGCGCCGGCACCACCGTGACCCGTGAGCAGTTGGAGTCGATGCCGACGATCAACCGCAACATCCAGGACTTCGCCCGCCTCGACCCGCGCGTCGTGCAGAGCGACAAGGCCCGTAACGAGATCTCGGTCGGCGGCCAGAACCCGCGCTACAACGTGATCCGCGTCGACGGCATCAGCAGCGCCGACTCCTTCGGTCTGCAGGGCAACGGCCTTCCGACCCCGCGCCAGCCGTTCTCCATCGATACCATCGACGAAATCGCCGTGGACGTCGCCAACTACGACGTCACCATCTCCGGCGCTGTCGGCGGCGTGATCAACGCCGTTACCAAGTCGGGCACCAACGAGTTCCACGGTTCGGTCTACGGCGTCTACCGCGACAACGACTGGTCGGGCAAGAACCAGAACGACATCCGTCCGGTGCTGTTCGACTCCGAGGAAACCTACGGCGCGACCTTCGGCGGCCCGATCGTCAAGGACAAGCTGTTCTTCTTCATCAACTACGAGAACTACACCGGCAAGGACCTTTTCACCGGCAACTCGGGCTTCGGTCCGGTGGGTTCGGGCGAAAGCAACATCGTCGGCATCACCCAGGCCCAGATCGACCAGGTGATCGCGATCTCGCAGGGCAAGGGCTTCGATCCGGGCACGCTGGCCAAGCCGGCGCTTGACACCGAGAGCGAAGAGTTCGGCATCAAGTTCGACTGGAACATCACCGACGCCCAGCGCGCCACCTTCCGCTACGGCAAGACCGAGCAGAGCACGCCGTTCCTGCAGGGCTTCAGCAACAGCTCGCTGGCGCTGAACACCTACCACTACGTTTCCGACTTCGAACTGGAGACCTACAGCGCGCAGCTGTTCAGCGACTGGACCGACGTCTTCTCGACCGAAGCCAAGGTCTCGTACCGCGACTATTTGACCGAGCGCAACCCGCTGACCGATCTGCCGGCCATCGCCGTGCGCATCGGCAACAACACGCTGAACTTCGGTACCGAAGAGAACACCCACGCCAACGTCCTCGGGACCAAGACGTGGAACGCCTTCTTCGCCGGCAACCTGTTCCTCGGCGACCACACCGTCAAGTTCGGTGCCGACTACGAGTCGAACGAGGTCTACAACCTGTTCGGCCGCCGCGTGAACGGTGTTTACACCTTCAACAGCATCGCCGACTACGCCGCCAACCGTTCCAGCCGCTACCAGCTGTTCTACCCGCTGAACGGCGATCTCGACGCGATGGCCGCGGTGTTCACCCAGAAGAACCTGGGCCTGTTCCTGCAGGACAGCTGGGCGGTCAACCAGAACCTGACGCTGACCTACGGCCTGCGCTACGACCGCTCGATCGTCGACGACAAGCCGGTGTTCAACGCCACCGCTTCGTCGCTGTTCGGCGTGCGTAACGACAACACCGTCGACGGCGCCGACCTGTGGTCGCCGCGCGTCGGCTTCAACTACACCATGGACACCGAGCGTCCGTCGCAGGTGCGCGGCGGCCTGGGCCTGTTCAAGGGTGCAGCGGCCACCGTGTGGCTGGCCAACCCGTACGCGAACAACGGCGTCACCTACACCGACTTCTTCGACTCCAACGGCACCACCGTCTTCTCGCCGGATCCGAACGGCCAGCTGGCGATCGCGCAGACCGGCGGCGTGCCGGGCACGCAGTCGGTGGACTTCATCGATCCCGACCTGACCCAGCCGTCGGTGTGGAAGACCAACCTGGCGTTCGATACCGAGCTGCCGTTCTACGGCATCGTCGCCTCGACCGAGCTGGTCCTGACCTCGGTCAAGGAAGGCATCTACTACCAGCAGCTGAACCTGGGCGCGCCGACCCGCGTCGGCCAGGACGGTCGCCTCATGTACTGGAACGCTGCCGGCTACAATCGCGCCGCCTGGAACCAGGCCGGCGTCGGCACCGGTACCACGGCCCGTGCTGCCCGCGACCTCCGTTTCAACGACGCCATCATCGCCAAGCAGACCACCAAGGGTGAAAGCCAGCAGCTGACCTTCTCGTTGAACAAGCCGTTCAACGACAGCGACTGGGCGTGGACCGCGGCGTACACCTACACCAACGCCAACGAAGTCAGCCCGCTGACCAGCTCGACCTCGAGCTCGCAGCTGGGCAACGTTTCGATCTTCCAGGCCAACGAAGAGGTCAGCGCGACCTCGGCCTACGAGATCAAGAACCGCTTCCTGGCGACGCTGCAGTGGAAGCACGCGTTCTTCGGCGACAACGACACCATGGTGTCGCTGGTGTACGAGGGCCGCAGCGGCCGTCCGTACACCTACAACTTCGACAACGACGCCAACGGCGACGGCCGCATCAACGACCTGCTGTACATCCCGAACGGCCCGGGCGACGTGCTGTTCGGCTCGGCGGCGGAAGAGGCCGCGTTCTGGAACTTCGTCGCTGGCGACGAGTACCTGAACTCGCACAAGGGTCAGGTCGCCGTGCGCAACGACTCGACCGCTCCGTGGGTCAACCAGTTCGACCTGCAGATCTCGCAGGAACTGCCGGGCTTCTGGGAAGGCCACAAGGCCGAGCTGACGCTCGACATCCTCAACGTCGGCAACCTGATCAACAACGATTGGGGCCGCGTCGAAGAAATGTCGTTCCCGTCGATGCGCGGCGTGGTCGAGTACGGCGGTGTCGATCCGACCACCGGCAAGTACGTCTACCGCTTCAACACGCCGGACAGCCTGACGGTCTACGACGACAAGGGCATCTCGCGCTGGGCCGGCCAGATCAGCTTCCGCTACCGGTTCTGATCGCGGCGAAAGCCGAACGTGCGACAACGAGAACGGCCGGGGAAACCTGGCCGTTTTCTTTTGTGGGGGCGGCTGCGCTAGAGTCGCAGCCGACAACAAGACGAAAGCAAGAGAGCAGATGAGCGCCACGATCGACACCACCCTCCCCACCGTCAACGCCCGCATCTATCCGCGCGGCGGACTCGACGTCCTGTCACGCGACGAGGTCGCTCGCCTGCGTGACGCCTCAACCGGCATGCACGACCTGCTGCGCCGCTGCGCGCTTGCGGTGCTGACCAGCGGCAGCGCCTCGGACGACCCGCGCGCTGCCCGCGAGCTTTACCCCGACTTCGACATCCAGGTGCACCAGCAGGATCGCGGCGTCCGCATCGACTTGGCGCACGCTCCTGCGATGGCCTTCGTCGACGGCGAAATCATCCATGGTGTCGCCGATCTGCTGTTCGCGGTGGTGCGCGACCTCGCCTACACGGCGATCGAACTCGGCAGCGGCCGCGATCTGGAAAGCACCGAAGGCATCACCGATTCGGTGTTCGGCCTGTTGCGCAACGCCCGCATCCTGCATCCGGCCGACCCGAACCTGGTGGTCTGCTGGGGCGGCCATTCGATCTCGCGCGACGAGTACGTCTACACCAAGCAGGTCGGTTACGAGCTCGGCCTGCGTGGGCTCGATATCTGCACCGGCTGCGGGCCGGGCGCGATGAAGGGCCCGATGAAGGGTGCCACGATCGCGCACGCCAAGCAGCGCCAGCGCCGCAGCCGCTACATCGGCATTACCGAGCCGGGCATCATCGCGGCCGAATCGCCGAACCCGATCGTCAACCACCTGGTGATCATGCCGGACATCGAGAAGCGCCTGGAGGCGTTCGTCCGGCTGGGCCACGGCATCATCGTGTTTCCGGGCGGCGTCGGTACTGCGGAGGAAATCCTCTACCTGCTCGGCATCCTGTTGCGCGAGGAGAACCAGGGCCTGCCGTTCCCGCTGGTATTCACCGGCCCGTCTGCATCGGCGCCGTATTTCGAGCAGATCGACAAGTTCATCCGGCTCACGCTGGGCGAGGCGGCGACGTCGCGCTACGAGATCGTCATCGGCGATCCGGTCACCGTCGCCAAGCGCATGTCGACCGGCATCCGCAAGGTGCGCGAGAACCGCATCGCGCACCAGGATTCGTTCTTCTTCAACTGGTCGCTCAAGGTGCCGCTCGAGTTCCAGCGTCCCTTCGTGCCTTCGCACGAGGCGATGGCGAAGCTGGACCTGCACCACGGGCGCAAGCCGCACGAACTCGCGGCCGATCTGCGTCGTGCCTTCTCAGGCATCGTGGCTGGCAACGTGAAGGAAGACGGCATGCGCCGTATCGAAGCGCGCGGACCGTTCGAGATCCACGGCGACGCCGACATGATGCAGTCGCTCGATGCCCTGTTGCGGGCCTTCGTCGATCAGCGTCGCATGAAGATCGCTGGCGAGTACAAGCCCTGCTACAGGGTGGTCACCTGACCGGTCGGATCAGAGGCAGTTGCCGCTGCCGCTGCCGCTCGCGGTCTTCCGCGGCGGCAGGCCGGGCCGCGTCACGACATCGAGTTCCAAGGTGTACGTGCCGCACCGGTCGCCGGTCTGCGAGCCCTTGGGCGTCGCCGTGATCGTGTAGGCCGACGCGGTGTTGACCGTGACCGCAAACGTGTAGTTGCTTTGCGCGTCGTTGAACGACGTGCCGGTGGTGCCCGTCACCTGCAGGAGCGTGCCGTAGGTGGTGTTGTTCGAGCGCCAGCGCTCTTGGCGCAATTGCAGGTCGCCCAGAACCATGACGGCTTCCGTGCGACGGCTCTTCTTCACCTGCTCCGAGAAGGTCGGAATTGCGATGGCCGCCAGAATTCCGACGATGGCAATCACCACGACCAGCTCGATCAGCGTAAAGCCTGAATGCTTCATTTTCCGGGCTCCCCGAACCTCGACGCGGCATCGTAACACCCGCCGGTCGGTCCATTTCCGCCGCTGCCGGGCGTTTATCCAGCCGGTGCGCCCGTTCGTCCGGTAGGACATTGCCGCGTGCCCGTCCTCTTGCTTAGATGGCATGGGAAAAGGGGCTCGGATCATGCGCGTGGCGAACACAAAAGGATTCACCCTCGTCGAATTGATGGTCACGCTGGCCGTTCTGGCGATCCTGGTCACACTTTCGATTCCGACGTTCAACGACTTCAGGCAGCGCTCCGCTTTGCGCGGTGCGGCCGACCAGGTCGTGTCCTTCATCGGCGACGCGCGCTTCGAAGCGCTGCGTCGCAATTCGGACGTAAAGATCGGCTTCGTGACCAATCCTTCCGGCGCGTTCTGCATCGGCGCCGCGACGACCACCGTTCCTGGCGACGACGCCTCGTGCGATTGCTTCACTGCCGGCAGTTGCGACGTCAGTGCCTATCCGGACGACCAGGCCCAGTGGAAGGGCGTGCGCTTCCCGTCGCTGCCGACCATCGGCAACGACGACACCGATGCCAGCGGCGTGATCGTGATCGATCCCAAGCGGGCGAACCTCACCGAGGCGGGCGACGTCGGCCGCATCTCCCTGCAGTCGCCGACGGGTTCGCAGGATTACCGGGTCGATGTCGTCGTCGACCGCAATGGCCGCGCGACGGCATGCCAGCCGGCGGCGGCGCCGTCGAAGTTGTCGGACTACCAGGATCGAGGCTGCTGATGATGGTCGCCGTACGCAAACAGGCCGGCTTCTCGCTGGTGGAACTGATGGTGGCGCTGGTCGCCGGCATGATCGTGGTCGGCGCCGTGCTGGCGTTCGCGCTGTCCAGCATCCGGGCGAGCTCCGAGTACGTCCGTACGACCCGCCTGACCCAGGAACTGCGCACCAGCCTGGAGACCGCGACTGACGACCTGCGCCGGGCGGGCTTCGACGAACAGTCCCTGCGCTACGTGGCACGGCCACCGTCGTTCACCGAGACTTCGCCGTTCTCGCGTGTCTTCATCAGCACGAACGCGTCCTGCGTCATCTATGCCTATGACCGGAAAGATGGCACGGATGGAACGCTCGACCTCTCCAACGGCGAGGTGCGTGGAATCCGCAGGGCGGTGAGGTCGGTCAACGGTCGCAACGTCGGTGTGCTGGAAATGGCGGAAAGCTCCGGCACGACGCAGCCGGATTGCACGGGTGGCTCGCCCGACTACTCGACCTTTCCGGCGACCTGCACCGCTGGCTGGTGCCCGCTGTCAGATCCGCGCCTGATCGACATCACCGCATTCCAGGTCGTCAACGACCGCCCCGCCACCAGCGGCGTGCCGGGACTGATCGCCACCGGCTCGGGCCCGGCCGTGCTCCCCATGCAGTTGCGCAAGCTGCAGGTGACCATGTCCGGCTCGCTGATTTCGATGCCTACCGTGATCCGCACCATCACCACCGACGTGCGGGTCCGGGCCGACTGCGTGCGCGCGGCCGCCGCCACCAATTGCATCGCTGTTCCGAACGGGACGTAACGGGAACCCCCTGCATGAACGCGCGTAACCCATCACCTGCACGTCCCGGCCGCCGCGCGCAGCGCGGTGTCACGACGCTGGCCATCACGCTGATCCTCCTCGCCATCGTCACGGTCATCGTGTTGTTCGCGACAAACGTTGCGTTCTTCGAGCAGCGCACGTCGACCAACCAGAACCGTGCCGTGTCGACCGAGCAGATGGCCGAGTACGCGGTCAGCCTGGGCGGCCAGTACCTCAATGCCAACCGGGCGGTGGTCGTGAAGACCGCGACGGGCGGCTGGCTCACCGGTGGCACCCGCCGCTGGCTTGCCTGCCCGAGCGGAACGCTTGCCGCGGGCCACCCATGCCTGGCCGAGCGCGACCCGACGCGCCGCGCCGGGATGTACTACTACGACAACGACCCGACCACGACCGACGTGGACGGGATCCCCTACAGCACCCTCACGGCCTCCACCGGCGGCATCCTGACCGGTGCGGACAGCTCCAGCCGCTTCAGCGGCACCACTGTGCTGAATGCGCTGTTGTGTCGCGTCGGCCCCAATGCGACCAATCCGACGGTACCGGAATGCCAGCTCAATCCGACGGCCGCAGGCAATGTCGCCGTCACGCTGGTTGCGACGTCCCAGGTGGCTGGCGAAAGCGCCGCGGCCACGGTCAAGGAGACCTGGGCGACCGCGATGACGATGAACCCGTCTGCGCCGGTCCCGCTGATCGCGTCGGGCCTGGTCGAGGGCCTGGGTAACGCACAGGTCGTGGCGGCGCCGAACGCCGGTGGATATGGTGTGGCCGCATCGATCTGGTCACCCAACGACATCGACATCGGCAGCAGCGGCGCCAGCGCCTGCGGCTCCGGCGGCCTGGGCAGCGTCAGCACCTGCCATCTCGGCGAGTACCTGCAGAACACCCCACGCACGAACCTCAAGACCACCTGCGCCACGTCCAACAATGCATGCGGTTGCCCGGCGGTCAGCGCCAGCGGCGTCGACTTCCTGTCGGGCCACTCGCAGAGCACGCGCAAGGAAAACCTCGACATCCTGGATCGCGACGGCAACTGCGGCACGCTGCCGGACATCACGTTCTTCCCGCGCAACCCGTACGACGACCCGAATGATCCGACGGATGACTCGCTGTTCGAGTACATCTTCGACGTCGACTATGTGGTCGCCGAGGGCGGTACCACGGTGCAGACCAACTGCGGCAGCAGCGGAACCGAGAATTGCGCCGCGTACGCGCTGACCAACGACTACAACGCCACTGTGCTGCCCAACTGCAGCAGCCTCAACACGTCGTCGAGCGGCATCTTCTACGTGACCGGCGACTGTGATCTCAACTCGACCGGCTCTGCGACGGCGTCCGTCATCCTGGTGGTGGACGGCGAGGTTCGCATCAACGGCAATGTCGACTTCTTCGGCATGCTGTTCGCGCGCAGCAACGACAACACCGCCGAAGTTCGCGGCAACGGCAACGTCAAGATCTTCGGTTCGCTGGTGGTGGAGGGTGATGTCAACATCACCGGCAGCATCGACCTGGTCTATGACAGCACCAGCGCCTCCGGTAATGCAGGCGGCGTTATCCCGGACAGCGTGAAGTTCGGCCGCGTGACGGGAAGCTGGCTCGACAGCCAGACGGGCATCTGAGGACGCACACATGAAACTCGTCTCTTCGCATCGCGCCAAGGGCTTCAGCCTGCTGGAAGTGCTGATCGCGGTCGTCGTTCTCTCGTTTGGCCTGCTGGCATTGGCGGCATTGCAGAGCCGCATCTTCCAGGCGTCGGCCGAGGCCAAGGCGCAATCGGTCGGCCTGGCGATGGCCAAGGCCAAGATCGAGGACATGCGTTCGTACATGACGATGGCCCAGTACCAGGGCCTCACCTCGGGCTCCGATTCGGCGACCACGGTCGACGGCACGTCGTACAGGCGCAGTTGGACCGTGAAGCGCTATGCCGTAGCCGTCGGCAGCACCACGTTCTCCGAGTACACGAACGTCACCGCCAACCTGCCGGCAGCTTACTCGCCCAATCGCGAGTTCAAGACGGTCCAGATGGAGGTCACCTGGACTGATCCGTCGAACCAGCAACGCTGGGTCCGCATGGAAGACGCGATCTCGGGCATCGATCCGCAGGACTCGGCGCGCAACCAGCGCACCCGTGGTGGCCGGTCGCGCGGTCCGAAGGTGATGATCTACGACCCCAGCTCCGAGAATGGCGTCATTCCGATCGCGGTGGGTGACGGTACCTCCACCGCGGCGACGAACCCCAAGCCGGTCAACGTCTCGCGCACCGGCGACGATGCGGTGGAAACGCGTTACGACGTGTTGACCTATGCTGCGCTCAGCGGCGGCACGGCCCAGGCGCAGACGCGCGTCGAGACGACCGTAGTCGGTTGCACCTGCACCAACACGCCGACCACCGCCACTGTTTACCGGCCGACGTACTGGAATGGCTTGCGCTACACCACCCCCGTGGCTGCGACCTATACGGGTCAGGCGCGCGCGGCCAGCGGCGTCACGCAAAGCCGGTACTGCGACGCCTGCTGCGGCAGCCACCATGACCCATCGGGCGTGCAGGGCGCGAAGTTCTCGCCGCGCCTGACCTCGCACCAGCACTACCGCCTCAACAACGGTGCGTTCGAGGTTGCGGCGGCCGGGCAGAACTACCTGGAAGCCTGCCGCCTGATCCGCGTCGACGGCATCTTCGACGTCGCTGCCGACCTGTCCAACGACTACACCAACCTGCTGGCGACCGCGAACAACGCCAGCAGCCCGGTTCCGGGCGGGACGGCGGTCACCAACTACCAGAACTTCGTACTGGATTATCTCGACCACCGCTACGTGGCCCAGAATCCGGGCACGTCGACGGCCTCGACGGTTTACAACAACCGGCAGTCGCCCGCACCGGCCACGGACGCGGCGGCGCGCCAGCTCGATGACCCGGCGGAAATCAGCATCGCGGCCACCAACGACACCAAGTGGTTGCATGCCCGCGGCCTGTATGTCGACTTCCTGGAGCCCGAGGCTGTCGACGCAGTCGTCGACGCGAAGAGTGCCTGCGGCAACGTGTCGGCCTCGGTGCTGCGCTCCTGCGTACTGCGGGTGTTGCCGTTCACCTCGATCAACCTGACCGAGATCGCCGAGTGGACGCCGATCACCGGCACACAGGTGAAGGCGAGTAATGACGATTTCTCGACATCGGTCGCGATCGACACTCCGGTGCGTGGCAAGGTTACGCCAGGCAGTAATCCAACGCCCAACCAGGTAACTGACGTGTTCGCACGCGTCGGCTCGTCCAACTCCGGCGTTGCGATCTTCGGCGACATCAGTCCGAACGAGGACGAGCAGATCTACAACCCCGACATCACCGGCTTCTGGCGTGACCAGCAGGCGTTCCGTGTCAGCAATAACAGCGGTGGCGGGCAGCCCGGTGGTGCGTTCAATATCGCCTTCGCCGGTTACACGGTGGTCATGAGCGATCCGCCTCAGGCCGGCTACACCTACGGCAATCGCAGCGATACCTGCAGCAACCCAAGTGGCGCGTCCTTCCCCTGCACGACACAGCAAGGTGAAACCCTGCCGGCTCCGCTGGTGGTACGCGTCGGCAACTACAACCAGAGTGGCACGATCACGATCCCCAACCCGTGCCGGAACAACGGCACCACGACGATGCCCTATCGCGTGGACTACGCCGTGAGCTCGTTTACGTCGACGAACGGATCGACCACGTTCGGCACGATGAACGTGCTCAACCCCGGTGCCGTCGGTGTGATCCCGACCGGCGAGTACACCGAAGCGAGTGTGTCCACTGTTGCAGCGAACGACACGATCACCGCCAACTTCGGTGCGCCGACCTACATGTGCCCGTCGAACTATCCGAATCCGGGTGGTAACACCAACTCACCCAACAGCCGCTACCAGTGCACGGGCAATGGCTCCAACGCCGCACCGACCTGGTCGTCGATGGTGGCATGCCCGAGCCAAACCGGAGTGCCCTCGTTCCCCTGATCGGATGATGCCAGCGGCGGAAAATGCGAAATCCGGGGTTGACCAAAGACCCCGGGCCTAGCATCATATGCAGCCCCGCCCGAATAGCTCAGCCGGTTAGAGCACTTGACTGTTAATCAGGGGGTCGTTGGTTCGAGTCCAACTTCGGGCGCCAGTTTCGAAAAACATCAAAGGCTCGCCATCAGGCGGGCCTTTTTTGTGGCTGATGACCGGGTGTGAATCGAGCGCCGGAGGTCAGGCGCCGTAAGCACAGGCTTGTGCCGCAGCTTCCGTCGGCTTGCCGTGCCGCATCTGCCCGCTGTTGGACAGGACCAGTGTGCTCGCCTTCGCCGCGCCACGGGCATCGCACAGGGTGAAGGTGACGTTGGAGCCGGCATTCCCGCCGTTGGGCTGGATGATCAGGCGTGTACGCCCTTGAGTTGACTTGAGGCGGATGCCGCCCGCCAGCGCGGCCTCGCGCCGCACGACGGTTTCATTGGCGTCGCGGGTGCGGTCGCCATCCAGATCGGCGAAGACCATCCATCCCGGGCTCCAATCGCTGGACCCGCTGCAGCGCTCCGCGGTGGAAACAGGGCAGATCACGACTTCCGTCGCGGTGACCGTGGCATGCCGGTTCGCGTCCAGCAGCGTGCCCTCCAGCGCGGACTGGGCCAGCGCCCGGTAGGCAGCGGCGCGGGCATTGGACCAGGCGGGAACCGCCAGGGCCAGAAGGATCGCGGTCACCGTCAGCGCGATGATGACCTCCAGCAGGGTGAATCCGGCGTCCGTGCGGCTCATGCTTCTCTCCTGGTCTTGCACCGCAAGCTAGGCCTGAAGCCGGGCTGAAAGATTCAGTCCGCGCACCATGCGGGGGTAGGTAAACAGCCCTTCAACCCCCATCTCCAACGCGGACTACACTGTCGGATTGCCCCGCACTGACGCCGATGAACGACATCCTTCAACCTGCAGGATTCCAGCTCGTTGCGCCGTACCAGCCGGCCGGAGACCAGCCGCAGGCGATCGCCAGGCTGGTGGAGGGGTTCGAGAGCGGCATCGCGGCCCAGACCGTGCTCGGCGTGACCGGATCCGGCAAGACGTACACCGTCGCCAATGTCGTGCAGGCGGTGCAGAAGCCGACGCTGGTGATGGCGCCCAACAAGACCCTGGCCGCGCAGCTGTACGGCGAGTTCAAGTCGTTCTTTCCGAACAACGCGGTCGAGTACTTCGTCAGTTACTACGACTACTACCAGCCGGAGGCCTACGTCCCTTCGAGCGATACGTACATCGAGAAGGACAGCTCGGTGAACGAACACATCGAGCAGATGCGCCTGTCGGCGACCAAGGCTCTGCTCGAACGGCGTGATGCGTTGATCGTCTGTACCGTGTCGGCCATTTATGGCCTGGGCGACCCGAACGAATACTTCCGCATGGTGCTGCACCTGGTGCGGGGCGAGCGCATCGACCAGCGCGAGCTGATACGCCGCCTGACCGAAATGCAGTACACGCGCAACGACACCGAACTGCGCCGCGCCACGTATCGCGTGCGCGGTGAGGTGATCGATATCCATCCGGCCGAAAGCGACGCCGAGGCCGTGCGCGTCGAGCTGTTCGATGGCGAGATCGAGCAGTTGACGCTCTTCGATCCGCTGACTGGTGAAACGCTGCGCAAGGTGCCGCGCTACACGGTCTATCCCGGTTCGCACTACGTCACGACGCGACGCACCGTGCTTGACGCGATTGAGACCATCAAGGCCGAACTGCGTGAGCGCCTGGAGCAGTTGTACGCGCAGAACAAACTGGTCGAGGCGCAGCGCCTGGCGCAGCGTACCCAGTACGACCTGGAGATGCTGGCGGAAGTCGGCTACTGCAACGGCATCGAGAACTACTCGCGGCACCTGACCGGCCACATGCCGGGCGAGCCGCCGCCGTGCCTGTTCGACTACCTGCCGCCGGACGCGCTGCTGGTGGTCGACGAATCGCACGTGACCGTGCCGCAGATCGGCGCCATGTACAAAGGCGACCGTTCGCGCAAGGAAACGCTGGTCGAGTTCGGCTTCCGGATGCCATCCGCCCTGGACAACCGGCCGCTGCGGTTCGAGGAGTGGGAAGGCCGCTCGCCCCGCGCGATCTATGTTTCGGCGACGCCGGGCCCGTACGAGCTGCGCAAGTCGGAAGACCAGATCGTGGAGCTGGTGGTGCGCCCGACCGGCCTGCTCGACCCGCAGGTGGAGATCCGCCCGGTCGCGACGCAGGTCGACGACGTGCTGGGCGAGATCCATGAGCGCGTCGCCATGGGCGACCGCGTCCTGATCACGACGCTGACCAAGCGCATGGCCGAGAACCTCACCGAGTACCTCGGCGAGCATGGTGTGCGCGTGCGCTACCTGCATTCGGACGTGGACACCGTCGAGCGCGTCGAGATCATCCGCGACTTGCGATTGGGCAAGTTCGATGTGCTGGTCGGCATCAACCTGCTGCGCGAAGGCCTCGACATGCCCGAGGTGTCGCTGGTGGCCATCCTTGATGCCGACAAGGAGGGGTTCCTGCGCTCGGCCGGATCGCTGATCCAGACCATCGGTCGCGCCGCCCGAAACGTGCGCGGCAAGGCGATCCTGTATGCCGACCGGATCACCAACTCGATGCAGAAGGCGATCGACGAAACCGACCGTCGCCGCCAGCGTCAGGTCGAACACAATGCGGAGCATGGCATCACGCCGCGTTCCGTCGCCAAGCCGATCGTGGACATCATGGAGGGCGCGCGCGCCGAGCCAGGCGAAGCCTCGGTGAAGGGGCGGGGAAAGGGCAAGCGGGTTGCGGAAAACCTGGCAGATTACGCCAAGCTCAGTCCCAGTCAGTTCGCCGCGCGAATCAAGGCGCTGGAGCAGCAGATGTACCAGCACGCGCGCGATCTGGAGTTCGAGGAGGCTGCGGCGGTACGCGACGAGTTGCGACGGCTGAAGGACGCAGGCTTTGCGGCCTGATGCCGCCTGAATCGGGAGCCATGCCGGAAAATTTGTCGACAGGGCTGTTGCTGATGGCGAGCCGACGGGCTACACTGCGCGCCCCTCGTCGAGCAGTTTGGCGACGAAAGGGCGGTTAGCTCAGCGGTAGAGCACTACCTTGACATGGTAGGGGTCACAGGTTCGAACCCTGTACCGCCCACCAATATGTTGCGAACGGCCGGGCATTGCCCGGCCGTTCTGCTTTTGGCGGATGCGTATGGCGGTGGGCGCGGTTTCCACTTGTGATCCGCGCGGAAACATCCGGGCGTTGACTTGTCCCGGGGCAGCCACAACTATCTGCATGTATCCCCGGCCACTGGCCGAGACAGGACGAGAGGTGACCCGCGGACATCCGCCGGTCGAGCGTGCGACATGAGCACTACCACCCCCCATCGCTGAGCGCCGACGACGCCCTCCAATGACGGCGCCGCGGCGCCGTTTTTCGTTTCTGCCCCTGCATCTCCATGCCAAGCCGCGCCGCCGGCGCGCCAGCCCATCGCTACCGACAATGATCGCCATTACGCTCCCCGACGGCAGCCGCCGCGAGTTCGAACAACCCGTTTCCGTCGCCGAGATCGCCGCCTCGATCGGCGCCGGCCTCGCCAAGGCCGCACTGGCCGGCAAGGTCGACGGCAAGCTGGTCGACACCAGCTACCGCATCGCCAATGACGCCTCGCTCGAGATCGTCACCGACAAGCATCCCGATGCACTCGATGTGCTGCGCCATTCCACCGCGCACCTGCTCGCGCAGGCCGTGCAGCGCCTGTTCCCGGGCGCGCAGGTCACCATCGGTCCGGTGATCGACAACGGCTTCTACTACGACTTCGCATACGAGCGTCCGTTCACGCCGGAGGACCTGCCGGCGATCGAGGCGGAGATGCAGAAGATCGTCAAGGAGTCGCTGCTGGTCTCGCGCAGCGTGAAGTCGCGTGACGACGCGGTCGCGTTTTTCCGTGGCTTGGGCGAGGAGTACAAGGCCGAGATCATCGAGTCGATTCCGGCCAACGAAGATCTGAGCCTGTACTCGCAGGGCGAGTTCACCGACCTTTGCCGCGGCCCGCATGTGCCAGGCACGGACAAGCTGCGCGCCTTCAAGCTGATGAAGGTCGCCGGTGCCTACTGGCGCGGCGACTCCAACAACCAGATGCTCAGCCGCATCTACGGCACGGCCTGGCTCAACGACAAGGACCTCAAGGCGTACCTGACGCAGCTGGAAGAGGCCGAGAAGCGCGACCATCGCAAGATCGCCAAGCAGCAGGACCTGTTCCACCTGCAGGAAGAAGGCCCCGGCCTGATCTTCTGGCATCCCAAGGGCTGGTCGATCTGGCAGGTCGTCGAGCAGTACATGCGCAAGGTTTACCGCGACACCGGTTACGGCGAGGTGCGCTGCCCGCAGATCCTGGACGTCTCGCTGTGGCAGAAGTCCGGCCACTGGGACAACTACAAGGACAACATGTTCTTCACCGAGTCGGAGAAGCGCACGTATGCGCTCAAGCCGATGAACTGCCCGGGCCATGTGCAGGTGTTCAACCAGGGGCTGCACAGCTACCGCGACCTGCCGATTCGTTACGGCGAGTTCGGCGCCTGCCATCGCAACGAGCCGTCCGGCGCGTTGCACGGCATCCTGCGCGTGCGTGGCTTCACCCAGGACGACGGCCACATCTTCTGCACCGAAGACCAGATCGAGTCCGAAGTCCGCGCCTTCCACGAGCAGGCGCTGAAGGTCTACGGCGACTTCGGTTTCAGTGACATCCAGATCAAGATCGCGCTGCGTCCCGACTCTCGCCTGGGCGACGACGAAACGTGGGACAAGGCCGAGAACGCCCTGCGCTCGGCGCTGCGCGCGGCCGGCGTGGAATGGCAGGAACTGCCGGGCGAGGGCGCCTTCTATGGCCCGAAGATCGAGTACCACCTGTCGGACGCCATCGGCCGCACCTGGCAGTTGGGCACGATGCAGGTCGACTTCATGATGCCGGGCCGCCTGGGGGCCGAGTACGTCGACGAGCACAGTCAGCGCCGCCAGCCGGTGATGCTGCACCGGGCCATCGTCGGCTCGATGGAGCGTTTCATCGGCATCCTGATCGAGCACCACGCCGGCCAGTTCCCGGCCTGGCTGGCCCCGGTCCAGGCCGTGGTCATGAACATCACCGACGCCCAGGCCGACTACGTGGCCGAGGTCCGGAAATCCCTTGCAAATCAAGGGTTCCGGGTCGACGCCGATTTGCGGAACGAGAAGATCGGCTATAAGATTCGCGAGCACACGCTGCAGCGCGTGCCATACCTGCTGGTGGTCGGAGACCGCGAGAAGGAAAATGGCCACGTCGCCGTGCGCACGCGGGGAGGGGAGGACCTGGGGACGATGTCCGTCGCCGATTTCGCCTCGCGTTTGCGCAGTGAGGGCGTACAGTAACGTCCGCAGCTTGCCCAGTCCCGGCCGCACCCCGCGGCTGGCACGATCCATACCGGAGATTGCAACATCAGTACCCCCGAAAAGCCGAATCGAAAGAACCAGGAGATCCGCGTACCCCGCGTGCGCGTGATCGGCAGTGATGGCGAGATGATCGGCGTGCTCACGCGCGACGAAGCGCTTCGCATGGCCGAGGAAGAAGACCTGGATCTGGTCGAAATTCAGCCCAACGCCGATCCGCCGGTCTGCAAGATCATGGATTTCGGCAAGTTCCGCTTCGAGCAGCAGAAAAAGGCCAACGAGGCCAAGAAGAAGACGAAGCAGGTCGAGATCAAGGAACTCAAGTTCCGCCCGGTCACCGACGAAGGCGATTACCAGATCAAGCTGCGCAACATGCGCCGCTTCCTGGAAGAGGGCGACAAGGTCAAGGTCAACATCCGCTTCCGTGGCCGCGAAATGAGCCATCAGGAACTGGGACGCGAAATGGCCGCCCGGATCGAGGCGGACCTGGGTGATGACATCGTGATCGAGTCGCGCCCGCGCCTGGAAGGCCGGCAGATGGTCATGATGATCGCGCCCAAGAAGAAGTGAGGTCAGCGGCCAGTGGCCGCTGACACCCTCCCGCCTGCGGTAGAGGGGGAGGGAGAGGGAAGCGCCGCAAGGCGCTTCTTTTCTTTTCGGGGTGGCAGCGTCAGCCTCACCCAGTCCCTCGCCCTGAGCGGGGGCAGGGGCAGGCTCGGGACCAAAGCCCTGATTTTCAAAGGAAAGATTGCAAGCCAGGCGCCGAGCCCGCATAATGTGCGGCCCGGTTCGCCGGGTTGTTGTTTGCTGTACCACGGACCTGTCGCAGATTTATTTAGAATCAACGACTTACAAGCCGGCAAGGGCAGGACGGAAAGAGTGGCCATGCCACCGCCCAGGCCAGTGACCTAACTCCGAAAGGACATCGCAATGCCCAAGATCAAGACCAATCGGGCGGCGGCCAAGCGCTTCCGGAAGACCGCTTCCGGCAAGTACAAGTGCGGCCACGCCAACAAGAGCCACATCCTCACCAAGAAGGCGACCAAGCGGAAGCGCAACCTGCGGCAGACGAACCACGTTCGTGCCGAGGACGCGGGCCGTCTGGACCGCATGCTTCCGTATTTGTGAGGAGACTGAAAAATGGCACGAGTTAAGCGTGGTGTTACGGCGCGTCGCCGTCACAAGAAAATCCTGAAGCAGGCCAAGGGCTACTATCACGCCCGTCGCAAGGTCTTCCGCGTCGCCAAGCAGGCGGTGACGAAGGCCCTGCAGTACGCCTACATCGGTCGTAAGCAGAAGAAGCGCAATTTCCGTTCGCTGTGGATCACCCGCATCAATGCGGCGGCCCGCATCAACGGCATGAGCTACAGCCGCTTCATGAACGGCCTGCTGAAGGCCGGCATCACCCTCGACCGCAAGGTGCTGGCGGACATCGCCGTGCACGACGCGCAGGGTTTTGCGGCGCTGGCAGAGAAGGCGAAGAGCGCGCTCGCGGCGTAAGTTGGTCGATCGCATGGCGTCCCGCATCGCCGGGGCCGTGCATCGCACAATGCAGTACACGCATGGGGAAGGGCGCAAGTCCTTCCCCATGTTCGTTTCTGGGGCCCGGCATGGCCCCGATGGCACAAGACCTGAGGTTTGCGGGGAATGAGCGGAATCGAATCACTGACGCAACAGGCACTGGCCGACATCGCCACGGCGGGCACGTCGGACGCGATCGAAGCGCTGCGCGTCGCGCTGCTCGGCAAGAACGGCAGCGTCACGGCCCAGCTCAAGCAACTCGGCACCTTGCCGCCGGACCAGCGCAAGGCCGCCGGTGAGGCGATCAACAAGGCGCGCGATTCGCTGGCCTCCGCATTGGCCGAGCGCAAGACGGCGCTCGATGACGCCGCACTCGATGCGCGCCTGGCGTCGGAAACGATCGACGTCACGCTGCCGGGCATCGACGCCGCACGCGGTGGCGTGCACCCGGTCAGCCGCACGCTCGAGCGCATCGCCGACATCTTTGGTCGCCTGGGTTTCGAACTTGCGGACGGCCCGGAGATCGAGGACGACTGGCACAACTTCGAGGCGTTGAACTTTCCACCGCACCACCCGGCGCGTGCGATGCACGACACCTTCTATTTCGGCGACGGCCGCCTGCTGCGCACGCATACCTCCGGTGTGCAGGTGCGCTACATGGCCGATCACAAGCCGCCGCTGCGCATGATCGCGGCCGGCAAGGTCTACCGCAGCGACAGCGACCAGACCCACACGCCGATGTTCCACCAGGTTGAAGGCCTTCTGGTCGACGAACACGCGAGCTTCGCCGATCTCAAGGGCACGCTGGCCGAGTTCGTGCGCGCGTTCTTCGAGCGCGACTTCGAGATGCGCTTCCGGCCGAGCTACTTCCCCTTCACCGAGCCTTCGGCGGAGGTCGACATCGCCTGGCAGCAGCCCGACGGTTCGACGCGCTGGCTGGAAGTGCTGGGCTGCGGCATGGTGCATCCGAACGTGCTGCGCAACGTCGGAATCGATCCGGAGAAGTACACCGGTTACGCGTTCGGCCTGGGCGTGGAGCGCTTTGCGATGCTGCGTTATGGCGTCGATGACCTGCGCAGCTTCTTCGAGAACGACGTGCGCTTCCTGCGCCAGTTCGCGTAAACGTTGGCCGTCATCCCGGCCAAAACCGGGGTCCATTTTGACTTTGCCGTCAGGGCAAAGCAGGGATTCCGGGCTCGGGTGGCGCAAAGAACAACAGCAACATGGATCCCGGTGTTCGCCGGGATGACGAGAAAGATCGGGATAGGCGAAGAATGAAATTCTCCGAGAACTGGCTGCGCCAGCATGTGCCGACCAACGCAACGCGCGAGCAGCTCGCGGCGACGCTGACCGCGATCGGCCTGGAGGTCGAGGAAGTGACCGCGCTGGGCGAGTCGCTCGACGGCGTCGTCGTCGCGCAGATCGTCAGCGCAGAAAAGCATCCCGAGGCCGATCGGCTGCAGGTTTGCCAGGTCGATACCGGCAACGGCATGGTCCAGATCGTCTGTGGCGCGCCCAACGCGCGTGCGGGTCTGAAAGCTCCGCTGGCAATGGTCGGAGCCAACCTGCCCGGCGACATCGCGATCAAGGCTGCCAAGCTGCGGGGCGTCGAGTCGTTCGGCATGCTGTGTTCGGCCAAGGAGCTGGGCGTGGACCCGGATGCCTCCGGCCTGCTCGAACTGCCGGCCGACGCGCCGGTCGGCGCCGCACTGGCGCAATACCTGGCGCTGCCGGACGCATCGATCGAGATCAAGCTCACCCCGAACCGCGCCGACTGCTTCAGCGTGCGAGGCATCGCCTACGACGTGGCCGCCGCCGCGGGCGGGGAAGTCGCGCCGTTCGACATCGCACCGGTTGCAGCGCAGTCGGATGCGCGCTTGGCAATCGAGCTGAACGCCGGCGCCGATGCGCCGCGTTATTGCGGCCGTGTCATCGAAGGCGTCAACGCCTCCGTGCCGACGCCGGTGTGGATGGCCGAGCGCCTGCGTCGCAGCGGCATCCGCCCGGTGTCGTTCCTGGTCGATGTCACCCAGTACGTCATGCTCGAGCTCGGCCAGCCGATGCACGCGTTCGATCGCGACACGCTGAAGGGATCGGTCGGTGTACGTCGCGCGCGTGCCGGCGAAAGCCTCAAGCTGCTAGACGGTCGCGATGTCGTGCTGGACGAACAATTCCTCGCGATTACCGACGCCGACCGCGTGGTCGCGCTGGCGGGCGTGATGGGTGGCTTCGACACGCGCGTGACCGATGCCACGAAGAGCGTGTTCCTCGAAGCCGCGCACTTCGCACCCGCCGCGATCATCGGCCGTGGTCGCAAGCTGGGCCTGCACACCGATGCGGCCCATCGCTTCGAACGCGGTGTCGCGCCGGTGCTGCCGGAAACCGCCATCGAGTACGCAACGAAGCTGATCGTCGACATCGCCGGTGGCGTGTCGGGACCGGTGGTCGAGGCCGCGTTGCCGGAACACCTGCAGCCGTCGCATCCGATCCTGCTGCGCCGCGCGCGCCTGGCCCGCGTGCTGGGCCTGGATATCACCGACGACCAGGTGGAGCGCATCCTGCGTGGGCTGGGTCTCGATGTTGAGAGTGCGGCCGACGGCTGGCGCGTGGTGCCGCCGAGCCGCCGCTTCGACCTGGCGATCGAGGAGGACCTGATCGAGGAAGTCGCGCGCATCCACGGTTATGACGCGATCCCGACGACGCTGCCGGGCGGCGCCTCGCGCCTGGTGGCGCCGAGCGAGACCCGCATCGACGAAGCCGCGGTGCGCCGCCAGATGACGGCGCGCGATTACCTGGAGGCGGTCAACTACGCCTTCGTCGATGCGCAACTGCTGGCTGACTGGCACCTCGCCGACGGATGCGTGCCGCTGGCCAATCCGCTCAGCGCCGAGCTTGGTGTGATGCGCACGTCGCTTCTGCCGGGCCTGGTCGCCTCGGTGGCGCGCAATGCCGCGCGTCAGCAGCCGCGAGTCCGGCTGTTCGAACTGGGGCGCGTGTTCGCCGCCAACGGCAATGAAGCCCCGATCGAGACGCGCCGAGTCGCGGCCGCCGTGATCGGTGCGGCCCGGCCCGAGCAATGGGGCGGCGAGTCGCGTGCTCTGGGCTTCCATGACCTCAAGGGCGACCTCGACAGCCTCGCATCGCTGGCTGGAGCGCAACTGGAATACCGCAGTTCGCAAACGGCCTGGGCCCATCCGGGCCGTTCGGCGGATGTCTATCGCGACGGCGTCCGGCTGGGCTGGATCGGCCAGCTGCACCCGCGCCTCCAGCGTGCCCTCGATCTCGATGCCGAGGTCCTGGCGTTCGAACTCGATTTCACCTCCCTGTTCAGCCGGGCGGTGCCGCGGGCCGGGCATCTGTCCAAGTTCCCGTCCGTCCGCCGCGATCTGGCGTTCGTCGTCGCGGAAAGCGCCCCGTGGGCGGAAATCTCGTCGGCCGTCCGGGCGGCCGCAGGCCCGGCGCTGCGGGATCTGGTGCTGTTCGACCGCTATCAGGGCAAGGGCGTGGAACCGGGATTCAAAAGCCTCGCTATGGGCTTGATTCTGCAGGATGAATCGCGCACGCTGACTGACCGCGAGGTGGACGCGGCGGTGTCCTCGGTGACCGAGGCGCTGCAGCGCAGCCACGGTGCGGTCATCCGCGGTTGAGGTAGGAAGGGCATGGCACTGACCAAGGCTGAAATGGCGGAACGCCTGTTCGACGAAGTCGGGCTGAACAAGCGCGAGGCGAAGGAATTCGTCGATTCGTTCTTCGACGCCCTGCGCGAGGCTCTCGAGCACGGCCGGCAGGTCAAGCTGTCGGGTTTCGGCAATTTCGACCTGCGCCGCAAGAACCAGCGCCCCGGCCGCAACCCGAAGACCGGTGAGGAGATTCCGATCTCCGCCCGCACGGTGGTGACCTTCCGTCCGGGCCAGAAGCTCAAGGAACGCGTCGAAGCCTACGTTGGAGGTGAGCATGCTTGATCCGGGCAGCAATCGAGAACTGCCGCCAATCCCAGCCAAGCGCTACTTCACCATCGGTGAAGTCAGTGAGCTGTGCGACGTCAAGCCGCACGTGCTGCGCTACTGGGAGACCGAGTTCCCGACGCTCAATCCGGTCAAGCGCCGCGGCAATCGCCGCTACTACCAGCGCCACGAGGTGCTGATGGTCCGGCAGATCCGCGGCCTGTTGTACGAACAGGGCTACACCATCGGCGGTGCGCGCCTGCGCCTGGAAGGCGAGGCGGCCAAGGACGAGTCGGCGTTGAGCTCGCAGATCATCAAGCAGGTGCGCATGGAGTTGGAAGAAGTCCTGCACCTGCTGCGCCGCTGAACATCGTGGCTTGCGGATATCGGTCGATGCATGGCCGGATCCGCCGTTAAACCGCTATACTTCACGCCCGCCTTCGGGCGGACATCGCAACACGTCGGGGCGTAGCGCAGCCTGGTAGCGCATCTGCCTGGGGGGCAGAGGGTCGTCGGTTCAAATCCGGCCGTCCCGACCAATATTCGAAATCAAACCGCTCTCTCGCCTCGTGCGAGGGAGCGGTTTTTTCGTTGTGGCGCAGGCGATGCGAAGGCCAAGAGCTTCGGCATTCTCTCCATGCCCGAGGACTTTGCTGGATTCGCAGCTTCCTTCGACACTGTTTGAAAGCACTCTCCACCAGAGCATCACGCACGCAGTTGAGTACTCCTGCCTGCTTCCGTATGACCTGTTGCGCGTCTCCGCAACCTGCACTTTCAACGTCGCACAGATCTGGGGCGGCTTCTTTGCGGTGCCACCCGGCGGCACACTCTGCCCGGTTCCTACCGTTCGTCGAATCCACCGGTTATCCGCCACTTGTCCACAGGGTTATCCGTCGCGTCCGTCGGCGGGCAGGGGTAGCTTCGACGGCGTTCAGGGGACCTTTGCCGGGGGGTATCAATGAGTCGGAGCAGCATCCAGTACAGAAGTGCGATGGAGCGCTATGTGTCGCTTGCGGATCCGCAGGAAATCGCAGACCTGATCGATGACTACCTGCTGGCGCGCAATTACAGCCTGACAGAGCAGAGTCGCGAACTGGTCCGGAATGTCCTTGCTCCATTCCGGTCGCATGCCCCGATGCTTCGGGCAGACCTGATCGGGTTTCTCGACACGATGATCGCGCCGGCCCGGTGAATCCGGGCGGCGTAGCATCTCGCCAGAGGCAGCGAAATGCGGACCGGTATCCCCGGTCCGCTTTTTTTTTACCTATGGAACTTGGCTAAGCCGTGGCAGTCTGATTGGCAACCGGTCAATGCAGCAAGGACGTTCCATGCGCCGATTACTGTTGGTTTCCTGTCTCGCACTGTTGTCCATCTCCAGGGCGTTAGCCCAGGCCGCCGCGCCGCCGCCTGAAGGCGAGATCCGCGATCTCGCACCCATCGTGGTCAGTGGTGTACAGCCTGGTCCCGGCATGTGGAAGGTATCGAAGGGCGATCACGCCATGTGGGTGCTCGGCACGATCTCGCCGGTCCCCAAGCGCATGGAATGGGAAGCACGCGACGTGGAGGCCGTGATCGCACGGGCGCAGGAGTTCATCGAGGCCCCGGGCGTGAGGGTCGACGCCAAGGCCGGATTCTTCCAGCGGCTCGCACTCGTGCCCAAGGCGCTGGGCGCTCGCAAGAACCCCGATGGATTGACGCTTGAACAGGTCGTGCCCGCCGACATGTACGCCCGCTGGCTGCCGCTCAAGCGCAAATACATGGGCAACGACGCCGGCATCGAGCAGTGGCGCCCGATGTTTGCCGCGATGGAGCTCTATCAGGAGGCGATCGACGACTCTGGTTTGAAGCAGGGTGGACTGGTCGCACCGGTCGTGGATCGTGCGGTGAAGAAGTACAAGGTCAACCGGACGTCGCCGACGTTGATGATCATGATCGAGGACCCTAAGCAGGCCCTGCTGGAGTTCCGTGAATCCCAGCTCGACGACCTGGATTGCTTCGGTAAGACCCTGCAACGGCTTGAGACGGACCTGGACACGATGCGCGACCGTGCCAACGCCTGGGCGACCGGCGATCTCGACACGCTGCGCGCATTGCCCTACAGCGACCAGAACGAGGCCTGCCTGCGCGCAGCCGCGCGCGCGGGCGTGCTGCGCAAGCGCGCCGGCGATATCGAGGCTCAGGTGGAATCGCGCTGGATGGAGGCCGCGGAAAAGGCGCTGGCGAACAATGCCGTCACGTTCGCGGTACTGCCGATGCGCGAACTGCTCAAGCCCGACGGTTACATTGCCAAGCTGCAGTCGAAGGGCTACGTCGTGGAGGCGCCGTAGTCGTTGGTCTAACGCGAGGTATTGGGGCGAACGCGGCCTAGACGGCTTTCTTGAACGCCCAGTACAGGGCCTTGGCCCTGGAATACGCCGGCGAATCACCGGCCACGGAAGCGCGGAAGAAATCGATGGCCTTCATTTCCATCTTGTGCCGCCAGAACTCCCAGGGATCCCGATGCCGATAGGCTTCGAAATAGCGGTCCAGTTCCTCTGACGTATTGGCTTCGGCCTGATCCGAGTAGCGGGCGACGTAGGGCGTGAAATCGGGGTAGAGCCCCGAGCGCGGCCAGCTGCCGATCAGCGTGGTCTTCATGAAGTTGCCGATTAGGAGGTCGTCGAAGATCCGGTACTCCACCGCGGTCATCAACGAGTTGCGCGGAACCTCGAAGCGAAGGCTACGCCGGTTGCCCTGGCCGAGCGGTATCTCGAAATCACTTGCCCCGACTCTCAACACGATCGAATCGAGCCACGACTTCAGGTGCTCCACGCGCTGGAAATAGGCCCGACATTGCGCCTGGTCGCTGGCGCTGAGCACATCCCCCCAGTCGTCGCCAAAGTCCGCCGGCCTGTATATGCGGCCATCGTTCGGCTTGGGTGCGATCGGCCCATGCTCGTCGGTCTCGCAGTCCCAGCGAGTGAAGGCCGGCAGCAACTCCACGCTGTTCGACTCGAAGCCAACGGCGAAGTCCGCGATGGGTGTCGTGTATTCGCTCGCCCACTCCGAGTCTTCACGCTGATACTTGTGCATCGTGGAAAACGGGATGTAATGCGTTACGCCGTAGCTTTCCGCACTGTGCTTCACCGCCTGGCCGACGGGAAGCTTCAACCCCGCCTTGGGGACGATGAAGGTTCCATCTTCGCGGTAGTAGTTGATCATGTCGGCGTCGCCGTAGCCGATCAGCGAAAGCAGGAAGCTCTTGTCGAACTCCCGGATCACCTTGCGGACGTGGCGCCCCCAGCCGCGGTCGATCGCGTCGTTGGTGTTGACCAGCAGGCGCCCGTTCACATCGATCAGGATGATCGCATCCTGGTAGTAGTCCGAAATGCACTGCACGCGCACGTGCGGTGACAGGGTGACCCACTCCTTCTGCGGCAACACTTTGACGCGGTGCCCCATCCTTTCGAGATCGCTCCTGATCCGCTGGCCGTGATGATCGGGCAGGAGGATGGTGCGTCCGAGGAAGAGCGGCAGCGACTCGGGATTCAGGTGGTCGGGATGCCCATGCGAGAACCAGATGAAGGGAGATTCCTTCGCGGCCTGCTTCAGTTCGGGCGGAATTTCGTGACTGAGAGTCCAGCTGCCGAAATAGCTGGAACCCTCGATCCAGGGGTCCGTGGCCAGCAGCGGCCTGCCCTCGTCATACACCAGGATCGTTGCATTTCCGATGGTTTCGAAACCGCATCGAAAAGGTGTTTGGCTGCCCATCGTTGTTCATCTCCCCGGCACATGCATTCCGCGAGAAAAATGGCTGGATGACACCCAAACGGTGTACTCAGCATCTCATCCACGGACCTACTTGAACGCGAGTCGCGCGCTGACCCGGTCAAACGCACGTCGTGCTCTTGCCAGGAATAACGCGAATCGACAGTCCTGCCGGGCGGGGCGCCCGGCACGAACGATCATATGCCTGTCGTCCTTGGTGGCGTGATCGTCCGAGTGCGGCAGTCGCTGCTTACACGGCGGCGCTGCGCGCTTTCGGATCGCCCTGCTGGGGCCAGCGCTGCAGGACGGCTGCACGGATTCCGGCGACGTCCAGTCCGGCTTCGCTCAACAGCTGTTCGCGGCTCGCGTGGTGCTGGAATGCATCGGGCAGGCCCAAGTGCAGCACCGGCATGGTGATGCCTTCGGCGGCGAGCAGTTCGGCGACACCCGAACCCGCACCGCCAGCGACCACGTTGTCCTCGATCGTCACGAAGCCGTCGTGGTGGCGTACGAGTTCGAGGATCATCGCGCGGTCCAAGGGTTTCACGAAGCGCATGTTGACCACGGTCAAGCCGAGTTCCTCGCCCGCCTTTTCGGCAGCCGTGACGACGGCGCCAAAGGCGAGCAGGGCGATGCCGTGTCCGCGGCGGCGAACCTCGGCCTTGCCGATCGGGAGGGTGTCGAGTTCAGGTTGCACGGCGACGCCGGGGCCGGTGCCGCGCGGATACCGCACCGCCGCTGGACCTTCGTACTGGAAGCCAGTGCTGAGCATCTGCCGGCACTCGTTCTCGTCGGCCGGTGCCATCACCACCATGTTTGGCACGCAGCGCAGATAGCTCAGGTCGAGGTTGCCCGCATGCGTAGCGCCATCCGGGCCGACCACGCCGCCGCGGTCGATCGCGAACAGTACGTCCAGGTTCTGGATGGCGACGTCGTGCACGAGCTGGTCGTAACCGCGCTGCAGGAACGTCGAGTAGATCGCGACCACCGGCTTGACGCCTTCGCAGGCCATGCCGGCGGCCAGGGTGACGGCGTGTTGCTCGGCGATGGCGACGTCGAAGTAGCGCTGCGGGTATTCCTTGCTGAAGCGCACCAGGCCTGAGCCCTCGCGCATCGCCGGGGTGATGCCCATCAGCCTGCTGTCGACGGCGGCCATGTCGCACAGCCATTCGCCGAAGACGTCGGTGTACGTCGGCTTCTTCGCGCCAGGCTTGCTGACCATTCCCTGCGCCGGATCGAACGGGCTGACCGCGTGGTATCCGATCTGGTCGCCTTCGGCGAGTTCGTAGCCCTTGCCCTTGGTCGTGATGATGTGCAGCAACTGCGGACCCTGGAGGCCCTTGAGCGTCTTGAGCGCACCCAGCAATGCGTCCATATCGTGGCCGTCGATCGGGCCGGTGTAATGGAAGCCCAACTCCTCGAAGAACGTGGAGGGCACGAACATGCCCTTCCAGTGTTCTTCCCAGCGCTTTACGAACTTCGCCGGGCCGCTGTGCTTGTCGCCCAGCAGCTTCTTGCCGCCTTCGCGGATCGCGTTGAGGGTGCGGCTGCCGGTCAGGCGCCCCAGCATCCGAGTGACGCCACCGACGTTCTCGGAGATCGACATCTGGTTGTCGTTGAGGATGACCAGCAGGTTCGGCTCGATGCCGTCCGGCTCGTCGCCCATGCCGCCGCCATGCGCCAATGCCTCGAAGGCCATGCCGCCGGTGATCGCGCCGTCGCCGATCACGGCCACGACCTTGCGCTCGTCGCCCATGCGCTGGAGCGCGATGGCCATGCCAAGGGCGGCGGAAATCGAGGTCGAGGAGTGGCCGACGCCGAACGTGTCGTACTCGGATTCTTCCCGCTTGGGGAAGGGTGCCACGCCGTCCTTCTGCTTGACGGTGTGGATGGTGTCGCGCCGTCCGGTGAGGATCTTGTGCGGATAGCTCTGGTGGCCGACGTCCCACACCAGGCGGTCCACCGGAGTTTCGTAGAGCCAGTGCAGCGCGACCGTCAGTTCGATGACACCCAGTCCGGCGCCGAAGTGGCCGCCGACTTTGGCGACCTGTTCGATCAGATAGGCGCGCAGTTCGTCGGCGATCACGGCCAGTTCCTCTTCAGGGAACTGGCGCAGGTCGGCGGGAACTTCGATTCGGGAAAGACGCGGGTAGCGCTGCGGATCGATCATTACGACGGGATCTGGCGATTAGCCGCCAATTGTCCCGCCGCGGACGCGCCCCGGCAAGGCGCGGCCTCGGAAGCCCTTCAGACTCAGCGGCCGCGAAGCCGCCCGAACAGGCCGCCGGACTTGGGCGGATCGGCTTCCGGCTCGGGTTCGCGGAAGGGCTCGGCGAACCCGGTGGCCAGGTTGGCATTCACGAAATCGGTCGCCTCCTCCGGCGTCACGCCACTGGCGTCAGCGATTTCGGGAAGCGTGGCCGGCCCTTTCATCATCGCCGTGGCGATGCGGAAGTGCTTGGGGAACTCACGCTCGGTCTGCGGCCACTTGAGCAGTTGGTATCGGGCGCCCGGGTCGTAGCCTGCGGCAAGCCGGCCGCGATCGGCCAGCAGGGCGCCGAACCACACCAGGCGACCCAGCGGCTGCGGCACCCCGAGCGTAGCAGCCTGGCGATCCCATTCAGCCGCGTCGAGCGCGACGAAATCGGCTTCATCCAGTGGGCCCTGGAAGGCGGCGTCCAACGGCTTGAGCAGGGCGGGTCCGTGGTACTGGCGACGCTCGGCATCGATCAACAGCACCAGGGAGTCGCGCTGGAAACGGCGCTTGCCTTTGAGCGCGCCGGGGGCCAGCCAATCACCAAGGCGGCGCTCGACAGGGGCGGCTGGGGCCGGTGGCGCAGGTTGCGGCGCCTGTGCCGCTTCGGAGGGCACGGTGTCGGGCTCAGGGGCTGCAACGGCCGCGGGCGCCACGGCCATCGGCACCGGTTCGCTGGTGACGGCGGCCGGAGCTTCGATTGGAGTGGGGGGCGGTGTTTCCGGCTCGGGCGTGTTCGCCGGTGCCGCCAGTGGTGCGGAAGTCCTCGGTTCCGGCGCGCCGGAATCGAGTTGCTGCAGCAGTGCCTTGAGTTCGCCTGCGCCAAACGGCTTGCCCAGCCGGTACTCGGTCTGGACCCGGGAAGCCGATGTCAGGCCGATCACCGTCTTGCCCGCGCCGTGCAGGCGCAACCAGCTCATCGGCCCATACATGCTGTCCATGTCGACGACGACGTAGTCGGCATCCGCGTCGGAAAGCAACTGCCAATGACCGCCTACTCGGGCGTTCGCATCTGCGAAGGCCGCCTGTAGTGCGGACTCCGTTACCGGATCCATTCCGGTGAGACCCAAGGTGGGGCGCATGTGCGTCCAGACTTTTCAATGATTCGTCGAGTGTTGCGGACAACCCCGCGCACGTCAACGCGAATACATGGTGGTCTTGGGTGGGCTCGCGAGCCGGGTGCCCGCCGGCGTGCGGCTTGCTCTCGGTCCGTCATGCGGGGAAATGTGATTCTTACTAAATGTGATTTTCTTGAGTTGCTCAAGTAAAAAAATATTTCGCCGTTAAGATAATCTGTAAATTAATTACAAACGAACACCTATTAATTGTGATTTTTGAGAAGGTCACAATTCGTTCGGCTTTCCTGGGGTGCGAGCCGCTGGTTCGCGTATGCAAGTCGGATGAGTGGACCCGCCGCGTCGGCAAGGTTTCGCGTGCGCGAGGCGTACGCCCATCGTGTCGCTTTCGGTAAACACATGAAGTCGAAATCGTTCAAGATCTGTGTGCTCGGTGAGTTCGCCGTCGGAAAAACCAGTACGGTCGCGAGGTGCGTGCGCAACACGTTCAGCGAGGTCTATCTGACCACCGTGGGGGTCAAGGTCGACAGCAGGAGCCTGAGCCTTTCTGCAGACCAGGAGGTGCGCCTGGTGCTGTGGGATATCGCAGGGTCCAACACGCTGGACCAGGTGCGAACGAATTACATCCTGGGAGCGCACGCACTTCTTCTCGTCGCGGACGGAACAAGGGAGCCCACGGTTGCGACTGCGCTCGGGCTGCGGGATCAGGCGCAAGTAATACTGGAGAGGGATCTGCCCAGCGTACTGATGCTGAACAAAGCCGACCTCGTCGGCGAGTGGAGCGTGCCGCTTGGCCGCATCCGGGAGGTCGAACACGAACTTCCGATCATTTCCGCCAGCGCCAAGACCGGTGAGGGCGTCGAGGAGGCGTTGCGCGAACTGGTCAAGGCGTTGATGCCGTGAGAGCCCGGAAACGCTCTAAGGCTGCGCACGATGTTTCGGCAGTCGCCAGGCCGCCGCTGGTGGTGACGATCGACAGCTCCGGTCGTGTCGTCGACATGGTGGGCGACCCCGGCATGTTTGCGGACGATGGATCGGATGAATCACACGTCGTCCAATGCCTGCTCGACCTGCTCGAGGGCACAGATGGACATGCCGAAGTGCTGCACTCTGTCGAACTGGCGCCGGGACGATACGCCGACATCCATATCGTGTCGGAAGGCGATCTGCGCCATTTCGTCCTGCTGGATGCCAGCGAAGTCATGCAGGCATTGCAGCGCTCGCAGCAGGTGGGCCACGACGCCGCCCTTGGCCAGGAGCGCGAGCGGCGCGCACTGCGGCATCCCGCCAACGAGCGGATCGCACGCCACGGCGCCCCTTTTCGCTTTGGCGCAGGTCTGTTCGCGGCAATCGCAACTGAGATGCGCGAATCGCTGGCAGTGCTGGCCGGTCACTCCCGCATGCTGGCCAGACACTGTGAGGACGATGAGATCGCGCTCCGGTCGGTGGCGGCCATCCAGCATGCAGCGGTGCGCCTGGATGCGCTTTCGTCGAACGGTTTGATCGCGTTGGGCGGGCTAGCAGCAGGTGGCCGGGAGCCGGGCGTGGTGAATCTGCAGCAACTGGCCGCATTCCTCCATGACGCGTTCGCCTTGCATGCCAACGGGCGGGGAATCGGCTTCGAGGTTCAGGTGACTCGTTCCCGTACGCTCGTCGAGCTCGATGATGTCTCGTTCCGACAGGTGTTGATGAACCTGCTCATTCATGCCCTTGACGGCATGAGCCATGGAGAGCTGATGTTGTCCTTGTCGCCAGGCACCCGCCACATGGAGGTGGAAATCTCGGCGGAACCGGATGGTTTCAAGGCGTCGCACTTCGGCCCCTTGATCACGACCAGTGAGGTGCTTCATTCCAATTCCATGGGAAGCCTCGAACTTGCCGTCAGTCAGCAGATCCTGCGCAGAATGGATGCACGGATAGAGCTCGTTCCGGCAGCGCAAGGGGGCTACCTCGTCTGGTTCCGCATCCCGGTTCGCCAATCCGAAAACGAAGGTGCGGCGGACCCGAAGACCGTCGCGGTAGCTGTGACCGAGGCGAATCGGGAGCCGCTCGACTCGGTGCTGTTGGAACTGGGGCAACTGTAGTGGTGGCACCGACCACGGAGCTGGAGCGCGTTCCGACGATGATGATCGGCGCGGAGGAGGTCTCGGCAGGGGAGGCGGGCTGGGTATCGGATGGCGTTCGCATCAGCGTCGCGACTGGTGACGACCGGCAGACGTTGTATGACGCTGTCCCGGCCATGCTTTCAAATGTACCGGGCAAAGCGGGATGATCCAGATCATCGACATGACGGCGTTCGTCACCGTGGTGCAGGTGGCGAGCTTCACCGAAGCGGCCAAGCGCCTGGAAGTGACCAAGTCGGTAGTCAGTCGACGCATCGCGGATATCGAAAGGGAGTTGGGTGTGCCGCTGCTGGATCGAGGCGCACGTGGCGGCGTCCGTCCTACCGAGGTGGGTGCTGTGTATTACGCCAAGTGCGTCCGCATCCTTGAGTCGATTCACGCTGCGAATGACTTCGTGTCCGGTTTCAACAGTCTGGTCAAGGGACGCTTGAATGTTGTCGTGCCCAGTTCCTTCGCCGACGCTCTTGTCACTCCGTTGCTCAACCGGTTCGCAGCGTTGTACCCGGACATCTTGCTGGATGTATCGATTGGCGGCGAGGACGGCCTTGTTGACACGAACTTCGACATAGCCATCCGGGTCGGCGAAATCGATGAGCCGGACATGATTGCGCGCCCCATGGCCAGCTACCGGAACTTGTTGTGTGCAAGCCCCGGCTACCTGGATCATCGGGGAAGCCCATCTACGCCTGAGGAACTGATCGATCATGACGGCTTGGCGGATGCCGCCGTCGGGACTCCGGGCACATGGCGGTTGCAGGTCCGAGGGGACTGGAAAGACATTCGTTACCGGGAAAAGCTGCGCAGCTCCAGTTGCCGACACTTGATCACGGCTGCATGCGGCGGCCTTGGGATTGTCATGGTGCCGGACCTGCTGGTGACGCATGAGCTGGAGTCCGGCCGTCTGCGCGCATTGCTGATGGACTATCCGGCGCCCAGCGGCTCATTGTCGGTGGTCTATCCGAAGAGCCGCCGAGCATCGCAGAAGGTGCAGAGGCTGCTCGCATTCCTGCTGGAGTCTGCGGGACGATCGTAATCTTGCTCCGATGAGGCGAGCATCGCCTTGTGCCCGCATGTTCGCCAAACGCGAACACCCTGTTCGCGCGAAACCTCTCGTGTGATCCCGGGTACACATCGATCCTATGTCGCAAGGACGGCAGGCGTAACGTCGACACCGAGCAGGGGTAGTCGACGGGGCGAGCGGGCGAAGGAGCGACAAGCACAGCCATTGGTATCGGGGGCATCCGACATCAATGGCAGTGCCAACTCATATCAGTGCAAACAGTTTCAACAGCTTCTTCCTGGCAGTCCCCGCTGTGGGAAGTCGGCGGGCACACGATTGTGACGATCGTGCGCTCGTGTGGTGTCCATCTCCATCCCCTAGTGCCCGATGGACATCCGAATGTCGCTCCTGAGCGACGACCGAAGGGGGTCAATCCCCTTCGGTCCCTTTTCTTCACCGCCCGGAGGCATCGTGAGTCGCAAGCTGATCGCCGAGATGATTGGTACTTTCTGGTTGGTACTCGGTGGCTGCGGGACCGCGATCCTGGCCGGGAATCAAGTCGGCATTCTGGGCGTTTCGGCTGCATTTGGCCTTGCCGTACTTACCGGGGCCTTTGCGTTGGGACACATCTCCGGCGCCCACTTCAACCCGGCAGTCAGCGTCGGCTTGTGGGTCGGTGGCAGGTTCCGTGGACGCGATGTGGTTCCTTACATCGTCGCGCAGGGCGCCGGCGCAATTCTTGCGGCGTCTGTGCTGTACGTGGTGGCGCAGGGATATCCCGATTTTCTCATTGAGCCACAAGCCCCCGGTGCATTCGCTAGCAACGGTTACGGGGCGCTCTCACCCGACGGTTACGCGCTTCCGGCGGCGTTCCTCGTCGAGGCGCTGCTGACTGCCAGCTTCGTGCTGGTCATCATGGCTGCGACACGGCCGCGGCCCGATGTTCCTTCCGACTTCGCCCCGCTGATCATCGGGTTGGCTCTGACGCTGATTCACCTGGTGAGCATTCCCGTGACCAATACCTCCGTGAATCCGGCGCGATCCTCGGGCATGGCCCTGTTCGCCGGAGCCGGTGTGTTGTCGCAGCTTTGGCTGTTCTGGGCGGCCCCTTTGCTGGGCGGAGCCATTGGCGGCGCGACTTACCGGGTAATCTCGCTGGACTGATGCCGCTGTGTGACGAATCGATCAGTGGGCCAAGCGCGACTTCTGCGGCAGCTGACTGCGCAGGAACGCCATCTGGTCGGCCAGGATGTTGCGGTTGCTCAGAATGAGGTGCTCGATCCAGCTCGGCCGGTATGGCACCGCCAGCAGGGGCATGCTCGCCTGCTGAGGTGTCCGGTTGCCCTTGCGGGAGTTGCAGTGGAAACACGCCGCGACGACATTTTCCCAAATGTCACGGCCGCCCTTGGAAACGGGTACCACGTGGTCGCGCGTAAGTTGCGGGCGGTGGAATTCGCTGCCGCAGTACAGGCACAGGTGGCCGTCGCGTGCGAACAATGCCGCGTTGGTCAGTGCGGGAGTGGGATCCCACGAATGCGAGTGCGCATGACCTCGTGCTGCCACGATGGGGTGCAGGGCGATCGTGCTCTGCTGGCCGGTGCGGCGGCAGGTTCCGCCGTGGACTTCGAGGCAGGGGTCACCCAAGGTCCATGCGACAGCATCGCGCACGTACAGGCACGTTGCTTCCTGCCAGCTGATCCAGCTCAACGCGCGGCCATGTGCGTCCAGCGAAAGCAGGCGCACTGCGTTGAGGCGGGAAACGACGTTGCCCCCGGGATATGCGGAGACATCCGTGTGGGCCGGGCCAGGCTGAATGGAATCAGCAAGGGTTCCGGCTTGGACCAGGCGAAGCTTCGCTCTATCGGTCTCCATCGGGGATTCAGCTTATACCCGAAAGATGACGATTTGCACACCTGGACGTGAAAGCATGCAGGGACGTTCGTTCGAGCCAGTCTTGACCTGTCGTCACACGGCGCTGCCCAGGGGCAGGCCCTGGGCAGCCGGGAACCTCACGGTCAGAATGCGTCGGCGTCGAGTGCGGTCAGGTTGTCTGCGCCGCTGACCATTGCTGCCGCGTGAGCTTGTGTCCGCGGGAGGATGCGGGCGAAGTAGAACCTGGCCGTTTCGCGCTTGGCGGCCTTGAACGAGGCTGACTGCGAAGATGCTTCGCTGGCGGCCACGCTGCGAGCCCACCAATAGGCGAGCGCCACATAGCCTGAGTACATCAGGTAGTCGTATGACGCCGCACCGATCTCTTCGGCATTCGCCGATGCACGCCTGCCGATCTGCATCGTCAGTTCCTGCCACTGAGCGGCCTTCTCGCGAAGTGGGCCCAGGAGGTCGGCAAGCGCCGGATGGTCCGCTTGTTCGTCGCAGAAGCGGGTGATTCGTTCGAGGAACACCTTCAAGCCCGCGCCTTGCGTTTGCATGACCTTGCGGCCCAGCAGGTCGAGGGCCTGGATGCCAGTGGTCCCCTCGTACAGGGTGGTGATGCGGGCATCGCGTGCGAGCTGCTCCATGCCGTGTTCGGCGATATAGCCGTGACCGCCGAAGCATTGCAGTGCGTGATACGTGCACTCCACGCCCCATTCCGTCAGGCAGGCCTTCACGATGGGGGTGACGAAGCCGAGCAGGGCGTCGGCTTGTTCTCTCTCGGCAGCATCCTCGGCGTGCGTGGCTATGTCGACCTGCAGCGCGGCGTCATAGCCCATGAGCCGGCCACCTTCGACGAGGGCTTTGCAGGTGAGCAGCATGCGGCGCACGTCCGGATGCACGATGATGGGGTCGGCCGGCTTGTCCGGATACTTCGGGCCGGACAGGGAACGCATTTGCAAGCGCTCACGTGAATAGCGCAAGGCGTTCTGCAAAGCGCGGTCCGACAGTCCGAGTCCCTGCAGTCCGACGGCGAGGCGTGCGGTGTTCATCATGACGAACATCGCCGCCAGGCCCTTGTGCGGTTTCCCGACCAGGTAGCCTTGCGCGCCGTCGAAGTTCATGACGCAGGTGGCAGAGCCGTGGATGCCCATCTTGTGCTCGAGGCTTCCGCAGCGAACGGCGTTGGCCTCTCCGATATTTCCGTCGCGATCGACACGGTGCTTGGGCACGACGAACAGTGAAATGCCTTTGCTGCCGGCCGGTGCGTCCGGCAAGCGCGCCAGCACAAGATGGACGATGTTGTCGGTGAGGTCGTGCTCGCCGGCGGTGATGAATATCTTGGTACCACTGATGGCGTAGCTGCCGTCCGGCTGAGGTTCGGCACGCGTCTTGAGCAGGCCCAGGTCGCTGCCGCAATGCGGCTCGGTCAGGCACATCGTGCCGGTCCAGCGGCCTTCCACCAGCGGTTTGAGGAAGACTTCCTGCTGCCAGGCTTCGCCATAGTGCAGCAGGGCTTCGGTTGCGCCGTGCGACAGCAGAGGGAAATTGCCCCAGGAGAGGTTGGCGGCGTCGATCATTTCCTTCAGCGGCACGCCTGCCGCATGCGGCAGGCCCTGGCCGCCGAACTCTGATGGCGAGGTCAACCCCGGCCAACCTCCCTCGACGTACTGCGCATAGGCCTGCTTGAAACCGGGGGGCGTGGTGACCGCGCCGGTTTCGCGATCGAGCTTGCAGCCCTCGCGGTCGCCTATGGCGTTGAGCGGCGCGAGCACGGTGCTGGTGAACCGGGCGCCTTCCTCCAGTACTGCATCGAGCACGTCGCGGGTGGCATCCGTGTAGCCCAAGCGCTGGAACGCGGTTTCGGCGTCGAGTACGTCGAACAGAGCGAAGCGCATATCGGCAAGGGGGACTTGGTAGGTGCTCATGGTGGTCTCGCTGGCGTAACTGGGTCGTTTTTCAGGAATCGATCAAACGCTTGTTTGCATTCTTTTGCAAGCTGCGCGGACGGTGGGTTTGGCGGGCGGGAAGAGTGGGGCCTTAGCGCAGTACGCCGGGCAGGCCCGGTGCCGGGCTCAAGGCGCTGGTGCGCTTGATTTCAAAGGAGCGCTGCTTGGCCTCATCGGGCGTGGCATCGATTCGGCCTTCGAGCGAATAGCCGATACTGCGGCCACCGGCCAGGGCGTCCGCCACGGCAAGCTTGGCAGCGGCGGAAGGCTTCAGATTGATCGTGACCACATCGGCCGACTCGGGACCGATGGACATGGCCGGCTGTGCCAGCAGGTGGCCCGCGGGCGCGTCGCCGAATTGCAGCGTCAGATCGAGGGAGTCGAAACGCATCGGGATGCTGCTGAAGTTCTCGATACGAAGGTCTGCAGACCAGCTGCCATCGGCGCGAACGCTGAGTTGCTGGAGCCGCGCCGACGGTTCAGACACGCGCCGGACCGGGCCGCTGTTGCAGGCCGTCAGCAGCAGGCCCATGGCCAGCAATACGCACGCGCCCAATGCCCGTCCAAGTCCCCGTCCAACCTTCATGCGGTCAACTCCGTCACCAACGGAAAACGAGCATACACCGGCGTAGGTTGGCTGGGAGGGGGAGGTGGCCCAGGCCATCAAGGCGCTTGGCCGGTGCCGCGACGGAGGCGATCTGCTTCAGTTGGGCATGCGCGCCCAGGTGAGCACGCCGGCTGCCGTGATCCCAAGTGGATTCAGGAGCTGCGATCACCGGGTATCGAGGCGAGGTACTGCTCGACTTTGTCCAGCACGTCGACCAGGTTCTCCCTGGCCTCCTGGAACCCGCGCGCAAAAGGCTCCCCCGCGGAACGCATCGCCAGCTCCTCCAGCGCGGCCAGCGTCTGGCCGGCAGTCTCTTCACCGATCTGGTAACACGCGGATTTCATCCGGTGCGCCAAGGCTCCGATCTCGGCCCGGTCGCCTCGGGCAAATGCGGCGTCCATGGATTCCAGATCGGTACGGGTGACCCGCTCGAAGATGCCGAGCATTCTCCGGACTTTGTCCTCGTCATGGCGAAGCAGTTCGCGCAACGTGGCAAACATGGTGATGACTCAGGTGCTCGCCTTTGGCGAGATCGGTGATGGATCCAAACGGGGCGATTTACAAGTGCGGGATATGCGGCGAGGTTTGCGATCTCTGCGACTGCGCCTGGCTATCTATTCGTAACGACAGAGTTGTCGCTCGCGCGGCCAGAGGCCCGCTATGAGTCATTCCTCCATGGGTATTCCACAGTGCCGGCCTCGAAGGGGGCGGCCAGTGCAGAGATTTCCCCGGACGTCCGATAGAGCGCTGGAGAGGACCACGCGAATCCGCGCGCGGCAGCGCTGCCCAGTGCCGTGATCCATCGCTTGCCGCTATGCGGCTCCCCCGTCATCTCACGATGGCCACCAACCTTGGAGAGAGCATTGGGCAGCAGGTACCTGCCGCGATCGGTCGAGACATTGGTGTCGGCGAGGCCATCTCCGTGAAGCTCGTGCAATTCGTGGTTGAGCCGATCGAGACGCTTACCCAGGCTGCGCGGTGTCGTTCCGCGAACAAACACGGCCACACGCGCCCAGGGGCCGTGGCTGATCCTCAGCCGGTATTCTCCTACGGTCGCCGCACCCAGTGCGCCTCCACCGGTCACCTCCATCGAATCGCAGACGAAATGCTCGATGGCAGTGAGCATTCCAGCCACAGCATCGGCATCGACGTTTTTTACGCCCGGCGCGGAGGCGTGATCGAGCAGGAGGCCACTGCCCGCCTGGATCACGAACAGGTGTTCCACCTGACAGCTCTTGCGGCGCCACAGTCGCCAGCGCGCCACAGGGGGGCGTTGGACCGGGAGGCGTCGGGCCTGCAACCAATCAAGTGCTGCCAGGCGGCGCAGCACCTCCCGGTCGATACGCGCCAGCTCCTGCTGCAGGCGGTCTCCCAGTTCGTCCAGCCCATGCGGGAACTCGCGAGAAAGGCGATCGCGGAGCAACTCGCGGACTTCGCTCAGGTCATGATGGCGTGAGGCCAGTCCCGGATTGGCAACAATGGTGGCTTGCGTTTGGCTAACCATGGCTCCCCCATTTCGGACATCAGGGTGTACTGCGATCGCTGTCGTCGAGGAGCGACGACGTGCGATTGATGACTCCGGCAAGCTCGGTGCGTGCTTGAACGATCCGCTGGACCAGCACCGGATCCATGGCCGAGTTCGGCCGGGTGGCTCCGATCGCGGCGAGACGCTCGCCGGCGGCGGCCTCTCCGAGCAGGTGGCACGCCATCGCAGCGCGATGCGCTGCCGCACGCGCCAGTTGTCCGTCGCCGGACGTCACGGCCTGATCCAGCTGGTTCAATTCCGCAGCGATCGATTGATGGATCGCGCGGAGCACACGGCCCAGGCGGTTCGCATCACCGCGGAGTAGCTCTACGAGTGCCGGGAAGGCGTTTTGGGTGGAACTGGCCTGCATGACTTGCTATCCGCTTGGAGACGCGAAGTGGTACGTCGCCAGGGAATGCTAGGCAGGTCGCCCTCGCACTGAAATTGGGAAAAGTCTTAGCTGGGGCGGGCAGGCGCTCAGCCCAGCAGGTAATCCAGCCCGTGGGCCGCCAGATACGGGCCGATCTCCGCATTCGAGCGCAGACCCAGCTTGTTCAGCGCGTTGTATTTGTGGGTGGTGATGGTCTTGTAGCTGCGGCCGGAATCGATCGCGATCGCCTGCAGGTTCTCGCCGCGGGCCAGCGCAAGCACGACTTGGCGCTCTCCGCTGGTGAGCTGATGCCAGGGATGGCTGCGCGCAGACTCCAGGTCCACGGCAGGATCCATGAACGTGCCCCCATCCGTTACCACGCGGATGGCTTCGATGGCGACGTTCGGTCCGCTTGCCTTCAGCACATACCCGCGGGCGCCGAGGTCGATCGTGGCCAGGGCGAGCGAAGGGTGGGCGTGGCCGGTGTAGACCAGCACCTTGAGTGCGGGCATGGCCGCGATGACCGCCTCCAGCAGAGGCACGCTCTTCAGCCGCCCCGGCATCTGCAGGTCGAGCACGAGCAGGTCGAAGGAGGCCGCATCGAGCGCGCCCAGAAGCGCGTCGCTGTCGCTGACGTTCTCGATGACCGGTATGGCCGGGGTGAACACGCTTTTCAGCATCTCGCCCAAGGCAATGCAAATAATCGGGTGATCATCTGCAATGAGAATTCGCATTCGCTGTGACTCTGGTGCAATGCCTGCACGGCTTTTCAGATTTACTCCTGATCAGCGGGAATTTGAAGCCGGTGGCCCAGGGGAGCGGCCCGCGAAGTGGCGCGCGTGTCAAGTCGGATCGGACGTGGCGGATCGCTTGCCAGGTGCGCCGGATGTCCGTATCATCGCGCACCTCACACGGCCTGCCGTGATGCGGCCGGGTAGCTCAGTTGGTAGAGCAGGGGATTGAAAATCCCCGTGTCGGGGGTTCGATTCCCTCCCCGGCCACCATTAAAAGTGGCGTGAATTAAAGGGTTTGCAGCGATGCAGACCCTTTTTCGTTTCCGGCCCCAAAATCCATGGTCATCCCATGGTCAGCGCGCTGGATACCATCGCTGACCATGAGCCTCACAGTCAGCTTCATGGTCAGCGCCGTGCTGCGACCTGACCAGTTAGTTGACCAATGCCGCCCCGTGCGGTGGTAGGTTCGGGGTCCATGCGCCAACGCCGACCCGACCCGGCCGCCTTGATCTCGAAGTGCGAGTGCGCGGGCATGACCCGCGCCGGCATCGCACGCGCGGCCGGCGTCAGCCCGTCCACCATCACCAGGTTGGCCAACGGCGACCGGGGCCGCCGCATCGGGTTCGACACCATGGACGGCTTGCAGCGCGCGCTGGATCACGCCCAGCGCCCCGCCGACGTGGCGTCGGTGCGGGTGCCCACTCGGTGGGTGCCTCCGGGCTCCTAGCCCTTCCCATTGGCCTGTTCGACGTGTGGCAGGCCTGGGGCCGCCACGCCGGGGATGCCGGCGGGCGGTCCCAACTCATTCGCCGTTGAAGTCCTTGAACGCATCGAACAGCGGTTGGACGATGCCGCTTATTTCCTCCTGCGACAACGGTGACAGGCGCATGCACACGGCAATCACGATGTACGCCAAGGCGGTGATGTCCCCGATGGTGGGCAGCAATCCTGCAAAGTCCGTGTCAGTGTTGCCCACCTGTCCGTTCTTCAGGTAGACGTTCACCACTTCGATGCCGCCGTGGGTGATGCCGGACAGCGGCGACCATCGGTTGCGGATGGCCGTGGCGAACCGCTTGTCCCATGTGTAATGCGCCTGCACGGCTTCGGCCATTTCGTTGAGGTGCATGTTGCGCGTGCCGCCCTTCGGTTTGGGCAACTGCGGCATTGTCCCGTCCGCATAGAACGCGGCCACCTCGGCGTCCGTGGCCGGCTCGGCGAAGTAGGCGCCGCGCACAAGGTGGTCAATCTGCGAACGGTGCAAGGTCATGGCCGGCAACCACGACAACCCCGCTTCCTCCGAAAGGATCGAAGTCAGCAACCGCGCATGCTCCAAAGAGCCGACAAGCAGGCTCAACGCGATGAACATGCGCTTGGTGTTGTCGATCTTGAGGGCGGCGAGCACCGCCGCTATCTGGCATATCAGCTTGTGCGCCTCGGCGGCCTTGGCCTCCACCTGCGCGATTACTTCGGCGTCCTTGGCCATCACCCACCCCCGATGATTTGGCCAACCCTATCACCTCCACCGGCACAGCCTGTTACCCTGCGGCGGACCACAGGGGGTAGCCATGGACGAACAACAGGCAGCCGCGCTTCAAACCGGCATTGCAGCGCAACGAATTCTGACGCTTGGCGCCCGGCTCCTGAGTACATCACTTGATCATTTTTCGGGTTGGCTGTTGGCGGGGTTCGGCGCCGTGTTCGGCCTCCTGATCGCCAACATTGATTCGCTGAAAGACCACATCACCACCTTCAACGTCATGGCCGGCGCGGTCCTCTTTTTGATCGCGGCCGGCCTCGCCGCACTCCAAAAACTGCTCGCCGCATATCTGACGGCCACCACGGCCTCGGCGGCGGAAGGTCGAGAGATTGGGAGGGAAATCGCCGAAAGCGAACTGCCCGTTGACGTTCAAGAGATGTACCGGCAGGTAGCCCAAGGACTGTTCTGGCCGCTCAGCGCATTCAACAGGTGGATGACAGCCAAAGCGAACAAAGGCGACGTTGCCGTGGTGGGCCGACATCACGCCAAGGCGGCGCAAATCCAGTTCTTGTTGGTGTTGCTGCAATCCGCTTTGAGCATTGTGGCGGCCGCGTTCGTGGTGGCGGGCATCAAGATTTGAACCGGGAACGAAGCTTCAATTGAAGCTTCGTGGCATCGCACCCGTTACGCAGTGAACCCGATCGCCTTGCTCTTTTGGGAGCCTGAAATTAGGTACACGAAGTGGTGCGGGATTTGGAAGGGATACGCAACCGTGTCTCCGGCCTTGAAGGCTTCGACCTGCAAGTAGTACGGGTGGTTGGTGTCAATCTGAGTGCACCAAAAGTGCAGCATTGGCTTTCCGTCCGGGCCGGCGACGGGACTGCAATGCTTCAACAAGAACTGAAAATCCCGCTCCGGAATATCGGATCGGAGTATGACGTTGTACCTGGCGAGGAGTTCTGACATGAGTGCTAACGCCTGAATTAGAGGGTGGATGACTGCCCCGAACCTGAGACAAGCGCAATAACTGCAACAACGAGCGAGAGCAGAGCGATAGGAATGCCAAGGCCCGCATTGTTGTTAAGGAATGCCAGGGATCGCTGAAGTGGATTAAGGCCTGCCCGACGAAAACCTTGCTCAGTCAACCAAAAGGCGGAGTTGTCGATGTTGAACACGACATAGCCCTGCCTTTCTAGCTCTTGGGCGGCCTGAGGAACCAAGTATTTCTTCATCCCGTTGCTAATCACCAGGATCTCAGGGACGTCTTGCTCTATCCCAGAGCCGGCGGTGATGTAGAGCTTGCTCTCATGCAAGTTTGAGGTGCGATACCCGAACTGCGACACATGCCGTCTAAACATGTAGCGAAGGAATTTTTCGTCAAGACCCTTTGGAAACATCACCGCCCCCCGGGGTGCCTGGATAAACCGAGCCGCGACAGCGGCTTCGGCTTGAATGAATTGTTAGGCCTACCTGCGGCCAACGAACTTAAAGAGGCAGGCCAGTTCGTGCCGAATCACTGCGCTGTTGCTGTTATAGAAGACCTGTCCAGCACCGTCCTGAGTCATAGAAGCCTCACAGGCTTGGCGGTAACTGCCAAGATGCTTCCGGAAGGCGGATCTTTGCCATGGCCAGAGGTAGTGCATGAAAAGGTCAATCTCGTGCTGCGAGGGGCGCTTGTTGTATGGAGATGGCCCATCTTGCTCAGTTAGTAGCCATTTACGGATTGGCGCGACAGCGTCATTGAACTCCTTGCGCTTGTCTCTGCCGATGGCAAGCCAGTGGCCAAGGATGAGCCCCAGTAAGAAGGTGATGAAGCTCACGAGTCCGGTTGCCATGATTTTGATGTTGGCCTAACGCCCGAATTAAGCCAGCCGAGAAGCGGCTTCGGCTTGAATGAATTGTTAGGGCGCACTGCCGATACTCAGGAAGCGCTCCATCCACGCCCTTTCCGATGGCGACGGGTTGTAGCTGAAGGCAGAGTGGCCCGGGACGTCTGTAGGGACTTCACACCAGTATCTTGGCTTTGCCATGGTGTCTATGAAAGTAAGCTCGCACGTTGCGTAGCACATCCAGACTCCGGCGGCGACGAATTGGAGGTTGGCTGTTAGCGCCTCATCATGTTGGGAGTACTCACGAATTGGTGTTACTTGCTTGTGCATCTTCCCAATGTGAGTGAACTCTTTGCTAAGCATTCCGTAGATGCGGCCAAATGGTTCAAACACTCGCTTTGCGCTTGTGATCGCTCGAGTTGAATCAAACGTATGGTTCCTATAAGACTCAAAATCAGACCGGTTTTGCACCAAGTGAAGCACGACAGCTAACGATTCGATGCATGAGCGGAGGATGATTCCAGGCTGGAGAATGAAACCACTCCGCACAAGATGAGTTGCTGCCGCTAGTGAATTGAGCGCGTTTGAGAGGAGTTCACAACAGGCAATCCTTAGCTCATCTTCTTCTTGGTCGGCCTTTATAAGGCCGGATGTTAGCAGCGCAACGCATAGGGCGAACTGCTCGCTGATCTTGTTGAGGTCATCTCCATGGATCGCGTCGAAGGAGCGACCAATCCTGTCCGCGTCACGTGTAATTTGGTTTACCAGGACTGTTTTGCGTACTTCGATGATCTGCTGGTTTTTGTTGTCGATGACGATGGCACATGTGTCCGGATGTCTTGATGTCATGACGTGCGCCCTAACGCCTGAATTAGGCCGAGCCGCGACGCGGCTTCGGCTTGAATGAATTGCTACAACACAACCTACAAGCCTTTGTTCTTCTCAGCCTCACCTTCCGCAACACAGTCCGACATATTTTGGAATTCGTAGCGCATGACCAAGTAGCCAGTCGACATGTCGGTAGCACCAGCTTCAAGAGTGATAGAGCCTAAGTTGCTTGTCAGGCTTGAGCCCTCCTCCTTGCTCCAAACCTTCGCGAGCGTCCGATTCTTCTTGAGGAGGTACATCATCCAGAACTCAGGAGAGTCGTAGCGCTCGCTAGTAAAGTCATACTTCTTGCCTTTACCGTATTTGCCAGTAATTGCTTTATCTATCGCGTCAAATGCGCTCCGAACTTCATACCCAGTGTCCCCGGATTGAATGTCCTTGCCGATTGCTACGACTTTGCATAGTCCGCTTTTCTGAGAGAAGAGTAGCGAATAGGACTCAAAATCCGGGTGGGAGACGGGGACAGAGTTAGTACGGTATATGCCTGGGCCTTGGTCGCTTTCTTCGAGGCTCGACGTCGCTGCTTTAGCCTCTGCGGGAGATAGGCCCATCCTCAGTCCGAACGGGCCGTCATACGTTACGTGCGCTGTCACTGGAGAGGGCTGCGGCGCAGTAGGATGTTCCGCTTGTGTGGGGGCGCTGGCAGGGCTTGCGCTCTGCTGGCACCCGGACAGTGCAATGATGGAAATCAGGCATGCAACCGCTTTTCGCTGCTGGAAGCGCATCAATCCCCCTATTGTGTTCTTGCGTCTAATTAAGCCGAGCCGCGACGCGGCTTCGGCTTGAATGAATTGTTAGGCCTGGCCGGCGGCGCCAAGAAAACCTGCCAGCACCGCGATCCCAACGAAGTAAAAGAAGGGTGACGCAATCAGTGATGCCAGAAGCTGCCAAAGGCCCGCGCCAGCGCCAAGTTTGGACATCGCGACGATGGCGAGAATGAACGCGACCATGTTGAGCGGCCAACCGATAAAGAGGCCGATGCCTGGTATGGGGACGAGAAACGTCACCCACGCAATTGCAAGACAGACCCAAGCGGCGCGGCCCGCCGTGTTGCTTTGCTGTTCGGCTCCAACTGCGGATATGTTCACGCGATTCCCCTGTTGTGTAGACCCGTGGTCCGGCACATCCTGCATCACACTCCCCCGAATGTGACGCCCCCTTTGATCTGGCCCAAGACTACGGGGCCCCGGTCCGGCGAACAAGCCGACGTATAACCGGACCCATAGGGGCGGCGAATGAAGCCTATAGAAAGTCAATCAAAATCAAAGACCCCATCGAGAACCCGGCCTCAGGTTCTCGGAGGGAAAAACGCAGTCACGTCCGGGTGCCGCTAGGCTGGCGTGTCACCGCCTGCGTGGCAATCTCACGGCCTTCCACCCGTGCTTCCAGCGCGACCACGCGGTCTTCCAGCGCGTTCACGCGCAGGCGCAGTTCGGAGACTTCATTGCGCAGGCCGTCGCGCAATTCGACGAGGACGCGGCGGACGGCGCGGCCCATGGCCTTCTCGCGCGCGCTCAAGTCGCCTTTCGGATACAGGCGCGTTTTCAGTGCGGCCAGCGACGTGGCCACAGCGGCCAAGCGCTTGTTCTGCGCGGCCTCCATGGCGTTGATGGCGGCGAGCATGTCGGACACGGTGACGGTTCGGTTATTCCATGGTGCGCCGGGCTGGTGGGTCTGTTTCATGGAACCTCCCAATAGGTGGTGCCGTTCAAAAAGCGGGGTCTGTATCGTTGGATTCTCTTGTTTCGGCGGGTCGGCGGCCGGTTGCGGTGGGGCGGTGAAAATTAGCAACATCGCCCCCCGGGGGGCGCCCCGTAATCCGGGCCGGTTTCAATTTCTGTCCCAATTTGGGACAGAATTAGACCGGCGGTGGTGGTGCGTCGGTTCCATGTCGAGCGGGGCGGCGCGCGTGTTCGTGCTGCTCGGCGTCTCGTTCGGCGAGCCGCTGCGCGTAGCGCTCGCGCAGGGCGTTGGCGGCGTTGTGCGTCATCAACAGATCGTGCTCCACCCAGTCGGCCAGCGCGTCGAGCAACGCGGCAGTGGTGATGTCAGTGCTGTGGTTCATGGCCGGTGTCCTCGCCGTCGGTGATGTCGGTGGCGTGCGTGTTGGCGTTCGCGGCGGACCTGGATAGCTCGGCTTCCAACGTCGCCAGCCACAAGTCCGGGTTGGTGGTGGGCTGATAGGTGCGCACGGCGTCGGCCAGGCCGGACAGCGCATGCATGAACGCTGCAGTGGCGGCGTGCATCTGTTCGCACGCGGCCACCAGCACTTCCGCCGGTGTCGCCGGGATCGTCACCGGCTCGGCCACGGCGGCGGAGAATTGCTGTGCGGCCTGCGCCTCGCGCCACTGTTCCAGCATCTGCCGGCCGTACTCGCGGACCATGTTCTGGCCTTCCGCATCGAGCATTCCGAATGCGGCCTGGTCGTAATGGATCGTTCCGTCGCCCACCCAACAAACGGGTGTCTTCGTCGTGACGTAATCGCTATCGGTTGACATGGCTTCCTCCTTGGTCGGGGTTGGTGATGTTCGACCGTGCATCCAGGTCGGCGCGGTCGCGTTCGATGGCCACCAGCGAATCGCGGCGGTCCTTGAACCGGTTGCGCAGGTCGCGGCGGATGTTCTCGGGCAACAACTTGATGCTGGTGGCGATCACGTCCAGGTCGGCGACGGTCCGCGCTTCATCGATCTCGTCGGACCACCTCGCCGTGGTGGCGTCCACCTCGTGCGCCGGGACGTGCGCGCGCTGTGCAGTACCGGCCGGGCTGTTGAGTCCCGGGAAGCGGCCGCGATGCTGGCGGCTGTGCAGGTTTGCACCGGCGGTTTCCTCGGTGCTGGCGTCGGCGTCGGCCATGCTTTCGTAGCCGATGCAGAACACCTGCACGCACATGTACTTGAACGCGGCCGCCATAGCCTTGGGCACTGCCTTGTCGGCGCGGTCGCTGGCCTCGCCCATGACTTCGATTTCATGCCGGCTGCCATCGGCCACGGCGATGAAGCTGTAACGCAAGGTCAAGGTGACGTGCAGCAGCGTGGCGCCGCTCTTCGCCTCGCGCTCCACCAGGTCCTTGCCGATCACGCTCGGTAAGATAACCAGCCCGTGCGCCGACAGCAGCGGCGACAGCGCGTTCAACACGGCGTCGATGGACCGGTAGCGGTAGCGATCGTGTTCGTTCACGGCGTCCTTGCCGATGCCAACCTTGGCCAAGTCGGCCATGACGGCGGCGATGCACGCGTAGACCATGGGCGCGGAATCGGTCATGGCTTCCCAGCCTCGGCGAACATCGCCTCTGCCACGTCGGCCGCGTTCGCCGGGACGCTTCCGTTCCGCCTTAGTTGTTGCTGCTGCTCTTCTCCCGGAAATCTATTTCCGGTTTTGGACTTTGTCTGCCCATCCGAAGAAGCAACAACAACAGCGGGTGATATATCACCCGAAGCAAAAGCTTCTAATCTTGGTTCTTGGCTATTGGTTATTGGTTCTTGGTTAGCATTGCCTTCGCACTGCGTTGGCAATGCGTTCGCATCCTCTGGTTGGGCTTCATCGGCATGCGTTGGCACTGCGTCCGCATCGCATCGGCTCTTCTTCCAGCGCGCGCTGGCGCTCGCCCGGGCCCTGTCCTGCTTGTCCCGGTAGGCGGCGATTTCGGCATCACAGCGGCGATGCCGCCAGCCGTCCGGCCCGTGGTGGAAGAACTCTTGCAGCATGTCCACCACGGCGCGCTTCTCGTCCTTGGCCTGGGCGCGGACCAGTCGCTGGACGGCGAGCACGTCGCCAGGCAAGGGCGCTTCCGCCGTGTAGTACCGCCGCAGCAACCGGAGGTAGATGCCGTCTTCGACGGCGGTCAGGTGGCTGGTCGCGGCTTCGTAGTCACCGACGTGGAAGGGCACGTAGTGCATGGCGATCACCGCGCATTTGCAGCGCGCGTCGCTGCGGTTCTAGGTTGTGCCGTTGCCCCGATCATCGGCAGGGTGATGACGGCGGGCATGGTCGGTCATCCGGCCGCCGCTTCACGAATTAGCGCAACTTGCTGCTGCTCCATCCAGCGCGCGGTCGCGGCGCTGTCGTAAAGCACGCGGCCGTGGAGAGTGATCCACGGCGGGCCGATCCGCTGGCGACGCCAGCGCACTAGCGTTTCCGGTGCGCGGTGCAACGCGTCGGCCATTTGCGCTGTGGTCAGGTACTGCGATGCCTGCTTCATGTCCTAGCCCCTTGTTGTGTTGACGTTGCATTGGTGATGCAGCGTTGGGGCAATGTGCGCGCATCGGTGTGAGCTAGCAAAGCTGGAAAAAAGATACTTGGTGCGCACCAAGTACCTTTCAGGGGTAGATAAGGGGGTGTTGAGTGCAATCCGACGAACGGTCAGCGCGCGCGGTGCAGGGGCACGACCTTGCCGTTGGGCTTATCGAGCATGTCGCGCAGCACCTGCAACGCGTCGCGCTTCTCATCCAGGTAGCTGTGACGGTCATAATGACGATCCTGCACGCCGCCTAGGCCGTGGCTTTGCAGATGGGCGCGCACATCCTTGCTGACCTTCGCGGCGGCCAAGCGCGTTTCGACGGTGCGCCTGATCGTGCCGGGCGTAATCGGCATCGACACCAGTTCCTTGTCCAGCAACAGTTCCGATACGTCGCGCATGGCGGCGGCCAGCGTATGCGGTACCGCAGCGCGCGCGCCGGCACTCACGCTGAAAAGATGTGGCCCGGCCGGCTCGTCGGTACGCATGTCCTCCAACGCGGTGATGGCGTCCGGGAGCAGGGGGACCACGTGCGTGCGTGCCTTACGGCGCCGTCCCTTGGTGTCCATCAGCGTGATGGCGTTCGCGTCGTGGTCCCAGTCGCGCACATCCAGCCGGCTCAATTGCTCCATGCGTTGGCCACCGGTCAACAGATGGAAGCGCATCATGGCGCCGTGCGGCGTGGTCAGTTTGTTGATGGCCTTCCAGTAATGCCGCAGTTCGGTTTCGCTCAGGGCGCCGGATTCTTCCTGCACTTCGCGGTCACCGTTGGCGCCTTCATCGGGCCGGGTCACGCGCAATTCCAGAAGCGGGTTGGCGCGCACGTCGAACTCGGCGAACGACACCACACCGGCATCCAAGCGCGACGCCTTAGCGGCGTTGAAGGCGGCGCGGAGATGTGCGGCCAGCTTTTCAGCCGCGCGCCATTTGCCGGCCCGGGTCAACTTGCGGAAAACCGGCATGACGGTTTCCACCGTGATGGCGTCCACCGGCAAATCGGCGATCTTCGGATGCGGCTTCGTGATGTTCCTGTCCACCGTGGCGTCCACCTCCTTGGCGCTGGCCTTGCCGGCCAGCTTGAGGTGATCCACATAGGCGGCCATCAAGGCGCCCAGCGTGGCCTTGGACTTCACCTTGGCGGCTTCGGCGGCGGCGCGCTTGTCCTTCGCTTCCTGCCATGGGTCGCGGCCGGCATCGACTAGCGCGCGCGCTGCCTTGGCCCGCTCGCGCCCGGCGCTGATGGAGAGCCTGGGCGCCGGGCCGTATTCGCCCAGCACCAGCCGCCGGGTGGCGCCGGTCAACTTGGCCACGTACACCAGCACGAAGGTGCGGTTGCCGGTCGGCGTGGACCGGATGGCGAAGCCGCGAATGTCGCCATCGTCGTAGTCGATGACGTTGGCGGAGTCGGGCAGGGGCAACGCCTTCAACGCGGTGTCGGTGAATCGAAATTTGGCCATGGGTAGGTCGTGATCGGTCAGATTTTCATGGTCAGCGCCAACCTGTCCCCGTGTTTCATGGTCAGCGCATGGTCAGCGCATGGTCAGCAGATTGCGTACTGGCTACGTAGTGGATAATCCCCGTGTTTGCGCGGGAAAGTCAAGCAAGGCAGGGCTTTAGGCCGCTGACCATGAGCTAGATCATCGGTCACGCAATGTTCAATCAGGGGATTGAAAATCCCCGTGTCGGGGGTTCGATTCCCTCCCCGGCCACCATTCCAGGTGGACTATGTGTAGCGAAGAAGGGTTGCGCGAAAAGCGCAGCCCTTTTTGCTTTTCTGGCGGGCGATCCGGCCGTCTGGCTGGCCGGTTCTACGGGCGCTGAACGCGTGTTCCGGCGCTGCTTCCGGTTGCCGCTGGCGGGCGCATGATCAGGGTGTGTGAGCCAGCATCGTGCTGGAGGAGTGCGACATGAAGATCCTGCTGTCTGCGATCGGCCTTCTGCTCGCGTTTTCCGCCTGTGCCGCCGATCCGAATATCCGCGATGCCGACCGGCTCGCGCTATACCGGGCCAACGCCGGTGCGTCGGTCGACAACTTCCAGTATTTCGGACGGCTCGACGGGTGGACGCCGCTGGGCGAGACCGCAGTGGCCATCTGGACCCGGCCGAGCGAGGCCTATCTGCTGGAGCTCGACGGCACCTGCCAGGACCTCGACTTCGCCAACGCCATCACCGTGACCAACCAGTTCGGCCGGGTTTACCGGCGGTTCGACAAGGTCGTCGTGCTCGGGCGCGGTACCAGCCAGATTCCGTGCTGGATCCGCGACATCCGGCCGATCGACGTCAAGGCGCTGAAGCAGGCGGAAAAGGACAAGCGCGCGGCCGACGCCGTTCCCCGCGCAAGCTGAGTGGGCGCCTGGCGGTCGCCCGTCACTCTTCCGGCGGCACGTAGCCGGCCGGCTTGGCTGCGTCCCGGCTGAAAAGGAACTTCTGCATCTCGCCCTCGAGGAAGGCGCGGTGCTTGGGGTCGAGCGGCGAAAGACGGTTTTCGTTGATCAGCATCGTCTGGTGCGCGAGCCATGCGGCCCATGCCGGTTTGCCGATGTTGGCGAAGATGCGTTTGCCGAGTTCGCCGGGCCATGGGACGAAGTCCAGGCCTTCGGTTTCGCGTTGTTCGTATTCGCAGTAGACGGTGCGCGGCATGGCTCAAGGTCCGGTGTTGCGGTTCAGCAGCTGGTCGGCTTCCAGCAGCTTGCGGATCGGGGCGGGAATGCCCAGGGTGCCGAGCTCCTCACGGGCCACCCAGCGCAGATCGTCATTGTCGCCGATCCGGTCGCGCAACGAGGCGTCGCGCCAGCGCAGTGGCTGCAACTGCAGCTTGTAGTGGCTGAAGGCGTGGTCGATGCACGGCAATACCTCGCGTGCCGCGCGGTTGCCCGCCAGGTGCCGCTCGAACCATGCCATTGCGAGAGCTTCGTCTTCCGCCTGCGGCAAGGTCCACAAAGACGCCCAGATGCCCGTGGGCGGGCGGCGCTGCAACAGGATGCGGCCCTCGCCATCTTCCGCCCACACGACGTGTGCGTATTTCTGCGGAGGTGCCTTGCCCGGCTTGGGCGTCGGCAGTTCGGCGACACGGCCTTCCCGGCGTGCCACACAATCGTCCTGCAGCGGGCACAGCACGCAGGCAGGATCGCTGCGCGTGCACAGCGTGGCACCCAGGTCCATCTGCGCTTGCGTGTAGTCGGCGAGGCGCGAATCAGGCAACAGCGGATCGGCGGCGTGCTGATCGGCCAGCGACCACAGCCGCTTCTCGACCGCAGGAAGTCCCGGCCAGCCGTCGACACCGTGATAACGGCTCAGCACGCGTTTGACGTTGCCGTCCAGGATCGCGAAGCGGTCGTTCCACGCCTGCGAGACGATCGCCGCTGCGGTGCTGCGGCCGATGCCGGGCAGGGCGGTCAGCGCGTCGATGTCGCGCGGAAGTTCGCCGCCATGCTGTTCCAGGCATCGCCTGGCCGCGGCGTGCAGGTTTCGCGCGCGGGCGTAGTAGCCAAGGCCCGACCACAGGGCGAGCACGTCATCGAGCGGCGCCAGCGCGAGGTCGCGCAGCGTCGGCAATCTTTGTACGAATCGTTCGAAGTACGGCGCCGCGGTCTTGACCTGCGTCTGCTGAAGCATGATTTCCGACAGCCAGACGCGATACGGCGTGCGCGGATGTTGCCAGGGCAGGTCATGGCGACCGCTGACGTCGAACCAGGCCAGCAGGCGTTGCGCAAAGGAAGGTGGCAGGGGAGCGGTCATGGAGTAGCCGGAGTATCGTCGCCGAACTCGATGTCGACGCCTTCCAGCGTGACACCCGAGATTTCCAGCTTCGGGGTGGTCAGGCGGCCGGCCAGTGGCGGCAGCGGCGAGCCCTGCGCGTCAGCATCAATCCAGTCGAGCATCTGTGGCAGGCGGAAGCGTCCGTCGAACACGGTTGCGTCGCGGCTGAGCCGGAGGGCCGCGACGTCCGAAAGGTCGGTGCGGCCGTGGTAGCGCAGGTCGAACGGCAATGACGATGACGACTGGCCGATCGGCGGTGGCAGGGCCGGCCACGTCGCCGGCCAGTTCGCGATCGCACCCTGCAACTGCGTCGAGAGCGCATCGCCGAGAACGAGCTGGCCGTGAGCATCGAGTTTCGGAACAGGCCCTTGGCCGCGAACTGCCACGCCGAGAGGCGAAAGGCCGGCCACGCCATCGCGGACGCGCAGCTTGCCCGCTAGTCCGAACACGAAGGGCAGGTCGGTGTCGCCATTGCGGTAACGCGCTTCCACACCCAAGCGCAGGCGATCGAGACCGATGCCGTCCTCGCCGTCGTGCAGGCGGCCGGACACCGTCGCTTCCATCGGCAGGGTCCACGGCGCCGACTCGACGCTGACGTCGCCCGACAGGCCCAGCCCTGCGCCGGCGGCAGGTCGTGTGAGTGCGACGTCGAGATCGAACGGCACGCGCGTGGAGCCGCTGGTCATGCGGCCGCTTGCGTGCGCGCTTGCGGGGCGTTGCGGATGGAGTGACGGCAGATCGAAGTCGAACGCGTCCACCGACCAGCCATCCCCGATCACGCGTCCGCGGACCACGTGCAGGCCGCCGGTCAGCGTCGGGATGCGGGTTTCGGAAGGGGGACGCGTCGCGAGCCAACGCTGCAGCGCGGTGAGGTCGAGTTGCGGCGCGTCCAGTTCGATGCGCTTGATCGTGAGGTCGGCACCGCGGGCGCGAATGGTCGACCAGGGGAGCTCCAGATGGATGCGCTCCGCGCTCAGCAAAGCAGCCGCGGCGCCGGGCTGGCGCGCGACGACATCGCGAAGGGCCAGCATCGGCGTGCCACGCAGCCGGTATTCGCTGGCGCCGCTCGCTGTGATCTCCAGCCCCAGCGCTTGGCCAGCCTGGTGCAGGATCAGGCCGGCGACCTGGCTCGGTTGCGATACCCAGCGCAGCGCGAACACCGCAAGCAACATGCCGATCGCGAGCGCGATCCACACCGCGCGGCGGTTCCTGTTCTGCGGTGGTGGCGTCGTGTCCGGCGCGGGCATGCGCGGGGCGATGACGTCAGGCGCCCAGCGACTCGGGCAACAACGCGTCGATGAACGCCTCCGCATCGAACACGCGCAGGTCTTCCGGACGTTCGCCGATGCCTGCGTAGCGAATCGGAATGCCAAACTCGCGAGCCAGCGCGAACACCACGCCGCCCTTGGCGGTGCCGTCGAGCTTGGTCACCACCAGGCCGGTCACGCCGACGGCGGCATGGAACTGGCGTAGCTGCGACAGGGCGTTCTGGCCGGTGGTGCCGTCGATCACCATCAGCACCTCGTGCGGTGCGCTGGCGTCGAGCTTCTGGATGACGCGTTTGATCTTGCCAAGCTCGGCCATCAGGCCCTGCTGGGTGTGCAGTCGTCCGGCGGTGTCGGCGATCAGTACCTGGGTGCCGCGCGCCTTGGCGGCCTGCAGGGCGTCGAAGGCGACCGATGCGGCGTCGGCGTTCTGCCCCTGTGCCACGACCGGCACGCCGTTGCGATCGCCCCAGGCTTGCAGCTGGGCCACCGCTGCGGCGCGGAAGGTGTCGCCCGCAGCGAGCATCAGCGGACGGTTCTCGTCCTTGAAGCGCTTGGCGAGCTTGCCGATCGTGGTGGTCTTGCCGACGCCGTTGACGCCGACGGTCAGCAGGACGAATGGCTTGGCTTCGGTGTCGATCCGCAGCGGCTGGGCGACGGGCTTCAGCATCGCCAGCAGATCGGCGCGCAGGGCGATCAGCAGTGCATTGGCGTCCGCAAACTCGCGCGCCTTCATGCGCTTGCGCAGCGACTCGACCAGCTGCGAGGTCGCGGTGACGCCCACATCGGCCGTGATCAACGCGGTCTCGATCTCGTCGAGCAGGTCGTCGTCCAGGCGTGGATGCCGGGAGAACAGGCCGCTGAGGCTGCGCGCGAAACCGGTGCCGCGCAGGCGTTCGCGCCAGCCCGGCTTGCCGGGTGCAGCCGGGGACTCCGCCGGCAACGGAGCCGGGGCGGGCTCGATGTAGTCGGTGGAGGATGGCGCCTCAAGCGCGGGCTCGACCTCGTGGGCCGCGGCGATCACCTCGGCGGGAACAGGTTCGTGTGCGATGGCCGGCGCAGCCGGAGGCGCGGACGTTGCGGCATCCGGAAAGGCTGCCGCCAGTTCCTCGGCACGGGAGGACTCATGCTCGCTGCCAGGCTTTGCCGCATCGGCGGTGGACTGGGGTTTCTTGCGGCGGAAAAAACTGAGCATCGAAGGCGGCGGCGTGGGAGAAGGCGCGAATGCGCGAGAATGCACACATGCTACCACCCGCCTTTCAGTGCCCCCGATGAACAGATCGCCACCACGCCGTCCGCCGGCGGCTGCCGCACCCGGCAAGGTGCGCCTGATCGGCGGCCGCTGGCGCGGCACGCGGCTCGAAGTGCCCGATGTCGCCGGCCTGAGGCCGACGTCCGATCGCGTTCGCGAGACGCTCTTCAACTGGCTCATGCCGATGCTGCCCGGTGCGAACGTACTGGACCTGTTCGCTGGCAGCGGAGCGCTGGGAATGGAGGCGCTGTCGCGAGGGGCATCCCGGGCGGTACTGGTGGAGCGGGATCCTGCCTTGGCCACGGCGTTGCGCAGCCTGGCCGCGCGCCTTCCCGGCGGCGAGGCCGCACAGGTCGTGCAGGCCGATGCCCTGGCGTGGCTCGCCGCGCCTCCTTCGCAGGCGTTCGACCTGGCGTTCCTCGATCCGCCTTTCACCGCGGGCCTGTGGAGCACCGCCCTGGAGCGACTGATGCCATGGATGTCGCCTGACGCCTGGTTGTACGTGGAGGCCCCGCACGAGGCCGGTCTGGAGCTGCCCGAGGGATGGGGCCTGCACAGAGAGGGCCGGACCCGGGATGTCCGGTTCGCCCTGTACCGGCGGCAACCGGCGCCCGCTGCTACACTTCCGGCCGACCCGGCAAGCGGCATGCCACAGCCTCAGACCATCGAATGACCTCGGCCCGAAACCGCATCGCCGTCTACCCCGGCACCTTCGATCCGATCACCAACGGCCACATCGACCTGGTTGATCGTGCCGCGCCCCTGTTCGAGCGCCTGATCATCGGCGTCGCCGAAAGCCCCGGCAAAAGTCCGGCGCTGCCGCTGGACCTGCGCGTCGACCTGGCTCGCAAGGCGGTGGCACACCATCCGCACGTGGAAGTGCGCGGCTTCGACTCGCTGCTGGCCCACTTCGTCGCCGATGTCGGCGCCGGCGTGCTGCTGCGCGGTCTGCGCGCGGTGTCGGACTTCGAGTACGAGTTCCAGCTGGCGAGCATGAATCGCCACCTGATTCCGAACGTCGAGACGCTCTTCCTCACGCCGGCCGAGCAGTACGGATTCATTTCCTCGTCTCTGGTGCGCGAGGTCGCGCGCCTGGGCGGCGACGTGTCCGGCTTCGTGCCGCCCGCGGTCGCTGCGGCCCTGCAGGCGCAGTGGAAGCGCGCCCATTCCTGACTCCCACCCATCACCACTCGAAACCAGGGGACTCCCTAGATGAAGAACGCAACCCGCCTGCTGCTGATCGCCTGCCTCTCGCTGCCGTTCCTTGCCGCGTGCAAGAAGGAAGAAGCGCAGCAGGCTGCCGCCGTCGAAGCGCCGCTGACCGCGCCGACCACCACTGACGAGAACGCCTGGAACGCGTACCTGACCGAAGTGGTCAAGCGCAACCTCGACGGCGTGACCAACACCTACGTCTACGTGCTGCCGGCGGAAGGTTCGCAGGACTTCCAGGGCTACTACGACCGTCAGCTCGAGAAGTCCCAGCTCGACATCCAGCGCGGCATCCTCGAAGGCAACCTGCTGGCATTCGGCTCGCCGACCTCGGCCAAGACCGCCGACCTGACCATCGCCGCGTTCTCGAAGGCCCAGCCGGGCTCGATGAAGGGCGTCAAGGTGCTGTTCATCGGTTCGGCCGCCGACAACGATCGCGTCAAGGCTGCCGTGACTCCGGCCGGCGTCGACTACAAGTTCGTCGAAGCCAAGTAACGATTCCGCGCGTGGCCGCATTGCGGCCACGCCTTTTGCGGAATCGTCATCCCGCGAAGGCGGGGATCCAGTGGCTTTGTCTCCTGCATCCGCGACGGGTTCGCAGTAAAGTCACTGGATTCCCGCCTTCACGGGAATGACCGGCAAAGCCAAGATGTCCCTCAAGATCAACGAGCTCTGCGTCAACTGCGACGTCTGTGAACCGGCTTGCCCGAACCAGGCGATCTCGCAGGGCGAGACTATTTATGTGATCGATCCGGCGCGCTGCACTGAATGCGTCGGCCACTTCGACGAGCCGCAGTGCGTCGTCGTCTGTCCGGTCGAATGCATCGATCCCGATCCGGACCATCCCGAATCCCACGAGCAGTTGCTGGCCAAGCTGGCCGGGCTGCAGAAGGAAACGACCTGATGCATCCAGTGTTGCGTGCGCTTTCAGCGAGTCTGCTTTCCGCCGGTTTGCTGTTCACCACGACACTGCCGCTTCAGGCCGCTCCCAGAAAGACCCAGACCTCCAGCACGGCTGCGCGCCCCCCGGGCACGGCGATCGCCAGCGCGCATATGCTGGCTACCGATGCGGGCATGGAGATGATCCGCGCCGGCGGCAACGCGTTCGATGCGGCGGTCGCCGTGTCGGCGATGCTGGCGGTGGTGGAGCCGATCAGTTCCGGCATCGGCGGCGGTGGATTCTTCCTGCTACACGACGGCAGGACCGGCAAGGATGTCTTCGTCGATGCGCGCGAAACCGCGCCGGCGTCGGCGACGCCGGCCGCCTTCCTCGACGAGAAGGGCGAGCTCAACCGCGACCGTGCCACCAACGGCCCGTGGTCGGCGGGTATCCCGGGCTTGCCGGCAGCGCTGGTGCACGTGTCCGGCAAGTACGGCAAGTTGCCGCTGAAGACCTCGCTGGCCCCGGCGATCCGCATCGCGCGCGAGGGCTTCGAGGTGTACCCGCGCCTGGAGCGCGGCTACGGAAGCCGGCGCGAGGTGATGGAGCGTTATCGCGGTACGCGGGAGGTGTTCCTCGCCGACGGTACGCCGCCCAAGGCGGGCGAGATCCTCAAGCAACCAGACCTGGCGCGCACGCTGGAACTGCTGGCGCAGAAAGGCTTCGATGGCTTCTACCGCGGCGAAGTGGCCGCCAGGTTGCTGGCCTCCGTGAAGGAGGAGGGCGGGCGGTGGCGTGCCGAGGAACTGTCCGGCTACCGCGTCAAGGAGCGTGAACCGCTGCACTTCAAGTACCGCGACTGGGATGTCACCACCGCGCCGCCGCCGTCGTCCGGTGGCGTGGCGATCGCCGAAATGCTGCAGATGCTCGCGGGCTGGGATCTCTCCAGGCTCGATGCCGCACAGCGCACCCATGTCGTGTCGGAAGCGATGCGCCGCGCGTTCCGCGACCGCACGATCTACCTGGGCGATCCCGACTTCGTGAAGATGCCCGTGGCGCGCCTGACCAGCGCCGATTACGCCGCTGGCCTGCGCGCGACGATCCATCCGTCGAAGGCCACGCCGAGCGACCTGCTGCCGGGCGAGCCCGCGCCGCTGGAAGACGACGAGACCACTCATTTCTCGATCATCGACGCCGAAGGCAACCGCGTCTCGACCACGCAGACAGTGAACCTGCTGTATGGCTCGGGCATGGTCGCGCCCGGTACCGGCGTGCTGCTCAACAACGAAATGGACGACTTCGCCCTGCGTCCCGGCACACCCAATGCGTTCGGCGTGATGGGCTTCGCCGCCAATGCTCCGGAACCCGGCAAGCGCATGCTTAGTTCGATGACGCCGAGCTTCATCGAGTCGAAGGACAAGCTCGCCGTGATCGGCGCGCCCGGCGGCAGCCGCATCATCACCGAGGTGCTGCTTGGCATCCTCGGCTACGACGCGGGGCTCAATGCGCAGCAGGTGGCGGCCTTGCCGCGCATCCATCACCAGTGGATGCCCGACGTGATCTCGGCGGAGAAGGGGGCGCTCGACGCCCAGACCGTCGCCGCGCTTGAAGCCATGGGCCACAAGGTCAATGCCGGCGAGAACCCGTGGGGCAACCTGCAGACCGTGTCCTGGGACAAGCGCGCCAATACGTTGGAAGGCGGTACCGACCCGCGCAACCCGGTCGGCAAGGCCGACGTGCTGGAAACTTCGCCCAGGCACTGAGCCGGGCGCAGCCGGTTAAGCGTCGGCGCGCTAAAATCGGCGCATCGCAAGCGAACCGGTGTGCACATGAAACTCTGGTCGGTATTGGGTAACAGCCAGAAACTCGACGGCGGCGCGATGTTCGGCAACGCGCCACGCGCGATGTGGGCCAAGTGGTCGCCTCCCGACGACCAGAACCGCATCGACCTGGCATGCCGCGCGCTGCTGGCCAGTCCCCTCCACGGCAAGACCGTGCTTTTCGAAGCCGGCATCGGCGCGTTCTTCGAGCCGAAGATGCGCGAACGTTATGGCGTGGTCGAGGATCGCCACGTGCTGGTCGAGTCTCTGGCCGCTGCGGGCTTCAAGCCGGAAGACATCGACGTGGTCGTGCTTTCCCATCTGCACTTCGACCATGCCGGCGGCCTGCTGGCGCCCTGGGCCGAAGGCGCACCGGCGCGCCTGCTGTTCCCGAACGCCACCTACCTGGTCGGCCGCGAGCACTACGAGCGTGCCCGTCATCCGCATCCTCGCGATCGCGCGAGTTTCATTCCGGAACTGGCGGACCTGCTGGAGTCGACCGGTCGCCTGGAACTGGTCGATGGCGAGCATTCGAAAACGCTCGGCGACAGCGTGCGCTTCCATTACAGCCACGGCCACACGCCGGGACTGATGCTGGCCGAGATCGTTGGTCCGGAAGTGGTCAACGGTCAGCCGCACGGCGGCGTGGTGTTCTGCGCCGACCTGATTCCCGGGCGCCCCTGGGTGCACGTGCCGATCACGATGGGCTACGACCGCAACGCCGAACTGCTGATCGACGAGAAGAAGGCGTTCCTCGCCGACAAGCTCGCCCGCAATGTCCATCTGTTCTTCACCCACGATCCGCAGTGCGCGCTGGCGCAGGTCGTGCAGGACGAGAAAGGCAAGTTTGGCACCACGCACGAGGTCGCCGAACTGCAGGCGAGGGCGCTGGCGGCATGATCCATCGCCGTGCCAGGACGGCGCTTGCATCGCTGCTGCTGGCACTGGCCATGCCGGTCATCGCCCAGCCTGCGTCGCAACCTGTACCGTCCGCGCCCGTCGAAGATCCGGTTCCCGGCGAGCTTCTGCGCGATCGCGACTTCGGCGTCGTCTCGCGTCAATTCGGTCTCGACCGCCAGGTCGAGATGTATCAGTGGCGGGCCGAGGGTGACGTGTATGCGCGCGTGTGGAACGCCGCGCCGATCGATTCCTCGGGTTTCGCGCCGGGGCACGAGAACCCGAAGCGGATTCCGCTCGAGAGCCGCCGTTGGTGGTCGGACTCGGCCACGCTCGATGGCCGGCCGCTGGATACGGCCGTGCTGCAGGCCCTGGGCGAATGGCAGGTGTTCCGTCCCGGTTTCTCGCGCCTGCCCGCCAACCTGGCGGCTTCGTTCCAACCCGAAGGCGATGGTCTGGGCAGCGCCGAGAATCCGCTCGACCCGCAGATCGGCGATCTGCGGGTGCGCTGGCGGGAGTTGCGGCTGCCGCCGCTGGCGGGGAGCGTGGAGTGGCGCGATGGCTCCTGGCGGCTCAGGCCCGATGCACTGCAGCCGCGTCGCAACGAGGTCGAGGATGCCGAACTGATGCCGGACGGCTCAGGGGCGTTGTCGCGCACCACCGTCTGGCTGGTGGCCGGCCTGATCGTGCTGGTCGTGGGCTTTGTGGTGCTGCGCCGTCGCCGCCGCGCGCGCGGCAACGGCTAGTCCGGATTTCGCCCGGGTCTCGCGGACAGGTGCCGCCAGGCTTCAGTCGTGCTTGGTGCCGAAAATCTTGTCGCCGGCATCGCCCAGGCCAGGAAGGATGTAACCGACGTCGTTGAGCCGCTCGTCGATTGCCGCGGTAAAAACCTCGACGTCCGGATGGCGCGATTCGAGCATCCGCAGACCTTCCGGCGCCGCGACCAGGAACAGGCCCTTGATGCGCTTGCAGCCGGCCGCCTTGAGCATGTCGACCGTGGCGACCAGCGTGCCGCCGGTGGCCAGCATCGGGTCGAGGATGATCGCGGTGCGCTCTTCCATGCGACCGGTGAGCTTCTCGTAATAGCCGACCGGCTGCAGCGTCTTCTCGTCGCGCTGCAGGCCCACCACGCCGACCTTGGCGGCCGGGATCAATTCCAGCACGCCCGGCAGCATGCCCAGGCCCGCGCGCAGGATCGGCACCAGCGTGACCTTGGCGCCCTTGATGCGACGCGTGGTGACCTGGCCGGCCCATCCTTCGATGACGACCTCTTCCGTCTCCAGGTCCGAGGTGGCCTCGTAGGTGAGCAGCGTCGCGACCTCGGATGCGAGTTCGCGGAATGCTTTCGTGCTGATGCCGGCAACGCGCATCAGGCCGAGCTTGTGCTGCACCAGCGGATGACGGACTTCGACGATTTTCATGGAGGCTCGGAAAGGTGGCGGGCGAGAAGGGACGCCCATTCCCGTTCGTTCGGAGCGTAGCGCAGCGAAGCATGCCCTGAGCCTGCCGAAGGGTCGAGGGATGAACGGGAGAGGGTCCAGTTCCGAACGCCGGGGCGAGCCGGGACCGGCCTTCGGTACGCTGACGTCGAAAGAAAAAAGCCGGGCTTCGAGCCCGGCTTTTTTCATCACGTCAGGCGGGTGAGCCTGCTCAGGCGGCCGCGGCCTGTTGCGCGCGCGGGCCTTCCTTCAGTGCACGGGCGACCATCGCCACCAAGAGGTCGATCTCCTCGCTGGTGATGGTGAAGGTCGGGGTGAACCGCAGCGAGTTGACGCCGCCGTGGATCACGCCGACGCCCTGCTCGCGCAGCCATTCCTCGGTGGATCCGGTGCCGTAGCACTTGAACTCCGGCGACAGCTCGCAGGAGAACAGCAGTCCGGTGCCCTGCACCTTGGTGATCAGGCCGCCGAGCTCGGCCTTGAGCTTCTCGAGCTTCTCCAATGCTTCCTTGCCGCGCGCACGGATGTTCTCGCGCACCGCCGGAGTGACCTGTTCCATCACTGCGCAGGCGACATCGAGCGCGCGCGGGTTGGTGGTCATCGTGTTGCCGTACAGGCCCTTCTTGTAGAGCTCGGTGGCGCGCTTGCCGACCGCCAGCACGGACAGCGGGTACTGGCCCGCGTTGAGCGCCTTGGAGTAGGTCTCCATGTCCGGCGGGTCGAGCTGCTCGAAACCGGGGTAATCGACGATCGACAGCACGCCGTGCGCGCGCAGGCCGGCCTGGATCGAATCGACCAGCAGCAGCGAACCGTGCGCGCGGGTCAGTTCGCGGGCGGCGGCATAAAACGCCGGCGGCACGCTGCGGCCCGGGTCGCCTTCGCCCATCACCGGCTCCAGGAACATCGCCTCGATGAACCAGCCGTTGGTGTCGGCGTCGGCGAAGACTTTCTTCAGAGCTTCGACGTCGTAGGGTTCGACGGTGATCATCGTGTCCTCGCCGCGGAAGCTGGCGAGGTACTGCATGTAGGTCTTGCGCGAGGAGTCCGAATACAGCGCCGGGCGCTCGGTGCGGCCGTGGAAGCTGCCCTTGACGACGACGCGCTTGATCGCGCGGCCTGCATGGCGGCCGCCGGCGTCGGTCATCAGCTTGGTGTTGACGTCGGCGATGCGCGCGGCCAGCGAGACCGACTCCGAACCGGAGTTCAGGCAGAGGAACTTCTCGTACGGGCAGCCGCCACGTCCGGCACCGATCGCGGCGCGGATCGCGCTATCGAAGCGCAACTGCGACAGCGACGGCGTCATGATGTTGGCCATCGCCTGCGGCTTGGCCATCGCGGCGAGCACTGCCTTGGGCGTGTGGCCGAAGCCGAGCATGCCGTAGCCACCGGAGTCGTGGAGCACGGCGCCCTTGAGGGTCACGATCCACGGGCCGCGTGCGACGAGGGCGACGTACGGATTGACCGCGTCGTCCGGATAGAAATTGACGTAGCCAGCCTGCACGGCCTGCATCTGCAGGTCCTCGTCGAGGTCCAGCAGATCGGCGAAGTCTTCCTTCACCCGGTCGTATTCCTGCCCGGCGGCCTCGATGGCCTCGATCAGGTCGGCGTGGCTGGCGGCGAAACGAGCGATCGTTGCGTCGTCCAGGCCCTGGGTACGACGGCGGCCCCCATGGGCGCGGAGAGGGGCGAGACGGTCGATGACGGCCATGGGGTTCTCCGGAGTGCTGTGAACGGTATTCCTTCTATTATTCAGATTAATTCGTCGATCGACAGTATGGATTTGTACGAAACATGGGATAATTTCATCGATTTGACGAACCTTGGCCAGCGAAATGAAGATCACCGACGCCGACCAGCAGCTGTTGTCCGTACTGCGCGAAAACGCGCGCGCCTCGACCGCCGAGATCGCGCGGCGGCTGAAGCTGTCGCGGACCACGGTTCACAGCCGGATCGAGCGCCTGGAGCGGGAAGGGGTGATCGATGGCTACACGATCCGCGTCCATGACGAGGCCGAGCGCGGACATATCCGTGCCCACATCATGATCACCGTGCTGCCCAAGCAGATGGCCTCGGTCTCGGCTGCGCTACACGCGATGCCGGAAGTGCGCACGCTGCATTCGGTGAGCGGTCCGTTCGACCTGGTCGCGCTGGGTGTGGTGCCGACGGTGGAGGCCATGGACGAGTTGACCGACCGGATCGGCGGAATCGACGGCGTCGAGCGGACGACCTCCGCGATCATCCTGTCGGCCAAGTTCGAGCGATAGCCAGGTCCCGGAAAGCGGCCCGAAGGCTTCATCGCGGCGGACCTCTTACAATGGCCGGTCCTGCCGCCCGCCCCACGTCCGGCCACGCCTTGAAGAAATCCGACTTCCATTACGACCTGCCGCCCGAGCTGATCGCCCAGGCGCCCTTGCCGGAGCGTTCGGCGAGCCGCCTGCTGGTGGTGCCGCCATCGCCCGCGAAGTTCGAGGACCGGGTGTTTCGCGACCTGCCGGGTCTGCTGGCCCCGGGCGACCTGCTGGTGTTCAACGACACGCGGGTGATCCCGGCGCGCCTGTACGGACAGAAGACCAGCGGCGGTCGCGTGGAGATACTGATCGAGCGATTGCTCGGCGGGCATGAGGTCCGCGCACAACTCGGCGTCAGCAAGTCGCCCAAGGCCGGCGCGCGCATCCTGCTCGATGCCGGCGGCGAGGCCGAGGTGCTGGGCCGCGAGGGCGAGTTCTACCGCCTGCGCTTCGACATCGGCGAATCGCTGGAGAAATGGCTACTCCACGCCGGACGCCTGCCGCTTCCGCCCTACATCCAGCGCGACGCCGGGCACGACGACGACACCCGCTACCAGACCGTGTTCGCCCGCGAAGTCGGCGCCGTGGCCGCCCCGACCGCCGGGCTGCATTTCGACGAAGTGCTGCTGGAGGCTCTGAAGGCGAGGGGCGTAAGTTTCGGCCACGTCACGTTGCATGTCGGCGCGGGTACGTTCCAGCCGGTGCGCGTCGACGAGTTGGACCAGCACGTGATGCACAGCGAGTGGCTCAACGTCGGCGCCGGCCTGATCGAACAGATCCGCCGCACGCGCGAGGCCGGTGGACGCGTCATCGCCGTGGGTACGACCGTCGTGCGCGCGCTGGAAAGCGCGATGCGCGAGGGAGAGCTGACGCCATACGCCGGCGAGACCCGGCTCTTCATCCTGCCGGGCTATCGGATCCGCTCGGTCGACGCCCTGATCACCAATTTCCATCTGCCCGAGAGCACCCTGTTAATGCTGGTGTCCGCCTTTACCGGCAAGTCGCGCGTGTTCGACGCCTACGCACACGCGATAGCCGAGCGCTACCGCTTCTTCTCGTACGGCGACGCGATGCTGCTGTACCCGCAGGCGGTGGAGGGCGGGGCATGAGCGCGCCTTCTTCCAGCCGCATGTCGTTCGAACTGCTGCGGACCGACGGCGCGGCGCGCCGCGGGCGCCTGACGTTCCCGCGCGGCACCGTCGAAACGCCGGCATTCATGCCGGTCGGCACCTACGGTTCGGTGAAGGGCGTGATGCCCGAGCAGGTTCGCGAACTGGGCGCCGAGATCATCCTCGGCAACACCTTCCACCTGTATCTACGCCCGGGACTGGATGTGATCGCCGACCACGGCGGCCTGCACGGCTTCGGCCGCTGGGACGGTCCGATCCTGACCGACTCGGGCGGCTTCCAGGTGTTCTCGCTGGCGCACAAGCGCAAGATCACCGAGCAGGGCGTGACCTTCGCCGCGCCTACCGACGGCAGCAAGGTGTTCCTCGGTCCCGAGGAGAGCATGCACATCCAGAAGGTGCTCGACTCGGACATCGTGATGATCTTTGACGAGTGCACGCCGTATCCGGCGACCGAGGAGGTCGCGCGCAAGTCGATGGAGCTGAGCCTGCGGTGGGCCGAGCGCAGCAAGCGCGCGCACGAAGGCAACGACGCGGCGCTGTTCGGCATCGTCCAGGGCGGCGTGCACGAGCCTTTGCGCACGCGTTCGGCGGAGGCGTTGAAGGGGATCGGTTTCGACGGGTACGCGATCGGCGGCCTGGCGGTCGGCGAGCCGGAGGCCGAGCGAAACCACATGCTCGAGCACACCTGCCCGCAATTGCCGGAGGACCGCCCGCGCTACCTGATGGGCGTGGGCCGGCCGGAAGACCTGGTCGAGGGCGTGGCCCGCGGCATCGACATGTTCGATTGCGTCATGCCTACCCGGAATGCCCGCAACGGTCACTACTTCACCTCGTTCGGCACGGTCCGCGTCCGCAACGCCAAATACGAGCGCGATACCCGGCCGATCGAGGAGGGCTGCGACTGCTACGCCTGCAGCCGCGGATTCAGCCGCAGCTACCTGCGCCACCTGGACCGTTGCGGCGAGATGCTCGCGCCGATGCTGGGCACCCTGCACAACCTGCGCTACTACCAGCGCCTGATGGCGCAGATGCGCGAGGCCATCGCCCAGGGAACCTTTGCGGCGTTCCGGGAGTCCTTCTACGCCATCCGCAACGGGGAAGGCTGATCCGGCCAGCCCCGGGAAACCCTGCCAGGCCGTGCAACGCCGGGGCCGTGGCATAATCCGACGCTATTTTTCGATTCAGGACATCCGTGATGAACCTGCTTGACCTCGTGATCTCCCCCGCCCATGCCCAGGCCGCCGGCCAGCCTGCCGGTGGCGGCATGATGACGCTGCTCTTCCCGATCCTGCTGATCGGCGTCATGTACTTCCTGATGATCCGCCCGCAGATGAAGCGCCAGAAGGAACACCGCGCCATGCTGGACAAGCTGGCCAAGGGCGACGAAGTGCTGACCAACGGCGGCATCGCCGGCACGGTCACCGACATCGGTGAGAACTTCATCACGGTCGAGATCGCCGACAGCGTGCGCATCCGCGTGCAGAAGGGCGCGATCGCCAACGTGCTGCCCAAGGGCACCTTGAAGTCGGCCTGAGCCGTCGCCAAGACCGTTTGATGCAACGGCGGCCGGATGGCCGCCGCAGGGGATGAGAGGCTTTTTTTGATGCTGACTTACGCGCGCTGGAAATACATCGTCATCCTGTTTGTGCTGGTGCTGAGCACGATTTACGCACTGCCCAACATCTTCCCGCAGGATCCGTCGGTGCAGGTCACCGCCAATCGTGGTGCCAGGATCGACGAGGCGCTGCGTGCGCGAGTCGCGGCCGATCTGACCAAGGCCGGCGTGACGCCGAAGGCGATCGAGCTGGACGACAAGAAGGGCAACCTGCTTGTCCGCCTCGGCAACCCTGACCAGCAGGTCAAGGCCGCCGACGCGCTGCGCGATCCGTTGGGCAACGACTACGTGGTCGCATTGAACCTCGCCTCGACGGTGCCGGACTGGCTGGAGAAGATCGGCGCCAAGCCGATGCTGCTCGGTCTGGACCTCCAGGGCGGCGTGCATTTCCTGATGCAGGTCGACCAGAAGGCCGCGCTCGACAAGCGGCTGGAAGCCACCGCCGAGGACGTCCGCGTGGTGCTGCGCGATGGTCACCAGCGCTACGAGTCGGTCGAACGCCGCGCCAACAACACGATCGTCGCGACGCTGGCCAGCCCCGCCGATGCCGAGCATGCGCGAGAGCTGATCGCCAAGAGCCAGGCCAACCTGCTGATGCAGGTGCAGGGCAACACCGTCTCGGCGCAGGTGACCGATGCCGAGCTGCAGCGCATGGCGGTCGAGGCGATCGAGCAGAACGTCGGCACGCTGCGTAACCGCATCAACGCGCTCGGCGTGGCCGAGCCGATCATCCAGCGCCAGGGCAGCGACCGCATCGTCGTGCAGCTGCCGGGCGTGCAGGACACCGCCCAGGCCAAGCGCATCCTCGGCGCCACCGCGACGCTGGAGTACCGCGGCGTGGTGGAGAACGTCAATGCCTACGATGCCGTCGCCACGGGCAACGTGCCGCCGGAAGGCCGCATCTATTACCGCAAGGAGCTCGGCCCCGACGGCAAGCCGATGCCGATCGTCCTCAACAAGCGCGTGATCGCGTCGGGCGACCAGCTCGTCGGCGCCACCTCGATGATGGATCAGCAGACCGGCACTCCGGCTGTGTCCGTGCGCCTGAACGGCGTCGGTGGCCAGCGCATGTTCGAGTACACCAGCGAGCACGTCGGCAAGCCGATGGCCGTGGTCTACATCGAGCGCGTGCCGGAAGTCCGCGTGGTCGACGGCAAGGAAGTGCGCACGACCAAGATCAACGAGGAAGTCATCTCGGTTGCCAACATCAACGGCGTGTTCGGCAAGGACTTCCAGACCACCGGCCTGGACAGCAGCAAGGAAGCGGCCGACTTGGCGCTGCTGCTTCGCTCGGGTTCGCTGGCGGCGCCGATGGACTTCATCGAGGAACGCATCGTCGGTCCGAGCCTGGGTCGCGAGAACGTCGAGCGCGGCCTGACCGCGGTGACGTACTCGTTCGCGTTCGCGCTGATCTTCTTCCTGTTCTACTACCGCATGTTCGGCGTCATCACCTGCCTGGCGCTGCTGCTGAACATGCTGATGCTGATCGCCGTGATGTCGCTGTTCAACGCCACGCTGACGCTGCCCGGCCTGGCCGGCATCGCGCTCACGGTGGGCATGTCGGTGGACGCCAACGTGCTGATCAACGAGCGCATACGCGAGGAGCTGAGGCTAGGGTTGCCACCGCAGACGGCGATCGCGGAAGGCTACGAGCGCGCCTCCGGCACCATCGCCGACGCGAACCTCACCGCGATCCTCGCCGGCGTCGCCCTGTTCGCCTTCGGTACCGGTCCGGTCAAGGGCTTCGCCGTGTCGATGCTGGTCGGCATCCTGACCTCGCTGTACACCGCGGTCGGCGTCTCCCGCGCCCTGGCCACGCTGTTCTATGGCGGCCGCCGCAAGCTGAAGTCCATCTGGATCTGACGGGAAGCCACGCATCATGAAACCGTTCAACGTCTTCCCCTACGACTCCAACATCAACTTCATCCGCCTGCGCTGGGTATCGCTGGGCATTGCCCTGGCGATCATGCTGGTCGCCATCGGCGCGATGGTGACCAAGGGCTTCAACTTCGCCCTGGACTTCACCGGCGGCACCGTCACCGAGCTGCGCTTCGAGCGTCCGGTGGACGTGGACGATGTCCGTGCGCGCCTGGACAAGGCGGGCTACGACAACGCCCAGGTCCAGACTTTCGGCTCGGGCAACGACCTGCTGATCCGCCTGCAGCCCAAGACGGGCGGTGCGGCGAACAACGGCAGCACGGGCGCAGACGTGCAGCGCGCGCTGGCGTTTGAAGGCAACGCGGGCAAGGTGCTGCGCAGCGAGTTCGTCGGTCCGCAGGTCGGCAAGGACCTGGCGATGAACGGCCTGTGGGCGCTGATCTTCGTGATCGTCGGCTTCCTGGCCTACATCTCGTTCCGCTTCGAGAAGAAGTTCGCCATCGCCGCGGTGCTGACCACGCTGCACGACGTCGTGGTGGTAACGGGCTGGTTCGCGTTGAGCGGGCACGAGTTCGACCTGACCGTGCTGGCCGGTGTGCTGTCGGTGATGGGTTACTCGATCAACGACACGATCGTGGTGTTCGACCGCGTCCGCGAGAACTTCCGCTCGATGCGCGCGTCGCCGGAGGAAATCCTCAACAAGTCGATCAACCAGACGCTGTCGCGTACGGTGATCACCTCGTTCGTGGCGTTCCTGACGGTGTTCGCCCTGTACCTGTACGGCGGCGGTTCGCTGCGCGGCATGGCCGAGTCGCAGATGATCGGCATCATCATCGGCACGCTGTCGTCGATCTTCGTGGCGTGCCCGCTGCTGACCATCGGCTTCCTGAAGGTCACCAAGCAGGACCTGATGCCAAAGGCCAAGGACGAAGCGGCGCTGGCGCGTCGTCCGTAAGCCGTCAGCTGCTCCATGCCCTGAAAGGCCGCGCATTGCGCGGCCTTTCTTTTGGGCTTCATGCGGCGGAAGGCGGCCTGGGTTCGGCAAAAGAAAAGCCGCGCATTTTCGCGCGGCTTCTTCAGTACCGATGGCGGGGAGCGATCAGTCGAACGCCGCCGCGTAGCCCGTGTTGACGATCTTCTGCTGCAGCACGTCGCAGATCTTCAGGTTGCCGGCGACCAGCTGGCGCGGCATGTGGCCACGCTGGTCCATCGGGCCGGTGGCGCGGCCGCGGAAATCGACCACCTTGCCGCCTGCCTCGCGGACCAGCAGCGCGCCGGCGGCGATGTCCCACGGCTTCACGCCGGCTTCGAAGTAGGCATCGGCGCGGCCGCAGGCGACATAGGCCAGGTCGAGCGCGGCCGAGCCGGTGCGGCGGATGTCCTCGGCGTCCAGCAACAGCGCGTCGACGCACTTCAGGTGGGCGCTGGTGCGCGAGCGCTCGCGCGGCGGGAAGCCGGTGATCAGCATCGCGCCGGCCAGGTCCTTGCGCTCGGCGATGCGGATCTTGCGGTCGTTGAGCATCGCGCCGCTGCCGCGGCTGGCGGTGAACAGCTCGTTGCGCAGGGGGTCGAAGATCACGCCGTGGGTCGGCTCGCCGTTCTCGACCAGGGCGATCGACACGCAGAAGTGCGGAATGCCGTGCAGGTAGTTGCTGGTGCCGTCGAGCGGATCGATGACCCAGGTGTAGCGATTGGTGCCGATCGGGCCGCTTTCCTCGCCGAGGATGGCGTAGTCGGGCGTGGAGCGGCGGAATTCCTTGATGATTTCCTTCTCGGCCAGGCCATCGACTTCGCTGGCGTAGTCCATCCGGTCCTTCTCGACCACGTTCAGTGCGTCGAGCTTGTTCATGTGCCTCAGCAACACGTTGCCGGCGGCGCGGGCGGCCTTGACCATGAGGGTGACGGCGGGTTTCTGCATGGCAAACGGCCTCGTGGGGGATGAGGTGGGGATGGACTGGCGGAGGTAAAGAGCGCGCCGGTTCGATGACCGGGGCGCGGAGTTTACCATTGCGGGACATGAGTACCGAATCCAATCCCCAAGTCCCGGCCGATCCGGCCGCCGCCGCCCGCCTGCGCATTGTCCTGGTCGGCACCCAGCACCCCGGCAACATCGGCTCGGCCGCCCGCGCGATGAAGACCATGGGCCTCACCCGGCTGGTGCTGGTGGCCCCCGAGAAAGCGCCCAATACCGAGTCCTATGCACTCGCCGCCGGCGCCGACGACGTGCTGGCCGCCGCCACGACCTGTGCCACGCTGGCTGAAGCCGTGGCCGACTGCCGGCTGGTACTGGGCTGCACGGCCCGCAGCCGCCGCATCGCACTGGAGGAGCTCGCGCCGCGCGACGCCGCCTCGCGTGCCGTCGCATCCGCCTCGGCGGCAGACGAAGTGGCGCTGGTGTTCGGACGTGAACGCACCGGCCTGGACAACGAGGAACTGCAGCTCTGCCACGCTGCCGTGCACATTCCTGCCAACCCCGACTACAGCTCGCTGAATCTGGCCGCGGCGGTGCAGGTCCTGAGCTACGAACTGCGTCTGGCTCTGCTGGCCCAGGCCCCCTCCCTGGCGCTGGAACCACGCGATCCACCGGCATCGCACGCGGAACTGGAGGGTTTCTTCGCGCAACTGGCCGAAACGCTGGATGCCATCGACTTCCACAAGGGGCGGGCGCCTGAATCGGCGTTGCGCAAGCTCCGCCGCCTGTTCCTGCGCGCCGACCTGGACGCCCGCGAGATCAGGATCCTTCGTGGCGTGCTGGCGGACGCACAGCGCATGGCGATGCTGGCGGGACAGTCTTCCCGGCGCTAGCCGACAGGCGGCCGGCCGGAGACGCGCATGCGCGAGCGGACGCTGTATCGGCCAACGTCCGTTTCGATTAGGCTGCTACCCGTCGTCACCCGACCCGGTCCTCTGCTTGATTGACAGCGCGCGCCGTACCGTCCTGCTGACCCTGTTTGTGCTGGCGGCCCTGCTGCCGGCATGGGTGTCGGCCCAGACGACGGCGACCTTGGGGTCGCACGCGGTGAGCGCCGCTCCCGACGATGGCGTACTCGTCATTGGCCGCATCAGCGACGATCCCAAGGCGCATTACGAGCAGCTCAAGCCGCTGCTCGACTACGTCGTGCCGCGCATGGCCGATGTCGGTATCCGCGAGGGCCGCATCCTGATGGCCAAGGACGTGCAGCAGATGGCGAGCTACCTGCGCCGCGGCCGCGTCGACTGGGTCACCGAAACCGCGGGCACCGCGATGCTGCTGCAGCAGCGCGCCCACGCCCAGCCGCTGCTGTTGACCGAGCGCGACGGCACCAGCCATTACCACAGCCTGTTCTTCGCCCGCCGCGACAGCGGCCTGCGTTCGCTGGACGACCTGCGCGGCCACAGCGTGGCGTTCCAGCGCTCCTCCTCGACCAGCGCCTATTTCGCGCCGGTGGCGGTGCTGCTCGGACGCGGTCTCCCACTCGAGATCCTGCTGTCGCCGACCGACCATATCGCGACGGGCGCCGTCGGCTACCTGTTCGCGCGTTCCGAGCTGAACATCTCGACCTGGGTGCACAAGCGTCTGGTCGATGTCGGCGTGATGAGCAACATCGACTGGAACAATCCGCAGCGCGTGCCGATGGCCTTCAGGCGCGACTTCGTTGTCATCGGCAAGACAGAGGACTACCCCCGTGCGGTCGAGGTCGTGCGCGAGGGCATGAACCCGCGCGTGCAGGCCCGGTTGCGTGAAGTGCTGGTCGACGCCGCCAACGATCCGGACGCAGGCGAAGCGCTGCTGCGTTTCTTCAAGACAACCCGGTTCCTCCCCATCGACCCGGCTTCGCAGCATGCGCTCGAGCGGATTTCCGCCGGCGTGGCGCGCGTCCGCGCGGAGGTGGAATGAAGGTGCGTTACGGTTTGCAGGCCAAGTTCCTGACATTGATGGGGTTGGCGCTGCTGGTGGTACTGGCGTTGATCGCGCTGCTTTGGAGCCGGCAGGAGCGCATGCAGCGCGAGGTCGAGTTCGTCAGCCGCGACGCCATGCAGAGCATGGCGGCCGAGACCCTTCGCCGCCGCGGCGAGGGCATGGTCGCGCAGTTGGCCGACTCGCTGGCCAATCCGCTCTATTACTTCGACCTGGACGCGATCGGCGTGCTGGGCCGTTCGGTGCTGCGCCAGCCGGGGACCCGTTACGTCATCGTCTATGACGGCGAGGGCGATGTCGTCCACGACGGCAGCGACGAGATCCCGAGCTACGGCAAGCGCATGGACGACCCGATGGCGTTCGAGGTGATCGCCGCGAAGAACACGCATGCGCAGTGGAGCGACGACGTCATGGACGTGTCCTCGCCGATCATGATCGGAAACGAGCGCATCGGCGGCGTCCGCGTCGGATTCGACCTGGACGCGGCGCGCACGGTCCAGGATGCCGCGGTGGCCAGTCTCCGGCATCGCCTCGAGGAACTCGGCGATCGCCACCTGGTCTGGGTGGGCGTGCTCGGCATCGGGTTGTTGGGGTTGGGCGCGGTGATGTTGTGGCTGCTGCAGCGGTTCCTGGTGAGGCCGATCAGTCAACTTGCCGATGCCGCGCGCCAGATCGAGGGCGGCCATTACGACACCGCGCTGCCGGTGGCGCGCAGCCAGGACGAGATCGGCGACCTGATCCACGCGTTCGGCCGCATGGGCCACAGTGTTGCCCGGCACGACCGCGACATCCGCCGCATGGCGTACACCGATGCGCTGACCGGCCTGGCCAACCGCCTCGCGTTCCGCGAGACGCTGGACGAACGCCTGCTGCAGTTGCGCGGCGCGGGCCGCCAGCTCGCGCTGCTGTTCGCCGACATCGACGATTTCAAGCGCGTCAACGACACGCTCGGTCACGATGCGGGCGACGAAGTGCTGCTGCACTTCTCCAACCGCATCCGCGACACCGTGCAGCGGATGGGCGGCGACGCCGCCGTGCTCGCGCGCTTCGGTGGCGACGAGTTCGTCATCCTCGTGCAGGCCGGCGTGGCGAACGACGGCGACGTGCGCGGCATCGCCACGAAGCTGGCGGAGACGATGGTGACCGAGCTCGGCCAGCCGATCCGCGTGCAGGATCGCCAGGTGTTCCTCGGTACGTCGATCGGCATCACGCTGTTCCCCGAAGATGCATCGGGCGCGACGGCGCTGATGAAGAACGGCGACATCGCGATGTACCAGGCCAAGGTTGCCGGCAAGAACTGCTACCGCTTCTACAGCCGCGCGATGGATCAGGCGGTCGAACGCCGCGTGCACCTGGAGCACGAACTGCGCGGTGCCTGGGATCGCGGCGAGTTGAGCCTGGTGTACCAGCCGGTCTATCGCCTGTCCGACGGCATGATGGTCGGCGCCGAGGCGCTGCTGCGCTGGCAGCATCCGCAGCAGGGACTGGTGGCGCCTTCGGTGTTCATCGACGTCGCCGAACAGAGCGGCCTGATCGAAACGCTGGGCCCGCAGGTGCTGCGCACCGCCTGCCGCGATGCGGTCGGCTGGCAGGGGGCGAGGGCATCGGGCGAACCGATGTTCGTGTCCGTGAATGTTTCGCCGCGGCAGTTGCGCACCGGCGATTTGCCCAAGGTCGTGTCCGAGAGCCTGGCCGATACCGGCCTGCCGGCGCGCCACCTGCACATCGAGCTGACCGAGACTGCGGTGATCGGCGACGAAGTCCATGCCAGTGCGCTGCTGTCGCAGTTGCGCACGGCCGGCGTGAAAGTATGGCTGGACGATTTCGGCACCGGTTTTTCCGGGCTGAGCCATCTGCGCCGCGTGCCGGTCGATGGCGTCAAGATCGACCGCAGCTTCATTGCTGACGTGCTCCGCGATCCAGACGACCTCGCGCTGACCACCGCCATCATCGCGATGGCGCACTCGCTCGGAATCACCGTGGTCGCCGAAGGCGTGGAACGCGAAGGCCAGTATTCGATCCTGCGCGAACGCGGCTGCGACCTTGCCCAGGGCTACTGGCTGGGCCACCCGGTGTCGAACGAAGAGTTCATGACGCTGCTGCACTGATGCGGGAGGGGCCTCGGCCCCGACGAGCGCGCGTGCGCCGGTCCTGTCATCGCGGCACAGGCGCCGGTCGTCAGTTCAACCGGTCCAGCAGTTGCGCCGCCGCCGTCGCGAGATTGCCCGAGAGGAGTCCCGCCAGCGTGACCGCCAGTCCGCCGGCCACCCAGGCGACGACCATCAGGTACCCGTCGCGTTCGAGCAGCGCCAGCGCGAACAGCAGCAGCAGGCCACCGAACACGTAGTTGGTGAACGGGATCGGCAGCGACAGCAGAAGTCCCAGCAGCATCAGCAGCAGGCCGGTGAACGAGCTGGCCGTGAAGTGATCGAGCAGCGTGGTCGCGCGTGGACGCACCACACGCTCCAGGCGTCTGAGCCAGGGAGACAGCCGCTCACGGAACCGGTTCAGCGCATGCCGGTGCGGGCCACGGCTGGCGATGAATCGCGGCAGCCACGGGCGATGCCGTCCGATCAGCAACTGCAGTCCGATCAGCATCACCAGCGGACCGCTGATCGCGCCGCCGACACCCGGAATCGGAATGAAGGCGGGCAGGGTGGCGACGAACAGCAGCATCCCGAAGGAGCGCTCGCCCAGCCCGCCGAACAGGTCGCCGAGCTGGAGGACTTCATCCGGATCGCCCACCGCAAAGGTGTCGAGCAGGGCGCGCGTGCCGGCTTCCGGTTGCGTCTCGTGATCAGCCCGATGCTTCATGTTCGTCCGTGTCGGGTTCAACGCGCTTGTTCAGCAGCAGCTTGTCGATGCGGGGGCCGTCGAGGTCGACCACCTCGATGCGCCATGTCCCCCAGTCGAAGAACTCGCCGACGTACGGGATGCGTCCGAAGTGGGCGATGACCATGCCGGCGGCTGTATGGAAGTCGTGCTGCTCCTCGTCGGGCAACGCGCCACCGCCGACGAGCTCGCGCAGGTCCTCGATCGGCAGTGCGCCATCGAGCAGGTAGGACCCGTCTGCACGTTCCACCACCGGGCCAGCGCTGTCCTCCTCCTCGGGCGACAGGTGCTTGCCGGCTTGACCCACGACGGTGTGGATGCGGCCCACGACGGCGTCCATCAGGTCGGCGATGGTGACGATGCCGCTGATCTCGCCGTACTCGTCGACCACCAGCGCCAGCGACTGCTGCTCCTCGCGGAAGATCTCCAGCAGCTTCATCGCGTGGGTCGACTCGGAGACGAACAACGGCTCGCGCAGCTCCTTGAAAAGATCAGGCGCCTTCTCGTCGAGCCGGTCGAGCAGTGACTTGACCTCCAGGATGCCGAGCACATCGCTGTCGTCGCCCCGGTAGACCGGGTAACGCGAGAACGGCGTCTCGCGCATGGCCGCGAGGTTCTCGGCGAAGTCGGCGGCGGCATCGAGCCAGGCGATGCGCATGCGGGGGGTCATCAGGCTTTCTGCGCTGCGGTCGCCCAGCCCGAGCACTCGGTTCATCATCTTGCGCTCGTCGGCATCAATGACTCCCTGCTCGTGGCTTTCGGTCACCAGGAGCCGGATTTCCTCTTCGCTGATGGCGCTGCGGGCGTCGTCCTTGATGCCGAGCACGCGCAGCACGGCGCGGTTGATCGCGCCGAGCGCGGCCACGATCGGACGGGCGGCGCGCGACAGCCAGTACAAGGGCAGTGCGACGGCGCTGGCGATGCGCTCGGCATTGGTCAGCGCCAGGCGCTTGGGAATGAGCTCGCCGAAGATCACCGAAGCAGCCGTGATCAGGCTGACCGCCGTGCCCAGGCCAATGGCGCGGGCGTACTGGGTCGCATCCGGCCACATGCCCTGCAGCCATCCGGCGATGACCAGACCGATGGATTCACCGCCGAACGTGCCGGTGAGGATGCCGATCGAGGTGATGCCCACCTGGACGGTCGACAGCAGGTTGTCGGGGTGCTCGGCCAGTTCGAGGGCGACGCGTGCGCCGCGGCTGGTCTCGGCCATCTGCTTCAGGCGCAGTTTGCGCGACGTCATCAGTGCCATCTCCGACAGGGCGAAGAAGGCGTTGAGGACGATCAGGGCGAGGACGATCAGCAGCTCCAGCATGGGGTCCGTTCCGGAGGGGCTGGGCGGCGGGAGGGGCGACGGTCAGTCGGGGGACACAGGGCAGGCGGCAGTCTTGGGTCGTCGTCCATCGGGTCGAAGTGCCAGAGGCTCTGGCTTGGAAAGTCCCGGCCATCTTAACAGGCCATCTCGAACCACCCCCGTGAAGGGTCCGTGGAGCCGGCGGACGCGCGGAAATGACGCCAAACCGTCATAATCGCGCCCGCTGACCCCACCGCGCGCCCCCTTTGGCGCACCACGAGGCACCTGACGCATGTTCTCCCTGCAAACGATTTTCGGCCAAGGCAACCAGTTCTACACGCTGCTGGAAGAGGCGGCCGTCGCCGCCCACGACAGCACCAAGGCCCTGCACACCATGCTGAAGGAAGCCGACCGGCAGCCGGCGTTGGACGCCTTCAAGCTCGCCCGTCAGCGCGAGCGCAGCGCCGCCGACAAGATCAGCCAGGAACTAGTGAACAGCTTCATCACCCCGATCGAGCGCGAGGACATCGAGGCGCTGGGGACGGCTCTGTACAAGATCCCGAAGCAGGTCGAGAAGTTCGCCGACCGCTACGCGCTCGCGATCCGCCACCTTGAAGGCATCGACTTCGCCCCGCGCGCGGCGATGCTCGAGCAGGCCGCCGCGGTGGTGGTGAAGATGGTCCACCAGGTGCGCGACATGAAGCTGGAGCCGATGAAGGCCCTGAACGACCAGCTGCGTTCGATCGAGAACGAAGCCGACCGCCTGATGCTCGAGCTGTACCGCGACATCTATTCCGGTCGCCTCGACAACCTGCAGATGTTCCTGCTCAAGGAGTTCTTCGAGATCCTCGAGAAGGCCATCGACCGCTGCCGCGAAGCGGGCACGGTCGCCTACGAAATCGTGCTGAAGAATTCCTAAGGGGCCGGGCCGATGTTGACCCTGGTCCTGGTCGTGGTACTCGCGGCGCTGATCTTCGAGTACATCAACGGCTTCCACGACACCGCCAACTCGATCGCGACCGTGGTCGCGACCAAGGTGCTGTCGCCGATGCAGGCGGTCATGCTGGCCGCGGCAACCAACCTGATCGGTGCGCTTTGGGGCACCGCCGTGGCCAAGACGATCGCTTCCGGCCTGCTCGATTCGGGCGTGGTTGAAGTGACGTCGCAACTGATCCTGTGCGCGCTCGGCGGCGGCATCGTCTGGAACCTGATCACGTGGGCGCTGGGCCTGCCGTCGTCTTCGTCACACGCGTTGATCGGCGGCCTGTGCGGCGCGGCGTTCGCCGCGGCGATGAACAATCCGCACGCGATCATCTGGTCTGAACCGGCCGATCCGTGGTTCAAGAGCGCAGGCCTGTTGTGGAAGGTCGTGGTGCCGATGGTGAGTTCGCCACTGCTCGGTTTCAGCGCCGGCTTCCTGGTGATGGGCATCCTGTTCGCGATCATCTCCGGCATGGCCTCCAGCGGCGGCCTGCTGGCGCGGCTGGCGCGCCCGCGATGGGTCAACGCCTTCTTCGGCAAGGCGCAGCTGGCCTCGGCGGCGTACATGGGCTTCGCGCACGGCTCGAATGACGCGCAGAAGACCATGGGCATCATCGCGCTGGCGCTGGTCAGCGCACAGGCCGCGGGCACGCTCGACAACCTGCCTTCGTGGCTGGCATTCCTGCATCCGTCACAGAACGCGATCGTCAACAAGGACATCGACACCTGGATCAAGCTCACCTGCGCCGTGGTGATGGCCGCCGGTACCGCCGCGGGCGGCTGGCGCATCATCAAGACGCTGGGCCACAAGCTGGTGAAGCTGCATCCCATCCACGGCTTCGCCGCGGAAGCCAGTGCGGCCACGGTGATCACGCTGGCATCGTCGCTCGGCATCCCGGTGTCGACCACGCACAACATCTCCGCCGCGATCATGGGCGTGGGCACGGCCAAGCGTTTCAACGCGATCAAATGGACGGTGGTTGAGCGCATGCTCTGGGCCTGGATCCTGACGATCCCGGCGGCAGGTGGCATCGCTTACCTGTTCTACAAGTTGCTGTCGGTCGCGGGCTGGGCCTGAGTCCGGCGCTTCGCGAGCAAACAAAAAAGGCCCGCGCGAGCGGGCCTTTTCATTTGCAGGAGTGGAACGCTCAGAACAGATCGCCGCCCGCCGAAAGCATGCGCTCCATGCGATCGCCGAGCCCGCCAATCTCCAGCACCAGGCGGTCGATCTCGGCGGCATCCAGGCCGTCATAGGGACGGTTCTCGCACAGTTGCAGGTGCGGAATGCCATCGAGGTCGCCGATGGCGAGGTAACCGACCCGGCTCTGCCAGTTGAAGATCAGCGCGCGCTTGGCGTCCAGGCCGGTGATCGGTGCGACGGCGGTGCTGACGCGCAGGTAGGGACGGCCGTCGTCGTCGTCGAGTTCGGACAGGAAGATCGCCTGGTGGCGCGTACCCTGTTCCAGGGACAGCTCGATGCAGAGCACATCCACATCATGCTCGGTCACGCGGAAATCGCTGGTCTTGATGTGGCGGCGGATCGAGTCGAAATTACGCACGGATGGCTCCTGCCGATGGTTGCCCCGGTATGCTACCGCGATGAGCAATCAAGATGCCGCGAGGAACGCGGAGCGCATCCTGGCCGCCATTCGCGCGATTCCGCGCGGCGAGGTCGCAGGTTACGGCGAGGTGGCCCGCCGCGCCGGACTGCCCGGGCGCGCGCGACTGGTGGCTCGCCTGCTCAGCGAGAATGGCGACCGCGACCTGCCCTGGCATCGCGTAATGCGGTCGGACGGGCGAATCGCCTTCCCGGAAGGGTCCAAGGGCTTTCGTGAACAGAGCCAGCGACTGCGCGCCGAAGGCGTGCACGTGGAGGCTGGGCGCGTGCGTGGCCTGCGAGCTGCGGCGACGCTGGACGAGCAGATGTGGGGCGAAGGCATGCATGCCGAAACCGCGGCTCCCCGCAAGGCGCGCAGGGCACCGGCGAAGGCACGCGTGAAGTAGGCCGGAACCTGACGTTCGCCGGCCGCCAGCGCGACCCCGACCGGTTACCATGCGCGCTCACCAGGAGCCGCAATGTTTTCCAACCTCCCCCCCGTCACCAAGGCGTTGCTGATCGCCAACGGCCTGGTCTTCCTGTTGCAGTGGGCGCTGGGCGATGCCGCCCTTGCCCAGTTCATGCTGTGGCCGCCCGGTGGCGGCGATCCGTACTCCTATACGTTCCTGCCGTGGCAGATCCTGACCTACGGCTTCATGCACGGCGGCATCGCGCATCTGCTGTTCAACATGCTGGCGCTGGCGATGTTCGGTGCGCCGCTGGAGCATGTGTGGGGGCAGCGCCGCTACCTGACCTATTACCTGGTGTGCGTCGCCGGTGCCGCCGCCTGCCAGCTCGCTGTGGGTTACTGGACGGTGTCGCAGGGTGGCGAGGCCTATCCGACGGTCGGCGCCTCCGGCGGCGTCTTCGGCCTGCTGCTGGCATACGGCATGCTGTTCCCCAACCAGCGCGTGATGCTGCTGATTCCGCCGATCCCGATGAAGGCGCGCACGCTGGTGATCGTCTACGGCGTCGTCGAACTGCTGATGGGCATCACCAACGTCATGCCGGGCGTCGCGCATTTCGCCCACCTGGGCGGCATGTTGTTCGGCTGGCTGCTGATCCGTTACTGGCGCGGGCAGCCGCCGTTCGGCAAGCGTCCGCCGCCGCGGCCGCGCATCGTGCGATGACCGGTGAAAGAAAACGGCGCGAGTCCCGCGCCGTTTTCTTTTTGTCACGTCATTGAATGCGAACTACGGGAACAGCTTGATTTGCCGGTCCGCCGCCGCCTGCATCGGTGAACCCGCCTTGCAGCCGAACGCCTCACCGAAGCCGGTCTGGCTCATCAACGGCGCGTTCGCGCGCCACTGGCCCGGGGCATGCACGTCGGTCGCGGCGCGTTCGCTGGCCGCGGCGGGACTGAGGTTCTCCGCCCACAGCGAAGCCCAGCCCTTGTAGAAGTCCTGCTGCGCGGTCTTGCTGGCCGAGGATTGCGCGTTGCGGTAGGCCGCCCAGGCGAGTTCGACGCCGGCCAGGTCCGCGATGGCGTCGTCGCGCACCTGTGTGCCGTTCACGCGCGTGCCGGACAGGCCGGTGTAGGCAAAACCGCCGTACTGCGCGGCGATGCGATTGCCGAATGCATCCCATGCGCTGGTTTCCGCCGGTGTCCACCAGTCGCGCAGTTCCTGCTTCGCGTCGACCAGTCGGCCGCGGTTGTCGAAGCCATGACTGAGTTCGTGCCCGACCAGCGCTCCGAACGCGCCGTACTGCGCCGCAATGTCCTTTCCGGTGTCGAGTACCGGCGGCTGCAGCATCGCGGCGGTGACGATCAGGCGGTTCTGCGCGATGTCGTAGGCGAGGGCCGGTTGCTGCGGCAGCACGTCCCAGCGACGGTCGGCGTTGCCGCGGCCAATGCGCTTCATCTCTTCGCGATGGCGCCAGGTCGAGGCGATCAGCATGTTGCTGCCGAAGCTGCCTCGTCCCATTGGTTGCACGGAGTAGTCGAGGTCGCGTTTGGGAGCGCCGATCTCGATGCCGAGCCTGTCGAGCTTGGCTTTCGCTTCGGTCTTCGCCGCAGCGCTGAAGCGGCTGTCGCGATCGATCGCGGCGCCGAGCGCAGCGCGTACCTGCGTCGCGATCTCCTCGGCGCGCGAACGCGTTGCCGCCGGCAGGTAGCGGTTGACGTACTCGCGTCCCAGCATCGGGCCGGCGGCGAGGTTGATCGCATCCAGCACCGCCTGTTGCCGCGACGGCGCCGGAAGGCCGGTCAGCACGCGGCCGCGGAAGTCGTACTCGGCATCGCGGAAAGGTTTTGCCAGGTATGGCGCCATCGCATCGCCGACACGCCAGCGCAGATAGGCCTTCCACTGGTCCGGCTTGAGGCTGCCGGCCAGGTTGTCGAGTTGCGCGAACAGCGCCGGATTGGCGATCGACACGCTGTCGTCCTTGACGCCCTGTACCTTCAGGAAGTCGCCCAGTTGCAGTCGCTTGTACTGTTTGGCGAGCTTGCTGGTTTCAACGGGGGCGAAGTTGTTGCGCGGGGTGCGCAGATCGATCAGGGGTCGCGAAGCCTGCGCGATCCGCGTTTCCAGGTCGACGACCAGACGCGCTTCGGCCGCCACCTTGTCGGGCGATGTGCCGGTCAGCGCGAGGATCTTCTCGACGTAGGTGGTGTACTGGCCCAGCAGTGCGCGAGTCTCGGCATCGCCGCGCGTGTAGTAGGCGGGGTCGGGCAGGCCGAGGCCGCCCTGGCTGAGGTAGCCAATGTGGCGGGTCAGGTCGCGCAGGTCGATGTCGGCGCCGAAGTTGAAGACGACCGGAATGCCGACCTGATGCAGCGCGGCGATCGAAGCCGGAATGTCCTTGGCGCTCTTGATCGCGTTGATGCGGCCCAGCAGCGGAGCGATCGGCTGGGCGCCGTCACGCTCGACGGCAGCTTCATCCAGACCGCTCGCCCAGAAGTCGCCGAGCAGCTTCTGCACTTCGCCTTGCGGCGCCGTCATCGCACCTTGCAGCAGTTCGATCTGCTGGGTTCGCGCGCGATCGTTCAGTTGACCCAACGCCGACACCGACGCTGCGCCGCCGGACGGCAGCGGATGCGCGCGCAGCCAATCGCTGTTGGCGTAGGCATAGAAGTCGCTGCAGGCATTGGCGGCTGCGGGCGCCTTTCCCTTGGCGGGCGCGCGCTTCTTGGCGGCGCCGGCATCGGGGGCGGTCAGGCCGGTAGCCAAGGCGAGGACGAGGGCGCAGGCAAACGGACGAGGAGTCATCGCGGGTCATCCATGCGGTCGTGACGGCCGAGTGTAGCAACGGCTTTTTGGAGGCCATGTGCACGCCAGGCGAAGGCGCATGCCGGCGTTCAGGAGCGGTCGCGCCAAAACAAAAGGCCCGGGATTCCCGGGCCTTTTGCTGCTGCTTAGGTGTGTAACGCGATTACCAGATGACGACCTGATTGTCGCCCTCGCGGACCATCGGCTGGCCCGGCTTGCACGAGAACGCTGCGGCGAAGGCCGGCAGGTTCGACGGCGCGCCGATCGCACGGAAGTTGGCCGGTGCGTGCTCGTCGGTGTTGACGCGCAGCTTCAGCTCGTCTTCCGTGAAGTTGCGGCGCCACACGGTGCCCCAGTTGAGGAAGAAGCGCTGGTCGCGGGTCAGGCCGTCGGTCTTCGGATCGTCCTTGCCTTCGGTCGCCTTCTTCATCGCGTCGTAGGCCGTGGCCAAGCCGCCCAGGTCGGCGATGTTCTCGCCGAGGGTCAGGTCACCCTTGACCTTCAGGCCAGGCGCGGCCTCGTACCCGTTGAACTGGGCGACGAGCTTGTCGGTGCGGCCGCTGAAGCCCTTGGCGTCCGCCGGCGTCCACCAGTTCTCGAAGTTGCCAGCCGGTCCGAAGCGGCTGCCCTGGTCGTCGTAGCCGTGCGTCATCTCGTGGCCGATCACCGCGCCGATGCCGCCGTAGTTGGTGGCGTCGTCGGCATTCGGGTCGAAGAACGGCGGCTGCAGGATGGCGGCCGGGAACACGATCTCGTTCTGCAGCGGGTTGTAGTAGGCGTTCACCATCTGCGGCGGCATGCCCCATTCGGTGCGGTCGACCGGCTTGCCGATCTTGCCCATCATCCACTTGTAGTTGAACTCGTTGGCGGCCAGCACGTTGCCGATGTAGCTGTCGCGGCCGGTGCTCAGGCCGTTCCACTCACGCCACTTGTCCGGGTAGCCGATCTTCGGGGTGAAGGCGGCCCACTTGTCCATCGCCTTCTTCTTGGTGTCGTCGCTCATCCAGGCGAGGTTCTGGATGCGGCCCTTCAGCGCCTCGGACAGGTTCTTCACCAGTTCCTGCATGCGCGCCTTCGATTCCGCCGGGAACGCGACCTTGACGTACATCTGGCCCAGCGCTTCGCCGGCCTGCTGCTCGATCGTCGACAGCACGCGCTTGCCGCGCTCCTTCAGCTCCTTCTGACCGCGCATGGTCTTGTTGTAGAAGTTGAAGTTCTCCTCGACGAACGCGTCGGAGAGATACGGCGAAGCCTGGTCGATGGTGTGGAAGCGCAGGTACGACTGCCACTGCGCTGCCGGCACTTCGTCGAGCATCGCGCTGACTTCCTTGAAGAAGCCCGGCATCGCCAGCGAGAACATCTGCGGCACGGCCACGCCCTGCGACTCGATGAACTTGGTCCACGGGAAGTTCGGCGTCAGCTTGTCGGCGTCGGCCGGGCTGACCGGGTTGTAGTACAGCGAGACGTCGCGCTGCAGCGTCACCTTGTCGGTCGAAGCCTTGGCCAGGCGGGTCTCGAACGCGATCACGTCCTTGGCCTGCTTGGCGGCGTCGGCGGCCGGAACGCCGCTCAGCTCCAGCACCTTGGCGACGTGCTGCTCGTAGGCGGCCAGCTTGTCCTTCTTGTCGGCGTCGAAGTAGTAGGGCTTGTCAGGCAGGCCCAGGCCGCCCTGCGAGGCGTAGGCGATGTTGTTCTTGGAATCCTTGAAGTCGGCTTCCGGGCTGAAGCCGAACAGCACGTTCTCGCCCTTGGCCGCGCTGGTGCGCAGGAAGTCGACGATCTTGTCCTTGCTGTCGAGCGTGGCGATCGTGTCGAGTTGCGGCTTCAGCGGCTCGATGCCCTGGGCGTTGATCTTGGCCTGGTCCATGCCGGTGGCCCAGAAGTCGCCGACGATCTTCTCGACGCCGGCGGCCTTGGTGTCGGCAGCGGCCTGCTCGGCGAGCTGGCGCTGCACGCCGATCGAACGCTCGTTGAGCATTTCGAAGGCGCCCCACGAGGTGCGGTCGCCCGGGATCGGGTTCGCCGCCAGCCACTTGCCGTTGACGTATCCGCCGAAGTCGGAGCACGCGTCCTTGGTGCTGTCGAGGTCGGCGACCGCGAAGCGGTTGACGCCCGGCAGCTTGCTTTCGTCGAGCTTGTAGGCGGCGGCTTCGGCCGGCTTGGCGGCATCGGCGGCCGGTGCGGCTTCTTCCTTCTTGGCGCACGCCGACAATGCGGCGGCGACGGCGACGGACAGCATCAGGACTTTGGGTTTGTTGAGGCTCACAAAGGGCTCCGGCCGGACTGGCGGTTGAGGTCTGGGACTGCTGCAGCCCCAGGGTCCGGGGCAACCGGCCGACATTAGCCGTGATCGGGCCCGAGGGCGGGTGTCGAAGGTCACGCTCCTGACCCGGCGGGGGGAGGGCACGCGAGCCTGCCACTCGCCGGCCCGCCCCGCTGGATCGGCGTGCTACGGTCGTCCGGTCACCCCGGACAAGGAGCGGCCATGCGTGTGTACTTCCATGGAGCGGCGGGCGAGGTCACCGGCTCGCTGCACGAGGTGGAGGCGGTAGGGCGCCGCCTGCTGCTGGACTGCGGCATGATCCAGGGCAGTCCCGAAGCCGAGCGGCGCAACCTCGAACCGTTCCCGTTCGATCCCGGCGCGCTCGACGCGCTGGTCATCAGCCACGCCCATATCGACCACATCGGGCGCGTGCCGCTGCTGGTCAAGCGAGGTTTCCGCGGACCGATCTATGCGCAGCAGGCCACGGCCGAGCTGATGCCGGTGATGCTGCTCGACGCGGCCTCCATTTCCGAGGGTGAGGCCGAGCGCGCCAACCGGCATCGCCGCGCCAACGAACCTGAAGTGCTGCCGCTGTACACGCGGGATGACGTGAACGAGGCGATGGCGCGGGTGCGGGCACTGCCGTACGACGCGCGCCACGAGATCCTGCCCGGCATCGAGATCAACTTTCGCGATGCCGGCCACATCCTCGGCTCGTCCAGCGTCGAGTTGTGGGCGCGCGACGATGCGGGCCGCAGCCGCAAGCTGGTGTTCTCAGGCGACATCGGGCCCAAGGGCACGCCGATCCTGCGCGATCCCGCCACCATTGATAGCGCGGATCTGGTGCTGATGGAGTCGACCTACGGCGATCGCCTGCATCGCGATCGCGCGGAGACCATTCGCGAACTCGGCGGCATCCTCGACGCGGCCTGGCGCGAAGGAGGCAACGTGCTCATTCCAGCGTTCGCGGTCGGGCGCAGCCAGGAACTGCTGTACTGGTTCGCAAGGCACTGGGACGAATGGGGACTGGCGCGCTGGCGCATCTTCCTCGACAGCCCGATGGCGGCGAAGGTCGTCGCCATCTACGACCGCCATGCCGATCTGTTCGACGAGGATGCGCGGCGCGTGTGGAAGGAGAAGCCGAATCCGTTCCGCCTGCCCAACCTGCACGTCACGGCAACCCGCGACGAGTCGATGGCGATCAACCGCATCGACAGCGGCGCGATAGTAATAGCCGGTTCCGGCATGGCCAATGCCGGCCGGATCCTCCATCACTTCCGCCATCGTCTCGATCGGCGCAATACGCACGTGGTGTTCGTCGGCTATCAGGCCGAGGGCACGCTCGGCCGGCGCCTGGTCGATGGTGCGAAATGGGTGCGCATCCACGGCCACGATGTGCGCGTCAATGCGCAGCGCCATACGGTCGGCGGCCTGTCGGCGCACGCCGACCAGCACGGACTGATCGACTGGTATGGCGCCATCCGCACCGACGGCGACGGACGCCATCCGCCGCTGGCGCTGGTGCATGGCGAGGACAAGGCGCGGGAAGCACTGGCGGGCGAGATCGGGGAGCGCTACGGCGTGACCGCGACGCTGGCCCGGCCTGACATGGCGCTGGAGGTCTGACACGGATGATGCGACAGGACTGCAAGCCCAGGGAGTAGCGCGCTAGGCGCGGCGCAGCGAGACCGTCTCCCACGCCGCCACTAACACCAGCACCATCGTCGTCGCCGCGCCCAGCGCGAGCGGCGCCAACGCGTGTGAGTATGCAAGCGGCGCCAGCGCCAGCAGCAGGACCAGTCCGAGCAGGTGCGACAGCGGCGGCGTGCGGCGATCGTTGCAGACCCACTTGAACAGTGCGTTGCCGGCGATGTAGAGCGCCGGGCCGCCAAGGATCGCGGCGATCGCAGCATTCTCGTTGGTGCCGAAATGTTCGGGATGCGCCAGCACCAGTTCATCGGCCACGGCGCTGACGATCACGCCGGCGATGATCAGCAGGTGCAGGTACGTGTAGGCCAGGCGTGCCTGCCTGCCGGGGTCGTCGGAATGAGCGATGCGATGGCTGGCGCGCTCGGCGCCGGTGTCGAAATAGATCCACCACATCGCCACGCTGCCGAGGAAGGCCACTACGAACGCGGTCATGGTCTGCATCGTCCAGGCCTGACCCGCGAACGCGCTGCCGGTGACCAGGATCGACTCGCCCAGCGCGATGATCACGAACAGTGCGCAGCGCTCGGCCAGGTGGTGGCCGTCGATGTCCCACTCGGTGGTTCTGGAGCGGCCCAACCCCGGCACCCAGAAGTACAGCGCCGGTCCGACGTATTCGATGGCCACTGCCGAGATCCAGCAGGCGACGCGTGCCGGCCCTTCGGCGAGACCGCCAAGCACCCACAACAGGCCCGATGCCGACATCCACAGCGCGATCCGGATGAAGTTGCGGTGGAGGATGTCGTGGTGATGGTGCGTCGCCCAGGCGACGAACAGGGTGCGGCCGACCTGCATCGCGGCGAACACCGCGCCAAACACGAGGCCGCGATCGCTGAACGCCTGCGGCAGGGACGAGGACAGCAGCAGTCCGCCCAGCATCAGCGCGAACAGCATCACCCGCACCGGTATTCGGTCTGGATCGAGCCAGTTGGTCACCCAGGAGGTGAAGATCCACAGCCACCACACGGCCAGGAACAGAAGCAGCGTCTGCAGTGCGCCTTCGAGGGAGAGGTGTTCGAGCAGCGTGTGCGACAGCTGGGTGACCGCGAACACGAACACGAGGTCGAAGAACAGCTCGACCATCGATACGCGGTTGCTGTCCTGGCGATCGCGTGGGCGGAGCAGGGGCGTGTTCATGGGCAGCTGGCGCCGTACGGTGGCTGAATGACGGGAGCGTCGCACACCCCCCCGGCGCCTGCGCAAGGCCCGTCGCAGCGGGGTTTGAGGGTTTCCAGGGCGTCGCATCGAGGCTGGCCGAGGTCGCCGGGGTGGCGGTGGTGGACACTTTCGCGTACAGTCCGCCCCGTTCAGCGCACGGCTGCCTCCCCGCAAGGGTACGTTTCCCAGGTATGCCCGCCGTGGTCCGCATCGCGGACCGTCCATACGGCTTTTATCCCGCACGTCTTTCGTAGCGCAGACACGGCCCGGAGTCTCCGGCAGCCGTCCAACACGATCACTCGCAGCGCGGTTCAAGGGAACGCTGGAGTCATCAACGCGACCATTCCGGTGCGTCCACGATCCGTGGGCGCCCGTCGTGTCGCGAGCCAAAGGAGTTTCCAGATGACGTTCGAATCCCTCGGGCTTTCGCCCGCGCTGCTGCGCGCGCTGACCGAACAGAACTACGCCACGCCGACGCCGATCCAGGCCGAAGCCATTCCGCTGGCGCTGGCCGGCCACGACCTGCTCGGCGGCGCCCAGACCGGTACCGGCAAGACCGCCGCGTTCGGCCTGCCGCTGCTCAACCGCCTGTCCAAGCAGACCGCCGCCAACGGCTTCCGCCGTCCGCGCGCGCTGATCCTGGTGCCGACGCGTGAGCTGGCGGTGCAGGTCACCGAGAGCCTGCGCGGCTACGGCAAGCACCTGCGCCTGAACATCAGCGCCATCTTCGGCGGCGCCGGCATGGGTCCGCAGGTGGAGATGTTCCGCCGCGGCGTCGACGTGCTGGTGGCCACGCCGGGCCGCCTGATCGACCACATGGAGCGCGGCACCGCCAAGCTCGACTCGATCGAGATTCTGGTGCTCGACGAAGCCGACCGCATGCTCGACATGGGCTTCCTGCCCGCGATGAAGCGCATCCTCGCCAAGCTGCCGCGCGATCGCCAGACGATGCTGTTCTCGGCGACGTTCGAATCCCAGCTCAAGCAGCTCGCCCTCGAGTTCATGCGCGAGCCGCGCCAGGTGCAGGTCGCCGCGCAGAACACGATCGCCGAGACCATCGTGCACCGCGCCCATCCGGTCGATGTCGCGCGCAAGCGCGACCTGCTGGTGGACATCATCAGCCGCCGCCACACCGATCGCGTGATCGTGTTCGGCCGCACCAAGCACGGCTGCAACCGCCTGGCCGAACAGCTGGAAGATTCCGGCCTGGCCGCGGTGGCGATCCACGGCAACAAGAGCCAGGCCCAGCGGCAGAAGGCGCTGCGCGACTTCAAGACCGGCAAGGCCCGCGTCCTGGTGGCCACCGACGTCGCCGCGCGCGGCCTGGACATCCCGGACCTGCCGCTGGTGATCAACTACGACCTGCCGATGGTCGCCGAGGACTACGTGCACCGTATCGGCCGTACCGGCCGCAACGGTGCCAGTGGCGAGGCGGTGTCGTTCGTCGCGCCGGAAGAGGGCGGTCTGCTGCGCCAGATCCAGCGCATGCTCAAGGCCGACGTCGAACTGGCGGTGGTGGAAGGCTTCGAGCCGAGCCGCCCGATCCAGCTCAACGCGCCGCTGCCCAAGCCGGGCGGCCGTCAGAACCAGGGCCCGCGCAAATCGCACCGCCCGCACGGCAAGCCGGCGCCGCGCCACGCGCACGCCCATGCTGGCCCGAAGCAGCATCGCAGCGGCGGGCACAGCGGCCGCGGCTCGCGCAGCGGCATCGGCGCCTGAGCGACCCGGCCCATCGAATAGCAGAAAGCCCCGGGAAACCGGGGCTTTTTGTTTGCGTGAAACGGAGTCGCACGACGACTCGGAAACCGCGGGCGCCCGGGGGGGCGGATCGGTTGCCCAGTCGCGCCGGCTGACGTGCATGACGGGGTGCTTGCGCGACAGAGTGTGACGGGAGTAGCTTTTCAGTGCGTCATAACCTTGGGGAAGGCTATGTACCTCAGCTTGCGTATCGTCCGCGGTTTCGTCGGTTTCATCGCAGTCTGGCAGATACTGAGTCTGCTTCCCGTCATCACCTGGATGGCCACTCCGGATGCCATCACCTCCAGCATGGTGCTGGTCGTGGCGGTCAAGGCGATCCTCCTGGTGGCGGCCGGCGCGGCCTATCTCTGGTTGCGAGACCTCATCAACAAACTCCACACCAGCAAGCCCGGCGCGAACCGGCCGCTGCTGCATTCGCAGTGGTCGCTGTAAGCGATTGAGTCCGGTGGCGGCGCGGGATGCGCCGCAGCCGGGTTGGTGTGGATTCCAGCAACCGGCCAACCGTCGGTGACGGGCGGCTTCACTGCTGTGGCGACGCGACGAAGTCCTCGAGATATTCGTCCGCAGCGTTGCTCACGATCGACAGGTGCCCTTCGTCCGGGAAGAAGCGGTAGCGGCTGAGCTTGATGTGCCGCGCGATGTATTCGCCCATGTCCGGCGGCACGTTGCGATCGTGCCCGCCCTGGTAGACATGCACCGGGATGCGGATATCGGCGAGTTCGAAGCCGCGTGGACGCGCGATCAGCGCGGCCTCCGACATCGCGCCGTCGATGCCTTGCCGATACGCCACCGACAGGCTTCTCGCGAACGTTTCAGCCTCCGCCACGTGCGTGCGCAGGAAGGCCTGGTCGGGCGCGGTCATCATCGAGGCCAGACGCTGAAGCGCCCGCATCGGATCGATGCCGAACATCTTCTGGTCCATGCGCAGCATCGGCGTCACCAGTCGCGGATGCAGCCGCGAAAGCCCGAACAGCACCTTCAACGCGGGATGCTGGCCGCGGCGGATCGCCGGTACGTCCATCGGCCCCATGCCGGCGACGAGCCCGACGTAATCGAGACGTTCGCCGATCTCATGCGCGCACGCCAATGCGTAGGCACCACCACAGGAGATCCCGAGCACGCCGAAGCGCAGCAGCGACAGGTGCGCGGCGAGTTGCTCCACGTCGCGAACCCACGACAGGATCGTGCGGTCGGGATCGGGTGTGGAACCCGCGAACCCCGGCCGGTCGGGTGCGATCAGGCGCACGCCTGCGCGCCGCGCGGCATCGCCGATCAGCGCGGCCTGCACATGGCAACCAGGGAAGCCGTGGAAGACCAGCAGCGGACGGCCTGCGTCGTCGCCGTAGCACTGCCACGTAAGCGTCCTGCCGTCGCGCAACTGGAGGGAAGGGGCCGGAGCGGATGATGCGGACAACATGGTGCGGATCTCTTGCGAAACAAACTGGCTAACAAAGCAGCCGGGATGATGCAGGCCATCCTGTCGCGACGACATCGAAATAATTAATTCAACGCCCGCCATCGAGCCCGACGTCGCCATGCTCCAGCGCAGGGTGGTGGCCCGCCATTCACGCGGCTTAAGATCGGCGGGCCAACCGGGGGAGGCCGTATGAACCATCGCAACATCTGGTGCGGGCTGCTGGCCTGCGCCGTGGTCATGGGACTGTGCGCGGAACACGCGCACGCGCAAGCACGCGAAGGCCGCAGTGCCGAGCGCGATCGCGCAACCGCTGCGCAGTTGACCTATGGGCTGCTCACGGACCGACGCTACGGCTATTACGCCAAACCCTTCGACGATGCCTTGTCGGAGCGGGTTTTTGACGCCTATGTGCGCGACCTGGATCCCCAGCACAGGTATTTCGCACAGGACGATCTGGCGTCGCTGGCGAAGTATGCGACGGCACTCGATGAGGCGGTCAAACGCGGCAAGCTGGACCCGGTGTACGAGATCGCGGATGTCCGCGACCGCGGCTTGAAAGCGCGCTGCAGTCAAGCCGGTGGTACCCAGCCCGATTGCCGGAAGCTGCCCGCCGACGTGCGAGACCGCGACGAGATACTCGCGATCTTCCTCAATGCCTTCGTCCGCACGATCGACGGCGATGCGCGCTACCTGAGCCCGTTCGCTGCGCCCGAAAGGACGGGCGATCCTGAGCCATTGACCGCGCCGACGACAGCGACTCGCTCAGTGCTGTCCCTGGGCAACAGGCGCGCGGGGGTAATCACCGTGGGAAGCTTCTACGGGTTGGGCAACGGCTCGGTGAGCCGCGACGTCGCGCGGCTTGCGGGCGAACTCAGGCAGGCGGGCGTGGACGGCGTGGTGCTGGACCTGCGTGGCAGTCCGGGTGGCGCGCTCAGGGAAGTGATCGATGTGGCGGGTCTGTTCCTGGGGCCCGTGCCGTTCGTGCAGATCCGCGAGACTGGTAATCGCGTCTCTACGGAGAAGGCAGCGAATGCGGCGGCGTGGACGGGCCCGCTGGTCGTGCTCGTTGACGGCAGGACCGCATCGGGCGCGGAGATGCTGGCGGCGGCCATCCAGGATCACGGCCGCGGGCTGGTTGTCGGCGAGACCACTTACGGTCGGGGTTCGATACAGAATCCGGTGGATCTCGATCGCGGGGATCCCAACTCGCGCGGAGCGCCTCGTTTCGGCCTGGTGAACCTCACGATCGCAGAGGCCTATCGCCTGGACGGTCGGCCGATCGGTGCGGGCGTGACGCCGGACGTGGTCCTGGCAACGGGGGCGCCAGCCCGGCACGGAGCGTCCGCACCAATCCCTCCTGCGCGTGGCTATCAGGCGCCGGTGCGAAGTGGGCCGGTCCCGACGCGTCAGCCCACGGATCCCGCGTCGGCGGATCCCGTGCTGGCGGAAGCGGCGGCAATCCTCGTGAAGGGAATGGCCTCGGTCGAATCCAGCGCAGGAAGCCCGTAGCCATCCCAGCGCGCTCAAGCCTCCGGCGGCTCCGAATCGAGCACCTGCACCGGTGCGCCTTCGGTGATCTCCGGCTGCAGCGGTGCGTCGGTGACCAGCATCACCACGCCTGGCGTCAACAGCGGCAGCACCGCCGCGACGAAATCGTGCGGGATCACCACGCGTTCGATCGTCTCCGGTCCGAGCAGCTTGCCCGCATCCTCGCCGCGGCCGGGGATACCGATCGCGCTCCAGTTCGGCATGCGCGTGCCGGGCAGCAGCGGATTGTCGCCGGGCAGGTAGCCGTCCTTGACGAGATAGGCGTGCGTGCCGAGCGGCTGCTGCGGATTGCGCACGACGATGCGCGAACGGCCGATCTCGATGCCATTCCTGTACACGATCACGCGCGAGTCGGAACCGCTGAGCAGGATGGACACCGGACCCTCGGTCGAGAGCTCCGGATGCCAGCGATACTTCTGCCCGTCCTCCAACCGCGGCACGGCCGAATCGCTGCCGGTGCGCGGGTCGATCGGGATCAATGCCATCGGGTGAACGGTGTCGACCGGCGATTTGCCTTCTTCCGACACCACCACGGTCATGCCCGTGGTCGAGGAGTCGAACAGCAATCGCGCGAACTCCGACGGCAGGTGCACGCAGCCGTGTGATTCCGGGTAGCCGGGCAGGCCGCCTGCGTGCAGCGCGACGCCGTCCCAGGTGAGCCGCTGCATGTACGGCATCGGTGCGCTGTTGTACTTGTTGGAGCGGTGATCCTTGTCTTTCTGCAGGATCGTGAACACGCCGGTGGGCGTCTCGTAACCGCGGCGGCCGGTGCTCACCGTGGTTACGCCGATGGGAATGCCGTTGCGATACACGTACGCGCGTTGTTCGGTGAGGCTGACCACGACCGCGATCGGTCCTGCCTTGTTGTCGCCACCCCAGATCCATTCGCCGGGCTTGAGTTGCGACGGCGCCGTGTCGGCCGCGCTCGATTGGCGCGCGCCCCAGCTGGGCACGGCCTGGGCCGAGGTGGCAAGCAGCGAAAGCGCTAGGGCGAAGGCGAGACGCGTCATCCGATGTCCTTCCGGGGGGCTGGCTCCAGCCTATCCGGAAGGTGGGCGCGCGTCAGCGGGATGGCGTGCGAGTTGCAGGCGCGCGGCAGGGCAATTGAGCAACGCCGATCGCGTCAGCCAGTCCTGGTCGGGGTAGTAGGAGAAGACGAACTGGCCGTCCTTCAGCAGGTCGATGATCGGTCGGGCCACGGCGCTGCGCACAGCCGGGCATCCCCAGCTGCGACCGAGGCGGCCCATTCGCCTGCCCTGCGCGGGATCGACGTACGGCGCGCCGTGCATGACGATCGCGCGCGCCATCGCGGCGTCGTTGACGCCGGGTTCCAGGCCCTGCATGCGCATCGAATAACCGTTGCGTCCGACGTAGGTGTCGCCGGTGACGAAGAGGCCCAGGCTGGACTGATGGCTGCCGTCGAGATTGGAGAAGCGCGTGGCGAGGTTGTCGCCCGAGCCCTGGCCGTGCGCGACCACTTCTTCATAGAGCAGCGTGCCGGCCTGCAGGTCGAACACCCACAGGCGTGGTAGCAGGGACGGGCGGCTGTAATCGATCACGGCAAGACGCCGCGCACCGGTGCCGACACCGCTGGCCTGGGCGCACTCCATCGCGGCCACGGCCAGGCCCAGCACCTTGGGGTCGGCACCGGGGGCCAGGTGCGACAGGAAGCGCGAATCCTCCAGCGCAGCCGGAGTCGAGGCGCTCGAAGGCGCGGGTGGCGTTGGCGATGGGGCGGCGGCGGGCGCGCGATCCTTGCGTGCACCGAAGCCTGGCACCGCCGGCAGCAGCAGGACGCTGGCCAGCAGCAGGTATCGGGGCTTGAACATCGGGAGTCAGGGCCTGATGGGCCGGAGGGTAGATCCCAATGTCGGCCCGCGCCGGCCCGATTTCAAGCACTTGTTTGACCTGGTTCAGGCGCCGGAAATGAAGAAGGCCGGCGAGGGCCGGCCTTCTTCGTGCTGTCCCGGGCGGATCAGCCCTTCTTCGCCGCGATCCAGCGGTCGATCTTGCCGCTGAGCACGTCCAGCGGCACCGCACCGTCCTTCAGCACTTCGGCGTGGAACTCGCGCACGTCGAACTTCGCTCCCAGTTCCTTCTCGGCCTTCGCGCGCAGTTCCTTGATCCGCAGCTCGCCGATCTTGTACGCCAGCGCCTGGCCCGGCCAGGCGATGTAGCGTTCCGCCTCGGCGGTGGACTGCGTCTCGCTCTCGGCCGAGTTGTCGCGCATGTACTGGATCACCTGCTCGCGCGTCCAGCCCTTGCTGTGCAGGCCGGTGTCGGTGACCAGGCGGATGGCGCGCCACAGCTCGTTCTGCAGGTAGCCGAAGTAGTTGTACGGATCGGTGTAGACGCCGAGCTCCTTGCCCAGCGACTCGGCGTACAGGCCCCAGCCTTCGGAGAACGCGCTCTCGCCGCCCCAGCGGCGGAACGAGGGCAGGTTCTTCAGCTCGATCTGCAGGGCGATCTGGAAGTGGTGGCCCGGGATCGCTTCATGCAGGTACAGGTCTTCCGCATCCCACGTCTTGCGCGTCGGCAGGTCGTAGGTGTTGACGTAGAAGATGCCCGGACGCGAACCGTCGTCGCTCGGCGGGTAGTACTGGCCACCGGCCGCCGACTTGGCGCGGAACGGCTCGACCGGACGGATCTCGAACGGCGCCTTCGGGATCAGCGAGAACTGCTCCGGGATCTTCTGGTTGATCTTCGCTTCGAGCGCGCGGTAGTCCTTCAGCAGCGCGTCCTCGCTCTTGAAGTTGAAGCGCGGGTCGTCCTGCATGAACTTGAAGAAGTCCTGCATCGAGCCCTTGAAGCCCACCTGCTCCATGACCTTCTTGATCTCGCCATGGATGCGCGCGACCTCGTCCAGGCCGATCTGGTGGATCTGCGCCGGCGTCAGGTCGGTGGTGGTGCTCTGCTTCGCGTTGAAGGCGTACCACGCGCCGCCGCCCGGCAGCTTGTCGAGGCCGACGCTGTCGCGGGTCTTGGGCAGGTATTCGTCGTTGATGAAGGCGCGCAGCTTCTTGTACGCCGGCATCAGCTGCTCGGCGATCAGCTTGCGGTAGGACTCGGTCAGGCGCTGCTTGTCGGCGTCGGAGAAGTCCTTCGGCATCTGCTGGATCGGGCCCCAGAACAGCGTGTCTTCGGGCTTGTCCTTGATCAGCGCATCGAGCTGCGGGATGACCTTCACCATCAGCGCGCGCGGCTGCACGACACCGGCGGCGACGCCGTCGCGCATGTTCGCCATGTCGGTGTCGAACAGCACCGGCAGGCGGCCGGCGCGCTTGAGCCAGTCGTCGTAATCCTTGACCGTCTTGAACGGCTGCGCGCCGCTACCCGAGCCGAACTGCACGGCGAGCGTGGCGACGCTGTTCATCTGGTTGATCGGCAGCTGCCAGGTCGGGAACTGGTAGGACTCCAGCGACTCCTTGGCGTCGGCGACGAAGATCTCGTAGCTCAGCAGGTCCTGGCCGTCCAGGCCGGTGGAGCCGACTGCTTCGACCTTCTTCAGCCAGTCGCTGGTGAACTGCTTGCTCTGCTCACGGTACTGGGCGGAGCCGAAGTCCGGCAGTTCGGCGTTGTAGCGCGGATCGCCCGTGAACGTCGCCATTACCGGGTTGAGCTTGAGGTTCTCTTCCCAGTAATCGGCGTACAGCTTGTTGAGCTGGTCGGCCTTGGCCTTGGCGTCGACCGTGGCGGCAGCCGATGCCGTCGTCGCGGCGGCGTCGGTCTTCGGACCGCGGTCGCACGCGGCGAGCGAGGCGGAAATGGCGAGGGCAAGCAGGATGGGGCGGAGCGTCACGTTGGTCTCCTGGCGGTCGGTCGGAAGGGCCGGTGTCCACCGGCCCGCAGCAGAGGGTATGGCAGCGCCGGTCAGCCGCGCTTGGCGGCGATCCAGCGGTCGATCTTGCCTTCCAGCACATCCAGCGGCACCGAGCCGTCCTTCAGCACTTCGGCGTGGAACTCGCGCACGTCGAACTTCGCTCCGAGCTCCTTCTCGGCCTTCGCGCGCAGTTCCTTGATCTTCAGTTCGCCGATCTTGTACGCCAGCGCCTGACCGGGGATGGCCATGTAGCGCTCGGCTTCGGCGGTCGACTGCGTCTCGCTTTCGGCGGAGTTGGCGAGCATGTAGGCGATCACCTGTTCGCGCGTCCAGCCCTTGCTGTGCAGGCCCGTGTCGACGACCAGGCGGATCGCGCGCCACAGCTCGTTCTGCAGGTAGCCGAAGTAGTTGTACGGATCGGTGTAGACGCCGAGCTCCTTGCCGAGCGATTCGGCGTACAGGCCCCAGCCTTCGCTGAAGGCGATCTCGCCGCCGAAGCGTCGGAACTTCGGCAGACCGGTCAGCTCCTGCTGCAGCGCCAGCTGGAAGTGATGGCCGGGGATGGCTTCATGCAGGTACAGGTCTTCCGCGTCCCACGTCTTGCGCGTCGGCAGGTCGTAGGTGTTGACGTAGAACACGCCCGGACGTGAGCCGTCCTCGCTCGGACGCATGTACGAACCGCCCGCCGCGGACTGCGCGCGGAAGGCTTCGACCGGGCGGATCTCGAACGGCGCCTTCGGCAACAGCGAGAACTGTTCCGGGATGCGCTGGTTGATCTTCGCTTCCAGGCCGCGGTAGTACGCCAGCAGCGCCGGCTCGTCCTTGAAGATGAAGCGCGGATCGTTCTGCATGAACTTGAAGAAGTCCTGCATCGAGCCCTTGAAGCCGACCTGCTTCATGACGCCTTCGATCTCGCCGTGGATGCGCGCGACCTCGTCCAGGCCGATCTGGTGGATCTGCTCCGGCGTCAGGTTGGTGGTGGTCGTGTTGCGGGCGTTGAACGCGTACCAGGCGGCGCCGTTGGGCAGCGCGCCCAGGCCGGAGGTGGTGCGCGCCTTGGCCATGTACTCGTCGGCGACGAAACCGCGCAAACGGCTATAGGCCGGCATCAGCTCGGTCTCGATCATCGCCTTGTATTCGGCCGTGAGGCGCTGCTTGTCGGCGTCGGTGAAATCCTTCGGGAAGTTCTTGACCGGGCCCCAGAACAGCGTGTCCTCGGCCTTGTCCTTGATCAGCGCGTCGAGCTGCGAGGTGACCTTGACCATCAGCGCTTTCGGCTGCACGACGCCGTTCTTGACGCCCTCGCGCGAGTTGGCGATCGCCTGATCGAAGATCGCCGGGATCTTCGCGGCGCGCTTGCGCCAGTTTTCATAGTCGGCGACGGTCTTGAACGGCTGCGCACCGGTGCCGGAGCCGAGCTGCACGGCAGTCGAGGCGAAGTTGTAGAACTGGTTGATCGGCTGCTGCCAGGTCGGGAACTGCAGGCTTTCGAGCGAGAGCTTCGCGTCACGCACGAAGATCTGGTAGCTCAGCAGGTCCTGGCCCGCCAGGCCGTCGGCACCGACGCCCTCGACGGTCTTCAGCCAGCGCTGGGTGAACGCGCGGTCCTGGTCGCGGTACTGCTTCGACAGGAAGTTCGGCAACTGGTCGTTGTAGCGGTTGTCGCCCTGGAACGTGGCCTGCAGCGGATTCAACTTCAGCTGCTCTTCCCAGTACTGCTCGTACAGGGCGTTGAGCCGCGCGGGCTTGGCCGCCTGCTGGCTGGCCTGCGGCGCATCGGCGGCGACGGCGGGAGCGGCCGCCGACGCGAACGTCAGGGCGATGGCGAGGGCAAGCGGGCGCAACGGCATGAGGATTCCCCTGGAATGCGAAAGGCCAAGCATGGCCGAGCCATTCCGGGGCGGCCCCGGCCGGAAGTCACGGAATGGGGCGTACGAAGCGTGACGGCGGTCAGGCCGCGGCTTCCTCGCGCAAGCGCCGTGCCCGTGTCTCGCCGAGGAAAGCGGTGATGCCGGCGCGGACCAGGTAGATCAGCGGGATCATCGCGATAGCGGCGAGCATCTTGTAGGCGTAGTTGACCGTGCTCACCGCCAGGAACAGCGAAGTCGGCCACTTCTGCGGGCCGAGCACGAAGGCGATGTACAGCACGACGAAGCTGTCGACAAGCTGCGACACCGCGGTCGAACCGGTGGCGCGCAGCCACACGTGTTTCTCGCCGGTGGCATTTCGGATGCGATGGAACACGGCCACGTCGATCAGCTGGCCGAGCATGAACGCCACCAGCGAGCCGGCGATCGTCCACATGCCCTGGCCGAACACCGCCGAGAACGCGGCCTGGTAGTCGGGCACGCCCTGCGGCTGCGCGGCCTTGACCCACCAGTCCGCCGGCGCCAGCGAGATCGCGGCGAAGGCGAACACGAAGCCGTAGACGATCAGGCCCGCGGCCAGCCACGAGATCATGCGCACGCCACGCCGGCCGAAGAACTCGTTGATGACGTCGGTCATCAGGAATACCACCGGCCACAACAGCGTGCCGGCGGTGAAGCTGAGCGAACCGCTCTGCCCGAACAGGTTCCACTGCAGCGGCGCCACGCCCAGCGTGTCCTCCAGCGCGAAGATCTTCACGCCGATGAACTCCGCGAGCACGGCGTTCACGCAGAAGAAGCCGCTCAGCACGATGAACAACCACATCGCCCGGTCGTCGAGCGTGCGCGTGGTGGACGCGATACGGAGTGAAGCGTTGTCGTTCACTGGATGTCGCTCCTTCACGATTCGATTTGTCGTCCCGTCCCTGGTGGTCCAGCAAGCGCCGGTGGCTTGCCATAGTCAGCCGCGCGCGGCATCGTCCGATCGGTGCGCAGTGTCAGTCGTGGGCGGGCGGCGAGAAGGGGATGGTGTCAGGCGCGACCGCGCCGCCGGAGATGATGAAGCTCCTAGGGGCGCCCTCTGGGTGGGGTGACAAGAGCGTTGGTATCACTGCGCCGTTCATCGGAAAAGCCTCAAAAATAGCTGCCAGCATCCTTGCAGGCGGTGAGATGGCGGTGTAGCGTCTTTGTGAACCTTGGGGAGTATCGTAGCCCTCGCATGGTTACACAAAGTAAGCCAAAGGGGATTGCCGCGAAGGCCAAACCTGGCCAGAGCAGCGTGCGGCTCGATCAAGAGACCGTGCGCAATCTGGCCGCCCCTGCTACGGGCAGCAAGGTGTACCTCGACGCCGAAATCCCCGGTTTCTGCTGCCAGGTGACTTACACCGGCACGAAAACCTTCCGCCTACGGTACCGCAAAGGCGGCAAGTGGTATTCGGTCAAGATCGACCGCTGGCGCGACGGAGCAGAAGGCAAGGCGCCAGGCAAGCGCGGCTCCACCGCGGCGCAGGCCCGGAAGCGCGCAGCCGAACTGCGCGCAGAGGTCGACCGCGGCCACAACCCGGCCCTCGAGGCGAGGCTGCGCGAGGCGGAACAGGTCAAGGCCGCCGCAGGCGCGACCAGCGTCGCGTCCGCTTACAGGCAATACCTGGCAGACGTCCGGTCCCGGCGAACCCCGATGAAGGAGTCCTCGATCGCAAAGGTGGAGGGCAGCTTTGAGAACCACATCCTTCCGCGGCTTGGCACGCGCTTCATGTCGAGCCTCGCGGCCGACGACATCCGCGGCTTTGTCAGGGACGTGGCCAAGCCCCGCAAGGCCAAGGGGCGCATCGAGGGCGGACCTCGCGCGGCGAACCTCGCCTTCGCCCACTTGCGCGCCTTCCTCTCTTGGGCGGTCAAGCGCGAGATCGTCGAGGACAACGCCTGTAAGCGAGTCGATCAGGTCGAGGTCCTCTCGCCAGAGGTGAAGCGGAAGCGATACCTCAGCCAGTCCGAGTGGCAGGCCGTTATGGCCGAGCTCGACGAATGGCCCTATCTGGCGACGCGGGGTTCCCGCTTCAGTGAAGCGAAGGCCTACCGGCTCGATAAGCCACAAGTCCGCCAACTGGTCAGCTGCGAGGCCCTGCGCATCTCCCTCCTCACCGGCGCCCGCAAGTCCGAAGTCCTGGCCATGCGGTGGAAGGATGTCGACCTGGACCGCGGCTGGTGGGTCAAGCCGGCGCACACGATGAAGAGCGGCCACGAGCACGAGATCGCCCTGCCGGATCTGGCCGTCGAGGCGCTGCGGCGGGTGAGGGCGGCTCACCGTGACGAGCTATGGGTGTTTCCTGGCAAGGAGCGGCTCGACAAGCTGGGGCAGGGCAAGCGGCTCAAAGCGACCGATGGCGACCGCATGCAAGACGTGCATGAGCTGTGGGGGCGTATTCGCGAAAAGCTGGGCATCCCCGATGTGCGGATCCACGACCTCCGCCACACCGCCGCGAGCGTGCTGATCAGTTCGGGCGCCAGCCTCTATGAGGTCGGCGACCAACTAGGGCACAGCCAGGCGCAGACGACTCAGCGCTACGCGCACTTGTTTGAGGAAGCCAAGCGCAAGACGGCAGGCCGAATGGATGCCTTTGCGGCTCGGGCCAAACCAAAACCCCATTCTGGCCGGGGGTGAGGCCAGAAAGTGGCCGACGGGGCGCGCGAACGCCCCGCCGACCTTCCACGACGATCTATGAAGGAGATCACCATGGAGACTTCCATTGTACGTGCCGGCTTAGAGCAGGCCTCTATCGGCGCCCTGCAGGACTTCATCGACGAACGATTAGCCAAAGCAGCAGCGATCGCGCAGCAGTGTTACGGAGAGGCCGGTGAGTCTTTCCGCAACATGCAACCCAGCGCCCAGGATGAATACCTGTGGGCACTTGCCGGCCTGTTGCATGAGGCAAGCGAGGCGCGGGGCGAGCAGGTGCGCAGGCGTGTCGCAGAACGCGAGACACGGCGCGCGATGGAGCGCCTTGGCCGAGTCGCCGAGCCCCTCCTTCTCGAAGGCGACGAAGCCGAGTTCATTCGCCTGATGCGGCAGCTTGCCCCTGATCGGCGAGAGGAAGTCATTGCCGAGATGAAGACGGCAGTCGCTGCCTGATTTGCGGAACGAATTGCGGAAGGGTCGAAATAACCGATTCCAGTCAAAGTCTTGGAAGAGTGAGCAACGGATTTTCCGTCCGTTGCTCACTCTGCCCCCGAGCAGATGCGCAACGGCCGCAATACTGTCAGCGACCCTGACGCGTTAGCGCTTAGGTGAGCGACAAGGAAACGCCTCTTTGAGTGAAGCCACAGCAACGTCCATTTCGTCCTCGTGGAGCCGCTCCGGATGCCTGTCAGCCCAAAGCACGTACACACGGATCAACTGTTCCGCGGTTGCCGCGGTGGGTACACAGACACCTGCCTGTGAATCAAGCATGTCTCGCAGCCCGTGCAGATACCCAGCGCACACCCCGCCACGAAACGTGAGTGGCGTACCGCGATCTACAGAATCGACAGCCTCCATACAGGAAGACCGCAATTCTCGGCCGTCCGCTCGAATCGATTCTTTAGCAGGCGCGATGGATGCCCACGCCAGTGCAATCAAGATCCATGACTTTCTCATATGCCCTCCCCGTCAATGGAGCGTACATCGCCTGGGCCAAAGATGGCTTTTCCCGCAGAAATCCTAAAGTTGGGGGCGTGATGGATTCGAACCATCGACCAGCGGATTAAAAGTCGGCTGCTCTACCGAGTCCTCTCCTGGGATTCAAACACGTTTGGTTCGACTCCTATTTCCGGCACCAAACCTCAAAGGCCCCCGCAAGCGGGCCTTTGCCTAGACTTGTGGGCGCAGCAGTGATCACCGGATGGGCTACTTGAGGAGTGCGATGGCCGCAATCAGGATCGCCGTCCAGACGATCCAGTTAAGTGATTTTCGCAGGCCGTCGAAGGCGCCCATCACTCGATTCTCAAGCGACGTGATCGCCTCCTGCGTAACGGGGCTTGCAGCGATCGAATACTCGTCGTCTGATTCGACATCGCCCTCGTCGCTAAGTGATCCGAAGGTAATGCTGAACTCAGCCACCTTGACCTCCGGCGTGTTCTCTACGTCCCAAATCTTTTCACTTCCACGGGGCGCAAATCCGTACTCGATGCCTTCGATTGCGAGCGTTATGCGACGGATTTTGTGGCCGCGTGTAATGGTGGTCGTGACTTCATCGTGTCGATCGCGAGGCAGGTACAGCCAAGCAGTGAAGCACTCGGCGCAGGCTGGGATGTCGTACTTTGCTTCTAGGGGCTCGTGATAGCTGGCGAAGCCCAAGCAGTCGTTCTCTTGGGCGATCGCTGCACGCGATTCGCCCTGGTGGATCACTATTTCCCAGGGGATTGATGAAAGGTCCCTGCCTTCAGGAGTCCGAACAATCTCGTGGAGCCCTCCAACCTTGTCCTCGATCTTGCCGTCAAGGCTGATTGTCTTTGATACGCCTCTACTGTCGCTGGATAGAGACATGGCGAAGCTTCCGGGGACTATAAAAATCATTGGTGTGATCGCCATCTCTAGCTCCACCGGACCACCTATCAGCCATCGTACCAGCGCCCTCGCGTAAGCCGGAAACTCCCGGCCCCTCAGTCCGTTACGGTGCGTCGGCCGGCGGACAGGGACGCACGACTACCCCAGGCCATTTAGAGCAGCTGATTAACAGTCAGGGAGCCCAAGAAGGTGACCACGCCTTGACGAGAAATCTAGTGCTCTAGGCGGCCGCAGCTCCGCAGGCCTTAGTGCAGCTGCGTTTCCGGACCGCCGCCACATCTCCCGCTGTCCAGTACGGCCGCTGTTTGTCCAAAACTCCCGTTCTGTTCATCCCGATCTGTCCCGCTCCCGTGTCCCGATCAAACCCTCGGGGCTTGACTTCACTTTTCGGCGTGCAACGATTTCCCACGATGGCGAGAGTTTCGCGCCATCCAGGACGGCGAAGTGTCGCGCGGGATGGGATGCCCGCTTTCTGCTCCATCGCCAGCGAGAAGACCAGTAACCGGTAAGCGAGACGCGAACACGTACAGGCCTGAGAGGCCGGCGCCAATTGGCAAGAGGCCAGGCGCGGGTGCATAGCGTGAACTCCGGGAAAGGCACCCGCCGAGCAAGCAGGCCGGGTCGGTCTTGAGCACGCATTGCTCGACATAACGCACTGCCCCGGCTATCGACGAACCAGACAACGAGCGCCTTGCGCTGCGTTGTGCCGCGCGCCGGGCGCAGACCTCACACCTATCGTGGAGTCCGCTCGTTATGGAGCACACCAAGCTTCCGGAGCTGGTCTATCGGATCGATGAAGCCGCCACGCGGCTCAAGATTGGCCGCTCAACGTTCTATCGCCTCGTTTCGCGCGGGGATATCTCACTGATCAAGATCGGCGGGGGCAGCTTCGTTTCCGAAACGGAGCTCCAACGCTTCATCGACAAACAGGAGAAGCAGGCAGTCCGTCAGGGCTCGCCTTTGAAAGCCCTCCTCAGGTCAGTCGAGGAGCAGCGGACATGAAGCGAGCGAAACAGCCAAAGCGCGTCGAGGCACCTGCTGTCGACTGGATTGACGGTCTCGACGATCGACTGCTCACAACGGACGCCGCGGCAAAGTTCCTCGGCTACCACGCAGCAACGCTGCGGAAACTCAGATGTTATGGCGATGCCGGCCCGCCCCACATCGTGCTCCCGAACAACTACTCAATCCGCTACCGCCTTGGCGATCTCAAGGCTTGGGCCGGCATCAGCAAGGGGCGTGCGGCATGAGCCTGCTGGACAGCCTGATCGAGTGCGGAGTCGAGTCCGAGGAAGCGAAGCGGATGCTCGCTCGCGTAGCTGACGGGGAGGATGGCGCCCTAGCGGAATTGTGCCGGGCGCTAACCCCAGTGCTGCACCGCGCGCTCCTGGCGCTGGCCCAAGAGGATCGCAGCCGATGAATCGCAGGAAGCTGAAGAAGAAGCGCGAGCAACGCCGCAAGCGCCAAGGCCGATCGATGGTGACCCGAAGTCCCGTCAGTAGCGCCGACTTTCTGCGGCACGCCCCAGGGCTGACCGTGATGTTCACGCTGGACCGAAACAGATGCATCGGCCCGCAAGCCGGGGTCTTCTACGACGGCAAGCCTCTGGCGCTGGTGCCTGTGGAGTCGCTGACGCGGATCGTCGACGCCTTCCCCGAGGCCGATACCGAGGAGCTGCTCAATGCCGTGGCCACCTTCCACGCCGAGCAGGCCGGCATCCGAGGGAATGCATGAGCGACGCCCACTACGCGGCAATCATCGAAGCAGTCGCCCGCGAGTTGTGCGGCGATCCGAATCCCAAGCTCTCTTCAGGTCGTGAGCTGCGTTACGGCAGCAACGGAAGCCTTTCCGTCGACCTGGACAAGGCCACTTGGTACGACCACGAGGCCGGGGAGGGCGGAGGCGTTCTCGCGTTGGTAATGCAGAGGACGGGGCGTAGCGATGCCAAGGCATGGCTGCGGGAGCACGGTTACGACGTTGGCAACGTACTGCCGGCCGAAGTTGCATACGACTACTTCGACGAGAGCGGCGAGCTGCTCTACCAGGTCGTGCGCAAGCCCGGCCACAAGTTCCTGCAGCGTCAACCGGAGGGCAGTGGCTGGGCGTGGAATCTCAAGGGCGTGACGCCGGTGCTCTACCGCCTGCCAGAGCTACTGGCGCGCCCGACTGACACGGTGTTCGTGGTCGAGGGCGAGAAGGACGCTGACAACTTGGCGGCGCTCGGGCTGCTGGCTACGACCAACTCGGGCGGCGCTGGAAAGTGGCGCGATGCCTACGCCGACGTGCTCACTGGGCGAGACGTCGTTGTACTGCCAGATAACGACGCCCCCGGCCGCGCACACGCGGAAGCGATCGTCGCATCGCTCGCCGGCAAGGCACGCGGCCGCGTCGTCGAACTTCCGGGGCTCCGATCCAAGGGCGACGTATCGGACTGGCTGGCCGCCGGCGGGACGCGCGAGGCACTGCTAGCCCTGTGCGCAGAGAGTGCAGTCACCGCGGCAGAGAATGCGCTTCGTTCGGTGCCACTGGACGACGTCATGTCTGCCGAGCCCGAGGCCCCGCAGTTCGTCATGGAGCCCGTCATGCCGAAACGCGTGGTCACGCTGTTCGGCGGCCACGGTGGTGCCGGTAAGTCCATGCTCGGGCTGACGTGGTGCGCGCACGTCGCGGCAGGCCGGCCATGGGGCGCCTTCGAGGTCACCCAGGCGCCGGTCGTCTACCTCAGCCTGGAAGATGAAGGGCGAGTGGTGCGCTATCGACTACGCCACATCATCGAGGCCTACAGCCTCCATTGGCCGACCGTCGCGTCCCATCTTCGGATCTTCGATGGTTCTGACGTCGAGGCGGCGTTGATGGTGGAAGTCAGCGACGGGGGTGTCTCCAGGCTCGCCGAAACGTCCGTCATGGGCGAGATTGAGCGGGCGGCCGCGGGCGCCGGCTTAGTCGTGCTCGATAACGCCAGCGACGCGTACGCCGGCAACGAGAACGCGCGGCTTCAGGTGCGCACGTTCATGCGGCGGCTCGCAAAGCTCGCTCGAGCCGGCAACGCGGCAGTCGTGCTTCTCGCGCACATCGACAAGAACGCCGCTAAGAACGGAGCCAAGGACAACAGTTACAGCGGCAGCACGGCTTGGCACAACAGCGCCCGGTCGCGTCTTGCGCTCGTCGAGGAGGACGGGCAACTGGAGCTTCGGCACGAGAAATCGAACTGGGGCGCCAAGGCTGAACCTTTGCGCCTGGCGCGGGGCGATCACGGCGTGATCGTGCCCATCGGCTCCTCAGAGGGTGATGCTTCGTTGGCGAAACTGGTGGCGCAGGCCGACCAGGACAATGTGCTCGGGCTGCTCGTGATCGCCATCGGCGCCGGTCAGGTTGTCACCACCGCGGAGAGTGGTCCATTAACCACTTGGCACGTCCTCTCCAAGCTCGCCGAGTTCCCTCCGGCGTATCAGGGCCGGTTGGGGCGGAGGAGGCTGGAGGCTGCGCTGGTTGCGCTGGAGCGCGCCGATCGCATTCGACGCAGGGCCTACACCAAGCCCAATCGCCACCAGGGCGAGTGTTGGGAACTGGCGCAAATCGACGCCCGGAGCGCCGCCTGATGTGCGTCGTATATATCCCCCATACCCCCTATGGCGCACTGGCGCACCTTGGGTGCGCGCCAGTAGCCCTGTCCGTGGACTGGCGCGCCACTGGCGCAGGACTGGCGCACTGGCGCAGAAGAGCCGCCCTGAAGGGCGACCCGGCAGTCCGTGTCGGTCAGGTCCATCATCGGGGCCACGCTCTCCGGTATTCGACCTGTGAATCGCCAAGGCGACTACTTGAACTCGTAGTTGACTGTGATGTCCTCGGGCCTCGCACCGATCTCCGCGGCTCGCTCGATGCGCTTGAGATGAGCGTGCCCCAGGAAGGCGGAAGCGATGTAGCCGTAGACCATCATCAAGAAGCTCACGAGGAATGGCCAACCAGTGATGTCGGCCTTGCGACTGATGGTGCCTGGCAGTTCCCCCGTCAACTCATACGCGGCATGGGACTTCTCCCCCGGGGTGCGCGCGATCTCGCTGACAAGAGCCTGAGCTACGTCATAGGCATCCTCGATGCCGTTGTAGTGGCCGATGAGGTAGGCAAGGCAAAACGTGCCAACGACGGCACAAAGGCCGGAAATAATCAGCCAGCCGTAGTGGTGTTTCACGAGTCGGCTAAACAACAAGCCTACGACGAGCGCCGCAAAAGCAACAACGAAAGTCTGCATGTCCATTTTGGTGTCCCCCTGTATCTCAACAGTTTAGCGGGACGCTCTCGCTCCATACGTCCAACGCCCTCGCGGACGTCAAACACCCGTTTGATTTTCAGGAATCGCCGAGATGCTACATCTCCGGCGGTGCGTAGCGTTGACTTCGGAAATGCAGGAATTACAAAGGTCAAATGATGATCAAGTCGATCAAAAACGAGTTTTGTCATCCACTTCGCAACGGTCGAATGACGCGGGCAGCCAACGTCCGCACCGAGGAGGTCGCCCATGGCTGATGCGCAACTCGTCCAGGCGCAGGAGCAGTACCTGCGCGACAAGGCCGCAAGCCCGACCGGATTCCTGCGTCATGTGCCGACCTTCCGAGACGGCTACGACATGGCCACGGGCAAGGTCTTCGAGACGCTGCTGAAGGCCGAGTTCGGGGAATGGGAGGACGCCAAGGGGCTGGAGGGTGACGACGACCTGACGGTTCTCAGGAGCCTGCACACCATGGCGCATGAGCGCTTTGGCGACATGGTGAACACCTTCAGCCAGGTCGCGGCCGACGACGACCCCAGCCTCAACGCAGACGGGCGCCTCAAGATCGCGGTCCGCATCATCGAGCCCAAACTCGCCAAACTGGCCGAGCTCGCCGAGCGGGAGTTCGCTCGGGTCGACGAAGCAATCAAGCACGACGAGGCCGAGATCGCCAAGGCAGTGCGGGTGGCGGATCCGATCGACATCGCGGTGCACAGCGACATCCGCGCGCATATCCGCAGCCTGAGCGGCAGCAAGGCGGCCATGGCGGCTCACATCGCCATCAACAGCGGCGACCTTCAGACCCTGCAGGCGATCGCCAGCGCGCCGGCATACATGACGGGCCTGGTCGTGGACGGTGAGCCGCACTCCGCCTACCTGGCCGTACAGCGAGCCCTGCAGGAGCGGATGGCACCCAACCACACGCGCCGGGTGGATGCGCTTCGCCTCGGCAAGGCCCGCGCCCTCCAGGCGTTGAGCGCGCTCGATCGCAAGGCGAACAAGTTCCTGGACTTCAAGCGCGCCCGCCAGCTGATCGAGCGCGAGGTGAAGCGAGGCGCGGCGACGTGAGCGCCGTTAAGGCGCTGCCGAAGTGATGCGCCACACTCCACCACGTCTTTAAGAGTCACAGTGCATGATGATCATTAACCCCTACGCATTCGCAACCGCAGTCCCCTACCTCGACCTACTCGCAACCACGCCCAGAGCCGCTCTGTCCCTGAGAAAGCTGATCAGCACCGCGACGACGGCGATCCGAGTCCGGCGCAGCAGCGACAACGCCGAGCAGGACATCGGGTTCAGCGGCAACGCGCTCGACACGGCAAGCCTTGCCAGCTTCGTCGGCTCCAACAGTGCATTCATCACCAAGTTCTACGACCAGACCGGAAACGGCGAGGACTTGGTGCAGGCGACCGGCAGCAAGCAGCCTCGGATCGTCAGCGCTGGTGTGTACGACGCTGAGGCCGTCTTTGATGGTGCGAGTGACGCGATGGCGATTGCCAGCCTCACGCTGGGCGCGGCCCAGGTCGGCGTATACATGAAGACGAGGCAGCAAGGTGCCGCGCCTGTCGAAATCATTGCCGAGCTGTCTGCCAACTACAACAGCAACGCGCAATCGTTCGTGCTGTACTCGGATAGTTCAAGCGGGGCTTCGGCGTTGTGGGCGGGCTCGCGCAACACGACCGCGGGTTCAGACTACCGATTGAGTGAGTTCCCTGCGATCGGCCTTCTGGGGGTGATGCGTCAGATCACCGTGCTGCTTGATCGAACGATCACTGGCAATGGCGAGATTGCTGCATGGCAGGGCGGCGTGTCCGCCGCGCCCACCGTTTGGGGCGCGCCAGCCGAACAGACGGGCACCTATTCGTCCTACGACCTGCACGTCGCATCCCGAGCAGGCTCAAGCCTATTCCGGGGAATGAGCCTGGAATCGCTGGTGGTCTACAACGCCGACACCGCGGCGATCCGCGCTGACATCGAGGCTGTGGTGGCGTGACTGAGCGAAGTCCCGCACAAACGAGCGTCCCCCTCCTAAGGGGAAGGTGAAACTGATGGCGCAGAAGTGCCGCACCTGCACCCACCCGCATCGCGAGCTGATTGAGCAGGCGCTGGCGAACACCCGCGCCCGCCGGAACGGTGGTGTGCAGGCCGTGTCCGACAAGTGGAGCATCCCGCGGAGCTCGTTGCAGCGGCACCTCACCAACTGCATGAGCCAGGACTTGGTCGCGCGCCTGCGCATGGGCATGCCCGACCCGATCGACATCTCGATCGAGGAGATCATTCGCCAGGAAGGTGAGGGGGCCATCATCGGCCTGCGCAAGCTCAAGGAGGAGCACCGCGCTGCGGCTGAGCGTTGGGAGCATATGGGCGAGTTCGAGCAGGCGCGCAAGGAGCGCATCGAGCTGCGCCGCGTGCACGAGGCATTGGCACAGTACGCCGGCATGATTCCGGGGCGGAAGCAGGTCACGAACAACAACCTCGTCCTGGGTGACGTGTCGACGCTCTTCGACACGATCGACGCAGTGCTGCGGCCGTTCCCTGAGGCTCGGCGGGCTGTCGCCCAAGCCTTGGCCATGCAGCAGCCGCGTCCCGCGCTGGAGCATGCGGCGTGAGCTGGGGAAACGAGAAGCTGCGCCGCGCCTTGGCATGGAAGCTGGATCCGGCGCAGATGATGCGCGATGCCGGCTTCGAGCCGGATCCGCACCAGATGGACCTGCTGACCTGCGATGAGCAGAACACCCTTGTGCTGTGGCCGCGGCAATCGGGCAAATCGCAGACCTGCGCCGTGTGCGTTCTCCACCAGGCCAGTTTCGATCCGGGCGACGTGATCATCCTCGCCGGCGAGAAGCAGAAGCAGGCTCAGGAGGTCTTCAACAAGGCCTTCGATCTGCATGCACAGCTCAGCGAGCTAGGCGAGTTGCCCAAGGTGGAGAAGTCCGGCGAAGAGCTCCGCTTCTCGAACGGCTCGCGCGTCCTTGCGTTGCCGTCGACGGTTGAGTCCATTCGCGGCTACGCCGCGAAGCTGGCCCTGGTCGACGAGGCGGCGTTCACCGAGGATGGCACGCTCGCCAAGATCTCGCCGATGCTGACGACCACGAATGGTCGGCTGATCTGCTCCAGCACACCCAACGGCGCGACCGGGTGGTTCCACGAAAGCTGGCACCACGGCGGCGAGGGCTGGCATCGCCTGACGGTCACGGTCGAACAACTGCTTGCCTACCCGAACGCACGTCTTACCGCGGCCGAGATCGAGCGGCAGCGCTTGATCCTCACCCCACTGCAGTTCCGCCAGGAGTTTGGCCTCGAATGGCTCGACGGCGATCTGCAGTTCTTCCCGACCGAGACGATCGAGTCGGCCCTGTGCGACGAAATCGTGCCGCTGTTCGAACGGCTGGCGGTGGCGGCGTGACTCGCCTACTCGAGAATGTTCAGCGTGCCGGTGTACGTCACGCCATCAATGCGCTGCAGCCACGCCTCGGCGGCAGCGAGCGCGTCGGCCCTTGTTTGAGTCTCTCGGTCTTGCGTGGTGGCCCAAACCGTCTCGTCAAAATCGGTCCCCGGTTTGGTGACGCGCAGACCTGGCTCATAGAACGAGGAGCCCGGGTAATTCGGCTCGGTAACGGCTTCCACAACAAATCCATCAATCTGGCGCATGGCGGTCTCCTCCTTTCGGCCTGCCGAGAGTTCTACACGTCTGGGCGGCAGCGTCAACGGACGAGGTGCTCGTGAGCCTGATCACCTTCGAGCGCGAGTTCTTCGCTGGAGTCGACGTCGGCCAGGTCAACGACTGGACGGCGGTGGCGGTTACCGAGGTTGTCAGGGCTGTGCCACGCACCGGCATCCACTTCGGTTTGTTGCCCCAAGCGACGGCGGAGGCAAAGGAAACGCCGCTCAGGCTCGACCTCTGTCATCTGGAGCGCATACCCCTGGGAACTCTCTACCCAGAGCAGGTGAACATCCTTCGCGACCTGTTGCGCCAGCCAATCCTGGGCGAGGTGCAGACGTACCTCGACATGACCGGTGTCGGTCGTCCGGTGCACCAGATGCTCAAGGCTGCGGGCATGCGAAGCCTGCACGGAATCAGCATTACGGGTGCGCAGGGCGAGGCGAAACGCCAGCCGTACGGCTGGAGTGTTGGCAAGGCCGAGCTCGTGAATCGTGTGCAGATCGAACTGCAGACCGGACGACTCCGACTCGGGCGACGCCTCCCAGATGTCGACAAGTTGGTGCGCGAACTCAAGGAGTTTCGCGCCAAGCCCACCGCAAACGGGCACATGACGTTCAACGCGCGAGAGGGTCAGCACGATGACCTGGTGCTCGCGCTCTCCTATGCGGTCTTCGGCGCTCTGCGCCCGCGACCCGTTCAATCCATCGAAGTGAGGTTTGCCTCGTGACCACCGATTACACCCACCCCCAGTACGACAAGTACAGCCCGCTATGGGCGAAGACCCGCGATGCGTGCGCTGGAGAGGATGCGGTCAAGGCGAAGGCTGAGGTCTACCTGCCGAACCCAGACGAGCTCTGCCAAGATCCAGTCGCCTCCGCGGCCCGTTACAGGGCGTACCTCAGGCGCGCGACCTACTACAACGCGACCGGGCGCACGCTGGCCGGCCTGCTCGGTGTCGCCTTCAGCAACCTTCCGCAGGTGAAAACGTCGAAGAAGGAACTCCTTCAGGACGCGGACGGCTCGGGCGTTGGCCTCGTGAATCAAGCCCAGGGCGTGCTGGCCGATGTCATGCAGACCGGTCGCGGCGGGCTTCTGGCCGACTACTCCGCGGTCGACGAGGTCACGCGAAAGCGAATCAAATCCGTCTGGGACCAGGAGCAGGCGGGTGTCCGCGCCATCGTGTGCTCCTATTCGGCGGAGAGCATCCTCACCTGGGAAACCCAAGGCAACGCACTAACCCGTGTCGTGCTGCTTGAGTCTTCGGCCGTATACGAAGGCGGCGAGGTTCGGTACATCCCGCAGTTGCGCGAGCTGTTGCTCGCCGAGAACGGCTACAACATCAAGGTATGGCAGAAGCACAGCGACAAAGGTCAATTCATCCTGAAGGACACCTTTGCGGTGGGCTTGAAGTTCATCCCCTTCGTATTCGTCGGCGCCATCAACAACGACGCGCATCCCGATCTGCCGCCGCTGCTCGACCTGGCGAACCTTAACCTCGCGCACTATCGCAATTCGGCCGACTTCGAGGAGAGCGTCTTCCTGCTGGGGCAGCCGCAGTTGGTGTTCACCGGCGCGACGCAGGAATGGAAGGAGCAGGCCGGAAGCATCGTCTTCGGCTCGCGCGCAGCAATGGTCGCGCCGCCGGATGGCGACGCCAAGCTGCTCCAGGTCGCGCCCAACACGCTCGCCCAGGAGGCGATGCGCGATAAGGAGGGCAAGATGCAGGCGCTCGGTGCGCGCCTCATGGCGCAGACCGAAGCGGTCAAGACCGCGACCCAGAGCGCGGCGGAGACCAAGGCGGCCTACAGCCAGCTGTCGCTGGCCTGCGACAACGTCAGCGCCGCATATACGCGCGTCCTGCGCTGGCTGGAGACTTGGGGGAGTGGTCGCACGTCGGGAGCCTTCTTCGCGATCGACACCCAGTTCAACGAACTGACCCTCGACGCCAACGCGATCCGCGAGACCGTAGCCGCCTGGCAAGCCGGCATCGTGCCGCAATCGGATGCGATCAGACTCCTGCAGAGGCTCAATGTGATAGACCAGGAAAAGACGGTCGAGCAGGTCCGGGACGAGATCGAAGGGCAGGGGCCTAGCCTCAACCTTGACGAGGCGGCCTGACGTGGCCGAGCTGCTGGACGAGAGCATCCGACTCCAGGTTCTTCTCGAAAGGGTCAAGGCCGGCGAGGACAAGTGGATCGACGCGTTCCTGCAGGACGAGGCCAAGATCCTGCGCCAGAAGCTCACGCGCGCCGACCTGAGCCCGGGGGAGCGCAAGCGTATCGAAGCCCTCATCGAGGAGGTGCGGGAGGCGCTGAGCGTGCTGCACGCGCGCCACGGAGAGGAATTCCTCGCCCGCTTGGATGAGTTGGGCGAGGTCGTCGCCGATACCGAGGCCAAGAGCCTCGCCGCGGCCCTGGACAATTTCGACACGGCCGTGCCAACAGCGCAGACCATCCGCGCGGCGGTCAACACGGCGCCGCTGAGCGTGCGCGGCGCGGGTGGCGGCATGCTGCTGGAGGCTTTCGTCGCCAAGTGGGGCGAGGCGAACGTCGAGCGCGTGGTCGGCACGATCCGCCGCGGCTACTTCGAGGGCCGTACGACGGACCAGGTAGTCCGCGACCTGATCGGCACAAAGGCGGCCAACTACACGGACGGCGAGCTGGCCGTTAGTCGGCGCCATGCACGTACGGTGGTGCATACGTCCGTACAACATCTCGCCACGGTGGCTCGCATGGAGACGTTCAAGGAGAACGAGGACCTGATCACAGGGTACCGGTGGGTATCCACGCTGGACTCCAAGACGAGCCAGATCTGCCAGGCGCTCGACGGTCGTGTGTTCAAGATCGGCGAGGGACCGATGCCACCTGCGCACCCGAATTGCCGGTCCACGATCGTTCCGGTTCTGAAGTCATGGCAAGAGCTCGGCATCGACCTTCCAGACCTGCCGATAGGCGAGCGCGCCAGCATGCACGGCCCTGTGCCGGCCAACCTGACCTACTTCGAATGGCTCAAGACCCAGCCGGCCAGCTTCGTCGACGAGGCCCTGGGCGAGACCCGCGCCGCGGTTTTCCTCAAGGGCGGCATCAGCGCGGACGAGTTCGCCAAGCTGCAGCTAGGGCGCAACTTCCAGCCGCTCACGATTGAGGAGATGCGGGAGAAGGCGCCGAAGGTGTTTGAGCGGGCAGGGGTGTAGTCGCTATGTTTACTCGCAAAGCGAGTGGACGGATCCCCGGTGAACAGCGACTACCTGATTTTCATAGATGAAAGCGGTGACCATGGCCTGGCATCAATCGATCGCCACTATCCGGTCTTTGTGCTTTGCTGCGTTCTGATCCGGAAGGACCACTACGTAAACCAGCTGGTTCCACGATTAACCAAGCTGAAGCTTGACGTCTGGGGGCATGCTGAAGTCGTCTTGCACGAGCACGACATCAGGAAGCCCAAGGGAGTCTATTCCATCCTCCAGATCGAGCACGTTCGGAATGCCTTCCACCAGCAGATCACAGAGATATTCGCCGAGTGCGAATACATGCTGATTTACAGCGTGATCAAGAAGGAAGAGTACGCGCGGCGATACGCCGCACCGGCAAGTCCCTATGACCTTTCGATGAGCTTTGTACTCGAGCGCGCGTTCCTCGAGCTGAATTCGAGAGGGCAGGGTGCCAGAAAGACCCATGTGGTCGTCGAGTGCCGGGGTAAGGTCGAAGACGCTCAGCTCGCGACTGCTTTCGAGCGAATCGTCAACGGCAACAATGCGTGTGGCCGCGCTCTACCATTCGACTTGGTCATGGTCCCGAAGGTGGCGAACTCCGCCGGGCTGCAGCTCGCAGATCTGGCCGCCCGCCCCATCGGGATTCGGACAATCCGACCTGAGCAGGCGAATAGGGCGTACGAGACGATTCGGACAAAGATCCGCCGCAATGCTCAGGACGAAGCGTTGGGTTGGGGGGTGAAGTTGTTCCCCTAGAAAAGCGAAGGGCCCCGTGAGGGGCCCAGCGCCGACCGGATATTTCCAGTCCGACTTGCAGATGATGCTCCGGGTATTTACGCCACCTGTCAACAGACCGGAGCGTAGTTCTGCGTAGCCGTTCAGGCGATGCCAAAGGGTTACTAACTGGGGAATCAGGCCCACTTTAGACTGCCAAAGAACGCCTGGGCTTTGGCTATTAAAACCCTTACTGCGACTGGCTCGGAGGGCTAAACGGAATGGTGTCAGGCGCGACCGCGCCGCCGGAGATGATGAAACTCATCGCCTGATCGACGGTCCAGTCGGTCGGGGTGATCTTCTCGACCGGCACGATCTCCAGGTAGCCGGAAGTCGGATTGGGCGTGGTCGGCACGTACACCGCGGCGAGTTCGCGCCCGGTGCCGTGTTCGCGGATCACGCGGGTAACAAAACCAATCGACTTCATTTCCTTGTGCGGGAAGTCCACCAGCACCACGCGCTGCGTGCCGTCCGGCTTGGTCTGCAGGATGTCCAGCAATTGCCGCGCGCTGCCGTAGATCGTGTTGGCCAGCGGGATGCGCTGGATCAACGACTCGAACCAGCGCAGCATGCGCTGGCCGATGACGCGACGCGCCATCACGCCCGACAGCAGGATCACCGCCAGCGTCGCCAGCAGGGCCAGTGCGTTCTGCACCCAGGGCTCGGTCAGCCAGGCCAGCGACAGGGGATTCAGGCGGGCAAGGTCCTGCAGGGCCGGGCCGATCAGCGGGCGGCTGATGTCCGACAGCAGGACGAAGACGAACTTGATGACGACCCAGGTCAGCCAGATCGGCAGCAGGGTCAACAAGCCGGTGAGAAACAGGCGTTGCAGGGTGGGTTTGCGCATGGGCGCCCATTGTAGGCGAGCAAGCGGCGCGCCACGCGTCCCGATCGGGCGGAACGGCCGGACTGGCTACAGTTCGCGCACCAGGCGGAAGCCGACGTCGTCGTAGCCTCGCGCCGAGGTCAGCGGGCGCTGCTGTTCCTGGCTGCGCCAGGACGAACCCACCGCCTGCCGCTGCTGGCAGTTGCGGCCGCAGTCGCGAAGCCACAGCGAGATGTCGCGGCCGCTGATCTCGGCCGCACCCTTTCGCGCCTCGTCCGCGCTGGGCAGCCGGTAGCGATGTCCGGTCTGCCGGCTGTACCAGTGCGCGTAAGCCTCGGCGTCCTCGAAGGACACGCACACCACGGGCTCGCCCGCGCCCTGTGTGAAGCCCGGCGCTTCCCAGTTCCTCGGCGACAGCAGGCGCAGTACCGAGGCGCGCTCGCGGCACAGCGAGGGATTGCGTCCGGTCGCGGCGGCGAAGCGCTGGTAGTCATTGCGCGTGACCGGCTTCTGGCTGATGGCGAACGCACCGCGCTCGCCCTCTCGCAATATCGCGCCCGCGGGATCGCCCGGAAGGACCTGTCCCTTGCGTGGAATGGCTTTCGCGCTGGCGGACATCTTCGCCACCGTGGGCGCCGGAATCTCGAAGTCGGGCGCCAGCGTGGCCACGCGTTGCGCGGCTTCGCGGTCATAGCGCTTCACCGCCTTGTCGAGCCGGGTCTGCAGTTCGGTCGTGGCGGTGCGGCGCAATGCCTTCTGCTCGGCACTGTTGGCATTGCCGGTCTGTTCGCCGAGCGCGGTTGCCGTGGCGAAGTAATCGCGCGCCTTGGCGTCGTTTCCATTGCGCAGGTTCCGCGCCAGTTCTTCTCCGAGCGCAGTGGTCAATTCGCCAATCACGCGGTGCACTTCAGGATTGGTGCTGTCGGCATGCCAGGCGGCGAGCGCGCTGGAATAGGCGTTGCCGTCGTCCGGCGAGGTGAGCTTGCGCTGGGCGATCTGGCGGCGTGTGTCGTCGAGCGCGCGCTGCAGCGGTGCTTCGGGCAGCGGCGCCATCATCGCGTCGGTCGGATCCGGCGTCACCACCGCGGCGGGTGTCGTCGCCGCACCGACGTGGAAGAAACCGTCTTCGCCGCCTCGAGTGAGCATCCACATCGTTCCGAGTCCGGCGGCGGCCAGCAGCACGAGGCTGGCCCACACCTTGGTCGGCGACTGCATCATCGTCCGGATACGCTCGATGAACGCATCGACACGCGGCCAGCCGCGGCGCTGCTCGATCGAGGCGATGGCTTCGCGCATCTGCGCGACGCTCTGGAAGCGGTTGAGCGGTCCCTTCGCCAGTGCGCGGTTCATGAAACGCTGCCAATGGCGCAGCGAAGCGGGCAGCTTCGGAATCGGGTCCTGCGCGTGCATCACCGCCATCGACAGCGCATCGGCGGCGCGATAGGGCAGATGGCCGGTGAGCATCTCCCATGCCAGCACGCCGAGGCTGTAGAGATCCGCACGGCCATCGACGTCTTCGCCACGCGCCTGTTCCGGCGCCATGTAGGCGGTGCTGCCGACGGCCAGGCCGGCTGCGGTGACGCGCGGCCCGAAGCCGCGGCGAAGGGCGATGCCGAAGTCGGCAAGCAGCGGCCTTCCGCTGTCGTCGAACAGTACGTTCTCTGCTTTGACATCGCGATGGATGACGCCGCAGCTGTGCGCATATTCGATGGCCGACAAAAGTGCGCGCAGGATGTCGATGACGCGGGCTTCGTCGGTCACGCCGTTCTTGACGAAGCTGCGCTGGCCGAGGTGGCCGCGCGCCAGGTATGGCATCGAGTAGTACGGCAGGCCGTCGCCGGTGCGCCCGACTTCGTAGATGTTGACGATGTGCGGGTGTTCAAGTCGCGCGATCGTGCGCGCTTCGTTCTCGAAGCGGCGCCGGCTCACTTCATCGGCCAACGCCTGCGGCTGCATCACCTTGATCGCGACTTCGCGCGACAGCGCGAGCTGTTGTCCCAGGTACACCGTCGACATGCCGCCGTGGTTTATCACGCGCAGCAGCCGGTAACCGGCGACCTCCGGCAAGGGTCCTGCTGCTTTGCTGTCGTTGTTCGATGCTGTGGTGGACATCGCCGCCCCCCGTCGCGACCCGCTAAGGATACGCCGTTGGTGTCAACGTCTCGACAACCGCTCGTCACGTTCCCGCGGTTTTTGCAGTGACGTGGCGCGTCACTTCTGGCTGCGTTTTGCGGGTTTCCGACGCACGTAGAGCTGTTTCCTCACTTTCGCCACCACATCGCCTTCACGGTCGATGATGTGGGTGTCGAACCAGTGAAGGACTTTCTCGCCATCGGCGGCATCGCTGCGCAGCTGCTCCAGCGTGGCTTCTTCGAGCTGGAATTGCGCGTGCACCGAACCGCGTCCGGGCTTCACGAACTCGATCGTGCCGGCCTTGTCCCAGACGTAGTAGTCGCGTCCCATCGCATTCATCGTCAGCAGCATCCAGAACGGATCCGTCATGGCGAACAGGCTGCCGCCGAAATGCGTGCCGACGTAGTTGCGGTTCCAGGGGCGCATGCGCAGTTCGACGCGCGCATGCCGGTAGTCGTCGGCGAGGTCGGTGACGTGGACGCCAGCAAAGAGGAACGGCGGCCACAGGTTCAGGCCACGGCGCAGGAGACTGGCTTTCATTCGCGGTGAATCGGCAGGCTGGGGGAGTGCCAGCTTGCCATACGCATGCGTACAGTAGAAGCGGGGCCTGAAAACCCCGGGTTTCGTCAGAACAGCAGCGAAGCCATTCGGCGCCGGTAGCGGCCCACCAGGTCCTCGTCCTCGACCACACGGAACGCGTCGATCAGGGCCTTGCGCGGCAGGCCGTCGGCGTAAGCCCGGTCGCGCCGGAGCATCTCCAGGAACTGCTCCAGGCCCGCTTCGGAATCGCCGGCCACCAGGCGCTGCACGCCCAGCAGGTGCCGCGCGCGCAGGTCGTCGGGATTGCCGGCGACCGCGGCTTCCAGCACCTCCACCGGTGGTGCGTCCTTCAGCTGCGCGGCAAAGCCAAGCCGCGCTCGTGCCTTCTGGGCGCGGTCATCGGTGGCGAGGTTGGCCGGGAGTGCATCGAGCAGGTGCTCGGCTTCCTGGGCGGCACCGGTGCGCAGCAGCGCCAGCGCAAGATCGAGCTTGAGTTCGTCCTGGTCCGGCTGGGCGGCGACCTCGCCACGCAGGCGGACCACCTCGGCATGCGGGTCGGCCGGTGCCGCCGACGCGACTTCCTCGGCCTCGGCGGGAGCCGCAGGTTCGATGCCATGGTGCTTGAGGAACTCGCGCAGCTGGCCCTCCGGCAGCGCGCCCGGGAATCCGTCGACCAGTTGCCCGCCCTTGACCAGGAATACCGTCGGGATCGAGCGCACCTGGAAGGCGCCTGCCAGCTGCTGCTCCTTATCGACGTCGACCTTGGCCAGCTCGAAGGCGCCGTGGTACTCGGCCGCGAGCTTTTCCAGGATCGGTCCGAGCGTCTTGCACGGGCCGCACCACTCCGCCCAGAAGTCGACCAGCACCGGCGTCTGCATGGACTTCTGCAGGACTTCGGTTTCGAAGTTGTCGGCGGTGGCGTCGAAGACGTGGGGCAGGGCGGTATCGGCAGTCATCGGCAAGAGCTCGTCGGACGTTTCGCTGGTAAGTGGGGGCGGGACCGCTGGCAGGCAAGGCGGGATGGTGGGTGTCGCGGGTTGCGCACGCTAGCATGTCGGGATGATCCGCCTGTCTCCACGCCTCGACATCAACCTCGGGCTGCTCGCCGCCGCGTGCAGCGTCCTTGCCGTGATCGGTTTCGGTGCCGCGCTCGACGGTTACTCGCATGTCCTCCATCCGTTGGCCTGGCTGGGTGCGCGTGGTGTTCCGGGGGCGCTGGCCTTCAACCTGCTGGCATTCGTGCTGCCCGGGGCCTTGGCGGTTGCCGTCGCGCTGCGCATGCGCACACGCATGCCGAAGGCGGCCGGATGGATGGGGGGCATCGGTTCGGCATTGCTGCTGCTGTCGGCACTGGCGTATACGGCGCAGGGATTGTTGCCGCTGGATCCGGCGGACCTCGATGGACCGGTCAGCCAATGGCACGCCACCTGCTGGACGCTGTGGTGGATCGCGTTCGTCCCCGGCATGGCGCTGCTGGCGTTCGGCCTGCGGCGCAGTGAAGGCTGGCGCAGGCTTGCCGGCCTGGCCGGGTTTGCAGCGATCGCTGGCCTTGCGTTGACGGTCGTGTCGGGCGTGCTGCTGACCGGGCCGGTCGCGCAGCGCCTGCTGCTCGCGCTGTGGTGGTGCGTAGTGATCGTGGCGTCGCGATCGCGCTGACCGCGACGCCACCCATCGAGGTCAGCCCTGGGGCTGGCGGTACATCACGCCGTCCTTCATCACGAAGTCGACTTTCAACACCGCACCGATGTCCTCGATCGGGTTGCCGGGGACTGCGACGATGTCGGCGCGCTTGCCGGCCTCGATCACGCCCTGGTCATCTACGCCAAGCACTTCGGCGGCGCGGATCGTGGCCGCCTGCAACGCCACCGCGGCGGGAATGCCAGCCTCGACCATGTAGACGAACTCGCGGGCGTTGTCGCCATGCGGGCCCACGCCCATGTCGGTGCCGAAGGCGATCTTCACGCCGTTCTTGTACGCGCGTGATGCGGTGTCCTGGATCAGCGCGCCGATGCGGGCGGCCTTGGGGCGCACAAGCTCCGGGAAATAGCCGTCGACCTTGGCCTTGTCGGCGACGAAGCGCCCGGCATAGACCGTCGGCACGTACCACGTGCCCTTCTGCTTCATCAGCGACATCGTTTCCGGACTCATGTAGGTGCCGTGCTCGATGCTGGTCACGCCGCCCTGCACCGCGCGCCGGATGCCTTCATCGCCATGCGCGTGCGCGGCGACGCGGTATCCGTAGTCCTTTGCGGTATCGACGATCGCCTTCACCTCGTCGACGGTGAACTGCGGCGCATCGCCGGACTTGGCGTACGACAGCACGCCACCGGTCGCGGTGATCTTGATGACGTCGCTGCCTTCCTTGTAGCGCTGGCGCACGGCCTGGCGCGCATCGTCGATGGAATTGATCACGCCCTCGGTGGGGCCGGGCGGGCCGATCAGGTGCGACAGCGCGTCGTTGTAGCCGTTCGTGGGATCGGCGTGGCCGCCGGTGGTCGCGATCGACTTGCCCGCGGCCCAGATGCGCGGACCGTCGACAAGTCCCTGGTTGATCGCGTCGCGAAGGTGCGGCGACACCTCGCCGCCAAGGTCGCGCACGCTGGTGAAGCCGGCGAGCAGCGTCTTCTTCGCATAGCCGACGGAGCGGAACGCGTAGTCGGTATCGTCGAGGCGGAAGCCTTCGGAATAGCTCTGCGGACTGGACTGGCTGCCCATGTGCACGTGCAGGTCCGTCCAGCCCGGCGTGCAGGTGTGGCCGGACAGGTCGACGCTCTGCGCATCGGCGACGCTGGCGCGGCCAGGCAGCACTTCGGCGACCTTGCCGTCGCGCACGACCACCGTGCGCGCATCGAGCAGCTTGCCGCTGCGGGCATCGAACAACTGGCCGCAATGCAACGCGCGAGCGGGTTCCGCGGCGTGTGCGGCCACGCTGGCCGTGATGGCGGCCAGCGCCAGTGCAAGTGGTTTCAACACGGATCATCTCCCCAGATGGTTGCTTCGATTGAACCACACCGCAGTGCGCGGCAATGGGCCGGCCGGCACGTCGAGCGTGGCGGGCGGGGCACAGGTCCGGAATACGGCAGCATCGGCAAAGCCGCTGCCTGGTTTGCCCTCAGGCCCCGGACTTCGCCCGCGAGGCTTCGATGATGCGGTCGCGTCCGGCGGCCTTGGCGCGGTACAGCGCGGCATCGGCGCGCTCGACCAGGACCACCGGCGAATCGCCGTCCTCGGGGAAGGTGGCGACGCCAAGCGACGCGGTGGTCGGTCCCAGCGTCTTGCGCATGTGCAGCACGGTGGTGGAGGCGATTGCCTGGCGGATCTCCTCGGCACGCTGCAGCGCGACTTCGCGGGTGGTTTCCGGAAGCACGATGGCGAACTCCTCGCCGCCGTAACGGCAGGCGATGTCCTCGTTGCGCGTCAGGCCCTGCAGCGTGTGACCGACCCGTGCGAGCAGGGCGTCGCCGGCGACATGGCCGTGCTGGTCGTTGAAGCGCTTGAAGTGGTCGACGTCGAGCATGATCACCGACAGCGGCAAACCGCGACGTTCGCAGCGCAGCAACTCCCGCTGCAGGTTTTCCTCCAGATAACGGCGGTTGAACAGGCCGGTCAGCGAGTCGCGCAACGACTGCACGCGCAGGGTTTCGCGCAGTTGCAGGTTCATCATCGCCAGGCTCAACTGTTCGGCGACGGCCTCCGCAATGGTCCCGCGCTCGCCGTCGCTGCCGCCATCGCCGCTGACGTGCAGCAGCCCCAGCGAGTTGCCCTGCGCGATCAGTGGCACGCATAGGGTCCATGCGCCTTCCGCGGACGTTGCGTTGCCATGGACGTGGGTGCAGCGCACCTGGCCGTGGCGGCCACCGGTGTGATGCGGCTGGCCGCGGCGCAGCGCCCAGCAGCGGTCGGGTTCGAGCATGTCGTCGCTGCGCAGCGGCGACTCGCCGAAGGTGGACATCGCCTCGGCCAGGTTCTGCGATGCGCGCAACACGTAGCAGCGGCCGCCGGTGCCCGGCAGCAGTTCGGTGACCACCTGCGCGGTGACGCGCATGGCCTCGTCGACGGTCTGGCAGCTCTGCAGCAGCCCGGCGTAGGCGCCAAGGATGCGGCGCTGTTCGGACAAGCGGTCGCGCTGCACCAGCGACTCCTCCAGCTCGCGCACCGCCTCCAGCGCGCCCCGTTCGAGCAGGCGGCTGCGACGGTTCTCGCGGATCAGGCTGGACAGCATGACCCCCAGCAGGAGCATCGGCAGGACGATGCCGATGACGATGGCGGCGACCACCATCCACGCCTGTCGCGTAGTCGCTGCGCTGCGGGCGGCGAGCAGTCCCTGTTCCTCGGCCAGGATGCTGTCGGTGATGTCGTTGATGAGCAGCATCTGCTCGAAGCCCTTGCCGGTGCGGCTCAGGGCCAGCGCCTGTCCGGTGCCCTGCGACTGCTGCACCTCGATCATGTCGGCGATGCCGCGCAGACGGCTGGTGACGGCGGCCTGCAGGGTCTGGGCGCGCAGGTGCTGCGTCGGACTGTCGGCGGTCAGCGCGATCAGTCGCGACGTGTGCAGCTGGATGACCGGCAGCATCGATTCGTACTCGTGCTGCATCTGCGGGCGGCCGCTCATGCGGAAGCCGCGCGCATTGGACTCGGCCGCGCGGATGGCCGAGCGGATCACTTCCGTCGAGTTCATGACCTGGAAGGAGTGCTTGACCAGGTCGGTGCTGTGGGTGAACACCCGGATGCTCCACAGCATGGCGCCGGCCACGCCGACCAGCAGCACCGCCGACAAGGCGATGGCAGCAAGGCGATATGGGCGCAGTCGGGACGAGGTGGGCATGGTCGTTCGGGTCGGAAGCTCGAATCGGAACCTTCGTGGACGCGTCCTTGCTTCAGCGGGCGGTGATGCGGATGGCCACTTCGCGTCCAAGCAGGCACGCGCCGATCACTTCCCAGTCCAGATGTCGTTTATCGGCAAACTCGAGAAAAGCTTTAAGTTCGTGATCCTCGTACCCGGGGTAGGCGAGCAGGTCGTCGAACACGATCACGCTTCCGGGCACCAGCCCCGCGTCGGCCGCCTGGAGCACGGTCCGGGTGGAGCTGTAGAGGTCGCAATCGACATGCAATAACCGTACCGGACCGGTTTCCCGGGCGAAGAAGCCGGGCAGGGTGTCTTCGAACCAGCCGGCATGCAGCTGGACGTTGCCGCCCGCCCAGGGCATCCGTCCGGCCGTGCTGTAGGCGCCGGCGCCTTCCTGGGCGCTCCAGGCCTCCGGCAGCCCCTGGAAGCTGTCGAAGCCGTGCACCGGCCCCGTCGTGGCGCGGGCAATCAGTCGCAACGAACGCCCGAAATACACGCCGCACTCCAGCGTGATGCCGTCGGCCGGGGCCAGGGCCAGGGCCCGTTCGAGCACGCGCGCCGGCAAACCGACATGCGCGTCGGGAGTCCGGCGCTGCGCCATGACCCAGCGCAGGCTGTCGGCGCGGGCCTGTTGGCGCGGGTCCGCGTCCTGCACCGGCTGCGGAGGGTGTCCGGACTCGATCGCGGCGATGGCCTGGTCGAACTCGGCGCACAGCGCCCGTTCTCGATGGGGGGCAAGCAGGGCGCGTGCCGCCTGAAGGTCTTCCGGTACCCGGTCGAGTGCGGCGTGGAGCGCCAGGTCCGGATCCCCGGCGTGCAACGCCAGGGCCTCGCCGAGGGCGGCGGACTCCAGGTCACGCTGCCCGGTCATGGAAGCGGCCCGGACCAGTGCGAGATGGGCCTCGGCGGATTGCCGCGCACGGTCGCGCGCCTGGATGAAATGCCCGATCGCGTCCTCGTAGTCGCCGCACATCCATTCGCCGCGGGCGAGCGCAAGCGCGGAATCGGCGCTGTCTTCGGCCGCATGGCGCGCCGCGAGGCCGGCCAGCCATTGCCGGCGGGCCTGGTCGAGTTGCTCGGCGGAACGGGTCAAATCGGCTCCGGGACGGATCGGAAAGGGCGCCAATGGTACCCGCGCGCGTGGCGGCTCATGGTGCGCTGCGGTAGGCTTCACAGTCTTTCCCCGACGTCTCCCCCGCCGCCGTGTCCAGCGAAGCCGCAACCGAAATCCGCCCCTTTGAACCGCAGGCGCTCGAGACCGCCGCCCAGCGCTACTGGGAGTCGACCCGCGCCTTCGAAGTGACGGAGGACCCCGGCAAGCCCAAGTACTACTGCCTGTCGATGCTGCCGTACCCGTCGGGTGCGCTGCACATGGGCCACGTGCGCAACTACACCATCGGCGACGTGATCAGCCGCTTCAAGCGCATGACCGGCTTCAACGTCCTGCAGCCGATGGGCTGGGACGCCTTCGGCCTGCCGGCCGAGAATGCCGCGATCAAGAACAAGACGGCGCCGGCGAAGTGGACCTACGCCAACATCGCGCACATGAAGGCGCAGTTGCAGCAGATGGGCTACGCGATCGACTGGTCGCGCGAGTTCGCCACCTGCACGCCGGACTACTACGTGCACGAGCAGCGCATGTTCGTGCGGCTGATGAAGCAGGGCATGGCCTACCGCAAGAACGCGGTGGTCAACTGGGATCCGGTCGACCAGACCGTGCTGGCCAACGAGCAGGTGATCGACGGCCGCGGCTGGCGCACCGGCGCGGTGGTGGAAAAGCGCGAGATCCCGCAATGGTTCCTCAAGATCACCGACTACGCGCAGGAACTGCTCGACGGCCTCGACACCCTCCCGGGCTGGCCGGACGCGGTCAAGACGATGCAGCGCAACTGGATCGGCCGCAGCGAAGGCCTGGAGATCCGTTTCGACGTCGTCGACGAGGACGGCCGCGCCATGCCGCCGCTGACCGTGTTCACGACGCGTCCTGACACGCTGATGGGCGCGACATTCGTGTCGATCGCTGCCGAGCATCCGCTGGCGGTGGCCGCCGCGGAGAAGGACGAGGACCTGGCCGCATTCCTGCAGGAGCTGAGGAAGGGCGGGGTCACCGAGGCCGAACTGGAGACGCAGGAAAAGCGCGGCATGGACACCGGCCTGCGCGCCGTGCATCCGATCACCGGCGAACAGGTGCCGGTGTACGTCGCCAACTTCGTGCTGATGAACTACGGCACCGGTGCGGTGATGGCCGTTCCCGGACACGACCAGCGCGACTGGGAGTTCGCCCAGCGCTACGCGCTGCCGATCAGGATGGTGATCGTGCCGCTCGAAGTGCGCGACGCGATCGCCGAGATCGGTCAGCACGTCGCCCGCCACGACGACCCGATGCGCAGTGCGCTGGGCGGCGCCGGCTCGGTCGACGTCTACGAAACCACGGCGGCCGTGCAGGTCGTGGAAGAGTTCCAGCGCCGCATCGCCGAGGAATCGGCGTACACCGAACGCGGCTGGCTGGTGAACTCGGGCGATTTCGATGGCATGGACTTCCAGCAGGCGCTCGATGCGCTGGCGAGCCGCTTCGAAGCCGAGAACCGTGGCCAGCGCCGCGTCAATTTCCGCCTGCGCGACTGGGGCGTCAGCCGCCAGCGCTACTGGGGCTGCCCGATCCCGGTGATCCTGTGCCCGTCGTGCGGCGACGTGCCGGTGCCGGAGGACCAGCTGCCGGTCGTGCTGCCGGAAGACGTGGCGTTCAGTGGCGTGACCTCGCCGATCAAGTCCGACCCGCAGTGGCGCAAGACCACCTGTCCGGATTGCGGCGGCGATGCCGAGCGCGAGACCGACACGTTCGACACCTTCATGGAGTCGAGCTGGTATTACGCGCGCTACACCTCACCCGGCGCTTCGCAGCAGGTCGACGAGCGCGCCAAGTACTGGACGCCAGTCGATCAGTACATCGGCGGCATCGAACACGCGATCCTGCACCTGCTGTATTTCCGCTTCTACCACAAGCTGATGCGCGACCAGGGCCTGGTCGCGTCCGACGAGCCGGCCACCAACCTGCTGACGCAGGGCATGGTGATCGCGGAAACCTTCTACCGCGACAATGACGACGGCTCGAAGGAATGGATCAACCCGGCCGACGTCGAGGTGAGCCGCGACGAGCGTGGCCGTATCACCGGCGCGACGCTGATCGCCGACGGCAAGCCCGTCGTGATCGGCGGCATCGAGAAGATGTCGAAGTCGAAGAACAACGGCGTGGATCCGCAGCTGATGGTCGGCAAGTACGGTGCCGACACCGTGCGCCTGTTCTCGATGTTCGCCGCGCCGCCGGAGCAGTCGCTGGAATGGCACGAGGCCGGCGTGGAAGGCATGGCGCGGTTCCTGCGCCGCTTTTGGCGCGAAGTCGTCACCCATGCGTCGCAGCCGGATCATCCCCGCGTCGATCCGCCGATGCTGGATGCCGGGCAGAAGACGCTGCGCCGCCAGCTGCACGAGACCATCCAGAAGGTCGGCGACGACTACGGCCGCCGCCACAGCTTCAACACCGCGATCGCCGCGCTGATGGAACTGCTCAATCATGTCGGCAAGTTCAACGACATGAGCGAGCAGGGCCGCGCGGTGCGACACGAAGCGCTGGAGGCGATGGTGCTGCTGCTCAACCCGGTCACGCCGCATGTCAGCCATGCGCTGTGGCAAGTGCTGGGCCACCCCGAGACGCTGCTCGAGGACGTGCCGTTCCCGCAGGCCGATCCGGGCGCGCTGGCACGCGATGCGGTGACGCTGGCGGTGCAGGTCAACGGCAAGCTGCGCGGCACGATCGACGTGCCGGTCAACATCGCCAAGGAGGAAGCCGAGAAGCTGGCCCTGGCGGAGCCGAACGTGGCCAAGTACCTGGAGGGCCTGACCGTGCGCAAGGTGATCGTGGTGCCGGGGAAGATCGTGAACATTGTCGCGGGCTAATCCGCCTGCGGCGGGTTAGCCCCCAAAGTTTGCGTGGGCAAACTTTGGGCCTCTAGCGCCACACCCCGGCCCTTCGCGCCGCTGGCGCGAACCGCCCCCTGACTCAGGGGGCTGGGCCAAGGCGCCTCATCGCGCGTCGATGAACGGCAATGACACCCGCGCTATTGATGGTCAAAGGCGCCTCGTCCAGACTGCACGCATGAGCCCCCGCCCGATGTTTCGACGCGCGATCCGCCAAGTCTTTCCCGTTGCCCTTGTCCTGGCCCTGTCGGCCTGCGGTTTCCACCTGCGCGAAGCGCTGGTGCTGCCCGAAGATCTCGGCGCGGTGAAGGTGGTGTCGGTGGACCGTTACAGTCCGCTGGCCGAATCGCTGTCGCAATCGCTGGTCCGCGCAGGTGTTCCGAAGGCCACTCCGGACATGCAGGACGTGACCGTGCTCGACCTGCTGGCCGAGCGCTGGGGCGACCGGCCGATCAGCCTCGACTCGCTGGGCCGTGCGCAGGAGTTCAGCCTGCGCTATGCGGTGACGTTCGAACTGCGCCGCGCCGATGGCAGTACACCGGTGCCGCGCCAGACCATCGAACTGGCCCGCGACTACATCTCCAATCCGGTCAATTCGACCGGTACCGAAGGCGAGCGTGAAGTCCTCCAGCGCGAACTGCGCCGCGAGATGGCGGCGTCGGTGTTGCGCCGCCTCGATGCCGTGGCGCGTGGCGGTGGCGTGATCGGTGCCGGACCGGGCAAGGTCCCGGTAGCGGAAGATGCCGCCAAGGCCGCGCTTGAGGCCGCCGATGCGATGGACGTGCCGCCTGCCGCGGAACCGCCGGCTCCGTCCCCGCCGCCGGTGACCGAGAAGAAGCCACGCTGATGGAGCTCAGGCCCGAACAGCTGGTCAGCCAGCTCGGCCTCGATCAGCCCGTACCGCCTCCGCTGCGCCCCGCGTACCTGATCGCGGGCCCGGAACCCCTGCGCGTGCTCGAAGCCGCCGATGCCGTGCGTGCCGCAGCGCGCCGTCACGGCATCGACGAGCGCGAAGTATTCGAAGCCGAAGGCAACCAGCGCGAGCCGGACTGGAACGCGCTGGAATCCAGTTTCCGCGCGCCCAGCCTGTTCTCGAGCCGGCGGCTCGTCGAGTTGCGCCTGCCCAGCGGCAAGCCGGGCAAGGAAGGCGCGGAGGTGATCTCCGGTTTCTGCGCCGATCCGCCGGCCGACGTCACGTTGCTGATCACCGCCGGCGAGTGGAGCAAGCAGCACGGCGGCAAGTGGAGCGAGGCCATCGCTCGCATCGGCTCGGTCGCGATTGCCTGGGCGATCAAGCCACACGAATTGCCGGAATGGATCGAGCGCCGCCTGCGGGCGCGCGGCCTGCGTGCCGATCGCGACGCGGTGCAAGGGCTGGCCGAACGCGTCGATGGCAACCTGCTGGCGGCGGCTCAGGAGATCGACAAGCTGGCGTTGCTGTCCGACGGCACGCCGCTCGATCGCGAACGCATGGAGACGCTGGTCGCCGATGCGGCGCGCTTCGACGTGTTCCGCGTGATCGATGCGACCTTGAACGGTCAGCCAGCGCAGGTCTCTCGCATGCTCGCCGGACTGCGCGCCGAAGGCGAGGCAGTGCCGGCGCTGCTCGGCATGGTGGTGATGGAACTGCAGCGCGGCGCAGCCCTGGCGCGCGTGGAGTCGCGGGGCGGCAATCTCGCCTCCGAGTTCAAGGCGCAGCGCATCTGGGACTCCAAGCAGCCCATGTACCGGCGTGCGCTGCAGCGGCATGACGTGCGGCGCTGGGAGGCATTCGTCGCCCAGGCGGGGCAGGTCGACCGCATCGCCAAGGGGCGCGTGCGCGTCGGCGAAGAGCCGACCGATGCCTGGATCGCGCTGGAACGCCTGCTGCTGGCCGTCGCCGAACCGCGTGCCGCCCGGCTCCTGGCCGGACCTGGTGCATGACGCTGCACGTCTACTACGGCGGCACCTTCGATCCGGTCCACAACGGCCACCTGGCCATCGCCGCGGCGGTTCGCGATGCGCTGCATGCGAAAGTCAGGCTGCTGCCTGCGGCCGATCCGCCGCACAAGGACGCCACCCATGCCGATGCCGACCAGCGCGCACGCATGCTGGACCTGGCGGTGGCGGGCGAGCACGGACTGGTGGTCGACCGTCGCGAGCTGCATCGCGAGGGACCGTCCTATACCGTCGACACCTTGCAGGCGCTGCGTGACGAGCTCGGCGCCGATACGCCGATCGTGTGGATGATCGGCAGCGACTCGCTCCTGCAACTGCATACCTGGAGCCGCTGGCGCGAGCTGTTCGCGCTGGCCCACGTGCTGGCAGTGGCGCGTCCCGGGTCGCATGCGGATGCGCAGTGGGTCCAGACGCATGCGCCGGACGTGCATGCGGAAATCGTGCCACGTTGGCGCGACGCGCAGGCGCTGTCCCCCTCACCCGCCGGTGGTTTCGCGCTGTTCGAGGACCTTCCCTTGCGGCCGGAGTCGTCCACGGAGCTGCGCCAGCGCATGGCCGCAGGCGAATCCTGGGATGAATGGGTGCCCGCCGCCGTTGCTGAATATGTACGCCGCCACGGCCTGTACGGCGTCCGGGCAGTTCGCCGCGCTTCGTTATAATCGTCACGACACCCCGATCGAATCCGAGAGTCCAGTCCCCTTGAGCAGCCAAGCCCACGTCATCAAGACCCGCCTGCCCAGTCCGCCGCCCGCCGTGGACGTCCTGCTGAAAACGGTGCATGCCGCGGTCGAAGAGCTCAAAGCCAAGGATGTCGTCGAGATCGATGTGCGTGGCAAGAGCAGCGTCACCGACTACATGGTGATCGCGTCGGGCACCTCGACCCGTCACGTCAAGTCGATCGCCGACGAAGTCGTCAAGTTCGCCAAGAACCTCGATGTCATGCCGCTTGGCGTGGAAGGCGAACGCGAGGCCGAATGGGTCCTCGTCGACCTGGGCGACGTCGTGGTCCACGTCATGCTGCCGCGCGTGCGCGAGTTCTATGCGCTGGAGCGTCTGTGGACGGTCGGCGACCAGCCGCCGCAGGAGATCGAGGAAGAGTACGAGGCCGACATTCGCGGCTTGCGTTGATCACGGCCGATCCATGATCGAATACAACGGCGCCCTCGGGCGCCGTTGTCGTTCGAGGACACTGCGGGCTTTACAGCGGACCGCGCTCCCAGGGGCCGGTGATCGCCACCGTGATGCCCGGGGTCTGGATGTTGGCGAACAGCGTGCGGCCGTCCGGACTCCAGCACGCGCCACAGAACTCGCTGTCGCGGTAGTCGCCTTCGGCGATGTCCTTGCCGGCACCCGCGATCTGCGTCGAGGTGAGTTCGACATTGTTCTTCACGAGATAGAACGGCTCGCCGCTCCGGGTCAGACCGACCAGGCGCGTGCCGGGGCCATACACATCGGGACTGCCTGATGGTGCCGCGTCCGGATCCTCGCACAGCACCACGCCGCCGCGCGGACTGACGGTGATGTTGTCGGGATTGTGTGCGGCGCTCTGGTCGCCGCTGACGAACAATGCGCGCAACCTCTGGCTGGTGAGATCCAGCACCCACACCGCTCCGTAACCGCGGCCACGGCGGCCACGCGAGTCGACACCCGTGCTGGTGTCGACGATGAACATCCTGCCGTCTGCATGAAAGATGCCTTCGCCACGGCTCATGCGCAGCGCGCCTTCGCTCCAACCCTGTGCGAACGTGCCGCTGAGCGTGTCGCCGGTGCTGATGTCAGGGAACCCGGCAGGCGCGACGATCGAATCCAGGTCCGGATCCGGGATGTCGATCCATTCCAGCGCGAACTCCTGGCCGATCTGCGCGACGGTGAGGTCGGCATTGGGATGCCCGTGCACGCGCGCCGCCTGCAGGCGTCCGCCGTTTTCCAGTGAGCCGTAGCGGCCTGCGCGATCGTTTGGAATGAAGCGGTACAGGCCCGACTTGTTGCGGCCGTCCTCGGTCAGGTAGAGGTAGCCGGTGCGCGGATCGATGGCGACCGCCTCGTGGCTGAAGCGGCCCAGCGCGGTCAGTGGCCGGCCGCTGGTGCGCTCCGCATCGGGATGCACTTCGAAAACATAGCCGTGCTTGCGGCCGGTACTGGACACGGCGTCGCTCTTGATCTCCTCGCAAGTGAGCCAGGTGCCCCACGGCGTGCGGCCGCCGGCGCAGTTGACTACCGTGCCACCGAGGCTGGCTTCCGCGGCGAGCCAGCGGCCGTCGCGGAAACGCAGTGTCGTGGTACCGCCTCCCGCGCGTAGTCCGTCGGTGCTGATCGCACCGCTGTCGTACATGCCCGGCGCACGGATCGGCGAGGCGCTTGCGCCGACCTCGTGGTTGCGGATCAGCACCAGCTCCGGGCCATGGCCGTGGCCGCGGCCGTTGCGGCCGACGCCCCATCCCGGGCCGCGTGATTGCATCACCGCCATGCCGTCGTGGCGCGGCGGCACCGGCTGGCCGTCGGCCATGCGGTCGCCGGTCCAGGCAAAGGAGCTGTAGCTGAAGCCCGGCGGCAACTGCAGCAGCGGCAAGCCGGTGGTCTGGTCGGCGACGGGAGCGAGCGCGCCGTAGCGGCTCGGGACCGGACCGGTCCATACGGTGCCGCCGGCAGCGGCCTGCGCCTGGCGCGAGCACAGCGCGCCTAGGCTGCCGATCGCGCCCATGGCCATCACGGCGGCGCCGCCCTTGAGGACCTGGCGGCGGGAAAGGTGGACTGCGGACATCTTCGACTCCTGCTTGGCGGGGGAATGGAGCACCGCGAAGCTAGGGGCGGCGGATAACCGTTGTATGACGTTGCGATTTCACTGCGCAGGACCGTGACGCAGGCCGTGAGTGGCGCGTGATGCGCTGGCAGGCACTACCATGCCGCGATGAAAGCCAAGTTGATCGCCGTGGGCGAGCGCGCGCCGCGTTGGGTGGCCGAGGGGTTCGCCGAATACCAGAAGCGCTTGTCGCATTGGCTGCCGCTGGATCTGGTGGAAGTCGAGCCGGGACTGCGCGGCAAGGGCCGCGATCCTGCACGGGCGATGCAGGACGAGGGCGCGCGCGTGCTGGCGGCGTTGCCGAAAGTGCCGCACGTCGTCGCGCTCGATGGGCGCGGCAGGACGTGGTCATCGGAGCAGCTCGCGCAACGGCTCGAGCACTGGCGCGGGCAGGGGCGCGATCTCGCCTTCCTGATCGGTGGTCCGGAAGGCCATGCGCCGGAAGTGCTGGCGCGCGCTGACGAAAGCTGGTCGCTGGGCCCGCTGACGCTGCCGCACATGCTGGTGCGGCTGGTGGCCGCCGAGCAGCTTTACCGTGCGGCTGCGCTGCTGGCGAATCATCCGTATCACCGGGCGTGATCAGGTTGCAGGCAAATCCACCTCACAGTTGAAGAGGCGGGCTCGCGATCCAGCTCATCAGCGTCGCGCGCTTGAGTTTCCCTTCTCCCGTATGCGGGAGAAGGTGCCCGGAGGGCGGATGAGGGTTCTTCCTGGCGTGGGGCCGCCTGGCGTTCTGCCCTCACCCCAACCCTCTCCCGCACGCGGGAGAGGGGGCAACTACCTCTGCAGCACGAAGTCGATCGGTACCCGCCCGATCGCCTGCACCGGCTGGCCGTAGCGTGTCGCGGCCTGGAAGGTCCAGCGCGTCAGCACCGTGCGGCGCGCGGCCTGGTCGAGCACGCGGTGTCCGCTGCTGCGAACGATCGTGACGTCGAGCGGTCGCCCGTCGGTGCCGACCACGATCTCCAGCACCACCGTGCCTGTGAGCCCATCGCGGATGGCCTGGGCAGGATAGGGTGGCGCAGGCGACACCAGCGCCTGCAGTTGTGCGGCCGTGGATGCCAGTCCATCGCTTGGCGGTTCCACGCGCGCGAGGCTGTCGTCGAAAGCATCGGCGACATCGGGCTGGAGCGGCGCAACCAGATCGTCCGGCTGCGCGGGTACAACGGCATCGGCGCGCACCGGTCGCACGGCTTCGGTCCGTTGCGACGGCGCCGGCGGCAGCGGACGAGGCTTGTCGTGGACGATCTCGACGGGCTTGGGCTCAACCTTCTTCGGCTCGATGAAGACCGCTTCCAACTCCGGCTCGTGCAGGATCTGCTGCATCGGCACGTTCAACGGCACCATCAGCGCCATCAGCAGCGCCGCATTGATGACGATGGCGCCGGCCTGGCCGACGATGCGCGGGAGATCGAGCGGCGACTCGGGGAAACGCAACGCGCCGGCCTGCGGGTGGGAAATCGCGAACGCCATGGGCCACCTCCGGGTTGGATGCAGCCGCGTGTCGGGCTGCAATCCTGCGAACGCGCGTGAAGTGGCGGCGGGGTTAAGCGAAAGCGGATCTGCGAAAAAAAAGAGGGCCCGCGATGCGAGCCCTCGTTCCACGGTATTCGCGGCGGCTTACTTGCCCAGTTCGAACATCACGTCGAGGTTGACCGACAGCGTGCTCTCGCCCGGCGAGATCGGCGTGGACTCGGCGCGGTCCATCTTCGCCATCGCCATCATCGGCATCGGCATCGGCGGCCGGAAACCGCTGCCTTCGCTGATGCTGACGATGCGGCGCACGCGCACGCCGAGCGTCTTGGCATACATCTCGGCGCGGGCCTGGGCCTTCGCGACCGCGGCGCGCCGCGCTTCGTCGTAGGCCTCGTCCTTCTTCTTGTCGTCGATGTCGAAGCTCGGGCCATTGATCTGGTTGGCGCCGACCGCGACCAGCGCGTCGAGGATCTTGCCCAGCTTGCCGATGTCGCGCACGGTGATGTTGACCGTGTTGCTGGCCTGGTAGCCGGTGATCGTCGGCGGCTGGTTCTCGCCGTACTTGTACTGGGGGCTGAGGTTGACGCCGCTGGTCTGGATGTCGCGCTCGGCAATGCCGGCGGCCCTGATCGCGGCCACGACCTTGTTCATCTGCTCGGCGTTGGCGCGCATCGCGGCATTGGCGTCGGCGGCCTGGGTGACCACGCCGGTGGACAGCGTGGCGATATCGGGCACGCGCTTGGCCTCAGCCTGGGCGGACACGTTGAGCAGGGTGCCGTCGGTCGGGATGAAGGCGGGCGCCGACTGGGCGGAGGCGGTCATGGCGGGCAGGGTCCCCAGGGTGATCGCGGCCGCGAGTGCCAGCGGGCGCAGGAAACGGAAAGCGTGGGTCGAGCGGGTCCGGCTCTGGTGCTGCATGTATAGCTCCATGGGTGGGGAGGGTCGTGTCGATCCGGTGAACGATTCGTGAGCCCGGTCGGGGTTATCGGAACGTCCGCCGGGCGGCGTCCAGTCAGCGCGGGTTATGCTTGCAATCAATGTTATATCTCGCCTCGCAATCGCCCCGTCGCCGCGAACTCCTGGCCCGCCTTGGCCTCGATTTCGGTGTGCTCGACCTTGACATTCCCGAGCACCGCCAGCCTGGCGAGCCGGCCGAAGAATACGTGCGCCGGGTGGCGCGCGAGAAGGCAGGAGCTGGCCTTTTGAAGGTCGTCGCAAATCCTTCGGCGGTGGTGCTGGGTGCCGACACCGAAGTCGTGCTCGACGACGAGGTCTTCGGCAAGCCGAAGGATGCGGCGGATGCGACGGCAATGCTGCGGAAGCTGGCCGGCCGCACGCATCTGGTCATCTCCGCGGTTTCGGCGGTGTCGGCCGCACGCGAAATGCAGGTGGTGTCGCTGTCGGAGGTGACCTTCACCCCGCTCGACGAGCCGCGGATCGCCGCCTACATCGCCAGCGGCGAGTGGCAGGGCAAGGCGGGCGCTTACGGCATCCAGGGCGCGGCGGAGATCTTCGTCGAACGCCTGTCCGGCAGTTTCTCCGGCGTGATGGGCCTGCCTTTGCATGAGACCTCGCAGGTACTGGCCGGATTCGGCTACGGGCCATTCCCGGTCGCGCGTGCGCCGCTGCACCAGGCCGGAGTGGCATCGTGACCGAGGAGATCCTGGTCAACGTCACGCCGCGCGAGACCCGCGTCGCCGTGGTCGAGAACGGCATGCTGCAGGAGCTGCACATCGAACGCGGCTGGCGCCGCGGCGTGGTGGGCAACATCTACAAGGGCAAGGTGCAGCGGGTGATGCCCGGCATGCAGGCCGCCTTCGTCGACATCGGCCTGGAGCGCGCCGCGTTCCTGCATGCCGCCGACATCGTCAAGCCCGCGCAGGTATCCGAGGGCGACGGCGACCAGGCACCACTCCCGCCGACGCCGACCCGCCCCATCGGCGAGTTGCTGCGCGAAGGCCAGGAAATCGTCGTGCAGGTGGTGAAGGACCCGATCGGCAGCAAGGGCGCGCGCCTGACCACGCAGCTGAGCATTCCCTCGCGTTACCTCGTACTGCTGCCACGCACCCGCGTGATCGGCGTGTCGGCACGCATCGAGGACGAGGCCGAGCGCGCACGCCTGAAGAACCACGTCAGCACGCTGGCGCCCGCCGGTGAGGCACACGGCTACATCGTGCGCACCAATGCCGAGGGCCAGCCCGAGGAAGCGCTGGCGGAGGACGTCGCCTACCTCAATCGCGCCTGGGCGCTGATCGCCGAGCGCTCGCAAAGTTCGCGCGTTGGCGCCCGCGTCTACGAAGACCTGAGCCTGCCGCTGCGTGCGGTGCGCGACCTGATGCGGCGCGACGTCGAGAAGGTGCGCGTCGATTCGCGCGAGACCTGCGACCGCCTGCGCGTGTTCGCCGCGCAGTACATGCCCGGCCTGGACGAGAAGATCGAGCACTACGCCGGCGCGCGGCCGATCTTCGACCTGTACGGCGTCGAGGACGAGATCCAGCGCGCGCTGGACAAGGAAGTGCCGCTGAAGTCGGGCGGCTACCTCGTCATCGACCAGACAGAGGCGATGACGACCATCGACGTCAACACCGGCTCGTTCCTGGGCCAGCGCAACCTCGAGGAAACGGTGTACCGCACCAACCTCGAGGCCGCGCAGTCGGTGGCGCGGCAGCTGCGCCTGCGCAACCTCGGCGGCATCATCATCATCGACTTCATCGACATGCTCGACCCGGAGCATCGTCGCCAGGTGCTGCGCCAGCTCGAGAAGTCGCTGGCGCGCGACCATGCCAAGACCACGGTGTACGAGTTCTCGCCTCTGGGCCTGGTGGAGATGACGCGCAAGCGCACCACCGAAAGCCTGGAGCGGCAGCTCAGCGAGCCCTGCCACGAATGCGGTGGCCGCGGCATGCTCAAGACACCGGAGACCGTGACCTACGAGATCTTCCGCGACATCGTCCGCCAGGTGCGCCAGTTCGACGCGCAGCGCCTGCTGGTGATCGCATCGCAGAAGGTCGTTGCGCGCATCACCGACGAGGAGTCAGCGGCGGTGGCCGAGTTGGAGGAATTCCTCGGCAAGTCGATCCGTTTCCAGGCGGACGACCAGTATGCGCAGGAGCAGTTCGATGTCGTTCTGCTTTGACATTGCCGTAGCGCTCCCTGCCTCCGCAAAGAACGTCGCAGCGGGAGTGGCCGGCTGATGCCCACGCCTTTGCGCCGCCGCATGCGCATTGCCCGCCGTGGCCTGGTCTACGGTGTGGCCGTCACACTGGTGCTGATCGCCGTCCTGTTGGGCGCGGCCAGCCAGGTGCTGCCGATGGCCGAGCGTCATCCGCAGCGCGTGGCGGCATGGTTGAGCGAGCGTGCGGGCCAGCCGGTGGCGTTCGATCGCGTCGACACCGAATGGACCCGCCGTGGTCCGTTGCTGCGCCTGGACAACCTGCGGATCGGTAAAGGTGCGCAGTCCTTCGTGATTGGCGACACCGAGATGCTGGTGTCGATCTACGCGGGTTTGCTGCCAGGACACCCGTTCTCCGAACTGCGCCTGCGCGGACTCGACCTGACGCTGCAGCGCGCCGATGACGGCCGCTGGCAGGTGCGCGGACTCCCGGGCCAGCAGCAGCCGGGCAGCGATCCGTTCGCGGCCCTGGAACGCCTGGGCGAACTGCAGGTCATCGGCGGCAAGCTGGCGGTGCACGCGCCTGCGCTGGGCATCGACGCCAAGGTCCCGAAGATCGACCTGCGCCTGCAGGTGCACGGCGCGCGCGTCCGCTGCGGCGTGCGTGTGTGGGCGCGAGCCGATGCCGCGCCGCTGGACGCCGCACTGGATTTCGACCGCAAGCTGGGCGACGGACGCGCGTATGCGGTGCTGGACCGCGCGGATCTGTCCGCGTGGTCGGCGCTGGCGCGCATGGCAGGGGTTACTGTCGAATCCGGGCGTGGACGTGCTGAGGCGTGGGTCGACCTGCGCGGGCATCGCGTTTCGCAGGTCACCAGCGTGGTCGCGCTCGATGGCGTGGGCCTGCGTGGCCGTGCCGATACCGCGGCGGCCTCGGGTTCGGCCGTGCCGCGCGCCGGCTTCGACCGCGTCGAAGGACGCACGCGCTGGAAACTGATCGATGGCGGCTGGCGCTTTGATGCGCCGAAGCTGCGCATCGGCAGCGGCGATCGGCTGCAGACGCTCGATGGCCTGATGATCGCCGGCGGCGAGCGCTATGCGCTGCTCGCCGACAGCATCGATGCCGGTCCGCTGTTCGCGGTCGCGGCGTTGAGCGACCGCATGCCGGAAGGCATGCGGCACTGGATCAGGACCACGCAGCCGCGCGCCTCGCTGCGCAACATCGAACTCGCGGGACGGCGTGGCGGTCTGATGCACGCCAAGGCCCGCATCGCCACGTTCGGATTCGCCGCGGTCGGCAACGCCCCCGGCCTGCAGGGGTTGGCCGGCGATGTCGAAGGCGATGCCGACGGCTTCACGTTGCGCTTCGATCCGTCCTCGGCGCTGGCATTCGACTGGCCGAGCGGCTTCGGCGTGGTGCACACCGTCCACCTGACCGGCATGGTCAGCGGCTGGCGCGAAGGCAATGGCTGGCGCATCGGCACGCCGGCGCTGCGCGTGAAGAGCGACACGTTCGGTGTAAACGCCCGTGGCGGTATGTGGTGGCAGGGCGACGGTACGCGGCCTTGGATCGACATCGCGACCGACATCGAGGAAACCGCGGTGCCGGTGGCCAAGGGATTCTGGATCCGCCACCTCATGCCGCCGACGGTCGTGAAGTGGCTGGACGAGGCGCTGCTGGCAGGTCGCGTGCAGAACGGCCGCGCGGTCGTCACCGGCGATCTCGACGAATGGCCTTTCACCGGGCACAACGGCCGCTTCGAAGCGAGTGCGCACCTGGCGGACATGTCGCTGAAGTTCCAGCCCGGCTGGCCGGCGGCGGATTCGGTCGAAGGCGACGTGCGCTTCATCGCCGACGGCTTCACCCTGACCGGCAAGGGCAAGCTGCTTGGCGTCGAACTGCAGCAGTTGCAGGCCGGCATCGACCACTACCACGACGGCGACCTGACCGTGAACGCGCGTGGCGGCGGCGATGCCGCGCAACTGCTCGCGCTGATGCGGCAGAGCCCGTTGCATGCCACCCACAAGGACACGATCGACAACCTGACCGCGCGCGGAGGCGCGAAGGTCGGCTTCGACCTCGACCTGCCGCTGCGCCACGGCGAACCGTTGAGCATCGGCGGCAACGTCGAACTCGTCGATGCGCGCCTGAGCGAGCGCCGCTGGAAGCTCGACTTCGACCGCGTCAACGGCAAGGCCGAGTATTCGCTGGGCGGGTTCCGTGCCGACGACCTGCGCGTGATCCACGAAGGCCGTCCCGGTGCGTTGTCGCTGCGCGCGGGCGATTTCACCCGCGACCGGAACCATGTGTTCGAAGCCGGCCTGGACGCCATGTTCGGCACCGACGCGCTGCTCGACCGCGCGCCGGAACTGGCCTGGCTGAAGCCGCACATGGAAGGACAGTCGCCGTGGACCATCGGCGTGCTGATTCCCAGGTCCGCGCCGGGCAAGGAAGCGAACGCGCTGTTGCAGTTGCGCTCCTCCCTCGTCGGCACCGAACTGACCTTGCCCGAACCGTTGCGCAAGCCTGCCGACGAGACGCTGGCCACCAGCGTCGAGACGCCCTTGCCGATGGGCAGCGGCGACATCCTGGTCAACCTGGGGCAGCGCATCGCGCTGCGCGCGCGCAGTGCGAACGGACAGACCGGCGTGCGCATCGCGCTCGGCAGCCAGCGCGTCGACGAAGCTCCGCCGGCGAACGGGCTGGTCGCGACCGGCCGCGCCGCCGCGCTCGATGCGATCGACTGGATCGCGCTGCTGCACGGAGGCGAAGGCGAGGGCTTGCCGCTGCAGCGCATCGATGTCGTCGCGCAGAAGCTCAACCTGCTCGGCGGCGCTTTCCCCGACACCCGCGTGATCGTGGTGCCTGCCGCGCGAGGTGCCACCGCGATCCAGACCGAAGGCGAATCGCTGGAAGGCGCGCTGCTGATACCGGCGGGCGAGGGCGCCACGATTGCCGGCCGTTTCGACCGTTTCCACTGGCGCGCGGCACCGGCCGTGGCGGGAGCTCCAGCGCCTGCCGCATCCGCGGTTCCGGTTGCGGGGCCGGCTGCGCCCGCGGGCGCGACCGCCGCGGCTGCCGATCCGATCAACCCCGCCAAGGTTCCGCCGCTGGCCATCGACTTCACCGACCTGCGCCTGGCCGATGCCAAGCTCGGGTCGGCACGCCTGCGCACCCGGCCGACGTCCAGCGGCCTGCACATCGACCAGCTCCAGACCCGCACCGACCAGCACCGCATCGACGTGGCCGGCGACTGGGCCGGGCGCGGCGGCGATGCGCGCACCCACCTCGACGTCCGCATCGGCAGCGACGACTTCGGTGCGCTGCTGGGTGGCTTCGGCATGGGCAGCCGCCTTGGCGGCGGCGAAGGCACGATGCATTTCGATGCCGGCTGGAGCGGCAGTCCGGCGGCGTTCGACCTGGCGACGCTGGAGGGCAGCCTCACTGCCGACATCCGCAACGGCCGCCTGCTGGAAGTGGAGCCCGGCGCTGGCCGCGTGCTCGGCCTGCTCAGCCTGGCCCAGCTGCCGCGGCGCCTGATGCTCGATTTCCGCGACTTCTTCTACAAGGGATTCGCCTTCAACCAGGCCGGCGGCCGCGTCGACTTCAGCGGCGGCTATGCACGCAGCGACAAGCTGACCATCGACGGCCCGGCGGCATCGATCGGCATCCGCGGTTCGGCCAACCTGCGTGCGCAGAGCTTCGACCAGACCATCGAGGTCAAGCCCAAGGCCGGCAACCTGCTCACCGTCGCCGGTGCCATCGCCGGTGGCCCGGTCGGCGCGGCGATCGGCGCGGCGGCGAATGCCGTGCTGCAGAAGCCGATCGGCGAGATGGCCTCGCGCACCTACCGGGTCACCGGGCCGTGGAAGGAGCCTAAAGTGGAGGTCGTCGGCAGCGAGCAGAGCCGCGCCTCGACGGTCCCCGCCAGCCCGCCGACCGATTGAGCCCGGCCACTACCGTGGCCGGCGTGGTTGAACCCGCCCGCGGCGCCCGCATCTTGATGGGATACCGTCGCCCGCGGCGCCCCGTTCATCGCCGCGCCGCCACCGGCGCTTCCGGCAGGGGCGCACTCCGCCGTTTGCGCCGTATAACCGCATTGCCTGCCGCCATTCACACGAGTTGAGCGACCCACGCCGATGAACCTCCCGATCCAGATCGCCGAAACCCGCCTGCTGCTGCCCGCCGGACTCGATGCCGGTGGCCTGGAGCGAACCTTCGGCACGCTGCTCGGACCCGGCATCGATTTCGGCGACCTGTATTTCCAGCATGCACGCCGCGAGAGCTGGACCGTGGAGGACGGCATCGTCAAGGACGGTGCGCACTCGATCGAACAGGGCGTGGGCGTGCGTGCGATCAGTGGCGAGAAGACCGGCTTCTCCTATTCCGACGAAATCAACGGCGAGGCCCTGCTGGCGGCGTCGAAGTCGGCGCGTGCCATTGCGCGCGACGGCGCGATGCAGGCCACTCGTTCGCTGGTGCGTGGCAACGGCCGCAGCCTGTATCCGGCCGAGGATCCGATCGACGGCTACGGCAATGAAGCCAAGGTCGAGACGCTGCGCCGCATCGATCGCATGCTGCGCGCCGCCGATCCGCGCGTGCAGCAGGTGATGGTGAGCCTGTCCGGTGGCGTGGACACCGTGCTGATCGCGCGCAGCGACGGCGTCATGGCCGCCGACGTGCGCCCGCTGGTGCGCCTGAACGTGCAGGTCATCGTCGAACAGAACGGACGCCGCGAGAGCGGGTACGCCGGCGGCGGCGGTCGCTACAGCTATGCCGAACTGCTCGACGGCGACAAGCCGGAGCGGCTCGCGCGCGAGGCGCTGCGACAGGCCCTGGTCAACCTCGACGCGATCGATGCGCCGGCCGGCGTGATGCCGGTGGTGCTCGGCAGCGGCTGGCCCGGCGTACTGCTGCACGAGGCGGTGGGCCACGGCCTGGAAGGCGATTTCAACCGCAAGGGCACGTCGACCTACGCCGGGCGCATGGGCCAGCGCGTGGCATCGCCCGGCGTGACCATCGTCGACGACGGCACGCTGCCGGGCCGTCGCGGTTCGCTCAATGTCGACGACGAAGGCACGCCGACGCACTGCACGACGCTGATCGAGGACGGCGTGCTGGTCGGCTACATGCAGGACACGCTCAACGCGCGCCTGATGGGAATGGCGCCGACCGGCAACGGCCGCCGCGAGTCGTTCGCGCACCTGCCAATGCCGCGCATGACCAACACCTACATGCTGGCGGGACCGCACGATCCGGAGGAGATGATCCGTTCGGTGAAGAAGGGCCTGTACGCGGTCAACTTCGGTGGCGGCCAGGTCGACATCACCAGCGGCAAGTACGTGTTCTCGGCGACCGAGGCCTACCTGATCGAAGACGGAAAGATCACCGCGCCGGTCAAGGGTGCGACGCTGATCGGCAACGGCCCGGAGACGATGCAGCGCGTAAAGATGATCGGCCATGACCTCGCCCTCGACGAAGGCGTGGGCGTGTGCGGCAAGGACGGGCAGAGCGTGCCGGTCGGTGTCGGCCAGCCGTCGCTGCTGATCGACCAGATCACCGTGGGTGGAACGCAGGCGTGAGGCCCGAAAGGCGCCTTTGCTCGACATCCCGGCGAACGCCGGGATCCATTTCGCCGTCGTTGTCGCCTGACGTTACGGTCAGGGGATGGATCCCAGCTGTCGCCGGGAAGGCGTATTCAAGTCTCGAAGCCGTCTTCGGCGTCGTCGCCGCCCGGTTCGTCGGCGTCAGCCACCGCGCCACCCAGCAGCAGATCGCGCAACGCCCGGTACAGCTCGCGGAACGAGCGCGGCGGCTTGTTGCGCTTGCGTTCCTCCAGCGTGTTGCGCACCAGTTGGCGCAGCTGCTGGCGGTCCGCAGTCGGATACTCGTCGAGCAGTTGCGCAAGCGCCGCGTCGCCGCCCTCGAGCAGCCGTTCGCGCCAGGCCTCGACGCGGTGCATCGCCGCGATCTCGCGCCGCGCCGCGTCGCCGCTCTCGTCGAGCGCGTCGCGGATCCTTTCCAGCACCTCGTCGTCCTCGCGGCGCATCTGCTTGGCCAGGAACGCCAGCTGGCGCTTGTGGGCGATGTTCGCGGTGATGCGCTTGCATTCGCGGATATGCGGCAGCAGCGACTCGGGCACCGGCAGCTTGGCGAGCTGGGCTTCGGTCAGCGACACCAGCTTCTCGCCCAGGGCCAGCACCTCCAGCGCCTCGCGCCGGTTCTGGCTGCGGCTGGGGCCCAAAAACTCGCCGGTATCTTCGTCTCTGCCACGCATCTTGCTGCTTCCGTTTCCGCGGGCCTGCGGCCCTGACCATTTACGTAACCGTTCCGCAGGCCAGGCCTGCGGGACGACAGGTACAAGGATAAGCCATTGAACGTGATCGCTCCCTCCAACCTTCCCCAATACGCGGCCTCCCTGGGCGACAGCCACGCCCGGCTGGAGTCGCTGGCCGAGCTGTCGCAGCAACTGCTGGAGCGCTGCCGTGAGCGCGGTGCGACCCAGGCCGAGGTCTCGTGCTCGGAAGAGTCCGGGCTCAACGTCAACGTGCGCATGGGCGAGGTCGAGACGGTCGAATCCACGCGCGACCGCGGCATCGCCGTGACGGTCTACTTCGGCAAGCGCAAGGGCAGCGCCAGCACCGCCGACCTGCGCGAGACCAGCCTTGACAGCACGGTCGAGCAGGCCTGCGCGATCGCGCGCCATACCGAGGACGATGCCGCGACGGGGCTCGCCGACCCTGAGCTGATGGCGCGCGACATGCGCGAGTTCGACTCCTGGCATCCGTGGGTGATCGACGCCGACCGCGCCATCGACCTGGCGCTCGCGTGCGAGCAGGCCGGCCGCGACTCCGATGCGCGCATCGAGAATTCCGACGGCGCCTCCGTGGGCACCGGCGAGAGCATCGGCATCTACGCCAATTCGCACGGCTTCGTCGGCCGCGAGCGCAGCACCCAGCACAGCCTCGGGTGCGCGTTGATCGCCGGACGCGGCGATGCGATGCAGCGCGACGGCTGGTACAGCATCGCGCTGTCGGCCGACGAACTGGAGTCGGCCGCTTCGATCGGACGCAAGGCCGCGCAACGCGCTGCTTCGCGCCTGGCGCCGAAGCAGATCGCCACCGGCGAGTATCCGGTGCTGTTCGCCAGTGAAATGGCGCGTTCGCTGGTGGGCCACCTGCTCAGTGCAGTGTCGGGCGGCGCGCTGTATCGCCGCGCCAGTTTCCTCGTCGACGCCGCCGGTACGAAACTCTTCCCGGAGTGGTTCGCCATCGACGAGCGGCCGTTCCTGCCGCGCGGCTTCCGCTCCAGTTCGTTCGACGCCGAAGGCGTGGCGACGCGCGAATCGCCGCTGGTGCAGGACGGCGTGCTGCAGCGCTACATCCTCAGCAGCTATTCGGCGCGCAAGCTGGGCCTGCAGACCACTGCGAACGCCGGCGGCGTGCACAACCTGCAGGTCGCGGCCAACGCCGGCGACTTCGAATCGATGCTGGGCGGCATGGGCCGTGGACTGCTCGTCACCGAACTGATGGGGCAGGGCGTCAACACCGTGACCGGCGACTATTCGCGCGGCGCGGCGGGGTTCTGGGTCGAGGACGGCAAGATCCAGTATCCGGTCGACGGCATCACCATCGCCGGCAACCTCAAGTCGATGTTCGCCGCGATCGAAGCGGTGGGCAGCGACGTCGACACGCGCTCGCACGTGCGCACGGGTTCGATCCTGGTCGGTCGAATGACGGTGGCGGGCGAGGTGTGAACCAATCCGCCCCTGCCTGCACGGGAGGGGCGCTCAATTCATGCGCTTGACCCCGCCCCCGTTGCGGCCGAGAGTGTTCGCATAACCTGACCAGGAGCAGTCGGCCATGAGCGAGATTCCTCCCATTCCCGGCAGTGGTGACACCGCCAGCGGCGTCCCGGCCGACCAGCGGCAGTGGGCGATGTTCGCGCACCTGTCGGCGGTCGCCGGCGCGATCCTCACCTCCGGCGTCGGCGGTTGGGGCACGTTCCTCGGCCCGCTGATCATCTGGCTGCTGAAGAAGGACACCATGCCCTTCGTCGACGACCAGGCCAAGGAAGCGCTGAACTTCAACATCACCGTCGCGATCGTGTTCTTCGCGCTCTGGGTGCTGGTGTTCATCACGCTCGGGATCGGTTTCCTGATCGCGATCCCCGCCTGGTGCGTCGTCGGCATCGCCTGGCTCGTGTTCGCGATCATCGCCGCGGTGAAGTCCAACGACGGCATCAGCTACCGCTATCCCTTCACGTTGCGGCTGGTGAAGTAACCCTCGCACATGCCGGGCGCGCATCGCGTCCGGCATGTGGCGGCAACGCGTCATGAGAGGCGCGTCATGCGCAGAGTCCTGCTGATCGGGCCCGGCGGCGCCGGCAAGTCGACGCTTGCCGCGACCATCGCGTCGCGGCTCGGGTTGCCACTGATCCACCTCGATGCCATGTACTGGAAGCCAGGCTGGCAGGAAACGCCCAAGGACGAATGGCGCGACAAGGTCGCTGCGCTCGTCGCGCAGGAGGCGTGGGTCATGGACGGCAACTTCGGCGGAACGCTCGACCTGCGGCTGGCCGCCTGCGATACCGTGCTCTTCCTCGACATGCCACCGCTGCTGTGCATGTGGCGTGTGCTGCGGCGGCGCTGGCGTTTCCATCGCGAGGTACGTCCGGACATGGCGGCCGGATGCATCGAACGGTTGGATGCGGATTTCCTGCTCTGGATCCTCGCTTACCGATGGCGCAGTGCGCCGCGCGTGCGGGCGAAGCTGGATGCCGAGGCCCGCGCCGGCAAGCAGGTATTCGTGCTCGATTCGCAGGCTGCGGTTGATCGCTTTCTCGATGCATTGCCCGAGCCGGGCGGATCGGTGAAGCAGAGTTTAGATCTGCGGCTACGCACGGGTCGCGGCTGAAGCCGCTCCCACACGGGGTTCAACGATCGCGCTCGATCGCCATCCGGCCCAGCGCGGCCAGCGCATCGGCGCGTTCGCCGAACGGGGCCAGTGCATCGAACATCGCCGCGCGAAGTTGCTCCAGCCGCGCGCGTGAAGCGTCCAGGCCGATCAGCGCGGGGAAGGTCGCCTTGTCCTGCGCCTGGTCCTTGCCGGCGGTCTTGCCTAGCGTGGCGCTGTCGCCTTCGATGTCGAGGATGTCATCGCGCACCTGGAACGCCAGGCCGAGCGCGTCGGCGTAACGGTCGAGGCGCTGCAGTTCCTCATCGGACGCGTTGCCGCACAACGCCCCCATCCGCACGGCCGCGCGGATCAGCGCGCCGGTTTTCAGGGCGTGCAGGCGTTCCAGGTCGCCCACCGACAGGCCGCGTCCATTGCCGGTGGCGGCCAGGTCCAGCGCCTGCCCGCCGCACATACCGGCGGCGCCGGAGGCGACGGCGAGCGTGCGCAACAGTTCGACGCGGATTCGATCGCTGACCGGCGTGGCCGCCAGCACCTCGAAGGCGAGCGATTGCAACGCGTCTCCGGCGAGGATCGCGGTCGCCTCGTCGAAGGCGATGTGCACGGTGGGCTGGCCGCGGCGCAGCGCATCGTCGTCCATTGCTGGCAGGTCGTCGTGCACCAGCGAGTAGGCGTGGATCAGTTCGACCGCCGTCGCCGGCGCATCAAGTGCGCTGGCTTCCACCCCAAACAGATGGCCCGCCGCATGCACCAGCAGCGGGCGCATGCGCTTGCCGCCGAGCAGCACGGCATGGCGCATGGCGGCATGCAGGCGCTGTGGCGGGGATTGCGGATCGGGCAGGGCTCGGGCCAGCGCGGCATCGGCGCGTTCGCGCCAGGCCGCGAGCATCGAACCGGCCGCAGCCGGATCAGACATCGCCGGCGTTCTGCGGCGGCAGCGCGGTAAAGGGCTCGGCGCTCGCCGGTTCCTGCGGGTCGCTGAGCAGGCGCACGCGCAGTTCGGCCTGTTCCAGCGCCGTCTGGCAGCGGCGGTAGAGGCCGACGCCGCGTTCGTAGGCGGCCAGCGATTCCTCCAGGCTCATCTCGCCGTGCTCCATCTTCTCGACGAGCTGTTCGAGCGCATCGAGGGAGCGCTCGAAATCGGCGACGGGAGAGGTTTCGGTGTCGGGCTTGCGTGGCATGCGCGAAGTTTGCGACCGCGCCGGGAGGCGGTCAATCGCCGGGTCTGCGATTGCCGGCCGTGGCCGTCCAATCCGAGCCGCAGCTTGGGGCTATTCCTCGAACCAGCGCAGCCATGCGCCGCTTTCGCGCAGCCACGCGTCGAACTCGGCGGAATAGGCCAGGTCCGCCGCCGCCAGCACGTGGTCGTCGGCATCGCAGAGCAGCGGCATGCGCTCGCGCACCCACGGTGGCACGCCGAGGTCCTGCAGCACGTGCTTGAGGGCATGCGAGTGGTCGCGGCCGGGCAGCGCGATGCGCTCGCCGCCACGACGGCCCCGCACGATCACGTCGATGCCGAAGCCCTCGACGCCTTCCAGCCGCAGCACACCGCCGAAGGGCAGCGCCAGCGGCGCGCGGCCGTTCCATGTGCATTGCCAGTCCTGCGGCAGCGGCGTACGCGCCGAACCCGCGTGCAACAGGTCGCGCCAGCTTCGCACGACCACGTCCTGCCAGCGGAACTCGGCTTCCGCGTCGGCGCGTGCGGCCAGCACTTCGCCTTCGATACGGACAATGCCGTGCGCCGGCAGCGGCGGCAGGCCGAGCTTCGAAGTCCAGGCCCGCAGCACGCGCGCACGCCGCATGGGCGGCAACGCCGCCAGCCGCGGACGCGACAGGCAGTGGGGATCGGTGGTGGCGACGGACGCGAGCGCGGCGAGGTCGGATTCGGCGAGCAGGTCGCCCGCGTCGGCACAACGCGAGGCCGACTGCGCCAATGCGGCATCGGCGTGAGGCCAACGTTCGCGCAGCACCGGCAGCACGCGCTGGCGCAGGAAGTTGCGGTCGTGGCGGACGTCGGTGTTGCTGGGGTCGTCGATCCAGCGCAGGCCGTGCTCTTCGGCATAGGCCGCTACGGCATCGCGGCCGTGGTCGAGCAGCGGCCGCCACAGCCGTCCCCGGCCGAACTCGCGCCAGCGCCGCATCGCGCCCAGACCTTCCGGACCCGATGCGCGGAGTGCGCGCAGCAGCAGGGTTTCGGCCTGGTCGTCGCGGTGATGGCCGAGCGCGAGCACTTCATCGGCAGCCAGCAGGTCCTCGAACGCGGCATGGCGTGCCGCGCGTGCGGCGGCTTCCAATCCCTCGCCTGCGGGGACGACCTGTACCTTCACCACCGTGAGCGGGACGTCCAGCGCCGTGCACACGGCGCGGCAATGTTCAGCCCAGGCGTCGGCGTGCGGATGCAGTCCGTGATGCACGTGCACCGCGCGCAGGTCCGGGGTGTGGCGCTGGGCCAGCAGGTGCAGCAGCACCGTCGAATCCATCCCACCGCTGAACCCGACGCACAACGGTGCGTCGGGCCGGTCGTGCAGGGCCCAGGTCAGTGCGCTGGCTTCGGCGGTAAGCATGCCCAGATGGTGCCACGGCAATGGAATGCAGCAACCCATGCATGGGGCTGCTCTGGCGTGACGGGCGCCGCACTATGAGCACATTCCCTGCGGAGTCCCTCGTCGTGTCCCGGCTTTTCGATCCCCTCGAGCAACGCTCGCTGACCCTGCGCAACCGCCTGGTCGTCTCGCCGATGTGCCAGTACTCGGCCGTCGACGGCGTACCGAATGACTGGCACCTGGTGCACCTGGGCAGCCGCGCGGTCGGCGGCGCCGCGGTGGTGCTGGCCGAAGCCAGTGCCGTATCCGCGCAGGGACGGATCTCGCCGGCCGACACCGGGTTGTGGAACGACCGCCAGGCCGAGGCGTGGTCGCGGATCACCCGTTTCATGTCCGCCCAGGGCGCGATTCCCGGCGTGCAGCTGGCCCACGCCGGCCGCAAGGCCAGCACGTCGCCGCCGTGGCTGGGCGGCGCGCCGGTGTCGATCGACGATGGCGGCTGGATTCCGTCCGCGCCGTCGGCGCTGGCCTTCGGCGAAGGCTCACCGGTGCCGCGTGCGCTCGACGAGATCGAGCTGAGCAACATCGTCGACGATTTCGCCTGCGCGGCGTGGCGTGCGTTGGCCGCGGGCTTTCGCGTGGTCGAGCTGCACGCGGCGCATGGCTACCTGCTGCACCAGTTCCTCTCGCCACTGTCGAACCGGCGCACCGATGCGTTCGGTGGCAGCTTCGAGAACCGCACGCGCCTGCTGATGATGGTCATCGATGCCGTGCGAAAGGTGTGGCCGGAGCGCTTGCCGCTGTGGCTGCGCATCTCCGCGACCGACTGGGTCGACGGCGGCTGGGACCTGGAGCAGAGCATCGAGCTGGCGAGCATGGTGGGCAGCCGCGGCGTCGACCTGATCGACGTGTCCAGCGGCGGCCTCGTGCCGGGTGCGAAGATTCCGGTGCAGCCGGGTTACCAGGTGCCGTTCTCCGCCAGCATCCGCCGCGAGGCCGGCATCGCCACCGGTGCGGTCGGGATGATCACGCAGCCGCACCATGCGCAGGCCGTGATCGAGCGTGGCGAAGCCGATGTGGTGCTGCTGGCGCGCGAACTGCTGCGTGATCCCTACTTCCCGCGCCGTGCGGCGCAGGAACTGGCGGGCGAGTTGCACGCGCCGGAGCAGTACCTGCGCGCGTGGTGACGCGCAGGATGCCCGCGGGCTCAGCCTTGACGGTTGTCGGGGTCGAGCCGGCGTGCGATCTCTTCGAGAGCTCGCGCGCTGCGTTCCTGCGCTTTGGCGATGCGAATTGCCAGGACGATCAGCAGGATGGGAACGGAGAGCATCAGCGCGAAGTAGCCGATGGTGGCGAACCAGTGACTCATGCCCGTTCCCCTGAAGCGAGTGTGTTGGATGCGGCTTATGCCGCCTCGTAGGCGCCGTAGCTGCGCAGGCGCTTGTAGCGGCGATCCAGCAGGTCCTCGACCGGCAACTGCTGCAGCGCGTCGAGTTCGTTGAGCAGCACTGCCTTGAGGCGCGTGCCCATCTGCTTGGGATTGCGGTGCGCACCGCCGATCGGCTCGCGCACGACCTTGTCGATCAGTCCCAGGTCGAGCAGGCGCTTGGCGGTGAGGCCGAGCTGTTCGGCGGCGTCCTTGGCCTTGTCCGCGGACTTCCACAGGATCGAGGCGCAGCCTTCCGGCGAGATCACCGAGTAGGTGCTGTATTCGAGCATCAGCGTGCGATCGCCGACGCCGATCGCCAGCGCGCCGCCCGAGCCGCCTTCGCCGATCACGGTGCAGATCACCGGGATCTTCAGCTCGCTCATCTCCAGCAGGTTGCGCGCGATGGCTTCCGACTGGCCGCGTTCCTCGGCGCCGACGCCGGGGTACGCGCCGGGCGTGTCGATGAAGGTCAGCAGCGGCAGCTTGAAGCGCTCGGCCAGCTTCATCAGGCGCAGCGCCTTGCGGTAGCCCTCCGGACGCGGCATGCCGAAGTTGCGCTTGATCTTGCTCTTGGTGTCGCGGCCCTTCTGGTGGCCGATGATGACGACGCTGCGGCCGTTGATGCGGCCCAGGCCGCCGACGATGGCGGCGTCGTCGGAGAACGCGCGGTCGCCGGCCAGCTCCTGGAACTCGTCGCAGAGGATGCGCACGTAGTCGAGGGTGTAGGGGCGGGCCGGATGACGGGCGAGCTGCGAGACCTGCCACGGTGTCAGGTCACGGAAGATCTGGGCGGTGCGGATGCGCAGCTTGTCCTGCAGGGCATGCACTTCGGCGTCCACATCCACGGCCGGCGCGTTGCTGGCGTGGCGCAGCTCCTGGATCTTGGCTTCCAGGTCGGCGATGGGCTGCTCGAAGTCGAGGTAGTTCGGGTTCATGCGTGGGCCAGTGGCCGGAAAGGGCACAGTCTAGCCGAGGCAGGGCGACCGTACCGAGACGTGTGGCGAAGGCCCGGCAATCGCCGGGGATCGCCGAGGATGCCGGGTCGTTCGGGCCGGTGACGCACTGAAAACGACTTCATCGCGCTCCAGGGCCGCGTCGGTGGTTGAATCCCCTGCGGGAACAGTCTGGACGGGGAGTTGGCATGGGATTGCGGGCATGGATCGTGGCGGGGGCGTTGCTGTGGGCCGGAGCGGCGCACGGGGCATGGACGCACGTCGGCGACGTCGACCGGACGGAGGCCCTGCCCGATGGCATCGAGGTGTCCGCAGGAGCGGCGAAGCTCCGCGTCACGGTGCAGGCCGACGGCGTGTTCCGGGTAAGGCTGGCACCCGATGGCCACTTCGTCGGCGATGCCTCCTGGGCGGTGGTGTCGGGCGCCGCTGCGCCAACGGTCCGGGTGAGCGACCGCCGCGATGCGATGACAGTCGATGCAGGCGACGTCGTTGCGACGGTGCGCAAGTCGCCGTTGCGGGTGGAGTTTGCCGACCGCGCCGGACGCGTCCTGCTGGCCGATGCCGCGGACATGCCGATGGCATGGTCGGATACGCCGCATGGTCGGCGGGTGCGCGGCTGGAAGGCAATGCCGGCCGGCGAGCACTACTACGGTCTGGGCGACAAGGCCGGTCCGCTCGACCGTCGCGGGCGCGCCTTCACGATGTGGAACACCGATGCCTACGCATGGCAGGGCCACACCGATCCCCTCTACAAGTCGATCCCGTTCTTCATCGGGCTGCGCGCAGGCGGCGCATACGGCGTGTTCTTCGACAACACGCATCGCAGCCGCTTCGATTTCGGACAGGAGTCGGAGGATGTTCTCTCGTTCGGTGCCGAAGGTGGAGAGCTCGACTACTACTTCATCGCCGGCCCGCAGCCCGCGCGTGTGATCGAACGCTACACCGCGCTGACCGGGCGTACGCCGCTGCCGCCGATGTGGGCCCTGGGCTTCCAGCAGTCGCGCTACACGTACACGCCGGAAGCGCGCGTGCGCGAGATTGCGGACACGCTGCGCAAGGAGCGCATCCCCACCGATGCGATCTACCTCGACATCGACTACCAGGACGGCTACGCGCCGTTCACCGTCGATCGCAAGGCGTTTCCCGACTTCGAACGGATGATCGCCGACCTGCGCGCGCAGGGACTGCGCACGGTGCTGATCACCGACCTGCACATCAAGAACGACCCTGGCAAGCCGTACGCGCCCTACGATTCAGGCCTGCGTGAGGATGTCTTCATCCACAACCCGGACGGCTCGCTGTACGTGGGCCCGGTTTGGCCGGGCGACAGCGTGTTCCCCGATTTCACGCTCGGTCGTGTGCGCGAGTGGTGGGGCGGTTTGTATCGCGATTTCGTTGCGATGGGCGCGGCCGGCTACTGGAACGACATGAACGAGCCGTCGGTATTCCGCGTTCCCGGCAACACGATGTCGCTGGATGCGGTGCACCGCATGGACGACGGCAGCACGCGCGACCACCGCGCCATCCACAACGTCTACGGCATGCTCAACGCACGCGCGACCTACGAGGGCCTGCTGAAGCTGCAGCCGGACCAGCGTCCGTTCGTGCTGACGCGTGCGGCCTATGCCGGCACGCAGCGCTATGCCGCGACCTGGACCGGCGACAACACCGCCAGCTGGCACCACCTCGCACAGAGCACGCCGAACCTGTTGAGCCTGGGTCTGTCGGGCTATGCGATGGCCGGCGACGACATCGGCGGCTTCATCGGCTCGCCGTCGGCCGACCTGCTGACGCGCTGGTACCAGCTGGGCGCGTTCAATCCGGTGTTCCGCAGCCACGCCGCGACCGACACGCGCGGCCACGAAGCGTGGGTCGATGGCGAAGCGCACACCACGTTGCGCCGCGCAGCGATCGAGCAGCGCTACCGGCTGATGCCGTACCTCTACACGCTCGCCGAGGAGAACGCGCGCACCGGCATGCCGTTGATGCGTCCGGTGTTCCTGCATTACCCGCAGGCCGAAGCGTTCTACGGCAACGACCGCGACTTCCTGTTCGGCTCCGACCTGTTCGTCGCGCCGGTTGCCGACGAACGGCTCGATGCGCATGCGGTCACGCTGCCGCCGGGTACGTGGTACGCGTTTGCCACTTCGCAACAGCACGTTGCGGGCAAGACGCCCATGAAGATCGACCCGCGCCCGACCGCCGTGCCGGTATACGCGCGCGCCGGTGCCATCGTGCCGATGCAGCCGCTGGTGCAGCACACCGGCGAGACGCCCGAGGGGCCGCTGCAACTGCAGGTATACCTGCCCGCGCAGGGCGCCGGCGATTGCCGCGGCGCGTTGTACCAGGACGACGGCGTCACCATGGCTTATCGCGACGGCGCATCGTTGCGCGTGGCGTATTCGTGCGAGGTGTCGAAGCGAAATGTCAGCCTCGTCTCGCATGTCGAGTACGACGCGTACACGCCGTGGTGGAAGGATGCGGAGCTGACGCTGTTCGGTGTGGGCACCAGGCCTGCTTCGATACGCGTGGACGGGAAGCCGCTGTCAGGCTGGCGGCATGACGCAGTGGCCAAGACGCTCACGCTAACGGTTCGCGATGCACGGCGCGACTGGCGGGTGGACGTGTTGCGGTGAAGTTCGACGTGATTCCTCCGTCCGCGTCCCGTCCACCCTTCGACTCCGCTTCGCTACGCTCAGGGCGAGCGGTGATTGGATTCGTTGCGGATTCCGAGCAACGGCTATGCCATGGGTGCCGACTCGATATAACGGCAAGCCAATCCCGTTCGTTCTGAGCGTAGGCCGCAGGCGGAGTCGAAGGATGGACGGGTGACGATGCCGGGGCCGTAGCCCGCAACGCGATCTCAGCGACGGCGGGGAATCAGTTGCCCCAGGGCCTTCCCAGCGTCAGCTTCACCGCGCGCACGCCAGGCACCGCGCGCAGCGTACCGGGGAGATCCGCATCGACGCGGATCGAGCTGGTGCCGTTGAGGTCCAGCATGCCGGCCGCACCGTGCCGCAGCAGGTCCAGGCGCAGCGGCGTGGTGCCGGGGCGCTTCTGCGCGAGCAGGTTGTCGACGCGCTGCCACACGCCCGGCACGCGCAGATCCAGCCGCATCGACAGGCGCTGCGCATGCTTGGCGCAGATCTGTTCGTAGTCCCAGCAGCGGGCGGCGCGCAGGGCAAAGCCGCCGCTGAAACTGTCCTCGCGCAGGCCGCCCTGAATCACCAGCAGGCGGTCGCGCACCAGCATCGCGGCGAACTCGGTGTAGGCCTCGGCGAAGAAGGCGCATTCCAGGCGGCCGCGGCCGTCCTCGATCTGCACGAACATCTGGCTGTCGCCCTTCTTGCGCAGGCCGACGACCTGTCCGGCGATCACGGTCTCCACTTCCTGTCGCCAGCTGCCGCGGCTCGGCTCCGGACGCGTCTCCCAGATCCTGTCGAGATCGCCGAGGTCGTGGCCGGTGAGCGTGCGCAGCTCGTCGCGGTACGGATCGAACGGATGACCGCTGAGGTAGTGCCCCAGCGTCTCGCGCTCGCCGTTGAGGATCTGCGTGAGCGGCCACTCGTCGGTTTCCGGCAGGTCCAGGTGCAGCGCCGGCGCGGCGGTTTCGGCGCCGCCGAACAAGGACACCTGTCCGGCCGCCTGTTCCTTCGCGAGCTGGTCGGTGGCCTTGAGCACTTCCGGCAGCTGCAGCATCAGGCTCGCGCGGTTCTTGCCGAGCTTGTCGAGCGCGCCGGCCTGGGTCAGCGCTTCCAGAGCGCGGCGGTTGAGCTTGCTGCTTTCGACGCGCTTGCAGAAGTCGAGCAGGTTGGCGAACGGACTGGCCCGGCGCGCCTCGACGATGGCCTCGCAGGCGCCGCGGCCGACGCCCTTCACCGCACCGATGCCGTAACGGATCGTCGTGCTGTCCTTGGCCTCGAACATGTACGCGGATTCGTCCACGTCCGGCGGGAGCACGGTCAGGCCCATCACGCGGCACTCGTCGAGGAAGCCGGTGACCTTGTCGGTGTTGTCCATGTCCGAGGACAGCACCGCGGCCATGAACTCGGCCGGGTAGTGCACCTTCAGCCACGCGGTCTGGTAGGCGACCAGCGCGTAGGCGGCCGAGTGCGACTTGTTGAAGCCGTACTCGGCGAACTTCTCCATCAGGTCGAAGATCGGGCTCGCCTGGTTCGCCTTGATGCCGCGCTCGGCGCAGCCGCTCTCGAACTTGGCGCGCTCCTTCGCCATCTCCTCGGGCTTCTTCTTGCCCATCGCGCGGCGCAGCATGTCGGCGCCACCGAGCGTATAGCCCGCCAGCACCTGCGCGATCTGCATCACCTGTTCCTGGTACACGATGACGCCGTAGGTCGGCGACAGCACCGGTTCCAGCGATTCGTGCGGGTAGGTGACCTCGGTGTTGCCGTGCTTGCGGTCGACCCATTCGCGATCCATTCCCGAGCCCAGCGGGCCCGGGCGGAACAGCGCCGCCAGCGCGATGATGTCTTCGAACGTGTCGGGCTTCGCGCGCTTGAGCAGCTCGCGCATGCCGCGCGATTCGAACTGGAACACCGCGACCGTGTCGCCGCGCGCGAACAGCTCATAGCTGGGCTTGTCGTCCAGCTCCAGCGCGGCGATGTCGAGCGGTTCCTGGCCTTCGGCCTGGCGCCGCTTGTTGATGGCCTTGACCGCCCAATCGATGATCGTGAGCGTGCGCAGGCCGAGGAAGTCGAACTTGACCAGGCCGACCGCTTCGACGTCGTCCTTGTCGAACTGCGTGACCGGGTTCTTGCCACGGCCTTCGCCGTCGTGTTCGGCGAACAGCGGGCAGAAGTCGCTGAGCGGGCTCGGTGCGATCACCACGCCGCCGGCGTGCTTGCCGGCGTTGCGGGTCAGGTCCTCGAGGCTGCGCGCCAGGTCGAGCAGGTCGCGGACATCGTCCTCGGCGTTGTAGCGCGCGATCAGGTCGGGCGAGGCGAGGGCGTTGTCCTTGCGTGCGGCTTCCGATTCGCCGAGCGCGTCGTCGAGGCAGATGCCCAGCGTGTTCGGGATCAGCTTGGCGATGCCGTCGACGAAGCCGTACGGGTGGCCGAGCACGCGGCCGGAGTCGCGCACCACGGCCTTCGCCGCCATGGTGCCGTAGGTGATGATCTGGCTGACGCGGTCGCGGCCGTACTTGCGCGCGACGTAGTCGATGACCTCGTCGCGGCGGTCCATGCAGAAGTCGATGTCGAAGTCGGGCATCGACACGCGTTCCGGATTGAGGAAGCGCTCGAACAGCAGGTCGTACGGCAGCGGGTCCAGGTCGGTGATGCCGATCGCCCACGCGACCAGCGAGCCGGCGCCCGAACCACGGCCCGGGCCCACCGGGATGTCCTGGTCCTTGGCCCAGTTGATGAAGTCCGCGACGATCAGGAAGTAGCCCGGGAACCCCATCTTGATGATGACGTCGAGCTCAACTTCCAGGCGCGCGTCGTAGTCCTCGCGCGTCTTGCCCGGCGCCAGCGGATTCTTTGCCAAGCGCTTGTCGAGGCCTTCGCGCGCGGTGTTGCGCAGCCAGCTCTCGATCGTGTGCTCGCTCGGCACCGGGAACGCCGGCAGCGCGTACTCGCCGAGTTTCATCTCGACGTTGCAGCGCGTCGCGAGCGCCATCGCGTTGTCGATGGCGTCGGGGACGTCGGCGAACAGCTTCGCCATTTCCTGCGAAGACTTCAGGTACTGCTCGGCGCTGTAATCCTTTGGACGCTTCGGGTCGTCGAGCACGCGGCCGGACGCGATGCACACGCGCGCCTCGTGCGCCTCGAAGCCCTCGCCGTCGATGAAGCGCACGTCGTTGCTGGCCACCACGGGCAGGCCGCGCGCCGTGGCGGCGTGCAAGGCGAACGTGTTGAAAGCTTCCTCGCCGTCGCGGCCGGTCCGGGTCAGTTCCAGGTGCAGGCGGTCGCCGAACGTGCCGCGCCAGTCGGCGAGCCAGGCCTCGGCCAGTTCATGGCGGCTGCTGGCCGCCAGGCGTCCGGCCAGGCTCTGGCGGCCGGCGAGGGCGAACAGGCCGGCGTTGTCCTCGCGCAGCCAGTCGGGACGGATCGCCACGCCATCGAGGCGATGGCCTTCCATCCAGGCGCGGGACAGCAGGCGGGACAGCGTCAGGTAGCCGGTGCGGTCGCGGCACAGCAGCGTCATCCGCGAGGGCGTCTCGTTGCCGTCGGCCAGGCCGATGTCGGCGCCGATGATCGGCTTCAGACCGGCGCCCTCGGCGGCCTTGTAGAACTTGACCGCGGCGAAAAGGTTGTCGAGATCGGTCAGCGCCACGGCCGGCTGGCCGAGCGCGACGCAGCGCTTCACCAGCTCGCCGATGCGGATCGTCGAGTCGGCGAGCGAGTATTCGCTGTGAAGGTGGAGATGAACGAAGGGTGCGGACATGCGGCGACCGGCGTGCCAGCAGGCAGGTTAACAGTCCGGCCGCAGCGTACAAGCCTTGACAGCACGACGACGGGCGACGCACCTGCGAATCCCCTTGCCGCGCCCCGAGGCGATGATCCCCAGGCCCCGGGGCTGGCGGGCCTCAACCGACCCGGAACAACGACGACGTTTGCCCATGCGGCGCATAGTGCTGCTCGCGCACCGCGTGGTGGTGCTGCATCAATGCCAGTTCATGCAGCCGGTCGCGTACCCATTGCTCGCGCTGTTCGGATGCGCCACCGGAGGGATGCGCCATCTGGCGGTACGAGCAGAAGTCGCGGAAGTCGTCCACCTCGTCGGCGAAGGCCGGCCATGCCAGTTCGATCAGAAGCACGTCGTCGAGCCGGCCCAGCAGCGGCACGCGGTCCGCGATCAGATCGTCGTCGCGATCGATGTAATCCAGCAGCTTGGCCACGCGCTTGCGCATGGCGTAGTCGCTGTCCCAGGCCGGATCCTCGACCATCGCGCGCAACTCCTGCACGCGGCCCATGCGCGAATCGATGACTCCATGGGCGCGATCGGCATCCAGGTGCAGCAGCCAGGCCATCAGCTGCTGTACGCGGTCTCCGTCGACTCGCGGCGCATCGGCGTTGATCTCATGAAGCAGCGTGTCGAACCGGGCGACAGCAGGCGGTGGCAGCGGCACCGCATCGGAACGGGGCGTGTCGCCATTTCCGCTGTAGAAGTGGTCGAACGGTAACGGGTCGGGCGTGGGAGTGGGGTGTGGCAAACGCATCGCGCACCTCGCTTCCGGCCGGTGGTCGGAGCCCGCGCCGCGGCCGGCATCGTGCGCGAGCCGTTCCGTCATCCCTCTGCCGGGGGATGCGATTGCATGATGCGCCGACGCGTCCGCGATGTCTCCCGTCATGAGTCGCCATGACCGATGGGGCTTCCGCGAACGAAACACGAACACAATCAACGAATCGCGAGCAATCGAGCGAAGCACCAATACTGAAGAGGCCACCCGTCGGGTGGCCTCTTCTTTGCACTTGATCAGGTCCCTTGAGGACCACAGGTAGAACGATGGTGCGATTCAGTGGACGTAGAACAGCGGAGCGGTTGCGGGCAGGTAACTGCTGTCGCGAACCTTGCGCTGGTGTTCGGTCAGCACGGCCTCCTCGTAGCGGGCCTGTTCCCAGTCGTCTCGCGTGAAGGCGAAACCATTGACGGCGCATCCGCGCTGCCTGGCTTCCAGCGCACGCAGGCGGCAGAAGTCGAGGTAGTCGTCGACCTCGGCAGCGAGCTGCGGCCATGCGGCGTCGACGACGATGGCATCGTCCAGGCGTCCGACCTTGGGCAGCCAGTCGGGAATCAGGTCGTCATGGCCGCGGGCGTATTCGACAATCGTTCTGGCGGTATTGACAGTATCGTTGGCGGGTGCCCAGGATCGGTCGGCGACCATCTGTGCGACCGTTGCGATCCGGCCGAGCCGTTCGCGGATGCAGGCCGGTGCTGATTCAAGGATGCTGCGGTCGCACAACTCGCGGGCGGCTGAGACCAGCTGATCGCGGTTGTAGGCGTCCTGCCTGCCCAGCCGGGCAAGCAACTGGTTGAAGCGTTCGACGCTTTCCATGGTCAGGTCGAAACCATTGATGCGGTGCCGGCGGCCCATGCCAATGAACGGGCGGTCGAGGATCGCGGGAAGCGGGTTCGGGATGGCGATGATGGCGTTCATGGCGTACTCCGTGGGGGTTGGGACACCGTCCTTGCGGCGCAGGGACAGCGTCCTCCAGGGCCACGGACCAGTCATGAGGAGCGGATGCGCGTTCGCGCATCCTCTGAGCAGGTTGATGAGGTTCCGATGAGGTTTTGCCGATGGAGCCGATCGGGATGCCAGGCCAGGGAGGGCCGACCAGCGAGATCTACCGTTTCGACGACATCGTCGTCGACACCGCTGCGCATACCGTTCTGCGAGCGGGACAACCGCAGACCATAGAGCCCAAGGCCTTCGCGGTGTTGCTGGTGCTGCTGAGACGGCACGGTGAGCTGGTCCCGCGCGACGAACTGCTGGATGCGGTATGGGGACATCGCCACGTCACCCCGGGCGTCCTCACCCGGGTGATCGCGCAACTGCGGCACGTGCTCGGCGACGATTCGCAGCATCCCCGATACATCCAGACCCAGCATGCGCTCGGCTACCGCTTCATCGGCCTGCCGCGCCGCGACTCCGACTACCCCAATTCATCCGAAGCATCCGCGACATCCGTGAATGCGGACGACGAAGCCGTCGGCGAAACCGTGGTGGCGGTGAGGCAATCGGTTCCGGCGTCGCTGAAGCTGGCGGCCAACGAGCCCGTTCCCCCGGATGGGGGACGCGAGGCCGTGGAGGACGGCGCACGCCAGTTGCGGTCGCGCGCCTCGGCATGGGGACTGGTGGTCGCGCTGGGGCTGCTCGTGGCGCTGGGCGCATGGTGGTACACGCACCAGCGCCCGGAGCGTCCGGCCGAGGCCTCGATCGCGGTGCTGCCATTCAACAGCCTCAGCGACAACAAGGGCGACGGCTATTTCGCCGACGGCCTGGCGGTGGAAATGCACGATGCGCTGGCCGGCGTGCCGGGACTGAAGGTGATCGCCGCGCCCACCGCGGGTGGCGGCCTCAAGGCGAAGGACGCCAAGGCGCTCGGTGCGGAGCTGGGCGTGGCGACGCTGCTCGACGCCAGCGTCCGTCGTGAAGGCGCGCGGGTCCGCATCAACGCGCGCCTGACCGACACGAACACCGGCTACACGCTGTGGACGCACAGCTACGACCGCGAGACCTCCGACGTATTCGCGATGCAGAGCGAGATCGCCAACGAGGTCGTGCAGGCGCTGCTGGGCGTGCTGCCCACCGGGGAAGGCAAGGACCTGGCGCGACGGCTGGCGCCGACGACCAGCGTTGCCGCCTACGACGCCTACCTGAAAGGCCGGCAGGAACTGCAGGAGCGCGGCGACAAGGCCGATGCCGACAGCGCCATCAATTACTTCCGCGGCGCATTGGCGATCGATCCGGGCTTCGCCCGCGCGCAGGCCGGCATCTGCCGCGCCGAGATCACGCGCTTCGAGGGCGTGCGCGATGTCGCCGCGTTCGATCGCGCACAGGCGGCCTGCAAGCGCGCCGAGGCGATGGACCCGAGCCTGCGCGAGACCAGCCTGGCGCTGGGCGAGCTGCACCGCATCCGTGGCGAGGCCAGTCAGGCGATAGAACACTACACGCGGGCGCTGGAGGATCCGGCCCTGCGCGCCGACGCGTACATCGGCCTCGCGCAGTTGTCGAGCGCACAGGGCCGCAACGTGCTCGCACTCGACTACTTCGAACGGGCCCGCAAGCTGCGCCCGCGCGACGCGCTGATCTATCGCGAGCGCGGCTACCACTACTACACCAGCGGCGACGTTCCGGCGGCGATCGAGTCGTACAAGGTCGCGACCTCGCTGCAGCCGGACGATTACCGGCTGTGGAGTGGCCTCGGCGGGTTGTACCTGGCCAACGGCGACAGCGCACAGGCCAGTGCGGCGTTCGAGCGGTCGCTGCAGATCCGGCCGAACTACTCCGCGCTCAGCAACCTGGGCACGGTGAAATACGACAGCGGCGCGTATGCGGAGGCAGCCGATCTCTACCGGCATGCGGTCGAGCTCGATCCCAGCGATTTCCGCCTGTGGGGCAACATCGGCGACGCGCTCGCCGCGTCGTCGGTCGACAAGGAAGAGGCCCGCGAGTACTACCGGCGTGCGGCGCAGCTGGCGGAACGCTACGTGCAGATACGCCCTGACGACGCGCAGGGTTTCGCCCAGCTCGGCTGGTACCGCGCGAACCTCGACGAGAAGGACAAGGCGCTGGCGATGCAGGGCAAGGCCGAAGCGCTGGCGACCGAGCGTGGCGAGGTGGCGTTCTGGGGCGCACAGACCATGGCGGTGCTCGGCGATGAGGCATCCGCTCGCGAATACCTCGAGAAGGCTTTCGCCGAAGGCATTCCCACCAAGCGCGTCGGCAACACGCCGGTGCTAAGGCGTCTGGAAGGAGAGGTCGCGGCCGTGTCCGGGCCAGCGCCAGCGAGCAAGCAGTGAATCAAGCCATCAAGGACAGGGGTCCAAAGCGCGAGGTCGCACCATGCCTAGCATCATCATCAAGAGCGGCAACCCTCCCACGGCAACGCCCGACGAGCTCGAGGTAGAACCCGGAGACGATATCGAGTTCACGGGAGACGTCGCCTTCACGATCGAGTTCACCAACGACTCGCCCGACAAGGGGGACCCCGCCAAGAAGCGGCATTCGGACAAGAAGAAGATCAAGATGAAGGCGAAGGACAACAAGACCGGCGGGAAGATGAAGTTCCCTTACACGATCAGGATCGGGGATGCGGCGGCCGATCCGGCCATCATCATCAAGTCGTCGGCTTCCTGAGCGCACAGTCCTGCGGCGGCGCGCACCGGCGCGAAACTGCGCCGGTGCTGCTCGCATGGGCCATGCGCGGTGAGCGCGGCCAGGTGCGCCGGCGTCGAATAACCCTTGTGCTCGTCGAAGCCGTACTGCGGCCAGCGTGCGTGCAGGGCGAGCATGTGCCGGTCTCGGGCCACCTTGGCGAGGATCGAGGCGGCCATGATCGTGCGGTCGCGTGCATCTCCGCCGATCCACGCCTCAGCCGGGCAGGGGAGGCGCCGCGGAAGGCTGTTGCCGTCGATGCGCGCGATGTCGGCGCAGTGCGCGACGCCCGCGATGGCGCGCGCCATGCCGGCCATCGTCGCCTGGAAGATGTTGATGCGGTCGATCTCTTCGACCTCCACGAACTCGATGTGCCAGGCCAGCGCGCGCTCGACGATGCGATCGTAGAGCTGCTCGCGACGCGCGGCGTTGAGCTGCTTGGAGTCGTCCAGTCCGTTCACCGGCGTGCGCCCCGGCGCGAACACGACCGCTGCGACCACGACCGGGCCCGCCAGCGGACCGCGGCCGGCTTCGTCCACGCCGGCGATGCGCAACGTGCGCGGATCGCGCGTGGCATCGATGCCGAGTTCGAGCTGGCCGCCATTCTCAGCCACGCGGCGTCTCCAGCAGTTCGGCCACGGCTTCGGCGGCGCGCGCGGACGCATCGCGGCGCAGCTGCAGGTGCAGTTCGCGGTAGCGTGGCAGCAGTGCCTGCACCGCGCCCGGATCGCGCAGCCAGTGCAGCACGGCGCCGGACAACTTGCTTGGTTCGCAGTCGCCCTGCATCAGTTCGGGGACCAGCCGTTCGCCGGCCAGCACGTTGGGCAACGAATAGCTGTCGACCTTGAGCAGACCCAGGCCCTTCACCAGCGCATAGGTCGTCGGCGACACACGATAGGCGACCACCATCGGGCGCTTGGCCAGCATCGCCTCCAGCGTGGCCGTGCCGGATGCGAGCAGGATCACGTCGCTCGCGGTCATCAGCATCCGTGCGCGCCCGACGAGTTCGCGCACTGCAGGCGCCAATGCTTCGCGATCGGGATGCGCGTTGAACACGCGCTTGAACGCGGCATGCGCGTGCATGTTCGCCATCGGCACGACGATCTGAAGCTGCGGCACCTGCGTCAGCGTGCGCGCGGCGGCGGCGAGGAATGTGGGCCCGAGCCGTTCGATCTCGCCGACCCGCGAGCCCGGGAGCAGCGCCAGCACCGGGCGCGATGAATCCAGGCCGAGTGTTTTGCGCGCGCCGATGACGTCGGGTTCGAGCGGCATCTCGTCGGCCAGTGGGTGTCCGACGAAGCGCGCGTCGATGCCGTGACGCGCATAGATGGCGGGCTCCATCGGAAACAGGCACAGCACGCGATCGGCGCTGCGGCCGATCTTGCGGGCGCGGCCTTCGCGCCAGGCCCACACCGACGGACTGACGTAGTGGACGGTGCGGATGCCGCGCCGCTTCAACCACTTCTCCACGCCGAGGTTGAAGTCGGGCGCGTCGATGCCGATGAAGACGTCCGGCTTCCATGCCAGCAGGCGGTTGCGCAGTTCGCGCCGCAGCTTGAGCAGCCGGGGCAGGTGGCTCAGCACTTCCGACAGGCCCATCACGGCCAGCTCGGAGGCATCGAACCAGCTGTCGAAGCCGGCGGCGCGCATTGCATCGCCGCCGATGCCGGCGAACTCGGCGTCCGGATAGCGCTCGCGCAGGGCCCCGACCAGACCGGCCCCGAGCAGGTCGCCGGAAGCTTCGCCAGCGACCAGCGCGATGCGCATGGGGCGAGTCCGGGGTGGCGTCGGTGGGGCGGGACTCGTCAAGGGAGGCTCAGCGTGGCGGGGGCGTGGCTATTCTGCCCTCGCCGGACGGGGCGCGATAGGACGCGTCCCGCTCACGCCATCGCGGGTCAGCGCAGCAGCGGACGGTCGCCGGCGTCGATGAACTCGAGCACCGCTCGCACGTCCTCGCTGCCGCCGGCCAGTTCCACGAGCCTGGTGCGGGCCTCGTCGAGCGTGCCGCCGGACATGTACAGGGCGCGGTAGGCGCGCTTGATGGCGCTGATGCGATCGCTGTCGAAGCCGCGGCGCTTGAGGCCTTCGCTGTTGATGCCGCGCGGGCGGCCATAGCCTTCCTGCGCGACCATCACGAACGGCGGCACGTCGCCGTTGACGAACGCGCCCATGCCCACGAACGCGTGCGCGCCGATGCGGCAGAACTGGTGGACGCCGGCGAACCCGGACAGGATCACGTGGTCGCCGACGCTGACGTGGCCGGCGAGGGTCGCGTTGTTGGAGAACACGCAGTGGCTGCCGACGATGCAGTCGTGCGCGACGTGCGTGTAGGCAAGGAACCAGTTGTCGTTGCCGATGCGGGTGATGCCGCCGCCGCTGCCGGTGCCGCGGTTGATCGTGCAGAACTCGCGGAACAGGTTGCGGTCGCCGATCACCAGTTCGACGCGCTCGCCCTCGTACTTCTTGTCCTGCGGCTCGCCGCCGATCGCGCAATGGCCGATGAAACGGTTGTCGCGGCCGATGCGGGTCGGGCCATGGACACTGCAATGCGGGCCGAAATGGGTGTTGTCGCCGACTTCGACTTCGCTGCCGATGTAGCAGAACGCGCCCACGTGCACGCCGGCGCCGAGCTTGGCGCCCGCTTCGACCACTGCGCTGGGATGGATGAACGCGCCCGCCATGGTCAGGACTTGACCTCTGCGCAGAGGATTTCGGCGCACGCGGCCTGCTCGCCATTGACGCGGGCGACGCCGGTGTACATCGCCATGTTGCGGATCACGCGCTTGAGCGTAACCTCGAGGTCGAGGCGATCGCCCGGGACGACCATGCGCGAGAACTTGGCGCCGTCGATCTTGACCAGGTAGAAGAGCTTGCCGTTGAGCCCGGACTCGTTGGACAGCTGGGTCAGGATGCCGCCGGCCTGTGCCAGCGCTTCGATCACCAGCACGCCCGGCATGACCGGGTGACCCGGGAAGTGGCCGTTGAAGAACGGCTCGTTGATCGTGACGTTCTTGTAGGCGAGCACGCGCTTGTGCGCCTCGAACTCGACCACGCGATCGACGAGCAGGAACGGGTAACGATGCGGCAGCAGCGACTGGATCGCGGTGACGTCGAGCGGGAGTTGCGGGGTATTGCTCATTATTGATCCTTGTCTGCAGCGTTGATGCGCCTGGCCAGCGCATCGAGCTGCTTGAAACGGGCGGCGTTCTTGCGCCAGCTGCGATTGTCCATCAACGGCGTGCCCGAGGAGTACTCACCGGGTTCGCGGATCGAACTGGTGACCAGGCTCATGGCGGTAACCACGACCTTGTCGCAGATCTCGAGGTGGCCGAGCACGCCGGCCGCACCGCCTATGAGGCAGTAACGACCGATGCGCGCGCTACCGGCCGCTGCCGAGCAACCCGCCATCGCCGTATGCGCGCCGATGTGGACGTTGTGGCCGATCTGGATCTGGTTGTCGAGGCGGACATCTTCCTCGAGCACGGTGTCGTCGATCGCGCCGCGATCGATCGTGGTGTTGGCACCGATCTCGCAGTCGTCGCCGACCACCACGCCGCCGAGTTGCGGGACGTTGAGCCAATGGCCGGCTTCCATCGCCAGACCGAAGCCGGCGGCGCCGAGCACGGCGCCCGGATGCACGACCACGCGCTGGCCCAGGCGCACGCGTGCGACCAGGGTGACGCGGGCGATCAGCTCACTACCCGCGCCGACGACGCAATCCTCGCCGATAACGCAGCCGGGACCGACGATGGCGCCGGCTTCGACGCGGCTGCGCGCGCCGATGCTGACGTGGGGCCCGACGTGGGCGGACGGATCGACGTGAGTAGCGGCATCGACGACGGCCGACGGATGGATGCCCGCTTCGCGAAGCGGCCGCGGTTCGAACAACGCCGCCATCTTGGCGAAGGCGACGTAAGGATCGCGGGCGATCAGCGCGGTGCCGGCGTAGCCTTCGGCATCGTCGGTGCGCATGACGACGACGCCGGCCTGGCTGGCGGCCAGCTGATTGCGGTACTTCGGATTGGCCAGGAACGCCAGCTGTCCGGCGTCTGCACGCGCCAGCGTGCCGACGCCATGCACCCGCGCCGCGCCGTCGCCGCGGACTTCGAGCGCGAAACGCTCGGCGAGTTCTACGGCGGCGAACGAAACCTGTGACACGGGATGCCTGTGCGTTGCCGGACTTAGAACGATCCGCCGAAGGTGAACTGCAGGCGTTCGATCTCGTCGCCGTCTTCCTTGCGCAGCGGGAAGGCGTAGCTGATCGAGATCGGGCCCATCGGCGAGCGCCACATCAGTGCCAGGCCGGTTGAGGTCCGCAGTTCGCTGGCTTCCCAGTTGTCGATGCCGTCGTACACGTTACCGATGTCGAAGAACGTCGAGATACGTGCTGCCGGCGTGTCGAGCAGGGTGGGGAAATACATCTCAAGCGAGCCGACCGTCTTCAGCGAGCCGCCGATCGGCTGCGTGAAGGTGCTGGTTGGGGTCGCTACGTCGCGCGGACCCAGCGTGTTGTCGGTGAAGCCGCGGACCGAGCGCACGCCACCGGCGTAGAAGTTCTCGTAGAACGGCAGGCCGTCGGCGGTCACCACTCGGGTGGTGCCGTCCGGGTTGGTCAGCACGCGCGAGACCGGATCGTCGTAGTTGTCGCCGTAGCCGAGCTCGGTGCGGGTGTTGAGCACCAGGTGGCGGTTCAGCGGCCAGAAGCGCGAGTAGTTGTAGTTGAGCTTGTAGTACTCGACCGTCGAGCCGGGCAGGGTGATTTCCGCCGAGACGCGCTGGATGCTGCCGCGCGTCGGCGTCAGGAAGTTGTCCACCGCCTGGCGCGCCCAGCCCAGTTCCAGGCGCCAGGCATGGAACGTGCGCTGGCCGAGCGCGTCGATGTAGTCGACGATGCTCTGCGGCGTCGAGCCGCGGAAGGCCAGGATCTCGTTGCTGTCGATGCCGAGCATGGCCGACACGGAGTCGGTCTCGGTGATCGGCAGGCCCAGGATCATCTGCCCCGCGCCGCTGGTGCTGGTGTACTGCGCGGTGTTGTAGTCGGAGTTGTCGAACTCGCGCCACCACAGGTTGTAACCCAGCGATACACCGTTGTCGGTGAAGTACGGGTTCATGTACGAGAAGTCGTAGCGCTGCAGGTAATCGCTGCGCTGCGCCTGCACCGAGATGCGGTTGCCGGTGCCGAGGAAGTTGCTCTGCGACAGCTGGATCTGCGCGGTCAGGCCCGACAGCTGCGAGAAGCCGAGGCCGAACACGAAGCTGCCCGAGGTGGTTTCCTTGACGTTGTAGACCACGTCGACTTCGTCGGCGCTGCCGGAGACGGGCTGCGTCTCGACGTCGACGGTCTCGAAGTAGCCCAGGCCCTGCAGGCGGATCTTGGAACGGTCGATGGCCGCCTGCGAGTACCAGGAACCTTCGAACTGGCGCAGCTCGCGGCGCAGGACTTCGTCGCTGGTGCGGTTGTTGCCCTTCAGGACGATGCGGCGCACGTTGACTCGCGGGCCGGGTACCACCTGCATGTTGATGCCGACAGTCTTGCTGGCCTTGTCGACGTCCGGGATCGGGTTCACCTGCGCGAACGCGTAGCCGATGTTGGCCAGGCGCGCGGTGATTGCCTCGGAGCTGATCTCCAGCAGGCGGCGCGAGAAGATCTGGTCGGGCTTGACCAGCACCAGCTTCTCGATCTGTTCCTTCGGCAGGATCGTGTCGCCGGTGACCTGCACCGTCGACACCTTGTACTGGTCGCCTTCGCTGATGCCGGCGGTGATGAACATGTCCTGGCGGTCAGGGCTCATCGCGACCTGGGTCGAGTCGATGCTGAAATCGACGTAGCCGCGGTCGAGGTACCAGGAGTTGAGCTTTTCGAGGTCGCCGGAGAGCTTCTCGCGCGAGTACTGGTCGTCGCGGCGGTACCAGCTCAGCCAGTTGTGTTCGGCCGACTCCCACGAGTCCAGGATCGGCTCCTGCTCGAACTTCTCGTTGCCGATCAGGTTGATGTGGCGGATCTTGGCCGCCTTGCCTTCCTTGATGGCGATGGTGACGTCGACGCGGTTGCGGTCCAGGCGCGACACCGAAGGCGTCAGCTCGACGTTGTACTTGCCGCGGTTCTGGTACTGGCGGGTCAGTTCCTGGGTAACGCGGTCAAGGCTCAGGCGGTCGAAGGTCTCGCCCTCGGCCAGTCCGATGTCCTTCAGGCCCTTCATCAGGTCCTCGGTCTTGAGGTCCTTGTTGCCGGTGATGGTGAGCTTGTTGATCGCCGGACGCTCGGTCAGCGTGACGATCAGGATGCCGCCCTGGCGATCGATCTGGACGTCTTCGAAGAAGCCGGTCTTGTACAGCGAGCGGATGGCTTCGCCAGTGCGCGCCTGGTCGACGGTGTCGCCGCGCTCGATCGGCAGGTAGGTGAAGACCGTACCGGCGGAAATGCGCTGCAGGCCGTCGACACGGATGTCGGTGACGGTGAAAGGCTCGATCGCCCCCTGAGTGACCGCCGACTGGGCCCAGACGGGAAGCGCCGGGGCCGAGACAAGGGCCGAGGCGAGGGCAAGGGCGAGCAGGCGGCGAGAAGGGTGTCGCGTCATCATCACGTCCGGTTGGGATTCTTTTTTGCCTGGCGCGGGTCGGGCCAGCGCGGGGCTTGTGTTCGAGACGTCCTGTCTCCGTGGCAAGGCCGGCATCAGCGCACCAGGTTGTTCACGATGTCGTTGTAAAACGCCAGGCCCATCAACCCCGCGATCAGCGCCAGCCCGACGTATTGCCCGGCGGCCATGACGCGTTCGCTGACCGGGCTGCCTTTTGCCAGCTCGATAAGGTAATACAGCAGGTGACCGCCGTCCAAGATCGGGATCGGAAGCAGGTTCAGGATGCCCAGGCTCAGCGACAGCAGGGCCAGCATCGACAGGTACCAGGCGACGCCGTGCTGGGCATAGGCATTGGCGGCACGAGCAATCGTGATAGGCCCGGCGACGGTGTTCTGGACCGAGACGCGACCGCTGAAAGCCCGGCCGATCATCGCGAACAGCTCGCTGGTCTGATGCACGGTTTCGCGGAAAGCCGCCGGGATGGCATCGAGCGGGCCGTAGCGCAGCACCGCATCCTTGGGCGGCTCGGCCGGCGCGGCCGGCTCCATGCCCAACACCCAGGCGTATGAGCCGTTAGGGGCGCGGGCCCACACGGGAGCGATCTCCAGGGCGAGGCGGTCGCCCTTTCGCTCAACTTCGACCATGGCGGTGCCGCCACGCTTGCCGAGCTTCTGCACCGCGGTCGGGATTGCGTCCCATGAGGCAATGGGATCGCCGTCGATGGCGGTGATGCGGTCGCCTTCGGCCAGCACGCCCCAGGCAGGCTTGCCGGGAAGCACGCGCCCCACCACGGTCGGCATCAGCGCGTGGCGCGGCGTGAGTCCGATGAACTCCACGGCGCGGCGTTCGTCAAAATGTTCCGGCAGCTTCGACAGTCGCAGCGTGCGAACGACTTCCCCGGTGCGGCCCTGCGGGCGCACTTTCACTTCGACATCGCGGTGGTCGAGCGCCGCCGGAATCAGCGCGAGCTGCGCTTCGCTCCACGTCGGAGTCTCGCGGTCGCCGACCGCCAGCATTGTGTCGCCGCGCTGCAACCCGGCGGAGGCGGCAACGCCGGAGGTCTCGCCGACGACCGGCGCATAGTCGGGCCGGCCGATGACGAACATCGCCCAGAACAGCGCGACGCAGAGCAGCAGGTTGGCGAAGGGACCGGCGATCACGATCGCGATGCGCTTCCACACCGTCTGTCGATTGAAGGCCCGAGGGGCGTCGGCCGGGGCCACGTCGCCTTCGCGCTCGTCCAGCATCTTGACGTAGCCGCCGAGCGGAATCGCGGCAATCACATATTCCACGCCGTCGCGGCCGCGGCGCGACCACAGCGCCTTGCCGAAACCCACCGAGAAGCGCAGCACCTTGACGCCGCAGCGGCGTGCAACCCAGTAGTGCCCGAACTCGTGGAAGGTCACGAGCACGCCGAGACTGACGATCAGCCACCAGACCGAGCCGATGAATTCGCTCATGCGTATGCCCTGCGAACGGCCTCTTCGGCATGACGCCGCGCCTGCGCATCGGCATCGCGCAGCGCCGCCAGCGACGAAGCCGGGGTGGAGGGGAGCGCCTCGAGGGTGTCCTCGACCAGCGCCGGTATCGCTAGGAAACCGATCTGGCGCTGAAGAAAGGCTGAAACCGCGACCTCGTTGGCGGCATTGAGCACGGCCGGGGCGGTACCGCCGGCGGCCAGGGCCTCGAAGGCCAGTCGCAGGCAGGGGAAGGCCTCGAGATCGGGCGCCTCGAAGTCCAGGCGTCCGTGCGCCAGCAGGTCGAGCCCGCCGACGCCGGAGGTCATGCGTTCGGGCCAGCCGAAGCCGACCGCCAGCGCCGTGCGCATGTCGGGCAGGCCGAGTTGCGCCAGCGTCGATCCATCGACGAACTCGACCAGCGAGTGCACCAGGCTCTGCGGATGCACGAGCACCTGGATGCGGTCGCCGCCGACGCCGAACAGGTGGTGGGCCTCGATGACTTCAAGCCCCTTGTTCATCAGCGTGGCCGAATCGACCGAGATCTTCGGGCCCATCGACCATTTGGGATGGGCGACGGCCTGCTCGGGCGTGACGTTGGTCAGCTCGTCGCGACGACGGCCGCGGAAGGGGCCGCCGGAAGCGGTCAGGAGGATGCGCTGCAGCCCGGCATGCGCGTGCGCGTCGGGCAGGCACTGGAAGATCGCGTTGTGCTCGCTGTCGACCGGGACGATGGTGGCGCCCGCTTCGTGCGCCGCCTGCATGAGCAGCTCGCCTGCGAGTACCAGCGATTCCTTGTTGGCGAGCAGGATGCGCTTGCCGGCGCGTGCGGCGGCCAGTGTCGACGGCAGTCCGGCGGCGCCGACGATCGCCGCGACGACGGTGTCGCAGGCGTCTCCGCCCGCGAGTGCATCGAGTGCGTCGTCGCCGGCATGCGCCTGGGTGGCCAGTCCCGCATCGCGCAGTCCGTCGCGCAGTGCGGAGAAAGCCGACGGGTCGGCGATCACGGCATGCTCGGGGCGGTGCGTCCGGCACAGCGCGAGCAGCGCATCGACGTTGCGGCCGGCGGCGAGCACGGTGGCCCGCAGGGATTGCGGGTGCCGCGCGATCACGTCCAGCGCGGAAGCGCCGATCGATCCGGTGGCACCAAGTACAGCGACGCGTCGCATGATCAAAGGCCCGGCACGATCAGAAACCCAGCACGGCCTTGCCGATGGCGAACACCGGCAACGCGGCCAGGACTCCGTCGATGCGGTCGAGGATACCGCCATGGCCCGGGATCAGGTTGCCCGAATCCTTCACGCCCACATGGCGCTTCAGCAGGCTTTCGAACAGGTCGCCCACCACCGAGAACAGCACGGCGGCCAGAGCGATCACGGAAACCGCGGGCAGTTGCGACAGTTGCGCGCCGGAGAACAGCGCGAACCCGATGCCGACCAGGATGCCCGCGGCGATGCCGCCGAGCAGGCCTTCGATGGTCTTGTTGGGACTGATCCGTGCGGCCAGCTTACGGCCCGGGAACCATCGCCCGCCGAACTTGCGGCCGGCGAAGTAGGCGCCCGAATCGGCGGCCCAGACGATCGCCAGCGCGGTCAGCAGCCAGCGGTGGCCATTGGGCTGGCTGGCATGGATCCAGGCCAGCGCGCACCACGCCGGGATGATGCTGAGGGCGCCGGCGGCGAGCTTGAAAACGCGCGCATGGGTGTCGTGGTCGCTGGCGAACTCATAACGGCCCAGCCACAGCAGCGCCAGCAGCCACCACGCCACGCCGATCACCGAGACCAGCTGGAACAGCACCAGCGTGTATCCGCTGCTGGAGCGCGAGGCCCACACCAGCGCGACCATCACCGCGAGGTTGGCGATCAGCAGCACGGCGCGCGACAGGGTGTCCTCGATTTCGGCGAGGTCGAACCACTCCCACAGCCCGATCATGAACAACACCGCGGCCACCGCCACCAGCCAGGGCGTCGACATGAGCAGGATCGCCGCGACTGCCAGGGGCGTCATCACCAGCGCAGCGAGCAGTCGGGTTCGGGTCATTCAGTCGTCTCTTGGGTCGGGGCGGCGAGCTGGGCGCCGGTCAAGCCGAAGCGGCGTTCGCGGGCAGCGTAGTCGTCCAGGGCGCGTTGCAGTGTCGCTACATCCAGCTCGGGCCACAACAGATCCGTGAACCACAGTTCGGTGTAGGCGATCTGCCAGAGCAGGAAGTTGCTGATGCGGGTTTCGCCACCGGTGCGGATGAACAGATCCGGCGGCGGCAGTTCGGCTAGGCAGGTGCGCGATGCGATCGCGGCCTCGTCCACGTCCTCCGGCGCCAGACGGCCGGCGGCGACATCCTCGGCCAGCGAACGCGCGGCCTGGGTGATGTCCCAGCGGCCGCCGTAGCTGGCGGCGATGGTGAGGTGGAGACGGCTGTTGGCGCGGGTGCGATCCTCGGCCGACGCCATCTGCCGGCGGATCGCCTCGCTGAAGCGGGAGCGATCACCGATGAAGCGAATGCGCACGCCACGGCGGTCGAGTTCGTCGACCTCGCGTTCGAGCGCGCCGAGGAACAGCTTCATCAGCCCGCCGACTTCCTCTTCAGGCCGGCCCCAGTTCTCGCTCGAAAACGCGAACAGGGTCAGGGCCTGGATGCCACGCTCCAGGCAGAAGTCGATGCAGACGTTGACTGCGCGCGCACCGGCGCGATGGCCGATGATGCGCGGCCGGCGGCGGCGCTCGGCCCAGCGCCCGTTGCCGTCCATGATGACGGCGAGGTGGCGCGGAACCCGTGCGGCGGCGATGGTGGATTCAGACGACATGGCGGGACGGGTAGACCCGTCAAACCGCCATAAGTTCTTGCTCTTTGGCCTTGACGACTTCGTCGACGTCCTTGATCGCCGAATCGGTGACCTTCTGGATCTCCGCTTCCATGCGGCCGGACTCGTCCTCGGTCACCTTCTTTTCCTTGAGCAGTTCCTTGATCTGCTGGTTGGCATCGCGGCGGATGTTGCGGATCGCGACCTTGGCGTTCTCGCTCTCGCTGTGCACCAGCTTCGTCAGTTCCTTGCGGCGCTCCTCGGTGAGGGCGGGCAGGTTGAGGCGGATCGTGGTGCCGGCGGTGTTCGGGGTCAGGCCCAGGTCGGAGGCGAGGATCGCCTTCTCGACGGCGCCGACGATCTGCTTTTCCCACGGGGTGATCGTGAGCGTGCGCGCATCGGTGACCGCGACGGTCGCAACCTGCGCCAGCGGCATGTCGGAGCCGTAGTAGTTGACCTTCAGGTGGTCGACGATCGCGGTCGAAGCGCGGCCCGTGCGGATCTTGACCAGGTCGTGGCGAAACGCTTCGACGCTCTTGGCCATGCGGGTCTGGGCGTCTTTCTTGATCTCGTTGAGCATCGCCGGCTCCTGTCCTTAATCGGTAATCGCGGGATTATATAGAGCGGGGACCGCTCCAGCGACCGGGGCGCCGTGGACGGGCTGTCAGTGCTCGTGCGCGTGGCCGTGGCCGTGCGGCGCCCGCTCATGGCGGTCGTGCTCGCAGGCGCGGCCGTGCTCGACCTGCAGGGTCGGGTGGTTGATGCCGAAACGGTGATCGAGCTCGTGGTTCAGGCGGTCGATGAAGGCATCGTGGTCGGCGTCGTCAGGGCGCACCAGGTGGGCGGTCATGGCGATCTCGCCCGCGCCCAGCGACCAGATGTGCACGTGGTGCACGGCGACCACGCCAGCCTGCGACTCGAGAAAGGCCTGGACCTTCGCCTGGTCGATGCTGGACGGCACGGCATCCATGGCGGCATTGAAGCTTTCGCGCAGCAGTCCGAACGCGCCTATCGCCACCACCGCACCGATCACCAGCGCGGTCACCGGGTCCAGCCAGGTCCAGCCCAGCCACCACATGCCGGCGCCGGCCAGCACGGCCGCCAGCGAGACGGCGGCGTCGGCGACCAGGTGCAGGAACGCGCCGCGGCGGTTCAGGTCGTGCTCGTGGCCATGGCGCACCAGCCAGGCCGCGCCCAGATTGACGGCGATGCCGATCGCCGCCACGGCCATCACCGGCAGGGCCGGGATTTCAGGCGGGGCGCTGAAGCGGCGCAGTGCTTCCCAAGCGAGCGCTCCTGAGAAGGCCACCAGCAACAGCGCGTTGGCCAGCGGGGAGAGCAGGGTGGCACGGCGCCAGCCGTAGGTATGCCGCGAAGTGGGCGCGCGCTTGGCCAGCACGGCCGCGCCCCACGCCAGGGCCAGCCCGAGCACGTCGCCGAGGTTGTGCAGTGCATCGGACAGCAGCGCCAGCGAATTGGTGGCGAAGCCGTAGCCCGCCTCCAGCACCGTGTAGGCGAGGTTGATCAGCGTGACCGCGGCGAAGGCGCGTGTCGTGTTGAGTTCGCCGTGGTCGTGATGGTGTGAGTGGCCCATGGGTGCATCGTGGCACGGTGCCGCCGGCGAACACTATTACAGCGTTCCCGGGCTGCGCCCAGGAAACCCCAAAGTTTGCTGCGCAAACTTCGGGCCCGCCGCATGCTCCCACACCCCATTCGCGCCCGCGGCGCGAATCGCCCCCTAACTTAGGGGCTGGGTTTGGCTTGCTTGCTACCGGCCGGATGCGTTACGCGCCGCCGTTGCGGCCGTGCACCAGCGTGCCGATGTGGTCGCCGTGCAGGATCTTCAGCAGCTGGCCCGGCTGGCCCATGTCGAAGATGCGCAGCGGCAGGTCGCTGTCGCGGCACAGCGCGAACGCGGCCGTGTCCATGACCTGCAGGTTGCGGATGATGACCTCGTCGTAGCTGAGCTTCTCGAAGCGCACGGCGTCCTTGTGCTTCTTCGGATCCTTGTCGTAGACGCCGTCGACCTTGGTCGCCTTGAGCAACAGGTCGGCGCCGATTTCGATCGCGCGCAGCGCCGCGCCCGAGTCGGTGGTGAAAAACGGATTGCCGGTGCCTGCGGCGAAGATGGTGATGCGGCCCTTCTCGAGGTGGCGCACGGCGCGGCGGCGGATGTAGTCCTCGCACACGTCGTTGATCTTGATCGCGCTCATCACCCGGCACTTGGCGCCCAGCTTTTCCAGCGCATCCTGCATCGCCAGCGCATTGATCACCGTGGCGAGCATGCCCATCTGGTCGCCGGTCACGCGATCCATGCCGCCGGCGGCCAGGCCGGCGCCGCGGAAGATGTTGCCGCCGCCAATCACCAGCGCGATCTCCGCACCGGCCTGCTGGGCTTCGATGACCTCGCGCGCGAGGCGGCTGATCATCTTCGGATCGATGCCGTAATCCTCGTCACCCATCAGCGCCTCGCCGGAAAGTTTGAGCAGGACACGGCGATAGGCGAGCTGGGACATGGCGACCTCGAGGGAGAGTGGGCGGGCGGGATTGTACGGGATCGGGCCGTGGCGCCGGCGTGGCGGCCGGCCCCACAAAAAAGGAAGGCCGCGATCGCTCGCGGCCTTCCCCGGCTTCTTGCCTGAAGCGGCGGTGGCTTACGCCAGGCCGGCCTGCTTCATGACTTCGGCGGCGTAATCCTCAACCACCTTCTCGATGCCTTCGCCGACCACCAGGCGCTTGAAGCCGACCACGTCGGCGCCGGCGGCCTTGACCGCGGCTTCGACCGACTGGTCGCTGTTCAGCACGTACGGCTGGCCGTACAGGGTGACTTCGTTGACGATCTTGGCGATCTTGCCCGAGATGATCTTCTCGAGGATCTCGGCCGGCTTGGACTTGTCCTTGTCGGACATCTTGGCCAGTTCGATTTCCTTTTCCTTCGCCACGAACTCGGCCGGCACGTCGGCAGCCTTGTTGTACGGCGGGTTCATCGCAGCGACGTGCATCGCCAGGCCGCGGGCCAGTTCGGCGTCGCCGCCCTTGACCTCGACCAGCACGCCGATCTTGCCGCCGTGCACGTAGGCAGCGACGTTGTCGGCGCTGTCGACAACAACCATGCGGCGGATCTGGATGTTCTCGCCGAGCTTGGAGATGGCGGCGGCACGGGTTTCCTCGACGGTCTCGCCCGACGGCAGCTTGGCGGCCTTCAGGGTCTCGACGTCGGTGGCGCCGGAGGCCAGGGCGGCCTGGGCGACGGCGTTGGCGAACGCCAGGAAGTTCTCGTCCTTGGCGACGAAGTCGGTCTCGGAGTTGATCTCGACCAGCACGGCCTTGCCGCCGTTCTGGGCAACCGCGACGCGGCCTTCGGCGGCCACGCGGTCGGCCTTCTTGTCGGCCTTGGCCAGACCCGACTTGCGCAGCCACTCGGCCGCGGCGTCGATGTCGCCGTTGTTCTCGGTGAGCGCCTTCTTGCACTCCATCATGCCGGCGCCGGTGCGCTCGCGCAGTTCCTTGACGAGGGATGCGGTGATTTCAGCCATGGGGTTTACCTCGATTCGAAATGGATGCGGACACGGCGCACGCGCCGGTGTCCTCAGAGCCGTCATCCCCGCGGCGCGGGGACCCAGTTGCCTTCAGGCGGAAGCGATCAGGTCGCTGCTGGATTGCCGCTTTCGCGGGAATGACGAGCCGGAGCGTTGCGGCCGCGCATGGTCGCGCGGCCGCGTTACGCGGGTCTTACTCGCCGTCCTTCTTGGCCGGCTTCTTGGACGGGGCGCGGCGCGGAGCCTTGCGCTCGCCGCCCTCTTCGCCTTCGGCTTCCACGAAGTCTTCCTCGCGGACGCTGGCGGCCGACGGAGAGGCAGCCTTGCCTTCCAGCACGGCGTCAGCGGCGGCACGGGCGTACAGCTGCACGGCGCGGATGGCGTCGTCGTTGCCCGGGATGGCGTAGTCGACCAGGGCCGGATCGTAGTTGGTATCGACGACGGCGATGACCGGGATGCCGAGCTTCTTGGCTTCCTTGATCGCGATGTCTTCGTGGCCGATGTCGATCACGAACAGCGCGTCAGGCAGGCGGTTCATGTCCTTGATGCCGCCCAGCGAGGCTTCCAGCTTGTCGCGCTCGCGACGCAGGCCCAGCACTTCGTGCTTGACCAGCTTCTGGAAGGTACCGTCGGTCTCGGCGGCCTCGAGGTCCTTCAGGCGCTGCACCGACTGCTTGACCGTGCGGAAGTTGGTCAGCGTGCCGCCCAGCCAGCGCTGGGTCATGTACGGCATGCCGCAACGCTCGGCCTCTTCCTTGATGGAATCGCGCGCCGAACGCTTGGTGCCGAGGAACAGGATCATGCCGCGCTTCTGCGCGACGCCCGAGATGAAGTTCATCGCGTCGTTGAACAGCGGAACGGTCTTCTCGAGGTTGATGATGTGGATCTTGCCGCGGGCGCCGAAGATGTACGGGCCCATCTTCGGGTTCCAGTAACGGGTCTGGTGGCCGAAGTGGACGCCGGCTTCCAGCATCTGGCGCATGGTGATCTGGGGCATTGCTTGAACTCCAAAGGCAGTGGAACCGGCCGCCGGAAAGGGTGATGGCGGCTGCCCAGGCTGGGCCGGGGCGATGGTTCCGGGGTTGGGCCTCCCCGCTGCTTCCGTGGCCGAACTCCCCTGGCCCGAAGGCCCGGAAGCACCCCGGCACGGAGGGTGGCAGCGGGTGTGTATTCGCCTGCTCGGGGCCTCGTGGCCCGGTTGCTTTCGCCCGGCGTGGGCGGCGCGGAAGACCTGTGGGGACACGGGGTCGGCCGCAAAGCCGCGGAATTGTAGCCGCAACGGCCTGCTGTGGACAACTCGACCGGGCTCCGGGGCCGGGGCGTGAAGCCTGAACAGACCGCAGATAGGCGATAATGGCGCATGGCTATCACCATCAAGACCCCAGAAGAGATCGAGAAGATGCGCGTCGCCGGCCGCCTGGCCGCCGAGGTGCTCCAGGTCGTCGCTCCGCATGTGAAGGCGGGCGTGACCACCGAGGAGCTGGACCGCATCTGCCACGACCACATCGTCAACGTGCAGCAGGCCATCCCGGCCAATGTCGGCTACAAGGGCTTCCCCAAGACCGTCTGCACCTCGGTCAACAACGTCATCTGCCACGGCATCCCGAGCGAGGCCAAGGTCCTCAAGGACGGCGACATCATCAATATCGATGTCACCGTCATCAAGGACGGCTGGCACGGCGACACCAGCCGCATGTACGTCGTCGGCACGCCGTCGGTGATGGCCAAGCGCCTGGTCGACGTCACCCGCGAGGCGATGTTCCGCGGCATCCGCATGGTCAAGCCGGGCGCGACCCTGGGCGACATCGGCGCGGCGATCCAGCAGTTCGCCGAATCCGAGCGCTTCAGCGTGGTGCGCGAGTATTGCGGCCACGGCATCGGCCAGATCTACCACGAAGACCCGCAGGTGCTGCATTACGGCCGGGCCGGTGAAGGCCTCGTCCTGAAGCCGGGCATGACCTTCACGATCGAGCCGATGATCAACGAGGGCGCACGCCACACCAAGCTGCTGCCCGATGGCTGGACCGTCGTCACCAAGGACCGCAAGCTCTCGGCGCAGTGGGAGCACACCGTGGCGGTGACCGACAACGGCGTCGAGATCCTGACCCGCCTGCCCGGGGACGACAACGATCTATGAGTAGCGCGCCCGACGCCGCCGAACCCGGGATGGCGGCGCCCAGCGCGTCGCGACAGGCACCGGACGGCCCCGATCGGGCGCCTTCGATCCGCACCGCGCTGGCCGAGGTCGACGCCTCGCTGGCGCAGCGCTTCGACTCCGAGGACAACGCCGACATCGACCGGCTGCTGCAGGCGCGCAGCGCCGCGGTCGATGCGCAGGTGCGCCTGGCCTGGACGGACTGCATCGAGGCCGGTGCGCCGCTGGCGCTGTTCGCGGTGGGCGGCTACGGCCGTGGCGAGCTGTTCCCGCAATCCGACATCGACCTGCTCGTGCTCGCCGAACCCGACGCGCAGCAGCATCACGCCGAAGCGCTGTCGCGCTTCATCACGCTGCTGTGGGATGCCGGGCTGCCGGTAGGGCAGGCGGTGCGTTCGCCCGCGCAATGCACCGAGGCGGCGGCCGACATCACCGTGCTGACCGCGATGCTGGAAGCGCGCCCGCTGATGGCGGACATCGAGCACGTGCATGCGCTCCAGGCGGCGATCACCCCCAGCGTGGTCTGGCCGGCGCGCGAGTTCTTCGCTGCCAAGCGCGAAGAGCTGCGCCTGCGCCATGCCCGTTACGGCGATACCGCCGACAACCTCGAGCCCAACCTGAAGGAAGGCCCCGGTGGGCTGCGCGACGTGCAGACGCTGCGCTGGATGGCGTTGCGCATCGTCGGCACCGGCGACCTTGAATCGCTGGTCGCGATCGGCCAGTTCGGTGCAGACGAACTGGCGACGCTGGAACGCGAGCGCCGCGCCTTGTCGCGCCTGCGTTTCGGCCTGCACCTGGTGGCAGGCAAGCGCGAGGAGCGGCTGCGTTTCGACTACCAGAAGCGCCTGGCCGACCGCCTCGGACACAGCGACAACGCCGACAACCTCGCCGTCGAGCAGATGATGCAGGGCTTCTACCGCAGCGCGGCGCTGGTGCTGCGCATCGGTGAACGCCTGCTGCAGCGCTTCGAGGAGCAGATCGAAGGCGAGTCCGCACCGGTGCTGCTGCCCGATGCCGGTGGCGCTTTCGAACTGCGTCGCGACTACCTGGCCGCGCGCAGCCCGCAATGGCCGCGCGATGCCCATGACGTCTTCGCGTTGTTCGCGGTCTGGGCCGCTCACGACGAGATCCGCGGCCTGCATTCGCAGACAGCGCGCGCGCTGGCCGAATCGTTGTCGCGCGTTCCCGCATTCCAGCAGGCCGAGCCGGCACTGCGCGAGCGCTTCCTGTCGCTGCTGCGCGGCCCGCATCCGGTGCACGCGCTGGAGCGCATGGCGCGCCTGGGCGTGCTGGGACGCTGGATTCCCGCGTTCGCTCGCGTGTCGGGGCGCATGCAGTTCGACCTCTTCCACGTCTACACGGTCGACCAGCACACGCTGGCGGTGCTGCGCAATCTCGCCCGCTTTGCGTCGGGCATCGTGGACGAGCGCTTCAGCATCGCCCACGAAGTCTGGCCGCGCATGCGCAAGCCGGAGTTGCTGCTGCTGGCTGGCCTGTTCCATGACATCGCCAAGGGGCGCGGCGGCGACCACTCCGAACTCGGTGCCGAGGACGCGCGCATCTTCTGCAGCTCGATCGGACTCTCGCAGGCCGACACCGCGCTGGTGGAGTGGCTGGTGCGCCAGCACCTGCTGATGTCGGTGACGGCGCAGAAGCAGGACATCGCCGACCCCGAGGTGATCCACCGCTTCGCCACCAAGGTGGCCGACCGCGAGCACCTCGACACGCTCTACCTGCTCACCTGCGCCGACATCGCCGGCACGTCGCCGAAGCTGTGGAATGCGTGGAAGGATCGCCTGTTGGCCGATCTCTACACGGCCACGCGCCTTGCGCTGCGGCGCGGACTCGAGCATCCGGTCGCTGCCGACGAGCGCGCCGCCGAGACGCGCGAGGCCGCGCGCGCCACGCTGGCCTCGTTTGGCATGGCCGACGGCGAGATCGCCGCGCTTTATGCGCGCATGCCGGAAATCGGCTTCCAGCGTGGCCGCCCGGACCAGATCGCCTGGCAGGCCGCCTCCCTGCGCGGCGTCGCCATCGGCGAGACGCGCGTGCGTGCGCGTCCGGTCGGACAGCAGGCCGGCGCACTGGAAGTGTTCGTGCACACGCCCGACCGCGATGGCCTGTTCGCCGCGATCGTCGCCACGCTCGACCGCCTCGGCCTGGCGATCCAGCAGGCGCGCGTGCTCGACGGACCGCACGAAACGATCTTCGACAGTTTCGAGGTGATCCCGATCGACCCGCGGTTTCCGCCGTCGTCGGAAGATGTCGAAAGCCGCCTCGCCGACATGCTTGCCGGCCCGCTCGACCACGTTCGTCCGGTGCGCCGTGCACAGCCCCGGCATCTGCGGCATTTCCGCATCGCGCCGCAGATCGGTTTCAACACGCTCGGCAAGCGCGCCGGCGACTGCGGCCGGGTCCGCACCATGCTGAGCCTGGTGTGCACCGACCGGCCGGGCCTGCTGGCCGATGTTGCCCGTGCCATCCGCGACCAGTCGCTGCGCGTGCACGACGCGCGCATCGCCACGTTCGGCGAACGCGCCGAGGACGTGTTCCAGATCACCGCCACCGATTCCGACGGGTGCGAGACCGCACTCGACGCCACGCAACAGGAGGCCCTGCGCGACGCGCTGCTGGCCTGCCTTGAAGGAGAACATTGATGACGCAGAAGAAGTCCGCCGCCAAGACCGTACGCAAGAAGGCGGCGCCGAAGGCCGCCGCGCAGGGTCCGGGCATCGACGAACTGAAGTTCATGGTCGACAGCGCGTTCGAACGCCGCGCGATGCTGACTCTGGATGAGATCGAAGGCTCGACGCGGCCGGCGGTGGAGCGCGTGATCGCAGGGCTGGAGAGCGGCGAATTCCGCGTCGCCGAACCCGACGGCAAGGGCGGCTGGACCGTCAACGAGTGGCTGAAGAAGGCGGTGCTGCTGTACTTCCGCGTCAACGACATGCAGGTCGTCGAAGGCTTCCCGGCGCCGTACTGGGACAAGGTCCCGGCGCGCTTCGAAGGGTTCGGCGAAAGCGACTTCCGCAAGCTCGGCGCGCGCGTCGTGCCGGGCGCGGTGGTTCGCCGCGGCTCGCACATCGGCAAGGACGTGGTGCTGATGCCGAGCTTCGTCAACATCGGCGCGCATGTGGGCGAGGGCACGATGGTCGACACCTGGGCCACGGTCGGTTCGTGCGCGCAGGTAGGCAAGCACTGCCACCTGTCCGGTGGCGCCGGCATCGGCGGCGTGCTGGAACCGCTGCAGGCCTCGCCGACGATCATCGAGGACCACTGCTTCATCGGTGCCCGTTCCGAAGTGGTCGAGGGCTTCGTGGTCGGCCACCACAGCGTGATCGGCATGGGCGTGTTCCTGGGCCAGAGCACGCGCATCTACAACCGCATGACCGGCGAGATCAGCTACGGCTACGTGCCGCCTTACAGCGTCGTGGTGTCGGGCCAGTTGCCGGCCGCGGACGGTTCGCACTCGCTGTACTGCGCGGTGATCGTCAAGCAGGTCGACGCCAAGACCCGCTCGAAGACCAGCATCAACGATCTGCTGCGCGGACTGGCGGAATGACGACGCTCTACGGGCTGTCCAACTGCGACACCTGCAAGAAGGCCCGCAAGTGGCTCGACCGCTTCGGCGTCGCGCATGCGTTCGTCGACTATCGCGACCAGCGCCAGGCGCCGGAAACGCTGATCGCGTGGAAGGAGCAGCTCGGCGGCTGGGACGCGATGATCAACAAGTCGTCGACGACCTGGCGCACGCTGCCGCCCAATCGCAAGGAGCCGGCCTCCGACGCCGAGTGGAAGCTGCTGCTGAAGGAGTATCCGCAGCTGATCCGCCGGCCGGTGGTCGTCACCGATGACGGCCAGGTCACGCAGGGTTTCAGCGACAACGGCTTCAAGAAGCGCTTCGGGATCGGTTCGTGACGGCGAATGTGGCGACGAGCGATGTGCTCGACCTGACCCGCGAACTGATCTCGCGGCCTTCGGTTACGCCCGACGACTCGGGCTGCCAGCAGTTGCTGGCGCAGCGCCTCAAAGCCGCAGGATTCCGTTGCGAGCACCTGCGTTTCGGCGAGGTCGACAACCTCTGGGCCGTGCACGGTGCAGGCGAGGGCCCGACGCTGGTGCTGCTCGGCCACACCGACGTGGTACCGCCCGGCCCGCGCGAAGCCTGGGGCAGCGATCCGTTCGTGCCGGAGATCCGCGACGGACTGCTGTACGGCCGCGGCGCGGCGGACATGAAGGGCAGCGTGGCGGCATTCGTCGTTGCACTGGAGCGCTTCGCCGCCACGCACCCGGAGCATCCGGGACGGGTGGCTCTGCTGCTGACCTCGGACGAGGAGGGCGACGCCGTCGACGGCGTGCGCAAGGTGGCCGACCTGTTCCGCGAACGCGGCGAACGCGTCGACTGGTGCGTCACCGGCGAGCCTTCATCGACCGCACGGCTGGGCGACCTGCTGCGCGTGGGCCGTCGCGGCACGCTGTCGGCGACGCTGACTGTGCGTGGCATCCAGGGCCACGTCGCCTATCCCGAGAAGGCGCGCAATCCGATCCACCAGGCCATGCCGGCGCTCGCCGAGTTGTCAGCGAGGCGCTGGGACGATGGCTACGAGACCTTCCCGCCGACCAGCCTGCAGATCAGCAACGTGCATGCCGGCACCGGCGCCAACAACGTCATTCCGGGCGAGATGCAGGTGCTGTTCAACCTGCGCTACAACCCGACGTGGAACGCGGCGCAGCTCGAGCAGCAGTGCGAGGACGTGCTGCGCAGCCACGGACTGGAGTACGCCATCCACTGGCACCGCGGCGGTGAGCCGTTCTACACGCCGGAAGGGCCGCTGCGTGCAGCCGCACGCGACGTGCTGGCCTCGTTCTCCGGCGCCGCGCCGGTGGAGAGCACCGGCGGCGGCACGTCCGATGCACGCTTCATCGCGCCGCTGGGCGCGCAGTGCATCGAGATCGGCCCGGTCAATGCCAGCATCCACAAGGTCGACGAGCATGTGTCGGTCGCAGACCTGCAGGCGTTGCCCGATCTCTACCTGGCGTTGATCGAGCGCCTGATCCTGCGGGCCTGAAGCTTCCTTCGGGCTGAAAGCGGCCCATCCGCCCTTCGAACCCCTCTCCCGCTTACGGGAGAGGGGTTGGGATGAGGGCAAAGATCAGTGCGCCGCCGGCGACAGCGTCAGCGCATGGCGCGTCTGCCCCGGCAGGAACGGCGTCGGCCGGCCGTGCACCCAGTCGTCGTGGCCCGCGCCCCAGAACGGCGACAGCGGATGGCCACTCTGACCGCCAGGCATGTGCGTGATGCCGTCGGCTTCGTGGCCCGGCGAGACGACCATGCGTTCGGACGCGCCGAAGTTCGGCCCCTGCACGCGCGGCATGCCGCTGTCGCCGGGCAGCGGATCGGCCGGCATGCACAGCGCCGGCTTGGCGAAACCCGGCAACGCCATCGCCAGCGGGTGGCAGATCTTCGCGGTGTTGCGTTCGCCCCAGGTACGGCCAGCCAGCGGGCCCTGCTTGGCGAGATCGTCACGCACCTCGCGTGCGGCGTCCTCGAACAGCGCGTCCCAGTTGGCGAAGCGGCGCGGCAGCAGGTTCATCGGACGCTGCGTCACCAGCGGCCAGGCCACGCCTTCGAACTGGCCCACGGTGGGCATCGTGAAGTCGTCGCCCATCGCGGCCTGCGCCGGCGCGGTGAGGCCGTCGAGCAGACGGTCGTGCACCGCTTGCCGCCATGCGCGCACGATGCGGTAGCTCACCGAATCGGCGCTGGCGCGGCCCTGCCAGGTGTCCGCCGCTTGTGCGAGCGAGTGCAACGCGGACGTGGTTTCCTTCGTCCCCTGTTCGCGCAGCAGTTGCCACCAGCGCGCGAGGAACAGTGCGCGGTCGTCCAGCTGGATCGCGAGCAGGTCGCGTTCGGTCAGCGTCTTCTTCGAGAACAGGTCGTCGCGGATCTGCCGCGCGCGCGCGCCGTTGGCGTAACCGCCGTCGCCGATGCGCGCGAGCAGCCCGTCGTCGACGACGCGTGCGTTGGCGGTCCACAGGCGTTGCAGCGAGCCCGCGCGCAGGCCGATGCCGTTGGCCGTCGTCAACGTCCACGGTGCACACGAACCGTTCGCCATGATCATCGCGCTGTCGCACGATGCCTGGCGCTGCGGTGCCGGGCCCAGCAGGCGCCAGGCGATGCGGCCGCTGCGGTCGCCGATCACCAGGTTCTGACCGGGAATCGCGGTGTCGTCGGCCATCGCCAGCGCGTCGTCGAGCGCATGCGCGTGAAGGAAATCGGCCAGTCCCAGGGTGAGCGAGCCGGGCAGGTGCGCGACCCAGCGCAGCGACAACGCAGTGCCATCGGCATTGCGATGCAGGATCGGGCCCCAGGCGGTTTCCTCCACCGGGAAAACGACGTCGTCCTGTCCGGCGACGCGGATGTGCTCGTTGTAGGTGCGGCGTGCGGTGCAGGGTGCCGGGCAGGCCGGTTCCTGCTGCCAGTCGAGCCAGTCGCCGTAGCTGTTGGTGAAGCCCCACGCGACCTGGCCGTTGCTGCCGACCACCAGTGCCGGCAGGCCGGGCAGGGTGAAGCCGGTGGCGTCGACGCGGCCGCCGACGGCGCGTGCATCGGCATAACGCAGGCGTGCGCGGAACCAGATATTCGGCGCGCGCAGGCCCAGGTGCATGTCGTCGGCGATGATCGCGCGGCCATCGCGCGTGACCTCGCCGGAGACCGCGAAGTTGTTGCTGCCCACGTCGGACAGCTGCGGGATGTCGTGATCCTTCTCGCTGGCCGGCGCAGGCAGTTTGCGCAGGTCGATGGCCAGCGCATCCGGCAGGGCGGCATCGCCGCGCGGTCTGCCCGCGATCGGTGCGTCCCAGCTCGTGCCATCGCGGGCGAGCAGGTCGTAGAGCGGTCCCGGTAGGTGCGGTCGCAGGCGCGACATCGCGAGCTCGCGCTTGTTCTCCGAATCCTGTAGATCGAAGTACATCGCATAGCCGGTCAGTGCCGTGTCTTCCAGCCGCCACGGCGCCGGTTGCTTGCGCAGCAGCAGGTAAGGCCAGGGCCGGACCTTGAGGCTCCCCAGTCCAGCGTTGATGCCGTCGGTGTAGGCCTGGGCCATCGTGCGATGGCGTCCGAACGCGCTGTCCAGGTGCTGCACGACGCGGGCACGCATGCGGTGGACGCGGTGCTCCTTGTCGGTGTCGATCGCGATCGGGCCGAACAGCTCGGCGAGTTCGCCCGCGGCGGTACGCCGCAGCAGGTCCATTTCGAAGTAGCGCTCCTGCGCGTGCACGTAACCCAGTGCGCGCATCGCATCATTCTCGTTGGCGGCCTCGATCGTGACAACGCCGAGCGCGTCGCGGCCGACGGTCACCGGCGCCGACAGGCCGGGCACGGCGAGTTCACCGTCCAGCGGCGGCAGGCTGCCTCGCAACAGCCACCAGATGGCCACGAACAACGCCAGCAGCAGCACCAGCAGCACCAACAGGCCGCGCTTCAAAAAAGTCCAGGCAATGCGTTTCGACATGAGCGTCCTCCCCAACTTGCGAGCTTAGCCGAAGCCGAACCGGCGCCTCAGGCCAAGGGAGGGGGGCGGGCCGGACACTTGCAACCGGCGTCCTGGTGAAGCAGGATCGGCCCATGCCCCTCGTGCCCGCCCATTTCAACGCGACCCCTGCCGCCCTCCGCGGCGGCCTGTCCGTGGCCGGCACCGTGAACAGCGCGACCAATAACAATCGCAATAACGCCAGCCTCCCGCGGGCCGGCGATTAGCGCGCGCAACACAGACACGCTCAATCGCTCACGAAGCCCGCACTGCGAAGTGCGGGCTTCTTCGTTTTCGGCTTCGCAAACCCCTCAGACGATCCAGCCCCCAAGGAGTCCAGCATGTGTTCCATCCTCGGCATCTTCGGCCTGCACCCCGATGACGACCTCCAGGCGCTGCGCCGGCGCGCGCTCGAACTGTCCCAGCGCCAGCGCCATCGCGGCCCCGACTGGAGCGGCGTGTATGCGGACGAGAACGCGATCCTCGTCCACGAGCGTCTGGCCATCGTCGATCCCGCCGGCGGCTCGCAGCCGCTGCGCTCGGCCGACGGCGATCTGGTGCTCGCGGTCAACGGCGAGATCTACAACCACCGCGAACTGAAGCTGCAACTGGCGCAGCCGTACGCCTTCCAGACCGGGTCCGACTGCGAAGTGATCAACGCCCTGTATCGCGAGCGCGAGGACGTCGGCGCGTGGCTCGACGGGCTCAACGGCATCTTCGCGTTCGCACTGTGGGACAGCGCGCGTGGCCGTACCCTGATCGCCCGCGACGCGATCGGCGTCTGTCCGCTGTATTGGGGCCACGACCGCGACGGCCGCCTGTGCGTCGCCTCGGAAATGAAAGCGTTGTCCGACACCTGTGCCGATGTCGCCCAGTTCCCACCCGGCCACTACTACGACAGCACGACCGGGGAGCTGGTCCGCTATTACCAGCGGACATGGCGCGACTACCAGGCGACGCAGGGCGTCGAAGTGGCGAAGCAGGAGCTGCGCGAGGCCTTCGAGCGGGCGGTGCACCGGCAGCTGATGAGCGATGTGCCATACGGCGTGCTGCTGTCGGGCGGACTGGATTCCTCGCTGGTGGCCGCCGTCGCCGCACGTTACGCACGCCGCCGCATCGAGGAGGACGACCAGAGCGAAGCCTGGTGGCCGCGCCTGCATTCGTTCGCGATCGGGCTGCAAGGCTCGCCCGATCTCGCCGCGGCCGAAGTCGCGGCAAAGGCGCTGGGCACCGTCCATCACGGCTTCACCTACACCTTCGAGGAAGGACTCGACGCGATTCCGGAGGTGATCCGGCACGTCGAGACCTACGACGTCACGACGATCCGGGCGTCCACGCCGATGTTCCTGCTGGCGCGGCGGATCAAGGCGATGGGCGTGAAGATGGTGCTGTCGGGCGAGGGCAGTGACGAAGTCTTCGGCGGTTACCTGTACTTCCACAAGGCGCCGGACGCGCGCGAGTTCCATGACGAGACCGTGCGCAAGCTCGACGCCCTGCACAACTACGACTGCCTGCGCGCCAACAAGTCGATGATGGCCTGGGGCGTGGAACCGCGCGTGCCGTTCCTGGACGTGGAGTTCCTCGACGTCGCGATGCGAATGGACGCACGTTTCAAGATGGCCGGTCCGCAGCCGGACGGCACGCAGCGCATCGAGAAGGCGATCCTGCGCGAGGCGTTCGAAGGCTATCTGCCCGATTCGATCCTGTGGCGGCAGAAGGAGCAGTTCAGCGACGGCGTCGGCTACGGCTGGATTGACGGCCTGAAGGCGCACGCACAGGCGCAGATCAGCGACCGCGTGTTCTCCGCGGCGGCGCACCGCTTCCCGATCAACACGCCGCAGACCAAGGAGGCCTACTTGTACCGCCATATCTTCGAGCAGTTCTTTCCCAGTGCGGCGTGCGCGGACACGGTGCCGGGCGGGAAGTCGATCGCGTGTTCGTCGCCGGCGGCGATCGCCTGGGATGCTGCGTTCGCGAAGATGGCCGATCCGTCGGGGCGTGCGGTCGCGGGAGTGCATCAGGCGACGCTGGGTTGATTGCTCGCGCCTAGGCTGCGCGAAGCGGTCTTTCACCGTTCGTCCTGAGCGTAGGCGCTCGCGCCGGAGTCGAAGGATGAGCGGGGGCTAGCCTGGACCGTCCACCCTTCGACTCCGCTGCGCTACGCTCAGGGCGAACGGTGTTGGTGAGCTGCCCGGGCAAAAGGCCTCAGCGCCGATCGAGCCGGTACACCACCGTGTCCAGCGCGGTCACGCCCTCGGCGATGAAGGCCGGCTGCTGCTCGAGGATGTCGCGGCGCTCCAGCGTCGCGATATCCCATTCGCGGCCGAACAACTCGCGCACTTCCTGCTCGCGCACGCAGAACGGAGGGCCGTTCTTCTCGTGCTGCGGATACTCCAGCGTGATCAGCAGACCGCGGCAGTTCGCGGGCAGGCGGGCGTAGAGTTCATGCACATAACGCTGACGCATCGGCGGCGGCAGCGCGATCAGCGCAGCGCGGTCGAACACGGCCGCGCAGTCCGCCAGCACGGTTTCATCCAGCGCAAAGGCGTCGCCGCAGATCAGTTCGATGCCGTCGGCGACGTGGTGCCGTCCATAGCGCGATTGGTGCACTTCCGGCGACAGGCCTTGCGAGGCGAAGAACTGGTCGATCGCCAGTTGCGACAGTTCGATGCCGAGCACGCGCAGGCCCTGCGCAGCCAACCACGCCATGTCCAGCGTCTTGCCCGCCAGCGGCACGAACACGCGGTTGCCGGGTGAGATGCCGAGCGAATCCCAGTGCTTCAGCAGCAACGGCGTCGGCTTGTCCTGGTGGAAGCCGATCTGCTGGTCGTGCCAGCGCTGGTGCCAGAAATCCGGTTCCATGAGTTACCGCTTTTCCTTGCCCGTCATCCCCGCGAAGGCGGGGATCCAGTGGCGTTGCTTTGTTTTGTTTTAGACATCGGCCATGCGACGGGATCAAAGTCCCTGGATCCCCGCCTTCGCGGGGATGGCGAGCCGGGGCTTTACTCGACCGCCAGGGCTTCGACCTTCTGCCACCCACGCGGCAGCAGCCCACCGCGGCTGGCGCGTGCGCCGAGGTAGGTGTCCAGGTCCTTCCACGACAGCGACATCGAGCGCGTGCCCGACTTCACGCTGAGTGTCGTGCCGGGCGAGACCACGGCCACCGCGACCACGCGTTCGGTGCCGAGCTTGGCCTTGGGGATGTCGATCAGCTTGTTGCCCTTGCCCTTGTCGAGCTCCGGCAGTTCACCGACCGGGAACGCCAGCAGGTGTCCGACGTTGGTGACAACCACTATCCGGTCCTGCTCGACGTCGGCGACCGGCGCCGGCTGCACGACCTTGGCGCCCGGCGTCAGCGACAGCATCGCCTTGCCGGCCTTGTTGCGTCCGGTGAGGTTTTCGAAGCGGGTGACGAAGCCGTAGCCGTGGCTCGACGCGAGCACGAAACGCGTGTCGTTGTCGCCGCTGGCGAGGGCCTGGAACGAGGCGCCGGGCGCCGGCGAGAAGCGGCCGGTGAGCGGTTCGCCATTGCCGCGCGCGGAGGGCAGCGAATGCACGACGGTGGAATAGGAGCGGCCGGTCGAGTCGAGGAACGCGACCTGCTGCGTGCTGCGGCTCTTCGTTGCGGCCAGCAGTTCGTCGCCTTCGCGGTAATTCAATCCTGCGGCGTCGATATCGTGACCCTTGGCCGCGCGCACCCAGCCCTTCTCGCTCAGCACGACGGTCATCGGCTCGCTGGCGACCAGCTCGGTCTCCGACAGCGCCTGTGCCGCGCCGCGCGCGACCAGCGGCGAAATGCGGGCGTCGCCGAACTTCTTCGCGTCGGCCAGCAGTTCGTCCTTGATCAGCTTCTTCAGCTTGGCCTTGCTGTCGAGCGTGGCGATGAGGCGGTCGCGCTCCATCTCCAGGTCGGCCTGTTCGCCGCGGATCTTCATCTCCTCCAGGCGCGCCAGCTGGCGCAGCCGGGTTTCGAGGATGTAGTCGGTCTGTTCCTCGCTGAGGTCGAAGCGCTTCATCAGCACCGGACGCGGCTCGTCCTCGGCGCGGATGATGCGGATCACCTCGTCGAGGTTGAGGAAGGCGACCAGCAGGCCGTCCAACAGGTGCAGGCGACGCTCGACCTTTTCCAGACGATGCTTCAGGCGGCGCACGACGGTGTCGGTGCGGAAGCTCAGCCATTCGCTGAGCAGCGCCTTCAGGCCCTTCACCTGCGGGCGGCCGTCCAGGCCGATCACGTTGAAGTTGACCCGGAAGCTCTTCTCCATGTCCGTCGTGGCGAACAGGTGGCCCATCAGCTGGTCGGCATCGATGCGGTTGCTGCGCGGGATCAGCACGATGCGGGTCGGGTTGGCGTGGTCGGATTCGTCGCGGATGTCCTCCAGCCACGGCAGCTTCTTGGCGCGCATCTGAGTGGCGATCTGCTCGATCACCTTGCCCGGCGACGCCTGGTACGGCAGCGCCGTGATGACGATGTTGGCGCCGTCCTTCACGAAGGTGGCGCGGGCCCGGACGCTGCCAAGGCCGCTTTCGTACATCGCGAGCAGGTCCGATCGCGGCGTGATGATCTCCGCCGCGGTCGGGTAGTCCGGGCCCAGCACGTGCTCGCACAGGTCGCGGGTGGTGGCATCGGGATCGTCGAGCAGCCGCACGCAGGCGCTGACGACCTCATTGAGGTTGTGCGGCGGCACGTCGGTGGCCATGCCGACCGCGATGCCGGTGGTGCCGTTGAGCAGCAGGTGCGGCAGGCGCGCGGGCAGCCAGGTCGGCTCTTCGAGCGTGCCGTCGAAGTTGGGCGTCCAGTCGACAGTGCCCTGGCCGAGTTCGCCCAGCAGCACTTCGGCGATCGGGGTCAGCTTCGATTCGGTGTAGCGCATCGCCGCGAACGACTTGGGATCGTCGGTCGAGCCGAAGTTGCCCTGGCCCTCGACCAGTGGGTAGCGGTACGAGAACGGCTGCGCCATCAGCACCATCGCCTCGTAGCAGGCGCTGTCGCCGTGCGGGTGGTACTTGCCGATGACATCGCCGACGGTGCGCGCCGACTTCTTCGGCTTGGAGGCCGCGTTGAGGCCCAGTTCGCTCATCGAGTAGACGATGCGGCGCTGAACCGGCTTCAGCCCGTCGCCGAGAAAGGGCAGGGCGCGGTCGAGCACCACGTACATCGAGTAATCGAGGTAGGCGCGCTCGGCGTATTCGCGCAGCGGGATCTGTTCGAAGCCGTGGAAGACCGGACGGACGGTGTCGTTCATGGAGCGCAGCGGACTCGGAAAAAGTTCTCGGGCGATTCTAAGGTGCCGGGCGGCTCAGCGATGCAGTTCGCCGGCGGACTCGGGCTGGTAGCGGATCGAAAGCACCTGCAGGCGCAGCGTGCCGCCCGGTGACGGCCATTCGATTTCGTCGCCGACGCGCAGGCCCAGCAGCGCGCTGCCGACCGGGGCGAGGATCGACACCTTGTCCGGGCTGCCATCGGCATCGCGCGGATAGACCAGCGTCAGTTCGCGCTCTTCGCCGGCCCCGTGCTGGCCGTCGGCGATGCGGAAGCGGGCGGTCGAGTTCATGGTGATCACGTCGGACGGCATCTGCGCCGGCTCGATCACTTCGGCGCGGTTCAGTTCGGCCTGCAAAGCCGTGGTGTCGATGCCCTCGACCGCAGGCTGATCGAGCAGGGCTTCGATGCGCTCCACGTCCAGGCGCGACAGCAGCAGCGGCGGCAGGTTGGCAAGGCTCATGCGGATCTCCAAAGCAGCGCGGGCGACGCACCGGGTGCGCCGCCCGCATAGTTATTTGATGTCTCACGACCATAGCCCCGATGCGCGGGTGCTTCAAGCCGGAGCGCGTTCCGCGTTCATGAGAACCGGCCCGCATTGGCGTTTTCTGGCGCCTCGGGTCCGGCGACGAAACTTTCTCCAACTCTTTTGTCACAAGGCGTTGACAACACCCCCGACGCACTGCAACATACGCGGCCTCGCAACGGCTCACGCCGAAGCGGAAGGCCCAGGTGGCGGAATTGGTAGACGCACTAGTTTCAGGTACTAGCGGGTAAAACCGTGGAGGTTCGAGTCCTCTCCTGGGCACCACTATTCAGAACAAACCCCTGAGAAATCAGGGGTTTGTTTTTTTGTGCGTCCGGGTCCGGCCCAGGAGGGCGCGACGCATTGTCCGCTTGCGATCCGGAACCGCCGGGCAAGCCGGGATGCACTCGCATGCGACCGATCGATCGACATTCGATCGACATGCATTGCGGCGCGTTGGCGTTGCCGCGCGACCGCATCGATAACGACGCCGTCGCATCCCGCGGGCGCGAACTAATTCCTCATCCCTCAAAGGGCGCCGCGCCGGCGTGCCGCACGAGGCGACACGCCGACGCGTACAAGAGCTGCCGGTATCTCCCCCGAGACCGGCAACCCCTCCCACCGGGTCACGCTGACGAACGCTGGTGCGATGCACCGCGTCGTACAGCGCATTGTGTTGGGCGTAGCAGTGATGGTCGTTCGCGGCGTCAGCCGCGGCGGCCCGACCAATGGATGTGGGTGATCTTCCAGCCGGCATTCGTCCGCGCGAGCAGCATCGTCTCGATCACCACTTCACTCGGACCCTGCGCGGTGGCTGCCGAACGCAGGCGCTTTTCACTGAGCACCCAGGCGGCATCGGTGCCGGCGTGGGTGTCGCGGCGCACGAGTTCGCGCTGGACCGTTCTCAATGCGGCGGAATCGCCTTTCGCGGCGCCGTCGATGTAGCTGTCGCGCTGGCCAAGCACCAGGCCGTTGGCGATCACGACGGCATCGGGCGACATCAGCTGGCGCGCCGCATCGAGTCGCCCGCTGACCAGCGCGTCCATGAAGGAGTCGACCACCTGCGCGGCTTCGTCGGCAACGGGCGACGGGCGGGACGGCTGGGGGGCAGGCGACCACGCGAGCGCAGGCGCGCCGGCGACGGTGACCAGGGCGAGGGAAGCGGCGAGAAGCAGACGGCGCACAGGCGGTTACCACGGGCTTGGGGGAGGTGCCATTGGGCAATGCCGCGGGCCCCCGCGCCCCCCCCAACGCAGGGGGGAGTCAGCACCTGGGAGCGAAAGCAAAGTCGAGCGGTTGGTGCCGGAGGCCCGACGCATGCCCGGCCGTTGCCGATCCGTTTATTTCTGGGGAATTTTTTTCGTGAAAACTGCTCGTCACGCGCGTTCCAAGACCCTCAACCGCGCGAATCTCACCGCTTCTCTGCTGGTCGCCATGGGCCTGGCGCCCACGATCGCCATGGCGCAGGACTGCGCGACCGCCACCGTGGGTCAGACCCAGTGCGCCGGCGCCACCGCGACCGGCGCCTTCGCCACCGCCGTCGGCAACCTGGCCAATGCCAGTGGCAACAACAGCTCCGCCTTCGGCAACAACGCCCGCGGCATCGGCAACAACAGCTCCGCCTTCGGCAACAACACCACCGCCGGCAGCGCGACCGCCGCCAACGCCACCGCCGTGGGCAACGGCGCCAGCGCCACCGGAAACAACAGCTCGGCATTCGGCAACCTGGCCAATGCCAGCGGCAACAATTCCACGGCGTCCGGCAACAGCAGCATCGCCAGCGGCACGGACAGCTCGGCCTACGGCAGCAACTCCAAGTCCTACGCCAACCAGTCCGTCGCCGTCGGCGCCAACGCCTCGGCCGGCGTCGCGACCCCCGACCCCCTCAACCCCGTGGCCAAGGCCACCGCAGTGGGCTACAACGCCAGGGCCTGGGGCAACGAGTCCGTCGCCGTGGGCCAGGGCTCCCAGGCGACCCAGAAGTACGCCACGGCGGTCGGCGGCGGCGCCCGTGCCACCAATGCCTACGCCACCGCCATTGGCAATGGCGCGCGCGCGTCGGGCGTCATGAGCGCGGCCATCGGCCCCTACAACGAAGCGACGGGCAAGTTCGCCATCGCGATGGGCGTGGATTCGCATGCCATGCAGGACAACACCCTGGCCATCGGTTCGTATGCCCGCGCACTGAACAAATACGCCATCTCCATCGGCACCGGCGCGTACTCCACGGGTGCCTTCTCGATGTCGATCGGCAACGAGGCGTTCGCCAACGGCTTCGACGCGGTGGCCGTTGGCTATGCCGCGGGCGGCATCGGCGACGAGTCCATCGCCATGGGCTCCTACTCGTGGGCGTCGGGCATGTCCGGCGTCGCGATCGGTTACCTGTCGACCGCGGCCGAGGACTACACCTCGAGCCTCGGCTCGCGTGCCAACGCCTACAGCTTCGCCAGTACCGCGGTCGGTGCGTACTCCAATGCCTTTGGCCGCTTCAGCAATGCCACCGGCGCGTATGCGTGGACGGCCGGCGACTACGCCTCCGCCAGCGGCGCCTACAGCCGCGCGCTGGGCAAGATGAGCATCGCCGACGGCCCCTACGCCGAGGCGCATGGCGACAACAGCACCGCGGTTGGTTCCTACAGCACCGCGGTAGGCAGCTTCAGCACGGCCATCGGTTCGCTGGCCGTCGCCGGCGGCATTTCGAGTACCGCGCTGGGTGACACGGCCAACGCGCAGGGCGACTACAGCAGCGCCGTTGGCGCCTACAGCTCCGCCGCCGGCATCGGCAGCAACGCGACCGGCTACTACGCTACGGCGATGGCCGACGGCGCTTCGGCGATCGGCATGAACGCCTTCGCGATCGGTGAGAACAGCGCCGCGCTGGGTTACAACAGCAGCGCACTGGAAGACGACAGCGTCGCCATCGGCGCGTACTCGGTGGCCGACCGCGCCAACACCGTGTCGGTGGGTTCGGCCGGTTACGAGCGTCAGATCACCAACGTCGCCGCCGGTACGCAGGACACCGATGCCGTCAACGTGGGCCAGGTGAACAACATGCTGGTCGCGATGGGCGCCAGCAATGTCGCCCAGCTCAACACCGTCGCGGCAGCTTTTGGCGGTGGCTCGTCGATCGACATCAACGGCCTGCTGGGCATGCCGAACTACGTCATCCAGGGCAGCAGCTACTTCAACGTCGGCGATGCGTTCAGCGCGCTGGATGGTTCGTTCACCAACCTCAGCTCGGCGTTCACCAGCCTGTCCGATCGCGTGCTCGGCCTCGAGCAGACCCCGGGTCTCGGCATGCCGGTCGGCTCCGGCACCGGCCTGGCACTGGGCGAAGGCAGCCACGCGCAGGACAGCAACGACGTTGCCCTGGGCAGTGGCGCGAATGTCCACGCCGAGGGCAGCGTCGCGGTCGGCGCCAACAGCGTGATCGACGCGGCAGCGACGAACGCCGTTGCGGTCGGCGCCGACACGCACGTCACCGCCGCATCGGGTACTGCGATCGGCCAGGCCGCCACCGTCACCGCCAATGGTGCCGTGGCGATCGGCCAGGGCTCGGTGGCCGACCAGGCCAACACCGTGTCGATGGGCAACGCCACGCAGCAGCGCCGTGTGACCAACGTCGCCGCCGGCACCGCCGCGACCGACGCCGCCAACGTCGGCCAGGTGCAGGCTGCCAATGCGCAGACGCTGGCTTCCGCCAACGCCTACACCGACACCACTGCGACGCAGACGCTGACCCGCGCCAACACCTACACCGATACCAAGCTGCAGACGTTGAACGACCAGTTCACCAACCTCAGCAACGACATCGGCCTGCGCCTGACCGAACAGGACGAGCGCATCGACCGCGAGGGCGCGATGAACGCCGCGATGATGAACATGGCGATCAACGCGGCCAACAGCCGCAGCGAAAACGGCCGCATCGGCGTCGGTGCCGGCTGGCAGAACGGCGAGGGTGCGCTCTCGGTCGGTTACTCGAAGGCCATCGGCGAACGCGCGTCGTTCTCGATCGGCGGTGCCTTCAGCAGCGACGACCAGTCGGCCGGTGTCGGTTTCGGTATCGACCTGTAAGCAACCACGACGGGGGGCCCCCCAGCCGGGGGCCCCCCCCCCCCCCCCCCCCCCCCCAAAAAAAAAAAAAACCGGAATAACCCCCACCCCCAGGAGGGCCGCGCCAGCGCCCCCCCGGTAGGCCCCCCCCCCCGCGCCCAG
>NZ_JADLZT010000010.1 GCF_015453285.1 Lysobacter niastensis
GCCGAAGCCGCCGCCCCCCCAGCCGCCAAAGCCACGGTCGCGGGCATAACGGCCTGCCGGCATGGTCACCAGCCCCATGAAGAAGCCGACCAGTGCACCCAGGCCGCCAACCAGCACCAGCGACGAGATCAGCCAGGCGATGCCACCCGCCGCACCCGCGGTCAGCAGGCCACGCAACGGCGCCGGCGCGCCGCGGAAGATGGCGCGCGCCACCTGGGCGACGATGAAGGCGACGAACAACGCGAATACCCAACTGCTGCCGCCCGCACCGCGCTCACTGCGGTGGTCGGCCATCGGGGCCGGAAGCGGCTCGCCGTCGATCAGTTTGACCAGCACGCCGGAGGCATCGCGGATGCCGCCTGCATAGTCGCCGGCGCGGAACTTGGGAACCATGTATTCCTGGATCACGCGCGCCGAAGTCGCGTCGGGAATGGCACCTTCCAGGCCATAACCGACCTCGATGCGCACGCGACGGTCATCCTTGGCCACGACCAGCAGCAGACCGTCGTCGACGCCCTTGCGGCCGATTCGCCATTGTTCAAACGCGCGCACCGCGTACTGGGCGATGTCCTCGGGCTGCGTTGTCGGAATGACCAGCACCTGCAACTGACTGCCCTTGCGCTGTTGCAGCGCGAGCGCCTGCGCCTCCAGCTGTTGCTTCGTGGCGGCATCGAGCGTGCCGGTCGTGTCGATGACCGGAGACGTCAGTGGCGGAATCGGCGCGAGCTGCTGCGCCTGCGCGAAGGCGCAGGCGAGCATCAACACCATCAACGCGGCCACGCGCCGCGCGGCGATGCGCCATCTGGTCACGGCCGCTTACCGCGCCGGCTCAGCCGTTCGCCGGAGCGGGCTGCTGCTGCGGCGGCTGTTGTGGCTGCTGCGGCTGCTGTTGCGGCTGCGGCTGAGCCGGCTGGCCGAAATCGACCTTCGGCGGTTCCTGGATCTGCGCCGCGTTCTCGACGGTGAAGTTGGGCTTGGGCTTGTAGCCGAACATCATCGCCGTGAGGTTGACCGGGAACTGGCGGATGTAGGTGTTGTAGTCCTGCACCGTGCCGATGTAACGCTGGCGCTCGACGGTGATCCGGTTCTCGGTGCCTTCCAGCTGTGCCTGCAACTGCAGGAAGTTCTGGTCGGCCTTCAGTTGCGGATAGTTCTCGCTGACCACCAGCAGGCGGCCGATCGCGCTCTGCAGTTCGCCCTGCGCCTGCTGGAACTGAGCCAGCGAAGCCGGGTCGTTTGCGTTGACGTTGATGCTGCCAACCCTGGAGCGTGCCTCGGTGACCTGCGTCAGCACCTGCTGCTCATGGCTGGCGTAGCCGCGCACGGTGTTGACCAGGTTCGGCACGAGGTCGGCGCGGCGCTTGTAGACGTTCAGCACCTGAGACCACGCGGCCGTGACCGCTTCATCCTTCTGCTGGATGGTGTTGTAACCGCAGCCGCTGAGCATGACGGCCAGGCAGGCCAGCACAAAGACCTGGACAACGCGGGGGGCGAACCGGGACATGACGCGACTCCTTCCGAGACATAGGCCGGCATTGCACCACCCGCGGGGGCGGCGCGCAACGGACCGAGCGTCCTCACCTGACGCGTTTCACGCGTCGACCTCTCCCACGAGGGGAGAGGTGTTACGGATCCCTTCACGCGAAAAGAACAGGCGCTTTCGAAGCCGCCCGGAGAACGCGCCTTATTCCGGCAGCAGGCGGCTCTGCGCGCGACGCTTGGCCCACAGGTTCAGGCACTCCACCAGGGCCGAGAAGCCCATCGCGACATAGATGTAGCCCTTGGGAACGTGGACATCGAAGCCGTCGGCGATCAGGAACACGCCGACCAGGACGATGAAGGCCAGCGCCAGCATCTTGATCGTCGGGTTGTGGTCGATGAAGTGGCCCAGCGGCTTGGACGCCAGCAGCATCACGCCCACGGCCAAAAGGATCGCCGCCACCATCACCGGCAGGTGGTTGGCCATGCCGACCGCGGCGATGACCGAATCCAGCGAGAAGACGATGTCGATGACCGCGATCTGGGCGATGACCGCCATGAACGACGCGGCCGGCTTGGTGTGCACGTCCTCGGACTCGGGCTCACCGACGATCAGGTCCTTGATCTCCATGGTGCCCTTCACGACCAGGAACGCGCCGCCCAGGATCAGCACCAGGTCGCGGACCGAGATCCCGAGGCCGAACAGGTTGAACAGTTCGCTGGTCAGGCCAGCGAGCCAGGCCAGAGTCGCGAGCAGGGCGATACGGGTGAGGCAGGCCACCGCGATACCGAAGCGGCGCGCCTTTTCGCGCTGCGCGTACGGCAGCTTGCTGACCGCGATCGAGATGAACACCAGGTTGTCGATGCCGAGCACGATCTCGATCGCGCTGAGGGTGACGAGGGTGATCCAGACCTGCGGATCGGTGAGCATTTCAATCACTTGCTTGCTTCCTGAACATTGTTTTCAAACATCGGCCGGGCGGGGCCCGGATCCTTCTCTTCGTGTCGTGTTCTTGTGGACGGTCAGAGCACTCGGGGCAGCAGGATCGCGCCCCAGGTCAGCAGCACGTTCATCATCAGCACGAACACCGCTGCCGAGCCCATGTCCTTGGCGCGTCCGGCGAGCTCGTGGTACTCGGGCCCGTAGCGCTCGATCACGGCCTCGACGGCCGAGTTGAGCAGCTCCACGCTCAGGACCAGCAGCATCGAGCCGACCAGCAACGCCCGCTCCACCCCGGTCTGTCCGGCCCACCAGCCCAGCGGGGCCAGCACGACGAACAGGTAGACCTCGAGCCGGAACGACGACTCGTGCAACCAGGCCGCGCGCAGGCCCTGCATCGACCACTTGGCGGCCTTGAAGATGCGCGCGGGTCCGCGCGGAAGGTGTCCGAACTCGTCTGCCATGGGGAACTCAACAGGCCTGTGAGGGGAAGCCGGCGCGTTTTGGCTGCGCGTGTCCGGGCAGGGACTGCTCGAGGTTCGACATGGTTCGGATCGACGGTGAACCGCGGTGGGATGGCCGCGACAGGGGGCCGATTTTGCCATAAGGCCCGTTCCGGCGCCGTTCGCACCGGGCTCCCGATCCGGCCGTGCGGCTTTCGCATGGCGTTAGCGGCCGCCCGCCTAGCCTGACCTGCCGCCCCCCGGAGAGCCCCGCCATGTCCCGTTGCGCCCTGCTCGCCCGGCTGGAGGCCAAGCCCGGCAAGGAAGAGCAGCTCGAGCAGTTCCTGAAGAGCGCGCTGCCCCTGGCCGAGGCCGAGCCCGGCACCCGCACCTGGTTCGCACTGCGTTTCGGCCCCAGCAGCTTCGGCATCTACGACACCTTCGACACCGAGGCCGGTCGCCAGGCCCACCTCGATGGACCGATCGCCGCGGCCCTGATGGCACGCGCCGACGAACTGCTCGCCACGCCCCCGCAGATCGACCGCGTCGACCTGCTGGCCAGCAAGCTGCCGCACTGACCCTCGCCCACCAACGGATGGAGACCTGCCCATGAGTGTGAATCCCGTTCCCGACGGCTACCACAGCGTGACGCCCTACCTGATCGTCGATGACGCCGAACGTGCGCTGGCGTTCTATCGCGAGGCGCTCGGCGCCGAAGAGGTGGTGCGCTTGCCGATGGCCGGAAAGATCGGTCATGCCGAGATCCGAATCGGCAACTCGATGGTGATGCTGTCGGACGAATGGCCGGACATGGGCGCGCTCGGCCCGAAGTCGCGCGGCGGCGCGACCTCCTCGTTCGTGCTGTATGTCGAAGACGCCGACAAGGCGTTCGACCGCGCGGTGAAGGCCGGAGCCAAGGTCGACAAGCCGGTCGAGAACCAGTTCTGGGGCGACCGCATGGGTTCCGTAACCGATCCGTTCGGCCACAAGTGGAGCTTCGGCTCGCACGTCGAGGACGTGTCGCCGGAGGAAATGAAGAAGCGGATGGACGCCTGGGCCAGCCAGCAGGGCGGCTGAATCGCCCCGAGGAACAGCGCCGGCGCATCGCGCGCCGGCGCGCTTGAATACTCGCGTTACCTGCGGCGCGTCGCCTCGGCGCTAGCCTCTTCCTCATGGATCGCCGTGCCGCGGCTGCCGTCGGGCTTGATCCAGCCACGGAACATGCTGCCGCTGTTGAACGGCATGGCGATGTTGCCGTCGCTGTCCAGCGCGATCGCACCGCCATCGCCGCCCGCTGCCGGCACGATCTTGTTGACGACCTCCTCGGCTGCCGCCTGCAGCGAGTCGCCCCGGTAGGCGACACGCGCGCAGATGTCGTGGGCGACCGCATTGCGGATGTAGAACTCGCCCCAGCCCGTGCCCGACACGCCGCAGCGGGAGTCGGCCCAGGTACCGGCGCCGATGATCGGCGAGTCGCCGACGCGACCCCACTTCTTGTTGGTCATGCCGCCGGTGCTGGTGGCCGCGGCGATATGGCCCTGCGCGTCGAGCGCGACCGCGCCGACGGTGCCGAAATAGGTCGGCGCATCGCCGTCGGAAGTGCGCGCCTCGCGCTTGCCCTTGGCGGCCTCTTCCTGCTGCGCCTTCTCCAGTTGCTTGCGGCGCTTGTCGGTGTCGAACCAGTTGTTGGGCACGCGCTCGATCTCCGGATGCGTATCGGCAAACGCCTCCGCGCCTGCGCCCGCCAGCATCACGTGGGGGCTCTGTTCCATCACGGTACGCGCCAGCTTGATCGGGTTGCGCACCGTGGTGACGCCCGCCACCGCACCGGCGCGGCGCGTGTGGCCTTCCATGATCGAAGCGTCGAGCTCATGGCCGCCCTTGGCGTTGAACACCGCGCCCTTGCCGGCGTTGAACATCGGCGACTCCTCCATCACGACGATCGCCGCGGTGACGGCGTCCAGCGCGCTGCCGCCGCTGCCGAGGACCTTGTTGCCTGCATCGAGCGCGCGGTTCAGCGCGGCGTGGTATTCGCGCCGGTCCTCGTCGCTGATCGAATCCTTGGGAACGAAACCGGCACCGCCGTGGATGACCAGCGCCGTCTTCGGCGAAGCGGGCTTGTCGGCGGCGTAAGCATTCATGGTGGCGAGGGCGAGGAGCGGGATCAGTAAGTGGGTGCGCATGGCGGGCTTCCGTCGTGAGCTTCGAGGATAGCGCCATCGGACGCGCCACGGCGGTGTGGAAGGGTGGGTATGGACGAGCAGGCGCCAAGTGATCGGCAGCAGCGGCGCATCCGCTGCTGCCATGCGGGGCCGCTACTGCTGCCGCAACGCCTCGATCGGATCGAGCTGCGAGGCTTTCCGCGCGGGGTAATAGCCGAAGAACAGGCCGGTCATGATCGAGAAGGTCGCGGCCAGCGCGATCACCTGCCCATTCAACGCCACCGGAAGCGAACCGAACCTGCCGACCAGCAGCGCGCCGACCACGCCTATCGCGATGCCGAGCACGCCGCCGATCAGCGAGATCAGCATCGCCTCGGCCAGGAATTGCCGTCGCACGTCCGACGGACCGGCGCCGACCGCCATCCGCAGTCCGATCTCGCGGATCCGCTCGGTCACCGACACCAGCATGATGTTCATGATGCCGATGCCGCCGACGATCAGCGAGATCGTCGCCACCGCGCCGAGCAGCAAGGACATCAGCCGCGTGGTCTGCGTACGCGTGGCCACGATCTCGGAGATGTTGCGGACGTTGAAGTCGTCCTCGTCGCCCGGGTTGATGCGATGCCGCTGGCGCAGCAGCGCTTCCACCTCGCCCTGCGCATAGCCCAGGTCCTTGGCGTCGCCGACGGTCAGCGCGATCTGCATCACCGCGCCGGCCGGCAGGCCCATCGCGCCCATCAGGCGCCGGCGCGCGGTCTCCAGCGGCACCATCACGACGTCGTCCTGGTCCTGGCCGAATCCGCCCTGCCCCTTGGGCTTGAGCGTGCCGGCCACGGTGAACGGCACGCGTCCCAGGCGGATGGTCTGGCCGATGCCGGATTCGTCGCCAAACAGTGTCCGGCGCACCGTTTCACCGAGGATCACCACCTTGCCGGCACTGCCGTAGTCCTGCGTGTCGAAGCCCTCACCATCGGCCAGCGACCAGCCGTTGATGTCGAAGAACTCCGGTTGCACGCCCTGCCAGCTGGTCGACGCGTTGTTCTCCGCGTAGACGACCTGGGTATTGCCGCGCAGTGCGCCGGCGACGTACTGCACTTCGGGAATCTCCGTGCGGATCGCCTCGACGTCGCCCTCGTTGAGGGTGAAGAAGCTGGCCGCGCTCATGCGCACGGCACCGCCGCCCGGCCCGCGTCCCGCGCCGGAACCGATGTCCAGCCTTTGCGAACCGAGCCCGGACACCATCTTGTCGATCTCGGCCTGCGTGCCCTGACCGACCGAGACCATCACGATCACCGCCGCGATACCGATGATCACGCCCAGCGACGTCAGTGCGCTGCGCAGCCAGTTGCCGCGCAACGCGTAGATTGCCGTGCGGAGGATGTCGGAGAACTTCATGCCGTCTGCTCCGCGTGCGGCACACCGTCATGCAGCGCGCCGTCGTGCATCACGTAGGTGCGGTCGGCGTGGGCCGCGACGCCTGCATCGTGGGTGATCAGCACGATGGTGTGGCCGTCGTCGCGCAGTCGCTTGAACAACGACAGGATCTCCTCACCGGTGCGGCTGTCGAGCGCGCCGGTGGGTTCGTCGGCAAGCAGGATCGGCGGCCGGTTGATCAGCGCGCGCGCGATCGCCACGCGCTGCTGCTGGCCGCCGGACAGTTCGGTCGGGCGATGGCTGGTGCGGTCGCCCAGGCCCACCGAGGCGAGCATCTCGCGGGCACGATCCAGGCGGTCCTGCGGCGGCACGCGCGCGTAGCCCAGCGGCATCGCCACGTTCTCCAGCGCGCTCATGCGCGGCAGCAGGTTGAAGCCCTGGAACACGAATCCGATCTTGTCGCGCCGGAGCGCGGCGAGGTCTTCGGCATCGAGCGTGGACACGTCGACACCGTCGCACTCGTAGGTGCCGGACGTGGGCGTGTCCAGGCAGCCGATCAGGTTCATCAGCGTCGACTTGCCGGAACCGGACGGCCCCATGATCGCGACGAACTCGCCGCGTTCGATGCGCAGGTCGACGCCGCGCAGCGCCAGGACCTCCGCCTCGGTGCCGGACGCGTAAGTCTTGGACAGCCCGTCGGTGCGGATCACCGCGATGTTGCCGGACGCAGCGCTCATTCGCGGGCACGCTCACCGGTGACGATCAGGTCGCCCTGCTTGAGGCCGCCACCGGACACTTCGGTGGTGGTGCCGTCGCTGGCGCCGATGCGCGCCATCAGCGGCTGCGGCTTGCCGTCGACGATGCGGTAAATCGTCGCCCGCTTGGCGTTCAACAGCGCCGCCAGCGCGGCATCCCATTGCTGCCGCTGCGCGTCGTCGAGGCTGGAGCGGAAGGTGCCGAAATCCTCGCGGAACCGCTCGGCCATGCGCTGGCGGATCTGCGCCTGCACATTGGCGCCGCTGCCACCGGCGACGACCATCATCCCGCCCGGGCCGCCCGGACCTCGGCCGCCGCCTGCTCCGAACAGCCGGTTGCCGTTACCACCGTCCGGCGACGCCTGCGCCTGGCGCGCAGCCTGGCGCTGTCGCACCGCCGCGGCCGCCTCGTCGAACGCCGCCTGCTGTCCGGCGTCGAGCTTCAGGCTGGCCGCCGTGCGCGACAGGTCGTCGATCAGGCCGCTGCCGCCGCCGCGCATGACTGTCACCTGCGGCTGGCCAGGCGTGCCGTTGTCGGCCGGCTTGTAGCGCAGCGCCGCATTGGCGAGCTTGAGCACGTCGTCGCGACGGCTGACTTCGATCTCCGCGTTGACCGTAAGTCCTGGCAGCAGCGTGCCGTCGCTGTTGTCGACCGTCACCACCACCGGGTAGGTGACGACGTTGCTGGTCGTGGTTGCCGACAGGCGCACCTGCTCGACCTTGCCGCGGAACTGGCGGTCGGGAAACGCGTCGACGGTGAAGGACACGTTCTGTCCCGGACGAACCTGGCCGATGTCGGCCTCGTCCACCGCCAGCACGATCTGCATCTTGCTCAGGTCCTCGGCGATGGTGAAAAGCTCCGGCGCCTGCAGGCTCGCGGCCACGGTCTGGCCCGGCTCGATGCTGCGCGTAAGCACGACGCCGTCCACCGGCGAGCGGATCACGGTGCGGTCGAGGTTGACCTGCGTGGTCTGCGTCGAGGCGGTCTGCTGGCCGATCTGCGCCTGCGCGGCATTCACCTGTCCGCGTGCCTGGTCCAGCGCGGCCTTGGCGAGGTCCACGTCGCTGCGCGCCACCAGCTCGCGCGCGCCGAGGTCGGCCTTGCGGCGGTAATCGAGCTCGGCATTGAGCAGCGTCGCCTTCGCCTGTTCCAGCGTCGCGCGTGCGTTGGCGATCTGCGCGTTGCCCTGCGCGATCTGGGCTTCGTAGGTCTGCGGATCGATGCGGGCGATCACCTGCCCCTTGCGGACCTTGTCGTTGAAGTCGGCCAGCACTTCCGTCACCTGGCCCGAGATCTGGCTGCCGACCGTCACCGTCGAGATCGCGCTGAGCGTGCCGGTCGAGGAAATCGCCACGCGGATGTCGCCGCGCTCCACCGTCGCAGTGCGATACGTGCCGGCCGACGCCTCCGCGCCGCGCTGCCGGTAGAGATACGCGCCGGTGGCGACGGCCAGCACCGCGACGGCGACCACGGTGTTGCGGACTGCGCCGTTACGGAGCCAGTGGGGTTTGCGTGCTGCGGTGGGCTTGCGTGCTGCGCTCATGGGGCTCGCTTGGGTGGTCATGCCGGCGGAAACGCGCGCGAAGGCACGCGGTTGACAGCGTCGGAAGGGATTCGTTCAGGGCCGTGCATCCTGACAGATGCACCAGCAGCTCAGACCGTCGCAGCCGCGAGCGGTTCAGTGGCCGAAATGGATCACCGCGAGGGTGCCCTGCCCGGGCGTGCTGCTCAGCGTGACCGGCCAGCCGAAGCGGTCGCCGAGGCGACGCACGATCGACAGGCCCATGCCGCGTCCGTCAGCGCGGCGATCGTCTGCACGGAAGAACGGATCGAAGGCCTTGGCCAGCGTTTCCGGCGTCATGCCGATGCCGCTGTCGCGGATCTCGATGCGGTCCTGCGCGAGCAGCAATTCGATCCGGCCCTGGTCCGTGTAGTGCACGGCATTCTCGAGCAGGTTGCCTACCATGACGCTCAGCACGTGGCGCGGCGCGGTAAGAAGTGGCGCACCCTCGTCGCGCACGCTCAGCTCGACCGGCTTGTCGGCCAGCTCCGGCTTCACTTTCGCGACTTCGGCATCGACGATCTCGCGCACCGCGAACTCCTCGCTCAGCGGCGCGACGTCGGACTCCCGGGCGAGGATCAGGAACGCGTCGATCACCGCCTCCATGTCGCGGCCGGCATTCCTGACCCGGTTGAGCGAGCGCTCCAGGCGCGGCGGGAGATCTGGCTCGGCCAGCATCAGGTCGCTGGCGACCCGGATCACCGTCAGCGGCGTACGCAGCTCATGGCTGGCATCGCGCGTGAAGTCGCGCTCGCGCTGCACGAACTCGTTCAGTCGCGTGGCCAGGCCGCCCAGGGCGCTGGACAGCCTGCTGACCTCTTCGCCGGCATCGGCAGGCAGGCGGGCCGGTGAGATCGCGCTGGCGTCGGGGTCGCGCGGATCCCACTGCGCGACCTGGTTCGCCAGCCAGCTCACCGGCGTCACCAGCCGCTTGGACGTGCGGTAGGTCTGCCAGATCAGCACGCCACTGGTCAGCAGCGACAACAGCAGCGACACCAGGCCGGTGAGCAATACCGACTGGTCGGCCATCCACGCCGAGAACACCAGGTACAAGGTGCCCTGCGGCCGGACATCCACGAACACCATGCGGCCGGGCTCGGAAGAGCGATGCAAGCCGGGCTCCATGTCCCGCAATGCTTCCGGCAATGCGTCGTCGCTCTTTCCTGCCAGGACGAGGTAGCCGGTCATCGTCGACGACACCGGCAGGCGATGGTCGGGTTGGATCGCGCGCGCCACCCAGAAGGCCTCGGCCTCGCTGCGCACGCGCTGCTCGATCACGGAATGGCGCACGATGACCGCCGCGAGCGTGATGCCCAGCGTGATCACGATGCTGCCGATCAAGGCCTGCGTGACGAACGCAAGCTTGATCCTGCGAGGAAGCCCCTGTGGCATGGAAACGTTGCGTCAGTCCGGTGGTTGCGAAATGTCCGCCACGCGATAACCGGCACTTTGCACCGTATGCAGCAGCTGCTTTTCGAACGGTTTGTCGATGGTCTTGCGCAGGTTGTAGAGATGGCTGCGCAGCGTGTCGGAGTCCGGGAGGCCGTTGCCCCAGATCTCGCGTTCGATTTCCTGGCGGCTGACCACGCGCGGCGATTCGCGCATCAGGATCGTCAGCAGGCGCAGGCCGATCGGCGACAGCTGCAGCTCGCTGCCGCCGCGCGTCACGCGCAGGCTGGCCGGGTCGAGCACGAGGTCGGCGACTTTCAGCACCTCGCCTCCCACCTGGCGGCGCTCGCGACGGATCAGCGCGCGCAGCCGTGCTTCCAGTTCCTGGATGGCGAAAGGCTTGGTCAGGTAATCGTCGGCGCCGGCCCCGAGGCCGGTGAGCTTTTCATCGAGGGTGTCGCGCGAGGTGAGCATCAGCACGGGCGTGGACTTGCGTGCTTCTTCACGCAGCTTCTTGCAGACCTCGATGCCGTCCATGCGCGGCAGCATCAGGTCGAGCACGACCACGTCGTAGTTGTTTTCGGCGGCCAGGCGGTAGCCGTCGACACCGTCAGAGGCGTAGTCCACCTCGAAGCCACGGCTTTCGAGGTACTCGCCCACCATCTCGGAAATGTTGCGGTTGTCCTCAACGATCAGGACCAGACCGCCATCTCTGCCACCTTGCATAAGGCCATCCCCTCCTTCAGTTTTGTGAAGGCTGCCGTCTTGCGGGTAGAGGACACGTGAAGGCGATAGGCTACGCCGATTCCGACGTAAGTTTCCATTCAGCGCCAGCCCCCATGCCCTTCGACCGCCTCGCCCCCATCCTGCTCCTTCTGGGCTCGAACGTCTTCATGACCTTCGCCTGGTACGGCCACCTCAAGTACAAGTCGGCGCCGCTGCTGATGGCCATCGTCGCCAGCTGGGGCATCGCCCTGTTCGAATACACCCTGATGGTCCCCGCCAACCGCATTGGCAGCTCGGTCTACTCGGCGCCCCAGCTGAAGGGCATGCAGGAAGTGATCACCCTGCTGGTGTTCGCCGGCTTCTCCGCCTGGTACCTCGACCAGCCCCTGAAGTGGAACCACTGGGCCGGCTTCGGGCTCATCGCCGTCGCGGCGTGGCTGATCTTCCTCGACTGAGCCCGGACATCCGTCCCGGGCCTGCCCGGCTCAGAACCGGATCTTGCCGCTGACGATGTCGCGGAACATCACCCAGTCCCCGACGAACGAATAGAACGGGTACCGGAACGTCGCCGGCCGGTTCTTCTCGAAGAAGAAGTGGCCGACCCAGGCGAAGCCATAGCCGCACACCAGTGCCGCCAGCAGCCACCAGGCGTTGCCCTGGGTAACGGCGACCACCAGCAGCGCGAGCACGCCGCAACTGCCGATGAAGTGCAGGCGCCGGCTGGTCCGGTTGCTGTGCTCGCTCAGGTAGAACGGGTAGAACTCGCGGAAGCTGTGGAACTGCTGCGACATGCGCCCTCCTCGGGCCGTCAGGTCAACCCTTTTCGTCCGCCTTGGCACGGTCCCAATAACGATCCTGCTCCTGCAGCGACAGGCCGGCAAGGCCGGTGCCGTCGGCCTCGGCCAACACTTCCATCGCCCGGAACCGGCGCTCGAACTTGAGGTTGGCCCGGCGCATCGCGGCGCCGACGTCGACCTTGGCGTGCCTTGCGATGTTGGCGGCGACGAACAGCAGGTCGCCGATCTCGTCCTCCAGCCGGTCGCGGGCGGCGGCGTCGCCCGGGTCGGCTTCCAGCGCCGCGAACTCGACGCGCACTTCCTCGATCTCTTCGTGCAGCTTGGCGATCACCGGCGTCACGTCCGGCCAGTCGAAGCCGACGCGGGCGGCGCGCTTCTGCAACTTCACCGCGCGCTGCCATTCCGGCAGCCCCCGCGCGATGCCGGCGAGCGCAGACGTGTCCTGGTGGCCGTTCTGCTCGCGCTCGCGGCGCTTCTGTTCTTCCCAGGCGATCGTCTGCGCCTCGGCGTCTTCCACCGAGGCGTCGCCGAACACATGCGGGTGCCGGCGCACCATCTTGTCGCTGATCGCAGCGACGACATCGTCAAAACCGAAGGCGCCTTCTTCCTGCGCCATGCGCGCATGGAACACGACCTGCAGCAGCAGATCGCCGAGCTCGTCCTTCAGGTCAGCCAGGTCGCCGCGGTCGATCGCGTCGGCGACTTCGTAGGCCTCCTCGATCGTGTACGGCGCGATCGTGGCGTAGGTCTGCTCAACGTCCCACGGACAGCCGTGCTGCGGATCGCGCAGCCGGGCCATGATCTCGACCAGGCCCTCGATTCCGCCGGGTAGCGTGCCGGCGCTCCGGTCTTCAGCCATGCAGCCATTGCCTCCACGGCAGAGCGGTATCGCCCAGGGCGATGAAATCGCCGTTGAGGATGCGCTCGCGCTGGTTGTAGCGGAACGGCCGGCCCTGCGGATCGAACACACCGCCGCCCGCGCCTTCGAGCACGCACTGCCCGGCCGCGGTGTCCCACTCGCTGGTCGGGCCGAAGCGCGGATACACGTCCAGGCCGCCCTCGGCGAGGCGGCAGAACTTCAGCGACGATCCCAGGCCGAGCGGCTCGACCTCGCCCATCCTGGCAATGAACCCTTCGGTGCGGGTATCGCGATGCGAGCGGCTGGCCGCCACGCGCAGCGGCGACGTCGCCGGCGCACGCACGCGCAGCTGCGTTTCCCGGTCGCCCTGGCGCAGGAACGCGCCCAGCGTCGCGCCGCCGTGCCACAACTGGCCCGTCACCGGCGCCTGCACCACGCCGAACACGGCGACGCCATCCTCGATCAGCGCGATGTTGACGGTGAACTCGCCGTTGCGCTTGACGAACTCGCGCGTGCCGTCTAGCGGGTCGACCAGCCACAGCCGTGTCCACTGGCGGCGCATCGCGGTCGGCACCTCGTGCGCGGATTCCTCGGACAGCACCGGGATGTCCGGCGTCAGCCGCGCCAGGCCGTCGACGATGCAGCGGTGCGCGGCCAGGTCGGCCGCGGTCAGCGGCGAGTCGTCGTCCTTGTGCTGGACGGCGAACTCGCTGTCGTAGATGCCCAGGATCGCCGCTGCGGCGTCCTGCGCCAGCGCGATCACGCCTTCGCGCAGCTCACGGGAAATCATGCCGGTTGCGTCCTCAACCATTCTCTTGCGATGAACAATGCCGCGATGCTGCGCCCCTCGGAGAAGTCCTCGCACAGGATCAGCTCATGCAGCGCGTCGAGCTTCCACGGCACCACTTCCAGCTCTTCCGGCTCGTCGCCGGGCAGCCGCTCGGGATACAGGTCGCGCGCCAGCACGAGGTGCGCCTGGTGGCTCATGTACGTTGGCGCCAGCGTCAGCGCGCGCAGCACCGTCAGCGAACGGGCGCCGTAGCCGGCTTCTTCCTTCAGCTCGCGATCGGCGGCCTGCTCGGGGGTCTCGCCGGCATCGATGCGGCCCTTGACCAGGCCGAGCTCGTAGCGGTGCACGCCGGCGGCGTATTCGCGCACCAGCAGCACGGTGTCGTCGTCGAGCATCGGCACCACCACCACGGCGCCGTGGCCGCGGCCGTGCAGGCGTTCGTAATGGCGGCGCTCGCCGTTGGCGAACTCCAGGTCCAGCCGCTCGAGCCGGTACGGACCGGCGTCGTGCTCGGTGATGCGGTGGATGATGGGCAGCCGGCGGGTCATCGCGCGGCCCCGGGTCGGGTGCCGGCGTCGGCACAGCGCGGCAGGCGCATTGACGGGATAATGGAGGGATGCACAAGACGACTCACGATGCCGGGATGCTAACAGAGGCTGCGGCCGCGCAGGCTGCAGGCGACGACGCCGAGGCCTGGCGCAGGCGCGACCTTGCCGTGCTGTGGCACCCGTGCACGCAGATGCGCGAGCATCCCGACACACTGCCGCTGCTGCCTATCGCCCGCGGCGAAGGCCCCTGGCTGGTGGGCCGCGACGGCCACCGCTACCTGGACGCGATCTCGAGCTGGTGGACCAATCTGTTCGGCCATGCCGAGCCGCGCATCGCCGCCGCGATCGCCCGGCAGGCGACGACGCTGGAGCACGTGATTCTGGCCGGCTGCTCGCATGCACCCGCGGTCGAACTGGCCGAGCGGCTGCTCGCCATCGCGCCGCGCGAGCCGGGGCGCGAACCGCTGACCAAGGTGTTCTACGCCGACAACGGCTCGGCCGGCGTCGAGGTCGCGCTGAAGATGGCCTTCCACTGGTTCCGCAATCGCGGCGTGGAGGGACGCACCAAGTTCATCGCGCTCGACAACGGTTACCACGGCGAGACGCTCGGTGCACTCGCGGTCGGCGACATCCCGCTGTACCGCCGCGTTTACGCGCCGCTGCTGGCGGAAGCGCTGTTCGCACCCTCGCCCGACGCCTACCAGTGCGAGCCAGGCGAAACTCCGGCCGACCGCGCCCGGCGCGCCGCCGGTACGCTCGGCGAACTGCTGCAGCGCCATGCCGATGAAGTCTGCGCGCTGATCCTCGAGCCGCGTGTGCAGTGCGCCGGCGGCATGCGCATGCACGATCCGCTGTACCTGAAGCTGGTTCGCGAGTTGTGCGATGCGCACGGCGTGTTCCTGATCGCCGACGAGATCGCGGTCGGCTTCGGCCGCACCGGGACGATGTTCGCCAGCGAGCAGTCGGGCGTGCAACCGGATCTGCTGTGCCTGTCGAAGGGCCTGACCGGCGGTTCGATGCCGCTGGCCGCGGTACTGGCCACGCAATCGATCTACGACGGCTTCCTCGACGACTCGCGCGAGAAGGCCTTCCTGCATTCGCACAGCTACACCGGCAACCCGCTCGCCTGCGCCGCGGCACTGGCGACGCTCGACATCTTCGCCAGCGACGGCGTCATCGCGCGCAACCGCGTCACCTCGCAGCGCATGGCGGACCTGGCGGCTGCATTCGCAGACCACCCGCACGTGGCCGACGTGCGCCAGGCCGGCATGATCGTCGCGTTCGAACTGACGCGTAACGGCGACAAGCGCACGCCGTTCGATTCGGCCGCACGCATCGGGCTGCGCGCCTACCGCGCCGCGCTGGATCGCGGCGTGCTGCTGCGGCCGCTGGGCGACGTGCTGTACTGGATGCCGCCGTACTGCATCGACGACGATGCGCTGCAGTTGCTGGCCGCGACCACGCGCGCCGCCATGGACCACGCCATCGAGGAGGCCGCATGCGCCTGACCCGCGTTCATGTCGAAAAACCTCTGCAGGTCGGCAGCGAAGTCGTCCTGCCCGAAAGCGCCGCAGCACACCTGACCCGCGTCTTGCGCCTGGGCATCGGCGATGCCTGCGTGCTGTTCAACGGCGACGGCCGCGACTATGCCGGGCGCATCGCCGCCACGGGCAAGCGCGAAGTACGTGTCGCGATCGAAGGCGTCGCCGACGTCGCCCGCGAATCGCCGTTGCAACTGGTGCTGCTGCAGGGCGTGGCACGCGGCGAGAAGATGGACCTGATCCTGCAGAAAGCGACCGAACTGGGCGCATCGGGCTTCCACCCGCTGTGGTCGCAGCGCAGCGAAGTGAAGCTGGACGAAGCCCGCGCGGAGAAGCGCCTGGCGCATTGGCGCAGCGTCGTCGCCTCGGCCTGCGAACAAAGTGGCCGCGCGCAGGTGCCGGACGTGCACGTGCCGGTATCGCTGGCGGCAACGCTGTCGTCATTGCCTGCCGGTGGACTGCGGCTGATCCTGGATCCGGAAGGCGAACTGTCCTTCGGCACGCTCGCGCTGGACGCAGCGACTCCGGTCTACCTCGCGATCGGCCCGGAAGGCGGCTGGTCCGACAACGACCGCGAGCAATTGCGCGCGGCTGGTTTCCTTGGACTCCGTCTCGGACCGCGCATCCTGCGCACCGAGACCGCGGGACTCGCCGCGATCGCGGCATTGCAGGCGGGCTTCGGCGACTTCCGCTGACGCTCGCCAAGCAAAAAACAAAGCCCGCTTGCGCGGGCTTTGTTTTTTTGGAGCGGGTGATGGGAATCGAACCCACGCTAGCAGCTTGGGAAGCTGCAGTTCTACCATTGAACTACACCCGCGTTGCGTCTTCAGTCTAAGCCCGCCGCATGCGACTGGCAACGCGGCGCCACCGGAGCGGCGCCGCGCGGATCGCTTAAGCGGACCGTTTAGAACGTGCCGTTCACGCTGACGAACACGGTGGCGTCGTTGCCGCCCTTCTGACCCACCGTCAGGCTGGTGCCGATATCGGCGCCCAGTCCGAACATCTCGGTGCGCGCACCGAAGGTCATCGTGCCGTAGTCGCGATCGAACTCCACGCCCGGCACCGCGTACGGTGCGAGACCCGGCATTGAACGCAGCTGGGCGAAGGCTTCTTCTGCCTCTTCCTCGAACTGGTGGTCGTAGGTCAGGCGGGCATACGGATGCAGGTTCTCGCCCAAGGCGGCCTGCAACTGCCAGCCGACGCTGCCGATCAGCGAGTCGAACTCCTGGTCCGGGAAGCTCAGCGCGGTGGCTTCGGTGCTGTTCTCGTCGTAGCCGTCGAGGTCGATGCTCTGCGACACCAGCGAGACCACCGGGCCGTGCTTGAAGGAATCGCTGCCGAAGTCCCAACCGGCGCTGGCGGCGATGCCGAGGTTCTCGCCGTCCGGCGAACCGCTGTGCACGCGCGTGACCGGGCCGAGCTGGACCTGGCGCTCGATGTCGTAGCTCAGCCAGGTGTAGCTGACCTGGCCGTTCGCCCAGAACGCGCCGCTCGACCAGCCGAGGTAGCCGCCCAGCGTGGCATCGCTCTGGTCGAACTCGCCGCGGCGCTTGCCCCAGTCGAGCTTCTGTTCGCCGTAGCCCGCGAAGCCGCCGAACACCAGCGCGCCGCTCGACCAGTCGGCGCCGAAGGTCAGCGTCGGACCCATGCCGTCGTAGGTGTCGCCGTCGCCGTAGCGCTGCGAGTCCAGGCGCATGTCGGCCCACCAGCGCATGCCTTCGCTGTCTTCCGGACGCTGCTCGGCCTGGGCCGACACGCGATCGGCGCGAGCGCGGCCGACGGTCTCGGCAGAGTGCGTCAGCACCGCCATCTGGCGCGGCGCCTCGAGGAGGGACAGCGCGTAGTCGGCGAGGATCGCGTGTGCCTTCGACGAGGGATGCACGCCGTCGGCGAAGACATAGGCGTCCGGCACGTCCGGTGCGACGTACGAGGCCGGGTTGCAGAACAGCGACGAGCTGCCAGCCGGCGCCGGCTGCGTGCGGCAGCCCGGGTCGGTGACGTTGCGGAAGCCGTACGGCGCCGGGTTGCTGGTGATCTCGCGCAGCAGGTTGAAGGTGTCGACCGGGATCACGCGCAGGTTGGCGCTGGCCAGGCCAGCGAACAGCGCGTTGTTGTAGGTTGTCGACAACTGTGTGCCAGCGGCCATGCCGGCAGCGCCCTGGCGGCGGAAGTCCGGGGTGATACCGATGTCGGGCACGGTCGGCACCAGCACGTAGCGCGCACCGGCGTTCTGCAGCGCGGCGACGTTGCCGACCTGCGAGGTCACCGCGGCACCGAGGATGGCCTGCGCCTGCGCCGGCACGGCCGCGGCGGCGAAGATGTCGTTGGCGCCGCCCCACACCGTGTACAGCGCGTTGGCGTCGGCGCGGCCGCCGTTGGCGGCGAGATGGGTGTTGATCTGGGTGGTCAGCGACGGGATCGCGCCGAACGGGCTGGTGCCGTTGGTGCCGGTACGGGCACCGCCGACGGCGTAGTTCGTGCCGCCCTGGTTCGACGGGGAAGCATTGGCTCCATAGAAGTTGGCCACGTATTCCGACCAGACCAGGCCTGGGTTGGTGGTGAAGCGGCCGAGCAGCGCGCCGTTCGGGCCCACGGCCTGGATCAGCGCCGGGCGGAAGGTGCCCGAGTCGGTGAGGCTGTCGCCGAAGAAGACGGTCTTGGAGTAGGTCTGCGCTGCGGCCGGCATCGCCATCGAAACGGCGGCAGCCGCCAGCGCCGTGGCCAGAATGGTACGGACAGGATTCATCTGCTTGTTCTTCCCCAATTGATTGGAATGGTCCCTTGACCCGCCCGACGTACGGCCGCGGATGGCAGCATCGAATCATGGGCGGCGTCCCCGCACAAGCGGCGACGCGGCAAATACCGTGCCGGCTGGCCGCGGCGGCGGACCGGCGCGACAATACCCGCATGGAAATCACCCTCAATGGCGAGCCGCGCGCGATCGCGGCGACGATGACGGTTCTGGAATTGCTGGCGCAGGAGGGCCTGGGCGAACGCCGGGTCGCGGTCGAGGTCAACGGCGAGATCGTTCCGCGCAGCCGCCATGGCGAGCATGCCCTGGCATCGGGCGACCGCATCGAAATCGTGCACGCGCTGGGCGGCGGTTAGGCGTCGGCTGGCTGGGACAGACCCAGCAGGACGCCCCCGGAGGGGGCGATGCCGTTTAGGAAAACCGCGCGGTGAATACCGTGGCGGACGGGAACCCGGCCATCCCGCGTAAGCAGGACCCGAGGCTTTGCGACGCCGGCTTGCGCCGGTTGTGCCTTTTCGTGCCGCACGGTATTGCACCGCGCGGAGCTTCTCGACCTGGGCAGCGGGGAACAGGGGGATACCCGCCGACGCTCGCGAGCCGCTCCATGGCCTATACGCATCGACTTGGGGCCCTAGGCCAAACGTTTATGCATTTTTCAGCTTCGCGCGACTGCCGGTCGGCTTCGGCCGACAACCGGCGCCGGACCCGGCGCTGGTAACATTTAGCGATGACTGCCCTCCTCCATACCGCACTGGCGACCGACTCCCTGGTCGTCGCCGGCAAGCCCTATTCCTCGCGCCTGCTCACCGGCACCGGCAAGTTCGCCGACCTGGAACAGACGCGCCTGGCCACCGACGCCGCCGGCGCGCAGATCGTCACCGTCGCGATCCGCCGCACCAACATCGGCCAGAACCCCGGCGAGCCGAACCTGCTCGACGTGCTGCCGCCCGACCGCTACACGATCCTGCCCAACACCGCCGGCTGCTACACCGCCGACGACGCCGTGCGCACCTGCCGCCTGGCGCGCGAGCTGCTCGACGGCCACAACCTGGTCAAGCTGGAAGTGCTCGGCGACCAGAAGACCCTCTACCCCGACGTCGTGCAGACGCTGGCCGCCGCCGAAACGCTGGTGAAGGACGGCTTCGACGTCATGGTCTACACCTCCGACGACCCGATCCTGGCCAAGCGCCTGGAGGAGATCGGCTGCGTGGCGGTGATGCCGCTTGCCGCGCCGATCGGCTCGGGCCTGGGCATCCAGAACCGCTACAACCTGCTTGAGATCGTCGAGAACGCCAAGGTGCCGATCATCGTCGATGCCGGCGTGGGCACCGCCTCCGACGCCGCCATCGCCATGGAGCTGGGCTGCGACGGCGTGCTGATGAACACCGCCATTGCCGGCGCAAAGGATCCGGTGCTGATGGCTCACGCGATGAAGCTGGCCGTCGAAGCCGGACGCGCCGCCTTCAAGGCCGGCCGCATTCCGCGCAAGCGCTTCGCTTCGGCGTCCAGCCCGATCGACGGGATCATCGGGTGAGCCCGTGCGCGAGCCACTGGCTCGCGCACCGGCGAACGCCCGGCCCTGAGTTTCATTGCGCAGCGATCATCCTTCAAAGAAGAACCCCGCTTGTCCGACGCACCCGACACCCGCAAGACCCCGCCCAAGCCTTTCACCGTCGAGGAAGGACGTCGCCAGGTGCGCAGCTTCGTGCTGCGCCAGGGGCGCTTCACGGAGGCGCAGCAGCGCGCGTTCGACACGCATTGGCCACGCTTCGGCCTGGACTACACCGCTGGTGACGGCCGCGGCCAGCCGCGCGATTTCGACGCCGTGTTCGGGCGCAAGGCGCCGCGCGTGCTGGAGATCGGCTTCGGTAACGGAGAGGCCCTGCGCTACGCCGGCCAGCACGACAAGGACCGCGACCTGATCGGCATCGAGGTGCACGCGCCGGGCGTCGGGCGCCTGCTCAATGCGCTGGCCGAAGACGGCAGCGACCACGTCCGCGTCTACCACCACGACGCGGTCGAGGTGCTCAGGAACGAGATCGCCGACGGCTCGCTCGACGAGATCCGCATCTACTTCCCCGACCCCTGGCACAAGAAGCGCCACAACAAGCGCCGCCTCGTGCAGCCGGAGTTCGCGAAGCTGATCACCAGCAAACTCGCCGCGGGCGGCCGCTTGCACCTCGCCACCGATTGGCACGACTATGCCGAGCAGATGTGGGATGTGCTCGATGCGACGCTGGGGCTGGCCAATCGTGCCGGTCCGCGCGGCAGCGTGCCGCGGCCGGAATGGCGACCGCAGACCCACTTCGAAACCCGCGGCCAGAAACTCGGGCACGGGGTGTGGGATCTTCTCTACGACCGGACCTGACGAGCGCCCCACACCAAGGCATGGACACCGCGCTCCCGCTCACCACTGACATGAAGCTCGTGCTCGGGCTGGTGGGCTTCACGATGGTGATGTTCCTGTTCGAGCGCATCCGCGCCGACGTCGTCGCCCTCGTCGTGCTGGTGCTGCTGGGCCTGTCGGGCGTGGTCGAGACCGACGAGCTGTTCAACGGCTTCTCCGGTAACGCGGTGATCAGCATCATCGCGACGATGATCCTCGGCGCCGGCCTGGACCGCACCGGCGCCCTCAACCGCCTCGCCGGCTGGCTGCTGCGCCGGGCCAGGGGCGTCGAACAGCGATTGCTGCTGCTGACCAGCGCGGTCGCGGGCATCAACTCCTCGATCATGCAGAACCCGTCGGTGATGGCGCTCTACATGCCGGTGGCTGCGCGCCTGTCCTCGCGTACCGGCCTGACCCTCCCGCGCCTGCTGCTGCCGATCGCAGCCGCCATCGTGATGGGCGGCGGCCTGACCATGGTCGGCAACTCGCCGCTGATCCTGCTCAACGACCTGTTGATGGCGGCCAACGCCAACCTGCCCTCGGGTGCGGCGACGCTGGAACCATTCAAGATGTTCGCGCCGCTGCCGATCGGCGCGTCGCTGCTGGCGGCATCGCTGGCCTACTTCCACTTCTTCGGCGACAAGCAGCTGCGCGACGAGGACGGCAAGGGCGCCACGCCGGCACGCACGCAGAGCTACTTCGCCAAGGCCTACGGCATCGACGGCGACGTCTACGAGCTGACCGTGACCGCCGACAGCCCGCTGGTGGGCATGTCGCTGGGTGAAGCCGAGGCGCTGCGCGGCGCACCGCTGCTGCTGGCGCTGAAGACCGGCGAAGAAGCCCGGCTGGCACCGCCGGCGGACGAGCGCATCTGGGTCGGCAGCGTGCTCGGCGCGATGGGTCCGAAGCAGCAGGTCAGCGACTTCGCGCAGAACCACTTCCTGCGCCTGAGTTCGCGGCTGCGCAACTTCGCCGACCTGTTCAATCCGAGCCGCGCCGGCATTTCCGAGGCAGTGATCCCGGCGACCTCGCAGTTCATCGGCAAGACCGGCCGCGACCTGCAGCTGCGCAAGCAGATGGGCCTGAGCCTGCTCGCGGTCAACCGCGACAAGACCGTGCTGCGCGAGAACGTGCGCGACGTCTCGCTGCGCGCCGGCGACATGCTGGTGTTCCACAGCATCTGGACCGACCTGGCCGAAGCCGCCGAGAGCCGCGACCTGGTCGTCGTCACCGACTACCCGAAGGGCGAGCAGCGCCCGCACAAGTTCAAGATCGCGATGGCGATCTTCGCGGTGTCGATGCTGCTGGCACTGTCCTCGCGCCTGCCGGTGTCGATCGCGCTGATGACCGGAGTCGCCGGCATGCTGATCGCCGGCGTGATCCACATCGACGAGGCCTACGCGGCCATCAACTGGAAGACCGTGTTCCTGATGGCCTGCCTGATCCCGCTGGGCTGGGCGATGGACTCCAGTGGCGCGGCGGCGTGGATCGCCGGCCACAGTGTCGAGCAGTTGCCGACCGGCACGCCGGTCTGGCTGATGGAACTGACGCTGGGCCTGCTGACGACCGCGTTCTCGCTGGTGATCAGCCACGTCGGCGCCACCATCGTGGTCGTGCCGCTGGCGATCAACATGGCGCTGGCGGCAGGCGGCAACCCGACCGCGTTCGCGCTGATCGTGGCGCTGTCGGCCTCCAACAACTTCATGACCGCGTCCAACCCGGTGATATCGATGATCACCGGTCCGGCCGGCTACACCGGCAAGGAGTTGTGGAAGATCGGTGGCCCGCTGTCGCTGATCTACACGGCGGTGATCGTGCTGATGGTCAACCTGATGTACTGAGGCCGAGAGGCCCTCACAGGTACCGCTGCAGCGTTTCCAGCTCTTCCCGGCACGCCCGGCTGAAGGCAACGATCGGATCGCCCTCCGCCTTGGATTCCAGCGCGCCGCGCACCAGGTCGGCCAGGGTGATGTTGGGCATCGCGTAGACCTCGGCCGTGCGCTTCAGCAGCCGCTCGGCCTCCTCGAGCACCGGCTGCGTGCACACCAGCTGGATGCGGCAGTACAGGCCATACATGCGCACGATCTGGTTGGCGTCGCTGATCTCGTGTTCCAGCGCGTCGATCATCCGCGCCGATGCTTCGTCGATGTAGGCGCCGTAGAGCGCCTCGCGCTTGGCAATTTCCTCGCGCACGCGCTGGTTTCGGGTGGTGTAGCGCTGACTCAGCCAGGCGGTGGCCAGTGTTGTCAGGCCGCCGATCAGGCTGCCGAACAGCGCCGCCATCGCGGTGATCACGGAGTTTTCCATGCTGCGCCTCCGAAACGGACCGGCCCAACAGCAGCAACGTAAATCCCCGAGAAGTCAGCCGAAAGGTCAATCGCCTAAGAGCACCTGCCCGTCGCGGATCGATACGGCCACGGCACGCAGCGCCTCGCCGCGGCACGGGCCGGCCACGCATTCGCCGCGTTGCAGTTCGAAGCTCGCGCCGTGCGCGGCACAGACCAGCAGGCCGTCCTTGCTCTTGAGGAACTGGCCCGGCGCCCAGTCCAGGCGGCGCCCGGCGTGCGGGCAGATGTTGAACCACGCACGCACGTGATCGCCATCACGGTAGAGCAGCAGCGATTCGGCATCGCTGTCGATGACGGCCTCGACCTCGGCGAATCCGCCGTCCGGAATGCGCTCAAGCGGCAGCAGCACGGCCGGATTTCCGGCCGCGACGTGCTCATTGTTTAACGAAGTTCTCACACCTTCGTTCATACCTGGCCCGATACTCGCCTGCCCGGCGCCGACGCCGCATTGTCTCACGGACCGCATGTTCGCCCAGAGCTTCCGCTTCGATCACCTGCGCTTCCTCAACGGTTTCGAACCGCGCAAGCCCCGTCACCGCCTGGTGCGTTTCGCGCTGGGACTGGTCGGGCTGTCGCTGCTGGCGGTGCTGGTGATGTTCAGCGTCGTGCTCGGCGCGGCCATGATCGCGGCCGGACTCGTGTGGAAGATGTGGAAGCGCCGCCGCCAGCCGATCGCGCGCGATCCCCGCGTCGTCGAAGGCGAGTACCGCGTCGTGCGCACGCCGTCGGCGACCCCGGTCCTGACGCGCCGCGCATGAGCGACGTCGTCCCTGCGCCCTCGCAGCCGCGCATTCCGGTCCGCGGCCAGAACCTCCCCGCCGACAGCACCTTCCCCGTCCGCCGCATCTACTGCGTCGGCCGCAACTTTGCCGAGCACGCGCGCGAAATGGGCGCCGCGGTGCCGACATCGGCCGCCGACCGCGGCTCGCCGGTGTTCTTCTGCAAGCCCGCCGACGCCATCGTTCTCGATGGCGTGGTGCCCTACCCGCGCGGCACGCGCGACCTGCACCACGAAGTCGAACTGGTGGTCGCGATCGGCCGCGACGCGCCCGCCGGCGTGCTCGATGTCGCCGATGCCGATGCGCTGGTCTTCGGCTACGCGGTCGGTCTCGACCTGACCCGCCGCGACCTGCAGGGCGCGGCCAAGGCCAAGGGCCTGCCGTGGGACACCGGCAAGGCGTTCGACCATTCCGCACCGGTCAGCGCGATCGTGCCGGCCGCCGACGCGGGCGCACTCGGTGCGCGCACGCTGAGCCTGAAGGTCAACGGCGAGACCCGTCAGCAGGGCTCGCTGGCCGACCTGGTCTGGAACGTGCCGGAGATCCTGCACGAACTGTCGCGTCTGTTCGCATTGCGCGCTGGCGACCTGGTGTTCATGGGCACGCCGGCCGGCGTCGGCCCGCTGCAGCCGGGCGACCGCTTCGACGCCGAACTCGCCGGCATCGCCACCTTGCAGGGTCACATTACGGCCTGAGAGGTATAGTCGCGATCAGTCCCCCGTTAAGGAACGCACGATGGGCATGATCAGCGAGTTCAAGGAGTTCGTATCGCGCGGCAACGTCGTCGACCTGGCGGTCGGTGTCGTCATCGGCGCGGCTTTCGGCAAGATCGTCACGGCGCTGGTCGATGGCATCGTCATGCCGTCGATCGGTGCGCTGACCGGCGGCGCCAGTGTCAGTGACTGGAAGCACGTGATCCGGCCCGCGCACCTGGATGCCGCCGGCAAGGAGATCGCCGAGGTTGCCATCAAGTACGGCCTGTTCATCCAGACGATCATCGACTTCCTGCTGATCGCCTTCGTCATCTTCCTGTTCCTCAAGGCCTACAACCGCGTCCGCACCCCGGCGGCCGCACCGGCCGTGGCGGAGGACGTGCTGCTGCTGCGTGAGATCCGCGATTCGCTGAAGTCGCGGCAGCCCTGAGGCCGCGCCGGACGTAATGCCAAACGCGGCACAGCCCCGCGTGACTACAGGCACCCCAAGGCGAAGCCGCGAGTTGTTACCCTCGCGGCTTCGTTTTTTTTGCCCAGGGGATTCGTCGTAATGCGCGCAATGCTGTCGGTGGCCATCGCCACCCTGCTGTCCGGAGCCGTGCTGTCTGGTTCCGCTTTCGCCGCCGATGCCGCCAAGCGCGAAACCCGAATCCCCGACCAGGCCATGGCCACCGCGGCCAAACTGCGCGAGACCGCCCTCGCCAGCGACCTGGGCTACCGCATCACCGAATCCCTGACCACCGAGGTCGGTCCGCGCCTGGCCGGCAGCGAAGCCGACGCGCGCGCCGTCGCCTGGGCACAGGCCAAGTTCAAGGAGCTGGGCTTCGACAAGGTCTGGATCGAGCCGGTCACCTTCCCCAAGTGGGAGCGCCGCAGCGAAAGCGCGCAGGTGCTCGGCGCCAGCACGCAGCCGCTGCGTCTGACCGCGCTGGGCGGAAGCCCGGCCGGCACGGTCGAAGCCGAGGTCGTCCGCTTCGCCGACCTGGCCGCGCTGGAAGCCGCCGCGCCGGGCTCGCTGGCCGGCAAGATCGCCTTCATCGACTACCGGATGGAGCGCGCCCGCGACGGCGCCGGCTACGGCCCCGGTGGCAAGGTGCGCAGCCGCGGCCCGTCGGCGGCGATCCGCGGCGGCGCCGCAGGCTACCTGATGCGCTCGGCCGGTACCGACTCGCATCGCATGCCGCACACCGGCATCACCCGCTTCGACGAAGGCCTGACCCCGATCCCGTCGGCCGCGCTGGCCGTGCCCGACGCCGACCAGCTCGCTCGCCTGCTCGCGCGCGGCCCGGTCAAGGTGCGCATGGCGCTGGACTGCGGCTGGGACGGCACCTACACCTCGCACAATGTCATTGGCGAGATCCGCGGCAGCAAGAAGCCCGACGAAGTCGTGCTGATCGGTGGCCACCTCGATTCGTGGGACCTGGGCACCGGCGCGATCGACGACGGCGCCGGCGTCGGCCTGACGATGGCGGCCGCGCGCCTGATCGGCGACCTCAAGCAGCGTCCGGCGCGCACGATCCGCGTGGTCGCATTCGCCAACGAGGAGCAGGGCCTGCACGGCGGCAAGGCCTACGCGGCCAAACACCAGCCGAACCTCAAGCAGCACCAGATCGGCGCCGAGAGCGACTTCGGCGCGGGCCGCATCTACGCCTATTCCAGCTCCGCACCCGAACATGCGAAGGCTGCCGATGCGCAGATCGCGCAGGCGCTGGCACCGCTGGGCATCGAGTACACGCCGGGCAAGGGCGGCGCGGGTCCGGACATCGGCCCGTTCGCGGAGAAGGGCCTGGCCTGGGCGCGTCTGGCGCAGGACGGCACCGACTACTTCGACCTGCACCACACGCCGGACGACACCTTCGATAAGATCGACCCGCAGGCATTGGCGCAGAACGTGGCCGCCTATGCCGTGTTCGCCTACCTGGCCGCGTCGGCCGAGGGCGATTTCGGCAGCCAGCCGGCGGCCGCTTCCACCACCCCCGTCGGGAAATAGTCCGCAGCTACATGTCGCAGCGATATGAGGAGTTTGGTGATATCGCTGTAGACCCGATCACGGGCCTGCATCGTCTTGGCGCGAACGGCCCGAGCCTGGCCACCGCGATCGCGGTGGCCGGCGCAACCAAGCGCCGCATCGCCCTGCTGCACATCGACGTGGACATGTTCCGGTCGATCAACACCAACATGGGCGAGACCGTCGGCGACCAGGCCTTGGCGGCGGTGGCGCAACGCTTGCGCCACGCGGTGCCGCGCGATGGTTGGATCTGGCGGCTGGGCAGCGACGAGTTCGTCGCCGGCATCGGCTACCGCCCGGGCGAGCTCGACGGCGCTGGCCTGGCCGAGCGCCTGCGCGATGCGTTCGAGATGCCGCTGTCGATCCCGCCCTACACGCTGCCGGTAACGCTGTCGATCGGCATCGCCGTGTTCCCCGACCATGCGCCCGATGCCGCCACGCTGCTGGCCAAGGCCGAGGAAGCGTTGCGCCGGGTCAAGCAGGAAGGCCTCAACAGCGTCGGTCTGTATTCGGAACGCATCGAGCGCAGCGCGCCCAACGATGGCTTCGCGCAGCGCTTCGCCGAGGCCATCGACAACGAAGAGTTCCGCCTGTTCTACCAGCCGCTGGTCAACGCCAACGACGGCGGACTGAGCGGCTTCGCCGCGCTGCTGCGCTGGCAGACCGATCGCGGCCTGCTGCGACCGAGCCAGTTCCTGGAGATCGTCAACCGCGTCGGACTCTCGGCGCGGCTGGGTGCGTGGGTGGTCGAGGCCGCGACGCGGCAGCTCGCGCAGTGGCGAGCGCAGGGGCTGGATTACCTGTCGACGTCGGTGCACCTCGACGGCGCGCTGTTGGCGCAGCGCGACTGCGTCGACCGCATCGGCGAACTGCTGCACCGCTACGACGTGCCGGCGCGCGCGATCGAGTTCGAGATTCCGGAAAGCGCACTGGCCAGCGAGGCGCACCGCATACGCGACACGCTGGCGGGCCTGCGCACGCTCGGCGTGGCACTGACCGTGCAGGACTTCGGCCTGGGCGGACTGAGCTTCGCATCGCTGGCGCAATACCCGCTGGATCGCCTGAAGATCGACCGCAGCTTCATCCGCAACGTGTCCAGCGACCCGCGCAGTGCGGCGATCGTGCGCGGCATCATCGCGATGGGCCACCAGCTCGGCATGAAAGTGATCGCCAAGGGCGTGGAGAACGAGGCCGAACTCGGCTTCCTGCGCCGCAACCATTGCGACTTCTTCCAGGGTTATCTGTTCAGTCCGTCGCTGCCGGCCGAACAGCTCGGCGACCTGGTGCGCAAGCGCTTCCTGCTGCCGAGCGCGTTCGCGGCGACCCGGCCTGAACGCACGCTGCTGCTGGTCGACGACGAGGAGAACGTGCTGCGTTCGCTGGTGCGACTGTTCCGCCGCGACGGCTACCAGATCCTCACCGCCAACAGCGTCAGCGAGGCCTTCGACCTGCTCGCCAGCAACAGCGCGCAGGTGATCCTGTCGGACCAGCGCATGGCCGACATGAGCGGCACCGAGTTCCTCACCCGCGTACGCGACCTGTATCCCGACACGATCCGCATCGTGCTGTCGGGCTATACCGACCTTGCGACGATCACCGACGCGATCAATCGCGGCGCGATCTACCGTTTCCTGACCAAGCCCTGGAACGACGAGGAGCTGCGCGAACACATCCTCGATGCGTTCCGCGCGCACGAGCGGCGTGCGGCGGGCGAGACGGGTTACTAGCGACGGGGCGCATCATGGACGACCTTGCTCCGATTCCAGGCGATGCCTTCGAGAACTTGCCCAGCCGGCCACCGATGTCATTGCGCGCAGGCAATGCCGTGGACAGTTATGAGACGGCTCCCGACTTCGACGCGGAACTCGACCGGGTTACGCCGGAGTATCTGGAGCAGAACTTCTGGGGCGTCGCGCACCTGGACGCAGTCTCGTGGCAGTACTACCTGCCCATCCTGATGGCCCACGCGCTCCGCAACATCCGGAACCCGGGATCGATGGCGGTGGATGCGTTCCTCGCTTCCCTGCGTCCACCGGACCGGGATCCACCGCGCTTTGCCGCGCTGACGCCTGCACAGGAGCAGGCGGTCGCCCGGATGCTCGACATCCTGGCCTTCCAGGAGGACTCCGCCTGGAAGGAAGCCGCGATGATCGCGCTCGAAGAATATTGGGCGCCCGGCGCCATCTACCGTGACGGCGCCAGGCAGTCGCGGGTGGACTAGCTTCGCGACAGCTGCGGCTGCGCGATCGGCAGCACCACGCGGAACAGGCTGCCCGCGCCGGGTCGGCTGCTGACCTCGATGCGGCCGTGGTGCTTGGCGACGATGCGGTACGCGATTGCGAGGCCGAGGCCGGTGCCGCGGCCGATCGGCTTGGTCGTGTAGAACGGTTCGAAGATGCGCTGCAGCGCTTCATCGGGAATGCCGCAGCCGTCGTCGGCCACGCTCACCCAGACCTCGTCGCCTTCCACGCCCATCGCCAGCGTGATGGTGCCGCGGTCGGAGATCGCCTGCCCGGCGTTGATCAGCAGGTTCATGAAGACCTGGTTGATCTCCGACAGGTGGCATTCCACCAGCGGCAGGTCGGCGTAGTGGCGCTCCACGCGCGTTTTGTACTTGAGGTCGTTCCAGACGATGTTGAGCGTGGATTCCAGGCCCTTGCGCAGGTCCGAGGGCCGCATCGATTCGTCGCGGCCGATGTGCGAGAACTCCTTGAGATCCTGCACGATCTTGGTCACGCGCTCGATGCCTTCGCGCGACTCCTCCAGCAGTTTGGGTACGTCGCCGACGATGAAGTCGACGTCCAGGCGCTCGCGCAGCGTGCGCAGCGAATCGCGACGGCCGGCCGGGTCGTCGGACGCGATCGCGTCGGCGTAGCCGTCGACCAGCGTCAGCAGCGCGTCGACGTATTCCTGCAGCGTGCCCAGGTTGGAGTGCACGTAGCCGATGGGGTTGTTGATCTCGTGCGCGACACCGGCGGCGAGCTGACCGATGGAGGCCATCTTTTCCGACTGGAGCAGCTGCTCCTGCGCGCTGGCCAGGCGCAGGTACGTGCTCTGCAGCTCGTCGTGGCGACGCTGCAGTTCCGACTCGCGGGAACTGCGCGCCGACACGTCGTAGATCACCACGTAGCGGCGCAACGCGCCTTCGTGCATGCCGGCGCAGGCGACGAACTCCAGCACCATCGACGAATCCTGCACGACGACTTCGGCCGTGCCGCGGCCGTCGCGCTCGGCTTCGTCCCAGGTGTGTCGCGGCAACAGGCGCAGCAGCTCCGCCGGACCCGCACCGCGATGCGGCCAGGCCTTTTCGGCCAGCGCATGCGCGGAAGGATTGGCGTAGCAGACGCCGCCATCATCGTCGAGCAGGATCGCCGAAGCGGTGATGCGCGACGTTGCCCAGGCCAGTTCGTGGCCCCAGGACTGGCGGCGGCTGTCAGTGCAGTCTGTTTCGTTCATCCGACTCCCAGACAGCGCGCCTGCAAACGGGCGCCGGACTGTCCGGAGGCATCGTACATGGTGTCGGCTTCGATCCGGCCGAGGTGGCGCAACGACCAGCTCACTTCGCGGCGCCGGCGTGCCAGCAACGCGCCGTTGGCCCGGTTCATCTCGCTCAGCGCGTTGACTCGCTCGCCCGCCGCGGCTTCCGCCGGCAGCGATTGCGCATGGCGGATCGCTTCGAGCTTGGCCTGCGTGGAGCGCAGCAGCGCGTCGACGTCGTGCGCCAGCAGCGCATTGCGCTCGTCGTGAAGCGCCTGCTCCAGCGCGTCGAGCGGATGCACGGCGCTCACTTCGCCAGTTCGCTTTCCAGTGCGAGCAGGCGGTTGGCGATTTCCTGCGCGTTGATGCGGTAGCTGCCGTCGGCGAGTGAGGCGCGGATGCTGTTGACCTTCGCCACGTCGATGCCGGCGGGGGCGGCACCGAGTTCGCGCTCCAGGGCCTGCAGTCCGGTGGCGTCGCCGGTCAGGCGCATCTGGTCGGCGGGCGCGGTAGCGCCAACTGGCTGGGAACGTTCGCTGCCCGCGCGCTGCACGGGCGCATTGGCCGCCGCATCCACCGGACGCAGGGCGGGCGACAGCGCGCCGTCGATTTTCTGGGTCATGGCTGGCTCCTGGAAAACTCGTTCGGGCTTGGTAACGGCCGCGTTCGGGGAAACTTGAAGGAAGAAAACGCGACCGGCTTCACAAGGCCACCTCGACGAGTCCGGCACCGACCAGTCTGCCGCGGATGATACGGTGCGAGCCGAGGTTCTCCACGGTCACGCTGCCGCCCTCGCGGGCGGGCCCGAGCGCTCGGCCACTCATCCGCACCTCGACGCCACCGGCGCGCGAGACCAGCACCACCGGATCGCCGCGCTGAAGGGATGCCCCAGCCGCGGCATCGCCCGGGGCGGCGTCGCCGCCCTGCCCGGTCTGCGGCATCGTTCCGCGCTGGGGCGTCGCACCACGCACTGGCACGTAAAGCTGCCAGCCCGGTGCATCGTCGCAATGCACCCGCACGATCCGCGGGCTGGTCGCGACCGCACGCAATGGCTGCCCGCACTGCGGCATGCGCAGTTGCGAGTCGACCGCGGCATCGCCTGCGGAGCCCACTCCCAGTGCCGCGACCGCGGCTTCACGGATGCTGGCCGGTGTCTGGAACGAACCCGCGCACGCGCTCGGCACGGCCAGGCACAGCAGCGCCGCCACGGCGTAATGCCGCGGCAGCATCGGGCGTCGTGCTTGGCGAAGCAGGCGCATGGCGCGCTCCATGGGAGGGTCGCCCGCTTCGCTGCAAGCTCCGTGCCGCGTTCGGCCTGCCCATCGCGACCCATCGCGACCTTTCGCGCTCAAGGACCATGGCGCGCGGCCGACAACCTCGCCATGAGTCAGGATCTGCTCGACCGCATCGACCAACGCACCCGTCTGGCCGGCCACAACCGGCTGGCCCTGTTGCTGTTCCGGCTGGGCTCGCGTCAGCTTTTTGGCGTCAACGTGTTCAAGGTGCAGGAAGTGCTGCCGCGCCCGCCGCTGTTCACGCTGCCGCACCTGCCGCCGGCCTTCAGCGGCGCCGCCGACGTGCGTGGGCGCAGCATCCCGGTGCTGGACCTGGCCCGCGCCATCGGCCACGGCCACGACCCGCAGCCGCCGTACCTGGTGGTCACCGAGTTCAATCGCTCGGTGCAGGGCTTCCTCGTGTCGGCGGTCGACCGCATCGTCAACATCGCCGTCGAGGACATCCATCCGCCGCCGGAGCACGGCGCGGACCACCACTACCTGACCGGCGTCACCCGCCACCACGGCGAGCTGATCCAGCTGATCGATGTGGAGAGCGTGCTGGCCGAATCGGCCCCGCGCATCAGCGACGCCGACCAGATCGCGCCGCTGGCGGCGCCGTCCGGAAAGGCACCGCGTGAGGTATTGGTGGTTGACGATTCGCGCGTGGCGCGCAACCAGATCCGTTCGGTGCTGGAGCAGCTCGGCCTCGGCGCGACGCTGCTCTCCGACGGCCGCCAGGCCCTGGAGCACCTGCAGCAGATGGTCCAGGGCGGCGTGGCACCGGGCGACCGTTACGCCATGGTCATTTCCGACATCGAGATGCCGGCGATGGATGGATACACCCTGACGACGGAAATCCGGCGCGACCCGGCCCTGCGCGGGATGTTCGTGTTGCTGCACACCTCGCTGTCGGGCGTGTTCAACCAGGCCATGGTCGAGCGCGTGGGCGCCGACGACTTCGTGCCGAAGTACTCCGAGCACGAGCTGGCGCAGCGCATCTCGGCGCGGGTGATGGCGCTGCAGTAGGCGTCTGGGAGCGCCTCTGGCACAGCCCTTGCCTTGCCCTCCGGGAACCCGCTCCCCCGGAGGCGACATGTCGGACTTCCTTGGCATCCACGGCACCGCGCTCGCGCTTCGCGAGCAGCGCCTGCAGGTGCTGGCCGCCAACCTGGCCAACGCCGACACGCCGAACTACCAGGCGCAGGACCTGGACTTCGCCGGCGCGCTGCAGGCGGCGCTGCAACCCGGAACGGCCGCCACCGGCGACCCGATCGACGCCGCCGCGCAAGGTGCGCGTTATCAACGCCCCAGCACCCAGCCCAGCCTCGACGGCAACACTGTCGACGGCGAACGCGAGCACGCCGCCTTCGCCCAGGCCGCGCTCGAGTACCGCGCCTCGATGTCGTTCGTCGAATCGAAAGTGCGCTCGATGCTGACCGCGATCACCGGCCAGTAATAGCGGCCCAATAGGAGTTTCGCGCATGAGCAACCTGCCCATCTTCGACGTCGCCGGCTCGGCGATGAACGCGCAATCGGTGCGGCTGAGCACGATCGCCAGCAACCTCGCCAATGCCGACTCGGTCTCCGGCAATCCCGACGCCGTGTACCGCGCCAGGCAGCCGGTGTTCAGTGCCGAAGTCGTCGGCAGCGATCCGTCGCTGGCCGGCGTGCGCGTGGCGCAGGTGCGCGAAAGCGAGGCTGCGCCGCTCAAGCGCTACGAACCCGGACACCCGCTCGCCGACGAGCAGGGCTACGTCTATGCGCCCGACATCGATCCGGTCGCGCAGATGGTCGACCTGATCTCGGCCTCGCGCAGCTACCAGGCCAATGTCGAGGTGTTCAACACCGCTAAGGAATTGGCCATCTCCACTCTCGGCATGGGACGCTGATCATGAGCACCGTCAACACCGACAACACCTTCAGCAACTTCGGCGCGGCCGCGCAGTCGGCACGCAAGGAAAACCTCGGCCAGGCCGATTTCCTGAAGCTGATGACCGAGCAGCTCAAGCACCAGGACCCGCTCAAGCCGCTCGACAACAACCAGTTCCTCGGCCAGCTCGCGCAGTTCTCCACCGTGCAGGGCATCGAATCGATGCAGGGCGCGATGAACGCGATGGCCAGCGTGATGGAGTCCGACCAGACTCTGCGCGCCGCCGCGCTGGTCGGGCGCAATGCCCTGATCGAAGCCAGCGAAGTGCAGCTCGCCGCAGGCGCCACGCTCACCGGCGAAGTCACCGCGCCCGCGGCAGGCCCGGTGCAGATCGAGATCGTCGATGCCTCCGGCGCCGTCGTGCGCAAGCAAATCGTGCAGGCCGACGCCAAGGGCACGCTCGATTGGCAATGGGACGGCCGCGACGATGCCGGCAAGCCCATCGCGGCAGGAAATTACGAAGTTCGTGCGATCGCCGGCACGGGCGACGACGCGGAAGCGCTGGAAGTGCGCCTGTCCACGCGCGTGGACAGCGTCTCGATCGGGCCCACCGGCCTGGAGCTCAACCTTTCCGGAGTCGGCAGCCATCCGCTGTCGTCGATCCGCCGCATCAGCTGACCGTCGCAGCAGCGACTGAAGACAGACCAGGAGTCCCTCGCATGAGTTTCCGCATCTCGCTCAGTGGCATGAACGCGGCCACGGCCGACCTCAACGTCACCTCCAACAACATCGCCAACTCCAACACCACCGGCTTCAAGCAGTCGCGCGCCGAGTTCGGCGACGTGTTCCCGGTGTCCAACTACGGTCTCTCGCGCAACGCCATCGGCGCCGGCGTCAAGCTGAGCCAGGTCGCGCAGCAGTTCGGCCAGGGCAACATCGAGTTCACCGGCAAGGCGCTGGACATCGCGATCAGCGGCCAGGGCTTCTTCACCCTCTCCAACCAGGGTTCGATGGTCTATTCGCGCGCCGGCAACTTCAGCCCCGACCGCGAGAACTACGTCGTCAACCCGGCGGGGCAGCGCCTGCAGGTGTTCCTGCCCAACCCATCCGGCAATGGCTTCGACACCGGACGCCTGAGCGACCTGCGCCTGGCCAACGGCGACTCGCCGCCGCGCGCGACCGGCCTGGTCGAAGTCGGCACCAACCTGCCCACCAACGCCACTCCTCCGACGGTGACACCGTTCAATGCCGCCGATCCGGACACCTACACGCACACCACGTCGCTGACGGTGTACGACTCGCTCGGCGCGGCGCACACGCAGTCGATGTACTTCGTGAAGACCGCCAATCCGAACGAATGGCAGGTGCACGTCGCCGTCGACGGCAATGCGGTCGGCGGCCCGACGACGCTGCAGTACACCAACACCGGCGCGCTGCAGACGCCCGCCAACGGCCAGATCGCCTTGCCCGCCTACGCGACCACCAACGGTTCGGCTCCGCTGAACCTGACGCTGGATCTGGCCGGCTCCACCCAGTACGGCGAGAAGTTCAGCGTGTCGTCGCTGGTGCAGGACGGCCACGCGACCGGCCGCCTGACCGGCGTGGAAGTGTCGGCGGAAGGCATCGTCAATGCGCGCTACACCAACGGCGTGTCGACGCCGCTGGGCCAGCTGGCGCTGACCAACTTCTCCAATCCAGGCGGACTGCAGCCGCTGGGCGACAACGGCTGGGCCGAGACGATCGATTCGGGCGCGGCACGTCGCGGTTATGCGGGTTCCTCGGAGCTCGGCCAGGTGCAGGGCGGCGCGCTGGAAGCCTCCAACGTCGACCTCACCGAACAGCTGGTCAACATGATCACCGCGCAGCGCAACTTCCAGGCGAACGCGCAGATGATCCAGACCCAGGATCAGGTCACGCAGACCGTGATCAACATCCGCTGATGTTGACCACGGATAACGCCGGGACGCCGCCATGACCGACCGCGCGCTCTATATCGCCATGACCGGCGCCAGCGCCACGCTGAAGACGCAGGCCTCGGTCTCGCACAACCTCGCCAATGCCGACACCGTCGGTTTCCAGGCCACGCTGAGCGGCACCGTCGCCGCGCCGGTGAGCGGTGCCGGACATGCCTCGCGCGTGGCGGCCTCGCATCAGACGCTCGGCATCAGCGGTGCGCGCGGTGCGTTGATCAACACCGGCAACCCGCTCGATGTCGCCCTCGATCCGGACCGCTGGCTGGCGGTGCAGGACGAGCGCGGCGGCGTCGCCTACACGCGCGCGGGCGACCTCAAGCTCAGCCCCAATGGCGTGCTGACCACGGCCAGCGGCCGCCCGGTGCTCGGCACCGACGGCGCGCCGATGACGATCCCGCCGCACCAGTCGCTCGACATAGGCGGCGACGGCACGATCTCGGTCGTGCCGCAGGGTCAGCCGGCTTCGACGATGACCCAGGCTGGTCGCCTGCAGATCGTCAGCGCCTCGACCAAGGATCTGGTGCGCGGCGACGACGGCCTTATGCGCGCCGCGCCCGGAAAAGAACCCGCACCGGCCGCCGGCAAGGTGCTGACCGGCGCCGTGGTTGAGGACAGCAACGTCGAAGCGACCTCGATGCTGGTGTCGATGATCCAGCTCGCGCGCCAGTTCGAAATGCAGGTACGCGTCTTGCAGAGCGGAGACGAGAACGCACGCTCCGCCAACTCCCTGCTCTCTTCGCGCTGACGAATCAGCGCCTCACTGAGGAAACGCCATGACCCAGGCTCTGTGGATCGCCAAAACCGGCCTCGACGCGCAGCAGACGCGCATGGCGGTGATTTCCAACAACCTCGCCAACACCAACACCACCGGCTTCAAGCGCGACCGCGCCAGCTTCGAGGACCTGCTCTACCAGACCGTGCGCCAACCCGGCGGCGCGACCTCCGAGCAGACACAGCTGCCGACCGGCCTGAGCACCGGCACCGGCGTGCGTGTCGCGGCCACCGCCAAGGAATTCTCCCAGGGCAACCTCGCGCAGACCGGCAACGCGCTCGATGTGGCCATCGACGGCCGCGGCTTCTTCGAAGTGCTGATGCCCGACGGCAGCACCGCCTACACGCGCGACGGCAACTTCAAGACCGGCCCGCAGGGCGAGCTCGTCACCAACGCCGGCTACGCGGTGCAGCCCGGCATCCAGCTGCCGGAAGGCGTGCAGGGCATCACCATCGGCGCCGACGGCACCGTCAGCGTGAGGGTGGCGGGACAGTCCGACTCGGTGCAGATCGGCGCGTTGACGCTGGCCGACTTCGTCAATCCGGCCGGTCTGCAGGCGATCGGCGGCAACCTGTATGTCGAGACCGGCGCCAGCGGCCCGGCGCAGAGCGGTTCGCCTTCGCAGGGCGGCCTCGGCCGGCTGGCACAGGGCTCGCTGGAAGGCTCCAACGTGAATGTCGTCGAAGAACTGGTGTCGATGATCGAGACGCAGCGCGCGTACGAGACCAACGCCAAGGCGATCTCGACCACCGACTCGATGCTCGGCTTTCTCAACAACAACCTGTGAGCACGGCCATGCTCCTGCGCACCACGTCCCTGCGCATCATGTTCCTGCACACCGGTGCCGCTTCCGTCGTCATGCTCGCGCTCGGCGGCTGCGCCGCGCTGGTCGGCGACGTGCGTCCCTACGAGCCGCTGGCGCCGATGCCGGCGCCTGTCGTGGTTGCGCCATCCGGCGGCGCCAGCGAAGGTTCGATCTATCCCGGCAGCCGCGCCCTGCGCCTCTTCGAGGACAACAAGGCGCGCGAAGTCGGCGATCTCGTCACCATCGTGCTGGTCGAGAGCACCAACGCGCGCACCCAGGCCAATACGTCGGTCACCAAGGACAGCACCATCGACATGGCGGCTCCCACGATCGCCGGCGTGCCGATCACCTATAACGGCAACAACCTGCTGCAGGCTTCGGTCGAGGGCTCGCGCGATTTCGAAGGCGCGGGCAACAGCACGCAGAGCAACCGCCTCGACGGTTCGGTGACGGCCACGGTCGTGCAGAACCTCGGCAACGGCAACCTTCTGGTCCGCGGCGAGAAGCGCCTGCGCCTGAACCAGGGGGACGAACTGGTGCAGGTTCAAGGAATCGTCCGCGTCGCCGATATCGGTCCCGACAACCGCATAGCGTCCGACCGCGTCGGCGATGCGCGCATCGTCTATGGCGGGCGCGGCACGCTGGCCCGCTCCAACGCGATGGGCTGGCTGGGACGCTTCTTCAATTCGGCTGTTTATCCCTACTGAGGTGGCGTCGTGAAATCCCTGACCGATCTCGCACGCACCTGGCTCGCAACATCCCGGCGATCTGACACCGTTCGTCCTGAGCGTAGCGCTCCAGCGCGGAGTCGAAGGGCGAGCGAACCTGCAGCGCATCCGGCCCGTCCATCCTTCGACTCCGGCACTGCGTGCCTACGCTCAGGACGAACGGTATTTCTTTCCGCCGTCGGTGCGATGTTCGTTCTGTTCGCCACCGGTGCCATCACCCCCGCCCACGCCGAGCGCATCAAGGACCTCGCGCAGGTGGCCGGCGTGCGCGGAAATCCGCTGGTGGGCTACGGTCTCGTCGTCGGCCTCGACGGAAGCGGCGACCGCACCAGCCAGACGCCGTTCACCGTGCAGAGCCTGAAGACGATGCTCGACCAGCTCGGCGTCAGCATTCCGCCGGGCGTGAACCCGCAGCTGAAGAACGTCGCCGCGGTCGCCATCCACGCCGAGCTTCCGCCTTATTCCAAGCCTGGCCAGAGCATCGACGTCACCGTGTCCTCGATCGGCAACGCTGGTTCGCTGCGCGGGGGCAGCCTGTTGATGGCGCCGCTGCGCGGTGCCGACGGCGAGGTGTACGCGATCGCCCAGGGCAACCTGGTCGTGTCGGGTTTCGGTGCCTCCGGCAAGGACGGTTCGCGCATCTCGGTCAATGTTCCCAACAGCGGCAGCATTCCCAACGGCGCCATCGTCGAGCGCGCCGTCGCCGGTGCAGCGCCCGCGGGCAACGTCACGCTGAACCTGCACGAGGCCGATTTCACCACGGCATCGCGCATCGTCTCGGCCATCGACGGCGCGTTCGGCAACGGCCGCGCGCATGCGGTCGACGCCGTCACCATCGAAGTGATGCCGCCGGCCGGCATGGATCGCGTCGGTTTCCTGGCACGGCTGGAATCGCTGGACGTCGCACCGGGCACGTCGGCAGCCAAGGTCATCGTTAACTCGCGCACCGGCACGGTGGTGATGGGTGGCCAGGTCGACGTGCTGCCGGCGGCGGTTTCGCACGGCTCGCTGACCGTGTCGATCACCGAGAACGCGCAGGTCAGCCAGCCGGCGCCGTTCGGCGACGGCCGTTCCGTGGTGACGCAGCAGTCGAGCATCGAAGCCAGCCAGGATGGCGGCCGCATGTTCCTGTTCCAGGGCGGCACGTCGCTGGAGGCCATCGTGCGCGCGGTTAACGCGGTCGGCGCCGCGCCGGGCGACATCGTCGCGATCCTGGAAGCGCTCAAGCGCGCCGGTGCGCTGCGTGCGGAGCTCGAGGTGATCTAGGCACGCGTCTTGCCTTGAACTACACATGCGTCTCCCCTCCGCCACCGCCATCCCGCTCGCGCCTTCGAACGACACGCCACGTTCGCGGATCGAGACGGCTGCGCGCGAGCTGGAGGCGCAGTTCGCGCAGATGCTGCTGAAGTCGATGCGCAGAGCGAGCTTCGGCGACCCGCTGATGGGCGACAGCACCTATCGCGACATGTACGACCAGCAACTGTCGCGCGAGCTGACCAAGGGACGCGGACTCGGGTTGGCACCGATGATCGTGCGCCAGCTCGAAGGCCGCACGTCATCCTCAGCAACTGCCGGTCCGCAGGACGGCTCGATGCCACTGCCCTCGCCCGCCGGAGCGGGGACCGTGCTTCCGCTACAAGCGCCTGCCGGCGCACTGCCACTGGCACCCAGCGACAACGGCGTTTCGCTGCCGGCCGCTGCACTGCCTCACATGCCGGTGACATCGGCGCAGCAGGCTTGCCCGCCCGACGCTCCACTCGACTGCAGCAGCCCCGAAGCCTTCGTGCGATCGATCTGGCCGCACGCCCAGCGCACGGCCGAGGAACTCGGCGTTTCGCCCAAGGCGCTGGTCGCGCAGGCCGCGCTGGAGACCGGCTGGGGCCGCCGCCTCGTCGGACATGGCGAGACGACGTCGCACAACCTGTTCGGCATCAAGGCGGGATCGCGCTGGCAGGGCGCGCGCGTCAACGCGGGCACGCACGAGTTCGTCGATGGCGTGCGCCGCGCCGAGCGCGCCGACTTCCGTGCGTATGACTCGGCCGGCGAGAGCTTCGCCGACTACGCGCAGTTGCTCGGCCATCCGCGCTATGCCGCGGCGCGCGCCGCGGGGCAGGACACGCATCGCTTCGCGCAGGCACTGCAGGGCGCCGGCTACGCCACCGATCCGGCGTACGCAGACAAGATCAACGCCATCGCCAATGGCCCCACCCTCCACCGCGCGCTCGCCGACCTCGGCGGCGCAGAACGGGGATAACCCATGACGGGAATGCTTTCGACCGGTAGCTCGGCCCTGCTCGCCTTCCAGCGCGCACTGTCGACCGTCGGCCACAACGTCGCCAACGCCGCCACGCCCGGTTACAGCCGCCAGCGCGTCGACCTGGTCGCGAGACCCGGCATCGATCGCGGCGCCGGCGCCATCGGCACGGGCGTGGACGTGCAAGCGCTGCAGCGCCTTGCCGACAGCCTCGTGTTCGCTCGGCAGATCGACAGCAGCGGCGAAGTCGGGCGCCTGCAGCAGCTCTCCGATTCCGCGAGCCGCGTCGACAAGCTGCTGTCCGACAGTGCCAGTGGATTGTCCGGGCCGTGGTCGGCGTTCTTCGGCGCCGTGGAAGGCGTGGTGTCGGCGCCGACCTCGCAGGTCGCGCGCTCGCAGCTGCTCGACAGCGCGCGCCAGCTGACCTCGCGCTGGCAGTCGATCGACGGCCAGCTCGCGCGCATGGAAAGCGACACCAACGCCGACCTGAAGGCGCACGTCGAGTCCGCCAACCAGCTCGCCAACGAGATCGCCAACCTCAACCGCGACATCGTCGGCGCCGGCAGCAATGCCTCGCCGGACCTGATCGACCAGCGCGCGCTGCGCATCAACAAGCTCGCTGCGCTGGTCGGCGTCACCGCGGTCGAGCAGGACAACGGCGCGATCAACCTCTTCACCACCGGCGGCCAGCCCCTGGTGCTGAACCAGCGCGCGATGGGCCTGGCGACCACGCAGGATCCGTACCGCTCCGACCGCCTGCAGCTCGCCGTGCAGGGCGCACAGGGACCGGTGCCGCTGCCGGCCGGCACGGTATCGGGCGAGATCGGCGGCCTGCTGGAGTTCCGCAGCCGCGTGCTCGATCCGTCGCGCGCCGAACTCGGCCGCCTCGCCACCGCGTTCGCGCAGAGCTTCAACGCCACGCAACGCGCGGGTGTCGACTACAACGGCAATCCCGGCGCGGATGTGTTCTCGATTCCGCCGCCGCGCACCTCCGCGCACTCCGGCAATACCGGCACGGCGACGCTGTCGGCGAGCATCGCCGACCTCGGCCAGCTCACCGGCCAGGACGTGGTGCTGCGCTTCGACGGCACCGCCTGGAACGCGACGCGCGCCGGCAGCGGCGAAGCCGTGCCGATCACCGGCACCGGCAACGCCGCCGATCCGCTGCGCGTCGGTGGTGTCTCTCTGGTCGTCGGCGGCACGCCCGCCAGCGGCGACCGCTTCATGCTGCAGCCGACGGCCGCAGCCGCCGCCAACATCCGCGTGTCGATGACCGATCCCAACGGCATCGCCGCCGCGCAGCCGATCCAGTCCACCATCGACGAGGCCAACCTCGGCAACGCCAAGCCGGGCGCGACCAGGGTGACCGATCCCATCGCGTTCGCCAGCTTCGCCGGCGCGACGATCGATTTCATCGACGCCAACCAGTACACGATCGATGGCGCCGGCCCGTTCGGCTACACGCCCGGCACCCCGATCGCCGGCAACGGCTGGTCATTGTCGTTGGAAGGCACGCCCGCTGCCGGGGACAGCTTCACGCTCGCGCGCACGCCGCCGCGCTCCAGCGACAACGCCAACGCGCGCCTGCTGGCCGCGATCGACGACAACCCGGTGCTTGCCGGTGGCACGCTCGCCCTCACCACCGCGATGTCGCAGTTCAGCGGCAGCATCGGTTCGGAGGCGCGCCACGCCAAGCTGACCCTGGATGCGCAGACCGCGATCGACAAGCAGGTCGCGGCCGAGGTGGACTCGCTGTCGGGCGTCAACCTCGACGAGGAAGCCGCGAACCTGATGCGCTTCCAGCAGGCCTACCAGGCCGCCGCGCAGGTGATCAGCACGGCCGACACGATGTTCCAGACGCTGCTGTCGTCCGTGCGCCGCTGACCGGAGACGACCAGATGATGCGGGTTTCCACGAACGGGTTGTTCCTGCAGGGCCTCAACGCGATGCTGCAGCGCCAGCAGGAGCTTTCGCGCACGCAGCTCGAACTGGGCAGCAAGCAGAAGCTGCTGCAGGCCTCGGACGATCCCGCGGCCTGGGCGAGCGCACAGCGGCTCGACCATGCCGTCGCCAAGCTGGAGCAGTACGGCCGCAGCGGCGATACCGTCGAACACCGCCTGCGCCTGCAGGAAGAAGCCATGGCCGACAGCACCGCGGCGCTATCGCGCGCGGCCGAGCTGACCGTGCAAGGCAACAACGCGACGCTGTCGAGCGAGGAGCGCAAGCTGATCGCTGCCGAGTTGCGCAGCCTGCGCAGCGAACTGCTCGGCATCGCCAACCGCGACGACGGCACCGGCCGGCGGCTGTTCGCCGGCACGCGCGACGGCATCTCCCCGTTTTCCGAGAGCGGCGGCCAGGTGAGCTATGCCGGCGACGACGGCCGCAACCTGGTCGACGTCGGCCCCGATCTATCCGTCGCCGACACCGATCCTGGCAGCGCGATCTTCATGCGCGTGCGCACGGGCGACGGCGTCGTGCGCGGCAGCGCTGCTGCCGGCAACGGCGGCACCGGAATTTTGCAGTCGACGGCGCTGACCGACACCGCGGCGTGGAACGCAGCCGCATCGCCGCTGCAGGTGCAGTTCACCGCGGCCAATGCGTGGCAGGCGGTCGATGCCGGCGGCACGGTCGTGGCCAGCGGTGCCTACGCTTCGGGCCAGTCGATCACCGTGGCCGGCACGCGCTTCACGATCACCGGCGCACCGAACCCGGGCGACAGTTTCACGCTCGAGCACGCACCGACGCGCGACGTGTTCGCGACGCTCGACTCGATCGCCGATGCGCTGGAAGCACCGCTCGTGACCGACGCCGACCGCGCCCGCGCCAACAACGCGATCGGCGCGGCGATCGGCGACATCGCCACGGCGCAGACCCACTTCTCGGCAGTGCGCGCCGATACCGGCGCGCGCCTGTCCACGTTGGACAAGGCCGCCGATACGCGGGAAGCCTCGGACATCTCGTTGCAGGAAACGCTGTCGGGACTGCGCGACCTCGATTACGCCGAGGCGGCCTCGCGGCTGGCGATGCAGATGACCGCGCTCGACGCGGCCCAGCAGGTGATGTTGAAGACGCAGTCGCTATCGCTGTTCGACAAGATGCGGTGATGGGGGCGGGGCCTCACCTTCCCGGCGGATACGCACGGGGCGGAAGGAGGAAGACCGTCACGGAATGGATGTGCGTGGAGAAAGGGAAACGGGGACCAGGCGGCAAACGAAAAAAGGCCGCTAAAGCTTGACAACCCGGCGCCGTTATTCATCACAGCAGCGGCGCGGGCCCCAAAGCCAACACCCTGCGATAGCCGGCCCAGGCCCTTCGCGCCGCCGGGTTCCCACCTTCCAGGAGACCGCAATCATGCAAGTCATCAACACCAATACGATGTCGCTGAACGCCCAGCGCAACCTGTCGAGCTCGGGCGCCCAGCTGGCGACGAGCCTGCAACGCCTGTCGTCGGGCCTGCGCATCAACAGCGCCAAAGACGACGCCGCCGGCCTCGCCATCTCCGAGCGCTTCACCACCCAGATCCGCGGCCTCGACCAGGCGGCCCGCAATGCGAACGACGGCATCTCGCTGGCGCAGACCGCTGAAGGCGCCATGGGCGAGATCGGCAACAACCTGCAGCGTATCCGCGAGCTGGCCGTGCAGTCGCGCAACGCCACCAACTCCGCCACCGACCGCGCCGCGCTGAACGCCGAAGCGCAGCAGCTGAAGGCCGAGATCGACCGCGTCTCCTCGCAGACCAACTTCAACGGCGTGAAGCTGCTCGACGGCTCCTTCGCCAACCAGGTGTTCCAGGTCGGCGCCAACCAGGGCGAGACGATCACCGTCGGCGCGATCGTCGACGCCAGCTCGGCCAACCTCGGCACCTACAGCCGCGCTTCGGTCACCGGCGCCGCCGCCACCACCTTCACGGCGGTCACCGCAGGCGACCTGACCGTCAACGGCGTCTCGGTGGGCGGCATCGCCGCCGACACCTCGGCCACCGAACGCGCTGCCAGCGTCCGTACCGCGGTCAACTCGGTCTCCGACCAGACCGGCGTCTACGCGATCAACGACACCGCCACCACGGTCACGCTGGTCTCGACCACGGCCGACATCGCCGTCGCCCACGCCGGCGCTTCCTCGACCGCCGCGACGACCGGCCTGGCCGCAGCCACCACGACCCGCGTCGCCAACACCGGCTTCGGCACGCTCGACATCTCCACGACCGCTGGCGCCGACGCCGCGATGCAGTCGATGGATGCCGCGCTGTCGGCGATCAGCACCGCTCGCGCCAACATGGGTGCCGTGCAGAACCGCTTCAGCTCGGTCGTGTCGAACCTCTCGGGCACGTCGGAGAACCTGTCGGCTGCCCGCAGCCGAATCCAGGACACCGACTTCGCCAAGGAAACCGCGCAGTTGACCCGTAACCAGATCCTGCAGCAGGCCGGCACCGCGATGCTGGCGCAGGCCAACCAGGCTCCGCAGGGCGTGCTCAGCCTCCTGCGCTAAGCCCCACCCGCACCGGGCGCGACGTTTCGGCGTCACGCCCGGCGCTTTTTTTTGAAGAGGAACGCGATGAACACCACCCGCCATGACGCCAGGACCCGATCCGCAACGTCCGATGCCGGTGCGTCGCGATCCAATGCCGGCTCTTATCTGAATCTTTTCCGTCGCGGAGGCCGCCGATGAGTTCGGTAGGCGGTCTCGGTGGCAGCGGCCTCGACGTCAACACCATCGTCGCGCAGCTGGTCGCGGCCGAGCGCGCGCCGGCGGATGGCCGCATCGACCGCGCCGATCGTCGACTGCAGGCGGAGATCTCCGCGATCGGCACGCTGCGTGGCGCCTTTTCCGGGCTGCGCACGGCCGTGTCCGCGCTGGCCTCCAACGATTCCGCACAGGCACGCAAGGCCACGGTGCCGGAGGGTTCCGGCTTCGCCGTCAGTGCCGGCGCCGGTGCGGCCGTCGGCCGCTACCAGGTCGAAGTGATGGCGCTGGCGACCGCGCACAAACTGTCCTCCACGGCTTACACCAAGCCCGAAAGCGCGGTCGGCACCGGCCGCCTCACCATCAATGCCGGCACGACCAAGCTCGAGGTCGACATCGACGCCGAGCACAACAGCCTCGGCGCGATCCGCGACGCGATCAACGCCAAGGCCGCCGGCAGCGGCGTGGTCGCCAGCATCGTGCAGGCAGACGACGGCGCGCACCTCGTGCTTTCGGCACTGAAGACCGGCAAGGCGAATGCCATCACCGTCAGCGCCTCCGGCGGCGACGGCGGCCTCGCCGGCCTGGCATATCCGGGCGGCATGAACCAGGTCATCGCTGCGGACGATGCGCGCGTGATCGTCGACGGTTTCGAGCGCCACAGCGCGGAGAACAGCATCAGCGACCTCGTGCCCGGCGTAACGCTCAACCTGACCAAGGCCGAGCCCGGCACCAAGCGCGAGGTCGTCGTCAGCAACGATCCGTCAGCGCAGCGCACGGCGATCAAGAACTTCGTCAACGCCTACAACGCATCGATCGCGGCGATCAACACGACGACCTCCTACAACAGCAGCACCAAGGTCGCGGCCGCGCTGAACGGCGACGCGATGGTGCGCGGCGCCAGCAGCGAGCTGCGCGGCCAGCTCAGCGGCTCGGTCACCGACCTGAAGGCGCTCGGCGTCACCATCGCGAAGGACGGCACGCTGAAGTTCGAGGAGGGCGGCTTCGATGCCGCCATCGCCAAGGACCCGCTGCCGGCAGCGCGCCTGTTCGGCGCCAACGGCAGCCTGACCGGCGGACTGAAGGCCTCGCTCGACGGCATCCTCAACGACGACGGCATGCTCGACTCGCGCAGCGATGCGCTCAGCCAGCGCACGCGTTCGATCGAGAAACAGCGCACCGACCTGGACCACCGCATGGAACAGGTCGAGAAGCGCTACCGCGCGCAGTTCATCGCGCTCGACACGATGGTGTCGAAGATGCAGAGCACCAGTTCCTACCTCGCGCAGCAGCTCGCCGCGCTCTGAGTCCCCCGCTCCCCGAAGGCCCCGACATGCACACCGCCCGTGGATTCGCCGACCAGTACCGCCAGACCGGCCTGACCAGCGCCGTGCTCGATGCCGACCCGCACCGCCTGATCGCCCTGATGCTGTCGGGCGCGCGCGAGCGGGCACGCCTGGCCGTGGCCTGCCTCGAACGCGGCGACCTGCCGCGCAAGGCACAGGCGATCAGCGAGGCCAGCGCGATCATCGGCGGGCTCAACGGCGCGCTGAACCTGGATGCCGGCGGCGAAATCGCCGACGGACTGCAGGCGCTGTACGACTACGCGCAGCGCCGCCTGCTCACCGCCAACGCCGAGAACGATGCCGAACCGCTGCGCGAGGTCGACGGCCTGCTCGGCGACATCGAATCGGCGTGGCTGGCGATCGCCCCGGCACGCACGCCATGATCCCCGCCCTGCCCGAGCCCGCCATCCGCGCCGCCGTGCAGTGCGGCGACTGGAACCAGGCGGAACGGCTGCTGTCGCAGTTCGACCTCGATGTACGTCGTGCACTGCCCACCGCCGACCTGCGTGCGGAACGCGACGCATGGCAGCAACTGCTGGAGGCGCAGCAGCACCTGCTGGCCGACCTGAAGCGCGAGCGCGACGAAGCCGGCGCGGCATTGGCGCGTCTGGGGCACGAACACCGCGGCATGCGTGCCTACCTGCAGGAGGCCTGATGGACACCACACCCTGGCAGCAGGAACTGTTCGCCGACGTGCTGGCCTGCGAGGAGATCCGCCCGGCCGGCTACCTTCCCGGCGATGTCGATGCCGCCGCCGTACAGTCGGCCGCCGCTCGCGGCGAAGCATTGCTGCGTGCGCTCGCCGTGGTCGAGGACGGCCGCGGCGAGGAATCCGACGAACACGGCGCCACCCACCTGGCCATCGCCCGCATCGAGGCCCGGCTGGACCTGCTGACCGCGATGGTGGCGACGCTGGCCCGCAGCGCGCAGGACGATCCCGCTCGCGAGTTGCACTGGTCCGCGCGCGGCGTACGCCTGCGCATGCCCGAGGCGGTGCCGGCGGGCAGCCGCGGCCGCTTCCGCGTGCAGCCGGCCGACTGGCTTCCGGAACCGCTGCTGATACCCGCGACCGTACTGGCCTGTATCGAAGCCGGGGGCGAGTACGACCTCTGGCTGCGCTTCGGCCCGCTCGGCCCCGCACTGGCGGCCGCCCTGGAGCGCCATCTGTTCCGCCAGCACCGCAAGGCCGTCGCCGGCCAGCGTCGTCCGCGCTGACAATTGGTCCACCCGTCACATTCTCGACGCGCGCAAATAGCCTGCCCCCCCGGGCTCCGATAAGGTGGCCGGGCTGTAAAAGCTTCGGGGACCTGGCAGTGGCTGTGGGGTTGTTGCGCGTACTGATCTGTGACGACCACACCCTGGTCCGGGCGGGTCTTCGCCGTCTCCTGGAGTCCTTCTGCAACATCGAGGTGGTGGCCGAGGCCGCCAACGCCGACGAAGCCGTGATCGGCACCCAGCAGACCCAGCCCGATATCGTCCTGCTCGACCTGTCGATGCCCGGCCGCAGCGGCTTCGAGGCCCTGGCCGAACTGCGCCGGGTCAGCCCGGACAGCGCCGTGGTGGTGATGTCGATGCACGACGACCCGGCCCATGTCCGCGAATCGCTCGCGCGCGGTGCCAGCGGCTTCGTCGTCAAGGAAGCCGCACCGGCCGAACTCGAGATCGCCCTGCGCGCCGCCGCCGCTGGCCGTACCTTCCTCAGCCCGCAGGTGTCCGCACCGCAGTTGTTCGCACGTCCGCGCAGCGACGAGGGCGTCGATTCGCTGCCCCCTCGCCAGCGCGAGATCCTGGCCGCACTCGGCGCCGGCCGCACCAGCAAGCAGATCGCCGCCGACCTCGGCATCAGCGTCAAGACCGTGGAAACGCACCGCTCGCGCATCATGGCGACGCTCGGCTGCCGCAACTCGATCGAGCTGCTGCGTGTGGCGATGCGGTTGCACGATCGACGCTGACGCTTAGCGCGTTCCCAGCAGCACGCTATTCATCAGTCATCCCCCGCGTACGTGGGATCCAGGCCAATGCTTCCGTCCGCCCTGCGGTCGGCCGGGTCACTTTCTTTGCTGGCCCAAAAGAAAGTGACCAAAGAAAACGGCCCTCCTCGACGAGGCAAACCTAGAAGATCGCTACTACGGGGATTTTTCGACTCGCCATCCTGGCTCGGTCGAAAAACGCCGCACGTCCATGTGCGGCGCCCTACGGGTCTGCAGCCCTAATCGGTCGCTTGAGGGACAGCCAAGGGCCAAGGGCCGCAGCGAAAGTATCGGGGGCCGTGTCTGCAAGAGCTTCGCTGCTGCTGTTGCCGTTGCTGCCCTTGAACAGCCGACTGGGCGTCCAGACCCGAAGGGTGGCGCACATGGATGTGCGCCGTTTTCCGACCGAGGCAGGATGCCGAGTCGGAAAATCCCCGTAGCAGCTCCGCTTTAGGTTTGCCTTGTCGAGGAAGGCACTTTCTTTTGGTTACTTTTCTTTGTGCCACCAAAGAAAAGTGACCCGGCCGCGTCGCGGACGGAAGCTTGGTTGTTGCCTACAGTAACAACAAGGACACAGCGGCTTTCACGACAGGCGCAGGAGCAACCCCGCCAACATCCCGGCAACCCGCGTGGCACCTCCTTTGCACGCCGTCGTGCACATGCACGAACACCCCATTCCCGCCCGTGCGGCCGATCGCGTCGCCATGACCCACCGCGTCGTCACGTGACGCGCTCCGGCAGGTGCCGCCGGAATCACGTCGCGATGTAGGGGAAGCCCCGACAAGGCGACAGGTTTTCCCCGAAACCACCCCGGGTTCGCCCCGATTCGATTGCCGTCACCGGAGTCGCAGGATGGCGTCGTGGCCGCCGTGCAACGGTGGTAGGGGACACACCGTGAAAGCATCGATGCGCCCGCAGCTGGCGCAGAGCATCAACCTGACGCCGCAGTTGCTGCAGTCGATCCGCCTGCTGCAGCTCACCGCACCGCAGCTGGAACTCGAACTGCGCCAGGCGCTGGAACGCAATCCGCTGCTGGAGCAGGAAGAACCTCTGCACGATGCCGGCGAAGACGGCGCCGCCGATGATGCGGCGCTGGAAACCGCGGCGTGGGATGAACTGCCCGAACCCTCCTTCCTGTCCGGTGGAAGCGCGGGCAGCGATTACGCCGACGATGCCGCCTCTCGCATCGCCGACAGCGCATCCGCCGATCCACGCGTGCGCCTGCTGCAGCTGCTGTCGCTGCGCTGGAACGAACGCGACCTCGCCCTGGCATCGTGGTGGCTGGACCAGTGCGACGACCGCGGTTACCTCGAGCAACCGCACGCCGAACTCCTTGCCCTCGGCGCCGCATCGCTCGGCATCGACGCGCAGGAACTCGAACTGGTGCGCATCCGCCTGCTCCACGACGAATGGCCGGGCATGGCCGCCGCCGATATCGGCGAGTGCCTGCGCGCGCAGCTCGTCACGCATCGCGACGGTCCCGCGCGCGATGCCGCGCAACGCCTGCTGCGCGACCACCTCGACCTGCTGGCCCGCCACGACGAAGCCGCGATCGCATCGGCGCTGGACATCGATGCCGAACTGGCACGCGAAGCCATCGCGATGGTGATGACGCTGCGTCCGCACCCGGTCGACGAACCGGCGGCGACGGAAGACACCCATGTCGTTCCCGACGTCGTCACCTGGCACGCCGACGGTCGCTGGCGCGTCGCGCTCAACCCGCGCACCGCGCCGCGCGTGCGCATTTCCGCACACTGCGAACGTGCGCTGGCCGACGCGCCGGGCGACGTCTCGGCGCTGCGCGGCCTGCTGGAAGAAGCACGCTGGCTGGTGCGCGGCGTCGCGATGCGAAACGACACGCTGCTGCGCACCGCACAGGTGCTGGTCGAACGCCAGCGCGGATTCCTGGAGCGCGGCGAGGAAGCCATCGCGCCGCTGACGCTGCGCGAGGTCGCCGACGCGATCGGCATGCACGAATCCACCGTGTCGCGCATCACCAGCGGCAAGTACATGCAGACGCCGCGCGGCACGTTCGAACTCAAGCGCCTGTTCGCGGTGCGCCTGGACGGCGCCGAAGTGTCGGGCAGCGCGGTCAAGGCGATGGTCAAGCGCCTGATCGACGCCGAACCCGCGCACGCGCCGCTGGCGGATGACACGATCGCCGGCCTGCTCGCCCGCCAGGGCGTGCGCATCGCCCGGCGCACCGTCGCCAAGTATCGCGATCAGCTGTCGATCGCCCCCGCCCGCCAGCGCCAGCGCGTGCTGGCCTGTGCCAGTTGAAGGAACCGGTCATGCGTGAACTGAAGATCCTGCTGGTCGACGACCATCCCGGTTTCATCGGCGCCGCCGTGCGCCACCTGCGCCGCCTGGACTGGGCCGAGATCGTCGGCACCGCCGGCAACGGCATCGAGGCGATCACGCAGTGCGAGACGCTGCGGCCCGACGTCGTGCTGATGGACATGGCGATGCCGGAAATGGGCGGCCTGCAGGCCACGCGCCTGATCAAGGCGCAGGACCACCCGCCGTACGTCGTCATTGCCAGCCATTTCGACGATCACGAACACCGCGAGCACGCCCTGCGCGCCGGCGCCGACGCCTTCGTCAGCAAGCTGGCCTACATCCAGGACGTCGTGCCGCTATTGGAGCAACTGGTCAAGGAAGAAACCCCGTGAGCGAATCCCGAATCCTCCTGCTCGACCAGGACATGGCGCGCGCCGAGCGCATCGCCACGCTGCTCGAGTTCATGGACTTCACCCCGCGCATCGCCGAACCGGGCGACGTCGACCTCACGCGCGCCCGCGCCAACGACTGGGTCGCGGTGATCGTCGGCGACGTCGGTGCGAACACGAGTGCCGAAAGCCGCGCCTGGTCGCGCTTCGTCGAGTGGCTCGGCGCGCAGCCGATGCATCCGCCGGTGCTGGAGCTGCCGGGACTGGCTGCCGACGCAGCCTGGCGCGCGCATCTGCATCCCGAGACCGTGTGGCCGTTGGAATATCCGATCCGCCGCCCGCAACTGCAGGAATCGCTGCGCCGCGCCAGCCTCAAGCGCATCGACGACGACGTCCGCCGCGAGCTGCCTCAGGTCGGACCGACCGGCCGCAGCCCGGCCGTGCTGCGCCTGACGCGGATGATCGACCAGGTTGCCGCGTTCGATACCACCGTGCTGGTGCTCGGCGAATCCGGCACCGGCAAGGAAGTCGCCGCGCGCGCGATCCACGCGCGCTCGCCGCGCCGCGACAAGCCGTTCGTGGCGATCAACTGCGGCGCGATCCCGCCGGACCTGCTGGAAAGCGAGCTGTTCGGCCACGAGAAAGGCGCCTTCACCGGCGCACTGACGCAGCGCAAGGGCCGCTTCGAGATGGCGGAGGGCGGCACGCTGCTGCTCGACGAGATCGGCGACATGAGCCTGCCGATGCAGGTCAAGTTGCTGCGCGTGCTGCAGGAGCGCTGCTTCGAGCGCGTCGGTGGCAACCAGACGATGAAGTGCGACGTGCGCGTGATCGCCGCGACGCACCGCAACCTGGAACAGCACATCGTCGACGGCAAGTTCCGCGAGGACCTGTTCTATCGCCTCAACGTATTCCCGATCGAGATGCCGTCGTTGCGCGAACGCAGCGACGACCTGCCCGACCTCATCTCGGCGATCACCCGCCAGCTGGCCGAGGGCGGCCGCGGCCGCGTCAGCCTCGGCCAGGACGCGGTCCAGGTGCTGCGCCACTATCCGTGGCCCGGTAACGTGCGCGAGCTGAGCAACCTGCTTGAGCGCCTGTCGGTGCTGCATCCTTCCGGCACCGTGCGCGCGTCCGACCTGCCGGCGCGCTACCGCGCCAACGTGCCGCCGGAAGCGCTCGAATCCGTGCCCGCCTCGGCCGCCACCGCCGCAGTGCCCGCTGCGGGCGCTGCTGTCGATCCGTCGCAGCTGTCGGCCACGACCACGCTGCCGCCGCAGGGCATCGATCTGCGCGGCCACATGGCCGGCATCGAGCTGGAACTGATCCGCGCCGCGCTGGTGCAGACCAATGGCGTCGTTGCGCACGCGGCGCCGCTGCTCGGACTGCGCCGCACGACGCTGGTCGAGAAGCTGCGCAAGTACGGCATCGAACGCGATCTGGAGCTGGCGCCGGATTTCTGACGACGCCATCCCGCCAAACGAACCCTCGTCTTTCCCGGTACGCGACCGCCTCCTCCCTCGGGGTCGCAAGCCGGGATTTCTTTTTTTCGCAATCGGCGGCGAGCGCGCGCATTGCGGGCTCATCGCCGACATCCCTTTCACCGTTCGTCCTGAGCGTAGGCGCATGGCGCCGAAGTCGAAGGATGAAACGGGCGAAGGCCATCACCCGCTCGCCCTTCGACTCCGGCCCGCGGCCTACGCTCGGGACGAACGGTGGGGGCCTGCGCATGCTCGGGGTGAAAACGGCGAGCAAGCATGGAAGATCTCCGTCGCTCGTCCCGGAGCTCCGGCACAGGATCCCGCGCCAGAAACCCGTTCATCGCCCTCTGGCACAGCGCTTGCCTATGACAGGCAGTCCCCTGGACCGGACGTCCGATGACCGATGCGATCTCCTCCATCCTGTCGCAGATCCGCGCGCACGAAACGCGCATGCGCGGCGGCGACCTCGCGCCGGGCAATGCGATCGCGCCGGGCGCGCTTGCCCCTGGCGCCGTGGGTGGGAGCGCGGCCGCGCCGGGTTTCCAGCAGACCCTCAACAACGCCATCGACAGCGTCAGCCGCACGCAGAACAACGCCAGCGCGTTGCAGCAGGCATTCGAACTGGGCGATCCGCGCGCCGACCTGGCGCGCGTGATGGTGGCGATGCAGCAGTCGCAGGTCGCGTTCCGGGCCACCGTCGAGGTACGCAACCGCCTGGTCCAGGCGTACCAGGACGTCATGAACATGCCGATCTGATGGTCCTCCGCACCGCTCCGAGTTCCACCGACTTCCGAACCGCAAGCACGACGTTTCGAGACCGCACACGATGAGCGTGATCGCCCTGCCCAAGAATCAACAGCTGCGCGACCTGGGCCGCCTGCAGGACATCCCGGTGGTGCGCCAGCTCGGCACGTTCGCGCTGGTCGCCGCGGTGATCGCGTTCGGCCTGTGGCTGTTCTTCTGGTCGCAGCGTCCGGACTACGTGCCGGTCTATGCCGGCCTTGATGCCAAGGCCACCAGCGATGCGTCCGAACTGCTGCGCACCGCGCAGATCCCGTTCCGCATCGAGCCGGGCAGCGGCGCGCTGGCCGTGCCGGACGACCAGATCGGCCAGGCCAAGCTCGCGCTCGCCGCCGCCGGGCTTCCGGCCAACAACACGTCCGGTTTCGAGACCATCCAGGGCGACCAGGGTTTCGGCACCAGCCAGTTCATCGAGAACGCCCGCTACCAGCACGCGCTGGAAACCGAACTCGCACGCACGATCACCAACCTGCGCCCGGTGCGCGAGGCGCGCGTGCACCTCGCACTGCCCAAGCCGAGTGCGTTCACCCGACAGAAGGAAGCCGCCAGCGCGTCGGTGGTGCTGCAGTTGCATAGCGGCGCATCGCTGGAACAGGGCCAGGTCGATGCGATCGTCCACCTGGTGGCATCGAGCATCGCCGGCCTGCCGCCGGAACGGGTGACGGTGGTCGACCAGTTCGGCCGCATGCTCTCCAACGTCGATCCCGACAGCGATGCCGCGGTCAGCGCCAAGCAGTTCGACCAGCAGCGCAGGCAGGAATCGGTGTACGTGCAGCGCATCCACGAACTGCTCGAGCCGATGACCGGTCCCGGCCGCGTCAGCGCGCAGGTCTCGGTCGACATGGACTTTGCCCAGACCGAGGAAGCGCGCGAGGTCTACGGCCCGCAAGCGGCGATGGTGCGCAGCGAGCAGGTGTCGGAATCGGGCAACCTCGCCGCTGCTGCGGCACCGCAGGGCGTGCCGGGTAGCGCCAGCAACACGCCGGGCGCGCCCGGTGCAGCCGCCAGCGCCAATGCCGCGCCTGCGGCCGCCGTGAGCGCCACCGCCAACGGCCCGTCCTCGCGCAGCTCGGTACGCAATTACGAGATCGACCGCACGCTGACCCACACGCGCCAGGGCCCGGGCCGCATTCGCCGCGTCACCGCCGCGGTGCTGGTCGACAACGTGCAACAGGCCGCCACCAACACCGACGGCAAGAACCGCAAGCCGAGCCTGCGTCCGCTCAACGAGGCCGAACTGAAGCGGATCCAGACGCTCGTCGAGCAGGCCATCGGTTTCGATTCCACGCGCGGCGACGCGGTGTCGGTGGTCAACGCACCTTTCGCACGCGACCTCACCGACGGCGCCGACGACGCGCCGCCGGTCTGGGAACGCGCATGGGAGCATCCGCGCGCGATGGAAGTGCTGCGCATCGTGCTCGGCGGCCTGGCAGTGCTGGTGCTGATCCTGACCGTGCTGCGCCCTGCGTTCCGACAGCTCATGGGCGGCAAGCCCGCAGCAAAGGCGCAGGTCGCCACCGCGACCGTCATCCCGGTAGCCGACGAGGACGTGCCGGTCGCGCTGTCGTCGCCCGCCGCGCAGGCCGTGGGCGGCGCGCCGGCACTGATGAGTTTCGACGAGAAACTCGACGTCGCCCGGGTCGCGGTGAACAACGACTCCAAGCGTGTCGCGCAGGTCGTGCGCGATTGGGTGGAATCCGATGGCTGATGCATTGAGCGGTGTCCAGCGCGCCGCGGTGGTGCTGCTCTCGCTCGGCGAGCAGCAGGCCGCCGAAGTGCTCAAGCACATGAGCGCCAAGGAAGTGCAGAAGCTCGGCGTCGCCATGACCTCGGTCAGCGGCGTTTCGCGCGAGAACGTGGGCAAGGTGATCGACGAGTTCGTCGACACGCTGGCCCAGCCCAGCGGCCTGGGTTCCGGCGCCGACGAGTACGTGCGCGCGGTGCTGGTGCAGGCGCTCGGCGAGGAGCGCGCCAGCAGCCTGATCGACCGCATCCTGCTCGGCCGCAACACCTCCGGCCTCGACACGCTGAAGTGGATGGAGCCGCGCGCGATCGCCGACCTGGTGCGCAACGAGCATCCGCAGATCATCGCGATCGTGATGGCGCACCTGGACAGCGACCAGGCCGCCGAGGTGCTCAAGTGCCTGCCCGACCGCGTGCGCTCGGACGTGCTGCTGCGCATCGCCACGCTCGACGGCATTCCGCCGAATGCGCTGAACGAACTCAACGACGTGCTGGCGCGCCAGTTCGCCGGCTCGCAGAACCTCAAGTCCTCGTCGGTCGGCGGCGTGAAGGTAGCGGCCAACATCCTCAACTTCATGGACTCGGGGCAGGACGAGGTGATCCTCGGTGCGATCGGCGAGGTCGACAACGAACTCGGCGGCCGCATCCGCGACCTGATGTTCGTGTTCGACAACCTCGCCGAGATCGACGACCGCGCGATGCAGACGGTGCTGCGCGAAGTCGCCAGCGAGCGCCTTGCCGTCGCGCTGCGCGGCGCCGACGCGAAGGTACGCGAGAAGATCACCACCAACATGTCGCAGCGCGCGGCCGAGATCCTTGTCGAGGACATGGAAGCGCGCGGCCCGGTTCGCCTGGCTGAAGTGGAAGCCGCACAGAAGGAAATCCTCGGGATCGTGCGTCGCATGGCCGACGCCGGCACGATCCAGCTGGCCGCCAAGGCCGAGGCGTTCGTATGAACCTGGCCGCGTCGATGGACGCCAGCGGCGCGGTGCGCTGGACCGCTCCGGGGCTGGCACCGTTGCCGGTGCAACCGGTCGCCGACATGCCGGCGCCTCCGAGCGTGGAGGAACTGCAGGCGATCGAGCAGGTCGCGCGCGAGGAAGGTTTCGCGCGCGGGCACTCCGAAGGCTTCGCATCCGGCCAGGCCGAGGTGCGGCGTCTGATCGCGCAGATCGAAGGCGTGCTTGACGGCTTCACCCGACCGCTGGCACGCCTCGACGACGAAGTCGCCGACTCGCTTGCCGAACTGGCCGTGCGTATCGCCGGTTCGCTGCTCGGCCCGGCCTACACGGCCGACCCGGCGCTGCTCGCCGACCTGGTGATGGAAGCGCTCGATTCGGTCGGCAGCAGCCAGCGCGAGGTCGAGTTGCGCCTGCATCCGGACGATCTCGGCGTGCTGGCGCCGCATCTGGCCGGCCTTGACGGCGTGCGCCTGACCAACGACAGCACGCTCGGTCGGGGCGAACTTCGCCTGCACAGCGAGAGTGTCCGCATCGACGGCACGGTCGCCGCGCGCCTGCAGTCGGTGCTGGATTCGACGATCGCGGCGCATGGGGCTAAGCGATGAGTTTCGCGGCCTCTGCCCTCACCCCAACCCCTCTCCCGCAGGCGGGAGAGGGGCTCAGAACCGCTGCGGGAGAGGGGCTTTTGATCATTCCCTTCTCCCGCAAGCGGGAGAAGGTGCCCGGAGGGCGGATGAGGGCCGCTTTTGCCTTGGAAACAAACGCATGAGCATCGCCGCCTCGCACTGGCGCGAAGCGCGCAACCTGCGCCTGGCTGCACGACTGGACAACACCAGTGCGCAGCCGCGCGCGCTCGGACTCGCACGCGAAGGCGTGCTGCGCCGCGCCGTAGGACTGACGCTGGAAGCCAGCGGCTGCAGCGCCCCGCTCGGCTCGCGCTGCCGCGTGGAGACCTCGGGCGGACGCTGGGTCGATGCCGAAGTCGTCGGCTTCTCCGGCGATCGAACCTTCCTGATGCCCAGCGCCGACCTCGAAGGCCTGCTGCCGAATGCGCGGGTGGTACCCAGCGGCCAGCGAGGCGAAGTCGCCGTCGGTGAGGCGCTGCTGGGGCGCGTGATCGACAGCGACGGCGTGCCGCTCGATGGTCGCGGTCCGCTGCGTGCCGAGCACTGGGTCGGTCTGGCCGGCACCTCGATCAATCCCTTGATGCGCGAACCGATCACGCGCTCGCTCGACGTCGGCGTGCGCGCGATCAATGCGCTGCTGCCGATCGGCCGCGGCCAGCGTGTCGGTTTGTTTGCAGGCTCCGGCGTCGGCAAGTCGACGCTGCTGGGCATGATGACGCGCTTCACCGCCGCCGACGTGATCGTGGTCGGACTGATCGGCGAGCGCGGACGCGAAGTGCGCGACTTCGTTGAAGCGACGCTCGGTGAGGAAGGCCTGCGCCGTGCCGTGGTCGTCGCCGCACCGGCCGACCGACCGCCGCTGGCGCGACTGCACGGCGCGCTGCGCGCCACCGCCATCGCCGAGTGGTACCGCGACCAGGGTCTGCATGTGCTGCTGCTGATGGATTCGCTGACGCGCTTCGCGCAGGCGCAGCGCGAGATCGGCCTGTCGGTCGGCGAGCCGCCGACCACACGCGGCTATCCGCCGTCGGTGTTCGCCAAGCTGCCGGCACTGGTCGAGCGCGCCGGCAACGGCGCCGACGGGCGCGGCTCGATCACCGCGTTCTACACCGTGCTGACCGAAGGCGACGACCAGCAGGAACCGATCGCCGATGCCGCCCGCGCGATCCTCGACGGCCACATCGTGCTGACACGCCGCATCGCCGACGCCGGCCAGTACCCGGCCATCGATGTCGAAGTGTCGGTCAGCCGCGTGATGCAGGACATCACCGACGCGCCGTGGCGCGAGCGCATCCGCAAGCTCAAGCGGCTGATGTCCGCCTACAACGCCCAACGCGACCTGATCGCGATCGGCGCCTATCAGCGTGGCAACGACCCGGTGGTCGACGAGGCGCTGGCGCGCTGGCCGTCGATCCTGCAATTCCTCGGACAGGACGTCAGCGAAGCAGCCGACGTGGCCGCGAGCCGCGACGCGCTGGCGCGGCTGCTCGACGATGTCCGTACGCCCCCGATCACGACTCCCACGACGGAGACCGCATGACCCGCTCGCAACGCCTCGATCCCCTGCTGCGCGTGGTGCAGCAACGCCAGGATGCCGCCGCGCGCGATGTCGCCGAGCGCGACCGTGCGCTGGCCGAACAGGAAGCGCGCCTGGATGCGCTGCGCCGTTATGCCGAGGAGTACTCGGCCGCGCCACCGGAGAGCACGACGATCGCGCCGGCCGTGCTCGCCAACCGCCTGGCCTTCCGCGCCAAACTCGAAACCGCGGTCGCGCAGCAAAGCCGGATCGTCGACAGCAGCCGCCAGCACTGCGACGTCGAGCGCACGCGGCTGATGCTCGCCAGCCGCGACACCAAGGTCCTGGAACAGTTGGCCGGCAGCTACCGGGCGGAGGAATCGCGCGCCGTCGAACAACGCGCGCAGCGCGAACTCGACGACCTCGGTGCCCGCCGCGCGCGGCTGGCCAGCCAAGAGAACGGCTCGAACGAATGATGAGTTCACCCGTTGCCGTGCTCCCGCCGTCGCCATCCGCCGCCTCCCCTGGCGGAACGGCGGCGGGAGCCGCATCCTCCGGCAACGGCGCCGGCAAGACGGGTTCGTTCGACGACATGATGTCCAACGGCGCGATGTCCAACGGCGCGATGTCCAAGGGCACGACGTCCAAGGGCACGACGTCCAAGGACGCAGCGAGCAAGGATCCGGTCGAGTCCGATGGTGCCGCCGCAGGGAAATCCGCGTCGGAGAAGGCCTCGGCAGGCAAGCGCACCGGCGCTACCGACCAGGCGCAGACGCAGGACGAGTCCGGCCGCGGGTCCGACGCCGAAGTTGACGCGCCGACGCAAGCGTCATCTCCCGAGCCGACCGCTGGCGCCGCCAGCCCGGCAGACTCCGCGCTGCCGGCTCAAACGAACACGGATGCGTCGCTGCCGGCACAGCTGCTGGCGATGCTCGCTGGACTCGCGCCGAAGGCGGAGGCAGCCGCCGCGCCAGCGACGTCGGCTTCAACGCCAGCCACCGCGGTCGCCATGAAGGGCGCCGTTGCGATGCAGGCCAACGTGCCGGCGGCGGCCACGCAGGACGCTGGCGCCGGCGCCACTTCATTCCCCGCTTTGACCGCGACCGCCGCACCCGCGCCGGAATCCACCAACCCTGCAGCGACCGACGCCGGTATCGCCTCTGACACCGCAACCCCCGCAGCCTGGCCCACGCTTGCGCCGGCAGCAGCGCCCGTGCGCGATTCAGCGGCCGCCGCTTCGGCCGCACCGGTGCCGGTGTCCACGCCGGTCGACATCGATGCCGACTTCGGTGGCGGCGTCGGCTCGCGCATCGTCTGGATGGCGGAACAACGGCTCGGCCATGCCGAGATCCGCGTGATGCCCGAACACCTCGGCCCGATCGACGTGCGCCTGCAGCTCGACGGCAGCCGCGTCAGCGCCGAGTTCCACAGTGCCCAGCCCGAAGTCCGCCACGCGCTCGAAGCCAGCCTGCCGCGCCTGCGCGACATGCTCGGCCAGCAGGGCCTGCAGCTCGCGCAGGCCGATGTCGGCCAGCGTCACGGCCAGCATTCGGCTCCCGCCTTCCGCGGTCCCGCCGGCGAGGACCGCAATGCACCGCCAGGCGACAGCGGCTGGTCAGCCGCTCCCGTCGTGCGCAGCACGCGCGGCCTGATCGACGAGTACGCCTGACGCGCGTCAAAGCTCCGCCGGGGCGCGCATTCAAGCGGGCGTCAAAACCCCGACGCCACTCCGCCCGCTCACCCTTCGACTCCGACGCTGCGCATCTACGCTCAGGGCGAACGGTGATGCTGTCTGCGATTCCCGCGCGCACTCTCCCACCGTTCGCCCTGAGCGTAGGGCCGGCAGGCCCGGAAGCCTGCCCTGAGCACCTCGAAGGGTCGAAGGGTCAACGGGTGATCGACACCAGCCACTGGATCGGGTGACTCTGCCGCGGCACACCACTTGCACGGTACCGGCAACTCCACGCCGAGACCGTATCCAGTGCCCGCCAACGCCTCCGCCCCGCCGCGCAGCAACAACATCGCGCTCTGGATCCTGATCGTCCTGGTGGTCATCGCGATCGGTGGCGGCGTCTTCTGGTGGCTGCAGATGCGCGCGCCGGCCGGTGCTTCCGCCAAGCCGGCCGTGGCCGCGTTCAAGCCGGCGCACTACTTCGCGCTGGAACCGGCCTTCGTCGTCAACCTCGCCGACGCCGACGCGGTGCGCTACCTGCAGGCGGACGTCCAGGTGATGACCCGCGACGAGGCCACCGGCGCCGCGCTCGAACAGCACGCACCCGCCGTCCGCAACCGCCTGCTGCTGCTGTTCGGCCAGCAGTCGGCCGCGCAGCTCGCCCAGCGCAGCGCCAAGGAGCGCTTGCAGGAGAAGGCCCTGGTCGAAGTGCGCGCCGTGCTCAAGCGCGAGCGTGCTGCCGACAAGGTCGAAGCGGTCTATTTCACCAGCCTCGTCACGCAGTAACGCGGAGCACGCGCCATGATGACCGACCTGCTGTCACAGGACGAGATCGACGCGTTGCTGCATGGCGTCGACAGCGGCGCGGTCGAGACCGAGCCGCCGCCGGCGCCGGGCGAAGCGCGCAGCTACGACTTCGCCAGCCAGGACCGCATCGTCCGCGGCCGCCTGCCGACGCTGGAGATGATCAACGAGCGCTTCGCGCGCACCTGGCGCATCGGCCTGTTCAACCTGCTGCGCCGCTCGGCCGACCTGTCGGTGCGCGGCATCGACCTGGTCCGCTTCGGCGAGTACATGCACTCGCTGCAGGTGCCGACCAACCTCAACCTGGTGAAGATGAAGCCGCTGCGCGGCACCGCGCTGGTGATGTTCGAGCCGCGCCTGGTGTTCACCGTGGTCGACAACTTCTTCGGCGGCTCGGGCAAGTACCACACCCGCATCGAAGGCCGCGAGTTCACGCCGACCGAGATGCGGGTAATCCAGCTGCTGCTGAAGCAGACGTTCGCCGACCTCGTCGACGCCTGGGCGCCGGTCCTGCCGGTGGAGTTCGAGTACCTCAACTCCGAGGTCAACCCGCACTTCGCCAATATCATCAGTCCGCGCGAATACATCGTGGTGAGCCGCTTCCACTGCGAACTGGAAGGCGGCGGCGGCGAGTTCCACGTCGCCCTGCCCTACGCGATGATCGAACCGATCCGCGAGCAGCTCGACGCCGGCGTGCAGAGCGACCGCATCGAGCGCGACGAAGGCTGGACCGTGGCGCTGCGCGCGCAACTGCAGGATGCGCAGGTCGAGTTGAGCAGCACGTTGGCGCAGCGGCAGATCAGCCTGCGCGAGCTGTGCAAGCTGCGTGTCGGCGATGTCATTCCGATCGAACTGCCGCGCACGGTGACCTTGCAGGTCGAACAGATGCCGCTTTTCAGCGGCGAGTTCGGCGTCCACAACGGCCGCAACGCGATCAAGGTCAACAACGTGCTCGCCACCCGCGCGACGCCGGCGTTCGATCCCACCCTGCTTCCCGGCGTGCCGGGCACCCCCAATCCCCAGAGCTGACCGCAGCCATGAACATCGACAACAGCGCCCTGCGTGCCGCCTTCGACCCGCTGACCGCCGACAGCCAGTCAGGCACCGACCTCAACCTCGACGTGATCCTCGACGTTCCGGTGTCGCTGTCGCTGGAAGTCGGCCGCGCGCGCATCCCGATCCGCAACCTGCTGCAGCTCAACCAGGGCTCGGTGGTCGAGCTCGAGCGTGCCGCCGGCGAACCGCTCGACCTGTACGTCAACGGCACGCTGATCGCGCAGGGCGAAGTGGTCGTCGTCAACGACCGTTTCGGCGTGCGCCTGACCGACGTGGTCAGCCCGGCCGAACGCATCAAGCGCCTGCGATGAGCTACATCGCTCCACGCGCGATCGCGGCCGACGCCGCGATGCCATCGATGGCGCTCACCGCCGTCACGATGGCGGCGCAGTCGAGGCCGGCGGAGGCGTCCGCGCTGTCGGCCACGGTGCAGCCGCAAGCTTCCGCCCCCGCGATCGCCACATCCGCTGCGTCCACCGCATCCATCACGCCTGCCGCGACCGTGCCGCAGATGGCGCGCGCGCAGTCCGCTTCACCCGCTCCTACCGTGAGCAAACCTGCCAACACCACCGCGCACACCGCGACGCCATTCGCACCGGCGCGTCACGACAGCGCGGCCGGCTCGATCGGCGGCACCGTGCTGGCACTGGTGCTGGTGGTCGGCCTGATCCTCGCACTGGGCTCGCTCGCGCGCCGCATGCCCGGCGTCGGCGGTGCTTCCAGCAAGGGCCTACGCGTGGTCGGTTCGCTGCCACTGGGCCCGCGCGATCGCGTGGTCGTGGTGGAAGTCGGCAGTACCCAGTTGCTGATCGGCGTCGGCCCCGGCGGCATGCGCACGCTGCATACGCTGGAGGAGCCGCTGCCGGTGGCGCCCGCGCCGTCGACGCCGCCGTTCGCGCAACTGCTGGCGCAGCATTTTGGAAAGAAAGCATGACCCGCTTCATCGCTTCACTGCGCGGCGTGTTCGCCGCCCTCATCCTGCTGGCGATGCTGACGCTGTCGCTGCCGGTGGCGGCACAGTCCGCAACGGCGCCGTCCGTCGCGACGCCGGCGACGTCGGCACCGGCCGCGGCGCCCACGCTCAACAAGCCGTTGCCGTCGGTCAACGTCGGCAAGATCGGTGGCGAGCCGGTGAGCATGCCGATGCAGGTGCTGCTGCTGATGACCGGCATCACGCTGCTGCCAGCCGCTTTGCTGGGCCTCACCGCGTTCACCCGCATCATCATCGTGCTCGGCTTGCTGCGGCAGGCACTGGGAACCGGGCAGACGCCGAGCAACCAGGTGCTGCTGGCGCTGGCGTTGTTCCTCACCGCGATGGTGATGACGCCGGTGTTCGACCAGGCCTGGGCCAGCGGCATCGCGCCTTACCTCAACGACCAGATGGATTTCAAAAACGCGTGGACGGCGGCCTCGCAACCGTTCCGCGGCTTCATGCTGGCGCAGGTGCGCGAAGGCGACCTGATGACCTTCGCCGGACTGTCCAACAGCGGCCCGTACGCGACGCCGAACGACGTGCCCTTCAGCGTGCTCGCGGCGTCGTTCCTGACCAGCGAGCTGAAGACCGCGTTCGAGATCGCGTTCCTGATCTACATCCCGTTCGTGATCATCGACCTGGTCGTGGCCAGCGTGCTGATGTCGATGGGCATGATGATGCTGTCGCCAATGCTGATCTCGGCGCCGTTCAAGATCCTGCTGTTCGTGCTGGTCGACGGCTGGGTGCTGGTGGTCGGCTCGCTCGCCGCCAGTTTCAACCCGGTCTGAGCAGGAACCGCGCATGACGCCCGAAACCGCCCTGACCGAAATCGGCCGCGGCCTGCAGATGGCGATGCTGCTCGGCGCGCCGCCGCTGATCGCGGTGCTGGTGATCGGCGTGGTCATTGGCGTGGTGCAGGCCGCCACGCAGATCAACGAACCGACGATCGGCTTCGTCGCCAAGGCCATCGGCCTGGTGGCGACGCTGGCGCTGGCTGGCAACTTCCTGCTCGGCAAGCTGGTGTCGTTCACGATCGACCTGTTTCATCGGATTCCGCAGTTGATCGGGTGATGGTGCGAGCGCCCACAATGCTCGGCCCTGATGCTTCACCGTTCGTCCTGAGCGTAGGCGCACCGCGCCGGAGTCGAAGGATGAGCGGGTCGGACACGTTCTCCCGCCCGCCCTTCGACTCCGGGCCTGCAGCCCTACGCTCAGGACGAACGGTGCTGGAGTACCGTGAGTCTCCTGACGGCCACAACGCCTGATGGACACCGTCACCCTCACCACCACCGACGGCCTCAACCTGTTCGGCATGCTCGGCGCCGTGCTGTGGCATGCGATCCGCATCGGCGCGGCGATGCAGGCGCTGCCGATGATCGGTGGCCGCGGCGTGCCGGCACGGGTGCGGCTGGTGCTGACGCTGGCGCTGTCGGGCGCGTTGTCGGCGCTGCTGCCGACGCCACCCGCCGCTGCGGTCGATGCGATGACGGTGCTGACCGTGCTGCGCGAGTTCGCCGTCGGCATCGCCATCGGGCTGATGCTGCGCCTGGCGTTCGAGGCCGGACAGTTCGCCGGCGAATTGGTATCGCAAGGCATGGGCTTGTCGTTCGCGACGATGGCCGATCCGCTCAGCGGCGCGTCGTCGCCGGTGCTGGCGCAGTGGTTCTACCTCGTCTTCGGATTGCTGTTCTTCACCCTCGACGGCCACCTCGCGCTGGTGCGGCTGCTGCTGGACAGCTACCACGCGCTGCCGATCGGCACGCCACTGGCCGACGTGCAGGAGTTCCTTGCGGTCGTGCCGACGTTCTTCTCGACCTGCCTGCGCGCCGGCCTGCTGCTGGCGTTGCCGGTGATCGTCGCCCTGCTCGCGGTCAACCTCGCCTTCGGCGTGCTCTCGCGTGCGGCTTCGCAGCTCAATCCGATGCAGCTGGGCATGCCGGTCGCGCTGCTGGTCGGCCTGGTGCTGCTGATGCTGCTGGCACGCGAGATGCAGGGACCGGTCGAGCGGCTGTTCGAGGAGGCATTCTCCGCGGCCCGCACATTGACCGGATAGCAAGGACGGGCGCGCCTCGGCGGGTTCGGGACGGATGAGGCGATGTCCAGCGAAGACCAGGAAGACCGCACCGAACAGCCATCAGAGAAACGATTGCGCGAGGCGCGCGAACGCGGCGACGTGCCGCGATCACGCGAGCTGGCAAATGTCGCGGTGCTTGGATGTGGCTCGCTGGCGCTGGTCAGCACCGGCTCGCACATCGGTTCGGCATCGCAGGACTGGCTGCGCAATGCATTGACCATCGACCCGGCCGTGCTCGGCCAGCACGACCGCCTGCTGCCCTACGCCGCGAAGCTGCTCGGCGGCCTGGTCTTGCCGATGCTGCCGGTGCTGCTCGCCGCGCTGGCGGCGTGCCTGATCGCGCCGGCGCTGATGGGCGGCCTGCGTTTCGCGAGCCAGGCACTGCAGCCGGACTTCATGCGATTGAACCCGCTGTCCGGGCTCAAGCGGCTGTACGGAAAGGAAAGCCTCGCCGAGCTGGTGCGCTCGCTGTTGCGCGTAACGCTGATCGGCGGCATCGGCGCGCTGGTGGTGTACGGCGCATTCACGCAACTGCTGTCCATGGCGAAGATGCCGCTCGATGCGGCCGTCGGCCTGGGACTGGGCCTGATCACCCGGTCGCTGATGGCGATGGTCGGCGCGCTGGCGCTGCTGGCCGCGATCGACGTGCCGTGGCAGCACTGGCAATGGCGCAGCCGCCTGAAGATGACGAAGCAGGAGCTGCGCGACGAGTTCAAGGAAAGCGAAGGCAACCCGGAAGTGAAGGCGCGCGTGCGCCAGGTCGCCGCGCAGATGTCGCGCCGCCAGATGATGGAAGCGGTGCCGAAGGCCGACGTGGTGATCGTCAACCCGACCCACTACGCGGTCGCGCTGAAGTACGAGGCCGGCAAGATGCGCGCACCCCGGGTCGTGGCCAAGGGCGTGGACGAGCTGGCCCTGTCGATCCGCGACGTCGCCACCAAGAACCGCGTCAGCATCGTCGAAGCGCCGCCTCTGGCACGCGCCTTGTATCGGCATGCGCAGATCGACCAGGAAATCCCGGTGAAGCTCTACGCGGCCGTTGCCCAGGTGTTGTCCTACGTGTACCAGCTCAAGCGCTGGCACCCGTCGCATGGGCCGATGCCGTCGCTGGCCGGGGTCGAGGTCGATGCCGAACTCGCCGACGGCAACGGTAACGGTGGCGGCGCCGGAGAACCGACGCGATGAGCCAGGCCGGCAGCCGGATCTCCGTCGCCTCCGTGGGCGAGGCCATGCGCAACGGCCTGGCGGCGCCGCTCGTGGTGCTGGCGATGCTGGCCATGGTGATGGTGCCGCTGTCGCCGCTGCTGCTGGACGGCCTGTTCACGATCAACATCGCGATGTCGCTGGTGGTGCTGCTGGCGGTCGTGTACGTGAAGCGGCCGCTGGAGTTCTCGGTGTTCCCCAGCGTGCTGCTGCTGGTGACGCTGCTGCGCCTGGCGCTGAACGTCGCCTCCACGCGCGTGGTGCTGCTGCACGGCCACCAGGGCCCGGCCGCCGCCGGCCACGTGATCGAGTCGTTCGGACAGTTCGTCATCGGCGGCAGCTTCGCGGTGGGCATCGTCGTGTTCGCGATCCTGACGATCATCAACTTCGTCGTCGTCACCAAGGGTTCGGGCCGTATCTCCGAAGTCTCGGCGCGGTTCATCCTCGACGCCCTGCCCGGCAAGCAGATGGCGATCGACGCCGACCTCAACGCCGGCCTGCTCTCGCGCGAGGACGCCAAGGCGCGGCGCGAGGAAGTGCGCGCCGAGGCGGACTTCTACGGTTCGATGGACGGTGCCAGCAAGTTCGTGCGCGGCGACGCCATCGCCGGCCTGCTGATCCTGGCGATCAATGTCGTCGGCGGCATCCTGATCGGCGTGCTGCAGCACGAGATGGACTTTGCCGAGGCCGGCAAGACCTACGTGCTGCTCGCCATCGGCGACGGCCTCGTCGCGCAGCTGCCGGCCCTGTTGGTATCGACCGCGGTGGCGATGCTGGTCACGCGCGCGACGCGCGAGCAGGAGATGGGCCCGGCGGTGAGCAAGCAGGTGTTCGGCTCGCCGCGTGCGCTGACCGTGGCCGCGTCCCTGCTCGGTCTGGTCGGCGTGGTGCCGGGCATGCCCAACATTCCGTTCCTGCTGCTGGCCGCGGTGCTGGGCTATGCCGCCTGGCGCCTGCACCAGCGCGGCGCGCAGGTGCAGGACGAAAAGGAAGAAGAAGCCACCGTCGCCGCGGCGGCACAACCGGAACTGAGCTGGGACGAACTGCGTCCGGTCGAGCCGCTGAGCCTGGAAGTGGGCTATCGCCTGATCGCGCTGGTCGACAAAACCCAGGGCGGCGAACTGCTGGCACGGCTGAAGGGCGTGCGCCGCAAGCTCACGCAGGACCTGGGCTTCCTGATTCCCGCCGTGCATGTGCGCGACAACCTCGAACTTGCGCCGGGCCAGTACCGCCTGCTCGTGCACGGCGTGCCGGTCGCGAGTGGCGAGCTGCATCCCGACCGCGACCTCGCGCTGGATCCGGGCCGCGTGTTCGGGCCGCTCGACGGAATTCCCGGCAAGGACCCGGCGTTCGGCCTGGACGCGGTGTGGATCCAGCGCAGCCAGCGCGCGCACGCCGAATCACTGGGCTACACCGTGGTCGACGCCGCCACCGTGGTCGCCACGCACCTGTCCCATCTCGTGCGCGAGCGTGCCGCCGAAATGCTCGGCCACGACGAAGTGCAGCAGCTGCTGGCCACGCTCGGCCGCAGCGCGCCGCGCCTGGTCGAGGACCTGACGCCGAAGCTGTTGCCGCTGTCGGTGGTGGTGCGCGTGCTGCAGTCGCTGCTGGCCGAACGCGTGCCGGTGCGGCAGCTGCGCCAGATCGTCGAAGCGCTGCTCGAACACGGCGCGTCCACGCAGGACCCGGCGCTGCTGACCGCGGCTGTGCGCACCGCCCTGGGCCGCTTCATCGTCCAGGAACTCAACGGCCTCGGCGCCGAGCTGCCCGTCTACACGTTGGCGCCGGCTCTGGAACGGGTATTGCAGGACTCGGTCAGCGGCCAGGGCGCCGCGCTGGAACCCGGACTCGCCGAGCGTCTGCATCAGAACCTCAGCGAGTGCGTGACCCGCCAGGAAGGCCGCGGCGAACCCGCGGTGTTGCTGGTACCGGGCGGAATCCGCGCGGCGATTGCCCGGCTGGTGCGGCACAGCGTTCCGGCGCTGACCGTGCTGGCCTACGGCGAAGTGCCGGAGGACAAGCGCCTGCGTCTGGTCGGGGCGATTGGTTGAAGTGACGGAAACGTGGCGCCGGCGTAACGGCGCGGCAGGAGGAAGCAGTGAGAATCAAGCGTTTCATAGCCCCCGACATGCGCACCGCGCTGCGCATGGTGCGCGACGAGCAGGGCCCGGACGCGGTGATCCTGTCCAACCGCCCGATCGAGGGCGGCATCGAAATCGTGGCGGCCACCGACTACGACGAATCGCTGGCGCAGCAGGCGCTGCGCGCCGCCGTCCCGGCGCTGCAGCCGATGCAGCCTTCGGTGCCGATCGAGGCCAATACCGCCGAGCTGTACGCACCCTCGCACGGCACGCCTTCGTTCGCACGCACCGAATCGCCGGCGCGCCCGGCGCCGACGCTGGTCGCTGCGACGGCCAAGGTCGCGCAGGCCGCCATGTCCGAGCGTGCGATGCCGAAGGTCGCCGAAACCGCGATTCGCGGCCGTGCCGTGTTCTCCATCGACGACAGCCCGCTGCCGGACAAGCCGGCGCAGGCGATCGCGGAGCCGGCGCATCCGGTCACCGCGAATGTCGTCGCCGAAACGGCAACGCATGCGATGGACATCGAGGCCGCGCCGCCCTCCGCTGCGCGCCCTGAAGCATCGCGCTTCGAAGCGATGATGGCCGCGCTGATGCCGCGCCGCGCCGAACGTGCATCTGCGATGCCGGAAGCCTCAGCTCCCGCTCTGCACGCGGTGCCGGCCGCCAGCGCTCCGGCCGCATCCGTCGACCAGGTTCCATCCGCTCCGGCCGCCGCCGTCATCGCCGACGTCGTCGCAGCAGCTTCAGCCGCGACAGCATCCGAACCGGAAGACGCCATCGCGGCGGACGTGCAGGAAGCGCCCGAGCAGCCCGCCGCCGTGCAGGAAACCACCCCGCTGCTGCGCGCCGTCGCCGAGCCGCGTCACGACCCCGCGATCAACGCGATGCGCGACGAACTGGCATCGATGCGCCAGATGATCGAGCGCGAGCTCGGCCAGTTCGCGATCGAGCGCCTGCGCGGTTCGCCGGCACGTGCCGCCGCCTACGACGCGCTGATCGGTTATGGCTGCGACGAAAGCCTGGCGTTAACCGTCGCCGGCGCGATCGATGCGCGCCTGGATCCGGCCCAGGTGCACGAGCCGATGCTCGCCGAACTGGCGCGCCAGCTCAGCGTCGCTCGCCACGAACCGATCGACGACGGTGGCGTGATCGCGCTGGTCGGCCCGACCGGCGCCGGCAAGACCACCACGGTCGCCAAGCTGGCCGCGCGTTTCGCCCAGCGTCATCGCGCCCGCGATGTCGCCCTGGTCACCACCGACACCGAACGCCCCGGCGCCACCGAACAGCTGCACATTTTCGGTCGCCGCCTCGGCATCACCGTATGCGAGGCGGGCGGCGCCAGCGCGCTGGGCGAAGCACTGGACCAACTGGCGGATTACCCGCTGGTGCTGATCGATACCGCCGGGCACGGCCTGCGCGATCGCGCCCTGCTCAACCAGATCCTGTGGCTGCGCACGTCCCAGCGCGTGCGCAGCCTGCTGGTCCTGCCCGCCACGACCCATCCGCACGACCTCGGCGAGGTGGTGCGGCGCTACCGCCCGGCGGCGCCCGGCGGCGTCGTGCTGACCAAGCTCGACGAAACCGGCCGCCTCGGCTCGGCGCTGTCGGTGCTGGTCCAGCAGGGCCTCAGCCTGGCCTACACCACGTCCGGGCAGCACGTGCCTTCCGACATCGAAGCCGCCGACGCCGATCGCCTCGTCGCGACACTGGAGAAAGTGCGACGTGCTGCCGTTAACGCTCTCGGGTCCCCGGACCCGCGTCCTGCGAACCTCCCCACCGAGGACCGACATGCCCTTGCCTGCTGATTCCAACGCCAGTTCCCACACCACCCGTGCCCCGGTCCGCGTCATCGCGGTGGCCAGCGGCAAAGGCGGCGTCGGCAAGACCTCGGTCTCAGTGAACCTGGCGATGTCGCTGGTGCATGCCGGCCAGCGCACGCTGCTGTTGGACACCGACCTGGGCCTGGCCAACGTCGACGTGATGCTGGGCCTGTCGCCGCAGTTCACGCTGGCCGACGTTTTCGCCGGTCGCTGCGAACTTCGCGACACGCTGCTCGAAGGCCCGCGCGGCCTGTGGGTCGTGCCCGCCGCATCGGGCAAGCGCCACATGACCGAGCTGCTGCCGCAGCAGCACATCGGCCTGGTGCATGCCTTCTGCGAACTCGACCTGCCGATCGACGTGATGGTGGTCGACAACGCCGCCGGCATCGCCGACAGCGTGCTGACGTTCTGCCAGGCCGCGCAGGACGTGATCGTCGTGGTCTGCGACGAGCCGGCCTCGGTCACCGACGCCTATGCGCTGATCAAGGTGCTCAGCCGCGAGCGCGGCGTGAACCGCGTGCAGGTGCTGGCCAATCAGGTCGCCAACGCCAACGAAGGCCGGCAGCTGTTCGAGAAGCTCGAACGCGTCAGCTCGCGCTTCCTCGACGTGACCCTGCACTACCTCGGCGCGATCCCGCGCGACGAATGGCTGCGCCGCGCCATCCAGCGCCAGGAAGCCGTCGTCGAAGCGTTCCCCGGCAGTCCGTCGGCGCTCGCATTCCGCGAGATCGCACGGCGCGCACGCCAGTGGCAGTCGCCGCAGGGCCCGCGCGGCCATGTCGAGTTCTTCATGGAACGCCTGATCACGCAGAGCGCCAACGAACCCGGGCACCACGATCCGCTGCGGAGCGCCGTCGCATGAACGCCGCTGCTGCCGCCCAGTACCGCGCTGCGCAGCAGGGCAGCGCCACCGACATCGTCGAGCGCCATGGCGAGCTGGTGCGGCGCATCGCCCACCACCTCGCCGCACGCCTGCCGGCCAGCGTCGAGATCGACGACCTGATCCAGGCCGGCATGCTCGGACTGATCGACGCGGCGCGCAATTTCCAGGCCGACCAGGGCGCGGCGTTCGAAACCTATGCATCGATCCGCATCCGCGGCGCGATGATCGACGAGATCCGCCGCGGCGATTGGGTCCCGCGCTCGGTGCACCGCCGCTACCGCGACGTCGTCGCCGCCACGCGCGAAGTCGAGCAGCGCACCGGCCGCGCCGCCAGCCCTCAGGAAATAGCCAGCACGCTCAACGTGCCGCTGGACGATTACCACCGCATGCTCGAGGACGCCGCGCGCGGGCAGCTGATCAGCCTCGACGCGCACCTGGAAGAACACGACGGCGAACCGCGCCTGTCCTCGAACGTCAGTACCACGCCTGCGCGCGAGTTCGAGCAGTCCGCGTTCCGCACCGCACTGGGCGGCGCGATCGGCGACCTGCCCGAACGCGAACAGCTGGTGCTGTCGCTGTACTACGAGCAGGAAATGAACCTGCGCGAGATCGGCGCCGTGCTTTCCGTCAGCGAATCGCGCGTCTGCCAGATCCACGGCCAGGCCATGCTGCGGCTGCGCGCGCGCCTGGGCGAATGGCGCGGCTCGCACCAGGACGAAGAAGAACATGATTACTGAGCAACAAACTCGCGCTCTCTCTCCCGCCCATCCTTCGACTCCGGGCCATAGGCCCTACGCTCAGGACGAACGGTGAAATGAATCCGTTCGTCCTGAGCGTAGGCGCGAAGCGCCGGAGTCGAAGGATGGACGGACCGCCAACACGCCGCCACACACCAATATCACCAGCACCGGGCAATACCGAATGGACAAGAACATCCGCATCCTGATCGTCGACGACTTCTCGACCATGCGCCGCATCGTCAAGAACCTGCTCAACGACCTGGGCCTGCACAACACCGCCGAGGCCGACGACGGCACCACCGCCCTGGCCGAGCTGCGCAAGGCACCGTACGACCTTGTCATCACCGACTGGAACATGCCCGGCATGCCCGGCATCGACCTGCTCAAGGCGATCCGTGCCGACGCGACGCTGTCGAAGATCCCGGTGCTGATGGTGACCGCCGAAGCCAAGCGCGAGCAGATCATCGAAGCCGCGCAGGCCGGCGTGAACGGCTACGTCATCAAGCCGTTCACCGCGGCCACGCTGGAAGACAAGCTCGGCAAGATCTTCGAGCGCCTGGGAGCCGCCGCTTGAGTTCCTTCCAGCCGCCGTTCGACCGCCAGGCGCTGGTCTCGCGCCTGCACGCCGCGTTGTGGGCGCTGGAGCACGACGACCTCGCCGGCTGGCGCGCCAACGTCGATGCGCTGATCGAGTGGCGCAGCCAGCCGCTGGTGCAGGGACTGGCGCGGCTCGCGCGCGAACTCGAACACGCGCTGGGCGATACCGCGGGCGGCCAGTCCAACGGCTCGCTTCCCGAAGCGTGCGCGCGGCTGGAACACGTGGTGCGCGTCAGCGAGGACGCCAGCCACCGCACGCTCGACCTGATCCAGGATTGCGGCGTGCTGCTGGGCACGTTGCCCGGCGCCAATGGCGACGAGCAGGCCGCCACCATCGCCGCAATCCGCAGCCGCCTGTCTGAGATGACGGCGGCGCAGGGTTACCAGGACCTCACCGGCCAGATCATCCTGCGCGTGGTGGAACTGGTGCGCGCGGTGCACGCCGGACTCGGCGAGGTCGGCGAAGCCGGCGGCACCGGGGATCGTCCGCTGCAGTCGCCGAACTCGCGTGGCTACGGTCCGGCGGTGACCGGCGTCGATGCCGCACCGGCGACGCAGGACGACGCCAACGAACTGCTGTCCGCGCTGGGGATCTGACGATGGCCGAGCTGGCATCCGACATCTGCGCCGACTTCCTCATCGAAGCCCGCGAGATCCTCGACCAGCTCGGCGAGCAGATGGTCGCGCTGGAACATGCGCCGGCCGACCGCGAGTGCCTCAACACGGTGTTCCGCGGCTTCCACACGATCAAGGGCGGCGCCGGCTTCCTCGACTTCGCGCCGATGGTCGCGATCTGCCACGCCGTCGAGGATCGCCTCAACGTCGCGCGCGACGGCAGCGTTCCGATGGACGCGTCCGCGTTCGACGGCGCGCAGCAGTCGCTGGACCTCCTGGTCGACATGCTGCAGGCCGTGGCCGCCGGCGAGGAGCTGGAATCCGCACCGCAGGCACTGCTGGCGTCGCTGCGCGAAGGCGCCAAGCCCAAGGCCGCGCCCGCCGCGATGGCGTCGCTTGCCATCCCAGCGGGCGACGGCATCGACGACCTCGATTTCGAAGCGCTGCTCGACAGCCTGCATGGTGTCGGTGGTTTGCCGGGTGCGCCTTCCGACGCGCCCGCTCCGCCTCCTGTCGCTCCTCCGTCCCATCCGGATACTCCGAAGCGCGCGGCGCCGTCACGCACGGCAGCACCCGCGACGACCGAGGCCAACGACCCGACCGTCCGCGTCGATGTACGCCGTCTCGACGCGATGGTCGACCTGGTCGGCGAACTAGTGCTCGCGCGCAACCGCCTGAAGACGATCCGTCCGCGCCTGCGCGACGAGGACCTCGATCGCGCCGTCACCGCGCTTGACGTCGCTACCTCGCGCCTGCAGTCGGCGGTGATGATGGTGCGCATGCAGCCGGTCGGCCGCGTGTTCGCGCGCTTCCCCAAGCTCGCGCGCGACGTTGCGCGGCAAGTGTCCAAGCAGGTCGAACTCGACATCGTCGGCGCCGACACCGAACTCGACCGCAACCTGGTCGAGGCCCTCGCCGATCCGCTGGTGCACCTGGTGCGCAACGCGATCGACCACGGCATCGAATCGCCGCAGGCGCGCCGCGCCGCAGGCAAGTCCGAAACCGGCCGCGTGCGGCTGTCGGCGCAGCAGGAAGGCGACCACGTCGCGATCGAGGTCAGCGACGACGGTGGCGGGATCGACCCGGAAAAGATCCGGCGCAGCGCCTGCAGCAAGGGCCTGATCGAGAACGACGCGGCCGCGCGCCTGTCGGCGGACGAATGCCTGCAGCTGATCTTCTTGCCGGGCTTCTCCACGCGCAGCGAGGTCAGCGACCTGTCCGGTCGCGGCGTCGGCATGGACGTGGTGCAGTCGAAGATCCGCGAACTCAGCGGCCAGGTGCAGATCCATTCCGAGGTCGGACACGGCACGCGTTTCGTCATCCGCGTGCCGCTGACGCTGGCGATCCTGCCGACGCTGCTGGTCGAACTGGACGACGACGTCTACGCGCTGCCACTGGTACGCGTGGTGGAAGTGCTGGCGCACGAGCGCGTCGAGGCGCTGTGGATCGACGGACAGAGCATGCTCGACCTGCGCGACGAGCCGCTTCCGCTGCTAAGCCTGCGCGGCTGGCTGGGCCTGCCGGACGACGGCCACGGCAACGGCACCTGCGTGGTGCTGCAGTCCGGCGAACAGCGTTTCTGCCTGACGGTGGACCGCGTGCGCGGCCGCGAAGAGGTGGTCATCAAGGCGCTACCGCGCACGCTGCGCGGATTGGCCGGCTACGCGGGCGCCAGCCTCGTCGGCGACGGCCGCATGGCGCTGATCCTCGACGTCGATGCGCTGCTGCGCACCGGCATGCGCGGCTCAAGTAAGGCGCCGCGCGACCGATAAAACGGGAGACCGTCATCCCGTCCTTCGCGGGAAAGACGGCAGCCAACCAACCTCCCACGACGACATCCCCACTCGATGGACAGACTCAGCCTTACCGGTGTCGTACTTGCGCTGGTCGCCCTGATCGGCGGCAGCGTGCTCAAGGGTGCGGGCCTGTCCGGGCTTTGGTCGCCGGCCGCGTTCGTGATCGTGATCCTCGGCACCATCGCGGCGATCCTGCTGCAGACGCCCATGACCACGTTCAAGCGCGCGCTCGCGATCGTGCGCTGGGTATTCCGCCCGCCCCTGCAGGACCGCCCGGCGATGATCGCGAAGATCGTCGAGTGGAGCACGGTCGCGCGCCGGCAAGGCCTGCTCGGCCTCGAAGCCGAAGTCCAGGCACAGGACGACCCGTTCCTGCGCAAGGGCCTGCAGATGGTCGTCGACGGCCTCGAGCCGGAAGCGATCCGGCAGATGCTGGAGATCGAACTGCACGGCCAGTCGCAGCGGGACCTCGCCGCGGCCAAGGTGTTCGAGGGCATGGGCATCTATTCGCCGACGCTGGGCATCATCGGCGCGGTGCTGGGCCTGATGGCGGTGATGAAGAACCTCGCCGACCCGAGCAAGCTCGGCCACGGCATCGCCGCGGCGTTCACCGCCACGATCTACGGCATCGGTGCGGCCAACCTGTTGCTGCTGCCGATGGCGAGCAAGCTCAAGGGCCTGGTCAACCAGCAGACCGGCGAGCGCGAGATGATGGTCGAAGGCCTGATCGCGATCGCCCAGGGCGAGAACCCGCGCAACATCGAGGCGCGGCTCAACGGCTTCGTCCACTGACACGCGCGCATGGCCGGCCGTCGCCACCAGCATGAAGAGCACGCCAACCACGAAGCCTGGGCGATCCCCTACGGCGACCTGGTGACGCTGCTGCTCGCCTTCTTCGTGGTGATGTACGCGATCTCCTCGCTCAACGAAGGCAAGTACCGCGTGCTCGCCGATGCGCTCTCCACCGCGTTCGGCGGGCCGCCGCGCACGGTCTCGCCGATCCAGCTCGGCATGCACCAGTTGCGCGGCTCGGCGTTCGACCGGCCATCGCTGGCCACGCCCGGCTCCAAGTCCGGACCCTCCTCGTCCAGCCCGATCAGTTCGCTGCAGATCCGCCAGGTGCTGGACATGCCGACTTTCGGCAAGCAGCACCAGAAGCAGGGACAGGGCGGTGCCGGCAACGGCGGCAATAGCAATGGCGGCAGCAGCGAAGGACAGGCGGGCGAACAGCTGCACTCGATTGGACGCCGTATCCAGGATGCCCTGTCGGAACTGGTGAAGCAGCGTCTGGTCACGGTGCGCCGCAGCTACAGCTTCCTGGAAGTGGAGATCCAGAGCGACATCCTGTTCGCCAGCGGCGTCGCCGATCCCAATCCATTCGCCACCGACACGGTGCGCAAGATCGCGCAGGTGTTGCGCGAGGAGCCCAACGCACTGCGCGTGGAGGGGTACACCGACGACGTGCCGATCCGCACCCCGCAGTTCCGCTCCAACTGGGAACTCTCGGCCGCGCGTGCGGCCAGCGTGGTCCACGTACTCACCGAGGCCGGCGTCGCGCCGCAGCGCCTGGCGGTGGTTGGCTACGGCGAGAACCAGCCGGTCGCCGACAACCTGACGCAGGCCGGGCGCAACGCGAACCGCCGTGTGCTGCTGGTGATCCTCGCCAGCCCGCAAGGTCCGGACGCGATCGAAGAGCGTCGCGGACCGGTGATCGCGATGGCAGCAGACGACGTGGCGCCTGCCGATCCGCATGGTGCAGCGGGCTTCGCTCCTGCGACGTCGGTGCCTGCAACGGCCGCACCGGCCGCGGCTTCCGCCGCTGCCAAACCCGACAGCACCGGCGCGTCCGGTCATCCACGCGCCGCCGTCGCTGCGGCGCAATCCTCCACCCTTCCGGGAGCGGGCTGATGCGCGCCTGGGCAATCGCCAACCAGAAAGGCGGCGTCGGCAAGACCACGACGTCGCTGTGTCTCGCACGTGGCCTGGCTACAACCGGCCATCGCGTGCTGCTGCTCGACCTCGACCCGCACGCATCACTGACGCGCGCATTCGAGGTGCCATCGGATCCTCCGCCGGCCGGCACGCACGACCTGTTCAACAACAGCAACTCGACGCTGCTCGAGCTGGCGCGCTACACGCAGATACCCGACCTGCAGCTGGTCGCCGCGCAGCCGGCGCTGGCGACGCTGGAGCGCCGCGGCGCCAGCCAGCCTGGTCTCGGCCTCGCGCTGGGCCGTGCGTTGCATGGCGTGCGCGAGCTGTACGACTACGTGTTAATGGACTGTCCGCCAACGCTGGGCCTGCTGATGGTCAACGCGCTCGCCGCTGCCGATCGCCTGGTCGTGCCGACGCAGACCGATCCGCTGGCACTGCATGGCCTGTCCGACATGCTTCGCACCGCCGAGATGGTCGAGCGCTCGCGACGCAGGCCGCTGCCGCGCCATGTGCTTCCGACGCTGTTCGATCGCCGCACGCGCTCGGGCGTTCAGAGCCTGGACCTGCTGCAGGATCGCTACGGCGACCGCGTCTGGCCCCATGCGGTGCCGATGGACACGCGGCTGCGCGATGCCGCGTCGCTCACCCGCGCGGAACCGCCCGACGGCCGCGGCGTCGACGCGTATCGCCGCGCGCTCAAGTGGCTGATGACGCACGAGCCGGACGGCAACGACGTGACCCACAAGCGCGAGGCCGCATGAACTCTCCGGTCATCGATGCGTATCTGGAAGCGCTGCTCGACGCGGGCCCGGGCCAGGACGCCATGGCCGATTCGTTGCCTGTCGTCGTGCCGACGGCATCCACGCTCTCGACGACGGAGATTCCCACACCCGAGGTCGCGCCTGTCGAGGTGATCGCGGCGCCGGTCGTACCCGCACCCGTCGCGGACGAGCCCGCACGCGCCCGCCCGCCGATCCCGCCTCTGGTCATCGAACGATTGGAGCCGCGTCCGCTGGCGGCCCCGCCAGCCGCAGCACCGCGGGCACCGTCGCGCAGCGCCACACCGTCTCCGATCGCCAGCACGCATCGCTGGCTGCGCGTCAACGTCGGCCATGACAGCTATGCGATCGAACTGCTGCGCGTGCAGGAAGTCGGGCGCACCGCACCGATCGTGGCGATGCGCGGCGCTTCGTCGGCCGTGCTTGGCGCGATGAACCTGCGCGGCCGCATCGTTCCGGTGTTCGACCTGGGCCTGTGGCTGGGCACTCACGGAGTCGAGCCCGATGAGCGCGCGCGCATCGTCGTGGTGGAGCGCGACAACGAACTGATCGGCGCGCTCGTATCCGCCGTCGAGGACGTGGTCACGCTGGGACCCGACGGCATCGAGCCGCCGCTGATCAGCAGTCCGTCGCAGGCCATCGTGGGTGTTGCGAGAGTCGGCGCGAAACCGACCGTCCTGCTCGATGCGAATGCGCTGTTCGGGTGAGTGGAACAGCCCCTTCCCGCCTGCGGGAGAGGGGTTGGGGTGAGGGCAAGGGGCGACCGAAGTCACATCCTCAAGTCCTGTCCCACGCCGCCGTTATCCAGATCGAACGACCACGGCCGACGCCCATGACCGCACTGCCCCTTCCTTCCGATCTTGGTATCGAACACGTCGCCGACCTGCAGGCGTCGCTGCGTCCGCACCTGGACGAGGCCGAGCCGCTGGCACTGAACGGCGATCGCGTCGAACGCGTGCACACGGCGGGACTGCAACTGCTGCACGCCTTCGTCCGCGAACGCGCCGAGCAGGGCCGCCACACCGTCGTCACCGATGCGTCCCCGGTCCTGCGCGATGCCGCGCGCCAGCTCGCCCTCGCCGTCAGCCTCGGCGTCGATGCGCCGGCCGGCTCCTGAAACCACCCAACCGACAAGCCGCCCCGATGTCCAAGAACCTGCTGATCGTCGACGACTCCACCTCCATGCGGCAGATGGTCGCATTCGCCCTGAGCGGCGGCGGTTTCAACGTGCGCGAGGCCGAGGATGGCCAGGCCGCACTCGACATCGCCCGCACGCAGCGATTCGATGCCGTCGTCACCGACGTCAACATGCCGCGCATGGACGGCATCGAACTGATCCGCCAGTTGCGCCAGCTGCCGGACTACCGCTTCACGCCGCTGCTGATGCTGACCACCGAGTCGGGCACCGACAAGAAAATGGAAGGCAAGGCCGCCGGCGCGACCGGCTGGCTGGTCAAGCCGTTCGATCCCGAACAGCTGCTGGCCACCGTCCGCAAGGTCCTGAGCTGAGCAACGGGAAAACACGACGATGGACATCACCCGCTTCCATGCCGCGTTCTTCGAGGAAAGCCGCGAAAACCTGGATGCTATGGAAGCCGGCCTGCTGGCGATGGAGTCCGGCGCCGCCGATGGCGAAACCATCAACGTCGTGTTCCGCGCCGCGCATTCGATCAAGGGCGGCGCGGCGACGTTCGGCTTCACCGCGATCAGCGAGCTGACGCACCAGCTCGAAACCCTGCTCGACGAAGCCCGCAGCGGCCGCCGCCAGCTCGACGGCGACGCGATCGGCGTGCTGCTGATCGCCGGCGACGCATTGCGCGGCCTGCTGGCCGCCGCCGAGCACGGCGATGCCATCGACGAAGCCGGGCTGCGCCGCGCGCACGACGGACTGGCACAGATGATGGGCCGCACGTCCGCTGCACCGAAGGCGGCCCAAGCCAAGACCGAACCCGCGGGCGAATGGCGCATCGGCTTCAAGCCGGCCAAGTCGCTGTTCCTCAGCGGCAACGATCCGCTGCGCATCCTGCGCGAGCTCGGCAGCCACGGCGAACTCGGCGTCACCTGCGTCGACACGAACCTGCCGTCGTTCTCCGACCTCGACCCGTTCGAGGCCTACCTCGCCTGGGATTTGATGCTGCCCGGTAGCGTGCCGCGCGGTGCCATCGACGAAGCTTTCGCCTGGGTCGAGGACGAGTGCGAGCTGGCGATCGAATCCGTGCCCGCGGCGTCGATGGTCGCGCCGGCCCCGACCACGCTCGAAGCGGACAATGTCGTCGCACTCGATCCGCGCCGCGCCACCGATGCGCGCAGTCCGGGGACCGACAGTGGCGACAGCTCGATCCGCGTCGCGGTCAACAAAGTCGATGCGCTGATCAACCTGGTGGGCGAACTGGTCATTACGCAGGCGATGCTGCGCCAGCGCTCCACACTGCTGGATCCGGTCAGCAACGAGACGCTGCTGTCGGGCCTGGAACAGCTCGACCGCAACACCCGCGACCTGCAGGAAGCGGTGATGGGCGTGCGCATGCTGCCCGTGGAGTTCGCCTTCAGCCGCTTCCCGCGCATGGTCCGCGACCTCGCCGCGCGCCTGGACAAGAAGGTGCGGCTGCGCACCAGCGGCGAAGCGACCGAACTGGACAAGGGCGTGATCGAGAAAATCGTCGATCCGCTCGTGCACCTGGTGCGCAACTCCATCGACCACGGTCTGGAGTCGCCCGCCGATCGCCGCGCCGCCGGCAAGGACGAGACCGGCACGATCAGCCTGAGCGCCGCGCACCAGGGCGGCCACATCATCATCGAGATCAGCGACGACGGCCGCGGCCTGGATCGCGAACGCATCCTGCGCAAGGCCGCCGAGCGCGGCCTGCCGATCGCCGACAATCCCAGCGACGCGCAGGTGTGGGACCTGGTGTTCCACCCGGGCTTCTCCACCGCCGAACAGCTCACCGACCTGTCGGGCCGCGGCGTCGGCATGGACGTGGTCAAGAAGAACATCGCCGCGCTCGGCGGCCAGGTCGAGATCCGCAGCCGCCAGGGCGCCGGCACCACGGTGTCGATCCGCCTGCCGCTGACGCTGGCCATCCTCGACGGCATGACCGTCGCGGTCGGCGGTGAGGTGTTCATCGTGCCGCTCAATGCCGTGATCGAATCGCTGCAGCCGGCCGCCGACGACATCCGCACCATCGCCGGCGATGCGCGCGTGCTGCGCGTGCGCGAGGACTACCTGCCGCTGCTGGACCTTGCCGAACAGTACGGCCTGCCCACCGTCGCGCGCCAGAGCGCACCGATCGCGGTGGTGGTCGAGAGCGATGGCCAGCGCCTCGCGCTGGAAGTCGACGAACTGCTCGGCCAGCAGCAGGTCGTCGTCAAGAACCTCGAAGCCAATTACCGGCGCGTGCGCGGCGTGTCCGGCGCGACCATCCTCGGCGACGGTCGCGTCGCGCTGATCGTCGATGCCGGCGGGTTGTCGCAGAACGCCCGAACCCGCGCCGCCGCCTGATTCCGTCCTTCTACTCCCATCCGCGCGCCGCCACAGGACACCACGAACATGAGCGAAGCCAGACACCACGCCGCGCGCAACGACGCCTCGGCCGAATCCGCCAACGAGTACCTGACCTTCGCACTGGGCCAGGAGGAATACGGCGTCGACATCCTGAAGGTCCAGGAAATCCGCGGCTACGACACCGTCACCCGCCTGCCTGACGCGCCGGACTACATCAAGGGCGTGATCAACCTGCGCGGCACGATCGTTCCCGTCATCGACATGCGCCTGAAGTTCCGCCTGGAGCGCGCCGAGTACAACGCGCTGACGGTGATGATCGTGCTCAACGTCGCCGACCGCGTGGTCGGCATGGTGGTCGACAGCGTCTCCGACGTGATCCAGCTGGAAGCCGCGCAGATCCGTCCGGTGCCGGATATCGGCTCCGCCATCGATCGCCAGTTCATCACCGGCATCGGCACGCAGGGCGAACGCATGCTGATCCTGCTGGAGATCGAGCGCCTGATGTCGAGCGCGGAAATGGGCCTGGTCACGCAGGCCGCCGCAGCCTGACATCCACGCAACTCCTTTCGAGCCTCAACGGAGCAGCGCCCCGACCAATCGCAGCACACCAACACGGACGGACTCGCCGACTCCCCAGGCGATCTCTCGTGAAGTCCCCACTGCCGCCGTACTGCACCACTCCGCGCCCACGCCGACGCGCACGAAACCTTTGGCATTCACAGGACATCGAGGATCTTCATGGTCAAGCAGACCCCTGGACATCACCAACACGACCACCATGCGGGCGATGCGGCCCGCGGTTCGATTCCGCAGCTTCTCGCCGGCCTGTTCCGTGGCGGCGCAACCGCCAGCAGTGCCGCCAGCCATGGCAGCGCGGCGCGCATCGTCGACCTGGAAGGCCAGATCGCCGCGCTCAACCGCGTACAGGCCGTGATCGAGTTCGACCTCGCCGGCAACATCCTGCACGCCAACGAGAACTTCCTCGCGGCGATGGGCTACCACCTGGATGAAATCCAGGGCCGCCATCACCGCATGTTCGCCGATCCCGCCTACGCCGACAGCCCGGCCTATCGCGAGTTCTGGGCCAAGCTCGGCCGCGGCGAGTACGACGCCGGCCAGTACAAGCGCCTGGGCAAGGGCGGACGCGAAGTCTGGATCCAGGCCTCCTACAACCCGGTGTTCGACGCATCCGGGCGTGCGCGCAAGATCGTCAAGTTCGCCACCGGCATCACCGCACAGATGCAGCAGGCCGCCGACTTCCAGGGCCAGATCGCGGCGATCGGAAAGGCGCAGGCGGTGATCGAGTTCGGTCTCGACGGCCGCATCCTCGGTGCCAACGACAACTTCCTCGGCGCGATGGGTTACACGCTCGATGAGATCCGCGGCCAGCATCATTCGATGTTCGCCGAACCCGACTATCGCCAGAGCCACGAGTACCGGCTGTTCTGGGACAAGCTCGGCCGCGGCGAATACGACGCAGGCCGCTACAAGCGCCTCGGCAAGGGCGGGCGGGAGATCTGGATCCAGGCCTCGTACAACCCGATCCTCGACATGAACGGCAAACCATTCAAGGTGGTGAAGTACGCCACCGACGTGACCGCGCAGGTGCGCACGCAGCAGGCCCTGGAACAGGCGGTCGCGCAGACCCAGGACGTGGTGGCCGCGGCGCAGGACGGCGACCTCACCCACCGGATCCCGACCGAAGGCAAGACCGGTTCGATCGCCGAGCTGTGCGGCGGCGTGAACTCGCTGGTCGATGCGATGGCCGACATCGTCGGGCAGATAAAGTCCGCCGCCGACAGCATCAATGGCGGCGCGCGGGAAATCGCCGCCGGCAACAGCGACCTGTCGCAGCGTACCGAGCAGCAGGCCGCGTCGCTGGAGGAAACCGCGTCGTCGATGGAGGAACTGACCTCGACCGTGCGCCAGAACGCCGAGAACGCGCGCCAGGCCAACCAGCTCGCGATCGGCGCCTCGGAAGTGGCGATCAAGGGCGGCCAGGTGGTGCACGAAGTGGTCTCGACGATGTCCCAGATCAGCGACTCGTCGAAGAAGATCGTCGACATCATCGGCGTCATCGACGGCATCGCATTCCAGACCAACATCCTGGCGTTGAACGCTGCGGTCGAGGCGGCGCGCGCCGGCGAGCAGGGCCGCGGTTTCGCGGTGGTCGCCTCGGAAGTGCGTTCTCTCGCGCAGCGTTCCGCGGCCGCCGCGAAGGAAATCAAGACGCTGATCGGTGATTCGGTCGAGAAGGTCGGCGCCGGTACGCGGCTGGTGGAAAGCGCAGGCCGCACGATGGACGACATCGTCGGCAGCGTGAAGCGCGTGACTGGCATCATCGCCGACATCAGCGCGGCGTCGCAGGAGCAGAGCGCCGGTATCGAGCAGATCAACCAGGCCATCGTGCAGATGGATGAAGGCACGCAGCAGAACGCGGCGCTGGTGGAAGAGGCCTCCGCCGCGGCGCGCAGCATGGAGCAGCAGGCCGGACAGCTGATCCAGACGGTGGCGGCGTACCGCCTCTCCGGCGAAAGGGCATCGGCTGCACCGGCGCGTGCGCATGGCGTGATCCAGATGCCGCAGGCAGCGACGCTGCGTCCGGCGCAGGTGTCGACCGTGGCCCGGGCTTCGCACAAGCCGCATCGCGGCAATGGCGCGGCCAATCACGGCGGGGCGCACTGGCAGGAGTTCTGATCGACGGTCGTGAAGACAGTACGGCGCGGCTTCAGGCCGCGCCGTTCTGGTTGATGGGATCGACGACTGCGCAACACGCTCCATCCACGCCTTGCATGCTTTCATCCGACCAGCGGAGGGTGAAGGCGCGCTGTGATGGATTTCGAACAGGCCCGCCGGCGCATGGTGGACATGCAAATCGAAGGCCGCGGCGTTCGCGACGAAGCGGTGCTGGCGGCGATGCGCGAGGTGCCGCGCGAACGCTTCGTGCGCACCGGCACGGAGGAGCTCGCGTACGAGGACTGCCCGCTGGCGATCGGCGAAGGACAGACGATCTCGCAGCCGTTCATCGTCGCGTTGATGATCGAAGCCGCGACGGTACGCACCGGAGCCCGCGTGCTCGAGGTCGGGGCGGGCTCAGGCTACGCATCGGCGCTGCTCAGCCGCATCGCGGCCGAGGTGTATGCGATCGAGCGCATTGCCTCGCTGGCGCACGAGGCGCAGCAGCGTTTCGATGCATTGGGCTACTCCAACATCCACCTGATCGTCGGCGATGGCAGCCGCGGGTGGTCGGAGCATGCGCCGTTCGATGCCATCCTGGTCGCGGCGAGCGCGCCCGAAGTGCCACCGGCGCTGCTCGAACAGCTGGCTATCGGCGGGCGGCTGGTGCTGCCGGTCGGCAGCGGGTGGGGCGGCCAGCGCCTGTGCCGCGTCGTCCGCAACGGCATGCACGACTACGAACACAGCGACCTCGGCGGTGTGGCCTTCGTGCCGCTGATCGGGGAACAGGGCTGGGACGAGGATGGCCGGCGCGGTGGTGCGTGAGCGCGATCAGATCTTGAAATGGATGCGCCGCGAGTCCAGCCAGCGCACGACGCCCCACCACAGTGCGACGAAGGCCAGCGCGTACGCCAGCGACGGCAGGTAGGGGCCGAAACGCGGCGTCATCCAGTCGGCGAACGCATGGCGGTACAGCGGCTCCAGCCAGCCAGCCGCGGCGAGTGCGTAGAGCATGAAGGCCGAACCGGCGTAGGCCGCGATCGCATTGACGCCGAATGCGCGGCCCAGCGCCGGCCAGCCACGCCGGTCGATCAGCACATGGAATGCGCCCAGCAACCAGCAGGCGATGCCGCCGGTCCACAGCACGTACGCCGGGGTCCACAGGTTCTTGTTGAAAGGTTGCCACAGCGATACCGCGTAACCCGCCGCCATCGCCACGGCGCCGCCGATCCACAACGCGCGCAGTTGGCCCCGGCGCAGCCAGTCGCCCGCGCGCAATCCCAGCAGCGTCGTCGCCAGTGCGCCGAGCGTGCTGACCAGCCCTTCGGGGTCGTGCCCTCGCCCGCTGGCGGCGTCGAGCTGGTAGACATGCACGCCGAGCACGGCGTGATCGATCCGGCTGGCGATGTTTTCGAACGGCGCATACGTGCCACCGGCAGCCAACAGCGCGGCGTAGCCCAGCAGCAGCGCGGCCAGCACCATCCATTGCGTGCGTGGCCGCGTGTACAAGGCCAGCAGGCCGACGGCAGCGAAGCACAAGCCGATGCGCTGCAGCACGCCCATGATGCGGTAATGCGCCAAATCGAAGGCCCACAGCGCGCACAGGTGCAGCAGCAGGCCAAGTCCGAAGATGCGCAGCGCGCGCTTGAGCACGGTGGCGGCGAGCGGCGACAGCTCGTCGCCGCGCTCCACGCGCGGCGTCAGCGCCAGCGCGCTCGATACGCCGACGATGAAGAGGAACATCGGGAAGATCAGGTCGGTCGGCGTGCAGCCGTTCCACTGCGCGTGCAGCAATGGTGCATACACGTGACCCCAGTCGCCCGGATTGTTGACCAGCAGCATCGCCGCGACGGTAACGCCGCGCAGCGCATCGACGGAGGCGTAACGGGCCGGAGCGGCCGCGCTCAAGCCGCCTGCGCCAGCGCTTCGCCGATCAGCGTTTCCACGGCCTGCAGATCGGGCACGAACGCCGAGTCTTCATTGAGGCGGACCTTGGCCAGCACGCCGGACGGCAGCTCGCTGCCGTCGTCGTCCACCAGCAGACCGTCCTGCGACACCGTCACCAGGCGTGGGAAGCCCTGCGTCAGCATCGCGAAGTACGGCGCCTTGGCATTGCCGCCGAGTGCCTTCAGCACGACGACCTTGCTGCCCAGGCCGCCCTTCTCTTCGGCCAGGCCCGACATGCGTGCAAATGCCACCAGCGGCAACTGCCAGCCGCGCCAGCGCATGCGGCCGAGCAGCCAGTCCGGCGCGTTCTCGACCGCGTCCGGCTCGGCGTAGGACAGCACCTCGGCGATGGTCGCGTTGGGCAGCAGCAGACGTCCGCCGGCGACCTGGATCAGCACGCCGCGGATATCGGATTGTTGGACAGCTTGTTTCATCGCGCGATTCCTCAGCTCGGCCAGCGCTCGGCCAGTCGGCGCGCCAGTTCGACCGGCTGCCCCGCCGTGCCGCCGCGCGCAATCAATGCATTGGTGGCGGCCGCGTCGTAGCAGCCTTCCGGTGCCTGGCCGGCGACCAGCGCGCCCGACCAGCCCTGGTTGAGCACGGTGTCGACCACGGACGGATCGGCACCGCTCAGCAACAGCACCGCGGAGTGCGCGGTTGGCAGCGAAGCCAGCACTTCGGCCGGACGGTCGTTGAAGACGATACCGTCATCATCGCCCGCCACGCCGACGTCCGCCGGCAGGATGTAGATCTCGCCCGCGGATGCGCGCATGCCCGGCTCGGCCAGCTTCACCGGCAGCGAGGTGGCGCGCTGCATCTGCGTGACCAGGCGGTCGTAGCGGCCGCCATCGAGTCGCTGCTGCACCAGCACCGGACGCGAGAAGCTGCCCGGCAGCGCGCCGAGCAACTGGCGTACCGCATCCGGGCCGCCGATGCCGGCGAGCACCAGCACGGCGCCGTGTTCGACGGCGGGCGCGGACTTGGCCGCAGGCGCGGGTGCCGCATCGACCAGCTCCATCGAAGCGATGCGGCGCTCCAGGTCGGCGATATCGCGGCGGAAGCGATCGCTTTCGCCACGGCTGTCCTCGGCCGGAGCCGATGGTGCCTCCATCGAAGGCACGGTGAAGGACAGGTCCTGCACGGCTTCGCCGGAAGCGGAGAGTTCGTTGACGTCGTAATCGTGCGCGACCAGTTCGATGCCGGCGACATCCAGGGCCGAATCGGCAGGAATGCCCCCCGCCAGCTCGGCATCGGACGACTCCATCGTGATCTCTTCGATCGTCATGCCTTCCAGCGAGGCGACATCGAACGACACGCGCGCCGTCATGCCTTCCAGCGACACGCTGTCGAGGGGCACGCTGTCGAGAGCCACATCGACAGATACGTTGTCGAGCGACTCATTGTCGATCGGCTCGCCGTCGAGCGTGATGCTGTCGAGCGAAACGCTTTCAAGCGCCGCGTCGTCGAGCTCGATGGCTCCGAGCTTCACGTCGTCGAGGGTGATGCCGCCCAGCGCGATGTCGTCGGCGGAGAAGGCGATGGACATGTCGTCCTCGGCATCCACCACCGCCACCGGCGACATGTCGTCCAGTTCCAGTTCGGCCGTCGCTGCTGTGAGCGCCGCCGCGGGTTCCCAGTCGCTGTCGTCGCGGCGCGGCGGCAGGACGTCGCCATGGCGGTGCAGCTTGGCGGCCAGGTGGCGCACCCAACGCGCCGCGTCCCAGCCCTCGCGGGTCAGCGCGAGGTCGGCTTCCTCGAAAATCACTTCGATCGACGAGTCGGACAGAACGCTCTCGAAGCGGTCGATCGATTCCTCGATCGCCGGGTCCAGCACCACCAGCACCACCTCGGCCGACGCATCGCTCACCGCCGACGGCTCGATCCGCGTGGGATCGGCCTCCAGCACGATGCGGGCCCCGGCATCGCCGAGGGCGCCGCGCATCCTGTCGAGCGCGGCGCCAGGGCGTGCCAGCAGTGCCACGCGGCGTGGTTCAGTCATGGCGGTATCCGTCTTCGTCGGCACGCTGCTGTGCCAGGAGTTCGAACACGTTGCGCAGCAGTTCGTGCTCCTGGTACGGCTTGCCGAGGTAACGCTCGACGCCAATCTCGAACGCGCGCTGGCGATGCTTGTCGCCGGTACGCGAGGTGATCATTACGATCGGCACGCGGCGCAGGCGCGGATCGGCCTTCATCGCCGACGCCAGCTCGTAACCGTCCATGCGCGGCATTTCGATGTCGAGCAGCATCAGGTCCGGCACGACGTCGACCATGCGCTCGAGCGCGTCGAGGCCGTCCTTCGCGGTGGCGACTTCGAAGTTGTGGCGTTCCAGCACGCGGCCGGTGACCTTGCGCATGGTGACCGAGTCGTCGACCACCATGACCAGCGGCACGCGGCGCGTTTCGGCGACCGGCACCTGCACGACGAGCTGATCGCGCGGCAGCAGTGCCTGGCGGCGCACCAGCGGTGCGACGTCGAGGATCACCACGACTCGGCCGTCACCCATGATGGTGGCGCCGAAGATGCCCGGCAGCGAAGCGACCTGCGGACCGACCGGCTTCACCACGATTTCGCGGTTGCCGACCACCTGGTCGACGCACACCGCGGCACGCAGGTCGCCGGCGCGGATCAGCAGCAGCGGCATCTGCAGGTGGCCTTCTGCCTTGGCCGGCGACTGGCCGACCAGGTTGCCGAGGTCATGCACTGCGTAGTCCTCACCGCCGTAGCGGTAGACCGCATCCGTGGCGCTGCCGTCGGCCGCGACCAGCTGGTCGCGTCCGATGCGGCCCACGCCGCGTACCGATGCGATCGGCACCGCGAACGTGGTCTCGCCGATGCGCACGAACACGGCCTCGGTGACCGCCAGCGTCTGCGGCAGGCGCAGCGTGAAGGTGACCCCGCGCCCCGGCGTGGAACGGATGTCGAGCGTGCCGCCGAGCTGGCGCACTTCGCTGGCGACCACGTCCATGCCGACGCCACGACCGGCCAGGCGGCTGACTTCGTCGGCGGTGGAGAAGCCCGGCTCCAGGATCAGCGCATCGAGTTCCGCATCGCTCAGCACCGCGTCGCTGCGGACCAGACCACGCTCTTCGCCGCGTCGGCGGATCGCGTTGCGGTCGAGGCCGGCGCCGTCGTCACCGACTTCCAGCACGACTTCCGAACCTTCGCGGCGCACCGCGATGTGGATCGTGCCTTCTTCCGGCTTGTGGGCCTTCTTGCGCTTCTCCGGTGTTTCGAGGCCGTGCGCGACTGCGTTGCGGAGCATGTGCTCCAGCGGCGCGGTCATGCGGTCGAGCACGTTGCGGTCGAGTTCGCCCTGCGCTCCGTCGAGCTTGAGCTGGACCTGCTTGCCCAGCTCGCCCGAGGCCTGGCGCACGACGCGGCGTAGACGCGGCTGCAGGACCTCGAAGGGCACCGTACGGGTGCGCATCAGGCCTTCCTGCAGGTCCGAGCTCACGCGCGACTGCTGCAGCAGCAGGGTTTCGTACTGGCGCGTCAGGTCGTCGAGCGTGGTCTGCAGGCTGACCTGGTCGGCGGCCGATTCGGCCAGCGCACGGGACAGCTGCTGCAGCGTCGAGAAGCGGTCGAGTTCGAGCGGATCGAACGTGGTGTCGGTGGTTTCGTGCTCGCGCTGGTAGCGCGCGATGATCTGCGCCTCGGTCTCGATATCGAGGCGGCGCAGCTGGTCGCGCATACGCGTGTTGGTAGCGGCCATTTCCGCGATGGCGCCGCGGAACGCACCCAGCTGCTGCTCCAGGCGGGCGCGATAGATCGCGACCTCACCGGCGTAGTTCACCAGGCGGTCGAGCAGGTCGGCACGGATGCGGACCTGTTCCTGCGGCGCGCGCACGCCGATGTCGTCTTCGTCGCCGGTGGAGGCTTCGTCGATCGGCGCCGACAGCGGCTTGAGCTCCGCCTTCGGAGCGGCAGGCACGGCGGACGCAGCGGCCACGGGAGCCGAAACCGGCATCGCAACGACGGTCTCGCCGCGCGAACGCGCGTCGAACTCGGCGATCAGGGCCGCCGGCATGGCGATCGCGCGACGCTCGCCGACGCGGGTGATCATCGCGTGCAGGCGGTCGAAGCCGCGCTCCAGCAATGGCACGCCGTCGCTGCCGAACTCGCCGCGGCGGTCCACGACCGCTTCCAGCAGCGATTCCATGGCGTGGCCCAGCTCGCCCACGGCCATGATGCCGGCCATGCGGGCGCCGCCCTTCAGCGTGTGCAGGTCGCGCTGCAGGCCGGCCAGCATTTCGCGGTCTTCCGGCGTCTCGCGCAGGCGCGCCAGCAGACCGTCGGAATGATCGAGCAGGTCGACGCCCTCTTCGACGAAGATGTCGACCAGTTCCGGATCCAGTCCGGTCAGGTCCAGCGCCTCGTCCGGATCCTCGCTCGTGGCCAGGGCGTGGGCGATGAGTTCGGCAACCGCGGGCTCGTCGGCAGCAACTTCGGCGACTGCAGCCTCGTCGGCCTCGATCTGGGCCAGCTCCACGACCGGCACCTGCACCGGCTCGATCGCCTTCGATGCTTCGAGCGCTGCGGAAGCGGCTTCGGCCTGCTCGCGTGCCAGGCGCTCCGCTTCCGCGTACTCGGCTTCGAGGCGGGCGTACTCACGCTCCTCCTCGGCCAGACGGTCGGCTTCTGCGCGCTCGGCTTCGACGCGTTCGGCTTCGAGACGTTCGGCTTCGAGACGTTCGGCTTCGAAGCGCTCTGCTTCGAGGCGTTCGGCTTCGAGACGCTCGGCTTCGAGACGCTCGGCTTCGAGACGTTCGGCTTCGAGGCGCTCGGCTTCGAGACGTTCGGCTTCGAGACGTTCGGCTTCGAGACGTTCGGCTTCGAGACGTTCGGCTTCGAGACGTTCGGCTTCGAGACGTTCGGCTTCGAGACGTTCGGCTTCGAGACGTTCGGCTTCGAGGCGTTCGGCTTCGAGGCGCTCGGCTTCGAGGCGCTCGGCCTCGGTACGTTCGGCTGCGGCGGCTTCGAGACGCTCAGCCTCGAGGCGTTCGGCTTCCGCACGCTCGGCTTCGAGACGCTCGGCCTCGGTACGTTCGGCTGCGACGCGCTCCGCTTCGAGACGCTCGGCCTCAAGGCGCTCGGCTTCCGCGCGCTCCGCTTCGAGACGCTCGGACTCGATGCGCTCGGCTTCCGCGCGCTCCGCTTCGAGACGCTCAACCTCGAGGCGCTCGGTTTCGAGCAGGCCGGTTTCGACGGCCTCGACCTCGGCCAGCGTCGCCACGTCGCCATCGGCGGCGTTGGCGAGCATCGTCGCGGACATCCAGCGCGAGTCGACCACGAACTGGTCGCCGATGGCGGCCGCTTCGTCGCTGAACTGCATCGGCAGGACGTCGGTCTTGACGTGCTCTTCCTGCTCGCCGGCATCGAAGACGATATGGGTCGGCGCTTCGCTGATGGCTTCGCCGCTGAAGGCGCTCAGGTCGATCGCACTGAACTCGGCCTCTTCGGCCGCGAAATCGGCTTCGGTGTATGCCTGGACCGCCGGTTCCAGCGGCATCGGCGCACGCGCGTCGGGCAGGCTGTCGCGCAATGCCACCATCCGCTCGGCCAGGCCGGAGAACAGCGGCACACGCGGGCGCTCGGACTGCAGCGCGGCCAGGGTCTGGCGGATCGCCAGCACCACCGCGGCGAGCGCGGCCAGCCCTTCTTCGCTGGCCGGTGCGCCGGAGGCGAGCAGGCGCTTGATATAGGCTTCCGTCGGCGCGGTGATCTCGGTGATCACCGGCACTTCGGTCATCGCGAACGCGCCGTTGAGCGTGTGGATCGCACGCTGCAGGCTGTCGTCGGCCGGAATCGGCGCGGCGTTGGCGGCGATCAGCCACTGGTCGATCGTGGCCAAGTGGCCGTTGACCTCGATGCCGAGGATTTCCAGCAGCACCTGGTCGATCGAGGCCGGCATGCCAGCGGGTTCGGCGACGGGTTCCGCCACCTCGGCCACGGCCATCTCGAACTCCGCCGCTTCGACGGTTTCGGTGGCTTCGGCCGCCAGTTCAATGGCTTCTTCCGGCGCCTCGACCACCGCTTCGACGGCGGCGTCGGCGCGCGCCGCGGACGGCACGTACATCGCTTCGTCGCCGGCAGCGAGCCGGTCGGCATGATCCTGCATGCCGGCGAGGTCGGCCGTGATCGCGCCCTGGTTGCGCAGCGCGTCATGCAGCTGCGGCAGCACGGCGTAAGCGTGCTCGACCATGCCGATCACGGCGGGACTCGGCGGCCGCGTGCCGTCCAGCACGCGGTTGAGCATGTTCTCGATCTTCCAGCTGAACTCGCCCAGCGTCTTGGCGCCGACGAGGCGGCCACTGCCCTTCAGGGTGTGGAAGACGCGGCGGATCGGACGCAGCTTCTCGCTGTCTTCCGGCGTGTCGCGCCAGGCCGGCAGCAGTTCGCCGAGGTGGGCGATCTCTTCCTCGAGCTCTTCCAGGAAGACTTCGCGGATTTCGTCGTCGATGTCGTCGCTATGCTCGAAGCCACCGGCGGCAACGCCTGCGGCCGTGGTCGCGACCGGTGCGGGCGCGGCTGCCACGGGCGCGGGTTCCGGCGTCTTCGGCGGCTGCGGCGCGGACTCGACCATCTTGGCGGCTGGCGCCAGGTCGATCTCGTCCTCGAGCTGCGGCTCCAGGGACTGGGTGTCGAAGCGCGGCGCCTTCGCCAGTTCCTCGGCGGTGATCGGCGACGGCGCGGCCCACGTATCCGGCAGCGGCCAGTAGTTCAACGTCTCCAGGCTCTGCCGGGCGATGTCGAGGATGTTGTCGCGGTTCGGGCGCTGCGCACGCAGCGCTTCGAGGTAGTACTCCAGGCTCGACAGCGCATCGGCCAGGGTGTCGAGCTGCTGGCCGTTGGGCACGCGCCGGCGCTCGATCAGTTCGTATTCGGTGAAGCGCTTGATCGCGGCGAGATAGCCGGCCGGGATCGGCAGGTCGAGGATGCGCAGCGCACCGGAGACTTCGTCGAGGAGGCGCGGCACTTCGACCAGTTCGGCGTGGTCCCAGCCGGTCTCGACGAACGCGACGAAGGACTGGCGGGCATCGCCGAAGTTGGCGATCGCTTCGCGCACGACCACGTCGAGCACCTTGCGCGACTCGCTGGCCAGCAGGTCGTCGTCGGCCTTGTCGTCGGGCAGGCCGAGACGGCTGACCTGGTCGTCGAGCGAGGCATCGACGTAGAGCAGCGCGCCGGCGATGTCGAGCAGCGCGCCCTCGTCGGCCGGACGCTGGCCACCGACGATCTCACGCATGGCGTCACGCTGTTGCAGCACGACGTTGCGGGCGACGCCCAGGCCCATCATGCCGAGCGTGTCGCCGACGCGGCCGAGCGCCTCGACCTGCGGCTGCAGGTCGGCGACATCGGTCTGGCCGGTGCGCAGGTGCAGGTCGAGCGTGTCCTTGACCCGCAGCAGGTCTTCCTTGATCGCCGCCGACACGGTGTCGAGCAGCGCGCGGTTGCGGCCGCTCAGGCTGCCGCGTGCATGTTCCAGCTCCGATTCGCTGGGCAGGTGCGCGTCGAGATCGAAGGTCTCGCGCAGGTGCTCCAGGGCCGGGTGCGGCGCCGTGCTGTGCGCGACGTGGTAGAGCAACTGGCGGGTCGGCTCCGCGGCGGGTTCGCTGCGCGGCGCGCTGAAATCGTTGTCGGACAGGATCTGGCGTGCTTCGCGCTCGACGCCGGCGAAAGCCTGGCGCAGCGTACGCGTCGCCGGCAGGGCGCCGTCGCCCATCGCGGCGGCGACCGAGGAGGCCACCCACAGCATGCGACGCACCGGTTCGAACACGACATCGCCGAGCAGGCCGTCGATGGCCTTGGCCAGGCGCGCCGGATCGGAGGGCGTGCTGTCTTCCGGCCAGGCATTGAGTGCTTCACGCAGTGCCGTCAGGTGCGGCGCTGCGGAATTGCGCGCCGCCTGCGTCGAGGTCACTACCGGCGTGGGCAGGTCCTGCGGCAGCGGACGGTCGAGGTCAGGCGAGAACAGCACGCTCTCGTTGAGACCCGGTTCGCCGCGCGCCGCGCGCAGCTCGTTGAGCAGCGGCAGCAGCACGATGGGAATATCGCGGTGGCCGCCCTGCAGGCGTTCCAGGTAGTCAGGCAGCAGCACCACGCCGCGCATCAGCGCCGCGCAGGCATCGTCGCGATCGCTGACCTGGCCGAGCTGCAGCGCCAGCGACAGGCGCTCCATTTCCTCGGCCACCATCGCCGGCGCATACAACTCGACCATGCGCAGCGTGCCGTGCACCTGGTGCAGGTGGCTGGCGCACATGCGCATGCGGCTGGCGTCGACCGGATTCTCGGCGTAAGTCTCGATCTCCTGGCGCGCCTGGCGCAGGGTTTCGTCCAGCTCCGGCTTGATCCAGCCGAGCGTGGTGGTATCGATCGCCTCGCGCATTACGGTCATCGCGGTCCCCGCATGTCATCGGGGCCGAGTCGACTGCGCCGGCCGGTGAGGAAACTGTTCATCCGCGGTGCAATCCCGTCCTCAGGCCGGCAGCTTGAAGTCGGCGACCGAGCGACGCAGGTCGGCGGCGAGCTGTGCCAGGTTTCCAATCGATGCCGCCGTCTGGTTCGCACCCTGCGAGGTCTGCGCGGTAATCGACTGGATCGTGTTCATCGTGGCGGTGATGTTCGACGCCGCGCTGGACTGCTGCTGCGCCGCGCTGGAGATGCCCTGAATGAGGTTGGACAGGTCCGACGACACCTTTTCGATCTCGCCCAGTGCGGTACCGGCGTCCTCGGCGAGGCGTGCACCGGCGACCACTTCCGAGGTCGTCTGTTCCATCGAGCTCACCGCTTCGTTGGTGTCGGACTGAATCGTCTGAACCAGCGTTTCGATTCGCTTGGTCGCGTTGGACGCGCGCTCTGCGAGTCGCTGCACTTCGTCGGCCACGACCGCGAAGCCGCGGCCCGCTTCACCCGCCGAGGCTGCCTGGATGGCCGCATTCAGCGCGAGGATGTTCGTCTGTTCCGAGATGTCGTTGATCAGTTCAACGATCGAGCCGATTTCCTGCGAGCTTTCGCCCAGACGCTTGATTCGCTTCGACGTTTCCTGGATCTGGTCGCGAATGCTGTCCATGCCGGCGATCGTCTGGCGCACCACGCCCGCACCCTTGGTCGCGATCTGCACCGAGCGCTGCGCCACGTCCGCCGATTCGGCCGAGTTGCGCGACACCTGGTTGATGCTCGCCGCGATTTCGCTGATACGGTCGGAGGCGGAGTTGATTTCCTGCGCCTGGTGCTCGGCGGCTTCGGCCAGGTGCATGGCGGTGGCCTGCGTCTCCTGCGCGCTCGACGCCACCTGCACCGAGGTGTCGGTAATCGTCTGCACCAGGCTGCGCAGCTGCTCCACGGCGAAGTTGATCGAGTCCGCGATCGCGCCGGTCATGTCCTCGGTGACCGTCGCCTTCACCGTCAGGTCGCCTTCTGCGAGCGAACCCATTTCGTCCAGCAGGCGCATGATCGCCTCCTGGTTACGGTCGTTGAGTTCCTTGGTGCTTTCGTAGCGCTTCTTCTGCGCGCTGTTGAGCGAGAAGAGCAAGCCGGCGATGGCGATCAACGCTGCGATACCGGACAGGATCGACAGCCAGATGTTGCCCATCACGCTGGTGTCCTTCAGCGAACCGAAGGCGGTGAAGGCGCGGAACAGGCCCTGGCTGTCGGCCAGCAGCTTGTTCGAACCGGTGGTGATCGAGGCCGCCGCGGACTGCGCGCGGAACAGGTTCTGCGAGCTCGACAGGATCGCGTCGAGGTCCTTCTTCATTTCCAGCCACAGCGTCTCGGCCTGGGTGAGCGCGGCCAGCGCGCTGCCGTTGCCCAGCGGGGTCACGCCGAACGCGGCGTCGCCCTTGCGCAGGCCGGTGAGGACGTTGCCGAACACCGAGGCGTCGCGGCCCAGGGCTTCACCGGCGAGTGCGGCGCCGCTGCCACCGGCGCGGATTTCGGTGATGCGGCGGGCCATCGTTCCCGACAGCACGACCTGGCGCAGGGCGATGTAGACCTGCGAGGACGGCGAACCGGAGGCCGACATCGCGCGCACCAGTTCGTCCAGGCGCGCCTGCAACTGCGGCACGCGGCTGGCGAAGCTGTCGGCGCGGCCGGCCAGGCCCAGCACCGCCTGTTCGCTGGCGATCACCTGGTCGGCGCTCTGGCCCAGCGTGCTCCAGGTCGAGGCCACGGTCTCGATCGGGCCGGACACGCCGGCGGTGGTGCCGAAGTTCTTGGAAAGCTGCGAGACGTTGTTGTCGATCTCGCCCTTGGTGGCCTTGAAGGTCTCGAACATCTTGGCGTCGCCGCCGACCGCTTCCTGGCCCTGCACCGCCAGCTGCTGCGAGAGCACGCGCAAGTCCGAGGCCGCGGTGCTGGCACCGCCGAGGCGCTGCGCCTTCCAGGTCGCGTAGCCGGTATTCAAACCGAATACGAGCACCGAAACGCCCAGTACGACCAGCCAGGTATTGACGCCGAGATTACGGCCCTTGCCGGCCACGGAATCCATCACAGTGCTCATGGTTCAGCCTCGAATGTATTGCTGCTTTTGCGGCAGACGTTTTGTTGGACGGCTAGGCCGCGGCTTGTCGGAATTCAGGTGTGCGGGCCAGCCGTTCCAGGCTGAAGATCCCCCACGGGTGGTCGCCCAGGCGGTAGGCCCGGTCGATGAAATGGGCGTAACGGCCATCGCTCAGCTGCACGGCGTCGGTTTCCTCCGCGCCGAGCTGCTGCTGGTCGGTGAAGCTGCGCTGGCCGTAGAGCTCGTCGATCAGGACGGCGACGTCGCCGCCGGGCTGGCGCACCAGCAGGATGCGCTGGCCTTCGTGCAGGACCGTGCGCTCGCCTTCCAGGAACTGCTTGAGGTCGACGATCGGCAGCAGGTTGCCGCGCACGTTGGCCACGCCGAGCATCCAGGGCTGCGCGCCGGGGACCGCGGTGACCTGCGGGATCGGGAGGATTTCCAGCACTTCGCCGAAGTTCGAGGCGAGGCGGCGCGAGCCGATGCGGTAGCCGACGCCGCGCCACAGGCCCGGTGCGTCGAGCTGCTCGGGCAGGCCGGCCACGTGCGCCAGGCTCCGGCGCTCGTAGTCCGCCAGTACGTCGAAGGGCGATTGGGTCGCGTGCTTGCTCATCACCACGGACTCAGGCGCCAATCAGGTCGTTGATCCGTGCGATCAGCTCGTCTTCGCGCGGCGGCTTGACGATGTAGTCCTTGGCGCCCTGGCGCATGCCCCAGGCCTTGTCGGTGTCCATTCCCTTGGTGCTGACGATGAGGACCGGAATGGCCTTGGTGTCCACGTCGCGCGACAGCGCGCGGGTCGCCTGGAAGCCGTTCATGCCCGGCAGTACGACGTCCATCAGGACCAGGTCAGGGCGCTCGCGGCGGCAGACCTCGATGCCGTCCTCGGCGCTGCCGGAAGCCAGCACCTGGTGGCCGTTGCGCTCCAGGAGCTGGGTCAGGACGGCCGTGTCGGTCGGCGAGTCCTCGATCAGAAGAATTCGTGCCATGGATGCCTTACCCCCCGGTCAGGCGTTGACGTGCTTTCGGATGGCGTCGAGGAGTTCCTCGCGCGTAAATGGCTTGGTGAGGTATTGCTCGGACCCGACAATACGTCCGCGCGCCTTGTCGAACAGGCCATCCTTGGAAGACAGCATGATGACCGGCGTGCCCTTGAACAAGTGATTGTTCTTGATCAGCGCGCAGGTCTGATAACCATCCAGTCGCGGCATCATGATGTCCACGAAGATGATCTGTGGTTGCTGGTCGGCGATCTTCGCCAGTGCCTCGAAGCCGTCGGTAGCCGTGACTACCTCGCAGCCTTCGCGCTTCAGCAACGTCTCGGCGGTTCGACGGATGGTCTTGGAGTCATCGATGACCATGACTTTCAAGCCGTCGAGGCTGCCGCTTCTGACCTCGTCAAGCATTTGTATTTCCCCCGTGCGGTGCTGCGCTGGCTCAGGCACACCGCGAAAGTGACTTTATTCCAAGGTGTGTGCGGGCTGTCAAGCTCGAAATCAGGCCCGGACCGGCTGAATGCGTAGAAAAAAACGGCTTCGGCCGTCGTCCGCCAGCATCGCCCGGACCCACGGCCAGCGGCCAGCCGGGCACGGCCGATCCGGGTCCCAGGTCACTGTTCGGCGCCTCGCCGGCGCCTGGCGGGATGAACCGCCCGGAAACCGGTCGGCGGCTCCCGGGACGCCTGCTACCATCGTGCCATTGCCCTGCCCGCCGCCCCCAATGCCGCTCGACATCATCGTCGTGATGGACCCGATCGGGTCGATCAAGATCGCCAAGGATTCGACCTTCGCCATGCTGCTGGAGGCTCAGCGACGCGGCCACCGGGTGCTTTACGTGCAACCCGGGGCGCTGACCGTACGCGACGGTGTGGCGCAGGCACGGGTGGCGCCGCTGCGGGTCAAGGACGACAAAAACGGCTGGTTCGAGCTGGGCGACTGGAGCACGTTGCGCTTCGGTCCCGGCCAGGTGGTGCTGATGCGCAAGGACCCGCCGGTCGATCCGGCGTACATGCACGACACCCAGATCCTCAGTCTGGCCCAGTCCGCCGGGGCGATGATCGTCAATGATCCGCGCGGCCTTCGCGACATGAACGAGAAGCTGACGGCGCTCGAGTTTCCGCAATGCTGCCCGCCCACGCTGGTCAGCCGGCACGGCGCGGAGCTGAAGGCCTTCATCGCCGAACACGGCGAAGCGGTGCTGAAAACGCTGGACGGCATGGGCGGACGCTCGATCTTCCGCGCCCGCGCGGGCGACCCCAACACCAACGTCATCCTCGAAACGCTGACCGAGAGCGGCCACCACCTGGCGATGGCGCAGCGCTTCATCCCGGAGATCAGCGAGGGCGACAAGCGCATCCTGCTGGTCGACGGCGAACCGGTCGACTACTGCCTGGCGCGCATTCCCCAGGGCGACGAGTTCCGCGGCAACCTCGCCGCCGGCGGGCGCGGCGAAGGCCGTCCGCTGAGCGAACGCGACCGCTGGATCGCGGCGCAGGTCGGTCCCGAGATGAAGCGCCGCGGCATGCTGTTCGTCGGGCTGGACGTGATCGGCGACTACCTGACCGAGGTCAACGTCACCAGCCCGACCTGCATCCGCGAGCTCGATGCGCAGTTCGGCATCAACATCGCGGGGATGCTGTTCGACGCGATCGAAGCGCGACTCGCGGCTGCTGCATGAGTGCCGTCGCGATCGACCGCGTGGCGGCTCCGGCGCCACCCGACATCGGAAGCAACGGCCGTTTCAGCGCGACGCTGGTGCTGTCGATGCTGGTGCACGGCATCTTCCTGCTCGGGGTCGGCTGGACACTGGAGAACGCCGCGCCGGTGATGCCGACGCTGGACGTGATCCTGACCCAGACGACGAGCGCGCTCACGCCGAAGCAGGCCGACTTCCTGGCGCAGGCCAACAACCAGGGCGGCGGCGAGCACGACAAGAGCACCCGCCCGCGCGAGGCGCAGTCCGGCCCCCTGCCACAGGCCGCCTCGGGCATCGCGCCGCGGCAGTTGCGCGCGCAGTCGCCCGCACCGCAGCCGGCGCCGCAGACGCGCGTGGTCAGCAGCGCGCGCGGCGAAACGACCACGCCCACGCCGCGCGCCACGCCGACGCCCAGCGAGCGGCCGCTGCCGCAGGGCCAGGAGAAGATCGAGCGCGACGTCGAGATGGCGCGCCTGGCGGCGGAGATCCACATGCGCTCGGAACGCTACGCCAAGCGCCCGACGCGCAAGTTCGTCTCCGCCAGCACGCAGGAGTACGCGTGGGCAGGCTACCTGCGCGAATGGGTCGACCGCGTCGAACGCGTCGGCAACCTCAACTACCCGGACGAGGCGCGACGCCGCCGTCTCGCCGGGCAGGTGGTGATCAGCGTCGCGATCCGCCGCAACGGCTCGGTCGAACGCGCCGACATCATCAAGACCAGCGGCATCGCACTGCTGGATGCTTCGGCGCTGCGCATCGCCAAGCTGGCGGAGCCCTACCCGCCGCTGCCGCGCACCGACGACAACCCCGACATCCTGCACGTCACCCGCACCTGGAACTTCCTGCCGGGCGGGCAACTGATCGACGAGTAGAGGCCGGCGTTGCGGCCCTGAGTGATCAGCGCGATTCGCGCAGCGCGCGTTGCTGTTCGATCGTCAGCGCGACGTTGTTGCGCAGGTAGGCCGGCTCGACCGACTCCGCCGCAACCGCTTCGCCGCGTGCGAATGCATGCACGGCCAGCCACGCAACGTCGGCCGCATGCGGCAAGGCGTTCGCGTCGATGGATTGCAGGCGTGAAGCCAGGCGCTGCGCCAGCACGCCTTCGGCAGCCGCGAAACCCGTGCCCACGCCGAGCCAGCCGGCGTCATCGCCTGGTATCGCCACCTGCGCCGGCGCCATGACCGCTTCTTCGCCGAGCGCCTGGACGCGATCGCTCCCGATCACGAACGGAGCGGCGTAGACCTCGCCCATGCGTGCATCGATGGCAGCCAGGACGCGCGCGCCCTCTCCCGCGCCGGACGCCCTGGCTCGCATGGCCAGCGCAGCGAGCGTCGACACCGGCACGACCGGCCGGTCCAGCGCCAATGCAATGCCCTGCGCCAGTGCGATCGCCAGGCGCACACCGGTGAAGGCGCCCGGGCCGCGGCCGACCGCGATCGCATCGAGCTGCGAGCGCGCGAGGCCCGCGTCGGCCAGCAACTGCTCCGCCCACGGCAGCGCCAGTTCGGCGTGGCGGCGTGGCGCCAGGTCGAAACGCTCGCGCACGTCGCCGTCGATCGACAAAGCGACCGACAGCGCTTCGGTGGAGGTTTCGAAGGCGAGGAGCTTCATTCCGGGACTCGGCAGCGGGGGCGCACTGGCGCGCCGTCAGGCGGATTCTACCGGCCCAACCTGCTCTGCCGGCGCGAAGAAGGCCTGCACGTCCTCGATGCGCCGGGTCTTGGGAAGCGGCGGCAGCGAATTGAGGAACACGCTGCCATAGCTCTTGCTGCTCAGGCGCGGATCGCAGAGCACCAGAACGCCGCGGTCGCTCTCGTTGCGAATCAGCCGGCCGGCGCCCTGCTTCAGCGCGATCACCGCCTGGGGCAGTTGCTCGTCACGGAACGGGTTGCCGCCATTGCGGCGGATCGCATCGAGCCGTGCTTCGAACACCGGATCGTCCGGCGCGGCAAATGGAAGCTTGTCGATGATGACCACGCTCAGCGCCTCGCCGGCGACGTCGACGCCTTCGCGGAAGCTGGCAGCGCCGAGAAGCACGCCGTTTCCGGAGGCGCGGAAGCGTTCCAGCAACACTAGCCGCGGCGCTTCGCCCTGCACGAACAGCGGCCACGGCCCGTCGCGCAGCAACTCGGCCGCCTCGCGCAGCGCGCGATGCGAGGCGAACAGGACGAACGCGCGTCCGCCCGAGGCCTCCAGCACCGGCCGCAACTTTTCGACCATGCTTTCGTTGTAATGGCGCACGATCGGATCCGGCAATCCGCGCGGCAGGTAACACAACGCCTGCTCCTGCCAGTCGAACGGGCTGGGGACCAGCAGTGTCTGCGGCGGGTCGTCGCCCTTGAGGAACAGGCCGAGCTTGATCGCGAAGTGTTCGAAGCGGCCGCCCACGGCCAGCGTCGCCGACGTGAACACCCAGGCCGCCTGCGAACGTGCGCGGTGCTGCGCCAGGGGGCCGGCCACGTCCAGCGGCGTGCGGCTCAGGCGGAAACCGCGCGCGGTCAGTTCGTACCAGAGGACGCTGCCGTCGTCGCGCGGCTTCTTCTTCGGTGATTCGGCATCGTCCTGCGACGAATCTCCGGCATCGACGTCAGCGAAATCCTCGGCGAACTCGTCTTGCTGATCGTGCGCCGGATCGCCGCCATCGTTGCGCCAGCGCCGCAGGCGCCCTTCGAATTCCACTGCTCGCGCGGCGCAGGCATCGAATCCCGGCGACGTCGGCGCCAGTGGCTGCAGCACCGCCTGCAACTGGCGCAGCGCGTCCTCGAGCGCATCGAACGCGTCCTCGACCGCAGGCACTTCAGCGGCGCGGCGGCGCGTGCCGCGCACCGGAAGCTCATCCATGGCCGCGCGCAACGAGCGCACGCTTTGTTCGAGCACGCGCGCCGGTTCCTGCACGGCTGCGAGTGCCGAGGATACGTTGCGGCATTCGGTCAGCGCATCGCGCGCGAGTTCCACCAGCGGCCGCGCGCTGATCGCCTCACCGAAGAACTGCGCGGCGAGGTCGGGCAACTGGTGCGCTTCGTCGACGACGAAGGTCTGCGCGCCCGGCAGGATCTCGCCGAAGCCCTCCTGCTTGAGCGCCAGGTCGGCCAGCAGCAGGTGGTGGTTGACGACGACCAGGTCGGCGGCCTGCGCGCGCTGGCGCGCCTGCACGACGAAGCAGTCGCCGAACAGCGGGCACTCGCTGCCCAGGCAGTTCTCCGCGGTGCTGGTGACCATCGGCAGCAGCGGCGATTCGTCGGGCAGCGCTTCCAGTTCGGCCAGGTCGCCCATGCGGGTGCGACCCGACCAGGCGACGATACGCTGGAACTGCGCGGCGAGTTCGCGCGTGCCGAAGCGTGGCTCGCCCTGCGCCTGGCGCATGCGGTACAGGCACAGGTAGTTCGCGCGCCCCTTCAGGAGCGCCGTCTTCAGGCCGATACCGAGCGCATCGCGCACGCGTGGCAGGTCGCGGTGGTAGAGCTGGTCCTGCAGCGCGCGCGTGCCGGTCGAGACGATCGTCTTCTTGCCCGACAGCAGCGCCGGGACGAGGTAGGCGAAGGTCTTGCCGGTGCCGGTGCCGGCTTCGGCCAGCAGCGTGCCGCGCGTGTCGACGGCGTCGCTGATCGCGGCGGCAAGGTCCTGCTGGGCTTCGCGCACGGCGAAGCCGGGAATGTTGCGGGCGAGTTCGCCGCCGTCGGCCAAGGCCGCGCGGCTGGCCTCAGCGAGGCGGCTTCCGGTCATGCGCTAGGGCCTGTTAACGCCGATGGACCAGGCCGCGCCGGACCGGAGCGCGTGCGAGGCAAGGAAGAGTGAGGAAGTGTATGTCGATCCACGCCCGGACGCCGCATCGCGCGCGCTCAGGTCCGGCCCTTCGGGTTGCTTCTCACAGGCCGCGATGCAGCGCCGCGCGGCTTGACCTTGCAGGCAGCAAGGCGCGGCGCCACGCAACACCACCTGGCGGCCTGTGAGAAGCAACGCGGACTGGTCCATCGGCGTTAACAGGCCCTAGTAACGCGGCGGCGCGGCGACGGTACAGGCGTCGCGCTTCTGCCGGGCTTGCTGGATCGCGGACTGGCGCGTGGCGGCTTCGGCCTGCGCGGCGGCGTCCTGGTTGCGCCCCGCGGGCGTCGCGGCATGGCCGCGCATGTCTATCGCCTGCGCGACGGTCTCCCAGTGCCGACGGCACAGCGGCCCGACCTGCGAGCCCAGTCCGATCGCGCGCCGTGCGAACTGCTCGGCGGCATCGGCCTGTCGCATCAGCAGCGCGACTTCGGCGCGCTCCTGCAGCAGCGCCGGATCTTCGGCATTGATCGCCAGCGCCTGGTCGAGCGCGGCAGCGGCTTCCGCGTCCTTGCCCTCCCGTTCCAGACGCAAGGCGTCCTCACGCAGATCCTCGACCTGCGTGTCGCGCAGCGGCCGCACATCGAGCTCGCTGGATTCCGCACCGCCGGCAGCACGCACCGCGGCCACCGCGGCTCGTGCGTCGAACGCAGGCTGCGGTGGCGCCGGGGGCGCCGTCGTGCACGCCGCCAGCAGCGCTGCGCCGGCCAGCAGGAGCATGCGCGGGCGCATCGACGTCACGGCGTTTCGTCCTGCGTCGCGGGCGTCGCCGGTTGTGCATCGGCCTGCGTCTTTTCTTCCTCGCGCTTGCCGAAGCCGAACCATTCGCGCCAACCCCCACTTTCTTCCTCGGCGATCGGCTCCGGAGCCGGGCACGGCGTGTACGACGGCGCGAACCCGGCGACGAAGGCGAAGCGGCGTGCGCTGGCGCAATCGGGATCGGTGGTGTGCGTACCGGTGACCCACTGCCAATCCAGGCCCTTGTCGCCCACCTTCAGCGGCGCGGTCGGCAGGCGCGAGAAGATCGACGACCACACGCGCATCGCACCGGTGGCGCCATACAGGCCGGTTTCCTTGTTCTGGTCGTTGCCGACCCAGATCACCGCCAGGTGATCGCCGGTCCAGCCGGCGAACCAGCTGTCGCGGCCGTCGTTGCTGGTACCGGTCTTGCCGGCCGGCGACAGGCGTCCGAGGCCGTCGCGGATCAGCTGCGTGCCGGTGCCGTTGGACACGGCCTGCTGCAACGCGACGGTGATCAGGCGCGCGGCAATGGCATCGCCTTCCTGCGCGGGCGCCGGGGCCTTGTCATAACGATTGACCGCCTTGCCGTTGGCATCGAGCACGCCACGCACGGCGTGCAGCGGCTGGATCTCGCCGCCCGACGCGAGGAACTGGTACAGCTGCGCCATCGCGTACGGGCTCTGGTCCACCGCACCGAGGATCAGCGCCGGATTCGGCTCGGCCTCGATGCCGGCCAGCGTGCGGATCAGCGCGGCGATGCGCTCGGGATCGACCTGCATGCCGACGCGCACCGTCGCCTGGTTGTACGACATCGCCAGCGCATCGATCAGGTGCACGCTGCCATGGCTGCGGCCGTCGGAGTTGCCTGGATTCCAGTTCTTGCCCTTGCCCAGCTGGACCGTGACCGGGGTGTCGTCGACCCAGCTCGCCAGCGAGTACTTGCCGGGCTGCGCCAGCGCCAGCAGGTACACGAACGGCTTCAGCAGCGAGCCAACCGGTCGCTGTGCCTCTACCGCGCGATTGAAGCCGTGCTCGGCGATGCTGCGGCTGCCCACCACGGCGACGACTTCGCCGTTGTGCACGTCAGTGACCACCAGACCCGCCTGCAGCGGCGGACGCGTCTTGTGGTCCAGGCTCTTCAGCGTGCGCGTCACCGCCGCTTCGGCCAGGCCCTGAGCCGACGGCGACATGCCGCTCATCACGCTCAGGCCGGCGCCGGACAGCGCATCGGCCGGATAGTCGCGGGCGAGCTGGCGGCGAACCAGGTCGACATAGGCCGGGAAGCGGTTGGCGGCGACGCTGCCGGGCGTGCTGGTCACGCCGAGCGGCGCCTTCAGCGCACGCTGGTATTCGGCGGCGTCGATCAAGCCGGTTTCATGGAACTCGCCGAGCGCGAAGTTGCGGCGCTCCAGCGCGCGCTCGGGGTTGCGACGCGGGTCGTAATACGACGGGCCGCGCACGATGCCGACCAGCAGCGCGATCTGCTCGGTGGAGAGGTCGCGCAGGTCGCGCCCGAACCAGAACTCGGAAGCGGCGGCGACGCCGTGGATCGCCTGCGCGCCGCGCTGGCCGAGGTAGACCTGGTTGAGGTACGCCTCGAGGATCGTGCGCTTGTCGTAGCGCGCATCGATCAGCAGCGCGTAGAGGATCTCCTTGCCCTTGCGGGTGAGCGTCTGTTCGCGGCCGATGCCGAGCAGGCCGCTGCGGGCCAGCTGCTGGGTCAGCGTACTGGCGCCCTGCTTGCGGCCGGTGGCGGTCTTGAACGCCGCGCGCACCATGCCGGTGACGTCGATGCCGAAGTGGGAGTTGAAGTCGCGGTCCTCGACCGCCTGCAGGCCGGTCACCAGCAACTCGGGGACCTCCTCGATCCGCACCAGGCGGCGCTCTTCCTGCTTCTGGCCATACAGCGTGGCGATGCGCGCCGGGTCCAGGCGCGCCGACTTCAACGACTGGCGGCGCGTGGCCTCGCGCAGCGACGCGACCCGGCCGCCGGACAGCACGACCTCGAGCCGGCGCGCGGGCACGGCGCCGTCGACGTCGTTGAAGCCGCGGCTGGAGATCAGCCAACGCCCGCCGTTGCGGGCGTAGGTGCCCTCACGCGCGCCGTCGCCGGCGTGGTAGGCCGCGGCGTCCAGCTCGGTCTTCAGCGTGGTGGCGTCGATCGTGAGGCCCGGCGCGAGCTCCAGCGGGCGTGCGTAGACGCGTGTAGGAATCTGCCAGCGCAACTGCCCGAAGCGCTCGCTGACCTCGTGGTTCAGGTACAGCGTGTAGGGGATCAGGAATCCGAGGCCTAGACCGGCGGCGGCCAGCACCCAGGTGACCAGGCGGCGGCGCCACTGCGGGTGTTCGCTGTCTTCGCTGGTTTCGTCTTCGTCGTAATCGATTCGGGCCACGGCATGGGACAATGACAGGGCTGCGCCCTCGTGAAGGCGAGTCTAGCGCAGCCGGCCCCGCCATCCCCGAGCGGCCGGCCGCACGAGCAATCGCAGTACGGAGTTCCTTCAGCATGGCGGTGAATCGATGGGCATGACCTGGGGCGACCTCCGGTTCCTGCTGGACCGGGGCACCGGTCTGGCCCAACGCGGCATGACCAGCCTGCGCACCCGGGGACTCCAGGCCACCTGGCAGCGAGTGCTCAAGCAACTTCAGCGTGTGCCGGTGGAACAGCGCGCGGCGCTGTACCTGCCGGAGGAGGCGCCGTTCGCGCCGTTCGCGGTGCCCACCAGCGCGTCGCCCAGGGCCAGCATCGTCATTCCGGTCTACAACCAGTTCGGTCACACGCTCGCGTGTCTGCGCGCGATCGCCGCGCATCCACCGCAGGCATCGATCGAATTGATCGTGGTCGATGACGGCTCCTCCGACGCCACCGAAACCTCGCTGCGCCAGATCGAAGGGCTGCGTTACCACCGCCGCGCGACCAACGGCGGTTTCATCGCCGCCTGCAACGATGGCGCATCGCTGTCTCGCGGCGAATACCTGGTGTTCCTCAACAACGACACCGTGCCGCAACCGGGCTGGCTCGACACGCTGCTGGCGACGTTCGACCGTCATCCCGGCACCGGCCTGGCCGGTTCGCAACTGGTGTATCCGGACGGACGGATGCAGGAAGCCGGCGGCATCGTGTTCGCCGATGCCAACGGCAACAACTACGGCCGTTTTGGCGCGCCCGACCACCCGCGCTACTCGTTCGTGCGCGAAGCCGACTACTGTTCCGGCGCGGCGATCGCCATCCCTCGCGACCTGTTCGCGAAGCTCGGCGCCTTCGACACGCGCTACGCGCCTGCGTATTACGAAGACACCGACCTCGGCTTCGCGGTGCGTGCGGCGGGCCTGAAGGTGTTGTACCAGCCCGCCTCGCGCGTGCTGCACATGGAAGGCGTCACAGCGGGCACCGACCCGCGGCAGGGCGTGAAGGCCTACCAGGTGCGCAATCGCGGCGTGTTCGCGGAGAAGTGGCGCGACGCACTGAAGTCGCAGCCCGGGCCGGATGCCGACGTCGACGCGGCCGCGCTGGCTGCGCGTCACGGCACGGTGCTGATCGTCGACAACTACACGCCGCGGCCCGATCGCGACTCCGCGTCGCTGCGCCTGATCAACCTGATGCGCCTGCTGCGCGAGGAAGGCGTGCACGTCGTGTTCTTCCCGGGCGACCAGGGCCATGCAGGTGCCTATACGCGCGCCCTGCAGGATCTAGGCGTGGAAGTCTGGCATTCCCCGTACGCGAAGGCGCCGCCTGCCTGGCTGCGCGAGCACGGCCATCGCTTCGACAGCGTCATGGTGAGCCGCCACCACCTGATGCGCGAATGGCTACCGCTGCTGCGCCGCCATGCACCGCAGGCGCGCGTCGTGTTCGACAGCGTCGACCTGCATTACCTGCGCGAGCGCCGTGGCGCCGAACTGGCCAACGACCGCACGCTGCTGCGTGCCGCCGAGCGCACCCGCGCCCTGGAACTGGACATCATCGCCCGCAGCGACGCCACGCTCGTCGTCAGCGACGTGGAGCGCCAGTTGCTGGCTCAGGACGCACCGCAGGCGCAGGTGGACATCCTTTCCAACCTGCACGATGTCCACAGCTCGGGCCAGTCTTTCGAGCAGCGCCGCGACATCGTCTTCGTCGGTGGCTTCCGCCATCCGCCGAATGTCGGTGCCGTGCAGTGGTTCGCCAGCGAAGTGTGGCCGCGCGTGCACGCACGCCTGCCGGGTGTTTCGTTCCACTGCATCGGTGGCGACGTGCCGCCGGCCATTGCCGAACTGGCACGCGTGCCCGGCATCGTCGTGCACGGCCACGTGCCCGACCTGGATCCCTACATGGACGGCGCGCGCCTTGCGGTCGCACCGCTGCGCTACGGCGCGGGCGTCAAGGGCAAGGTCAACCTGAGCATGGCCCACGGCCAGCCGGTGATCGCCACCACGTGCGCGGTCGAGGGCATGCACCTGCACGATGGCGAGGACGTACTGGTGGCGGACGACCCGGTCGCGTTCGCCGACGCCGTGGTACGCGCCTACGAGGATGCCGCGCTGTGGCAGCGGCTTTCGGAGAACGGCCTGCGCAACGTGCAGGCGCACTTCTCGCTCGATGCCGCGCGCGAGGTCGTGCGCAGGCAGCTCCTGCGTCGCGCCTGAGTCAATCGTGCGCGGCTGAGGCCGCGCGCACGCGGTTGGCGAACTCGGCCAGCCCGCTCGCCCCCGGATCCATCGTGCGCGCTGCGTTCAGCGCGGCATTGGCCGATTGCAGTTCGCCGGCGCCCAGTCGCTCGTAGCCGACCGCGATCCACCGCTGCGCCAGGCGCCGCCGCGCTTCCGCATTGACGGCGTTGCTGCCCTCCAGCAGCTGCCAGGCATCGAGGCAGGCACCAGCGCGGTTGAGCCGGTTGCTGCGCAGCTCGTCCTCGAAGCAGCGCTTGGCCGCGGGCAGCAGGCGCATCGATGCCGCCTGCACGCCGGCATCGCCCGGCGCCATCGCACGCGCCGCGCGCACCTTGTCGAATGCGCTGTCACCGGGCGGCGTCAGCAGGTCGCCGCGCGCCTCGGCGGCGGCGGCATCGGAAAGCAATTGCTTCAGCCGGCGCTGGCGCTCGGCCGGCGGCAACGAAGTGGCATGCCGTTGCTGCGACTGCCGCGCACGCACGACATGGCGCCGCGCTTCCGCCAGCGATGGAGCATCGGGATCGATGGCTTCGGCTTCGCGCAAAGCGGCGTTGGCTTCCTCGAAACGGAAGTCGGACGCGAGCTTCTCGCCGCGCGCCGCGTACGCATCGGCCAGTTGCGAGATGCCGCGTTCGGCCTCGCTGTCCTCGGGGTTGGCGGCGATCAGGCTGCGGTATCCCTCCAGCGCCTGCGGCAGGCGGCCGCGGCGTAGGTCCTCTGCCGCCTGACGATGGCGACGGTCGGCCTGGCGTGCGAGGTCGGCCAGCGCATCGGGGAGTTCGACATGGCCGGGATCGGCGGCCTGCACTCGATGGATCTGCGCGGCGGCCGCGGCGAGTTCTCCGCGCGTGAGCATCTGCCGCGCCGACTGCAGCAGGTCGGCCAGCGTGTCCTCGCGCCCTTCCAGCGCCTGGATCTGGTCGGGCTGCAGCGTCAGCACGCGCTGGTATAGCGGCAGCGCCGCGTTGGCATCGCCCTCGAGCCGGCCATCGCGGCGCGCCTGCGCGGCGCGCGCCAGGAGTTCGTCGGTGCCGGAGTCGGCGGCTTCGCGCGCGCGCAGCTCGTTGGCCAGCTTCTCGGTCTGCGCACGCGGCACCGCCAGCTCCTGTGCCAGCGCGAGCATCCTGTGCGCATCGGCGTAGCGGCCGGCCACGACGGCATCGCGCCCCTGCTTCAATGCGGCCTGGCCGACGCGGGCGAGTCCTTCGCGCGCATCCATGCGGTCGGGATCCAGGGCCAGCGCGGCCTCGTAGAGTTCGCGCGCGCCCTTGCGATCGGGCGAGGTCAGGCGTCCTTCGAACAGCGCCTGGGCCGCGTCGGCACGCAACTGCTGTGCACGCGTATCCGGCCACAGCAGGTTCGACAGCGGCTGGCGCAGCAACAGGAGCAGCACGATCGCCACCAGGCCGACCACCAGCCAGCGCGCAGCCGCGAAGGTCCGGTGCTGGCCGGTGCCTTCCTCGCCTTCGCGGAAACGCAGTGCGTCGATGCGACCGAGCCTGGGCTCGATCCTGGGCCGCGCCTTCACGGACACGCCTTCATGCAGGCCGCGCTCACTGTCTGGCCGTCGTTCATTGGGCCATCAGCATAAATGCGCGGCGTGCCTCCGGCATGAAGGCCGGTTCATTGTCGCTGGGCATATTCCACGCCGGGCAGAGACGACAGCTTCCCCAACAGGGTCGAGAGCTGGCCGTAGTCGGCCACGCGCAAGCGCAGGCGCAGCCTCACCTGCGCACCGTCGCGCTCGACGTCGCTGCGGATGCTGAGCACATGGGCGTTGCCCTGCGCGATCAGGTTGGTGACTTCCTTGAGCAGCCACTTGCGATCGAGCGCCAGCACTTCGACATCGACTTCGTAACCACTGCCGGCGCGCCCCCACTCGACCGGCAACACGCGCTGCGGCTGCGCGGCGGCCAGGCGCTGGAAAGCAGCGCAGCCGGGGCGATGCACGCTGACGCCACGGCCGCGCGTCAGGTAGCCGACGATCGGCTCACCCGGCAGCGGCTGGCAGCAGCGCGCCAGCTGCACCAGCAGGTTGCCCACGCCTTCGACGGTGAAGTCGGTGCTCTTGCTGGGCAGGCGCCGCGGTGCCGGCGCGGTAGTCGTGGTCGAGGTGGCGGCCGCAGATGCCTGCGGCGCGGCGGCCGCGCGCTCGTGCTCGAGCAGCGCGCGCACGACCTGGTGCGGGCCGATGTCGCCGAGCGCGACCTGCACGAGGACCTCGCCGTCGCTGGCCAGGTTGAACTTCTCGCGCGCCGGCGCGAGGTCCGCGCCGAGCAGGCCGACGCGGCGCAGTTCCTTGTCGAGCAGCTCCTTGCCCGCCGCCTCGTTGCGCGCGCGGTCGAGCTTGTGGAACCACGCGCGCACCTTGTCGCGCGAACGGCTGCTGGCGAGGAAACCGTTGGCCACGACCAGCCAGTCGCGCCTCGGCTCGCCGGTCTTGGCGGTGAGGATCTCGACACGGTCGCCGCTGTGCAGCTTGTGGTCCAGCGGCACGATGCGTCCGTCGACCTTGGCACCGCGGCAGCGATGCCCGACCTCGGTGTGCACGTGGTAGGCGAAATCCAGCGGCGTCGCGCCAACGGGGAGGTCGATCACCTCGCCCTTGGGGGTGAGCACGTAGATGCGGTCCTCCACCAGTTCGGTGTCGAACTCGCCCGACAGCGTCGCGTCCTCGCGCCCCGGCTCCGCCGACGCCTCGAGCAGGCGGCGCATCCACGCGATCTTGCGGTCGAACGCCGCATCGGCGCTGTGGCTCCCGACTTCCTTGTACTTCCAGTGCGCCGCCACGCCCAGCTCCGCCTGCCGGTGCATCTCGTGCGTGCGGATCTGCACCTCCAGCGTCTTGCCTTCCGGGCCGACCACGGCGGTGTGCAGCGAGCGGTAATCGTTACGCTTCGGCCGGGCGATGTAGTCGTCGAACTCGCTCGGGATCGGCGCCCACGTCGCATGCACCACGCCGAGCGCGGCATAGCAGTCGGCCAGGCTGTCGACCAGCACGCGCACCGCTCGCAGGTCGTAGAGCTCGCCGATCGGCACGTGCTTGCGCTGCATCTTCTTCCAGATGCTGTAGATGTGCTTGGGGCGGCCGGCGACTTCGGCGCGGACGCCCTGTGCGGCCATCGCGTCGCGCAGCGTGTGCTTGACCTCGTCGATGTAGCGCTCGCGATCCACGCGCTTCTCGTCGAGCAGGCGCGCAATCTGCTGGTACGTGGCCGGTTCCAGATAGCGGAACGCCAGGTCTTCCAGCTCCCATTTCAGCTGCCAGATGCCGAGGCGGTTGGCGAGTGGCGCATGGATGTCGCGGGTCAGCGCAGCCAGTTCGCGGCGCTCCTCTTCCGGCAACTCGTCGGCCCGGCGCATGCGCGCGAGCTGCCGCGCGAGCAGGATCGGCACGACGCGCAGGTCGCGCACGATCGCCAGCAGCAACCGGCGCAGACCCTCGTTGCCCGCCTGGCCGTGGCGCTCGGCATGCAGCGCCCATACCTGCGCAGCGGCGCGCTGCCCTTCGAGCAGCACCGCGACCGAGGGGAAATCGCGCTCGATGTTGATGCCGAGCGCGGCCTGCCACCCCGGATGGGTGTGCAGGATCGCCGCACACACGGTGTCGCCATCCGCACCGAGCAGCGCCAGCGCGTCGAGCATGCTCGCCACGGTCTTCGGCGGATCGGTGGCCTCACTGTCGAGCGGCGCCGCCGTGGCCGCCTGCTCCAGCGCGCGACGCAGCGGCGCTGCGATCGCCGCGGCAGCGGGATGCGACAGCACGAGCTCGGACGTGGAAGGCGTTACAGCCATGGGTGGAACAACGGGCGGCCGGGGGGACGGTCTACACTAGCGAGCAAATGTCCCGAGGAACAGCGCATGCGCCTGACCCGCAAACGCCCGCTTACCGCCGGCCTGCTCGCCACCGCCCTGGCCCTGTTCCTGCTCGCGCCTTGCGTGGCCGCCCAGCAGCGGATCGAGCAGCAGATGACGCCGGAACAGATCAAGGCCACCGGCCTGGACCGCCTGACGCCTGAACAGCTGGCCAATCTCAACGCCTGGCTGAACGGCAAGCTCGAACTCGAGACCACCAAGGCCGCGGAGTCCGCCAAGAAGAAGGTCGAGCAGGAAAACCGCGGCTTCGCCAGCTTCGGCTCCAGCGAGCCGGTGACCGGCCACATCAGCGGCGACTTCCGCGGCTTCGGCCGCGGGCGCAACTACACACTCGACAATGGCCAGGTCTGGGAACAGGTCGACGACGCCACGCTGGCCGGCACGCGCCTGACCAGCCCCCAGGTCAAGATCAGTCCGAGCCTGGTCGGCAACAGCTGGTACATGTCGGTCGAGGGCTTCAACACCCGCGCCAAGGTCCGGCGCGTCAAGTGACACGATACGAAACGACACCGCCCACGGATCCCCCTTCCATGCCCAAGCGCTCCCGCATTACCGCACTGTCCCTCGCCCTGTTCGCCGCCGCGGTCCAGATGCCCGCGATGGCCGAGAAGCCTTATGTCGCACTGGAAAAGCGGCTGAGCGCCGAGCAGTTGCACGCGACCGGCCTCGACACGCTGTCCACCGAGCAACTCGCACTGCTGAACCGCCTGCTGAGCGATGAGCAGGTGGCACGCGATACGCAAAAAGCCCGCGACAGTGCCGGGCTGCGCGAGAAGCGCGACGCCGCCACCGAATCGTTCACCGCGACCGTCAAGGGCGACAGCCGTGGCTGGTCGACCGGCGACGTGGTGACGCTGGACAACGGCCAGCGCTGGCGCGTCATCGACGGCGAGCTGTACCTGGGCAAGTCGGTCAGCCAACCCAAGGTGACGGTCTCGCCGGGTGCGTTCGGCTCCTGGTACCTGCAGGTCGAAGGCCAGACGCCGAAACTGAAGGTTCAGCGCGTGCCCTGAGTCAGCGGCGCAACGATTGCAGTCGTTGCGCCAGCTTCTTCGGCGACACGCCGCCGCGCGTTCCCAGTTCCTGCGCGAACAACGACACGCGCAGTTCCTCCAGGTCCCAACGCAATGCCTGCCACTCGGGCGCATCGGCCTCGCCTTCCTCGTACGCGCGCAGCAGCGCGTCGACGAAGGGCTTCAGCTCCAGCATGCGGGCCTGGTCGCGCACCGGGTCGCGCAATGCACGTTCGCCGCGTAATGCCAGCGCCTTGAGGTAGCGCGGGTACTCGCGCAGCACGTCGCCCGACACGCTGCGCAGGAACCCCGGCGGCGTCAGCGACGCGAGGTGCGCGCGCATGTCGTCGAGGTTGCCGCTGGCCCAGCCCATCAGCGGCGATTCCAGCTTGGCGCGCGCCTCCGCCACCGCAGCGAGGATGGTTTCCGCCTGCTTCAGCCGCTCCATGGCTTCCGCGAAGACTTGCCTGGAGACGGCGTCGCGACGTGCGGCAAACGCATCGGCGTCGCGGATATCGTCGAGTCCTTCGCCGGTGAGCGATGCAAACGCTCCGTCGACGAGGTCTGCACGCAGGCGATCGCCTTCCTTCAGCGTCGCACCGTCCTCACCGCGTGCGCGTGGCGCTGCCGATTCGATCGAGGCATACAGCAAACCCGTCTTCGGCGTCACCGGCAGTTGCTTGCGCGCCTGCTTGAGCTTGTCGGCCAGTGCGATCGCCAGCAACCGCCGCACGCCGCGCGGGTGCTCGCGCCGGGCCACGTCGCGCTCGGCATGCACGCGCAGCGAAACGCTCGCGCCATCGTCGTGCAGCGCCGGATACGCCGGTACGCCACCTGCGCCCGCCACCGAGGCAGGGATCGGCGTTTCCGGAAACGCGGTCAATTGCTGCTGCGCCAGGCCTTCGGCCGCACGTGCCGCGAATGCGGCAGCGGCGCGTTCGCCGAAGCGGCGGCGCAGGTCGTCGAGATCACGCGACTCCGCCAGCACCTGGCCGCCGCCCTTCCCCGCTGCATCGAGCAGGCGCAGGTTCATGCGCAGGTGCGGCTCCAGCGAGGGCTCATCGAAGTCGGTTGCCGACACCGCCACGCCGGTGAGCTTGTGCAGGAAGCGCGCCAGCTCGCCGGAAAAACTGTCGGCGCTGGGCTGCGAATGGGCTTCGTGGAAGGCGCGCGCGAAGTCCGGTGCCGGCACGAAGTTGCGGCGCAGCGTCTTCGGCAGCGTCTTGATCAGCGCCGCGGCCTTGTCCGCGGCAAAACCCGGCGCCAGCCACGACAGCCGCGTCGGATCCAGCGCATTGAGCAGGTGCAGCGGTACCGCGAGCGTCATGCCGTCGTCAGGCGAGCCGGGCTCGAAGCGGTACTTCACGGCCAGGCGCGAATTGCCGAGCGCGAGGTACGGCGGGAACCGCACCGCATCGCTTTCGTCGCCGGCCATCAGGTCGGACAGCGACCATTCCAGCGCTGCCTTTTCGGCGGCGCCGAGCTTGCCGTACCAGGCATCCAGCGCCTGCGTGTTGTGGACATGCGCAGGCAACCGGTCGAGGTACCACTGCGCCATCCAGTCCTCGTCGGAGACCAGGCCGCCGCGGCGTTGCTTGGCCTCCTCCTCACGCGCCTTCGCCAGCGTGGCGAGGTTGCGCGGCAGGAACGCGCAGCGCGTGTTGATCTCGCCGGTCACCAGCGCATCGCGTGCGAAGATCGCGCGGCTCTCCTCGGGGAACAACGCGCCGTAATGCACCGGCCGCTTCGGCGCGAGCACCAGCCCGAACAGGCTGATCTGCTCGCTGCCGATGACGCGCCCCTGTGAGCGCGACCAGCGTGGATCGTGCTGGCGCCGCGCCAGAAGGTGCGACAGTTCGGAGATCGCCCAGTCGGGCTCGATCGAGGCGTTGGTCAACGACCAGACACGCTCGGTGTCGAGCAGCGTCGCCGACAGCACCCACGGCGGCGGCTTCTTCGACAGCGGCGAGCCCGGGAACAACTGGAACTTGCGGCCGCGCGGGCCGTCGTACAGCCCGCGTTCGCCGCGGAAGCCGATCTGCGTCGGCAAACCGGCCATCAGCGCGCGATGGAGCTGCGCGTAGGCGGCCTGGTCGAACTCGGAAGCTTGTGGCTCCTGTGCAACCTGCTGCTCCTGTGTCGTGCGCGGCTGACGTGCTCGACGGGACGCTGCGGGCTTCGGATCGCCGGCAGACGCCTCACCGCCTCGCTGGCCCGTCCACCCCAGCTCCTCGGCCATCAACTTGAGCTGGCGATGCAGTTCGCGCCATTCGCGCATGCGCAGGAAGCCGAGGAAATGCTTCTCGCACCAGCCGCGCAGCTTCGACTGGGTGAGTTCCTCGTGTGCGCTCTGGTAGGCGTCCCACAGCTTGAGGATGCCGACGAACTCCGAACGCGGATCGGCGAACTGCGCATGCGCGTTGTCGGCGGCGGCACGCTGGTCGGCCGGCCGTTCGCGCGGATCCTGGATTCCTAGGAACGAAGCCACGACCAGCATCTCGCGCAGCACGCCGTGGTGCTGCGCCGCGACCAGCATGCGTCCCAGCTTCACGTCGACCGGCAGGCGCGCCATCAGCTTGCCGGTGGGGGTGAGCTTGCGCCGGCTGTCATCGGTGCCGGCGTCGACCGCACCGAGTTCGGCCAGTTGCTGCCAGCCGTCGGCGATCGCACGTGGATCCGGCGGTTCGAGGAACGGGAAATCCTCGATTCCGCCGAGTCCCAGCGACAACATCCGCAGGATCACGCCTGCCAGCGCGGCACGGCGGATTTCCGGATCGGTGTAGCGCGGGCGTGAGTCGAAATCGGCCTCGGAATACAACCGGTAGCAGGTGCCCTCGCTGATGCGGCCGCAGCGGCCCTTGCGCTGGTCGGCGCTGGCCTGGCTCACCGGCTCGATGTGCAGGCGGTCGAGCTTTCCGCGCGGACTGTAGCGCTTCACGCGCGCCAGTCCGGGATCGACGACGTAGCGGATGCGCGGCACCGTCAGCGACGTTTCCGCGACGTTGGTGGCCAGCACGATCCGCCGCTTAGGGCCGGGGTTGAACACACGGTCCTGGTCGCGCACCGACAGCCGCGCGTACAGCGGCAGCACTTCGGTCTCGCGGTACTTGCGGCGCTCCAGCGCCAGGTGGGCATCGCGGATTTCGCGCTCGCCCGGCAGGAAGATCAACACGTCGCCGCGCGGGTCCTCCCTGGTGATCTCGTCGCAGGCAGACACGATGCCTTCGTTGACGGTGCGGTCGCCATCGTCCTCCCCCTCGCCCTCCAAGGGCCGATAACGCACCGACACCGGATAGCCGCGACCCTCCACGTTCACCACCGGCGCATCGCCGAAGTGCGCGGAGAATCGCTCGGTATCGATCGTGGCCGAGGTCACGATGACCTTCAGGTCCTTGCGCTTGACCAGCAGCTGCTTGAGGTAGCCCAGCAGGAAGTCGATGTTGAGGCTGCGTTCGTGTGCCTCGTCGATCAGCAGCGTGTCGTACTGCGACAGCCAGCGGTCCGACTGGATCTCGGCCAGCAGGATGCCGTCGGTCATGAACTTCACCGCGGTCTGCTCGCCAACGTTCTCGGTGAAACGCACCTGGTAGCCGACGGCGGCGCCGAGCGGCGTCTGCAGCTCCTCGGCGACGCGACGGGCAACCGCTCGCGCGGCGATGCGGCGCGGCTGGGTGCAGCCGATCATGCCCGCCGCACCGCGGCCGGCGGCGAGGCAGAGCTTGGGCAACTGGGTGGTCTTGCCCGAACCGGTTTCGCCGGCGATGACCACCACCGGGTGTGCGCGGATCAGTTCTACGATGCGCTGCGCTTCCGCCGCAATCGGCAAAGCCGGATCGACCTCGGCCTTGGGCAGCGCCAGCGCGCGCGCCTCGCGTTGCGCGACCGAGGCCGCCAGTGCCTGCGCGAACGCGTCGCGGGCGCGGCCATCGCCGGGCTTGCCGCTCCAGCGCGACCACAGGCCGTGCAGCCGCCCACGGTCGCGGCTCAGCGCGCCATCGATGGCGCGCCGGGCCTGGCGTAACGCATTGCTGACATCGTCCTGCCTAGACTGCGCCGGATCCATTGATTTCATCGATCGCACTGCAAGCTAAAAACCATTTCACACCGCGGGCGGCAATGCCTATTGTCACCGCAATACCCCCCAGGGAGATGCCCGTGGCAAAACAGAAGACCGCCAAGACCAGCAGCCCCAAGGCCCCGGCCGGGAACGCCTCGCCCGCCATCGATATCGGGATCAGCGGCAGCGACCGCAAGAAGATCGCCGAAGGGCTGTCGCGCTTCCTGTCCGACAGCTTCACGCTGTACCTGAAGACCCACAACTTCCACTGGAACATCACCGGCCCGATGTTCAACAGCCTGCACGTGATGTTCGAGGCGCAGTACACCGAACAGTGGAACGCGCTGGACGAGACCGCCGAACGCATCCGCGCACTGGGCTACAACGCACCGGGTTCGTACGCGGAGTTCATCCGGCTGAGCTCGATCCCCGAGGAACCGGGCCTCACCGAGACCCTGGACTGGCGCGAGATGGTACGCCAGCTGACGGTCGGCAACGAAGCCGTGGCGCGCACCGCGCGCAAGGTCCTCAAGATCGCCGACGATGCTGGCGACGATCCGACCGTGGACCTGATGACCCAGCGCCTGCAGACCCACGAGAAGTACGCCTGGATGCTGCGCTCGCTGCTGGAGTAACCCAAAGGAGCGGATTGCCCCCCTCTCCCGCGCGCGGGAGAGGGTCGGGTGAGGGTGAATGCGGCAACCGCCCTCCGGCAGTTCAGGTATTTCCGGCAGCCCCGGCCCTCGCCACCGGTAAACTAGGCGCATGTCAGACGCTGCCCTTGATTTGCTCCGCCGGATTTTCGGCCACACCGGATTCCGCGGCGAACAGGCGCAGATCGTCGAACACGTCACCGGCGGTGGCGACGCCCTCGTATTGATGCCCACCGGCGGCGGCAAGTCGCTGTGCTACCAGCTCCCCGCCCTGCTGCGCGATGGCTGCGGCCTCGTGGTCTCGCCGCTGATCGCGCTGATGCAGGATCAGGTGGAAGCGCTGCGCCAGCTCGGCGTGCGCGCGGCCTACCTCAATTCGACACTCGACGCGTCCGCGGCAGCGGAGGTGGAGCGACAGCTGCTCGCCGGCGAATTCGACCTGCTCTACGTCGCCCCCGAGCGCCTGCTGACCGGCCGCTTCCTGTCTCTACTCGAACGCGCGCGCATCGCGCTGTTCGCGATCGACGAAGCCCACTGCGTCTCCCAATGGGGCCACGATTTCCGCCCGGAGTACCGCCAGCTCACCGTGCTGCACGAGCGCTGGCCGGACATTCCTCGCATCGCCCTGACCGCCACCGCCGACGCGCCGACCCGGCGTGAGATCGCCGAACGGCTGGCGCTGGAGGATGCACGCCAGTTCGTCAGCTCGTTCGACCGCCCGAACCTGCGCTACCGCGTCGTGCACAAGGACGGTGGAGGCGTGCGCCAGTTGCTGGATTTCCTGGCGAGCCATCGCGGCGAGAGCGGCATCGTCTATGCGTTCTCGCGCAAGCGCGTCGAGTCCGTCGCCGAGCAACTGCAGATCGCCGGCATCGATGCATTGCCCTACCACGCCGGCATGGAGGCCTCGCTGCGCGCGGCCAACCAGCGCCGCTTCCTGCAGCAGGACGGCATCGTGATGGTCGCGACGATCGCCTTCGGCATGGGCATCGACAAGCCCGACGTGCGCTTCGTCGCGCATGTCGACCTGCCCAAGTCGATCGAAGGCTATTACCAGGAAACCGGACGTGCCGGACGCGATGGCGCGGCCTCCGAGGTCTGGCTGAGCTACGGACTCGGCGACGTGGTCAACCTGCGCCAGCTGATCCAGCAGGGCGAGGCCGGCGAGGAGCGCAAGCGCCTGGAACTCGGCAAGCTCGACGCCCTGCTCGGCTACTGCGAATCCACGCAGTGCCGGCGCCAGGCGCTGCTTGGCTGGTTCGGTGAACCGCATCCCGGCGCCTGCGGCAACTGCGACAACTGCCTCGAACCTCCACGCAGTTGGGACGGCACCGAGGCCGCGCGCAAGGCGCTGTCCTGCGTGTACCGCACCGGCCAGCGTTTCGGCGCCGGACATCTTATCGACGTGCTGCGCGGCGTCGCCACCGACAAGGCGAAGCAGTACGGGCACGAGCGCCTGAGCACCTGGTCCATCGGTGCTGACCTGGACGAGCGGCAATGGCGCGGCGTGTTCCGCCAACTGGTTGCGGGCGGATTGCTGGAGGCGGACGTCGAGCACCACGGTGCGCTGCGACTGACCGCGCTGAGCGGCCCGGTGCTGCGTGGCGAACGCTCGCTGATGTTCCGCGCCGAAGCGCCCAAGGCGCCACGCGGCCGCAAATCCCGCGGCAGCGTGTCGGCCGGCGCGGCGATTGAGTTGGACATGGACTCTCAGATCCGCTTCGACGCGTTGCGGCAATGGCGCGCGGCCACTGCGCGCGAGCAAAACGTGCCGGCCTACGTGATCTTCCACGACAGCACGCTGCGTGCGATCGCCGAGGCAGCGCCGGACGACCTGGATGAACTGGCGCGGGTGCCCGGCATCGGCGCGAGCAAGCTGGACCGCTACGGCGACGCGGTGCTGCAGCACCTGTTCGACCACGTGCCCTGAACACCGCCGCATGGCTCAGGGATGAGGTGCACCCGTCGCCATCGCCGGCATTGGGACGCTGAGCCCATGTCCGGGGCCCTTCGCGCGCCCCGTTAGACCTGCCGTGCGGGAGCGTTTCCCGCGTGGCGTGATGCGTCGGCACGATTTTCTCCACGCATTAACGCGAAGCCACGGCACGAGCAACGGCCCATGAGCAAGGACACCGACCGACGCCGCAATCCCCGCCAGGACGTGTTGATGGCGGCGATGGTCACGCCCAACGGCGGGCAGCACGAGGCCACCATCCTGAACCTCTCCCGTGGCGGGGCGTGCGTCGCATTGCCCACCGACTGGATGCCCGGCGACGGTGCGCCGCTGAAACTGTTCTTCCAGAAGGACAACGATGAACCGATCATGGTCCACGCCCACGTCGCGCGCATCGCGGTGGACCACATGGGACTGTCGTTCGACCCGGGCCAAGGCACGCGCATCCGCGACCTGCTGGAGCTGACGCGGCCGCATTGATTGACCTGCGTGCCACCTATCAACGCAGGACGTAGCCTGCGAAGCGCCAGGTTCCGTCCTCGTCCTTGCGGAATGTCACCAGTTCGGTTCCGACGCGGTTGCCCGCGAACTGCACGATGGTTTCGACGCTGGCGTACTCGCCGGCTGGAACGTCGTCATTGCCGGGATTGCGCTGCCGGCGCACCACGCTCCACTCACGCGCCGAGACCGCGCCCAGCGGCTTGCGCGCAGCCTGCACGGCCGCGATGAATTCCTCACGCTTCACCTGCTTCTTCGCGACAGCGGAGGCGCCGTCCCAAAGTTGCGCGAGTTGGCCGGCGTCGATCAGCGCGATCGCCTGACCAGCCCAGCCGGCAATCGAGTTGGGATCGACGACAGCCGCCGCAGGCGGCACCCGTTGGGCCTGTGGCGAGGGCTGCGAAGGCTGCGCTTGACGGCTCTGTGCCGAAGCCGGTGCGGCGCCAAGCAAGCTCGCGACAAGCACGGCGGGAAGGACGATAGCTACTGCACGTTTCATGCGGTTCCAACCAGAAAAAAAGCCATCTTCGGTAATCGTGGATCCTCGCGGCCGGCCGGTGCCGGAGACCGGCCGGCCGGAGGACTTCACGCTCTGCTGCTTACAGGTCCACGCCGAAGCCGACGCCGGCGGACTGGTCGTCGCTGCTGAAGGCGCCGCCGATCGAGAACGACGCGCGTTCGCCGATCGCCTTCGAGTAACCGACCGACAGCGCGCTTTCGCCGTTCTGCCAGCCAGCACCGACACCGAGGCGGCCACGCTCGCTGCGCGTGTTCGCAGCGTTCATCGCCATGTTCATCATTGCGGCGTTCATTGCACCCTGGCGGTCGATGCGCTCGTCCTGCTTGCCCAGGCGCATGCCGATCTCGTTGCTGAGGCCGGTGAACTGGTCACTCAGCGCCTGGAAGCGGCCGTCGGTGTAGGTATTGGCACGCGTCAACGTCTGCGTCGCGGTGGTGTCGGTGTAGGCACGGGCCGTGGCCACGGCCTGCGCATCACCGGCCTGCATCTGGCCGACGTTGGCAGCATCGGTCGCAGAGGTGCCAGTGGCGACGTTGGTCACGCGGCGCTGCTGCGTCGCGCTGCCCACCGACACGGTGTTGGCCTGATCCGCCACCGAGCCCTGGCCGAGCGCAACCGCACCCTGCGCGGACACCGAGGCACCCTGTCCCACTGCCGTACCGCTGGCCGCGGTCACGCTGGCATCGGCACCGACCGCGACCGCGTTGGTCGCCGCTGCACTGATCGACGTATTGCTGCCGACCGCCGTGCTGCCGTCGGCATCGACGCGGGCGCCGGTGCCATAAGCCGTGTCGCGGCCGTCCTGCGCATGGCTGCCTTCACCAATCGCCAGGCCGGCACCATCGCCCATCGGCAGGCCCAGTCCCGGCGCCTGCTCGAGATTGAACACTCGCGTGGTCAGGCTGCCCAGAAGGCCATCGACGGCCGCGAACGCATCGCCCACGTTGCCGTAGGTGCTGCCCTGGATGGCATACGCAGGGCTTCCGAACAGGCCGTTGCCATAGGACTCGACGCCACCACCGAGGAGCGCCGCCACCGACGACAACTGCTCGAAGTTGACCGCCTGCAGCGCGCTGGTGCCGGCTTTGACGTTGTTCAGCACGGTGCCTTCGGCGCCACCCAGCGTGATCGCATCCTTGGTCGTCGAGTCGTCGTACTTGACCGCAGCGGCATCGAGCACGCCGACGTTACCGCCGACGGTGGCGATGGCGTCGTCCAGTTGTCCCTTGTTCACCGCGTCGGTCGCTTCCGTACCGGCCGCGACGTTGGTGATCTGGCGGTCGATGGCGGCGTGCACCACGCCGGCCGCATCGGTCCAGTTGTTGTCGGCACCGACCGACACCGTGTTGGCACGATCGGCCAGCGAGCCGGCACCGAGCACGACGCTGTTCGTCGCCCCCTTCGTGGTCCAGGCATTGGAACCCAGCACCGTCGAGTTCACGGCCTGCGCGTAGCTGTTGTAGCCCAACACGCTGGCACCGTCTTCGGTGGCCCATGCTTCCCCGCCAACCGCCGTCGTGAAATCGGCATTGGTGGCGCTCTGCAGGTCCTTGCCAGCCAGGCTGTGCGTGCCCAGGCCCGTCGCGTAGCGGGCGGTGCTGGTGCTGCCTGCACCGAGCGCCACGCCGAACGCACCGGTCGCTGCGGCCGAGGTGTACGCATCGAAGTTGCCGCCGATGGCGACCGTGGACTGACCGCTGGCCACGCTGGCCGCGCCGAGCGCGACGGAGTAGTGGGTCATCGCCTTGGCACCGTAACCCATCGCGGTCGAGTATCTGCCCCGGGCAACGGCATTGATGGCAGAGGCGCCGTAATCAGTAGCCAGGGAGCCGTTGCCCATCGCCACGGCGCCGACGTAGGCCTCGGTATTGATGCCGACGGCGATGCCGTAGGCGCCCGTGGTCTTGGCGTTGAAGCCGATCGCGACCGACACGCCGCCGTTCGCGCGCGCGTTCCAACCGGCGGCCACGCTCTGCCCGTTGCCGTAGGCACCCTGGCCGATGACGGTGGAGCCTGCATCGGACGCGGCCATGTAGCCGATGGCGATGTCGCGGAAGTTGCCTGCGGCCGCTCCGTAACCCTGGGCAATGCTGTAGTCGCCGACCGCGGTGGAGGTGTAGCCGAGCGCGACCGAGCCAGCCCCCAGCGCGAAACTCTGGCCGCCCATCGCCATCGACTGGTTACCCAGCGCATTGCTCTGATAGCCGAACGTCACGCTCTGGCTGCCCACGGCGACGCTGCTGCTGCCGACGGCCGCGCTGTCGTCGCCGATGGCTGCGGCATTCACGCCGATCGCCGCGCTGTTGATGCCGATAGCGCCGTCGTTGGCCCAGTTGCCGCCGGCGGTACCGCCGTCATTGACGCTGGCGTAGTGAGAAGTTGCTTCCGCCTGCGCTGCCTGCAGCTGCGCGACGTTGACCGCATCAGTGGCTTGCGTGCCCGCGGCCACGCCGCTGACCTGCCGAGTGCTCTCGAACACGCCGTCGCCATTGGCATCGGCGCCGATGCTGACCGCGCCGAGCGTGCTGACCCAGGCGCTGCCGGTGTTCGTGGACGGCAAGCCCGTCGAAGGATCGAAACCGATCGCACCGGCGGCGGTGCTGGCCAGCGAGCCGCTGCCGATGGCGACACCGTCGGTGACGGTGACCTTTGCGTTGGTCCCCAGCGCCATCGCGCGGTCCTGGTTGGCCAGCGCGCCGTTGCCGATGGCGACAGTGTCGTCGACCGTCAGCGTCGTGATCAGCGGGTCGTCGTTGATGTCGATGATGCCGTCACCGTTGCTGTCGACCGGGACTGCGACGCCGCTGCCGGCGGCGCGGCCGAGAGCGATGTTGTCGTTGCCCGTAACATGCTGGCCGGCAAGCGTGCCTATGCCGACGTTGTCGTTGCCGAAGACATCGGAACCGGCGCCAGCGATGTCGTTCTTGTCAATCGCCCCCTGCGTCATCGCGCCGTCGCCGCCCATGGCGACGTTGCCAAAGCCGTCCACCTTCTGGCCCGCCTGCGCACCCACCGCGGCATTGTTGACGCTGTTGTTCAGCGTGCCATCCGGGGTGGCGAATTGACCCGCTTCATAGCCGATCGCGACCTGCTGGTCGCCAAGCGCCTTGGCTCGGGTACCCACTGCCGTGCCCACGCGGCCTGCAGCGGTATCGGTGCCGAGCGCAACGCCGCCATAGGACTCTTCACCGAAATTGGTGGAACCGAATGCGTTGGCGCTGGACAGGTATCCGATTGCAACCGAATACACGTAGGACGCCTTGGACTGCGAACCGATCGCGACATTGCCGAAGTCGCCCGGGTTGGCCAACTGGCCGGCCGTTGATGCGTAGCCCAGCGCGACGCTTTGTTGAGAGTACACACTCGCCCCCACACCGACTGCGGTGCCCTGGCCGACGAAATCCGCACCGCCAGCCGTGCTTGCAATGCGCCCGACGCGCGCACCCGCGCCCAACGCCGTGGACTCGTGGCCATTGACCGACGAGGAGTCACCCACGGCGGTGGTGCTGGTGCCATTGGCCTGGCTGAGCCCGCCAATGGCCACGCTCCAGGTGCCGAGGGCGCGGGTGGCCGAGCCGATCGCGATCGACTCATAGCCATTCGCCAGGCTCGACTGGCCCATGGCGACGCCGTTGGTGTTCGTCGCGGATGCGCCGTAGCCGACGGCCGAACTCTTGGTACCGGTGGCGGTCGTGTTGTAGCCCAACGCCGTGCTGCCCAGGCTCATTGCGAAGCTGTTGCCGCCGATCGCGGTGGCATAGTTGGCGAGCGTGTTGCTCTGGAAGCCGACCGCGGTGCTTTCCAGACCGAGCGAGGCGCTGCGAACGCCAAAGGCCATGCTGTTGTCATCGAGCGCAAACGCACCGTCTCCGATGCCGATCGCGCTGGTGCCGAGCGACGTCGCGCCGGTTCCGATCGCGATGGTGTTGATATTGGCCGCCGACGCCGCCGAGCCGATCGCGGTGGCATTGCCACCCGTGGCCGAGGTCACGTCATTGCCGATACTCATGTTGCCACTCGCGCCGCCACCCAGGTTGACGTGGCCGCTGTTGACGCTGAGCACGCCGCCCAGGCTGAGCGAGTTGGCGTCCGAGCCGCTACCGTAGAACAGTACGCGGCTGGTCTGAGTGGAGGCATCGGCGGTGCCGCAACGCACGGCATCGGATACCGGCGTCACCGCGGCGGTGCCGTCATCGTGCACGGCGACGCAGTCCGCGTCGGTGCCATCGCTGATATAGACGCCCTCGCCGGCCTTTGCGGCGCCCGATGACAGCATCAGTACCAGCGCAATCGCGAGGGGATGCCGGGCCAGCGATGCGCGTGCGGCTCCGGTCGTGCCGACGGTGTCGCTGCTGGCCAGTTCCGACGCCACGACCACCTGGCCGAGCGCCGCGTTCCAAACCTTGCTGTAGATCTTGTTCACGTAGTTTTCCTCTCGCGGATATCGGGCCCGGATGGCGCTCTGGCCAGTCGTCGGAAGCCCGTTTCCCCTGAAGTCAGCGACGCAACCGCCCGCTCCGGCGCCGATGGAGCCAGATGACAGGTGCATTGCTTCGCTGACGGCGGATTTCGAAGGCAGAGACCGAGGAGATACGCCTCCCCGGTCGACTCACCTGCCGTGCGGTGCGATCAGAACGCGGCCAGGACGTACTCGTCCGCGGAGGCCTTGGTGTTCACCACCAGCACGTAGTAATTGCCTGCCGCCGGATTGGTCAGCATCACCGTTTCGGCGGTACCGGCCTTGTCCGACTTGAAGTCGTAGTCGGTGGTCGTCGGCGCCGCATCGCGCTTGACGTAAATGGCCACGTCGCTGGTGCTGGTGCCGCCGTAGGTGCGGAAGTTGATGCTGGCCTTGCCGGCCGGCACGTTGCTCAGCAGGAACAGGTTGCTACTACCCGCGGTCGTGTTGAAGACCGGGCTCTTGCTGGCGACGGTGATCTGGCGCGCCGAACGGTTTGTCAGCACAGTCGCCGGGTCCGGCGTCACTACGCCCTTGGCCATCAGCACCGCCGCATTGGCGTCGACGATGCCCACGCCCATCGGGTATGGCGGCGTCACCGCAGACGGGAAGCTGCGCGCGGTCTTGGTCAGCACCTGGCGCACCAGGGCCGGCGTCAGCGCCGGCTGGCCGGCGGCCACCGCGGTGCTCTGGATCAGCGCGACCACGCCCGCCACGTGCGGCGAAGCCATCGACGTGCCGACATAGCCGGCATAGATGTCGCCGCCATCGGCGCTGGCCACCGGAGTGGTGGTGCCGCTGTTGAGCGTGGACCAGATGACGTTGCTGGCATCCAGCGCCGTGCCGCTGGCCGTGGCGCCGCCGCCCGGTGCGGACAGGGTCACGTTGAGGCCGTAGTTGGAGTAGTACGCACGCGAGGCGTCGACGCCGGTGGCACCGACGGTGATCACGCCCGCGCAGGACGCCGGCGTCTTGCTCGATGCATCGGCGTTGTTGTTGCCCGCGGCCACGACGACGGTAGTGCCGCGTGAAATCGCGCCGTTGATGGCCAGCTGCGTGACCGAGGTGGACAGGCAGGTGCCCGAACCACCCAGGCTCATGTTGATCACTTCGGCGGGGTCATTGTTGACCGGCACGCCCGGCACGGTGCCGCCCGAGGCCCAGGTGATGGCATCGGCGATGTCGGAGGTCAGGCCGCCGCAATGACCGAGCACGCGCACCGGCATGACCTTGGCGTTGTAGGCCACGCCCGCGACGCCCTTCGCATTGTTGGTCACCGCTGCGATCGTGCCGGCCACGTGAGTGCCATGCCAGGAGCTGTTGCTCGAGCCACCGCACCAGGCCATCGTGCTGTCGACCCAATCGCCGGGGTCGTGCGCGTCAGCGTCACGGCCGCCGCCGTCGCCGGCCACGTTCGGGTTCTGCGGGTCCTGGCCGTAGGCGCTGATGAAGTCGTAGCCCGGCACGATGTTGGCGGCGAGGTCGCCGTGATCGACATAGCCGGTGTCCAGCACGGCCACGACCACACCTGCGCCATTGGGCGTCGGCACCGTGTTGCCGGCATTGGTGATCGCTGCACTCCAGGCCTTCGGCATGTTGATGCCGCCGGCGCTGTTCGGCGGAGCGCCGGCACCGATGGCGCCGGAGACATTGCGGTAGTGCCACTGCAGCGTGCCGTAGTGGTTGTCGTTTGGATTGAAGTCCACCGCCTGCATCATCAGGTCCGGTTCGGCGTAGGCGACAGCCGGATCGGAACGCAGCTGCGCGAGCAGCGCATTGGCTTCGGCGGCGTCGAGCTTGCGCGACAGTTTGATGACGTCGGCACCGACGCCCATCTTGCGAACGTACTGTGAGGTGAGCCCGACGGCGACGCCGTTGGCGCCCATCTTCAGGCCGGCCACGCCGGCGCGCTGGGCATGAGTGTTGAACGAACTCATGATGGCAGCCTGCGTGCGCGGGGCGGCGGCGCCATCCTTGTAGCGGACGATGAAGCGGTCGAACTGGGTCTGCACGCGCTCGGCAACGAGGCCTTTGACACGCGGCGCCGCGGAAGACGGAGCAGCGTTGCCCGGGGTTGCAGACAGCACGCCGACGACGGCAACCGCCAACGCACTGGCGCCAAGAATGTTCATGCACTTGCTCACTTCGTTACTCCCCAAGAAGAAAAAGAAATCGCCACGAAACAGTTCCGCCGGTCACACATGTTCATCAACGCCACACCCCGTCGGTTCGCCAAGGCAAGCGACGCCATCCGGCCCGGATGCCGGGACATAAGGCCGGTCATCGCCGTGGTTTGTCGTTTGCGGTTTAGGACCCGCCCCTACCCTGGGCAAAGTCGATGGGCGCGCAGCCGGTTAAGTACTCCTGGGACTGCACGACATCCGATACCCTGCCCATGTCGTTCGTGGGCAGCCGGCACCGGCTGTGCTTGCGAACGTAGAGGGTGGGAATGTCGTTGTCACGCACACCAACTTCACGACATGCTCACCAAATGCTCACATGTCGCACCCAGTACGGCGGCGACGTTCCGGCGATGGGATTGCCCTCTTAACATGCAAGCATGCGCCGGCCCGGTACCTATTCCCGGATTCTCACATTGAGCCCCTGGCACCGATTTCTTCACTGGCTGCACGATGTGCCGATCAGCGACCCCGTCGATCGGCGCAACGCGCCGGCCATGCAGGTGCTGTTCCTGTTCATGGGCATTGCGACACCCGTGTTGTGGGGCTACCACGTTGCCTTTGTCGGCATGCCGACAGGCGGCACGCTGGCGATGGTCATGTCCCTGACGCTTGCCATGACGGAATTGTTCGCTGTACGAATGATTCGTCTTGGACGCTTCAGGTCGGCGATCAGGCTGTACCTGGTCACCGCCCTGATTGCAATGCTGGCCGACTATCTGCTCGGCGGCTTCAAGGCGATGTCAACGCGACAGATAGATCCTTTCATGACGCTGGTCATCAGCGGGCTGGTGCTGGGCAGGCGGTCTCTATGGCTGGTCTTCGCCACACTGCAGCTGATCATTGCCGCGGGATTCGCGGTCGATCTGCTACGCGCTGCCGAAGTCGACGCATCCTTCGCCAACTTGCTGTCGGTGGTGGCAAGCCAACTGGTACTTGCCCTGATCCTCGATCGCGCCGTCAATGCCATGCGCGAGACGCTGGCCGAGTCTGAGGGGCATAGACGCGACCTGCAGCGCGAGATGCAGGCGCGCGAACGCGCACAATCGCAGTTGATACACGCACAGAAACTGGAGGCTACAGGCCGCCTCGCCAGCGGAATCGCCCACGATTTCGGCAACATACTCCATGTCATCACCGGATACGCGTCACAGCGCGATCGCATTCTCGATATCGAACGACGAGACGAACAGGAAGCCGCCATCGACAAGACGCTGAGCAACATCGGAGGTGCCGCGGAGCGCGGGACTGCGATCACGCGCAAGCTGCTGTCCTTCAGCCGACATGACATGACCAGGCCGCAGGTTTTCGACGCGGTCCAGGCCGTCGCCGGAATGCAGCCCATGCTGCGGCAACTGTTTCCGCATGCGGTAAGCCTGGAACTGCCAGAAGCCGCAGCGCCGCTGCCAATACGCTTCGACCGCAGCGAGTTCGAGCTGATGATCATCAACATCGCGTCCAACGCACGCGACGCGATGCCCGAAGGCGGACGTTTCCGGATCGACCTGTCGCGGAATGCTGCAGGCACTGCACGCATCGTCCTGTCCGATACGGGCCACGGAATGGATGCGGGCGTGCAGGCCCAGATCTTCGAGCCGTTCTTCAGCACCAAGACCGCTGTCGGTGGCACAGGGTTGGGTTTGGCGGTGATCCGCGACATCGTACTTGCCTCGGGCGGCGACATCACGGTCGAGAGCTCGCCGGGGCAAGGAAGTTCGTTCTGCATCACCCTGCCGTCCGCAGAGATGAGTTGAAACGAGTGGTCGGCCGACCGGCCGCCCGCCGATCATTTTCCAGGCGGCCGGTCGACCGTTCGTACCGCATTTTCCAGCACGTAACCCTTGCCGTGCACGGATGTCAGTGGCAACGGTTCGCCGCATCGGCTTTGGACCTTGCGCCGCAAGCGGTGAATCACCATCTCGATGCGGTGCGGGTCGAAGTCGTGCACGTTGTCCGCGACCGCCGAGACCAGTTGATCGCGCGTCACCAGCTGGCCAAGCCTCGACACCAGCCGCGTCATTACCCGTTGCTCGGTATTGGTGAGCGGAATCGCGCACCCCATGGGCGACACGATGCTCCAGTCATTGATCTCGAACTGCCACTGCTTGCTCGCCCTGGGTGGCGCAAGTCCCTTCAGTCTGCGCATCAGGCTGTGCACGGTGGCGGCCAATAACTCGACTTGCGCCGGCTTCACCAGGTAGGCATCCGCGCCCTGGCTCAGGCCGCGCACCTGGTCGGACGTTGCACCGTGGCCGGTGAGCATGATGATCCCGATGCCGGGCATCATCGCGCGGATCGCCTAGGCCACGCTGAAGCCATCCGCATCCGGCAATCCCACGTCGAGCACGACGACATCGAAGTCGCTGATACGAAGTGCTTCATACAGCTTGGCGGCCGACTGCACGCCTGCGACGACGAAGCCATAGTCGGCCAGACCAGGCAACAGCACGTCCTGCAGCAGCTCCGCGTCGTCCTCGAGCAACATGATTCGAGTTGGCGTGTGCTGTGGTGCGACCATGGCGGGCGGCTAGGCAGTCATAGTGCGGGCGGCCGAGTTGGCTGCGTTGCGGCCAAGCGCCCAGTACCAAAACTGTAGCCCGTTCGGGCGCCGCGTCCAAATGTGGTTCGACGCACGAACGCGTTCGTTGACTCTCGAGTTCACCCATCGCCGAGGGCGGAGCCCGGGTACGATTGGGCGGCCACCCTCCCCATCCCTATGACTCTCTGGGACAAAAGGAGAGTGTCCAAGCCTTTGACTAATCAAGGCCTTTTGCGCAGATGCGGGAGAGAGAAACGACGGATGTGGACTAGATGGTGGGCCGTGATGGATTCGAACCATCGACCAGCGGATTAAAAGTCCGATGCTCTACCGACTGAGCTAACGGCCCACGTGGGGTGACGCATGGCGCTCATCGAGCGCGGCCGGCATTGCGCCGGCGGTGCATTCTAACAAAGACACTTGCGTTGCTGCAGGAGGATGGCCGGCTCGCGTGCCGCTGACTCCCTGCCGCCTCAGAAGTAACGGGTCGGATCGGCGACGCCGGCCGCGGCGAAGCCTTCCGCGCGCAGGCGGCAGGCATCGCAATGACCGCAGGCACGGCCCTGCCCGTCGGCCTGGTAGCACGACACGGTGTCGGCGAAATCCACGCCCAGGCGAATGCCCTCGCGCACGATGTCGGCCTTGCTCATGAACTGCAGCGGCGCGTGCACGCGAAGGCCAGCGCCTTCGACGCCTGCCTTGGTTGCGAGGTTGGCCAGCGCCTGGAAGGCGGCGATGAACTCGGGCCGGCAATCGGGATACCCCGAATAGTCCACCGCGTTGACGCCGCAGAAGATGTCGGCGGCGCCGAGCACCTCGGCCCAGCCCAGCGCGACCGACAGCATGATCGTGTTGCGCGCCGGCACGTAGGTGACCGGGATCGCGTCTTTCGCCGCGGCCTGTCCGACCGCGTGGCCGTCGGCATCGGTGGGCACCGAGATCGCCTCGTCGGTCAGCGCCGATCCGCCGATGCTGCGCAAGTCGACGTTGACGGTCTTGTGCTCGATCGCGCCGAGCTTGTGCGCCACGCGGTCGGCGGCATCCAGCTCGGAGGTGTGGCGCTGGCCATAGCGCACGCTCAGCGCATGCACGTCATAGCCCAGGTCGCGGGCGATGGCGACGACGACGGCGGAGTCCATGCCTCCGGAAACGAGAACGACGGCTTTTTTCATGGTCTGCGCTGAAAACGTGGATTCGTCATTCCCGCGATGGCGGGAATCGATGGAGACGTGGCATTGCGGACTGGGCAGCGAAGCGGGACGTCAGCGTCCCGGCTCGTCGTTCCAGAGGATCTTGTGCAGTTGCAGTTGGAAGCGCACCGGCAGCTTGTCGGCGACGATCCAGTCGGCGAGGTCGCTGGGTTTGATCTGGTGGAAGCTCGGCGAGAACAGCACGTCGCAGACGTCGGCCAGCTTGTGCTCGGCGACGATGTCCCTTGACCACTCGTAGTCCTCGCGCGAGCAGATCACGAACTTGACCTGGTCGTGCGGCGTCAGCAGCGGCAGGTTGGACCACAGGTTGCGATGGACTTCCATCGAGCCCGGCGTCTTGATGTCGAGCACGCGCGACACGCGCGGATCGACGTCGGAGATATCGATCGCGCCGGAAGTCTCCAGCGACACCTCGTAACCCGCGTCGCACAGGCGGCGCAGCAGGCCGATGCAGCGTTTCTGCGCCAGCGGCTCGCCGCCTGTCACGCAGACGTGGCGTGCGCCGTGGCGGGCGACGTCGGCGAGGATGTCGTCGATCTGCCACCAGTCGCCGCCGTGGAAGGCATAGGCGGTATCGCAGTACTGGCAGCGCAGCGGACAGCCGGTCAGGCGCACGAACACGGTCGGCCAGCCGATGCTGCGGGCTTCGCCCTGCAGGGACAGGAAAATCTCGGTGATCCGCAGCCGCTCCGGCGACGCTGCGGCCGCTTCGGCGGGGACGGCGTTCATGGGTCTATTTTAACGGAGACGGCCGAGCTGGATCGCGTTGAGGCGGTCGCTGGCGGTGCGGGCGGCGTCGCTGCCCGGATAACGCGTGGAAACCTCGGCGAGCGTGCGCTCGGCGGCCTCGACCTGCTTGAGGCCGAGCTGCGACAGGCCGACCTTGAGCATCGCGCCCGGGGCCTTGTCGTGGGTCGGAAAGCGGTCCAGCAGCGCCTGGAACTGCACGGCGGCCAGCTGGTAATTCTGGGTGACGTAGTAGCTCTCACCCAGCCAGTACAGCGCGTTCGGGGTGTAGGAGCCGTTCGGGTAGGCCTCGAGGAATGCCTGGAACAGCCGCGCGGACTCGGCGTACTGCCCGGCCTTGAGCGCGTTGAAGGCGGTGTCGTAGGCGCTACGCTCACCGGCGTCCTTGGCGATGGCGCCCTTGTCGCCGTAGACCGCCGGCTGGCGGTCCGTGGTCGATGCCGAGGGCTTGCCCGCCGCCGGCTTGGTCGCCGGAGCCTTGGCCGGCGTCGCCGGAGCCGCGGGCGGCGGTGTCACCGCACCGGACTCGAGCTGGTTGAGGCGACCGTCGAGGTCCAGGTACTGGGCCTTGCCGCTCTGCTGCAGCTGCTGGTTGAGCTGCTGCAGTTCCTCGACCTGCGAACGCAGGGCCTGGATCTCGGACTTCAGCTGGCTGACCTGGTTGAGCAGGTCGACGTTGCCTTGGTTGTCGGCGGCCCGCTGTTCGAGCGCGGTGACGCGATCGGCCAGGCTGGCGCGCTGCGCGAACGCGGGCGCGGCGGCCACGAGGGCCGCCGCGAACGCGATAGGTAGTGCGAACTTGCGCATCGATCTGCCGACGCCGCCTTACTTGGCGGTGTAGATGATCTCGACGCGACGGTTCTTGGCCCAGCAGTCCTCGTTCGAGTCGGTGCAGACCGGACGCTCTTCGCCGTAGCTGGTCACGGTGACCTGGCTGGCCGAACCGCCATTGGCCTGGACGGCCGACGACACGGCGTTGCCACGGCGCTCGCCGAGGCCGACGTTGTACTCGCGGCTGCCGCGCTCGTCGGCATTGCCTTCCAGCGTCATGCGCGAGGACGGACGGTCACGCAGGTACTTGGCGTGGCAGGCGACGATGTTCTGGAACTCCGGACGCAGCGCGTCCTGGTCGAAATCGAAGTACACGACGCGCTGACGCAGGCAGGCGTCGGTGTCGAGGTCTTCCGGACCGTACAGGCCCGACGGAGCCGGGGCTTCGGTGACCGGCGCGCTCGGGGTCGGCTCGGCCGGCGGGGCCTCTTCCTTGACCTTCTTCGAGCAGGCGACGGCCGCGGTGCACAGCACGGCGGTAAGCAGGATGCGGGAGGTGGTGTTCATGGTCGTTCCTTGTCTTTTATTCAATGCGTGGCAGGGGCAAGCAAAGTGATTCGGCTCAGCGCGGCAAACGGAAGGGTCCCCAAGCCGGTTCGCGCACATCGCCATCGGCGAGCACCAGGCGCTGGCGCACCCGGGCATCGGCGGACACGGCATAAAGGACGCCGCGGCGGCCTTCGCGCGCAGCATAAATGATCATGGCGCCATTCGGGGCAAAGCTGGGCGATTCGTCGAGCGAACCTGGCGACAATGTGCTCCAGCGCGCAGAACCGAGGCTGCTATCCATCAGGGCGATGCGGTAGTTGTTGCCCGAACCCTGGGCCGTCGCAATCTTTTTGCCATCGGCCGACACGCTGGCGCTGGCGTTGTAACTGCCCTGGAACGTCACCCGGGTGGCGCTGCCGCCGGCTGCCGGCACCTGGTAGATCTGCGGACGGCCACCGCGGTCGGAGGTGAAGTAGACGGTGCTGCCGTCGGCGCTCCAGGTCGGCTCGGTGTCGATGCTGAAATGGTTGGTCAGCTGCGTCAGCGCTCGGCTGCCCAGGTCCATCACGTAGATCTCGGGGTTGCCACTGCGCGAAAGCGTCAGCGCCAGCTTGCGGCCGTCAGGGGAGAACGACGGCGCACCATTGATGCCGCGGAACTTGGCGATCAGGTCACGCGCGCCGGTGCCGATGTTCTGGATGTAGATCGACGAGCTGCCGCCTTCGAAACTGACGTAGGCCAGGCGGTTGCCGTCCGGACTCCATGACGGCGACAGCAGCGGCTCGGAGGAGCGCACCACGGTCTGCGGGTTGAAGCCGTCGGAGTCGGCGACCATCAGCGCATAGCGCGAGCCCTGTCCGCTGCCGGTGGCGGTGACGTAGGCGATGCGGGTGAAGAACGCGCCGCGCACGCCGAGGATCTTCTCGTAGACCGCATCGGCGACCTGGTGGGCGACGTCGCGCATCGCATTGGCCCGCGCCGTCAGGGCGAAGCCCAGCAGGCGTTCCTGCTTGGCGACGTCGAACAGTTCGTACTCGACGCGGTAGCTGCCAGCGCCCGCATCGAGCACGCGGCCAACGAGGATGTAATCCTGGTTGAGCGCGCGCCAGGTCGGGTAGTTGACCTCCGCTCCGCGGGTCGGCTTCTCGACGACCTGCGCCGCCGGCAGGCTACGGAACTGGCCCGAGCGGTTGAGGTCGGCGGCCACCACTTCGGCGACGTCGGTGGTCGGGGCGGCGGCGCTGCCCTGGTACGGCATCGGCACGACCGCGATGGGCAGGGCCGCGGCGTTGCCGCCGACGATGTCGATCTCCAGGCCCTGCTGCTGCGCAGCGGCGGCCAAAGGAAGCAGCAGCGACAGCAGCGCCACCAGCCAGGTCAGATGTCGGCGGCGGCGTTTCATCGGCACGTTCATCGGCATGTTCATCGGCACTCCATTACTCATGTCTTGTCGGTACAGCCCGGATACTTAAACAGCCGTTCGGTGAATGGCGGCTCAAGGATTCGGCCGTGCCTGCCCTTTCGGCCCGGCGACGGCCGCACCACTCAGCGGTCCTGCGCGGTGAAGTTGATGTTGAGCTGGCGGTTGAACACCGATTCGAATCCTGCGTACGGCAGCGGCTGCGCCTTCAGCACGGCCGCCTCGATCGAGCGGCGGCCGGCCTCATCATAGTCACAGGGCGAGGTGACCTCGGCCGAGATGACCGAGCCGCCCTGCACCTGGCGGATGACGATGCGGCAGCGCGAGCCCAGCGGAACGGTTTCCGGCCGCGTCCATTTGGACAGGACGGCCTCCTGGATCGCGGCGATGTAGCGCGCCTGCAAGCCGGTGTCGGTGCCGTAGTTGCCCGCCGGCGGGCTGGCCGACGAGGTGCTGCCAGAAGACTGCACGGCACGCGCGTCGGCGATCTGCTGCAGGCGCTGCTCGGCCAGTTCGGCGTCGCGCGACGCCTTCTGCCGCAGGCGGCGGATCTCGGCCAGCTTCTGCTGGCGCTCCTGCTCCTGCTGCTCCGCCAGCCGGCGCTGCTGCTCGACTTCCTGCTGGCGCTTCCGCTCGGTCAGATCGACCTGCTCCTGCCTGCGCTTGGCTTCCTGTGCCTTGGTCTCCTCGGCCGGCGTCGGCGTCGGCGTCTCCACGACCGCGTCCTGGTTGACGTTGTCGGGGATCGGAATGAAGTCCTGCGCCTGCGGTTGCGGCGTCGCGGCGGCGTCCTGCGGCACCGGCTCGGGCAGCGGCTGCGGCAACGGCGCGGCCTCCTCCGGCTCCGGCGGCGGAAGCTCTTTGACCGGCTTGGGACGCTTGCGCAGTGTGGCCTGCATCGCCGGCGACAACGCGTCGGCGTCGACCAGCTCAGCCGCCACCGGCACGCCGGCAGCCGAAACCGGCGCCGCATTGCGCGTCCAAAGCAGGCCGAGAAACATCAACCCGAACAGCAGCACATGCAGCAGCAGCGCCCAGACGATGGCCTGCGCGGTGTCGGCGCGCGTCTCGCGCATCAGCGACCGCCCTTGCCGGCCCCGCCCTGCGCGGCCTTGCTTTGAGCAGCCTGATCGGGCTGGCTCATCAGGCCGACCTTCTTGACGTTCGCGCTCTGCAGCAGCACCAGCGCGTCCATCACCTTCTGGTAATTGGCCTTGGCGTCGCCGGCGACGAACACCGCCACGTCCGGGTTCTGCGCGACGATCGCGCCGACCTTGGCCTGCAGCGTTTCGGCGGTGACGGCCTCGTTGCTTCCGGCCTTCACGGTGAGGAAGTAGTGGCCTTCCGGGTCGACGCTGACGATCACCGGATCCTTCTTCTCCTGGATCGACTTGGCGTTGGACTGCGGCAGGTCGATGTCGACGCCGAGGTTCAACAGCGGAGCGGTCACCATGAAGATGATCAGCAGCACGAGCATCACGTCGATGTACGGAACGACGTTGATCTCGGCTTTCAGTTTGCGCTTGCGATGGCGGCGTGCGGCGATGCCGGTCATGACCTTCCTCTCGTAGTCAGTGGTTCAACGCCCGAGGTGGGCCATGCGGGTTACGGCTCGTCGAGGTTCGCCTGGCGCTGCAGGATCGACGAGAACTCTTCCGAGAACGCGTCGTAGCGGACGCTCAGGCGCTCGACCTTGGTGGCGAAGCGGTTGTAGGCCCACACCGCCGGGATCGCGGCGAACAGGCCCATCGCGGTGGCGATCAGCGCCTCGGAGATGCCCGGCGCGACCGTGGCGATGGTCGCTTCCTTCATGTTCGCCAGGCCCTGGAACGAAATCATGATGCCCCACACCGTGCCGAACAGGCCGACGTACGGGCTGATCGAGCCAACGTTGGCGAGGAACTCGAGGTTGTGCTCCAGCCCGTCGATCTCGCGCGAGCCGGTCGCGCGCATGGCGCGCTGCGCGCCCTCCAGCTGCATGCGGCTGTCGGCGCCGCGACGCTGGCGCAGGCGGCCGAACTCGCGGAAGCCGGCTTCGAAGATCGCCTCCAGGCCGGAGATGTCGCGGTTGCGCTCGGTCGAACCGGCATAGAGCTTGGACAGCTCGGCACCGGACCAGAAGCGCTCCTCGAACTGTTCGGCTTCGCGCGCGGCGCGGTCGAGCACGCGCTTCTTGCGGAAGATGATCACCCACGACGCCACCGAGCCGAACAGCAGCAGCAGCATCACCAGCTGCACCGGGATGCTGGCGTGCAGGACCAGGTTCAGCAGGTTGAGGCTGTTGTCTCCTGCGGCGGGCGCGACCGCGGCAGCGGCCGTGGTGGTGGCGTCCTCGGGCAGCGCTTCGACCGTCGTGGCCTGCAGTGCGGTCAGCAGTGACATCATGCTTGTTTCTCCGTGCCCGTTGCCTCGGGCGTTGCTTGTTCTAAAGCTTTCAGTTCGTCGTACAGCGGCTGCGGGATCCCGCGCGGGCGGAAGGTCCCGGCATCGAGCGCGGCCACCCGCACGCGGGCGGTGAGCAGCACGTCGTCGCCGCGCAGGATCGACTGGGCGAACACCGCGCTCGCGCGGCGGCACTCGACCAGTTGCGCGGTCACGGCGAGCGCATCGTCCAGACGCGCCGGCTTGAGGAAATCCAGGGTCATCGCGCGCACCGCGAACACCAGATCGTAATCAAGCCGGAGCAGTTCCTGGCCGTAGCCCTGTGCACGCATCCATTCGGTGCGTGCGCGCTCCAGGAAGGCCAGGTACTGCGCGTGGTAGACCACGCCGCCTGCGTCGGTATCTTCCCAGTAAATGCGTACGGGTAGGCTGAACATTCGTTAAGAAATGGAGGGTGTGGGGTCGGGATGACAGGCGTGGCAAAGGCTTGCGCGCTTGCTGCAGGACATGTGCGGGACCGGTGCTGCGCAGGCCGCAGCGACGCTGGTCACACTCCTGCGGCGGACGTCAGCCGCCCTGCTCGCCGGCCGCGTCGAAGAGTCCGCCGTCGCGCCCGCGTACGGCAAGGCCCAGATGGCGGTAGGCCTTCGGCGTCGCCATGCGGCCGCGCGCGGTCCGCACCAGGTAGCCCTGCTGGATCAGGTACGGCTCGATCACGTCTTCGAGCGTGCCGCGCTCTTCGCTGAGCGCCGCGGCCAGCGATTCCACGCCGACCGGGCCGCCGTCGAAGGCCTCGATGATCGTGCCGAGCAGGCGCCGGTCGAGCTCGTCGAACCCCTGCGGATCGACCTTGAGCATCGCCATCGCCGCATCGGCGGTCTCGCGCGTGATCGCGCCATCGGCGCGCACCTGCGCGTAGTCGCGCACGCGGCGCAGCAGGCGGTTGGCGATACGCGGCGTGCCGCGCGAGCGGCGCGCGATCTCGGCCGCGCCCTCGGGCTCGCAGGCGATGCCGAGGATCTGCGCGGAACGGCGCACGATCCGGGTCAGCTCCTCGGCGCTGTAGAACTCCAGGCGCTGGACGATGCCGAAGCGGTCGCGCAGCGGCGCCGTCAGCAGGCCGGCCCGGGTGGTGGCGCCGATCAGCGTGAAAGGCGGCAGGTCGAGCTTGATCGAGCGAGCGGCCGGGCCCTCGCCGATCATGATGTCGATCTGGTAGTCCTCCATCGCCGGATACAACACTTCCTCGACGACCGGCGAAAGGCGATGGATCTCGTCGACGAACAGCACGTCGTGCGGCTGCAGGTTGGTCAGCAGCGCGGCCAGGTCGCCGGCCTTCTCGATCACCGGACCCGAGGTCTGGCGCAGGTTGACGCCGAGCTCGTTGGCGATGACGTGGCTGAGCGTGGTCTTGCCGAGGCCCGGCGGCCCGAAGATCAGCACGTGGTCGAGCGCCTCGCCGCGGCCCTTAGCGGCCTCGATGTAGATCTTCATCTGCTCGCGCACGGGCTGCTGGCCGAGGTACTCGTCCAGCCGCTTGGGACGGATCGAGGCTTCGATGGCCTCGTCCTCGCGGGTCGCGCCGGCGGCGATGATGCGTTGATCGTTCATGGGGACATTATGTCAGCCCCTCTCCCTGGCCGCTGCGCGGCCTGTCCCTCTCCCGCAAGGGGAGAGGGAGCAATGCGCCCCCTTCAAGGCGGCAATCCCTTCTCCTCTTGCGGGAGAAGAGCCTGCCCCGTACCTGATACGGGGTGGCGCGAAGCGCCGGATGAGGAGTGGCGCGAAGCGCCCTGACGCTAGATCTCGACCTGCGCGCCCAGCTCCACCAGGCGGTTGCCCGGGATCCGGAAGAAGCCCGTCGCCGGCGCCGCATTGCGGTGCATGAAGGCGAACAGCTTGTCGCGCCAGATCGGCATGCCGCGGTGGCGGCTGGCCACCACCGTCTCGCGGCTGGCGAAGTACGTGGTGTCCATCGGGTCGAAGTAGATGCCGCCGGCATCGCACGAGCGCATCAGCGCCAGCGGCACGTCGGGCATCTCCATGAAGCCGAACCGCACCAGCACGCGATAGAAGTCCTCGCCGCCGATCGCCTCGATCTTCAACCGCTTCTCGCGTGGCGCATACGGTACTTTCAATGTTTCCACGGTCAGGAACACGTTGCGCTCGTGCAGCACCTTGTTGTGCTTGAGGTTGTGCAGCAAGGCATGCGGCACCACGCCCGTGTCGGCGGTCATGAACACTGCCGTGCCCGGCACGCGCGCCGGCGGGGCCAGCATCAGGCCGGGGAGGAACGTATCGAGCTGGATGCCCTCCTTGCGGACCTCCTCGTGCAGCAGCTCGCGGCCGCGGCGCCAAGTGCGCAACAGCGTGAACACCACCAGGCCCAGCAGCACCGGGAACCAGGCGCCGTCGAAGAACTTGGCGCCGTTGGCGATGACGAAGCCGACATCGACGATGAAGAAGACGATGCACAGCGGCAGCACCCACAGGCGCCAGCGCGGCCACAGGGCATTGGCGACCAGAGCCAGCAGCAGGGTGTCGATCAGCATCGTCGCCGACACCGAGATTCCGTAGGCCGAGGCCAGCGCGGTGGAACTGCGGAACATCAGCACCACGGTCAGCACCGAGAGCATCAGCACCCAGTTGATGTACGGCACGTAGATCTGGCCGATCGTCGCGTGCGAGGTGTGCTTGATCTGCATGCGCGGGATGTAGCCCAGCTGCATGGCCTGGCGCGCGACCGAGTAGGCGCCGGTGATCACCGCCTGCGATGCGATCACTGCCGCCATCGTCGCCAGCACGATCATCGGATACAAAGCCCAGGACGGCACGGCCTCGAAGAACGGGTTCACGACCGCGTCGGGGTGCCCGAGCACGAACGCGCCCTGCCCCAGGTAGTTCAGCGTCAGGCACGGCAGCACCACCGTGTACCAGCCGAAGCGGATCGGCCGCGCGCCGAAGTGGCCCATGTCGGCGTACAGCGCCTCGCCGCCGGTCACTGCCAGCACGACCACGCCCAGGATCAGCACCGAATGCGAGCCGTGCTCGACGAAGAACCGGGCGCCCCACATCGGGTTGAGCGCCTTGAGGACTTCCGGCGCCTCGATGATGTTGTGGATGCCGATCAGGGCCAACGCGATGAACCAGACCATGGTGATCGGCCCGAACACGCGGCCGACTTTTTCCGTGCCGAAGCGCTGCGCGAGAAACACCGCGATCAGGATGACCACCGCGATCGGCACGATGAAGCGGTGCAGCCCGGGCGCGGCGACCTCCAGGCCTTCCACCGCGCCGAGCACGGTGATGGCGGGAGTGATCACGCTGTCGCCGAAGAACAGGGACGCACCGAAGATGCCGAGGATGCCGACGATGTAGGCCGACCTCGACCCTTTGGCCAGGGTTCGCTGGGCCAGCGTCATCAACGCCATGATGCCGCCCTCGCCCTCGTTGTCGGCGCGCATGATGATGCTGACGTACTTGAGCGTCACCACGATCATCAGCGCCCAGAACACCAGCGACAGGATGCCGAGCACCGTGTCGTGGTTGCCGACCAGGCCGAAGTGCGGCGAGAACGCCTCCTTCAACGTGTAAAGCGGGCTGGTGCCAATGTCGCCGAACACCACGCCGATGGCACCGATCACCAGGCCCGGCAGCCCCTGCCGTCCGTGGCCGTGATGGCCGGCATCGGACGCGCTGGTCGGGGCGGAAGAAGGAATGGAAGAGGGCATGGTTGCGTCTGCTTGGGCGGGCGAAGCCGCCGGGGGCTCAGCGAAGCGCGGACTTTAGCGCTTTGCGGATGATGGCGGCGGCGTCATCGCCGGCCGCGGCGGCGTCGCGCGCCATGCGCGAGGCTTCGGCGGGTTTGTAGCCCAACTGCTGCAAGGCGCTGACGGCCTCGCTCTGCGGATCGGCCGGCGCACCGGCACCCGACAGGGACGTCCCACCGGCACCGGCCAGGTCGGCCGCGCGATCGCGCAGCTCGACCACCATGCGTTCGGCGGTCTTCTTGCCAATGCCGGGAATGCGCGTCAGCGCGGTCACGTCGCCGGTCTGGACCAGCCGCGCGAACTCCTCGACCGGCACGCCCGACAACACCGCCAGTGCGATCTTGGCGCCGATGCCGGACACCCTTTGCACGTCGCGGAACAGCCTGCGCTCGGCCTCGCGCAGGAAGCCGTACAGCGACACGCTGTCTTCCTTCTGCGCGTAGTGGGTGAACAACGACACCTCGCGGCCGAGTTCGGGCAGGTCGTAGAAGGTACTCATCGGCGCCTCCAGCTCGTAGCCAACGCCATGCACGTCGACCACCAGCCACGGCGGCTGCTTCATCACCAGGGTGCCCTTGAGGCGTCCGATCACGTATTCCGTCTCCGCAACAATTGGGCCGACACGCCGGTGCGCGCCACGGTGGCGCTCATGTGGGCGTGAGTCAGGGCGACGGCCAGCGCGTCGGCGGCGTCTGCCTGCAGCTTCTGGTCCGGCAGGTTCAGCAGCAGGCGCACCATGTGCTGCACCTGTTCCTTCTCGGCCGCGCCACGGCCGACCAGCGACTGCTTGATCACGCGTGGTGCGTACTCGCTGACCGGAAGGCGCCGGCGCACCACGGTCGCCAGCGCCGCGCCGCGGGCATGGCCGAGCTTGAGCGCCGAACTCGCCGACTTGTCCATGAAAACCGTCTCGATCGCGATCTGCTGCGGGCGCCATTCGTCGAGCAGCGCCTCGAGGCCTTCGCACAGCAAGCCCAGCCGCGACGGGAAATCCTCCGCGTCGAGCAGCTTCAGCGCCTGCGCATGCACGTAGCTGCAGCGGCCGTCGGCAGCGACGTCGATGACGCCGATGCCGGTCCGCTGCGAGCCGGGGTCGATTCCCAGGATTCGGATCACGGGGTCAGCGTACGCCGATCAGGCGTAGGCGTCCTGTCCCAGGTCGGCATTGGAGTAGACGTTCTGGACATCGTCCATGTCCTCCAGCCAGCGAAGCAGCTTGACCACCTGCTGCGCGGTCTCGCCGGTCACGGCGATGTCGTTGTCGGCGCGCATGGTCACCTCGGCCAGGTCGGCCTTGAGACCGGCGCCGTCCATCGCCGCCTTGACCTGCTCGAACGCGTCCGGGGCGGTGACCACGTCGATCGCGCCGTCGTCGTAAACCACGACGTCGTCGGCGCCCGCGTCGATCGCGACCTCGGTGATCTTCTCTTCGTCCGCGCCCGTGGCGAAGGACAGCACGCCGAGCTTCTTGAACATGAAGGACACCGAACCGTCGGTGCCGAGGTTGCCGCCGAACTTGCCGAACGCATGGCGCACGTCGGCGACGGTGCGAACCTTGTTGTCGGTCAGGCAATCGACGATGACCGCGACGCCGCCCGGCGCGTAGCCCTCGTAGCGGATTTCCTCGTACACGACGCCTTCCAGCTCGCCGGTGGCCTTCTTGATGGCGCGCTCGATCACGTCCTTCGACATGTTGACCGCCAGGCCCTTGTCGATGGCCGCGCGCAGCCGCGGGTTGCCGGCCGGGTCGCCGCCGCCTGCGCGGGCGGCCACACCGATCTCGCGGATGACTTTGGTGAAGATCTTGCCGCGCTGGGCGTCTACGGCGTTCTTGCGGGCTTCGATCGACGGTCCACGACCCATGGTGCTGTTCCGGGCTGTTGCTTTGAAGAGGGGGAGATTTTACTTGATCGGCCCGATTCGCAGGCAGCCGTCACAGATTGGCCGGACCGGGTCCGTCGAAGCGGCCGTTCTGGAAGAACGACACCGCCAGGCGCGCGACCTCGGCCGAGAACAACAGGCCGGAATGGCTGGTTTCCAGCACGACATGGTCGGCCAGACCCCGCAACCGAGTCTCGGCGACGCTGACGGTACCGTCGTTCTCGCCGTGGATCCGGCCGACGAAACGCCCCAGCCCGTAGGGCGAACGGCCGGCGATCATGCCGATCTCGGCCGGTCCGGCCCAGGGCTCGCAGCCCCGCCGCAGCAGGTCGGCGCTGCGTCCCAGCGAAGCCGCCGTCCACACACGCCCGGCCATGCCACCGGCCGCAGCGCTGCCGCATAACGGAGAGCCCAGGCAGACGACGCGTGGCACCGGCAGTTCCGGATGCCGTTGCAGCGCGCTCAGCACGACCAGGCCGCCCAGGCTGTGCGCCAGCACGTGTGCGGGTCCGCGCTCCAGGCGTTTCACCAGGCGCGGTATCGCGGAATCGGGGCCACCGACGACCGTGGCGTAACCGAATATCTCGGGCGCGAACCCGGCGTGGCGCAGGCGCGCGGCCATCGCCTGCATCGACAGGCGGTTCATCCACAGGCCGTGGGTCAGGATGACGCGTTGAGTGGTGGTGACCATGGTTTGAGCAAGCGCTCTCTTCTGCCCTTCGGGCACCTTCTCCCACAAGGGGAGAAGGAGGGGCAAGGGCAATGCGTCCAGATCGAGCTTCCGGACAACTTCTTCCACAAGAAAGAGTCGTCCGGTTTATGCCTTCCGGCGCAGGATGAACTCGTGGTCGCGGATGTTGCCGACGATGAAGTCGTAAGTGCCGGCGAGTTCGAAACCGAGGCGCGCGTACAGGCGCTGGGCACCGTGGTTCTCCGACCACACTCCGATCCACAGCGTGCGCGGCCCGTCGCGTTCCAGCCATTGCAGCGCCGTATCGAGCAGACGCCCGCCCCAACCGCCGCCCTGGTGGTCGCGCAGCACGTACAGCCGCTTCAGCTCGCCGTCGCCGGGTGCGACCTCCGCATGCGGCAGCGTGCACGGCCCGGCCAGCGCATGGCCGACGGCGACGCCGTCGGCCTCCAGCAACCACACCGCGCAGGCCTCGTCGGCCAACACCTGTTTGCACGCCTGCAACGAATAGCTTTCGTCAAGGAACGCCTGCAGGTCCTGCGGCGGATACAGGTGCCCGAAGGTGTCGGTGAAGGTCCGCGCGGCGATGCGTGACAGTGTCTGCGCATCGCCGGGGCCGGCACGCCGGATGAGCACGGATTACGCCTCTTCTTCCTCGGCGTCCTCGTCCTCTTCCTCTTCTTCGTCGTCGCCTTCTTCGCCTTCCTCGTCCTCGTAATCTTCGACGCCGAAGTCCTCGCCGTCCCAGCGGCCCTCGCCGTCCACCACGAAGGTCAGCGCCATCGCGCTCGGCGAAGTGCCGACGCGCACGAGCCAACCGCCGAACACGCGGGCGCGCTCGGTCACCAGGCCGGCGTCAGAACCCTCATTGCCCAACCTTTCCCATTCCAGCGAAAACGCATACTCGGTCATTCGAAACGGCTCCTTTAAGCCTTGGTCTTGGGGCGAACCATCACATGTACTTCGGCCAGCTGCGCGTCCGGAATCGGCGACGGCGCGCCGGTCATCAGGCACTGCGCGGTGGTGGTCTTGGGGAACGCGATCACGTCGCGGATCGACTCGGTGCCGGCCATCAGCGCGGCGATGCGGTCGATGCCGAACGCGATGCCGCCGTGCGGCGGCGCGCCGTACTTCAGCGCGTCGAGCAGGAAGCCGAACTTCAGCTCCGCTTCTTCGGCGCCGATGCCGAGCAGGTCGAACACCGCGCTCTGCATCGCCGAGCTGTGGATGCGGATCGAACCGCCGCCGATCTCGTTGCCGTTGAGCACCATGTCGTAGCCGCGCGACACGGCGGTCTTCGCGTTGGCGCGCAGGTCGGCGATGTCGTCGACCGCCGGCGCGGTGAAGGGATGATGCAGGGCGACGTAGCGCTTCTCCTCGTCGTCCCACTCGAACATCGGAAAGTCGGTGACCCACAGCGGCGCCCAGCCTGCGGCGACCATGCCCAGGTCCTTGCCGAGCTTCAGGCGCAGCGCGCCCATGAAGTCGGAGGCGGTCTTGTACGTCGAAGCGCCGAAGAAGATCGCATCACCGGTCGTTGCACCGGTGGCGCTGACGATCGCGGCGAGCGTGGCGTCGTCGAGGAACTTGGCGATCGGCGAGTTGACGCCGTCGCGGCCCTTGGCGGCGTCCTCGACCTTCATCCACGCCAGGCCCTTGGCGCCGTGCTTGGCGGCGTGGGCGGCGTAGTCGTCGATCTGCTTGCGGCTCAGCGTCGCGGCGCCCGGCACGCGCAGCGCGACCACGCGGCCGTCCTCGTGGTTGGCCCAGTCGGTGAAGACCTTGAACTCGCAGTGCTTCACCAGCTCGGCGATGTCGGTGAACTCCATCGCGATGCGCAGGTCCGGCTTGTCGGACCCGTAGCGCCGCATCGCCTCTGCGTAGGTCATGCGCGGGAACTCGCTCGCCAGTTCGACGTCCATGACCTCGCGGAACACGTCGCGGATCATCGCTTCGACCAGGTCCTGCACGTCACGCTCGGACACCCACGCGAACTCCATGTCGAGCTGGGTGAACTCGAGCTGGCGGTCGGCGCGCAAAGCCTCGTCGCGGAAGCATCGCGCGATTTGATAATAGCGGTCGAAGCCCGCCATCATCAGGATCTGCTTGAACAGCTGCGGCGACTGCGGCAACGCGTAGAACTCGCCTTCGTGCATGCGCGCCGGCACCAGGAAGTCGCGCGCGCCCTCGGGCGTGGCCTTGGTGAGGATCGGCGTTTCCACGTCCTGGAACCCGCGCGCGTCGAGCCAGCGGCGCAGCGCCTGCACCAGCTTGATGCGCGTGCGCATCTTGCGCTGCATCTCCGGCGTGCGCAGGTCGAGGTAGCGGTACTTCAGGCGGATGTCCTCGCCCGGATTCTCATGGGCGTGGAACGGCAGCGGCTCGGCCTTGTTGAGCACCTCGACCTTCGTCGCGACGATCTCGACCTTGCCGGTGCGGATCTTGTCGTTGACGGCATGGCGCGCACGCACCACGCCGGTGATGCGCAGACAGTCCTCGTAACCCACGTGCGCGGCGGCGGCCAGCACGTCGGCGTTGCCCGGCGCATCCGACGGCTCGGCGACGATCTGGACGATGCCCTCGTGGTCGCGCAGGTCGATGAAGCACAGGCCGCCGAGGTTGCGGGCGACGTCGGCCCAGCCGCAAAGGGTCACGGTCTGGCCGATCAGGGCCTCATCGATGAGGCCGCAAAAATGGGTACGCATGGGGGCTCCGGGGTCGAACGGTCCGGCCACGGGCCGGAGAACACGTCATTTTAACGGCATGGGCGGATTACTTGCCCGGGGGAGATCACCCTTGGGGAGCCGCCGGGCGTGGCCGGTATCGCCACGCAGCCCTGATCCGGAACGGAATCATGAACCGACTCCTCCACGCACTGGCACTGACCGCCTGCCTCGGCGCCCTCGCCACGCCCGCCCTGTCTCAACAGCGCGCCTACGCGCCGGAAAACCTGCGCACGCTCTCCCAGAACGACCAGGTCCGCGTGATCAGCCTGGAATACGAGGAACAGTCCGGCGGCCGCCGCATCCCGGACGACCAGCTGCGGTTCTATCTCGACCAGGTCAACCGCTCCAACTGGGGCTTCAGCCAGATCAAGGCCGACATCGCCCAGTCGCTGGGCGGTTCGCCGATGCCGCCCCAGGGCGGCACGGTCCGCTGCGAGAGCGTCAACAACAAGGCGCAGACCTGCCGGGTGCCGTGGTCCGGGCCGTCGCGGCTGGTCCGCAAACTGTCCGGCGCGCCGTGCGACGAGGGCCGCACCTGGCAATCCCAGCGCGGCCAGGTCTACGTCGGCAACGGCTGCCGCGCCGAGTTCGGCCCGGCCTACGACCCTGGCCCCACGCCGCTGCCCACGCCGCTGCCCGGCCCGGTCGGCGGCTCCGTCCGCTGCGAAAGCGTCAACAACCAGGCGCAGATCTGCCGCGTGCCCTGGTCCGGACCCTCGCGGCTGTCGCGCCAGTTGTCCGGCACGGCCTGCGTCGAAGGCCGCACCTGGCAGTCGCAGCGTGGCCAAGTCTATGTCGGGGGCGGCTGCCGCGCCGAATTCGTTGCCGCCAGCGGCAACGGCGGGCCGGGTAACGGCTACTCGACCACCTGCTCCAGCAACGACAACCGCCGCGTCACCTGCCCCTGGCCGCCCAGCTATGGCACGCCGCGTTTGCTTGAGCAGCTCTCTCGCTCGCCCTGCATCCAGGGCCAGACCTGGGGCATCCAGTCGGCGACGGCGATCTGGGTCAGCCAGGGCTGCCGCGGCCGTTTCGGCAACTGATGCACACGCACCGCGCACGGTGACATCGCCACGGCGCAAGGCCAGTCCCATGGACGACACACCACCCCTTCAGGGCCGCTCAAGTTCCCCTCGCCTGCGCCGTTGATGAGGCGAAGTCCGGGGATCGGCAACGGCGACCGGCTCCGTCGCCGGCGATCGCGCGTGCAGCCGGCTGCGTCGCGCCCCATGAGGAGGTCACCGTCATGACGACTCGATGGAAACACACGGGCTGGGCCTTCGGCCTGACCCTGCTGACCATTCCCGCGGCCGCGCACATCGGCCGCGATGAGCGCGCTTTCGCCGAACGCAGGCCGATGCAGGCCGCGGCCCCGCTGATGCTGGCCGACGCCACGAGCGGGCGCATGCTGATCGGCCTGACGATCGTGTCACCGCAGGAACAGGCGTCCGATGCGCCGTTACCGGAGCCCGCAAGCCTGGGCTACCCGGCCTCGCGCAACGCCGTGCTATGCCACAGCGACGACCACGGCTATCGCGAATGCATGACGCCGTTCCACGGCCGCGTCTCGGTATCGCGCGAGGTCAGCAGCACCCGCTGCATCGAGAACCGCAACTGGGGCTGGCGCGAAGGCGCCGTCTGGGTCGACCAGGGCTGCGGCGCGGTGTTCGTGCGGGTCGGCGCCAACTGACAGCGCCGCTAACGCCGCTCAGGCCGCCGGCTTGGGGTCTGCTTTCTTCTCGGCCGGCTTGCTCTCGGCCGGCTTCGACTCGGCCGCCTTGCCGCTGCCTTCGCCGGCCAGATTGCGCTTCTTGTCGCCGTCCTTCTTGAAGTCGGTCTCGTACCAGCCGCCGCCGGCCAGGCGGAATTGTGGCGCGGTCACCTGACGACGCACCTGCGGCTCGCCGCAGGCCGGGCACTGCGCCGGATCCGCGTCGGAGAGTTTCTGCAGGCGGTCGAAACGATGGCCGCAGGCGGCGCATTCGAAGGCGTAGATCGGCATGGAGGGGACACAATCGCGAAGGCAGGCCGGCATTTTGGAGGCAGCGGCCGCCAAATCAAGGGACAATGCCTGTTCAGCTTGCCCGGGCCAACGGCGGTCGGCCCGCCGCTGCCGTTCATGCCCCTGAACCACCTCACTGCGATGCGCGTCACGACGCAACGCGGACATCATTGGCATTGTCATCCCGCACGAATTTCGAATGTCTCCCCCGCATCACTCGATGGACAACCTGCGCATCTACCGGATCGACGCCTTCACCACCGAACGGGGGCACGGCAACGCGGCCGGAGTAGTCAGCAACGCCCACGGGCTGGATGAGGCGCAGATGCAGGCCATCGCGGCCGAACTCGGGCATTCGGAGACCGCCTTCGTGCTGCCGGCGCGCGACGCCAGCCACGACGTCCACATCCGCTTCTTCACTCCCATCACCGAAGTGCCGGTGTGCGGTCACGCCACGGTCGCGGCCCACTACGCGTTGGCGCTGGAGGGTGGGGCCATGGGCGTGCGCCGCCAGCTCACCGGCGCCGGCGTGCAGGTCGTGGAAACGCGCTACGTAGAAGACGACTTCGCGATCCGGATCCGCCAGAGCCCGCCGACGTTCGCCAAACCCCTGGCGCCGGACATGGTGCTGGAACTGCTGGCTGCGCTGTGCCTGGAACCGTCCGACCTGGACCTGCGCTGCCCGCCGCAATTCGTCAGCACAGGCCACGGCAAGCTGATGGTCGCGATCCGCCGCCGCGAACGGCTTCGTGCCATGGAGCCCGACCTCGCGCACCTGGTCGAACTGGGCTCGCGCGTCGGCACCAACGGCTATTTCGTCTTCACCCTCGACACGCATGAAGGCGAGGACGCGCTGTCGCACGGCCGCATGTTCGCGCCCGCGATCGGCGTCGACGAGGACCCGGTCACCGGCAACGCCAACGGTCCGCTCGGCGCTTACCTGGTCCGCCACGGTCTGCTCGAGGCGGTCGACGGCGTCGCCCGCTTCCGCGGCCGGCAGCAGGCCGGCAACGGCCGCCGCGGCTATGTCGACGTGAGCGTGCAGGTCGAAGGTGGCGAGCCGGTCGCGGTCACCATCGAAGGGCGCGCGGTGCTGGCCGACCACAGCGAACGGCCGCGCTGATCATTCATCGGCGCGGCAAGCGCGTCAGGCCACTTCGTACAACGCCAGCAGCGCTTCTTCCGCTTCAGCCAGCTGTGCGGCCACCTGATCGCGCCGGCGCGCCAGTTCGGCCGTATCCGTGCCGCCGCCGGCGTACTGATCGGGATCGGCCAGGTCCATATCCAGCGTGTGCAGCTTGGATTCCAGCTCAGCGACGCGAGCCTCGGCCTGCGCCAGCTTGTGTGCATTGGCCTTGGCCGGCTTGGCGGCGGGCTTGACCGCCTCTGCCGGTGCTGCCACCACCTTGGCCGGGGCCTTGCCGTCGGCGCTGCTGTCGCGCGTGCGAAGCCACACCGCATAGGCGTCGAGGTCGCCGTCGAACGGCTGCGCGACGCCGTCCGCGACGCGCCAGAACGTGTCGCAGACCAGGCCGATCAGGTGGCGGTCGTGGCTGACCAGAACGATCGCACCCTCGAAGATGCTCAGCGCTTCGGCCAGCGCCTCGCGCATGTCCAGGTCGAGGTGGTTGGTCGGCTCGTCGAGCAGCAGCACGTTGGGCTTGCGCCAGGCGATCAGCGCCAGCGCCAGGCGCGCGCGCTCGCCGCCGGAGAACACGTCGACCTTCTCGAACGCACGGTCGCCGGGGAAGTTCCATTTGCCGAGGAAGTCGCGCAACTGCTGCGTGGCGACGCCCGGTGCGATATCGGCCAGATGGTCGATCGCGGTCGTGCCTTCGCGGAGCGACTCCACGGTGTGCTGGGCGAAGTAGCCGATACGCAGGTCGGGATGGCCGCCGCGTTCGCCGCCCAGCAACGGCAACTCACCCACCAGCGACTTCACCAGGGTCGATTTACCGGCGCCGTTGGGCCCGAGCAGCGCGACGCGGTCGCCGGCCTCGAGGATGAATCCGATCTGGTGCAGCACGGTGTGATCGCCATAGCCGCAATCGGCATGGGTCACGCGCAGCAGCGCGTGCGGCAGCTTCGCCGGCGCAGGGAACTCGATGCGCAGCGCGCGCTCGACGCGCACCGCCTCGGTATCGGCCATCTTGGCCAGGCGCTTGACCCGCGACTGCGCCTGCTTGGCCTTGGCCGCGCTGGCGCTGAAGCGATCGATGAAGCTCTGCAGGTGCGCGCGCTCGGCCTGCACCTTTTCGTGGGTGATCTGCTGCAGGCGGAGGTGCTCGGCGCGCTGGCGCTCGAACGCGGTGTAGTCGCCGGTATAGAGCTTGCCCTTGCCGTCATGCAGGTGCAGCGTGTGGGTGGTGATTTCGTCGAGGAACTCGCGATCGTGCGAGATCAGCAGCAGCGTGCCGGGGTACTTCAGCAGCCACTGCTCCAGCCACAGCACCGCGTCGAGATCGAGGTGGTTGGTCGGCTCGTCGAGCAGCAGCAGGTCGCTGGGCGTCATCAGTGCGCGCGCCAGGTTCAGGCGAACACGCCAGCCGCCGGAGAACTCCTTGACGGCACGCTCGTGGGTATCGGGCGTGAAACCCAGGCCATGCAGCAGCTTGCCGGCGCGGGCGGTGGCATCGTAGCCGTTGAGCTCTTCCAGCCGGTGGTGCGCCTCGGCGACGGCTTCCCAGTCCTCGCGTTCCACCGCTTCGCGCTCGGCCATGATCGCCGCGTGGACCAGGGCATCGCCGGACAGCACGAAGTCGAGGGCAGGATCATCCAGCGCCGGGGTCTCCTGCGCGACGCTGGCGATGCGCACGCGCGCCGGCACGTCGATATCGCCGCGATCGGCTTCGACCTGGCCCTGGATGGCAGCGAACAGCGACGACTTGCCGGTGCCGTTGCGGCCGATGACGCCCACGCGCCAGCCGGCGTGCAGGGCGAGATCGACGTTGGACAACAGCAGGCGTTCGCCGCGGCGCAGGGCGAAATTGCGGAAAGAGATCATCCGGCCATTGTACCGGGGCGGGCTTGCCCTTCGCGCCGTCGATGTTGACCGTGTTGACATCCGCTTGCCACGGCGAGGCCCAGCATGCCTGCTCGCAAGCCTCGCGCGGGTTGCATCTCCCGGCATCGGCCCACATCCTGAACCGGAGTCCCCGCTGGAGAGCCGATGCACCATACGTCCCTGATCGCGATCCTCGTAGCCGGTTTCGTACTGGCGTTCGTGTTCGGCTCGCTGGCGCAGCGCCTGCGGCTGTCACCCCTGGTTGGCTACCTGCTGGCGGGCGTGGTCGCCGGTCCGTTCACGCCCGGCTTCGTCGGCGACCAGACGCTGGCTCCGCAGCTCGCCGAGATCGGCGTGATCCTGCTGATGTTCGGCGTCGGCCTGCATTTCTCGATGCGCGACCTGCTGGACGTGAAGGCGATCGCCTTGCCCGGCGCGGTGGTGCAGATCCTGGCCGCGACCGTGCTGGGCTGGGGCCTGGCGCGGCTGTACGGCTGGTCGCACGGCACCGGCATCGTGTTCGGCCTGGCCCTGTCGGTGGCCAGTACGGTGGTGCTGCTGCGTGCGCTGGAGGAGCGGCGCCTGGTCGACACCACGCGTGGACGCATCGCGGTCGGCTGGCTGATCGTCGAGGACCTGGCGATGGTGCTGGCGCTGGTACTGCTGCCCGCGCTGGCCGATGTGCTGCGTGGCGAAGGCGGCGACCCGATCCAGGTGTGGACGGCGCTGTTCAAGACCTTCGCCAAGGTCGGTGCCTTCGTCGCGGTGATGCTGCTCGTCGGCCGCCGGGTGATCCCGTGGATACTGGAGCGCGTCGCCGGGACCGGATCGCGCGAACTGTTCACGCTGTGCGTGCTGGCGATCGCGCTGGGCGTGGCATTCGGTTCCGCCGCGCTGTTCGGCGTGTCGTTCGCACTGGGCGCGTTCTTCGCCGGCATGATGCTCAACGAGTCCGAGTTCAGCCACCAGGCCGCCAACGAGACGCTGCCGCTGCGCGATGCCTTCGCGGTGCTGTTCTTCGTCTCGGTCGGCATGCTGTTCGACCCGATGATCCTGATCGAGCAGCCCGTGCCGGTGCTGGCGACCTTCGCCATCATCGTCCTGGGCAAGTCCATCGCGGCGTATGCCATCGTCCGCGCCTTCGGCAAACCCAACTCGACCGCGCTGCTGATCTCGGCCAGCCTGGCGCAGATCGGCGAGTTCTCCTTCATCCTCGCCGGCCTCGGCATGGAGTTGAAGGTCCTGCCCAAGGAAGGACACGACCTGATTCTTGCCGGCGCACTGCTGTCGATCATCGTCAATCCGCTTCTGTTCGCGTGGCTCGACCGGCGCGAAGCGCGCGAGCTCGCCGCCCGGCGCGAGGCCGAGGACCATGCGGTGCCGCCGATTCCCGACGGCCTGCGCGACCACGTCATCCTGGTCGGCTACGGCCGCGTCGGCAGCGAGCTCGGCCGCCTGCTCACCGAGCACGGCGTGCCGGTGGTGGTCATCGAGGAAGAGGACGACCGCGTCGATCGCGCGCGCGCCGCCGGCATCCCGACCGTGCGCGGCCACGCCGCCGACGAGCGCGCGCTGAAGGAGGCCATGCCGGACAGCGCGCACACCGTCATGCTGGCGATCCCCAACGCGCTCGAGGCTGGCGAGATCATCGCCAAGCTGCGGACGATCAACCCCGCGCTGACCATCGTCGCGCGTGCCCACAGCGACACCGAAGTGCGCCACCTGCTCGACCACGGCGCCGATGGCGCGGTGATGGCCGAACGCGAGCTGGCGCACAGCCTGGCCGAGATGGTGATGGCGACGCCGCTCTATCGCGGCAGCCGCCACCTGCCGCCGGCCACCGTCTGAGTCGAATGCCATGAACGATCCCGAAGACACCGCACCGGCCGCACAACTCAGCGCCATCGAGGCCCGCATCGTCGGAAGCCTGCTGGAAAAGCAGGCCACCACGCCGGACGTCTATCCGCTCACGCTCAATGCCGTCGTGCTGGCATGCAACCAGAAGACCTCGCGCGAACCGGTGATGCAGCTGGAAACCGGCGACGTCGGCCACGCCCTCCGGCAACTGGAAGGGCGTGGCTGGGTGAAGTCGCAGCACGGCAGCCGCGCCGATCGCTACGAGCACCGGCTCGACGCCCAGCTCGGCGTCACCCGTGCGCAGGCGACCTTGCTTGCCCTGCTGATGCTGCGTGGCCCGCAGACCGTCAACGAGCTGCTGAGCCGCAGCGATCGGATGGCCACTTTCAACGGCGCCGAAGACGTGAAGTACGCGCTGGAACGGCTGGCGCAGCGTGAGCCGTCACTGGTGCGCGAGATTCCACGACAGGGCGGCCAGCGCGAGGATCGCTATGCGCACCTGCTGAGCGGCGAACCGGTCGTGCCGGCCTACGAGGCCAGCACACGCTCCACGTCCAGCGCATCGGCGCTGGAGGAACGCATCGAGGCGCTGGAAGCACGCGTCGCGGAACTGGAGGCGAGACTGTCGCGCCTGTCGGACGAGCGAAACACCTGAGGCAAAGCGGCCCTCATCCGGCCCTTCGGGCCACCTTCTCCCGCGAGGCGGGAGAAGGGAACTCACCCCATCAAGCCGCCTCAGTACTGAGCCCCGGCCGCAATCAACCAGTTCGCCACTTCCTGAGCCCCTCTCCCGCAAGCGCGGGAGAGGGGTTGGGGTGAGGGAGCTTTGAGGCTGAAGCGCGCGGTCAGCCCTTGCGGAACACCAGGTGCCCGCCTTCGGCCTCGACCTGCACGACATCGCCGCTGGCGAACTCGCCGGCGAGAATCTTCTGTGCCAGCGGATTCTCCAGTTGCTGCTGGATCGCACGCTTGAGCGGCCGCGCGCCGTAGACCGGGTCGAAGCCGACGTTGCCGAGCAGCTCCATGGCCTTGTCCGATACCGACAGCTTCATGCCGCGCTCACCCAGGCGCTTATCCAGTCCCTTGAGCTGGATGCCCGCGATCTGGCGGATCTGCGCCTTGTCCAGCGGATGGAACACGACGATGTCGTCGAGGCGGTTGATGAACTCAGGACGGAAGTGCGACTGCACCACGCCCATCACCGCCGCCTTCATTTGCGTGTAGCCCTCCGGCGTGTCGTCGGCCGCCATGTCCTGGATCATCTGGCTGCCCAGATTCGAGGTCATCACGATCACGGTGTTGCGGAAGTCGACCGTGCGGCCCTGGCCATCGGTCAGACGACCGTCGTCGAGCACCTGCAGCAGGATGTTGAACACGTCCGGATGCGCCTTCTCGACCTCATCGAGCAGGATCACGCTGTACGGGCGACGGCGCACCGCCTCGGTGAGATAGCCGCCCTCCTCGTAGCCGACATAGCCCGGAGGCGCTCCGACCAGGCGGCTGACCGAGTGCTTCTCCATGAACTCGCTCATGTCGATGCGCACCATCGCGTCGGATGAGTCGAACAGGAACTCCGCCAATGCCTTGCACAGCTCGGTCTTGCCGACGCCGGTGGGACCGAGGAACAGGAAGGACCCGGACGGGCGGTTCGGATCGGCCAGGCCCGCACGCGAGCGGCGCACCGCATCCGACACGACCTTGATCGCCTCTTCCTGCCCGACCACCCGCGTGTGCAGCTGGTCTTCCATGCGCAACAGTTTCTCGCGCTCACCTTCGAGCATCTTGCTGACCGGGATGCCGGTCCAGCGCGCCACCACCTCGGCGATTTCCTCGTCGGTGACCTTGTCCTGCAGCAGCGTGAACCCCTTGGTCTCGGCCTCCTGCGCGACCTGGAGCTGCTTCTCCAGCTCCGGCAGCCTTCCGTACTGGATCTCGCTCATCTTCGCGAAGTCCTGCTTGCGCTGCGCGGCCTCGAGTTCGAGCTTGGCGGCCTCGATCTGTTCCTTGATCTTCGTCGCGCCCTGCAATGTCGCCTTCTCGGCTTTCCACACTTCCTCGAGGTCGTTGTATTCGCGCTCGAGCGTGGCGATCTCGCTTTCCAGGTCGGCCAGCCGCTGCTTGCTGGCCTCGTCCTTCTCTTTCTTCAGCGCCTCGCGCTGGATCTTGAGCTGGATCAGGCGGCGCTCCTTGCGGTCGAGCTCCTCCGGCTTGGAATCGATCTCCATGCGGATGCGCGACGCGGCCTCGTCCATCAGGTCGATGGCCTTGTCGGGCAGCTGGCGATCGGTGATGTAGCGGTTGGAGAGCGTTGCAGCGGCGACGATGGCGGGATCGGTGATCTCCACGCCATGGTGCACGGCGTATTTCTCCTTCAGACCGCGCAGGATCGCGATGGTGTCCTCCACGCTCGGCTCGCCGACCAGGACTTTCTGGAAGCGGCGCTCCAGCGCGGCATCCTTCTCGATGTACTGGCGGTACTCGTCGAGCGTGGTCGCGCCGATGCAGTGCAGCTCGCCGCGCGCCAGCGCGGGCTTGAGCATGTTGCCCGCGTCCATGGCGCCCTCGGCCTTGCCGGCGCCGACCATCGTGTGCAGCTCGTCGATGAAGAGGATGATCTGGCCTTCGTTCTTGGCCAGGTCGTTGAGCACCGCCTTCAGGCGCTCCTCGAACTCGCCGCGGAACTTGGCGCCGGCGATCAGCGCGCCCATGTCGAGCGAGAGCACGCGCTTGCCGCGCAGGCCTTCGGGCACTTCACCGTTCACGATGCGCTGCGCCAGCCCCTCGACGATGGCGGTCTTGCCGACACCGGGTTCGCCGATCAGCACCGGATTGTTCTTGGTCCGGCGCTGCAGCACCTGCACGGTGCGGCGGATCTCCTCGTCGCGGCCGATGACCGGATCGAGCTTGCCCAGCTCGGCGCGCGCGGTCAGGTCGATGGTGTACTTCTCCAGCGCCTGGCGCTGATCTTCCGCGTTTTCCGATTGCACGCTCTCGCCTCCGCGCACCTTGTCGATGGCCGCCTCGAGCTTCTGCTTGCTGGCACCGGCAGCCTTGAGCGCCCGCCCGACGTCGCCGCTATCGTCCAGCGCGGCCAGCACGAATAGCTCGCTGGCGATGAACGCATCACCACGCTGCTGCGCCAGCTTGTCGGTGACGTTGAGCAGCCGCGCCAGGTCGTTGCCGATGCTGATGTTGCCGGCCTGTCCGGTGACCTTGGGCAGGCGCTCGAGCGTTTCGCCGAGACGTTCGCGCAGCAGCGGCACGTTGACGCCAGACTGCGCGAGCAATGGCCGCGTGCTGCCGCCGCTTTGTTCGAGCAATGCGGTCATCAGGTGCACCGGCTCGATGACGTTGTGATCGCGCCCCACGGCCAGCGATTGCGCATCGGCGATCGCCTGCTGGAAGCGCGAGGTGAGTTTGTCCATTCGCATGGAGATTGACCTCGGATACTGTGGCGGCCCCGGCCGCAATGCCCACGAAATGCGGCTGGGGAGGCCTTGTTTCAAGCGCGTTCAACAACGTCCACCTGATGCTTACATGGGGGTGTTCACAATCGCGTGCATGGCCGCCGAGACCCCCCCGCTCCCGCAGCCGCCGTGTGTCGCCCCGGATTGGGCCTTGTTCCTCGACGTGGACGGGACACTGCTCGATTTCGCCGCCGCGCCGGCCGACGTCCACGTCGAGCCCGGCCTGGTCGATGCCCTGGCCGTCCTGCATCGCCGCCTCGACGGCGCGCTGGCGTTGATCAGCGGACGCACGCTGGCGCAGCTGGACAGGCTGTTCTCGCCATTGAAGCTGCCGGCCGTCGGATTGCACGGCCTGGAGCAGCGTGACAACGGCCACCTCGACCTGCATCGCCGCGCACCCGCGCTGGACGCGGTGCTGGCCGCCGCGCAGGCATTGGCCGCCAAGTACCCCGGCGCGCTGGCCGAGGACAAGGGAACGACCATCGCGCTGCACTGGCGCGGTGCCCCCGCGGCCGAGGAGCCGCTGCACGAGTTCGCCACGTCGGCGCTGATCGATCTGCCCGGCTATCACCTGCAACCCGGCAACAGCGTGATCGAGCTGCGACCCGACGGCGCGCACAAGGGCGCCGCGGTGCTGTCGCTGCTGGCCCATCCACCCTTCCAGGGCCGCCGACCGGTATTCGTCGGCGACGACCTCACCGACGAACACGGCTTCGCGGCCGTCGCCAGTCACGGCGGATTCGGCGTGCTGGTCGGCCGGCGCCAGCCGAGTGCGGCGCGGTATGCGCTGCACGACCCGGAAGCGGTGCGCGCCTGGCTGGACGACGCGGTGGCCATTGCCGGCGACGAACAAAGGAGACGGGATGACCCATAGCGCCCAACCCCAGGCCAGCCTCGACCTCGGCCTCATCGGCAACGGCAGCATCGCGGCCCTGGTCGACGCCCGCGGACGGGTCGTCTGGGGCTGCGTGCCGGCCTTCGATGGCGATCCGATCTTCTGCGCGCTGCTTTCGCCGCGCATGCACGAAGGCGGCGACTACGCGATCGAACTGGAGGGCATGGTGTCCTCCGAGCAGTCCTACCTGCCCAATACCGCGGTGCTGCGCACGGTGCTGCGCGACGGCAACGGCGGCGCCGTCGAGATCACCGACTGCGCGCCACGCTGGCACCAGCACGAGCGCTTCTACCGGCCGCTGATGCTGCTGCGGCGCGTGCGCCCGCTGCAGGGCATGCCACGCATCCGCATCGTGCTGCGTCCGCTGGCCGAGTACGGCGCCGCGAAGCCGGAGATCACCTGGGGCAGCAATCACGTCCGCTTCCTCGTGCCCGGCTTCACGCTGCGTCTGACCAGCGATGCGCCGGTGCGGATGGTGCGCGAAGCATTGCCATTTCTGCTGACCCGCGAGCTTCATCTGATCGTGGGCCCGGACGAGACGCTGACGCAGCCGGTGGCGACCTTCGTGCGCCAGTCCGAGGAGAAGACCATCGCATACTGGCGCGACTGGGTGCGCAACCTGTCGATCCCACTGGAATGGCAGGAGGCCGTGATTCGAAGCGCGATCACGCTGAAGCTGTGCCAGTACGACGAGACCGGCGCGATAGTCGCCGCGATCACCACGTCCATTCCGGAAGCGGCCAACACCGTGCGCAACTGGGACTACCGCTTCTGCTGGCTGCGCGATTCGGCGTTCGTCGTGCGCGCGCTGAACCGCCTCGGCGCCACGCGCACGATGGAGGAGTACCTGCGCTACGTCGCGAATGTCGCCTCCGACGAGGGCCTGTTGCAGCCGTTGTACGGCATCGGTTTCGAGAAGGAACTGGCCGAGGAGGAAGTGGCCTCGCTGGCCGGCTACCGCGGCATGGGACCGGTCCGGCGCGGCAATCTGGCATGGCTGCAACAGCAGCACGACGTTTACGGCAGCGTGGTGCTGGCCGCGACCCAGCTGTTCTTCGACCAGCGCCTGGCGCGCGTGGGCGACGAAGCGATCTTCGCGCGCATCGAACCGCTGGGCGAACGCGCCTACGAACTCCACGACCAGCCCGATGCCGGCTTGTGGGAGTTCCGCGGGCGCGCCGAAGTACATACCTATTCCAGCGTGATGTGCTGGGCAGCCTGCGACCGGCTCGCCAGGATCGCCGCGCATCTGAAACTGCCGGACAAGGTGACGTACTGGCGCGGCCGTGCCGACGAGATGCATGCCCGCATCACCGAACATGCGTACAACTCGGAACTCGGGCATTTCGTCGAAGCGCTCGACGGCAATCGCCTCGATGCGTCGCTGCTGCTGCTTGCCGACCTGGGCTTCATCAAGGCCGACGACCCGCGCTTCGTCAGCACCGTCGAAGCGATCGGCAAGGGCCTCAAGCGCGGCGACGCGCTGTTCCGCTACATCGCCCCTGATGATTTCGGCTCGCCGGAAACCAGCTTCACGATCTGCACGTTCTGGTACATCGATGCACTCGCCTCGATCGGGCGCACCGAGGAGGCGCGCGCGCTGTTCGAACGCATCCTCAACCGGCGCAACCCGCTCGGCCTGCTGTCGGAGGACCTGGAGTTCGGCGACGGCGAGGCGTGGGGCAACTTCCCCCAGACCTACTCGCACGTCGGGCTGATCAACGCCGCCATGCGCCTGTCGCGTCCGTGGCAGGACGCGACGTGACGCTTGCCGCGGAGGCCCGCCTGCCGGGTGCGGAGCACCGATGAAGCGCCTCGTGATCGTTTCCAACCGCGTCGCCCTGCCCGGCATCGCCCAGCCGGGCGGGCTGGCCGTGGCGCTGCAGGGAGCATTGGAAGAAACCGGCGGACTCTGGTTCGGCTGGAGCGGCAACATCGACCCGAACGATTCGGGCCGCCTGCACGACGAGGTCTCCGGCAACATCCGGTACGTCACCGTCGACCTGTCCAAGCGCGACCACGACGACTACTACAACGGCTTCGCCAACCGCACGCTATGGCCGCTGTTGCACTTCCGCGTCGACCTGGTCGACTACAGCCGCGAAACCTACGCAGGCTATCGCCGCGTCAACGCGCTGTTCGCCGAAAAGCTGGCGCCGCTGTTGCGCGAAGACGACCTGATCTGGGTGCACGACTATCACCTTATCCCGATGGCCAAGCTGCTGCGCGAACTGGGCGTGCGCAGCCGGATCGGTTTCTTCCTGCACGTGCCGATGCCCTCGTCGGACCTGCTTGCGGCGCTTCCGCAGCACGCGCGTCTGTTCGAAGGCCTGTCGTCCTACGACCTGATCGGCTTCCAGACCGAGCGCGACCTGGAGCGGTTCCAGGATTACGTGCGCCTCTTCGGGCGTGGCCGCGTGATCGAACACGGCGTGCTGGAGACACAGCGCGGCCGCCGCCTGCGGGCCGGCGCGTTCCCGATCAGCATCGATACGGCGCGCATCGCCCAACAGGCGGCCTCATCGGCGGCCAGGCCCGGTGTGAAGCGGCTGGCGGCGAGCTTGTCCGGACGGTCGCTGGCGATCGGCGCCGACCGGCTCGATTACTCCAAGGGCCTGCCGGAACGCTTTCGCGCGTTCGAGCGCTTCCTCAAGCGCCATCACGAGCATCGCGGCAAGCTGACGTTCCTGCAGATCGCTCCGGTGTCGCGCGGCGAGGTCGCCGAATACCAGCATCTTCGCCATGAGCTGGAACAGCTCGCCGGCCACATCAACGGTGTGCACGCCGAACCCGACTGGACGCCGGTTCGTTACGTCAACCGCAACTATCCGCACCCGCTGCTCACCGGCTACTACCGTCTGGCCCGCATCGGCCTGGTCACGCCGCTGCGCGACGGCATGAACCTGGTCGCCAAGGAGTTCGTCGCCGCGCAGGCGCAGGAGGATCCCGGCGTGCTGGTCCTGTCGACCTTCGCCGGCGCCGCGCGCGAGCTCGACAGCGCGCTGCTGGTCAATCCCTACGACCTGGACGGCGTCGCCGATGCGCTCTCGACCGCGCTGTCGATGCCGCTGGAGGAACGGCGCGAGCGCTGGGAGGCGATGATGGCGCTGCTGCGCGCGCACGACATCACTGCGTGGCGGCGCAGCTATCTTGCTGCTTTGCGGGAGGGCTGACGGTGGGGTCTCAGACCCGCGCCGTCGCCTGCAGGATCTCCACCCAGTAGCCGTCCGGATCCTTGATGAAGGCGATGTTCTTCATGCGTCCGTCGGTCAGGCGCTTCTGGAACGGCACGCCGAGTTGCTCGAAGCGCGCGCACGCGGCTTCGACGTCCGGTACCGACACGCAGATGTGGCCAAAGCCGCGCGGCTCGCTGTTGCCATCGTGGTAGGCGAAGTCCGGATCGTTCTCGGTGCCATGGTTGTGGGTCAGCTCCAGCACGCCGCGCTGGCTCAGCAGCCATTCGCCGCGTGCCGGCTCGTCGGCCGGGATCGCCGAGGGATCGTCGACCAGCACCAGGAAGTAGAGGCTGAACCTGGCCTCGTCGAAATCGCGCCTGCGCACCGGTGTGAAGCCGAGCACGCGGGTGTAGAAGTCCAGCGACTTCGCCACATCCTTGACGCGCAGCATCGTGTGGTTGAACACGAAGCCCAGAGTGGCGGCATCGCGGCCGGTGGCGACGCCGGGGATGGCGTTGAGCTGTTCCTGCAGGGACATCGGAATGTTCACGTGTGGGATCAGGACAACAATGCGGTCGCCTGCGCCCGGATCAATGGTCCGGGCGCGCCCCGGTCTCCGTTCCGGCAGGATCGGCATGGCGCTGCAACGACAGCAGGCCCAGCAGCAACGCCAGCGCGACGTAGGCGCCGGCGAACTGCCAGGCGATGGCACGAGGGAGACCCTCCAGCGTCCACGGCAGGTAGATGCTGCCGCGCGGATCCACCGAGTGGATGAAGCCGAACAGCGTGAGCCCCGCACCCACCAGCAGCACCGCCGCGGCGCGACGGAAGCGCTGGTCGATCATCGCCACCAGCGCGCTGGACCAGATCATCGCGGTGATGATGAAGCCGTTGCCGAGCGTGACGATGGCCGCCAAGTCCGGCAGACCGTGGCCGTCGACGGCGCTGTAAAGCGCAGCGAAGCGGTCCGGTGCGATCCACGCCGGATTGCCGAGCTTGATCACCAGCAGGTAGGCAACCGACGGCAGGAACGCCAGCGCCACCGCCGGCGCGTGCCGGCGCGGGCTGTCGTGGAACGCCTGCACGGTGATGTCCATGCCGACGTAGACGATGATCGGTGCCAGCACCGCGATCGGGAGCCACTGCACCAGGCCCGAGACGTAGCCGAGCACGCCACCCAGACCGATGAACAAACCGGTCAGCAGCGTGTAGCCGATGCGCGCGCCCATGTGCTTGTAGGCGGGCTGGCCGATGTAGGGCGTGGTCTGCGCGACGCCGCCGCACAGGCCCGCAGCGAGCGTGGACACGGCTTCCGCCAGCAGCACGTCTCGCGTGCGGTAGTCGTCGCCCGCGGCGCGCGCGCTTTCGCTGACGTTGATGCCGCCCACCACCATCAGCAGGCCGAACGGCAGCAGCAGCGGCAGGTACGGCACCGTCTGCGGCAGGCCTTCCAGGAAGCCCAGCGTCGGCAGCGGCAGCGTGAAGCGCATCGGCGCGGCCTCGGGCATCTTGAAGCCCGGCGTGCCCAGCCCGGCCAGGCCGAGCCCGTAGTACAGCAGCGTGCCGACGATGAAGGCCAGCAGCACGCCCGGGATGCGGATCGGGAGGCGGCCCTTCGCCACCAGCACGTACAGCAGCAGGCCGAACGTGACGAAGCCGACCACCGGCGAGCGCAACGTTTCGATCAAAGGCAGGAAGCCGAGCAACGTCAGCGCCGCACCGCCAATCGAACCCAGCAGCGCTGCGCGCGGCACCGCACGCGTGATCGCATCGCCGAAGAACGACAGCACGAGCTTCAGCGTGCCCATGACCATCAGTGAGGCCATGCCGAGCTGCCACGTCGCGATCGCCGCGGCCTGCTCGTCCATGCCCTGTTGCTTGTATGCGACGAAAGACGGGCCGAGCACCAGCAGCGCCATGCCGATGCTGGTCGGCGCGTCCAGGCCCAGCGGCATCGAAGTGACATCGTCGCGCCCGGTGCGCTGCGCGAGCCGGCGTCCCATCCACGTGTAGATCAGGTTGCCCACGAGCACGCCGAACGCGGTGCCGGGGAACATGCGTGTGTACACCACGTCGGCGGGAAAGCCGAAGATGCCGATCAGCGCGGCGGCGATGAAGCCCAGGATCGACAGGTTGTCGACCACCAGCCCGAAGAATCCGTTGAGGTCGCCGGCGACGAACCAGCGCCGCGTCGATACCGCTGCCATGCCGATCTCTCCGCTGCCGCGAATTGCGGCGCTTTGGGCCGGGAGGATATCGCAGCGCAGCATGAAGGCGTTCCAGCCCGCCGTCTTTCAAGGGCTGCCGAGCCTGCACTGGCGGCTCACGGTCTGCTAACGCCCTGCGAACGCACAATTCCCGCGCTTCGAGGCCCTGCGCCGGACCCTTCCGCGCCTTCACGCCCCCGCCCGGAGCACGCTGCGAATGCGCGCAGACCCCGGGCCTCGCCGACGACGGCAGACCCCACGCACTCCCCACGTCAGGAGGTTGCCATGCTAGACGCACTCATCCGCCAGGCCGAACAGCTTGGTTTGGGAAGCAATGCCCGGCGCTTCATCGGGCTTCTCGTCGAATCCATCTTCAATCCCCGCACGGGCGGCTTTGCCGGCTTCGGCCAACGCTTCGACCAGGCGGGCCTTGGAGCGCTGCTGAAGGGCTGGGTCGGCGGAACACCGGGCGACAACGTGCTGCAACCCGATCAGTTCAGCGCAGGCTTCGGCCAGCAGGAAAGTGGCCGCATCGCCAACCTGCTCGGCGTGCCGCCGGCGATGATCAACCTGGTCGGCGCAGCGATCCTGCCCAAGATCATCGGCTTCCTGACGCCCGGCGGACGCATTCCCACGTCGATGCCCGCCGAGTTCACGTCGCTGCTCGGTCCGGCCCCGCAGGCACGCGCCCCCGAGATGGCCCGTCCATCCGGCATGCCCGGCTGGCTGAAATGGCTGATTCCGCTGCTGATCGTGCTCGGACTCATCTTCCTGTTCCGCAGTTGCCGCCGTGAAGAACCGGTGCCGACGCCACCGCCAGCCGCGACAGAAACCGCACCGCAACCGGCGCCCGCCGCACAGGCCAACGCGCGCTTCGCTTTCGAGAACGCGGGTGGCAAGGTGGCGATCAGTGGACAGCTCGCCAGCGATGCCGACAAGAAACGCCTGATGGACGCGCTGACCGCCGCGTTCGGCGCAGGCAACGTCTCGGGCGACGTCACCGTCGACGCCAACACCCTGCCGGCCGGATGGATCGACAAACTGATCAGCGTGCTGCCCGACCTGAAGGCGGCGGGGCTGAAGTTCAGCTTCGATGGCGACAAGCTGTCGATCGACACCTCCGCGTTGCCCGAAGACCAGCGCTTCACCATCACCGAAAAGCTGCGCTCGGTGTTCGGCGGTTATGCGATCACCGGTTTGTGGGATCGCGCGACCGCGGCACTGGCGGGATTGAAGAGCGGATTCAGCGCCGGCGACCTGGTCAAGGCGTTGAACCTGATGAACATCTACTTCGAGACCGGATCGGCCAGGATCACCGCCGACAGCATGGAAGTGCTGCAGCGCGCGTCCGAGGCGATCAAGGCGGCGCCAGCCGGCACGCGGATCGAAATCGGTGGCCACACCGACAACACCGGCGATGCCGCCTCCAACGTGACGCTGAGCCAGCAACGCGCCGATGCCGTCGCCGCCAAGCTGGGCGAACTCGGTGTCGCCGGCGGCACGCTGACCGCCAAGGGCTACGGGCAGGACAAGCCCATCGCCGACAACAACACCGAGGAAGGCCGCGCCAAGAACCGGCGCATCGAGTTCAACGTGATGAAGTGACGCGCGCCATAAGGCGTCGATGCGAAAAGCCGGCTTTCGGGCCGGCTTTTCGTTGGATTGTCAGAACGAGACTTCCACCGTCTGCCGCGCCCACAGCACCGACTCGTGCGCGGTCTCGCGCTTCCACGCCTGGCGGATGGCATCGATATCGGTGCGGCGTTGCGCGGTGTCCTCGTGCAGCAGCACCAGCACCTTGCAGCGCTGTCGCACCAGCCGTCCCTGTTCGCGGAAGCGCCATTGGCCGTAGCCATCGAGCACGGTCAGGCCATCGGGAAAGCGCGGCGTCACTTCGCGATCGAGAAAGTCGCGCCAGCGCGCATCGTCGATCGTACCGTTGCCGTCTTCGTTGCCGACCGCGAAGTACAGTTCGCTGCGCATCCAGCCCGATGCCTGCGCCGGACGCTCGGCATCGCCGCGCATGGCGGGCGTCACAGGCGCTGTCGCGCAGCCCGCGAGCAATGCCAGCAGCGCGGCCAGGACCCCGTGGCGGATCGCGCGCACGCTGCTCATGTCAGGAAGCGCGACGCCTGTTCCGGCGACGGCACCGTGCACTGCTCATGACGGCCGAACCAGCGATATCGATTGCGCGCCCCCAGGCGATACAGCGAATCGCGGATCGTGCGCGGGATGACCGAGACGATTCCTGACAGCCGCCAGGCGCCGCCCAGTCCGGCCAGGACGCGCGCGATCGCATCCGTATCGGTCCATGCGCGTTCGCCTTCAACCAGCAGGAAGGACACCGGGTCCAGCGGATCCAGTCCGTGCGCGGCCAGCAACTGGCGGCCAGGCTCGCTCTGCATCGCGGCAAAGCGGTAGCGCCCGCGACGGTCGTGCCGTAGCAGGAGCCGCACCCATCCGTTGCACAGCACGCAGATGCCGTCGAAGACGATGATCGCGCCTTCCGTTTGCGTGCTTTCAGTGGACATCGAGCCACCCCCGGTAATGCACCAGCAGCCCCACCACCGGCAGCGTCGCGGCGACATCGAAACGATAGCGCCTGTCGCGCTCGTACTCACGCGCCACGACGCCGCGGAACCAATGTCGCGGCAGCGGCAGGCCCAGCACACGCACGCTCGCCACTCGCCAGACGATGGCATTGCCGGTGCCTGGCAGCTCTTCCACGCCGAGATCGAAGGCCAGACGCGCCAGACCGAGGCGCTCGCACAAGCGCCGGTCGCGCATCCACAATCGGGATCGCATGACGCTGCCGGGAAACGCACGCGACCAGCGTTCGAGGGACTCGTCCGCGTCGATGTCGACCTGGATCGCGCCCCGTCCGGCCCGAGGCAGCCGTGCGCCCCACGCGCACAGACAGGCCAGCACGCCGCGGCCGCGATCGACCTCGACCTTGCCGTGGTAGCGGCGGCGGCCGTGGCCTTGATGCAGCGCGCGCACGCTGGGCGGGAGTGCGTCGAATCGCGCCGCGAGCAGCCGCTGGAACAGCGTTGCGGGCGGCGGCGGGCGGGTCATCCGCGCGGCTCGATCCAGACCAGCGACGCCATGCGACCGGTGCGCTGGTCGCGGCGGTGGGAGAAGAAGCGCTGCGGATCTGCGATCGTGCACAGCCCACCGCCGTGGATGCGATCCGGCGCGATGCCGAGGGCCTGCAGGCGTCGGCGCGCCAGTGCATACAGATCGACGCGCCAGTGGTGCGGCCGAGTCGTGACGAAGGCGGAACCCGCGCCCCAGTCCTGCGAAACGAAGGCGTCGTAGACCTCCTCGCCGATCTCGTAGTTTTCAGGGCCTGCAGAGGGCCCAAGCCACACATGAAGGCGATCCGGTGCGGTGCGCATCGCCTTCACGGTGTTCTCGAGCACGCCGCCGGCCAATCCGCGCCAGCCTGCGTGCGCGGCGCCGACTTCGCTGCCGTCAGCGGCGCAGAACAGGACCGGCATGCAGTCGGCGGTGAGGATCGCCAGCACGGTGCCGGGCGTGGAGGTCACCGAGGCGTCGGCCTCCGGCTCGTCGGCGTCGATACTGGTGGCGTCGTCGAAGCGGCGGACCGCAACACCATGCACCTGCTTCAACCACCGCGGTGACGATGGAAGCGCGGCATGCTCGACCAGCAATTCGCGATTGCGCAGCACATCGCCTGCTTCGTCGCCCGCGCGCAATCCCAGGTTGAGGCCGTCGAACGGGGCCTTCGAGATACCCAGCCCGTGCCGCAGCGTGGTGAAGCCGTGTACGCCCGTTGGCACGGGCCACTGCGCGTCCAGTCGCCAGGACGCGGTCATCCTCAACGCTCCCGCTCGGCGGCCGCGCGCGTGTCGTCGTGCAGCACCTGGACCAGGCGCAGCATGTCCGCTGGCACCGGCGCGCTGCAGCGGATCGCCTCGCCGCTGACCGGATGCTGGAACTCCAGCGTCTCGGCATGCAGCGCCTGGCGTTTGAAGCCACGCAGTTCGGCGATCAGTTCCTCGGTCGCGCCCTTGGGGAGCTTCAGCGGACCGCCGTACAGCGGATCGCCGACGATGGGATGCTTCAGATGCGCCATGTGCACGCGGATCTGGTGGGTGCGGCCGGTTTCGAGTCGGCATTCCAGCAGCGTGTGCGCGCGGAAGCGCTCGCGCAGGCGGAAGTGGGTCACCGCATCGCGGCCATCCTCGCGCACGGCCATGCGGATGCGGTCGCGCGGATGGCGGTCGATCGGCGCATTGGCGGTGCCGCCCGAGACCAGCGAACCGACCACGATTGCAAGGTACTGGCGGTGCACTTCGCGCGAAGACAACTGCTCGACAAGCGCCGTGTGGGCCTGCAGCGTGCGCGCGACCACCATGACGCCGGACGTGTCCTTGTCCAGCCGGTGCACGATGCCGGCGCGCGGCAAGGTGTTGAGCGAGGGATCGCGATGCAGCAGCGCGTTGACCAGCGTGCCGGCCGGATTGCCGGCGCCGGGGTGGACGACCAGGCCCGGCGGCTTGTTGATGACGATGACGTGCTCGTCCTCGTAGAGCACGTCGAGCGCGATGTCCTCGGGCTCGGAATGCGTCTGGACCTCGAGGGCGGCATTCAGGGTGACGATCTCGCCGCCACGGACCGGATCGCGCGGGCGGACCTCGCGTCCGTCCAGCCGGGCGTCGCCCGACTTGATCCAGGTCGCCAGCCGCGAACGTGAGAAATCAGGGAACAGCTCGGCCAGGACGGCATCGAAGCGGCGCCCGGCGGCGCTATCGGGGACGGTGGCCTGCAGGGGCGTGGCGGAAGTCATGGGAGGGGGTGGGTTCAGGGCGGGTACGT
>NZ_JADLZT010000011.1 GCF_015453285.1 Lysobacter niastensis
TCATGGGGGTGCGGCGCTCCCCATCCGCCCCCGGGCGACCCATTCGGCGGCCCAGTGCGCCCTGCCGGGTCGGGTCGCTCTGGTGCTTTTGCTCCCCCCCCCCCCCCCCGGGGCGCTCGTCGGTAACGAAGCGTTGCGCTACGCCGGCCTGCCCGGAGGAACGTTCCGATCCGCGCTGCAGTACGAGGACTCCAAGGACGGCGTGCATGTCGCGCCGTTCGCGCTGATGCGCACGCCAGTGACCAACGCGCAGTTCCTCGCCTTCGTGCAGGCCAACCCGCAATGGCGGCGCGACCGCGTCGCCGGCGTGTTCGCCGAACCGCGCTATCTCTCGCACTGGAGTTCGGCGACGCAGCTCGGCCCGAACGCGTTGCCGCAGCAGCCGGTGGTCTGGGTGAGCTGGTTCGCGGCCAATGCGTATTGCGAGTCGATCGGCGCGCGCCTGCCGACGTGGACGGAATGGGAATACGCCGCCGCGGCCGACGAAACGCGTCGCGACGCACGCAAGGACCCGGCATGGCGCGAACGCATCCTCGCCTGGTACTCGCGGCCGTCCAACGCCGCACTGCCGCGTGCCGGCCTGCAGGCACCGAACGCCTACGGCGTGCAGGACCTGCACGGGCTGGTGTGGGAATGGACCGACGACTACTCCGCCCTCCTCGTCGATGCCGACAACCGCAACCAGGGCGATGCCGACAAGACGCGGTTCTGCGGCGCGGGCGCGCTGTCGATGGACGACCGCGAGAACTATGCCGTGCTGATGCGCGTGGCGATGCTGTCCTCGCTCGAGGGCGCCAACGCGACCGCCAACCTCGGTTTCCGCTGTGCCCGGAGTGCCAAATGAAGCCATCCCGACTTGTACTTGCCGCGGTTCTTGCCGCCACCGTGCCGGGCCTCGGCGCCCTGCCCGTTGCGGTCGCCGCCGCGCCACCGGCAACGAAGACAGCCGCGCTGCCAAGCGACTCGGTCTACCAGCTGACGCTGCCTTTGACCGACCAGCATGGACGCACGGCGGATTGGCGCCGCCATCGCGGCCAACCGCAGCTGGTGTCGATGTTCTACACCTCGTGCCAGTACATCTGCCCGTTGATCGTCGACTCGGGGAAGGCGATCGAGCACGAGCTCACGCCGGCCCAGCAACAACGCCTCGGCATCCTGCTGATCTCGATGGACCCTGCGCGCGATGATCCGGCCGCACTCAACTCGGTGGCCGTCAAGCGCAAGCTCGATCCGAAACGCTGGTCGCTGGCCTCGCCGCCACCCGGCGACGTCCGTACCGTCGCCGGCGTGCTTGGCGTCCGTTACCGCCAGCTCGCCGACGGCGAGTTCAACCACACCAGCGCGCTGGTCCTGCTCGATGCCGAGGGCCGCGTGCTGGCCCGCACCGAACAGATGGGCAGCCGCCCCGATCCGGAGTTCGTCGCCGCGGTTCGCCGCGCGACGTCTCCGTGAATCCATTTCCTTTCGTCCACACCACGGAGTACCTGATGCAACGTTTCAAGCTGCTTGCCGGACTGGCGCTGTTGTCCGTCGCGACCTTCGCCCAGGCCGCACCCAACTGCACGATCAGGCTCAAGGGCAACGACCAGATGCAGTTCGACCTCAAGACGGTGACTGTCTCGGCCTCCTGCCCGGCAATCAACATCGAGCTCACCCACGCCGGCAAGCTGCCGGCCAACGCGATGGGCCACAACGTGGTGGTCTCGCGCACCGCGGACGTCAACGCCATCGCGGCCGCCGGCATCCAGGCAGGTCTCGCCGCCAACTACGTGCCCAAGGGCGATGCCCGCGTGTTGGGCTCAACGCCGGTCGTCGGCGGTGGCGCGAGCACCAAGGGCAAGCTCACCGGCAAGCTCGCGGCCGGTGGCGACTACACGTATTTCTGCTCGTTCCCCGGGCACTCGGGGATCATGAAGGGCAAGCTGGTCGTCACGCCGTAACCGTCATGGACAGGCGGGAATGCGTTCCCGCCTGTCCGTGCAACCTCAGTGCTTCGCCGGCACGCCCAGTTCCTTCAGCAACTGCGGCGCCGGATAGACTTCCTGCATGATCCAGCGCATGTAGCGCTGGTCGACGGCGATCATGCGCGTCATCGCAGGATCGAACACCCAGTTGCTGCTCACCGACTCCCAGTTGCCGTCGAACGCCAGGCCGACCAGCTTGCCCTGCGCGTCGAGCACCGGCGAACCGGAGTTGCCGCCGGTGATGTCCAGGTCGGAGAGGAAGTTCACCGGCACCGTGCCGAGCTTCCTGTCGGCAAGACCGGCGTACTCCTTGGCGGCGATCGCATCCAGCAGCACCTTCGGCGCGTTGAACGGATCTTCGCCGGTGGCCTTGGTGGCGACTTCCTCGAGGCGCGTGAACGGCACCTGCTTGCTGCCGTCGGTCTTGGTGTAGCCCATCACGTTGCCGAAGGTGATGCGCAGCGACGAGTTGGCATCGGGATAGACGAACTGGCCCTTGCTCTTCCTGAAATCGGCCACCGCCTGCAGGTACACCGGACGCGCCATCAGCGCCTCGCCAGCGCGCGTCTTGCCCTCCTGCTCCATCTGCAGGACCGTCGGCATCAGCGCCACCGCGAACTGCATCGCCGGATCCTTGCTCTTCTCCAGCGCGGTGCGATCGGCCGTCATCAGCTTCATGCGCTCATCGGTGCTGCCAAGCTGCGTTTTTGACAGTTTGTCGAGCGCACGCTTGATCGCCTTCTCGTCCTGGCCGCCCAGCCACTTGTCGAGCGCGGCGATGTGCTGCGGTGCGGGCAGCTTGACGTACTGGCGCAGCCAGTAAGCCTGCAGTTCGCGGTCCATCGACGCCACGTAGCGGCGCTCCATCTGCCGCATGTTGCCCTCGAACGTCGGCAGGTCGCGTTCCTGGTAGCCCTGCTCGCGCTGCGGATCGGGCTTGGCGCGCTCGATCGAGAGACGGTACAGCTGCGTCGCGGCACCGAGCACGCCGGTGCTGCGCAGTTGCGCGAACACCAGGTCGCGGTCGCGGGTGACGCTGGCGGCCTCATTGATCGCGATCAGCTTCTCGTGCGCGGCCAACGCAGGCTCGCCCTTGGCACCCTGCTTGCGCAGCCACTCGAGCACGGCCGTTTCATCGGCCTGCTTCCGCTCGGCAGCGTCGATGCGCTTGAAGCCCTGCAGCTGGCCGTCGTAGTTCTTCAACGTGTTCTGCCAGCCGCGAACGGTGCTGGCGTACTTCACCGCGATGTCGGGGTTCTTTTTGCCCGCCGCCTGGACCAGCGCGACCAGGTCCTGGTAATGACCGCCGATGACCGGATACGTCCAACTTGCGGTCTCGTCGAATTCCTCCGCCAGCGCATAGCGCGCGGTGCGGCCCGGGTAGCCTGCCACCATGACGAAGTCGCCGGCATCCAGCGCCTTGTCGGCGATCTTCAACCAGTGCTTAGGCTGGTACGGCACGTTGTCGGGCGAGTACGCCGCCGGCTTGCCATCTTTGCCGACGTAGGCGCGGTAGAACGAGAAGTCGCCGGTGTGGCGCGGCCACATCCAGTTGTCGACCTCGCCGCCGTAGTTGCCGACGCTGCCGGGCGGCGCATAGGCCAGGCGCACGTCGCGGATCTCGAGGTTGCGGAACAGACGATAGTCATTGCCACCCGCAAAGCTGTACAGGCGGCAGCGGAATCCCGCCTCACGCTCGCAAGCGGACACCAACTGCTTCTCGATGTTCTCCAGCGCGACCGTGCGGGCCAGCGGATCCGGCGCCTGCGCGATTGCCTCGCGCACCTGCGCGGTCACGTCCTGGATGCTGTCCAGCGCGTAGATGCGCGCATTCGGACCCGCCGAGACTTCCTCACCTGGCGTCGCGGCATTGAAGCCGTCCTTCATCAGGTTCTTTTCGGGCGTGGAATTGAGCTGGATGGCGCCATAGGCGCAGTGGTGGTTGGTCACCACCAGGCCCTGCGGCGACACGAAACTCGCCGTACAACCGCCCAGCGAGACGACCGCGCCCATCGGGTCACCGGTCAGGTTGGCCAGTTGCTTGGGATTGAGCTTGAGGCCGGCCTTCTTCAGCGGGCCGGCGATCTCCGGCAACTGCTGCGGCACCCACATGCCCTCGCCCGCGAGGGCGCTCCCGAGACTGGCGACCGAGACCACACCCGCGATCGCCGCGGCCAATACCGAATGGCGCATCCTTCAACTCCTGGTACAAATCAGTAGGCGAGTCTAGCCCGCAGCGGGGAAACCTGACCCGTGACCGCCGTCGCATCCGGGCCGTTCAATCTTGCCGGATGTGGCGGTTACAGCCGGCGGTTATGCCGGCAATCATTCCGCCGGCAGGTTCATTTCCTTCAGCAGGTGCGGCGCCGGATAGACCTTGGCCATCAGCCAGCGCATGTAACGCATGTCGACGTGGATGGCGCGCTTGTAGCGCGGGTCGAACATCCAGCTCGCGCTGACGGCCTCCCAGTTGCTGTCGAAGTTCAGCGCGATCAGCTTGCCCTGCGCATCCAGCACCGGCGAGCCGGAGTTGCCTCCGGTGGTGTCGAGGTTGGTCAGGAAATCCACGGTCTGCGCGCCTCTCGACGAATTGCCGAGGCTCGGCTCAGCCGTGCTGCCGAAATCGCCCTTGGCGATCGCGTCGAGCAGCGGGCGCGGCGCGTTGAACGGCTCCTCGCCGGTGTGCTTCTCGACGATGCCCTGCACCGTCGTCAGCGGCTGGTAGTGCACGCCGTCGCGCGGGTCCATCGCACTGATGCGGCCGTAGCTCACGCGCAGCGTCGAGTTCGCATCCGGGTACACGGCGCGGCCCTGCGACTCGCGGAACGCGATCAGCGCCTTCATGTAGGCAGGACGCAGGCGCAGCAGTTCGCCTGCGCTGGCCTTCGATTCGTCCTCCATCCGCAGGATCGCCGGCAGCAGCGACGCCGCAGCCTGCAACAGCGCGTCGTTCGACGTCGCCAGCGTCGCGGCGTCGGCCTGCATCGCCGACAGGCGCAGCGCCTCGTCGCCGAGCTTCGTGCCGGCGTACATCGCATCGAGCTTCGCTTTCAGCTGCACGGGCGTGGTGCCGAACACGGTGTCGAACTCGGCCACGTGCTGCGCGGCCGGCAGTGCCTGGTACTGCGCGAGCAGATGGGCGAGCAGCGCCTTCTCGACGGCGGGCGCATAGCGTCGCTGCGCCTGCTTGAGCTGGCCGGTGATCAGGACTTCGTCGCGCTGCTGGTAACCGGCCTCGCGCTGCGCATCGGGCTTGCCGCGCTCGTGCGCCAGCCGCTGCACGGTGATCGCCGAACGCAGCAGCTGCGTCTGTGCGGTGATCGCGGCAATCAGCTGGTCGCGCTCGCGCGTCGCCATGCCCTGGTCCAGCACGGCCTGCGCGGAAGCGATGTCGGCCTTGATTGCCGCCGCATCGCGTTGCTGCTCCAGCCACGCCAGCATCGCCGCCTCGTCGTCGCGGCGCACGCGCACCGCATCGCTGCGGCGCAGCCCATCGAGCTCGCCCTGCGCGCGCTTGAGCGTGTTCTTGAAGCTGCGCACCTGCGCCGCGTAACTGACGCGCGCGGCTTCGTCCTTCGCGCCGGCCGATTCGATCGTGTCGATCATTCCCTGGTAGAGCGCGACGCGCGAGGGCAGCTGCCACTGGATCTGGTTGGCGAACTCCGAGGCCATGCGGTGGCGGAACGTCACGCCCGGATAGCCGGCCAGCATGGCGAAGTCGCCTTCCTTGACGTTGCGCGTCGACACCTGCAGGTGCGCGGGCGGCGTGTAGGGCACGTTGTCCGGCGAATAGTCGGCGGGCTTGCCGTCCTTGCCGACATAGGCGCGCAGCAGCGTGAAGTCGCCGGCATGGCGCGGCCACACGAAGTTGTCGACCTCGCCGCCGTAGTTGCCGATGTCGTTCGGCGGCGCGTAGACCAGGCGCACGTCGCGCAGCTCGAGCTGGCGGACCAGGTAGAAGTCCGTGCCGTAATACATGTTGGCGACGCTGCAGCGGTAGCCGGGCTCGCGTTCGCACTCGGCCACGGCGGCCTTGGTCGCGCTGTCGACGGCATCGTAGTAGCCGCGACCCTGCTTGCCCTTCGCGTCCGCGAGGATGCGGTCGGTGATGCGATCGAAGCCGGTCGTCACCAGTACGCGGTAGTCCGGATTGGCCGGGAGTTCGGCGCTGCGGTCGGCGGCGATGTAGCCGTCGCGGATCAGGTCGCGCTCAGGCTTCGAGTTGTACTGGATCACGCCGAAGGCGACGTGGTGGTTGGTGAGCACCAGGCCGTCGCCGGACACGAACGCGCCGCTGGCGCCGCCGACCTTGACCACCGCATTCATCGGCGGGCGCGCCAGTTCGGCCAGGTCGCGGGGGCGCCCCTTGAAGCCGGCCGCCTTGAGCTGCTTGGCGATGTCGGGCAGTTGCGAGGGCATCCACATGCCTTCATCGGCCTGGGCGGCCCCCAGCATCGACAGCGACAGGGACAGGGCTAACACACGGCGGCGCATGGTGGACATCGGGTCGTTCGGCACGAAAGGGAGCCGGGACGATAGGCGAAGCCGCCCGGGCCGGGCAACAAACCCGCACCCGGTCGCGACGGGCGCGCGGGCTATAATTCCGGTCTCTTTACCGCCGATCCGCGGACACCATCCCCATATGACGCAAATGATGAAGGCGCTGGTCAAGCGCGAAGCTGGCAAGGGCATCTGGATGGAAGAGGTGCCGATCCCCTCGCCCGGTCCGAACGAAGTGCTGGTCAAGCTGGAGAAGACCGCGATCTGCGGTACCGACCTGCACATCTACCTGTGGGACGAGTGGAGCCAGCGCACGATCAAGCCCGGCCTGGTGATCGGCCACGAATTCGTCGGCCGCGTGGTCGAACTCGGCGCTGGCGTGACCGGCTACAAGCTCGGCCAGCGCGTGTCGGCCGAAGGCCACATCGTCTGCGGCCACTGCCGCAACTGCCGCGCCGGTCGCCAGCACCTGTGCCCGAACACCGTCGGCATCGGCGTCAACCGCAACGGCGCCTTCGCTGAATACATCGTCATGCCGGCCAGCAACCTGTGGCCGATCCCGGACCAGATCCCGGGCGAGCTGGCCGCGTTCTTCGACCCGTACGGCAACGCCGCGCACTGCGCGCTGGAGTTCGACGTGGTCGGCGAAGACGTGCTGATCACCGGCGCCGGTCCGATCGGCATCATCGCCGCCGGTATCTGCAAGCACATCGGCGCGCGCAACGTGGTGGTCACCGACGTCAACGACTACCGCCTCAAGCTCGCAGCCGACATGGGCGCCACGCGCGTGGTGAACGTCGCCAACACCTCGCTGAAGGACGTGATGGCCGACCTGCACATGGAAGGCTTCGACGTCGGCCTGGAAATGAGCGGCAACCCGCGCGCGTTCAACGACATGCTCGACTGCATGTACCACGGCGGCAAGATCGCCATGCTCGGCATCATGCCCAAGGGCGCCGGTGCCGACTGGGACAAGATCATCTTCAAGGGCCTCACCATCCACGGCATCTACGGCCGCAAGATGTACGAGACCTGGTACAAGATGACGCAGCTGGTGTTGAGCGGCTTCCCGCTCGGCAAGGTGCTGACCCATCAGCTGCCGATCGATTCGTTCCAGGAAGGCTTCGAGCTGATGGAATCGGGCAAGGCCGGCAAGGTCGTGCTGAGCTGGAACTGAGTTCGCCGGATCGTCGTTCCCGCGAAGGCGGGAACCCGGCGACTTTCGCTCGAGACATCGCCCGATGCGCTGGATCCCCGCTTTCGCGGGGATGACGGCGCATCCATTAAGAGACGCATCCCATGTCCCTGACCCAACGCTACGCCGACGAACTCGACAACATCCGCGCCCAGGGGCTGTTCAAGTCCGAGCGCATCATCACCAGCCCGCAGTCGGCGGAGATAACGCTGGAAGACGGCCGGACCGTGCTGAACTTCTGCGCGAACAACTACCTCGGCCTGGCCGATCACCCCGACGTGATCGCCGCCGCCAAGGACGCGCTGGACACGCACGGCTTCGGCATGGCGTCGGTGCGCTTCATCTGCGGCACGCAGGACCTGCACAAGCAGCTGGAAAAGAGCATCGCGGATTTCTTCGGTACCGAGGACACGATCCTCTACGCCGCCTGCTTCGACGCCAACGGCGGCCTGTTCGAGCCGCTGCTGGGCGAGGACGACGCGATCATCTCCGACGCGCTCAACCACGCCTCCATCATCGACGGCGTGCGCCTGTGCAAGGCCAAGCGCTTCCGCTATGCCAACTGCGACATGGCCGACCTGGAGAAGCAGCTGCAGGCCGCCGATGCCGCCGGCTGCAAGACCAAGCTGATCACCAGCGACGGCGTGTTCTCGATGGACGGCTTCATCGCGCCGCTCGACGAGATCACCGCGCTGGCGAAGAAGTACAACGCGCTGGTCCACATCGACGAATGCCACGCCACCGGCTTCCTCGGCGCGACCGGCCGCGGCTCGGCCGAGGTCAAGGGCGTGATGGACAAGATCGACATCTTCACCGGCACGCTCGGCAAGGCCATGGGCGGCGCGCTGGGCGGCTTCACCACCGCCAAGAAGGAAGTGATCGAGATGCTGCGCCAGCGCTCGCGTCCCTACCTGTTCTCGAACTCACTGCCGCCGCACGTCGTCGCCGCAGGCATCAAGGCGTTCGAGATGCTGTCCAGCGCCGGCAACCTGCGCGAGCAGTTGGTGGAGAACACCGCCTACTTCCGCCAGCAGATGACCGCCGCCGGCTTCGACATCAAGCCCGGCGTGCATCCGATCAGTCCGGTGATGCTGTACGACGCGCCACTGGCGCAGAAGTTCGCGTCACGGTTGCTCGAGGAGGGCATCTACGCGATCGGCTTCTTCTATCCGGTGGTGCCGCAGGGTCAGGCGCGCATCCGCACGCAGATGTCGGCCGCACATACGCGCCAGCACCTGGATCGCGCGATCGCCGCGTTCATCAAGATCGGCCGCGAGCTGGGTGTGCTGAAGGGGTAATCGTCCGCGGGCACTGCATCAGCGGGCCCGCAGCAGGACTCCGGAAACGACAAACGGCCGGTCATCACGACCGGCCGTTTGCTTTTCAAGGCCACCGCACGAGGCGATGGTCCCGGTGCATTACTTGCCGCTGGCCTCGGCCTTCGCCGCGCCGCCTTCCGGCTTCGCCGGGGCGCCCTTGGCCACGCGGATGCCGCGAGCCTTCATCCAGGCATCGAACTCTTCGGCGCTCATCTTCTTGCCGTTCTGCTCCATGTTGAAGCGGTACGGCGTGTTGTCGTACTTGGTCTTCGGCTGGTAGCCGTTGGCACCCGCCGCCGGAGCCTCGGCCTTGGCCGGCTGCGCAGCCTGTTCCGGGGCCGGTGCGGCCTTCTTGTCGGCCGCCTGGGCGAAACCGCACAGCAGCACCATCGGCACCGCGACCATCCAAATCTTGCTCATGTGATCTCTCCCCTGACGTGGCGAGCAGTGTCGCCGCTTTTTTTGCTGAATTACGGTGCGCTTGCGCACAATCCTGACAAGTGGCGCCCCGATTTCCGTGCCCCAAGGCCAGTACGCCACTAACGCTGCAGCGCGGCCAGTTCCTCGACGCTGAGTTCGCGCCATTGCCCCTTGCCGAGCTCTCCCAGTTGAAGCGCTCCGATCGCCACGCGCACCAGCCGCAGGACATCGATTCCCATGGCACTGAACAGCCGCCGGATCTGACGATTGCGGCCCTCGTCGAGGATCACCTCGACCCAGGCATTCTTCTCGCCGGAACGCAGCAGCCGCGCCGAGCGCGCGCGGAGCGGTTCGCCGGCATCGACGACGCCGTCCAGCAACGCCGCCAGCGTCCGCTCGTCGGGGATGGTGTCGATCTGCACGTGGTAGGTCTTGTCCAGCCCCATTTCGGGATCGGTAATGCGGGCCGCCCATTGCGGGTCGTTACAGAACAGCAGCAGCCCTTCGCTGGCCTTGTCGAGCCGCCCCACCGGTGCAAGCCATGGCAGTCCGGCGCCGTCGAAGCAGCGATACACGGTGTCGCGGCCACGCTCGTCGCTGGCGGTCGTGACCAGCCCACGCGGCTTGTTGAGCATCACGTAGCGGCGCTGCTGGGCCTGGTCCAGCGGCTTGCCGTCGACCAGCACGCGCTGCCGGCCCTGCACGATCGCGAACTCGGGGTCGCGCACGACCCGGCCGTCCACCTCCACGCGTCCGTCGGCAATCCATTGCGCCGCCTGCGTGCGCGAGCACAGTCCGCACTTGGACAGCACGCGCGCCAGGCCGTGTCGGGGGGAAGTCTTCATCGTCGAAGGCCGCGTCGCGGCCAGGGTCCTTTGGGAGGGCAAGCGCCTACTTTTTCTTGTCGGCTTCGGGGGCCGCCGGGGCCGGCGCCGGGGGTGGCGCGGCCGCAGCACCTGGCTTGCCCTTGGCGACGCGCACGCCCTTGGCCTTCATCCAGGCGTCGAACTCCTCGGCCGTCATGCGCTTGCCGTTCTGATGCATGTCGAATCGCCACGGCGTGTTGTCGTACTGCGTCTTGGGCTTGTAGGCGGCCGGGTCGGAGGACGACGGCATCGCGGCTGCGGCAGGTGCTGCAGCCGGCTTGGCGCTGGCGACGTTGCTGCAATTGTCGATGCGCTGGCGCAGCAGCACTTGGTCCACCGAGAGGGATTCGTCAGAGGCCTGCGACAGCACGCCGGTCGGCGCACCGAGCTGATGACTCGGCAGGACCAGTTCGGAGGCGATCGGCGCCACCACGGTCGGACGCACCGGCATCGCCTTCGGCGCCGCGATCCCCGCGCAATTGTTGGCCTGAGCCTGCGCCATCCCGGCGGCGAGCATCAACGACAATCCGATTACCGCGCGCATGGCGAGCCTCCGAACCTCCTGATCGTGCTGTCCAGAATACCCCCCTGGCCAGTGCGCGCAGAGTGTAGGAGCGCGAATCGACGGTCACAACCGCCGCGATGCGAATCGCCAGCGCGCATCACAAACGACGAAGCCCGGCCAGATGGCCGGGCTTCGCAGTGTTGCAGTGGCGGATTCAGGAATCCGCCGGTGAGGCTCAGTTCTGCACGTTCAGCTCGGTGCGGCGGTTCTTCTCGCTCTTGCAGCCCGGCATCGTCTGGCCCAGGTCTTCCAGCGGACGGCTCTCGCCGTAGCCGTTCGGACCGGTCAGACGCGACGCGTCGATGCCGTTGCTGGTCAGGTGGTCATAGACCGCCTTGGCGCGACGCTCCGACAGCTTCTGGTTGTACGCGTCCTTGCCGCACTGGTCGGTGTGACCGGCCACTTCGGCACGCAGCTCCGGATAGCGCTTGAAGATCTCGATGGCCTCGTTGAGGATCGCCACCGCGTCAGGACGCAGATTCGCCTTGTCGAAGTCGAAGTTCACGCCCTTCAGGTCGATCGACACCGGCACCGGGCAACCGTCCGGACCGATCGTCTGGCCGGCCTGCGAACCCGGGCACTTGTCGTCGCAGTTGTTGACGCCGTCGCCGTCGTCGTCCAGGTCGGCGCAGCTCGGCGCAGGCGGAGCCGGCGGAGCCGGAACGACCGGCGGGCCCAGCGGGATGATGATGCCGACCGAGGCCAGCACGTCGCCGAACCAGTCTTCGCTCGGAGCGTTGACGCTCTTGTCGTCGAAGTCGGCGCGGTAGGCCAGTTCGCCGCGGATACCGACGCGGTTGCCGTACAGGGCCGACTGCACGCCCACGCCGACCTTGGCGGCGAGGTTGTCGTCTTCGCGCTCACCCGGCGAGCTCGTGCTCGGGAAGGCATCGAACTCTTCTTCCGAACGCTGCCAGCCCAGGCCCATCAGCACGTACGGTGCCCAGTTGCGGCCTTCCTCGGTGAAGTGGCGACGCAGATCCAGCGATGCGCCGTACTGGCTCCAGTTGAGGTTCTGGTTGTCGTCGTTGTTCGGGTTCTGGTAGTTCAGCTCGCCGTCGAGCGACCAGTTCTGGTTAAGGAACTTGCCGACACCGAGACCAGCGAACGGGGCATTGCGGGTGCCACGATCATTGTCCTGCATGTTGAAACCGGCCGAGCCGGTCAGGTACCAACGATCATCGAATTCCTGGGCGCCAGCCACCTGGGCAAAACTCAGGCCGGCCAGCAGTGCGGTGCTCAACAGGCGGATCTTCATTGCTGACTCCTTGTGTTCACATCGGGAAAGTTCGATTCACACAGCAAAGGCGTGACAGGGACGCATTCAGATTCGGTCCGGCCCGACCCCGATGGTCACTGGCGGCACGAAGCATACATCAATGTCAAGGAATTTGTTAACACTTATTAACGTAGTGCCGGAACTATTGGCTGTAAACGAACGAAGCCCGGCCAAGCGGCCGGGCTTCGTGGGGTTGCGGCGGCGGATTCAGGAATCCGCCGGTCAGGCTCAGTTCTGCACGTTCAGCTCGGTGCGGCGGTTCTTCTCGCTCTTGCAGCCCGGCATCGTCTGGCCCAGGTCTTCCAGCGGACGGCTCTCGCCGTAGCCGTTCGGACCGGTCAGACGCGACGCGTCGATGCCGTTGCTGGTCAGGTGGTCATAGACCGCCTTGGCGCGACGCTCCGACAGACCCTGGTTGTACGCGTCCTTGCCGCACTGGTCGGTGTGACCGGCCACTTCGGCACGCAACTCCGGATAGCGCTTGAAGATCTCGATGGCCTCGTTGAGGATCGCCACCGCGTCAGGACGCAGGTTCGCCTTGTCGAAGTCGAAGTTCACGCCCTTCAGGTCGATCGACACCGGCACCGGGCAACCGTCCGGACCGATCGTCTGGCCGGCCTGCGAACCCGGGCACTTGTCGTCGCAGTTGTTGACGCCGTCGCCGTCGTCGTCCAGGTCGGCGCAGCTCGGCGCGGCCGGGGCCGGCGGGGCCGCAACGACCGGGGCACCCAGCGGGATGATGATGCCGACCGAGGCCAGCACGTCGCCGAACCAGTCTTCGCTCGGAGCGTTGACGCTCTTGTCGTCGAAATCGGCGCGGTAGGCCAGCTCGCCGCGGATACCGACGCGGTTGCCATACAGGGCCGACTGCACGCCCACGCCGACCTTGGCGGCGAAGTTGTCGTCTTCGCGCTCACCCGGCGAGTTCGTGCTCGGGAACGCGTCGAACTCCTCTTCCGAGCGCTGCCAGCCCAGACCCATCAGCACGTACGGCGCCCAGTTGCGACCTTCCTGGGTGAAGTGGTACCGCGCGTCGAGCGATGCGCCGTACTGGCTCCAGTTGAGGTTCTGGTTGTCGTCGTTTTCAGGGTTCTGGTAGTTCAGCTCGCCGTCGATCGACCAGTTCTGGTTGAGGAACTTGCCGATACCGAGGCCGACGAACGGAGCATTGCGGGTGCCGCGATCGTTGTCCTGCATGTTGAAACCGGCCGAACCGGTCAGGTACCAGCGATCGTCGAATTCCTGGGCGGCAGCTGCCTGGGCGATGCTCAGGCCACCCAGCAGGGCGGCGCAGAGGAGTTTCTTATTCATGTTGTGCTCCTTCATCTATCGATATTCGAAACCGCGTCAGCGGGCTTCGTATTCCTATGGGGGACAGTCGCCGTATGACGCTATCGGCGCGCAGAGTAAATTCGTGAATGTGAAAGTCATGTTAACGGCCATATAACAATCACATTAGTTCCCGATAATTTTTGCGCCCGTAAACGGTCGTTCAGACCTGCAGCAGCTCCAGCAGTCGCGTCACCGGCATAGCCTCCAGGACGCCTGGCTGCGCAGCCAAAGCCATCACCCGGTCGGCCTGCGCGGGCTCCAATCGCAAACGGATCGCCGACTCGAACTTCGCCATCAGCAAGGGGATACCCTCGGCACGACGCCTGCGGTGGCCGACCGGATAATCCACCGTGGCCTTTTCGGTGGTGCTGCCGTCGCGGAAGAAAACCTGCACCGAATTGCCGATGTAACGCTTTTCCGGGTCGAAATAATCCCGGGTGAAACGCGGGTCCTCGGTAACGGTCATGCGTTCGCGGAGTGCGTCGATCCGCGGGTCGGCGGCGGCCTCGTCTGTGTAATCGTCTGCGGTGAGGCGGCCGAATATCAGCGGTACCGCGACCATGAACTGCAGGCAGTGGTCGCGATCGGCGTAATTGGCCAGCGGTCCGGTCTTGTCGATGATGCGCATCGCCGCCTGCTGGGTTTCCAGGACGATCCGGTCGATCGCCTCCACGCCGCCTTTGTCGAGCCTCGCGCGGACCTGCGGGTGCAATTGCATCGCGCATTCCACGGCGGTCTGGGCGTGGAACTCGGCGGGATAGCTGATCTTGAACAGGATGTTCTCCATCACGTAGCTGCCGAACGGGCGCTCGAACTCGAATGCTTCGCCCCGGAAGGCCACGTCGTAGAACCCCCATACCGGCGCGGTCAGCGCACTCGGATAGCCGACCACACCCTTGGCCGCGTTGAGCGCGTGGATGACGGCGCGGCGGCAAGCGTCGCCAGCGGCCCAGCTCTTGCGCGGGCCGGTGTTCGGCGCGTGGCGGTAGGTGCGCAGCACGCCGTTGTCGATCCAGCTGTGCGAGATGGCGGTGACGATGTCGTCGCGGCTGCCACCGAGCATCGCGGTGGCGACCGCGGTCGACGCCAGACGCACCAGAATCACGTGGTCGAGGCCGACGCGGTTGAACGAGTTGCGCAGCGCGTAGCAGCCCTGGATCTCGTGCGCCTTGATGGCGTGGGCCAGGACATCGCGCACGGTCATCGCCACGCCGCCAGCGGCTTCGGCCCGGCGTCCCAGGTAATCGGCCACGGCGAGGATCGAGCCGAGGTTGTCGGACGGGTGCCCCCATTCCGCCGCCAGCCAGGTGTCGTTGAAGTCGAGCCAGCGGATCTGCACGCCGATGTTGTAGGCGGCCTGCGCCGGATCGAGCTCGTACGACGTGAAGGGCACGCGCGCGCCGCCGGGCATGCCGGCACCTGGCACAAGCGGACCGAGATGCTTCACGCACGCCGGATACTCCATCGCCAATGCCGCGCAGGCCAGCGAATCGAACAGCATGTAGCGCGCCGTCTCGAACGCCTCCTCCGAATCGATCTGGTAATCGCGGACGTAGTCGGCGATGGCCGTCATCGGCGCGTCGGGATCCGGGCGCGCGGCGGAGCGGATGTCGTGGCTCATGGCTCAGGGCCTCCGGCGAGGACGTGACCATTCTTCCAGACGCCCGCCGGACGGTCCGTCACGCTGCATTGGCGGCAGACCCGGAACGCACCGGCACGTGGGCCGTGCTTGGAAAAGCGCGGCGGCGGGACCACTCTTTCGCCATGGACATCCCCGCCCGCCTGCCAACCCTGTTCCTCTCCCACGGCTCGCCGATGCTGGCGATCGAGGATTCGCCGGCCGGTCGCTTCCTCGACAAACTGGGCGAACAACTGCCGTGGCCGAAGGCGGTGCTCGTCGCCTCCGCCCACTTCATGACCGACCGGCCGATGCTCGGCGGCCATGCACAACCGCACACGGTGCATGACTTCGGCGGATTTCCCGAGCCGCTGTACCAGATCCAATACCCAGCGCCCGGCGATCCCGACCTGGCCGAGCAGATCGCGCAACGTTTGGCCGATGCCGGGCTGACGCCTCGCGTGCGCGAGAACCACGGCCTCGACCACGGCGTGTGGGTACCACTGCGGCGTATGTATCCGCAGGCCGACATCCCGGTGGTGCCGTTGTCGGTGATGCCCCACGCCACTGCCGCGCAGCATTACGCGCTCGGCCAGGCGCTGGCGCCGTTGCGCGACGCAGGCGTGCTGGTGATCGGGTCGGGCGGCTTCGTGCACAACCTCGGCGACCTCGACTGGCAGCACAAGGACGCGCAGGTACCGGGATGGGCGCAGGAGTTCAGCGACTGGATGCACACGATGCTGTCGGCGCACGACTGGCCGGCGCTGCTCGACTGGCACCAGCGTGCGCCGCATGCACAGCACGCGCATCCGACAGTCGAGCACCTGATGCCGCTGTTCGTCGCGCTGGGCGCGGCCGGTGATGCGCCGAACGTGCGCAGCATCCACCGCTCGCACGAGTTCGGGTCACTTGCGCTGGATGCGTTCGCGTTCGATTGAGCGTGCGCGCATGACGGCGCGCCTCCCTACTGCCGCTCCCACGGCGGGTTCTCGCCGAAGCGCGACTCGATGAAGTCGACGAACGCACGCACGCGCGGCGGCACCAGGCGCCGTTGCGGCGTGATCGCGTAGATGCCGGTGTCTGCGAAGGGATAGCCGGGCAGCACCTGCACCAGGCGACCGCTGCGCAGGTCGTCTGCGACGTGCCACGACGAGTGCAGCGCGATGCCGAGCCCGGCCACACACGCATCGCGAACCACCTCGCCGTAGTTGGTCTCGATGCGGCCCTGCACGCGCACCGCGACTTCGCCGCCGGCGCCGTCGCTCATGCGCCACACATCCTGGCGGCCCGCGCTGCCGACCAGCAGCACGCATTCATGCCCGCCCAGGTCCTGCGGCGTTTGCGGAGTTCCGTGCCGGCGCAGGTAGTCGGGCGAGGCGCACAGCACGCGGCGATTCGGCGCCAGCCGCCGCGCGACGAGGTTGGAATCGGTCAACGCGCCGATGCGTATCGCCAGATCGAATCCCGCACTGACCAGGTCCAGCATCTGGTCGGTCAGGTTGAGGCTGAGCTTGATGCGCGGATGCCGGGCCATGAACTCCGGCAGCAGCGGCGAGATGTAGAGGCGCCCGAACGAGGCCGACGTCGTCACCCGCAGCGTGCCGGCGGCCTCGGTGCCAGTCTGGCGCAGGCTGCTGGTCAGCGCTTCGAGATCCTCGATCAGCACCCGCCCCTGATCGGCCAGCACTGCGCCCTCCGGCGTGGCATGCAGGCGCCGCGTGGTCCGGTGCAGCAGGCGCACGCCGAGGTCGGCTTCCAGCCGCTTCAGGCGCTGGCTGGCCACCGCCACGGACAGGTCGAGGCTGCGGGCGGCGGCACTGATCGACCCCAGATCCAGCACCCGCAGGAACAGGCCGATGTCGTCGATCCGGTCCATTTCGCTCGATTATCAATATTCCGTTGAATCTCCTTCGCCATCCTGATGGTTTCTGCTGAAGATGCAAGCCCCTAGGCTGCGCGCTCCCCTTTCCAGGCGAGACCCCGCGCCGTCATGGCCACCCTCCCCCTTGCATCTGCTTCTTCCGGCCGGATGCCGCTGGCGCTGTACGCGCTGACCGCCGGCTCATTCGGCATCGGCTGCGCCGAGTTCGTGATCATGGGCCTGCTGTTGCAGGTCGCCGCCGACCTGCACGTGTCGATCGCCGCCGCGGGCATGCTCGTGTCCGGCTACGCGCTGGGCGTGTTCGTCGGCGCGCCGCTGCTGACGCTGCTGACGCGCCGCATGCCGCGCAAGGCTGTGTTGATCGCGCTGATGGTGATCTACACGATCGGCAACGCGGCCTGTGCGCTCGCGCCCGACTACACCACGCTGATGGCCGCACGCGTGCTGACCTCGCTCACGCATGGCACGTTCTTCGGTGTCGGTGCCGTCGTCGCCACCGGCATGGTGCCGTCCGAGCGTCGCGCTTCCGCCATCTCGATCATGTTTTCCGGACTCACGCTGGCAACGCTGCTCGGCATGCCAGCCGGTGCGTGGCTGGGTCTGCATCTGGGGTGGCGTTCCACCTTCTGGGCGATGACGCTGGTCGGCATCGCATCGCTGGCGATCATCGCCGCGCTGGTGCCGTCCAGCCGCGAGGACGCCGCGCCCGTGGCATTGCGTGACGAACTCCGGACGATCGCGCGCCCGCAGGTGCTGCTGGGCCTGCTGATGACGATGCTGGGCTTCGCCGGCGTGTTCGTCGTCATCACCTATCTGCAGCCGTTGCTGACGCAGCTGACCGGCTTCGGCGAAGGTGCGGTATCGCCGATCCTTCTGCTGTTCGGCGGTGGCATGGTCGTAGGCAATCTCCTCGGCGGACGCTTCGCAGACCGCAAGCCCACGCCAGCGCTGCTGGCGACCCTCGCCGCGCTGGCGCTGGTGCTGGGCACCATGACGTTCGCGCTGCACAGCAAGGCGGCGATGGTCGCGTTCGTCGCCCTGCTCGGCATCGCCGCGTTCGCAACGGTGTCGCCATTGCAACTTAGGGTGCTGCATCACGCCCGCGGCGCCGGCGAGAACCTGGCGTCGAGCTTCAACATCGCTGCGTTCAACCTGGGCAACGCGCTCGGCGCATGGCTGGGCGGCGTGGTGATCGAGCATGGTGCGGGCCTCGGCGCGGTGACGTGGACCGCGGCGCTGGTGACCACCGCCGGCCTCGCCGTCGCGCTGTGGAGCGTGCGCGCCGAGACTTCCGGCAGCGCGCCGGAACCGCTGCCGCACGGCTGCGTGCCCGAGCAACCGTGACCGCGCCACCACGCACCGCGCCGCACCATTCCTCCACTCCCAGCCCTCGACTCCTGCTTCCTTCCCTTCCCAAGGACCTGTCATGGATTACCGCTTCCTCGGCCACTCCGGCTTCCGCGTTCCCGTCCTGAGCTTCGGCACCGGCACCTTCGGCGGCAAAGGCCAGCTGTTCGGCGCCTGGGGCAATACCGACGTCAACGAGGCACGACGCCTCATCGACATCTGCCTCGATGCCGGACTGACGATGTTCGACAGCGCCGATGTCTATTCCGGCGGTGTGGCAGAGAGCATTCTCGGCGCGGCGATCAAGGGACGCCGCGACCAGGTGCTGATCTCGACCAAGGCGACGTTCCGCTTCGATGATGGCGCGAACAACGTCGGGTCTTCGCGCTTCCATTTGATCAACACGATCGATGCCGCGCTCAAGCGCCTGGGCACCGACTACATCGACCTGTTCCAGTTGCACGGCTTCGACGCGATGACGCCGGTCGAGGAAACGCTGTCCACGCTCGACGACCTCGTGCGCGCCGGCAAGATCCGCTACCTCGGCGTCTCCAACTTCTCCGGCTGGCACCTGATGAAGTCATTGGCCGCCGCGGATCGCCACGGCTGGTCGCGCTACGTCGCGCACCAGGCGTACTACTCGCTGATCGGCCGCGACTACGAATGGGAACTGATGCCGCTGGCGAAGGACCAGGGCGTCGGCGCGGTGGTGTGGAGCCCGCTGGGCTGGGGCCGTCTGACCGGAAAGATCCGCCGCGGCCAGCCGCGTCCGGAAGTGAGCCGTCTGCCCGGCAGCGCCGAGCACGGCCCGCCGGTCGATGACGAACACCTGTACCGCGTCGTCGACGCGCTCGATGCGGTCGCCGCGGAAACCGGCAAGACCGTGCCGCAGGTGGCGCTGAACTGGCTGCTGCAACGGCCGACGGTTTCGACCGTCGTCATCGGCGCGCGCAACGAGGAACAACTGAAGCAGAACCTCGGTGCGGTGGGCTGGAACCTGACGCCGGAGCAGGTCGCGGTGCTCGATGCCGCCAGCGCGGTCACGCCGGCCTACCCGTACTGGCACCAGCGCGGCTTCGGCGAGCGCAATCCGTCGCCGGTGTGACCGACGCCTGGAGGCTGTTGAACCGCCGCCGGGCAGCGGTCAGCCGAATCGCTGCAGCACCTCACGCACGGCGCCCGCATAGCCGGCGCCGAACAGGTTGAGGTGGTTGAGCAAGTGGTAGAGGTTGTACACGGGCGCCCGCTCGCGCCAGTCGGCCGCGGGCGCCGCCACTTCCGCGTAAGCGTTCCACAACGCAGTCTGTGGCGAGCCGAAGAGCGCCAGCATCGACAGCTCGGATTCGGCCCAGCCCCAATGCACGGCACCGGCGTCGATCAGTGCCGGCACTCCGTCGCCGCAGCAGTGCAGATTGCCCAGCCACAGATCGCCATGCAGCAGCACCGGCGCCTGCGCCGGGATCAGCGACTGCAGGCGCGCACAGATCCGCTCGACCGCGTGAGCATCGCCTGCCTCGAGATGCCCGGCATCGAGAGCCCGTCGCGCCTGAGGCAGCAGCCGGCATTCGGCGAAGAAGCGCCAGCCGTCATCCATCGGGGTGTTGAGTTGCGGCGTGAGTCCGCAATAACCATCGCGCTTGAAGCCGAAGCGCTCGCCGCGCATCGAATGCAGTTCCGCCAGGCCGCGGCCCGCGAGACTCCAGAATCGTTCCTTCGGCGCGCCTTCGCCGAGGTCTTCCAGGACCAGGCGCTCCGCCGACAGCGCCAGCACACGTGGCACGCGCAGCGCACCGGCGCCCGCCAGCGTCGCCAGGCCCGCGGCTTCTGCAGCGAAGTAGTCCGCCGGCGCGTCCGGCCAGTGCTTGGTCACGACCGCGATGCCGCGGTACATCGTGTGTGCGAGTTGTGTCCTGGTCATGCTCACGCGGCTTGCGTGTCCTCGCCGCGATCGCGCTTGAGCACCGCCACCGGCTCCGCCCAGACGTTGCCGCCGCGGCGCTTGCTGGTCGCCAGCACCAGGTCGGACGGCTCGAACACGTTGAGGTTGTGCGTGATCGGCGTGGTCAGGATGTACTGTGCGTCGGTGGAGCGCAGGAAGCGGCCGACCTTCTCGATGTTGAACACGTCCAGGTGCGCGAACGGTTCGTCGATGAACACGAAGCCGCCCGGCTGGTCCTCATCGCGCAGCAGCGCCACCAGCAGCAGCAGCGACTTCATCACCTGCTGACCACCGGAAGCCTCGCCGTCGTCGAGGCCGATCCAGCCCTTGCGGTCGAAGTCGAAACGCACGGTCAATCCGGCCTGCGCCAGCGCGACGTCCTCGTTGACCAGTTCCGGCATGTCGACGTCGACGGCGATGCCGGCCAGTTCGCCGAGTGCCATCAGGTTCTTCCTGTAGCGGCGCACGGTCGCGCGCAGCACGTTCATGTACGCACCACGCGCTTCCTCGGTGATGCGCTTCGCACGATGCAGGTGCGCCTCGCGGCGGCCGATGGTGGTGTCCAGCTCGGCATGATCGGCGGCGATCTTGTCGCGCAGCGGCACGCAGGCCTCATCTTCGATGAAGCCACCGCGGGCGACACGCTCGTCGATGCGCTCCAGTTCGCGCCGCACCGCCGCCGCGCTCTCATACTCGTCGCGCGCCACCAGCAGTGCCGCCTGCGAGCGCCATGCCGGTGGCATCTGCGCGCGGCGGCGGCGGAAGTCGAGAATGCGCTGGACGAGCCCGTGGCGCTCCTGCCCGATCTGCTGGCCGCGCTCGCGCAGTTCGCGCGCCAGCGCGTCGATCTGCCCTTGGCGCTTGGCCGCGGCGATGCCTTCGTCCTTGTCGCGCTCGGCCACCGCGTCGACCGACGATCGCGCCTGCGTCAGTTCGGTGGCGGCCTGCGCGGCTGCATCGGCCAGCGCCGGCAGACGCGCCTGCGCATCGGCGAACTCGGCCGCGCGCGTGACCAGCTCCTGCGCCGCATCCAGCCCGAGCAGGCGCGACTGGTCGGCGTCGACGCGATGACTCAGCTCCTTCAGTTCGGCTTCGCGCGACTGCGCACGCTGGCTGATCTCGTTCTGTTCCGCGCGCAGGTCGGTCAGGCGAGCCTGGCGCGCACCGGCGCCGAAGTGGTGCTGTCCCCCGCCGATGTGCCGCCCGCCGCGATGCTCGCGCAGGTAACCCTTCGCGGTGATCCAGTCCTGGCCGCCTGGCAGCTTGCTGCCGGCTTCGATGTCGGCAACGCGACGGATGCGATCGAGCTGTCGCGGCAACCACGCCGGCGGATCGGCGGAAAAGCGCACGACCTCCAGCAATGAGCCCGCGGTCGCCTTCGGCACCGGCGCGCGTTCGGCCACGACGAAATGGCGGTACTGCATCTGCTCGCCGAGCTTCCACGCAGCGCGCGCGTCCTTCGGGTTCTCGAGCACCAGCAGGTGCCGGTACGGCGCGAGCACCGCCTCCAGCGCCACGGTCCACTGCGGATCGGCGATATCGACCAGTTCGGTCAGCACCCGATGACCGATGCCGTCGCGCTCGAGCGCGGCACGGAAGTCGCTCTCGAACTTCTCCACCGGCAGCTTGCCGCTGCTGAGCGCGGCGACCTGCGCGGCGATCTCGCCACTGCGCGCGCGGTCGCGTTCGGCCTCCAGCTTCAGTTCGGCCTGGCGGCGGCGGCCGTTCTCGATGGCGCTGCTCAGCGCATCGATGTCGACCGCGCCACGCTCCGCCTGCAGACGTGCGAGTTCATCGTGGCGCTTGACCAGCATCTCGGCGTCGCGGGCACGGTCTCGCGCCCGGGTGAACTCGGCTTCGCATGCGGCCACGCGCTGGCGGGCGTCGCCGAGCGAGCCCATCAGCTCATCGTGTGACGCGACGGCACCGCTGTCCTGCGATTGCAGGTCGGCCAGCGCGCGTTCGCGCTCGCGCAGCGCACGGCGCAGGCCGGTCAGGCGCGGGCGCGCGCCGTCGATGGCGGCACGCTGCTCGGCCAGTTCCACTTTCGGCGCGATCTCGGCCTGCAGGCGCTGGCGCTGGTTGCGCAAGGCGAGGCCTTCCTCGAACGAACGTACGTCGGCCTTGGCCGACTCCATGCGCAGGTGCAGCCCGGCCAGGTCCTGGCCCAGCTGGTGGATCTCCTTCTCGACGTCGAACTGCTCGGCGCGCGCACGCTGGTAGTCGTCGAGCACCGCCTTGTCCTCGAACACGTCGAAGATCAGCTGCAGCAGTTCGCGCGGCGAGTATTGGCATAGCTTGTCGGTGGCGCCCTGTTCCAGCGTCAGCACGCGGCAGATCGCGCGCGTCAGGCCGGCGCCGGCGAGGCGCACACGGTAGTCGCGCACGCCGAGCCAGTCGCCGCCCTGCTCCAGTACTTCGACCGCGACGTCGCCGCCGACGATCTGGTAGTCGCGCGACCAGTCGCCGCCACGCTTGCGGATGCGGCAGGCCAGCGTGACCTGCTCGTCCTTGATCGGGAAGAACGGCCGGCCACCGCGACGATCGGGGCGATTGCTCACCACCGCGCGCAGCCAGGCATAGCCCTTGCCGTTATGGCGCAGGTAGGTCTTGTAGTCGCGCGCGGTGTCGCGGTCCTCGATCGCCAGCAGCGTGCGCAGCGCATCGAGCAGCGTGGTCTTGCCAGAGCCGTTCGGACCGACCACGGTGATGACCGAAGCGTCTAGCGGCAGCTGGAAGCGCTGCCAGTAATCCCAATGCACGACTTCGAGGCTGCGGAACTCAAACATCGGACTGCGCCTCTTCGCTGATCTGATCGTGGGTATCCGCGCCGTCGAGCATGTCGTCGAAGGCGTCGTCGTCCTGCGGCCGCGGCTCGCGCGCCTGGGCGACGACGTAGGACAACGCACCGTCCATCACGCGGCTGGCGATGCGTTCGTAATCGAAAGCCAGGTCGAGCAACGGACCCTCGTGGATGCGCTCGCGGCGGCGGACGATGAATCCCTGCCTGGCCAGTGCGCCGAGGTTGAACTGCAGGCGCGTCTTGCCGCCGAGCTTGTCGCCATAGTCGGCGAGCAGCGTGCGTTCGTTGATCGGTTCGACGACCTCCTCACCGACCGGCACGGGCTTGAGCTCGGCGAACATCTGCTCCTGGTCCTGCTGGCGTTCGTCCTCCTGGCGTGCGATCTGGCGCTGTCGCTTGGGCAGCACCAGCAGCGCCCACAGCACCACCAGCAGCGCCAGCGCGTCGCGGTCGAGCTGCAAGTTGCTCGCGGCCCAGGCACGAGCGCTGCCGAACACGTCGTTCTCCTGCGCCCGCGCCACGCCCACGGCGACATGCGAGGCGTAGGGATGCTCGAGCAGCCGCAGGCCCGATGCAGCCAGGCGACGGTCGAGGTCATCGCGCAGTTCGGCATCGGTCAGTACCTGGCGTACCGCGCGGTCTTCGCGCGGCAGCCAGCGTTCGGCGAGCAGCCGCGCGATGAGGGTGGCGATGGGATCGGTCATGCGGGCTCGGTGGTCTTGCGGGTGCGCGGGCGGCGCACGGGTTTTTCGGTGTGGAGTGCTTCGGCGTCAGGCGAAGGCGCCAGGTTTTCGTTCGTCTCCGGCGCCTTCTGTTCCAGCCGGCTGCGGCTCATGTACGCCACGCCGAAACGCTGCACCGGCTCGAACACCGGCTCAACGCGCCACTGCAGCGGCAGTTGCGCCATCTCGGCACTGACGCCGTTGCGGTTCTCGGCACCGGGGTCGCCGATCAGGCCGAGCAGCGACATGCGATAGGCGCTGACGGCGAAGCCTTCCTGCGGCACCAGGTCGGACAGCGAACCTCCCAGTTCAAGCTGCGCCAGTTGCTGCAGCCAGTCCTCGGCATGGCGATAGTCGTTCTCCGCGACCGGCGAGTGCGTGCCCGGTGGCGCGGCCTGTGCGGGCGGCAGCGACTGGTCTTCCGTCGCCTCGCGTTCGCGTTCGACGAGTTCGTACTCGGCGATGTCCAGCGCGATCGGCGCCAGCGCGAATGCCGGCGCGACCGTGCGCGCGAGCGCGCCTTCGGATATCGCCGCCATCGCGTCGATGTCCAACGCACGCAGGTAGCGATTGACGTCGGACGAGGACAGGCCGCTCGCGCCCAAGTGCACGCGATGACGATCGAGCTGGTTGAGCGCACGCTGGAACACCGAGGCCTGGCGCAGCATCGAACTCTGCGCGCGGCCGATCTGCTGGGCGATGCGATGCGTCGCAGTATCGAGATCGGGATCGGCGGCGATCTCCTTCACGATCTGCGTGCCCTTCTCCACCCACTTCCACACCGACTGCAGCGTCGAGGCGGCGCGCTGGATGCGGTGTTCGGAGCCGCTGAGCACGGCCTGGTCGAAGTCCTCGCGCAATTCGTTGAGGCGCGACAGCAGATGCTGCAGGTCGTCGCCCCGCACGCGACCGACCGCCTGGCCGGCGGCGAGCTGCGCGGTGACGTAGGCCAGCTCGTCGCCCTCGCGGTTGAACTGCAGCAGCATGCCGATCGCGGCCAGTGCCTGGCGTCCCACCGGGCTGATGCGGTAGCGCTGAGTGGAGGCGTCCCAGAGCAGCAGGTCGTTTTCGCGAAGGCGGCCGAGCACGGTGTCGAACTTCACCGCGTCGATGTAGGCGAAGTGCTCGCGCAGTTCCTGCGGGCTCCAGTCCGGCGCCTGGCCACGGTCTCCAATCCCGCGAAGGACCAGCAGGCGCACCATCACGCTCTCCTCGCCGCCATGGAACAGCGTGGAGAAGGCGCGCAGCAGGTCGCGCGAGGTCAGCAGTGGGTGCAGGTCCGGAAGATCGGCGGCGACGATGCCGTCGCGCAGATAGTCCTGCAGGGAAAGGGAAGCGTCGTCCATGGCGGACCGGGAACTGCGGGAAGTCCATGTTCGGCGAGGGTCCGGCGGGTGACAACTCTTGATCTGCGCGACGATTTAGGGCGGCGATTCCAAGGGGCCGCCGGAATAGATGGGGCCTTGAATGGCGCAGGCTTTCCCGGCATCGTGCGGGCTTCCGTACGCCAGCGTATACACATGACGGCCGCCAGCCCCTTGAGCTTCGCCAACTCCGCGACGCCCCATCCCCTCTATCCCAAGCTGTTCGAGCCGCTCGATCTCGGCTTCTGCACGCTGCGCAACCGCGTGCTGATGGGCTCGATGCACACCGGGCTGGAGGACAAGGCGGCGGACTTCCCGAAGCTGGCCGCCTACTTCGCCGAGCGCGCGGCCGGCGGCGTCGGGTTGATCGTCACCGGCGGCTTCTCGCCGAACCTGGCCGGCTGGCTCAAGCCATTCGGCGGCACGCTGCGCTGGCCGTGGGAAGTGGGCCGGCATCGCCAGGTCACCGGCGCGGTGCATGCGCACGGCGGCCGCATCTGCCTGCAGATCCTGCACGCCGGCCGCTACGGCTACAGCCCGCTGCAGGTGGCGCCCAGCAAGCTGAAGGCGCCGATCAATCCCTTCACTCCGAGGGCGCTGTCGGCCGGAGGCGTCGAGCGCCAGATCCGGGCATTCGTCCGCACCGCGCAGCTCGCTCGCGAAGCCGGCTACGACGGCGTCGAAGTGATGGGTTCGGAGGGGTACCTGCTCAACCAGTTCACCGCGCCGCGCACCAACAAGCGCAGCGACACCTGGGGCGGCGATCCCGGCAAGCGCATGCGCTTCGCCGTGGAGATCGTCCGCCGCATCCGCGAGACCTGTGGCCCGGACTTCATCATCGTTTACCGGCTGTCGATGCTGGACCTGGTCGACGAGGGGCTGGCCTGGGACGAGGTGGTGCAACAGGCGCAGGCCATCGAAGCCGCCGGCGCCACGCTGATCAACACCGGCATCGGCTGGCACGAGGCGCGCATTCCGACCATCGCGACCTCGGTCCCGCGCGGCGCCTTCACCGGTATCACCGCGCGGTTGAAGCCGCATGTGTCGCTGCCGCTGGTGACCACCAACCGCATCAACATGCCGGACGTGGCCGAGCGCATCCTCGCCAATGGCGAAGCCGACATGGTGTCGATGGCGCGGCCGCTGCTGGCCGACCCGCAGTGGGTCAACAAGGCCCGCGACCAGCGCGCGGCGGACATCAATACATGCATCGCCTGCAACCAGGCCTGCCTGGACCACGTGTTCGAGAACAAGACGGCGAGCTGCCTCGTCAACCCGCGTGCCTGCGCGGAAACCGAGCTCAACTACGGCGCCACCGCGAAGCCCAAGCGCGTGGCCGTGGTCGGCGCCGGCCCGGCCGGGCTGGCCTGCGCGACGGTCGCGGCCGAGCGCGGCCACCGCGTCACCTTGTTCGAGGCTGGCGACGCCATCGGCGGCCAGTTCAACCTGGCCAAGCGCATCCCCGGCAAGGAGGAGTTCCACGAGACGCTGCGCTACTTCGGCCGGCGACTCGATCAGACCGGCGTCGAGGTGAAGCTGGGCACCCGCGCCGACGCCGCCATGCTGTCCCCCTTCGACGAGGTGGTGCTGGCGACCGGCATCCAGCCGCGGCAGGTCGACTTCCTCGGCCACGACCACCCCAAGGTGGCCAGCTACCTGGACGTGCTGACCGGGCGTGTCGTGCCGGGCCGCAAGGTCGCGATCATCGGCGCGGGCGGCATCGGATTCGACGTGGCCGAGTACCTGGTGCACGACCAGGCCCACGCCAGCCCCAGCCTCGACCCCGCCCGCTGGCGCGCCGAATGGGGCGTGGACCTGGCCTATGAAGGCAACCGCGGCGGCTTGGGCGCGCCGCAGCCGGAACCGCCGGCGCGCGAGGTCTGGCTGCTGCAGCGCAGCCCGGGCAAGCCCGGCGCCCGCCTCGGCAAGACCACTGGCTGGATCCACCGGGCGGCGCTGAAGGCCAAGCGGGTTCGGATGCTGGGCGGCGTGGAGTACCTCGGCGTCGACGACGACGGCCTGCACATCCGGGTCGATGGCCGCGACCAGGTGCTTCCGGTCGACGCCGTTGTGGTCTGCGCGGGTCAGGAGCCGTTCAAGCCGCTTGCGGCAGGGCTGGCCGGGTCCGGCATCCCCGTTCATGTGATCGGCGGCGCCGATGTCGCCGCCGAACTCGATGCCAAGCGCGCCATCGCACAGGGCACCCGGCTCGCTGCCGCGCTCTGACTTGACAGCCTGGCGGCTTGAAAAAGCCCGGCTTTTGCCGGTTTTTTCGCAATGCGGCAAACAAAAAAACCAAATTTTTCCGATGGTTACGTTTTCGCCATTCAGGTGGCGTTTAAACAGGCGCCGCTACCGTGCGCCAACTTTTTCAGCCACCCCCTTGGTGGCGACCCACACCGCCCGTGCCGCCTGACCTTCCTGGCGCGGATTTGGTGATAGGGGCAAAAGCGTGCCGCAGAGCCGCTGCCCTCCCCAGTACGCCATGCCGGTCCGATCCGCCGTTGCCGCCACCCTCAGGGAGCGGCCACCATGATCGGGCAGGCGCAACGGAGCAAGGAGTCCCGAACTATGAAACTGGCTTGGATCCTGTGGCTGGCCTCCGTGCTGCCACCTCAAACCGCCGATTCGCTTTGCCTGAGCACCACGGTCTACCTCGAGGCCCGCGACCAGTCCGTGCGCGGCCAGAAGGCGGTGGCCGAGGTCGCCCTGCGCCGCCGCGACAGCGGCCTGTGGGGCAATACCGTCTGTGACGTGGTCACCGCGAACAAGCAGTTCGCGCCGACCCTCGTCCCGGCGTCGACCCGCCTGAGCAACACCGAGGCCTGGGCCGAGGCGGTCACCATCGCGATGGAGGCGGAGCGCAACTGGGCCCTGCCCCCCGGCGAGCGCAAGGAGATCGTGCCGGGCGCGAGCCATTTCGCCGCCCACGCGATTGCCAGCCCAAGCTGGCGCAGCGCCTACCAGGTGGCGACGATCGGCGATCACACCTTCTATAAGGTGCAGTCGCTCAAGCCGCGCCGCACCTGATCAGGCGGCGCACGGGCGGCCCCGGCCGCCAAATCCGTAACGCAGCGTTGCGGCTCCATCGTTGAGGATCGGCGGGCGGAACGGCGATAGTCGCCGGCCGCCGTATCGTCATGGAGACCCGCGTGAAGCTCTACACCAAGCCCGGTGCCTGCTCGACCGCCGACCACATCGCCCTGCAGTGGACCGGTCAGCCGTTCGAGCTGGAGGTCCTCGACAAGGAGTCGATGAAGGCGCCGGCCTATCTGGCCATCAATCCCAGCGGCGCGGTGCCCGCGATCGTCGATGGCGACTTCGTGCTGACCCAGAACGCCGCGATCATGGGCTACATCGCCGACACGTATCCGCAGGCCGGACTGACCGGTGACGGCAGCGCGCGCCAGCGCGCCGAGGCGAACCGCTGGCTGGCCTTCGTCAACTCGGACCTGCATCCCGCGTTCAAGCCGATGTTCGGCCCCGCGGCCTACCTCCCCGACCCGGACGAGAACTCGGTGACGGTCCTCAAGGCGACCGCGCGCAAGCGCCTGCGCAGCCTGTACGAGATCGCCGACCGGCAACTGGCCGGCAAGCAGTGGCTGGCCGGCTTCCGCAGCGTCGCTGACCCCTATCTCTACATCACCTTGCGCTGGGCGCAGGCATACGGTGTCGACCTCGGCGGCCTGGATCAGCTGGCTGCCTTCAAGGCGCGCATGGAGGCCGACGCGGGCGTCCAGGCGGCGCTGAAGGCCGAAGGCCTGAGCTGATCGATCGGCGAGCGCCGCCGGCTCCGGCCGGCGGCAGGCGTCACGCCTGCGCGACCGAGCGCAGGCGGCGTTCGAAATCCCCGGCAAAGGCGAGATCGCGCACGTGGCCGAGCGCCTCGCTCAGTTCCGGCAGCAGCTCGAGCAGGCCGGCGGCGTCCGTGCAGCGCTCGATCTTCAACTGCAGGAAATAGCCTCGCAGGCCCAGGTGCTCGCGCACCGCTCCGGACATCTGCTCATACAACGCCGCATAGCCACCCTCCCCGGCGTCACCACCGTCAGCGATCGTGGCAGCAGCCACCGCCTCGTTGGCAGCCGGCGCCGAGACAATCGGCGCGGGAATGGTGGCCGCAGCAGCGGCAGCCAGGCTCACCGGCAGCGAGATCAACCCCATCTCGCGCAACTGCTGCAGGGCATCGTCCGGGCCACGAAGGCCGGCGATCACGCCACGCAGTTCGCCCACATTCTTCTGCCCGTCGACCATCAACAGGATCGAGCGCAGCGCCATGGGCAGCTTGCGCGTGCGGTTCTGGATTTCGTCCCGACCTGCGTCGGTCTTGCTGGGTACGTCGTTCTCGCGCATGGCTTCCCCCCGGAACCATTGGCACAAAGCCGGCCGAATATGCCACGCCTCGCGAAAATTTTCCTCGCACGGATTCGCGATTTGCCGAACCGGGCACCAATGGGCAAAAAAGAAGGCCGCGCGATGCGCGGCCTTCCCGGTGCGGCGGTTTCCTGCCGGTCAGATCCGGTCGATCCGCGCGTGGTCGCGCTTCTCGATCGCCACGTACTGGCGATCTTCAGGACCGATGTAGTTGGCGCTCGGACGGATGATCTTGCCGTCCTCGCGCTGCTCGATCACGTGCGCGCTCCAACCGGTGGTGCGGGCGATGACGAACAGCGGAGTGAACATCGGCGTCGGGATGCCCATCATGTGGTAGGCCGATGCGCTGTACCAGTCGAGGTTCGGGAACATCTTCTTGGTGTCCATCATCAGGTTCTCGATGCGCTCGGACACGTCGAACAGCGTCTGGTTGCCGCCTTCGGCGCACAGCTTGCGCGAGATCTCCTTGATGATCGGGTTGCGCGGATCGCCGATGGTGTACACCGGGTGGCCGAAGCCGATGATGATCTCCTTGCGCTCCATGCGCGCGCGGATGTCCGCTTCCGCATCGTCGGCGCTGCCGTAGCGGCTGATGATGTCCATCGCCACTTCATTGGCGCCGCCGTGCTTGGGGCCGCGCAGCGCGCCGATGGCGCCGGTGATGCACGAATGCAGGTCGGATCCGGTGCCTGCGATCACGCGCGCGGTGAACGTCGACGCGTTGAACTCGTGTTCGGCGTAGAGGATCAGCGACTTGTCGAGCGAATCGGCAAGCAGCTTGCTCGGCGGCTCGCCGTGCAGCAGGTGCAGGAAGTGCGCGGCGACCGAATCGTCCTCGGTTTCGACGTCGATGCGGCGGCCGTTGCGGGTGAAGTGCCACCAGTACAGGAGCATCGAGCCGAAGCAGGCGATCAGCTTGTCGGCGATGTCGCGTGCTTCGGAGGCCGGATGACCTTCGCGCTCCGGCAGCACCGTGCCCAGCACCGAGCAGCCCGTGCGCAGCACGTCCATCGGGTGGGCATTGGCGGGAACCAGTTCCAGTGCTTCCTGGACGAGCGCCGGCAGGCCGCGCAGGCGCTTGAGCTTGGCCTTGTAGGCGTTCAGCTGCGAGACGGTCGGAAGCGTGCCGTGCACCAGCAGGTGCGAGACTTCCTCGAAGGTCGACTTAGTCGCCAGATCGTGGATGTCATAGCCGCGGTAATGCAGGTCGTTGCCGCTGCGGCCAACGGTGCACAGCGCGGTGTTGCCGGCGGCCGTACCACTGAGCGCGACGGATTTCTTGGCCTTGGGCAGGACCTGTGCGGGGTCGGACATGGATGTTCTCCTAAGGGTTTCCGCAGCGGAACTTTGTCCGGTCCCGCAGCGGCGCATCGTTTTCAAATGCAGGGATTAGCCTGAGTGCGACTGGCATGTCGCAAGCGACCGTGGCGGGCCATTATCGCGCTCGCCGCGGTCGTAGGGCGGAGGGACGAGCCGGTGGAGCAGGGACAGGTGGACTCCAGCATAGTGAGGTCCTGTACGCTCCATCGGCCGACCATCACCCCACGTTCACTCACTCACTTGCCGCGCGCGAACAGCGCGTCGAGCTTGTCTTCATAGGCGTGGTAGCCGAGGAAGTCGTACAGCTCGGCGCGCGTCTGCAGCGTGTCGATGATGTTCTTCTGCGTACCTTCGCGGCGCACGGTCTCGTAGAAGTTCAACGCCGCCTTGTTCATCGCGCGGTAGGCGCCGCAGCAGTACAGGGCGATGTCGACGCCGGCACCGCGCAGTTCCTCGGTAGTGAAGAACGGCGTCGAGCCGAACTCTGTCAGGTTGGCCAGGATCGGCACCTTCACCGCGGCCTTGAAGCGGCGGTAGTCGTCCAGGGTGTTCATCGCTTCCGGGAAGATCATGTCGGCGCCGGCTTCGACGTAGGCCACCGCACGCTCGATCGCGGAATCGATGCCCTCCGACGCGGCGGCATCGGTGCGGGCCATGATCACGAAGCTTTCATCGGTGCGCGCATCGACGGCGGACTTGACGCGATCCACCATTTCATCGATCGGCACGACTTCCTTGCCGGGACGATGGCCGCAACGCTTCTGGCCGACCTGGTCTTCCATGTGCACGGCGGCGACGCCGACGTTGATGAAGGAGCGGATGGTGCGGCCGATGTTGAACGCGCCGCCCCAGCCGGTGTCGATGTCGACCAGCAGCGGCATCTGCGTTGCATCGACGATACGCCGCGCGTCGGTCAGGACATCTTCCATCGTGCTGATGCCGAGGTCCGGCACGCCCAGCGAATTGGCGGCCACGCCGCCGCCAGACAGGTACAGCGCCTTGTAACCGGTGCGCTTGGCCATCAGGCCGGCGTAGGCGGTGATGGCACCCATCACCTGCAGAGGGGTTTCTTCCGAGATCGCAGCGCGGAAACGGGCGCCAGCGGAGGGGGACGAAGTCATGGCATCTCCTGATTGAACGGCCATTTTAGCCGAGCCGTGCGTTGCGGCCGCCCCCCCGATCACCCCCCGGCATCGGCACCGCGCTCCAGCGCGCGCCTGACCTCTTCCAGCGCGCCCGGATCGTCCAGCGTCGACAGGTCTCCGGGGTCGCGGCTTTCCGCCAGCGCCTGCAGCGAGCGCCGCAGCAGCTTGCCCGAGCGCGTCTTGGGCAGCGCGTTGACCACGTAGACACGGGCCGGGCGTGCCACCGCGCCCAACTGCTCCACCACCCGCTGCCGCATGGTCGCTGCCGCCTGCGCCGGCGACTCGCTACCGCCTTGCTTGAGGGTGGCGAACACCACCGGCACCTGACCTTTCAGGTCGTCGCTCACGCCGATCACGGCTGCTTCGGCAACGCTGTTGCAGGTCGCGCAGGACTCCTCGATTTCGCGCGTACCCAGGCGGTGCCCGGCCACGTTGATCACGTCGTCAGTGCGGCCGAGGATGAACGTGTAGCCATCCTCGTCGCGGATCGCCCAGTCGAGCGAGCTGTAGACCAGTTCCCTGAAATGGCTGAAGTAGCTGGACAGGAATCGCGCGTCGTCGTTCCACACCGTGGTCAGGCAGCCGGGCGGCAACGGCGGCTCGATCACCAGCACGCCCTTCTCGCCCGGCGCGACGTCGAGGCCGGTGCCGTCGTCGATCACGCGCAGGCGGTATCCCGGCGTCGGCAAGCCGGGCGAGCCGAACTTGACCGGCTTCATGTCCAGCCCCGGCATCAGCGCAAGCACCGGCCAACCGGTCTCGGTCTGCCAGTAGTTGTCGATGATGGTCTTGCCGATGCCGTCGGTGATCCAGTGCGCGGTCGGTTCGTCGAGCGGTTCACCGGCCAGGAACAGCCATTGCAGTTTCGACAGGTCGTGCTTCTTCAGCCACGACGCATCCTGTTTCTTCAGCACGCGGATGCCGGTCGGCGACGAGAACATCGTGCGCACGCCGTAGCGCTCGCAGATGCGCCACCAGATGCCGGGGTCGGGGCTCGTCGGCAGTCCTTCGTACAGCACGGACGTCGCACCGGCGATCAACGGGCCATAGACGTTGTAGGAATGGCCCACTGCCCAGCCGACATCCGACGTGGAGAACATCACCTGTCCCGCGCGCACGTCGTAGATCGACCACATCGACAACGCCAGTGCGACCGCATAGCCACCGACGTCGCGCTGCACACCCTTGGGCTTGCCGGTCGTTCCAGAGGTGTAGAGCAGGTAGCTGGGCTCGTTGGATTCGAGCCATTCCACGTCGACCTGCGCGCCATCGTGCCGCGCGCGCAGCTTGGCGTAATCGACGTCGCGACCTTGGACTAGGGCGATATCCGGATCGAGTCCGCGGCTCACGACCAGGACCTTCGGCGGAGGCGAAGAAGCCTCCTCGCACGCCGCATCGACCAGCGGCTTGTACGGGATCACCTTGCCGCCGCGCATGCCGGCGTCGGCACAGATCAGCAGCTTCGGTGTCGCGTCGTCGATGCGCAGCGCGAGATTGTGCGCAGCAAAGCCGCCGAACACGACCGAATGCACCGCGCCGATGCGCGCGCACGCCAGCATCGCGAACACGGCCTCGGCCATGTTGGGCATGTAGATCACCACGCGGTCGCCGCGTCCGACGTCGAGCGACCGCAGTACCGCGGCGAAGGTGTTTACCTCGCGATGCAGCTCGCGATAGGTGATCTCGCGCGCCGTGTCGGTTTCCGACGACACGGTGATGAGCGCGAGCTGATCGCCGCGCTGGTCGAGATGGCGGTCGACGGCGTTGTAGCAGAGGTTGGTTTCGCCGCCCGCGAACCATTGCCGGAACGGCGGGTTGGAGTAATCGAGGATGCGCTCTGGCTCCCGGTGCCAGTGAATCGCCCTTGCCTGCTCGCCCCAGAACGCCTCCGGCTCCTCGATCGAGCGGCGGTAGAAGTCCTCGTAACGCATGGCGACAACCTCCCGGGCGGTAAGCGGAAGGCTAGTCCCGTCGCCGGAAGGATGCGTTACGACGTTGGTCGCAGGCGGCGCATGCCGCCGCAAAACGCAAACGGGGCGGCCGAAGCCACCCCGTTGCGATTCTGTCAGTCCGCGCGACGTGCGCGGCCTGGCTGGATCAGAGCAGGTGCGCCACGCCGGCGCGCTCTTCCTCGAGCTCGGCCAGCGTCTTGTCCATCGCGGCGCGGCTGAACTCGTCGACCGGCAGGCCTTCGATACGCGTGTACTCGCCGTTGGCGCAGGTCACCGGCACGCCATACATCACGCCTTCCGGAATGCCGTAGCTGCCGTCCGACGGCACGCCCATCGTCACCCACTTGCCGTTGGTGCCCAGCACCCAGTCGCGGATGTGGTCGATGGCGGCGTTGGCAGCCGACGCGGCCGAGGACAGGCCACGGGCTTCGATGATCGCGGCGCCGCGCTTGCCCACCTGCGGGATGAACGCGTTGGCATTCCAGTCGGCGTCGTTGATCTTGTCCTTCAGCGACTGGCCGTTGACCGTGGCGAAGCGGTAGTCCGGGTACATCGTCGGGCTGTGGTTGCCCCACACGATGAGCTTCTCGATGTCGCCGACGGCGACGCCGGCCTTGTTGGCCAGCTGCGACAGCGCGCGGTTGTGGTCCAGGCGCAGCATCGCGGTGAAGTTCTTCGCCGGCAGGTCCGGCGCCGACTTCATGGCGATGTAGGCATTGGTGTTGGCCGGATTGCCGACCACCAGCACCTTCACGTTGCGCGAGGCGACCTTGTTCAGCGCGGCGCCCTGGGCGGTGAAGATCTTGGCGTTCTCCAGCAGCAGGTCCTTGCGCTCCATGCCCGGGCCGCGCGGACGCGCGCCGACCAGCAGGGCGATGTCGGCGTCCTTGAACGCCACTTCCGCATCGTCGGTGCCGACCATGCCGGCCAGCAGCGGGAACGCGCAGTCTTCCAGCTCCATCATCACGCCCTTCAGTGCGGCCTGGGCCTTCTCCATCGGCAGTTCGAGCATCTGCAGGATGACGGGCTGGTCCTTGCCGAGCATTTCGCCGGAAGCGATGCGGAACAGCAGCGAGTAGCCGATCTGGCCGGCAGCACCGGTGACGGCAACGCGGACGGGGGTCTTCATGGGGTAACTCCTGGATGAAAAAGCGGGGCGACACTGCGCCCCGCGGTGGATCTACTGAAATGGATCAGGAAAGTTCTGCGAAGAATTCCTGGAAACGCTGCAGGCCCGGAGCGAGCTGCGGCGTCGGGCAGGTGTAGCTGATGCGCAGGCTGCGCGGCTCGCCGAAGGCCGAGCCCGGCACGCACGCCACGCCCTTGGTTTCCAGCAGCGCGTTGCAGAGGTCGACGTCGTTGCCGATCTTCGTGCCGCTCGGGCCGTGCGTCTTGCCGAAGGCGACGCTGATGTCCGGGAACACGTAGAACGCGCCCTGCGGACGCGGGCAGATCACGCCGGGGATCGAGTTCATCACCGCCATCACCTGGTCGCGCTTGGCCTGGAACTCGGCGCACTTCTGCACCGGCACGTCCTGCGGGCCGGTCAGCGCGGCGACCGCGGCGGCGCCGACGATCTCCGGGATGTTGGTGATGTGGTTGGAGTTCATGGTCGCGATGGCCTTGGCGACCTCTTCCGGACCGGCCATGAAGCCCACGCGCCAACCCGGCATGCCGTAGGTCTTGGACAGCGAGTCGATGAAGACCACGCGCTCGCGCAGTTCCGGACGGGCATGCACGAAGTTGTGGTAGCCCAGGCCGTCGAACACCATGCGGTTGTAGATGTCGTCGGTGATGACCCAGGTATCGGGATACTTCACCAGCACGTCGGCCAGCGCGCTGACCTCTTCCTTCGAATAGACCATGCCGGTCGGGTTCGAGGGATTGTTGAACAGGAACACCTTGGGCTTCTTCGCCAGCGCGGCGTCGAGCTGCGCGGGCGTGAGCTTGTAGTCCTGCGAGGCCGGGCACGGCAGCAGGTCGATCTTGGCGTTGACGATCTCGGCGATGTCGAGATAGCTGGTCCAGTACGGCGTCGGGAAGACGATGGTGTCGCCTTCGTCGAGCAGCGCCTCGGCCAGGTTGTAGATCACGTGCTTGGCGCCGATGCCGGTGGCGACGTTGACGCGGCCGTAGCCGGTCAGGCCGATCTTGGCCATGTGCTCGATGAACGCATCGAGCAGCGCGTCGGCGCCGCGGTTGCTGCCGTACTGGCCGCTGTCCTTGGCCAGCGCGTCGCGCGCGGCGGCGTAGACATGCTCGCCTGGCAGGAAGTTCGGAACACCGATCGAGAAGCTGATGATGTCGCGGCCTTCGGCCTTGAGCCGCTTGGCCTTCTCGGCAACCTGCATGATCGCGCTGGGTTTGGCGCGACCGATGCGCCGGGCAAGCTGGGGCATCGCTGTACCTCGTGAGGAGTCGACGTGGGTGACTGCTCCGGCGCGGAAACGCAGCGCCGCCGAGCCCCGGAATGTTAGCACGCGCCTTGCCGGCCTCTGTGGTGCGAAAACGAAAACGCCCGCCCCGGCAAGTACCGGAGCGGGCGTCCGCCTGGATCCCCTCCTCGCCCCGAAGCCCCTTCAGTGAAGGGGCAGCGCGACAGCGCAGGGTTCTGGAAGCCAGTGGCGCGGGGCCCACAGTTCGCAGTGCGGACTATGGGCGTTACCGGCTTCAGCCGGTTATCGAGCGTCGAGCGTCTTGTTCCACTCGGCGACGCGGTCAGCCTTGGCGGCCAGCACGGCGGCGGTATCGCCCTCGATCTTGATCGAATTGATCTTGTCGCCCTGCTTCACGCTGTCGACGATCTCCTGGCCCGAGAGCACCTTGCCGAACACGGTGTGCTTGCCGTCCAGCCACGGGCACGGCACGTGGGTGATGAAGAACTGGCTGCCGTTGGTGCCGGGGCCGGCGTTCGCCATCGACAGCACGCCGCGCTCGTGGGTCAGGCCGGTGCGGGTCTCGTCCTCGAAGCGGTAGCCCGGGCCGCCGGTGCCGGTGCCCAGCGGGCAGCCGCCCTGGACCATGAAGTCGTTGATGACGCGGTGGAAGCTCAGGCCGTCATAGAAGCCGCGCTGGGCGAGGTTGACGAAGTTGGCGACGGTCAGCGGCGCCTTGTCGGCGGCGAGTTCGACGCGGATCGGGCCGCGGTCGGTGTCGAAGGTGGCGATCAGGCTCATTTACCGTCTCCTGGGACGTGGGGCTGGGGGAGGAATTCCCGCATTCGTCCGACCAGATGGCGACGGATGGGGCAATTCACAAGAATACCGTAGCCATTCAGCTGAACGGGCCATCGGGCATCCCGGGCAGGTATAATGCTCGGCTTCCTTTTCCTACGAGCGTCGTTCTGGCGCCATCTCTGCATGTCCATTGAACGCCTCCGCAATATCGCCATCGTCGCCCACGTCGACCATGGCAAGACCACTCTCGTCGACTGCTTGCTCAAGCAATCCGGCACGCTCTCGGAGCGCACCGTGCTCGCCGAGCGGGCGATGGACAGCAACGACCAGGAAAAGGAACGTGGCATCACGATCCTGGCCAAGAACACGGCCATCACCTGGCAGGGCAACCGCATCAACATCGTCGACACCCCAGGCCACGCCGACTTCGGCGGCGAGGTCGAGCGCGTGCTGTCGATGGTCGACTCGGTGCTGATCCTGGTCGACGCCATGGACGGTCCGATGCCGCAGACCCGCTTCGTGACCCAGAAGGCCTTCGCGATGGGCTTCAAGCCGATCGTGGTCGTCAACAAGATCGACCGCCCGGGCGCGCGTCCGGACTGGGTCATCGACCAGGTGTTCGACCTGTTCGACAAGCTCGGCGCCACCAACGAGCAGCTCGACTTCCCGATCGTCTACGCCTCGGCGCTGCACGGCTACGCCAGCCTGGACGACGCCGCGCGTTCGGGCGACATGACTCCGCTCTACGAAGCGATCATGAAGCACGTCGCGCCGCCGCAGGTGGACGAGGAAGGCCCGTTCCAGATGCGCATCAGCCAGCTGGACTACAGCAACTTCGTCGGCCTGATCGGCATCGGCCGCATCCAGCGCGGCAAGGTGAAGAAGAACATGCCGGTCAGCGTGATCGGCCGTGACGGCAAGAAGCGCCAGGGCAAGATCGTGCAGGTGCTGGGCTTCATGGGCCTGGAGCGCATCGAGACCGAGGAAGCCGGCGCCGGCGACATCGTCGCCATTGCCGGCATCACCGACCTGTCGATTTCCGACACCGTGTGCGCGCTCGACACGCCGGAAGCGCTGCCGGCGCTGACCGTGGACGAGCCGACCATCAGCATGACCTTCCAGGTGAACAACTCGCCGTTCGCCGGCCACAAGGAATACAGCGGCGGCAAGTTCCTCACCAGCCGCCAGCTGCGCGAGCGCCTGGAGCGCGAAACGCTGCATAACGTTGCGCTGAAGGTCGAGGAAGGCTCCGATCCGGACAAGTTCCTGGTCTCCGGCCGCGGCGAACTGCACCTGTCGGTGCTGATCGAGAACATGCGCCGCGAAGGCTTCGAGCTGGCCGTGTCGCGACCGGAAGTGATCATCAAGGAAATCGACGGCCAGCTGATGGAGCCGATCGAGCAGCTGGTGGTCGACATCGAAGAACAGCACCAGGGCGGCGTCATGGAGAAGCTGGGCATCCGCAAGGGCCAGCTGAAGAACATGGAGCCCGACGGCAAGGGACGCGTGCGCCTGGACTACATGATCCCGGCCCGCGGCCTGATCGGTTTCCAGAACGAGTTCCGCACCCTGACCCAGGGTTCGGGCCTGCTGTTCCACGTGTTCGATCATTACGGCCCGAAGGAAACCGGCACGATCGCCAAGCGCCTGAACGGCGTGATGATCGCCAACGCTCCCGGTGCGACGCCCGCCTACGCGCTGGGGCCGCTGGAAGAGCGCGGCCGCCTGTTCGCCGCCGAAGGCGACCAGGTGTACGAGGGCCAGCTGGTCGGCATCCATTCGAAGGACAACGACCTGACCGTCAACGCGATCAAGACCAAGCCGCTGACCAACATGCGCGCTTCGGGCAAGGACGACGCGATCAAGCTGACGCCGGCGATCAAGTACACGCTGGAACAGGCCCTGGACTTCATCGAGGACGACGAGCTGGTCGAAGTCACCCCGAAGGAAATCCGCCTGCGCAAGAAGCAGCTCACCGAAAGCGATCGCAAGCGCGCTTCGCGCGCGGCCTGAGCCACCGCCATCGCACCGGCAACACGGGGCGTCGTATCGCCATGACCGACGCCCATCCCCATCCGCACTACAACCCCGATCCGCACGCCCATCCCGGGCTGCACGTGATCGCGGTGTTCGAGGCGGCCAAGGGCGTGCTCGCGCTGCTCGCCGCCAGCGGCCTGGAGATCCTGGGCCCGGCGCCATTGCAGCGCTGGCTCCATGAACTGATTGCGCGCTTCTCGCTCGATCCGGGCCATGGCGCGATCGCCTGGCTCAACGGCGCCATCAACCCCGATGGCGTCCACTTGGCCGCCGCAGCCGTGTTTGCCTACGGCCTGCTGCGCCTGCTGGAAGCCTGGGGCCTGTGGCGGGCCAAGGCCTGGGCGTCATGGCTGGGCTGCATCAGCGCGGCGATCTACCTGCCGCTGGACATCTACGCCCTCTTCGCCCATCCGGGCTGGCTTTCGGCGGCCGTACTGGCGGTCAATTTGATCGTCGTCGCAGTCCTGGCACGAGACCTGGTCGTCCGGCGCTACTGAACGCGTATGCTCCGGTCGCCCATCCGCGACCGGGGAATCGCCATGCGCTCCTTGCTTTTCGTGGCGACGCTGCTCGCCGTGCTTCCTGCGTGCCAGCGCGACGCCGACGCCACCGCTTCGGCACCGGCAACGCCGTCGCTGGCCACCAGTTTCGCCTACTCCGAAATCGGCATCGGCGAGCTGCAGTCGCGGATGGAGCGCGGTGCACTCAGCAGCCGTGCCCTCACCCAGGCCTACCTCGACCGCATCGCGGTCGTCGATGACGCCGGGCCGAAGCTCAACGCCGTCATCGAACTCAATCCCGACGCCATCCGGGAAGCCGATGCGCTCGATGCCGAGCGCCAGGCGGGCCGCGTGCGCAGCCCCCTGCACGGCATCCCGGTGTTGATCAAGGACAACATCGACGCGACCCCGATGGTGAACTCCGCGGGTTCGCTGGCGCTGGCGGATCATCGGCCGAAACAGGACGCCTTCGTCGTGCAGCGCCTGCGCGCAGCCGGCGCCGTGATCCTGGGCAAGACCAACCTCAGCGAATGGGCCAACTTCCGCTCGATGCACTCGGTATCGGGCTGGAGCGGCCGCGGTGGCCTGACGCGCAATCCCTATGCGCTGGATCGCAGCGCCTGCGGGTCCAGTTCGGGCACGGGCAGCGCGATCTCGGCGAGCCTGGCGGCCGCCGGCATCGGCACGGAAACCGACGGCAGCATCATCTGCCCGGCCTCCGTCGCCGGCCTGGTCGGGCTGAAGCCGACCGTCGGGCTGGTCAGCCGCAACGGCGTCATTCCGATCTCAAGCCAGCAGGACACGCCCGGCCCGATGACGCGCAGCGTGACCGATGCGGCGATCCTGCTGGCCGCCATGGTCGGGCGCGATGCGAACGACATGCTGACGGCCGGCAGTGTCGGCCGCGCGGTGTTCGACTACCCGCTGCACCTCAAGGCCGACGGCCTGCGCGGCGCCCGCATCGGCGTGCTGCGCCAGAAGATGGGGCACGACCCGGCCGTGGATGCTGCGATGGAGCGCGCGATCGCCACCATGCGCAAGGCCGGCGCGGTCGTGGTGGACGCGCAGATCCCGACCGAAGGCCAATGGAAGGCGGGCGAACTCGACGCGTTGACCTGGGAGTTCAAGGCCGGGCTTGAGCACTACCTGGCCACGCGTGGTGCCCCCATGCGCACGCTCGCCGAGATCATGGACTTCAACCGCCGCAACGCGGGCGAGGAGATGTCGTACTTCGGCCAGGACCTGTTCGAGCAGGCCGCAGCCAAAGGCCCCCTCAACGACCCGCTCTACCGCGAGACCCGCAGCAGCATCCGCCGCCTCGCAGGCGAACAGGGCATCGACTCCGCATTGCAGGCGCAGCAGCTGGACGCGCTCATCGCGCCTTCGGGGCCGGCCGCATGGAAGGCCGACATGACCAACGGCGACCCGGACATCACCACCGGCTACAGCGCCGCCGCAGTCGCGGGCTATCCCAGCCTGACGGTCCCGATGGGCGAGCAGCAGGGTTTGCCGCTGGGCGTCGTCTTCATGGGCTCCGCGTGGAGCGAGCCGCGCCTGCTCGAACTCGGCTACGCCTTCGAACAGCTCAGCAAGGCACGCAAGCCGCCGCAGTTCCTGGCAACGGTCGCGGCTGCCAAGAAGAAGGGCTGAGATTCCGACAGCAGCGGGCGGCCGGCGGCCGACCCGCTGTACTGCATCACGTCGGCGCGGCGATTTGCGCCTGCTTGCGCACGATCAGCATCGCGATCTCCAGCGCCTGCTCGTAGTTCAGGCGCGGATCGACCGTCGACTTGTAGGCGCGCTCCAGATCGCTCTCGGTGAGCTCGCGCGCGCCACCCAGACACTCGGTGACGTCTTCCCCCGTCAGCTCCAGATGCACGCCGCCCAGGCGCGTACCGGCGGCCGCGTGGAGTTCGAACGCCTGCTCCAGTTCGCTGCGGATGTTGCGGAAGCGACGCGTCTTGAAGCCGTTGCTGGTGCTCTCGGTGTTGCCGTGCATCGGATCGCACACCCACAACACGCGACGACCGTCGCGGCGCACCGCGTCGAGCAGCGGCGGCAGCTTGTCGGCGATTCCGCCGGCGCCCATGCGATGGATGAAGCTGAGGCGGCCGGGTTCGTCCTCGGGATTGAGCAGGTCCATCGTGCGAAGCAGCTGATCGGGCGTCACCGACGGCCCCACCTTCAACGCGATTGGATTGCGGATGCCCCGGAAGTATTCGGCGTGGGCGCCGTCGACCGCCGCCGTGCGCATGCCGATCCACGGATAGTGCGTGCTGAGGTTGAACCAACCCCAGTGGCGCGGTACCTGACGGGTCAACGACTCCTCGTACGGCAGCAGCAGCGCCTCGTGCGAGGTGTAGAAGTCCACGCGGTTGAGGTTGTGCACTTCGGAACCCGACAGCGTCTCCATGAAACGCACGGCGTCGCCGATCGCGTTGACCATGCGGCTGTATTCGTCGGCCAGCGGCGAATGGCCGACCCAGCTCAGGTTCCAGTACTCGGGATGATGCAGGTCGGCGAATCCGCCATCGATCAGCGCACGCACGAAGTTCATCGTCATCGCCGAGCGCGCATGCGCCTTGATCATGCGGCGCGGATCCGGCAAGCGGGCGGCCTCGGTGAACTCGGGCGCGTTGACCATGTCGCCGCGGTAGCTGGGCAGCGTGACGTCGCCGATCGTTTCGGTGTCGGCCGAGCGCGGCTTCGCGTACTGGCCGGCAAAGCGGCCCACGCGCACGACCGGCTTGCGCATGCCGTGCACGAGCACGAGGCTCATCTGCAGCAGCACCTTGAGGCGGTTGGAGATTACGTCCGAGCTGCAGGCATCGAAACTCTCGGCACAGTCGCCACCCTGCAGCAGGAAGCGCTTGCCTTCCTGTGCCTCGGCGAGCTGCTGCTTGAGCGAGAGGATCTCCCACGACGTCACCAGCGGCGGCAACGCACGCAGTTCGCTCAAGGCGCTAGCGAGCGCCTGATCATCCGGATAGTGCGGCAACTGCACAGCCGGAAAACTGCGCCATGACTGCGGCGACCAGTTCTGGGGCAGAGTCACGGCACGGAGGTTGCGGTCAGTGGGGGACATGACACGAGCAATGTTGCAATGCGGCGAATGATCATGGGCGCTCGCCCTCCGCGCTGCAACCGTTACAGCGGCAACCTTGGCGCCGCGTTCAGCGACGCCGGAACGCTGCGTAGCCTGCCCACAACGCCAGAAGCACGAACCAGACCAGGCTCCATTCGGGCATCGACAGGCCCAGGAACGTCCAATCGACATTCGCGCATTCACCCGAACCGGTCATCACCTTGCGGATCACGCCGGAGATGGGCATGGCGTCCAGCATGTAGTCCAGGCCGGGGCCGCACGCCGGCACCTGGTCGGGTGGCAGATGCTGCAGGCGGACGTGATTGCCCGCAACTGCGATGCCGCCCAGCGAGGCCAGCAACGCGAGTACACCGTAACCACGCCTTCCACCGGCGCCCTTGGGCGCATGCAGGCCGCCGATCAGGAACACGATGCCAAGCGCGAAGAACGCAACGCGCTGGAAGATGCACAACGGACAAGGTTCCAGGCCGTCATGCAGCTGGGCGTAGAACGCATAGGCCAACAGGGCCGCGCAGATCGCGAAACCGAGGAGGAACTGGGTGCGGAAGGAACCGGGCAGCAGGGAGTTCGTCATGGTCCAAAGCTTAACGAGGTTGACGGATCGCTGCAGCAGACCGTCATCGCACTCGTTGGTTCCCGGAACACTGATCCCGGAAACGCAAAAGCCCCGGCCAGGCCGGGGCTTTGCTGTATCGGCGTTGCCGCCAATGAAGCGTGTGGATTACTCCGTCGCGGCTTCCGGACGATCGACCAGCTCGACATAGGCCATCGGCGCATTGTCGCCAGCGCGGAAACCGCACTTGAGGATGCGCAGGTAACCGCCCGGACGGGACTGGTAACGCGGGCCGAGAGTGGTGAACAGCGTGCCCACGGCTTCCTTGTCGCGCAGGCGCGAGAAGGCAAGGCGGCGGTTGGCGACGCCGTCGACCTTGGCCAGGGTGATGAGCGGCTCGGCAACGCGACGCAGCTCCTTGGCCTTCGGCAGGGTGGTACGGATGAGACCGTGCTTGATCAGCGAGGCGGCCATGTTGGTGAACATGGCATCGCGATGGGCACTGGTACGGCTGAACTTACGGCCGGATTTCTGGTGGCGCATGACTTGGATTCCTAGTGAATGTTGTAACCGTTGAACTTCGCTGTCGCCATCCAGGCGTTGGAACTTGGACTGCGGTTGGTCCGAACCGACCCTCCGTGGCCGGCGTGCCGCGAGCCTTCAGGCTCGTCGACTTTGGTCTTGCAAGAACGCAGGCCGCGCCTTGCAGCGCGGCCTGCGAATAACGCACTGGCCTCAGCCCATCATGCCGTGCGAGGCGATGCCCGCCGGCGGCCAGTTCTCGAGCTTCATGCCAAGGGAGAGACCGCGCTGGGCGAGCACTTCCTTGATTTCGGTGAGCGACTTCTTGCCGAGGTTCGGCGTCTTGAGCAGCTCCACTTCGGTCTTCTGGATCAGATCGCCGACGTAGTAGATGCTCTCGGCCTTGAGGCAGTTGGCCGAACGCACGGTCAGTTCGAGGTCGTCGATCGGACGCAGCAGGATCGGGTCGACGCCGCTGGTGGCCGGCTTCGCCGCACCGCGGTCGCGGTGGGTGAAGTCGCCGAACACCGACAGCTGGTCGGTGAGGATGTCGGCCGCGGTGCGGACGGCTTCCTCGGCATCGATCGTGCCGTTGGTCTCGATGTCGAGAACCAGCTTGTCGAGGTCGGTGCGCTGCTCGACGCGCGCCGCTTCGACGGCATACGCCACGCGGCGGACCGGCGAGAAGCTGGCATCCAGCATCAGACGGCCGATGGCGCGGGTTTCCTCGTCCGGACGACGACGCGCGGCGGCCGGCTGGTAGCCGAAGCCACGCTCGATCTTCAGACGCATGTTGAGCGCGGTGTCCTTGGTCAGGTGCGCGATCACATGTTCCGGATTGAGGATCTCGACGTTGTGGTCGGTCTTGATGTCACCGGCGGTGACGATGCCCGGGCCCTGCTTGGCCAGGGACAGCGTCGAGGACTCACCGGTGTGCATGCGGATGGCGACGTCCTTGAGGTTCAGCAGAACCTCGAGGACATCCTCCTGCAGCCCTTCGACCGTGGTGTACTCGTGCAGCACGCCATCGATCTCGACTTCCGTGATTGCGAAGCCCGGGATCGACGACAGCAGCACGCGGCGCAGCGCATTGCCGAGCGTATGGCCGTAGCCACGCTCCAGCGGTTCGATGACGACCTTGGCACGGTTACCCGTAAGGCGCTCGATCTGGGGGCCGCGGGGGCGCAGCACCTGGTTTGCGGTTACCGTCATGTTCTGGCGTCTCCTGGGTTACTTCGAGTACAGCTCGACAATCAGCGCTTCGTTGATGTCGGCCGGCAGGTCTGCACGATCCGGAACAGCCTTGAACACGCCACTGAACTTCTTGCTGTCAACTTCGACCCACGACGGCGAGAGGTCCATCTGCTGCGACACGGTCAGGGATTCCTGCACGCGAAGCTGCTTCTGGGCGCGCTCAGCCAGCGCGATCGCGTCACCGGCCTTGACCTGGTAGGAGGGCAGGTTGACGGGCTTGCCGTTGACCGTGACGCCGCGGTGCGAGACCAGCTGACGGGCAGCCGGACGGGTCACTGCGAAGCCCATGCGGTAAACGACGTTGTCAAGACGGGTCTCGAGGAGCTGCAGCAGGTTTTCACCCGTGTTGCCCTTCTTGGTCGAGGCCTTCTTGTAGTAGTTGCGGAACTGACGCTCCAGCAGACCGTAGATACGCTTGACCTTCTGCTTCTCGCGCAGCTGGGTGGCGTAATCGGACAGCTTGCCCTTGCGGGCGGTCGGGCCATGCTGGCCGGGCTTCTGCTCCAGCTTGCACTTGGAGTCGAGGGCACGAGCCGACGACTTCAGGCCAAGGTCAGCGCCTTCGCGACGAGCGAGCTTACAGGTGGGACCAATATAACGAGCCATGTTCTTTCAGCTCCTCAGACGCGACGCTTTTTCGGCGGACGGCACCCGTTGTGCGGGATCGGCGTCACGTCGATGATGTTGATGATCTTGTAGCCGACGTTGTTGAGCGAACGCACGGCTGACTCACGACCCGGACCCGGGCCCTTGATGCGGACTTCCAGCGACTTGACGCCGTAGTCGAGTGCAGCGCGGCCGGCCTTTTCGGCGGCGACCTGAGCGGCGAACGGGGTCGACTTGCGCGAACCGCGGAAACCCGCTCCGCCCGAAGTCGCCCACGACAGCGCGTTGCCCTGGCGGTCGGTGATCGTGATGATGGTGTTGTTGAAAGAAGCGTGGACGTGGGCGATGCCGTCGGTGACGACGCGCTTGATCTTCTTCTTGGTCTTAGCAGCTGCTGGCTTGGCCATGATCAGATCTCCTTACTTCTTGATGGCCTTGCGCGGACCCTTGCGGGTACGAGCATTGGTCCGGGTGCGCTGACCACGCAGCGGGAGACCGCGGCGGTGACGCAGACCGCGGAAGCAGCCCAGGTCCATCAGACGCTTGATGGCAATGCCGATCTCACGACGGAGGTCGCCCTCGACCACGTACTTGCCGACCTCGGCGCGCAGGCGCTCGACTTCCGGCTCGGACAGGTCACGGATCTTGGTCGTCGAGGTGACGCCAGCGGCTTCACACACTTTCTTCGAACGGGTACGGCCGATGCCGTAGATGCTTTGCAGCCCAACCCAGACATGCTTCTGGGCAGGCAGATTGACGCCCGCAATACGCGCCATAACGCGATCTCCAACTGATTTGGCGGCCGGAACGGATTGATCCCGGCGGAGTGAACTGGAAATGTTATCAAGGTCTCGGGTTAATAGGAAGCCCCGGGGTGCCCTAAGGCGCCCCGGTGCCCGGCATGGGGAGTGTGCCCATGCTCCGGCGACGAATCCGGCCTGGCTGGACCGGGCGGTTTGAGACCGCCCTGCCCGCCCCGCGCGCTACTCTGGCGCGCGGAAGGGTCCGGGTTCACCCGCGCGCGAGACCGCCGCGCGAGCCGCCCTTCAAGTTCGCCTTCTTCAGCAGGCTCTCGTACTGATGCGACATCAGGTGAGCCTGGATCTGGGCGATGAAATCCATGATCACGACGACCACGATCAGCAGCGAAGTGCCGCCGAAGTAGAACGACGTGCCCATCTTGGTGCGCATGATCTCCGGGAGGAGACAGACCGCCACCAGATAGATGGCGCCGGCCGCTGTCAGGCGGGTCAGCACACCATCGATATAGTCCGCGGTGGCCTTGCCCGGGCGGATACCCGGAATGAGCGCACCCGACTTCTTGAGATTATCCGCGGTTTCCTGCGAGTTGAACACCAGCGCCGTGTAGAAGAACGCGAAGCCGATGATCAGACCTGCATAGAGGATCATGTGCAGCGGCTCACCCGGGTTCAGCCACTGGCTGACCTGCTGGAGCCAGGAGATCGAGCCGCTCTGGCTGAACCAGGTGGCTGCGGTCGCCGGGAACATCACGATGCTGGACGCGAAGATCGCCGGGATGACGCCGGACATGTTCAACTTCAGCGGCAGGAACGACGACTGGTTCAGGTAGGCGCTACGACCACCCTGACGCCGGGCGTAATTCACCGTGATACGGCGCTGACCACGCTCGACGAACACCACCAGGTAGGTGAAGCCCAGCACCAGCGCAACCACACCGATCGCCACCAGCGCGCTCATGTCGCCGTTGCGGATCTGCTCGAACATGCCGATCACAGCTGCGGGCAGGCCCGCCACGATGCCGGCGAAGATGATCAGCGAGACGCCGTTGCCGATGCCACGCTCCGTCACCTGCTCGCCCAGCCACATCAAGAACATGGTGCCGGCCGTCAGCGCGATGACTGCGGTGATGATGAAGCCCGGGCCCGGACTGTAGACCACCGGGATGCCCTGGCTCGCACCACCGGCTTGCAGGGCCGTGGCGATGCCCCATGCCTGGAACACGGCCAGCGGGATCGCACCCATTCGCGACCACTGGTTGATCTTGCGCCGGCCCGACTCGCCTTCCTTCTGGATGGCCTTCAGGCTGGGCACGATCTGCACCAGCAGCTGCACGATGATCGACGCCGAGATGTACGGCATCACGTTGAGCGCGAACAGGCTGAAACGATGGAGCGCACCACCGGAGAACATGTTGAACATGTCCACGATGGTGCCCTTCTGCGTTTCCATCAGCTTGAGCATCGCCTCCGGATTGACGCCCGGCACCGGGATGTAGCAGCCGATGCGGTAGACGATCAAAGCGCCGACCACGAACAGCAGGCGCTGACGGAGCTCGGTGAACTTACCGAGCCCGCCGCCCATGCCGGCCATCGCGTTGCCGCTCTGCGCCATGCTCCGGTTACTCCTCGACCTTGCCGCCGGCCGCTTCGATCGCGGCCTTGGCGCCGGCCGTGGCCAGCACGCCCTTGAGCACGAACTTCTTGGTCAGTTCGCCCTTCTTCACGATCTTGGCCTGCTTGGCGGTGCTCGGCACCAGCTTGGCAGCCTTCAGAGCGGCGAAGTCGATCTGGCCAGCGTCAAGCTTGTCCAGCTGGTACAGCAGCACTTCGGCCGTGTCCTTCAGGAGCTTGGAGCGGAAGCCGATCTTCGGCAGGCGACGCTGCATCGGCATCTGGCCGCCTTCGAAGCCGGCCTTGATCTTGCCCTTGCCCGAACGCGCGAACGAACCCTTGTGGCCGCGACCAGCGGTCTTGCCCAGGCCCGAGCCGATACCACGACCCACGCGGGTGCGCTCGGTGCGAGCGCCGTCGGCGGGCTGGAGAGTGTTGAGACGCATGATTGATTACTCCTCGACGCGAACGAGGTAGTGCAGCTGATTGATCAGGCCACGCACCTGCGGGCTGTCCTTCAGTTCACGCACATCGTTGAGCTTGTTCAGGCCCAGGGCACGCACCGACAGACGGTGACGCGACTGGGTGCCACGGAGACCCTTGACCAGGCGCACCTTGACGGTGCCGCCGGCGACGGCTTCATTCTTAGCCATTGATCAGGTCCTCCACCTTCTTGCCGCGCTTGGCCGCGATCTTGGCCGGCGAATGCATCTCGCCCAGGCCCTTCAGCGTGGCGCGCACCAGGTTGATCGGGTTACGCGAGCCCACGGCCTTGGCCAGCACGTTCTTCACGCCAACGGCTTCGAGGACAGCGCGCATCGCGCCACCGGCGATGACGCCGGTACCTTCGGAAGCCGGCTGCATGAACACGCGAGCGGCGCCATGGCCCGACTTCACGGCGTGCCACAGGGTGCCGTTGTTCAGGTCGACGTTGACCATGCTCTTACGGGCATATTCCATCGACTTCTGGATGGCGACCGGCACTTCGCGCGCCTTGCCATAGCCGAAGCCGACCTTGCCGTCGCCATCGCCGACCACGGTCAGCGCGGTGAAGGTGAACTGGCGGCCACCCTTGACGGTCTTGCTGACGCGGTTGACCGCGATCAGCTTCTCGATCATGCCATCGTCGATCTCTTCGCGGTTACGGTCGCGATCACGACCCCGCGGTGCACGTTCTTCTGCCATTTCCAAATTCCTGGTGATTTGAGGGATTTGCGGCTTGGCCGCTTATGGTTGTGGTCTACAGCGGTTGTATCGACGCGGAGAGAAATCTCCGCGGCGCCCGGCACCATCTGTGCCGGCAGGAATGCTGTCAGGCGTGGGGACGGATCCCCACGCCTTCAAGACTTAGAACTGCAAGCCGCCTTCGCGGGCTGCATCGGCGAGTGCCTTGATGCGGCCATGGAAGCGGTAACCCGAACGGTCGAAAGCGACCTTCTCGATGCCGGCGGCCTTGGCCTTGGCGGCGATCGAATGGCCCACCTTGACGGCGGCATCGGAGTTCTTGCCGTTCTTCAGGCCTTCCTTGACGTCGGCCTGCAGGGTCGAGGCCGAAGCCAGGACCTTGGAGCCATCGGCGGTGAAGACCTGGGCGTACAGGTGCTGACCGGTGCGCAGCACCGTCAGGCGCGGCACGCCGAGTTCGCGGATGTGCGAGCGCGTCGACTTGGCGCGACGCAGGCGGGCGATGTTCTTGTTCATGGTATCTGTCCTCGAAAGCTGAAAGCCGATTAGGCCTTCTTGGCTTCCTTGCGAATGATCACTTCACCGGCGTACTTCACGCCCTTGCCCTTGTAGGGCTCCGGCGGACGGAAGCCACGAATCTTGGCGGCAACTTCACCGACGCGCTGCTTGTCCGCGCCCTGGACCACGATCTCGGTCTGGGTCGGCGTGGCGATGGTGATGCCTTCCGGGGCCTGGAACAGCACCGGGTGGGAGAAACCCAGCGACAGGTTCAGGTCCTTGCCCTGCATGGAGGCGCGGTAACCGACGCCGACCAGCTCTAGCTTGCGCTCGAAACCCTCGGACACACCCTTGACCATGTTGGCCAGGATGGCGCGCAGGGTGCCGGTCAGCGGGATCAGCGCAGCGTCTTCGGTCGAGAACACGGCATGGCCGTCTTCGACCTTGACCGCGATGCCGGCCGGCTTGGCCACGCTCAGCGTGCCCTTCGGGCCCTTGGCGCTGATCGAATCGGCCTGGATGTTCAGTTCGACGCCCTTCGCCAGGGCGATCGGCTTCTTGGCAACTCGGGACATGTCTATTCCTCCCTTAGGCCACGAAGCACAGGACTTCACCGCCGACGCCCTGCTGGCGCGCCTGCGCATCCGTCATGATGCCCTTCGAGGTGGAGATGATGGCGACGCCGAGGCCACCGAGGACCTTCGGCAGAGCGGCCTTGCCGCGGTACTGACGCAGACCCGAACGGGAGTAGCGCTCGAGGCGCTCGATCACCGGCTTGCCTTCGTAGTACTTCAGGACGATTTCGAGTTCGGCCTTGCCATTGCCCGTATCGGTAACGCGCGAGTCGAGGATGTAGCCCTCGTCCTTCAGCACGCCGGCAATGGCGACCTTGATCTTGGACGACGGCATTTTCACCGTCTGCTTCCGGACAGCCGCCGCATTCTTGATGCGGACCAGCATGTCGGCGATGGGATCAGTCATGCTCATGAATATGCACCTATGAGTAGCACCGATATCCGCGGAATTGCGAATTCAGTTGTATACGCCTAGTTCCAGGCGCCCCGCCCTTCCGGCCGGAGCGGCCTGAAACGAGCGAGCCGGCAAGTCTAGCAGACTTGCCGGCGCACTGTTACTACCTGGACCAGCCGAAGCTGATTACCAGCTGGCCTTGCGCAGGCCCGGCACGTCGCCGTTCATCGTCGCCTTGCGCAGCATGTTGCGGCCGAGGCCGAACTTGCGGTACACGCCACGCGGGCGGCCCGACAGTTCGCAACGGTTGCGCTGGCGGCTCGGCGAGGAGTCGCGCGGCAGCTTCTGCAGCTTGACGGCGGCTTCCATCTTCTCTTCGTACGAAGCGGACTCGCTGGAGATGATCTTCTTCAGCGCGATACGCTTCTCGCCATGCTGCTTGGCAAGCTTGGCCCGCTTGATCTCGCGGTTGACCATGGAGGTCTTGGCCATTGTGTCAGTCCTCGAGTATCAGTTGCGGAACGGGAAGCGGAAGGCTTCGAGCAGCGCCTTGGCTTCGGCGTCGGTCTTCGCGGTCGTGGTGATCGCGATGTCCATGCCGCGCAGGGCGTCGACCTGGTCGAAGTCGATTTCCGGGAAGATGATCTGCTCCTTCACGCCCATGTTGTAGTTGCCACGGCCGTCGAACGAACGACCCGACACGCCGCGGAAGTCACGCACGCGCGGCAGCGAGATGTTGATCAGACGGTCCAGGAACTCGAACATCTGGCCACGGCGCAGCGTGACCTTGCAGCCGATCGGCCAACCGTCGCGGATCTTGAACGAAGCCACCGACACGCGGGACTTGGTCACGATCGGCTTCTGGCCGGCGATCTTGGTCAGATCGGCGACTGCGTTTTCCAGGATCTTCTTGTTGGTCGCGGCTTCGCCGACGCCCATGTTGATCGTGATCTTGGTCAAACGCGGCACTTCCATCGGGTTCGTGTAACCGAACTTCTTGGTCAGGGCCGGGACGACTTCGTCCTTGTAGAACTTTTCGAGACGCGTGGTCATTTCAGCATTCCTCAGGCGTCAACCGCCTCACCGCTGGAGCGGAACACACGCAACTTGCGTCCATCCTCCAGCACCTTGAAAGCAACGCGCTCACCCTTGCCCGAGGCCGGGTTGAACAGCATCACGTTGGAAATGTGGATCGGAGCTTCACGCTCGATCACGCCGCCCGGCTGGCCAGCCTGCGGGTTCGGCTTGGTGTGGCGCTTGATGACGTTGACGTTCGACACGACGACCTTGTCGCCGGCGATGCGAACAACCTCGCCCTTCTTGCCCTTGTCCTTGCCGGTGGTGACGATCACCTGATCGCCCTTGCGGATACGGTTCATATCTATTCCTCCGCTCAGAGCACTTCAGGAGCGAGCGAGACGATCTTCATGAACTTCTCGGTACGCAGCTCGCGGGTAACAGGCCCGAAGATGCGGGTACCGATCGGTTCCTGCTTGTTGTTCAGGAGCACGGCGGCATTGCCATCGAAGCGGATCAGCGAACCGTCCGGACGGCGCACACCCTTGCGGGTACGCACCACGACGGCGTCGTAGACGTCGCCCTTCTTGACCTTGCCACGCGGGATCGCGTCCTTCACGGTGACCTTGATGATGTCGCCGATGCCGGCGTAGCGGCGCTTAGAGCCGCCCAGCACCTTGATGCACATCACTTCTTTGGCACCGGAATTGTCGGCCACGTCGAGGTAGCTTTGCATCTGGATCATGGTTAGCTCTCCTCTTATTCCGCCGCGCGGCTGACGATCTCAACCACGCTCCAGTTCTTGGTCTTGGACATGGGCGCGATCTCCTTCACGCGCACGATATCGCCTTCCTTGCAGGCGTTATCGGCGTCGTGGGCGTGGAGCTTGGTCGAGCGGCGCAGGTACTTGCCGTACAGCGCGTGCTTGACCTGGCGCTCGATGAGGACGGTGACGGTCTTGTCCATCTTGTTGCTGACGACCCGGCCTTCAACCGTGCGCAACGCCTTCTCTGTATTGTTGTCGGTCATGGTTCGGATCCTTACTTCTTCTGGCCGATGAGCGTGTTGACGCGAGCGATCTCGCGGCGCACACGACGGGCCTCGTGGGTCTTGGCAAGCTGGCCGGTGGCCTTCTGCATGCGGAGAGCGAAGCTCTCCTTGTGCAGTTCGACCAGGTGGGCCTTCAGCTCGTCAGCCGACTTCTCGCGCAGCTGCTTGAGTTCCATTAGCGCACCGTCCGGGTAACGAAAGTGGTGGTGACCGAGAGCTTGGCGGCCGCCAGACGGAACGCTTCACGCGCCACGTCCTCACCCACGCCTTCGATCTCGTAGATCATCCGGCCGGGCTGGATCTGGGCCACCCAGTACTCGACGTTGCCCTTACCGGAGCCCATTCGGACTTCGATCGGCTTCTTGGTGATCGGCTTGTCGGGGAACACGCGGATCCACATCTTGCCGCCGCGCTTCACATAGCGGCTGATGGAGCGGCGAGCTGCCTCGATCTGGCGAGCGGTCAGCTGACCGTGCGCCGTTGCCTTAAGGCCGTACTCGCCGAAGCTGACGGCATTGCCGTTCCAGCTCAGGCCCTCATTGCGGCCCTTGTGTACCTTGCGGTACTTGGTTCGCTTGGGTTGCAACATGGTCGATTACCTCTGTTCGCGGGCGCCACGGCCCGGACGGTCGCTGCGATCACCGCGGTCACCACGGTCACCGCGATCGCTACGCGGCGAGTCGTCCTGCTTTTCCTGGCCGACCTGGGAGAAGTCGAAGACCTCGCCCTTGTAGACCCACACCTTGATGCCGATGATGCCGTAGGTCGTCTTGGCTTCAGCGAAGCCGTAGTCGATGTCGGCACGCAGCGTGTGCAGCGGCACGCGACCTTCGCGGTACCACTCCGAACGCGCGATCTCGGCGCCATTGAGACGGCCGGCGACATTGACCTTGATGCCCAGGGCACCGAGGCGCATCGCGTTGCCGACCGCACGCTTCATGGCGCGGCGGAACATGATGCGGCGCTCGAGCTGCTGAGCGATCGACTCGGCGACCAGCTGCGCGTCGAGTTCCGGCTTGCGGACCTCGGTCACGTTGATGTGCGCCGGAACGCCCATCAGCTGGCTGACTTCCTTACGCAGCTTCTCGATGTCCTCGCCACGCTTGCCGATCACCACGCCCGGACGGGCGGTATGGATCGTGACGCGGGCGTTGTTGGCCGGACGCTCGATGAAGATCTTCGAGATACCGGCCTGCGCCAGCTTCTTGCGAAGCATGTCGCGGACCTTCAAGTCAGCTGCCAGGAAATCGGCGTACTGCTTCTTGTTGGCAAACCACTTGGAATTCCAGTCCTTGGCGATGCCCAGGCGGATGCCAGTCGGATGAACTTTATGACCCATTGTCTGACTCCGCCTTACTTGCCCGCGCCCACAACCACAGTGATGTGGCTGGTGCGCTTGAGGATGCGGGTGCCGCGGCCCTTCGCACGCGCCATGAAGCGCTTAAGTGCGGGACCCTCGTCCACCATGATGGTCTTGACCTTGAGATCGTCGATGTCAGCGCCCTGGTTGTTCTCGGCGTTGGCGATGGCGGACTCCACGACCTTGCGGATCAGTGAAGCAGCCTTCTTGTCCGAGAACTTCAGGAGGTTGACGGCGCGCTCGGCGGACAGACCACGCACCTGGTCGGCGACCAGGCGGGCCTTCTGCGGGGAGATGCGCGCAGTGCGCAGGATGGCTTTCGCTTCCATGGTCATCTCCTTACCTACCCGACTTCTTGTCGCCGCCGTGACCCTTGAACGTACGGGTCAGGGCGAATTCGCCAAGCTTGTGGCCAACCATGTTTTCGTTGACCAGCACCGGGATGTGGTTCTTGCCGTTGTGGATGGCGATGGTGAAACCCACCATCTCCGGCATCACCATCGAGCGACGCGACCAGGTCTTGATCGGCTTCTTGTTGTTGCCCGCGGTCTCCACCTTCTTGATCAGGTGGTGATCGATGAACGGGCCTTTCTTCAGTGAACGTGCCATGGCCGATTAGCTCCTGCGATCGCGCACGATGAACTGCTGGGTGCGCTTGTTCTTGCGGGTCTTGTAACCCTTGGTCGGAACACCCCACGGGGTGACCGGATGCGGGTTGCCCTGACCAGCCTTGGCCTCACCACCGCCGTGCGGATGGTCGACCGGGTTCATGGCCGCACCGCGAACGGTCGGGCGGACGCCGCGCCAACGCTTGGCACCGGCCTTACCCAGCTTCTCGAGGTTGTGCTCGTCGTTGCCGACTTCGCCGATGGTGGCGCGGCACTCGGCCGGCACCTTGCGCATTTCGCCGGAGCGAAGACGCAGCGTGGCGTAGCCCTGCTCGCGAGCGATCAGCTGGACGCCGGCGCCAGCGGCGCGGGCCAACTGGGCACCCTTGCCCGGCTTCATCTCGATGCAGTGCACCGTCGAGCCGACCGGGATGTTGGTCAGCGGCAGCGTGTTGCCGACGCGGATCGGGGCGTCGCGGCCCGCGATCACCTGGTCACCGCTCTTCAGGCCCTTGGGGGCGATGATGTAGCGGCGCTCACCGTCGACGTAGCACAGCAGCGCGATGTGGGCGGTGCGGTTCGGGTCGTACTCGATGCGCTCGACACGCGCCGGAATGCCTTCCTTGTCGCGCTTGAAGTCGATGATGCGGTAGTGCTGCTTGTGACCACCACCGACATGACGGGTGGTAATGCGGCCGTGGTGGTTACGACCACCGGTCTTGCCCTGCTTCTCGACGAGCGCCGCGTGCGGCGCACCCTTGTGCAGGCCCGGGGTCACCACGCGCACCGCGCTACGGCGGCCGGCGGAGGTGGGCTTGAAAGTCATCAATGCCATGGGTCTTTCCTCAGGCCTTGGCCATCACGTCGATCGACTGGCCTTCGGCCAGCTTCACGTACGCCTTGCGCCAGTCACCGCGACGGCCCATGCGGAAACGGAAGGCCTTGTTCTTGCCCTTCACGTTGACCACATTCACCGCCTCGACCTTAACGTCGAACAGCTTTTCCACGGCGACCTTGATGTCGGCCTTGGTAGCGTCCGTCGCGACTTCGAAGACGTATTGGTTGGAAACTTCCTGCAGACGAGCGGTCTTCTCGGACACGCGCGGCGCACGGATGATGCTGTAGAGCTTGGCGTCGTTCATGCCAGCCACTCCTCGATCTTCTTGACCGCGTCGGCGGTGACCACGACCGAGTCGGCGCCGACGAGGGCAACCGGATCCAGGCCCTGGACGTCACGCACTTCGACGTACGGCAGGTTGCGCGCCGAGAGGTACAGGTTCTCGGTGGCATCTTCGGTGACGATCAGCGGACGCTGGCCGACTTCCAGGCCCTTGAGCTTGGCGACCAGGTTCGAGGTCTTCGGCGCGTCGACGTCGAACGACTCGACAACCATGATGCGGCCCTGGCGGTTCAGCTCGGACAGGATCGCGGCCATCGCGGCGCGGTACATCTTGCGGTTGACCTTCTGCGCGAAGCTGCGCGGCTTGGCCGCGAAGGTCACGCCGCCGCCGACGAAGATCGGAGCCGTCAGCGCGCCGTGACGCGCACCGCCGCCCTTCTGCTTCTTCGACTTCTTGGTCGTGCCGTTGACTTCCGAACGGGTCTTTTGTGCCTTGGTACCGGCGCGACCGGCGTTGCGATAGGCAACGACTACCTGGTGGACCAGGTCTTCGCTGAAATCGCGGCCGAAGATCGCGTCGGAGACCGACAGCGTCTTGCTGCTATTGGTGATGGCGAGTTCCATCGTCATCTCTCCTTATGCCTTGCTCGAGGGACGCACGATGACGTCGCCGCCCGGCGCACCCGGCACAGCACCCTTGATCGCGATCAGGCCACGCTCGGCGTCGACCTTGACCACTTCCAGGCGCTGCGTGCTCTGGGTAACCGCGCCCATGTGGCCGGCCATCTTCTTGCCCGGGAACACACGACCCGGCGTCTGGCGCTGACCGATCGAACCCGGGGAACGATGCGACAGCGAGTTACCGTGGGTGGCGTCACCCATGGTGAAGTTCCAGCGCTTGATGGTGCCCTGGAAGCCCTTACCCTTCGTCACGCCCTGGACGTCGACCAGCTGGCCGGCCTCGAAGATGTCGGCCTTGATTTCGCCGCCCACTTCGAAACCGCCGATCTGGTCGGCTTCCACGCGCAGCTCCCACAGGCCACGACCGGCTTCGACCTTCGCCTTGGCGAGGTGACCGGCTTCCGGCTTGTTGACGAGCGCGGCGCGGCGCACGCCCACGGTCACCTGCACGGCGCTGTAGCCGTCGGTTTCCGAGGTCTTGATCTGGGTGATGCGGTTCGGGGTGGCCTCGATGAGGGTCACCGGAACCGACTTGCCGTCCTCAGTGAAGAAACGGCTCATGCCGGCCTTGCGACCGACGATGCCCAACGAATACTTCTTCGCGGTCATGGTGGCAGCCTCAGGTCAGCTTGATCTGGACATCAACGCCAGCCGCGAGTTCGAGCTTCATCAGCGCGTCCACGGTCTTGTCGTTGGGGTCAACGATGTCGAGCACGCGCTTGTGCGTGCGGGTCTCGTACTGGTCACGCGCATCCTTGTCGGCATGCGGGGAGACGAGGATGGTGTAGCGCTCGATCTTGGTCGGCAGCGGGATCGGGCCGCGCACTTGCGCGCCGGTCCGCTTGGCCGTCTCAACGATCTCGCTGGCCGAGCGGTCGATCAGGCGATGATCGTACGCTTTGAGCCGGATTCGGATCTTCTGGTCCGCCATGACGGTGTTCCTTGGTTAAAAGAGCGACGGGTCGGCCTCTGGGTGTGCCGAACCCCACAAAACGCCAAAACTCCGAAGCTACACCCTCGCTCCGGAGCATCCTTGCCTGAAAAACAAGGCAGGCCGGTTACCCGGCCCGCCCAGACGGAGGTGGAACGCACGAAGGGCCCCGTTTAGCGTTCCTTGGAAGCCCGAGGGCCCGGAACGTACGGAGCGCTGCCGTGCGACATTTCCCTGTCTGGCGAATACGAGACGCGTCCTGCATCTCATTTCGCTGGTCACGGCCCTCTGCAGATGCAAAGTGCCGCGGTAGTCCGACATTCTAATCGGATATCCACAGCTGGCGCAAGCGGGCTGTAGAAACCGGAAGGCCAAACCTGTTCAGCAAGCCCGGCACCCTGAAGGCGCCGGATCCCCGCCTTCGCGGGGATGGCGAACTGACACCCCTGCGCGCCGTTGGCGCGCAGGGGCCGGTTCATTACTTGATGATCTTGGCCACCACGCCGGCGCCGACGGTACGGCCGCCTTCGCGGATCGCGAAACGCAGGCCTTCGTCCATCGCCACCGGGTTGATCAGCTGGACGACCATCTTGATGTTGTCGCCCGGCATGACCATCTCGACGCCTTCCGGCAGCTGCACCGCGCCGGTGATGTCGGTCGTGCGGAAGTAGAACTGCGGGCGGTAGCCCTTGAAGAACGGGGTGTGACGGCCGCCCTCGTCCTTCGACAGCACGTACACCTCGGCCTCGAACTCGGTGTGCGGGGTGATCGAACCCGGCTTGGCCAGCACCTGGCCACGCTCGACGTCGTCACGCTTGGTGCCGCGCAGCAGCAGACCGGCGTTGTCGCCCGCCTGACCCTGGTCCAGCAGCTTGCGGAACATCTCGACGCCGGTGACGGTCGTCTTCTGCGTCGGACGGATGCCGACGATTTCGATTTCGTCGCCCACCTTGATGATGCCGCGCTCGATACGGCCGGTCACCACGGTGCCGCGGCCCGAGATCGAGAACACGTCTTCCACCGGCATCAGGAACGGCTTGTCGATCGCGCGCTCCGGCAGCGGGATGAACGTGTCCAGCGCCTCAACCAGCTTCAGGATCGCCGGCACGCCGATCTCCGACTGGTCGCCTTCCAGCGCCAGACGGGCCGAGCCGTGGATGATCGGGGTGTCGTCGCCCGGGAACTCGTACTTGCTCAGCAGCTCGCGAACTTCCATCTCGACCAACTCGAGCAGCTCGGCGTCGTCCACCATGTCGGCCTTGTTCAGGAACACGACGATGTACGGCACGCCGACCTGGCGCGACAGCAGGATGTGCTCGCGCGTCTGCGGCATCGGGCCGTCAGCGGCCGAGCACACCAGGATCGCGCCGTCCATCTGGGCAGCACCGGTGATCATGTTCTTCACGTAGTCGGCGTGGCCCGGGCAGTCCACGTGCGCGTAGTGACGGTTCGGGCTCTCGTACTCGACGTGTGCCGTCGAGATCGTGATGCCGCGCGCCTTCTCTTCCGGCGCCGCGTCGATCGCGTCGTATGCCTTGAACTCGCCACCGAAACGCTCGGCGCCCACCTTCGTCAGCGCTGCCGTCAGCGTGGTCTTGCCGTGGTCGACGTGACCGATCGTGCCCACGTTCACGTGCGGCTTGGTGCGCTCAAACTTACCCTTAGCCATGGTTGTCTCTCTTTAAAAGTTGTTACTTGTTGAACTGTTGTAGCAAGGCGCCGGCGGGGGCCGGCGCCTCGGGGACCTGCATTAACCGCCCTTCTTCATCACCGCGTCGGCGATGTTGTTGGGGGCTTCGGCGTAATGGTCGAACTCCATCGTGAACGTCGCGCGACCCTGGGTCAGCGAACGGATCGTCGTGGCGTAACCGAACATTTCACCCAGCGGAACCATCGCATTGATGGTCTTGCCCGACGGCGTGTCGTCCTGACCCTGCAGCAGGCCGCGACGACGGCTCAGGTCGCCCATGACGTCGCCGACGTACTCTTCCGGCGTCACGACTTCGACCTTCATCATCGGCTCGAGGAGAACCGGATCGGCTTTGCGGAAGCCTTCCTTGAACGCCATCGACGAGGCGAGCTTGAACGCCATTTCCGACGAGTCGACGTCGTGGTACGAGCCGAACACGAGCTTGACCTTGACGCCCACGACCGGGAAGCCGGCCAGCGGACCGCTGGTGATCGTCTCGCGCAGGCCCTTCTCGACCGCCGGGATGAACTCCTTCGGAATCACGCCGCCGGTGATGTCGTTGACGAACAGGAAATCGTTCTCGACATCCGGGTTGGCCTTGTCGGCCTCGTTCATCGGAGACAGCTCGATCACGACGTGACCGTACTGACCCTTACCACCCGACTGCTTGGCGTGCTTGTAGTCCGACTTCACGTCCGACTTGCGGATCGTTTCGCGGTAGGCGACCTGCGGCTTGCCGACGTTCGCCTCGACGTTGAACTCACGGCGCATGCGGTCGACGATGATGTCCAGGTGCAGCTCGCCCATGCCGGCGATGATGGTCTGGCCCGATTCTTCGTCGGTACGCACGCGGAACGAGGGATCTTCCTGCGCCAGACGGCCCAGGGCCATGCCCATCTTTTCCTGGTCCGACTTGGTCTTCGGCTCGACCGCCATCGAGATGACGGGCTCCGGGAAGGTCATGCGCTCGAGCGTGATGACGTGATCCTGCGCGCACAGCGTGTCGCCAGTCGTCACGTCCTTCAGGCCCACGGCTGCCGCGATGTCGCCGGCGCGGACTTCCTTGATTTCGTCACGCTGGTTGGCGTGCATCTGCAGGATGCGGCCCACGCGCTCCTTCTTCGACTTGACCGGGTTGAACACCTGGTCGCCGGAGTTGAGCACGCCCGAGTAGACGCGGAAGAAGGTCAGCGAACCGACGAACGGGTCGGTCATGATCTTGAACGCCAGTGCCGAGAACGGCTCGGTGTCAGACGCCTTGCGGGTGTCTTCCTTCTCGTCCTCGTCGATGCCCTGGACCGGCGGACGGTCGGCCGGCGACGGCAGCAGGTTGATCACGCCGTCGAGCATGGCCTGCACGCCCTTGTTCTTGAACGCCGAGCCGCAGAACACCGGCACGATCTCAACGCGCAGGGTGCGCTCGCGCAGGCCGGCGATGATCTCGGCCTCGTTCAGCTCGCCTTCGTTGAGGTACTTGTCCATCAGCGCTTCGGACGCTTCGGCGGCGGCTTCAATCATGAAGCTGCGCGCCTCTTCGGCCTTGGCCTGGAGGTCAGCCGGGATGTCGCGGTACTCGAACTGCGTGCCCTGCGAAGCCACATCCCAATGGATGGCCTTCATCTTGAGCAGGTCGACCACGCCCTCGAAGCCGTCTTCGGCGCCGATCGGCACCTGCATCGGCACGGCGTAGGCGCCGAGGCGGGCCTTCAGCTGCTCAACGACCTTGTCGAAGTTGGCGCCGGTGCGGTCCATCTTGTTGACGAACGCCATGCGCGGCACCGAGTACTTGTTGGCCTGGCGCCACACGGTCTCGGACTGCGGCTGCACGCCACCGACGGCGCACAGCACGAACACCGCACCGTCGAGCACGCGCAGCGAGCGCTCGACTTCGATGGTGAAGTCGACGTGGCCAGGGGTGTCGATGATGTTGAAGCGGTGCTCAGGCAGGGACTTGTCCATGCCCTTCCAGAACGCGGTCGTCGCGGCCGACGTGATGGTGATACCGCGCTCCTGCTCCTGCTCCATCCAGTCCATCGTCGCGGCACCTTCGTGCACTTCGCCGATCTTGTGGCTGACGCCGGTGTAGAACAGGATGCGTTCCGACGTGGTGGTCTTGCCGGCATCGATGTGGGCCATGATGCCGAAGTTGCGGTAACGCTCGATGGGAGTGGTGCGAGCCACGGGACCCTCTCGTATGTTTTCAAATTCCAGATGGCCGGACGCCGCCTCTGGGGCGGCCTCCGGTTCGCATGGCGGCTTTCTCGCCGCCGCGGCAGCACGGACGTGCTGCTGAGGCCCTGGACACCCTCAACGGGCGCCCGCGGGTCGCTCAGATCACCAGCGGTAGTGGGCGAACGCCTTGTTCGCTTCCGCCATGCGGTGGGTTTCTTCGCGCTTCTTGATCGCGCCGCCACGGTTCTCCGAGGCATCGATCAGTTCAGCCGCCAGCTTGCGCGGCATGCTGTTTTCGCCGCGCTTGCGGGCGGATTCGATCAGCCAGCGCATCGCCAGCGCCATGCGGCGCGACGAACGGACTTCGACCGGGACCTGGTACGTGGCGCCGCCGACGCGACGCGACTTGACCTCGACGGCCGGCGACACATTGCCCAGGGCCTTCTCGACCAGCTCGAGGGCGTTCGGGTTCTTTTCCCCGATCACGTCCATCGCGCCGTAGACGATCTTCTCGGCGACGGACTTCTTGCCGCTCTGCATGACCATATTGATGAAACGCGCGATCGTTTCGCTGCCGTGCTTGGGATCGGGCAGAACTGAACGCTGCGGAGTGGAGCCTTTACGCGACATGGTGCGTACCTATTCTCGTGATTCTTGTACGGCGACCGGTTGACCGGCCGACCGGATTATTTCTTCGGACGCTTGGCGCCGTACTTGGAGCGACCCTGGCGACGCTTGGCGACACCAGCGGCGTCGAGCGAACCGCGCACAGTGTGGTAACGCACACCCGGCAGGTCCTTGACGCGGCCGCCGCGGATCAGCACAACCGAGTGCTCCTGCAGGTTGTGACCTTCACCACCGATGTACGAGATGACCTCGTAACCGTTGGTCAGGCGCACCTTGGCCACCTTGCGCAGAGCCGAGTTCGGCTTCTTCGGGGTGGTGGTGTACACGCGGGTGCAAACGCCACGACGCTGCGGGCAGTTCGCCAGCGCCGGCGAGGCGCTCTTGTAGGTTTCAGGGCTGCGCGGCTTGCGCACCAACTGATTGATCGTCGCCATCTGGAGCTCTTTGATGTAAGGGCCGGGATGACCCTTGCGTGAAAACGAACGGCAAGCCGGGGAAACCCCAGCTTACCGAGACGAAAAAGTATAGCCCGCGCCAGACCTTGCGGTCAACGCGGACTAAACCTTGCGTCCGAAGCGGCCACTTTGAGCCGTCCGGACTATCTGCGATCCCGCCCTTCCTGGGCCGAACACGAGGCGCTCCATGCGCCTCATTTCGTGATCTGGATGGCCTCCGTGGAGGCCATCGAACTTGCGAATTGTAACTCAGGAAGCGCTGGAAGTGTCGACATCGGCCTCGGCGGCTTCCGTCGTCACCTCGACCACCGGGGCGGTCGTGCCTGCCAGCGTCTCTAGCTCGGACTCGGTCAGACCCGAGGCGCTGCGGCGACGCTGCTTGTGGTACGCCAGGCCAGTACCGGCCGGGATCAGGCGACCCACGATCACGTTTTCCTTGAGGCCACGCAGGCCATCGCGGGTACCGCGCACGGCAGCCTCGGTCAGCACGCGGGTGGTCTCCTGGAACGAAGCAGCCGAGATGAACGACTCGGTCGCCAGCGAGGCCTTGGTGATGCCCAGCAGGACCGGGTCGGCCTTGGCCAGAATCTCGCCCTTGGACTGCAAGCGGGCATTCTCTTCGACCAGGCGCTGACGCTCGACCTGTTCACCGTTGAGGAACTTGCTGTCGCCAGCATCGGTGATCTCGGCCTTGCGCAGCATCTGGCGAACGATCACCTCGATGTGCTTGTCGTTGATCTTCACACCCTGCAGGCGGTAGACGTCCTGGATTTCCTTGGTCAGGTACACGGCCAGCGGCTCGACACCCAGCAAGCGCAGGATGTCCTGCGGGCTCGGCTCGCCGTCCACCACGGTTTCGCCCTTCTCCACGTGTTCGCCTTCGAACACGATGATCTGGCGGTACTTCGGGATCAGCTCTTCGTGCTCGTTACCGTCGGTGTCCTTGATGATCAGGCGCTGCTTGCCCTTGGTGTCCTTACCGAACGACACGATGCCCGAACGCTCGGCCAGCACCGCCGGATCCTTCGGCTTGCGGGCTTCGAACAGGTCGGCCACGCGCGGCAGACCACCGGTGATGTCGCGGGTCTTCGACGCTTCCTGCGGGATCTTGGCGACGACGTCGCCCACGCCCACCGGCGAACCGTCCTGCAGGTTCACGATCGAGCGCGGCGGCAGCAGGTACTGCGCCGGCAGGTCGGTACCCGGGATGGTCAGGTCCTTGCCGCTCTTGTCGACGATGCGGACGATCGGACGCAGATCCTTGCCCTGCGAACCGCGACGCTTCGGATCGGTGATCTCGCGCGAGGCCAGGCCGGTCAGTTCGTCGGTCTTCTCGATGACGGTGACGCCGTCGACGAAGTCGATGAAGCGCACGAAACCAGCCACTTCCGACACGATCGGGTGGTTATGCGGATCCCAGTTGGCAACGGTCTGGCCAGCCTTGATCTCGGCGCCGTCCTTGACGCTGACGGTCGCACCGTACGGCAGCTTGTAGCGCTCGCGCTCACGGCCGTGGCCGTCGAGCACCGACAGTTCGCCCGAGCGCGACACCGCGACCAGGTGACCGGCTGCGTGGTCGACGTGCTTGAGGTTGTTGAACTTGATCGTACCGGTGGTCTTGACCGTCACGTTGTCGATGGCGGCGGCACGCGAAGCCGCACCACCGATGTGGAACGTACGCATCGTCAGCTGCGTACCCGGCTCACCGATCGACTGCGCGGCGACAACGCCGACCGCTTCGCCATGGTTGACCAGGTGACCACGACCCAGGTCGCGGCCGTAGCAATGTGCGCAGACGCCGAAGGCGCTTTCGCAGGTGATGGTCGAACGCACCTTGATCGACTGCACGCCGGCGTCTTCGAGCTTGGCGACCCAGCCTTCGTCGAGCAGCGTGTTGCGGGTGACGATCGGTTCCTCGTCGTTGCCCGGCAGGAACACGTCCTCGGCCACCATGCGGCCCAGCACGCGGTCGCGCAGCGGCTCGACCACGTCGCCGCCTTCGACGATCGGGGTCATCATCAGACCCTCGAGCGTGCCGCAGTCGGTCACGGTGATCACGACGTCCTGCGCCACGTCGACGAGGCGACGGGTCAGGTAACCGGAGTTCGCCGTCTTCAACGCGGTATCGGCCAGACCCTTACGGGCGCCGTGGGTCGAGATGAAGTACTGGAGAACGTTCAGGCCTTCGCGGAAGTTCGCCGTGATCGGCGTTTCGATGATCGAGCCGTCCGGCTTGGCCATCAGGCCGCGCATACCAGCGAGCTGGCGGATCTGCGCCTGCGAACCACGCGCGCCCGAGTCGGCCATGATGTAAATCGAGTTCATCGACTTCTGCGGGACCCGTTCGCCCTTGGCGTTGGTCACGGTGTCGGTGCCGATCGCGTCCATCATCGCCTTGGCCACGCGCTCGTTGGTGCGCGACCAGATGTCGACGACCTTGTTGTAGCGCTCACCGGCGGTCACCAGGCCCGACTGGTACTGCTCCTGGATCTCCAGCACTTCGGCTTCGGCTTCGTCGAGGATGCCCTTCTTTTCGACCGGGATCAGCATGTCGTCGATGCCGATCGAAACGCCGGCGCGGGTCGCGTAAGCGAAGCCGGTGTACATCAGCTTGTCGGCGAACACGACCGTGTCCTTCAGGCCGAGCATGCGGTAGCAGGAGTTGATCAGTCGGCTGATGTTCTTCTTGGTCAGCTCGACGTTGGCCAGCGCGAACGGCAGGCCCTCCGGCAGGATCTCGCGCAGCAGGGCGCGACCGACGGTCGTGTCGACGATCGAGGTCTTCTGCTCACTGGTGCCGTCTTCATTCTTGACGGTTTCGGTGATGCGCACCTTGCACTTGGCATGCAGCTGCACGACGCGGTTGTCGTAGGCGCGCTTGACCTCTGCCACGTTGGCGAACGCCATGCCCTCGCCCGCCTTGTTCTCCAGGGCGCGGGTCATGTAGTACAGGCCGAGCACGACGTCCTGCGACGGCACGATGATCGGCTCGCCGTTCGCCGGCGACAGGATGTTGTTGGACGCCATCATCAGCGCGCGCGCTTCCAGCTGGGCTTCCAGCGAGAGCGGCACGTGCACGGCCATCTGGTCACCGTCGAAGTCCGCGTTGAACGCGGTGCAGACCAGCGGGTGCAGCTGGATCGCCTTGCCTTCGATCAGCACCGGCTCGAACGCCTGGATGCCGAGGCGGTGCAGCGTCGGAGCGCGGTTCAACAGCACCGGATGCTCGCGGATCACCTCTTCGAGGATGTCCCAGACTTCCGCCTCTTCACGCTCGACCAGCTTCTTCGCGGCCTTGATGGTGGTGGCCAGGCCACGGCGCTGCAGCTTGGCGAAGATGAAGGGCTTGAACAGCTCGAGCGCCATCTTCTTCGGCAGGCCGCACTCGTGCAGGCGCAGCGTCGGGCCGACCACGATGACCGAACGGCCCGAGTAGTCGACGCGCTTGCCGAGCAGGTTCTGGCGGAAGCGACCCTGCTTGCCCTTGATCATGTCGGCCAGCGACTTGAGCGGGCGCTTGTTGGTGCCGGTGATGGCGCGGCCGCGACGGCCGTTGTCCATCAGTGCGTCGACCGACTCCTGCAGCATGCGCTTCTCGTTGCGCACGATGATGTCGGGCGCGTTGAGCTCCAGCAGGCGACGCAGGCGGTTGTTGCGGTTGATGACGCGGCGGTACAGGTCATTCAGGTCGGAGGTCGCGAAGCGGCCGCCGTCCAGCGGCACCAGCGGACGCAGGTCCGGCGGAAGCACCGGCAGCACGGTCATGACCATCCACTCCGGGCGGTTGCCGGATTCCAGGAAGGCTTCGACCAGCTTGATGCGCTTGGTGAGGCGCTTGAGCTTGGTTTCGCTGTTGGTCGAGGCGATCTCTTCCTTCAGCGTGACCATCTCCGACTGCAGGTCGATGGTGCGCAGCAGGTCGTAGACCGCCTCGGCGCCCATCGCTGCCTCGAAGTCGTCGCCGTGCTCCTGGCGCGCCTGCAGGAACTGCTCTTCAGTGAGCAGCATGCCGCGCTCGAGCGGGGTCAGGCCCGGCTCGGTGACGACATAGGCCTCGAAGTACAGGATGCGCTCGATGTCGCGCAGCGTCATGTCGAGCATCAGGCCGATGCGCGACGGCAGCGACTTCAGGAACCAGATGTGCGCGACCGGCGAGGCCAGGTCGATGTGGCCCATGCGCTCGCGGCGCACCTTGGCCAGCGTCACCTCGGTGCCGCACTTCTCGCAGACCACGCCGCGGTGCTTCATGCGCTTGTACTTGCCGCACAGGCACTCGTAGTCCTTGATCGGACCGAAGATCGCGGCGCAGAACAGGCCGTCACGCTCCGGCTTGAAGGTGCGGTAGTTGATGGTTTCCGGCTTCTTCACTTCGCCGTAGGACCACGAACGGATCAGGTCGGGCGAAGCCAGCGCGATCTTGATGGCGTCGAAATCGATCGCCGGCCGCTGCTGGTTGAACAAGTTAAGCAGGTCTTTCATTTCGTTCTCCAGTCGGAGGAATTCGTCGAGGGCTGTAAATCACGTCGGTGGAACGGGAGCGCGCGGAACGCAGCGCTCCCTTTCCGGACCTCAGTGCTCTTCCAGCTCCATGTTGATCGCGAGCGAGCGGATTTCCTTCACCAACACGTTGAAGGATTCCGGCATGCCGGCAACCATCTCGTACTCGCCGTCGACGATGTTCTTGTACATCTGGTTACGGCCCTGCACGTCGTCGGACTTCACCGTCAGCATTTCCTGCAGGGTGTAGGCGGCGCCGTACGCTTCCAGTGCCCAGACTTCCATTTCGCCGAAACGCTGGCCGCCGAACTGCGCCTTGCCGCCCAGCGGCTGCTGGGTGACGAGCGAGTACGGACCGGTCGAACGTGCATGCATCTTGTCGTCGACCAGGTGGTTCAGCTTCAGCATGTGCATGTAGCCGACCGTGACCGGGCGCTCAAAGGCTTCGCCGGTACGACCGTCGTGCAGCACGGTCTGACCGCTTAGCGGCAGATCGGCGAGTTCGAGCATCTTCTTGATCTCGGCCTCGGCCGCGCCATCGAACACCGGGGTCGCCATGGGCACACCGTCGATGAGGTTCTGCGCCAGCGCCAGCAGTTCGGTATCGCTGAACTGCTTGAGATCGACGCGCTCCTCGTGCGTGGTCCGATCGTGGTTGTAGATCTCGTCGAGGAACTTGCGCAGCTCGGCGACCTTCTGCTGTGCCTCCAGCATGCGCTGGATCTTCTGACCCAGGCCCTTGGCGGCCCAGCCCAGATGCACCTCGAGGATCTGGCCGATGTTCATACGCGACGGCACGCCTAGCGGATTCAGGACGATATCCACCGTCTGGCCATCGGCCATGTACGGCATGTCCTGCACCGGCACGATGGTCGACACGACACCCTTGTTGCCGTGGCGGCCGGCCATCTTGTCGCCCGGCTGGATGCGGCGCTTAACGGCCAGGAAGACCTTGACCATCTTCAGCACGCCCGGAGCGAGATCGTCGCCCTGGGTGATCTTGCCGCGCTTGTCGGCGAAGCGCTTCTCGAACTCTTCCTTGTGGACGTCGATCTGCTTCTGCGCGCGCTCGATCGCCTCGATGGCGTCCTCGTCCTTCATGCGCAGGCTGAACCAGTCCTTCTTGGACAGGCCGTCGAGCACGAGGCTGGTGACGGTGTCGCCCTTCTTCAGGCCGGCGCCGCCATTGGCGACTTTGCCGACCAGCTGGGACTTCAGGCGGTCGTAGATCGCGGCTTCGAGGATGCGGTACTGGTCGTCGAAGTCCTTCTTGACGCGACGGATTTCCGATTCCTCGATCTGGCGAGCGCGCTTGTCCTTCTCGATGCCGTCGCGGGTGAAGACCTGCACGTCGATGACGGTGCCGTCCATGCCCGGCGGCACGCGCAGCGAGCTGTCCTTAACGTCGGACGCCTTCTCGCCGAAGATCGCACGCAGCAGCTTCTCTTCCGGAGTCAGCTGGCTCTCGCCCTTCGGCGTGACCTTGCCGACCATGATGTCGCCGGCACGCACTTCCGCACCGATGTACACCACGCCCGACTCGTCGAGGCGGTTCAGCGCCTGCTCGGAGACGTTCGGGATGTCGGCGGAGATTTCCTCCGGACCCAGCTTCGTGTCGCGGGCAACGCAGGTCAGCTCTTCGATGTGGATCGTGGTGTAGCGATCCTCCTCGACCACGCGCTCGGAGAGCAGGATCGAGTCTTCGAAGTTGTAGCCGTTCCACGGCATGAACGCGACCAGCATGTTCTGGCCCAGCGCGAGCTCGCCGATGTCGGTCGAGGGACCGTCGGCCAGCACGTCACCGCGCGCGATCACGTTGCCCACCTTCACCAGCGGAGTCTGGTTGATGCAGGTGTTCTGGTTCGAACGCGTGTACTTGATCAGGTTGTAGATGTCGACGCCGGCATCGGTTTCGCCGGAGATCTCGTTCTCGTTGACCTTGACCACGATGCGGCCGGCGTCGATCTGCTCGATCACGCCACCGCGCAGCGCATTCACGGTCACGCCGGAGTCGCGGGCCACGGCACGCTCGATGCCGGTGCCGACCAGCGGCTTCTGCGCACGCAGCGTCGGCACGGCCTGGCGCTGCATGTTCGCGCCCATCAGTGCGCGGTTGGCGTCGTCGTGCTCGAGGAACGGCACGAGCGCCGCCGCGACCGACACGGTCTGCATCGGCGAGACGTCCATGTAGTGGATTTCGCTCGGCGGCTTCAGCAGCGACTCGCCCTGGAAGCGGCAGGCGACGAACTGGGCGGTGATGTGGCCCTTGTCGTCCTGCGGCGCGTTCGCCTGGGCGATGACGTACTCGTTCTCTTCGATGGCCGACAGGTAGTCGACGTCATCGGTGACGCGGCCGTCCACGACCTTGCGGTACGGCGTCTCGAGGAAGCCGTACTTGTTGGTGCGGGCGAACACGGCCAGCGAGTTGATCAGGCCGATGTTCGGGCCTTCAGGCGTCTCGATGGTGCAGACGCGGCCGTAATGGGTCGGATGCACGTCGCGCACTTCGAAGCCGGCGCGCTCGCGGGTCAGGCCGCCCGGACCCAGCGCCGAGACGCGACGCTTGTGCGTCACTTCCGACAGCGGGTTGTTCTGGTCCATGAACTGCGACAGCTGCGAGGAGCCGAAGAACTCCTTGATCGCGGCCGCCACCGGCTTGGCGTTGATCAGTTCCTGCGGGGTCAGGCCTTCGGACTCGGCCATCGACAGCCGTTCCTTGACGGCGCGCTCGACGCGGACCAGGCCGACGCGGAACACGTTCTCGGCCATTTCGCCGACCGAACGCACGCGACGGTTGCCCAGGTGGTCGATGTCGTCGACGGTGCCGCGACCGTTGCGGATCTCGGTCAGGACCTTGATCACGTCGAGGATGTCGGAGGTCTGGCCGCACGCTTCGCGCAGGCGGACGGACTCGTCGTCCTTGCGGTCGGCGAAGTACTTGGCGTCGTAGAGCACCGACGCGCCTTCGGTTGCCTTGCGGCCGAGGCGGCGGTTGAACTTCATGCGGCCCACGGCCGACAGGTCGTAGCGCTCGAACGTGAAGAACAGGTTGTGGAACAGGTTCTGCGCGGCGTCCTTGGTCGGCGGCTCGCCCGGACGCATCATGCGGTAGATCTCGACCAGCGCTTCCAGCTGGGTGCGGGTCGAGTCGATGCGCAGGGTGTGCGACAGGTAAGCGCCACGATCCAGGTCGTTGACCCACAGCGTGCCGACGGCGTCGATACCGGCCTTGCGGAACTTGGCCAGCTGGTCTTCGCTGATCTCGTCGTTGGCGGTGGCCAGCAGTTCGCCGGTGTTCGCGTCGACGACGTCATTGGCGAGGATGCGGCCAATGAGGTACTCGTCCGGCACGGCCAGCGCAGAGATGCCCGACTGCTCGAGCTGCTTGACGTGGCGCGCGGTGATGCGGCGGCCGGCTTCGACGATGACCCTCTCGCCGTCGGCGAGGTCGAAGTTCAGCGTTTCGCCACGCAGGCGTTCCGGGACGAGCTCGAGCTGCACGCCTTCCTTCGGATCGATGTGGAAGGTGTTGATCTCGAAGAACTCGCGCAGCATCTCTTCGTTGCTGTAACCGAGCGCGCGAAGCAGCACGGTCACCGGCAGCTTGCGGCGGCGGTCGATACGGGTGAACAGCGCGTCCTTCGGGTCGAACTCGAAGTCCAGCCAGGAGCCGCGGTAAGGAATGATGCGGGCGCTGTACAACAGCTTGCCCGAGCTGTGCGTCTTGCCGCGGTCGTGGTCGAAGAACACGCCCGGGCTGCGATGCAGCTGCGAGACGATGACGCGCTCGGTGCCGTTGACGATGAAGGTGCCGTTGTCGGTCATGAGCGGAATCTCGCCCATGTAGACTTCCTGCTCCTTCACGTACTTGATGGCCTTGGTCGACGACTCGCGGTCGTAGATGACCAGGCGCACGGTGACGCGCAGCGGGGCGCCGTAGGACAGGCCGCGGTTGCGGCACTCGCGCTCATCGAAGGCAGGGTCGCCGAGCTTGTAGCCGACGTATTCGAGAGCGGCGTTGCCGGAGTAGCTGGAGATCGGGAACACCGACTTCAGGGCGGCGTGCAGGCCGCGGTCCTCACGCTTGGCCGGGTCCGCGTTTTCCTGCAGGAACTCGCGATAGGAATCGACCTGGATGGCCAGCAGGAAGGGCACTTCGAGGATCGAACGGCGCTTGCCGAAGTCCTTGCGGATGCGCTTCTTTTCGGTGAACGAGTACGTCATGGTGAGCTACCGCCTCGGTTAGCTGATGGGCTGGAGAGCCGATGCCTCGGCTCCCCGCCGGTCCGCGCGTCCGCGGTCCGAGCCCTAGGGGAACGATGAATTGCCAGTGGGAAGTCGCTGGTATTGCCGGCACCAGCACGCCTTCTCCCGCTACTTCCGACTGTCAACTCGATGGGTACAGCGTGTTGCCTGGACGCCCGGGGAGCGAACTCCCTGGAACGGCCAAAGGCCGGGGACTTTCGTCCCCAGCCTCAGGTGGTCGCCAGTACCATCCGGCGACGCAAGTACTGCTTACTTCAGCTCGACGGTGGCGCCGGCAGCCTCGAGATCCTTCTTGAACTTGGCGGAGTCGTCCTTCGACACGCCTTCCTTCACGGTCTGCGGGGCGCCTTCGACGAGGTCCTTCGCTTCCTTCAGGCCCAGGCCGGTGATGGCGCGGACGGCCTTGATGACTTCGACCTTCTTCTCGCCGGCGGCCTTCAGGACGACGGTGAACTCGGTCTGCTCTTCAACCGGGGCAGCGGCAGCAGCCGGGCCGGCGGCCATCATGACCGGGGCAGCGGCGGTGACGCCGAACTTGTCTTCGATCGCCTTGACCAGGTCCATCACCTGGCTGATGGTCATGCCGGCAACGGCGTCGACGATCTGTTCGTTGGACAGGGACATGTTGTTAACCTCTGGAAATTTTTGAACTTACGAATCGGTTCACTAGCTTCGCGTCAGCGAGACGATCACGCCGTCTCGGTCGCAGCCTCGGCAGTTGCTTCTTCGCCGCCACCCTGCTTGTCAGCCACGGCCTTGACGACGCGGGCGAACATGGTGACCGGCTCGGCCAGGACGCGGGCCAGCATGGCCAGGGCCTGTTCACGAGTCGGCAGCGCGGCCAGCACTTCGACGTGCGAGCCCGGGAAGAGCTTGCCGTCGATCGAGACGACCTTCGCCTGCAGCTTGTCGTTGGTCTTGGCGAATTCCTTGATCAGACGCCCGGCAGCACCGGGGTCTTCCGCCGAAAACGCGTACAGCAGCGGACCGACCAGTGCATCCTTCGTGCACTCGAAGTCGGTGCCTTCGACGGCGCGCGCGGCCAGGGTGTTCTTGACAACCTTCAAGAACACGCCGGATTCGCGAGCCTTCTTGCGCATCGCGGTCATTTGACTGACCGTGGTGCCTGCGTACTCGGCAGCGACCAAGGAGTGGGCCTTCGAAGCGACTTCCGCCAGTTCGGCGACTACTTCTTGCTTCTGGGACAGATTGAGAGCCATTGCACTCCTCCAATTGAATTCCGCTCACGGCTCCTGCCGCTTGCGGTCCTGGGCGGCACCGGATCCCTGGCGCCGGGGATGCACACGCATCCCGGTGGTGGCCACTCCAGAAAAAATTTCCAGAAGGCACCATCTACGCAGGCCGACCCCGGACGGGTCCGGATTAAGCAATCCCGCTTCCACCGGCGGCGAATCCATGCCATGTCGAGCATCCATGCCCGTCGCCGGTAGGCGCTGACCGCACCTGCGGTCTTTGACGGCTGCCGCCACAGCGGACTGCGGCGACGCCCTCAAAACTTGCAGCCGGCGGCGCGAGCCACCGGCTTGAAACGAATTACTTCAGGGTCAGCGTGCCCTGGTCCACGGTCACGCCGGGGCCCATGGTCGAGCTGATCGAAATCTTCTGCAGGTACTGGCCCTTGGCGGTGGACGGCTTGGCCTTGATCAGGTCAAGCAGCAGGGCGTGCAGGTTGTCCTTCAGCGAGGCGTCTTCGAAGCTGGCCTTGCCGATGGTGCAGTGGATGATGCCGGCCTTGTCGGTGCGGTAGCGCACCTGGCCGCCCTTGGCGTTCTTGACCGCCTCGGCCGGGTTCGGCGACACGGTGCCGACCTTCGGGTTCGGCATCAGGCCGCGCGGACCGAGCACCTGGCCCAGCTTACCGACGACGCGCATGGCGTCCGGGGTGGCGATGACGACGTCGTAGTTCAGGTCGCCGGCCATCATCTTCTCGGCCAGGTCGTCCATGCCGACCGCCTCGGCGCCAGCGGCCAGGGCCTCGTCGGCCTTGGCACCGGCCGGGGCGAACACGGCCACGCGCACGCTCTTGCCGGTACCGGCCGGCAGCACGGTCGAACCGCGCACCTGCTGGTCGGACTTCTTCGCATCCACGCCGAGACGCACGGCCACGTCGACGGATTCGACGAACTTGGCCTTGGTGGCGGTCTTGATGATCTTGATCGCTTCGTCGATCGGGTAAGCCTTACCCGGGACGACGGCAGCCTTGATGGACTTCTCGCGCTTGGTCATTGCCATGTCTTAACCCTCCACCACCAGGCCCATGCTGCGGGCCGAACCCGCAATCGTCTTCACCGCTGCATCCAGGTCGGCCGCCGTCAGGTCGGCTTCCTTCTGCTTGGCGATGGCTTCGAGCTGGGCGCGGGTGACCTTGCCCACCTTGTCGGTGTTCGGGCGCTTGGAGCCCGAGGCAATGCCCGCGGCCTTCTTCAGCAGCACCGAAGCCGGCGTGCTCTTGGTGACGAAGGTGAAGGTACGGTCCGAATAGGCCGTGATGATGACCGGGGTCGGCAGACCCGGCTCGAGCTTGGAGGTCGCCGCGTTGAACGCCTTGCAGAACTCCATGATGTTCAGGCCGCGCTGACCGAGGGCCGGACCGACCGGCGGCGACGGGTTGGCCTGACCGGCCTTGACCTGAAGCTTGATGTAACCGACTACTTTCTTAGCCATTTTGATTGCTCTCCGGGTGCTAACGCCTGGGTCTCAGGCTCCCCATCGCGCCGGGAAAATCACGTGTCCCGACATCACGTTGTCCGTTGCGCAGACAGCCGCCTCGCGGCGGCTGCGTTCCCTGCTTACGGGCTCCCAAGGGAGCAAGCCCGCTAGTGTATCAGGTTTTTCGGACCATTCCGGGCAGAGCGCCCGGGGCCGGGGCTCAGGCCTTCTCGACCTGGCCAAATTCCAGCTCGACCGGGGTCGAGCGGCCGAAGATGAGCACGGCCACGCGCAGGCGGCTCTTCTCGTAATTGATCTCTTCGACCACGCCGTTGAAGTCGTTGAACGGGCCGTCGATGACGCGGACCATCTCGCCCGGCTCGAACAGCACCTTGGGCTTGGGCTTCTCCACGCCTTCCTGAACGCGCTGCAGGATGGCATCGGCCTCGCGGTCGGCGATCGGCAGCGGGCGGTCGGCGGTGCCACCGATGAAGCCCATCACCTTCGGGGTCTCCTTGACCAGGTGCCAGCTCTCGTTGTCCATGCGCGGAATGCCCGCTTCGTCATGAGTGGCGATCTGCACCAGGACGTAGCCCGGGAAGAACTTGCGCTCGGAACGGCGCTTCTGGCCGGAGCGCATCTCGACAACCTCTTCGGTCGGAACCAGCACTTCACCGAACCGGTCCTGCATTCCGTCGCGCACGATGCGGTCACGCAGCGCCTGCGCCACGGACTTCTCGAAGCCCGAATAGGCGTGGACGACGTACCAGCGTTTCTGCACTTCGGTCATTGCTTATTGCCCCAAAATTGCCTTTACCGCGAACTGGATGATCAGATCGAAGCCGGCGAGAATCAGACTCAGCACGGCCACGGCAATCATGACGACCCAGGTGGTGCGCATGGCTTCCTGACGGGTCGGCCAGACCACCTTGCGCAGTTCGAAGCGCGACTCGGAGAGGAACTCGCGGGTCTGCAGACCCTTTCCACTGGACAGGAACACCAGCGCGCCCAGCACCAGGCCAGCGGCCACAGCCAGCGCGCGCAGCGGGCCGGCCCACTGGTCGAAGTAGATATAGGCGGCAACGCCTGCGGCAACCAGCAGCAGCGCCACGACGTACTTGACCATATCGCCCGCAGACGCGGAGCCGGGTTGTTCGACCTTGCTGTTCATCCGATCCATCACGCGACGCAATGCCGCGTCTTTTGTTGGAAAGCCCGGCTATTCAGCCGGTCTTCTGCGGGAGGATCCGCATAGCAGGTGGCACGCCAGGAGGGACTCGAACCCCCAACCTGCGGTTTTGGAGACCGCTGCTCTGCCAATTGAGCTACTGGCGTACGTTAAACGGGTTTTCCTTAGACAGCGACGGCGAGCCGTTGCCGACTCGCCTGCTGAGTCACCGTCCTGATAACGCGCAGGCCATCAGACCATCGCACTATCGGAAAGTTGCCACGACAGCGGGCTGCCGTGGCGACGATCTTACTTGATGATCTTGGCCACGACGCCGGCGCCGACGGTACGGCCGCCTTCGCGGATCGCGAAGCGCAGGCCTTCGTCCATCGCCACCGGGTTGATCAGCTGGACGACCATCTTGATGTTGTCGCCCGGCATGACCATCTCGACGCCTTCCGGCAGCTGCACCGCGCCGGTGATGTCGGTCGTGCGGAAGTAGAACTGCGGGCGGTAGCCCTTGAAGAACGGGGTGTGACGGCCGCCCTCGTCCTTCGACAGCACGTACACCTCGGCCTCGAACTCGGTGTGCGGGGTGATCGAACCCGGCTTGGCCAGCACCTGGCCACGCTCGACGTCGTCACGCTTGGTGCCGCGCAGCAGCAGACCGGCGTTGTCGCCCGCCTGACCCTGGTCCAGCAGCTTGCGGAACATCTCGACGCCGGTGACGGTCGTCTTCTGCGTCGGACGGATGCCGACGATTTCGATTTCGTCGCCCACCTTGATGATGCCGCGCTCGATACGGCCGGTCACCACGGTGCCGCGGCCCGAGATCGAGAACACGTCTTCCACCGGCATCAGGAACGGCTTGTCGATCGCGCGCTCCGGCAGCGGGATGAACGTGTCCAGCGCCTCAACCAGCTTCAGGATCGCCGGCACGCCGATCTCCGACTGGTCGCCTTCCAGCGCCAGACGGGCCGAGCCGTGGATGATCGGGGTGTCGTCGCCCGGGAACTCGTACTTGCTCAGCAGCTCGCGAACTTCCATCTCGACCAACTCGAGCAGCTCGGCGTCGTCCACCATGTCGGCCTTGTTCAGGAACACGACGATGTACGGCACGCCGACCTGGCGCGACAGCAGGATGTGCTCGCGCGTCTGCGGCATCGGGCCGTCAGCGGCCGAGCACACCAGGATCGCGCCGTCCATCTGGGCAGCACCGGTGATCATGTTCTTCACGTAGTCGGCGTGGCCCGGGCAGTCCACGTGCGCGTAGTGACGGTTCGGGCTCTCGTACTCGACGTGTGCCGTCGAGATCGTGATGCCGCGCGCCTTCTCTTCCGGCGCCGCGTCGATCGCGTCGTATGCCTTGAACTCGCCACCGAAACGCTCGGCGCCCACCTTCGTCAGCGCTGCCGTCAGCGTGGTCTTGCCGTGGTCGACGTGACCGATCGTGCCCACGTTCACGTGCGGCTTGGTGCGCTCAAACTTACCCTTGGCCATGACAGTCGCTTCTCGCTAGAAGATTACGGGTGGATCGCCGCCGGATTATTCGCGGCGGACCCGCCGCGACCGGAGTGAAACCGAAACTACGATTACTTCGATGTGGTGCTCACGACTGGAATCGAACCAGCGACCTCCTCCTTACCAAGGAGGTGCTCTACCGACTGAGCTACGTGAGCGAAACATTTTCAAACAGGTTGGCGTTGCGTCTTCAATGGAGCGGGAGACGGGAATCGAACCCGCACCATCAGCTTGGAAGGCTGAGGTTCTACCATTGAACTACTCCCGCGCCGGACAGACCTGCTTGGGTACCGCGCCGATGGCTGGTAAATCCATCGGAGTTTACTGTTATTGCCACCCGTCTTGCGACCGGCCCAGCCTTTCGGCTGATTGAAACTGGTGGAGGGAGGTGGATTCGAACCACCGAAGGCGTAAGCCAGCAGATTTACAGTCTGCCCCCGTTGGCCGCTTGGGTATCCCTCCAAAAGAGCCCGCAATTCTGGCGCTGTGAATTGAGGTTGTCAACGCGTTTTGTTCACTTGTTTGCGGGCGGGGGGGATATTTCTTCTCGCACCCGCCCATCGCTACCCGCTGCCGGCGCACGAACCCCCGGTCAGACGTTGAAGCGGAAGTGCAGCACGTCGCCTTCCTGAACCCGGTATTCCTTGCCTTCCAGACGCAGGCGCCCCGCGTCGCGCGCGCCAGACTCGCCCTTGTACTTGATGAAGTCGTCGTAGGCGATGGTTTCGGCGCGGATGAAACCCTTCTCGAAATCGGTGTGGATCACCGCCGCGGCCTGCGGTGCCGTGGAGCCGGCCCTGACGGTCCAGGCGCGCACTTCCTTCACACCAGCGGTGAAATAGGTCTGCAGGCCCAGCAGCTTGTAACCCGCACGGATGACCCGGTTCAGCCCCGGCTCGTCCAGTCCGAGGTCGGCCAGGAAGGTATCGCGGTCGGCGTCATCGAGCTGGCTGAGCTCTTCCTCGATGGCGGCGCACACCGGCACCACTTCGGCGCCCTCGGTGACGGCACGGGCGCGGACGGCATCCAGGTGCGGATTGTTCTCGAAGCCGTCCTCCAGGACGTTGGCGACGTACATCACCGGCTTCAGCGTCAGCAGGAACAGGTCGCGCAGCAGCAGCTTGTCGTCGTCCGACAGGCCCATCCCGCGAGCCGCCTTGCCGGCGTCCAGGCCGGCGCGGACGCGGCCGAGCACCTCGACACGGGCCTTGGCGTCCTTGTCGCCGGTCTTGGCCGTGCGTTCGGCGCGCTGCAGGGCCTTCTCGACGGACTCCAGGTCGGCCAGCGCCAGCTCGGTGTCGATCGTCTCGATGTCGGCGATCGGGTCGATGCGGTTGCTGACGTGGATGACGTCCGGATTCTCGAAACAGCGCACGACGTGGGTGATCGCGTCCACCTCGCGGATGTGGGCCAGGAACTTGTTGCCCAGGCCCTCGCCGCTGGCGGCGCCCGCGACTAGGCCGGCGATGTCAACGAACTCGACCGCGGTCGGGATCAGCTTTTGCGGCTTGACGATGTCGGCCAGCGCATTCAGGCGCGGATCCGGCACCGGCACCACGCCGACGTTCGGCTCGATCGTGCAGAACGGGAAGTTGGCGGCGGCGATGCCGGCCTTGGTCAGGGCGTTGAAAAGGGTCGACTTGCCGACGTTAGGCAGACCGACGATGCCGCATTTGATGCCCATGACGCTGTTCTCGCTCTGATGCGGCGCCGGCCGGGCCGGCGCCATGAATTGGGGGATGAAACGATCAGGCCCGCGGCGTATGCAGCCGCTTCATGGCCTCGTTGAAGTCGCCGGCAACCGCCAGCGGCAGCACGTCCTCGGAATCGGCGATGGCGCGCAGGATCGCGGCCTCGTCGTCACGACCGGGACGGCCGAGCACCCAGGGGGTGACCTTGTCCTTGTGGCCGGGATGGCCGATGCCGACCCGCAGACGGTGGTACTTGCCATGACCCAGCAACCGGGTGATGTCGCGCAGGCCGTTCTGCCCGCCGTGGCCACCGTCGAACTTGAGCCGCGCGGTGCCCGTGGGCAGGTCCAGCTCGTCATGCGCGACCAGCATTTCCTCCGGCTCGATCTTCCAGTAGCGCAACGCCGCCGTGACCGACTTGCCGGAGAGGTTCATGAACGTGGCCGGCTTGAGCAGCCAGACCGGAGTGCCGGCGACGTCGATCTTGCAGGTCTCGCCGAACAGCTTGGATTCCAGCCCGAAGCGGCCGCCGAGGCGGTCCGCAAGGGCGTCAACAAACCAGAACCCGGCATTGTGCCGGGTCCGGGTGTGCTCGGGACCGGGATTGCCCAGCCCGACGATGAGGCGCAGCCCTGCCATCAGGTCGCGTCACGAAGCAATACGCACGCCGGTCCGCCCTCTGGACGGACCGGCGCGGCGTGATTACTTCTCGTCCTTCTTGCTGACCTTGGCGGCCGGCACTTCGGCAGAGCCTTCCTCGGCCGGAGCCTCGACCTCTTCCTTGCCGTGCTTGGCAATGACGACGGCGATGTCGTGTTCCTTGCCCTGCTTCAGCTCGGGGATCTCGACGCCCTTCGGCAGCTTCAGCTCCGACAGGTGGACGATGTCGCCGATCTTCAGCGCAGCCAGGTCGACTTCGATGAACTCCGGCAGGTCCTTCGGCAGGCAGCTGATCTCGACTTCGTTGAGCTCGTGCAGGATCACGATGCCCGCGGTCTTGCCGGCCGGCGACTTCTCCTGGTTGAGGAAGTGCAGCGGCACCTTCACGCGCAGGGCCTGGTTGGCGTCAACGCGCTGGAAGTCCAGGTGCATGATGATCTGCTTGAACGGATGGCGCTGCATGTCACGCAGCAGCACGCTCTCGACCTTGCCGTCGATGTCGAGGCTGAGGATCGACGAGTAGAACCACTCGTTCTGCTGCGCCAGCCAGATCTTCTCGTGGTCGAGCTGGATGGCCTGCGGAGCGGACTTGCCGCCGTAGACGATGGCCGGGATCGAGGCGGCATGACGAAGGCGGCGGCTCGCACCCTTCCCTTCGACGCTGCGGCCCGTGGCCTTGAGGATATGTTCGGACATTGGATTGACTCACTTGGCTTGCAATGGACCCGCCTCGCGGCGGGGTAAACGCTCACCCGCGACCAGGTGAGCGGCGATTTGCGGCGGCGACCAGAAGCCGGCGCCGCAGATTTCTTTATCAGTCGACGTACAGCGAGCTCACCGACTCGCCGAAGGCGACGCGGCGGATCGTCTCGGCCAGCAGCTCGGCCACGCTGAGCTGGCGGATCTTGCTGCAGGCCTTGGCCGCATCGGACAGCGGGATGGTGTCGGTCACCACCAACTCGTCGAGCTGCGATTTCGTCACGTTGTCCATCGCCGCACCCGACAGCACCGGATGCGTGCAGTACGCCACCACCTTGGTCGCGCCCTGCGCCTTGAGCGCATTGGCTGCGGCGCACAGGGTGCCGGCGGTGTCGACGATGTCGTCGACCAGAACGCAGGTCTTGCCGGCGACGTCACCGATGATGTTCATCACCGTCGCCACGTTCGCACGCGGACGGCGCTTGTCGATGATGGCCAGGTCGGCGTCGTCGAGGCGCTTGGCGATCGCACGAGCGCGCACCACGCCGCCGACGTCCGGCGAGACCACGATCAGGTTGTCAGTACCGTGCGCACGCCAGATATCGGCGAGCAGCAGCGGCGAGGCGTACACGTTGTCGACCGGGACATCGAAGAAGCCCTGGATCTGGTCGGCATGCAGGTCGACCGTCAGCACGCGGTCGGCGCCCACCGAACCAAACATCTTGGCCACTACCTTGGCCGTGATCGGCACGCGTGAGGAACGCGGACGACGGTCCTGGCGGGCGTAGCCGAAATACGGCACCACCGCGGTGATGCTGCTGACGGAGGCGCGCTTGAGCGCGTCGATCAGGACCAGCAGCTCCACCAGGTTCTCGGCACTGGGCGCGTTCGTCGGCTGGATCACGAACACTTCCTGCCGGCGCACGTTCTCCTCGATCTCGACCTGCACTTCGCCGTCGGAGAAACGGCTGACCAGGGCCTTGCCCAGGCGAATGCCGAGTTCCTTGCACACCGCCTCGGCGAGCGGGCGGTTGGCATTGCCGCTGAATACCAGCAGGTTGCGATCGTTCTGCACTGTCTTCTCCGCTTCGCTCTGACCGTGGGCGGGGTGACGTCCTGTCAGACCCGGGGCATCCGGACCAGTCCCGTATTCGAATTGGCAGGGGCGGTAGGATTCGAACCTACGAATGCCGGGATCAAAACCCGGTGCCTTGGGCCACTTGGCGACGCCCCTGCGGATGGTTTTCACCACCCCGGAGCTGACTCAGGGGCGATACGCTTCGAGCGCGGCGTGCAGCGGCGAACGCGCCGCACCGGCCACCAGCCAGACCCGCAGGCCCGGCGGCAATGCCGCCAGCGCCGCCTCGGCCGATTCGCGCGTGGCGAACTCGACGAAACAACCGCTGCCGGACCCGGTCAGGCGCGGCGAACCGACATGCGACAATGCCGCGAAAACAGCCTCCACGGCTGCTTCGCGGGCGCGCAATACCGGCTCGAACGCATTCCCGAGCGGCACACCCGAAACGAAGTCCGATATTGTCGCGGGCGCTGCATCCCGCGTCAATTCAGGAGACTGGAACAGGGCCTCGGTCGGCGCATGCACACCGGGGTCGGCCAGCAGATACCAGGCCGGTGGCAGTGACACCGGCGCCAGGCGCTCCCCCACTCCTTCGGCCCAGGCATTCTCACCGCGCACGAAGACGGGCACGTCCGCGCCCAACTGCAAGCCCAGCTCAGCCAATCGCTCGACTCCGAGCGCGGTTCCCCACAGCGCATCCAGCGCCACCAACACCGTCGCGGCATCCGACGAGCCGCCGCCGAAACCACCGCCGGCCGGAATGCACTTTTCGATGGTGATGTCGGCACCGGGCGCGGAATTGGTCGCCGATTGCAGCAGTTTTGCGGCACGAACCGTCAGGTCATCCGCCTCATCGACACCCGGCACGGACCCGCCGTGGAGACGCACCACGCCATCCTCGCGAACGCGCAGTCGTATGGTGTCGCCCCAGTCCAGGATCCTGAATACGGTCTGCAGCAGGTGGTAGCCGTCGGCGCGGCGACCGGTGATGCGAAGGAACAGATTGAGCTTGGCCGGGGCCGGCCAGGACGACCAGCCGTCGGAATCGATGGGTTTCATTCGATGACGCCGTCGCCCCAGCGGTCGATGATCAGCCTAACCTGCGCCTCGCCGCGGCGGGCGGTGAGCCGGGCCGGCAGGACCGGATCGGCCGACATGGCGTTCCATACATAGTCGATCGCCCAGCCGCCCTGCTCCAGGTGCGCGAGCCGGCCGTCGACGCCATAGGCAACGCGCGCCGGACCCAGCCCTGGCGCACGCGCACCACGCACCCATTCGGCCAGGGCGGCCACCGGGATCTCCCAGCCGGTGGCCTCGCGCAGCAGTTGCGCGGCATCGCTGCCTTCACGTGGACCGCCTTCTATGCCTTCCAGGCGGGCGCCGTCGCCGTCGCCACTGAGGCGCCAGCTCTGCCGGGTTACCGGCGCACTCAGCGCCACCTGGTAACGCGCCCCCTCCTGCCGCCAGTCAATGCGACCGCTGCCGCCCTTGCCCTGGTTGGCCACGGCGATGCGGCCCTGCAGCGACCACGCCGATTGCTCACGCAGCGCTGCCTCGCGCGCCACTTGCTCCGCTTCGGCCGAGGCGATCCGGTCGGGAGGCAACGTCGCTCGTGGCGCCGTGGCGGTGCAGGCGGACAAACAGGCCAATGAGACCGCGAGGACCAGCGCTCGTGCCGTCACGCGCCAACCCCGGTCGTGATCGCGGACGCGCCGGTGCGCTCAAGCGCGCGCTTCAGCGAGCGATTGTCCGGGTCGAGGCGGGCAGCCTCGTCGAAATACTTGCGCGCTTCATCGCGCTTGCCGAGCTCCCATAGCACTTCAGCGAGATGGGCGGCGATTTCCGCGTCTTTCTGCAGCGCGAAAGCGCGGCGCAACTCCACCAGCGCGTCCTGCTTGCGGCCGAGCCGATAAAGCACCCACCCGTAGCTGTCGATGATGGCGGCATTGTCGGGTTCGGCCGCGCGCGCGCGGTCGATCAGCTCCAGTGCTTCGCGGTAGCGCGTCGTGCGGTCGGCGAGCGTGTAACCCAGCGCGTTGAGCGCCGCGATGCTGTCCGGATCGGACACGAGGATCTTGCGGAAATCCGCTTCGGCGCGAGGGATGTCATCGCGACGCTCCCAGCCCAGCGCGCGGGCGTACAGCAGGTCGGCATCGTCCGGGAATGCCGCCAGGCCACGCGCGTAGGCGTCCAACTCGCCGGCATCGTTCTTGTCCTCCTGCCGCAGCGACGCCTCCAACAAGTAGGCGTCGCGGCGCGACTCGTCCTCGGCGGTCACGTCGGACTGGATCGCCTCGAGCTCGGCATAGGCCTCTTTCGAACGCTTGAGCTCATGCAGCACGTTGGCCGCGCGCAGACGCGCCTGCCAACGCTGGGGCCCGCCCGGTACGCCGCGGTACCAGTCCAGGGCTTCCTCGTTGCGCTCGAGGAACTCCGCCAACTGGCCCAGCAACAGGCGGCGGCTCGGTTCGGGCTTGCTCGCGGTGCCTTTCAACTCGTCATAGAGGCGCGTCAGCGTCAGCTTGTCTTCGGCCCGGGCGAGCAGCGAGGCCCGCAAGGCGTAGGTCTGGTCGTCCTGCGGCCCGCGCGCGAGCGTGGCGGCGGCGGCCTTCAGGTCGCCCAGGCTGTCGTACTCGCTGGCGATCGCGAGCCGGAGTTCGGCGTCGCTGCCGGCCTGCTCGGCCAGCGGCGCCAGCACCTGCCGCGCCTCGTCGGTCTTGCCGGCCTCGCGCAACTGGCTGGCACGCAGCAACGCGACCCGCGGCTCGCCCGGGAAGCGCCGCACCACCTCGGCCACGATCTGTTCGGCCAGGTCCGGCTGCTCCAGCTTCTGCGCGAGACCACCAAACGCCAGCCAGGCCTGCAAGCGCGGCGGGATCTGCCCGTCGTCGACCAGCTTCTCGAGCAGGCGCGCCGAATGCTGCGGGTCGCCGGTCAGCAGCACGCCGAAGGCCTGCCGCCAGCCATCGTCGCCGGGCTGCTGCATCAGGGCCACCAGATACTTGCGCGCCTGCCGGTCGTTGCCTTTACGCAGCGCCAGCGTGGCCTCGGCGGCCTGCAGGCTCGCGGTCTCGCCGGCCAGCCTGCGCCACAGCGCGATCGCTTCCGCCGCGCGGGCGTCGTCCTTGGCCAGCAGCGCGATCCGGGTGGCCCGCTCTGCCAGCGAGGCGTCGCCGGCGTCCTTGGCAGCCTGGAGGTACCAGCGTGCGGCGTCATCCAACTGGCCCGCCTGCAGGGCGAACTCGCCGGCCAGCAACGGCTCTATCGACTCGGACGCGGCGTCCTTCGGTGCGCTGGCGGACGCCCGTTCAGCCTGCGCGGGAAGGATCGACACGGTGCCCAGCAGGGCCAGGGCGAGTGCCGCGGCACGCGGGAAGGTCGACAAGCGAAACGCTGCGGGTATCGAAAGCTTCAAGCTGGTCGGAGTCAGGGCCGGTAGAATGGCGGCCTTCGGCAGCCAGCAGCTTATCGCAAGCACCTGAACGCAAGAGCCCGGCGTAGATGAGTTTGTTCGTCCTTGGCATCAACCACCAGACCGCGCCGGTCAGCCTGCGCGAACGCGTCGCGTTTTCGGCCGATACCGTGCCGGCGGCGCTCGAAGCGCTGCGTGCGTTGCCGCAGGTCCGCGAAGTAGCGTTGCTGTCGACCTGCAACCGCACCGAACTCTATGCCGTCGCCGACGACGATGGCCAGGCCTTGGCCGACTGGCTGGCCACGCATCCGGACGAAGTCGGCGACCTGCACGCCTACCTGTATCGCCATCGCGATGCCGATGCGGTGCGCCACCTGTTTCGCGTCGCCACCGGACTCGACTCGCTGGTGCTGGGCGAGCCGCAGATCCTGGGCCAGGTGAAGGATGCCTGGGCGACGGCGCGCAACGCCGGCAGCTTGGGCAACCACCTCGACCGGCTGTTCCAGCATGCCTTCACTACCGCAAAACGCGCCCGCACCGACACCCGCATCGGCGCCAATCCGGTGTCGGTGGCCTCGGCCGCCGTACGCCTGGCACAGGAATCGTTCTCCCGCCTGGAAGACTCCACCGTCCTGCTCATCGGCGCCGGCGAGACCATCGAGCTGGCCGCACGCCATCTCGTGCAGGCCCGTGCGAAGCGTTTGCTGGTTGCCAACCGGACGCTCTCCCATGCGCAGGAGCTGGCCAGCCGCCACGGTGGCGTCGCCCTGCCGTTGGGCGAGCTCGACAAGCATCTCGGCGAAGCGGACGTCGTGATCTCGGCCACCGCCAGCCGCGACCCGATCCTGCGCAAGCCGCAGGTCGCCGCCGCGCTGGCCCCGCGCAGGCATCGCCCCATGCTGCTGCTCGACCTGGCCGTGCCGCGTGACATCGCCGCGGACGTGGCCGAGTTGAAGGACGTGTTCCTGTACACCGTCGATGACCTCGAGCGCGCGATCGAGGACAACCGGCGCGGCCGGCGCGAGGCGGCTGCCGAGGCCGAAGCGATCGTCGAACTGCAGGTGGCACGTTTCAACGAAACGCTCGTTGCCAGCACCCGCACGGCACCGTTGAAACGCCTGCGCGCGCACGGCGAAGCGGCCAAAGCCGAAGTGCTGGCCAAGGCGCGCCAGCAACTCGCTTCCGGCGAGAATCCGGAGGAAGTGCTCAACTTCCTCGCACATACGCTGACCAACCGCCTGCTGCATGCGCCCACGGTCGCGCTGCGCGAAGCCGCGTTGACCGGCAACAGCGACCTCGCCCGCGCGGCCGACCGGCTGTTTCCCGCGCAGGACGGCCAGGACGACGACAGCGCCGGGTAGCGACGACGCGCCTGCGTCACCCGTTGTTGCCTCGCCCCCCGGATCCGCCGGGCTATCCTCAGATTCAGACGCTCCGGCATTGCCCGGACGCGGAGCACGGCTCCTTCTTCCACCATCCCAGGTTTCGATGACCCCCAGTCTGCGCCGCAAACTCGAAGCACTCGCCGAACGACGCGAGGAACTCGAACGCCTGTTGTCCGATCCGGGCGTGATCGGCGACGCCGAACGCTTCCGCAGACTGTCGCGCGAATTCGCCCAGCTCGAACCCGTCGCCAACGCATTGGCGGCCGAAGCGCAGGCGCGGCGCGACCTCGCCGGCGCCGAGGCGATGCGCACCGATCCGGAACTGCGCGAGCTGGCCGAAGAAGAAATCGCCGCCGCGCACCTGCGTCTGGAGCAGCTCGATGCCGAACTGCTCTCGCACCTGATCCCGAAGGACCCGCGCGACGAGGGCGACCTCTACCTGGAAGTGCGCGCCGGCACCGGCGGTGACGAAGCGGCGATCTTCGCCGGCGACCTGTTCCGCATGTACGCGCGCTATGCCGAACGGCAGGGATGGAAAGTCGAAATCGAGTCGAGCAGTCCCGGCGAGCACGGCGGCTTCAAGGAAGTGATCGCGCGCGTGGAAGGCCGCGGCGCGTATTCGCGCCTGAAGTTCGAATCCGGCACGCACCGCGTGCAGCGCGTGCCCGCGACCGAATCGCAGGGACGCATCCACACGTCCGCCGCGACGGTCGCGATCATCCCGGTCGAGGAAGGCGACCAGCCGATCGAGATCAACCCGGCCGACCTCAAGGTCGACACGTTCCGTTCCAGCGGCGCCGGCGGCCAGCACGTCAACAAGACCGAGTCGGCGATCCGCATCACCCACGTGCCCAGCGGGATAGTCGTGGAAAGCCAGACCGAGCGCAGCCAGCACGCCAACCGCGACAAGGCGATGAAGCGCCTGAGCGCGATCCTCGCCGAAGCACAGGCGGCCAAGGCTGCCGCCGCGCAGGCGGAGACGCGCAAGCTCCAGGTCGGCAGCGGCGACCGCAGCCAGCGCATCCGCACGTACAACTTCCCGCAGGGCCGGATCACCGACCATCGCGTCGAAGGACTCACCCTTTACGACCTGCCCCACGTCATCGAGGGCGACCTGGACGCGCTGATCGGCCGCCTGCAGCATGAACACCAGGCCGACGAACTCGCGCGATTGACCGCATCGGCGTGACACGCAAAACAACCAGCACGGGAGGCAGCATGAGCGAGGCAGTCGTCCATCGCGCGGGGCTCGACGATCTCGACGCGTTGGCGCCGTTGTTCGACCGATACCGCGGCTTCTACCAGCAGTCCTCCGACGAGGCGCTGGCCAGGCGCTTCCTCTCGCAGCGCCTGGAGCGCAGCGAATCGGCGGTATTCCTCGCGCAACTGGATGGATCGCCGGCCGGCTTCACCCAGCTCTACCCCACCTTCTCGTCGGTCCGCGCCGCGCGCGTATGGGTGCTCAACGATCTGTTCGTCGCACCGGATGCGCGCCGCCGTGGCGTCGCACAGGCGCTGATCGACGCCGCCGCGGCATTCGCCCGCAACGACGGTGCCATCCGGCTCGAACTGGAGACGATGCCCGACAACCGCACCGCCCAGGCGTTGTACGAAGCCGGCGGCTGGCAGCGTTACGACGAAACGTTGCGCTATCACCTCCCGCTGGCCTGATGCCGTGAACGCCGCCACTCCCTCCGACCCGCGCATCGGCCTGCGCCAGGCGCTGCAACGCAATCCGGGCGACGCCTTCGCGTGGATCCTGCTGGCCGAGCACGAACTCGACCATGGCGATGCGCGCGCCGGCGAGGAAGCGTCACGCCGCGCCCTGAGCCTGCAGCCAGGCCATCCGGAAGCCCTCGCCCGGCTCGGGCGCGCGCAATGGATGCAGGGCCAGCGTCACGAAGCAGTGGCCAGCCTCAGCGAAGCCGCACGCAACGCGCCCTACCACCCGGGCATCGCGGTCTGGCTTGCACACGCACTGGAAGATGCCGGCGAGGCCGAAGCCGCGCTTCAGGCCTATGCGCACGCGTACTCGCTGGCACCGGACGAGCCGCAACTGGCCGCCTACCTGCTGGCCTGGCGGCGCAAGCTGTGCGACTGGCGCGACCTCGACGGCCTCGCCAAGCAGGTGCGCGACGCCGTGAACGCAGGCCGCGCTGCCGTGGAGCCATTCGCGTTCCTCAGCGAGGACGCCAGCGCGGCCGAGCAATTGCGATGCGCACGGCTGCGTGCCAGCGCGCTTGCGCAGTCCGTGCGACCAATGCCGCCCGCTCCTGCGGCCATGGCGTCACCGACGGTGCGATTGGGATTCCTGTCCAACGGTTTTGGTGCGCATCCGACCGGCCTGCTGACCGCGGCGATGTTCGAGCAACTGCGCAGGCAGGCGGATATCGAGATCCATCTGTTCGCTCTAAACCGCGACGACGGCAGCACGATCCGGCAACGCCTGCAGGCGGCAGCCCACGTGCTGCATGACGTGTCGATGCGACCGCACGCGCAGGTGGCCGAAGCGATACGCAACGCCGGCGTCGAAGTGCTGTTCGACCTGCGCGGCTGGGGCGGTGGCGGTGCTCCCGAGGTGCTGGCGATGCGACCCGCCCCGGTGCAGGTCAACTGGCTGGCGTATCCAGGCACGTCCGGCGCGCCGTGGATCGATTACGTGCTGGCCGACCGTTTCGTGCTGCCGCAGTCGATGGCGGCCGATTTCAGCGAAGCGGTGACGTGGCTACCGCGTTGTTTCCAGCCCAGCGACACCGCGCGCGCGGTGCCGCCTGCGCCGTCGCGAGAGGCCTGCGGCCTGCCGGAACGCGGCGAAGGCAGCGAAGGTTTCGTCTTCTGCTGCTTCAACAACAGTTACAAACTCAACCCGCGCAGCATGTCGCGCGCGCTGGCGGTGTTGCGCGAAACACCCGGCAGCGTGCTCTGGCTGCTGTCAGGGCCGGGCGATGCGGACAACCGCCTGCGCGCGTTCGCGACGAGCCAGGGCGTCGACCCGAACCGGTTGGTGTTCATGGGCAAGCAGCCGCACGCCGAGTACCTCGCGCGCCTGCAACTGGCAGACCTGTTCCTGGACACCGAACCCTACAACGCGCACACGACCGCATCCGATGCCCTGTGGGCCGGATGCCCGGTACTCACGCGCCCCGGCAGCACGTTTGCGGCGCGCGTGGCGGGCAGCCTCAACCACCACCTGCGCCTGCCGTCGATGAACGTCAACGACGACACCACGTTCGTGGCACGCGCCGTCGCGCTCGCGCACGACCCGCAGGCGCTGGCCGCGCTGCGGCAGGAACTCGCGCAACGCCGGGCCGACAGCGGCCTGTTCGACATGGCGGCGTTCGCCACGCACTTCGCCGCCATCGCGCAGCAGATGGCGCAGCGTCATCGCCAGGGCCTGCCGCCGGCGCCGCTGGGACACGGCTGAACACCCGGATGCGGTAGGCTGCGCGCCATGACTGCCGAACGCGACCTCATTCCGCTCAACCTGTGCGTGCTGACCGTATCGGACTCGCGCACGCTGGCCGAGGACAGCTCGGGCGATTACCTGGTGCAGGCACTGATCGATGCGGGGCACCGCCTCGCCGATCGCAGGCTGTTGCCCGACGACCGTTACAAGCTGCGCGCCGTGGTGTCGCAGTGGATCGCCGACGACGGCGTCGACGGCATCCTGGTCACCGGAGGCACCGGCTTCACCGGCCGCGACTCCACGCCGGAAGCGCTGCTACCGCTGCTCGACAAGGAGATGCCCGGCTTCGGCGAGCTGTTCCGCGCGATCAGCTACGACGAGATCGGCACCTCGACGCTGCAGTCGCGCGCGTTCGCCGGCCTCGCCAACGGTACGTTCGTGTTCGCCCTGCCCGGCTCGACCTCGGCCTGCCGCACGGCATGGGACAAGATCATCGTGTCCCAGCTCGACGCCCGCACGCGTCCGTGCAACCTCGCCACGTTGCGGCCGCGCCTGAAGGAACGCTAGTCAAAGGAGTAACCCGATGCCGCTGGACACCACGCTGCGACTGCTCGCCAAAGCCCGGGGCCTGACCACCGCCGACATCGCCACTGCCATTCCGCGTGCCGGCGTCGCCACCGTCAGCGCCTGGCTGCGCGGCGACAAGATGCCCGGCAAGGAGCAACTCGACGCGCTGGCGCGCACCTTTGGCGTCCCTGCCGGCGCCCTGCTCGCCGAACTTGCCAGCACGCTCGACCCGGCGCGCACGCAGGGGGAACATGACCTGCTCGCGGCCTACCGCGCACTCAACACCCGCCAGCAGGGCGCACTGCTGGAAGTGGCCACGTCGATGGCGGGCAGCGCCCGCACGCGCGCTCCGCGCACGCGCGGGAAGCCGGCGCGATGAGCGAACTCAAGCGCAAGGAATACGAAACCGCTCTGGAACCGCTGCAATTGGAGCTGGTGGCGATGGCGCGTTGGGTGCAGCACACCGGCCGCCGCATGGTCGTCGTGCTGGAAGGCCGCGACACCGCCGGCAAGGGCGGCGTCATCAACACCATCGCCGAACACCTCAGTCCGCGCCAATGCCGCGTCGTCGCGCTGCCCAAGCCCAACGACCGCGAAGCGACTCAGTGGTATTTCCAGCGTTACGTGCCGCACCTGCCCGCGGCCGGCGAGATCGTGCTGTTCGACCGCAGCTGGTACAACCGCGCTGGCGTGGAGAAGGTCATGGGCTTCGCCACCGATGCGCAGGTCAAGGCGTTCCTCGCCACGGCGCCGGCCTTCGAGAAGATGCTGGCCGACGACGGCATCCTGCTGTTCAAGTACTGGTTGTGCTGCGACCAAGAGCAACAGGAAGCTCGCTTTGCCGAGCGGCGCAAGGATCCGCTCAAGCGCTGGAAGCTCTCACCTATCGACCTGAAGGCGCGCGAGCACTACGAGGACTACACGCGGGCGCGCGAGGCCATGCTCAAGGCCACGCACACCCGCCACGCACCATGGACGCTGGTCGACTTCAATGACCAGAGGGTCGGACGCCTCACGCTGATCCGCGACCTGCTCGCGCGCGTGCCCGACACGCAGGTGCCGGAAAAGCAGATCCACTTCGCCGCGCTGCCCGGCCGTCCGAAGAAGGAGCGCTGCGGCGTGCTCAAGCCGATCCGGAACTTCCGCGGCTGATCGCGCGGCGTTCCGGCTCCCAGGCAGGCTCAGGCCGTGACGAAACCCTCGCCCGCCTCATCCTCATGCGCGTCGAGGCGTTCGAGGTCGTCAACGTGCGCCATCGGCGGGCCTTGCCGCAGCCATGCCGCCAGCCGGTCGATCGCGGCCGGGTCACCGACCACCAGCACCTCGACACGGCCGTCGGGCAGGTTCTTCGCGTAGCCGCGCAGGCCCAGCGCCTGCGCCTCGTCGCGTGCGGAGGCGCGGAACCACACGCCCTGCACCTTGCCGCTGACGATGAAGCGCGCGGCGTTCATGACTTGGCCTCCCGGGGCGGCGGTCCGCCCGCCTTGGCGATCGCGGCCTCGATGTCGTGCGCGGTGACGGGGCCGAGGAACTTGTCGGCAACCTTGCCATCCGGGCCGATCAGATACGTCATCGGCAGGCCGCGCGGCGTGTCGAAATCCGCCGGCGGCGAATAGGTGTCGATGATCGCGATCGGATAGGCCACCGGGTGCTTCTTCAGGAACGCCTGCATGTCGGCCGTCTCGATGTCCTCGTAGGCCAGCCCGACCACTTCGACGTGCTCGCGCATCGTGTCGAGCGCGGAGAGCTCGGGCATTTCCTTCAGGCACGGCTTGCACCAGGTCGCCCAGAAGTTCACCACGACCCACTTGCCGCGATGCTCGGCCAGGTCGTACTGGCGGCCATCGGTGGTGGCGATCTTCAGGGACGGGACGACAACCTCGGCAGAGGGCGGCTTGTCGGCCGGTGCGGCCTGCGGGGCGGGCTCAGGCTTCGTGGCCGCTGCAGGCGCCTGGGCAGGAGCGGCCTCCTGCTGCGGCGCCGGCTTCTGGCAGGCGACGAGCAGCAAGGCCGGGGCGAGCGCGGAAATCAGCAGTGGGCGGCGTTGCGGCATGTCAGTTCTCGGGTTCGGCATGGATGGAGGAAGCGCGGCGCTTGAGCAGCTCGCGCAATGGCAGGCGCAGTTCGTCCAGGACGGCGACCGCGGAGCGGCCGAGCGAATCATCGCGGCAAGGCAGGTGCACCTCGGCGATCGGGATGCGCAGCTGGCAGGCTTCGTAGAGCTCGGCCAGCGTCAGCTCGTCCAGGTCGCGCGTAAGCAGCCATTCGCCGGTCTCGGCGCGCCGCACGACATTGATCTCGTGCAGCTGCGCCAGCATCTGCTGCACCAGCGCGTCGGTCAACATCGGCTCCATCTGCTCGATGTCGTCGCTGTGCAGGCCGCCCCCATCCTTGCGCACCTCGTTGAAGCGCGCGAGCAGGCGCAGCAGGCCGTACATCTCGAAGCCCAGCGGAAGCCGCATCGACGCGGGCTGGTAGCGGAACTCGGAGATCGACGACGCCAGCGATGCGCCCAGCAGCACCGCGACCCAGCTCAGGTAGATCCACAGCAGGAAGATCGGCACCACCGCCAGCGGGCCGTAGATGCGCGAATAGGAGTTGAAGCTGCCCAGATACAGGCCCAGCCCCCACTTCACCACCTCGAACAGCAACGCCGCCAGCATCGCGCCCGCGAACGCATGACGCCAATGGATCGTGCGGTGCGGCACCACGCGGTAGATCGCGGTAAAGGCGACCAGTTCGATCAGCATCGGGGTGCTGCGCAGCATCATGTTCTGCAGCAGCCGCCCCGACTGCGTCTCGAACAGCGACATCGCGAAAAACTTCGCCGAGATCGCCAGGCTGGCGGCGGCCATCAGCGCGCCCAGCGTCAGCACGGTCCAGTAGACCAGGAAGCGGCCGAGGCGAGGCCGCGCCGACTTGACGCGCCAGATCCGATTGAACGCCGACTCCACGCCGGTCAGCGTGATCAGCAGGGATACCACCAGCGCGATCACGCCGGCCGTGGTGAGCTGGCCGGCATTGGCCGAAAACTGCTTCAGGTACGCCTGCACCGAACGCGCCGCGGTCGGCACGAAGTTGGAGAAGATGTAGTCGCTGAGCCGGTCGCTCCACTCGTTGAAGACCGGAAAGGCCGACAGCACGCCGAACACCACCATCGACAGCGGCACCAGCGCGAAGATCGTCGTGTACGAGAGCGCACCGGCGGCCTGGAACAGGTCGTCCTCGAGGAAGCGTCGCGCGAGGAAGCGGAAGAACGTCCCGACGCGTGCGCGGTCGCGCAGGCGTTCGCCCCATCGATTCAAGGTGTCCAGCGGTTCCATCGGGCGGAGGGTAACCGATGGGCGGTCATGAAGGAGCAAGCCCTGGCGAGGCATTTCGGCGCGGCAGCCTGCGCCCGGCGGTCGCGATCCACTATCCTTGCGGCCTCACGGGAGAAGGCGATGACCGAAGTTCTGGTGCTCTATTACAGCCGCGGCGGTTCGGTATCGCGCCTGGCGCGGCAGGTCGCGCGCGGCATCGGCGAGGTCGAAGGCGTCAGCGCGCGGATTCGCAGCGTGCCTCCGGTCGCAGCGGTGACGCAGGCCGCGGCGCCTCCCGTGCCGGACGAAGGTGCGCCTTATGTCGAGCCGCGCGACCTCGCCGAATGCGCAGGCCTGGCGATCGGCAGCCCGACCCGATTCGGCAACATGGCAGCACCAGTGAAGCACTGGTTCGATGGCCTCGGCGCGGAATGGGCCAGCGGCTCGCTGGTCGGCAAGCCGGCGGCGGTGTTCACGTCGACCGCGACGATGCACGGCGGCCAGGAAGCGACGCTGCTGACGATGATGGTTCCGCTGTTGCATCACGGCTGCGTGCTCGTGGGCATTCCCTATACGGAACCCGCGCTCACCACCACGCGCAGCGGCGGCACGCCCTACGGCGCCAGCCATGTCTCGGGCAGCCAGGACGATCCGCAGCTGACCGACGAGGAGGCACAGCTGGCGCGCGCGCTCGGTCGCCGCCTCGCCGCGCTCGTCGCAAAGGTGTCGGCATGAACGCCCGCCAGGTCATGGTCGTGGCGCTGCTGGCGCTGAGCGGCCTCTTCATCGCGTGGTTCGGGCCGCAACCCTCGCCGCTGGTCTCGCTGGTCGTGTTCGCGCTGCCGCCGCTCGCGCTGGCGGCCGCGGCCCTGCATGGACGGCGCGCCGCCAGCTTCTGGGCGGGCGTGCTGGCCCTGGGGTGGTTCAGCCATGGCGTCATGGTGGCCTACACCCGCGCACCGGAACGCGGTTTCGCCCTCGGAGAAATCGCTCTGGCGCTGGTCATCGTGTTCGCCGCCAGCCTGCCCGGCCTGCGCGCCCGCTTCGCGCGGAAGCGTTGAGCGTCGCGGCCGTATAATTGCGGCCGCCCTCATCCCTGCCAGAACACGTTCCGATGGACCAGCTCTGCATCGTCACCACCGGCGGCACGATCGACAAGATCTACTTCGACGACAAGTCGGACTACCAGATCGGCGAACCGCAGATCGGCGGCATCCTGCGCGAGCTCGGCGTCGCGTTCCAGTTCAACGTGATCCCGATCCTGCGCAAGGATTCGCTGCATATCAGCGCCGACGACCGCGAACTGATCCGCGCGACGATCGCCGCACAGCCGGCGCAGCACGTGCTGGTGACGCACGGCACCGACACCATGGTCGAGACGGCCAAGGTGCTGGCCAGCCTCACCGACAAGACCATCGTGCTGACCGGCGCACTGAGCCCGGCACGCTTCCGCGGGTCGGATGCCGAGTTCAATGTCGGCTGCGCGGTCGGTGCGGTGCAGTCGCTGCCGCCGGGCGTGTACATCGCGATGAACGGCCGCATCTGGGATCCGGGCAAGGTCCGCAAGAACGTCGCCGCCAACCGCTTCGAGTCCGCCAGCTGAGGTCATGCCGGCGCCGCGGATCAAGCGGGTCTACGACGAGGCGGACGCCGAAGACGGCCTGCGCATCCTGGTCGACCGGCTGTGGCCGCGCGGCATCAGCAAGGCGAACGCTCGCATCGACCACTGGTTGAAGTACGTGTCGCCCAGCGACGCGTTGCGCAAGCGCTTCCATGCCCGTCCCGAACTCTGGGACGAGTTCCGTCAGGCCTATCGCGCGGAGCTGGCCGAAAGCCCGGCCCTGGACAACCTGCGCAAGCTGGCGCGGCACGAGCGCGTGACGCTGCTGTATGCGGCGCGCGATACCGAGCACAACAATGCCGTCGCTCTCGCGGAAATCCTGAAGAAATAGCCAGGCACGCACGTCGCCAAGGCTGAGAGCGCACTCGCGACGTCGCACATGGATGCCGGCTTTCGACCGAAGGAGTCGTGTTGCGTCACCCCGCGCCGCGCAAGTCGCTGTCGAAAAAAGCCCCGGCGCAAGGCCGGGGCTTGAGAGAGAGACCGCATTGCAGCTCGACTTCAGAACGTGATGCTCCAGCTGTCGATGTAGCCGGTGTCGCCCGAGAACATGTCGCGCACGCGCAGCCGCCACGTGCCGTTCAACGTTTCGGTGGACAGGTTGACGGTGTAGGTGGCGATCACGTTGTCCGCGCTGTCGGACGAGCTGCTGTTCTTGACGCGGTAGGTGGACCCATCCGGAGCGACGACATCGATGCGCAGATCGCCGCGGAAGGTGTGGATGATGTTGACCGCGACCTGGGCGTTGTTCGGCGCATTGCCGGTACGCCCCGACACCGCGATCGCGCTTTCGACGGTGCCACGATCCGGAATGCTGACGTCGGTGCCGTTGGTGTACGTCTGCACGCCGCCGCCCGAGCTGACCGTCACCGACGAGACCTTGCTGTTGGTCGCTCCGAGGTTGTCGGTCACCGTCAGGGTCACGCTGTAAGTGCCCGCGGCGGCATAGGTGTGGCTGGGGTTGGTGGCCGTGGACGTTCCGCCGTCGCCGAAGTTCCAGCTGCGCGAGGCAATCGAGCCATCGCTGTCGGTGGAGCTGTCGGTGAAGGTGACCGTGAGCCCGCTCGTGGCGACGCTGAAGTTCGCAACCGGCGCCACGTTCCCGCCACCGCTGCCGGCCGCGTCGACCACGCGCTTGGCATCGAGGATGCCCGGTCCGATGGTCTGTGTCGGCGTGACCGGGAACGGCCGGAAATTGCTCTTGATCAACGACTCGACCTGCGCCGGCGTCTTCGGCGTGGCCGAAACGGATTGCAGCAGCGCGATCACGCCAGCCACGTGCGGCGTTGCCATCGAGGTGCCGTTGTAGGTGGCGTAACTCGCCGCGCCCGGCGTAGTGGTGCCAGCATTGAGCGTCGAATAGATGCCCGACCCGGGAGCGGCGATGTCGATCAGCGCGCCGTAGTTGGAGAAGCTCGAGCGCTGGCCGCCGCTGTCGATCGAGGCGACGGCGATGACGTTGTTGCAATTGGCCGGGGTGAAGCCGGAGGTATTGGCGTTGGAGTTGCCCGCGGCGATCGCCAGCGTCGTGCCGCGCGATACCGCGCCGTTGATCGCGTTCTGCATCGTCGCGCTGCAGGAACCGCCGCCGCCGAGACTGAGGTTGATCACTTCCGCCGGATTGGCGTTCGCTGGCACACCACTGACGGTGCCGCCGGAGGCCCAGGTGATCGCGTCGGCGATGTCGGAGATCGAACCGCCGCACTTGCCCAACACGCGTACCGGCGAGATCTTCGCGTTGAACGCAGTGCCGGCCACGCCGACTGCATTGTTGGTCAGCGCCGCGACGGTGCCCGCGACATGGGTGCCATGCCAGCTGGAGTTGGAGCCGAAGATCTGGCCGCACTCGCCGGCGCCGTACCAGTCGCCCTGGTCGGCGGGATTGGAGTCGCGGCCGTTGCCATCGCGCGCGGCGGTGGCGTCGCTGATGAAGTCGTAGCCGGCGATGACATTGGCGGCGAGGTCGGGATGCGTGGTGATGCCGGTATCCAGCACGGCGACGACCACGCCGGTGCCGCTGGCCGTGTCCCACGCCTCGTTGGCGCGGATGCCCGCGTCCGCGTCCTGGTAGCCCCATTGCTGCGGATAGCCGGGATCATTGGGCGTCAGCACCGCCTGCAGCAGGCGGTCGACTTCGACGTACTCGACATCAGGATTGGCTGCGATCTGCCGCATCAGCGCTTCCGCTTCGACGCGGTCCAGCTTGCGGCTGGCGCGTACGACGTCGCCGCCCACCGAGAGCCGGCGCAGGTGTTTGAGGCCCCACCCCGCGGCGCCCGCTCCGTGAGCGGCCGTGTCCAGGGCGCCCTGCAGGCGTGCGGCGTTGCCGACGGTCGTGCTGCCGTCGCGGTATTTGACGATGAACTGGTCGTAGCGCTCGGCCGATGCGAGGCCGCTGAGGTCGACCCGGCCGCCGGCCACGGCCGATGCGGTCCCGAGCGCCAGCAGCAGGCCTGCCGCAAGCGCGTGGATGCGTGCTGTATTGCTGTTCACGATGAACCCCCGAACGATGAAATTGATTGGCCGCCACCCGCGGCCTCGCACTTCCGGTTGTGCATCCCCTCGCCGCTGCCGCCCCGCTTGCCTGCAGCACGTGCGCGCCTCGTGGATGGTCGCGACCCCCAATCAGCCGGCGACGTGGGGACGCTAGACCCGCGGGCTTGTGCGTGCCGTGAAGGCCGTATGGGCGGCCCCGGCAACCCGCGTTCATCATTCCGCGCCGCAGCAATCGCCCGCCTGCCCGGGCTTCCGCGCATAAAAAAGCCCCGGCTCGTGGCCGGGGCTGAAGGAGAGACGCGCCTTCTCAGAACATCTTCATATGCATCATCGCGACAGGCGCGATCAGAACGTGACGCTCCAGCTGTTGATGTAACCGGTGTCGCCCGCTGCGTTGTCGTTGACGCGCAGCTTCCAGGTGCCGTTGAGCACTTCGGTCGACAGGTTCAGCGTGACGGTCTTGACCACGTTGTCGGCACTTCCGCCGGTACGGTTGTGGATGTTGTAGAGGCTGCCATCGGGCGCGACCAGGTCCACCTTCAGGTCGCCCTGGTAGGTGTGCACGATGTTGACGGACACCGAAGCGTTGCTCGGCGCGTTGCCGCTGCGGCCGGACACCGTGATCGGGCTGTCGACCGTGGCGTTGTCGCTGATCGTGTAGTCGGCGGTGTTGCTGTACGTCTGCGCGCCACCGCCGCCGGTGCTGTAGTCGCCGACCAGGCTCACGCCCGAGAACGCCGCGTAGGCCTTCAGGTTGACGTAGTACGTGCCGGCCTGCGGAGCGGCGATGGTGCAGGTCTCAGCATTGCCCGACAGGTACGGACGGCAGTCGTAGACGGTGTCGGTCGGCTCGCTGCCGAACTTCACGTACATGTCCGAATCGCCGGTGCCGCCGGAGGTGGTGAAGGTCAGGTTGGTCGCGCCGGCCGGCACCACCATCGTGTACTTCACGTAGGCACCGGTCGCGGCCGACAGACCGGTCGCGGCCACGCCCTTGGTCAGCACGCCACCGGGCGGCGGCGTGGTGCCGTTGGTGGCATCGACGACGGCCTTGGCGTTGAGGATGCCCGGACCGATCGGCTGCGACGGCGTCGACGGGAACGCGGTCACGTTGCCCTTGATCAACGCCTCGACCTGCGCCGGCGTCTTCGGCGTGGTGGCCACCGACTGGATCAGCGCGACGACACCAGCCACGTGCGGGGTCGCCATCGACGTACCGTTGTAGGACGCGTAGGTCTCGGCACCCGGCGTGGTCGTGCCGGCGTTGAGCGTGGACAGGATGTTCGAGCCCGGCGCAGCGATATCGATCAGCGAACCGTAGTTGGAGAAGCTCGAACGCGCGCCGGTGCTGGTGATGGACGCCACCGCGATGACGTTGGCGCAGTTGGCCGGCGAAGCGTTGGAGACGTTGGTGTTGTCGTTGCCGGCTGCGATGACCAGCGTCGTGCCACGACCGACCGCGCTGTTGATCGCGTTCTGCGTGGTGGTGCCGCAGGCGCCGCTGCCGCCGAGGCTGAGGTTGATCACCTCGGCCGGATTGGCGTTGGCGGGCACGCCGCTGACGGTGCCGCCCGAGGCCCAGATGATCGCGTCGGCGATGTCGGAGTCGTAACCGCCGCACGTGCCGAGCACGCGGGCCGGAACGATCCTGGCACCGTGCGCGACGCCGGCCACGCCCTTGGCGTTGTTGGTCACCGCCGCGATCGTGCCGGCCACATGGGTACCGTGCCAGCTCGAGTTCTGCGCGGCATGCGTGCCACCGCACTGGTTGGCGGCCACCCAGTCGCCCGGATCGCTCGCATCGCTGTCGCGGCCGTTGCCGTCGTTGGACACGGCGGTGTCGCCGATGAAGTCGTAGCCGGGCAGGATGTTGGCGTTGAGGTCGCTGTGGTTGGTGATGCCGGTGTCGAGCACCGCGACCACGACGCCGGTGCCGTTGGTGACGTCCCAGGCCTGGTCGGCCTTGATGCCGTAGGTGCCCGAGTAGCCCCACTGCTGGCTGTACTGGGTGTCGTTCGGCGTCATCACCGGCTTGTTGAGCCGGTCGACTTCGACGTATTCGACGCTGGCATCGGCCGCGATCTGGCGCATCAGCGTTTCCGCTTCGGCGCGATCGAGCTTGCGGTCGGAGCGCACGACGTCGGCACCGGTGGCGATGCGGCGCATGTGCTTCACGCCGAGCTTCTTGCCGCCGCCGGCCGAATTGGCGGCTGCGGACAGCGAGCGCTGCATCGTGGCGCCATCGGTCTGGTCGCGGTACTTCACGATGAAGCGGTCGTAGGTTTCAGTGGACTGCAGACCACTGATGTTGACGCGGCCGGCAGCGAATGCCGGTGCGGCCATCAGCGTTGAGGAGAGCACGATCGACGTAGCAACAGTCAGAGCGTGCACACGCAGGCCACGCGATTGGAACTGAGACATCTGTTAAACCCCCGAAGCAGTAAAAAAGCCGCATTGCGCGGCGAAAGAAGCGACAGAAGACCCCCGGTGCGGCCAGCCTTGGCCGATCGCACCCGGCGCTCTGCGCGGATGCGCGGACTGACAAAAAATGTCCGCTTGGTGACGCTAGACAACCACTCATCGGCCAACAAGCCGGGATTCAGCCGAAAGTCGAGGTGATTTCGTGACCTGCGTCGCGAATTAACATTCCTCCAACAACGCTGAACAGCCAAACTCGGCAAAGTCGGCCGGATTTGCTGCTGTGCGGCATGCGCACAAGGGGAGGGCTTCGGGAGCCCGTTCAATGACGCTGCCGGAGCTTTCGGCATTCCCTGCGAGGCGGGTGTCTTAAAGCGGCGTCGTGCGCAGTCCGGCCGATCCGGTGCGGTAATCGCACGTCGAACGAACGCCTGGTTGTGCAAAAAAGAAAAGACCGGCCGGAGCCGGTCTTTTCGTGCGCGATCGAACGGATGCAGCGTCAGAACATGCCTGTTTCCAGGCGCGCCGCTTCCGACATCATGTTGCGATTCCACGGCGGGTCGAACACCAGTTCGACATCGGCCTCGGCCACGGTCGGAATCATCTCGAGCTTGTCGCGCACATCCGACACGAGGATGTCGCCCATGCCGCAGGCAGGCGCGGTCAGGGTCATGCGAACTTCGACGCGGCGCTGGCCGGCCTTGTCCGGGTGCGGGTGGATGCTCGCCTCGTAGACCAGCCCCAGATCGACCACGTTGATCGGGATTTCAGGATCGAAGCAGGTGCGCAGCTGGCGCCAGACCAGCTGTTCGACGGCTTCATCGTCCGCGCCTTCCGGCAGCTCTAGCGGTTCCGGCGGTTCCTTGCCGATGGCGTCGGCATCGCGCCCGGCGACGCGGAACAGGTTGCCCTCGACGAACACCGTGTAGCTGCCGCCCAGGGCCTGGGTGATGTAGCCGACGCTGCCAGCGGGCAACGTCACCTGCTCGCCCTGTGGCACGAGGACGACGGCGCAATCGCGCTCGAATCGGACGGGTTCGCTGCTGCGGGAATACATGCTTGAAAGATATGGGTGCCGCGGTGCAGCACAAGGCGGCCATTCTAGGGCCTGGGCGCTGAAAACCCTAAGGCCGGGCGGGATCGCGCGGGCGGGAAGATGCGTTCCATGGCACGCGCCCCGGGCGCCGGAGCGTCGTGCCCGGCTATGCTGTGCGGATTACCTGATGCCTCCGACCTGCACCGAATGACCTCCCCGTCCCCGCCGCCCGCCCGCAGCGCCTCGTGGCTCTCGTGGTTGCTCCTGCTGCTCGGCACCTGCGGCTTCACCGCGATCTGGGTGGTGTTGAGTCTGTTCAACGACGCGCAGAACAGCTGGATGGCGGTGCTCGGCGCGCTGGATGTCGCCTGGCTGCTGCGCCTGGGCCGGTGCCCGGGCGGTCCGCGGCGGATGGCGCTCGCGATGGCCGCGACCGTCGCGATAGTGGCCATGGCCAATTGGGGAATCATCGCCGCCCAGCTCGGCGCGGTTCTGGGCCTGCAGCCATGGGAATCGGCGGTGCGGCTCGGCCCCAACCTCGCGTGGACGGTGTTCCAGCTCGCCAACGGCGCCATCGACCTGGCCTGGTGCGTGGCTGCGTTGGTGGTGGCTGCGTTCGCCTCGCGCTGATCGCGGCGGCTGTCCGAAGCGAGGGCCGTCAGAAGCGACGGGCCGTCAGAACTCGTCCAGGCAGGCCGCGAACCGCTCGACCGCGTCGACTATCTCCGCCACCGACAGCGCGCAGTAGCCCAGCAGCAATCCGGCGCGATCGGGCGGATCGAGGTAGTACGGCGCGATCGGATACAGCCCCAGGCCGAGGCTGCGCGCACGCGCGATGAAAGCCTCGCCCTCGGCGCGCGAGCGATCCTTCAGCCACACCACCAGGTGCATGCCGGCATGCGAGTCGCTGATCTCCAGCCGGCCCGCGCTGCAGCGATTCAATCCATCGAGCAGCGCCGAGCGCCGCTCCTTGAGCGTCTTCCAGGTGCGACGCAGGTGGCGCTCGAAACCGCCCTCCACCATGAACCGCGCGAGCGCGGCCTGTTCGATGCCGGGCGACCCGAAGTCGTCCTGCCACTTCGCATTGACGAAGTCGCCGCGCAGGCCCGCGGGCACCACGACGTAGCCGAGCCGTAGCGACGGAAACATCACCTTGGAGAAGGTGCCGACGTAGATGACACGGCCGTATTCGTCCAGCGAACGCAGCGCTGCCAGCGGTTGCGCGTCGTAGCGGAACTCGCCGTCGTAGTCGTCCTCGAGGATCCAGCTGCCGTGGCGGTGCGCGTAGTCCAGCAGCTCCAGCCGCCGCGCCAGCGACATCACCACACCGGAAGGGAACTGGTGCGACGGCGTCACGCACACGAGCTTGGCGCCCTGCTCCGGCAGCGATTCGCACAGCAGGCCCTCCTGGTCCACGCCTACCGTGTGCAGGCGCGCACCGTGGATCTGCAGTGCTTCGCGGATCGACGAATAGTGCGGCTCCTCGAGCACGGCGGTGTCTCCGGCATCGAGCAGCACGCGCGCGGCCAGCGACACCGCCTGTTGCGTGCCATCGACGATCACCACGTCCTCCGGCTGGGCCTGCACGCCCCGGCGCCTCGCCAGGTAGTCGCACACCGCCTCGCGCAGTGCCGGCAGGCCCTGCGTCATTGGATAGTTGGGCGCCGTGTAGGCGGCGGCATGCGCAAGTTCGCGTGCCCAGGCGCTGGTCAACGCCGGGTTGGTGATCGGCACGCCGTACTGGAAGGAATAACGCACGCCCTCGATGCGCCGGCCCGGGATGCGCAGGTGGTCGTGATAGAGGCGGCCGCGACGGGCGAACTCGGATTGCGGCGCCAGCGGGGCATCGACCGCACGCACCGAACGCAGGGCCTGCAGCGGCGGCGTCACGTAGCTGCCCGAACCGACCCGGCCGTCGACGAAGCCCTCGGCACGCAGCTGCTCGTAGGCCGCGAGCACCGTGTTGCGGGAGATGCCGAGTTCGCGGGCGAGCTGGCGGGTGGCCGGCAGGCGCGCGCCCTGGTGGACGCGGCCGGCAAACACGGCCGTCTTGAGCGCGCGGGTCAGCTGGGCGTGCAGCGGTCCGCGACCGTCGAGTTGCAGGTGCATGGCCGGCTCCGTGGATGGCCGATTGGCGGGTCCAACCGGATTGGCCCTATTCGATCCCGGTCAAATGGACCTTGCCAGTGCCAATTCTAGCCCGTCTGATGGGGCCATTCCCGCCCGCCACTGGCCGCCGGAGCTCCCCATGAAAGCCTCGCGCATCCTGCAAGCCGACGCCTCATCCCTTCCCCGCTCGCGCCTGCCCCTGTGGGCCTGGCTGCTGTTCGGCGGCGTGCTCGTCGGCACACTCGACCTGGCATTCGCGGCCGGGTTCTGGTGGCTGCGATCCGGTGTCGCACCGATCCGCATTCCACAGTCGATCGCCTCGTGGGTGCTGGGTCGCGAAGCGGCCCTGTCGGGGGGAATCGCCACCGCGATGCTGGGCATGGCGCTGTACTACTACCTGACCACCGCGATGGTGACGGGCTATCACCGCCTGGCCCAACGTCATCCGCTGCTGCTGCAGCGGCCGCTGACGATGGGCGCGCTGTACGGCATCGCGCTTTACGCGCTGTTGTTCAAGGTCGCCGTGCCGTTGTGGTCGGCCGCCGCGCCGCGGCCGGAGCCTCTGGAATGGACCCTGGCCTGCATCGTCGCCTATGCACTGCTGATCGGCATCCCCGCCGCGTTGTTCGCCCGCCGCTGGCACGAGCGACAGTCCTGACGCGAGACCTGGCTGGCTCCGGCTCGCTCCATCGATAGCCTGCCTCACCCAACGGCGCCGACCGGGGGCGGCTTCCGGCCGCCGTGCGGTGAAGGCACGAACGCGGGCATAACAAATGGCGGCGCAAGCTGGTGCCGTCTGTGGTGCTCGTCTCTCTCTCTCCAGCAAGGTAGACAACTCGTTCCACACGCTCGACTCCAAGGAACGAGCGCGCCACCGTCCACAGGCATGCCCGGGACCGCGTTCCCGGGCAATTTTTATGTGCAGCTTTTTTCTTGATCGCCACCGGCGGATTGGCTCCGCTGGGTGAAGCCGGATTGGTTCTCCAGTTTTCGCAAAAGCCCGCTAGTTTTCTGGGCCATTGGGAACTTCTGGAGGCTTGCCGGCCATGGCGTCGATCACACGCACCGCATTGGGCTGGATCCTGTTCGGCGGCATGCTCGCCGGCGCGCTGGACTTTGCCTTCGCCACGGGATTCTGGGCACTCAAGGGCGTATCGCCGCAACGCGTCTGGCAAAGCGTGGCCGCGGGCCTGCTCGGCCGGGGCAGCTTTGAAGGCGGCACCGCCACCGCGCTGCTCGGCGTCGCACTGCACTACCTGATCGCGATGTCGATGTCGCTGGCCTATGCGCTGGCGGCACGCCGGTTGCGCGCGCTCGTGCAGCGGCCGTGGCGGTATGGCGCGCTGTACGGCCTGCTCCTCTACGCGGTGATGAACTGGATCGTGGTGCCGCTTTCCGCCGCACCTGCCGGCGGCGCCAACAACCCCACCTGGATCGCCTGCAGCATCGCCGCCCACGTGGTGCTGGTCGGCTGGCCGTGCGCATGGTTCGCGCGCCGCGCCCTCATCGGAAGCAACGCCTTGCGCGCCCGACAACCCGCGATGGGGTCCTGACGGCCTTCATCCGGATCACGCCTCGCGCGCTCGGCAGGGGGCTTCGCCAGGGACCAGGCCGCGCACTGGCCCTTTCATCAGCAACGGAGAACGTCATGAAGATCGTGTTTTCGTGCCTGATCGCCGCACTTGCCATCGCGGCCACACCGGCACAGGCCGGCCAATGCAAGAAGATCCATGCCGACCTCAGTGAGGTAAGCGCTACGGAAGGCTGCAACCCCGGCCTGGCCTCGTGCTTCCTCGGTGAAGTCGACGGCAACCATGGACTGCGTGGCACCACGCATTTCGCCGCCGACAGCGCGCGCGCCGGCCCGGCAACCTCGCCGACCTTCATCTCCTACAGCGGTCCGTTCGAATACCGCACCGCCAACGGCAACCTGAGCATGCGCGAGACCGGCGTGACCACCAGCGGTTCCGAAGGCGTGGTCACCGCCTACCAGCAGATCGTCGGGGCCACCGGCCAGTACGAGGGCGCAACCGGCTATTTCTTCGTCAGCGGCCACAAGACCGGCGGCATGGTCACCACCTTCGTCGAAGGCGAGATCTGCTATCCGTGACGCTCTTCCTCCCCTTGCCCGCGCAGCGGGCAGGGGGACGTTGGAAGGGCCTCAGTGCCCGCCGCCGCCGAGCGCCTTGAGCTCGCTGACCAGCGCGCTCGCCATCTCGGCACCGTCGCCGTAGAGCATGCGCGTGTTGTCGGCGTAGAACAGCGCGTTCTCGATGCCGGCGAAACCGGTGCCCTTGCCTCGCTTGATGACGATCGTGTTCTTCGACTGGTTCACGTCGAGGATCGGCATGCCGTAGATCGGCGAGGCCGGATCGGTCTTCGCCACCGGGTTGACCACATCGTTGGCGCCGATGACCAGCGACACGTCGGTGTTGGCGAACTCCGGGTTGATGTCGTCCATGTCGGCGATCAGGTCGTAGGGCACGCCCGCTTCCGCCAGCAGCACGTTCATGTGGCCGGGCATGCGGCCGGCGACCGGATGGATCGCGAACTTCACCTTGACGCCGCGCTCGATCAGCTTTTGCGTGAGTTCCCAGATCTTGTGCTGCGCCTGCGCCACCGCCATGCCGTAGCCGGGCACGATCACCACGCGCTCCGCATAGGCCATCATCGCCGCGACGTCGCCAGCTTCGATTGGTTTCTGCGTGCCGCTGATCTCCTGCGCCTGCCCGCCGCCGCCGAAGCTGGAGAACAGCACTCCGTGGATCGGCCGGTTCATCGCCTTGGCCATCAACTGCGTCAGCAACGTACCGGCTGCGCCGACCATGGTGCCGGCGATGATCAGTGCCTCGTTGCCGAGCACGTAGCCTTCGAACGCCACCGCCAGGCCGGTCATCGCGTTGTACAACGAGATCACCACTGGCATGTCAGCGCCGCCGATCGGCAGGGTCATCAGCACGCCGAGGGAAAGCGCGAGCACGAAGAAGGCGACGATGGCCGGCACCGAGAGCGTGTGCACGACGATGCCGCCCATCACCAGCATCGCCACGAAGACGACGAGGTTGAACAACTGCTGGCCCGGGAATACCACGCGCTTGTCGAGGCGCCCGTCGAGCTTGGCCCAGGCGATGATCGAACCGGACAGCGAGATCGCGCCGATGGCCGCACCGATCACGCCGAGGATCAGCGCCACCATCGAAGGTGCGCGTCCTTCTCCAGAGAAACGCAGCAGTTCGACCGCGCCAATCGCAGCCGCCGAGCCGCCGCCCATGCCGTTGTACAGCGCGACCATCTGCGGCATGTCGGTGATGGCGACCTTCTTGCCGGAGATCCACGCCGCGGCGGTGCCGATCACCAGCGCCAGCACGATCAACGGCAGGTTGTGCAGCCCCGGCAACAGGAACGTCGCCACCGTGGCGATGACCATGCCCAGTCCGGCCCAACGGATGCCGCTGCGCGCCGTGACCGGCGAGGCCATGCGCTGCAGGCCGAGCAGGAACAGCGTGGCGGCGACGAAATAACTGGCGGACGCAATCCAGGCCAGAACGCTCATGCCTTGCCTCCGGCGGAAGGCTTCCTGCTGGACTTGAACATTTCCAGCATGCGTTCGGTGACCACATAGCCGCCGGCCGCATTGCCGGCGCCGAGCAGCACCGCGACGAAGCCGATCGCCTTCTCCAGCGTGGTGTCGGCATGGCCGAGTACGACCATCGCGCCGATCAGGACGATGCCGTGGATGAAGTTGGAGCCGGACATCAGCGGCGTATGCAGGATCACCGGGACCCGCGAGATGATCACGTGGCCGGCGATGGCCGCCAGCATGAAGATGTACAGCGCCACGATCCCGTCGCCCATCATCCGTCCCCATCGCAATGTCGTCCGCATCATAACCGCACCTGAATCCGGCGCCAGCGGCGTCAACCGCAGGCCGTGACGGGCGTTCTCCCAAGCGCAGGGTCGTCCTGCCTTCCGGAGAGATGGCAATGGAAAAGACGAAGAAGCGGCGGTCCGCGGCGCTGGCAATGGCGCTGGGCCTGATGAGCCTGGCCGGCGCGGCGTCCGCAGGCGACCTCGGCGATCGCGTGGACAGGAGGCTGGACCACCGTGGCGACCGCATCGACACGCGTCTGGACGTGAAGGGCGACCGCATCGACCACCGCCTCGACCGCCGTGCGGCGTACCAGGATTCGCTCGGCCATGAACGCCGGGCGTTCCGGCTCGACCGCAAGGGCGACCGCATCGACCGCCGTCTGGACCATCGCGGCGACCTCGCCGATGCACGGCTGGACCGGCGCGGCGACCGTTTCGACCGTTTCTGGGATCGCAGGCACTAAGTCCTTATGCTGCGGCACGTGAGCCGAGAAGCCGACGACGCTCCGACCGCCACCGCGGCGGAGGCCCATGCGCAGGCCGCTTCCCGCGAGGAGGCGGCCGCGCGGCTGCCCGGCTCGCTGGAGGAATTCCTGGCGGGCATCGGCACCCGCGCATTCCGCTTCGCCGAGCTCGGACTGCGGCACCGCGACGATTCGCTGGATGCGGTGCAGGACGCGATGATGAAGATGCTGGCGTACCGGGATCGCCCGGCCGGGGAATGGACCCCGTTGTTCTGGAGCATCCTGCGCAGCCGCATCGTCGACACGCAGCGCAGGCGCACGTTCCGGTTGCGCTGGCTGTCGCCGGCACCGGAACGCGACGACACCGCCCTGGACTGGGCCGATGATGCACCCGACCCGTCGCGCGCGTTCGATGGCCGCGAGGCTTACGGACGGCTGGCGGAGGCGTTGTCGGCGCTTCCCCGTCGGCAGCGCGAGGCTTTCAGCCTTCGCGTGCTGGAAGAACTGGACGTCGCCACGACCGCGCGGGCGATGGGCTGCAGCGAAGGCGCGGTGAAGACACATCTGTCGCGGGCGCGCGAAGCGCTGCAGCGGCAACTCGAGGACTGGCGATGAACCCTAACCATCCACAAGCAGGCGAAGACGAACGTTTCGACCAGGCCATGCGCGAGATCCATGCGCAGGCCGTCGGCCAGGTGTCTTCCGCCACGCGCGCACGCCTCCGCGCGGCTCGCTTCGAAGCGGCCCGGCCGCGAGAGCGGCGTGGCTACGGCTGGGTGCTGGCCAGCGGCTGCGCGGCGGCGTTCGCGCTGGTCGTCGCACTGCAACTGCAGCCCCCCCCGGCCGCTCCGCCCGCTGCACCGGTGCTGGCGACGGAAGCCGTTTCCTACGACGCCGACACGGCGCTGGCGACCCTCGACGAAAACCCCGACCTGTATCTCTGGCTGGCATCCAACGACGATGCCCTGCCTGCCGCGGAGCAATGACCATGCGCTTTCCGATTCCATCCTCCCGCCTGTTGATCCGCGTGCTGGCGCCGCTTGCGTTGGTGTTCGCGACACTGCCGGCATTCGCCGCGGATCCGCCGGCGACGCCGACGGCGACGACGCTGCCTGCGTGGGAACAACTGACGCCGGCCCAGCGAGAGCAGCTGATCGCGCCCATCCGCGAGCGCTGGAACAGCGAGCCGGACCAGCGTCAGCGCATGCTCGATCGCGCCCAGCGCTGGAAGCAGATGACACCCGAACAGCGTGAGCGTGCCCACCGTGGCATGAAGCGCTGGGAGCACATGAGTCCCGAACAGCGAGACCAGACGCGCGCGCTCTACGCGAAGATGCGCGCGCTGCCGCCTGCAGAACGCGAGGCCTTGAAGGCCCGCTGGAGGCAGATGACACCGGAACAGCGCAGCGAATGGGTGAAGGCCAATCCGCCGCCGGCCGATGCGCGGCCCATGCGCGAACCGCAGCACTGACTCAAGGCAAGGAGCCGCTCAACCCGGACTGCGCGGCACGCCGCGCAGCGCGACATTCACTGCGACGCCGCGCGCTCCGGCCACACCGTCTTCGCCAGCAGCTCGTCGTTCCAGTCGTAGGAAAGCGCACCCGACTCGGCGGCCTTGTCGTCGAGCAGCAGACTGACGAAGTTCAGCACGTTGCGCGCGTACATCTCGCTGGCGTGCACCGCGCCCTGGCTGGCGAGGTTGAGCGGCCCGGCCACGGTGACGCCGTCGCTTTCGATGGTGTCGCCCGGTCGCGTCAGCTCGCAGTTGCCGCCGGTCTCGGCAGCGAGATCGACGATGACGCTGCCCGGCTTCATGCCGGCCACCATCGCCGCGGTGATGATCTTCGGTGCGGGACGCCCCGGCACCGCCGCAGTACAGACGATGACGTCGATCCCCTTGAGGTGTTCGCCGAGCCGGCGCTGCTGCTCGGCGCGTTCCTCTTCGGTCAGCTGCCGCGCATAGCCACCCTCGCCCGCCGCGCTGACGCCCAGGTCGAGGAAGCGGCCGCCGAGCGATTCGATCTGCTCACGTGTTTCCGGACGCACGTCGAACCCCTCGACCTGCGCACCGAGCCGCTTGGCCGTGGCGATCGCCTGCAGGCCCGCCACGCCGGCGCCGACGACCAGCACCTTCGACGGCCGGATCGTGCCGGCGGCGGTGGTCAGCATCGGGAAGAAACGCGGTGCCAGCGTCGCGGCGATCAGGACCGCCTTGTAGCCGGCCATGCCAGCCTGCGAACTAAGCACGTCCATCGCCTGCGCGCGCGTCGTGCGCGGAAGGCGCTCCAGCGGAAACGCGACCAGCCTGCGCGCGACGATCGCTTCGCCACGCGCCGCATCGGCTTGCGGAGCCAGCAGCCCCACCAATGCCGCACCTTCGCGGATCTGGCCCAGCGCGGCCGCATCCGGCGGTTGCACGCACAGCAGCAGGTCGGCGGCCGACAGCACGGACTGCGCGTCGTCGACTAGGGTCGCGCCGGCGTCGGTATAGGCCTCGTCGCTGAAAGAGGCGTGCCGTCCCGCGTCACGCTGCATGACGACGCGGGCACCGCGGGCGACCAGTTTCTTGCAGGTTTCCGGCGTCATCGCCACGCGACGCTCGCCCGGCGCGGTCTCGCGCGCCACTCCTACCGTGATGACTGCCGTCATGCTGAGCTCCGCGTCGGTTCACCGCATCCTAGCGAATGCGGTCGCGGCGCTCTAGGGCCGGTTACCGTGCAGGCCCTAGCAACGGCCGGCGACGCGTCCCAGGCGATGGCGAACCTGACGCATGGCTTCATCGAACGGCGTGCGCTCGGCCTCGACGCTCACCCGGCCCTGCGCCGCCAGCGCCGCCAGTTCTTCCGCCGATGCCACCAGCACGCGGATGCCGCGCCGGTTCACCAGCAGCATGCGCGAGGTGAGCGGGCTGACCCAGGCCACCTTGGCCGCGATCGCTTCGCCCTGCGCGTCGGTGATGCGCACCCATTCGCCCGGAAGCAGCCGGCGCATGCGCTCGGCCAGGGCAGGGTCGTGCGCGATCGTCGCGGTACCTCCAGCCAGCCACAGGCGGCGCTCTTCGCCCGCTTCGTCTTCGTGAGGGGTGTTTACCGGCATCAGCTGGTGCACGCGACGCGTCACGTCGGGCCAGGCCAGCGAATGCACCAGGCCGGCCAGGCCGTGCTCCGACGCACTGTCGTCGAGGCCGGAGCTGGCCAGGCATTGCACGATCGCCGACTGCAACGTCACCAGCCGGTCGGCAACCGCGCGGCCGCGGTTATCCGAGGCGAACTCGTCGACCACCACCAGCGCGTCGCCCAGCATCAGGGCTTCGGCATGACGCTCGGCGTCCTGCCCCTCGCGCAACAGCGTCTGCACCAGGTGGTGGCGCCACGGCGTCGACAGGAAATCGCCGACAGCCTGCGTCAGCGGCTGCGCCCGGAGGCGGTGATTGACGATCTCGTCGGCGCGCGCACGCGCATCGGACAGGCGTTCGCGTCCGAAGGCGGCCTTGGCAGCGCGCTCTTCCTGCAGTTCCACGCGGCGGCGCTGCTGCGTGAGCAACGCGTCCAGTTCGGTATGGGCCAGTTCGAAGATCGCCAGGTCTTCGTTGTAGTCCGCGACGATGCGCTGCGCGACCGCGGCGGCACGTTCCAGCAGCTCGCGGTCCTGCGGCGTCGCAGCCGAATTGCCTTCGCAGGCTTCGGTGATCGCATCGAGCAGGCGGCGCGCCGGATGTTCGCGCGACGCGAACAGCGAATGATCGGTCAGCGCGACCTTGACGTACGGCAGCACGAGGCGCGCGTACAGGCGGCGCGCACGGTCGAGCAGCGAGTGGGTGCGGAACAGCGATTCGAACAGCATCGCCACCAGGTCGATTGCGTCTTCCTCGGCGACGCTGAGGCGGGTCTGGTCGGGATTGATGCCCAGGCGCCGGGCGCCGTCGCTGAGATGGTCGCGGATCGCGTCGCCGAGCAGACCGCTACCGGCCAGCGCACGCGCGAACACGTCGGGCGGCTCCGACTGCAGCAGCGAAGCGACGCTGACCACTTCATCCACGCGCAGTTCGCGGCGCGGAGGCAGCGTGCGCTGCGGCGCATTCTCGGCGGTCAGCGGCTCGCCCTGGACCAGGCCTTCGCGCCAGACATGCAGCATGTCGCGCAGCTGGTTGAACTCGGCCAGGATCTGGGCGTCCGACGCTGCGGTCCTGTCCTCGGGAGCCGCCGGCGCGGGAGTCGCCGGGGCCTGCTTCGGCCGCGACGAGGTTTCGACCATGCCGTAACCCGCCGTCGCCAGCAGGGTGTTGACGCGGCCGTAGAGGTCGCCGAGGACGCGCGCCAGCTCCTGCTCGTACTGGCGGAACATCATCGGCCGCAACGACTCGCTCAACTCGGCGTCGCGGAAGGTCTCGATGAAGGCACCGGCGAGGCGGCTGGCGCCGATCGGGTTGGAGATGTGGGGCACGTCCAGCGCGTTGGCCAGGGCCTCCAGCCGCCCCTCCATCATTTCCAGGGGGCGCGAGTAGCGCTGGTCGATCGCCTCGGCCAGGCGCTGGCCCGACAGGTGGAACTCCAGCTGGTTCTCGGCGACCAGCCCCATCGGCAGATCGCCGCGGTGGCGGATGCGCAGCGCCCGGAAATCGTCGAAGCCCTGGGCCACCTGCTGGCGGAAACGCATGACATAGGTGGCGCTGTGCTGGCGGAGGGTCAACAATGACGCCAGCTCGGTCCGGCGCGCGCCAGGAGTACCGGCCCGGATCGCCGACTCGTTGAGCGCATGCTCGATGGGGGTGTACAGGCCGCTGGGGATCGAGCCCAGCTGCTCCACAGCAAGACGCTTCATCTCCTCAAGCACGCGCAACGGTTCAGTGCGCGTGGCGTGAATGACGCCGAGCGGTTGGCCTGACACTGTCAATGTCCCCATGAGTGACGCGCTTGAGCGCTTTTCGACTGCGTCTGCAGCATAGTGGCAAGATAGGTCAGGTTTGGTACGCACAAGATCAGATCTGTGACGAGTATCACCCAAAAAATTTGAAGCCACCTGACTCCGTGAACGAAGCCCTTTCTTACCTCGACGCCCGCCGCTCGATCCCCCCGAAACAGCTCGGCGAACCCGGCCCCGACGACGCCACCCTGATGCGCATGCTGCGCTCGGCGGTACGCGTGCCCGACCATGGCAAGCGCGTGCCGTTCCGTTTCCTGCGCTTCAGCGGCCAAGCCCGACACGAGTTCGGCGAGCGCCTGGCGGCCCGCGCCCTTCAGCGCGACCCCAACGCCAGCGAGGCGGTGATCGAGAAGGACCGCATGCGCTTCTCGCACGCACCATTGGTAGTGGCGGTCATTGCCAAGCTCGGCCCCGACGAGAAGATCCCCGAGTCCGAGCGCTTCTCCAGCGCGTCCTGCGTGTGCTTCGCGCTGCTTCAGGCCGCGCAGGCGATGGGCTTCGGTGCGATCTGGCTGACCGGCTGGCTCGCCTACGACCCGGAAGTGGCCGGCTGGATGGGACTGCAGGAGCACGAGCGCGTCGTCGGCTTCGTCCATATCGGAACGCCAAAGCTGGACGCCCCGGAGCGCGAACGACCCGACCCGGCAGACCTGCTGAGCGAATGGTCGCCCGCATGAGCGACGGCAACGCCCCCGTGACGCGTCCGACCGCCACGCTGTATGTGGTCGACGCCAGCATGTACGTATTCCGCGCCTGGCACTCGATGCCCAACGAGTTCCACGACGTGGAAGGCTGGCCGACCAACGCCGTGCACGGCTTCGCGCGTTTCCTGCTGGAACTGCTCGACCGCGCCCGGCCGCAGCACATCGCCATCGCCTTCGACGAGGCGCTCGACAGTTGCTTCCGCAACGAGATCTATCCGGCGTACAAGGCCAACCGCGAATCGGCGCCGGAGGAACTCAGGCGCCAGTTCACGCATTGCCGCGCGCTGTGCGTCGCATTGGGCCTGAGCGTGCTGGCCGACAGCCAGTACGAAGCCGACGACCTGATCGGCAGCGCCGTCCATGCCCTGCGGCCGCACGGCTTCCGCTCGGTGATCGTCTCGGCCGACAAGGATCTCTCGCAGTTGCTGGGCGAGCATGACGAACAATGGGATTACGCCCGCGCACAGCGCTGGGGCGCGGCCGGCGTGCCCGAGCGCCACGGCGTCCACGCGCACCAGATCGCCGACTACCTGGCGCTGACCGGGGACGCGATCGACAACATCCCGGGCGTGCCCGGCATCGGCGCCAAGACCGCTGCCGCCCTGCTCGCCCATTTCGGCACGCTGGACGCGCTGCTGCAGCGGGTCGAGGAAGTGCCGTTCCTGCGCCTGCGCGGCGCCGCCAGCACCGCAGCCAAGCTGCGCCAGCACCGCGAGCAGGCCCTGTTGTGCCGGCGCCTGACGACGATCGCGCTGGATGCGCCGCTGGCCAATGCCGAGAACCGCTTCGTCCGCGGCAACGCCGACGGTGCGGGACTGCAGGCACTGTGCGAATCGCTGCGTTTCGGTCCGATGACGCGGCGCCGCCTGCTCGAGGCGGGCGGCATCGCCCTGCCCGGCTGATGTACCCGCGGCTTCGCCTGTTTACTTCGCGACGTCATCGTTCCGGCGTAGCATCGGGAAAACACCGGATTCCGGAAACACGATGAACCACGACGCCCACGAACCGATGGAAACGCTCTACGACGGCCCCTGGCTGCGCATGGTTCGCCGCGGGCGCTGGGAGTACGTGGAGCGCACCCACGGCGACGGCATGGCGGTGATCATCATCGCCGTCACTCCGGACGACAAAGTCGTGTTCGTCGAGCAGCACCGCATTCCGCTGGGCGCGCGCACCATCGAAATGCCAGCCGGCCTGGTCGGCGACGACCACGCCAGCGACACGCTGGAGGCTGCCGCGCAGCGTGAGCTGATCGAGGAAACCGGCTGGTCGGCGGCCCGCGTCGAAGTACTGCTGATCGGCCCCACCTCCGCCGGCATGAGCAACGAGCGCATCGCGTTCGTGCGTGCCCGCGACCTCACCCGGGTCGGCCAGGGCGGCGGCGTCGACAACGAGGACATCACCGTCCACGAAGTCGCGCGCGAACAGGCCCCGGCCTGGCTGATGCAGAAGCAGCGCGAAGGCTTCGAACTCGACCTGAAGCTTTGGGCGGGCCTGTGGATGATCGAGCACAACCCGGACGGGTCGAAGGCGGACTGACCCCACCTTGTCCGGCTGCGCCATGCGCAGCACGTTGGAACGGGCATCGCCCGATGAAGTGAACCTGCCCGGACATGCATGCCAGGCCGCGCTTCCTGCTCGCCATCGACAGCGGAACCACCAGCACGCGCGCCATCGTATTCGACGCGCTCGGGCAGGTCGTGGCAGCCGCGCAACGCGAGATCCAGCAGTATTTCCCCCATGACGGCTGGGTCGAACAGGACGGCGACGAGATCTGGGCGAGCACGATCGACGTGTGCCGGGAAGCGATCGCGACTGCCGGCATCGATGCCGAAGACGTCCTGGCCATCGGCATCACCAATCAGCGCGAGACCACGCTGCTCTGGGATGCCGGCACCGGGCGGCTGCTTCACCGCGCGATCGTCTGGCAGGACCGCCGCACGGCCGATGACTGCACGCGGCTGAAATCGGAAGGCCACGAAGCCGCGGTCATCGACAAGACCGGATTGCTGCTCGACCCCTACTTCTCGGCCACCAAGCTGCACTGGCTGCTCGAGAACGTGCCCGGTGCTCGACAACGCGCGAAAGAAGGCGGCCTCCGCTTCGGCACCATCGACACGTTCCTGCTCTGGCGACTGACGGGCGGCAAGGTGCACCGCACCGATGCGACCAACGCATCGAGGACATTGCTCTTCAACATCCACACGCAGCAATGGGATCCGGACCTGCTCGCGTTGCTGGACATCCCGGCATCGCTGTTGCCGGAGGTGCTCGATTGCGCCGCGGAGTTCGGCGTCAGCGAACCGGGACTGCTGGGCGCCGCGATACCGATCACCGGCATGGCCGGCGACCAGCAGGCCGCGATGATCGGACAGGCCTGTTTTCATCCAGGCATGGCCAAAAGCACCTACGGCACGGGCTGCTTCGTCATGATGAACACCGGCACGAGTCCGGTGCGGTCGCGCAATCGTCTGATCACCACAGTCGGTTACCGCCTCGACGGCCGCACCACCTACGCGCTGGAAGGCAGCATCTTCGTCGCAGGCGCCGCCATACAGTGGCTTCGCGACGGCCTGAAACTGATCCATCACGCCGGTGAAACCGAAGCGCTCGCGGGCCAGGCCGGCGAAACCTGCGGCGTGTACCTCGTCCCCGCCTTCACCGGCCTCGGCGCGCCCTACTGGGACCCGAAGGCACGCGGCGCGATCTTCGGGTTGACCCGCGAAACCGGCATTGCCGAAATCGTGGCGGCGGGGCTTCAATCGGCGTGTTTCCAGACACGCGACCTGCTCGAGGCGATGAACGCCGACGGCACCAGCCCCATCACGACCCTGCGGATCGACGGCGGCATGGTCAACAACAACTGGATGGCGCAGGCACTCGCCAACGTGCTGGGCGTGACCGTCGAGCGCCCCCGCATCACCGAAACCACCGCTCTCGGTGCGGCCTACCTGGCGGGGCTGAAGCAGGGCCTGTTCCGCAGCCTCGACGACATCGCAGTGCTATGGCGATGCGAGCGCGCGTTCGCACCGCAGATGGATCCCGAAAGGCAGGCGCAGTTGTATCGCGGCTGGCTGGACGCGGTGAACCGAGTCCGCAACCAGACGTAACCAGCCACACCGCAGCGACAAGCGAACACGAAGGAAGCTACGGGCCGGCTGGTGGCTGCGCACTCGGGGCTGCAGAGCATGCCCACCACGCAGCCTTGAACTGCATCACCAACGCTTCCAGTCCGACGCCGCCAGGTTCGCTTCCGCCCACGCGATCGCCGCCGTCACGGTGTCCGGACTGCCGACTGCTACGAGCCTGCGCTGCGTGTGGAACTCGTAGTCGGATATCACCGGATTGACGTCGTCGCGGTTGATGGCCGTGATCAATGTCAGGTCGTACTTCGCGCCGATGCGATGGCTGGCCTCGACCTTCGCACCTTCATGCGAATAGATCGCAACGCAGGTTGCCGTCCGCGGGGACTGCAGGGCATCACTCCTGTCGCACAGCATGATCAGTCGCGCGGGCTCGGCGATGTAGTAGTTGGTCAACACCGGCCACGCCCGCGTGTCATGGGTAGGACCCGATGCGGACGATCCCTGCATCGGCAGGAAAACCAGGCCATCGGCAGGCTGCGTATCCACACTGTAGTACGCGTACCGGAAGATGCTGTTGTCGAGATAGATGACGGGGAGTTCGGACAAGCCTTTGACGATATCCTCCGCCGGGCTGCCAGGCTCCTTGCGTATCGACATATCCAGCACCATCAACTCTTTCGGCGCGGTCAGACCATCGCCCAGCGTCACGCCGAACTTCATGTCGTAAAGAAGGATCGCGCCTTCTCCGAGGCAACCGGGATGCACCGGCTCGTTGTAATTGCGCGGGTCGATTTCAAGCTGGATGCCGTAGGGCGCGCTCGCGCCCGGCACGATGCCATTCCAATCCGAAACCGAACGCAGGATCGAGGGATTTCCCCGGCAGTCGCCGCCCTGCGTCGGGTTGTAGGCGTCGCCCTTGCTGCTTCGAGTGGCCATCTGGAAGTCCGCACCGATGTTGTCGTGCGGAACCGCCAGCCGTCCCATCACCCACATGCTGGTGATGATCGGCGCGTAGTCGTTCATCCGGATCCGGATGACGCCGTTGTCGAACTCGCGCCCTGTCGGTACTGCGGGTGGCGGTGGCGTTGGAGCCGGAGGCGGAGCGGGCGGTGGCTGGCTCACCGGCGGTGGCGGTGCGGACGTCGTAACAGCCACGTTCTTCTGCGGCGCAGGCTTGCCCCGCCCGCCGCCGCCCCCGCCGCAACCAGAGGCAGCGACACAAACCATCGCCAGCGACAGCCACGAAGCGCCCGCCGCAGCACAGGTAGCCATGGCCACCCTCCGGTAAGTCAGCGAAAGATCCCTGCAGGGACCAACGCTGGCTCAACGTTCGGTCGGCCAGTGCGATTCCGAGCGGTTGTCCGGCGCCGTCGAACGGCAAATGAAGCGCAGCTTCATCACGCAGCTATCACGTCAAGAGCGGAGGCAGAGGCGGCCTTCGACCAACATTCCATTGTGGGACGGAGGACACACTGTGGGTGACGGGCACTGCATCGCCCGACGAAATGTCGCCAAAGCCCGCATCCGGCCATCGCCAGCAGAAAGGCCGGATGAGATCATTGCGCGCATGTGGGCCCGCTCCGGCTCGCGTCATCGCCCCGCGCCGCTCGCCAACCCATAACGAAGAATGAAACTCCCCCACTTCCTCACCAGTTACCTGAAGCAAAGCAAGGAATTACTCGAGGCGCACGACGAATCCCGCGCCATGTCGTTGGCGGTGGGCGGCGACTTCGAGGCGGTGGGCGTGCTGGAGTTCTGCCTGCTCAGGCAACTGGGCCTGGAGCCAGGCCACAACGTCATCGACGTAGGCTGCGGCAGTGGTCGTCTGGCCGTGCAGCTGAAGGATTACCTGACCGGCCCCTACGTCGGCATCGACGTGGTGCCCGAGCTCTACGAATACGCGCAACGGCTGTGCAACCGGGACGACTGGCGCTTCTACTCCGCACCGGGCACGTCCATTCCGGAGCCGGATGCCTCAGCGGATTTCGTCACCTTCTTCTCGGTGTTCACCCACCTGCAGCACGAAGAAACCTACCGCTACCTGCAGGAAGCCAAGCGGGTGCTGAAGCCGGGCGGCAAGATCGTGTTCTCGTTCCTGGAGTTCCGCCTGCCCTCGCACTGGTTCATCTTCGAGAACTCAGTGAAGGACGAACGCCAGGACAAGGTACTGAACCAGTTCATGGACCGGGACATGATCCATGCCTTCGCCAAACATCTCGACTTGAAGGTCGCCGAGATGCATGACGGACATCTGCCGCATATCCAGTTGGACAGGGTCGTGCGCTGGGACAATGGATCAGAGATGAACGGAAGTGGCTACCTCGGCCAATCAGTGGCAGTTCTAACGGTGTAGCCCACCCCGCGCTGGGGGCACGCAGCATCAAGCAAAAGGGCTGCTCGGGCAGCCCTTTTGCTTAATTAACCCACAGACTCCGTGTCATTACTCGGCGGAGCACACGGTGTCGACGATGCGCCTGCCCGGAGCCCCCACCAAGGCAATTCGATCTCGATTGGTCTGCACAAACGTCGTTCGCCGAAGAAGCGCAATCCCGCCCGGGAGCTCAGTCAAGTGATGCAGGGCTGCAACCGCCTCCGTAACACGGCCGGTGCTCATGCATAACCAAGCATGCTTGAACCAGACGTCAACTCGATTTGACCAAAGCACACAAAGCTTCAATCCCAGCTCGAATGCCTCCGTCAATTTTGAATCCGCTATCAATGCATCACGCTCTGCGAACGCATCCCTCAAAACCACCGTCTCGCCAGAGACCATCAGCCTCTTATCGACCATGTAATTCAAGGCAGTTCGGTGCAACAGCTGGGAACTGTCGGTCGCCAGCGCTTCCAACGTAGCCAGCAGGAGCCTGAACTCAAGCTCCAAATGTGGATACAAGGCAATGAAATCAGGTTCGCGAATCTGCTGAAGAAGGGTCGGATAGTACTGCTCGCCTCCCCACCGCCCTCCACCAAGGCGATATGTCGCGAGCGCCCCTCCCGTAGTCCGGCCAAGCGGGTCCCTGCTCAATGACATATGGATTCCGCACTCCGGTCTTTCCTGGAAAGACGGGGCCACCATTACACCTTTGCGGCGCATCAACTCATAGAGAACGAACTCATCGTTCTCCTTGGACAAATCCAAGTCCGAGATGTCGGCAATGGGGTAGTAGAGCTCGAAAGGACAAAAGTGCAGACCGGACAGCCTCGGTCGAGCAGAGGCGACATGTTCCTGACGCAACACATTACTGAATGGCAACGCACCATCAGCCATGTACTTGACGTGAACATCGAGGACATTGTCAAACACGAGCAAATCAATATCGCCGATGTAAATGTTCTTCGCTTCTAACGTCGGCGGCTCTACGAAACGAATCGTATTCGGGATAATCCTGTCAGACTCGCGAACCACTTCGGATTGCCGAACAACAAAACGTCCAGGGTAAACTCGGCCCAACTCTTGAAGCGCCACTGCTGAACGCTCGTAGAAGACATCAATATCATCTACGCAGATCTCAACAACGGATCCCGGATTGTTCCGCAGTGCGAAGTGGATGTAGGGAACAACGAAGCACGCGTAGCGGGAGTCCGCGTAGGCGAAGAACAACAGGTCCGGAACGCCACCCGACTCAACACACGATTTGAGAACGTCTGACACGCTACAAGCCCTCAAAGAAGTTCACGAACTCGCCAGCCGGCGCTCCATCGACGCACTCACGCTTCGAGTCAAGTAATGCCGCATTGGCGAGGTTAGAGCGCAGTTTCGACTCATCAATCAGACGGCCAATGGCACTCGCCCACTCCAATGGCTGATCTCCAGCCATCAAACAGTTCTTCCCGTCACGAGCCAGCCCCTCGAGCGCTGCGCTCCGTGAACAGACGATGGCGCTGCCCAGCGCTGCAACCTCGAGGAACGCTGTCCTTGCGACAGGATCATCCCCGCAAGGCAGTAAACAAATATCCCAATCCACACGTCGATGCAGCCAGTCGACAAAGCCCAGGTAATCACGACGTCTCGGCAACCCAACCCGAGCGCCAAACTCTACCGGGCCAGACTGGAACGCACCAATTACCTCAACTTGCACCTTGGCGCCGTGCTCCCTCTCGATTACCTGCAGGGCTGCCTTGAGCAACTGCATGCTCTGCGTGCCAAGCGTTCCGAGGAATCCGATCTTCAGCCGTCCATTTCCCGTCTTATCAGATACTTTCTTCGGCTGCTTGGAAGGAAACCATAGTTGCGGCGCCAAGCCGCATGGTCGGCGCTTCACCTGATCGCACCAAGCAAAAAGCGTTTCATCCGTCCCATCGCCAATCACCACGCAAGTGACATGGCGTCTAACGCGTTCCGGCACGTGCGCATTCGCAGGCGGCACGGCGACGTCGATGCACGAACCTGCGCCCGTCAGTGACGTCGTGACGTCAAGGACGACAGAAGCGCCCGCCTGGGCGGTACGTTGAACCCACCCCTCCAGCTCGGGCCCCATGTCATGTCGCGGCCACGACAACACAACTGCCTCACCCGGCTGTGCCTCAGGCAGCGCGTCACGAACTACATTTACCCTCCACCGCCGCATCACCTCGGGGCTCATTAGAGGGAGCAGCGTGGTGGCCTCGGAGCGAACGCTGATCGAACCGTCCGGATTGATGGCAGGGAGGACATGGACCGTCCGCCTCGGCTTCACCTTGTTGCGCATACGATGCTCAGCGACAGCAGAGGCGAACACGGCCAGCTCGCTCATGGCGGCACGGTGAATCGAGTACTCGGACGCCTTCGCCATGGCAGCTACCTTCAAGCTTGCAAGGCGCGGCGGATTGCCCACTACCGCTTCTATCTGCTTGGCGCACTCGTTCTCATCGAACGGATCCACCACGATTGCATTGACACCGTCCACGGCATACTCGTCGGCTCCGCCATGACACGGAACTACCGAAACCGCGCCACACGCCATGGCCTCCAGCGCGGTGCGTCCGAAGGCTTGATAGTCGGACAGGTCAATGAACACATCTGAAGCGGAAAGCACACTTGCCACTTCCTCACGCTTGAGCGTTCCGTGGTTCGTGAATGCGAAATCCGCCTCAAGCCCCCCCCAGTGCGACGAATCCGACTCACAGCCAAAGACGTTCACCGAGACGCCGTGGCCAAACTGCGCCACCAGGCGCTTGAGCACGCGCATGGTGCGAGCAGCCCCCCGCCTTGGAGTCTGAGGTCGGATCATCGCGGATACGCGGACCGAGCTCCTCCCCGAAACGCCACGCGGAACCGGCTTGTACACTGCGTGGTCGATGCTCGGCAGCACTTTATTGACTTTCACCCCATGATGGTTCTCAACCTGCTCGCAGATCCAATGGGTCTTGGCAAAGAGCAGCCCGGAAGGCAACGCGGTGTAGGAAGCCCGCGCGGCATGCCAATGATCCGTCGCAGGCTCGAAGAACAGGGGTTCGTAATCCTGCACGTAGTACGCAGGAAGCACCCAGGGGCGCGTTGAGCACAAATCGCGCACCTTCGTCACTGAAGTGAAGATGGTCGCAACCAGGATGTCCGCGTCGTCCGCCAAGGCGGGCAGGGATGCCTCGTCAAAACCGACGAAGCACTGCTCCGCATCCTCCAGTTCCGCGTACTGAGCCAGGAAGCTGCCGACCAGGGTCGCGCGAACTGCGACCTTGGCATTCACGCCAAGCCGCCGGAGCCCGGCCACCTCCTGCACGACCGAATGAGCACCACCACTCCCCCCCTTGACCGGTAGCAGGAAGACAATGCGAAGTGAAAGCGGATCGACCGGAGCCACTTCGTGGCGAGCAAGCCTGTGTCGGATGCGTTGCCTGATGCGCTCAAGGGGCACCTTGCACCGTGTATCGGCCACCAGAGCGGCGACACGCTGGGCCGTGTGCTTCCTGGCCAGCGCCTCCGCCCCCCGCTTGGACAGCGCTCGCCTGCGCTCATGCCCGAAGCTCTTGGACTTAGCGTGGTACACGTACGAGTCGACCGCGATCGCAAGCTCGTAGCCAGCATCAGCAGCGCGAATGCAGTAGTCGTTTTCCTCGCCATACCCTTCAGGGAACGCTTGTTCGTCCATGACCCCAATTGCTTCAACGACCTCCCTCTTGATCAGGAAACAGAAGCCATTGATGAAATTGACCCGAGGATAGTTTCTGTCAGCGACCTCGGCCACGATCCTGGCCATGCCGTCGGGCGTCACCCCATCGATCAGTTCATTGATCGCGAACGCACCCGTGTAGTCGAAAAGCTCGGGCACGCTTTGCCAGGTAGCCGCGTTGGAAAGCGCGCCCACGATGCCAATGCGCTCGCTGCTGCGCGCGCACCTGATGAGACCGGCCAGCCAACCCGGAGTGACTATGGTGTCGCTATTGAGCGTGATGACATAGGCGCTGTCGGAGTGGCGCAAACCAGTATTGACCGCGCGGGTGTAGCCACGATTGACCTCATGCTCAACCAGCGCAATCACATCCTTATGTGCGTCGCGAAACTCCCGGAGCCACTTCGTGGTTTCCGCCCCTGAACCGTCATTGACGACTATGACGCGTGTCCGATAGCCATCGCCGTGACGCACCAATGCATCGAGGCAGAGCGCCAGATCGTCCAGCGCGTTGTATACAGGCACTACGATGTCGACGTCGCGCGCGAACGCCTCCGCGCCACGTGGCTGCACACTCCTTCCTTCGTGGCATCCGTGCTTTACATAGTGAAGCAGGGGATTCACCCCATCCTTCGCTACGTCAGGATAGGCAGACAGGTAATAGTTAGTCGAGAAGCCCGGCCCGGGATCACGCCCGAGGTCCGCACCAATGGACAGGTAATGTTCCAACGGCGACATCTGAAGCTCCGCAACTTCCGGATACTGCTCCAGATACCAGCGTTCGTCGAACAGACTCGAACCTGCCAGCGATTCGCGGTCCGCGACCGTCATGTGTGTATCCACCACTTACCCCAAGACCATGTTGGTTCGGTCACGCAAGCACACGGCGCGCCAGATGAACAAAAGTACGTAGCGGCGCTGTCAGCCTCCACGAACGCGAAGCGCGCACGAGCCCAAGTTGCAAATTGGCATCTCGAGCTGCGTGCTCTTGCTGGGAAACCAATGCTTCGAGGCCAGCCTTTTCGCTTGCGAGTAGGTTCCGCTCATGCTGCCGCGTAAGCACCAGCTCGTTGGTTTCCGCGAGCTGCCTGCGCAGATCCAGAAGGGCCGTGGTCAGGCTTTTGATGTCCGCGTCGCGGCGCGCAATGCGAGCTTCGAGTTCCTTCTTCTGGTCGAGCACATTCTTGCCGAACGCCTCGGCTGACTCACGAACCGCGCTGAGCTGCGCGGCCAGCTCGTCGCAGGCCAGGCAGTGCGCTGGATGCTGCAACACACCGACGCCATCATTGCTCCATGCAAGGCATGACTGACCTGGAACGCAATGCGATCCGTTCGATTCCGCTCGTAGGTCGGCCGGCCTAACCGAACCACTCCTCCGGATGCGGGCTTTCTTATGTTTTGCCATGCGAGCCCCCCCCTGTTGAGCCCAGTTCGTACATGGTCGCGACCATCACGCTACAAACTCGCCCGTTGCCACGTAACGCAACGGCGCACCCAACTGTCCCTTGGCCTCGCCAACGCTGACGATCACCTTCGCGGGCAGCGGCATGATGTCGGCACTCTCCGCCACCGGCACTTCAACAGCAAAGCCGAAGTTGCCGCTGCGTCCCGTGTAGCGCCTGACATCGTCGCGATCCTTGCGCTCGAACTTCTCGAAAGCGAAGGGAGTCCCCGCCACTTCCACGTGGACGATGCCGGCTTCCCGGCCCCTGTCGCTCACTGCCCAGCCTTCGACAAGCAATGTCGAACCCTGGCGAATCACGCGCTCGACGACGCCGACCGTTTCGCCGAACAGCAACGGATCGTTCTGGGCGAGGTACAAGCGCAGTTCCGCGCTGGCGTTGGCGACCATGTCGCGGTAGCACTCCAGTCCCGCTGCCGCATCGCCAACAAAGACTGCCCGGCCGCTCTCCAGCACGATCACTTTGTTGCAAAGCTTGCGGATGAGGCCGGTGTTGTGACTCGCCAACACGACGATCTGGCTGCCATTGACGCGATCGGACATCCGCTCCTGGGCCCGCTGGATGAATGCGGCGTCGCCCGTGGCCAGCCACTCATCCATCAACAGGATGTCCGGCTGAATCGCGGTGGAAATGGCGAAACCCAGGCGCATGCGCTGGCCGGACGACAGCGTGTGCAGGCGGTGAGCCGCCCGATCGACGAGACCTGCAAACTCCAGGATGCCCGGCAACGCGGCCTCGAGTTGACGCCGGCGCAGCCCCATGGCGGTGCCGCGAAGGATGACGTTCTCGGTGACGGTGGCGTACTCGGCGAACCCCAGCGTCGCATTGAGCAGCGACTGCGTCGACCCGCTCCGCTCGACCTTGCCCAGCGTCGGCGGGAACGCGCCATTGAGCACGCGCAGCAAGGTCGTCTTGCCGGCGCCATTGAGGCCCAGGATGCCGATGCGGTCGCCCTCCTCCGCGGAGAAGGTGATGTTCTTCAAGACATCGCGATAGGTGCGCGACGTTCCACCCAGTGAAGCCTTCAACCCCGTGGAATGCCCACTGTCATCGACGCGCTGGACATCCAGCGGAAGTTCCAGGGTCACCGAGTCGGCACGAAGATATACGGTCATGTCGGCACCTCAGAGCCAGAGCGGGACGCGCCGGGCGAAGACGCGATACGCGATTGCGGCTGCAACCAGGCCCACGACGGTCATCGCCGCCAGGTAGTACACGGTCACCGGCTCGATCGTCTCGCCAAGGAGCGGCGAGCGGATGCCCGCCACCAGGTGATGGAAAGGATTCGCCCGCATCAACGCGCCGCGCAGGGTTCCCGCGGGAGCCGCGTCCGGATACCAGACGATCGGCGTGATCAGGAAGGCCGCCATCATGATGCTGCCCATCAGCTCGCTGACGTCGGGGAAGCGCGCACCGATCAGGCCGAGGACGATCGAATAGAAGAACAGGTTCACCATCAGCACGGCCAGGCCGATCAGCGAGCCGGGGACCCCGCCCCAGTGGAAGTCGGGTGAAGCCAGCACGGCCAGCGCGAGCAGGGGCTGGGCGATGACGAAATAGTAGAACGACCGGCTGACGAGGCGCAGCACGAAATCGGTCAGGCGCATGTTGCCGTCGTAGATGTATGACTGGTAGGTGCTGAAGACGCCCGTGGCATCCGTGAACACCGTCATGACGAAACGGAACACGACAAATCCCACCGCCACGTGCGCCAGGAAACGCTGCATGTCGATGCCCGGCTGCAGCGCGCCGAGGTAGCCGCCGATGCCCCAGATGTAGATCGCGGTCGGCACCAGCATCCAGAGGATGCCCAGATGCGTCTTACGGTATTTGGTGATGGTGTCCAGCCTGCTGGCGTAGACCCAGTGATCGGGACGCCGGAAGCTCTCGGCGAGGTGTTGGAACAGGTGACTCATCGCGGGTGAACCTTGTTACTGGGCCTGAGTGGAAAGGCCGGTGTGGCGGCTGGACAGGTTGCGCGGAGGAAATGCCAGATCGAAAGAACAACTGTCGAGCGACAGATTGGGGTTGTAGGCGGGATCGTGACGCAGGTACTCGCCCCATTTGCGCTTCATCCGGTCAGCCTCGAGCGCGAAGCGGGCCTGCTTCTCCGGTGTGTCCTCGATCCCGCGGCTGGCGGACTCGTGGTGATAGAGCTCCGACTGGGGAGTCCAGACGTTGTCATAACCGCGCTTATGGATGCGGATGCACAGGTCGACGTCGTTGAAGGCCACGGGCAGGCTCTCATCCATGCCTTCGACCTCATCGAATACCGAGCGCCTCATCACCATGCAGGCGCCGGTCACCGCCGTCAGGTTGTGGGTGACGCCAGCGCGGCCGATATAGCCGCCTGTCCCGCGCTCCATCCGTGCGTGCACGTGGCCGGCCACGCCGCCGATTCCGAGCACGACGCCTGCGTGCTGGATGGTGTCGTTGGGGTAGTACAGCATCGCGCCGACGACGCCCACTTCCGGCCGCGCGGCATGCGCCGCGAGGTGATCGAGCCACTGCGGCGTGATGACCTCGATATCGTTGTTCAACAGGCAGACGATATCGGCAGTGGTTCGCGCCACCGCATGGTTGATGATGGCCGAGTAGTTGAACGGTGCTGCGTAGTCGAGCACCGTCACCCGCTCGTGCCCGCGCAACTGCTCGAGGTAGGCCTTGGCATCGGCCTCGATCGACCCGTTGTCGACCACCACCAGGTCATAGTCCGGATAGGTGGTCTTCTCGAAGATGCTGTCGATGCAGGTGCGCAGCAGTTCGACCTTGTCCCGCGTCGGGATGATGATGCTGACCTTCGGCGTATCCGCCGACGCGAGCCACTGGCCTCGGTAGTGCCCATCCGCCGTGATCTCGACCCTACAGGGGCGTCCGATCCGGGTGTAATGCTCCTCGACCGCGCGGCGGCCCGCCTCCAGGGCGTAGGGCTTGTTTGATACGCCCATCGCGGTCGAGCCGGGGATGGCGCGCCAGTGATAGAGCACCTTGGGGATGTGCACGATCTGCTCGCGCTGCAGATGCTCCGTGCAGCGCAGTACCAGATCGTGGTCCTGGGCGCCTTCGAAGCCGGCGCGCAGCCCGCGCACGCGCCGCACCAGGTCGGCCCTGATCACGGTGAAGTGGCAGACGTAGTTCAGTGCACGCAGCAGGTCCGGATTCCAGGCCGGCTTGAAGTGCGGATCGAAGCGCCTGCCCGCCTCGTCGATCTTGTCCTCGTCGGAATAGATCAGGTGCGCATCCGGGTGCTCATGCAGCGCCTTGGCGACTTCGTACAGCGCGTCTGGCGATAGCTCGTCGTCATGGTCGAGGAAACCGACGTACTCGCCCTCCGCCATGGCGATGGCGTCGTTGCTGGATGCACAGATATGGCCGTGCTCGGTGCGGTAGCGCACCTGGATGCGGGCGTCCTTCTGCGCGTACTGGGCGAGGAGTTCGCGGACAGGCGCGTGCGACGACACGTCGTCGACGATGCAAAGCTGCCAGTGCGGGTAGCTTTGCGAAAGCACGCTGTCGATGCAGCTGTGCAACAGCGCCGGCGGCGTGTTGTGCACCGGCACCACGATCGAGATGACAGGATGACGGGACAGCGCCTGGGCACGCTCGAAGGTGCGCCGCATGCCCGCTCGCGCTCCGAAGAGTGCGGTCCACTGCTGGTAGCCGCGATCGGTCTCGCGCTGCGCTTCGAGGTAACGGCGATGCAGCATGTCCGCCCCCGCCGACAGGCGGCCTCGGAACGCCTGGCGCAGGAACGCGGCGAGCGCCGGCTTCGCGTCAGCGCTGCGACAAGGGCTGCGTCCTATGCCACGCAGCATCTCCAGCATCGCTTGAGGGCGGGAGATCCGCCGCAGACGCAGGCCGGAGATCTCGAAGGTTGCCCGGTGGATCGTCGGGTCCAGGCGCAGCATGCGCAGCCGGCGCTTGATCAGCACCAGCGAGCGCAGACGGCCTTCACTGTCTGGCTCGGCAAGGTCGATGCGGGTCGCTTCGGACTGCCCTTCGCCATAGTCGGGATAGAAGCATGGGGCGATGATTTCGCCGTCCTTGACCTGGCAGTGCCCGGTGAGCAGGTACCAACCAGCGGCGAGTCGGCCTACGCCGCCCGCTACCCGGACATCGAACTGCGGGTCCTCACCCAGCGACTCATAGCGCCCGGCTCCCCTTGCAGCATCGTCGATTCGGAGCTGGTTCTGCGCATGCAGCTCCAGTCCGATCCCCCTAAACCTCCCCAGCACACCCGCATCCTTGAAAAAAAGCCGCCCCGCGCCAGCTCCTGCAAGCCGCGCACCACTTACCCGAGATTCGGTTGCCACGGCGCCCCTTCGAAGGCGCATTCCCAATGGCAGCCAATAGTTACAGAAGTCACAAAATTGGGGGCTTCTTCTAGAGCTGTCAAATTTCCGCCATGTGCATGAGGTGTCGCGTCGGCTTTTTGCCCTTGCCGGGCCTGCGTCACACCCCCGTTCAGCCAAAAGAGGCAAAGTGGCCGCCGAGGCACGCCTGCGGCCAAAACTGCGCGGCCGACGGGCCGCGCAGGGGAGCCGGCCGGCCTCAGCCCGGCATGTCTTCGAGCTCCACGCCCTTGGTCTCGCGGACCGCGTACAGGACGAAGCCCAGCGAAAGCAGGGCGAAGGTCGCGTACAACCCGTAGGCGAAGGTCAGGCCGATCTCGGCCAGGGCCGGGAAGCTGCTGGTGATGGCGAAGTTGGCCAGCCACTGCGCCGAGGCCGCCACCGCCAGCGCGATCGCGCGGATGCGGTTGGGGAACATCTCGCCCAGCAGCACCCACACCATCGGGCCCCAGCTCAGGCCGAAGAAGATGACGTAGGCGTTGGCGGCGACCAGCGCGACCATGTTCCAGGGCTCGGGCAGCGACAGCGCGGCACCGGTGCCGGTGGCCTTGGAGAAACACAACGCCATCAGCGCCAGCGTGACGGTCATGCCGGCGGAACCGATCGCTAGCAGCGGTTTGCGGCCCACCTTGTCGACCAGCGCGATCGCCAGCAGCGTGACCAGCACGTTCACCACCGAGGTCACGACGGTGATCGTGAAGGCATCGGCCTCGCTGAAGCCGACCGAATGCCACAGCGTCGACGAGTAATAGAAGATGACGTTGATGCCGACCGCCTGCTGGAACACCGACAGCAGGATGCCCACCCAGACCACCGGCAGCAGCCCGCGCGGGCCGCGAAGGTCGCGGAGCCGCGGCTGGTACTCGCTGCGCAGGCTGTGGGCGATGTCGTCGACCTTCTGGTCGATCAGCGCCTGACTGTTCAGTCCCAGCACCTGGCGCAGCACGCCGCGTGCTTCATCCAAACGCCCCTTGGCGACCAGATGGCGCGGCGACTCCGGCATGCCGAAGACCAGCGCGCCGTAGACCAGCGCCGGCACGGTCGCCACCAGGAACATCCAGCGCCACGCTTCCAGCCCCAGCCACAGCGGCTTGGCGGCGCCGCCGGCGATGCCGGCGAGCCAAGCGTCGCTGAGCAGCGCCATGAAGATGCCGAGCACGATGGCGAGCTGCTGCAGCGAGCCAAGGCGTCCGCGCACGTGCGCCGGCGAGACCTCGGCGATGTAGGCCGGCGCGATCACCGACGCCACACCGACGCCGATGCCGCCGACGAGGCGCCACAGCATCAGGTCCCACACGCCCACCACCAGGCCGGAGCCGACCGCACTGACGGCCAGTACCGTCGCCGCGATCTGCATCGTCCGCACGCGACCCCAGCGGTCGGCGAGCGGGCCCGCGTACCAGGCGCCAAGCGCCGAACCCAGCAGTGCGATCGAAACCGCGAAGCCGATCCGCGTCGCATCCAGCGCGAAGCTGCCACGTACCGCATCGACCGCGCCGTTGATCACGGCCGTGTCGAAGCCGAACAAGAAGCCGCCCATCGCGGCCGCCAGCGAAATCAGCACCACGCGCGACGTGGCGTGCTGTTGCTCAATCCCGGTCACCATGCTCATCGCACCCCTCCCAAGGTGGGCACCGGCAATGTGCCGGTGCCTTGATGCGATCGATTGTGCGGCCGCCCGGACCACCAGCGGCTTGAATACGTATGCAGCCGCCGGCTGCTCCAGCCCACGGCCCTCACCCAACCCCTCTCCCACAGGCGGAAGAGGGTTTTGTTCCGCGCCCTTTCGCTCAGGCGAAGCGGTCGGTGGCGCTGATCAATGCGTCGATGTTCTCCACTTCGAACGCCGAATGGCCCGAGGCGGGCGTGATCACCAGGTCGCCCTTCGGCCAGGCCTTCTTCAGGTCCCAGGCGTTCTGCACCGGGCACACGACGTCATAGCGGCCGTGCACGATCACGCCGGGGATGTCGGCGATGCGGGGCGCGTCGCGCAGCAGCTGGTCATCGGCCTCGAAGAATCCGCTGTTGACGAAGTAGTGGTTCTCGATGCGCGCGAACGCCAGCGCGAAGTACGGATCCTCGTGGCTGGCGGCGAAATCCGGATCGATGTGCAGGAAGCTGGTCGCGCCTTCCCACACGCTCCACGCCTTGGCCGCGGCCAGGCGCGCGGTTTCGTCCTCCGACGTCAGGCGGCGATGGAATGCGCTGATCAGGTCGTGGCGTTCGACCGGCGGAATCGCGTTGATGTAGTGCTCCCAGGCATCGGGGAACAGGCGGTTCGCGCCTTCCTGGTAGAACCATTCCAGCTCCCAGCGGCGCAGCATGAAGATGCCGCGCAGCACCAGCTCGGTGACTCGCTTGGGATGCTTCTGGGCATACGCGAGCGCGAGCGTCGAACCCCACGAACCGCCGAACACCTGCCAGCGCTCGATGCCGAGCTTGCTGCGCAGTTGCTCGATGTCGGCGACCAGGTGCCAGGTGGTGTTGTCGACGAGGTCGGCATGCGGCGTCGAGCGGCCGGCGCCGCGCTGGTCGAACAGCACGATGCGGTACTTCGCCGGATCGTGGAAACGGCGCATCTTCGGGCTGCAGCCGCCGCCCGGACCGCCGTGAAGGATCACGACCGGCTTGCCCTTCGGATTGCCGCACTGCTCGTAGTACAGGGTGTGGCGATCGTCGACCTTCAGCGTGCCGGTGTCGAAGGGTTCGATCTCGGGGTAGAGCTGGCGCATCGCGGAATCCCGGGGAGAAGATCAGAAAAGTCTAACGGCGCCGCGTCATATTGCGGTGAGGCAACGTCATGCAGGCGCACGTCCCAGCGTCACCCGGTCGCGTTGTTCGAGGTCGGGTTGCGTCGATACCTCGGTCCAGCCGGCCGCCTCCAGGATCGCGCGCACGGCGTCGCCCTGATCCCAACCGTGCTCGAGCAGCAGCCAGCCGCCGGGCTCGATGTGCATGAGCGCATCCCTGGCAATGATGCGGATCGCGTCGAGGCCGTCGCGCCCCGAAGCGAGTGCGCCGGGCGGCTCGTGGCGCAGGTCTCCCTGCCCCAGATGTTCGTCGTCCTCGGCGATGTACGGCGGGTTGCTGGCGATCAACGCGTAGCGTTCGCCATCCAGCGGCGCCAGCCAGTCGCCATGGCGGAACTCGACGTTGCCCAGCTTCAGATCTCGGGCGTTGCCTTCGGCCACTACCAGCGCCTCGCTACTGGCGTCGGTCGCCACCACCTGCGCACGCGGGCGTTCGCTGGCCAATGCGAGCGCGATGGCGCCGCTCCCGGTGCCGAGATCGGCCAGTGCAATGGCGGCGTTCGCCGGGATCCGCTCCAGCGCCAGCTCGACGAGGCGTTCGGTTTCCGGCCTCGGAATCAATGTGGCCGGAGTGACGCGCAGGTCGAAGCGCCAGAACCCGCGGCGGCCGGTCAGGTAGGCCACCGGTTCGCCGGCCTCGCGGCGCTGCACCAGCGTCTCAAACGCCTCGGCCGGCCCGGAAGGCATCGCGTCGTCGGCATGGGAGAAAAGCCAGGTGCGCGAGCGCTGCAGGACGTGCGCCAGCAGCAGCTCGGCATCGGCCGGATCCACCCTTCGCCGGGCCGCGCGCAGCACCGCCGCGATCGATTCCATGGGAAACAGTTCCTTCGCCGGAGTCCGTGAGACAGGCCCGCCATCGTACCGATTCGTCCTTCCGAACCGCTGTCGCGAGCGGCTCCCAGGCAGGCCGGGTACTGCCCGGCGCCGGTTCCGTACGGCTGTGGGCGGTCTATGATCGGACCACATTGATAGCTTTTGTATATGAATACAATTCTATCAATCAACTTGATGGATCGATTTGCGCCTCTTAATCTAGCGGCCTTGTTTCACACCCCTGTTTTCACCCCCAGCCAAAGGACCGATCCTGATGTCGCTGATCAACACCGAAGTCAAGCCGTTCAAAGCCACTGCCTACCACAATGGCGAGTTCATCGAAGTCACCGAGGCCAGCCTGAAGGGCAACTGGTCGGTGTTCTTCTTCTACCCGGCCGACTTCACCTTCGTCTGCCCGACCGAACTGGGCGACCTGGCAGACCGTTACGCCGAGTTCCAGAAGCTGGGCGTCGAGATCTACGGCGTGTCGACCGACACCCACTTCACCCACAAGGCGTGGCACGACACCTCCGACACGATCAAGAAGATCCAGTACCCGCTGGTCGGCGATCCGACCGGCAACATCACCCGCAACTTCGAAGTGATGATCGAGGAAGCCGGCCTGGCCGATCGCGGCACCTTCGTGATCGATCCCAGCGGCAAGATCCAGATCGTCGAGATCACCGCCGGCGGTATCGGCCGCGACGCCTCCGAGCTGCTGCGCAAGGTCAAGGCCGCGCAGTACGTCGCCGCGCATCCGGGAGAGGTCTGCCCGGCCAAGTGGAACGAAGGCGAGAAGACCCTGGCTCCGTCGCTGGACCTGGTCGGCAAGATCTAAAGCAACACCCGAGTGGCAGCCGCTGCCACTCCATGCTCCGAAGGAGCAATGCGGTCCACCTCCTCGTTGGACCGCCCCGGGGCCCGGCTTACGGCCGGGTCCCGCCCCTCAACGAATGTCGCGACGCCCGGGTCTCTCTCTCCCCCTCCCGCCCGGGCGCTCGCGGCGTTCGCCCCCGACAAACCCGATTCGATGGAGCCGTCGTCATGTTGGATGCAAATCTCAGTACGCAGCTGAAGGGATACCTCGAAAAGCTCACCCAGCCGATCGAACTGGCCGCCTCGCTCGACGATGGCGCCAAGTCCGCCGAGCTCGAATCGCTGCTGCAGGAAATTGCGTCCCTCTCCGGCAAGATCGCCTACGTCCGCAAGGACGACGACGCGCGCAAGCCGTCGTTCGCGATCAACCGCGTCGGCTCGGATATCGGTGTTCGATTCGCCGGCATCCCGATGGGCCACGAGTTCACCTCGCTGGTGCTGGCGCTGCTGCAGGTCGGCGGCCATCCGTCCAAGGCCAGCCAGGACGTCATCGAGCAGGTGCGCACCTTGCGCGGCACCGGGTCGGACGGCGTGCTGCGCTTTGAAACCTACTTCTCGCTCTCGTGCCAGAACTGCCCGGACGTGGTGCAGGCGCTGAACCTGATGAGCGTGCTCAACCCCAGCATCCAGCATGTCGCCATTGATGGCGGACTGTTCCAGCAGGAAGTCGAGGCACGCCAGGTGATGGCAGTGCCGACCGTGTTCCTCAACGGCGAGCTGTTCGAATCCGGGCGCATGAGCCTGGAGCAGATCGTCGCGAAGCTCGATACCGGCGCTGCCGATCGCGAAGCGGACAAGATCCGGCACAAGGATTCGTTCGACGTGCTCGTCGTTGGCGGCGGTCCCGCGGGCGCGGCGGCTGCGGTCTACGCCGCGCGCAAGGGCATCCGCACCGGTGTCGCGGCCGAGCGTTTCGGCGGCCAGGTGCTGGACACGATGTCCATCGAGAACTTCATCTCGGTGCCGCACACCGAAGGCCCGAAGATGGCCGCCGCGCTCGAACAGCACGTGCGCGAGTACGACGTCGACATCATGAATCTGCAGCGCGCGCAGAAGCTGATCCCGGCCCGCGAACCGGGCGGGCTGATCGAGGTGCAGCTCGCCAACGGCGCGTCGCTGAAATCGCGCACGGTGGTCGTGTCCACTGGTGCGCGTTGGCGCCAGATGAACGTGCCCGGCGAAGAGCAATACCGCAACAAGGGCGTGGCCTACTGCCCGCACTGCGATGGCCCGCTGTTCAAGGGCAAGCGCGTGGCGGTGATCGGCGGCGGCAACTCCGGCGTCGAGGCCGCGATCGACCTGGCCGGCATCGTCAACCACGTCACGCTGATCGAGTTCGACAGCCAGTTGCGTGCGGACGACGTCCTGCAACGCAAGCTGCGCAGCCTCGACAACGTCACCGTCATCACCAGCGGCCAGACCACTGAGGTGCTCGGCGACGGCCACAAGGTCAACGGCCTGGTCTACCGCGACCGCCTCGGCGGCGACTCGCACCGGATCGAACTGGAAGGCGTGTTCGTGCAGATCGGCCTGTTGCCCAACACCGAGTGGCTGAAGGGAACGCTGGCGCTGTCGCCGCGCGGCGAGATCGAAATCGATGCGTATGGCCGCACCTCGCTGCCGGGCGTTTTCGCCGCGGGCGATGCCACCACCGTGCCCTACAAGCAGATCGTCATCGCCATGGGCGAAGGCAGCAAGGCAGCGCTGAGCGCGTTCGACCACCTGATCCGCACCAGCGCGCCGGTCGAGGCGGCCGTCGCGGCCTGAGCCGCAGCGGCATCCGGCGGGCGGAGAACCCCGGGGCTCCGCCCGCGTACGTGGCCGTATCCACGCCCGGTTCGCGCGTTTAAGATCGAATGAGGACCGGGCGCATCGCCGCCGGCGCGTGGAGAACCCGCTTGAACCTGCGCGACCTCAAATACCTGGTGGCCCTGGCCGACCACAAGCACTTCGGCCGCGCGGCCGCGGCCAGCTTCGTCAGCCAGCCGACCCTCTCCACGCAGATCAAGAAACTCGAGGACGAACTCGGCGTCTCCCTGGTCGAACGTGCGCCCAGGCGCGTCATGCTGACACCGGTCGGCCGCGACATCGCCGAGCGAGCGCGCAAGGTGATCGCCGACGTCGAGCAGATGGCGGAGATCGCGCGGCGCAGCCAGGACCCGGAAGCCGGCACCGTGCGGCTGGGGTTGTTCCCGACGCTGGGACCGTACCTGTTGCCGCACATCGTGCCGCGGCTGCGCCAGCGCTTCCCCCGCCTCGAACTGCTGCTGGTCGAGGAGAAGACCGACCAGATCCTTGCCCGCCTCCGCGATGGCCGCCTCGATGCCGGCCTGCTCGCGTTGCCCATCCACGACGACCAGTTGCACGTCGAGCCGTTGTTCGACGAACCGTTCCTGCTGGCGGTGCCGCAGCAGCATCCGATGGCGATGCAGGATTCGCTCGACCTGCACGAACTCGACGACCAGCACCTGCTGCTGCTCGAGGAAGGCCACTGCCTGCGCGACCAGGCACTCGACGTGTGCCGCATGTCCGGTGCCGACGAACGCGACGGTTTCCGCGCCACCAGCCTGGAAACGCTGCGGCAGATGGTCGCGGCCGGCGTCGGCATCACCCTGCTGCCGGTGCTCGCGGTGCAGCCGCCGGTGCCGGCGTCGCCCGACATGCACCTGCTGAGTTTCCGCGGCGACGCGCCGCACCGGCAGATCGGCATGGTCTGGCGCCGCAGTTCGGCGATGGGCGACTTCCTCGTGCAGCTGGCCAATCAGTTCCGCGAACTGCCGGCGCAACTGCTGCAGCCGCCACGTCCCGCGCTGCGTGAGGCGCGTGCATGAGCCTGCGTGGATGGATGGTGCTGGGCCTCATCGCTGGAGCGATCGGCTGGTGGTTCTCACCGGCATCGCCGCGCGCGGCTCCGGTGCCGGCGCATGCCAGCGGCGCGACGGTCGACTGCCGACAGCCGCCGCGCGTGCATGCGGGCGCGTTGCCGCTGCAAAGTGACGTTCCAGGTTCGCTGTCGCCGTTCCGGCTGCAGGCGGCAACGCTGACGCCGCTGGCGGGCTTCAGCATCGATGCCCGCGTGCTGTCGCGCGAGGATTACCGCGCCGGACGCGAAGCCGATCTCTCGCCCACCGACCTCGCGCTGGGCTGGGGCCGCATGCGGGACGACGATGTCCTCTCGCAACTCGACATCTCCCAGGGCGGCCGCTTCTACAGCTACCGCTGGCAGAACGAGCCGCCGCTGCCGCCGGCGGAAATCGTCCGTTCCAGCGCCAACATGCACCTGATCCCGGCCAATGCCGCGGCCGCCGAAGCGCTGCAGGACGTGCGCAAGGACGATCGCGTCCGCATCGACGGATGGCTGGTCGAAGCCAAGGCGCCCGACGGCTGGTACTGGCGCAGCTCGACCACGCGCGAGGACAGCGGCGCGGGCGCCTGCGAGGTCATCTACGTCTGCTCGATCGAGCGGCTGTAAAGGCGCCGCTCGCGCCGGGCGAAGCCGGAACTTCAGTAATGCAGCAACGCGTGCAGCGGCACGCCGTTCGGCCAGCGCTCGCGCCCGCGCAAGGCATCGAGCTCGATCAGCACGGCCGCACCGACCAGCTCGCCGCCCAGCCGCACAACCAGGTCGCGCGCGGCGGCCAACGTGCCGCCGGTAGCCAGCACATCGTCGACGATCAGCGTGCGCTCGCCCGGCCGCAACGCGTCGCTGCGCGCCTGCAGTCGGTCGGAACCGTATTCGAGCTGGTATTCGACCTCCACCACAGGGGGCGGCAGCTTGCCCGGCTTTCGCAGCGGAACGAAGCCGGCGTGCAGCTTCTGCGCCAGCGCCGCGCCGAAGATGAAACCGCGCGACTCGATGCCGCACACGGCCTGCACCTCGCTGCCCTGCCACGGCTCGGCCATCGCATCGATGCAGCGCGCGAAGCCTCCGGCGTCGGCCAGCAGCGGAGTGATGTCGCGGAACACCACGCCCGGCTTGGGGAAGTCGGGCATGGCGCGGATCAGGGATTCAAAGGACGTCATCGCTGTCCTGCCACAGCCGGGGGCCTGCCAGTATGACGTCCGTCCGGGCGTGCGTTCAGGCGGGCAGCCACTCCGGGCCGTCCGGCAGGTCATCGCCCTCGCCGGCCGTGTCGGCCGGGGGCTCGTTCAGCGGCAGGGACGCGACGATTTCGCTGGCCTCGGGCCAGACCACGTCGGGCACGCAGACCAGGATGGTGCCGAACAGCGGCAGCTCGCCCATGCCGCCGAGCAGCGCCTCGCCCTTCAGGAAAACGGGGATTTCCTGCGCCTCCAGGGCATGCCGGACCAGGTGGGCGTCGATCAGGTTGGCGGCTTCGTAGACGACTTTCATCGGCGCACTCCTTACTACTGGGACCAGAATACGCCCCCTGGTTCCCGAGACAACGGCGCCTGCAGGCGCCAGCGGCTAAACTTGCCGGTCTCCCACGCCAGTGCCTTTCCGCATGTCCGCTACGCCCGACACCGCCGCCCCGACTTCCGCTCCGGAAAAGACCGACTTCATCCGGCAGATCGTTCGCGAGGACGTCGCCAGCGGCAAGCACCAGGCCATCAAGACCCGCTTCCCGCCCGAGCCCAACGGTTACCTGCACATCGGCCACGCCAAGGCGATCTGCCTGGACTTCGGCATCGCCCGCGAGTTCGGCGGCGAGTGCAACCTGCGCCTGGACGACACCAACCCGGCCAAGGAAGACCCCGAGTACGTCCGCGCCATCCAGGACGACGTGCGCTGGCTCGGCTTCGAGTGGCACGACCTGCGCCACGCCTCGGACTATTTCGAGGTCCTGTACCGCGCCGGCGAGAAGCTGATCCGCCAGGGCGACGCGTTCGTCTGCGACCTCAGTGCCGATGAAGTGCGCGCCTACCGCGGCACGCTCACCGAGCCGGGCCGCAACTCGCCGTACCGCGACCGCAGCGTCGAGGAGAACCTCGACCTGTTCCGGCGCATGCGCGCGGGCGAGTTCCCCGACGGCGCGCGCACGCTGCGCGCCAAGATCGACATGGCCAGCGGCAACATCAACCTGCGCGACCCGGCGCTGTACCGCATCAAGCACGTCGAGCACCAGAACACCGGCAACGAGTGGCCGATCTACCCGATGTACGACTTCGCGCACTCGCTCAGCGACGCGGTCGAGGGCATCACCCACTCGCTGTGCACGCTGGAGTTCGAGGACCACCGCCCGCTGTACGACTGGTGCGTGGACAAGGTCGACCTGGCGCATGCGCCGGAACTGGTGAAGCCGCTCACCGACAAGGGCCTGCCGTTCGAGGCCAGCAAGCCGCGCCAGATCGAGTTCTCGCGCCTGAACTTCAATTACCTGGTGATGAGCAAGCGCAAGCTGATGGCGCTGGTGCAGGACAACCTGGTCGACGGCTGGGACGACCCGCGCATGCCGACGCTGCAGGGCATCCGCCGCCGCGGCTACACGCCCTCGGCACTGCGCCTGATGGTCGACCGCGTCGGCATCAGCAAGCAGAACTCGCTGCTCGACATCTCCATCCTCGAAGGCGCGCTGCGCGACGACCTCGACGCTGCCGCGCCGCGCCGCATGGCGGTGATCGACCCGCTCAAGCTGGTCATCACCAACCTGCCGGCCGGCCACGAGGAATCGCTGACGTTCGCGAATCATCCCAAGGACGAGAGCGCAGGCGTACGCACGCTGCCCTTCTCCAGCGAACTGTGGATCGAGCGAGAGGACTTCGAGGAAGTGCCGCCGAAGGGCTTCAAGCGCCTGATCCCGGGGGGCGAAGTGCGCCTGCGCGGTGCCGGCATCTTCCGTTGCGATGAAGTCATCAAGGACGGCGACAAGGTCGTGGAGATCCGCGGCGAACTCGATCCGGAATCCCGCCCCGGCATGGCCGGCGCCGACCGCAAGATCAAGGGCACGATCCACTGGGTCAGCGCGAAGCACGCGGTGAAGGCGGAGATCCGCCTGTACGACCGCCTCTTCATGGTGCCCGACCCGGACAATGACGAGGGCGGCAAGACCTACCAGGACTACCTCAATCCGGACTCGCGCCGCACCGTGACCGGCTATGTCGAACCCGCTGCTGCCAGCGCCACGCCGGAGCAGTCATTCCAGTTCGAGCGCATCGGCTACTTCGTGGCCGATCGCCGGGATCACAACAGCGACGCGCCGGTGTTCAACCGCAGTGTCACCCTGCGCGACACGTGGGCCACCAAGGCCTGAGGAACAACGCCATGCGCCGAATCCTGCTGACCTTCCTCTCGCTGTCGCTGCTGGTACTCGCCGCCTGCGTTGCCGCGCCTGCGGGCGGTTCCGGCGCGCAGCCGGCGCAGACGGCGCCCGCACCGGCCTCGTTGCCGGCCGGGCCCGTGAAGATCGACCACAGCTGCCGCACCGACGCGGATTGCACGGTGAAGGACGTCGGCAACTGCTGCGGCGCGTATCCGGCCTGCGTCAACGTCAACAGCCCGACGGATCCGGCCGGTGTGCAGGCCGAATGCGCCCGCAGCGGTCGCATGTCGGTCTGCGGTTTCCGCGAGATCCAGGGCTGCCAGTGCGTGAAGGGGCAGTGCCAGGACCAGGCGGCGCCGCTCGGCGTGCAGGTGCAGTGATGCTCTACGCACAAGTTCACCTGACGCTCCCGGCCTGGGTGCACGAAGCCGTCGACACCACGCGCGATTATCCCGGCGACGAGGCCAAGGTCGCGCTGGCGATCGAGCTGTCCAGGCGCAACGTCGACAGCCGCAGCGGCGGTCCGTTCGGGGCGGCGCTGTTCGGGCCTGACGATCGCATCATCGCCGTGGGCGTCAATCGCGTGCTGCCGCACACCTGCTCGCTGGCGCATGCGGAGACCATGACCTACATGCTCGCCCAGCAGCGTACCCAGCGTGCTCGCCTCAACGAGGACGGCGAAGGCCGGCGCATCGGCCCGATCACGCTGGCGACCTCGTCGCAGCCGTGCTGCCAGTGCTACGGCGCCACGATCTGGGCCGGCATCGACCGCCTGCTGATCGGCGCGCGCAGCGATGACGTCGAAGAACTGACCGAGTTCGACGAAGGCCCGCTGCCTGCCGACTGGATCGGCGAACTGCAGCGCCGCGGCATCGAGGTCACGCGCGATGTTTGCCGCGAAGACGCTCGTGCCGTGCTGCGCGCCTATGGCGAAAGCGGCGGCGAACGCTATTGAACGCCGACGCCCTGCTATGTTACTGCCGCGCCGGCTTCGAGCCCGAACTCGCCGGCGAACTTACCGAACGCGCAGCTACCGCGGGCCAGCACGGCTATGCACGCACCGAGCGCAACTCCGGCTACGTTGAGTTCCTCGGCGCCGATGCCGCGGCGCTGTCGCGTGCGACTCCGTTCTCCTCGTTGATCTTCGCGCGGCAGAAGCTGTTGCGCCTGGCCGAGTTGCGCGGCCTGGACCCGAAGGACCGGATCTCGCCGATAGTCGATGCACTCCAGGATGCATTCGGCGACAAGCCTGCCGCGCCGCCCTTCGGCGACCTGTGGGTGGAGCATCCGGATTCCGACGCCGCCAAGCCGCTGGCAGGACTCGCCCGCAGTTTCGGCAATGCGCTGCGCCCTGCGTTGCGCAAGGCCGGTTGGCTGACGCGTGACGATGACGCACGCCGGCCGCGTCTGCACGTCATCTTCCTCGACGGCACACACGCGCTGCTGGCGCAGGGAGACACGCGTGATGGCTCGCCTTGGCCGCTCGGCATTCCGCGCCTGCGCATGCATGCCGACGCACCGAGCCGATCGGCGTTGAAGCTGGAAGAAGCCATCCTCACGCTGCTCACCGAAGACGAGCGCACGCGCCTGTTTCGCGACGGCATGCGCGGCGCCGACCTCGGTGCGGCGCCCGGCGGATGGACCTGGGTACTGATGCGGCAGGGGCTGCGCGTCACCTCGATCGACAACGGCCCCTTGCGCGAGCACCTGCTCGACAGCGGACGCGTCGATCACCTTCGCGAGGACGGCTTCCAGTGGCAGCCGAAGGCGCCGCTTGACTGGATGGTCTGCGACATGGTCGAGCAGCCTCGGCGCGTGGCCGAGCGCATGGCCACGTGGCTGCGCGAAGGCTGGTGCCGCCACGCCATCTTCAACCTGAAGCTGCCGATGAAGAAGCGCTGGGACGAGACGCGCCTGTGCCTGGACCTGTTTGAACGCCAGGCACAGAAGCCGCTGCTGATTCGCGCGCGGCAGCTCTATCACGATCGTGAAGAGATCACGGTGTTCGCCACCGCGCGATGAGCACCGCGTGAGGATGGTGGTTGCGTGAAGCCTCGCGGTTCAGGCGAGGTTTCGTGAAACGCAGCTCGATTTACCCAAGGTTGATCGCCGCCGTTTTACGGTCGCACGGTTCCCAATGGAGGACCGTGCGATGAACAGCAGGATCACTACGTTGACGATCGCGGCCACGATGGTCGCATGCGGCGCCACGGGTGCGGCACTGGCGCAATCGCAATCGGAAGTCGCGGCGAAGCATTCCGCCAAGCTGGACGCCAAGGCGGCCGTGAATGATGCCGAGGCGGCGCGCGAGAACGCAGCGGCGGCGCAGGATTCAGCCCGCACCGCGACGACAGTGCGAAACGCCAGCACGGGCGCGGCGAACGCGGATTACCACGCGTATTCCGCCCAGCAATCGTCCAACACGGCACAGGCCGCTGCGCAGGAAGCGGTCGATGCGGCGCACGCGACGCAGGCGGCACAGGCCGCAGCCACCGACGGAGCCAATCCGGTCGCGGCGGCCGCCGAGGCCCGCGAGGCGGCCAGCGCCGCGCGCGACGCCAGTGCCGCGTCGGCCGATGCCAGTGCGCGGGCACAGGCGGCGGTGGAGGCCACGACGCAGACAACGACACCGCCACCGGTCGCACCTGTCCCGGTCACAGCACCCGTGTCCACAGTGCCGCCGCAGCAGCCGGCGACAATCACGTCACGCACGCCGGATTCGACGCTTGCCCAGAAGCTCGACTTCAACGCGCTTGATGGCAATGGCGACGAGATGCTGAGCAGGCGTGAAGTCAGCGGCAACGCAGAACTGACCAACTCGTTCGCGGCCATCGATTCCAACCACGATGGCCAGATCACGCGCAGGGAGCTTGCCGGCGGCAAGTAGGCTTCGCTCCCGTCATCAAAAAGGACGCCCCGCTTCGGCGGGGCGTTTTCATTCGCAACACGCCACTCCGTCAGCGGCCCGCGGCACGCCGCCAGAACGCATGCGTCAGCGGCGGCAGCCGTCCTGCGAGGCCAAGCAACGGCCCGCGTAGCAAGGTGGCCGCCAGCCCATCGTTCGAGAACAGCCGGTTCAGGCCGTCGAATGCATACGCCGCCATTGCATTGTCGCTGCGCTGCTGGCGAGCCCAGCGCGAGAGGGCTTGAGGAGCGCCCGGATCGGCATGGCCGGCATGGCGATGACGCGCTTCGCGCAACACGCGCCGCAACGCCAAGACATCGCGCAAACCGAGATTGACGCCCTGCCCTGCCAGCGGATGCACGACATGGGCCGCATCGCCCGCGACCGCGACACGCCCCGACACGTACGACTGGGCCAACTGGCGGCGCAACGGGAACGCCGCGCGCGCCGATACCGCCGTAATCGCGCCCAGCGTGCCGGCGAAGGCCGTTTCGAGTTCGCGCAGGAAAGTCGACTCGTCGGCATGCAGCAGCCGCTCGGCCTCGTGGTCGGGCAACGTCCACACGATGGAACTGGTGCGGCCATCGTGACCGGACGCGAATGGCAGGAAGGCCAGCGGCCCGGTCGGCAGGAAACGCTGCCAGCAGGTGTCCTGGTGCGGCTGTTCGCTTTCGACGAATGCGACCAGGCCGCGCTGATGGTAGTCGTGCGCGGCGGTCTCGATGCCGGCGAGCGAGCGAAGCTTCGAGCCCGCGCCGTCGGCAGCGACCACGAGCCTGGCGCGCAGGCGCGTGCCGCTGTCCAGTTGCAGGTGCACGGCGTGGTCGTCCTGTTCCAGTCCGACCACACTGTCCGGGCAATGCAGGTGCACGCCAGCGCCGGGCAGCGCCGTCCAGAGCTTGTCGACCAGCAGCGCGTGCTCGACGATCCAGCCCAGTTCGCGCTGGCCGAAGGCATCCGCATCGAACGCGAGCTCGCCGCCGCCCGCGGCATCCCACACCCGCATCCCCCGATAAGGTTGCACGCGCGCCTGGCTGACATCACGCCAGACGCCGAGTTCGTCCAGCAGGTCGGCGTTGTCCGGCGCGAACGCGTAGACGCGCAGGTCGATGCCCTGTTCGAACGGCGGCGTGGGCGACCAGCGCGGGGGTTCGCGCGTCTCCACGAGGGCAACCGACCAGCCGTCCCGGGCGAACGCCAGCGCGGCGGCTGCGCCGACCACGCCCGCGCCGACCACGATCACGTCGAGCGTGCCGCGCCGGCTCACGGTTGGCCGTCCTGGTTCGTGCCACGGCATAGCGCGGGCACGTCGCCGCGATACCCCATCGCACCGCCCACAAGGGCGGCCTGCAGCGAAGGCATGCGGTCGGCGGCGAACAGGCCCAGGCTGCGCAACGGACGCAGCAGCGGCGCGTCATTGGCGGTAAGCCGGGCGAGACCATCGGAGAACGCCAGCGTGCGGTCGCGGTCTTCGCGACGGCGCCGCACGTAGGCCGAGAGCAGCGCATCGCTGCCGCAATCGTTGTCTCCGTCCTGGCGCGCGTACGCAATCAGCTCCGCGAGCGTCAGCGCATCGCGCAGGCCGAGGTTGAAACCCTGCGCGCCGATCGGATGCAGGGTCTGCGCGGCATTGCCGACCAGCACCGCGCGTGAGTCGGCGACCTCGCGCGCGACGACGCGGATCGCCGGATAGACATTGCGCGCACCGCAAGCGACGAACCGGCCGGCGCGCCAGCCGAAAGCGTCCTGCACGCGCGTGAGGAAGGCGGCCTCGTCCAACGAAGCAACGGCGTCGGCCTGTTCGCGCGCGACGCCGTGGATCAGCCCGTAATGGCGGTCGCCGCGGGGCAGCAGCGCGGTGGGGCCGTGCGCGGTCAGGCGCTCGTAGGCAGTGCCATCGGGAGCGCGGGTACTGCGCAGCCGCGTGACGAACAGGGACTGGCCGTAGTCGTGCTCCTGCGTGCCGATGCCCAGCGCATCGCGCACGCCGCTGCGCGTGCCGTCGGCAGCGACCAGCAGGCGAGCACGCAGCACGCGTTCGGCACCGCCCTGCTCCACGCGCACGGCGCGAGCGTCGCCGTCGCCGCCTTCAAGCGAGACGAAGCGCGCCGGCCGGTAGCGGGTCAGCCGGGTCAATGCGGAAAGACGCGCCTCCAGTGCCTCGCCGAAGTCGCGCGCCACGACGACGCGCCCGAACTCGCGGCGGCCGTATCGCGCGGCATCGAGCACGCTTCGGCCGAAGTCGCCGCGGCGGCTGACGTGGATGCGCTCGATCGCGCCGGTCGCGGCACGCAACTCCTGCATCACGCCCAGCGCCGTCAGGGCGTGGACGGTGGCCTCGGCAAAACTGAGGTTGCGCTCGTCGAACACGGCCGGGAGCGTGCCGGCAGCGGTGGCCTCGACCATGCCGACATCGACGCCGATGCGGTCCAGCGCGATCGCCAGGCTGGCACCCACCAGTCCGCCGCCAACGATCAGGACGTCATGAAGGGGAATGCCGGCGCCGGTACCGGCGGGCGTGGGGGATGAAGGGTCCGCGACAGGCATTGCGTTATGCTAACGGTTCCTGAAGGTCCCGTATGTGCACACGATGAACCGTCCTGCCTCCGACTCGCTACTCGCTCCCGGCCCGCTGGTGCTCGCCGGCCTGATCTTCATCGCCGCGCTGACGCGCCTGCTGCCGCATCCGCCGAACTTCTCGCCGGTGGAAGCGGTCGCCCTGTTCGGCGGCGCCTACTTCGCCTCGAAGCGCTGGGCCTTCATCGTGCCGCTCGCCGGGCTGTTCGTATCCGACCTGGCGCTCGCCGCGATCAACGGCGGCACCTACGCGACGTGGTTCTCGGGTGCCGGCATCTGGCTGGTGTACCTGTGCATCGCGCTGACCACCGCACTCGGCCTGAACCTGCGCGGCCGCGTCAGCGGCGCACGCGTGCTCGGCTACTCGCTGGCAGGTTCGGTGCTGTTCTTCCTGGTCACCAACTTCGGCGCATGGATGGCCGACCCGACCTATCCGAAGACCGCCGCAGGCCTGATGGCGGCCTACGTCGCCGGCATCCCGTTCTTCCAGTGGACCGTGCTCGGCACGCTGTTCTACTCGGCGGTGCTGTTCGGCGGCTTCGCGCTGCTGCGCCGCCGCGTGCCGGCACTGCGCGCGCAGACGGTCTGATGCCGCAGGAAATGGGGAGCCGGGCGTGAGGCGCGCGACGTAAGCCAGCCCACCTTCGTTCCCCTTTCCCCATCCCCGCCTTCCATTCCCGCGCTCCCATGGGCAACCGCCTCTCCAGGATCTACACCAAGACCGGCGACGACGGCACCACCGGCCTGGGCGACGGCAGCCGCGTTGCCAAGGATTCGGCGCGCGTCGCCGCCTACGGCACGGTCGACGAGGCCAATTCGTGCATCGGATTGGTGCTGGCGAGCGACGTGCCGGACGAGGTCCGCACGCTGCTGACCACGGTCCAGCACCAGATGTTCGATCTCGGCGGCGAGCTGTGCATCCCCGGCCATGCGGCGATTTTCGACGCCGATGTCGAACGCCTCGAACAGCACCTGGATGCCTTCAACGAAGCGCTGCCGCCGCTCAAGGACTTCATCCTGCCGGGCGGCGGCGAAGCCGCGGCCCGCTGCCACATCGCCCGCACCGTGGTGCGCCGCGCCGAGCGCGAAGCGGTCTCGCTGGCACGACTGGAGACGGTGCGGCCCGAGGCAATCCGTTACCTCAACCGCCTGTCGGACCTGCTGTTCGTCCTCGCCCGCGTGCTGGCCCGCGCCAGCGGCCACGGCGAAGTGCTGTGGCAACACGAGCGCCGCAAGGGCTGAGGATGCCCGGCCTCCGCACCGGCAAGGCGCTCCTTCCGCGTCGGTGACATGCGCGTCTACACCCACCCTGCCTGCACGCGCCACGACCCGGGGCCGGGTCATGCCGAACGACCGTTGCGCCTGGTCGCAGTGACCGAAGCACTGCGCGATGCCTTTGCCGGCCTCGACTGGCACGAAGCCCCCCGCGCCAGCCGCGGCCAGTTGCTGCGAGTGCACGACGATGCCCTGCTCGCGCTGGTCCTGGACACGCCGGTCGACGATCCGATGGCGCTCGATCCGGACACCGTGCTCGCCCCCGGCTCGGCCGAGGCGGCATTGCGCGCGGCCGGCGCCGGCGTGGCGGCGGTCGATGCGATCATGCACGGCGACACACGGCGCGCGTTCTGCGCGGTACGACCGCCCGGCCATCACGCCACCGGCACGGCGGCGATGGGCTTCTGCCTCTTCAACAACATCGCGGTGGCCGCCGCCCATGCCTGCGACAAGCACGGCCTGGCGCGCGTGGCGGTGGTCGATTTCGACGTGCACCACGGCAACGGTACGCAGGCGATCTTCGATTCCGACCCGCGGGTGATGTACCTGAGCTCGCACCAGATGCCGCTGTACCCCGACACCGGCTACGCCAACGAGCGCGGCATCGGCAACATCGTCAATGCGCCCTTGCCGCCGGGTTGCAGCGGAAACGAGTTCCGCCGGACCTGGAGCGAGCGCCTGTTGCCGACGCTGGAGTCTTTCCGGCCACAGCTGCTTTTCATCTCCGCCGGCTTCGACGCTCATCGCCACGACCCGCTGGCGCAGCTTGAGCTGGAGGCGGAGGACTATCGCTGGCTCACGCAAGCGCTGGTGGCCGTCGCCGGGCGGCACGCCCACGGACGCATCGTGTCGATGCTCGAAGGCGGCTACGACCTGGGCGCGCTGCGCGAGTGCAGCGTCGCGCACGTCGGCGCGCTCTTGGAGGTCGACGAGGCGTAACGGGCGTCACCCGCAATCTGAATGTCCAGCCGGTACCTTTCATTGCCCGCTTGCAAGGGATACGGCAAGCTAACGGCCCGATGTTGAGACGACATCCCCGTATCACGGACGTCTGCGTGCGAAATCGCCTCCGCCTCCTCCCTTTGTCCCTCTGCATCGCCCTGGCCCTCCCGGCCCAGGCCGCCGAGGGCGAGGACTGGCGCCTGTGTCCGATCGAGGACGTGGTCCCGCCCTTCGCCGGTGCGCCCACTCCCACCACCACCGTCGATCAGCGGGCCACCCAGCCCACCGACATCGAAGGCGACACGCTCGAAGCCAACCAGGGCACCGACGCGGTCTTCCAGGGCAACGTCTCGCTCAACCGCGGCGACCAGCTCCTGCACACCGACAAGCTCACCTACAGCGCCGTGACCGATGAGTACGTTGCCGAGGGCAACGTGCACTACCAGGACTCGGCGATGCGCGTCACCGCCGATCGCGCGGTGGGCAACCAGAAGACCGACACGCACCGCATCGAGGACGTCCGTTACCAGCTGACCGATCGGCGCGGCAACGGCGGCGCCGAACGCATCGAGCTCAGCGGCGACAACGGCACGCTGGTCCATTCGACCTATTCCACCTGCGCGCCGTCGGAGCGGGCGTGGGAGTTGCGGGCCAGGGAGATCGACGTCGACTCCACCGAGGGCGTGGGCGTCGCGAAAGGCGCGACGCTGCGCATCGGCAACGTGCCGATCATGTACATGCCGTGGTTCATGTTCCCGGTCGACGACCGCCGCAAGAGCGGCCTGCTCTATCCGGGACTGTCGCTGAGCGGCCGCAACGGCTTCGATTACAAGCAGCCGATCTATCTCAACCTGGCGCCGAACTACGACGCCACGCTGACGCCGCGCATCATGACCGACCGCGGCACCTCGCTGGGCGGCGAGTTCCGCTGGCTGTACGAAAACGGCAGCGGCACGATGTCGGGCAACTGGATGCCGACGGACGACCTGCCCGACCATGACCCGGGCCGCTACACCGACGCGGCCGGCGTGGTGATCCCGCGCGACCAGATGCCGGACAAGAACCGCGGCCAGTTCGTCCTCAACGCGAAGCACAACATCAATTCGGACTGGTACGCCAACGCCAATCTCGGCTGGATCAGCGACCTCTATTACCTGCAGGATTTCAGCAACAGCCTGTACGGCGTGTCGGCATACTCGATCCGCAGCAGCGCCGGCCTCTACGGGCGCGGCCGCTACTGGGACGCCAGCCTGATGGCCGACCACTACCAGCTCGCCGACTACACGCTGACCGACGAAAACCTGCCATTCGACCGCCTGCCGCGCGCCCACGCCCGCTGGGCGCAGCCGTTCGCCACGTGGCTGGAGGCCGGTGCCGACGGCGAGGCAGTGCGCTTCCACCACGACGTCTTCGGAGGCGGCAGCCGTCTCGACCTCAAGCCCTATATCAGCATGCCGCTGGCGGGGGCGAGCTGGTTCCTGCTGCCCAAGATCGCGTGGCGCTACACCACTTACCAGCTCGACAGCGAGACGGCCGCCGACGTCGCGAACTCGCGCGCACGGCAGTTCGCCATCGACAACGGCATTGCCTACACACCGGATCTGGACGCGCGGTTCTACGACAAGACCCCGAACCGCAGCCTGCCGATCGCCTCGCTCGATGCCGGCCTGTTCTTCGACCGTAGCACTTCGTTCCGCGGCGACCGCTACCTGCACACGCTCGAACCGCGCATCTATTACCTCAATGCGCCGTTCCGCAACCAGGACGCGCTGCCGCTGTTCGACACGAACACGATGACCTTCAGCTGGGGCCAGTTGTTCCGCGACAACCGCTACACCGGCGCAGACCGGCAGATCGATGCCAACCAGATCACCGCGGCGCTCACCACCCGCTTCATCAGCGAGAACGATGGCCGCGAGCGGCTCTCGGCCAGCCTCGGCCAGATCCACTACCTGGACGACAGCCGCGTCACCGTGCCCGGAGAGACCCCGCTGGAACAGGGCAAGTCGGCCTGGGTGGCCGAGGCCAGCGTCTCCCCCGGCGACCGCTGGAACATCAGCGCGGCCTACCAGTGGGACCCGAAGTTCCGTCGTGAGGACCTGGCCTCGCTGCGCGCCCGCTACCTGCTGCGCGATTTCGGCATCGTCAACCTGGGGTACCGCTACCGCCGCGACCTGGTGGAACAGGCCGATTTCTCCTTCCTGTATCCGATCAACGACACGTGGAGCGTGGTCGGACGCTATTACTACTCCTTCCTCGACCGCAAGCCGCTCGAAAGCCTGGCCGGCGTCCAATGGGAAAGCTGCTGCCTGGCCATCCGCCTGGTGGCCCGCCGTTACCTGAACGACCGCAGCGGCGACCTGAACAATTCGCTGCAGGTGGAGTTCGAACTGAAGGGCCTGAGTTCCATCGGCCAGGACACGGAGCGCGTTTTGCGCCGTGCTATCCTCGGTTACGACCGCGATGACCTCTATCTGGTCCCGCCCTCTTCGGTCCAGCGGCTGAACAACAGCGGCGACGCGGCCAACTCCATCCCCGATCCGACCCTATGAAGAAACTACTCGCGTGTGTTCTCGCAGCCGGCGTGCTGTACGGCCCGGCTTCCCTGCCGGTCGCCATCGCTGACGCGCAGGAAGTGCAGTCGATCGACCGCATCGCCGCCGTCGTCGACGAAAGCGTCATCCTGCGCAGCGAGCTCGACCGCGCGGTGAACAACATCCTGGCCCAGTACGCCGGGCGCGAAGGCCAGTTGCCGCCCCGCGACGTGCTGGACCGTCAGGTGATGGAACGCCTGGTCCTGGTCAAGCTGCAGGTCAACCGCGCCCAGGAAACCGGCGTCCGTGTCACCGACCAGGAAATCGACCAGGCCATCGGCGCCATCGCCCAGCAGAACCGGGTGACCCCGGACCAGCTGCGCCAGCAGGTCACCCGCGACGGCACGTCCTACGCCGAGTTCCGCAATTCGATCCGCGAGGAACTGCTGATCCAGCGCCTGCGCCAGCGTTTCGCGCAGAGCCGCATCTCGGTCAGCGAGGCCGAAGTGGACGCCGCGATGAGCGCCCAGCAGGCCAGCGGCACGCAGTTCCACCTGGCCCACATCCTGGTCGCCCTGCCGGAGGGCGCGACGCCCGAGCAGATCGAGACCGCGCAGAAGAAGATCCAGGGCGTCAAGACGCTGATCGACCGCGGCGAGATGGACTTCTCCGCCGCCGCCGTGCGTTATTCCGACAGCCCCAACGCGCTGGAAGGCGGCGATCTGGGCTGGCGTGGCATGAACGAGATCCCGAGCGCCTTCTCGGACCTGATGCGCTCGATGAAGCCCGGCGACGTCACCGCGCCGATCCGCGGCCCGAGCGGCTTCCAGCTGGTCAAGCTGGTCGAGGCGCGCGACGCCTCGCAGGCTGCACCGGCCCTGGTCACCCAGTACCACGCCCGCCACATCCTGATCCGCGTCGACGAAGACACCCCCGACGCCGAGGCCAAGGCCAAAGCGGAAACGCTGCGCGCCCGCATCGCGGGCGGCGCCGATTTCGCCCAGGTCGCCCGCGAGAACTCCGAGGATCCGAACTCGCAGGGCAAGGGCGGCGATCTCGGCTGGTTCACCCAGGACCAGTTCGGCCCCGACTTCGGCGATCCGGTCGCGGCCCTGCAGCAGGGCCAGGTCTCGCAGCCGATCCGCACCCAGACCGGCTGGCACGTCGTCGAACTGCTCGGCACCCGCCAGAGCGATGTCGGCGACGAGAACCGCCGCGCACAGGTGCGCGAGACCCTCGGCCGTCGCAAGCTCGAGGACGAATGGAACCGGTACCTGCGCGAAATGCGCGGCGAAGCCTACGTCGACGTCCGCGGCAAGACGGCCGAGCAGGCCCCGGGCACCACGCCCGCGACGCCGCCCACCAGCGGCGGCTGAGATGCCCGCGATCCGGCTCGCGCTGGTGCCGGGCGAGCCGGCCGGCGTCGGGCCGGAGCTGTGCGTACGCCTCGCACAGCAGCCGCGCGATCACGAACTGATCGCCTTCGCAGACCCTGACACGCTGCAGGCCGCCGCCGCAGCCCTCGCACTGCCCCTGCGACTGCTCGAGCCCGGCCAGGCCGCCACCCGGCCCGGCGATCTCGGGCTCGTCGCCGTGCCCAACCCGGTCCATCCCGCCTTCGGACGCCCCGACCCGCGCAATGCCGCGGCGGTGATCGCCGCGCTGCGCGATGCGGCCGCTGGCTGCCTCGATGGCCGTTTCGACGGACTGGTGACGGGACCGGTGCACAAGGCCGTGATCAACGAGGGCGGCATTCCCTACAGCGGCACCACCGAGTTGCTCGCCGAACAGGCCGGTCGCGAGGTGGTAATGATGCTGGCCAACGACGTGGTCCGCGTCGCCCTCGTCACCACCCACCTGCCACTGCGCGCGGTCGCCGACGCAATCACGCCGGACGCGCTGGAGCGCACCCTGCGCATCACCGATGCCTCGCTGCGGGCCGGCTTCGGCATTGCCGCCCCGGTGATCGCCGTGCTCGGACTCAATCCTCACGCGGGTGAGGCCGGCCATCTGGGCCGCGAGGAGATCGACATCATCGAGCCGGTGCTGACCCGCCTGCGCGCCGAGGGCATGCAGCTGGCCGGACCGTTGCCGGCCGATACCGCATTCCTGCCCGCCAAGCTGCGCGGCTTCGACGCGGTGGTCGCGATGTACCACGACCAGGGCCTGCCGGTGCTGAAGTTCAGCGGCTTTGAGACCGCGGTGAACCTGACCCTCGGCCTCCCCTATCCGCGCGTGGCCGTCGACCACGGCACCGCGCTCGAACTGGCCGGCAAAGGCATCGCCGACCCGTCCAGCCTGTTCGCCGCCGCGCAGACCTGCGCGCGCATGGCCCGCCTTCGCCGCACACTATCCGCATGAGCACGCGCAACCACGCCTTCACCGAGCCCGCGAAGAAGCACCTGGGCCAGCACTTCCTGCACGAGCGCGGGATCATCAACAAGATCGTGCAGGCGGTGGATCCGCAGCCGGGCGACCGGCTCGTCGAGATCGGCCCGGGCCAGGGTGCGATCACCTTCCCGCTGCTGGACCGCCACGGCGAACTCACCGTCATCGAGTTCGACCGCGACCTGATCTTCCCGCTGACCGAAGCCGCACGCGCGCACGGCACGCTCGAGGTGATCCACCGCGACGTGCTCGCCGTCGACTTCACCGCGCTCACCGGTGGCGAAGGCCAGATCCGCCTGGTCGGCAACCTGCCCTACAACCTGTCCTCGCCGATCCTCTTCCACGCGCTGGAGCACGCCGCGGCGATCCGCGACATGCACTTCATGCTGCAGAAGGAGGTCGTCGACCGCATGGCCGCGGGACCGGGCAGCAAGGTCTACGGACGCCTCGGCGTGATGCTGCAGGCGTACTGCCACGTCACGGCGCTGTTCGACGTGCCGCCGGGCGCGTTCCGTCCGCCGCCGAAGGTCGATTCCGCGGTGGTGCGGCTGGTGCCGCGCGCACCCGGAACGATCGGCATCGTCGATGCGGACAAGTTCGCCGCCGTCGTGCGCGATGCCTTCGGCCAGCGCCGCAAGACGCTTCGGAACGCCCTGTCGAAACTGTGCGACGGCGCCGCGATCGAGGCCGCCGGCATCCGCCCGGATGCGCGCGCCGAGCAGATCGAAGTCACCGACTTCGTGCGCCTGGCCAACCATCTGGCGGCATCGTCGTAGCTTGCGGGAGCGTTTTTCGCACCGCGTGCACGGCACGTTGACCCAATCCGCGCATCACGCCCTACACTGTCGGCATGGAACGCCGTAATTACGCTTTTGATATCTCCGTGGCGACCCGCTACCTCGACGACCAGTCCGAGCCGGAGCAGGACCGCTACGTGTTCGCCTATACCATCAACATCCGCAACAACGGCCGCGTTCCGGCGCGCTTGCTGGGCCGTCACTGGCTGATCACCGACGCCAACGGCAAGGTGCAGGAAGTGCACGGCGAGGGCGTGGTCGGCGAACAGCCGTGGCTGCGACCCGGCGAGGATTTCGAATACACCTCGGGCGCGGTGCTCGAGACCGACCTGGGCACCATGGAGGGCCGCTACGACATGCTCGCTGACGATGGCACCGAGTTCGACGCTCCGATCCCCGCCTTCACGCTGACCGTGCCCCGCACGCTGCACTGACATGGCGGTCTGGGCGATCGGCGACCTGCAGGGCTGTTACGACGCGACCCAGCGCCTGCTGGAGCGCATTGGCTTCGATCCTGCTCGCGACAAACTCTGGTTCTGCGGCGACCTCGTCAACCGCGGCGGGCAGTCGCTGGAGACGCTGCGGCTGGTGCACTCGCTGCGCGCCAACAGCATCGTCGTGCTCGGCAACCACGACCTCTCGCTGCTCGCCATCGGCGAGCGTCGCGAGGACGAACAGCGCAAGGTCAACCCGGACCTGCAGCGCATCGTGCTGGCCGAGGACCGCGACGAACTGCTCGGCTGGCTGCGCAACCAGAAGATGCTGCACGTCGACCGCCAACTCGGCTGGATGATGGTGCATGCCGGTCTCGCGCCGAAGTGGACCGTGGCGATGGCCGAACGCCACGCGCGCGAAGTCGAGGAACGACTGCACGGCGACCAGTACCGCCGCCTGCTGAAGAACATGTACGGCGACGGCCCGGTCTGGCATCCCAAACTGGCTGGCATCGATCGCCACCGCGCGATCATCAACATCCTCACCCGCCTGCGCTACATGTCGCCGCGCGGCCGCATTTCGTTCGAGGACAAGGGCAGCCCGGGCACGCAGCCAGTCGGCCTGTATCCGTGGTACGAGGTGCCGGGGCGTGCCGAACGCGACCTCAAGATCGTGTGCGGGCACTGGTCGACGTTGGGCCTGTTCATCGGCCATGGCGTGCATGCGATCGATACCGGCGCGGTGTGGGGCGGCAAGCTCACCGCCCTGCAGTTGGACACCGACGAGTTGCGCATCGTGCAGGTGCCGGGCCGCGACGTGCCGGCGACGCCGCCGAGGCCGCGACCGCCGTACCACCCCGGCGACCGCCGCCCGAAGCAGCGGCCGAACGGCGGACAGCGCAATGCCGGTCGTGGCGGACAGGGCGAACGGAACACCACGCCACGCGAACCCGCCGATCAGGATTGATCCGGCATCGCCGGATCCTCAACGCGCGTAATCGACGAACTCGAACGAGAAGGCGTGCTTCGCATCGGCCGCATGCGACGCGCGCTGCGTGATGCGCCATTGCGCCGGATCGAACTCCGGGAAGAACGCGTCAGCGCCCTCCACGACGGTATCGACGTGGGTCAGGTGCAGGCGCGTGGCGCGCGGCAGGCACAGCGCGTAGATCTCGCCGCCACCGATCACGCACAACTCGCCGGCGGCATCGGCATTCGCCACGTCCAGCGCCTCGTCGAGCGAGGCCACCGCCTGCATGCCATCGAATGGCACCTGGCCACTGCGCGTCAGCACCAGGTTTCGCCGCCCCGGCAGCGCACGCCCCAGCGACTGCGCGGTCTTGCGCCCCATCAGCACGGGCTTGCCCAGCGTCAGCGCCTTGAAGCGCTTGAGGTCGTCGGGAAGCCGCCACGGCAGGTCGTTGTCGCGGCCGATGGCGCGATGCCGGTCGAGCGCGGCGATCAGCGATAGCTCCATCGCCTCAGACCGCCACCGGCGCCTTGATTGCCGGCAACGGATCGTAGTGCTCGATGGCGATGTCGTCGTACTGGAAGCCGAAGATGTCGCGCACTTCGGGGTTCAGGCGCAGCGTCGGCAGCGCGCGCGGTGTGCGCGACAGTTGCTCGCGAGCCTGGTCGAAGTGGTTGGTGTACAGATGCGCGTCGCCCAGCGTGTGCACGAAGTCGCCCACGCCGAGGCCGCATACCTGCGCGACCATGTGCGTCAGCAGCGCATAGCTGGCGATGTTGAACGGCACGCCGAGGAAGATGTCGCCGCTGCGCTGGTAGAGCTGGCAGCTGAGTTTTCCGTCGGCCACGTAGAACTGGAACATCGTGTGGCATGGCATCAGTGCCATGTGCGGCAGGTCGGCGACGTTCCAGGCCGAGACGATCAGGCGGCGCGAATCCGGATTGCGCTTGATCTCATCGACGACCCAGCGGATCTGGTCGATCTCGATGCCATCGGCGCCGGCCCAACGGCGCCACTGCTTGCCATAAACCGGACCGAGCTCGCCGGCGTCGTCCGCCCACTCGTCCCAGATCGAAACCTTGTGGTCCTTCAGGTAGGCGATGTTGGTCTCGCCCTTCAGGAACCACAGCAGCTCGTGCACGATCGAGCGCAGGTGCAGCTTCTTGGTGGTGACCAGCGGAAAACCTTCGCCCAGGTCGAAGCGCATCTGCCAGCCGAACACACTGCGGGTGCCGGTACCAGTGCGGTCGGCCTTGTCGGTACCGTGTTCGAGCACGTGGCGCAGCAGGTCGAGGTATTGCTTCATCGCGGCATCACCCCTTTGCCGGCAGCGACTGCAGCACCGGCGAGCGCCGCGACAGCCACAGCAGGAACAGACCGAGTGCGATCAGCGGCACGCTGAGCACCTGCCCCATCGTCAGCCAGCCGAACGCGAGGTAGCCGTGATCGCCGATCTGCGCGTCGGGGACGCGCACGAACTCGATCAGGAATCGGAAGCAGCCGTACAGCAGCGCGAACACACCCGACACGGCGTAACGCGGTCGCGGCTTGCGCGAGTACCACCACAGCACCGCGAACATCACCAGGCCTTCGAGGAACGCCTGGTACAGCTGCGACGGATGCCGCGCGAAGCGGTCGAGCGCGCCGGTCGCGTACTGCGTCTGGATCTGCTCCATCGACCAGCCGGCGAACTCCGGCGCGCGCGGGAACACCACGCCCCACCCCGCATCGGTCGGCTTGCCGAACAGCTCGCCGCCGATGTAATTGCCGATGCGGCCGAAGCCGAGACCGGGCGGCACCAGCGGGGCGACGAAGTCGACCGTGTCGAACAGGTGCAGGCCATGGCGCCGCGACCACCACCACGCCGCGGCGACCACACCGAGCAGCCCGCCGTGGAAGCTCATGCCGCCTTCCCAGATGCGGAACAGCATCAGCGGATCCTTCACCAGGTCGCCGAACGAATAGAAGAAGACGTAGCCGATGCGCCCGCCGAGCACGACGCCGAGCATCGCGTAGAACAGCAGGTCGCCGTAGGCCTGGTCATTGACGCCAGGCAGACGGCCGACACGCACCCGGCGCTGGCCGAGCCACCAGGCCAGGGCGAAGCCAAGCAGGTACATGATCCCGTACCAGTGCACCTGAAGCGGGCCGAGATGGAAGGCGATCGGGTCGATCTGGTGCAGGACGGTCATTCGGTTCCGATGCGGGCCTGGGTTGTCACTATTGTGCCCGAGCCGGCCAGTCGCGGGCATGCTGCAGACAGGTCGATTCCGGTGAGTCGCCGGGCGTCACAGGACGTACGGCAGGTCCTGCAGCTCGTTGACGTCGTGGTCGCCTTCGCCGCGCGGGAAGTGCTGCGTCAGCAACGCCGACAGTGCGTGCACGCCGCCCAGCACCGCAGCCTCGGGCTCCCCGGCGCGCAGCCGCTCCTCGATCAGGCCGCACACGCCACGCCACTGCTCGTCGCTGACGAGGCCCTCGAAGCCGCGGTCGGCGACGATCTCGATGCGATGGTCCGCCAACAGCAGATACAGCAGCACGCCGTTGTTGGCGCGGGTATCCCAGACCCGCAGTTGCGCGAACACCTCGTGTGCACGCGCGCGTGCATCGCCCCCGGACCACACGGCGCGCGGATGCAGCGACGGCTCGACCGCGAAACAGATCTCGCCGGTGTGGCTGCGCTCGCTTTCGGCGATGGCCTGCGCGATGCGCTCCAGGCTGTCCGCCGGGAACAGGCGCTTGGCCGAGGGAGGAAACAGGTGTTTGAGCAGTCGCATGGCAGGTAGACCCTCCGTCCTCACCAGCTGCCGGAGGCGCCACCGCCTCCGGCAGCTGGTGAGGACCAGGGGCTTATAAACAAAACCCCGCCCCCCCGCCGAAAAATTGTATGGGCGGTT
>NZ_JADLZT010000012.1 GCF_015453285.1 Lysobacter niastensis
CGGGGGCCCGCGCGGGGGCGGGGGCCCGCCCGGGGGCGGGGGGGGGGCCGGCCGCCCCACGTCGGGACTGCTATTATCCGGTCTTCGTACCTTCGGCGCCCGTCGACCCGTCATGACCCAACGCTCCGCCTCTTCGCGCCTGCTGATCCAGTTCCTGAGCATCGCCCTCGCCGTGGCCGTCGCCGGCACCGGCTGCAGCAAGTTCACCAAGAAGGACGAAGACGAGGGCGTGCCGGTCGAGGAGCTCTACCAGAAAGCCCACAAGTCGATGACCCACGGCAACTGGTCCGCCGGCGAGGCCACCTTCAAGCGCCTGGTCGCCCAGTACCCGTACGGCCCGTACACCGAGCAGGCCCTGGTCGAGAGCGCCTACGCCCAGTACAAGTCGGGCAAGCAGGACGATGCGATCAGCACGATCGACCGCTTCATCCGCACCTACCCGACGCACAAGAACATCGCGTACATGTACTACCTGCGCGGCCTGTCGAACTCCAACCGCGATACGGTGTTCCTGCAGCAGGTCTGGAGCCTGGACGCCAGCCGCCGCGACCTGGCCACGCCGTTGCAGGCGTTCAACGACTTCTCCATCGTTGCCGACCGCTACCCGAACAGCCGCTACGCCGAAGATGCCCGCAAGCGCATGCGCGGCCTGCGCGACATGTTCGCCCGCCACGAGCTCGATACCGCGCTGTACTACCTGCGCCGCACGGCCTACGTCGCCGCGGCCAGCCGGGCCAAGTTCCTGCTGGAAACCTATCCGCAGAGCCAGTACCAGAACGACGCCGTCGCCACGCTGGCCGCCGCCTACACGGGCCTGGGCAACGAGGCGCTCGCCGCCGATGCCAAGCGCGTGCTGCAGCAGAACCAGCCGGATCACCCGTACCTGACGGGCAAGTGGCCGGACTACCCGAGCAACTGGCGCAAGCTCAACCCGTTCGCGGGCGAGAAGTCGGCGCTGGACAACGACTGATCCAGCCTGTCACCACAAACAAGAACGCCGCCCTGAGGGCGGCGTTTTTGTTTGATCGGTGCGGAATGCGGCCGCGGCCAGCGTCCCTCAACCGCGATACCCGTTGCTGATCGGATAACGCCGCTCGCGCCCGAACGCACGCCGTGACACCTTCGGCCCGGGCGCCGCCTGGTGGCGTTTCCATTCGGAGATGCGCACCAGCCGCAGCACCCTGTCCACGGTCGCGGCATCGAAGCCGGCGGCGACGATCTCGTCGCGCGACTGCTCCTGGTCGACATGACGCAGCAGGATCGCGTCGAGCACGTCGTACGGCGGCAGCGAATCCTGGTCCTTCTGGTTCTCGCGCAATTCGGCCGAGGGCGGCCGGTCGATGACGCCCTGCGGGATGACGCGGTCGCCGACGGTGTTGCGCCAGCGCGCCAGCGCGAACACCTCGGTCTTGTACAGGTCCTTCAGCGGTGCGTACCCGCCGCACATGTCGCCGTAGATCGTGGCGTAGCCGACTGCGTATTCGCTCTTGTTGCCGGTGGTCAGCAGCAGTCCGCCGAACTTGTTGGTCATCGCCATCATCAGCGCGCCCCGCGCGCGCGACTGCAGGTTCTCTTCGGTGGTATCCACCGGGCGATCGGCGAAGTGTTCGGCCAGTGCATCGAGGTAACCCTGGAACGGTTTCTCAATCGGCAGCGTCAGCAGGCGCACGCCCTGCATGCGGCATTGCTCCTCGGCCAGGTCGTTGGAGAGGTCGGCGGTGTAGCGCGATGGCATGCGAACCGCGGTGATGTTCTCGGCGCCCAGCGCATCGACGGCGATCGCCAGCACCAGCGATGAATCGATGCCGCCGGACAACCCCAGCCACGCCTGGGTGAAGCCGTTCTTGCTGAAGTAGTCGCGCGTGCCGCGCACCACCGCGCGCCACGCCAGCGCATCGCGGCTTTCGTCGCCGTCTTCCATCCATTCCAGAGGCGTGAAACGGCGCGTATCCGGATCGAACTCCACGACCAGCCATTGATCGGTGAAGGCCGCGGCCGCCGGATGCACGATGCCGTCGCCATCGGCCACGACCGAGGCTCCGTCGAACACCAGCGCGTCCTGCCCGCCGACGACATTCAGGTAAGCCAGCGCCACGCCGGTTTCCTGCACCCGCTGCGCCAACAGCGAATCGCGCTGCAGGTGCTTGTCGCGCTCGAACGGCGACGCGTTGGGTACCAGCACGATCTCCGCGCCCTTGGCCGCGGTACTGGCCAGCGGTTCGGCGAACCACAGGTCCTCGCAGATGATCAGCCCGACCTGCACGCCGTCGACGTCGAACACGCAGTCCTCGCGATCGGGATCGACGTCGAAGTAGCGGCGCTCGTCGAACACCGCGTAGTTGGGCAACTCCCGCTTGCGGTAGGTGTGCGACACATGGCCATCGCGCAATACGCTGGCGGCGTTGTAGACGATGCTGCCGGCCGCCTCCGGCCAGCCGACCACCGCGACGATGCCTCGTGTCGCAGTGGCTATACGCTGCATCGCCTGCTCGCAATCGGCCAGGAAGCCCGGTCGCAACAGGAGGTCTTCCGGTGGATAGCCACTCAGCGCCAACTCCGGAAACAGCACGACATCGGCACCGTACTCGTCGCGCGCCTGCGCGATCATCTCGGCGATGCGCTCGGCGTTCTGGTGCACGGCGCCGACCGGGAAGTCGAACTGGGCAAGGGCGATGCGAAGGGGGTTGGACATGCTTCAGCCTCTGAGCCCCCTCTCCCGCTTGCGGGAGAGGGCTGGGGTGAGGGCAGCACGCGCGGAGAGTTCGGCAACGATGGCCGCGAGCACCGCATCGGTCTGCGTCAGGACATCATTGTTCCAGAATCTGAGGACGCGGTAGCCCTCGTTCTCAAGACTGGCTGTTCTTGAGGCATCACGGCCCGAGCCTGCGTGCTGGCCGCCATCGAGCTCGATGATCAGGCGCGCCTCGATGCAGGTGAAGTCGGCAATGTACGGACCGACCGGATGCTGGCGCCTGAACTTGCAGCCCATGAATGCGCGATTGCGCAGGTGGAACCACAGGCGGACCTCCGCGTCCGTCATGCGCCTTCTCAGGCTTCTGGCGAAGTTGCGCTTCTGCCCGTTGCGCATCTTGCGCTCCGATACTCGGTGCAAGCGAGCGTCGCCGCCACCTCACGGGCGCGCTATCGGGAAATCCCACAAAGCGCCCTCATCCGGCCCTATCGGGCCACCTTCTCCCGCATGCGGGAGAAGGGTCGACCCAGATGCGCCTCGATTCGAAGCTCACTCATCGCCGGCTTCGAGCCCCTCTCCCGCCTGCGGCGCCCGAAGGGTGTCCAGAGGTGAGAGGGGTTGGGGTGAGGGCCGCTCTTCGCCAGAAACAAAAAAGCCACCCGAAGGTGGCTTTTTTGCATCAGCGCCCGAAGGCGCGATTACGCGATTACTTCGCCAGGCGCTTGGCGATCGCCGCGCCCAGGTCGCCCGGCGACTTCACCGTGGTGACACCGGCCGCTTCCATCGCGGCGAACTTGCCTTCGGCCGTGCCCGAACCGCCCGAAGCGATCGCACCGGCGTGGCCCATGCGCTTGCCCTTCGGGGCCGAGGCGCCGGCGATGAAGCCGACCACCGGCTTGGTGACGTACTGGGAGATGAACTCGGCCGCTTCTTCCTCCGCCGAACCGCCGATCTCGCCGACCATGATGATGCCTTCGGTCTGCGGGTCGTCCTGGAACCACTTCAGCGCGTCGATGAAGTTGGTGCCGTTGATCGGGTCACCGCCGATGCCGATGCAGGTCGACTGGCCGAGGCCGACGTCGGTGGTCTGCTTCACGGCTTCATAGGTCAGCGTGCCCGAGCGCGACACGATGCCGATCTTGCCCGGCATGTGGATGTGCCCCGGCATGATGCCGATCTTGCACTCGCCCGGAGTGATGACGCCCGGGCAGTTCGGACCGACCAGCACGACGTCGTCGTAGCCGTTGAGCACGTTCTTCACGCGCAGCATGTCCAGCACCGGGATGCCCTCGGTGATGCAGACGATGACCTTGATGCCGGCATCGGCCGCTTCGAGGATCGCGTCGGCCGCGAACGGCGGCGGCACGTAGATGACAGAAGCGTCGGCGCCGGTCGCATCGACCGCATCGGCAACGGTGTTGAACACCGGCAGGCCGAGATGGGTGGTGCCGCCCTTGCCCGGGGTCACGCCACCGACGACCTGGGTGCCGTAATCGAGCATCTGCTCGGCGTGGAAGGTGCCCTGCGAGCCGGTGAAGCCCTGCACGATGACCTTGGTGTTCTTGTTGATCAAAACGGACATGTCTTAGAGCCTCACTTGCCGGCGACGGCTGCAACCGCCTTCTTGGCACCGTCATTGATGTCGTCGGCCGGAGTGATGGCCAGACCCGAGTTCTTCAGCAGTTCCTTGCCGGCTTCCACGTTCGTGCCTTCGAGGCGGACGATGACGGGAACCTTGACGTCGACTTCCTTGACCGCGCCGATGATGCCTTCGGCGATCATGTCGCAGCGGACGATGCCGCCGAAGATGTTGACGAAGATCGCTTTCACCTTGTCGCTCGACAGGATCAGCTTGAACGCCTCGGTCACGCGCTCCTTGGTGGCGCCGCCGCCGACGTCGAGGAAGTTGGCCGGCGAACCGCCGTTGAGCGAGATCACGTCCATCGTCGCCATCGCGAGGCCCGCGCCGTTGACCATGCAGCCGATGTTGCCGTCCATCGTGACGTAGTTGAGGTCGTGCTGGCTGGCCTTGACCTCGGTCTCGTCTTCCTGGCGGATGTCGCGCATCGCGGCCAGTTCCGGATGACGGAAGGTCGCGTTGTCGTCGGAGTTGATCTTGCCGTCGAGCACGGCGAGGTCGCCGCTGGTCATGATGGCGAGCGGATTCAGCTCGACCAGCGCCAGGTCCTTCTCGTTGAACAGCTTGTACAGGCCCAGCATGATCTTGGTCAGCTGGCCGACCTGCTTGGCGTTCAGGCCGAGCGCGAAGCCGAGGTTGCGGCATTCGAACGGCTGCAGGCCCTGCACGAAGTTCACGTTGAGCGTCTTGATCGCCTCCGGCTTCTCGTGCGCGACCTGCTCGATGTCCATGCCGCCTTCAGCCGAAGCGATGTACGTGATCGAACGGGTGCTGCGGTCGACGAGCACCGACAGGTACAGCTCCTTGGCGATATCGGTGGCCTGCGTGACCAGCACGCTGTCGACCGGCAGCTCGACGCCGGCGGTCTGGTAGGTCGCCATCTTGGTGCCGAGCATGCCCTTGGCGTAGTCCCGGACCTCGTCGAAGGTCTTGGCGAGCTTCACGCCACCGGCCTTGCCGCGGCCGCCCGCATGGATCTGGGCTTTGACCACCCAGAAGTCGCCGCCGATCGCCTTGGCGGCATCGACCGCCTCTTCGGGAGTGCGCGCTACGCGCCCGGCCGGCACCGCGATGCCGTAATCGGCAAACAGCTGCTTGGCCTGATATTCGTGGAAATTCATGCGTCACCGAGGGGAATGAAAAGAATCCCCGCGGTCAGGACCAGACCGGGCCGAGCGCGAGGGGGCCGTATTGTCGCCGATCGCGGCGGCCCGGGCAAAACCCGGATGTGCCGCTTCGGGCCGGTACCTGGATATCACCCGCTTTGCCGGGGCGGGTGACGGAGCATCGCCGCCCCTATACTCGCCCCCAACACCTGCCGCCGCCGGACGTCCGCTTGCTGAGCCGCTTCGCCGCACGACACGACTTCATCGACGACACCGAGGCCGACCAGGCCCTGCGGCGCGAGCTTTACTTCTTCACGCTGTACCGCCTGCTCGAGGCGGCGCTGCTGGCGCTGCTGGTCTTCGGCCCGGTCGACGGCCTGATCGAGGCTCCGCGCCACCCTGCGCTGGGCAAGATGGTCGCGTCGCTCTATCTGGTGGTGGCGGGCGTTTTGTTCATCACGGGCCGGCGCGGCGACCTTCGCGTCCAGGCGCTGGTCGGCGTCGCCTGCGACATCGCCTTCGGCATGCTGGCCATGCACGCGCTGCCCGCGGTCGGCACCGGCATCGCGCTGATGCTGCTGTTCAACGTCGCTTCTGCGGCGCTGCTGCTGCCGCTGTCCCTCGGCCTGGGCGCGGCGATCACGGCCGCGATGGCGGTGGTCGGCGAGTTCGCCTGGACCGACCTGGCCGGGGAGCCGGCCGGGCGCACGGCGGCCGAACCGGTGATGTTCACGCTCGGCTTCGTCGCCATCGCCCTGCTCACCAACTTCGTCGGCCGGCAGATGCGCGCCAGCCACGACCTCGCCGAAAAGCGCGGCCAGGAGGCCGCGGGCCTGGCCGAAGTGAGCGAGCTGATCATCCGGCGCATGCGCACCGGCGTGCTGCTGGTCGACGGCGACAACCGCCTGCGCCTGGCCAACGAGGCGGCGATGCTGCTGCTCGGCGACGCCGGCGACGCGCCCATCGACGGCCATCGCAACATCCTGCTCGCGGCCCCGGAGCTCGCGCGGCGCCTCGCCAAGTGGCGCGCCGAAGGCCTGCCCGACGAGACCCCGTTGCAGCTCGTGCCGGACATGCCCGAGGTGGTGCCGCGCTTCACCCGGATGAGCGCCGGCAGCGACCAGACCCTGATCTTCCTCGACGACACCTCGCTGGTGTCCCGCCGCGCCGAGTCGATGACGCTGGCGACACTGGGGCGCTTTTCCGCCAGCCTCGCCCATGAGATCCGCAACCCGCTGGCCGCGATCAACTACGCGGTCCAGTTGCTGGAGGAGTCGCACGACCTGCCGACGGCCGACCGCCGCCTGCTCGAGATCATCCGCCAGCAGGGCGTGCGCATGAACGGCATCGTCGAGAACGTGCTCGGCCTCGCCCGCCGCGAACCGGCGCAGCCCGAACACGTGGAACTGATCGGCTTCGCCCACCAGTTCATCGACGAGTACGTCGCCGGTCACCCGCTCGAGCACGACAGCCTGCGCGCGAGCGGTACGCTGCCGCGCGTGTCCGCGCTGGCGGATCCGCGCCAGCTGCACCAGGTACTGACCGCACTCGTCCACAACGCGCTGACGTACGGGCGCATGCCGGGCCAGCCCGCGAAGGTCACGCTGCATGTCAGCGTCGACATCGGCAATGCGCCGGTGATCGAGGTGATGGACCGTGGTCCGGGTATCCCCGAGTCGGTCGCGACGCAGTTGTTCAGACCGTTCTTCACCACATCCGGGCACGGCACCGGCCTGGGCCTGTACATCGCCCGCGAGCTCTGTCGCGCCAACCAGTCCACGCTGGATTACGTCCCGCTGCCCGGCGGCGGCGGTTGTTTCCGCATCCGCCTTCCCGGTGTGAATGCACTGTTGACTGCCTGAACAGGGGCGTGCGCGCTTGGCCGCAACCACCCCCTTCGGATATTGTGACAGCGGGGAGGACGGGATGGCCGAAAATCGTAGTGCACTGGTGGTCGACGACGAGCGCGATATTCGCGAACTGCTCGTCATGGCGTTGGGCCGGATGGGCCTGCGTTGCGACACCGCTTCCACACTTTCCGAAGCGCGCAGCCAGCTGCAGCGCAATACCTATGAGCTTTGCCTGACCGACATGCGCCTGCCGGACGGCTCGGGCATCGAGCTGGTCGGCGAGATCAGCGTGCGTCACCCCAACACTCCGGTGGCGATGATCACGGCGTTCGGCAATGTCGAAGCCGCGGTCGAGGCACTGAAGGCCGGTGCGTTCGATTTCGTCGCCAAGCCGGTCGACCTGGTCGTGCTGCGCGACCTGGTCCGTCACGCGCTTGAGCTGCACGAAGGGCGCCGCACCAACGGCACCGATTCGGTCGCCACCCGCCTCTACGGCGAGTCGCCGGCCATGGCGACCCTGCGCGGGACCATCGCCAAGGTCGCGCGCAGCCAGGCCCCGGTCTACATCGGCGGCGAGTCCGGCGTCGGCAAGGAGCTGGTCGCCCGCACCATCCATTCCGAAAGCGGCCGCGCCAACGGGCCGTTCGTGCCGGTCAACTGCGGCGCGATCCCGGCCGAGCTGATGGAAAGCGAGTTCTTCGGCCACAAGAAGGGCAGCTTCACCGGCGCCCACGCCGACAAGCCAGGCCTGTTCCAGACGGCCGACGGCGGCACCCTGTTCCTGGACGAGATCGCCGAACTGCCGCTGGCCATGCAGGTCAAGCTGCTGCGCGCGATCCAGGAGAAGTCGGTGCGCCCGGTCGGCGCCAACGCCGAGGTCAACGTCGACGTCCGCATCCTGTCGGCGACCCACAAGGACCTGTCCGCGCTGGTGGCCGACGGCCGCTTCCGCCAGGACCTGTACTACCGCATCAACGTGATCGAGCTGGGCGTGCCGCCGCTGCGCGAGCGCCTGGAGGACCTGTCCGGCCTGTCGGCCAAGATCCTCGCCCGCCTGGCCGCCCATCAGGGGCGCCCGGTGCCCACCCTCGAGCCCGACGCACTGGTCGCCCTGCGCGAGTACCCGTTCCCCGGCAACGTCCGCGAGCTTGAGAACATCCTCGAGCGTGCCCTCGCCCTGTCCGACGGCGACCGCCTGGCCGCGTCCGATCTGCGCCTGCCGACGCGCGCGCACCCGACGACCGTCGCCGCGACCGCCGGTCCCGGGCCCCTCGCCCAGTCCGCGCCGGCCGTGGTCAGCGGCATCGACCCTCGCACCCTCAGCCCGCGCGACACGGCCAGCAGCCCGCTCCCCTCGTATATAGAGGAGATCGAGCGCACGGCGATCCAGCAGGCCCTGCAGGAAAACCGCTACAACAAGACCCGCACCGCCGCCGCCCTGGGCATCACCTTCCGGGCGCTGCGATACAAGCTGAAGAAGCTCGGGATCGACTGACCGCTCGACCGCTCAAGCCCGCCCCACCTGGGACGGGCCCAGGGTACGGGCCAGCCCTGATTTTGTGACATTTTGGGTCAACCCCAGCTCACCGGGGTGACCAAAAACGTCAGGCCCAAGCGCTTCGCCAACCGTCCAATCGTGATCATTTGTCCAGATTTGAACATTCGATCCCGCCGAAACACCATTGGCATGCGTTATGCGTAAGCTCTACGTGCACGTGCAGTCAGCACGGCGAAGCCGACGGACCGGGGAAGCCGGCCCTGCAGGCACGTGAAGTTCCAAACCACTCCTAGGGGAAATGCAATGAAGAAGAACATGCAAGGCTTCACCCTGATCGAACTGATGATCGTCATCGCGATCCTGGGCATCCTGATGGCCATCGCCATCCCGGCCTACCAGGACTACGCTGTGCGCTCCAAGGTCTCGGAAGGCATCAACCTCGCCGGCGCCTCCAAGCTCGCCGTTGCCGAAACCTTCTCCGCTACCGGTGTATTCCCGGCAACTCAGGGCAGCTACGGCCTGCCGGCGGCGAACACCATCACCGGCAAGTACGTGACTTCCGTCGGTAGCTCCTCTGGCGTGGTTACCATCACCTATAGCGGCGCCGAACCGAAGATCAGTGGCAACACCCTGATCCTGTCGGCTTCGACCACCGCCGGCTCGGTGCGTTGGAAGTGCAAGAAGGGTACTGGCATCCAGGACAAGTACCTGCCGTCCGAGTGCCGCAACTGATCCTGCCTGATTGCCAGGATGGAACCGGGAAGGGCTGCGTAAGCGGCCCTTCTTTTTTGCTGATGTCATCAGCCCATTTCCTTACGGGCATACCATCCCGGCGCTCTGCTCGCCCGCCTTCATGACATCCCCATTCGTTCGCCCCTCGCGTCTGCAGTTGCTGGTTGTCGGTTTCGTGTTGCCCCTGCTGGTCGCCTGGGCCTACTGGCCGGGCCTGGCCGGACCGTTCCTGTTCGATGATTTCGGCAACCTGGACGTGCTGGGCGCCTACGGCCGCATCCACGACTGGCCGACCTTTCTTTACTACCTGACCTCCGGCAAGGCCGACCCCACCGGCCGTCCGGTCGCCCTGCTCAGTTTCCTGCTGGACGGCCGCGACTGGCCGGCCGACCCTTGGCCATTCAAACGCACCAACCTGCTGTTGCACCTGCTCAACGGCATCCTGCTGGCCTGGGCCATCGCCCGCCTGCAGGCCGGAATGCTGCGCCGCTATCCGACCCTCAATGCATCGCCGTGGATTCCGCTGCTGGCCGCCGCACTGTGGACCGCGCATCCGTTCTTCGTCTCCACCACGCTGTACGTCGTACAGCGCGAAGCGATGCTGCCAATGACCTTCACCCTGCTGGCGCTGCTGGCCTGGGACCGCGCCGTGCTGGCGTTCGCTGCCCGCCACACCGCGCGCGGATGGTGTTGGACGACACTCGGCGTGGGCACGGCCACCCTGCTGGCCGGACTGTCCAAGGCCAATGGTTTCCTTGCACCCACCTTGGCGGGGCTTGCCTACCTGTTATGCCTGCGGCCGTCGCAGGATTCGATCGTCGGCCGACGGCAGGCCGACCTCGCCGCGTGGCTGTGCCTGGGCTTGCCCACCTTGGCAATCCTTGGCTACCTGGCGCACACGGCTTGGCAGCTGTGGCCATTGCCGGTATTGCACAACCGCGACTGGACCTTGTCGGAACGCCTGCTCAGCGAACCGCGCGCGCTGTGGTCCTACCTGGGCCAGTGGCTGCTGCCGCGTGCTGGCGGCGGCGGCGTCTACGTCGAAGGCTTCGCGCCTTCGCGCGGCTGGCTGGAACCATGGACCACGCTGCCGGCGATGCTGGGCCTGCTGGCCTGCGGCACCGGCGCCGTCATGCTGCGTCGCCGCTTCCCGATCCTTAGCTTGGCTGTGCTTTTTTTTCTCACTTCACACTTGCTGGAAAGCACGACGATCCCGCTGGAACTGTACTTCGAACATCGCAACTACCTGCCCATGGCCCTGTTCGGCTGGCCATTGGCGCACTTCCTGATGGGCCCCGGCCCTCATCCACGCTATCGCGCCGCCGCGGCAAGCCTGCTGCTGGCCGCACTGCTGCTGCTGACCCATGCCCGCGCCACCACCTGGGGTAACCCGACCCTGCTGGGCCTGGTTTCCAGCAACTACGAACACGATTCCGCCCGCGCCCAGGTCAGTGCGGCCACGCAGGAACTGCAGATCGGCCGCACGCAAGCCGCCCTGGAACGGCTGCACCGGGCCCAGCGTTCCGCGCCGGACGACATCGACGTGGCGATCAGCGCCGTCGGCCTGGAATGCCAGGCCACGGGCCGACTGCACGACGTCACGCTGCAACGCGCGCTGCGCACGCTGACCGTTGCACAGCGATGGAATTACGGCCTGTTCCAATGGCTCCAGGATGCTGCCCGCAATCCGGACGCACTCAACTGTACCGGCCTGGGCCTGGCCGGGCTGGAACGGCTGGTGACAGCAGCGGAGTCGAACCCGCAGAGCACAGCAACCGTGCGCAAGCGTGGTTTCTTGCATGTACGCGGCCAGATCTCCTTGGCCCGTAACGATCCCGACCAGGCATTGCGCTGGTTCAACGCCGCCTTGGCGCTTGAACCGGACGCCGACTATGCACTCGTACAGGCCGCAGCGCTGGGCAGTGCGGGGGCACCCCACCTGGGCGTGGCGCACCTGGACGAATTCCGCCGTCAGGAATGGCAGCAGTCCCAAACTCGCATCCGGGACATAAACGGCCTGCATCGCTGGTTGTTGCGCCATTATCGCTACTACGAAAACGAATTGACCCGACTGCACCAGCAACTCGAAGCTGATGCGAATCGGCCCCGACCGATGAAGTCGTCGTGAGTCGGCTATCCCGCCCGGATCGTTTCTCTCTCCTGGCCTTGCTGGGCCTGCTTGCCCTGGTCGCAGCCGTGTATGCCACCGGCCTCGGCGGGGGATTCGTGTTCGACGACTATCCGAACATCGTCCACAACACGCGGTTGCAAGTTCATTGGGACAGCGGCTGGCGCGCCTGGCTGGCGGCCGCTTTCTCGTCCAACTCATCCATCCTGCAGCGCCCATTGGCGTCGCTCAGCTTCGCCCTCAACATCGCCGCAGCCGGGCTGGACCCGGGCTGGATGAAGCTCACCAACATCGCGATCCACATGCTGAACACCTGCCTGGTGTTCGGCCTCGCCCGACGTCTGCTTGCGGTCATCGACAAGCCGGATGCGAGCCGCCACGACCGCATCGCCCTGTGGGTCGCGGCGATCTGGGCGTTGAATCCGATCAACCTCACTGCTGTGCTGTTCGTAGTGCAGCGCATGGAAAGCCTGAGCCACACGTTCGTGTTCCTCGGCCTGTGCCTGTACCTGGATGGTCGCCAGCAACTCATTGCACAGGGCAAAGGCTGGACTCGACTGCTTGCGGGATTGATCGGCTGCACCATCGTCGGCCTGACCGCCAAGGAGTCAGCGCTGCTGCTGCCTCTGTACGCACTCTGCATCGAATGGGCATTGCTACGTTTCCGTGGCCTCAATGGCCAACGCGATTGGCGCCTGTGGGCCGCATACATGCTGGTCCTGGTGTTGCCGGGACTGTTCGGCTTGGCCTGGCTGTTGCCCAGCCTGCCCGTGGATGAGCACTTTCCCGGCAGGGATTTCGGCCTGATCGAGCGCCTGATGACCGAGGCGCGTGTCTTGATGAGTTATCTGCGCTGGACCCTGTTGCCTGACCTTGGCCAGCTCAGCCTCTATCACGACGACTACCTGGTATCGCGCGGATTGTTGGCACCCGCCTCCACCCTGCTCTCACTCCTGATCATCGCGGCCTTGCTCGTCGCCGCCGTACTGCTGCGGCGTCGCTGGCCATTAGCGGCACTGGGCATCGTCTGGTTTTTCTGTGCCCACCTGCTCACCGCCACGGTGGTTCCGCTTGAGTTGGTGTATGAGCACCGGAATTACTTCTCCTCGTTTGCCCTGTTCCTTGTGCTGGGTGTTCCGCTGCAATTTGCGACAGGCCGGATTGGTCAGCGCAATGGAGCCTGGGCGATTGCCCTTCTATTGGTCGTGCTGTACGGAAGCCTTGCTACGCTGCGCGCGCGCGAGTGGAGCAACCCTCTACTCCATTCGATGACCGAAGCGGCAAGGCATCCGGCTTCGCCACGGGCAACCTACGGCCTGGCCTGGGATCTGGTCGTATTGAGCGACTACAGTCCAGAGTCGCCCTACCTGAAGCCTGCGCTGGCAGCACTCGAACGGGCCATGCAAGTCGATGGCGCCACACCATTGCCAGCGGCTACTGCCATCATTGCAGCCAGCCGTAGCGGCTTGCCGGCGAACCCGCACTGGTGGGACAACCTGCAAGATCGCCTACGCGACACCCCGCCCGGGCCGCAACCACGCAGCGCTCTCGCTTCTCTGGTCAATTGCAGCCTGCAGCACCACTGCAACTTGCCGGCTCCAGAAATGCGCGCCATGTTTGCGGCTGCACTCAGCCATGGCCGCGACCCCGAGGTCCTTAGCATCCAAGGCAACTACGCGTTGAACACTCTGGGCGATCCTTCGCTGGCAGCCCAACTATGGGAAGAGGCCGCTCGTCTTGCGCCAAATGTCGCCGAGTACCAGATCACGCTAGCCAGGCTCTATTTCGCAAGCGGGCAACCCGAACGGGCCCATGCCAGCATCGAAGAACTACGACGCATGGGCAAACTAGGACAAAACGAACTGTTGGCACGCGAACTCGAGCAACTTGGCGAACAAGCTGCTGCCTTTCCACAGCCCAACAGGCACTAGCAGGTTCGTTCATGTTCCTGCCGCTTGCCCGCGAGAACGATCGCAGTTTCCGACCAGGCCCTCAGTCCGTCACACGTGAATAATCGAAAATGGACCTGTTATTGACCGCGACCTCGTATCCCGCGTCCGAACAGGATTGGAAGGGCCTGTTCATCAGGAGCATGGTCCAGTCACTGGCACGGCGCGACGATGTCAACCTGTCATTCTGGGGGCCGCCCGGACCGCTTCCGCCTCCTGTACAGCGCGCTACAAGCGCTGGCGATGACGCATGGACCAAATCCCTGATGGAGCGCGGCGGCATCGCGCATCAGCTGCGCCACCAACGCGCACAAGGACTCGCTTCGGCAGCTTCATTGCTTTGGCGTCAACATCGCGCGTTTCATCGCAGCAGCGCGGGCATCTACCATGTGAACTGGCTGCAGAACGCTCTGGCGCTTCCACGCAATCCGCGCCCCGCGCTGGTCACTGTCCTTGGCACGGACATGCAGATGCTGCGCTTGCCGGGCATGCGCATGCTGTTACGCCATGCGTTCCGCGGCCGTCCTGTTGCAATCTGCCCAAACGCCGACTGGATGCTATCCGAACTCGACGCGGCTTTCGGTGACCTGGCCACTGTGCGCTTCGTGCCCTTCGGCATCGACCCGCGCTGGTATGCGCTGGAGCGCCGCTTCGAAACGAACGCGACGCCGAAGTGGTTGTGCGTCTCCCGTCTGACCGCGAACAAGATCGGCCCGCTGTTCGACTGGACCGAGCCGGTATTCGCGAACGGGCGCGCGGAACTGCATCTGTTCGGCCCGATGCAGGAACAGATCGCGCTTCCATCTTGGGCGCACTGGCACGGGCCGGCCCCTCCCGAGGTCCTGAGCGAGTCGTGGTTCCCGCAAGCGCATGGTCTGATCACGCTCAGCCAGCATGCCGAAGGCCGACCGCAGGTCATGCTGGAAGCGCTCGCGTCAGGGTTGCCGATCATCGCCTCGCGCCTCCCGGCGCACGACGACCTGCTCACCGGCGGTGACGGTGGCGTGCTGTGCGATTCGCCCGAAGCGGTGCAGGCCGCGCTTCACGCGCTCGCCGATCCCACCGTCAATCGTGCACTGGGCCAGCGCGGCCGCGCGCGCATACAGGCCGACATAGGCACCTGGGACGATTGCGCCGAGCGTTACGTGTCGCTCTATCGCCACCTGCAGGATCAAGCGCACCGATGAGCGATACGTTTTTTCTCCTCGGTGCGAGCGGCTTCGATATCCGCAGCATCACCGCCGACACCACCGCGGGGCGAGTGACCTTCGGCTGGTCGCCCATGGCCCTGGACGACGAAGGCCTACACCGCACATGGCAGTGATTTTCCATCCAGGCCTGAACCCACTGGCGCGCCCGCGCGTCTCGGTCTGCATCGCCAACTACGACGGCGAGGCACTGCTACCGACGTGCCTGGATTCGGTGCTCGCGCAGCAGACGCACGCGGCGATAGAGATCCTCGTGCACGACGACGCCTCGCACGACGGCTCGCTCGCACTGCTGCAGGCGCGCTACCCGCAGGTACACGTACTGGCCTCGACCGAGAACGTCGGCTTCTGCGTCGGCAACAATCGCATTGTCGCGCGCGCACGCGGCGACTACGTGCTATTGCTGAACAACGACGCGGCACTAGCGCCTGATGCGATCGGCCGCCTGCTCGAAATGGCGGAACTGACGGGCAGGCCCGCGATCCTCACCTTGCCGCAGCTCGATTGGGAGACGAATGCATTGGTGGATCGCGGCTGCCTGCTCGATCCATTCTTCAATCCGATCCCGAACGTCGATCCCACGCGCGACGACGTCGCCTACGTCATCGGCGCATGCCTGTGGTGTCCGCGCGAGGCCTGGCATGCGCTCGGTGGGTTCCCGGAGTGGATGGAATCGATCGGCGAGGATCTGTACCTGTGCAACCTCGCGCGCCTGCGCGGCATGCCCGTGCGCGCCTTGCGCGAGAGCCACTACCGCCACCGCCAGGGCGCGACCTTCGGAGGCAATCGCGCCGACGGCGGCCTGCGCACGTCGATCCGTCGCCGCCGCCTGAGCGAACGGAACAAGACGCGTGCGTTGATGGTGCTCGCGCCGGGCGTCAGCATGTGGCCGTTGCTCGCCGCGCACCTCGCCGCGCTCGCGTGCGAAGGGATCGCGCTGTCACTGTTGCGTCGCGACGCGACCCTGTTGCGCGAGGTCTACCTGCCCGCACTCGCCACGCCCTTCCGCGAATGCGCGGTGCTGCGCGTGCGCAGGCGCGAAGCGCAGGAATCCCGCACGGTGTCGACAAGGAAGTGGTTCTCCGCGGTGCGCTGGCAGTTGCGCAAGCTGGCGATGTTGCGGCGCTACGGCGTGCCGACGGTCACCTGAGCTGCCGGCGGCGATTGAACCAGCCGCCCAGTTGGATGCCCGGCAGCTCCACCAATCGGTAGGACGCCTCGCACAGCACCAGCAGCACCGCCAGCAGTACCGCCGCGCAGGCCATCCACGCCCCGAATGCGCCGATGCTGCCAACCAACAACTCGTACATGCCCTGGAGGCGCGGGCGCATCAGCCAGATCACCAGAGGATGCAGCAGGTAGATACTGTAGCTGCGTTCGCCGAGGTAATGCATCGCAGGATTGCCGCGGCGCGAGGTCGCGACGCCGCGCCAGACGCACAGCACCGCGAAGGCGAGCCCCCATAGGATCGTCACCAGCCCCGCGCCGCGCCGCAACGCGTGGTCTTCCGGCAAAGCGAGCAGCGCGGCGATCGCGAGCAGCGAGACTACGGGCGCAACGCGCCGGATTGATCGGCTTCCCTGCGAATCGGACAACGCGACGCGGTATGCCAGAATCCCGTACGCGAAGAAACATAGATTGCTGGGTAGCATGAAGTTCGCCCAGTCGCCATGCTCGCGGAACAAGAGGATACGGCCCGCGCAGGTCGCGACGGTCGCCATGATCGACAACACGATGGCCGCGCGCATCGAGCGCACGGTGAGCAGCAGGACCGGGAACATCGCGTAGAACAGCATTTCCACCCCCACGGTCCAACCGGCCGGCACCAAGCCGTCCTGCGGCGAGAACGCCGTGGAGAACGCCAGGTTCAACACCACGCGCCACGGATCGACCGCGTTCCCGCCCGCGAGTTGGAAGCCGACGATGAGGAAGAGGATCAGGTAGAACAGCGGCGCGATGCGCCAGAAACGCTTGGTGAAGAACGTGGCGCCCCATTGCGGACGACCAAGGTGGCGTTCGGTCGAATGCAGCAGCGCGAACGCGCTCAGCACGAAGAACAGGTAGACACCCTTCGCGAAGTCCGAGGCCACGAAGCGCAAGGCGTCGGGCAACACGATCGAGGTCAGTTGCGTGAAGTGGAACAGCACGACGGCCATCGCCGCCAAGCCTCGCAGTCCGTGGATTCCGGGGATGAGGCGATCGGCCGGGACCGTGGCCGAGATCGCGGGTGCGGCGACCTGTTCCTCTACGACGCTCATCCGGTTGCGTTCCCTTGCAAGGGGACGGCTTCGAGCACGATCTGGATCGCGAACAGGCTCGGCCAGGTGCGTCCCAGCCAGCGCAGCGGTTCGCGTATCAGCGCAGGGTACCTGTGCAGGCCGACATAACCGTCGATGCGCACGACGCGCAGGCCCGCGCCTTCGGCCAGCGCGACCATCGCGTCCTTCGTGAAGAAGCGCAGGTGCGTGCGGTCGAGGATGCCGTAGTCCTTGTAGTCCCAGCGACCCAGCAGGTGCGTGAGCCGGTTCGCGGCGAACGCGATGTTGGGCAGCGAGAGGAGCGCGCGGCCACCGGGCTTCAGTCGTGGAACGAGGTCGCCGAGCACGCGCTCGGGATGCACGAGGTGTTCGAGCACGTCGCCGAACAGGAGGAAGTCGTAGCTGCGCCCGTCGGCCGGCGGCACGCCGCGGTCAAGGTCCGCAACGTCCACGCGCCGATAGCCCGCGGCGCGCGCGTGTTCGGCCTGCACCGCATCGCGCTCGATGCCGTCGACGATCGCCTGGCTTTCCTGCACCAGCATGCGGCCGAGCGTGCCGTTCCAGCATCCGACATCCAGCACTTCGGCGCGTCCCGGATGCGCGCGCACGGCACGCACGAACACCGGGTTCGCGTGCGCATACACGTCGACGCCCGCGGTCGTCACGGCGTCACCTCGCGCAGAGCGAGCGCGTCGGCATTGGCATCTAGGAAGGCGTGGCCGTGCACCTGGTCGGGTTCGAGGTGGCAGCCCTCGGCCCATTCGTTCCACGCGTTAATGAAGACCAGCCGTTGGTCCGGTCCGCGCGGCGCGACGCGCGCAACCGCATCGTCGAGCCAGCGCTTGTACTGTCCGGCGTCGTGGTTCTCAATGATGGTCGCCGACGTTCGCCGCACCGTGTTGTCCCAGCTAGGGAACACAACCGGGTACGTGGCGTCGTCCAGCGGGGGCCGCGCGAGCGAACGATCGACGTAGGCGGCGTAGTCGACGATGGTGTTGAGGTTGCGTTCGCCGAGCCAGCGGCTGTTGCGCAGCGCGTCGTACCACGTCGTCGGCAGCAGGCGCTGCAGCAGCGAGATGGCGTGTCCCGTGGCGTTCTTCGTCGCGGGAAAATGCTTGCGGTTAGGCTCGAACTCGACGACGCCGTCGAAGCCGAGCGCGCGCAGGCCCGCGCTGTCCAGCTTCGAGAATCCCGTGCGCACGCCGCAGAACCAGGGCGCGACGCCCAGCGTTGCGGCGCAGTGGCGTCGCCATGTGTCGAGCATGCGTGACACGTCGGGAATGTCTTCGGGCAGGTACACAAGGAACAGCGGCTGGCCATCGACTGTCAGGTAACGCGGATCGGCGAACACCTCGCACAACCACGCGATGTGCCTAGCGTGATCATCCTCGTCGTAGCCCTGGCTGATCAGCACGTCGTGCTCGCGGCCGCTCCAGGCGCGCGACCAGGTCTGGTTCGCCCAGCACAGGCAGAACGGGAAGTCGGGCTCTCCAGAGGCGAGCACTTCATCCAGCGGCCGGTTCAACAGACGCTTGCCCTCGAACCAGTAGTGGTAATAGCAGAATGCCTCGATCCCGGCGGCACGCGCGAGATCCGCTTGTTGTTGCCGCGTTTCCGGCACGCGCAGGTCGTAGAAGCCCAAATCCGCAGGCAGGTGCGGCTGGCCGTGTCCTTCGAAGCGCGGCTTGCCGGAGACAACATTGGTCCATTCCGTGAAGCCCTTGCCCCACCAGGCGTCGTTCTCCGGAATCGGATGGAACTGCGGAAGGTAGAACGCGATCGCGCGAGCGCGAGGCGCGTCGCCGGACATGGAAGCGTGCAGTGTCAAGCGGGCACGCCCCCGGCGTACACAACCTGCAGCGTGGGCAACGGGAACACCAGCGCACGCCCCGCGTAAGCGGGATTGGCGAGGAAGTGGCGGCGGAAATGCCACGGCAGCACGAGGTGGTACTCATGCCCGTGGGCAAGCACGTCGGCTTCGGCGCAGATCGGAAGGAACGTGCCTGGCGTCATTGCGCCGAACTTGTCGGGATTCACCTCGCCGACCTCAATGATGTCGTCCTGCGTGATGCCGCAGTACTGCAGCAGCACGTTGCCCTTGGTCGACGCACCGAGCGCGGCGATGGTCTTGCCTTGGGCTTTCGCCTGCTGAATGAAGGCTCGCAGGCCGTCGCGCGATTCGGCGGTGCTACGCGCGAAGTCTTCGAACGGCGCAAGCGTCTCGAGCCCGCGCGCCGCTTCGTCCTTGAGGATGCGCGCGACCTCAGGGCTCTCCTGCATGCCCGACGACGACTTGGCCGCCGTCACCGAGAAGCTTCCGCCGTTCACGTCGTTGAACTCGACATCGACGATGGTGAAGCCGGCACGGTCTGCCATCCACTTTACCTGCTTAAGCGCGTAGTACTCCAGGTGCTCATGGCACACGGTGTCGTAGGACAGCGCATCCAGCATCGCTGGCATGTAACTCTGCTCGAACACCCACACGCCGTCGTCGGCCAGCACGTCATGGACGTCCTGCATGAAGGCCATCGGCGACTCGAGGTCGTAGAACATCGAGAACGAGGTCAACACGCGCACGCGCTTGCCAGGACGCACCGTGCGCAGCGTATCGGCGGTGAAGAAATCGGCGCAAAGATCGACGTGCGGCTTGTAGTACTGGCGAAACTTGGCGCCCGTGGGATCGATGCCGAGCAGGTCCGCGCCGATACCATCCGGATAGGCGCCGAGCGTCGTGCCATCATTCGCGCCGACGTCGACGACGAGGTCCCCTTCGCGCAGCGCCAACAGGCCGAGCACTCGCGCGACTTTAGCGTGGAGGTGGCGCACCATGCTCGCGTTGAGCCCGGAGCGATAGCCGTAATTGTCGCCGTACATCTCCCCGAGGTCGTAGGAATGTGCGAGCTGCAGCAGCCCGCACGCCTCATCGCCCACGCACTTCACCAGGCGCAGCGGACCGGTAGTCACCTGCGCATCCCGCGTGCGCGGGAAGACGCCCGTCAGCATCTGATCGCCGAGGTCGAGGACCTGCACGAGGTGCGGATTGCTGCAGATGCGGCAGCGGTCGATGGGCGTGTACGAATGTCGGGCCATGGAATCTCGTCTAGGAAGTCGTGCGCCGGCGCGCCGCGGAGAAGCGCATTGCCTCATCGAGGGTGTCGATGAAGTAACGCGGGTCGGCATGCTTGAAGTGACCGTACAGGCGTGCGGGCCAGTACAGCAGCCCCAGCGGCAGGCGCGCGATCGAGTGCGCGGCCGCTCGCTTCCACGCAGAGCCAAAGCGCTCGTGCAGCGCATCGTATTCGCGCATCGAATAGCGACCGAACGCACGCTGCAGTAACAGCACGCGAAGCAGGCGCCACGGTTCGCGTGGAGTCACGGCGCGCTTGGCTTCGTCCGACACGCCTTCGAACGACCACAACAGTTGCGGCCAGCGCAGCATGAAGATATCGAAGGCGCGCGCGTTCCACTGACCGTTGCCATTGCGAATCACGATCAACGGCTCGGCCAGCACGACTGCGGTGCCAGCGATCGGCCTGCGGAACAGCACTCCGACGTGCACGAACCCGCTGCCGAAGTAATCCCCAGGGTTGCGTTCCAGCCACAGCGAACGGCGCACGACGACCGCACCGACGAAGGTCAGGTGGACGATGACGTCGCGGAAGAAATCGTCCCACTCTGCGGCGGCGTACAAGCGATCCTTCGCGAAGCCTGGGCGCGCGCGCACAAGCTGTTCGCGCAGATGCAGGTCGCGCACCTCGCAGCTGACGATCGCCAAGTCATGCCCCTCGCGTACGGCGGCGAGCACGCGCGACACGGCTCCCGGGTTGAGCACGTCGTCGTCGGTCATCAGCCAACAGTGTGTGCCAGCAGCGAGTTCGACCGCGTGGTTGCAGTCGCGATCGAAGCCGGCGTTCGACGCCTTCGTTCCCTCGCCCTTACGCACGTAGCGGATCTGATTCGGAAAACGCTCAACGTAAGGCGCGACTACCTGGTCGCTGCCGTCAGTCGACCCTCCGTCGACGATGACGATCTCCACGCCTGGCGTAAGCTGCGAGACTATGCTGTCGAGCGTCTCAACGATAAACGCGGCGCGATTGAGCGTGGGGATGCAAATGCTGAGTTCGACGCTCACGCTACATCTCCTAACGGCTTCACTCCGACCAGCAGGCGAGCACCGTCATTTTCGGGCGTGAGCGCGTAGCCGCGGCGCTTGTACATCGCGATCGCCCGCGCGTTGTCCTGGTGCACACGCAGGCGTATCGCGGGAGCTCCGCGGTGGCGCGCCATCGTTTCCAGGTACTCCATCATCAGACTACCGAGGCCGCAGGCACGCGCATCCGGATGCACAGCGATGCCGAGACTGGGGATCGCGTAACCCTCGTTCCAGCCGCGCAACAAGCCGTAGGCGCGCACCGCCTCACCTTCTACGAACACGACGTACAGGTCCAAGCCAGCTTGCTCGGCGATGACACGCAACGTCGCGACATCGCCCGCATGCGGGTGGAAGTACGCGTCGTCGCCTGCGGCCGCGAGATCTGTGAAGAAGCGCGCAAGCGCGGCTTCGCGACCTGGCCTAAGCAACACGCATTCGATTGCTGCGGGCATGTCCATGTCACCCCGCGAGCGAGGCGAGCGCGTCGCAGATGCGGTGGATGCGCGCATCGTCAAGGCTCGGACTCGACGGCAGCACGAGCATCGACGCGGCCAGCGCATCGCTCACCGGCAGGTGCGACTGAGGGCCATAGAGATGGGGCATCGCACTTGCTGGATAAAAGCCGGGTCGGGTTTCGATACCGAGCGCGTCCATCTGACCCATCACCGCGTCGCGGCCCTGCGGATAGTGCGCGGGATCCAGGCGCACGCCAACAGCCCACATCACCGGGTCGACGTCCATTTCGATCTTCTGCATCGACAGCCCCGGCATCGCCTGCAGGCGCGTGGTGTATGCGGCCCACACTCCGCCGCGCTTGGCGACGATGCGATCGATCTGCTCGAGTTGCGCGCAACCGATTGCCGCCTGCAGGTTGGTGAGGCGGAAATTATGGCCCGCGACCTCATGCATGTAGCGTGTGCGCGCCATGCCGTGACTGCGGTACAGGCGCATGCGGTCGGCGAGCGCGTCGTCGCCGGTGGTCACCGCACCGCCCTCGCCCGTCGTGATGGTCTTGGTGGCGTGGAAGCTGTACGTACCCATCGGCGCGATCGTGCCGGACATGCGACCGCGATACTTCGATCCGATCGACTCTGCCGCATCCTCGATTACCAGCACGCCGCTTTCGTCGCCGAGGGCGAGCAGCGGCTCGAGCGCGCAAACATTACCGTAGGTGTGCACTGGCACGATCGCGCGCGTGCGGGACGTGATCAGCGGCGCGACCGTCTCGGCGGTGATGCACCACGTATCGGGATCGATGTCGGCGAACACGGGCGTGGCACCGACCATGCGCGCCATATTGGCAGCAGCCATGAACGCGAAGCCGGGCACGATGACTTCATCGCCCGCGCCTATACCTGCGCCCAGATAGGCAAGGTGCAGCGCGGCCGTGCCGTTCGCCACTGCGAGCACGTTGCGCGCATCGGCGTAGCGTGCGAAGTCGGCCTCGAGCCGGTCGACATAGGGGCCACCGGAGATCCACGTCGAGCGCAGGGCGTCGACCGCGTACTCCTCCTCGCGGCCCCACAAAGTGGGCTCGGCCCACGGGATCGTGTTGCGCATGTGTACCGTCATCGCTCGATCGCGGGCTTGGCGAATTCAAGGGCCACGACGCCCATTCCAGACAGGGTAGCGGAATTATCCCGACGGGCGTAAGCCCGGGCTGTGGCCAAGGGCTCGCGCCAGCGGGGGTAGAAAGGGTCTGTGCGCTTGGCCAGCACGTCTGCGTCGTAGGCGCCCGGCACGCGCTCGGCGTAGAGCGCGCGGGCCGAAGGGGCACCGGTGATGGCGAAGATCGCCTGCAGGCGCGCCTCATCGTAGTAGCGCTGCCAGAACACGAAACCGGCCTCGTCCGACTCCAGCAAACCGTATTCGTCGATGTTCGTGAACTCCTCCATCGCCTCGGCGGCACACGGCACCGACAGCAGCAGGCGGCCTCCGGGCGCGACGCGGTCCCACATCGTGCGCACCGCGCCGAGGTCGTCCACGATGTGCTCGAGCACTGACATGCACGTGACCAGCGGATAGTCGCGCGCATCGGCGGGGAGCGTGTCGATGAGAACGTCGAAGAAGCGGCAGCGGCTGTCGACACCCAGGCCTTGCGCCATTGAACGCGTGCGGGCGAGGTCATTGCTGTCGGGGTTGACCAGATCCGCATGCGCGCGCATGTCTGCACGCAACATCAGCAGCGTCAGCAAGCGCGGTGACGACACGTCGAGCACGCGCGCCGGGCGCAGCGTGCGCAGGCGCCTCCAAAAGAAGTCCATCTCGAAGTGCCGCACCGAGTCGAGCGGCGACACAACGCAATGATAGGCGTCGGCCGCATGCCCTGCGAACAGCAGGCGTACGCCCGCAGCAAGGCACGCGAAGCGGAATCGCATGCCCGGCACGCCCAGCAACGCACCGGCGCCCCAATAGAACGGGAACAAAACCAGTCCGGCCATCAGATACGCGATACGACGCCAGCCCGTCGGCGGCCGCGCGGGCAGATGAAAGCTGAGGCGCCGGCGACGCACACCGTCAGCCGCGAGCGCAGGATCGATCAGTTCGGACATAGCCGCGTACGCCCTCCGACAAATGCCAGCACCTGCTGGCGCGCGAAGGGGCTGTAGAGCGCACCGACGGCGATGCCAACGCAGGCCGCCAGGATTGCGATCGCGGTCTCCGTCCACGGCGACAGGCTGAACGCACGCGACACCCACGCGCCGGCGAGTGCTGGCATGAGCGCGATCAGCAAGGGCACTGCGATGTCGCGCGCGAGCCACGCGATGCCCGCGAATCCCGCCACCTTGTGCCCGGTGACGATGGTGCCGACGAACAGGTATGCGACGCCGAGCAGGGCCCACGACAGCGCACCGCCGATCGCACCGTAATGCGTCGCCAGCCACACTATCACCGGCAAAGCGAGCACCAGCAGCCCAAGGTTGATGCCCAAGGGGATGCGCGGCCGCCCCTTCGCCAGCTGCAGCGCATACGGAAAATACATCACGCCGTTCAACGCGGATCCGATCGCGAGCAACCCGACGATCGGCGCGACGTGCAGCGCCACATCCGCGCGCCCGGTCCACAGCGTCACCAGCGCTTCGACGTGCAGGGAGAGCGCCAGCGCAAGCGAGAAGATCGCCGCGGCGTACATGCGGCTCGTGTCGGAGTAGAACTTGGCCAGGGCCACGTCGTCGCCGCGCGCGTGCAGCGTCGTGAACTTCGGATAGATCACGTTGAACGAGGGGCCGGTCAGCACCGACAGGCCGCTGACGAGCAGCGCGGCGAGCATGTAGTGACCGAAGGCGCTGAGGTCGATGAGGCGCGAGAGCAGCGCTTTGTCGAGCTGGGTAAACACGAGCGAAGTGATCGCGACCCCCGACATCCACGCGGAAAAATGCCAAACCCGCTTCAGATCGGCAAAATCGTACGGCGCATCACGCTCCCCCACCGCGCGCCGGGCCAGCACCCGCAGCACGATCGCCTGCAGCAGCCCGAACGCCGCCTGCACGACGAAGAACGCCTGGATGCTGCATTCACCCCACGCGAGCACAGCGATCGTGGTGATCGCGGCGAGGATGTTGATCGCCATGCTCGTCGCCGCTGAACGCGCGAGCCGGTGCGCGCCGACCAGCGCACCGTGGTAGAGACTGATGGGCCAGCGGCACGCTAGGTTCACGCCCATCAACGCGACAGCCTGCGCAACGGTGGCGTCCGGCAGCGCCTTTGCCTGCAGCCAATGCGCACCGATCCACGGTGCGGCGAGCGCGACGATCGCGGCGATGAGCAGTGCGACGCCGATGTACACCACGCCGAGCGTGCGCAGCATCGAGGCCGAGCGACGCCGCTGCCCGGTTTCCGCTCCGTGCGCGATTTCGCGGCTGACGGTCGGCGCAAGGCCGAGGTCGAGCACCTGCAGCACCGCCTGCAGTGTTGCGTAAAAGCCGATGAGGCCGTACGCCTCCATGCCCAGGAAGCGCAGGTAGAAAGGCAGTGCAACCAGGCTGACCAGCACCAGGACGACCGAGTTGGCCATCCCCGCCACCATGTTCCAGGCAAGACGCACGCGCGCTACTCGTTGAAGTCGTCGGCGCGATAGCCGTGCTGCGTGATGAGGGCATCGCGCTGCGCGGCGCGCAGGTCGGCCTCCGTCATCTCGCGCACGAGCTCTGCGAAGGCGATCTTTGGCTCCCAGCCAAGTTCGCGCTTGGCTTTGGTCGCATCGCCGAGCAGCGTGTCAACTTCTGCCGGCCGGAAGTAACGCGGATCGACCGCGACGATGACGCGCCCTTCGCCGTCCATGCCCTGCTCTTGCAAGCCGCTGCCGCGCCACGTGAGCTCGATGCCCATCTCGCGAGCGACCGCACTGACAAATTCGCGCACGCTGTACTGATGGCCCGATGCGATGACGTAATCGCCCGGGTTGTCCTGTTGCAGGATCAGCCACTGCGCGACGACGTAATCGCGCGCGTGACCCCAGTCGCGCTTCGCGTCGAGGTTGCCGAGGTACAGGCAGTTCTGCAGGCCCAGCTTGATGCGCGCCAGGCCGCGGGTAATCTTGCGAGTGACGAAGTTTTCACCACGCACCGGCGACTCGTGGTTGAACAGGATGCCGTTGCTCGCGTGCATGCCGCGGGCTTCGCGATAGTTCACCGTGATCCAGTACGCGTAGAGCTTGGCGGCCGCGTACGGCGAACGCGGATAGAACGGAGTGGTCTCGCGCTGCGGCACTTCCTGCACCATGCCGTACATCTCGGACGTCGATGCCTGGTAGAAGCGCGTGCGGTCCTCCATGCCGAGGATGCGGATCGCTTCGAGCAGGCGCAGCGTACCGAGTGCATTGGTGTCGGCGGTGTATTCAGGCTGTTCGAAGGACACCGCGACGTGGCTCTGCGCCGCGAGGTTGTAAACCTCGTCGGGCTGTGTCTGCTGCATGATGCGGATCAGGCTCGACGAATCGGTCACGTCGCCGTGGTGCAGGAAGAAACGGACGCCCGCTTCGTGCGGATCCCGGTACAGGTGGTCGATGCGCTTAGTGTTGAACGACGAGGCGCGGCGCTTGATGCCGTGGACTTCGTAGCCCTTCTCGAGCAAGAGTTCGGCGAGGTACGCGCCGTCCTGCCCTGTCACGCCGGTGATGAGCGCACGCTTCAAGCCCGCCACCCTACGCTTTGGAATAGGCATTGGATCATTCGTTGTGAATCCGTAGGTAGGTGAGTGCGGTGATCTGCTCGGACACCAGGCCGATCAGGAAGATGATCACCGATGCGCTGAGCAGGAGGACGCTCATGTTCGTGAAGCGGCCCATGGTGAGGAACGTATATGCGTAGTGCGCCAGCCCGACCAAGCTGAACAGGACAGCAGTGGGCGCAAACAATTTGAGCGGCGAATAGAGGGTCGCAATCTTAAAGATGATGAGCAAAAAACGGATACCGTCGCGAAGCGGGCGAATATGGCTGTTGGTGCCGATGCGCTTGGTCACCGGCACCGGCACGTAGGCGACCGGGTAGGCGCTGCGGAAGAACGCCATCGTGCTGGTGGTGGGATAGGAGAATCCGTTCGGCAGCAGGTGCAGGAACTCGCGAAATTTCCCGGCGCGTACGGCGCGGAAGCCGGACGTCAGGTCGTCGATGCGATGCCCGGTCATCCAGGTCGCCAGCCGGTTGTAGAAGGCATTGGCCGCACCCCGGCCGACATTGGCCTGGCCTGACGAGTCGCGGGCACCGACCACCATGTCGAACCCCTCGTCCAACTTGGCGAGGAGGCCGTGGATCAGGGCCGGGTCGTGCTGGCCGTCGGCATCCATGAATACGATGACCTGGCCGCTGGCCGCCCGGGCACCGCGCTTGATGGCCGCCCCATTGCCCATGGAATAAGGCGAAGAAAGCACCCGGACCCCGTGATCGGCCGCGATCCGGGCTGTCCCGTCGGTGGAACCGTCGTCCACGACGATGACCTCGGCCTCGGGCAACTCCGCCTTCAGCTTCGGCAACGTCCGCTCCAAACCCGCTTCCTCGTTTTTAGCTGGAAGCACTACTGTGATGCGCATCTAGTTCCCCTACCCAACGGCGGGCCTAGATTGCGAAAAAGCAGGACGTGGCGCAATGCGCCGCGGTCGCAGAATGGGGTAAAGTCCCCCAGGGGAAGCATCAAGGGGCATCAAGTGAGCAGCGTCGCCACGGCCAATCTGGTGGGAATCACCGGCATCGCCCGTCGCCTGGTGCTGGACGGGGTTCTGGAAGAGCAGGCCGCCCGCGAGGCCATGGCCTCGGCGTCGGCGGAGCGCCGGCCGATGTCGGTCTTCCTCGCCGAGAAGCGCCTGGTCACCTCGGCCCAACTGGCGGCTGCCAACTCCATCGAGTTCGGCGTGCCGGTCTTCGACGTGGGCGCCCTCGACCCGTCCCAGTCCGCGATCAAGCTGGTCAGCGAAGAGCTGGTCCGCAAGCACGATGCGCTGCCGCTGTTCAGGCGCGGCAACCGGCTGTTCGTCGGTGTTGCCGATCCGACCAATACGCAGGCGCTGGACGAGATCAAGTTCCAGACAAACATGGTCGTTGAGGCCGTGCTGGTCGACGAGGACCGCATCCGCCGCACCATCGACCAGTGGCTGGCCACCGCCGATGCCCTGAACGACAGCATGGGCGATGGCGAGGGGCTGGATAACCTCGATGTCAGCGCGGGCGGTGACGAGGAGCTCGGCGACTCGGGCATCGACGCCAAGGGCGACGACACCCCCGTCGTGAAGTTCGTCAACAAGGTGCTGGTGGACGCCATCCGCCGTGGCGCCTCGGACATCCACTTCGAACCCTACGAAACCGATTACCGGGTTCGCTTGCGCATCGACGGCCTGCTCAAGCAGGTCGCCAAGGTGCCGGTGAAGCTTCAGGCGCGCATCGCCGCCCGCCTGAAGGTGATGGCGCAGTTGGATATCGCCGAAAAGCGCGTCCCGCAGGACGGCCGCATCAAGCTCAACCTGAGCAAGACCAAGCAGATCGACTTCCGCGTGAGCACGCTGCCGACCCTGTTCGGCGAGAAGGTGGTGCTGCGTATCCTCGACGGCAGCGCCGCCAAGCTCGGCGTCGACAAGCTCGGTTACGAGGACGACCAGAAGCAGCTGTTCGTCAATGCGGTACTCAAGCCCTACGGCATGGTGCTGGTCACGGGCCCCACCGGTTCGGGCAAGACGGTGTCGCTGTACACCGCACTCAACATCCTCAACGACGAACATCGCAACATCTCCACCGTCGAGGACCCGGTCGAAATCCGCGTACCGGGCATCAACCAGGTGCAGATGAACATCAAGCGCGGCATGACCTTCGCCGCCGCGCTGCGCAGCTTCCTGCGCCAGGATCCGGACGTGATCATGGTCGGCGAAATCCGCGACCTGGAAACAGCGGAAATCGGCGTCAAGGCCGCCCAGACCGGCCACATGGTGCTGTCCACGCTGCACACCAACGATGCCCCGCAGACCATCGCCCGCCTGATGAACATGGGCGTGGCGCCGTTCAACATCACTTCGTCGGTGACGCTGGTCATCGCCCAGCGCCTGGCGCGCCGCCTCCACGACTGCAAGCGCGAAGTCACCCTGCCAGAGCATGCGCTGCTGGCCGAGGGCTTCACCCACGAGGAAATCGCCGGCGGCCTCAAGATCTACGACGCCGTCGGCTGCCCGGATTGCACCGAGGGCTATAAGGGCCGCACCGGCATCTACCAGGTCATGCCGATGAACGACGAGATCCAGTCGATCGTCCTGGCCGGCGGAAGCGCCATGCACATCGCCGAGGCTGCCCAGCGAGCCGGCGTGCGCGACCTGCGCCAGTCGGCCTTGCTCAAGGTCAAGAACGGCGTCACCAGCCTCGCCGAAATCAACCGCGTCACCAAGGACTAAACCATGTCCGCGACCCGTACCGCCACACGCACCGCTGCCCGCACCGCCACCAAGCCGGCCGCCCCCGCTCGGCGCCCCGACGCGATGCCGACCTTCGTATGGGAGGGCACCGACAAGCGCGGCGTCAAGATGAAGGGCGAACAGCCCGCCAAGAACGCCAACCTGGTGCGCGCAGACCTGCGCCGCCAGGGCATCACCCCACAGGTGGTGAAGGTCAAGCCGAAACCGCTGTTCGGCAGCGCAGGCAAGCGCGTTACGCCTCGCGACATCGCCGTCTTCAGCCGCCAGGTCGCCACGATGATGAAGTCGGGCGTGCCGATCGTCACGTCCCTGGAAATCATGGCCGGCGGTCAGAAGAATCCGCGGATGAAGGAACTGATCAACTCGATCCGTTCCGACATCGAGAGCGGCTCGTCGATGAATGAAGCGCTGAGCAAGCACCCGGTGCAGTTCGATGAGTTGTACTGCAATCTGGTCAAGGCCGGCGAGTCCGCCGGTGTGCTCGAAACCGTGCTGGACACGGTAGCGACCTACAAGGAAAACATCGAGAGCCTGAAGGGCAAGATCAAGAAGGCGCTGTTCTACCCGGCGACCGTCGTGGCCGTGGCAATCCTGGTCAGCGCCATTCTGCTTATCTTCGTAGTGCCTCAGTTCCAGCAGGTATTCCAGAGCTTTGGCGCCGACCTGCCTGCCTTCACCAAGATGATCATCGCGGCCAGCGATTTCATGATCAGCTATTGGTGGGCCATGCTGTTGATGGCCATCGCCGCCGGCGTTGCCTTCATCATGGCGAAGAACCGCTCTCCGAAGTTCGCGCACTTCCTCGACAGGATGATGCTCAAACTGCCGGTCGTGGGCCAGGTCCTGCACAACGCGGCCATCGCCCGCTTCTCGCGCACGCTCGCGGTCACCTTCAAGGCCGGCGTCCCGCTAGTGGAGGCGCTCGACACCGTTGCTGGCGCGACCGGCAACGTGGTCTACGAACAGGCCGTGAACCGCATCAAGGACGACGTTTCTGTCGGCTACCAGGTCAACATGGCGATGAAGCAGGTCAACCTGTTCCCGCACATGGTGATCCAGATGGTCGCGATTGGCGAAGAGGCCGGCGCGCTCGATGCGATGCTGTTCAAGGTCGCCGAGTTCTACGAGCAGGAGGTCAACAACGCGGTCGACGCGCTGGCCAGCCTGCTGGAGCCGCTGATCATGATCTTCCTCGGCGTGGTCGTCGGCGGCATGGTGGTCGGCATGTACTTGCCTATCTTCAAGCTCGCCGCCGCGATCTGATCCGGGACATCGTTTACTGAATGGCATTCCTCGACCAGAACCCCGGCCTCGGCTATCCGCTCGCGGCCGGTTTCGGCCTGCTGCTCGGCAGTTTCCTCAACGTGGTGATCCTGCGCCTGCCCAAGCGCCTGGAATGGCAGTGGCAGCGCGACAGCCGCGAGATCCTCGGCGAGCCTGAAACCTACGACCCGCCTCCGCCCGGCATCGTGGTCGAGCGCTCGCATTGCCCGCACTGCAAGCACCAGCTCAGCTGGTACGAGAACATCCCGGTCTTCAGTTACCTCGCCCTGCGCGGGCGCTGCCGCAATTGCGGCACGAAGATCTCGCTGCAGTACCCGCTGGTCGAACTGCTGACCATGGTGCTGATGCTGGCCTGCGTGTGGCGCTTCGGCTTCGGCTGGCAGGGGTTCGGGGCGATGGTGTTCACCACCTTCCTGATCGCGCTGTCCGGCATCGACCTGCGGACGCAACTGCTGCCGGATCAATTGACTCTGCCGCTGATGTGGCTGGGCTTGATCGCGGCATCGGACAACCTGTACTTCCCGGTCAAGCCCGCCCTGCTGGGTGCGGTCGCCGGCTACCTCAGCCTCTGGATCGTGTGGTGGCTGTTCAAGCAGCTCACCGGCAAGGAAGGCATGGGCCATGGCGACTTCAAGCTGCTCGCGGCCATCGGCGCCTGGGTCGGCCTGAAAGGCGTGTTGCCGACCGTCCTGCTGTCGTCGCTGGTCGGCGCGATCATCGGCTCGATCTGGCTGGCGGCGAAGGGCCGCGACAAGGCGACGCCGATCCCGTTCGGCCCCTACCTGGCCATCGCGGGATGGATCGTCTTCTTCTGGGGACAGGACCTGATCGGCGCCTACATGCGCGTCGCTGGGCTTCGCTGACGCGTTTCGCACCGCACTTCGCTACGCTAGCGCGATCAACGGCCGCGCCCTCCAGTCCAGAATGAGTAACTTCATCGTCGGCGTGACCGGTGGCGTGGCCTCGGGCAAGAGCGAGGTCACGCGCCGTTTCGAGCAGCTGGGCGTGTTCATCGCCGATGCCGATGTCGCCGCGCGTGAAGCCGTGGCCGTGGGGTCGCCCGGGCTGACCGAGGTCGTCGAGGTGTTTGGCTCGGGCGTGCTGGACGGTAGCGGCGCCCTCGATCGCGTCGCCATGCGGGCGCGCGTATTCCACGACGAGCCGGCCCGGCGTCGGCTCGAGGCGATCATCCATCCCCGCGTCCGCGCATCGATGCAGGCGCAGTGCGCAACCGCAGCCGGCGCCTATGCCATGGCCGCCATTCCATTGCTGACCGAGGGCGGGCGCGAAGCCTACCCGTGGCTCGACCGGGTGCTGGTGGTGGACGTGCACATCGACGTGCAGCGGGCGCGGCTGATGCGGCGCGATGACATCGATGCGGAACTGGCCAACCGCATGATCGCCGCGCAGGCCACGCGCGACGCCAGGCTGGGCATCGCCGACGACGTGATCGTCAATGACGGGCCGCTGGACGCGCTGGCCGGCCACATCGCCGCCCTGGACCGGCGCTATCGCCGTCTGGCGGAAGAGAAAAAGACGGCTCGATCCGGATAGAACGGCAGCAGGGCCTTCAAACGCCCGGCCACAACCCGCGGATTGCGGCGATACCTTGGGCACCGTGACTCCGCGCCTCGGCGAGGTCGTCGGGTCCAAGCCCGCCGATGGCATAGATCGGAATGGATACCGACTCGCGCAACGCGGCAAAGCCGTCCCAACCCAGTGTGGGCCCACCGGGATGACTCGGGGTCGGATGCACGGTCCCGACCACGGCGAAATCGCATCCCAACGCCTGTGCCAGCCTCAGCTCCTGCGCGTCGTGGCAGGACGCTGCCACCGGCAGCGCATCCGGCAACGGCCTGGCGGTGAGGCCGGGAAGCTGCGCGGCGCGCAGGTGCACACCGATCTGATGGCGCTGGGCCAGCTCTACGTCGTCGTTGACTAGGACCTGCGCATCGGCGTCGCGGCAGACCGCGATGGCTGCCTCCACCAGACGTTTCCAGCGTGCCGCCTCGCAGCCCGGCGCGCGCAATTGCACGCGGCGCACGCCCGACGCGAGCGCACGCTCCAGCGCCGACAGCCATGCGGCATCGTCCTCGCCCGGTGACGGCGTGACCAGATAGCGATCAGGCTGTTGCAGCGCGGCCACGACGGGACGGTCGGCGGGCGGCATCGCATAGCGCGCCAGCTGGGCCGGCGGCACCCATGCCAGCGCCTGCCCTTCGCGGCCTCGCACGGCGCCGCGCCACGCCTTCACTTCGCGCACGTCCAGGCGCAGGCGCTTGTCGGGATAGGCCTGCGGCACGGCAATCAACGGCGCACCGACGTCGATGTCGATGCCGAGTTCCTCGTGCAGCTCGCGAATCAGCGCCGCCTCGGCGGACTCGCCGGGCTCATGCTTGCCGCCCGGGAACTCCCAAAGGCCGGCAAGGTCGCGGCCTTCGGTGCGACGGGCCAGCAAGATGCGGCCTCGCGTGTCGCGGATGACGCCGGCGACGACTTCGACGTGGCGGCAAGCCTCGGTCCGCCTGTGCGCCGAGACGTCGGGTTGGGGAGGCTGCTTCAGCAAAGGCTGCCCTCACCCCATCTCCTCTCCCGCATCCGGGAGAGGAGATCGAATCGGCGGCTTGGCTTACGCCAGCTGCCCATGGCAGTGCTTGTACTTCTTGCCGCTGCCGCAAGGGCAGGGATCGTTGCGGCCGACGTTGGCGAAGGCATCCTGCTCGCCGCTGCGCGCGGCCTGGGCCTGTGCCGCTTCCTCGTCGGCACCGAAGCCGCCGGCATCGGCATGCTGGAACTGCATCTGGCGGGCCTGGGCCTCGGCCGCGGCGCGTTCCTGCGCTTCCATCAGGGCGATCTCTTCCTCGCTGCGGATGCGCACGCGCGCGAGCAGCGTCACCACTTCGCGCTTGACCTTCTCCAGCATGTCGGAGAACAGCTCGAACGCTTCCTTCTTGTACTCCTGCTTCGGCTGCTTCTGCGCATAGCCGCGCAGGTGGATGCCCTGGCGCAGGTAGTCCATGCGCGCCAGGTGCTCCTTCCAGTTCTGGTCGAGCACGTTGAGCATGATGTGCTTCTCGAGCATGCGCATGGTTTCGCCGCCGAGCTGTTCCTCGCGCTGCGCGAAGTGGTTGCGGATCGCTTCCTGCACGCGCTCCTCGATGGTCTCGGCGTCGAGCTCCTCGCTCTGCTGCGCCATCGCCACCAGGCCCATCTGCACGCCGAATTCCTCGGCAAGCGCGGCTTCCAGGCCCGGCAGGTCCCACTGCTCGTCGATCGAGTTCGGCGGCACGAACTTGACCACGGTGTCGACCACGACGTCGTCGCGGATGCCCTCGACGTTCTCCTGCACGCTTTCGGCTTCGAGCAGTTCGTCGCGCTGGCCGTAGATCACCTTGCGCTGGTCGTTGTTGACGTCATCGAAGTCGAGCAGGTTCTTTCGGATGTCGAAGTTATGGGCCTCGACCTTGCGCTGCGCGTTGGCGATCTGCTTCGTCACCAGCGGGCTTTCGATGATGTCGTCTTCCTTCAGGCCCATGCGCGCCATCACGCGCTGCACCCAGTCGGCCGCGAAGATGCGCATCAGGTTGTCTTCGAGCGACAGGTAGAAGCGCGAGGAGCCCGGGTCGCCCTGGCGGCCGGCGCGACCGCGCAGCTGGTTGTCGATGCGGCGGCTTTCGTGGCGCTCGGTGCCGACGATGTGCAGGCCGCCGGCGGTCTTGACCGCCTCGTGGCGCTGCTGCCATTCCGACTTCAGGCGCGCCCTGGTGACCTCGTCGATTTCATTGCCTTCCGCTTCGAGCGCGGCCAGTTCGGCTTCGAGCGAGCCGCCGAGCACGATGTCGGTACCGCGGCCGGCCATGTTGGTGGCGATGGTGATCGCGCCCGGGCGACCGGCCTGCGCGACGATGTGCGCTTCGCGCTCGTGCTGCTTGGCGTTGAGCACCTCGTGGTGGATGCCGGCGTCGCTCAGCTGCTGGCTCAGCATTTCCGACACTTCGATCGACGTCGTGCCGACCAGTACCGGCTGCTGGCGCGCGTTGGCGTCCCTGATCTCGTTCAACACCGCGCGGTACTTGCCGGCGCGGTTGAGGAACACGGCATCGGAGTGATCCTTGCGCTGCACCGGCATATGGGTCGGGATCACGATCACTTCCAGGCCGTAGATGCTCTGGAACTCGTAAGCCTCGGTATCCGCCGTACCGGTCATGCCGGACAGCTTCTTGTACATGCGGAACAGGTTCTGGAAGGTGATGCTCGCCAGCGTCTGGTTCTCACGCTGGACCGGCACGCCTTCCTTCGCTTCCACCGCCTGGTGCAGGCCGTCGGACCAGCGGCGACCTGCCAGCGTGCGGCCGGTGAACTCGTCGACGATGATGACTTCGCCGTCGCGCACGATGTAATCGACGTCGCGCTGGTAGATCGCGTGCGCGCGCATCGCGGCGTTGAGGTGGTGGACGACGCCAAGATTGGAACCGGCGTAGAGGCTGTCGTCTTCGCCTTCCAGGATGCCGGCCTGGCGCAGCAGCTCCTCGGCATGCTCCTGACCGGCTTCGGACAGGTGCACCTGCTTGCTCTTCTCGTCGACCCAGTAGTCGCCTTCGCCGTCCTCGACGGTCTGGCGGGTCAGCTTCGGCACGATGCGGTTGACCTTGATGTAGAGGTCAGGCGATTCGTCGGCGGGGCCGGAGATGATCAACGGCGTGCGTGCCTCGTCGATCAGGATCGAGTCGACCTCGTCGACGATCGCGTAATGCAGGCCACGCTGGAAGCGGTCGTCCTTCGACAGCGCCATGTTGTCGCGCAGGTAGTCGAAGCCGAACTCGTTGTTGGTGCCGTAGGTGATGTCCGCGGCGTAGGCGGCGTGCTTGTCGCTATGCGGCATGCCCGGATAGACCACGCCGACGCTCAGGCCGAGCCAGCTGTAGAGCTTGCCCATCCACGCGGCGTCGCGGCGTGCCAGGTAGTCGTTGACGGTGACCACGTGCACGCCCTTGCCTTCGAGGGCATTCAGGTACACCGGCAGCGTCGCCACCAGGGTCTTGCCTTCACCGGTGCGCATCTCGGCGATCTTGCCCAGGTGCAGCACCATGCCGCCGATCAGCTGCACGTCGTAATGACGCATGCCGAGCACGCGCTTTGATGCTTCGCGGCAGACCGCAAACGCCTCCGGCAGGATCTTGTCCAATGCCTCGCCACCGGCGATGCGCTGCTGGAACACGGGGGTCTTGGCCTGGAGCTCGGCGTCGGAGAGCTTCTCCATCTCCGCTTCGAGTGCGTTGATCCTGCCGACGGAACGTTGCAGTTGGCGCAGCAGGCGCTCGTTGCGGCTGCCGAAAACGCGGGTAAGCAAACTGTTGATCATGTACGGGTCCGAGAAGCGAGACGGGAAACCGGGCGGAACGCGTTAGGAACGCGTGATCGCCGGCAAGTTCCCCGGTTAATCCGGAAACTGGGAACCAGAAACGAGATCGGAGCGACGTGCGCCCCGATCGTGTCGAGCCTGGTCTGTGGCCACGCCCATTCTAGCGTGGGGGCGAGGCCCGGTGCTCACAAGCCACTGGCTTGTACCGGGCCGAGCGCCCGGAGCCTACGGCGGAGGGCCGGACCGAAGGTACGTGCTCACAAGCCGCAGGCTTGTACGTACCTGAGCGCCCGGAGGCGTGCCGCCGGAGGGCCGGATCGAGGAGAGGCGCATACAAGCCGACAGGCTTGTGCCTCGACGAGCGCCCGGAGGCCTACGGCCGAAGGGCCGGACCGAGGCCCGATGCTCACAAGCCATTGGTTGGTACCGGGTCGAGCGCCTGGCGTGCCGCCGGAGCTGGCCGGGAAAGTATCCGGGGCCCAAAAACAGAAAAGGCGCAGGCTTGTGGCCTACGCCTTCCGGATACTGCCGCGGCCTGGATCAGCCCTTGATCTTCAGCTGCAGCGGCGACTGCTGGCTCAGGAAGTTGCGCGGATTCACCACCCGGCCGCGCTCCCAGACCTCGAAGTGCACGTGCGCACCGGTCGAACGGCCGGTGGAGCCGGCCTTGGCCACTTCCTGGCCGGCACGGACCAGCTCGCCGACCTTGCGGGTCAGGCGCGAGTTGTGGGCATAGCGGGTCACGTAGCCGTTGCCGTGATCGATCTCGATCACGTTGCCGTAGCCCGAGCGCACGCCGGAGTAGCTGACCACGCCATCGGCCACGGCCAGGACCGGGTCTCCGACGTCGGCCTCGAAGTCGATGCCCTTGTGGAACTGCTTGCCGCCGACGATGGGGTCGGCGCGGCCACCGAAGCCGGAGGTGATGTAGCTGTTGGCGATCGGCTCGCGCGACGGCACCGCATTCATGTCGAGCTGGCGGTTGAACAGCAGCGCTTCCAGCACCGACAACTGGTCGCCGGAGGCCTTGAACTGCGCATCCAGCGTGGCGAGGCCGCTGTCGAGCTCGGCCTTGGACATGTCGCGCACCGGGCCGGCGCCACCGACGCCGACCGGCTTGTTGAAATCGAATTCGCCGTCCTGCAGCTGCCCGATGCGGGTCAGGCGCTCGCCGAGGGCGTTGAGGCGGTTGGCCTCGGCCTGCAGCTCGCCGAGGCGCGCGGCCAGCGCGTTGACTTCGCGCTGCGCGTCACGGCGGGCCAGGTCGAGCTGCGTCTGCTGGCTCTGCACCTTGGCGCGCAGCAGGGCATTGTCGGCAATGCCGATTCCGGCGCCGAGGGCGAGGCCGGCACACAGCAGCAGCGCGATGGCGATAACCGGTCGGCGGCCGCCTTGCTGGCCGGCGCCCTGGAGCATCGTCGCCAGCTGGGCGCGCGATTTGTTTACGATGGCGAAATAGGTCATGTGTCCGATGTCTGATTCCAAGCCCAGGTCCAACCGCCCTCGCCCCTCGACGCCCCAAGCCGCACTCGATGCGCTGCTTGCGGAGCCTTCGGGAGGTCCCATCCGTCGCGCGCTCTGGCTCGACGAACTGGACCGACGGCTGCACCCCCACCTGCCCCACCCGCTGGCTGCGCATGCGCGCTTGGCCAACTTCGACAACGGCAGGCTCGTGTTTGTCGTCGATACACCGGTGTGGCGCGCCAAGTTACGGCTCGCCGCCCCGGAACTGCTCAACGTTGCCCGCTCCATCGGACTGGATGCGACCGAGCTGGTCGTCAAAACGGCCAGCGCCCCCCTGGCTGCATCCGCACAACCGATCCGGAAAGCCACACCCATGTCGGCCGCTGCACAGCAGGCGCTGCAAGCGGCCTTGGCGTCCTTGAAAGACCCCGGGTCGCCTGACCCTGAGGACGCCGCCTGACTTCTGAACGACTGCGGACCGCGAGGTCCGGCAGCCAGGCAGAGCCGGGCCGGGAGGCATGCTACTTGCGTAACCCCTTGTATTTGTTAAACAAGGGCTAAAAAATCGGAAATAAACCGTTAGAAAAACGTTAAACCGTCACTCGACGTTCACGTCTGTGACATGCGCACGAATTCTGGAAACGGTTCCCCGACGAGCGGAGGGAGTCACGCCGCTGGCTCAGACGGCCGCGGGTTCGCCGTAGGCGACCGGGACTTCGTCCGGGTCTGTAAAGGTCACCTCGTCCCACGCCGAGCGCTCGGCCAGCAGGGCACGCACGAGCTTGTTGTTGAGCGCGTGGCCCGACTTGTAACCGACGTAGGTGCCGACGATCGGGTGGCCGGCGAGATAGAGGTCGCCGATCGCATCGAGGATCTTGTGGCGGACGAACTCGTCCGCGTAACGCAGGCCGTCGTCGTTGAGGACGCGGAACTCGTCCAGCACGATCGCGTTGTCCATCGAGCCGCCGAGGCCGAGGTTGCGCTCGCGCATGTACTCCAGGTCGCGCATGAAGCCGAAGGTGCGCGCGCGGCTGACTTCCTTGATGTAGTTGGCGGTCGAGAACTCGACCTGCGCCCGCGACTGCGCGGCCGGAATGGCCGGGTGGTCGAACTGGACGGTGAAGTCCAGGCGGAAGCCGTCGAACGGCTCGAACCGGGCGATCTTGTCGCCGTCGCGCACTTCAACGGGCTTGCGGATGCGGATGAAACGCTTCGGCGCTTCCTGTTCGGCGATACCGGCCGACTGCAGCAGGAACACGAACGGACCGGAGGAGCCGTCCATGATCGGCACCTCGGGCGCCGACAGCTCGACATAGATGTTGTCGATCCCCAGGCCCGCCAGTGCCGACAGCAGGTGCTCGACGGTCTGGATCTTCGCCGGGCCGCAGCTCAGACCGGTGCACAGCGTGGTCTCGGTGACCAGCTCGGCCTGCGCAGGAACCTCCACCACCGGGTCGAGGTCGACACGGCGGAACACGATGCCGGCATCGACCGGGGCCGGACGCAGCGTGAGATAGACCTTCTCACCGCTGTGCAGGCCCACGCCGGTGGCGCGGATCACGTTCTTGAGGGTGCGCTGGCGCAGCATTCGAAAAGCAGGGTCCAGGTTGCTATGGCAGTTGGTTCGCGAAGGCTCGCGGACCGGCCTGCCTGAATCGGCCGGGAAGGATACCACCCGGTTCCCTGAATCTTAATGGAAACCGTCACATCCCCGATGCAACGCTCCGGCCTGGATCGTTGCGCCGATGCATCCGCCGAAAGCGACTGAAACCGGCCAGTCGGCAGGCGCCGACCGGCCCAAGGCCCCGGGGATGGCGCCCCAGGGCGTGAGGACGTACGAGTTACGTGAAGATCAGTCGGCCTGGCGGCGCAGGAACGCCGGGATATCCAGGTAGCTGCTGTCGCTGCCGAAATCGGCCACGGCAGGCGCCGCCGGTTCGGACGAACGCACGCTGCTGCCGCGCAGGCTGCCGCCGAAGCTCGGTGCCGCCGGGGCCACGGCGTCCATCGCCGAGAACTCCGGCAGGCCGGTGGTGGCATTGCGGACCAGCTGGATCGGCGCGCGATGCGCTTCGCGCTCGCTGCCGCGCACAGACTGGCGGGCCACCGCACGGTTGAGGCCGGTCGCCACGACGGTGACCTTGACCTCGTCCTGCATGTCCGGATCGAGCACGGTGCCGATGACGACGGTGGCGTCTTCGGAGGCGAAGTTCTCGATGGTGCGGCCAACTTCGTCGAACTCGGCCATCGTGAAGTCCGGACCGGCGGTGATGTTGACCAGGATGCCGTTGGCGCCGGACAGGTTGACGTCGTCCAGCAACGGGTTCTGGATTGCCGCTTCAGCGGCAGCCTGGGCACGGTCGTCGCCACGGGCGGCGCCGGTACCCATCATGGCCAGGCCCATCTCGCTCATCACGGTGCGCACGTCGGCGAAGTCGACGTTGATCAGGCCCGGACGCACGATGAGGTCGGCGATGCCCTGCACCGCGCCGAGCAGCACGTCGTTCGCGGCACGGAAGGCCTGGATCATCGTGGCGTTGCGGCCGAGCACGGTGATCAGCTTTTCGTTGGGGATGGTGATCAGCGAGTCGCAGTGGTGGCTCAGTTCCTCGATGCCCTTCAGCGCGACCTGCATGCGGCGACGGCCTTCGAACGGGAACGGCTTGGTCACCACGGCCACGGTCAGGATGCCCATCTCCTTGGCGAGCTGCGCCACGACCGGCGCTGCGCCGGTACCCGTGCCGCCGCCCATGCCTGCGGTGATGAAGACCATGTCGGCGCCCTGCAGCGCGTCCATGATGCGCTCGCGATCTTCCAGCGCGGCCTGGCGGCCGACTTCCGGATTCGCGCCTGCGCCCAGGCCCTTGGTGACGTTGCCGCCGAGCTGCAGCTGCAGCTTGGCGCCGCAGTTCTTGATCGCCTGCGAGTCGGTGTTGGCGGTGATGAACTCCACGCCGTCCACGCTGCCGTTGACCATGTGCGCCACGGCGTTGCCGCCGCCACCGCCCACGCCGATGACCTTGATCACCGCGTTCGGGGCCATTTTTTCAACCAGTTCGAAATGTGCCATGTCGTCGTCCTCGTTATGTGTTGCTAGTTGTCGATCCAGGTCTTTCGGTACTGCCGTTGCCCTTACCACCAGGCGGAAGCGAAGCGTTGCTCCGAATCTCCTTGTCCGCCCTTGCGCTCAAAACTCGCCGCGATACCAGTTCTTCAGCTTGCTCAGGAACGTCCCTGCGCGACCGGTGGAGATCACCGGGCGGCGCGGGTGTTCGATCTGGCTGCCCATCAGCAGCAGGCCGACGCCGGTGGCGTGCACCGGGTTGCCCACCACCTCGCCCAGGCCAGTGACGTGCTGCGGGATGCCCACGCGCACCGGCATCTGCAGCATTTCCTCCGCCAGCTCGACCACGCCTTCCATCTTTGCGGCGCCGCCGGTCAGGACCATGCCGGCGCGCACGTGCTGTTCGAAGCCGCTGCGGCGCAGCTCGGCCTGCACCATCTCGAAGATTTCCTCGTAGCGCGCCTGCACTGCCTGCGCCAGCGAAGCGCGCGGCATGCGCCGCGGCGGACGGTCGCCGACGCTGGGCACCTGGATGCTTTCCTCCGCAGTCGCCATCTGCGCCAGCGCGCACGCGTAGCGGACCTTGATCTGCTCGGCCTCGGGCGTCGGCGTGCGCAACATGTGCGCGATGTCCTCGGTCACCTTGTCGCCGGCGATCGGCAGGCTCGCGCTGTGCGCGATCGCGCCCTGCACGAACACCGCGATGTCGGTGGTGCCGGCACCGATGTCGACCAGCACCACGCCAAGCTCGCGCTCGTCGGAGGTCAGTACCGCCTGGCTGGACGCGAGCACGCTCAGCACCAGATCGTCGACCTGCAGGCCGCAGCGCTGCACGCACTTGCTGATGTTGGCCGCCGCCGACTGCGCGCAGACCACCAGGTGCGCGTGCACTTCCAGGCGAACGCCGGTCATGCCGACCGGATTGCGGATGCCTTCCTGCGAGTCGTCGAGGACGTAATCGCGCGGAATCGCATGCAGGATCTTCTGGTCGGCTGGGATCGCCACGGCCTTGGCCGCCTCCAGCACGCGGTCGAGATCGCCGTAACTCACCTCGCCGTCGCGAATCGGCGCGATGCCCTGGGAGTTGCGGCACTGCACGTGGTTGCCCGAGATCGATGCGTAGACCGAGCGGATCTCGCAGCCGGCCATCAGCTCGGCCTCCTCGATCGCGCGCTGGATCGACTGCACCGTCGACTCGATGTCCACCACCACGCCGCGCTTGAGGCCGCGCGATTCGTGCGAACCGATGCCGATCACCTCGATCGGATTACCGGGGCGGCCGTTGTCGGGCGTGTACTCGCCGACCAGCGCCACCACCTTCGAGGTGCCGATGTCGAGCCCGACGATCAGCGATTTGTCACCCTTGCGATTCATATGGAGCCGTTGATGTTGTTCGATGCCGTCGCGACCGGCGCCGGCGCCTTGGGCGCCCACGTCAGTGCGAATCCGTTGGTGTAGCGAAGATCTGCGCGCTTGAGGTCCTGCGACTGCTGCGCGAGCAGTTGCGGCATCAGGCGCACGAAGCGTCCGATCCGCGCACGGGCTTCGTTGCGGCCGACCACGACCTGTGCGCCGTTGTCGAGGCCGAGCGTCCAGCTCCCGCGCGGATCCAGTTGCACTTCGCGCACGCCCAGGCCGATCGGGGTGAACATCGCGCGCGACTCGTTGTACAGCGCGACCACGTCGGGCACGCGCGCCTCGGGACCACCAAACTGCGGCAGCCCCTTCGGCACCACGATCCCCTTGGCCGGAAACAGCCTGCCCTGCTCGGACAGCAGGCGATCCTTGCCCCAGCGCGCGAACGGGCGGTGCTCGACCACCTGCACCTGCAGCACGTCCGGCCAACGCTTGCTGACCTCGGCGTGCTCGACCCACGGGAGCTTCGCCACCGCATTGCGGGCAGCTGCCAGGTCGACGGCGAAGAACCCGCGCTTTGCGTAGGGCATCAGCGTCTTCTGCAGCAGCGCCGCATCCACGCGTTCAAACTCCCCGGTCACGCGCAGCTTCGTCAGCGGCCACTGGTTCGCGCCGATCCAGCCGTTGAGCACGGCAACGACCGGCAGCGCGACCAGGGCCAGCGCGAGGATCCATCCGGCGAGGCGAAGCATGGCGTTCACGCCACCACACCTCCCGTGTTGTCGGTGGTTGCCGGAGCGAGGCTCGACTCGAGCACGCGCCAGCACAGTTCTTCGAACGGGATGCCGACCTGGCGTGCCGCCTTTGGCACCAGCGAGTGGCTGGTCATGCCCGGCGCGGTGTTGACCTCCAGCAGGTACAGCTGGCCGCTCGCACGGTCACGCATGAAGTCGACACGGCCCCAGCCGTTGCAACCCGCCGAGACGAACGCGGCAGCCGCGATGCGGCGGATCTCTTCCTCGTCCGCGCCCTCCAGTCCGGGGCACAGGTACTGCGTGTCGTCGGCGAGGTACTTGGCGTTGTAGTCGTACCACTCGCCCTTGGGCACGATGCGGATCGACGGCAATGCGACGTGGCCGTCGGCGGTGCCCAGTACCGGCACGGTCAGCTCCTCGCCCGAGATCAGCTGCTCCATCAGCAGTTCGCCGGGATAGCGCGAAGCATGCTCGACCGCGGCATCGAGATCGGCCTCGGCCAGCACGCGCGAGACGCCGACGCTGGAGCCTTCGCTCGACGGCTTGATGAATACCGGCAGGCCCAGCTCGCGCGCGGCGGCGTGCACGTCGGCGCCGGGCGGCAGGCGCACGTAGCGCGGCGTCGGCAGGCCTTCGCTGAGCCACACCTGCTTGGTGCGGATCTTGTCCATCGTCAGCGCCGAGCCCAGCACGCCGGAGCCGGTGTACGGCACCTGCAATGCTTCGCACAGCCCCTGCAGCACGCCGTCTTCGCCGCCACCCTTGTTGCCATGGAGGATGTTGAAGACGCGATCGACGCTGCCAGCGCGGATCGCTTCGACCAGGGCCGGAATGCCATCGACCGCGAACGCGTCGATGCCGCGCGACAGCAGCGCCTCGAGGACATTGCGTCCGGAATCGAGCGACACCTCGCGCTCGGCGCTGGTACCGCCCATCAGCACGGCGACGCGGCCGAAGACGGCCGGATCGCTCACTCGCGGCGGTGGGAACTGCAGGCTCACTTGCGCTCTCCGTCAGAACTACCGTTGAAGCCGTGCGCGGCGATCTGCTGCGCGGCATGGCCGATATCGCCGGCGCCCATCATCAGCAGCAGGTCGCCGTCGTTGAGGATGTCGGACAGCACGCCGCCGAGATCGCCGGCGCCGCCGACGACGACCGGATCGATGCGTCCACGCGCGCGGATTGCACGCGCCAGCGACTTCGCGTCGGCACCCGCGATCGGCGCTTCGCCGGCCGGGTAGACCTCGGTCAGCACCAGCACGTCAACACTCGACAGCACCGCGGCGAACTCGTCGAACAGATCGCGCGTGCGGCTGTAACGGTGCGGCTGGAACGCCACGACCAGACGCTTGTCCGGCCAGCCACCGCGCGCAGCCGCGAACACCGCCTCCAGTTCCTTCGGGTGGTGACCGTAGTCGTCGACCAGTTGCACGCGCGCACCCTTGGCGGTGGCCGGCGTGGCGAGCAGGTTGAAGCGGCGGCCGACGCCGGCGAACTGCTTGAGTGCGCGCGCGATCGCTTCGGGGCTGATGCCCAATTGCCAGCCGACCGACGCGGCCGCCAGTGCGTTGAGCACGTTGTGATGGCCCGGCAGCGCGAGTTCGACACGCGTGCGGGTCGCGTCCGGCAGGCACAGCGTGAAACGCATGCAGCCGCCGCTCTGCTCGACGTCCTCGGCGCGCACGTCGGCGGCCTCGTTGAGGCCGTAGGTCATGACATGGCGCGGGGTCTTCGCCGCCAGTGCCGCGACTTCCGGATCGTCGATGCACAGCACCGCCAGGCCGTAGAACGGCAGGCGGTGCATGAACTCCTCGAACGCCTTCTGCACGTTGGCGAAATCGCCACCGTAGTTTTCCAGGTGGTCGGCATCGATGTTGGTGATGATGGCGATCTGCGGGTTCAAGCGCAGGAAGCTGCCGTCGCTCTCGTCAGCTTCGGCCACCAGCCAGTCGCCCTTGCCCAGGCGCGCGTTGGCGCCCGCGGCGAGCAACTGCCCGCCAATGACGAAGGTCGGGTCGATGCCGCCCTCGCCCAGCACGCTTGCGGTCAGCGAGGTTGTCGTGGTCTTGCCGTGCGTGCCGGCCACCGCGATGCCGCGCTTGAAGCGCATCAGTTCGGCCAGCATTTCCGCGCGCGGCACCACCGGGATGCGCTGCGCGTGCGCCTCCATCAGTTCCGGGTTGTCGGCGCGGATCGCGCTCGACACCACCACGCAGTCGGCGCCGAGCACGTTCGCGGCGGCATGGCCGCGGCGCACGTCGACACCCAGCGATGACAGGCGGCGCGTGACGGCGTTGTCGGCGTTGTCGGAACCGGACACCTGGTAACCCAGCGTGCACATGACCTCGGCGATGCCACTCATGCCGACGCCGCCGATGCCGACGAAATGCACGCGCGGGAAGGCCTTGGCGAGATCGCCGGTGTGCTGCAGGCGGCGGCGCAGGGCGGCGCTCATGCCGACTCCTTCATCGAAGTGGACTCCAGGACTATCGCGGCGACTCGGTCGGCCGCATCGGGTTTGGCGAGCGCGCGCGCGGCCTGCGCCAGCGGCAGCAGGAGCTCGCGCTCGCCGAGGATTTCGAGGGTGGCGCTGATGCGTTCGGCCAGGGTCTCGCCCTGCGGCAACAAGTGCGCGGCGCCACGGTCGACCAGGTACTGTGCATTCTTGGTCTGGTGGTCGTCCACGGCCTGCGGGAACGGCACCAGCACGCTGCCGACACCGGCCGCGCACAGTTCCGCCAGCGTCAGCGCGCCGGAACGGCAGATCACGATGTCGGCCCAGCCATAGGCGGCCGCCATGTCGGCGATGAACGGCTCGACGGACGCGTCGATACCGGCATCGGCATAGGCCTTGACCGCGTCCTCGCGCATCTTCTCGCCGCACTGGTGGCGTACGTCGAATTGCAGCGTTCCGTGCAGCGCCTTCAGCGCCTTCGGCACGGCCGCATTCAACGCGCGCGCCCCCTGGCTGCCACCGAGCACCAGCAGCCGCAACGGACCTTCACGGCCGGCGAAGCGCTGCTCCGGCGGCGGCAGCGCGGCGATCTCGTTGCGCACCGGGTTGCCGACGACTTCCTCGCGGGCGCCCGGGAACGTATCCGGGAAGCCGGTCAGCACGTGACGCGCCAGCCTCGCCAGCACGCGGTTGGTGAGCCCCGGCGCACGGTTCTGCTCGTGCACGATCAACGGAATGCCGGCGAGCTTCGCCGCAAGACCACCGGGACCTGCGGCGAATCCACCGAAACTGATCACCGCGCGCGGCTGGCGCTCGCGCAGCGTCTGCCGCGCCGCGCGCACCGAGCCGATGAGCTTGAACGGCCCTGCGATCAAAGTGCGCAGGCCCTTGCCGCGCATGCCGCTCACGGCAATGGTGTCGATGGCGATGCCATGTTGCGGCACCAGGCGCGTTTCCATGCCGCCGTCGGCGCCCAGCCACAGCACCGGTTCGCCGCGTGCCTGCAATGCATGCGCGACCGCCAGGCCCGGGAAGATGTGCCCGCCGGTGCCACCGGCGAGGATCATCACCGGGTGCAGGTCGGAGTCGGTGGCGGCCAGATCAACCTTCACGCCGTCCTCCCGAGAATCGGTTCGATGCGCTGGCGCAGGCGGCTGGTGCCGCGCGCCGCGTCGGACGTGCGTGCGGCGGCCGGCACGGCGGCGGCCGGCAGCGGATTGGTCGTCGCCGGCACGCCGACCGACGGCTGCTGCGCTTCGCCACGCAGGCGTGCGACCTGGCGTTGGGCGCGGTCGAGTTCGTAGGTCACGCGCAGCAGCAGTCCGACCGCGGCGCAGGTCATCATCACGCTGGAACCGCCGGAGGAAATCAGCGGCAGCGTCAGGCCCTTGGTCGGCAGCAGCCCGAGGTTCACGCCGATCGAGACGAAGCTCTGCATGCCGATCCACAGGGCGATGCCGAAGGCGCAGTAGCCGGCGAAATGGCGCCGCATCTCCACGCACTTCAGCCCCAGCCACAGCGCGCGACCCACCAGGCCGGCATACAGCGCAATCACCAGGCAGATGCCGATGAACCCGAGTTCCTCGCCGATCACCGCGAGAATGAAGTCGGTGTGCGCTTCCGGCAGGTAGGAGAGCTTCTGCACCGATGCGCCCAGACCGACGCCGGTCCATTCACCGCGGCCGATCGCCATCAGCGCGTTCGCAAGCTGGTAGCCGTCGCCGAACGGGTCCTTGAACGGGTCGGTGAAAGAAGTGATGCGGCGCATGCGGTACGGCTCGGCGATCGCGATCGCCGCCAGCACCGGCAGTCCGACCAGCACCGGGCCGAACATGCGCGGCATGTTGACGCCACCCAGCACCAGCATGCCCGCGGTGATCGCCAGCACCAGCGACGAGGAACCGAAGTCCGGCTGCATCAGCAGCAGCGCCACCAGCGCGATGGCGACGCCGAGCGGCTTCAGCATCGCCGACCAGGTCGCGGTCACTTCCTCGCTGTAACGCTTGAGGTAGCTGGCCATCCAGACGATGTAGATCAGCTTGACCGCCTCGACCGCCTGGAAGCTGGAGATACCCAGGTTCAACCAGCGCTTGGCGCCGTTGACGCTCTTGCCGATGCCGGGCACGAACACCAGCAGCAGCAGCACGAAGCAGGCCAGCAGCATCCACTGGCTGTGCTGCTCGATGGTCTTGAGTTCGGTGCGCATCAGCCACACCGCCAGCGCGACGCCGCCGGCCAGGAACACAGCGTGCTTGGTCAGGAAGTAGAACGGACCGACCTCGAGGTTGTCGGCAATGCCGATCGACGCCGAGCCCACCATCACCATGCCCAGGCTCGCCAGCGTGCAGGCGATGCCGAGCAGCCACGGATCGAAGCGGCCGCCGATGGCATCGAGCCGTGTCGCCTGGCTCGCGGACTTGGTGATGGAGGCGTCGTTCATCAGCGCACCTTCAGGGTTGCGAGACCCACGAGGACGAGCACGACCGAGATGATCCAGAAGCGCACGATCACGCGCGGCTCGGGCCAGCCCTTCAATTCGAAGTGATGGTGGATCGGCGCCATGCGGAAGACGCGCTTGCCGGTGAGCTTGAACGAGGCGACCTGGATCATCACCGACAGGGTTTCGACCACGAATAGGCCGCCCATCACCACGAGCACCAGTTCCTGGCGCACGATCACGGCGATGGTGCCGAGCACCGCGCCGAGCGCGAGTGCGCCGATGTCGCCCATGAACACCATCGCCGGATAGGTGTTGAACCAGAGGAAGCCGAGTCCCGCACCGGCAATCGCCGCGCAGATGACCACCAGCTCACCGGCGCCCGGCACCTGCGGGATCTGCAGGTAGTTGGAGAACACCGCATTGCCCGAGGCGTAGGCGAAGATGCCCAGCGCGCAGGCAACCAGTACCGTCGGCATGATCGCCAGGCCATCCAGTCCGTCAGTCAGGTTGACCGCGTTGGAGAAACCGACGATCCAGAAGTAGGCGATCGCGATGAAACCGATGCCGGCCAGCGGCAGCGCGATCGACTTGAAGAACGGCACGTAGAAGGTCGTCGCGGCCGGCACGTCGGCGTAGACGTACAGGTAGATGGCGGCGGCGAGGCCGAACACCGACTGCGCCAGGTACTTCCAGCGCGACTTCAGGCCGTTGGGGTCACGCTTGACGATCTTGATCCAGTCGTCGTACCAGCCGATCGCACCGAACGCCAGCATCACCAGCAGCACGACCCAGACGTACTTGTTGCGCAGGTCGCCCCACAGCAGCACGGAGGCCATCACCGTCAGCAGGATCAGCGCGCCGCCCATGGTCGGCGTACCAGCCTTGGAGAAGTGCGACTGCGGGCCTTCCTTGCGGATCGGCTGGCCACCCTTGAGCTGGCCGAGCCTGCGGATCACCGCAGGCCCCCACCACAGCGACAGCGCCAGCGCGGTCAGTGCGCTGAGGATGCCGCGGAAAGTCAGGTAGCCGAACAGGCCGAACAGACTTTGCAGTTGTTCGAGCCAGCGCGCGAGTTCAAGCAGCATGGGTTCCCCCTTGTTCCGCGCCTAGAGTTTCGTCCGACATCAGCGCCTTCACGATCTTGTCCATCGCGCTGCCGCGCGATCCCTTAACCAGGACGCGCAGCTGCGCGCCCGCTTCCACGATCCCGTCGCGCAACGTCGCGGCGAGCGCTTCGTGCGATTCGAAATGTCCCGCACCCTCGCCGAACGCCTGCGCGGTGTGCGCGCTCAGCGGCCCCAGCGCGAACACCCGGTCAATGCCGGCAGCCTTGGCGCGACGGCCGACTTCGGCGTGCATCGCCGCGGCGTCGTCGCCGAGCTCGCGCATGTCGCCCAGCACCATCCAGGCGCGGTCGCTGGCGGCGCGGCAGGCGTCGGCCAGCGTGTCGATGGCGGCTGCAAGCGAACCCGGGTTTGCGTTGTAGCTGTCGTCGATCAGGCGCGCGCCAGTGCGCAGCACGTGGGTGACCAGTCGACCTGCAACCGGGCGGGCCGCGGCCAGTCCTTCCACGATCGTGGCCAACGGCACGCCGGCACCGAGCGCGATCGACGCGGCGGCCAGGGCATTGCGCACGTTGTGACGGCCCGGCATCTCCACTTCCACCTGGGCTTCACCGATCGGCGTCACCATCATGAAGCGCGAGCCCGTGTCGCCGGGCACGATGTCGCGCGCGGTGACGTCGGCGCTGTGGTCCAGGCCGAAATGGATCAAGCGGCGGCCGTGTGCGCGCTCGGCGAAATACGGTGCGAACGCATCGTCGGCATTGATCACCGCCACTCCGCCCGACGACAGATCGTCGTACACCGCCGCCTTGGTGTCAGCGATGGCGAGCAGGCTGCCCATGCGCTCGATATGCGCGGGCGCGACGTTGTTGACGAGGCCGATATCGGGACGCGCGATCGCGGTCAGGTAGGCGATGTCGCCTGGTTTGCCGGTGCCCATCTCGTAGATGGCGAACTGCGTGTCATCGGGCGCTTCCAGCACCGCCAGCGGCATGCCGATTTCATTGTTGCGGTTGCCCGGCGTCGCGTAGGTACGGCCGGCGCGCTCGAGGATCGCCTGGGTCAGCGCCTTGACGCTGGTCTTGCCGTTGCTGCCTGTGATCGCCACGACTTTGCTGGTGCGCTCGCGCTGCATCGCCGTGGCGAAGTCGGCGAGCGCACGCTCGGTATCGGCGACGATGACCTGCGGAACCGGCGTGTCGACCTGGCGCGATACCAGCGCCGCGACGGCCCCGGCCGCGGCCGCGACGTCAACGTGGTCATGGCCATCGAAGCGCTCGCCCTTGAGCGCGACGAACAGCGGCGCACCCTTGGGCAGTGCGCGCGTGTCGGTCGCGACGACGTCGATGACGCGGTCCTCGCCGTGCAGGCGGCCCGAAGTCATGCGCGCGATCTCGCTCAGGCGCAGCGGCTTCATGCCCGCCCTCCCAGGGCCGCGCGTGCGACCTCGGTGTCGTCGAACGGATGCAGCACGCCGTGGACGTCCTGGTAGGTTTCGTGACCCTTGCCGGCGATCAGCACGATGTCGTCAGGACCGGCCTCCGCAATCGCGCGGGCGATGGCGGCGGCGCGGTCGCGCTCGACCACGGCGCGCTCCGGATGGGCGAAGCCGGCGACGATGTCGGCAACGATGCCGTCACCGTCCTCGCCACGCGGGTTGTCGTCGGTCACGTAGACACGCTCGGCGTTGGCCTCGGCGATCGCGGCCATGACCGGGCGCTTGCCGCGGTCGCGTTCGCCACCGCAGCCGAACACGCAGATCAGGCGGCCGCGCAGGTGTCCGCGCAGCGACTCCAGTGCCTGTTGCAGCGGGTCGGGCTTGTGCGAATAGTCGATGACGACCAGCGGCAGGCGGCCATCGCCGCCGAGGCGGTTCATGCGACCCGGGATCGGGCTCAGTTGCGGCAGTGTCTGTGCGATCACCTGGGCGGATTCGCCCAGCGCATGCAGCACGCCCGCGACCGTCAGCAGGTTGTCGACATTGAAGCGGCCCAGCAGCGGTGAGCGAATCTTATGGCGCTCGTCGCCGACGATCAGGTCGAACACGATGCCGGACACGTCCAGCGAAACCGCCTCGGCCCGCACCTGTCCCCGCAGGTCGCCGCGCGCGCTCACGCCGATGCCGCGCACCGTCTGTGGCAGCTGCGCCAGCAGCGCCGCGCCGAAGGCGTCGTCGATATTGATCACCGCGGCATCGAGACCCGGGCGAACGAACAGCTTCGCCTTGGCCGCGCCATAGGTGTCCATGTCGCCGTGGTAGTCGAGATGGTCGCGGGTGAGGTTGGTGAACACGCCGACGTCGTAATGCACGGCGTCCACGCGACCCTGGTCGAGCGCGTGCGAACTCACTTCCATCGCCACTGCGGTGGCGCCGGCGTCGCGCATCTGCGCCAGCAGTTCATGCATCGGCAATACCAGCGGCGTGGTGAAGCCGGTGGGCTCTATTGCACCGTACAGACCGGCACCGAGGGTGCCGATGGTGCCGGTGCGGCGGCCGCGCGCTTCCAGCGCCTGCGCCAGCAACTGCACGGTCGACGTCTTGCCGCTGGTACCGGTCACGCCGACCATCGTCATCGCCTTCGACGGATGGCCATGGAAGCGGTCGGCCATCTCGCCCAGGCGCGCGCGCAGATTCGGTACGGCGATGGCATCAGCCGGCGTCGGCAGTCCGGCGGGGGCCGGCGGCTCGAACAGGATCGCGCTCGCGCCCGCGGCACGCGCCTGCTCGACGAAGCCCAGGCCGTGCGCGCCGAATCCTGCGATCGCGACGAACGCATCGCCCAGGCGCACGACGCGGCTGTCCATCACCAGACCGGTGATCGCCAGGTCCGAAGAAATGCCCGGCACGTCAGGCAGCAGTTCGGACAGCAGCATCGCGCGGCTCATTGCAGGCCTCCCTGCGCGGGGGCCGTCAGCGTTCCTGCAGGCAGTGCGGTGACATTGGCGGCGACGGCAGGCAGCACCGGGCCGGTCGGCTTGCCGCCGTTGGCCTTGCTGCGCTTGGCCTCGGCCGCGGCCTGCACTGCCAGCCACGTGTCGATGTCGTCCGGCGCAACGTCCATCAGGCGCAACGCGCCGTCCATGACGTTCTTGAACACCGGGCCGGAGACGAGGCCGCCGAAGTAGCCCTTCTCCGGATCGGGATCGTTGACGACGACCACCATCGAGAAGCGCGGGTTCTGCACCGGCACCACGCCGGCGAAGAACGACACGTAGCGGCGCGAGTAGCCGCCGCTCTCGTTGAACTTGCGCGCCGTGCCGGTCTTGCCGGCGACGTGGTAGCCGAGGATCGCAGCCTGCGTGGCGGTGCCGCCGGGCTCGGTCACCGTCTGCATCATGCGCATGATCTCGTGCGCGATCGCCGGGGCGAGCACCTGCTTGGGCTCGTGGCGCTCGCCCTTCACGAACGTCGGCGTGATCAGCTTGCCGCCGTTGCCGAGCGCGGCATAGGCCTGCGCGATCTGCAGCGGCGTCGCCGACAGGCCGTAGCCGTAAGACATGGTCTGCTTGGTGGTGCCGCTCCAGCGGCTGGGCGGCATCAGCACGCCCGAGGACTCGCCGGGGAATCCGCTGTGCGTGCTGCGGCCATAGCCGAAGCGGCGCAGGAAATCGTAATACCCCTGGCTCGGCAGCTTGGCGACGATCTTGGCCACGCCGACGTTGGAGCTCTTGGTGATCACGCCGGTGGTGTCGAGCACACCATAGTTATGGTGGTCGGTGGTGCGGTAGCGGCCGTTCGGGATCCAGCCCGGGTTGGTGTCGAAGATCGTGCGCGTCGTGATCGTGCCCGCCTCGAGCGCAGCGGCCACGGTCAGCGGCTTCATCGTCGAACCCGGCTCGATCACGTCGGTGACGGCGCGATTGCGATGCGTCTCGGGATTGCCGAGCCCGACCGCATTGGGGTTGTAGGCCGGCAGGTTGGCCATCGCCAGCACTTCGCCGGTGGCGACGTCGAGCACGACCGCCGAACCGCTGCTGGCACCGGTGGTGAGCAGCTGCGAACGCAGCTCGCGGAACGCGAGGTACTGGATGCGACGGTCGATCGTCAGCGTCAGGTCCTGGCCCGGCTCGGCCGCGCGCACCAGGTCGATGCTCTCGACGATGCGGCCCTGGCGGTCGCGGATCACGCGCTTGGCGCCAGCCTTGCCGCGCAGCCAGTCGTCGAACGCGAGCTCCAGACCTTCCTGGCCGCGGTCGTCGATGTTGGTGAACCCGAGGATGTGCGCCATCGCTTCACCCTGCGGGTAGAAGCGGCGGAACTCGCGCTGCGAGAACACGCCCGGGATGTTGTGGGCGAGGATCCTGCGGGCCTGGTCCGGATTGATGCGGCGCTTGAGGTACAGGAACTCCTTGTCCGCGCGCTGGCTCAGCTTGCGCGTCAGGTAGTCCGGCGGCACGCCCAGCGCGCGCGCCAGCTCTGGGATGCGCGCCGGATTCTTCAGCAGTTCCTGCGGGTTGCCCCAGATCGATTCGACCGGCGTGGACACGGCAAGCGGTTCGCCGTTGCGGTCGGTGATCATGCCGCGCGAGGTCGGGATCGGGATCTCGCGGACGAAGCGCGCATCGCCCTGCTGTCGGTAGAAATCGTCGTTGACCACCTGCAGCGTGAAGGCACGGCCGACCAGCGCGAGCGAGCACAGGCCTAGCGTGCCGCCGACCAGCAGCAGGCGGTTGCGCAGATTGAACGAGGCGCGGTTGCGCGAGCGCGGCGCGTCATTGCCGCCGCCACGCAGTTGTGCCAGCAACGCCTTCAGCGACGGGCGGCCGCCGTTGTCCTTGTTGGCGTTGCGCGGGCGCGTGGTGCGGTCGCTCATGGGCGGATCACCACGGTTTCACCGCCTTCGGGAAACTTCATGCCGAGGCGGTCGCGCGCGACCTGGTCGATGCGATTGCTTTCGGCCCATGTCGCCTGCTCGAGCTGCAGGCGGCCGAACTCGATGTTGAGTTCGTCGCGGCCGCGCTCGAGCCGGCTGAGCTGGCCGAACAACTGGCGATGCTGGTGGCGCGCGTGCACGACCGCCAGCGCCGAGACGATGTTGGCGGCCACCAGCACGGTCAGCAGCAGGCGCAGGGTCATGCCGCCTCCCTGCCGCCGGCGGCGAGCTTCTCGGCGACGCGCAGCACGGCGCTGCGGGCGCGCGGGTTGGCCGAGGTCTCGGCTTCGTCGGCCTTCTGCGCGGCGCCAATGGCGAGCAGTGTCGGCGTGAAGGCCACTTCCACCGGCATGCGGCGATTGGCCGGTGGCGCCTTGCTGTGGCGGGCGATGAACTGCTTGACGATGCGGTCTTCCAGCGAGTGGAAGCTGATCACGGCGAGCCGGCCGCCGGGCTTGAGCCGCGCCATCGCCGCGTCGAGACCGGTTTCGAGGTCGGCCAGTTCGCGATTGATGAAGATGCGGATCGCCTGGAAGCTGCGCGTGGCCGGATGGATCTTGCTGTCGCCGCGCGGCATCACCTGCGCGATCAGTTCGGCCAGTTGCGCGGTGCGCACGAGGGGCTGCTCGCTGCGGCGCGCGACGATGGCACGTGCGATGCGGCGGCTCTGGCGCTCCTCGCCGTAGGTCCACAGCACGTCGGCGATCTCGCGATCATCGGCCTGCGCCAGCCACTGCGCCGCGCTGAGCCCGCTGTCGGGGTCCATGCGCATGTCCAGCGGACCGTCCTTGCCGAAGCTGAAGCCGCGCTCGGCGACATCGAGCTGCGGCGAGGACACGCCGAGGTCGAACAGGATGCCGTCGAGCCCGGCGGCGGTTTCGCTCCAGCCCGCCAGTTCGGCGAAGCTGCCGCGATGGATCGCCACGCGCGGATCGGCCCCGAACTCGCGTTCGGCGACGGCGATCGCTTCGGGATCCTTGTCCATCACCAGCAGCCGGCCTCCGGCGCCGAGTTGATCGAGCACGCCACGGGCATGTCCGCCACGCCCGAACGTGCCATCCAGGTACGTTCCATTCCCGGTGATACGCAGGCCTTCCAGCACCTGCGCGTACATCACGGGGAGGTGGCCGGAGAGCGCGCCGCGCTCCATGCCACCCGCCGTCATAGCTGCAGGCCGAGCAGTTCCTCGCTCAGATCGTCGTCAGAGATCGTCTGACGGATCTGCGCGTGGTGCGCCTGCTCGCTCCACAACTCGAACTTGTCGCCCATGCCCAGCAGCACCGCCTTCTTCTCGATGCCGACCGCGGAGCGGTGGCTGGCGGGAATGCTGATGCGGCCGTTGCCGTCGAGCTCGACAAACGCCGCGGCGCCGACCAGCTTGAGCTGCATGCTGCGGTTGACCGCCTTGGCCTTCGGCAGCGCATTGACCTGGTCGCGCAGACGCTCCCAGGCCCCATGGGGGTAGAGGTAGAGGGAACCGGATTCGAACGGGTTGTAGGTGATGACCAGGCGGTTGTCGCATTCACGCGCGACGAGCTCACGGTAGGCGGTGGGCACCGCCAGCCGGCCCTTGTCGTCGATCGTGATGGCGGTCTCGCCTTGGAACATTCCGCACCTGTGTTGTGGCCGCCTCTGCCGGGCGGCTTGGTCGTTGAAAAACCACAAAAAACCCGGTTTTCCCTCGGATGCCCACCTTAGGGACGGTGCACAGGGTTGTCAACAACTTTCCAGAAGCAATTTCACTTGTCGCATCAATGGGTTGCGACGAACTTCAGAGTCTTATTCAAGACTTATCCACTAACCTTTGTTTAGTCTCATTTTTTGAGGCTGAGGCGGTCTCCGAAACCACCTGAAAACGAGGCGCAGCCGGGCCCGCCGCCCATGCTGCTCCGCAGCATCCGCGTATCCATATGCGTGAGAGATCAAATCCAGTCGATCAATACGGCCCGACTATCGAGCCGGTGAGCCGCGCGCCCATGACCGTGCCGCGCCTCAACCCACCTGCCGCGGCCCTTGCGGATCAACGACCTGACCGAGCCCCCTTGTAAGGGGGCGGATCCGGGCAAGGCGCGGATCGGGGGATTGGCAGCGCTGGCTCGGGGCCCGAAGTTTGCTCCGCAAACTTTGGGGCTCTTTTTGGCGCAAGCGCCAAAAAGAGCGGCGGAGCCGGCCGATAAGCCGGGTTCTGTCTAGGACAGTCATTCCTCTAGGCGCAGCGTCACCGCTACGCTCAAGCAGCCTACCCGGAGACACCGCGGGCCGCGGCATTGTCTCCCTATTTGGCCTTGCTCCCGGTGGGGTTTGCCGTGCCGGTCTGTTGCCAGACTCGCGGTGCGCTCTTACCGCACCGTTTCACCCTTACCACGCACGTCTTTCGACGCCGTTCGGCGGTCTGCTCTCTGTTGCACTTTCCGTCGGCTCGCGCCGCCCAGGCGTTACCTGGCACCGTGCCCTGTGGAGCCCGGACTTTCCTCGGCACTCGTCCCGAAGGACGAATGACGCGACTGCCTGGCCGACTCCGCCGCGGGCATTCTACTGCTTCGCAGCAGAACTGCCCCCAAAGTTTGCTGCGCAAACTTCGGGCCCCGCTCCGCATCTCCAAAACCCCGCCGCTGTCGCGGCGCCCCCTTTACTAAAGGGGGCTACGACTTGCGGAACATGGACCATGCCGGATGGTGCTGAACGGCCAGTTCAGGCTACTCGCCGCCGTACAGCGCCTTGCGAGGCGCGCCGCTGAGCTCGGCGGCGAGCTTGGCCGCCTGCGAGGGCTTCAGGTGTTCGACCAGCTTCGCGTACAGGCGCCGGCCTTCGGCGACCTGGGCGTCGGCATCGTCGCCGGCGCCTTCGAGCATCACCACGAACTCGCCCTTGCGTTGATTCGGGTCGGCACCCACACGTTCGCGGACCTCACGCAGCGAGCCGTCCAGCACCGTCTCGAACAGCTTGGTCAGCTCGCGCGCCAGCACTACCGGACGATCCTCGCCGAAGGCGGCAATCATGTCGTCCAGCGCCTCGTCGATGCGGTGGGCGGACTCATAGAAGATCAGCGTTCGAGGCTCGGCGGCCAACCGGGTAAGCCGCTCGCGCCGCGCCGAGGCCTTGGCCGGCAGGAAACCTTCGAACACGAAGCGGTCGCTGGGCAGGCCTGCGACGCTGAGCGCGGCGATCGCGGCACAGGCGCCCGGCACGGGCGAGACGCGGATGCCGGCCGCGCGGGCGGCGCGGACCACGCGGAAACCGGGATCGCTGACCAGCGGCGTGCCGGCATCCGACACCAGGGCCAGCGAGTCCCCGCCCTGCAGGCGTGCGATCAGTTGCGCGGCCTGCGCGTCCTCGTTGTGCTGGTGCAAGGCGACCAGCGGCTTGTCCAGGCCGAAGTGCGACAGCAATTGGCGGGTATGACGCGTGTCCTCGGCGCAGATCGCGGCGACGTTGCGCAACGTGTCCAGCGCCCGCGGCGACAGGTCGCCGAGGTTGCCGATCGGCGTCGCCACGATGTGGAGGACGCCGGGAGCGCTCGGCGTGGAAGTGACCGGGTGCATCGTATGTCCGGATGGGGGGCGGGTAGAATCGTAACCGGTCCCCCGACAACGCCGCGCCGCGGCGCCCGCCAAACCGATGATCGAGCAGATGAAGCACGCCTCCGCACGCGCCCGGTCCATGCACCGGGGCGCCCTCAAGGGAATGATCGCGGCGCTCGTGCTCGCGGCGACGTTGAACGGCTGCAGCACCGTCGCGCCCAAGGCCGGCGGGGCGGTGACCGCGGGCCACCCCCTGGTGGTGCAGGCCGCGCAGCTCGCTCGCAGCGGCGCCACGCTGACCGGCCCCGCGCGCCAGGCCAACGACGCCGAGATCGATCGCCTGTTGTCGCAGCTCGACGATGCCTCGCTCAGCCGCGAGGCCGCTGCATTGCCGGTCGGCGAGCCGCTCTACAACTACGCCGGACGCGCGCTGCTGCGCCGCGGACTGGCACTGCCGCGCGCGTTCGACCGCACCGGCTGGAAGTTCGGCCAGCGTCCCGCGGCCGAGAGCGACGGCTACCGCCCGCCGGTCAGGATGGCGGTGCTGCTGCCGCTGTCGGGCGATCTCGCCGTGGCCTCTTCGCCGGTGCGCGACGGCCTGCTGGCCGGCTACTACGGCGAACAGCGCCGCCGCCCCGAAGTCGTCTTTTACGACACCTTCGGCACCGCCGGCGGCACGCTTGCCGCGTACGACCGCGCCGTCGCCGAGGGCAGCGACTTCGTAGTCGGCCCACTCGGCCGCGACGAAGTCGGCGCGCTGTACGGCAAGGGCGCCTTGCCCGTGCCGGTGCTCGCGCTGAATCGCACGAACAACGAACCGCCGATCGGCAATGCCAGCTTCTCGCTGTCGCCGGAGGATGAGGGCTTCGCCGCGGCCGAATACCTGCTCAACCTGAAAGCCAAGCGCGTGCTGGTCGTCGGTGGCGCCGACGAAACCCAGCGCCGCGCCGTCGCCGCGCTGCGCGACAGGCTGGCTGTGGGCGGCGCCGCCGTCACCGATGTCGCCAGCGAAGGCACCTCCGACTTCGCGCCGTATGCCTCCAAGGAAGGCGGCGTCGACGCCGTTTTTCTCGCCGTGCGCGGCACCTCGGCGCGCACGCTGATGCCGCGACTGGCGCTGGCCGGCCTGGCGGGCAAGCCGCGCGTAGCGACTTCGCAGTTGCTGTCCGGCACCGGCAGCAAGGCGACCGAGGACGCGATCCTCGATGGCATCGCGTTCCCCACCGAGGCGTGGGCGACGCGCGGTGCGCGCGGCCTGCCCTCGCCGGCCAGCGCAGGCACGATGCTGGCGACGGCCAAGGGCCCGGGCGCGCGACTGTTCGCGTTCGGCTTCGATGCCTGGCAGATCAGCGCCTACCTCGAATACCTCGCCACCGCCAACAACGCGCACATCGAAGGCGCCACCGGGACGCTGCGCCTGGATGGCTTCGGCAACGTGCTGCGCACACCGGCATGGTCGACGTTCCGCAGTGGCGTCACGGTACCGCTGCCGCAGGGCGACAAGCGCTGACTCCGCAATGACGAAGCTCGCGCAAGGACGGCGCGAATGCGGCTCCGCGGTGGAATCGGCGGCGCGCGACCATCTGGTGCGCGCCGGCCTGCGCGAGGTCGCCGCCAATGCCAACTACCGCATTGGCGAACTCGATCTGGTCATGCTCGAACGCGATGCGCGCGGCGGCGACACGCTGGTATTCGTCGAAGTGCGTTAGCGGCGTGGCGGGAGCTTCGGCGGCGGCGCGGCTTCGATCGATTCGGGCAAGCGCCGCAAGCTGGTGCGCGCCGCGCAGGCCTTCCTCGCCGCCCACCGCGAGTACGCCAACGCAGCCTGTCGTTTCGACGTGATCGAGGCCAGCGGCGAGCCGGCGGCGCCGCGTCTGAATTGGCTGCGCGACGCGTTCCGCGCCGACGATTTCTAGCGACGCAGCATGCCCACCATCCTCACCCACGCCATCGTGCCGCTCGCTGCCGGCATCGCGCTGGGTTCGAATCGCGTCACCCATCGCATGGTTGTGGCCGGCATGGTCGCGGCGATGCTGCCTGACGCCGACGTGCTCGCGTTCGCTTTCGGCATCCCGTACGCGGACGCATTCGGCCATCGCGGCGTCAGCCACTCTTTGATGTTCGCGGCAGCGCTCGCCACGCTAGGCGCGTCGTCGTATCGATGGCTGGGCGCCACGTTCCGTCGGGCGTGGTTCTGGCTGTTCGCCTGTGCCGCCTCGCATCCGCTGCTGGATGCGTTCACCAATGGTGGACTCGGCGTCGCGCTGTTCTGGCCCTGGTCCGACCTGCGCGTGTTCGCGCCGTGGCGCCCCATCCGCGTATCGCCGATCGGCCTGGGCTTCTTCGGATCGCACGGAATCGCGGTGCTGGTTTCGGAACTGCGCTGGGTATGGCTGCCTGCGGCGACATTCGCGCTGCTCGGTCTTGGCCTGCGCCACGCGACCGGCGCGCTATCCTCCCGGCGATGAACGCGCTGCCGCCCGACCTGAACCACGAACTCGCCCGTGTGCTCGGCGACGGCTGGCTCACCGATCCCAGCGAGCGGCTCGCCTACGCCTACGACAACTCGCGCCGGCAGTCGCTGCCCGACGCGGTGGCGCTGCCGACCACGCGCGAACAGGTCGCCGCGCTCGTGCAGGCCTGCCGCGCGCGGCGCGTGCCGGTGATCGCGCGCGGCCGCGGCACCAACACCACCGGCGCCACGGTGCCGGTGGCGGGCGGCGTGGTCGTGTCGTTCGAGCGCATGAACCGCATCCTCGACATCCGTCCCGGCGACCGCTGCGCGGTGGTCGAACCGGGTGTACTCAACGGCGACCTGCAGGCCGCGCTGAAAGCGCACGGCCTGTTCTGGGCGCCGGATCCGACCAGCGCCGGCTACAGCACCGTCGGCGGCAACCTCGCCTGCAATGCCGGCGGTCCTCGCGCGGTGAAGTACGGCGCCAGCCGCGACAACGTGCTCGCGCTCACCGCGGTGACCGGCGCCGGCGAACTGATCCATTGCGGGACGGCGACCACCAAGGGCGCGACCGGGTACGACCTGCAGCGTCTTCTGGTCGGCAGCGAAGGCACGCTGGCGCTGATCGTCGAAGCCAGCCTGCGGCTGACGCCGCTGCCGCAGGCACGGGGTGCGCTGCGCGCGATCTACCGCGATGTGTCGAGCGCGGCGCAGGCGGTGGCGCAGCTGATGGCGCAGCCGCTGACGCCTTCGATGCTGGAGTTCATGGATTCCGACGCGGTACGCCTGGCACGCGACATCGGCGGCGCCGACCTGCCGCAGGAAGCCGGCGCGCTGCTCATGATCGAGGCCGACGGTGACGCGGACACGCTGCCGCACTCCATCGAGACCTTGATGGCGGCCGCCACCGTCGACGGACTCGTCTCGCTCGATGACGCCGCCGACGAAGCCGCGCGCGAACGGTTGTGGGCCGCGCGCAAGGCATTGTCGCCATCGCTGCGCACGCTGGCACCGGGAAAGATCAACGAGGACGTGGTGGTGCCGGTCTCGCGCATCCCCGACCTGGTCGACGGCGTGCAGCACCTTTCGCGCGAGTTCTCATTGCCGATCGTCTGCTTCGGCCACGCCGGTAACGGCAACCTGCACGTGAACCTGCTCTACGACCCGGCAGACACCGCGCAATCGGCGCGCGCCAGCGTGGCGATGTCGCGCGTCTTCGCCCTGACGCTGTCACTCGGCGGCACGCTGTCGGGAGAGCACGGCATCGGCCTGGCCAAGCGCGAGTTCATGCCGCAGGCGATCGACCCGCCGACGCTGGCGATGATGCGCGCGGTGAAATCGGCGTTCGATCCCGACGGCATCCTCAACCCGGGCAAGCTGCTGCCCTGATCAGGTGCCACGCGCCGGGCGATATCAGAGAAAATCGGCGATCTTCGAGCGCACGAGCCACATCGCGGCGATCCAGCACAGGCAGACGAACAGCACGCCGCCCCAGCCTTTGGTGATACCGCCACCCTTGCGGAACACGCGGTTCAGCACGGCGATCAGGACGATCGGGAACACGATCAGCACGATGCCCAGTACGACCATTACCTGGTTGCTGTCCACGCGCACCTCCGCAGCGAGCGGCAGCGCCGGAACCGTCATGCAGCGGTGACGGGACATGCGAAGGCAGGCCGCGCCGGCGCAGCGGCAGCGCCTTGCACCGGCAAAATGCTCTCGCCGGCGTTTCGATCTTAGCGCGGCAACGGATGCCGCGACGTCCTCAACCGAAGTGTTCGTAGCCGCCGCGCGGCGGTGCCCAGCGCTCTCCGTCCGCGTCGAACACGCGCACGCCCTCGCCTTCGACGATGCGGCCGATCCACGTGACCGGCGTGCCGACGGCGGCGGCCACGCGCTGCACGTCCTCCAGCACGTCGGGCGGTGCGGTGAAGCAGAGTTCGTAGTCGTCGCCGCCCGCCGCCTGCAGCGCGTGGCGCTGGGGCACAGCGAACGCCGACTGCAGTGCCTCCGAGGCCGGCAATGACTCCAGGTCCAGTTCGGCCGCGGCTCCGCTGGCGCGGCAGACGTGGCCCAGGTCGGCGAGCAGGCCGTCGGAGACGTCGATGCCGGCGCGAGCGACTCCGGCCAGCGCCCGCCCCAGGGCGATACGCGGCACCGGTCGATCGAGCCGTGCGCGCAGCGCTTCGTCGGACGAAGCACCGGAACGCCACTGCTCGAGCGCCGCGGCGGCATCGCCGAGCGTGCCGCTGACCCAGACGTCGTCACCGATGCGCGCGGCATCGCGGCGCAGCGCACGACCCGGCTCGACGAAACCATGCACCGTCACCGACACGGACAACGGGCCGCGCGTGGTGTCGCCTCCGACCAGCGCGACACGGTGCTGGCCAGCCAACGCCAGGAAGCCGTCGAGGAAGCCATCGATCCAGCGCTCATCGGCGTCCGGCAGCGAAAGCGACAGCGTGCACCAGGCAGGTTCGGCCGCCATTGCGGCAAGGTCGGACAGGTTGACCGCCAGCGCCTTCCAGCCGATGTCGGCAGGCGCCGTTTCGCCGGGGAAGTGCACGCCGGCATTGAGGGTATCGGTGGCGACCACCAGCAGCTTTCCCGCCGGTGGCTGCAACAGCGCGGCGTCGTCGCCGATGCCGAGAACCACGTCCTCGCGCGTGGCGGCGCGTTGGCGGATGCGATCGATGAGGTCGAATTCGGGCACTTGTTGTCCTCGGTCCCGCGTCCGTGACCTCACCCGGCCCTCCTCCCGCGCCCCGAAGGAAGTCCCCTTGGGGGGACACGCGGGAGAGGGAGCACTCATTACTTGCCGCGCGGCGCCTTGGCCTCGCTCGCGCGCCAGTCGGCGGCGGCGTGGTCGAGCACGCCGTTGACGTAGGTGTGGCCGTGCTCGGCGCCGAAGCGTTTCACCGACTCGATCGCCTCGTTGATGACGACGCGGTACGGCACGTCCAGGCGGCGGCGCAGCTCGTAGGCGGCGATGCGCAGGGCCGCGCGCTCGACCGCATCGACCTGCTCGATGTCGCGATCGAGGAAAGGCTTGAGCGCTTCGTCGAGTTCGTTGCAATGCTCGTCGACACCGCGCACCAGGTCCTCGAAGTATTCGAGGTCCGCGACTTCGTGCGCCTGTTCGTGCGCGAACTGCGCAATCACGTCGCGCGCACTGGCACCCGACATCTGCCAGGCATAGACGGCCTGCAGCGCACGGCGGCGCGCACGCGAGCGGGCAACGGGATCGATTCCATCCTGACGACGGCGGTTCATGGCAGTTGCCCCAGCAAGTGACTCATTTCCAATGCGGCCAAGGCCGCTTCCTCGCCCTTGTTCCCGTGGTTGCCGCCAGCGCGGGCTTCGGCATCCTCGTGTCGCTCCACGGCCAGCACGCCGTTGGCGACCGGAATGCCGTAATCCAGCGACACGCGCATCAGACCGTCCGAACATCCGTCGGCGACCTGCTCGTAATGGCGCGTATCGCCACGCACGACGCAACCCAGCGCCACCACCGCCGCATGCCGGCCGGCTGCGGCCAGGCGCGCCGCAGTGAGCGGGATTTCCCATGCGCCCGGCACGCGGATCACGTCGACGGCACCTTCCGAGACGCCGTTGTCGGCGAAGGTCTTGCGTGCGCCGGCGACCAGCGTATCGGTGATACGCGGGTTCCAGCGGCTGGCGATGATCGCGAAACGCGCGCCTTCAGGGCTGCGCAGGTCGCCTTCGTAGTGGGTCATGGGCGTTCTTCGTAAGGGGCGGGCATTTTAACGCGGGTATCCCGGGCGCGCCCGGGAAAGCCTCGATGTGGATGGCTCAGTGTTGCGGATCGACGTACTCGACGACTTCCAGGCCGAAACCGGCCAGGCCGATCTGCTTGCGCGGCGTGCCGAGCACGCGCAGCCTGCCGAGCCCCAGGTCGGCCAGGATCTGGCCACCGGCACCGTTGCGGCGCCACTCGGCCAGGGCATGACCGGCCGCGGCCGATCCGTCGTCGGCGTGCTGCGGAGCGCGCACGCGCGCCAGCAGCGCCTGGGCGTCGGCGTGGTCGGCCAGCAGCACCAGCGCGCCGCAGCCTTCGGCGGCGATCCGGGCCAGCACATCGCCCACCGCCGGACCGAAGTCCGGGCGGCGCCAGTGCAGCGCGTCGGCCAGCGGGTTCTGCACGTGCACGCGCACCAGCGTCGGCGTCGCCGGGTCGGGCTCGCCGCGGAGCATTGCGAAGTGCAGCGCATGGCTCAGGCGATCGCGGTAGGTGAACAGCCGGAACGGTCCGTGCTCGGTCTCGATCTCGCGCGCATCGACACGCTCGACCGTGTGCTCGGTGGCCAGGCGATAGCGGATCAGTTCCTCGATCGAGCCGATCTTCAGGCCATGCTCGGCGGCGAAGGCCTCCAGTTCCGGACGGCGCGCCATGCTGCCGTCGGGATTGAGGATCTCGACCAGCACGCCGGAAGGCTCCAGTCCCGCCAGCAACGCGAGATCAGCCGCCGCTTCGGTATGGCCGGCGCGATTGAGCACGCCGCCCGGCTGCGCCATCAGCGGGAAGATGTGGCCCGGCTGCGACAGGTCGCTGGCGGCGGCGTCCGGGCGCACCGCGGTGCGGATCGTGTGTGCGCGGTCGTAGGCGGAAATGCCGGTGGTGACGCCTTCGGCCGCCTCGATGCTGACGGTGAAGTTGGTGTGGTGCGGCGAGGTGTTGTCGCGCACCATCGGCGGCAGGCCAAGCTGGCGGCAGCGCTCGCGCGTCAGCGACAGGCACACCAGGCCACGCGCGTGCGTGACCATGAAGTTGATGTCCTGCGGACGCACCAGTTCGGCGGCCATGATCAGGTCGCCTTCGTTCTCGCGGTCCTCGTCGTCGACGATGACGACCATGCGGCCGGCGCGGATTTCTTCCAGCAGTTCGGGGATGGGGCTGAAGGCCATGGGGTATTCCGGTTTCATGGGCACCGCTGCCGCGGCACCGTAGTTTTCAGTGGGTGGTGCGTCCGGCCAGCAGCCGTTCGACATAGCGCGCGACGAGGTCGATCTCCAGGTTCACCGCGTCGCCGACGCGGGTCTGGGAGAACGCGGTGTGCGACACCGTGTGCGGGATCAGCGCGACTTCGAGGCCTGTTTCGTCGACTTCGTTGACGGTGAGGCTGACGCCGTCGACGCAGATCGAGCCCTTCTTGGCGACGTAGCGCAGCAGCGCAGCCGGCGCGGTGAAGCGCCAGCGCTGTGCGCGCGCATCCTCGGCAATGCCGGCCACTGCGCCGACGCCGTCGACATGGCCGCTGACCAGGTGCCCGCCGAGGCGATCGGTCGGACGCATCGCACGCTCCAGGTTGACGACGGTGCCCGCCTTCAGCGCACCGAGCGTCGTCAGCGACAGCGTTTCGTTGGAGGCGTCGGCGGCGAAGCTCGTGGCGTCGAACTCGACCACGGTCAGGCACACGCCGTTGACGGCGATGCTCTCGCCCAACTGCACCGCCTCGAACGGCAACGTGCCGACCTCGACGGTCAGACGCGCGTCGCCGCCGCGGTTCTCGATGGCGGCCACGCGACCGAGGCCCTCGATGATGCCGGTGAACATCAGCGCGCCTCCTGCCGGAAGGCGGCGGACTTGGAAAGGTTGGCAATGGACATGAAACGTTTCCCGCAACGGTGGGCGAAAAACGTCCCAAGGCATGAGGCAGGCATGGACCGGCCCAATAGGGCCGTGCGGGACTCGCTCTCCCGAGCGTCCCGCCGCCATGCGCCGCCGTCTTCTTTCATCCGGACTGTGACCGTCGGCTCCGGCATCGGACCGGATCTGCTGACCCTCCACGCCCGCCGAAGCGGATCGCAGGAGGCGCTCGCGGGCTCGTGCGGGGCTGCCTGTGCGACAGCGTCCTGCACCTACCGCCGGTGGGGAATTGCACCCCGCCCTGAAGACGTCGTTGGTTTTGGCCGGCGAACCGGCCGCGGCATTCTAGCACCGGGGGTCGCCGGCCCCGGCCGGACGCACTGTTCCGCCAGCAGGCTCAGCCGGGCTTGCGCCGCAGGTGAAGGAACAGCGGCCACTGGATCACCCGGGGCTCGTCGGGATCGCCCCAGGCGTCAGCCAACGCCGGAGCGTGGCGGGCGACCGGATCCGCGCCGGTCTCGGCCCGGCAGCGCCCCACCGCCGACATGCTGGTCAGGTAGCGCAGGAAATGCGGCAGCCGCCACTCCTCCTCCAGCCAGAGGTCCGGCGCCGGCAGCGCCGGGAACGGCCAGTCGAAATCCGCGTAATGCGCATCGACGAACGCCCGCTCCGGCGGCCAGTACGGGTCGATCTGCGCGCGGAATGCCTCCACCGCCTCGACCATGCCCTCCGGCGCAAGGAAGTCCCCATAGCCCCAGGCCGCGAGCACGCCGCGCGGCGCCAGCACGCGACGGCATTCGGCGAAGAATCTTTCGAGGTCGAACCAGTGCAGCGCCTGGGCGACCGCCACCAGTTCCACACCACCATCGGGCAGCGACGTGCGCTCGCCCGGCTCCACCGCCAGGGTGACGTTGCCGGTGTACCCGGACGAGGGCTGCGCCCAGTGCCGCTCCAGCTGGTTTGCGCTGGGTTCGGTCGCGAACACGTGCGCGAAGCGCGTCGCCAGCCCACGCGTCGCCTGGCCGCTGCCGCAGCCCGGTTCCCACACGCGCGCACTCGCCGGCACGACCGCCACGATCGCATCGAACAGGGCGTCCGGATACTCAGGCCGAGCTTCGGCATAGGCCTGCGCGAGGCCGGAGAAATGGTCTTTGAAGTTCGCGCCGCTCATCCGTTCTTCGACTCTATTTGCCCGGCGACGCAGAAGGCACGGCGTCGACGGGAGATTCGAACGCAATGAAGAGCACGCAAGCCGAGCCCTTGCTGCAGTAGGCGTGGTGCGGACGCTTTGCAGGTCCGTAGGCATAGTGACCCGGCCAGAGTGCAACGGTCTCCTGGCCGTCGTAGGTCACCTGCAGCTGTCCGGAAAGCAGCACCATGCGTTCGGCGGAGGTGTGCCAGTGATGGGGAATGGTGGAATCCGCAGGCACGCGAATGAGGATGTCCGCGTTGGCCTTGGCCGGGTCGCCGTGCAGGACGGCGATTTCGCAACCGGCCGGCATGAACGAGGGACAGCCGAGCCACTTGAGCTGTGCGTCAGTGAATGCGAGCGCCAGCGCCGGCTCGTCCGCCGCCTTCTGCGCAAGCGCATCGGAACTGGCCAGCAACAGCAGAGCGGCCACCGCCAGCGATATCGGGCTGGACATTTCGAGCCTCCATAGCGACGTGAGTGCACCTCGCATAACGCGAGGCCTTCCGTCAGTCGGCCTTTTCCGGGCGCAGCAGCAGGCGCACGTCCTGGCCGATGTAGCGCGACTCCACGATCGTCATCTTCAGCTTCTGCGCCATCGAGTCGATGGACAGCCCTTCGAACATCGGGCGTGCGTGGTCGCCGAGCAGCACCGGCGCGACATACAGCAGGATCTCGTCGACCAGTCCGGCGGAGACGAAGGCGCCGGCCAGCGTCGCGCCGGCTTCGAGCTGGATCTCGTTGACGCCACGCTCGGCCAGCAGCCGCAGCACCGCGTCCAGGTCGAAGCGGCCTTCGCGCACCGGCACGGCCGCGAGTTGTGCATTGATGCCGCGCGGCGGCTTGGCGTCGGGTGCATGGATATACAGCGTCGGCGCATCGCCTTCGCGCACGCGTCCTCGAGCGACCGTCGCCAAGCCCGGGTCGAGCACCACGCGCAGCGGCGGCTCGAAAGGCGTGTCGTCTTCCAAACGCACGGTCAGCGACGGATCGTCCGCCAGCACCGTACCGGCACCGGTGACGATCGCGCCTGCTCGCGCGCGCCAGTGCTGCACGTCCAGGCGCGAGGCTTCGCCGCTGATCCATTTCGATTCGCCGCTGGCCAATGCGCTGCGCCCGTCCAGGCTGGTCGCGAGTTTGACGCGCAGCCAGGGCCGCCCGCGCTCGATGCGGGAAATGAAGCCCCGGTTGAGTGCGCGCGCCTGTGCCTCCATCAGACCCGACTGCACGACGATGCCGGCGGCACGCAGCTTGTCGAAGCCGACACCGTCCACCTGCGGGAACGGATCGCGCATCGCCGCGACCACGCGCGCGACGCCGGCGGCGACCAGCGCGTCGGCACAGGGACCGGTCCGGCCCGTGTGCGCGCAGGGCTCCAGCGACACGTAGGCCGTGGCGCCGCGCGCACGTTCGCCGGCTGCCTGCAGCGCGAACACTTCCGCGTGCGGACCGCCCGCGCGCTGATGCCAGCCTTCGCCGACGACCTCGTCGCCATGCGCGATGACGCAGCCCACCATCGGGTTGGGCCGCGTGGTGTAGGCGCCGCGTTCGGCCAGGCGCAATGCGCGCGCCATCATCGCGTGGTCGGTGGCGGTGAAACCCTGCTCAGTCATGCCTGCCTCGATCCAGCCTGTCTCAATCTCTCGATCCAGCCTGTCTCAATCTTGTGTGTAGCGTCCGCGTTCGTTGCCGTCGTCCCAGGGCCATGCAGGAATCAGCTCCGTGCCGTCGATGCGCAACGTCATGCGCTTGAACTCGGTCTCGGGATACTGCGGCGGGAAGTGGAACTGGTCGGGCAGCAACACGACGTGATCGCCTTCGCGCTGCCAGCGTCCTTCCGCCATCAGGTCGAGCGCGCCATAGACGAAGTACCACTGGAAGCGGCCGTCGGCTCCGAGTCGCAGCTCCGAGCCGGTCTCCATGATGCCTTCGAGGTGGTAATGCCCGGCCAACGCGGCAGGTGCCGCCGCCGCGGCCACCGGCTCATCGGCCCGCCCGGGCTCCTGCGCATGCAGCGCGCCTGCCGGCAGCAACGCGATCAGCAGCAGTAAGCATGCCGCTCGCGCAATGCCGTTCACCGGCGGCGCCTTTTCTCGGGTGGCAGGTCGCCGTCGAGCAACGGCAGTTGGCCTTCGGTAGGCGGATGGTCGTGCTCGAGGCGGTCGAGCACCTCGCGGAAATCGGCCACGTCCTCGAACGCGCGATACACCGAGGCGAAGCGGACATAGGCGACGTGGTCGAGCTTGCGTAGTTCTGTCATCACGAACTCGCCGACGCGGCGCGAATCCAGCTCGCGTTCGGCGGTCATGCGCAACTGGTGGACCACTGCGCGCACCGCGGTCTCGATCTGCTCCTCCGACACCGGGCGCTTCTGCAGCGCGCGGTCGAAGCCGGCGCGCAGCTTGCGCGCGTCGAACGCCTCGCGGCGGCCGTCGCTCTTGATGATCAGCGGCAGCTTCAGCTCGATCGTCTCGATCGTGGAAAAACGCTCGCCGCACGCCTCGCAGACGCGCCGGCGCCGGATCGTGGCGCCGTCGTCGGACACGCGCGAATCGATCACGCGGGTGTCGGGGTGCTGGCAGAACGGGCAGTGCATACGCTTCCTCGTACTCGCTTCGACTGGCCGCAGCCGGGGCGCGGCTTCAACGGTACTCGTATTCCATCGGCAGGAAGAACGCGATCCGGGTCGGCATTCCCTGGCAGCTCATCGGCGAGAACTCGATCCGCGAAATAGTCTCGACGGCGGCTTCGGCGAACGAGGCATCGGTCGCGCACACTGCCCGGACGGATTCGACCCGGCCGTCGGCCTCGAGCCGCACGAGCACGTGCGCCGAACCCGGGGCCTGGTCGCGCCGCGCCGAGCCCGGGTAGGCGCCGTGCTCGGGAAGACGCCGCTTGCGGGGGCCGTCGCAGCCCTGGTCCGGCTCTTTCCAGCCCGCGACGAGGGACTCGACCTCATCGCGCGACAGCAGTTGCACCGCGCCGGCCGCGCACGCGCCGGTGTCCCGGTCGTAACGCGCCACGTGCGTGATCGGATGGGCCTGCGACGCGTTGACGATCCTGGCCTTGTCCACGCTCTCGCGCTGGGATGGCGAAACCGAACAGGCAGTGCCGGCGATCGCCAGCAGCATCACCAGCGGTCGCAGCGTCATCACAGGCTCCCGGCGCTCAACCGTAGACCGGGTACTTCTTGCACTGCGCCGTGACCTTCGCGCGCACGGCTTCGATGACCTTGTCATCGTTCGGCGCGTCGAGCACGTCGCACATCCAGTTGGCCAGTTCGATGCAGTCGGCCTCCTGGTAGCCGCGCGTGGTCACGGCGGGCGTGCCGATGCGCAGGCCGGAGGTCACGAACGGCTTCTGCGGGTCGTTCGGCACCGCGTTCTTGTTGACGGTGATGTGCGCCTTGCCGAGCGCGGCTTCCGCATCCTTGCCGGTGATGCCCTTGCCGATCATGTCGACCAGCATCAGGTGGTTCTCGGTGCCGCCGGACACGATCTTGTAGCCGCGCGCGATGATCGTCTTGGCCATCGCCTGCGCGTTCTTCACGACCTGCTGCTGGTAGGTGGTGAACTCCGGGTCCAGCGCCTCCTTGAAGGCCACCGCCTTGGCGGCGATGACGTGCATCAGCGGACCGCCCTGGATGCCCGGGAAGACGATGCTCTGCAGCTTCTTCACCAGGTCTTCGGACGCGCCCTTGGCGACGATGATGCCGCCGCGCGGACCGCGCAGCGTCTTGTGCGTGGTCGAGGTGACCACGTGCGCGTGCGGCAGCGGATTGGGGTACACGCCCGCGGCAACCAAGCCGGCGACGTGGGCCATGTCGACGAAGAGATAGGCGCCGACCTTGTCGGCGATGGCGCGGAAGCGCGCCCAGTCGATCTTCTGCGAGTAGGCACTGAAGCCGGCGACGACCATCTTCGGCTTGTGCTCGACCGCGAGGCGCTCGACCTCGTCATAGTCGATCAGGCCCTGGTCGTTGACGCCGTACTGCACCGCGTTGAGCAGCTTGCCGGAGATGTTGACCTTGGCGCCGTGGGTCAGGTGGCCGCCATGGGCCAGCGACATGCCCAGGATGGTGTCGCCCGGGTTCAGCAAGGCGAAGTACACGGCCTGGTTGGCCTGCGAGCCCGAATGCGGCTGGACGTTGGCATAGTCGGCATCGAACAGCTTCTTCAGGCGGTCGATCGCCAGTTCCTCGGCGATGTCGACGTATTCGCAGCCACCGTAGTAGCGCTTGCCCGGGTAGCCCTCGGCATACTTGTTGGTCAGCACGCTGCCCTGCGCCTCCATCACCCGCGGACTGGCGTAATTCTCCGAGGCGATCAACTCGACGTGATCCTCCTGGCGGCGGGCCTCATGGGCGATCGCCTGGGCGAGTTCATCGTCGTAACCGGCGATACGGGCAGAGCTGGGGAACATTCGCAGGACCTCGAACGGTAGATAAAGGGCCGGTGGGACGGCGCAGTCAGGCTCAGGATGGTAGCCCAGGCCTTAAAATGCGGCCACCAACCCGTGCCGCCATGCCCGGCCGCACGGGGGATTCCCCCTGATTCCGGACCCCCTGCAATGAAATGGGCTCTCCTCCTGCTGTTCATCGCCAGCGCCGTCTACGTGCACCTGCGCGGGCGCGTGCGGCACCGCTTCGGCCGGCAGCTGCTGGACCATTCCACGTTCATGGCCCCGGTCAACGTGCTGATGTACGCGTTCTCGCGCGTGCCCAACACCGCCTATCTCGACGACCCGGGCCGCCACTTCCCCGAACTGGCCCCGCTGCGCGAGCACTGGCAGGACATCCGCGCCGAAGCCCTGCGGCTGCGCGAGCTCCAGCACATCAAGGCCGCCGACGGCTATAACGACGTCGGCTTCAATTCGTTCTTCCGTCGTGGCTGGAAGCGCTTCTACCTGAAGTGGTACGACGACGCGCACCCCTCCGCGGCCGAGCTGTGCCCGCGCACGACCGCCCTGCTCCGCGGCATTCCCAGCGTCAAGGCGGCGATGTTCACCGAACTGCCGCCGGGCGGCGAGCTGCGCCCGCATCGCGACCCCTTCGCCGGCTCCCTGCGCCTGCACCTGGGGCTGGACACGCCCAACGACGATGGCTGCTACATCGACGTCGACGGCATCCGTTACAGCTGGCGCGACGGCGAGTGGACGATGTTCGACGAGACCTTCATCCACGGCGCCCGCAACGAGACCCAGCAGAACCGCATCATCCTGTTCTGCGACGTCGAGCGGCCGATGAAGTACCGCTGGGCACAGTGGCTGAACCGGTTCGTCGCGCGCCACCTGGTCGCGGCCGGCGCCTCGCCGAACATGGAAGGCGACAAGACCGGCGGCATCAACCGGGTATTCAAGTACTTCTACGCCCTGCGCCTGAAGGCCAAGGGCCTGCGCGAGCGCAACCAGCGGCTGTACTACGGCCTCAAATACCTCGCCGTCATCCTGGTGGTCGCCCTGATCGCCTGGATCTGAACGGCGAGGCCGGGGGGCCAGCCCGCCTGCCTGCGCCACTCCCCGGGCATGTCCGAGGCGCCCCCGGGGTGACATAATTGCGCCTTCCTCGCCCAGACCCTGGCCCTCCCGGCCGGGCTGGTCGCGTCCCGGTTCCGGAGTCCGCATGCAATACATCTACACCATGAACGGCGTCAGCAAGGTCGTGCCGCCGAAGCGCCAGATCATCAAGGACATCTCGCTGTCGTTCTTCCCGGGCGCCAAGATCGGCCTGCTCGGCCTCAACGGCGCGGGCAAGTCGACGGTGCTGAAGATCATGGCCGGCGTGGATACGGACTTCGTCGGCGAGGCGCGTCCGCAGGCGGGCATTAAGGTCGGCTACCTGGCGCAGGAACCGCAGCTTGATCCCACCCACACCGTGCGCCAGGCAGTGGAAGTAGGCCTGGGAGAGATCATCAACGCACAGACCGCGCTCGATGCTGTCTACGCTGCCTACGCCGAAGAAGGCGCCGACTTCGACAAGCTCGCCGCCGAGCAGCAGCGCCTGGAGGCGATCCTCGCCGCCGGCGACGCCCATACGCTGGAGAACCAGCTGGAAGTCGCCGCCGACGCGCTGCGCCTGCCGCCGTGGGATGCGGTGATCGGCAACCTGTCGGGCGGCGAGAAGCGCCGCGTCGCGCTGTGCCAGCTGCTGCTGCAGAAGCCGGACATGCTGCTGCTCGACGAGCCGACCAACCACCTCGACGCCGAGTCGGTGGAATGGCTGGAGCAGTTCCTGGCGCGCTACGCCGGCACCGTGGTGGCCGTCACCCACGACCGCTACTTCCTCGACAACGCCGCCGAGTGGATCCTCGAACTCGACCGCGGCCGCGGCATTCCGTGGAAGGGCAACTACACCGACTGGCTGGTGCAGAAGGAAGAGCGCCTGAAGCAGGAAGAGAACCAGGAAAAGGCGCGCCAGAAGGCGATCCACAAGGAACTGGAGTGGGCTCGCCAGAACGCAAAGGGCGGCCGCTCGAAGGGCAAGGCGCGACTGGCGCGTATCGAAGAGCTGCAGTCGGTCGACTACCAGAAGCGCAACGAGACGAATGAAATCTTCATTCCGCCGGGCGAGCGCCTGGGCAACAAGGTCATCGAGTTCAAGAACGTCAGCAAGAAGTTCGGCGAGCGCCTGCTGATCGACAACCTGAACTTCTCGGTGCCGCCGGGCGCCATCGTCGGCATCATCGGTCCGAACGGCGCCGGCAAGTCGACGCTGTTCAAGATGATCACCGGCCAGGAGAAGCCGGATTCGGGCGAAATCGACATGGGCTCGACCGTGAAGCTGGCCTACGTCGACCAGAGCCGCGACGCGCTGACGGGCAACCACAACGTGTTCCAGGAAGTCTCCGGCGGCCTGGACATCCTCAACATCAACGGCATCGAGATCCAGTCGCGCGCCTACATCGGCCGCTTCAACTTCAAGGGTCAGGACCAGCAGAAGCTCGTCGGCTCGCTGTCCGGCGGTGAGCGCGGTCGCCTGCACATGGCCAAGACCCTGCTGCAGGGCGGCAACGTGCTGCTGCTCGACGAACCGTCGAACGACCTCGACATCGAAACGCTGCGCGCGCTGGAAGACGCGCTGCTCGAGTTCCCGGGCAACACCTTCGTGATCTCGCACGACCGCTGGTTCCTGGACCGCATCGCCACGCACATCCTCGCCTTCGAGGGCGACTCGCACGTGGAGTTCTTCCAGGGCAACTACCGCGAGTACGAGGAAGACAAGAAGCGCCGCCTCGGCGCCGAAGGTGCACAGCCGCACCGCCTGCGCTTCAAGGCGCTGAAGTAAGAACGCAACAACCGACGCCCACCGCAAGGTGGGCGTCGTCGCAATCACCCGAGGAAACGACATGAGCTTCATGCAGGCACTGCGCAACCGCTGGACCCAGGCCGACTCGCTGGTCTGCGTCGGCCTGGATCCGGAGCCGGCGAAGTTCCCGGCGAAGTTCGCCCAGGACGCCGACGCGGTGTTCAACTTCTGCCGCGACATCGTCGACGCGACGGCCGAACATGTCTGCGCGTTCAAGCCGCAGATCGCGCACTTCGCCGCACTCGGTGCCGAGGACGCGCTGCAGCGCGTGATCGCCCACATCCATGCCGCGCACCCCGGCATCCCGGTGATCCTCGACAGCAAGCGCGGCGACATCGGCAGCACGGCGCAGCACTATGCGAGCGAGGCCTTCGACCGCTACGCCGCCGACGCGGTGACGGCCAATCCGTACCTCGGCCACGATTCGGTGCAGCCGTTCCTCGATCGCGCCGACCGCGGCGTGGTCATCCTGTGCCGCACCTCGAACCCGGGCGCCGGCGACCTGCAGGACCTCACCATCGATGGCCGCCCGCTGTACCAGCACGTCGCCGAGAAGGTCGCGCGCGAGTGGAACGGCCATGGCAACTGCTCGCTGGTCGTCGGCGCGACCTGGCCGGCGCAGTTGAAGGAAGTGCGTGCGATCGTCGGCGACGTTCCGTTCCTGGTGCCGGGCGTCGGCGCGCAGGGCGGCGATGTCGAGGCCGTGGTGTCCAACGCGAAGACCGCTGACGGCACGGGCCTGATGGTCAGCAGTTCGCGTGCGGTGCTGTACGCATCCGCGGTTGACGACTACGCACAGGCCGCGGCGAACGAAGCCCGGCGCCTGCGCGACGAGATCAACCGCTACCGCTGATCAGCGTCTCGCCCACGCCCGCGCCAGCGCCAGCGGAAAGCGCAGCCAGATCGCTGCGAACACGCCAGCCTGCACGCCCAGGCCCCGGCGCGGCGCCTCGAACTTGCGGAAGTAGCGCCACAGGCCACGGTGCTTGTGCCACTCGACGAAAACCGGTCGCGATCGGCTCGACACGCCGCGCACGTGCAGCACGCGAACCGCGTTGGCGACACCGATGAACGCACCCGCCTGGCGTGCACGCCGGCACAGGTCCAGGTCTTCCGCATGCAGCCGGTAGCCTTCGTCGAAGCCGCCGATGCGCTGGAACAGCGCGCGCGGCGTCAGCATCAGCGCTCCGGACACGGCCTCGACCTTCTGCAGTGCTTCGCCATCGTCCGGCGCCACGTCCAGCGTGGAGGCTGGAGCCGCGCCACGGAAAGCGTTGGCGAGCATCGCGGCGAAATCGGGATCCTGGCGGCGTGCCGCACTGTCGCGAACGCCGCGCTCGTCGACCAGGTCGGCGCCAAGCAGGCAGTCCCCGCGCGTCGCGGCGAGCGCGCGCAAGCGCGACAGCGTGTCGCGCTCGACCATGCAATCGGGATTGACGAATGCGAGCCAGTCCATGCCCGCTCCCGCCGCGGCCGCGCCCTGGTTGCAGGCGACCGCAAAGCCGGGGTTATCGGGGTTGGCGACGAAGCGCACGCGCGGGTCGGCCAGGGCGTGGCGCTGCACGGTCTCCAGCGTTCCATCCTCCGAGCCGTTGTCGACGACCCGGATCACGCCGACACCTTCGGCGGTACGCAACCGCTGCAGGCATTCGTCGATGGTTTCCGCGCTCTGGTAGGTCACCACTACCGCGGCGATCGGCCCCGCTTCGTTCATTCCTTCACCTTCGCCGCTGCGGACGTTCAGTCTTCTCCCGCATGCGGGAAGGAGGAAGGATAGGCGAAGAGATCGCGTTGTGGCTGCGGCGGCCCCAGGGTTTCAAGCAGGGCGGCCAGCTGCACGCGCGAGGCGCGCAACGGGTCCTGCATCAGGAAACCGGCGAGCCGCGCATGCCAGTCGGGCCAGCGCGCGGCCAGGGCGTCCATGTCGCCGTCGGCCGGCACGCCTTCGCCGGGGCGGGCGACGAATGCGGTATCGCACAGCACGTTGCGCCAGCCCAGGCCGGCCAGTCGCAGCGACAGGTCGATCAATGCCGCGTACCACGAACCGTAGCTGCTTGCGTCCAGGCCGCCCGCCCGGCGGCGTGCGCTACCGCGCAAGACCACGGCGTGGCCGACGGCCGCGGGCAGCTCGGGATGCTCGGCCGGCATCGCCGCGACGGCGCGCGCGAAGTGTTCGGGATCTTCCGGTATCGGCGCGATCTCGCCGATGCGCGGCCAGGCCGCGGACTCGCCGGCATTGCTCCACGGCGTTGCGGTGCCGATCGCACCGTCGGCGGCGAAGCTGGCGTGCATGCGCGTCAGCCAGCCGGGCAGCGGCGTCGCGTCGGCAGCGAGCACGGCGACATCGGCATCGCCGCACGCGGCCAACACCTGGTCCAGGTGCGCGACTTCGCCGATGGCGCGCTGGCGCCGTGTGTAGTCAGCCTGCAGGCGCGTGCGCTTCATCCAGCGCTCGATGATGGCGTAACCGCGCGGGCCGACCTGTGCGTCGTCGGCGAGCCAGACGCGGGTTCCCGCCGGAGTGCTGGAATCCAGCGCGGCCAGGCAGGCGTCGAGCCCATCGTCGTCGGGGCCGACCGGCACCACGACGACGGGCAACTCGATGACCGACGTCACTGCTGGCCGGGCCTCCGGGGCTTGCTCTGCAGCGGCTCCATCGCGCGGAAGCGGCGGCCGTATTCGTCGGTGAGGTCGCGCGCCTCCTGCGGGTTGCGCACGATGGTCGGCGTGATCAGCACGATGACCTCGTTGCGCGACTGGCGCGAACGCTGCGTACCGAACAGGCCGCCGATCACCGGGATGCGACTGAGCCCGGGGAAACCCGAGGATCCGCGCTCGGCGCCGTCGCTGATCAGGCCAGCCAGCAGCACGGTGTCGCCGCTCTGCACCGCCGCCTCGGTCTTTAGCTTGCGCGTGTCGATGCGGACGTTGCCGTTGGGATCGGCGGTGGCCGGGCTGCCTGGCGTACTGACTTCCTGGACGATGTCGAGGAAGACCATGCCGTCCTTGGCCACGCGCGGCCGCACCTTGAGGATCGTGCCGGTGTCAAGGTACTGGACCTGGCTGTAGGTGTTGTCGGCCGTGCCGGTCGGGTTGACCGTCACCGACGAGATCGGGATGCGACTGCCGACATTGAGCGTGGCCTCGGCGTTGTTGCGCACCATCACCGATGGCGTCTGCAGCAGTTGCAGGTCGGTGATCGAATCAAGCGCGCTGATCACCGCCGCGGCATTGCGGCCGAGGAAGGTCCAGGACAGACCGGCCGGACTGCCGGTGATGGGCTGGATGCTGCCGGCGAGCGTGCTCCAGGTGTCGCGGCCGACCGCGTCGGGCAGGCCGGCGTCGGTGACGGCGCGCTCGAAGTACCAGTTCACGCCGTAGCGCAGGTCGCCCTGCAGTTGCACCTCGACCACCTGCGCCTCGATGTGCACCTGCATCGGCATGACGTCCAGCCGATCGATCACGTCGCGGATCGACTTCCAGGCGGAGGGGCTGCTGCGAACGATGAGCGAATTGGTCTCCTCGATCGCCGACACGCCGACGCGGTCGCCGTTGACGTCGAGCGTGACGGCAGCGTTGCCCTGTTCGCGTGCGCCCAGCGACAGCGAACCTTCCATGCCGCCGCCCGTGCCGCTGGTGGCGCCGTAATCGCCGTTGGCGCCTTCGTTGCCGAGAGTGGCGACGCTGCCGTTGCCGGAGTCCTGCAGCTCGACCGATTCCAGGCCGGGCATCAGCGAGGGTTGGCTGGACGTGGCGCCATTGCCGCCGCTGCGGCTGCTGCCGAATACGTCGGACAGGCGCTCAGCCAGTTCGCGCGCCTTGATGTATTTCAGTTCGTACGAATACAGCTGCACCGCGCCACCGGCGCTGTCGATCCTGTCCAGCCACTGCTGGATGTCGTCGAGATAGTTGGCCTGCGGCGTGATCACCAGCACCGCGTTGGCGCCCTCCAGCGGCATGAAGCGGAACATGCCGGCGACGGGCGACTTGCTCTGCTCGCCGAACACTTTCTCCAGGTCGGCCACGACCTTGGTGGCTTTGCCCGACTGCAGCGGGAACACGCCGACCGACATGCCGGCAAGCCAGTCGACGTCGAAGATGGCGATCGTGCGCAGGTAGTTCTCGAGTTCGGCCTTGCTGCCACCGACGGAGATGACGTTGCGCGCATTGTCGGTGCCGACGATCGCGTTGGGACGCGCATACGGCTTGAGGATCTTCTCCATCTCCGTGGCCGACACAAAGCGCAGCGGCACCGTGCGCACCTCGAACCCGCGTGCGTTCGCCGCCGGACCGGTGCGCGGCGCGACATTGCCCACCAGCGCCTGGTCGGCAGCCACGATGTTGTAACGGCCACCGGAATACACCAGCCGGGCGTTGTTCCAGCTCAGCACCATCTCCAGCAGGTTCAGCGCATCCGCCGGGCTGACGGGCTTGGGCGTGGCCAGCGTCACCGTGCCCTGCACGCCCGGTGCGATCACGTAGTTCTGGCCGAGCATGTCGCCCAGGATCGCCTTGACCACGGCATGCAGCGACTCGCCTTCGAAATTGAACGTGGCCTCGCCGGTGCTGCCACCCAGGTTGGGCGGCGGCGACGATGCCGCGCTGCGATTGATCACCTGGCCCGTGCCGCGGCGGATCTGCGGCCGCGCATCGCCAGCGTCCTGCGCCAGCGGCTGCGTCTGCACGCCGCCCGCGGTGGTCGTCGTGCCGGCTGGCGCGCCTGCGGTTGTCGTCGGGCCTTGAAGCGTGGCCGGATCGGCATCTCGCCGCACCTTGGGAGTCGGCACGCCGGCGCAGCCGGCGAGCATGGCGCCTACCGCGGCCGCCAGCAGCGTGGGTGCGAAGTGCGCGTGGACACTGTGTCGAAGGTTCATACGGGCACTCTTGTCAATTCCGGGCCGGCGGTGTCGTTTGCTGCTGCTTTTGTTGTTGCTGTTGTTGCTGGCGCAGTTGCGCGCGACGCGCCTCGATGCGCTTGCGGATCGCTTCCATCTGCTGGTCGGTGGCCTGCGCCTCCGCGGCGCTGCCCGGTTCGGCGACGATCGCCGGACCCTGCTGACCCGGGCGTTCGGCGTTGCCGGCAGGCGCGGCGGCGGCGCGCGCGGATGCCGGAACGGGAGCGGCAGGCTGCGGTTGCGGCTGGGTTTGCTGCTGCGGCGCGCGCACGCTCTGGCCGACCGGTGTCGCGCCGGGCTGCGCGATCGCCGTCGGCGGCTCGCCACCGGTGCCGTCGAACGTGCGCAACTCCATCGTGCGGCGGCCTTCCGGCCCTTCGAACACGGCACTGCGCGGGCTCAGCTCGGCCAGCCGCCACGACGGCTGCGATTCCGGGGCCTCGCCCAGCTTCACCCGCAGCGACTTGCTGCGATCGGGCGATTGCAGGATCGCCAGCCGCACCTGCGGCGTGATCAGCACACTGCTGAGGACGAAGTCGAAAGCCTGCGCGGATTCCGCGCCGCCATCGCCCTGCAGCGAGAAAGGCCTGGGCCGACGATCGTCGGAGAACAGTGGCCGCGAAACGATCTGATCGAACTGACCCAGCGGCGGTGCCGGTGTCGAAGCGCGCGTGCTTGGTTGCGGCAACGGCGGCAACTGCGCCTGGTCGGGATCGAGCGAACTGGCATGGCGCCCCATGCCGAGCAGCGCCAGCAACCACACGAGCACCGCCCAGCCTGCCAGCGCGGCCAGCAGCCAGGTACGGGGCATGGCCGTATCAACGCGCACGGTTGGCCTCCGTCGAAGCCGCCGCGGCGGATGCCGGCAGGTAACCGTAGAGATCGAAGCTCACGTCCAGCCCGCCTTCGCGCTGGCCGGCGGTGGCGCCGGTGCCTGGCGAGAAGAAGAAGCGCTGCGCGAGCACGTTGAGGTTGCCGACAAACAGCCGCGGCGTGCCGGTCTCGATCGAATGCAGCACGGCCGCCAGTTCGGGCGTGCCGCAACGCAGCCTCACCTGCACCACCACGCGCGCGAAACGATCGCGGCGCGGTTCCGTCATCGGCGAGCGGTTGGTGATCGCGCAGCTGCGGTTGCCCGGACTGGCCTGGCGGACGATGGTTTCCAGCCGCTGCACCAGCGCGGCAGTGGCGAGTTCGGCACTGGCTTCAGGCAGGAAGCCCGGGTCGCGCGCCTGCAGCAGGCGCTTGGCCACCTCGGGCGCCTGCTGCAGTTGCAGGCGCTGGCGAAGCTCGCGCTCCTGCATCGATTGCACGCGCTCGTTGGCCTCGCGCATCGGCACGCTCCACCAGGGATGCACCAGCAGCACATAGGCCACGGCGAGGACGCCGAGCAGCAGCGCCAGCGCCAGCCAACGATCGCGGTCAGCGATTTGCGGCATTGGCGGGCTCCGTGCGTGCCGGCGCGGTGCCGGCCAGTTCTGCGGTGAGGGTGAAGCGGTCGCGGCCACTGGCGGGATCGGGCTGGAGTGCGCCGGTCAGTGCCGGTGAACGCCACAGCGTCGAGCCCTGCAGGCGCCCGATCAGCGCCGGCGCCTCGCGGCTCAGGCCGATCAGGGTCAGGCGGTCTTCTTCGATCGACAGCTTTTCCAGGTAGGTGCTGTCGGGCAGGCGCCGCGTCAATTCATCCATGACCGCCACCACGGTCGGACGCGCGGCACGGGTGCGGTCGAGGAAGGCCTGGCCTTCCACCAGATCCGCCAGTCGCTGGCGCTGTACGGCCGCGCGGCGCGCCGCGTCGGCATTGCGGGTGATGCGCTGCTCAAGCTCGTCGGCCGCGGCGCGGCGATTGTTCAGCAGTTGCGCCATCCCCGCGGCGAGTGCGAGCAACGCAACCGCGAGCAGTGCGAGGTTCCAGCGCTGCCACGGATCGCTCCGGCGATGGCGCCGCGCGGGGTCGAGCAGGTTCACGCCCAGCGGCATGCCGTTGGCGGCGGCGACGTCGATGCCGGCCAGCGTCTGCGCAAGCGGACCGAGCCGATCGAGCAACGGCTCGATGGCGCTGCGCGGCACCACGACCAGTTCGACATCGAGCTGCCCGTCGCTTTCGCGGTGGCCCAGCACGCGCGCATCGTAGGCAACGGCGTCGGCGGTGAACGGTGTCTGCCGGTCGATCTCGAAACCGACCACGTCGCGAAGGCGATCGCCGGCAGCGGCCGGCAGCACCAGGCGCCGGCGCAGCGCGGCAGCGGCTGGCAGCATCAGCCAGTGCGGAAGGTCTGACAGGCGCGAGCCCAGCAGGCGGCCGGCGGCGGCCTCGTCGAAGGCGCCGGCGGGAACGACGGCCAGCTCACGCAGGTCCTCGCCCTGCTGCAGACGCAGGTGCACGTCGTCGCCGACGGCCTGCAACAGCAGGCGGCCGCGGTCGAGGCCGAGCACCTGGCGCACGCGCGCCGGCAGCCACGCCGCGAGCGAACGGCCCCACCACACCAGGAATCCGCCCGCGCCATAACGCCATCGCCCGCCTTTCGGCAGGCGATCTCGCCAGCGGATTCCGCCAACGCGGTCGGCCAATGAACTCATCGGGGTGAAGCTCCCTCTTCCCAACGCAACGGGGTGTAGATCCTGCCGGGCGTAGTGCCCGAGCCGAGGCGGACCACCGCCCGCAACAACGACTCGCGCCCATCGGCCAGCTTCGCCCGGCTCTCGATACTATAGGTTCCGCTGCGTTCGCCCACGAGCGATTCCCCTCCAGGAAGCCCCGGCGGCGGCAACCCGGACTCCGGGTTCCATCGCTGCCGCTGCGTGACCACGTCGTTTCCGTTCAACCCCATGGCATCCAGCACTTCAGCGGAAGCGAACGCCGGATCCGGGCGCATGCGGCCGCTGAAGACCGTCACGAACGGCTCCAGGCTGGCATACAGCTCCGGGGTGAAGCCCAGCACCTGCTCCAGTTCGGCCGTGCTTTCGAACTCCGCGTCCTTGGCCCCGTAAGGCCGCCCCGCTTCCTCGTAGTCGCGATCCTCGGCGCCGCCCGCGGGCTGCGTCAACTGGTCCGGATCGCGCCAGTCGACGATGGCCGCGGCCAGGCGCGCAGCCTGCTCCTGTCCCATCTCCCCCTCGCCGACACGCATCAGCAGCGACGTCAGCAACGACGCATCCGCCTGGTTGAGGTCGATCTTGCCGTTCTCGTCGATGAGCCGGACTTCGACCTGCGCACCCGCATACGACCAGCGGTTCGTGCTGCCGTCGGGGCGCCAACGCCGGCGCTGATCCTCGTCCTCGACTCGCGTCAACGCGTATTCCAAACCGGCGCGCGCAGCGTAGGAGGCCACCAGGCCGCGAGCCATGACCTGTCCCTGCATATGCTCGACCCGCGCCGCCAGCGCGAAGCCGCCGACCAGCGCGGCCATCAGCATGATCAGCCACAACACCAGCAGCAGCGCGGCACCTCGTGCATTGGACCGGACATTCCCTGGCGCACGCATCACAGGTTCTCCTGTGGCGGAGCCACGATCGCGCCCGCCGATGCCGTGGACAGCGGAAGCGCCACCACCAGCGGCGGCCACACGCGGCCGTCGCGGTCGGTCATCGTCACTTCGATCAGCATCGGCAGCTGGTCCGTGGTCTCCCAGCGCTCTTCCCAGTCGCCGAGGCTGCCGTCCTGGTTGAGCGTGCGGTAGCGGAACCGCGCCGATTCCAGGCCTTCCACCAGCAGCTCCGGTGGACGCGGTTCGCGTTCCTCGACGGTTTGGCCGGCCAGCACCATCGACAGCGCCAGCCGGATGCGTCCGTCGTCGCCGATCTCCAGGTCGTGCAGATACGGACCACCACGCCCCAGGTAGTCCGGCAGGTCGGCGACGAAGCGCATGCGCCCGGCCTCGCCGATGAAGCGCTGCGGCAATCCGCTGGAGGTGTCGACCGCGAACGGCACCGGGCGTATCGCAGTGAGGCGCTTGCGCAGGAAGTTCTCGACGGCACGCTCGCGCTCGTTGCGTTCCGCCATGGCCTCGCCACGCGTCGCGGTGCGCGTGGCCGCCGACAAGGTCGCGAACGCCAGCGCCAGCCCCGCCGCCAGCAGCACGGTCGCAAGCATCACTTCGATCAGCGTGAAGCCGCGCGCGTGCCGTGCGCGGCCCTGGATGCGATTCCCCGGTGTGGAGGCCGTCATGGCAACGAGGCTCCGGTGTCGGGCGGCGCCGCGCGCAGCGTGCGCAACTGCAGGCGCTGGCGCGGACCGCCGTCGCCCCATTGCATCGTCATCACCAGCTCCAGCATGCGCGGGCCCTGCAGGCTGCGCGGCTGGTTGCTGGCCGCGGCACTGGCATCGACCCAGGGCGACACCGACAGCGCCCAGTGGTAGCGGCCGCCGTCGATGTCGCCCTCGCTTTGTCCGGGCTGCAACGGTTCACCGACTCCAACCTGGTCCAGCAGCGACTGCGCATGCAGCGCCGCGCGCCCGGCATCGCCGGACCAGCGCACCTGCCGGGCCGCGCCGGACAACGTGCCAAGCAACAGGCTCAACCCGAGCGCGAGCAGCGCAAAGGCGACGATCACCTCGATCAGCGTGTAGCCACGCTGGCGCCGCGGCGCGAAGGAGGAGCGCAGCGCCGTCACGGCCGGTCGGCCTCGACGCGGCGCATCTTCACCTCGCCAGTCAGCCAGGCGACATCGATGTTCCAGGCGGTGCTGCGCATCTGCAGCTGCACGCGTCCGCCGGTCGAGGCGCCATCGGCGAAGAACATGATCGCGCCCTCGCCGGCCCGGGGCTGCACTTCGCGCGCGCCGATGAAGCGCACGCCCATCGACGGAGGAATCTCGCCGCTACGGTTGTTCGGCGCCGTCCAGGCGTGGGCCTGCGGATCGATCGTGAACTTCTGCGGCTGCCCGGTCGCGATCGCCTGCGTGCGCGTGTAGCGCAGCTGCGCGGCAATCTCCTTGGCGTTCGAGCGCAACTGCATGCCGGCAAAGCCGCCGCTCATGGCCGCGGCCGCAAGCACGCCGAGCGCGGCGATCAGCGCGATCACCAGCAGCATCTCCAGCAGCGATGTGCCCGCGACACGCGACCGCATGACCGCCCTCCCGGCCAGGCTGTTCGGTTACTGGTACTTGATGTCGGCGTCGACGCTGGTGCCGCCGGCCTTGCCGTCCTTGCCGAGGATCACGAGGTCGAACGCGCCGCTTTCGCCCGGCGTGCGGTACTCGACCGGATGGCCCCACGGGTCCTTGAGCTCGGCTTCCTTCGCATACGGGCCCAGCCAGCCGCTGGCGTCGGAAGGCTGCTTGACCAGCTCCTCCAGCGACGCCGGCAGGCGCCCGGTGTCCATCTGGAACGACTCGACCTTGCCCGCCAGCGTCTGCACCTGCGCCTTGGCGATGTTGTAGTCACCGCGATCCTTGCCACCGAGCACGCGGCTGCCGACGAAAGCCAGCACCGCGCCGATCAGCACGATCACGATGATGATCTCGATCAGGCTCATGCCGCGCTGCGCGGCGGCGGACGGGGAACGATTGATCGAACGGCGATTGCGCATGATGGAGTTCCTTCGAAAAGTCCTGTTTACCTGAATTATCCTGCCAATGGACTGACTGCGGCAGCTTGTATTCAGTTCCGTGAGCGGGAGGTGCCCCGCCTGCGTGATTCCTGGTTACGCGCGCATCCCACGCTGCGCCGCAAACCATCCTGCAGCCATCCATGGCGACGCACTACCGGCTTCGGAAACTCCGGCCCGGCCATCCGTGCCGGGCGTTCAGCGCGATGCGCGGCAGTGCCGCATGGCGCCGATCAACAAAATTGCTGCCCTCCATGGCGACGCACTACCGGCTTCGGAAAGCCCGGCCCGGCCATCCATGGCCGGGCGTTCGCCGATGCGCGAACCAATGGTTCGCAAACGCATCGGCTCACCCAATCGCACTGGTGAGGTCGTACAGCGGCGTCAGCACGGCCAATACGACGATGCCGACCACCGCCGCCAGCACGATCGTCACCACCGGCACCAGCGCCGCCAGCATGCGGTCCAGCGCCAGCGCGGTTTCCTGTTCGAACGTCTCGGCGGTCTTCACCAGCATCGCGTCCAGCGCACCCGATTCCTCGCCGACCTGGATCATCTGCATGGCCAGGCGCGGGAAGCGCTTGCCCCGGCCGAGCGCCGTCGACAGCGCGACGCCGTTCTTCACGTCGCCCGCGGCGGCTTCGACATCGGCCGCAAGCACGCGGTTGCCCAATACGTTGCGACCGATGCCGAGCGCGGCGATCAGCGGCACGCCATTGCGCACCAGCGTGCCCAGCGTGCGTGCAAGCCGTGCGGTCTCGATCTTGGCCACCAGTGGCCCGGCGAAGCGCTGGCGCAGCAGCCAGCCGTCGAAGCGTTCGCGGAACTCGGGGTCGCGACGCTTGCGATCGAACCACCACAACGCGAGCGCCGGCGCCACCAGCAGCAGGATCCACCAGTCGCGCACGAACATGCCCGCGCCCAGCACGATCTTCGTGAACAACGGCAGTTCGGCGTCGAGGCTTTCATACATCGCGGCAAACTGGGGCACGACGTAGCCCAGCAGGAACAGCAGGCTCAGGCCGACCATCACCAGCAGGATGGCCGGGTAGATCAGCGCGTTGATGACCTTTCCCTGCAGCTCGCGTGCGCGTTCCAGGTAGTCGGCAAGCCGCGCCAGCGTCTCCTGCAGGCTGCCGCCCGCCTCGCCGGCTCGCACCATGTTCACGTACAGGCGCGAGAACGTCCCGTGCTGGCGCTCCAGTGCCGCCGACAGTGAACTGCCACCGCGCACCGCATCGCGCACGTCGGCGATGGTGCGTCGCGCGGCTTCGTCTTCAGGCAGTTCCAGCAGGATCGTCAGCGCCCGGTCCAGCGGTTGCCCCGCGCCGAGCAGCGTCGCCAGCTGCTGAGTGAACTGCACCAGCCTCGGCCCTGAGAATGTCTTGGGCTTGAACAGTCCCTTCCACAGCGATGCGCCGGACACCTCGCTCGCCAGCTTGGCCTCGACCGGCAGATGGCCCTGCTCCTGCAGCCGCGCGACCACCTCGGAATTGCTCGTGGCCTCCATCTGGCCATCGAGCAGCTCGCCGCGGTTGTTGAGGGCTTTGTAGTAGTACAGCGGCATGGGCTTATGCGTCCTCGGTCACCCGCAGCACTTCCTCGATCGTGGTTTCGCCGGCGAGGGCCTTGGCGATGCCGTCTTCGTACATCGTGCGCATGCCACTCTGGCGGGCGAGCTGCTCGATCTCGCCCATGCCGGCATGGCGCATCACCGCGCGGCGCAGCTCGTCGTTCATCACCAGGAACTCCATGATCGTGGTGCGGCCGAGGTAGCCGGTGGGCGCGATCGCCGAACCGCGTGCGTGGTAGAGGTAGATGTCGCCTTGCGGCTGGTAACGGCGCAGGCCGAACTTCTCGATCTCCTCGGGACTGGCCAGGTAACGCTCGGCATGCGTCGGCTCGAGCTTGCGCACCAGGCGCTGGGCGAGGATGCCGTTGATGGTGGAGGTCAGCAGGTAATCCTCCACGCCCATGTCCAGCAGGCGCGTGATGCCGCCGGCGGCATTGTTGGTATGCAGCGTCGACAGCACGAGGTGGCCGGTGAGCGCGGACTGGATGGCAATGCGCGCGGTTTCGAGGTCGCGCATCTCGCCGATCATGATGATGTCGGGATCCTGGCGGACAATCGAACGAAGCGCGTGGGAGAAGTCCAGGCCGATCTGCGGCTTGGCCTGGATCTGGTTGATGCCCTCGATCTGGTATTCGACCGGGTCCTCGACGGTAATGATCTTGACGTCAGGCGTGTTGAGCTTGCTCAGCGCGGTGTACAGCGTGGTGGTCTTGCCGGAACCGGTCGGGCCGGTCACCAGCAGGATGCCGTGCGGCTGGTCGAGCACCTTCTGGAACTGCGGCAGGAAGTAGTCGGTGAAGCCCAGTCGCTTGAAGTCGAACACCACGGTTTCGCGGTCGAGCAGACGCATCACTACGCTCTCGCCGTGCGCGGTCGGGATCGTGCTGACGCGCAGGTCCAGCTCCTTGCCCTGCACGCGAAGCATGATGCGGCCGTCCTGCGGCAGGCGGCGCTCGGCGATGTTGAGCTTGGCCATGATCTTGATGCGGCTGATCACGGCGGCGGTGAGGTTGACCGGCGGGCTCTCGCCTTCGTTGAGCACGCCGTCGATGCGGTACCGCACCTTCAGGCGGTTCTCGAACGGCTCGATGTGGATGTCCGACGCGCGCAGTTCGACGGCACGCTGGATGACCAGGTTCACCAGGCGGATCACCGGCGCCTCGGAGGCGAGGTCGCGCAGGTGCTCGACGTCCTCCAGGTCGCCACCGCCCTCGCCTTCCGCGGTCTCGATGATCGCGCCCATCGCGCTGCGGCCCTGGCCGTACCAGCGCTCGATCAGGTCGTCGATCTCCGAACGAAGCGCCACCGCGGGGCGCACTTCACGCTGCGTCGCCAGGCGCACCGCGTCGAGCGTGTAGGCGTCCTGGGGATCCGCCATCAGCACGTCGACTGTGGTCTCGCCCTCGGCGATGGGGCACACCGCGAACTGCTTCATGAACTTCGGCGTCAGCGCCACGCCTTCGGGCGGCAGTTCCGGAGCGTCCTTGGCACTGACCAGCGGCAGGTCGAGCACGGCCGCCGCGGTCTCCGCATGGTCGCGCTCGGAGACCAGACCCAGCCGGGCCAGCAGCGTCAGCAGGCTGCCGCCGGTTTCCTCCTGCAGGCGCCGCGCTCGCACGAGGTCGGCATCCTTGAGCCGGCCCTTGGCGAGCAGCGCAGCGACGATGCGTTCGTCGGAGCCGCCTTCGATCCCACTGGATAGGACTGCGTTCACGTCTGTGCTGAGCCCTTCGGCCGACCTCCGTAGAAGACCCGACTTTACCAGTTCGGCGGACAGCACCCTGTTCACGAAACACCGCCCATGAGCTGGAACCACGGTGTTTGCTCGGCAATGTGGACATTTGCCTTCCGTGCCGCGTGGCACGCCATTCGTCCGGTTCACCGCCCAGGGTGTTCACACGCGAGCGAGCACGACGCTATCGTCTGGCCACTGGTCGAGGGGGAAGGCCATGGCGGATGACGGAGCGAAGGGCCCGCTTGCGGGACGCCGCGCGGTAGAGCGTCGCATCAGGCGCGAGGACCGCCCGGAGCAGTTGCACTGGATCGCCCAGGCGCGCTGCCTCGCGGCGACGCTGGACCTGCTGCCGCAGCCGATCGTGCTGCTGGTGCCCGCATCGCCCCTCCAGGTCTGGCACGCCAATGCCGCCGCACGCCGGCAACTCGCGGGCGAGGGCATCGTCCGGATGCGCGACGGCCGGTTGTCCTTCGCCGACCGCGCGCATGACGACCAGCTCCATGCGGCCGTCCGGCAGGCCCGCACTGCGGGCCCGGGCCTGGCGCAGGTCGTGGAGCTGCGCCAGGGAGAACGCCTGGCCGCGACGTTGCAGCTCCAATCCCTGGACTTCGGTCCCGGCCCCGGCTTGCCGGTGTCGGAAGTGCTGATGGTCGAGTTGCATGAGAAGGCGTCGATCGAACGCGGCCTTCAGCGGCTTTGCGACGAATACCTGATGACCCGCAAGGAAGCCGAGTGCGCGATCGGCCTTTACGCGATGGGCTCGCTCGACCAGTTCGCGCGCTGCGCGGGCAAGTCGATCCACACCGTGCGCAGCCAGATCAAGGCGGCGATGCACAAGACCGCCACCCACAACCAGGCCAGCCTCGTGGCGCTGGTGGCCGCCCGTCTGGGCGATTGAGCCGCTGGCGGCGTTTCATCCATCTGGGCGATGACGCCCTTGGTCACCTGCTCCTAGCGTCACCCGTCCGGGGGTCGCGAAGGCGCCAGGGGACACAGGGGGAACATCATGAAAGCTCCATCCGCACACGGCGGCCGCCGCGGCCTTGCCGTCTTCGTGTTTCTGGCAGCGGGCGCATTCGCAACGCCGGCATTGGCCGCGAACGACTGCAAGAACCCGAGCGTGAAGATCCAGGGCAGCCAGGTCTATGACGGCTTCCCGGATTCGATCGAAACCTCGCCGGGCAACTTCCGGCGCAACACGATCACGCTGAACAACAGTCCCTCGTCGAAGCCCGAACCCGGCCCGAACGCGATCTACACCTGGTCTCAAGGCACCGGCCAGACCGCCGGAAGCTTCAACACGACAAGCGGGCCTTCGACGACATTCACCGTGCCCGATGTCGGCACCGCCGGCGAAACCATCACGGTCACGATGCGGGTGCAGAGCACGGAGCCCGGCTGTGTCGGCACGTTCACCGACACGGTCACGCTGAACGTCGTCGACCGCAACAACGTAATCGTCAACAACCCGCCGGTGGCCGCCGCCAGCGCCTCGCCCGCCGTGGCCGACGAGGGCGTCACGGTGACGCTGAGCAGCGCAGGCTCGAACGACCCCGAGGGCAAGCCGCTCTCATATACCTGGTCGCAACAGAGCGGTGCGGCGGTCGTCCTGAGCGACATCCACACACCCAGCGCCACGTTCCAGGCACCGAACACTGCCTATCCCAATGGCGCCACGCTGGTGTTCCGGCTCACCGTCAACGACGGCGTCTATACCGACATCGAGGACGTCACGGTCAACATCAGCTGGGTCAACGACCCGCCCGTGACGGCGCTCACCTGCCCGTCCGCAGTGAATGAGCGCCAGCCCATCGCGCTCAACGGCAGCGCGAGCCGCGATGGCGACAACGGCATCGCCTCGTACGCCTGGAGCGGCGGCTGGCCGCAGCTCAACCTGAGCGGCTTCGCGACGAATTCAATTTCGGTTCCGGCGAGAACGCTCGGCTACCAGGATGCCGGCTTCTATACGTTCCGCCTCACCACGACCGACGCGATGGGTGCCTTCACCTTCGCCGAGTGCGCCGTGCAGATCCGCGACGTCACGGCCCCCGTGTTCACCCTGCCCGCCGACATCGTGCAGGAGGCCTCGTCGGCCGCCGGTAACGTCGTGCTTTACACGGCCTCGGCATTCGACGCGGTTGATGGCAGCCTGCCGGCCCCGAACTTCTCGTGCGCGCCGGCATCGGCCAGCACGTTCGCAGTGAAGACGACGCCGGTGACCTGCAGTGCCAGCGACTCGGCAGGCAATTCCGCGCAGGGCGCCTTCAACGTCACGATCCAGGACACCACCGCACCGGTGCTCAACGTACCGCTCGCGTTCGGTGTCGAAGCCACCGGGCCCGACGGCGCAATTGTCGAGTACTTCGCCACGTCGACCGACATCGTCGACGGCGTGCGCGACGCAACCTGCGCGCCGGCGAGCGGTACTCAGTTTGTGCTCGGCGACACGACCGTCACCTGCGCCGCAACGGACGATCACGGCAACGCCGCGGCCTCCAAGTCGTTCATTGTCACCGTGCACGACACCACCGCGCCGGCGATCGATGCGCACGAGGACATCACCGGCATCGAGGCGACCGGCCCGACCGGCGCCGTGGTGACCTTCGACAATCCAGCGACGCACGACATCGTCGATGGCGATGGCATCGCGAACTGCCTGCCGCAATCCGGGTCCACCTTCCCGGTCGGGACGAGCATCGTCCACTGCCGTGCCTCCGATGCCGCAGGCAACCGCAGCACATCGCAGTTCTCGGTGACGGTGGTCGATTCCACGCCGCCGGTGATCGCGCCACACGACGACGTCATCGCGGAGGCCACGAGCGCGGCAGGCGCCGACGTCACTTACACACCGCCTGGCACGATCGATCTGGTCAGCGGCGCCGGCACCGCGGTGTGCCTGCCCGCGTCCGGCTCGCTGTTCGAGCTGGGCTCAACGGAGATCACCTGCAACGCATCCGACACGGCCGGCAATGCGGCCGAGCCGACTTACTTCAACGTGATCGTCCGCGACAGCACGCCGCCGGTGATCGACCAGCCGGACGACGTCGGTCCGCTCGAAGCGACCAGCGCGGCCGGCGCGCAGGCCTTCTACACCAGCCCCCAGACGCACGACGCGGTCGACGGCACCGGAACCGCAAGCTGCTCGCCGGTCTCCGGCACCGTCTTCGCGCTGGGCCAGACCGAAGTCACCTGCTCGGCGCACGATGCTGCGGGCAACGTCGCGACGCCGAAGTCGTTCTTCGTCAACGTGCACGACACCACGCCACCGGTGATCGACCCGCACGCGGACATCCCCGGCGTCGAAGCGACCGGCCCGGCTGGCGCCGTGGTGACCTTCGACGGTCCGGCGACGCATGACATCGTCGATGGCGACGGCGTCTCCACCTGCGCTCCGGCGTCCGGTTCCGTGTTTGCCATCGGCGCGACCAACGTCAGTTGCGCCGCCAGCGACGCCGCGGGCAATGCCGGCAAGCCGAGCGGATTCGTCGTCACCGTGGTCGATACGACGGCGCCGGCAGTCACGGCGCCGCCGGGCCAAGTCGTCGAAGCCACCGGGCCGCTGACGGAGGTCGATATCGGGCAGGCCACTGCCACCGATGCAGTCGGTGTCGTGTCGTTGACCCATGATGCACCGTCCGCATTCGCACTCGGCGCAACGACGGTCATCTGGACCGCACGCGACGCGGCCGGAAACACCGGCACTGCCACCCAGACCGTGACCGTGCGCGATACCACGGCGCCTGCGATCAGCGTGCCGGAGGCCATCGTCCGCGAAGCGACGTCCCCCGACGGCGCCACGGTGACCTTCGTGGCCTCCGCGCACGACCTCGTCTACGGCAACGTCGCGGTGAGCTGCGCACCGGCCTCTGGCAGCACGTTCGCGCTGGGCACCACGACCGTGGCCTGCTCGTCCACCGACGGCTCGGGCAACACGGGGAGCGCAAGCTTCACCGTCACGGTGCAGGACACGACCAGGCCGGTCATCAGCTATCTCGGCCCGGTCAATGTCACCGCGGGCAGCAACGCAACGGCAGTGGTGAACTATCCGCAGCCGACTGCGTCGGACATCGTCGACGTCACCGTGCCGGTGATCTGCGGTCCGGAATCGGGCAGCACCTTCAGCATCGGCACGACGCAGGTGCGCTGCAGCGCGACCGACAAGGCGGGCAACAAGGCCGAGGGCTCGTTCCCGGTCACGGTCAGCTTTGCCTGGAATGGTTTCTTCCGTCCGGTCGACATGGCGCCGACGCTCAACTCATCGAAGGCCGGCAGCGCGATCCCGTTGAAGTTCAGCCTGGGCAGCTACCAGGGGATGTCGATCATGGCCGCAGGCTATCCGAAGTCCGCACCGATGGGCTGCAGCTCGAACGAGGACCCGTTGCTGGAAACCGTCACCGCCGGCCAGAGCAGCCTGCAGTACGACGCCAGTGCAAACCAGTACGTCTACGTCTGGAAGAGCGAGAAATCGTGGGCCGGCACCTGCCGGCAGATCCAGGTGAAGCTGATCGACGGCTCCGTGCACACCGCCAACTTCTCCTTCAAGTAAGCGGCGCGATGGCAACAAAAAAGCCGGGCCTTCGGGCCCGGCTTTTTCTTTCAACCTTGCGGCGGCGGAATCAGCCCACCCACGCCCGCGCATTGCGGAACATGCGCATCCACGGCGAGTCCACGCCCCACTCCGGCGGCGCCCAGCTCAGGTTGGCGCTGCGCGGCGTGCGCTCCGGATGCGGCATCAGGATGGTGGCGCGGCCATCGTCGGTGGTCAGGCCGGTGATGCCGTCGGGCGAGCCATTCGGGTTGAGCGGGTACTGCATCGCTGCCTGGCCGTTGCCGTCGATGTAACGCAGCGACACGTGCGCGGCGGTCTGGTCGAGCGTGCTGTCGAACTCGGCACGTCCTTCGCCGTGCGCCACCGCTACCGGGATGCGCGAGCCGGCCATGTCGCGGAAGAACAGCGACGGCGACTCGACCACTTCCAGCAGGCCCAGGCGCGCCTCGAACTGCTCGCTGCGGTTGCGCAGGAACTTCGGCCAGTGCGTCGCGCCGGGGATGATCGGCTTGAGCTGCGACAACATCTGGCAGCCGTTGCACACGCCCAGCGAGAAGCTGTCGCTGCGCTCGAAGAACGCGGCGAACGCATCGCGCAGCGCGCCACGCTCCAGCACCGAGGTCGCCCAGCCGCGGCCGGCACCGAGCACGTCGCCGTAGCTGAAGCCGCCGCAGGCGACCAGCCCCTTGAAGGCGTCCAGCGACACGCGGCCGCTGACGAGGTCGCTCATGTGCACGTCGAACGACTCGAAGCCTGCACGGTCGAACGCCGCGGCCATCTCGATCTGGCCGTTGACGCCCTGCTCGCGCAGGATCGCGACCTTCGGCCGCACGCCGGTATTGATGAACGGCGCGGCGATGTCCTGCTGCGGATCGAAAACCAGCTTCGGCTTGATGCCCGGCGCGTTGAAGTCGCGCGCGATGGCGCGTTCCTCGTCGGCGCACTCGGGGTTGTCGCGCAGCTTCTGCATCGCGTGGGTGGTCGCCCACCACGCATCGAACAGGTCGTCCCAGCGCCATTCGATCAGTGTCTTGCCTTCATCGCGCACGCGCACGGCGGGAGCCGTGGTCGGCCTGGCGATACGCTGCGCGCAGTCGATCAGGCCATGGCGCGCGACGAGGTCGGCGAACTCGGCACGGTCCTCGTTCGAGACCTGCACGATCGCGCCGAGCTCTTCGTTGAACAGCGTGCGGAACGGATCATCGCCCCAGCCATCGAGGTTGATGTCCAGGCCCAGGCGCGAGCAGAACGCCATCTCGCACAGCGCCGCGAACGCACCGCCGTCGGAACGGTCGTGGTAGGCCTGCAGCACACCCGCTTCGCGCGCATCGCGGATCAGCTCGAAGAAGTCGCGCAGGCGCTGCGGGTTGTCCAGGTCCGGCACGCCACCGGCGAACGCGGGCAGCGTGCCGTTGCCGTTCGCTTCGGGGAAGCACTGCGCCAGCACCGAGCCACCGAGGCGCTGCTTGCCGGCGCCCAGGCCGATCAGCCACAGCTCGGATTCCTCGTCGCGCACCAGCAGCGGCGTCAGCTGACGGCGCACGTCGACCACCGGCGCGAACGCACTGACGATCAACGACACCGGCGACACCGACTTGTGCGGCTTGCCGTCGTTGTGCCACTGCGCCTGCATCGACAGCGAATCCTTGCCGACCGGAATGCTCAGCTCCAGCTCCGGGCACAATTCCATGCCCACGGCCTTGACCGCGTCGAACAGCAGCGCGTCCTCGCCGGGGTGTCCGGCGGCGGCCATCCAGTTGGCCGAGAGCTTGATGCGCGCAAGCGACTCCACCGGCGCGGCGCACAGGTTGGTGATGGCCTCGCCCACGGCCATGCGCGCGGCGGCAGCGGCATCGAGCAGCGCCAGCGGCGTGCGCTCGCCGATCGACATCGCTTCGCCGACGAAACCGTCGAAGCCCGACAGCGTGATCGCGCAGTCGGCCAGCGGCAGCTGCCACGGACCGACCATCTGGTCGCGCGCGGTCAGGCCGCCGACGGTCCGGTCGCCGATCGTGACGAGGAAGTTCTTGGCAGCGACGGTCGGATGCGCGAGCACGCGCAGTCCCGCCTCGTGCAGGTCCAGCCCCTGCCAATCCAGCTCCGGCCACGGCGCGGCGGGCGGATGCTTCGTGTCGCGATGCATCTTCGGCGGCTTGCCGAACAACACGTCCATCGGAAAATCGATAGGCCAGTCATGGCCGGCTTCGCGCGCGTTTTCCACCGTCGCGCCGTAGCCGACGACCAGGTGTTCCTCGGCGGTCGCGTAACCGACCACCGCGAACGGACAGCGCTCGCGCTCGCAGATCGCGGTGAACTCGGCGATGCGGTCGGCCGGCAGGCCGAGCACGTAGCGCTCCTGCGACTCGTTGCACCACAGCTGCATCGGCGACAGCGACGGATCGTCGCTGGGTACCTTGGCCAGGTCGATCACGCCACCGAGGCCGGAGTCGTGCAGCAATTCCGGGATCGCATTGGACAGGCCGCCGGCACCGACATCGTGCGCGGTGGCGATCGGGTTGTCCTCGCCGCGTGCGACGCAGCGGTCGATCACTTCCTGGCAGCGGCGCTCCATCTCCGGGTTGTCGCGCTGCACGCTGGCGAAGTCGAGGTCTTCGTGGCTTTCGCCGGAGGCGACCGAACTCGCCGCGCCTCCGCCCAGGCCGATCAGCATCGCCGGACCGCCGAGCACCACGACCGCGTCGCCCGGCTTCATGCCGAGCTTCTTGACCTGCACGCGATCGATCGCGCCGAGGCCGCCGGCCAGCATGATCGGCTTGTCGTAGGCACGCGCGTGCGCGCCTTCGTCGAGCTCGAAGCTGCGGAAGTAACCGGTCAGGTTGGGGCGGCCGAACTCGTTGTTGAACGCCGCCGCGCCGATCGGGCCGTCGAGCATGATCTCGAGCGCCGGTGCCATGCGCGGGTTGAGCGAACGCTGCGTTTCCCACGGCTGCGGCAGCGTCGGGATGCGCAGGTGCGAAACGCTGAAGCCGCACAGGCCCGCCTTGGGCCGGCCGCCGCGGCCGGTCGCGCCTTCGTCGCGGATTTCGCCGCCATTGCCGGTCGATGCGCCCGGGAACGGCGCAATCGCGGTCGGGTGGTTGTGCGTCTCGACCTTGATCGCGAACGCCGAATCGACCTGCGCCTCGGCGCGGTATGCATGGGTCTGCGGATCGGGACGGAAGCGGCGGCTGGCGTAGCCCTCGACCACCGCGGCGTTGTCGCTGTAGGCCGAGAGCGTGTGCTCCGGCGTGGTCGCGTGCGTGTTCTTGATCATCCTGAACAACGACAACGGTTGCTCACGACCGTTGATCGTCCAGGACGCGTTGAAGATCTTGTGGCGGCAGTGCTCGGAGTTGGCCTGCGCGAACATCATCAGCTCGATGTCCGACGGCTCGCGGCCGAGCGCGGCGAAGCGCTCGCGCAGGTAGGCGATCTCGTCGTCGGCCAGGGCGAGGCCAAGCCGGACGTTGGCGTTCTCCAGGTCGGCCAGCGCGATGCGCTCCAGGCTGCCGCGCGCCGGCACGGCGAACAGCGCGGCCGCATCGTCGCGCGCTTCCAGCAGCGACTGCGTCATCGGGTCGTGCAGCACCTTGGCCAGCGCGCCCTGCGTCGGCGCGTCGCCCGGCCAGCCGGCCAGGTCGAACCGCGTGCCGCGCTCGACGCGCTTCACCGGCAGGCCGGCGCCGTGCATCAGCTCGGTCGACTTGCTGGCCCAGGGCGACAGCGTGCCCAGGCGCGGGGATACGTAACGCGAGACGGCACCGGCTTCGCGCGCGGCCTCGGCGGGCGCGGCCTGCAGGATGCGCCGCAACGTTTCAGCGTCGGGGGTTTGTCCGGGCTCGGGTTCGACCCAGTAGACATGCCATGCGCCGAGCAGGCGGACGGACGGATGGAGGGCTTGCAGGCGGGCTTGGAGCCGCTCGCGGCGGAACGGCGACAGGGCGGATGCGCCCTCGAGGACGATCATGTCCGGGGAACCGTGCTACGTCGGGGCCGGACATTGTAACGAACGACGGGCCGCGGCGGTTCCTGCAGGCCCGGAACTGCGGGTCGGGGCGATGGTCGCCCCGGCCGCAGGGGGTGGATCAGAGGCCGCCGGCCGCGCCGCCCGGGCCCGCCGAGGCGGTCTTGGCCGAATCGGCAGCCAGCTTGTCGAGGGTGGCACGCAACGCCGCCGGCGGGATGTAGCCGCCGAGCTGGGTGCCGTCGGCGGCCAGGATCATCGGCGTGCCGGTGAGGCCGGCGCGCTGGCCGACGTCGTACTGCTGGTTGACGCTGGTCTTGCACGAGCGCGGCTGGATCTGGTGATCGTTCTTGGCGTCGGTCAGCGCCTTGCGGCGGTCCGGTGCGCACCAGACCGAGACCATCTTCTTGTAGTCGTCGCTGCCCAGGCCCATGCGCGGGAACGCGAGGTACTGCACCGCGATGCCCTGGCGGTTGTACTCGGCGATCTCACTGTGGAACTTGCGGCAGTAGCCGCATTCCACGTCGGTGAAGACGGTGACGGTGTACTTCGGATTGGCCGGCGCGAACACGATGCGCTCGCTGACAGGAATGGTCTTCAGCAGGTCCTTGCGCATGGACGCGAGCGCGGTCTCACTGAGGTTCTTGCGCGCATCGACGTCGTACAACGCGCCGCCGGAGCCCGGCAGGAACAGGTAACGGCCGTCGTTGCTGACATAGACCACCTGCCCGCCCACGATCGCCTCCTGGAATCCAGGCATCGGCGCGGGCCCGACCTTGTCAGGCTTGACCCGTGCGTTGAGCTTGCCGATCGCATCCAGCGCCCGGGCCTCCGGAGTACCGGCCTTCGGCGCCGCCGCGGCAGCGGGAGCCTTCGCGGCCATCGTGCCGCCGGCGCTGCTGGCCATCGCTCCCGGTGCCTTCGCCGAATCCGGCGCCTGCGCGCAGGCGGAGAGGCTGATCGCGCCGACGACGGCGAAAAGAATGCGCTTCATGAAATCTTCCTGGCGGGCAGTCCCGATGGGACCGCACTCATGGGGGGAGGTTCCCGGAATTGTGGCATGCCGGCCTGAACCGGCCAGTGCCGCCGGTCCCGGTCTTTGTTGCGCTGATGCGGGGAATGAGGTTGCGGACGATGCCCCGATGGCGGGACGAGAGTGAATAGGGGCTGCGCTGCTCCGTCTGACAGATCGCGCGGTGCATCTTCTTCGGATCATCCGGCCCGGCCATCCCATGGCCGGGCGTTCGGCAGGGCCGCGCGGCAGTGCCGCGCATATTCGTCTTCGAATAAACACGGTTGCCATCCATGGCGGGACATACCGGCTTCGGATGGTCCGGCCCGGCCATCCATGGCCGGGCGTTCGCGGCCGCGCGCGCCAATGGCGCGCATGAAGATCTTCGATGAGAGAAGGCTGCCTTCCGGGGCGAGGCACCTAGGCTTCGGATGGTCCGGCCCGGCCATCCATGGCCGGGCGTTCGGCAGGCCGCGCGGCAGTGCCGCGCAAGCGGCCTGCCTCACCCCCTCGGATGGTGTTTCGCGTGGAGCTGCTTGAGTTGCTCCCGCGCAACGAGCGTGTAGATCTGCGTGGTCGACAGGGAGCTGTGGCCGAGCAGCATCTGCAGCGCTCGCAGGTCGGCGCCGTGGTTGAGCAGGTGCGTGGCGAAGCTGTGGCGCAGGCCGTGCGGGCTGATCTTGTCCGGATCAACACCGGCGACCGCGGCGTAGCGCTTCACCAGTTGCCAGAACTGCTGTCGCGTCGGCGCCTCGCCGCTGGCGGACAGGAATAGCGGTGCCAGTGCGCGCTTGCCGGCCAGCGCGGGCCGCGCCGTGGCCAGGTAGCGCTCGAGCCAGTGCTGCGCTTCCTCGCCCAGCGGCACCAGGCGTTCCTTGCTGCCCTTGCCCATGACCCGCAACACACCCTGGCGGAGGTTGACCGCGGTCGCGGGCAGGTTGACCAGCTCGCTGACGCGAAGGCCGGCGGCATACATCAACTCGAGCATCGCGCGGTCGCGCAGGCCAAGTGGCGTCGCGACATCCGGCGCGGCCAGCAATGCCTCGATCTGGCTCTCCGCCAGCGCCTTGGGCAGCGAGCGCGGCAGCTTCGGCGGATCCAGCAGCGCCGTCGGATCGTCGCTGCGCATTCCACGCCGCAGGCACCAGCCATAGAACGCACGCAGCGCCGACAGCAGCCGCGCATTGCTGCGCGGCGAGTAGCCGTGCTTCGCGCGCCACGCCAGGTAGTCGAACAGGCCGGCGCGATCCGTGCCGAGGAGGGCTCCGCGCGGTTCCGCTGCGTTCGCCAGCGCGCGAGCCGATGGCTCGCAAGCGCGCTGGCTCACCCAACGCGCCAGCAGTTCGAGGTCGCGCCGGTAGCTGTCGAGCGACAGTTGCGCCAGTCCGTTCTCGGCCCAGATCGCATCGAGGAAGGCGTTGACGGTGCTCGCGTCCGACGGAGGCAAAGGCGGCAGCGCCATGGCGAGCACGCGCCGGTCGGAAGGGGTTCGCGAGGTCATGACCGCATGATTCCCGTTGCCGGTGCAGGCCCGCAAGAGCGCGAGCGGATATCCTGATGCGATGACCGATTCCGCAGCCGCCCCCACGCCTCCCCGCCCCGCCGCCCTGATCGGCTGGCGCCTGCTGGCGATGCTTTACGACTTCCTGCCGGTGTTGGCGATGTGGATGCTGATCTCGGTGCCCTTCACGCTCGGCTTCACCTATCTCGGCCATCACGATCCGCACGAGAACATCCGCCCGTTCTCGCTGCTGTCGTGGCTGATCTGGCTGTCGTGCTGGCTCGTCACCGGCGCCTACGCGTTGTTGAGCTGGCGGCGCGGTGGACAGACGCTCGGCATGCGCCCCTGGCGCCTGCGCGTGGTCGCGGCGGACGACAACGGAAAGCCCGCCATGAAGGCGCTGCTGGTGCGTTACGCCGTCGGCACCTTCTCCCTGCTGCTCGCCGGGATGGGATTCTGGTGGGCGTGGGTGGACCGGGAGCGGTTGACCTGGCACGACCGGGCCAGCGGCACGCGGATGATCCGCGAACCGAAGCGCAAGCGCGGCGACGGCTAGATCCTCGCGCGCTGCGGCGCGGTCACTGCAGCGGCGCTTCACTTCCTCGCGGCGCGGCACGACCGGGCCAGCGGCACCCGCATGATTCGCATGCCCAAGCGCAAGCGCGATAACGAGTAGATCCCCACGCGCTGCGGCGCGCTCATTGCAGCGGCGTTTCTGTCCCTCGCAGCGTGCCGGCGCTCAGCCCGAGCGCCGTTTGAACAACACCGCGGACACCGCGAGCATGATCAGTGTCGGCAGCGCGTACGCGACGCGGTAGTCGAACTTGAACACACCGGCCAGGCGAACGAACTGCGTCTGCAGCAGCCAGAAGCCGAGCGCGAAGACGATGCCGATGAACAATCGTTTGCCCAGGCTGCCGCTGCGCAGAGTGCCGAACGCGAACGGGATCGCCGCCAGACACAGGGCCAGCGCGTTGATCGGATAGAACCAGCGCCCCCAGTAGTGCTCCTGGAGTTCGCTGGCATCCAGCCGGTTGCGCAGGCGGTAGTTGGTCGCGTCATGCAACTGCGCGGCGGTCAGGTAGCGCGGCTTTTCCGCGCCGGCTGTCAAGGCAACCGCATCGAGCTTGGAGTTCCAGCGCTCCTCCGCGACATGCGTCTGGCGCACCGCGGCGTCGGCGAAATGGATGCGCGTGACATTGCGCAGCAGCCAGCCGCCCGGCCGGTGCTCCGCCAGGGCGACGGTGGCGGTGGACTTGAGGCGGCCGTTGTCGGTGAACTCGTAGAGGAAGACATCGCGCAGTTCCAGCCAGCGGTCGCCGTCTTTCACACGCTCCTCGCCACCGTTGGCGTTGAGGATCACGTTGCCCTCGCGCGCCCACAGGCCCGAATACTGGGCGACGATCATGTTCTTCGACTTGGCCGACGCCTTCAGCATGTCGGCACGTCGCTGCCCGGCCGGGCCCAGCGTCTCGCCATTGATCACCATCAGGCCGGTCAGCAACGCGAGTGCGGCGGCGACGCTGAGGCTGAGGCGGCGGCGCGACAGGCCGAGCGCGCGCAACGCGGTCAGCTCGGAACTGGCAGCGAGCTGGCCCAGCGCCATCAGCGAACCGATCACGGCGGCGTGCGGGAACAGCGTGTAGGCGCGGCGCGGCACCGACAGCGCCATGACCGTGAGCGCCTGCAACATGCCGTAGTTGCCTTCGCCGACGTCGCTGAACTCGGTGAAGAACCCGAGCATCAGATCGAGGCCGAGCAGCACCGTCCAGGTCAGCAGCACCGTGCCGAGCACGGTCTTGCCGACATAGAGGTCATGAATCTTGGGCAACAGCCTCATCACCGGCTCCGTGCGCGGCGCAGGCGGCCGTCAGTGAAATACAGCCACAGCGCGATCGCCGCTGCCGGCAACACGACCCACCACAGGCCGAGCATCGGCGCGATCTTGCCGGTCTCCAGCCAGCCCTGGCCGGCCATCACCAGGTTCATGCCCACCAGGTAGGCCAGAAAGCCCATCAGCATGCGGCCGTAGCGGGCCTCGCGCGGCGAACTGCGCGCCAGCGGCACCGCCATGAGCGCGAACGAGAACGCCAGCAGCGGCGGCGCCAGGCGGTAATGCAACTGGGCATTGGCCTCGCGACGGGGATCGCCGAACAGGCTCGTCGTCGGCATCAGCTCCGGCGAATCCGGGTCGTACTTCTTCGCGACCGCCGGCAGCAGCACGTCGTTGCGGGCATAGCGCAGCAATCGATAGTCGAGGCCGGCCGCGCGCGGACCCTCCACCTCGAAGCCCTTGCTGAGGGACAGGTAACGGTCGCCGTTGGCGTCCACCGTCAGCTGGCCGTCGTCGGACGTGGTGACCACGCGGCGGTCCTCGGTCTGCCGGTAGACGAACACGCGGCTGAAGCGGCTGCCGTCATTGGACATGCTGCCGATATAGATCACGCCGCCCTGACCCGCCCCGGCGGGCAGCTCGGTGAAGCGGCCCGGCTCCAGGCCAGCGATCAGCAGGTTGCGGTTGGCCTCGTTGATCATCTGTTTGGACAGGCGCTCGGCCCAGGGGGCCAGCCACAGCGAGCAGGCGGCCACCACCGCCACCAGCGGCAGCACGATCATCATGAGCGGCTTGAACATGCGCCGCGGACCGACGCCGATCGAGGACAGGACCGGCATCTCCGAATCGCGGTACAGGCGGCCGATGCCCAGCATCAGGCCCAGCATCAGCGCCAGCGGGAGGATTCGGGGCAGCCACTGCAGCAGCACGAGTCCGAACTGGACCAGCATCAGCCCGGCCGGGACGCGCCCGCGGGTGATGTCGGTCAGGACGTCGACGAACACGCCGCCCAGGCAGACGATCAGCAGTACCACCAGGGTCGCGAAGACGGACTGGGCGAGTTCGCTCAGCAGATAGCGGTCCAGCTTGGGCATCAGGCTTCGGCTTCCGGGCGGGGTTGCATTAAACTCGGGGGTTCGTCCCGAGGGCGTGAGACGGCTGCGCCAGCCGCGGCCAGGGGTGTTGCGCCCCCGCTCAGCCACTCGATTGTACGGAACTCTTTCTTTTTATTGCCGGGAATCTGTTGGATGGCCCTCGAATTCGACCTGAACCGCGACGCTCCTGCCGCCGCGCAAACCGATTGCATCGTCGTCGGCGCTTTTGCCGACAACAGCCTGACTCCGGCCGCCCGTGCCCTCGACGAGGCCAGCGGTGGCCGCCTGTCCGCCCTGCTGGAGCGCGGCGACGTCAGCGGCAAGACCGGCAAGACGGCCCTGCTGCATGACCTGACCGGCATCGCCGCCCCGCGCGTGCTGGTGATCGGCCTGGGCGATGCCGCCAAGTTCGGCGTGCCGCAGTACCTCAAGGCCGTCGGCGACGCCGCCCGCACGCTCAAGTCGGGCCCGATCGCGAACGCCTTGTTCACGCTGTCGGAAGTGCCGGTCGCTGGCCGCGATACCGCCTGGGTGATCCGCCAGGCCGTGATCGCCGCCGACCACGCCTGCTACCGCTACACCGCCACGCTCGGCGCCGCCGCCCGCAAGAAGGACGATCCGGGCCTGCGCAAGCTGTCGATCCTTGGCGACGACAAGCTCGCACTCGCGCAGGGCCAAGCCATCGCCGCCGGCGTGCAGTTCTCGCGCGAGCTCGGCAACCTGCCGCCGAACATCTGCAATCCGGCCTACATGGCGCAGCAGGCGCAGGAGTTCGCTGGCCGCTTCCCGACCACCTCGTGCGAGGTGCTCGACGTGGCGCAGATGACCGAACTGGGCATGGGCTCGCTGCTCGCGGTCGGCCGCGGCTCGGCCAACCCGCCCAAGCTCATCGTGCTGAAGTACAGCAACGGCGGCGATGCCAAGCCCTACGTGCTGGTCGGCAAGGGCATCACCTTCGACACCGGCGGCATCAACCTCAAGACGCAGGGCGGTATCGAGGAGATGAAGTACGACATGTGCGGTGGCGCCACCGTCATGGGCACCTTCGTCGCCACCGTCGGCATGCAGCTGCCAATCAATCTGGTGGTGGTCGTCCCGGCCGTGGAGAACATGCCCGACGCCGACGCCTACCGCCCGTCAGACGTGCTCACCAGCATGTCCGGCAAGACCATCGAGGTCGGCAACACCGACGCCGAGGGCCGCCTGATCCTGTGCGACGCGCTGACCTACGCGCAGCGCTTCGAGCCGCAGGCGCTGGTCAACGTCGCCACGCTGACCGGCGCGTGCATGATCGCGCTGGGCAAGTTCGCCACCGGCCTGATGAGCAAGCACGACGACCTCGCCGCCGAACTGATCGACGCAGGCGAGAACGTGTTCGACCGCGCCTGGCGCCTGCCGCTGTGGGACGAGTACCAGACGCTGCTGGAATCCAGCTTCGCCGACGTCTACAACATCGGCGGCCGCTGGGCCGGCGCGATCACCGCCGGCTGCTTCCTGGCGCGCTTCACCGAAGGCCAGCGCTGGGCGCACCTGGACATCGCCGGCAGCGCCAGCGACGAAGGCAAGCGCGGCATGGCGACCGGCCGTCCGGTCGGCCTGCTGAGCCAGTGGCTGCTGGACCGGGCGGCGTAACGGCGTGCCACGCGCCGACTTCTACCTGATCCAGAAGGAGCGGTTCCGCGAGGAACCGCTGCTGCTCGTGTGCGAACTCGCGCGCAAGGCCCACGATGCAAACCTGTGGACGCTGGTACTGACGCGCGACGCCGAACAGGCCGAGCAGCTCGACGAACTGCTGTGGGCGTTCGACGAGGACGCCTACATCCCGCACCAGGTCGCCGGCGACGAAGAAGATGAACTGACGCCGGTGCTGATCGCCCCGCCCGACGTCGACACGCCGATGCGTGCGCTGGTGATCAACCTGCGCGATGCAGCCGTCACCGGCAGCTTCGACCGCGTGCTGGAAGTGGTACCGGCCGACGACTCCGCGCGCGGCCCGCTGCGCGAGCGCTGGAAGCAGTACCAGGCACGCGGGCTCGAGCTCAAGAAGTACGACATGTGATTCCATCCCTTCTCCCGCTTACGGGAGAAGGTGCCCGAAGGGCGGATGAGGGCGCCAGGCCGCGCCCCTCACCCCAGCCCTCTCCCGCAGACGGGAGAGGGAGCAAAAAACAACCAGACCCCCCATGACCCACACCCTCGCCTCCAGCTACGACCCCAAGCAGTTCGAAGCCCGCCTCTATGAGGAATGGGAGCGCAGCGGCGTATTCAAGCCGCGCGGCGAGGGCCAGCCCTACACCATCCTGCTGCCGCCGCCGAACGTCACCGGCACGCTGCACATGGGCCACGCGTTCCAGCACACGCTGCAGGACGCGCTGATCCGCTACCACCGCATGCGCGGTTACGACACGCTGTGGCAGATGGGCACCGACCATGCCGGCATCGCCACCGAGATGGTGGTGGCGCGCAACCTTGGCCGCGAAGGCGTCACCCGCGACGACCTGGGCCGCGACGGTTTCATCGCCAAGGTGTGGGAGTGGAAGCAGCAGTCCGGCGACACGATCGAGCGGCAGATGCGCCGCCTGGGCACGTCCGGCGACTGGACGCGCAGCGTGTTCACGATGGACCCGATGGCGGCCGAAGCGGTGGTCGAGGCGTTCGTGCGGCTGCACGAGCAGGGGCTGATCTATCGCGGCCAGCGCCTGGTCAACTGGGACCCGGTGCTGAAGACCGCGATCTCCGACCTGGAAGTGGTCAACGAAGAGGAAGAAGGCTCGCTGTGGTCGATCAGTTACCCGCTGACCGACGGCAGCGGCGAGCTCGTCGTCGCCACCACGCGTCCGGAAACGATGCTCGGCGACGTCGCGGTGATGGTGCATCCGCAGGATGAGCGCTACACCCACCTGATCGGCAAGACCGTGACGCTGCCGCTGAGCAACCGCCAGATTCCGATCATCGCCGACGACTATGTCGACCGCGAGTTCGGCACCGGCGTGGTCAAGGTGACCCCGGCGCACGACTTCAACGACTACGCCGTCGGCCAGCGCCACGGGCTGGAGATGATCAACATCTTCACGCCGGAAGCGGCGGTCAACGACAACGCGCCGGAGAAGTATCGCGGCCTCGACCGCTACGAAGCACGCAAGGTCGTGCTCGCCGACCTGGAGGCCGAAAGCCGCCTGGTCGAGGCCAAGCCGCACAAGCTGCAGGTGCCGCGCGGCGACCGCACCGGCCAGGTGATCGAGCCGTACCTGACCGACCAGTGGTTCGTGAAGATGGATGGCCTGGCCAAGCGTGGCCTGGAACTCGTCGAAAGCGGTGACGTGAAGCTCGTCCCCGCGAACTGGATCAACACCTACCGTCACTGGATGGAGAACATCCAGGACTGGTGCATCAGCCGCCAGCTCTGGTGGGGCCACCGCATTCCGGCGTGGTACGACGACGATGGCCACATCTACGTCGGCCGCAGTGAAGCCGAAGTGCGCGCGCAGCATTCGCTCAGCGGCGACGTCGCGCTGTCTCAGGACAGCGACGTGCTGGAGACCTGGTTCTCCTCGCAGCTGTGGCCGTTCAGCACGATGGGCTGGCCGAACGAGCAGGCGATGGCGCAGCGTGGCTTCGACCGCTACGTGCCGTCGAGCGTGCTCGTCACTGGTTTCGACATCATCTTCTTCTGGGTCGCGCGCATGATCATGGCGACCGACCACTTCACCGGCCGCGTGCCGTTCAACGACGTGTACATCACCGGCCTCGTCCGCGACAAGGACGGCCAGAAGATGTCCAAGTCGAAGGGCAACATCCTCGACCCGCTCGACCTGATCGACGGCATCTCGCTGGACGACCTGTTGGCCAAGCGCACCATCGGCCTGATGCAGCCGAAGATGGCCGAGAAGATCGAGAAGGCCACCCGCAAGGAATTCCCGAACGGCATCCCGGCGTTCGGCGCCGATGCGTTGCGCTTCACGATCGCCGCGCTGGCGACGCACGGCCGCGACATCAAGTTCGACCTCGGCCGCGCCGAGGGCTACAAGAACTTCTGCAACAAGTTGTGGAACGCCACGCGCTTCGTGCTGATGAACACCGAGGGCGCGAGCTTCGCCGGCGTGCCGCAGCCGAAGACGGATGCCGAGCGCTGGATCCTCGCGCAACTGTCCAAGGCGACCACGGAAGCCGCACAGCATTTCGCGTCGTACCGCTTCGACCTGCTCGCGCAGTCGCTGTACGAGTTCGCCTGGAACGACTTCTGCGACTGGTTCGTCGAGCTGGCCAAGCCGGCACTCAATGGCGACGACACCGCGGCGGCCGACAGCACGCGCCACACGCTGCTGTACGTGCTGGAGCGCCTGCTGTCGCTGCTGCACCCACTGATCCCGTTCGTCACCGAAGAGCTGTGGCTGGCCGTCGCGCCGCGCCTGAACCTCGCCGAAGCCACGCTGATGGTGCGCCCGTATCCCGAGTCCGGCGATTTCGCCGGACAGGATCACGCCGCCGCCGAAGCCGACGTCGAGTGGCTCAAGGCGATGGTGACCGCGTTGCGCAAGATCCGCAGCGAGCTCAACGTCGCGCCGTCGAAGACCGTGCCGCTGCTGCTGGCCGATGCCAGCGCGGCCGATCGCGATCGCGCCGCACGCTTCGACTCGCAGCTGCGCTTCCTGACCAAGCTCGACGCGATCCGCGTGCTCGACAACACCGGCGACGCACCTGCTGCGGCGACCGCAGTGGTGGGCGAACTGAAACTGCTGGTGCCGCTGGAAGGCCTGGTGGACCTCGGTGCCGAACGCTCGCGCCTGGACAAGGAGCTCAAGCGCGTCGACGGCGAGATCGCCAAGTGCCACAACAAGCTGGCCAGCGAGACGTTTGTCGCCAACGCGCCATCGGCGGTAGTCGAGCAGGAGCGCAAGCGCCTGGCCGACTGGAACCTGCAGCGCGAAGCGCTGGCGACGCAGCGCGCGAAGCTGGGCTGAGTCCCGACAGGTTGAAGTGGGCCTGGATACCCGGCCCGCTCACCTCTCGACTTCGGCGTCTGCGCTCAGGACGAACGGCGGGCCGGTGGGCGATCGGACCGCCGATCACTCTCCGGCATACGCATCGCCCGAAGACACGTTCACTGGCTTGCCGCCGAGCGACCTCGCTTCAAGTTCGTCCGCATCGACCAGCTGCAGCCTGCATTGTTCCGGCGCGGGCAAGCGGATCGCCGCGCCGCGCAGTTTCACGTAGACAGGTTTGCGGCTCTGCTTGCCGTTGCGCGTGAAGTACACGCCCTGGTGCCAGCGCAGCACGACGGCATTGCCGCCGCGCTGCTGCGCCGCTTCCGACAGCCTCTTCATCGCGCGGCCGTAGTCGACCAGCGGCACCATGAGGTCGCGCGTCTGCTCGCTGACGCGCTCTCCGGCCTCGATCTCGACCGTGCCGAGCTTGTCGTGATCGCAACCCGGCGATTCCCACAGCAGCGGCACCGCTTCGCCACCCTCGGCGCCAACGGCACGACCCGCCGGAACCAGCGCGGCCAGCACCGCGATCGCGCACGACAACACCATCATCCCCTGACTGCGTCGCATCCTGCTCCCCTGGTGTTTGTGCGGAACCCCTACTCCGGCGGCAGCAACTCGATCGCCATCACCAGCGCATCCTCGCGGCCGTCCCGTGCCGGATAGTAGCGGGGACGCCGGCCGATCTCATTGAAGCCTTCGGAGTCGTAGAGCCTGATCGCCCCCAGGTTGGACGGGCGGACTTCGAGGAATACCCGCTCGGCCTGGCGGCCACGGGCAATATGCATCAGCGCGCGCAGCAGGTGGCGGCCATGGCCCCGGCCCTGCTGCGCCGGATCGACGCAGACGTTGAGCACGTGCGCCTCGCCGGCGGCGATGCTCATCAGGAAGTAGCCGATGACCCGGTCGTCCTGCATCAGCACCCACGCCGGATAGTCGGCGCGCAGGCAGTCGCGGAAGATGCCGACGGTCCACGGAAACTCGTAGGAACGCACCTCGACCGCGTGCACGGCATCGAGATCGTCGTCGCGCATGGGACGCAGCGACGTCGGCTGCGCCAGCGCGCGCGAGTCGGCGGCGAGCGCGCTCACGGACCCTCCTGCGGACGGCGCAGACGGCGCAGTCGCGGCCACAGCGCGCGCTTGGCAGCGGCGTTGCCACGTAGCGCGGGCGCTTCCTGCAGCAGCGCGCTGACTGCTTCGTCGCCGGCCGTTCGATTGGCGGCGCGCAGGATCGCCTGCACCAGCCGGTCTGCCGCGGGCACAACGGTGCGCGCCGCGACCGGCTCGCGAACCGGCTGCGGACGGGCAGGTGCGGCCTTGTCCAGCAGGGCTGCCGCCTCCGCGATCGCGCCGGACTGCGGCGCGGCTTCGGCTCCGTGACCGGCCAGCGTCCAGACCTGGTGCCCCATGGCCTGCAGCCACTGGGCCTGTTCGGCGCTCCAGGGCGTGCTCACGCCACGCTCCCGTTGGCCGGGCTCGGCCGCAGGCGGCGCCAGACGGCATAGACCGGTCCGGACAACGCGTACAGCGCTCCGATCGTCAGCAGCACGCTGGGCGGGTCGATCGCGATCGCGACCAGCACCGCCAGCACGATCACGATCGCCAGGAACGGCACGCGGTCGTGGCGCGGACCGCCGCCCTTGAAGCTGAAGTAGCGCAGGCGGCTGACCATCAGAAGGGCCGCCGCCACCGTCACCGCCAGCGCCGCATAACGCAGCTGCTCACCGGTGTAACCCAGGTCGTGGAAGGTCCATACGAAGCTCGCCACGACGCCGGCCGCGGCCGGACTGGCCAGACCGATGAACCAGCGCTTGTCGACCTGGCCGACCTGCGAGTTGAAGCGGGCCAGGCGCAGCGCCGCGCAGGCCGCGTACAGGAACGCGGCGATCCAGCCGATCTTGCCCGGCACCGGGCCGTCGAACTTCATCGACGACAGCGCCCAGTGGTAGGTCACCAGCGCCGGCGCCAGGCCGAAGCTGATCAGGTCGGCCAGCGAGTCGTACTGCATGCCGAACTCGCTCTGGGTATTGGTCAGGCGCGCGACGCGGCCGTCGACGCCGTCCAGGATCGCGGCGATGAACACCGCGATGCAGGCGTCGTCGAAACGGCCCTGGGTGGCGGCGATGATCGCGTAGAAGCCGGCGAACAGGCCGCCGGTGGTGAACAGGTTCGGCAGCAGATAGATGCCGCGCCCACGCGGTCGGGGCGTTTGTTGCGTCTGGTCCATGTTTTGAAGTTTAACGGCTTGCCTCGCTGGCGCGGCGGTGCTGCAATCGTGACTCGTCGAGGTTGTCCGCCTACCGGAGCCGCCCATGTCCCGCCCCGCCCGCTTCCCCGCCCTGCTCGGGCTGACCGCCGTACTGCTGGTGGCCGCGCTGCCGGCAACGGCTGGAGAGGTTTACCGCTGGAAGGACGCCAAGGGCGTCACCCACTACTCGGACGCCCCGCCAAAGGATTCGGCCTACAAGAAGAGTACGGTCAACGCCGGCGCTCCGCAGGCCGGGCAGGCCCCGGCGGCCGAGAAGGCCGAGAAGGCCGCGGATAGTCCGCAGTGCACCGCGTCCCGGCAGAACCTGGAGCGCCTGAAGAGCAACGCCCCGGTCGGCCTGGACGCGAACAACGACGGCAAGCCCGACGCCGAACTGAGCGCCGACCAGCGCGCCGACCAGGTCCAGCTGGCCGAGGCCGGCATCAAGGCCTGGTGCACGCCGACCGCTTCCGCCACGCCGTAAGCGCCCTGATGCGCCTGGGCTGGGCCATCCTCGCCGGCATCCTGCTGGGCGGCGGCGTGGCCTGGTGGACCTCGCGCGACACCCCGGCCGACATCGAGCGCAAGCAGGCGCGAGCCGCGGCGGCCCGCGCCGCCGATGCCGAGGACGCCCGCCCCGTGCTGTACCGCTGGCGCGATGCGCAGGGACGCCTGCAGGTCACCGATCAGCCTCCGAAAGGCCGGCGTTACGAACGCGTCGACCGCGAACCCCGGCCCGGGATCGAGGTCCACGGCGATCGCGAGTGACCGGACGGCTGCGGTGAAGTTCGCGCCGGCGTCGCCGGCACGGCAAAATGGCCGCTTCCCTACGTCCCCGAAGTCCCGCCGATGCGCCTGTCGCAGTTCCACCTCCACACCAGCAAGGAAACCCCCGCCGAGGCCGAGATCGTCAGCCACAAGCTGATGCTCAAGGCCGGCATGATCCGCAAGCTCGCCGCAGGCCTGTACACCTGGTCGCCGCTGGGCCTGCGCGTGCTGCGCAAGGTCGAGCGCGCGGTGCGCGAGGAGATGAACGCCGCCGGCGCGATCGAAGTGCTGATGCCGTCGGTGCAGCCGAAGGAGCTGTGGGAGGAAACCGGCCGCTGGGAGAAGTTCGGCGGCCAGTTGCTGAAGATGCAGGACCGCAAGGAGGCCTGGTACTGCTACGGCCCGACACATGAGGAAGTCATCACCGACTTCGCCCGCAACGAGCTGGCCAGCTACAAGCAGCTGCCGGTGAACTTCTTCCAGATCCAGACCAAGTTCCGCGACGAGATCCGCCCGCGTTTCGGCGTGATGCGCGCGCGCGAGTTCCTGATGAAGGACGCCTATTCGTTCCACCTCACCGACGAGGACCTGGGCCGCGAGTACAAGAACATGTACGACACGTACGGCCGCATCTTCACCCGCCTGGGCTTGAAGTTCCGTGCCGTGTTCGCCGACACCGGCGCGATCGGCGGCAGCGCCTCGCATGAGTTCCATGTGCTGGCCGACTCGGGCGAGGACGCGATCGCGTTCTCCAGCGGCTCGGACTACGCCGCCAACGTCGAGCTGGCCGAAGCCGTGTCGCCGGGCCCGCGCGCCGCGGCGGCCGAAGCCATGCACAAGGTCGATACGCCGACGCAGAAGACCTGTGAGGACGTCGCCGCGCTGATGGGCATCGCGCTGCAGCGCACGGTGAAGTCGGTGGCACTGATGGGCGAGGATGCGGAGGGCAACCCTCAGTTCGTGCTGGCGCTGGTGCGCGGCGACCACGTCGTCAACGAGATCAAACTGTCCAAGCTCGCCGGCCTGGGCGAATACCGCCTGGCGACCGAAGAGGAGATCGACCAGCACCTGGGCAGCGAACCGGGCTTCCTCGGACCTGTCGCTCCGAAGAAGGCGATCCGCATCGTCGCCGACCGCAGCGTCGCGGCGATGGCCGATTTCGTCGTCGGCGCCAACGAGAAGGGATTCCACCTCGCCGGCGTCAACTGGGGTCGCGACCTGCCGGAACCGCACGAAGTCGCCGACATCCGCAACGCCGTCGAGGGCGACCCGTCGCCGGACGGCCACGGCACGCTGGGCATCGCGCGTGGCATCGAGGTCGGCCACGTGTTCGCGCTGGGTCGCAAGTATTCGGAAGCGATGAAGCTGACCGTGCTGGACAACAACGGCAAGGCCGCCGCGCCTGCGATGGGCTGCTACGGGATCGGCGTCTCGCGGATCGTCGCAGCCGCCATCGAGCAGAACCACGATGAGAACGGCATCGCCTGGCCGGAAGCCATGGCGCCGTGGCAGGCCGTGGTCTGCATGATCAATCCGAAGAACGACGCCGCCGTCTCCGAAGCCGCGCAGGCGCTGTACCGCGAGCTCAACGCCGCGGGCATCGAGACCGCTCTGGACGACCGCGGACTGCGCCCGGGCGCGATGTTCGCCGACATCGAGCTGATCGGCATCCCGCACCGGGTCGTGGTGTCCGAACGCGGCCTGGCGGCCGGGACGTTCGAATACCGCCACCGCCTGGCCAGCGAAGCCGAGAATCTCGACCGCGCCGCCGTACTGTCCCGGCTGGCCGGCAAGGCCTGATTCCAGCGCCGGAGGCATTAACTCGGGATTTACTGGCAGATAAAGGCCGGATTATGATCCGGCCATCCGCCACGGCGGCCGAAAATCATCGCCATAATCCGGAGGTTTTCATGTCGATCGACATCAGCTCGCTGTCCGCGAAGGAACTCGACTCGCTGATCAGCCAGGCGAAGAAGCGCAAGACCACGCTCAACAAGCGCAAGCCGATCGCCCTGGTCCGCAAGAAGCTGACCCAGCTTGCGAAAGCCGAGGGATACAGCATTGCCGAGCTGTTCGGCGGTGGCGGTGGCAGCAGCGTCGCGAAGGCGCCGGCCGCGGCACGCAGCCGCAAGCCGCGCAAGGCGCTGGGCAAGGTCGCGGCGAAGTACCGCAACCCGGCCAATCCCGGCGAGACCTGGTCGGGCCGCGGCAAGCAGCCGCGCTGGATGGCGGCCTATACCGCCACCGGCCGCAAGCCTGAAGACTTCCTGATCAAGTAATTCTTCAGGTGACGGGCAAGGCTTGAACAAAAAACGCCGGGGCTCGCCCCGGCGTTTTTCGTTGGAGGCGAATCTCCCCCGAGTTACAAGTTGCGCCGCGCCGGCAGCAGCAGGTTGCCGAGCAGCAGTCCTGCGATGAGCGACAGCAGGATGTTCAGCACCGCCAGCAGCGCGGTCTGGCCGGCATCCACGTCCTGCTGCTGGATCAGCTGCAGGAAGCCGCGCAGGCTGGTGCTGCCCGGCACCAGCATGATGATGCCGGGCACGCGGAAGATCGCGCCGGGGCGATTCCACCAGCGCGCGTAGGCATTACCGGCCGCGGTCAACACCAGCGCGGCGAGGAAGATGCCGGCGGGACTGCCGAACGCCTGGCCGCCGAACCGCGAGATCAGGAAGCCGCCCGCCGCCGCCGCCATCACCTTCGGGTAATCACGACGCTGCGCACGGAACAGCACCGCGAACGCGAACGCGGCGACGACCAGGGCGACCCATTCCACCCATTGGTCCTGCGGGCGCGAGGCACGCACCTGCGGGTGCAGGTCGACCAGGTCGGCGATGTACAGCGCGATCGCTGCGCCGATCGCCATCTTCAGCACGGTGGTGACCGCGCCGGCGAAACGCGCGGTGCCCGACACCAGGTGCTGGCTGGTCAGCTCGTTCATCGCGTTGGTGAGCGCCATGCCGGGCAGCAGCACGATCAGCGAAGCGATGATCACGGTGTTCTGGTTGAGCGGCGCGATGAAGGCCGACACCAGCAGTGTCACCGTCGCCGCGAACATCGCCGTCACCGCTTCCAGCGCCTCCTTGAGAGTGGGCTGGAACTCCGCCATCTGCACGAACAATCCGATCATCAACCCGTTGAGTCCGGCCACGCCGATATCCAGCCACGGCAGACGCAGCACGCCGGCGATGGCGGTCGCGGCCATGCCGAACGCCAGCACCTGCATGATCCGGTGGCGTCGCGTGGGCGGGCGGTCGAGCTGCTCCATCTGCGCGTGCGCCTCGGCCAGGCCGAGGCGGCCGGCCATGACGTCTTCGGCGATGCGATCCGTTTCCGCCAGCCGGTACAGGTCGGTCTCGCCGGGCGGGAGCCGGATCACGCGCGTGGTATCGCTGTCGCCCAGCGGCCGTTGTGGATCGCTGAAGGTCAGGATCATGCCGGTCGGGTTGGACCACGGCTCGCAATCCAGCTTCAACCGATGCGCAACGGCCGAGATCGCCCCTTCCAGCCGCTGCGCGGTCGTGCCGTAGGCATGCAGCCGCTCGGCCAGTTCGACCACGAAGTTGATGCGGGCGGCGTAGCTGACGGAATTGAGGGGCGTGGGATGTGACATGACGCGAAGCATCGCATGTGCCCATGTCCTGCCAACAGATGGCCTTGCGGATATCGGCGGGATTGGACGAAACATACCGACTGGCCTGCGGAACCGTGCGCACGCGGCGCTCACGCCAGCCGGGCAAGCCTGTATCCTGCTGGCCGAGGCCCCGAATGACCGTTACCTCAGCGACGACGCCACCGCAGATCGCCCTTGACGGCCCACCGCCCTCGCGCCTGCGCTTGAGCGGGAGCTGGACGCTTGAGCATGCGCTCGCCATTGGCGAACTGCTGTCGGGCGTGCCGCGCGATGCCGTCGCCGTCGATGCCAGCACGGTCGACCGCCTGGACACCGCCGCGGTGCTGCAACTGCTGCGCTTCGCGCGGCGCCGGGAACTCGATTTCGACACGTTCGTCTTCCACGAATCGCACCGTGCGCTGGTCGCGGCCATCGAGGACGTCGCCGACGACCGTCCGCGCAAGCGCAGGGAATACGGCGTCAGCGCCGCCCTCGCCCGCCTCGGCAGCGCCGTTCACGACGACTGGAAGGAAGCGTTGGCGCTGATCGGCTTCTTCGGCGAAGTGCTGATGAAGCTGCTGCGCATGTTCAAGGAACCGACGCGCTTCCGTCCGACCGCGACCGTCTTCCACATGGAACAGGTCGGCCTCGACGCGGTGCCGCTGGTCGCGCTGCTGTGCTACCTGGTCGGCGCGGTGATCGCGTTCCTGGGCTCCAACATCCTTCGCGACTTCGGCGCCGTCATCTACGTCGTCGAACTGGTCAGCATCTCGTTCCTGCGCGAGTTCGGGGTGCTGCTGACGGCGATCATCCTGGCCGGCCGCACCGCCAGCGCGTTCACCGCGCAGATCGGCGCCATGGTGAGCCGCGAGGAGGTCGATGCGATCCGCACGCTGGGCATGGACCCGATCGACCTGCTGGTGATCCCGCGCGTGCTGGCCCTGCTGATCATGCTGCCGCTGCTGACGTTCGTGGCGATGGTGTTCGGCCTGCTCGGCGGCCTGACCGTCGGCGCCTACGGCCTGGACATCCCGCCGCAGCAGTACCTCGCCCGCATGCACGACACGATGGAACTCCGCCACTTCCTGGTCGGCCTGGCGAAGGCGCCGTTCTTCGCCCTGGTGATCAGCCTGATCGGCTGCCTGGAAGGGCTGCAGGTCGAGGGCACGGCGCAGTCGGTCGGCGAGCGCACCACCTCCAGCGTGGTGCAGGCAATCTCGATCGTGATCGCGCTCGATGCCTTCGCCGCGATCTGGTTCATGGAGATGGGCTTCTGATGGCCGCGCAGCTCAAGCCCGCCAGCGAAGCCGCGACGATGGTGCGCGTGCGCGGCCTGGTCAACCGCTTCGGCGAGCAGGTGGTGCACGACGGTGTCGACCTCGACGTGCGCCCCGGCGAAATCCTCGGCGTGGTCGGCGGCTCGGGTTCCGGCAAATCGGTGCTGATGCGATCCATCCTCGGCCTGCGCAGGCCGGACGCGGGCAGCATCGAGGTGCTCGGGCTCGATGCCCGCAGCGAGGACCCGGACCTGCGCCGGATGATCGAGCGCAACACCGGTGTGCTGTTCCAGGATGGGGCTCTGTTCTCGTCGCTGACCGTCGGCGAGAACGTGCAGGTACCACTCAAGGAATACCACGCGGATTTGCCGGACTCATGGCGCTACGAACTGGCGCTGCTGAAGGTCAAGCTGGCCGGCCTGCCGGCCGACGCGATCAACAAGCTGCCATCGCAACTGTCCGGCGGCATGCGCAAGCGCGCCGGCCTGGCGCGCGCGCTGGCGCTCGATCCGCCGCTGCTGTTCCTGGACGAACCGACCGCCGGCCTCGACCCGATCGGCGCGGCGGCCTTCGACCGCCTGATCCGCACGCTTCAACAGGCGCTGGGGCTGACGGTGTTCCTGATCACGCACGACCTGGACACGCTATACGCTATCTGCGACCGCGTGGCGGTGCTGGCCGACCACAAGGTCATCGCCTGCGCCCCGCTGCACGAGGTGGAACAGTTGGACCATCCGTGGGTGCAGGAGTATTTCCACGGCCCGCGAGCGCGGGGCGCGCGCGATGCCCGCGAGGGAGGCAACTGACATGGAAACAAAAGCCAATTACGTCCTCATCGGTGCGTTCACGCTGATCGTGACGCTGTTCCTGCTGCTGTTCGCGCTGTGGGCGGCGAAATACTCCTCGGAGAAGGAGTGGAGCGAATACGCGGTGATCTTCAACGAACCGGTCACCGGCCTTTCGGAAGGCAGCTCGGTCCTCTACAACGGCATCGCGGTCGGCACCGTGGAAACCCTGCGCCTGGCTCCCGACGATCCGCGCCGCGTACTGGCCAAGCTGCGGGTGCAGGCCAATACACCGATCAAGACCGACACGCGCGCCAAGATCTCGGTTCCGAGCATCACCGCCACGCCGATCATCCAGCTCACCGGCGGCAGCCCCGGCAGCCCGGCGCTGGCTGACGTGGACCGCCGCGAGATCCCGGTGATCCAGACCGAAGCCTCCGCGCTGCAGAACATCGCCGACACCGCCAACCGGCTGGTGGCGCGGCTGGACCAGGTGCTCAGCGACGAGAACGTGCGGCGCGTTTCCAGCACGCTGGAGAACATCGAGAGCCTGACCGGATCGATCGCGTCGCAGCGCGAAGACCTGCAGACGCTGATCGTCAACGCGCGCCAGTCCAGCGAGCAGCTCAACAAGACCCTCGCCACGACCAACCGCGCGGTCGAGAACGTCGACCGCGAACTGGTCGAGAAACTGCCGGGCCTGATCGCCAAGCTCGACAGCACGCTCGGCAAGCTCGACTCGGCCGCCAGCGGCGCCAACGGCATCCTCACCGACAACCGCGCCGCGATCCACAGCTTCACCACCGAGGGCCTGGGCCAGCTCGGTCCGGCCCTGACCGAGCTGCGCTCGCTGGTGCGCGACCTGCGCCGGATCAGCGATCGCCTGGACAGCAATCCGACGCGCTACCTGCTCGGCCGCGACGCGCCCAAGGAGTTCGAACCGCAATGACGATGCGACTGCTTCCTCCTGGCTCGCGCCGCACCTGGCACGGCCTCCGCCTCGGCGGTGCCATCGCCCTGTTGGCCCTGGTGGCCGGCTGCACGTCGCTTCTGATCGACGACAAGCCGCGCGACGAGAGCACGATCTACGTGCCCGATCCGCGCGTGCAGGCGGACCCGACCTGGCCTTCGGTGAAGTGGCAGCTGATGGTCGCTCCGCCGACCTCGCTGCGTGGCGGCGACAGCCTGCGCATCTTCGTGCGGCCGTCCCCCAACGAGGTCCAGATCTACAAGGGCGCGCGCTGGGGCAAGAGCCCCAGCAACATGATCGAGGACTCGTTGCTGCGCGCGTTCGAGGATTCCAATCGCATCACCGCCGTCGCGCGCCAGGGCAGCGGCCTCAACGCCGACTACAAGCTGCTGGTGGACGTGCGCCGGTTCGAGTCCGACTACGGCCAGGCAGCGGTGCCGTCGGCGACGATCGAGGTCGCGGCGAAGCTGATGCACATGCAGACCCAGCAGGTGGTGGCTTCGCACACCTTCCTGGAGGCCCGTCCTGCGGCCACGACCGCCATTCCCGACGTCGTGGCCGCGTTCGAGCAGGCGCTGTCGGACATCAGCCGGGACCTCGCCGGCTGGACACTGAGCAGCGGCCAGCAGCACGCCAACACATTGCCGCGCTAGCGCGGCCGGATGGTGCGGAAGGTCAGGCTGATGCGCTCGCCGACCGGCCGCGCGGTGCGCGGCAGCGAGTGCCGATAGCAGCGCTGGGTCGTCCCGGACATCACCAGCAGGCTGCCGTGCGGCAGTTCGAAGGCAAGCTTCCTCGCCGGATCGTCGCGATGACGCAAGGCGAAGCGCCTCGCCGCGCCCAGGCTGAGCGAGGCGATCACCGGCGCCGGTCCCAGCTCGGGCTCGTCGTCGCTGTGCCAGCCCATCGCGTCGTGGCCGTTCCGGTACAGGTTGGCCAGGACGCTGTTGAAGCCCGCGCCCAGCTCCTCCTCGAGCCGGTCGCGCACCGGCCGCAACAGGTCCGGCCAAGGGTGCGGTTGAAACAGGGTGCCGGAATAGCGGTAGCGGGCCTCGGGGTCGCCGATCCAGCAGCTCAGGCGCGGCGAGTCGACCTCGCGGCCGAAGATGCGGATGCGGTGGACTTCCCAGGGCACCTGCCCGCGCAGGCCGGCAAACAGGGCGTCGGCCCGGGTGGGCGCTAGCCAGGCCGGATCGAAGGCCAGCTCGGCGTCGGCCAACGGCAGCGGCGACAGGGACATGCGGCCACGCTAGCACGCGGCTCCACCCGCTCGATTTGCCGCACCCGCGGCAAACCCGCGACAATCCACGGTTGAAGCAAACCAATCGCAGTCAGCCGCAAGCGGAGCCACCCATGAGCCAGCAGGACCCCACCATCGAACGCGACGTCATGGAGTACGACGTCGTCACCGTCGGTGCCGGTCCGGCCGGTCTGTCGTTCGCCATCCGCCTCAAGCAGCTCAACCCCGAGATCTCGGTCTGCGTGATCGAGAAGGCCTCGACGATCGGCGCCCACATCCTGTCGGGTGCGGTCATCGAGACCGGCCCGCTCGACGCCCTGCTGCCCAACTGGCGCGACAACCCGCCGCCGATCTGCGTGCCGGTGGTCGAGGACGAGTTCTGGCTGCTCAGCAAGGCGGGCGGCCGCAAGCTGCCGGTGCCTCCGGGCATGAACAACCATGGCAACGTCATCGTCAGCCTCGGTGCGACGTGCGCCTGGCTGGCGCCGCAGGCCGAAGCGCTGGGCGTGGAGATCTATCCGGGCTTCGCCGCCGCCGAAACGTTGCACGACGAGACTGGCAAAGTCATTGGCGTGCGCATCGGCGACATGGGCGTGGCCAGAGACGGTTCGCACAAGCCCGGCTACACGCCCGGCATCGACATCCGCGCCAAGGTCACCGTGCTGGCTGAAGGCGCCCGCGGCCACCTGACCAAGCGACTGGTCAAACAGTTCAAGCTCGACGCCAACAGCGACCCGCAGGGCTACTCGATCGGCATCAAGGAGCTGTGGCAGGTTCCCGAAGACCGGGTGACGCCCGGCAAGGTCGTGCACAGCTTCGGCTGGCCAGCCGACACCCAGACCTACGGCGGCAGCTTCCTGTACCACCTGGACAAGGGCCGCATCGCCCTGGGCTACGTCAGCGGCCTGGACTACAAGGATCCGGAGTACAAGCCGTGGGAAGCCTTCCAGCAGTGGAAGAACCATCCTTCGGTGAAGGCGCTGCTCGAAGGCGGAACGATCCTTTCGGCCGGCGCGCGCGCGATCGTCACCGGCGGCTGGCAGTCGCTGCCGAAGGTCGAGATGCCCGGCGCGATGCTGATCGGCGATACCGCCGGCCTGCTCAACGTTCCCAAGATCAAGGGCACCCACCAGGCAATCCGCTCCGGCATGCTCGCCGCCGAGCACCTGGTCGCGTCGCAGCTGGCGCCGGAAGGCTTCGATGCGAAGCTGCGTGCATCCGACGCGATGGCCGAGCTCAAGAAGGTCCGCAACATCAAGCCCGGCTTCAAGCGCGGCTTGTGGTTCGGCATGCTCAACGCTGCGTGGGAAACCATCACCGCCGGCCTGTCGCCGTGGACGCTGAAGAACAAGCCGGACTGGTCGGCGCTGGACAAGGTCGGCGAGCACGAGCAGCCCAAGCACGATTACCTGGTGCGCACGCTCGCACCGCGTGACCGCCTGCAGGGCGTGTACTTCGCCGCGACCGAGCACGACGAGGACCAGCCCGTGCACCTGAAGGTGCGCGACACCTCCATCTGCGTGACGCGTTGCGCCGAGGAATACGACAACCCTTGCACCCGCTTCTGTCCCGCCAACGTCTACGAGATCGTCAGCGACGAAGGTGGAAAGCGCCTGCAGATCAATGCGGCCAACTGCGTGCACTGCAAGACCTGCGACATCAAGGACCCGTACGAGATCATCGACTGGGTGACGCCGGAAGGCGGCTCGGGTCCGAACTACCAGAACCTCTGAGCAGGAACAAAAAAAGCCGCCAGTAATGGCGGCTTTCTTGTCAGCGGAGCCTGCGGTCAGGCGAACGCTACGCCCGTCTTCTCGCGCAATTCGTCCTCGCTGACGCCGGGCGCCAGTTCGACCAGCTTCAGGCCGCCTTCGGTCACGTCCATCACCGCCAGCTCCGTGATGATGCGGTTGACCACGCCGACGCCGGTCAGCGGCAGCGTGCACTGCGGCAGGATCTTGTGTTCGCCGCTCTTGGCGGTGTGCTCCATCAGCACGACCACGCGCTTGACGCCGGCCACCAGGTCCATCGCGCCGCCCATGCCCTTGACCATCTTGCCGGGCACCATCCAGTTGGCGAGGTCGCCCTGGTCGGTGACCTGCATCGCACCCAGGATCGCCAGGTCGATATGGCCGCCGCGGATCATCGCGAACGAGTCGTGGCTGCCGAAATAGCTGGCGCCCGGACGCGCGGTCACGGTCTGCTTGCCGGCATTGATCAGGTCGGCATCGACTTCGGCCTCGGTCGGGAACGGGCCGATGCCGAGCAGGCCGTTCTCGCTCTGCAGCCACACGTCCATCCCTTCCGGAATGAAGTTGGCCACCAGCGTCGGCAGGCCGATGCCAAGGTTCACGTATGCGCCGTCGGTAAGTTCGCGGGCGGCGCGCTGCGCCATCTGGTCGCGGGTCCAAGCCATGGTGTCGGGTCCTGTTCTCGTTTGCTCAACCGGCGCGCACGGTGCGCTGCTCGATACGCTTTTCGGCATTGGGGTTGTGGACGATGCGGTCCACGTAGATGCCGGGCAGGTGTACGTGGTCGGGGTCGATATCGCCGACCTCGACGATCTCCTCGACTTCGGCGATGCAGATCGCGCCGGCCATCGCGCAGGCCGGATTGAAATTGCGCGCGGTCTTGCGGAACACCAGGTTGCCGGCCTTGTCGGCCTTCCACGCCTTCACCAGCGACACGTCGGCCTTGAGCGCGGTTTCCATCACGTAGTGGTGGCCGTCGAACTCGCGGGTTTCCTTGCCCTCGGCGACGATGGTGCCGTAACCGGTGCGGGTGAAGAACGCCGGGATGCCGGCACCGCCAGCGCGCAGGCGCTCGGCGAGCGTGCCCTGCGGGTTGAACTCGAGTTCGAGTTCGCCGGACAGGAACTGGCGTTCGAACTCCTTGTTCTCGCCGACGTAGGACGAAATCATCTTGTGGATCTGCCTCGTCTGCAGCAGCAGGCCGAGGCCGAAGCCGTCGACGCCGGCGTTGTTGGAGATCGCCGTCAGCCCTTTCACGCCCGAGTCGCGCAGCGCGACGATCAGCGCCTCCGGGATGCCGCACAGGCCGAACCCGCCGACAGCGAGCGTCTGGCCATCGGCCACCACGCCCTTCAGCGCCGCCTCGGCACTGGGGTACAACTTCGTCTTGGCACGCGTCGCGGCCTCGGCCATGGTCGGCTCCGTCGGGGAATCAATGCGAGGCCGGCAGTTTACCCCGCCCCCGTGACGCGCCGCACCGTACTTTCGGGCATGGTGACGCGGCAGGAAGCCGCGACAGCCTCTAGACTTCGGCCATGCCCCGACTCGCACTCGTCACCGCGATCGCCGCCGCAGGCCTGGACGACGATCTCCCGATCCTGCTCGACGCCTGCACGCGTGCGGGCATCGACACCCAGGTGCGCGCCTGGGACGACCCCAGCGTGGCCTGGGGACGTTTCGATGCGGCGCTGTTGCGCTCGCCCTGGGATTACGTCGACCGCCTGCCGGAGTTCATTGACTGGTGCACACGGGTGTCCGCGCAAAGCCGGCTGATCAATCCATTGCCGGTGGTGCGCTGGAACACGGACAAGCACTACCTCGCCGATCTTGCTGCACGCGGCGTGGCCGTGGTGCCTACGCGATTCGTCGAGCCCGACGCTGAGCCGCTGCCGGTGCTGCAGGGGTTTCTGGCTGCCCATGCCGAAGCCGCCGAGTTCGTGGTGAAGCCCGCGGTCGGCGCGGGCTCGCGCGATGCGCAGCGCTATTCGCGCGAGCAGGAATTCGCTGCCGCCAACCACATCGCGCGCCTGCTGGACGCAGAGCGCAGCGTGATGCTGCAGCCGTACCTTTCCTCCGTCGACCACGACGGCGAAACCGCGCTGATGTTCCTCGCTGGCACGTTCAGCCACGCGATCAGGAAGGGTCCGCTGCTGCGGCCGGACGAGGGACCGACCTCGCATCTGTTCGCTGCCGAGGCCATCACCGCACGTACGCCGCGCGATGACGAACGCGCGCTCGCCGAACGCGTCATCGCCGCCGCGAAGGAGCAGCTGCGCCTGCAGACGCCGCTGCTCTATGCACGCGTGGACCTGATCCGCGACGGCGAAGGCGAACCGTGCCTGCTGGAACTGGAGCTGTGCGAGCCGTCGCTGTTCCTGGCCCATGGCGGCGACAGCGCCGACCGGCTGGCCGCATTGCTGGCAGACGCGCTCGCCACGAACGCGTCCGCCGCCTGATCGTCACGCGTCAGGAGCGCCCGTACACGTCCTCGAGACGGACGATGTCGTCCTCGCCGAGGTAGTGGCCCGACTGCACTTCGATCAATTCGACCGGCTCGGTGCCACGGTTGCGCAGACGATGCACGCTGCCCAGCGGGATGTACGTGCTCTCGTTCTCGTGCAGGTCGAATACCTTGTCGTCGCAGGTGACCTCGGCCACGCCGGACACCACGATCCAGTGCTCGGCGCGGTGCGCATGCTTCTGCAGGCTCAGTGCAGCGCCGGGCTTGACCACGATCTTCTTGACCTGGAAGCGCGACCCTACGCCGATCGAGTCGTAGCTGCCCCACGGCCGGTAAACGCGGCGATGGAACAGGTGCTCGGTGCGGCCCGCGGCCTTGAGCCGGTCGACGACGGCCTTGACGTCCTGTACGCGGTCCTTTCGCGCCACCAGCGTGGCGTCGGCGGTATCGACGATCACCAGGTCCTCGACACCGATCGTCGCGATCATGCGCCGGTCGGATGCGCGCACCAGGCTGTCGCGGGTGTCGACCGCGATCACGTCACCTTCGTATCGGTTGCCGTCGCCATCGCGTTCGGCCACCGACCACAACGACGACCACGAACCGATGTCGCTCCAGCCGCAGCTGACCGGCACGACAGCCGCGCGGCTGGTCTTCTCCATCACCGCGTAGTCGATCGAATCGCTGGGGCTGGCCGCGAACGCGTCGCGATCGATGCGCATGAAGTCGAGGTCGGCCTTGGACGAGGCATACGCTGCCTGCGCCGCCTGCAGGATCGCGGGCGCATGCTGTGCGAGTTCGTCCAGGTAACGCCGGGCTCGGAAGAGGAACATGCCGGAGTTCCAGGCATAGACGCCTTCGGCGACATAGCGCTCGGCGGTGGCGAGATCGGGCTTCTCGACGAATCGCTGCACCCGGTAGCCGCCTTCGCCAAGGCCTTCGCCGCGCAGGATGTAGCCGTAGCCGGTCTCGGCGTAGTCCGGCGTAATGCCGAACGTCACCAGCCAGCCATCCTCGGCCAGCCGCGCCGCCGCGGACACGGCTTCGCGGAAGGCGGTTTCGTCGGCGATCAGGTGGTCGGCCGGCATCACCAGGAGGGTTGCCTCCGGATCCCTGGCCAGCACGTGCAGCGCCGCCAGCGCGATGGCCGGCGCGGTACTGCGTGCCACCGGCTCGAGCAGGATGCCGCCGCTGGCGATCCCCACTGCCTGCAACTGCTCACCCACCATGAAGCGATGCTCCTCGCTGCACACGGTGACCGGCGGCTGTGCCGCGGGCAGCTGGTTCGCCCGCTGCACGGTCTCCTGGTAGAGCGAGTGGTCGCCCATCAACGCCAGGAACTGCTTGGGCTGGTTCTGCCGCGATAGCGGCCAGAGCCGGGTGCCGCTGCCGCCGCTCAGGATCACCGGATGAAGCATTTCGACTCCGCATGGGGACTGCGGGCGCAAGGTTAACGGATTGGGCGCGGCTCCACCCGGGCATCCGGCCCGATTCAGCCAGCCCCTATTCGCCTGCGTAGGGCCCCTCACTCCGCTAGAATTAGCGGTTCTCGGCCTCAGTGCCGCGCATCCCCCCAAAGGAATCCCCGAACGATGAAGATCCTCGTCGGTTACAAGCGCGTCGTGGACTACAACGTCCGCATCCAGGTGAAGCCTGACGGCTCCGGCGTGGTCACGGACGGCGTCAAGCTGTCGGCCAACCCGTTCGACGAAATCGCGCTCGAAGAAGCCCTTCGCCTGCGTGACAAGGGCATCGTCACCGAAGTCGTGGTCGCCACGATCGCGCCGGCCGACGCCCAGGCCCACCTGCGCAACGGGCTGGCGATGGGCGCCAACCGCGCCATCCATGTCGTCACCGATCAGCCGATCCAGCCGCTGACCGCCGCGCGCACCCTGCTCAAGCTGATCGAGAAGGAGCAGCCGGACCTGGTCATCCTCGGCAAGCAGGCCATCGACGACGACGCCAACCAGACCGGCCAGATGCTGGCCACGCTGTGGGGCCGCCCGCAGGCGACGTTCGCCTCCAAGCTCGAGGTCGCCGGCGGCAAGGCCACCGTGACCCGCGAGGTCGACGCAGGCCTGGAAACGCTGGAAGTCGACCTGCCGGCCGTGGTCACCACCGACCTGCGCCTCAACGAGCCGCGCTTCATCAAGCTGCCGGACATCATGAAGGCCAAGAGCAAGCCGATGGAAACGCTCAACTTCACCGACCTCGGCGTCGATACGGGCGACACGCTCAAGACCACCCACTACGCACCGCCGGCCAAGCGCAGCAAGGGCGTGATGGTGAAGGACGCGGCCGAACTGGTCGCCGCACTCAAGGCTAAGGGGCTGCTGTGATGAGCAAGGTACTGATCGTCGCCGAACACCTGGACGGCAAGCTGAACCCCTCGACCGCCAAGTGCGTGTCCGCCGCGCAGGCGCTGAAGGCCGACAGCATCGACATCGTCGTGCTGGCCGCCGAACCGGCCGCTGTCGCCGCCGAAGCCGCGCAGATCGCGGGCGTCGGCAAGGTGCTGGCTGTGGCCAGCGCCGCCAACGCGAACGCCATCGCCCAGGTGCAGGCACCGCAGGTGGCCAAGCTCGCTGCCGGCTACAGCCATGTCTTCGGCCCCAGCACCACGTTCGGCAAGGACCTGATGCCGTGTGTCGCCGCGCTGCTGGGCGTCGCCCAGGTGTCCGACGTGATGGCGGTGGAAGGCAGCCACACCTTCAAGCGCCCGATCTACGCCGGCAACGCCATCGTCACCGTCGAGGCCCCGGCCGACCACACCGTCGTCGCCACCGTGCGCACCGCGTCGTGGCCGGAGGCTGCGAAGGGCGGCAGCGCCGCGGTCGAATCCGCGTCGGTCGAAGCCGCCCTGCCGTCGCACACCCGTTACGTCGGCCTGGCCGCCGGCAAGTCCGACCGCCCCGACCTGCAGAGCGCGCGCCGCGTCGTCTCGGGCGGTCGCGGCGTCGGCTCGGCCGAGAACTTCAAGGTCATCTACAACCTCGCCGACAAGCTCGGTGCCGCGGTCGGCGCGTCGCGCGCTGCTGTCGATGCCGGTTACGTGCCGAACGAACTGCAGGTCGGCCAGACCGGCAAGATCATCGCCCCTGAGCTGTACATCGCCGTCGGTATCTCCGGCGCGATCCAGCACCTGACCGGCATCAAGGACGCCGGCACGATCGTGGCCATCAACAAGGACAGCGATGCGCCGATCTTCGAGATCGCCGACATCGGGCTGGTGGGCGATCTGTTCACGCTGCTGCCTGAAGTGGAAAAGGCGTTGGCGTGACGTGTGCCGCATTCCGGCGGGACGTGGGTTACGTCCTGCCGGAAATGCGCGATGCCCGTTGATAAAATGTTTTCTTGCAGGCGGCCAGCCAATGCTGGCCGAAGGGGAGCAAGTGATGGAGCACGGTAACCGCCCGGGGTCGGAAAACGTGGCGCTGTGCGTGGATCTGGACGGCACGCTGCTGAGATCGGATGTGCTGTACGAATCCCTGCTGGCGTTGCTCAGCCGGAACCCGCTCTACCTCTTTCTGCTCCCATTCTGGCTGTTGCGCGGCAAGGCCGCGCTCAAGCACGAGATTGCGTCCCGGGTCGAACTCGATCCGGCAACGCTTCCTTACGACGAACGCCTGGTCTCGCTGCTGCGCGAAACGAAGGCGCGCCCGCGCGTGCTGTGTACGGCCACCAATGCCAAGTTCGCCCATCACATCGCCCAGCACCTGGGCGTGTTCGATCAGGTGCTGGCCAGCGACGGCCAGCTGAACCTGTCCGGGCATCGCAAGGCCTCGGCACTGGTCGAGCGCTTCGGCGAACGCGGCTTCGATTACGCCGGCAATGAGAGCATCGACCTCGACGTCTGGTCGCGTTCGCGTGGCGCCTGGGTCGTCAATGGACCGGAATCCCTCGCGCGCCGCGCCGCGCAGGTGACGACCGTCGACAGGCACTTGCCGGCACGGCGCGGCAACCTGAATACCTGGATCAAGGCGATCCGGGTCCACCAGTGGCTGAAGAACCTGCTTGTGTTCCTGCCGCTGCTGGCATCGCATCGCTTCTATGACGCAGCCTCCGTGGCCCAGACCGGCATCGCTTTCCTGGCGTTCGGACTGTGCGCGTCGGGCGTCTACGTGCTCAACGACCTGCTGGACCTGCCTTCGGACCGGCGTCATCCGCGCAAGCGGTTGCGTGCATTCGCGGCCGGCGCACTGCCCTTGCTGCACGGCCTGGTGGCCGCACCGATGCTGACCTTGGCGGGCTTTGCGCTCGCCTGGCTGGTGGGTCCGTTGTTCGCGCTTGTCCTTGCCGGCTACTACGTGATGACGCTCGCCTACTCGCTGCGGCTCAAGCGCGTGGTGATGGTGGACGTGGTGGTGCTCGCGGGCCTGTACACGATCCGCATCATCGGCGGCGCAGCGGCCATCGACTCGCCGCTTTCGTTCTGGCTGCTGGCCTTCTCGATGTTCATTTTCCTCAGCCTGGCCATGCTCAAGCGCTATACCGAGCTTGCGGCGATGCTGGCCAACGGCCAGGAGAAAGCCAGCGGCCGCGGATACGCAGTGGACGACCTGCCATTGATCCAGTCGCTCGGCGCCGCCAGCGGTTACCTCGCCGTGCTCGTCTTCGCGCTCTACATCAACAGCCCCGAGAGCATCGCGCTCTACGGTCGTCCGCAAGTGCTGTGGTTGATCTGCCCGATGCTGCTCTACTGGATCAGCCGCGCATGGATCAAGGCGCATCGGGGCGGCATGGACGATGACCCGGTGGTGTTCGCGGTGACCGATCGGGTCAGCCAGATCGTCATCGCCATCTGCGGCCTGCTGGTGCTGGGCGCGATCTGATGTCGGGAATGGGGCAATCCTGGGGTGGATACCCGAAGGCACACCAGCTACTGGTACCGCTGAGCGATCGCCGCGCCCCGCTGCCTGACTTCGAAGGCACCGCCCTGCCCTACGGCAATGGTCGCAGCTACGGCGACAGCTGCCTCAATCCGGACGGCACGCTGCTGCATGTGCGTAGTCTCGATCGCTACATGGCATTCGACCTTGCCACCGGCGTGTTGCAGTGCGAAGCGGGCGTCACGCTGGCCGAGATCCTGGACCTGGCGGTGCCGCAAGGCTGGTTCCTGCCGGTGACGCCGGGCACTCGCTACGTCACCATCGGTGGCGCGATCGCCAACGACGTCCACGGCAAGAACCATCACCGCGCCGGCACGTTCGGCCACCACGTGCTGCGCTTCGAGCTGCTGCGCAGCGACGGTTCGCGCACGGTGCTCGCTCCGGGTGACGCATCCGGGCTGTTCGAAGCCACGGTGGGCGGACTCGGACTGACCGGTGTGATCACGTGGGCAGAAATCCGCTTGCGTCGCGTTCCGGGCCCCTGGATGGAGGCCGAATCGATCCGTTTCGGACATCTCGACGAGTTCTTCGCACTGTCCGCCGAATCGGCCGCCACGCACGAGTACACCGTTGCCTGGGTCGACTGCCTCGCACAGGGACGCTCGCTCGGGCGCGGCCACTTCCTTCGTGCAGACCATGCGCCAGGCGAGGCAGGCGCAGCCACGCCGCGATCATCCCGCCTTTCGATGCCCGTTGTGCCCCCCATTTCGCTGGTGAACGGCTTCAGCCTCAAGCCGTTCAACTGGCTCTACTACCACCGCCAGCTCACGCGGACCAAACGCGGCAGTTCGCATTACGTGCCGTACTTCTATCCGCTGGACGGCATCGCGCACTGGAATCGCATGTATGGTCCGCGTGGATTCCTGCAGCACCAGTGCGTGCTGCCACCGGCAGCTGCCCGCGATGGCATCGCCGACATGCTCAAGGCGATCGCACGCAGCGGTACCGGCTCCTTCCTCGCCGTGCTCAAGGAGTTCGGAGATAGGTCTTCGCTCGGCATGCTGTCTTTTCCGCGCCCGGGCACCACGCTGGCACTCGACTTCCCGAATGCCGGCGAGGAAACCTTCAGGCTCCTCGACCGCCTGGACGCGATCGTCGCCGAGGCGGGCGGAGCCGTATACCCGGCCAAGGACGCGCGCATGTCCGGCGCGCTGTTCCGCGACGCCTTCCCGCAATGGCGGGCGTTCTCCCAATACATCGACCCCCGTTTCTCATCCGGGCTCTGGCGCCGGGTGATGGAGTGAACATGCAACGAGTTGTCATCATCGGCGCCACATCCGCCATCGCCGAAGCCACTGCGCGTCAGTTCGCATCACGCGGCGCGGGGATGTTTCTCGTGGGGCGCGACCTGGAACGCCTGGACGCGATCGCCGCGGACCTCCGGGTTCGCGGCGCGCATGGCGTCACCACCCATCGCCTGGACATCAACGACATTGCAGCGCACGCAGCGATGATCGAAGCGGCCTGGTCCGCCATGGGTGGTGTGGACGTGGCATTGATCGCGCACGGCACCCTGCCCAACCAGGCCCGATGCGAGCAATCGGTCGAGTACGCGATGCAGGAGTTCGCAACCAACGGAACTTCGACGATCGCGCTGGCCACGGCCATCGCCCCGCGCCTTTCCGACGGCGCCACGCTCGCGGTGATCTCCTCTGTCGCCGGCGACCGCGGCCGCGCCAGCAATTACCTTTACGGCAGCGCAAAGGCGGCAGTCACCGCGTTCCTCAGTGGCATGCGCCAGAGCCTGTCCCCCCGTGGCGTCAACGTGCTGACGATCAAGCCTGGCTTCGTCGACACACCGATGACTCGCGAGTTCAAGAAGGGCGCCCTGTGGGCCAAGCCCGATCAGGTTGCTCGTGGAATAGTCGCCGCCATCGACAAGCGCCGTGCGGTCGCCTATCTGCCCTGGTTCTGGGCCGGCATCATGCTGGTGATCACCCATATCCCCGAGTTCGTTTTCCGCAGGATCAAGCTCTGATGTCGCCTCCCGGCAAGAATCAACGCATAGTGCTCACCGGCGCCGCCGGCCTGGTGGGGCAGAACCTCATCGTCGAGATGAAGCAGCAGGGCTACACCCGGTTGGTGGCCATCGACAAGCACGCCCACAACCTTGAGATCCTGCGCAAGCTTCACCCGGACGTAGAAACGGTGCATGCCGATCTTGCCGAGCCCGGCGATTGGGAGGCCGCCTTCTCGGAAGCCCAGATCGTGGTGCAATTGCATGCACAGATCACTGGGAAAACCCGCGACCTCTTCGACCGCAACAACATCGACGCCACGCGTCTCGTACTGGACGCCTGCAAGCGGCATCGAGTTCCCTATGTCGTTCATATCAGCTCTTCGGTGGTCAACTCCGTCGCCACCGACGACTACACCGAGACCAAGAAGATCCAGGAGGCGATGGTCGTCGCCAGCGGCCTGAGCCACAGCATCCTGCGTCCGACGCTGATGTTCGGGTGGTTCGATCCCAAGCACCTGGGCTGGTTGTCGCGCTTCATGGCCAGGACGCCTGTTTTCCCGATTCCTGGCGACGGCAAGTTCATGCGCCAGCCGTTGTACGAACGCGATTTCTGCCGCTGCATCATCAAGTGCATTGAGCGCCAGCCGGACGGGACTATCTACGACATCGTCGGAGACACCCGGATCGACTATGTCGACATCATCAAGACTATCAAGCGCGTGAAGGGTCTCAGGACGCTGATCGTCCATATCCCGATTGGCTTCTTTGCCATCCTCCTGCGCACCTACGCGCTGTTCAGCAAGAAGCCTCCGTTCACGGCGGACCAACTCAAGGCCTTGTCGGCCGGCGACGACTTCAACGGCGTCGACACCGAAACCGTCTTCGGCGTCCGCCAGCACTCCTTCGAAGCCGCGGTACGAGAGAGCTACTGCGACCCTACCTACGGGCACATTGTGCTCAAGCGATGAGTCATGGATACGATTATGAATAACCGCAGGAAGTTCGCAGTTGTCGGCGCCGGTCCTATGGGGCTGATGGCAGCGATGCGCCTGCTGGAGGCCGGTCACGAGGTCGACATCTACGAGCGTGACGACCGCATCGGCGGCATGTCGGCAAGCTTCGACTTCGACGGCCTCAAGATCGAGCGTTACTACCACTTCATCTGCAAGACCGATTACCCGCTGTTCGAACTCCTCTCAGAACTTGGACTGTCCGACACGCTGAAGTGGACGGACACCAAGATGGGCTACTACTACGACGGTACGCTCTACAAGTGGGGGACGCCGTTCGCCCTGCTCTCCTTTCCCAAGCTCGACATCGTCAGCAAGTTCCGGTACGCGCTGCACGTCATGACGACGAAGGGGATCCAGGACTGGACGGCCTTGGACAAGGAGAACGCGACCACCTGGCTGCGCAAGTGGCTAGGCCAGCGCGGTTACGACGTTCTCTGGCGCCGTACATTCCAGCTCAAATTCTTCGAGTACACCGAGAACCTGTCGGCCTCCTGGATCGGCACGCGCATCAAGCGAATCGCGTTGTCGCGCCGCAACCTGCTCAACGAGAGTCTCGGTTACATCGAGGGCGGCTCGGAGACGCTCCTTGAGGCCATGGAGCGGAAGATCGTCCAACTCGGGGGACGCATCCATCTTCGCTGCGGAATTGATCGCGTTGTGGTCGAGAACGATCGCGTCTCCGGCGTGGACGTGGGGGGCAAGTTCCATCCGATGGACGCGGTACTGTCGACCGCACCTATCCAGTATGTGCCCGCGATGGTGCCGGGCCTGCCGGCGGATTTCGCCAGCAAGGTGCGCGCCATCGAGAACATTCCGGTTGCATGCGTGATTCTCAAGTTGAGGCACGCACTCACCGAGAACTTTTGGATGAACATCAGTGACGAGCGGATCGAGATCCCGGGTGTAATCGAGTACTCCAATCTCAATCCGGGCACCCGCGAGGGCGAGCACATCCTGTACGCGCCTTTCTACATGCCCAAGACCCATCCGAAATGGTCACTGCCCAATCAGGAGCTGATCGACGAGGTTATCGGTTACCTCGGCAAGCTCAATCCGGCGTTCCGCCAGGACTGGGTGCTGGCCAGCCACTGCCATCGCTACGATTTTGCGCAGACCATCTGTCCGCCTGCCTTCCAGGCCATGCTCCCGCCGATGAAGACCCCGGTCGATGGCTTCTATATGGCTGATACGTCGTACTACTACCCTGAGGACCGCTCGATCAACGAAAGCATCGCCACGGCCGACCGGCTTGTGTCGGTTGTATTGGCGGATCGCGCGGAATGAGTGCATGGAGCGCGCACTGGCGACGCTGGGCCGCCGCCCTGGCGATCACGGCCTTCGTCTTGGTGGGTGCCTTGCTCGCGTGGCCGGAGCCGCCGGCACGCGTGCTCATTCCTGCCGATGGTTGGCAGGTCGAGGGCGCGTTCGTTCCCTTGGAGGCGCCTCACAAGGATCAACGCAAGAGTGTTCGTTCCGCGCCCGAGATGCGTTACTGGCGCTCTTGGAGTCCCGAACGAGGAAGCCAGCCCGGCGTGCTACGCACGAAGCCCTTCACTCCGGATGGCCCATTCGCCGTTCCTTACAACGGCTTCGCAGGGGAATCTGGGGTGAGCGCATTCGTCGAATGCGTGGGCTCGGGCCGCAGGATCTACCTCGCCACCAGTCGCAACAACACTCAATGGTCAGAGGTCTTGATCGAACGGCCGCGGGAGTTCTGCGCTGGCGACGTTCGCGTTGTTGCCGTGACCACCAGCACTCGGGATTACATCGCACTCGGATCCCCTTACGGCTTGTCTCGACTTTCCGTACTCAAGCGTTCGTCGGTAGGCGGGTTCTGGTTCCTCATCTTCGCCTGGGGCACGATGGCGGGCTGGTACCTGCTGGGCAGCCGTGCCGTCATAACGCGATCACTCCCGATCACGCCGGCCAGCGCCGGCCTGATCTGCATGGGCCTGATCGGCTTCGCTCAGTTCTTCGTCTATTGGTATGAGCGCCACGTCGGACTGCTCTTCTCCTTGATACTGGTCACGACGGGCACGGGCGCGCTGGTCCGCGAATGGGTGGGACGCCGCTCGCAGGCGTCCATGTCTGCCGACCTGCGGCCCGTGGTGTTTGCCTTGTGCGTATGGTTGGCAACCGCCGTCGGCTATTTCGCATTGGCTTCCATGGTCGACAGTGGTGCTGGCCCCTGGGAGATGAATGGCCGATTCACACCAGCCCGCTGGTCCACGGACAACCAGTTGCCTGGATTCGTGTCGCGGGTCCTTGTATCGGGCAATCACGAAGACCTGTCGGATTTTTCGGTATGGTCGCTCGCCGATCGTCCACCGTTGTCCTATGGGTGGCACGCTGCGCTCCACGACATTTTCGAGCGACTTGGCCGCCTCAACGACGGCACGATGCTGCTTCCCACGTTTCAACTCGCGATCGGTGTGGTGCTGAACACCGTATGGGCCGCCTTCCTGGCGCTTGTGCTCCCTGGTCTCGGCATGTCGCGCCTCCGAGTCATGTTGACCATCGCGATCCTGGCGTTGTGTCCATTGTTCATCTTCAACAGTCTGTTCACCTGGCCCAAGCTACTGAGCGGCACACTTACTCTTGCGGCTGCGTGGATCCTTCTGGGCTTGGAAAAGCCGACGCTCAGGCTTCGCGACGATGACGTTGGGCTCGCGACAGCGGCTGCTCTGTCGGCTTTGGGCCTGCTTACCCATGGCGGCAGCGCCTTCGGCATATTGGCCATGCTGGCGTTGGCCGTCTTCTACCGCGGCCTTCCGTCGATAAGGGGCGCTTCGATTGCATTCGCAGTTGCAGTCGCGTTGATGCTGCCGTGGAACCTGTGGCAGGCAAGCACGCACTTCAGCGGGAATGCCTTGGTGAAGTTCGCTTTCGCCGGAACCTTCGGCTTCGACGAGCGGGAGCTCGGGGTTCTGGACACGATCCTTCGCAGCTATCGCGAGCTTGGCATGGAAGCATGGCTCGCAAAGAAGCGCGACGGGCTCCTCACCATCTTCTTCGGCCTCCGCAACAGTTGCGGGCTGAACGAGATGGGGCAGGCGCACTCCATCGTGGATCGCTGGCGGGCCTCGGACTTCTACAACATCGTCCCTTCGCTCAATGCGCTGTTACTGGGCTTCATCGCGTTGGGATCGGCCTACAAGCGCAAGAGCTCTGACCAGAATTGGCAGGCCAGTCGTCGACTCGTGGTGTTCGCGGTGATGTCCGTCGCCTTAAGCTGGCTGGCAACGTGGGATTGTTTCATCAACCACCACCAGTCCTACCAATCCTTGATGGCGCTGCATCTTGGTCTGGTCATGGCCTTGTTGGCTGCGGGACGATGGGGCGTCGTGGCGCTGGGCCTCAGCGTCCTGTATGGCCTGGGGGTCTGGGTCATCGAGCCGCTGGGACACTTCCCGCGCTTCGACTGGCTCTCCTCAGGTGTCCTGGCCGCGTTGGCCATCATCACCATCCATCAGCTGCACGTGCTGCGTGAACCGCGGGAGCCCATGCATTGAAGCGCTTCATTTACTTTGCGATTGCAGGTGGTATCGCTGCAGCAGCCAACTTCGGTTCGCGAATCCTGCTCGGGAACGTTTTCAACTACTCGACGTCCATCGTGATCGCCTACGTGATCGGAATGATCACGGCATTCCTGCTGAATCGCGCTTTCGTTTTCCCGGAGGGAAACGAGGGAATCCACAAGCAGGCCGGATGGTTCATCGCGGTCAACATGCTGGCGGTGCTACAGACGCTGGGTATCAGCCTGCTGTTGGCACGCGTCGTGTTTCCCTCTGTCGGCCTGGACTTCCATCCTGAGACCCTGGCACACGCGATCGGCGTGATTGTGCCGATCTTTACAAGCTATCTGGGCCACAAGACGTACACCTTCCGAACCCGCTGACGAGGGCCTGCCCCGTCATTGGCTCGCCTTCACATCGACCACACCGACGCTCAACCAGTCGCACCAAGGCACGCCGTTTCCTTGGTCGACTTCGATGGTGAGTTTGGACGCGCCGTCGATCGTCACGCCGACAGTGCCGGCGTAATGCCGATCTACCGTCAGTTTTGACTCGGGCCCCTTGTCCAACCGCCACATGACGTCCACGACGCCTGCCGCCGGGTTGCCTGCGCAGTCCTTCACGGTCGAGAAATCCTCGATGTGCGGGGCAATTGCCAGAGATTCGATCGCGGATACGTCAAAGGTGATCGACGCCCTCCGCTCTGCGCTTGGGTGAAGGAAGTATCTCGAGCGGTGCTTCACTTCGATCGGCGCGAAGGCGTCCTGCTTCTCAACGACGCGATCCTTCATGATCGACAGACCGGCCTCGAGCCGATCCTCCGCCACAGCATCCTGCGAGGCGACTTGAACAGGCTCCGGCTTCGTCATCGCCGGAACAGCGATGGCTTGAGGGTCCGGCAACGCTGTGTCGCGATCACACCCGGCGGCAGCGAGCATCAGCAGAAGGGCTGCACGGCTTCCAACACATTTACTCATGTTTCTTCTCTCGGCTTGCGACGATTACCTGACAATCCGCCACGCTGTGCACTTGCTGACCCCGTGAATAGCGCTCGACCAGTGCATCGATTGCGGACGACCGCTCCGGATCGGCTGGTGTCGCGCCGGGACACCTGACCACCGCGCCTACTGCGTTGCCACCGAAGGGCCTGCTTGAGGCCGTCAATGCCTTGAATCGGTCGACACCTACCCAGTCGGGCATCATGACAGCGCGGCGCTCAGCGTAGTACGGCAACGCGGCATCCCAATCCAGGCCCAGCACCAGCAGGACGCTGCCGGGATCCGTTTCCTGTTTCAGGAACGAGGCGATCCGCATTTCCCGGCTCGACCGCATGTCCGAAGCGATCTCGGGCACATAACGTCTCCACGTGTGCTGCCATGACAGCACGCACACCAGCAGTACGAACAGTGCGCCCAGATAGGAGCCCACCCTGGGGATGTCAGCGACGTTCCGGATTGCAAGCGCCAGCAAGGTGGTCGCAAAGACCATGTTGGCGTACTGGTAGTAGTCGTGAACCTGGTGCAGGTTGGTGAACACAGCAAATGGCATCAGGTAGCTGATGAAGAGCAGAACGCCAGGGATTCGCGTGGACCGTGCTGCCAGCACAATGGCGAGGGCCATAGGCAATAGCCAAGGGCTTCCCAACCCATCCCGCACCGAACGGCTGAGCGCCACCTTGCGCCAGAAGCCGACATCCAACCGCTGCGGCCACGTGCCGTAGTTCCAACCCCCGAGCTGGCTCGAACCGAGGCTATCCCCCCATAGCGTCTGCGCCTTCAATGCGTCGGCGTGCAGCAACCAGACCTTGAGACTTAGCAGTGACAGCAGGATTGCCACCGAGCCATACACGGCCAAAATGGCCGCTCGCCTCCTCTGGGCGGCATCGCCTGCCACCATCCATTGGATCGCGATTGCACCCGCTGCGAAGAATGCGAAACCGAAGAACGTGGTGATCTTGACCAGGGCGCCTGCACAAGCCACTGGCACCGCGCAGACCAGCCACCCCCAGCGCGGCGACCGGGCGTATTCGGCAAGGCACCATACGAATGCAATGCCAAGGCAAAGCGCCGTGGACTCAATCATCACCGCCCGGCTCCAGAACGCCATCAGAGGTGAAGCCAGCAGCGCCCCCATGCAGAGCAGCGCCGTCCTGCGATCACCGCTCCAGAGCAAAGCAACCCGGTAGACGAGCGCGCAGGCTGCAAGAAAGAACCCGACGCTGAGCACCCTGCCCGTGCGATCGATATCGATGAGCGAAGTTCCGGGCGCGAACTCCGCCACCAGAAGCTGATAAACCGGAACCTCGAACGGAATCGACCACGGGTATCCCGTGACCGGGGTGATGTAGCTCCAGAAAGGGGCGCCTCGTACAAGCCAGTACGCCGATAGCGCGGTCTGCGCCTGACGGAAGCCAAACAGATCCAGAATCGGCTGCGACCAGCTGATTGCGATCAGGTAAACGACCAATGCCAGCCCGTAGGCTGGCATTAGGTGCATGTACGACAGTCGCCTGCGCATGCCGGGAAGCTGGGTACCGCCGTAACCTGCCGGGCTTGTCAGATCATGGCGTGTACTTGCGGATGGTGAAATCGGTATCGACTGCGTAGACAGAGTAGCCCCATCGCTCGATGAACAAGGGCTTGGCAGTGATCCGGTCCACTTCGCGATAGTGGCTGAATGTTTCAGGGAAATAGCGCTGGAACTCGTCCAGTTCCTGCGGTCGCAGTACCGCATAGCTTGGCTTCAGACGGTCAATGACGCCGCCCATCCTGACCTCCGGAAGGTTCCGGATGACCTCCACGACCTTGGGGGAGCTCAGGCCTGGGAAGTCGTACGTAGTCTTGCCGCGGATCTCATAGCCCATGTAACCCAGCGGCTCGAGGAATACCGAATCATTGGGCCCCATAAGCTCGTTGAGGCGCTTGCCCACCCGCTGGCGGACAGCGATCTCGATCTCGTCCTGGACGATACGGTCTGTGTAAAAGGTGTAGGGAACATGGATTCCGTAGGCGAGCACCAGAGCCGCAGCCAAGGCAGCGGCCACTTTCTGGGCCCGGCCCTGGATCGCATTCAAGCCGAAGGCCGCGATCAGGAACAACAGCGCAATGAACGGCGGCAGATACCACATGTAATAGGGGTTCAGCGTCGCTACGGTTTTGTAGCCGATAAAGACGAGCACCGTTGCCACGACCACCATCATCTTGGTGTTGCGCCGCGCCAGCACGAGGATCATGCCGATCACGGCCAGCGCCAGGACGGTCAAGGTGACTGCGACGATCAAGGCCCGCGGCACCGGCGCGGTATTGGTAATCGACCACTCGAGGAACGGAGCCATGTGCTTCCAGGATTCGAGGAAGTACTGGGTCATGGCATCGATCGTGTGATCGAACAGGCTGATGCGCCCCCCCCACGTCTTGGCTCGAATCGTGTTGGGCACGATAGACCCGAAATAGCTGATCGCAAAAATGGCCCAAGGCAACACGATCGCCAGCGCCGCAGCAATGACCCTAACCAGCGCGTCGCGACGGAAGATCAGGAGCCACAAGCCAACCAGCGCCACGAAAGCCTGGAACTCCGGACGTGAGAGCAGTGCCAGACCGCACGCCACGCCCAAGGCGATCCAACGCTCGGCGAACAGGAAGTACACGCCGGCCAGCAGGATCGCGGTAACGACCTGCGTCTCCATGCCGGACATGCCGAAGAAGATCTGCAACTGATCGACGGCGAGGTACCCGAGGAGCAGCACCTGCGCGGGCTTGCCGAACTCAAGCTTGCGGCCGATCGAGTACGCAAAGTAGATGGCCGCCACGCTGCCGGCCAGCGCCGTCAGTCGCAACGCCAAAAGGCCATTGCCAAACAGGACACCCACCAACGGGATCAGCACACTGATCGGCGATGTGAAGCTGTGTACCCGAGGCTCGCTGGGATGATGGGTAAAGCCCATTCCGTCCCAGAAGTTCTCCGCAGGCGTCAGGGTAATGAGCGCGTCTTCCCAGATCCGCCCCGTATAGGCCCAATGAGCGATGCGCAACACCACTGCCAGCACCGCAAAAGCGATCAGTAGCGGATTCTCGCGTACGTAGTGCCTCAGGGCACTCGGAGTGTATTGGCTTGCGCTCGACATGGCGTGTTTGCAGTAAGAATGATAAGTGGGCCTATCGGCAGCCGACAGGCCGCGTGCAGACCATCAAAGGAACATCGTGGCGCACCCCGGCGCCAACCCCGGTGTTTTTTACCACATCAGCCAGCGATCGACCAAGAAACGCCGATAAATCAGCAGGATTCGTTACCAAGCTTCGTCGACAGCTGGCTTTCCGTAGACCACGACGTCCTGGTGATCCGCCCAGGCTCGCTCGCTGTACGAAAAGACACGAATCCCCTCCAAATGCTCGAGCATGCTCAGTATCGCGCTGGGGCGGGCGAGCGATATCCCATAGTTGCCGGGGACATGGTCGACGCTCTCGGACGACACATAGTCGGCATAACCATAACCGCGGGCATGGTAACCGTTGACGATCTCCTGCCAGCGGTCCTCGCCTATGTATGGCATGCGCTGGTGCACGGACTGACTCCACCGACCGTGCATGGTTGCCACCACGATCCCACGGGCGGTGAGGAACTTCGCCAAGTGAGCCAGCCAGCTCCTGCACTGGGGCTCCGCCACGTGCGTGAACAGCGACCCGACCCAGATCAGGTCGTACTTCGTTCCAAAGTCGACTTCCGAGAGCTCGGGGCGGGACACGACCGGCACGGCTCCGAACTGCTCTGCGCAGTAGCGAACGCCGTCGGCATCCAGGTCGCAAGCGTGAAACTCGGCCGTTGGAAACATCCGCACCAGATGGCGAAGGACCCTGCCATGCCCGCACGGAAGATCAAGCACACGGTTCACCTGAGGAACGTAACTTGACATCAACCCCGCCAGGATGACCTCCACGGCGCTACGGCCAACCTCCAAATACCACTGATTCTGCATCTGGTCGTTCGGAGACACCTGCGTGGCGACCGGCAGGGCCCCGTAGTCACTCAGACAGCGCTCGATCAAGGCCATGTTGTACACGTCCCCCTCCCTCCCGAGTAATCCGAGTAATCCGAGTATTTGCGACTTACTTTCGCTTCAGGGCAAAACACGCCTGGTCATACTTTGTGCCATCGAAATAACCGGAGACGAACTCGAACTGGTCATCGAATCCAGTGCGAGCATACTGCTCTGGAATCCATGTCTCGCCGTAGAAACTCTCGTCGCGAGGACCACCCCCTCCCACTCCCTGCGATGAGGCGTGGATGAAGCGCCCCGCGCGATAGGCCTCACGAACCTGGCTCAGATCAGGGAACAGTTGCCCCAATGCTTGTACGTACGGCGAGCTCGACGCGCCTTGCCCCTTGGCCCATTCGCAGAAATCAAAAAAGGAGTCGTGCCGGGTGGTGAAGGCGACCACCCCTCCTGGACGCAGGATGCGAGCGAACTCACGCATCCATGACTGACAGGCCTCCTCGGAAAGATGCGAGAAAACCGAGTACAGATAGATGATGTCGAAGGAGCTGTCTTCGTACTTCGTAGGCGGAAACGGAGCGCACAGCTCGAACTTGTCGGAACGGGTCAGGTCACGGGTGATCTCGACGAACGCGGGGTCCACATCAAGGCCGTGAATGTTGGCAAGGCTGATGCGCTCCATGAAAACACGCGAGATGCGGCCCCAACCAAAGCCGAAGTCCAGTGCACGCGTCGATCGATCCAACACCAGGCCTGCGCGGCGCGCGGCATCCAGGACGTTGTCGTAGAACGCGTGGGCTTGTCGCAGCGCCGCTTCCGAAGAGAGGCCGGTGGTATTGCGCTGGAGCTCCTCGGGCGGGAATGCAGGCAGCAGCTCACCGAGCGGGCTGAGTTGCTGAGAAGTCAGGCTCCTTATCAGCGTGGAGAGCCAAGGGCCATCGTTCTGCTCGGTGCCCGGTGCGGCATCCTGATCTACGGTTTGACTCATGAAAGCCTCACAACTTAGGAGTGAATGAACGCCGACCAGGTGCGGACTATCCCTTCGCGCAGCGGAACCCGGGGAAGCCAGCCCAAACGTGAGGTGGCAGCATCGATATCTAGCACGATTCGTGAGACATCGAAATCCCTGCCGGGCAGGTACTGGACCGGCAGGTCACGGCCGGTGACATCGCGTATCAACTCACAAACCTCGTTGAGGCTGTGCCCGGCACCGCTGCCCACATTGAGTACGCCACATTCGCCCGACGTCATGGCAGCGACGGCGGCGGCGACCAGATCCTCGATGTAGAGGTAGTCGCGAACGATGGTTCCGTCACCCCAGATCGACACGCCCTCGCCGCTGAGGGCTCGCCCCAGGAATGCCGCTATGGCGCCCTGGACTCCCGAGGTTGACTGACGAGGCCCATAGGGATTGGAAGGCCTCAGCACCAATGGGTCCAGCAACCCCAGGCGCCAGTACATCATCAGGTAATTTTCAATCGCGACCTTCACCACGCCGTAAGACGAAATCGGTCGGAGCGGATGATCTTCGCGCACCGGCGACGCGTCTGGGTTTCCGTATACGGTCCCCCCGGAGGAGAAGTACACGATGCGCCGCGTACCGGCCCGCTGCATCGCTTCGATCAGTCGCAATGCGCCGACCAGATTCGATTCGACGTCGAACACCGGGTCGCGGTTGGACGTGCCCGGCACCGTCGAACTGGCCAGGTGAAAGACACCCTCGATACCCTCGAGGGCGGATTCCAGCGTTCCTGCATCCTCGAGTCCGCCGAGGAGATATTCGGTGCCGGCCCAATCCACGTCTCGCCGGGCGGGTGTGCGATCGAGCACGCGCACTGCGTGTCCGGCCTTGCGCAAGGCCTCCACGAGGCTGGAGCCGAGAAATCCATTTCCGCCGATCACCAGCAGTTTCATGAGCCGTGCACCTCTGCTTCCGGTTCCGTCGAAGGCAGGCCGAAGTGTACGCGCAGTGCCCTCAGGTACCTGGCGGCGGACTCGCGGGCAGTTTGCTCCACCGGGAACAGGCGCTGCGCTGCGAATTGCACCCGCTCGACCTCAGAGTAATGCCTCTGGGCATCGCCCCCCAGCGTCACGCTGTTTGAGTGTCGCCGGTGCTGGTTCAGGGGTGCAGCTTCGAACGCAACCTTGCCCTTCTGCAACAACAGCAGGTACACGAGCCAGTCGCCCGCGATCCGGTAGCTGGAGATCTCCTCGATATGTGCGCGCATTACATCCAGTAATGCCTGTCGCCTGAATACGACGGCACTCACGTTTGGCAACGTATTCTTGACCGCGAGGCCCGCATTGACTTCCGCCAAGCCGGTCGCGACGTAACTCGCGCACCAGCGCCGCGTGTCCAGCTCGTCGGTATAGGCGCGATAGCTGGACGCCATCACCTGCCCGGACTCGTCGATCTGCTCGGACTGGGCGTACGCCATAACCACGCCCGGATCACCCTGCATCAGGTGGAGGAGACGCCCGAGCAATTCGGGCCTCGCAAGGTCGTCGGCCTCAGCAATCCAGACGAACTCGCCCCGCGCACGCTCGGCTCCCTTCAGCCACTGCCGGAACACGGAACCACTGTTGGTCTCGCACGGAATGACCTGGGGCTCCGGATGGAGGTTGGCCCGTAGGGTTTGCAGCGTCTGGAGGCTCTCGTCGCCCGACGCATCATCAAGGACGATGATCTCGTATGGCGGCAGCGTCTGTTCCGCGATCGACTCCAGACGCTCGCGCAGGTAATGCGCGTAGTTGTAATTGGGAACGACCACCGACACACGCGGCAATCCGGCGCCGCCCATCGCAAGCAGGTCCATCGCATAGGCGCGGAAGGAGAAGTCCCGATCGATCAGCTCGGCGCCTTCACGGCCGATCCGCCTGCTTTCATCGCTGCCGGAAGCCATGCGCTGCAGCATTGCAGCGAATGCCTCGACATCGAAGGCCGGCACCACCGCACCTCCTGTGCTGCCAAGCAGGTCGGCGCCACCGCCAGTGCCTTCGAAGGCGACTACCGGCGTTCCCACCGACAGGCTTTCCAGCACGACGGACGGGAATGGATCCTCGCGGGATGCCAGCGCGTACACGTCCGCGCCCGCGTAATAGTCGTCGGTATCGAAGTCGAGGCCCACGAAGTGGAAGCGGTCGGCCACGCCGCCTTTGCTCAGGATCTCGCCCACTTCGGGTTCCAGGCCGACATCGCGGTGTCCCACCCACACGAAGTGCATGCTCGGATCTGTCGCGCAGCAGAGCACCGCAGCCTGGGCCAGCAGGTCCACGCCCTTGCGCCGATCTGCATAACCGACGGCCAGCACGACTTTGGCGTCAGCAGGCAAGCCCAGACGTTCGCGCAGACGGCGGCGGGCCTGCACCGATCGCAGCTCGCCTCGATGGCGGCTGCGCGTGAACAGTCCCTGCGGCCGCACGGTTACCAGTCTCCCGAGATCGTGCTCGTCAAGGAATTCCGACAACCCCGCCCTCACGGCATCGGCCGCGACCACGATGCGATCGGCGCAAGCGGCAATATCCTGGATCGCCGACTCAAGGCCGTAATCGCGGATGACGCCCGGCAACTCGTGGACAAGCGACACGACACGCAGGCCGGCCTTGCGCAGCGGACGAACCACCCGCCCCGCCACGGCGGTGTTGGCGATGGCGAGGTCGCAACCTTCCCGATGCAGGCGCAACGCGAGAGTCTCTACATCCTCGCCGTCCCCGTACGCCCGATGGACCGTTGCAACGGCCTCGAAGTCACCCTCCAACGTGCCGCCGCCCTGGAGCAGCACCTCGACGTCGACGCCCATCCGGCGGAGTTCGCGCACCAGGTTCAGCGCCAGGTACTGCGCACCATGCGGATGGGCGTCATGCGAGACCACCAGCACCTTGCGGCGCGGCGTCCCGCCCGTCAAAGCATTGCGCGTCGCCTGCAGGAATGCGTAGCCGTATCGACGATCGGGCTCCAGGTGCGCTCCTTCAGCCCACTCGTTCCATGCGTTCACGAACACGACGCTTTCGCCCTGTACCGGGTGCGAACGCGAATAGTCCAATGCGTGGCTCAGCCAGTCCTGGTAGTGGGCTGGAGACGCGTGGGCAAACGTGTAGCCGCGTCCTGGCTTGCGCGCCTCATTGTCCCAACGCGGCGCCACGCCCTTGAACAGCGGATAGTCCGGCACCGGCCAGCGCTTACCGGCTTCGGCCAGGTCGCGGTAGTCGACGACATGCCCCGCATAGGCCGGATTGATGATGTCCAACGTGTGGTTGATGCACTTCAGCGAACGCCCGAGCTTGTGCGGCGGGAACTCCAGTGCCGCATCGAAGCCGCACGTCCTCGGGTCATCGATGTCGAACTGGACCATCGCCAGGAAGATCTCTCCGAGCCCGCTCTTGCGGCAGTGCTCGCGCCAACGCTCCACGGTGCGGCGGCTGTCCGGCAACAGCGACGGACGATAGACGATCACGAGCGGCTTTCCGTCGATACGTATGTAGCGAGGATCGCGAAGGTAACGCTCGATGTCGGCGATGAAGCGCTCGTCGTTGTCGTCGCTGTAGTTCTGGCCCAGCAATATTTCGCTGTCCATGCCATCCCAACGGCGCGTCCAGTTCTCGTTGGCCCAGCACAGGCAGAACGGAAGGTCGATCGATGGGTCGTTGACAAACTGGTCGAGCGGCCGCTCGAGCAGGCGACGACCGGAGAACCAGTAGTAGTGGAAGCAGAAGCCGTGGACGCCGTAAAGCTTGGCGAGTTCGGCCTGCCGCCTCATCACCTCGACGAGCCGCAGGTCGTAGAAACCCAGTTCGCCAGGCAGGTGAGGCTGGTTGTGTCCGAGGAACTGCGGCAGCGCCTTGGACACGTTGGTCCACTCGGTAAAACCACGCCCCCACCATTCGTCGTTCTCGGCGATGGGGTGGAACTGCGGCAAATAGAAGGCGATGACTTTTCCCAGCAACGGCGCGGACGGCGGTCCATTCGCCAAGCCCACGTATTCGGCTGAAAAATTGGAGCCGGTGCGCGACTGAAGGTCGCGGACATAGCGCTTCAGCAGCGAATCCGGCTGCACCGGGCCAGGCTCAACGGCACGTTCTTCAGTAGCCTTGGCCTGCTGGAGCGGATCGAAATAGACCCAACGCTGGTACGCGCTGGTATTGCGGAAGATCGGGGCGAAGGACGTGAACATCCAGCGCTTGACCCGCAGCTTGAAGCTCCAGCTGACCGGGAGACGTGCATAGGCCTCCTTGGCACAGCGCCCCAACAGGCTCGCCGTCTTGCTCACCGTCGACCTCCCAGCACATTGGACAGCGCGCGCAGCCAACTCGTGCTGCGCCATGAGAAGGAGTTGCGGAGTTCGCGCACCTCGGCATCACGCTCGGCGAGGGCCTGACGCACTTCTGACAGCACAGTTTCGTCCTCCTGGAGTCTGGCGTGCGACACCTCGAGCTGCGTCTCGAGCATACGCACCGCGGATTCGAGATCGGCATGCGATGCGGACACCGACTCCAGGCGTTGGCTGGCCGCCGATAGGCGGTCGAGCGCGGCCTCGAGGTCACCACTCAAGCGGCGGATGTCGGCATTGAGGATCGCCTCGGTCTCGCGCGCCTGAAGCAGGCGATTGAGCTTCGCATGCATCTCCTCGGCATCGCTGGTCCGCTTGTCGAGCCTGGCATACACCTCGGGCGCCATGGTCCGCTGCCCCTCGAGCAACTGGTCGAGCTTGGCTTGCGTTTCCGGCGCTGCGGCCCGCTGCCCTTCGATCAGCTGGTCGAGCTTGGCCTGCACGCTTGCCGCCGGAAGCGACACCAACTGAGCGGCCTCGAGCTCGCTTTCGAGGAGTCCGATGCGACGATCGGCATTGTTCACGCGCTCGGGGAGGTGTACGCCGTAAAAGCCCGCCGGATCCATGCCGTGCACGGTCGTCTCGAACAGCGAACCGCTCACGGGCGGTAGGGCTGCATCGCTCGCCACCAGCAGGTCGTACAACGGGCGGGCGAGCCCCCCGGCGACCGTCAGCTCGGAGCGATCGAGCTTCAGCGTCTCAACCGCGGTGGAGCCCGCATCCACTCCAACCATCAGGGATCCATGGACCACCCGTTGGCCGAACAGGGCAGCATGCCGGAAGTGCCTTCCAACCAAGGCCACGAACTCTTCCCGGAACAGCTCCTTCACGTGGTAAGGATTGCTGTAACCCGGCTCGATCGAGTAGTGGAGCTTGTTGGGGCTGGAGATGATCAGGATTCCATCGGGCTTCAGCACCCGACGGACCTCCGCCATCATTTCCTCGTGCTTGTCGTGGTGCTCGATGGTTTCGAAGCTCACGACCGCGTCGAACTGGGCATCGGCAAAAGGAAGCGAAGCGGCGGATGCTTCGACAAAGCGCAGGTTGTCGCCCGCGTAGCGGGCGCTGGCATGCATGACGGCATCCGGCGCGATGTCCACGCCTACGACCGAACGCGCGGCCTTGGAAATGATATCGCTGCCATAACCTTCGCCGCAGGCGACATCGAGCACGTCGAGCCCGGCAACCAGCCGTTTCGCGAAGTAGTACCGGTGCAGATGCTCGAAAGCGATCTGACCGGACACTTCCGGCAGGAATCGCTCGCCAGTGAACTCAAGATCATGGTCGTTGTGTTGCGTGGTCACTTCAAAGAATTCCTGGTGTTAACGATGCGGCAGGCTAGGCGATTTGCGACTCGGAACTCCCGACCAGGTCCAGACGGATCTCCTGCATCGGCACGCCCATCAATCCCAGGCAAACAGGCGTCGCATGGACATGCAGCGCGAGCGCCTCGTGCAGCCAGTGGTGCTGCACATGCGCCTCCTGCGTGCCTTCTGCGACGGCGACGCTGATCGTGTAGTCGCCTTCACGCATGAGGGGCATGCGGAACTCAAACGTGGCCATGACGACCTGGCCCGCCGCGACGCGCACAGGCCTGGTGAGCGTCGACAGATAGGTGTTGTCGGCGAAGATCGTCTGGCCCAGGCGGTCATAGACCTCGAAGCCGAGGATCGGCGTGTGCAACTCCTCAATCGCCTGGCAGGTCACGGTAAGGCGCACCGCCTGCCCCCCGACGACCCATGACAGCGGCCTGCCATCCATATCCTGGAACGCCGCATCAATGATGCGCGCCGAACCCGTGCCGAAGGCGGACGAATCGCGGAGGAAAGAGAAGACCTGGATATCGTTGCGCAAGGTACTGGAATCCAGCATGTCCTGGCGCATGTCCCGCGGCGCCAACTCCGGCACCCTGAAGACGTCCAGTGCAGGAGTCGCCGCTTCCGCCAGGTCGCGCGCCTGGTCCTCATAGAACAGGTCTTCCAGGTACTCGGCCGTGACTTCCTTCGTCGGCCCCTCGCGATGGACCTGGCCGTTCTGCATCCAGATGACCCGGTCGCACAGGTTGATCACTGCGGATGTGTCGTGCGACACGAACAAGACCGTCCCGCGCTTCATGAAATCGCGCAGGAAGCGCATGCACTTTTGTCCGAAGTACACGTCGCCCACCGAAAGCGCTTCGTCAACCACCAGCACATCGGCATCGGCATGCGCGATGACCGCGAATGCCAAACGCACATACATGCCGCTCGAGTAGGTCTTCACCGGCTGGTCGATGAACTCGCCGATATCGGCGAATGCGAGAATCGAATCAAACCGTTGCTCGAGTTCCTCCCTGCTCAGGCCGAGCAAGGCGCCATTCATGTAGACGTTCTCGCGACCGGTGAACTCGGGGTTGAACCCGGCGCCAAGCTCGAGCAGCGCGGCCACGCGGCCACGCACGTCGACCGCGCCGCCCGTGGGCGTGAGCGTTCCGCAGATGGTCTGCAGCAGCGTCGACTTTCCGGACCCATTCCGGCCGATGATTCCGACCGTCTCGCCTTTGCGGATCTGCACCGATACGCCCTTGAGCGCCCAGAACTCCTTGTAATAGGCGCGCTGCTGCATTCCGGCCATGCGCTGGATGCGTGGCAGGAGCGACTGCTTCAGTCGGTCTTCCGGTCGTGCGTAGATCTGGTAACACTTGGACACGGAGTCGACGTTTATGACTACGTCACGTTCCGGCGCAATGGAGTCAGGGACTGGGTGCATGGCAGTCATGGCTTCAAACGACATCGGCGAAACCGTTGCGGGCGCGCTGGAAGCACCAGAACCCGAACCAGGCAAACATCAACGCGAGCAGAGCGTAAAGCCCCAGGCCCATCCAGTCGGGTGCCATTCCGAGAATGAGCACCCTGCGACCTTGTTCAATCACGAACGTCAGCGGATTGATGAGAATCAGCCAATGGAACTTTTGCGGCAGCGATGACAGCGGATAGAACACGGGTGACAGGAACATCAGCGCCGTGGCGAATAGCCCGGTGAGCATCCCGATGTCACGCACATAGACAGACGAAGATGCCAGCAGCCAGCCGAAGCCCATTGCGACCAGCACCAGCGGCAGCACGACGACAGGCAGCAGGATCGCAGTCCACGGAATGACGTGGCCAAGCACGAGTTGTGCAAGCAGAAGGACCGTGAAGCTGATGGCGGAGTGGAACAGGGCCGAACCGACTGCGATCCAGGGCAGCACCTCCAGAGGGAAAATCACGCGCTTGACGTAGCTGACGTTGCTCACGATCAGGCTCGGCGCCTTGGTGATGCACTCCGCCAGCAGTCCGTGGATGATCACTCCGACGAAGAGGATCGCCGCGAACCCTGCACGCGAGTTTTCCTGGTCGACGCCCCAGCGCGCCTTGAAGATCGTCGAGAACACGAAGGTGTAGATCGCCAGCATCAGCAGGGGATTGAAGAACGACCAGGCCAGCCCGACCAGTGACCCGCGATAGCGGCTAATGACGTCCCGACGCGTCATCTGGACGATGAGCTGCCAGTTGTCCAGCAGGCTGGCGAACATTGCCGAAGGACTCGCCGGGTGCCTTGCGTAGGGATTCATGCCTGCCCCCCGGCACCGGACGATGCGCGAGTATGGATCCTCATCATCAGGCCAATGCATCCTTGAGTTCGGCACGCAGGTCGCCCACGTCCTCGACCCCCACCGAAAGCCTGACGAGGTTGTCGCTGATGCCCAGTGTCGCGCGCCTATCCGCCGGCACCGAGGCGTGGGTCATGATCGCCGGATGGTTGACGAGGCTTTCCACCCCGCCCAACGACTCGGCGACGGTGAACAGCTCGCAGCGCTCCATCATCCTGCGGGCCGCGTCCAGTCCGCCCTTCACATAGATACTCACCATTCCGCCGAACCCGTACATCTGGCGCTTTGCCAGCTCATGCTGCGGATGCGACTTCAGCCCCGGGTACAGCACCTTCTCGATCGCCGGGTGCGTCTGCAGCCACTCGGCCAGCGCCTGGGCGTTCTCGCAGTGGGCCTTCATGCGCAGGTGCAGGGTCTTCAGGCCGCGCAGCGCCAGGAAGCTGTCGAACGGACCCTGCACGCCGCCGATGGCGTTCTGCAGGAAGGTCATCTTCTCGGCCAGCTCTGCATCGTCGCCGACCACCGCCACGCCGCCGACGATGTCGGAGTGGCCGTTGAGGTACTTGGTCGCCGAATGCATGACGATGTGCGCGCCGAGTTCGAGCGGGCGCTGCAGGATCGGCGAACTGAAGGTGTTGTCGACCACGACGATCAGGCCGCGCTTGCGAGCGATCGCGGCAATCTGGGCGATGTCGACCAACTTCAGCAGCGGATTGGTCGGGGTCTCGATCCAGACCATCTTCGTCTCGGGACGGATGGCGGCTTCGAACGCGGCGACGTCGCTTAGGTCGACCCAGCTGAAATCCAGTCCTGCCGAGCGGCGACGCACGCGCTCGAACAGGCGGTAGGTGCCGCCGTAGACGTCATCCATCGCGATGACATGGCTGCCCGAATCCAGCAATTCGAGGATGGTCGAGGTCGCGGCAAGACCCGAGGCGAAGGCGAAGCCGCTCGTGCCGCCTTCCAGCCCGGCGACGCAACGCTCGTAGGCGAAGCGGGTCGGGTTGTGGCTGCGCGAATACTCGAACCCCTGGTGCACGCCGGGACTGGACTGGGCGTACGTCGAGGTCGCGTAGATGGGCGTCATCACGGCGCCGGTGCTGGGGTCCGGAGACTGGCCCGCATGGATCGCGAGGGTGCCCAATCCGAGCTTGCGCCCGTCGCTGTCGGCGTGTCGTTCAGTCATTGCATCCTTCCAATTCCGCTAGCATGGGCGGTCGCCGATTCTATCATCGCCCATGCCCCAGCCTCGGCGCCTTCCAAGCGACTTCAGTCGCAATGCAGCGTACCCGTTGTTCGTCATCGACCCCCTCCAGGACCGTGGCTGGGTGTTGCATTTCGCGCCGGAGGATTACCGCCGCGCCAGCTTCCTGGACCGGCGCGCCCTGCACCACCGGGACATCCCCGGATGGGAGGTATCCCAGGCGGAAGTGGGCGCGGCGCTCGACGCGGAGCCGCCCATGGATCGCCTGCACTGGCTGTTCCATATTGGCCATTGCGGCTCCACTCTGGCCAGCCGCTTGATGGACCTGCTGCCCGGTGTTCTGGGCATCCGGGAGCCGCTGCCCTTGCTGACCCTGGCGGCAACCGACGACGCCACCACTCACGCATGGCTGGGGACGGTGACCCGGTTGCTCGCTCGCGGCTTCGATGACACGCAGGCGGTGATAGTGAAGCCCACCAGCCTGGTCGCGACGCTGGCGCCCCGGCTGCTCGTGGGTACCGGACAGGCCTGCCTGCTCTGGGTCGACCTGCAGACCTGGCTGGCGACGATGCTGCGCGAGCAGGAACTCGTCGAGTCGGTGTTCGCGCACGAGCACCTGCGTCTGGCCAATACCGGGCTCGCCAGCACTGCCCCACTGGCGGCGGCGGGTCCGCGACTGGCGCGGGCCTGGCTGGCAGAGCAGGTTCGCTGGCGCGGACTGGCCGCCGACCCGGCGCTCGCGCCGCGACTCATGGATCTGGATTTCGCCGAGCTCCTGGCGTCGCCGGCCGCCGCCACCGCGCGCCTGGCCCGGCACTACGGACTCCAGGCTCCGACCGACTGGCAGCAGCGGATCGATGAGTCGGGGCTGCTGACCCGTTACGCCAAAGATGGCGCCCAGCAGTTCGATGCGCAGACCCGCGAACGGGAGCTTGTTGTCGCCGCGAACCGCAACGCCGCAGCCATCGCCGAAGGATTGGACTGGGCCGAGGCAGCCGTCGTCGAGCTTGGCTTGCAGGACCTGAGGCCCAGACTCCGCCCGGCGAGTGCTTGAAAACCGGCTACGCCAGGAACGTCGTCATCGCGTAGCGGACGCCCCGATCGACAGGCAGCACCTCGTGCAGGATCGAGCACGAGAACACCAGGGCCGATCCGGTCGGCGGCGAAAAACGGTGCGGTCCGAACTCCGGATAGCGGAACTCGCCGCCGGTGTACTCGCCCTGGTTGAGGTTCACCGATAGCGCGAAGCGGCGGTGCGCTACATCAGGAGTTTCGTTGTCGCGATGCGCACGGAAGTACCCCGCGCCTTCCGGATAGGCCAGCAGCTTGAACGGATCGCGCCGGCTCACGTCGAAATTGAAGACGCGCGAGATCTCGGGCAACGCGCGGCGCAACAGGCGCTCGTGCATGCGCTGCTCCAGCGCGGCATCGCGGGGAAAGGTTTCGCGCCGCTGCTTGATCGAAGGGTCCACCTGCAATTTCTGCTGGCCGTCTTCGAGCAGGAGCACCGCGGACACATCACCGCCCGCACAGTCGACTTCCAGGTGCCGGATCAGGGCCGCACAGAGCTCCGGCTCGAACACGTCGGGTATCTGCAGCACCGGCGCCACCAGCAATGTCTGCGTCGCGTCCAACGCCACCGCCGGCACCGGGGCAGTCAGTGCGCCTCCCACAGGCAGCGTGTGGCGCTCCTGAAGGCGCAGGTTCGCGTCCACGCGCCACAGCGCATCCATGCCGAGCCCCGCACACCAGCGAGGGTCGGCGGCCAAGGCTTGCCACGGCGACGGCGCGCCGGATGGCGCCTCTGCGCCGATGCACAGCGCCGTGACGCCATCGGGCGGCACCGGCAAAGCCGCGGCGGCCGCGTCCGACGACGGCGTGGCCAGCCACAACGGCGCCCCGGCAAACTCGGCGTGCAACGCCGTGCTTTCACCGGCGGACGCGCGCAGCCGGACATTGGGCAGTCGGTCGCCCGGCAGCCAGTGTTCGGCGGCGGCGGCGTTCATCACTGCACGCGCCGGCGCAGGTAATTGAGCAGGTCGATGCGTGTGATCAGGCCAAGGAATTTCTCACCATCGACGACGATGGCGACGTGGCCGCGATCGAATACCGGCAGCAGCGATTCGATCGGCGAACGCACATCGATCTTGTCGAGCTTGCTGACCATTGCAGTCGATACCGGGTCGCGGAATCGCGATTCATCCCCGTACACATGCAGCAGCACGTCGCTTTCGTCGACGATGCCGACGATCGCATCGCCGTCCATCACCGGCAGCTGCGAGACGTCGTACAGCTTCATGCGCTGGTACGCGGTGACCAGCAGGTCGGTCGGCGCCACCACCACCGTGTCGCGCTGCGAGAACGGGCGCAGGATCAGGTCACGCAGGTCGCCGGTCGCCTGGCGCGCGAGGAATCCGTTGTCCAGCATCCAGTAGTCGTTGTACATCTTGGAGATGTACTTGTTGCCCGTGTCGGGCACCAGCGTCAGCACCTTCTTCGGCGTGGTCTGTTCGCGGCAGTACTTCAGCGCGGCGGCGAGCAGCGTGCCGGTCGAGGAGCCGCCGAGGATGCCTTCCTTCTCGAGCAGCTCGCGTGCGGTCAGGAAACTTTCCTTGTCGGTGATGGCATAGGCCTTCTTCACTCGCGTGAAGTCGGAGATCGGCGGCAGGAAATCCTCGCCGATGCCTTCAACCATCCAGCTCGCGGACTTTTCCGAGATCGTGCCGCGATTGATGTACTCCTCGAGGATCGATCCCACCGGGTCGGCCAGCACGAGTTCCGTCTGCGGCGACTTCTCGGCGAAGCAGCGCGACAGGCCGGTCATCGTGCCGGAACTGCCGCAGCCGAACACAACCGCATCGACGCCGCCGACCTCGGCCATCTGCTGCAGGATCTCCGGACCGGTGCCGAACTCGTGCGCAGCCGGGTTGTCCGGGTTGCCGAACTGGTTGATGAAGTAGGCGCCCGGGGTTTCGCGGGCGATGCGCTCGGCCATGTCCTGGTAGTAGTCGGGATGGCCCTTGGCCACGTCCGAACGCGTCAGCACGACCTGCGCGCCCATCGCCTTGAGGTTGAAGATCTTCTCGCGGCTCATCTTGTCGGGCACGACCAGCAGCAGCTTGTATCCCTTCTGCTGCGCGACCAGTGCGAGGCCGATGCCGGTATTGCCGGCGGTGCCTTCGACCAGGGTATCGCCGGGCTTGATCTTTCCGGCCTTCTCGGCCGCATCGATCATGGACAGGCCGATGCGGTCCTTGATCGAGCCGCCGGGGTTCTGCGACTCGAGCTTGAGGTAGAGCTCGCAGACGCCGGTATCGAGACGCTGGGCCTTGATGATCGGCGTGGAGCCGATCAGTTCGAGTACGGTGTTGTGGATGGCCATGCGGTTGCGCGGGTTCCCAGGGCCGCGTATCCCGCGGCGGACCCGGTCATTCTAGCCGGATGGGCCATGGCGTCCGCCGTAGCCGGCGGCAGTGCATCCCGGTGGATGCAGGTCCCAGGCAACGCGGGCAGCGGCGGCCGACGAGGTGGCCGCCGCGGC
>NZ_JADLZT010000013.1 GCF_015453285.1 Lysobacter niastensis
ACGTTCCGGCGCTCGTCTGCCCTCACCCCGGCCCTCTCCCGCTAGCGGGAGAGGGGGAAAAGCCATGCGGCGCGGCCGCATCATCACTTCCGCGGCGCCTCGACCTTGGCCAGCAGCGCGTGCAACACGTCGTCGGGCTCCTGGCCTTCGATCTGCAGTTCCGGTGCCAGCGCGATGCGATGGCGCAGCGCCGGCTTGGCGATCTCGCGCACGTCGTCGGGCGTGACGAAGTCGCGCCCCGACAGCACGGCCTGGGCGCGCGCGGCGCGCACCAGCGCGAGGCTGCCGCGCGGTCCGGCACCGAGCGCGATGCCGGGCCAGTCGCGGGTGGCGGACACGATGCGTACCGCATAGTCGATCACCGCTTCGTCGACGGTGACCTGTGCGGTACCGGCCTGCATCGCGACGATCTCCTGCGGCCCCAGCACGCGCCGCACCTGCGAGAGGTCGAAGTCCGCGGCGCTGCGGCCCTGGCTGACCGCGGCGACCATGCGCTTCTCGTCGGCGCGCGACGGATAGCCGATCAGCACCTTCAGCAGGAAGCGGTCGAGCTGCGCTTCCGGCAGCGGGTACGTGCCCTCCTGCTCGACCGGGTTCTGCGTCGCCAGCGTCAGGAACGGCGGCGGCAGCGGGAAGCTGTGCCCTTCGATCGTGACCTGCATTTCCTGCATCGCCTCCAGCAGCGCCGACTGCGTCTTGGCGGGTGCGCGGTTGATCTCGTCGGCCAGCAGCAGGTGCGTGAACACCGGGCCGCGGCGGATGTTGAAGGTCTCGGTCTTCGGGTTCCACACCGCGTGGCCGCTGACGTCGCTGGGCATCAGGTCGGGCGTGAACTGCACGCGCGCGAAGCTGCAGTCCAGTGCCTGCGACATCGCCCGCACCAGCAGTGTCTTGCCGAGGCCGGGCACGCCTTCGATCAGCACGTGGCCGCCGGCGAGCAGTGCGATCAGTATCTGGTCCAGTACCTGCTCCTGGCCGATGAAGGCCTTGCCGATTTCCTTGCGCACGGCCTGCGCGCGTTCCGCGAGGTCGGTGCCGGTGATCGGGGACAGGGAAATGGCGGCGTCTGCATTCATGTGTGCGGCTCTCGTAGCAGGTTGTGCAGGCGGATCAGCGTGGCGATGCGCGAACGGAAGGCGGCGTGGTCGCGCGCGATGGGTGTGGTCAGCGCCGCGCGCACGTCATGCGCGGGCAGGGCGAAGCGTTCGGCGATGGCCGCGACCTGCGGCTCGCCTTCGAGTGCGGCGGCCTGCGGATCGACGCGGCGCAGACGCCGCAGGAATGCCCCGCGCACCGCTTCGTGCAGCAGGTGTGCGTAGCCGTAGCGATACAGGTGCTCGCCGCTGGCGGTGATGTGTTCGAGCAGCGAGCGGCGCTCGGCGGGAGGCTCCGGCAACAGCGGGCCGAAACGCTGCATGCGGGTCCACAGCCAGGCCAGCAGCGCCAGCATCAGCGGCAGCCACGCCATCCAGCTGTGGTAAAGCAGCGTGGCCCACAGCGACGGTACCTGCGCGGCGTACACGAGGTGCACGGTGCCGGCGCGGTAGTTCGGTGCGAGCAGCTGCCGCGTGAGCGCCACGTGCGGCACGTCCCTGAGCTTCTCGTTGGTGAGGAAATCGAGCTCGGAGATGACGTCCACGGCACCGGCGCCGCGCGCGAAGCGGGCAAAGACATAGCCGGAATCGCTCTGCCAGGTCAGGCGCGGCTTCTCCGGCATGTCCACGCCCTCGCTGCCGAGGCTGAAGCGGCGGCCGCGGCAGAACTCCACGTGCGAGTCCTCGCCCGCGACCTGCATCGGCACGCAGGCGGACACGCCCCGGGCGTTGCCCATGGGTATCACGCCGAGTTCGGCCAGCAACGGCACGTGCGTGGATTCGCCGAGCAGGCCCAGGGGCGGCGTGCGCACGATCAGGTGCCCGCCATCGCGCACCCAGGCGAGCAGCGCCTTCGCGTCGGCGGCCAGCAGCGTGCGCGGGTCGTTGTAGAGCAGCACGGTATCGCGCTTGCCCAGCACGACTTCCTCGCGCTGCAGGCGGCGGCGCGATTGCACCGTCACGCCGTCCTTCTGGAGTGCGAGCTTGAGCGCGTACAGCGGGTTGACCGCGGCCTCTCCGGTACGCGGCAGGTCGATCCATTCCTCGACGCGTTCGTGCGTGCGCCACCACCACGTACCGAGTGCGCCCAGCACGGCCATCACGAGCAAGGTCACCAGCACGACACGCATGCTCGAGGCCGGCAGTTTCATGCCTGCACTCCCGCGGAGGTGCCGCGACTGTTCCAGGCGAAGCGCTGGCTCAGCGTGTCCAGCAAGGCCTCGAAATCGTCGGTCGCCGGCAGGCCATGTGCATAGGCGGCGTACTGCCAGGTGCGCACGGCCTGGGCGAAGGCCTCGCGGTCGTCAGCCGATGGCAGGCGGCGCGAGGCGCGCAGGCATTCGGCTTCGGTCGCGCCCGGCACCAGCACGACTTCCGCACGTGCCGCCATCGATTCGACGCTGCCGCGATAGAGCAGTGCCAGCGCATCGCGCTCGCGGCCGGCACGCCACAGTCGGCGGATCGCCGACGGGAGGTCTTCGGGCAACGCATCGTGTTCCGCTGCGGGAGCGGTGCGGATCGCGTCGGGCTCGGGCTCCTCGCTCGCGATGCCGTCGCGCAGCCAGCGCCACCAGCGCGGCGAGGTCAGCGCCAGTGCCAGGGCCAGCAAGCCGAACAACACCCACAGGCCGTACTCCATGATCGCGGCGAACGCCGCCGCCAGCCATTCCAGCAATGGCGACTTGCCCAGATTGAGCGGCTTGGACTTGTCGCGCGGCTGCCAGCGCACGACCTTCTTCTTCGGCGAGAGAGACGGGTCCGCATACGCCTGCTTCACGGCTTCGCGCAGGCCACGGTCGTCGGCCAGCGACGACCCGAATACCTTCGGCAGGGTCGGCGGTCCCTTCGCCGCGGCGGTCTTCTTCTGCACCGGCGCCGGCGCCTCCGCTTTGGCCTGTTGCGCGTGGCCCGGCATGGCGACGCCGGACAGCGCCAGTACCAGCAGCAGCGGTGCAGCCGCCTTGACCAGTCGCGTGCGCAGGCGGCGCAACACGATCTCGATGTCCCAGCCTTCGATCTCGGTGCGGCGGTTGAGGTAGAGCCCGAAGCCCGCGCCGACGAAGAACGGCTCGACCAGCGTCGTCGCGAGCCATGCCACGGCATTGCCCGACAGTTGCAGCCACACGGGCTGGCGGCTCAGCTCGTTCCACGCCCAGCGCGCGGTTTCGGCGACGTACTCGCCGGGGATGAACAACAGCGCCAGCATTCCCGCGCCCAGCACCAGCACGAACTCGAAATGCAGGCATACCGACGTCAGCAGCACGCCGACGCCGTACACCGGTGTGCCGAGCGCGCGGCGGCGGTGGCGTGCATCCTCGCCGCGGCCGCCCTCGAGCAGGTCCACCGGAAGGTACAGCGAGCGCACCGGGCCAAACCGGCGCCATGTCAGGTAGGCGGGCATCCAGCGCATGCCCCAATGGCGCTGCGCCTGCAGCGTGCGCCGCGGCGCCGGCACGTCGCCGAACACGGCGTGCGCCAGCACGTACAGCGGAATGCGGTCGAACAGCGGCTTCAGCCACCACATCGCCAGCCCGGCCAGCCAGATCGCGCCGATCGACCACGCCAGCAAGTTGACGAGCACCAGCACCGGCAGCGTCAGCGCGAGCCAGGGCGTCCAGATCGCCGCTGCGTGGCGGCGCACCAGTGCCATGCCGAGCTCCACCGCCTCCCAGGCGGTGCGGGGCCGCAACGCGACGGTCAGCGTCTCAATGCGCATCGGCGTCCTCGCCCGGCAGCGCACCGCGCCCGCCGTGCCACAGCCAAGCGCCCACCAGCGCCCACAACAGGGCACCGACCGCGTACTTGATCACCGCCGGGATCGACCCGATCGACGACCAGAACGCTTCGACAAAGGCGGCGAACACCAGCATCGCCAGCACGCCCAGGCACAGCAGCGCGCCGCGGCGCCCGCCGTCGACCAGGGCATCGATGCGACGCCGCTGGCCCGGTGCGATGAGGTTGAGTCCGAGCCGCAGACCGGCGCCGCCGGAGATCACGATCGCGGTCAGCTCCGGAGCCGAGTGCCCTGCGACGAAGCGCCAGAATGGATCGCCGTGACCGATCGCCTGCAGGTGGCCCGCCACGCCGCCGATGATCACGCCGTTGAAGATCAGCACCAGGATCGTGCCGACGCCGGCGAGCAGGCCGCTGGCAAAGGTGCGGAAACCGATGCTGATGTTGTTCCAGATGTAGTGGCCGAACATCGCCACGTCGGTGCCGCTGTCGCGGCCGAGCCGGCGGCTGGGGTCGGCCGGGTCGTACATCGACTCGAACTGCGCGAGCTGGCCGGGATCGAACAATGCGCCGGCCAGTTCCGGGCGCCACTGGATGGCGATGAACGTGGCCAGCAGCGGCAGCCAGAACAGCGCCGCGGCGGCGAGCATGCAGCCGCGTTCCTCGCGCACCAGCCGCGGAAAGCCGGCCAGCAGGAATTCCGCCGCGCGCCGCCAGTGCGGCGCCGGCGTGCGATAGAGCAGGTCGTGGCCGCGCCGCATCAGCGATTGCAGCCGCTCGGTGACGACCGGGCTGTAGCCGCGGCGGCGGGCGAGGGCGAGCTGCTGGCACAGGCGCCGGTAACGCGCCGGCACTTCGTGGTCGGGCAGCCCGGTCCAGCCGCGACGCGAGGCGCGTGCACGCCGCGGGCTGTCGCCACGTGCGTCGAGCCAGGTTTCCAGCTCGTCCCACTCGTCCTGGTGGCGGCGTACGAAGGCGTCCTGCTTCACGGGGCGCGGAGTCCGGTTCGTTGCATCGTCATCGCCGCCCCAGCAGCCAGTTGGCGATGCCATACAGCCGCTCCACCGCGACCGGGCCGCGCGCATTGACCAGCGGCTCGGCCAGTTCGGCCAGTTCCACCTGCCGCGCCGGCGTCAGCCGCGGTGCGCGTTCGGCGAAGGCGATCAGTGCCGCCTGTTCGTAGGGCAGCAGCGTGACCGCCGGCGGCGTGGCGAGATTGATCGGCGCCGCACGCGGTTCGTGGTCGCGTGTCTCGTGCACGACCAGCGTGCCGGCGACCATGTCGCCCAGGCGCCGGCCCCATGGATCGGCGAGGCTGGCGACCAGCCCGCACGCATAGCCGAACGGCAGCATGTCGACCACGCGCAGCAGGTTGCGCACGAACGAAGCCAGCCAGCCGATTGGCGCGCCGTTGGCGGCGACCACGCGCAGGCGCAGCACGCGCTTGCCCAGCGTCTGGCCCCAGGCCGCCTCGCACACCACCGGGTAGAACCACACCACCGCGAACATCAGCACGGCGAACAGGCCGAGGCCACCGCGGCCGAGCAGCCCCAGCACCATCGAGCACGCCATCATCAGCGCGCCACGGATGGCCAGGTCGATCACCCACGCCAGCGCACGCGGCACCGGACCCGCGGCGGGCAGGTGCAGCGCGACACCTTCCGGCGTCACGACCTGGCGGTAGGTGTCGAGCATCATTCCGGCGCGTCGTCGATCAGGCGCTGGCGACGACGACGTCGGCGATCAGGTACCACGGCTCCATCCATCCCCCTGCGATCCTTGCGGGGACTCTAACCGGGCCGGGTCGAGGCTGACTAGCGCGTCAGCACGTGGCCGGTGGCCATGCCGAGGTAGCGGTCCTTCAGGCGCACGTAGTGCTGGGCGCTGTAATGCAGCTGCTCGATCTCGCGCTCGCTGAGCTTGCGCACGAAGCGCGCGGGATTGCCCAGCCACAGTTCGCCCTCGCCGACCTCCTTGCCGGGCGCGATCACTGCGCCTGCGCCGACAAAGCCGTAGCGATGCACGCGCGCACCGTCGAGCACCTTCGCGCCCATCCCGACCAGGCAGAACTCGTCGAGCGTGCAGGCGTGGATGATCGCGCCGTGGCCGATCGTGACGTCGTTCGCGATCACCGTCGGCAAGCCGCCCGGGCGCGTGAACGGGCCTTCGTGCGTCACGTGCACGATCGTGCCGTCCTGCACGTTGGTGCGCGCGCCGATGCGGATCGAATTGACGTCGCCGCGGATCACGCAGCCCGGCCAGACCGAGACATCGTCGCCGAGGGTGACATCGCCGATCACGGTGGCAGCGGGGTCGACATAGACCCTCTCGCCGTGGGTCGGGAACGTATCGAGGTAGGGGCGCATGGTCATGTGGATAGTTTAGTCGCGCATCGTCCCGGTGGCGGGCGATCCGGCCACCACGGGCGGTTGAACGGACAGATTCCGGGGGCCCCCTTCCGGCAGGCCGGCACCGGTCTAAACTCCGGCGTATGGACATCACCGCCGATACGCCGCTCGACGAACTGGCTTCCACCCACGCCGCCCTGCGCCGCGCCTGGCAGGCACACCGCCCCGACCGGGCCCAGCGCCGGGCTGACCTGGTGCGGCTGCGCGACGCCTTCCGCGCCGCGATTCCGTCGATGGACGCCGCCATCCGCGCCGACTTCGGCCACCGCAGCGAGCACGAGAACCTGCTGTCGGAAGCGATGATCGTGCTGGCCGAGATCGACCACGCGCTGCGCCACCTGCGCCGCTGGATGAAGCCGCGTCGCGCCGCGGTCGGCTGGCGCTTCTGGCCGGCCAGCGCACAGGTACGGCCGGAACCGGTCGGCGTCGTCGGCATCCTGTCGCCGTGGAACTACCCGGTGAACCTGGCGCTGGTGCCGGTGGTGTCGGCGATTGCCGCCGGCAACCACGTCTTCCTGAAGCCCTCCGAGCACACCCCGCGCACCAGCCTCTGGCTGCGTGAACTGCTCTCGCAGGTCTTCCCGGCCGAGCGGGTGGCCGTGGCGCTGGGCGGACCGGAGGTCGGCGCCGCGTTCGCCGCGCTGCCGTTCGACCACCTGCTGTTCACCGGCTCGACCGCGGTCGGCCGCAAGGTCATGGCCGCGGCCGCGCCGAACCTGACGCCGGTGACGCTGGAACTGGGCGGCAAGGCGCCGGCGATCGTCTGCCCAGACTTCCCGCTCGAACGCGCGGCCGCACGCATCGCCACCGGCAAGTGGTTCAACGCCGGCCAGACCTGCATCGGCGTGGATTACGTCCTGGTCGACGAGGCGCGCCGTGATGCCTTCGTCGAAGCGCTGACGTCCGAACTGAAGGCGCGGTATGGCGACTTCAGCACGCCGCACGACTACACCCGCATCATCAACGACCTGCAGTACGCGCGCCTGCGCGGCTACGTCGACGATGCACGCACGCGCGGCCTGCGCGTGGTCGAACCACTGACCGCCGGCGCCGACGACGATGCGCGCGCGCGACGCGCGCAGGACCGCCTGTTCCCGCCGACGCTGGTGATCGAACCCACGGCCGACTCCGAAGTGATGCGTCACGAGATCTTCGGCCCGATCCTGCCGGTGCTGTCGTATCGCACGCTGGACGACGCCATCGCCCGCATCAACGCGATGGACCGGCCGCTGGCGCTGTATCCCTTCAGCGAGCGCGCTGACAGCATCGAGAAGATCCTCGGCCGCACGCTCTCCGGCGGCGTCACCGTCAATGACACGTTGCTGCATTTCGGCGCGCACGACCTGCCGTTCGGCGGCATCGGCCCGAGCGGCATCGGTGCGATCCACGGCCGCACCGGCTTCGACACCTTCAGCAAGCTGTTGCCGGTGTTCCGCCAGCGCCGCTTCGCCGGCAGCGACCTGCTCAAGCCGCCCTACAGCGGCAAGATCGACGCGATGGTGAGGTGGCTGGCGAAGTAGGCATCCGCCTTCGGGTTTCCACCCGTCCATCCTTCGACTCCGCTGCGCTACGCTCAGGACGAACGGGGATGGTCAGTGGGTCTGCTTTGGTCTAGTGGGATCACTCACCGTTCGTCCTGAGCGTAGGGCCATGGGCCCGGAGTCGAAGGATGGACGGGCGGTGACGAAACGCGGCCTCGATCAGCCTTCCGACCCGAACGCCCGCAGCGCCGCGATCGCGCGATCCAATCCCGCGTCGTCGACATCCATGTGCGTGACCAGCCGGATCGCCGGCGTGTAGCCGATCGACAGGCGGACGCGCGCGGCCTCCATCTGCTCGCGCAATGCAGGCAGGCGCGCCACCGGCACGTCGATGAACACCATGTTGGTCTGCTGAGTGACTACGTCTATCCCGGGCAGGCCGCGCAGGGCCTCGTCGAGGCGCGTGGCACGGGCGTGGTCGTCGGCCAGCCGCGCGACGTTGTTATCGAGCGCGTACAGCGCGGCCGCAGCGAGGATGCCGGCCTGGCGCATGCCGCCGCCGGTGACCTTGCGCCAGCGTCGCGCGTCATCGATCAGCGCCCTCGTGCCGAGCAGCACCGAGCCGACCGGCGCGCCGAGGCCCTTCGACAGGCACACCGAGACGCTGTCGAAGTGCTGCGTGATCTCGCGCGGTGCCACTCCCAGCGCGACCGCGGCGTTGTAGAGGCGCGCGCCGTCCAGGTGCAGCGCCAGACCGCGCCGGTCGCACAGCGCGCGTGCCTGCGCCAGGTAGTCCATCGGCAGCACGCAGCCGTGCCAGGTGTTTTCCAGGCAGAGCAGCCGGCTGCGGGCGAAGTGCGGATCGATCGGCTTGATCGCGCGCTCGACGGCATCGATGGGCAGCGTGCCATCCGCCTGCTGCACGATCGGCTGCGGCTGGATGGACCCCAATACCGCCGCGCCGCCGCCCTCGAACTTGTACGTATGCGCGTCCATGCCGACGATGTATTCGTCGCCGCGCTGGCAGTGCGCCATCAGACCGATCAGGTTCGACTGCGTGCCGCTGGGGACGAACAGCCCCGCCTCGAAGCCGAGGTCGGACGCCAGCCGCTCCTGCAGCGCATTGACCGTGGGGTCTTCGCCATACACATCGTCGCCGACGGCGGCGGCCATCATCGCCTCGCGCATCGCCGCGGTCGGCTGGGTCACGGTATCGCTGCGCAGGTCGATCCAGTCCATGAGGTGCACTTCCGAAAAGCCGGCTTCGAGGGTCGAGTCCCGGAGTATGGCAGCGTCCCGCGGCCGTGGACGTGGACGTCGGTCGCAGCGGCGGGCGCCCCCGTTAAACTGGTGCCATGAAGATCGCCAGCTGGAACGTCAATTCCCTCAACGTCCGCATGCCGCACCTCGAGCAATGGCTCGGGCAGGCAGCGCCCGACATCGTCGCCCTGCAGGAAACCAAGCTCGATGACGCGCGTTTTCCCGACGACGCGCTGGTCGCGGCGGGCTATCGCAGCGTGTTCGCCGGGCAGAAGACCTACAACGGCGTCGCGATCCTCTCGCGCGAGAGCGCGCGCGACGTGCAGATCGGCATTCCCGGCTTCGAGGACGAGCAGCGGCGCGTGATCGCCGCCACGGTCGGCGAGCTGCGCATCGTCGATCTCTATGTCGTCAACGGCCAGGACGTCGGCACCGAGAAATACGGCTACAAGCTTCGCTGGCTGGAGGCGGTGCACGACTGGATCGCCGATGAGCTGCAACGGCATCCGCGCATGGTCGTGCTGGGCGACTTCAACATCGCGCCCGACGATCGCGACGTGCACGACCCGCTGGTGTGGAACGACAGCCATATCCTGACGTCGACTGCCGAGCGGGCCGCGCTGCGCCGGCTCTACGATCTCGGCCTGCACGATGCGTACCGCGCACTCAATCCGGAAGCCGGCGATTTCAGCTGGTGGGATTACCGCCAGGGCGGGTTCCGCCGCAACCTGGGCCTGCGCATCGACCTGACGCTGGTCTCGGAAGCGCTGCGCCCGCACTGCGTCGCGTCCGGCATCGACCGCGAGCCGCGCACCTGGGATCGTCCCAGTGACCACGCGCCGGCCTGGGTGGAGCTGGGCTGACCGCACGCGCAGCGGCGCGCCAGGCACAAAAAAAGCCCGGCATTGCCGGGCCTTTTTCATGATGCGGCGACGCAGGCGATGTCAGGTCGTCAGCGTACCCGTCCGCGCCGGAACAGGTTGACGATCGCCAGCAGCACGATCGCACCGATCAGCGACATGAGCAGGCCGGTGAGGCTGAAGTTGCCGTCGTTGATGTCGCCGCCGCCGATGCCGAGCATGCCGCCGAGCCAGCCGCCCAGGAAGGCGCCGATGATGCCGACGATGATGTTGAGGAAGATGCCCTGCTGTGCATCGGTCTTCATGATCAGGCTGGCCAACCAGCCGATGACTCCGCCGACGATCAGCCAGATAAGAATGCCCATCATGCTGGTGTCTCCTTGTCCGTACCGAGATGGATCGCGAGCCCGCGACTGGGGCGATGCGAGCATGTGCGCACAGGCGTGATGGCGATGTCAGCGATGTATTGCCTTGAAAACAAGCGTTTCCGTCGACTTCCGAAAGTTGTTCCGCGGCGATGATCGCCGAGTGAAATCGACGTATGCGCGCATGCACGAGTGACGCTGAGCGTCAGTTTTCGGGTGCGTCGATCGCATGCCGCGCCAGCGATGCGGCATGCGGATCAGCGCCGGACATGACGGCATTGCCTTACGCTGTCCGTCCACGAATCCTCCTGTCCATGTCCGACTCCTTGACCATCTCCGATCGCGAAAGCGTGCGCTGGGCATGGCTGCCGCATCAGCCGCGACAGCCCGGCGAACCGTTGGCGCGCGCGTGGCTGGGCGAAGCGCTGGGTATCGCCGCGGATGCACTGCCGCTGGTCCGCGACGAGCGCGGCCGGCCTCGATTCGTCGGCGGCCTGGCCGGCTGGGACTGCAACTGGAGCCACAGCGGCGACGGCCTGGTGGTGGCACTGGGCGAGGGCGTGCAGCTCGGCATCGACCTGGAACGGCTGCGCCCGCGGGCGCGGGCGCTGGAACTGGCGGCGCGCTTCTTCACCCCGCCCGAACTGGACTGGTTGCACGCCGCGCCATCGGCGGCCGTGCGCGACCACGCCTTCCTGCGCCTGTGGTGCGCCAAGGAGGCAGTGCTGAAGGCGCATGGACAAGGCATTTCCTTCGGCCTGCACCGGCTGCGCTTCGGCGAAACGGGAACGCCCTACCAGCCCGGCGGCCTGTGCCTGGTGGAATGCGATCCCGAACTCGGCGAGCCATCGCAATGGCGACTGAAGGAACTGCAGCCGGCGCCGGACTACCTCGGCGCGTTGGCCTGGCGGGAACGTTGACCTTCGACTGATCAAGCAGAGAGAGCCGCGCGATCGGCGATACTGCGCACCCTATGAGTGACGCTTCCACCTCCTTCGATCCCGCGCTGCGCCGCCGCCTCGAGTCCGGCCTGGTTGCGCTGAACCTCGACCCGGCACTGGCCTCGCCGCTGCTGGACTACCTCGCGCTGCTCGCGCGCTGGAACAAGACCTACAACCTCACCGCGGTGCGCGACCCGCAGGAGATGGTCGACAAGCACCTGCTCGATTCGCTGGCGATGCACCCCTACGTCGACGGCCTCGTCGCCCGCGGTGGCGCGCTGGCCGACCTCGGCACGGGCCCCGGCCTGCCGGGCATCCCGCTGGCCATCGTCAAGCCGGGCCTGCGGGTGACGCTGGTCGAGAGCAACGGCAAGAAGGCGCGGTTCCTGCGCGAGGCCGTCCGCCAGCTGGGGCTGAAGGACGTGCGCGTGGTCGAGTCGCGGATCGAGGACGTCGACGAGCCGGGCGCCTTCGATGCGATCACCGCCCGCGCGCTGGCGACGCTGCCGCTGATCCTGGAGCTCGGCGGGCACCTGCTGCAGCCGGAAGGCCGCCTGCTGGCGATGAAGGGCGTCTACCCGGCCGATGAGATAGCCGCACTGCCCGCGGGCTGGGCCCTGCAAAGTGCTTATCCGCTCACGGTTCCCGGCCTGGCCGCCGAGCGCCACCTGGTCGTGGTCGGACGCGGGGCCGCCTAGTCAGCCAGGCGGTACCGCGCAGGGCCTTCCGTCGGGGCATAATCATTTTCCGGCCCCACGCCGGAAACCTCCCGTACACAGCCCAGGACCGAGCCGCATGGCCCGTATCATCGCCGTCGCCAATCAGAAAGGCGGGGTCGGCAAGACCACCACTGCCGTCAACCTGGCCGCCGCGCTCGCACGCACGCCCAAGCGCGTGCTGCTGGTCGACCTCGATGCCCAGGGCAACGCCACGATGGGCAGCGGCATCGACAAGCGCGAGATCGAGACCTCGATCTGCGACGTGCTGCTGGGCGAGGCCGATGCGGCATCGATCCTCAAGCGCACCGCCGAGGACTTCGACCTGCTGCCGGCGAACATCGAGCTGACCGCGGCCGAGATCAGCCTGATGGGCGAGTCGGGCCGCGAGCAGCGCCTCAAGGCCGCGCTTGCCCCGCTGCGCGCCAACTACGATTACATCCTGATCGACTGCCCGCCGGCGCTGTCGCTGCTCACGCTCAACGCGCTGACCGCCGCCGACTCGATCATCGTGCCGATGCAGTGCGAGTACTACGCGCTGGAAGGCATCAGCGCGCTGCTCGACACCATCGACGCGCTCAAGGCCAAGCTCAACCCTGCGCTGGAGATCGAAGGCGTGCTGCGCACCATGTTCGACGTGCGCAACAACCTCGCCAACGCTGTGTCGGCCGAGCTCACCAAGCATTTCGGCGACCGCGTGTTCCGCACCATCGTGCCGCGCAACGTGCGCCTGGCCGAGGCGCCGAGCCACGGCCAGAGCATCGTCGGCTACGACCACGCCAGCCGTGGCGGCATCGCCTACCTCGGCCTGGCCGGTGAAGTGCTGCGCCGCCAGCGCGAGCGCGAGCAGGCAGCCAAGCAGGCGGCCCGTCCGGTCGAGCTGAAGGAGACCGCGGCATGAGCGTGGCCAAGAAACGCGGCCTCGGACGCGGCCTGGAGGCCCTGCTCGGCCCGAAGGCAGCCGCCGAGGCGCCGGTGCTGGAGGCCGTCGAGGGCGACGTCCTCAGGCACCTGCCGGTCGATGCGCTGGCGCCGGGCAAGTACCAGCCGCGCAAGCACTGGGACCAGGACAAGCTCGCCGAGCTGGCCGAGTCGATCAAGGCGCAGGGCGTGATCCAGCCGATCGTCGTGCGCGACATCGGCGGCAAGCGCTACGAGATCATCGCCGGCGAACGCCGCTGGCGCGCCACGCAGCTGGCCGGCCTGAGCGAAATCCCGGTGGTGATCCGCGAGGTCGACGACCGCACCGTGGTCGCGATGGCGCTGATCGAGAACATCCAGCGCGAGGACCTCAACCCGCTGGAAGAAGCCACTGCGCTGCAGCGGCTGATCGATGAGTTCGACCTGACCCACGCCCAGGCGGCGGAGGCGGTCGGCCGTTCGCGCGCCGCGGTGTCCAACCTGCTTCGCCTGCTGGAACTGCCGCAGGAAATCCGCGTGCTGGTCGAAACCCGCGCGCTGGAAATGGGCCATGCCCGCGCGCTGCTGGCGCTGACGCCGCAGGCGGCGATCGCACTCGCGCGCCAGGCCGCCGATCACGAATGGTCGGTGCGCGAGGTCGAACATCGCGTGCAGCAGCTCGCCGCCGGCATGATCCCGGGCAGCAGCGCGGCCAGGGCCAAGCCGGCCAAGTCCAAGCCCGCCGCCGACATCGTCTCGCTCGAACGCGAGCTGTCGGAGTCGCTCCAGACCAAGGTCAACGTGCTGCACGGCCGCGGTGGCCGCGGCCGCCTGGTCATCCATTACTCCGACCTCGACTCGCTCGAAGGCGTGCTGGAAAAGCTGCGCGGCAAGGTCGATTGACTGCCGGGTGCGGTAAGCCCGATTGATTCCCTTCTCCCGCCCGCGGGAGAAGGTGCCCGAAGGGCGGATGAGGGCGCTTCATGCCCGTGATGCCTTCCTCGTGGATTGCACCGGCTAGAATTCACCCATGACCATTCTCGTCACCGGCGCCGCCGGTTTCATCGGCGCCTACACCTGCCGCGCGCTGCGCGCCCGTGGCGCGGCCGTGATCGGCCTCGACAGCTACAACGACTACTACGATCCGCAGATCAAGCGCGACCGTGTCGCCGCGCTGTGCCCGGACGTCGACATCCGCACGCTCGACCTGATCGACCGTGAAGGCCTGGCCGCGCTGTTCGACGAGGTGCGCCCCGAGCGCGTGATCCACCTCGCCGCGCAGGCCGGCGTGCGTTATTCGCTGACGCACCCGCACGCCTACGTCGACAGCAACCTCGCCGGTTTCGTCAACATGCTGGAGCTGTGCCGCCATCGCGGCATCGCCCATCTGGTGTACGCGAGTTCCTCGTCGGTCTACGGCGATTCGGCCACGCCGCCGTTCTCCGAGGACCAGCGCGTCGACCAGCCGCGTTCGCTGTACGCGGCGACCAAGGCCGCCAACGAGCTGATGGCGCATACCTATGCCCATCTGTACGGCCTGCGCTCGACCGGTCTGCGCTTCTTCACCGTGTACGGCCCGTGGGGCCGCCCGGACATGGCGCCGCTGCTGTTCTCGCGTGCGGTGCTGGCCGGGCGCCCGATCGATGTCTTCAACCACGGCCGGATGCGCCGCGACTTCACTTTCATCGACGACATCGTCGCCGGCGTGCTGGGCGCGCTCGAGCATCCGCCCACCGGCGAGCCGCCGCACCGGGTCTTCAACCTCGGCAACCACACGCCCGTGGAACTGGAGCGCTTCATCGCGGTCATCGAACAGGCGTCCGGCGTGGTGGCCCAGAAGGTGTACAAGCCGATGCAGCCAGGCGACATGATCGAGACCATGGCGGATACTTCGCGCGCCAAGGCTGCCTTCGGCTTCGAGCCGGCCACCTCGATCGAGGCCGGCCTGCCGCAGGTGGTCGAGTGGTGCCGGACTTATTTCGGTGATGTCTATTTCGGCGACAAGGCCTGATCGCGAATCCATGAGCCAACCCCAACTCTCCGTCGTCGTCCCGGTGTTCAACGAGCGCGACAACGTCGCGCCGCTGGTGCACGAGATCACCGCCGCGCTGCGCGGCGTCGCCGATTTCGAGATCGTCTATGTCGACGACCACTCGCGCGACGACACCCTCGCGGTGCTGCGCGCGCTCAAGGCCGAAGTGCCTGAGCTGCGCGTGGTCCACCACGTCACGCAGAGCGGACAGAGCACCGCCGTGCGCAGTGGCGTCAAGGCCGCGCGTGGCACGTGGATCGCCACGCTCGATGGCGACGGCCAGAACGATCCGGCCGACATTCCCAAGCTGATCGCCGAGCGCGCCAAGGCGGCGCCGGAGATCAAGCTGTTCGCCGGCTGGCGGGTCAATCGCCAGGACAGCGGCAGCAAGCGCTGGGCCTCGAAGTGGGCCAACGCGATCCGCGCGCGCATGCTGCGCGACGACACTCCCGACACCGGCTGCGGCATCAAGCTGTTCGAGCGCGCGGCCTTCCTCGAACTGCCGTACTTCGACCACATGCACCGCTACCTGCCCGCGCTGATGCAGCGTGCTGGCTGGAAGACGGTCAGCGTGCCGGTCAACCACCGTCCGCGTTCGGCCGGCGTCTCCAAGTACAACAACCTCAACCGCGCCCTGGTCGGCATCGCCGACCTGCGCGGCGTCGCCTGGCTGATCCGGCGCGGCAAGGTCACGCGGACCGAAGAGGTCTGATCGGATTCCCTCCCCGCCGTGGCCCTGTCGCGGAAGGGAAAACAAAGCGAGGACGGCCATGGAATTCGACTTCATGAACCACCCGATCGCGTGGCTGGAATGGACCGGCCTGCACATGTCGCCGTGGAAGATCATCGGCCTGACCGGCGCGCTGATGTTCGGCGGACGCTGGCTCGTGCAGTTCCTCGCTTCGCGCAAGCACGGCAAGCCGGTGATCCCGCGGCTGTTCTGGTACATGAGCCTGGTCGGCAGCGCGATGACGCTGAGCTACTTCCTGTTCTCGCAGAAGCAGGACTCGGTGGGCGTGATCCAGAACCTGTTCCCGTCCTTCACTGCCGCCTACAGCCTGTACCTGGACATCCGGCATCGCGGCTGGCACCGGGACAAGGCCAGCCACTGAGCCGGCGTCCTTCGCCGTTCGTTGCGGCCTAGGGGCGGCAGTCCCGTCCGCTCATCCTTCGACTCCGCTTCGCTACGCTCAGGACGAACGGACGGCAGCACCGGCCGGCCCCGCGGCAGACAACATCGGCCAACCGCGCCCGCCCGCGGGATGCGAAGATCGGGGCTTCGCGCCTTCCGAACTCATTCAATCCCGCATGAAACGCCTGCTGCTTGCCGCCGCGCTGTCGGCCCAACTCGCCCTGGCCTCCACGGCCGCGTTCGCCGGCGCCGCCGACACCCGCTTCGAAGCCATCTACAAGAAGGAGTGGCAGTGGCGGCAGGCGCAACTGGGCACCTCCGACGAGGACAACGACGCATCCGGCAACCAGCATCAGCTCCCGTCCGTGGACGCGGCCAGCCAGGCGGCACGGCTGAAGGTGTGGGACGACGTGCTGCGCCAGCTCGACGGCGTCGACGCGAAGCAGCTGGGCGCGCAGAACCAGGTCAATTTCGCCGTCTACCGCGCGCAGGTGGAGAACCTTGCCGCCGACGTGCGCCTGCGCGGCTACGAGATGCCGTTCAACTCGGACTCCTCGTTCTGGTCGAACCTGAGCTTCATGAGCCGGCGCGACATGCGCAACGCCGAGGACTACCGCGCCTACATCGACCGCCTGCGCGACGTGCCGCGTTACTTCGGCCAGAACATCGACAACATGCGCGCCGGTCTGGGGCGCGGTTTCAGCGTGCCGCGCGCGGTCCTGGACGGTCGTGACGTCTCCATCGCCGCCGTGGCGGACCTGAAGGACCCGTCGAAGTCGAACTTCTACGAGCCGTTCAAGAAGATGCCGGCCTCCATCCCCGCCGACGAGCAGGCGCGCCTGCGCGAGGCCGGCCTGGCCGCGATCCGCGAGCGCGTGGTGCCGGCCTACGGCCAGCTGCTGGCGTTCTTCCGCGACGAGTACGTGCCGAAGGCGCGCACCACGCTGGGCGCCGAGCAGATGCCGGAGGGCGAGGCCTACTACCGCCAGCAGATCCGCGAGTACACGACGCTGGACCTGGACCCGGAGCAGATCCACCAGATCGGCCTTGAGGAAGTCGCGCGCATCCAGGGCGAGATGGACGCGATCATCAAGCAGGTGGGCTTTAAAGGCCCGCCCCAGGAAAACACGTTCGCGGCCTTCCTGAAGTTCCTCCGCACCGACAAGCAGTTCTACGCGACCACGCCGCAGGAGCTGCTCGATCGCGCCGCCTGGATCTCCAAGCGCGTAGACGGCGAGATCGGCAAGGTCATCGGCACGCTGCCGCGCGGCCGCTTCACGATCGTGCCGGTGCCGCCGGACATCGCGCCGTTCTGGACCAGCGGCCGCGGTGGCGCGGGCACCTACTGGGTCAACACCTACGACCTGCCGTCGCGCCCGCTCTACAACCTGCCGGCGCTGACCCTGCACGAGTCCGCCCCGGGGCATGCCCTTCAGGGCTCGCTGGCCAAGGAGCAGGGCGACCTGCCCGCGTTCCGCCGCGAGACCTACATCTCCGCCTACGGCGAGGGCTGGGGCCTGTACAGCGAGAAGCTCGGTGAAGAGATGGGCATCTACCAGACGCCGTACGAGGAGTTCGGACGCCTGACCTATGAGATGTGGCGCGCCTGCCGTCTGGTCATCGACACCGGCGTCCACCACAAGGGCTGGACCCGCGACCAGGCCCTGGCCTACCTGCGCGATCGCACCGCACTGAGCGAGCACGAGGTCACCACCGAAGTCGACCGCTACATCTCCTGGCCGGCCCAGGCGCTGAGCTACAAGCTCGGCGAGATCACGATCGTGCGGCTGCGTGCCGAGGCCGAAAAGGCGCTCGGACCGAAGTTCGACGTGAAGGCCTTCCACGACGCGCTGCTGAGCGAGGGCTCGGTGCCGCTGCCGGTACTGGAACAGCAGGTCCGCGCCTTCATCGCCAAGTCGGCGCAGGACAAGCCCAAGGCCGGCTGATGGCCGGCCGCGGCCCCGGCCGGGGCTGTGGATAAGTGCTTGCCCGGGACCTGGGTTCCGGGCATAATGCGCGGCTCGCTGCGTCCGGTCGGCATTCCATCCCAGTCAGGGACGGGCCGGGACCGGGCGGTCCGGAAGCACGATTCCGACCGCCACCGGCAGCGAGGGAAACCCCCCGCATCGTGTACCGCGTCGCCGGTCTGGCGCCGACGGTGGGGCCGCCGCCTCCCTGGCTAAGGGAAGCCTCATTACCTCTCGAGGTGCGTATGTCCCGTGTATGCCAAGTAACTGGCAAGCGAACGACGACTGGCAACAACGTCTCGCATGCCATGAACAAGACCCGCCGCCGTTTCCTGCCGAATCTCCATGAGCGCCGCTTCTGGGTCGCTTCCGAGAACCGCTGGATCAAGCTGCGCGTTTCCACCGCTGCCCTGCGCACCATCGACAAGAACGGCATCGACGCCGTCCTGGCCGACCTGCGCGCCCGCGGCGAAAAGATCTGAGGACTGAATCATGGCTTCCAAGCGCGACAAGATCCGCCTGATCTCCACTGCCGGCACCGGTCACTTCTACACGACCGACAAGAACAAGAAGAACACCCCGAACAAGATGGAGGTCAAGAAGTACGACCCCGTCGTTCGCAAGCACGTGCCGTACAAGGAAGGCAAGATCAAGTGATGCAGGCGTTCGCGCCTGGCGCGAACGACATCGCTGATTGCTTCCACAGGAAACCCGCCGCAAGGCGGGTTTTCTTTTGCGCGCGCCTCGGTCCGTCGCCGCTTCCACGATCGCTTAACGGCGTGCGTGTTTCGCTAGCGCTCCGTTTCCGGCGGCCATGACGGCTGCCGGGCGCCCCCACCGGAGGCGGCGATGTTGCGCAGGTACTGGTTGGCCGGCGTGCTGGCCGTGGTGTCGTGCCCCGCATGGTCGCAGCCGCCCGACCAGGTGCCGGTGACCGCATCGGGCATGCTCGAACGCATGGACCGCAACGGCGACGGCCGCATCGACTACGAGGAATACCGCAACTCGCTGCTGCGCCGCTTCGGTCATGCCGACCGCGACGACGATGGCGTGCTGAAAGGCAACGAGGTGCCGAAGAACATGGTCGTGGTCGGCGAGAGCCGGCAGGCGAGTGGCGATGTGCGTTTCGACGACTACACCGATGCGCTGCGTCCGGTGTTCGACCGCTTCGATGCCAACCGCGACGGCATCCTGGAGCCCGTCGAGATCGAGAGCTACGCCCGCGCGCGCGCCGGAATGAAGGAGGAAGGCCGATGAGCCGCCTGTTCGTCCTCGCTGCCACGCTCGGGGGGCTGTACCTCGCGGCGCCCGTGCTGCACGCGCAGAACATCGTCCGTTGCGAATCCAGCGGCGGCCAGTACCAGTCGTGCCCGGCCGACACGCGCGGTGGCGTCACGCTGTCGCGGCAGTTGAGCTCGCAAGGCTGCTGGCAGAACGACACCTGGGGCTACGATCGCAACCGCATCTGGGTCACGCACGGATGCCGCGCCGAGTTCGCCGTCGGAAGCCAGTCATCCGGCAGCAGCGGAAACAGCAACAGCAATGCCGTCGCGGCCGCAGCGGTGGTGGCCTTGCTCGGAGCCGCGGTACTTGCCTCCAAGCATCACGACGACGACCGCAATGACGATGACGGCCGTTACGACGGCTATTCCTTCCGTTGCGAATCCAACGACAACCGCTATGTCAGCTGCCCGCTGCCGGGCTCACGCGGCGACGTCGACATCCGCCGCCAGCTGAGCAAGTCACCGTGTCGTTACGGACAGTCGTGGGGGCGCGATCGCCATTCGGTGTGGGTCGACGACGGTTGCCGCGCCGAGTTCGTCGTCTACTGATCGCGCGCGCTGCTTCGCGCATGGCGTCGCCATTCAGGCGGTAGCCGGGTGCGTCACGTGGCAGGCGGTTCGTCGATCCGCTTCAGCACCCGGGTGGTGCCCAGTACTTCGATGCTTCCACCGCGATCCTTGAATCGCAGCAGATCCTCGGCGATGCGGTCACTGATGATCCGCTTTGCCTGAGCACCCTCGAGCTTCGAGTCGAACGACCCTGATGGGCGGCCTTGGTTCTTCTTGGTGCTCATGCTGCTCCCTGCGCCTATGGGTGCCTGGCAATGAACGACGCCCGCAATCCGCGATGGTCGAGCAGTTCGCGAATTCGCAGCTCGACAGCCGGGAGATCGCCGAGGCTGGTGGGTGCGAAAAGCGTATAGATGGGACGATCGTCGCGATGGCCCGGTTCGCGCCTGCCAACGGATACATCCGGAGACTGGCACGCACGTCTCCAAAGCTCCTGCAATGAAGACGGACCGATGCTTTGACCCGTACCCAGCGTAAAGGTGAATAGCGCGACCTGGTGGCTCATTCACATCCTTCCGGGTAAGTGTTCCCGAGTATGCGCCATAAGTGCGGTCCAGGACGCGCAAACCGAAAGAAATTCCGGTTTTCCGCGGAATAAGGGCGTAGCATCGTGGCGCGGCACGATTTCCGCGTTTCGTCCGACATTTCATTCGTCGCCCGCCCGCGCCCACACACGTCCAGCTTCTGAAATCGGCTGGCAAGAGGAGCGCTCGCTTGGATTCCACCTGCAAGCTCACGGTCAACGTGGGCACGCATGTCTTTCGCCTGCGCGCCTTGAGCGACCTGAACCGATGCGCCGATACCGCGCAACCGAGTCAGTTCGGTCACCTCTGGCCATCGGCCAGGGTGCTTGCGGAAACCATGAACGGATTCGCCGTGGCCGGTCTTCGAGTGCTCGAAATAGGCTGCGGTCTCGGCTTGCCGAGCCTGGTACTGAAGAAGCGCGGCGCCGACATCACCGCGAGTGACCATCACCCTCTCGCGGAAGCGTTCCTTGCATACAACACCGCCCTCAACGGGATGGATCGCATCGCCTACCGCGACATTACCTGGGCCGTACCGGACCCTGATGCAGGACAATTCGATTTGATCATCGGCAGCGACGTGCTTCGTGAAGGCGACGATGGTGCAAGGCTGAGCCGCCTCGTGCTCAGGCATGCCGCACCCAACGCGGAGATCGTCATCACCGATCCCGGAAGGGGCGTGAGCGCGCCATTCACCCGTGCCATGCAGGCGCAGGGATTCGCGGGCAACGTGCTGCGACCCTCGATCGACGATCAGGACTTCAGGTTTCGCATTCGCCTGCTGAAGTTCAGGCGTTCGCCCGAACGCGTCGCGAGGGCAGTGCCGTGACGCTGGAGAAGCGCTCGGAGGTTTCGTGTGATCGCTGCGATGCGGTCTGTTGCCGGCTTACGGTCGTGCTCATGCCTGGGGACAACGTGCCAAGGCACCTGGTCGACAGGTTGCCGGACGGGCCCGAAGTCATGCGAAAGGACGAGGACGGCTGGTGCGCGGCAGTGGACCACTCGAAGATGAACTGCAGCATCTACGAGCAGCGTCCCTCCGTATGCCGGAAATTCTCGATGGGCAGCGCCTATTGCCGATCCGAGCGGGAGCGTTACCGTGACCGGCACCTGATCGACATCGTGCTTGCATGACGTCATCGGTCATCCGTCCACGCTGCGGACGGGACTGAATAACGCCCCCCGCTCGCGCCATGCTCGTGCGCATGGGTGGCGTAAAGCCTGTATGGTGAAGCCGCACTCGGTCGCAGTCGCTGCGCCGTGCTCTCGGGCCTCCGTGCATCCCGCTACTGCGAGCCCTTCATGATCCTTGCCATCTACATGCGACCCAGCGGGTCCTGTCTGGTCCTGCCCGATTGTTTCCTGCCTTCCGGAGAGACCGGGGCATTTGCCTATCTCGGCGAGCTCCATGAGAGCGCGGTGCCGAGCGACATGTGGAGCCGGATACGCGAAGAGGTCGACGCGCGCGGCCACGCCGAACTGTCGAGCGACTCCGCAGCGCGACGCTACATCCGACGACACGGGACTTGAACCAGTTCACGGCTATTGCACTGGTTGCGTTCCTCATCGCCTTCGGCATCGAGAACGTCGTCGTCGCGGTTTTTGTCAGACAGTTCCGCGCGCGTCATCCAGGTCAATGGACGCAGGCGTTCGGTTCCACCGGCACCAGGGCCGCCACCGGTGTCTTCGCGGTCGCGCGCTACGTGCGTGAGTACGGCTTCCTCGAACAGGGCGACAAAAGCGTCATCCGCTTCTGCAGGAGCCGGCGTCCCGGCATCCTGACGGCATACCGGGCGACCGTGCTCATGGGCCTGGCATTGTTGTTCTGCATTCTCCTGAAAGGCTGGTAGCGACAGCGGCGGTCGGATCGGCTTCGATCCGGGCTTTGGGCAGCCGCGGGGCCCTTCACTTTCCGGGCGGCCGGTGCCTGCTCCAATGCCGCGATGTCCGACCTGTCTCCCGGCTACTGGCTGTTCCTGCTCGACTGGCTGATCCGCCTGGCGGCGCTGGCGTGGATTCCCACGCGCAGCGCGCCGGCCGCCGCGCGCAGCTGGCTGCTGCTGGTCGGGTTCGTGCCGCTGCTGGGCCTGCCGCTCTATCTGGTGCTGGGTCATCCGTGGCTGGCCAAACAGCGGCGCATCCGCCAGGCGCGCGCGTCGCAGCTGATCCGCCATCGACAGGCCGGCCTCAAGCAGCTGCGTTGGGCGCCGCAGTCCGTGGAAGACGAAGTCGCGGACGTCGCGCGGCTGGCCGAACGGGTGGGCGACTTCATGCCGATGAGCGGCAACGCCGTCGAGCTGCTGGACCGCTACGACGAATCGATCGCGCGCCTGCTGGCCGACATCGACGCCGCCACGCATGAAGTGCACCTGCTGTACTACCTGATGTATGACGACGGCATCGGCCGCAGCGTCGCGAACGCCCTGCAGCGCGCGGCCGGGCGCGGCGTGCGCTGTCGCGTCCTGCTCGATGCGGTCGGCGCGAAGCCGGGCCTGCGCGCGTGGGCGCGACCGCTGCGCGCGAGTGGCGTCGACGTGCGTGCGATGCTCGCTGGCGGCCTGGCATGGCGCTCGCTGTCGCGCATGGACCTGCGCAACCATCGCAAGCTGGCGGTGATCGACGGCCACACCGGCCACATCGGTTCGCAGAACCTGGCCGACGCCAGCTTCGTTCCCGGCCATCCCAATCGGGAGCTCGTCGTCCGAGCGCGCGGCCCGGCGGTGCGGCAGCTGGCCGCGCTGTTCGCCAGCGACTGGCTGATCGAGACCGGCGAGCAGCTCGAGGTCGGTGGCGGCGACGGCGACGGCGCCGCGGGCACCGTGGCGGCGCAGGTATTGCCGAGCGGACCGGCGTATCCGTTCCAGAACGCGCGCGACGTCGTGATCGCGCTGATCCAGCGCGCACGCGAACGCGTGGTGCTGGCGACGCCGTACTTCGTGCCCGACGACGCCACGCTCAGCGCGCTGCGCATCGCCGCGCTGGCGGGGGTCGACGTGCTGCTGGTGCTGTCGGCCAGCAACAACAAGCCGCTCACGCGCTGGGCTCAGGAGGCCTACTACGAGGAGCTGCTTCGCTGCGGCGTGCACATCGCGCTTTACCGGCCACACTTCCTGCACGCCAAGCATCTCAGCGTCGACGACGGCATCGCCCTGATCGGCTCGATCAACCTCGACATCCGCTCGTTCGCACTCAACGCCGAGGCCGGGCTGCTGTGTTACGACGCCGGCGTCGTGGCGCGACTGCGCGGCATCGAGGCCGGTTACCTGGACGACGCCGAGCGCCTGGACCTGGCGCGCTGGAGCGGACGCCCCCGCTGGCGGCGCAGTCGCGAAGGCATTGCCAGGCTGGCCGATTCGCTGATGTAGCCATGCGGCTCCGTGCCGGTGCGCCGGATCGCCCTTACACTCGGGCGACGATGCGAAAAGAGGGTTGCCGGTGATCCCGGGTTGGCTGCTGCTGCTGGTGTCGGTCGCGTACGTGGGCCTGTTGTTCGCGGTGGCCCATGTCGGCGACCGGCGCGGCACCGGATCCCGCGGACGCTGGTTGCGCCCGGCCATCTATTCGCTGGCACTGGCCGTCTACTGCTCGTCGTGGACCTTCTATGGCGCGGTCGGCACCGCGTCGCGCACCGGCCTGGGTTTCCTGCCGATCTATCTCGGCCCGCTGCTGATGCTGGCGTTTGGCTGGCGCATCCTCGAACGGCTGGTGCTGATCTCCGGCGAGCACCGCATCGTCTCGATCGCCGACTTCCTGTCCTCGCGCTATGGCCGAGCGCCGGGGCTCGCCGCGCTGGTCGCCAGCGTCGCGCTGGTGGCGGCGGTGCCGTACGTCGCGCTGCAGTACAAGGCCGTGGCAATGAGCGTGCAGGTGCTGGCCGGCGTCCCCGGCAACGTCGGCATGCTGGCTGATCCGGCGTTCTGGGTCGCACTGCTGCTGGCGGTGTTCGCGATCCTGTTCGGCACGCGCCAGGTCGACGCCACCGAACACCACCGCGGCATGGTGCTGGCGGTGGCGCTGGAATCGCTGGTGAAGCTGGTGGCCTTCGTCGCGATCGGCCTGTTCGCGCTGGTGCACCTGCCCGGTACCGCTTGGCTGCCCGAGCGCATGGTGCAGGCGGCCAGCGTCGTGACCGCGCCCGGCGTGCCGGCCGGTTTCGTCGCGCAGACGCTGCTCGCGTTCGCCGCGATCTTGTGCCTGCCGCGCCAGTTCCACGTCGCCGTGGTCGAGTGCCAGGACGCGGGTGACCTGCGTCCGGCACGCTGGATGTTCGGCGGCTACCTGCTGCTGGTCACCCTGCTGGTCGTGCCGATCACGTTGACCGGCCAGGCCCTGCTGGCCGGCAGCGGCGTCTCGCCCGACACGTATGTGCTGGCGCTGCCGCTGGCGTTGAACCACGACACGCTGGCGCTGTTCGTCTACATCGGCGGCTTCTCGGCCGCGACCGGCATGGTGATCGTCGCCAGCGTCGCGCTGTCGACGATGGTCAGCAACGACCTGGTGATGCCGCTGCTGCTGCGCGGCGGTGCACTGCACGAGAAGCACAGCATCGACAAGCAGGTGCTGTGGGTGCGACGCATCACCATCCTGGTGCTGGCGATGATGGCCTACGCCTACCATCGCGGCGCCGCCCACTACGCGGGCGCGAACGGCGACACGCTGGCGCAGCATGGCCTGCTCGCATTCGCCGCGGTCGCGCAGTTCGCGCCGGCGCTGATCGGCGGCCTGTACTGGCGCGGTGCCAGCCGGGCCGGTGCCTACGCCGGCCTGTCGGCGGGCGCGCTGGTGTGGCTGTACACGCTGATGCTGCCGGCGCTGGCGAAGGTGGGCTGGCTGGGAGGCGGCTGGATCGAACAGGGGCCGCTGGGCGTGGAGTGGCTGCGGCCACAGCAGCTGTTCGGCCTGCAGGGTTGGGACCCGTTGACGCATGGCGCGTTCTGGTCGCTGCTGTTCAACATCGGCGCGTTCGTGTTCGTGTCGGTCCGGCAGCGGCCGCGATTGCAGGAACAACTGCTGGCCGCGCCTTACCTGGATCCTTACGCGCAACGCCCTGCGCTCGGGCCCGGCGGCTGGGCCGGCAACGTCCGCGCCGGCGACCTATTGGCGCTGGCCGAGCGCATCGTCGGCGAGCGCAACGCCCGCCGCGCGTTCGAGGAGCATGCGCAGCAGCAGGCCCGACCGTGGCAACCGGAGCAGCCGGCCGACCGTGCGCTGGCGCAATTCACCGAGCGACTGCTCGCCTCAGCGATCGGCGCCGCGTCGGCGCGACTGACACTCACCACGGCATTGCGCGGTTCCGGCATGGAACTGGGCGAGGTCGTCGCGCTGCTCGACGAGGCCAACCAGGAACTGCGTTTCAACCGGCAGATCCTGTCGACGACGCTGGAGAACATCAGCCAGGGCGTCAGCGTGGTCGATCCGGCGATGCGGCTGGTCGCATGGAACCGCCGCTACCAGGAGCTGTTCGACTACCCCGACGGCATGCTCTACGTCGGCCGGCCGGTCAGCGACCTGATCCGCTGGAACGCCGAGCGCGGCGAGATGGGCGCAGGCCCGCTTTCGGAACGCGCGATCGACGAGCAGGTGCGCAGGCGCCTCGCCCACCTGCGCGCAGGCGCGCCGCACGTGTTCGAGCGTGTTCGCGCCAACGGCCAGGTCATCGAAATGCGCGGACGCCCGTTGCCGGGTGGCGGCTATGTCACCAGCTACAGCGACGTCACCGACTACAAGCGCGCGGAAGAAGACCTGAAGGTCATCAACGAGACGCTGGAGCAGCGCGTCGAGGAGCGCACGCGCGAGGCGCAGTCGGCGCAGCAGTCGAAGACGCGGTTCCTCGCCGCGATCAGCCACGACGTGCTGCAGCCGCTCAATGCCGCGCGGCTGTTCGCCACCGCGTTGCGCGAATCGCAGGACACCGGCGAGCAGGCGCACCTGGCCGAACGCGTCGATGCCTCGCTGCGCGCCGCCGAGGACCTGCTCGATGGCCTGCTCGACATCTCGCGGCTGGACGCCGGTGCGTTGCGCATCGAGATCGTCGATTTCGACGTCAACGAACTGCTGCGCGAGCTGGTCGCGCAGTACGCGCCGGTGGCGGCCGGACGCGGGTTGCAGCTGCGCGTGCGCGCGCCGGATCGGCCGCGTCCGGTGCGCAGCGACCGCCGCCTGCTGCGCCGGGCGCTGCAGAACTTCCTGGCCAACGCGCTGCGCTACACCCGCCAGGGTGGCGTGCTGATCGCCGCGCGCGTGCGCGAAGGCGCGGTCGAGCTGCAGGTGTGGGATACCGGGCCGGGCATCTCCGAGCATCATCTGGAACAGATCTTCGACGAGTTCCGCCGCTTCGATCAGCCCGGCATCGGCGGCGAGCGCGGCCTCGGCCTCGGCCTGTCGATCTGCCAGCGCATCGCGCGCACGCTCGACCATCCGCTGCGCGTGCGTTCGAAGGTCGGCATCGGCAGCGTGTTCTCGATCACCGTGCCGTTCGGCCGCGCGATGTATGCCGCGCCCTTGCCGGAGTCGAACCTCGTCATCGGCGGCGACTCGCTGGCCGGACTGCGCGTGCTGTGCGTGGACAACGATCGCGAGATCCTCGACGGCATGCGCGCGCTGCTGCAGCGTTGGGGCGTGACCGTGCTGAGCGCGGTCAACGTCGACGGCGCGCTCGCGCTGCTGTCCGAGCAACCCGATGTTGCGCTGGTCGACTACCACCTGCACGACCGCCTCGATGGCCTGGGCGTGATCGACGCGTTGCGCGCGCAATCCGGTCGCCAGCTGCCGGCCGCGCTGCTGACCGGCGACGGCAGCGACGCGCTCAAGCTCGCCGCACGCGAGCACGGCTGCAGCGTGCTGACCAAGCCGGTCAAGCCGGCCTCGTTGCGCGCATTCCTGGCGGCGCAGCGGCAGGTGGCGCAGGCGTAGCGGACTGCCCGGATCCGGGATCGATGGCGGCGGGGCGAGTCCCTGCCTCGGATCGCCCGGAGGTTTGGCCGAGTCCACGGTCGAGTGACGTAGTACGGGGAGGGCCCGCCAAGCGGTGTCGGGCCGCATGTGCTTCGCTGCAGGCATCGAAGCAGGGCCTGTTGGACGTAGGTCCGGGCGGACATCCGGAGGGTCCATCAAATGAACATAGACCAGGCGACGCTTCGCAAGCTGGTGACCACGGACCTGATGGAAACGCTGATCCAGCTGGGGCTGATCGCGTTTCTGGTGATCATGTGCGTGCGCGTGTTCCTGCCCTTCTCGGGTCTCGTGATCCTGGCCATGATCCTGGCCATCGCGCTCTACCCGTTGTACATGCGCATGCTGCGGTGGTTCGGCGGCCGGCGCGGACTCACGGCCACGGTGCTGGTGCTGGCGCTGCTGCTGCTGCTGGGCATCCCGCTCGTGCTGCTGGGCGGCGCGGTCGCCATCCAGCTGGGCGACCTGCATACCGCCGTCGAAAACCACACGCTGGCGGTCCCGGCGCCCAACCCGAAGATCGCCGAATGGCCGCTGGTGGGCCAGCCGCTATACGCCGCGTGGAGCGAGGCGGCCTCCAACCTGCCGGCGTTCCTGAAGGGGAACCTCGATCTCATCCGGGAGTATTCGCGCAAGGCGCTGGCGCTGGCCGGAGGCGGCGCGGCGGCGGCCCTGCTGTTCTTCGCCGCCATCGCCGTGGCGGGCGTGATGATGGCCTACGCCAAGAAAGGCGGCCGTGCCATCGAACGCATCGTCGTGCGCCTGACGGATCCCGAGCGCGGGCCGCGGCTGGTCCAGCTGTCGGTGGCGACCGTACGCTCCGTGGCCACTGGCGTGGTGGGCGTGGCCTTCATCCAGGCCATGCTGCTGGGCATGGCCTTCCTGCTCGCGGGCATCCCGGCAGCGGGGGTGCTCGCGCTGCTGGTGATGTTCCTCGGCATCCTGCAACTGCCTGCGCTGATCATCGCGCTGCCTGCCGTGATCTATCTGTGGGTGGCGGACGACGAGATGTCCACGCTCCTCAAGGTCGTCTTCACCGTGGTCTTCGTCCTGGCCGGCGCGGTGGACAACGTGCTCAAGCCGTTGCTGCTAGGTCGCGGCGTGGACGCACCGATGCTGGTGATCCTGATCGGCGCGATCGGCGGAATGGCGTCGGCCGGCATCACCGGCCTTTTCATCGGCGCGGTGCTGCTGGCCGTGGGTTACACGCTCTTCGTCGATTGGGTCGACGAGGACGAGCAGGCCGCCACCGCGACTCCGCCTGGCGATCCCAGCTAGGCGACCATGAGTCAGGGGGCGCGAGGACTCGGCATCGCGTCTGTCGTGGCGGCGGCCGCGTTGGCGACCGCATGCACCACCCTCGGTCCGGACTACCGGGAGCCCGAACTGGCCTGGCTCAAGGCGTGGCAGTCCGACCTGTATGGCCAGGTCGAAAGCCCCGAGCAGCAGACGCAGGTCGACCTGCGCTTCTGGTGGCGTGCCTTCAACGATCCGGTGCTGGACGGCCTGATCGAGACCGCACGCCGGGAAAATCCGACACTGCGCATCGCCGGATTGAGGATCCTGGAGAGCCGGGCCGTGCTCGGCATCGCTGGCGCCAACCGCTATCCGCAGGTGCAGCAGGTCAACGGCGCGGCCACTTATGTCGACAACCACGAAAGCGGGGGACAGGCGCCCGACAAGGACCAGCACTTCACCGCCTACAGCGCGAGTTTCGACCTGATATGGGAACTGGATTTCTGGGGTCGCTTCCAGCGCGGCGTCGAGTCCGCGGAAGCGGGGTTCTTCGCCTCGATCACCAACCAGCAGGACGTGCAGGTGCTGTTGAGCGCGCAGGTGGCGGACCTGTACTACGCGTACCGCACGACGTTGCTCCGGATCGACATTGCCAGGAAGAACGCCGCGATCCAGAAGCGCAGCCTCGAGATCACCCAGCGGCTCTTCGAGAGCGGCGAGGAATCGGAACTGGACCTGCAGTCGGCAAAGTCGCAATACCTGGGCACGGTGGCGCTCATTCCGGAGCTGGAGTCGAACCTGGTCAGGATCCGCAACGCCCTGTCGGCCCTGCTGGGACGGTTGCCGGGCGACATGCCGGAACTGGCATCGGTGAGTGGCCCCCTGCCGGACGTCAGGGCCGTGGCGATCGGAGACCTTCCGGCCCGGCTGTTGTTGCGACGCCGGGACGTGCGCACCGCGGCGTGGCAGGTCGCGGCGCAGTCGGCCCAGATCGGGATTGCGAAGGCTGACTATTTCCCGGCCATCTCGCTCGTGGGCAGCATCGGCTGGTCCACCAGCAGCGTCGACGGCAGCCCCGAAGTGCGGACTTTCGCGGCCGGCCCTGCGCTGAGATGGAACATCTTCGACTACGGCCGGATCGGCAACAACGTGCGTTTGCAGGATGCGCGGCTGCAAGAGGCGATCGAACAGTTCAGGAACAGCGCCCTGCTTGCCGCGCAGGAGATCGACGATGCCGCGATCGTCGTGGTCAAGACGGGCGAGCAGCAGGAACCGCTGGGTGGCGCCGCCCGTGCCGCGGAGCGCTCGCTCGACCTGGCCAACACGCTCTACCAGGAGGGCTATGCGGACTTCGATCGCGTGCTGGACGCACAGCGGGTCATGTTCACCCAGGCCGAGCGCGAACTGCTCAACGACAGCGCGCACATCAGCGCGGTCATCACCCTGTACAAGGCCTTCGGTGGCGGCTGGGTGGACATGCCGATGGAGGCGATCGTGCCGCAACCGGTCCGTGACGAGATGCGGGCAAGGACCGACTGGGGCGATCTGCTGACCGCACCGCTTCCGGACAGACTGCACGAGCCGCCCATCGAGACGGGGAGCCAGAGATGAGCGCAAGCGACGAACAACCTGCCGCCGCCGCAGGCGATGGTGGCCAGGCAGCGGCGCGCTCCGTCCGCAAGGGCGGACGCATCGTCGCCGGCGTGATCGCGCTCAGTCTGGTGCTGTACCTGCTCGCCGACCGCTACACGCCGTACACGTCGCAGGCCAGGATCGAGGGCTACGTGGTGGGCGTGGCGCCGAAGGTCGCCGGTGCGGTGACCCGGCTGTCCGTCAGCAACAACCAGACCGTCAAGGCGGGGCAGGCGTTGCTGGAAGTCGATCGGTCGCAGTACCGGATTGCCCTGGACAAGGCCCGTTCCGATCTCGCCCACGCGCGTCGGCAAGTCGGTGCCGGCGCCTCGACGGTGGAAGCCGCCCGCGCCAACCTGCAGGCGGCGCGCGCCAACGAGGTGAAGGCGCGGCAGGATGCGACACGCCTGCGCCGCCTGCGCGAGGAAGATCCCGGCACGATTTCGGTGCGCCGCCAGGAGATCGCCGATGCCACTCTGCAGCAGGCGACTGCCCAGGTGGCCGCCGCCGAGGCCGACATCCGGCGCGCGATCGACCAGATGGGTGGCGACCGCGTCGAGGAGAACACGGTGCTGCAGACCGCGCTGACCGCAGTCGACAAGGCGCAGCTGGACTTTGCCAATACCGTGGTCAGGGCGCCGTCGAACGGCGTCATCACCGACCTGCGCACTGACGTGGGCCTCTATGCCGGCACCGGCAGTCCGGTCCTGACGCTGGTCGCCATCCACGACGTATGGATCAACGCCGAGTTCACCGAGAACAACCTCGGCCACATGAAGGTGGGAACCCCGGTCGACATCGTGTTCGACGTCCTTCCGGGGCGCGTATTCAAGGGCTCGGTGCGCAGCATTGGCCTGGGCGTCGGTGAGGGAAGCAATCCTCCTGCAGGCACGCTGCCCAGCGTCGAGAACGATCGCGACTGGTTGCGGCAATCGCAACGCTTCCCCGTGATCGTCGGCTTCGACGCCGCGCAGGACTCCGCGCTGCGCGAGCAACTGCGCGTGGGTGGGCAGGCGGCGGTCATCGCGTATGGCGAAGGCGGCGGGCCCCTGCGGCTGTTGGGCAAGCTCTACATCCGCGTCGCGAGCTGGCTGACTTACGCCTACTGAGCTCGGATCCTGATGAGCACGATTGAGCCCCATGCCGTGATGCCACTGGCCGCCAGGCGTACGTTCCGGTTCGGCACCGTTGCGGCGCTCGCACTGGCGCTGGCCTACGGTCTGGCGATGCCGTTGCCGTTCCTGGCGCCCCTGCTTGCGATCACCCTGACGGCGGCGCCGGCTCCGCCGATGGGCCCGAAAGGCCTGCTCGGCCTGATGCTGGTGGTGGCCATCACCCTCGGCGCCGGGCTGGTGCTCACACCGGTGCTGCGCCATTACCCGCTGACGGGCGTGATGATGATCGCGGCCGGCTTGTTCGTCAGCACCTACATGAGCGTGGGGCTGGGAAAGGGGGCGGTGGCGACGCTGCTGACGATCGGCATCACGATGATTCCTGCCGCCGGGCTCATGGAGCACGCCCTTGCCCGCGCCATCGTGGAGGCCCTGCTGATCGGCCTCGGCCTGGCCATCGTCTGCCAGTGGATCGTCTATCCGTTCTTCCCGGAGGACCGGGTCACGGCCACTTCGCCCAAGGCGGCGGCCACCGACATGCATCAGTCGCTGTGGATCGCGCTGCGAACCACCGCGATCGTGTTGCCGCCGGTGCTGATGGCCCTCTCAAATCCTTCTGCCTACATGGCGATCATCATGAAGGCGGTCCTGCTTGGGCAGCAGGGCTCAGCGATCACCGCGCGTGCCGCCGGCTACCAGCTGCTCGGATCCACATTGCTGGCTGGCGTCTTCGCTTTCGTGTTCTGGTTCGCACTGAAGCTGTGGCCTGGCCTGTGGATGTTCGCGTTGTGGATGCTGCTGTTCGGCCTGTACCTGGGCGGCAAGTTGTACGGCGCCATCGCCACGCGCCTACCGGCCTCCTTCTGGATCAACGTCGGCGTGACGATGCTGATCCTGATCGGTCCTGCAGTGGAGGACAGCAAGGGCGGCGACGTTTACGAAGCTTTCGCCAAACGGTTCGCCCTGTTCGTCGCGGTCACGCTGTATGCCTGGCTGGCGATCCTGGTGCTGGAGCGGCTTCGCGCTTACCGGATCGCCCGTCGCACCCGCCTCGCATGACCCTTGGAGACCTGCCATGTTGCTGAATGTCGTGATTGGACTTTCGACGATGGCGGTCTGCCTGTTGCTGCAGTCCGTCCTGATCGTGGTGGCGCTGCGCTACTACTCGCGCCACGACATCCTGGGGAGCAATCCCACGCTCTGGTCGACGTTGCTCACGCTCAACTCCGTGATGACGCTGCTGGTGCTCGGCAATCTTGTGCAGCTGGTGGTCTGGGCTGTCGTGTTCATGCTGCTGGGCGAGTTCGAAACGCTGGACGCGGCCGTGTACCACTCGGCGGTCAACTTCGCGAGCCTGGGCTACGGCGACATCGTCATGTCCGAGCGCCACCGTCTGCTCGGCGCACTCGAGGCGATCAACGGCGTGCTGATGATCGGCGTCTCGACGGCGGCACTGATGACGACGTTGCAGGACGCCTTCAGCAAGACCCGGGCGGCGCGGAGCGGAAGGGTCTGACCGGGCTGTCCGCTTTCCGGCTGCCGTAGCGTTGCGCCATGCAGGTACTTCACGCATCCGGAACCGACCATGTCCAGCGCTCCCCGCATCGCCACGTTGCTGATCGCCCTGTGTGTTGCCGTGCCGGCCATGGGCCATGACAAGGAAACGGCCGAGCCGGCGGAGGCTCGTTTCGCATTCCTCGACGTCAACCAGGACGGCGTGGTGAGCAAGTACGAGTACGACAGCGATGTCGCGTTCGAGACGATGGACGGCAACCGAGACAAGCAACTGTCCGCGGCCGAGCTGCAGTCGCTCATGGGTGGCGCGCAGGAGGACGGCGCGACCTCGGCCTCCGAACGGATCGTCATCGCCGACCTGGACCGCGACGGCCAGCTCAACGAGGACGAACTGCGTCGCGCGACGGAAATGCGTTTCACGTGGCTCGACCGCAATCGGGATGGCAACCTCGACGTGGCCGAATTGCGTTCCGGCTTCGGCGTCCGCGTCAGGCCGTAACGCCCTTTCCTACACCTCGCAGGCGTCGCCGTCGCAGCGGCCACCGCTGGCAACAGGCGTGCGTTCCGCCGTGTCCAGCGTCATCGCCTCGTTGACCAGCGTGGCGATCTGCGCGCCGAGCACGAGGTCGCTGACCTGGCCGAAATGCTGGTGGCGGATATGGCCCTCGGCGTCGATCAGCGTCAGCGTCGGCGTGCCACGCATCGCGTAGGCACGCATCGTCTCCGGGATCGGGCCGGTGGCGGAGGGCTGGTCGACTGCTACCGGGAACGGAATGCGGTACTCGTGCAGGAATGCCTTCAGCGCGACGGGCGGCATCGCCTCATGGTGCTCGAAGACGCTGTGCAGCCCGATCACGGCCACGCGGTCGGACGGAAACGTCGCATGTACGCGCTGCGCCTGCGGCAGGCCGTGGCTGACGCAGCCGGGGCACAGCATCTCGAACGCTTCGAGCACGACGACCTTGCCGCGCAGCGACTCCAGGCTGAGCGGCTTGTCGGTATTGAACCAGCGCTCGACCTGCCAGGCCGGCGCGATGGGATGAAGCTGTGTCATGAAATCTCTCCGCGGATGCCGGCATCGGACGCGCCGATGCCGGTCACTCCGTCACTTGTTGGGCTTGCCGGGCAGGCTGAGGTCGCCCGAAGCCACCTTGAACACGTCGACCACGCACAGCAGCGGAGCGTGCACGCTGGCGTTGACGCGCAGGCCGGCGGTGACGCCGTCGAAGCTGCCGGCGGTGACCACGCCGATGTCGTCGAACGGCACCTTCACCTCGACGGTCTCGGAGGTGAGCGTCGGGCTCCAGCCCGGGCTGTCGAGCAGGATCGGCAGGCCCGGCCAGGTCTTCGGCAGTCGCGGCTTCTGGCCTTCGGGGATGTCGACCACCGCCAGCGCGCCGGGGCCGCACGCCTCGTTCGGCTTCAGCACGACCCAATGGCTGTGCCACAGGTTGCCGTCGTTGTCGCGCTTGCCGTCGCCGTTCTCGTCGTAGAGCGGCGTGTCGTCGAAATCCGGGTGCGCGGTGATCGCCATCGCCAGGATGCCAGCACCGCGTTCGAAGCCAACTTCGTAAGGATCGATGCTGGTCGGCCACACGTACGAGAACACGTCGCTGCCGGCGAGCTTGCCGGTGGCGGCAGGGCGCGTCTGCCCGGCTTTGCCCGATACCGCCATGTGGAACGTGGCGATGTTCTTCTCGGTAGTGATCTTGGCGTGGATGATGTCGAAATCGGCTTTGACAGCCTTGTCCGATTTCACTTGGATTCCGCCCTGGTGCTTCGCGCCATCGTGCGCGTGTGCGGCGGTAGCGCCCAGGACCAGCGCGAGGGCGAGCGTTAGCGTCTTCATGGCGATGTCCTCAGTGCAGGTCGGCGATATCGGCGCCGAAGTTGATGTGCAACGGGATGCCGCCTAGCAGCAGGACAGGCACGGACTTCACGCCTGCCGCCTCGGCTTCGCGAACGCGCTCGCGCGCCTCGCCGAGGTGGACGATCTCGACTTCATACCGCTGCGGGTCCAGCGACTGTGCGAGTTGACGCTCGGCGTCGAGGCAGACGGGACAACCGGCGTGATAGAAAACGGCCTTCTGGCGCATACTTTCGTTCCTCTTGCTTGCTCTTGATCGGGTGGGTGGGGGATCCGGGCGGCGTCCGATGGCAGTCGGGCGCCGCCCATTTGTTTCCGCCTCAGGGCGGTGCGTGGAGCCGGAAGCCTTCGGCGTTCGCGGCAAGACGGTGAGCGTCGGCGGGCGACTGCTCCGCGCAGTCGGTGCGCAGCTCGGGATCGCCGAACGGTTGCGAGATGAACTCGCAGAAATGCGGATGCCGCGCGTCGCCGGTGCTGTTGGGGCGGAAGAAGCGGCAGCCCAGGCAGGTGCGTGCGCCGGTGGCCAGGCCCTGGCGCTGCGCCTCGAGCACAAGGAGCTGCGTGACGCGCAGCAGTGCGCCGACGTCGCGTTCGTGCATCGGTTGCACCAGGCTGGCGATGCCTTGCCCGGGTTCGCGAAGTTGTCGGGCGATGGACTCACCGGCAGGAGCCAGGCGCACGAGCGAGGCTCGCTTGTCGGCCGGGTCGGCTTCGCGCCGGATCCAACCCTTGGACTCCATCGCCTTGAGCGAGTCGCTGAGGCTCGCCGCCGAGATGCCCAGGCGCTCGGCGATCTGCCGTGCCTTCATGCCCTCGGACGACCCGACCAGCATCCGCATCACCGCGGCCTGCGTCGGCGGCAGCGAGGGCGTCCCGTCCGGCCGCCAGGACTGAGCCCGGATCAGCGAGGCCAGCTGTTCCAGCCCGGCGGCGGCCTGTTCGCGAGGGGAGGTAGGCGTTGTCATGGCAATTAACTTAGGACTCCTAACTGTATAGATCAAGCGCCGTTCGTCGGACCGGCCTCGCCCGCGCATTCAGGCTGAGGCTTGACCCGTCATTGGCACGACGCCGACGATCCATTCAGGGACAGCGCCGAGCGGCGCAGGGGAAATCGCTTGAACTCGAAGCAGCGCGTGCTGATCGCCATGGCCGCCACCTCGTTCGTGTCGGGCATGGTCGACCAGTACTTCTACCCCGGCATCGACTTCCCGCCGTCGGCGATGGCGTGGACGCTGGTGTCGTTGTTCCTGGTGTTCGCCTGGTACCACCTGGACGCGAGCGAACGTGGTTATCGACGCTCGCCGTGGCTCAACGTCGGCGTGATCGCGCTGGCTGTTGTCGCGCTGCCGTACTACTTCTTCCGCTCCCGCGGCGCCAGGCACGGTGCGTTGGCGACCGGCGCGATGTTGCTGGTGTATGCCGCCTGCACGCTGCTGGCCGCGTTCGGTTCTGCGGTGGTGTTCGCCGGCCAGCAAACCTGACGAACGTGTGGTGCGGGATCACTCCCGCACGATGCAGCGGAACCCGAGATGGCAGGTCGAGGTGTCGATCGGCTGCGCCATGCGCGCGGCCGGGCGATAACGCCGGCAGTAGTTCGGTGCGCACAGGTGCGAGCCGCCCTTCATGACGCGGCGCGGGATCCTGACCTGCGGGCTGCGCGGATCGAAGCTGCCTTCGAGGTTGCCGCCGCGCGGGTTGTGCAACGTGCAGCAGGCGTGTTGCTGGATCTCGCCGTGCTGCTGGTACCAGTCGGTGGTCCATTCCCAGACGTTGCCGGCCATGTCGTACAGGTCGTAACCGTTGGGTGGATACGAGCCCACCGCCGCGGTCTGCGCGTGGCCGTCCTCGACCAGGTTCTGCCACGGGAACTCGCCCTGCCAGGTGTTGGCCATGTACTGGCCCCCGGGCGTCATTTCATCGCCCCAGCAGAACTCGGCGCCGTCCAGCCCACCGCGCGCTGCGAATTCCCACTCGGCTTCGCTCGGCAGCGACTTGCCGGCCCATTCCGCGTACGCCAGCGCGTCCTCGAAGGCGACGTGCACGACCGGAAAATCTTCCTTTCCTTCTATCGACGACTGCGGGCCATACGGATGGCGCCAGTTCGCGCCCTGCACGTAGTTCCACCAGTTGTAATGGTTGCGAAGGTCGACGCGCCCGGGAGGCTGCACGAACACGACTGACGACGGCGCCAGCAGCGCGGGGTCGGCGCCGGGATAGTCGTCGGGATTGGCGGGGCGCTCGGCCAGAGTGACGTGGCCGGTTTCGGCAACGAAGCGCGCGAACTGCGCGTTGGTGACGCAATGCCTGTCGATCCAGAAAGGATCAACCGAAACCTTGTGGGCGGGCGCTTCCTCGGGATAGTGCTGGTCGGAACCCATCATGAAGGTTCCGCCGGGAATGCGGACCATGTTTTCCAGCGAAGCCGCCGGAGTCTGCGGGAGTACGGCTGTCATCGGGCAAACACCTCTCGCCAGTCGTTCTTCATGCTGACCATACCAATACCGTACTCCGCCGCGCGATCCAGGCCTTCGCGCAGCGGGCTCAGCTTGAAATCGCGGTCGTAGGCGAACTCGCGCTCGGCATCGTCGTGATGCAGGTACCACGCCATGCGCGGACCGTCTCCGCCCAGCGTGTAGCGGATCATCGCCAGGTCGCCGTCGGAATTGCCAAAGGCAAAGATCGGCCGGCGGCCGATATGCAGGGCGATGTTCACGACCTTCTCGTCGCGGTCGTCGAAGCTGGCGAGCTCGGGCAGCTTGCGGAGCACCGTCTTTCCGTCGACGGTGTCGAGCTTCATCTTCGTGCTGGAGCCGATCACCTGTTCCGGCGGAATGCCGTACAGCTCCTCCGCCACGACGCGGACGAACTCCACGCCGCCACCGGTGACGATGTACGTCTTGAAGCCGTTGACGCGCAGGTAGGTCAGCAGTTCGCACTGCGGCAGGTACGCGCCCTGGGTGAACGGCTGCTTCAGCGTGGGGTGCTTCGCCTGCGCCAGCCAGCGCTGCGCGTTCTCGTGGAACTCCTCCACCGTCATCCCGGCATGCGTGGCGAAGGCGGGCTCGAACACCTCTTTCTTCGGCAGCGACGCCAGCGCTTTCAGGTCGCCGTCGACCATGGCCTTGAACGCCGGCTTCTGCAGCAACGAGGGATCCTGGGCTGCCAGCCGTTTCACTTCGGCGAGGGCGAAGAACACCTGCACCTGCATCGGGAACTCGCACCACAGGGTTCCGTCATTGTCGAAGGCGGCAATCCGCTCGGCGGGTGGGACGTAGTCCGGACCGCCTTCGCGGGTGACACGCTCGACGAAGTCGACGATGGCTTCCTTGGGTGGCCCGTCGTTCCAGCATTCCATGCACTCGACATCGCTGCTCGTCATGCGCGCTCCTCTCCGGTGTCAGTTCTGGTTTGGACTCGCCGTCGCGATCTTGTCCATCGCATCGCCGACAGTGAAGCTCGCGGCCTTGGCGCGCGGCGGGAACTCCTTGAAGGTCTCGAGCAGCTTGCCGACGATTGCCTGTGCGGGCACGAACAGGAACATCCGATGCGCGGAATAGTCGCCGTAGTAGATGCTTTCGGGTCCGCGCTCGAACGGGTCTGACCGCAAGTTGTACAACATGGGCGCGCGCAGTCCGGTGAACCCGCCCTGCCAGACGCCGAGCGGTGTCTTGTGATTCGTCTCGGTGTTCTGCTCCATGAAGGCCACCTTCCACTGGCGGACTCGCACTGCCATCAGCTCGCCGTCGTCGCTCCAATAGGCAAAGCCTTCACGCGGCCATTGCTCCGTCTCGCCCTTGAAGGCCGGGATCAGGTTGTATCCGTCGAGGTGCACCTTGAAGCTCTTGTCACCGATCTTCCCGCCCTTCCTTGCGCGATCGACGACATCGCCGTCGCCCGCCGCCGCAGCGAACGTAGGCAGGAAATCCTCGTGCGCGCAGATGTCGTTCACGATCGTCCCTGGCTTGATCACGTCCGGCCACCGGATCACGCACGGCACGCGGAAGCCACCTTCCCAATTGGTCGCTTTCTCGCCTTTGAACGGTGTCGTTCCGCCATCGGGCCAGGTGAAACATTCGGCGCCGTTGTCGGTGGTGTACACGACGATGGTGTTGGCGGCGACACCAAGGTCGTCCACCAGCTTCAGCAACTCGCCGACATGACCGTCATGCTCGACCATGCCATCGGGATAGAGGCCGAGCCCGGTCTTGCCCTTCGACTCCGCTTTCAGGTGCGTGAACACGTGCATCCGGGTCGAGTTGAAATAACAGAACCACGGCCCTCCGGCATCGTGGTTGCGCTTGATGAAGTCCTTGGCGCTGGCGAGGAATTCCTCGTCGACGGTCTCCATCCGCTTGCTGCCCATCGGGCCGGTATTCTCGATCGTCTGTCCGCCCTTGCCGTCGGCCTTGCACTTGAGCACGCCGCGCGGGCCGAACTTCTCCTTGAACTTCGGATCCTTCGGATAGTCCTCATTCTCCGGCTCTTCCTCGGCATTCAAGTGGTAGAGATTGCCGAAGAATTCGTCGAAGCCGTGCATCGTCGGGAGGTGCTCGTCGCGGTCGCCGAGATGGTTCTTGCCGAACTGGCCGGTGGCATAACCTTGCGCCTTGAGCACTTGCGCGATGCACGGATCGTCGGGTCCTAGCCCGAGATCGGCGCCGGGCAGGCCCACCTTGGTGAGGCCGGTGCGGATCGGCGATTGTCCGGTGAGGAAGGCGGCGCGTCCGGCGGTGCAGCTTTGCTGCGCATACCAGTCGGTGAAACGGGCGCCTTCCGCTGCGATGCGGTCGATGTTGGGCGTTTTATAGCCCATTATTCCGCTGTTGTAGCAGCTGGGATTAAACCAGCCGATGTCGTCACCCATGATGAAAAGGATGTTCGGTTTGGCATCTTGTTTCTTGGCCACGGCCATCTCTCCTCGCTCTTTCGCTTCGTGAGTCGGGCACCGCGGCGCTCAGGTGCCCAGGTGCTGGCGCGTTCCGGGCGGCAAGGCGCCGCCCGGAACCGGATCGATCAGCTTGAGCCGTGAGGAACCTCGGACATCTTCTGCTTCGCCTGATCCAGGTTGAACGCACCGGGCAGCTGCGCCGGCGGGAACTCAACGAAGGTCTCCAGGAACTTCGTGGCCGCAGCCATCGCGCCGTAGATCCAGAACGCGTTGTGGATCATCCAGTCCCAGTACGTATTCGACGTCACGTCGGCCCGCTCGTAGGGATCCATGCGCAGGTTGAATATCTTGGGCATGCGCAGTGGCGTGAACGGCTCGGCCCACACTTGCATCGTGCCGCGGCAGCGCTGTTCCATGAACACGATCTTCCAGTTCTGCCAGCGTATGCCGAGCACGTCGCCGTCGTCGCTGAAGTAGAAGAACCACTTGCGCGGCGATTCTTTCTCCTCGCCGGTCAGGTATGGCAGGAGGTTGAAGCCGTCGATGTGGTTTTTGTACTTGCGCCCGTTGACCGTGGTGCCCCTCTTGAGCCGGTCCATGCAGGTCGTGTCGCCGGCCGCCGCCAACAGGGTCGGCAGCCAGTCGTGGTGCTGGATGATGTCGTTGGACACCGCGCCCGCAGGAATGCGGCCTGGCCAGCGGATCAGCTCGGGGATGCGGAAAGCGCCTTCCCAATTGGTGTTCTTCTCGCTGCGGAACGGCGTCATGCCCGCGTCCGGCCACGAGTTCATGTGTGGCCCGTTGTCGGTCGAGTAGATGACGATGGTGTCGTCGGCGATGCCCAGGTCGTCGAGCAGGTCGAGCATCTGGCCGACATTCCTGTCGTGGTCCACCATCGTGTCGTGGTACGGCGACTGGTGGTCGCCGGCCTGGCCCAGGCTGCTGGGCTTGGTGTGGGTGATGAAGTGCATGTGGGTGGTGTTCAACCACACGAAGAACGGCTGGTCGGCCTTGTTCTGGCGCTTGATGAAGTCACTGGCGGCGGCGACGAACTCGTCATCGCAGGTCTCCATGCGCTTGCGGTTGAGCGAGCCGGTGTCCTCGATCTTCTGCTTGCCGACCTTGCCCCAGCGCGGGTGCGTGGTCTTGTCGTCCTTGTCGGTGGCCCAGCTGTGGATCACGCCGCGCGGGCCGAACTGCTCGCGATAGCGCGGATCCTTGGGATAGCCGTCCATCTCCGGCTCTTCCTCGGCATTGAGGTGGTAGAGGTTGCCGAAGAACTCGTCGAAACCGTGCACCGTCGGCAGGTGCTTGTTGAGGTCGCCGAGGTGGTTCTTGCCGAACTGGCCGGTCGCATAGCCCTGGTCCTTGAGCAGCGAGGCGATCGTGACCACCGACTCGACCATGCCCTGCGCCGCGCCGGGAATGCCGACCTTGGACAGGCCGGTGCGGTGCACGCTCTGCCCGGTGATGAACGACGAGCGTCCCGCGGTGCACGACTGCTCGCCATAGGAATCGGTGAAGCGCATGCCTTCGTTGGCGATGCGGTCGATGTTGGGCGTCTTGTAGCCCATCAATCCGTGGGTGTAGCAACTCAGGTTGGCGATTCCGATGTCGTCGCCCCAGATCACCAGGATGTTGGGCTTCTTGCCGCCTGGCTTGGCCTTGCTGGATGTTGCCGGTTTTGCTGCCTTCTTCGCGGTTGCCATGCTTTCGTTCCTCCGTGGGGTGGGGCATCCCGTCAACGTTGCCGGCGACCGGATTGCTGGGGGATTTCGAAACGAGCGATGAAACGGTGGGGCATCTCCTAGCCGAGCGTGCCGAGGTTGAACGCCATGCTGGCGATGGCAAGCAACCCGAGGACCCACAACAGGCTGGCGGTGATCAGGGTCAGGGAGATCGGGTAGGGGCTTTCGCCATGGATCAGGCCTTCGCCCTTCATTGCCCCGCGTTCGGCGCGCAGGCTGCGCATGAAGACGACGTGGTAGCCGATGCCGAGCGTGAGCATCAGGATGCCGAGCGCCACCAGTGCGATGCCGAAGTTGCGCGGCGCGTGGCTGGTGGCGATCAGGATCTTCGACGACTGCAGGTGGCCGAAGAACTGGAAGATCGTGAAGCCGAAACCGATCAGCGACAGCGCGGTGCGCATGATCGACATCAGCGTGCGGTCCGCGCTCATGCGCGTGCGCTGGAACGACATGCCGGTGCGCCGCATCGACATCTCGGTGCGGTTGGTCGAAAGGTCCGTGCGATGCTCGGACAGATCGGTGCGGAACTCGGACAGATCGGTGCGGTGCGTGGACAGATCGGTCCGGTACTCCGACAACTGCGTACGATGCTCGGACAAACCAGTGCGGTGGTTTGAAAGGCCGGTGCGATAGGCCGAGTAATCGACCGATGCGAGATCGGGTTTCGAGCGATCCACGTCGGGGATCGGCGGGACCGGTGTCTCGGCCACATGCTCCGGCCGCGGCATCGGTTTGACCGGCGTCGTTTCCAGCCGTTCGGGCCGCACCAGTTCGGATGAGGGTGCTGTCTTCTTTTCGGTCATGGCGACTTCGCTCCTGGGTGCCGATGCATCCACCACTTCGCGATCCGCGCGAACGGGCCGCGGAAAAGCAGATAGGGAAGGAAGGCGAGCGTGAAGGAGACCACGAAGGCTTCCAGCGGATACGGGAAGCCGCCGAACACTTTGACCTGGTAGATGACGTCCATCACCACGCCGAGGATCAGCAGGCGCGTGACTGCGGTCACGCCCTCCCGCCAGGCCTTGCTGCGCGAGGCCTGATCGGTGGTGACGATGTGCCACAGGTACGGATCGCGGCCAGTGCGCGCATCCTTGATGCCGTCTCGCGCAGCGAGGTAAAGGGCCACGCCGGGTTGCAGGACCAGGCGGAACGGCATCGGTCCGGTGAGCCTGCCGTACAGGTCATGCGAGAAACGCTGCAGGACATCCACGATCGAATCCATCGGTCTCCCCGTGCGATCTTCCGGCATCGCCCGATGCCGCACCGCCGCGCGCATTCCTCCGGTCGCGGAGACATGCGCGTGCATGAACGCGGGGAGGAAAAGCACCGCCAGAGGCGGAAGCCGATGCTGAAGTCAGAAACGTAAAAGCACCGTGACGGGACGGTGTCGTGTGGTCGCGAGTCGTGTGGTCGCGAAGTTCTGGCCGTGTCGCTTCGCCTTCACATGGCGGTCATGCGAACGCGTGCGCATTGCGCGCACGCGGTGCAAATTGCGTCGGGCAGTAGCATCGGTACGTGGTACCGGCGCCAGATTCACGGCGAGGCGATCACGCTCCGCACGGCGTCGGCCACGATGCCAGGCTGGTCCATCTGGATGTCATGCGTCGATCCCTTCACCTCGACCAGGCGACCGCGGCTGGAGGTTGCCACCAGCGCACGATGCGTGGCGGCCTGTGCGGGCTGCAGCGCGTCGCGGATCGGCGGCGGCGCACCGGCATAGGCATCGACGGCCGAAAGCACCACCAGCGGCTTGCTGCCATGCCGTTCGCTTCCGCTTACCGACGGCTCGAACAAGGCCGCTTTCGCTTCGGATCCGGAGATCACCGTATCCCAGAACCCGGGACGCAGCTTCGACTCGCGAATGGCAGCGTTGAGTCTGTCGCTGTAGCGCGGATCGGGCCCGCGCAGACAGGCCTTCAGCTCGGGAGGCGGATCTTTTGCCAGCGTGCCGGCCTTCGCACCCTGCTCGCAGTCGCGATAGGCCTTGAGCATCTGCGGCAGCATTGCTTTCTCCCGTGCCTGGTACTCCGGTGAGAACGCGGCGATGCCCTGCGGCGGCGGATCGACCAGCACCAGCGCGGCGACGTCCTGCGGGTGCTGCCGGTCGTACAGCCGGGCGATGTTGCTGCCCAGCGAATGGCCGACCAGGACGAACGGTGCGCGCAGACTTGCAGCACGGACGAGCGCGTGGAGATCCGCGACTTCCGCATCGATGTCGCGCGGAAGAGGTCCGCCGTCGCTGAACCCGTAACCGGCGCGATCGTAGGAGCACACGCGCATGCTGCCGGCGAGCAGCGGCTGCAGCCGCGACCAGCTGAGAGAGTCCGCGCCGAAGCCGGCTTCGAGCACCACCGTGGTTGCTGCTTCAGGCCCGTTGCAGCGCAGGTTGAGGCGCCGACCGCCGCCGATGTCGACGAGCCGCGCGGCTTGCGCGTATACGTCCAGTGCCGGGTCGGGTTGGGGCAGGGCCGGTTTGGACGTGGCATCGCCCGCGTCCGAAGCCGCCATGGCGGACGAGGAGACCAGCGCGCACAAGGCGAGCGCTTGCCAGCGGGACTTTCCTGCCTTCATCGGTGCTTCCCTTCGCGACTGGAGGAGCCGCGATGGTGCAGGAAGGCATGTGGGATGTCACTGCGCTCAACCGTTGGCGGCCGTGCTCAGTCGCTCTCCTCCGGTGGCGGCACGATCGCGCCAGGATCGAGCGCGAGACGTCCGGCGATCAGCACGGCCTGGGTGCGGTTGTTGGCGCCGAGCTTGCGCAGGATCGCGGTGACGTGCGCCTTCACGGTGGCCTCCGACACGCCGAGTTCGTAGCCGATCTGCTTGTTGAGCAGGCCGGCGCCGAGCATCTGCAGCACGCGGAACTGCTGTGGGGTGAGGTCGCGCAGGCGTTGTGCGGCGTCGTGCTCCTCGGCCTTCGCGGCCGGTGCCGACAGCGCCGCAGCCGGTGCCCAGCGGTCGCCTTCGAGCACGCGGGTGATCGCCTCGTTGAGCGTGGCCGCATCGGCGGACTTGGGAATGAATCCGACGGCGCCATGGTCGAGCGCACGCCGCATCACCGCCGGTTCCTCGCGCGCGGACACCACCACGATGGGCAGTTGTGGATGCAGTGCTCGCAGGTGTACGAGTGCGCTGAAGCCCTGCGCGCCGGGCATGTTCAGGTCGAGCAGCAGCAGGTCGGCGTCGGGCTCGGCGTCGACCAGCGTGTACAACGCATCGACGCTGTCGGCCTCGCGCAACTGCGCCTGCGGCAACACGCGTGCGACCGCGCCGCGCAGTGCTTCGCGGAACAGCGGATGGTCGTCGGCGATGAGCAGGGTGGGCATGCACGGTCTCCCCCTCTCCCAAGAGCGGGAGAGGGCCGGGTGGGGGTGAGGATCGCGGAAGCGGTCCTCGTTCCGGCCTTCCCCCGCGAGCGGGGGAAGGAGCAAAGCATCACGGCACGCGCCGTTCCTTCACCAGGTTCTCGACCACGGAAGGATCGGCCAGCGTCGAGGTGTCGCCGAGCTGTTCGGGAGCGTTCTCGGCGATCTTGCGCAGGATGCGGCGCATGATCTTGCCCGAGCGCGTCTTCGGCAGGCCCGGTGCCCACTGCAGGTGATCGGGCGTGGCGATCGGTCCGATCTCGTTACGCACGTGGGCGATCAGTTCCTTGCGCAGCGCATCGCTGCTCGCCTCGCCGGCGATCAGCGTGACGTAGGCGTAGATGCCCTGGCCCTTGATGTCGTGCGGAAAGCCGACCACCGCCGCCTCGGCCACCTTCGGGTGCGAGACCAGCGCGCTCTCGACTTCGGCGGTGCCGATGCGATGGCCGCTGACGTTGATGACGTCGTCGACGCGGCCGGTGATCCAGTAATAGCCGTCAGCGTCGCGGCGGCAGCCGTCGCCGGTGAAATACGTGCCCGGATACGTGCGGAAGTAGGTGTCGATGAAGCGCTGATGGTCGCCGTACACCGTGCGCATCTGGCCGGGCCACGAGTCCAGCAGCACCAGGTTGCCCTCTGCCTCGCCTTCCAGCCGCGCGCCGTTGGCATCGACCAGCGCCGGCTGGATGCCGAAGAACGGCTTGGTCGCCGATCCCGGCTTGAGGTCGATCGCACCGGCCAGCGGCGTGATCAGGATGCCGCCGGTCTCGGTCTGCCACCACGTGTCGACGATCGGGCAGCGGCTGTCGCCGACCACTTCGTGATACCAGCGCCAGGCTTCGGGATTGATCGGCTCGCCGACCGTGCCGAGCAGGCGCAGCGATTTGCGCGAAGTGCGCTTCACCGGCTCGTCGCCGTCGCGCATCAGTGCGCGGATCGCGGTCGGTGCGGTGTAGAACACGGTGACCTGGTGGCGGTCGATGACCTGCCAAAAGCGCGATACGTCCGGGTAGTTCGGCACGCCCTCGAACACCACCGCGGTGGCGCCGTTCGCGAGTGGGCCATAGACGATGTAGCTGTGGCCGGTGACCCAGCCCACGTCGGCGGTGCACCAGTAGATGTCGTCGTCGCGGATGTCGAACACCATCTCGTGCGTGTAGCTGGCATACGCCAGGTAGCCGCCCGTGGTGTGCAGCACGCCCTTGGGTTTACCCGTCGAACCCGAGGTGTAGAGGATGAAGAGCGGATCCTCGGCATTCATGCGCTCGGGTGCGCAGTCGGTGGGCTGGTCCTCGACGACGGCGTCGTACCAGCGGTCGCGCGGCATCTGCATGTCCACCGCGGCGCCGGTATGGCGCACCACCAGGACGGTCTCAACGGTATTCGTGCCGGGCAGCTTGAGCGCGGCATCGACGTTGCCCTTCAGCGGGATCTTCTTGCCACCGCGCAGGCCCTCGTCGGCGGTGATGATCAGCTTGCTGGTGCAGTCGGCGACGCGGTCGGCGATCGACTGCGGCGCGAATCCGCCGAACACCACCGAGTGGATGGCGCCGACGCGCGCGCAGGCCAGCATCGCGACCACCGCTTCCGGGATCATCGGCAGATAGATCGTGACGCGGTCGCCCTTGCGCACGCCGAGCGAGCGCAGCGCGTTGGCCAGCTTGCAGACGCGCTCGTGCAGCTCTCGGTAGCTGATGTGCTGTGCGGGCTTGGAGGGGTCGTCCTGCTCGAAGATCAGCGCGGTCTTGTCGCCGCGCGCGTCGAGGTGGCGGTCCAGGCAGTTGACGCTGGCATTGAGCTCGCCGTCCTCGTACCAGCGGATGCGGAAGTCTTCCAGCTTGTAGCTGACGTCCTTGATCTTCGTCGGTGGCTTGAACCAGTCCAGGCGCTGGGCGACGCGGCCCCAGAACGCCTCCGGCTGAGCCACCGACTCGGCGTACAGGCGTTCGTACGTCTCGCGCGTGATCTTCGCCTTGGCGGCGAAATCCGCATCGATCGGGTAGACGGTGGCGGGGTGGTTCATGGCGTGCTCCAACTGCGCTGGTAAAGGTGGGCCGGGTGCGGGGCCGGCAAGGAAGTGTGCCGCATCCGTGATCGCCGTCGCGGCAGAACGCTATAGACGATAGTCGTAAACGCGGGTGACGGGCCGCTGCGCCAGCGAAGCCATCGCTCCTGCGCAGCCGGGAATGCCGTGCCTTGGATTTCAATGGCTTGAGTCGCTGGATCCCCGCCTTCGCGGGTATGACGGCGGTCCTGCGCCGCGGAGCCGACGGTGCCGGGTCGAGCCCGGCGACGAGCCGCTACGACCAATGGCGAATGGATGTGCAGCGCGATCGGCCAGCAGGCTGCTCGCGACCGTGCAAGAGCACGGCGTTCCTCTGGGAGGGAATCATGTCCGTATGCATTGCAACGCCGCGGGGCCGGCGCACGTTGTTGCACCGACCGCTTGCGGCCGCATTGCTGGTCGCGCTGGTGTTGCCGGGCGTCGCGTTCGCGCAGACCGCAAAGGAGCAGGAGCTGGAGGCGCGCGTCGCCCAGCTCGAAGCGATGGTGAAGCAGTTGGCGGCGCAGCAGCAGGCGCAAACCGCAGAGGCGAAGGCCGCACCCGCGCCCGCCACGCCTGTCGCAGCGGCGCCTGTCGCGGTGCCGGGTGGCGCACCCGCCACGGCCAAGCCAGCGATCCAGAGCGCCCCGATCATGGCCACCGCCAACCCTGGCACGCGCTTCACCTACGGCGGCTTCATCAAGCTCGACGCCTCGGTGACGCAGACCAACGACGGCGACATCCCCGACGGCACCGTCGGCCGCCTGTTCTACGTGCCGAAGGCCATTCCGGTGGGCGCGGGCAACGCCAACGAGGATGGCGCCGACACCGACATGGGCGTGAACTTCTCGCGCTTCTGGTTCGGCGCCGACACCGATCTGGACAGCGGCGACAAGCTCAAGGCCTACCTCGAGTTCGACCTGTTCGGCGGCGGCAGCACCGCCTTCACCGGCAACGAGGTCGCCACCAACACCTATGCGCTGACGCTGCGCCAGGCCTACGTGCAGTGGAACGGCTGGCTGGCCGGCCAGACGTGGAGCAACTTCCAGGACGTGGCGGCGATGCCGGATACCGTCGACTTCCTGGGCCCGACCGAAGGCACGGTGTTCGTGCGCCAGGCGCAACTGCGCTACACCACCGGCCCCTGGTCATTCTCGATGGAGAACCCGGAGACGGTGTACACGCCGTTCAATGGCAATATGGCGCAGGTCTCCGGAGACGATGGCCCGATGCCCGACTTCACCGCGCGCTACCTCACCAAGGGCGACTGGGGCCATTTCGGCATCGCAGGCCTGGTGCGCCAGCTGAAGTACCAGAACGGCCCGCTCGACCAGGACGACGACAGCACCGGCTACGGTGTGAGCGTGTCGGGCAGGTTCAACGTCGGCGCCAACGACGATCTGCGCTACATGATCACCGGCGGCAGCGGCATCGGCCGCTACATCGGCCTGGCGCTCAACAACGACGCCGTGCTCGACGCCGCGGGCGAACTGGAGAACATCGACGTGATCGCCGGTTTCGTCGGCTGGCGCCACGTGTTCTCGCCGAAGCTGCGCGGCAACCTGTTCTACTCGCGGGCGGAGTACGACAACGAAACCCGCCTGACCGGACTTGGCATCACCAAGGGTGCGCAGTCGGCGCACTTGAACCTGATCTACACGCCACTGCCCAAGCTCGACCTCGGTGCCGAGCTGATCTGGGGCCAGCGTGAACTCGAAAACGGGGACCGCGGCGACCTCAATCGCCTGCAGACGCACGTCAAGTACAACTTCTGAGGCCGACCACCATGTCCACCATCACCGCCAATGCACCCGATACGGGCGCGCTGACCCAAGGGCACAAGAAGGTCATCTTCGCGTCCAGCCTGGGCACCGTGTTCGAGTGGTACGACTTCTATCTGTACGGATCGCTCGCCGCGATCATCGCCAAGCAATTCTTCAGCGGCCTCAACGAAACCAGCGCTTTCATCTTCGCGCTGCTCGCCTTCGCCGCCGGTTTCGCCGTGCGGCCGTTCGGCGCGATCTTCTTCGGCCGCCTGGGCGACATGATCGGCCGCAAGTACACGTTCCTGGTCACCATCGTGATCATGGGCCTGTCGACGTTCCTGGTCGGCATCCTGCCCAACTACGCGACGATAGGCTTCGCCGCCCCGGCGATCCTGATCGCCCTGCGGCTGTTGCAGGGCCTGGCGCTGGGCGGCGAGTACGGTGGCGCGGCGACGTATGTCGCCGAGCACGCGCCGCACGGCAAGCGCGGCCTGTACACCAGCTTCATCCAGACGACGGCGACGATCGGCCTGTTCTTGTCGCTGCTGGTGATCCTGGGCGTGCGCACCTACCTGGGCACCGAGGCGTTCGAGGCCTGGGGCTGGCGCATTCCGTTCCTGCTGTCGATCGTCCTGCTGGGCGTGTCGGTATGGATCCGCATGCAGCTCAACGAGTCGCCGCTGTTCCAGCAGATGAAGGCCGAGGGCAAGCAGTCGAAGGCGCCGATCACCGAGAGCTTCTTCACCAAGAACGGCAAGGTCGTGTTGCTGGCGCTGCTCGGCGCCACCGCCGGCCAGGCCGTGGTCTGGTACGCCGGCCAGTTCTACGCGATGTACTTCCTGACGCAGTCGCTGAAGGTCGATGCCACCACGACCTGGCTGTTGATCGCCGCGGCGCTGGCGCTCGGCACACCGTTCTTCATCTTCTTCGGCTGGCTGTCAGACAAGATCGGCCGCAAGAAAATCATCATGGCCGGCTGCCTGATCGCCGCGCTGACCTACTTCCCGCTGTTCAAGGCGCTCACGCACTACGCCAACCCGGCGATCGAGGAAGCGCGCACCAGTGCGCCCGCGGTCGTGCATGCCGATCCGTCGACCTGTTCGTTCCAGTTCGACCCGATCGGCAAGAAGGTCTTCACCAATTCGTGCGACATCGCGACCGCGGCGCTGGCCAAGGCGGGCGTGCCGTACACGATCCAGCCGACACCGGCCGGGTCCGTCGCCAAGGTCAGCGTGGGCGCCACCGAGGTGGCCGGCTACGAAGGCGCCGGGCTGACCAAGGAAGACGGCAAGGCCAAGGGCGATGCGTTCGGCGGCGAACTGAAGGCCGCGCTGAAGGCCGGTGGCTATCCGGAGAAGGCCGACGACGCGCGCATCAACAAGCCGATGGTGCTGCTGATCCTGACCGTCCTGGTGATCTACGTGACGATGGTCTACGGCCCGATCGCGGCGTGGCTGGTCGAGCTGTTCCCGACCCGCATCCGCTACACCTCGATGTCGCTGCCGTACCACATCGGCAACGGCTGGTTCGGCGGGTTTCTGCCGACGATCGCGTTCGCGCTCGTCGCGGCCACTGGCAACATGTACTACGGCCTGTGGTACCCGATCGTCATCGCGCTGATGACGTTCGTGATCGGCTCGCTGTTCCTGCGCGAGACCAAGGACGTGGACATCCGCGACTGACCCTCCCCATCGCGGTTCGCACGACAACAACGCCGGCTTCGTGCCGGCGTTGTTGTATGCAGGGGAGGAGGGCCGAGCTGCCGCCGGGCTACCCCGGTCGAGTCCTACTGCGGCGGCGCCGCCAGTTCGGTGGCGTTGAGATAACCGTCGCGGTTGCGGTCCTGGCGTCCGAATGTGGCGGCCAGTTTCTCGCGGTGTTCGACGAGGCTGATCGGCTGGCCGCGGCCGCCGGGCAACTCGGCGCTGCTGAGGATGCCGTCGCCGTCAGTGTCCATGCGGGTGAAGGCGTAGCTCATCCAGTCCTGGTATTCGGCGAGCGAGACGCGGCCGTCGCGGTCGCCGTCCATGCGCGAGAGGTAATCGCCGGTGGCGTTCACCTGTGCCAGCGCCGGCATAGAAGCCGCGAGCACCAGCACCGCGAACAGGTTCGCGGTGCGCGGAGCGGAAAAGAAAAAGCCCGCGCGGGAGGGCGCGGGCCTTTCGTGATGCGGACGCATCGTGCGGTAGCCCCGGATCAGGCTGCCCGCGCCGGTGCCAGCGCGTAGCCCTTGAGGCGGGCCGAGAACGCCTGCAGCGCCTGGATGCCGCTGGCCTCGGCCTCGTTGCACCACGCCTGCAGTCGGGCCAGCGTGGCCTGCGCATCGTGCGAGCGGTCGTCCAGCACCTGCGCCAGGCGCGCGCGGAAGTCGGCCAGCGTGGCCATCTTCGGACGCTCGGCCACCCACGCCTGCAGCTTGGCGCGCTTGTCGTCGTCGAGCCAGCGGCCGCCGTCGGCCAGGCCGTGGCGCAGCTGACGCGGCAGCTTGAACTTGGCTTCGCGCAGCGCCGGCAGCGTGACGCTGCGGTAGTAATCGGTCATCGCCTGGAAGCGGATCGCGAGCAGCGCCTTCAGCGTCTCGCCGTCGGGCATGGCGATGTTCGGGCGCACGTCGAGCGTCGGCGCTACGCGCAGCACCTTGGCCAGGCCCACCTTTTCCAGGCCCTTGATCGCGAACCAGCCGATGTCGAACTCCCACTTGCGCAGGGCGAACTTGGCCGAGCTTGGGAAGGCGTGGTGGTTGTTGTGCAGCTCTTCGCCGCCGATCCAGAAGCCCCACGGAGTGAGGTTGGTCGCGGTGTCGGTGGTTTCGAAGTTGCGGTAGCCCCACCAGTGGCCGAGGCCGTTGACGACGCCGGCGGCCCAGAACGGGATCCACAGCATCTGGATTGCCCACACCGCAACGCCGGCGAAGCCGAACAGCGCGAAGCTGATCATCAGCATCAGCGTCGGTCCGAAGGTCGCGTGCGGGGTGTAGAGGTGGCGCTCGATCCAGTCGTCCGGGCAGCCCTTGCCGTACTTCTCGATGTCCTCGCGCTCGCCACGGGCCGCGCGGTACAGCTCGACGCCGCGCCACATCACCGTGTCGATGCCCTTGAACATCGGGCTGTGCGGGTCTTCCTCGGTCTCGCACTTCGCATGGTGCTTGCGATGGATCGCCGCCCACTCCCTGGTGATCATGGAGGTGGTCAGCCAGCTCCAGAACCGGAAGAAGTGCGCGAGCACCGGATGGAAGTCGACCGCGCGATGCGCTTGCGAACGATGCAGGTACAGCGTGACCGAGAAGATGGTCAGCTGCGTCACCACCAGCAGGTAGATCAGCAACTGGCCCCAGCTGGCCTGAATGAGGCCGCCGGCGAGGAAATCGAGCAGGGAAACGGGCATTGATGACTCCGGGGAACCGCAGGAGGACCGGCGAAAAGGCACGATCCCGCGCGTGATCATGCCACCTGGGTACCACCGTTCGCGCCGGTACGGCCGGGATTCGTGATGGGGTCGTTCATGCCCCGTCGCAAGGGCGTTAGGGTCCCGGGACGCCCGCTATTCAGTCGCGGCGCCGGCGATCTGCCTGCGCAGACGTGCCAGCGAAGGCTTGGCGAACGCCTTCACCGCTTCGCGTTCGGGGAGACTGAACGGGGAGTCGGCACCGCAGTGGTCCAGCAGCAGCGTGAGATCCTGCGCCTGGCCCAGCCGTTCGGTGGTGTGCTTGTCGAAACCGAAGGGACTGCCTTGCCCAGGGTCGAGACCGATCGCCTCCAGGCCGCGTCGCTGCTGCGATGCCCGGCGCGCCCGGCGGCGCCAGCGATGCCAGTCGTCGTCGTGGCCGGTGCTCACCGCGCGAGCCCTGGCCTGGTCCATCCGCAGGTCGCTGTCCGCCAGTGCGATGCGCAATGCCGAATCGGTCAGGCGCGACCAGGACAGCGCGGGCACTGCCGCGCGCAACACCGCGATCAGCTCGCGACGCCGGCCCAGATCCGGGTCGGCATCCAGTTCGCTTTCGGTGCGCGCCGCGCGGGCGGCGAGGGCGGTCTGATGCACCTGCTTGATCAGCGTCCGCGTGTGCCCATCGAGTTTGCCCTCGAGCAGCCGCTCCAGCGTTTCGACCAGCGCATGGGCGTCACGAAGGTTCGACAGGCCGGTGTTGACCGTGCGCAGTTCGCGATCCAGCACGGCCATGCCCGGTCCGAGGATGCCGTCGCCCAGATGCAGCGCCGCGCGGGTGCGCCGCAGCGCCTTGCGCGCCTGGTGCACGCCCTCGTGCAGCGCTTCGCCATGGCAACCCAGGGCGGCGAGCGACGCGTCCAGTTCGCCCAGTGCGTACGCGCAAAGCGCCGTGCCCGGCGATGCCGTGGAGTCGGAGGCGCTGGCCTGGCGGGGTGGCATGGGCACCGGCGGAGCGAGTGACTGCTGCCGATAGTACGCTGACGCCATGCCCGAACTGCCCGAAGTCGAAACCACCCGTCGCGGTCTCGCGCCGCACGTCGAAGGCCACATCGTCACCGCGGCCACCCTGCGCCGGCCCGACCTGCGCTGGCCGATCGCCGAGGAAATCCAGCGCGTGCTGCCCGGCCAGCGCATCGACGCCGTGCGCCGCCGGGCCAAGTACCTGCTGCTGGACACCCAGGCGGGCAGCGCACTGCTGCACCTGGGCATGTCGGGCAGCCTGCGCGTCGTGCCGGCGGACACGCTGGTGCGGGCGCACGACCATGTCGACCTCGTCCTCGACACGGGCCGTCTGCTGCGCTTCAACGATCCACGACGATTCGGCTGCCTGCTCTGGCAGCCGCCGGGCGAGGTGCATGAACTGCTCGCCGGGCTCGGGCCGGAGCCGCTGTCGGACGAGTTCGACGGCGACTACCTGTACCGGCTGAGCCGCGGACGCAGCGCGCCGGTAAAGACCTTCCTGATGGACCAGCGCGTGGTGGTCGGCGTCGGCAACATCTACGTCGCCGAAGCGCTGTTCGAGGCCGGCGTGTCGCCCTTGCGCGCCGCCGGCAAGGTGTCGCGGGAACGCTACGTGGCGCTGGCCGAGGCGATCTGCCGCATCCTCGGTCACGCCATTACGCGCGGTGGCACGACGCTGCGCGACTTCATCAGCCCGGACGGGTCTCCCGGCTATTTCGAGCAGGAACTGTCCGCCTACGGCCGCGGAGGCGAGCCCTGCCCGCGCTGCGGGCGGCCGCTCAGGCAGGCGGCGATCGGCCAGCGGACCACCGTGTGGTGCGGCCACTGCCAGCGTTGAGGCGCGAGGTGCACCCGTCGTAGCAAGTACCGGGCCACTGCATTCACGCGTCACCCGCTTGGGGAGGCGTTATAGTCGGGCCATAACCAGTGGGGGAGTCATGGCTGATACCGCCGACATCACGCTACTGCTGGATGCAGCACGTGAAGGTGACCGCGGCGCATTGGATCGCGTCCTGTCCACGCTTTATCAGGAACTGCACACGATGGCGCGACGCCAGCTCGCCGGCCAGCACGGCCAGACGCTGGATGCGACCGCCCTCGTGCATGAGGCCTACCTCAAGCTCGTCGGCCGCCGCGAGGCGCAGTTCGACGACCGCGCGCATTTCTTCGCCTACGCCGCCTCGGCGATGCGCAGCGTCGTCGTCGACTACGCACGCCAGCGCCTGGCGCAGAAACGCGGCGGCGACCTGCACCGCGTCACCGAACTCCCCGACGACGTCGAAGGCGGCCTGCGCCTGGACGAGGAAACGCTGGGCCTGGACACCGCGCTGACCAAGCTGGCCGGTGTCGATCCGCGCCTGGCGCAGGTGGTCGAGCTGCGCTACTTCGCCGGCCTGTCGGAACTGGAAATCGCCGCGCTGCTGCAACGCTCCGAACGCAGCATCCGCCGCGACTGGCAAAAGGCCCGCCTGTACCTGCTGGCCTCGCTGAAAGACGCCTGAGACCGTGATGTCCTCCCGCGCTCACCGGTCGGGCTCGGGACTGGCTCCTCGCGGGGCCCGGCGGCGTCCCTCGCTCAGCGTTGCGTTGAGCTGATCCGACATGGACACCGAGCGCTGGCAACGTTTGTCCCCGCTGCTCGACACGTTGTTCGAGCTCGACGTAGACGAGCGCGTGGAGCGGCTGCGCACGTTGCGCGAGGCCGATCCGGTGCTGGCCGACGAAATCGAGTCGCTGATGTCGCTGGAGCAGGACAGCCAGGACTTCATGGCCGAGCCGCTGATCGCGCCGATGATGGGCGCGAGGGCGGGAAGCGAGATCGGCCCGTACCGGCTGGAAAGCCTGCTCGGTGAAGGCGGCATGGGCCAGGTGTGGCTGGCCGCGCGTGCCGACGGCCTGTACCAGCGCCGCGTCGCGCTGAAGCTGCTGCGCCCAGGCCTGACCGATACCAATCTGCGCCTGCGCTTCTCACGCGAGCGCCAGATCCTGGCGCGGCTGGCGCATCCGCACATCGCGCGTCTGCTCGATGCCGGCGTCAGCAGCGACGGCTTGCCGTACCTCGCCCTGGAATACGTCGAAGGCGAGCCGATCACCGACTACTGCCGCAACCACCGCACGCCGCTGGAAGCGCGCCTGCGCATGTTCCAGCAGATCTGCGACGCGGTCAGCCACGCGCACGCCAACCTGATCGTCCACCGCGACCTCAAGCCGTCCAACATTCTGGTGACGCCGGGTGGTGACATCCGCCTGCTCGACTTCGGCATCGCCAAGCTGCTCGACAACGACGCGCCGATGGTCGAGCAGACACGCACCGGCGTGCGCACGTTCACGCTGCACTATGCGGCACCCGAGCAGATCCGCGGCGAGCCGGTCACGACCATGACGGACGTGTACTCGCTGGGCGTGGTGCTGTACGAACTGCTCACCGACACCAAGCCGTACAAGCTCAAGCGCCAGACCGACGCGGAGTGGGAGGAGGCGATCCTCGCCACCGACCCGCTGCGGCCATCGCAGACGGTGCTGCGCCACGCCGAGGACGCGGAAACCGACACGCCGTTGTTGCGGCGCCGTGCGCGCCAGCTCGCCGGCGACCTCGACAACATCGTGCTCAAGACGCTGTCGAAGCGGCCCGAGCAGCGCTATCCGTCGGTCGAGGCGCTGGCACTGGATCTCGAACGCTACGAATCCGGACGGCCCGTGCAGGCGCAGGCGCAGAGCCTCGGCTATCGCGTCAACAAATACGTGCACCGGCACCGCTGGGCGCTGGCGACCGGCACGATGGTCGCCGGCGTGCTCAGCATGGCGCTGATGATCGTCGCCTGGCAGGCGCGCGAAGCGGTGGCCGAGGCGAGCCGCGCGCAGGCGATGCAGGATTTCATGGTCGGACTGTTCGCCAGCGCGGGCGGCTCGGCCGAAGGGCAGTCACTCGACCTGCGCGGACTGCTCGACGCCGCCGTCGAGCGTGGCAACCGCGAACTGGCAAGGCAGCCGCGTGCACGCGCGGAGCTGTTCGGCGTGATCGCACGCGGACGCATCGGACTGGGCGACTACCGCGAAGCCAAGGTGCTGCTCGATCGACAAGCCGCGATCATCACCAACACCGACTCGATCCCGCTCAGCCTGCGACTGGAATCGCTGACGCTGCGCGGCCAGGTGCTGGCGCAACTCGGCGACGCGCGGCAATGCATCGACCTGATGCAGCCGCAACTGGTGACGGTGCGGCGCGAGCAGGCACAGCTGCCGACTCAGGCGGGCGGCTTCTATTCGCAGCTCGGGCGGTGCCGCCGTGCCAATGCGGAACGACAGGGCGCGCGCCAGCTGTTCGAGCGTTCGCTGGCGCTGCGCCGCGAGATCGGCGACACCGTTGGCGAAGTGGAGAACCGCATGGACCTGGCGGGATTGCAGGTCGACACCGGCGCCGACGCCATCGCGATGACCCAGTACCGCGATGCGCTCGCACAATTGCGCCGCGCCGCCGGCGACCGCCACCCGCTGCTGATCCCGCTGCATCGCAACCTCGCCGCGCTCGAGCGGAGCATCGGACAGCCGCAGGCCGCCGAGCGCGACCTGATTGGTGCGCTCGCGATCGCGCTCGACCTCAGCGGCGCGCAGCATCCCCTGACGTTGCAGGTACGTCGCGAACTGGCCGGCGCGCGCATCGACCAGGGCCACTTCGCCGATGCCGCGCGTGAGTTGCGCGAAGTACGCCGGCGACTGGTGGAGCGCAACGGACCCGCCCACGAAAGCCTCGCCGATGCTGAGCATCAACTCGGTGCGGTGGAGTGGGAACTCGGCCAGAGCGACGACGCGCTGGCATCGTTGTCGCGCGCGGCCGTGCTGTATCGCTCCGGCGGACACGAGGCGGCCCTGGCGTCGGTGCGTTTCGATCAGGCGGTGGTATTGCACGAACTCGGGCGCGATGCGCAGGCCCGGCCGCTGCTGCAGGAGTCGCGCCGATTGCGCGAGCTGCACTTCGGCGCGGACCACCCCGTGGTCGGCGACACCGATCGCCTGCTCGGCGAAGTGCTGGTCGAAGTCGGCGAACACGCTGCCGGGATGGGCCACCTCGCCAACGCGGTGCGCCTGACGCGCAATGGCTACGGCCCCACGCACGCAGGCACCCGCCGCGCCGAACTCGCGCTGGCCCGCCAGCAGGCGAGAGACGGCGACGAGGGTGCGCTGGAGCGACTGGACTCACTGGCCGCGATGACGCCGAAGGATCCGGCATTGCGCCAGGTGGCCTGGCTCGCCGGTGGCTACGCCGCACAACTGCGCTGCAGTGGCCCCGATCAGGCGCGCGCCGCGCAGACCCTCAACACGTTGCGCGGACGCGTGCAGCAACTGCAGCCGGACGGCAGCGCCGTCGCGCGCGAGATCGCATCGCTCACCAGCGAGTGCCAGGCGGAGCGCGTGGCGAGGCGTTAGCCGAGAAAAGGCTCCCATCTACGGCAGCAAGATCGGCAAGCAGCCGGTCCCGCAGGCGTCAAAGGGGACGCATGGGCCTCCGGGCGGCACCGTCGGGTGTTCGAGCTTCGCGCGTGGAGTCGCGAGCTCCATCGCCGAGGCTGGTTTGCCCGGCGTTGCAGCAATGGAGCTCCGGTCGTGGAGCAGATTGCTCCGACGTCGAAGCAAAAAGTCACAAGATCGGAGCTCTGTTGCCTCGGCGTTGGTGAAGATTTCACCATCCACGGAGCAAAAAGCCCGGCGGATGGAGCACCGGTGCTCCACGCGTCGGGTTCTAACAGCCAACGCGCCATGAGCGGTTGCCGTCGCGGGCCGTTGTAGCGGGCCTTCCCTCTACAAGGCGCTCGCCCCGGCAGTCCCCTACAGCGGCAGCGGCGGCTGCAGCGGCTGGATCTCGCCTTCGCCGCGCATGACCTTCTTGTACTCGGCGCGCGACACGGAGATGTAGCGGTCGTTGCCGCCGATCTCGACCTGAGGACCTTCCTTCACCGCGCGGCCCTGTTCGTCGACGCGCACCACCATCGTCGCCTTCTTGCCGGTGTGGCAGATCGTCTTGATCTCGCTCATCTCGTCGGCCCAGGCCAGCAGGTACTGACTGCCTTCGAACAGTTCGCCGCGGAAGTCGGTGCGCAGGCCGTAGCAGAGCACCGGGATGCGCATCGCATCGACGACCTCGCTCAGCTGCCAGACCTGCGCCTTGCTCAGGAACTGCGCCTCGTCGACCAGCACGCAGTGCAGCGCACCGTGCGCGGCGATGTCGCGGCGGACGATGCCCTCCAGGTCGTCGCCGCGCTCGAAGGCGATGGCGTCGGCGCGCAGGCCGATGCGCGAGGCCACGACGCCCGCACCGGCGCGGTCGTCCAGGCGCGGCGTCAGGATCGCCACGCGCATGCCGCGCTCGCGGTAGTTGTGCGCCGACTGCAGCAGCGTGGTGGTCTTTCCGGCGTTCATCGCCGAGTAGTAGAAGTAGAGCTTGGCCATGCGCGCATTGTAACGGCCCGCCACGCACGAGCCGATGCGGCCTTCGCCCGGCGGATGCGTCCGCGGCCTGCGCCGCGAACACTTCCTCGGCTGCGACTACTCCTTGCGGATGGGCTTGACCGGTCCCACCTCGACCGTGCCGAGGCCGTCGAGCAGCTCGTCCTGCTCCTTCCAGTAATCGTCGAACTTCAGCCCACCCGTCATGCCATACAGCTGGTTGGGGTCGACTGCCTCGGCCGCCAGGTAGGCACCCGCGTTGGCGCCGGCGTCCGCGACGAACGTGCCGTTTACCGGCGCGCCCGCGATCTCCATCATCTGGTTGCGATAGCCCAGGCGGCTGCCGGTCATCCCGCGCGCGAAGGAGCGCATGAAACGCTCCGCGCGCGGCTTGGCCGATTCGTCGCCATAGCGCGCGTAGTAGCCGAGGCCTTCCGCTTGCGCCTTTCGCTGCTCTTCGGCGGCCATCTGCGACCACATCTTCTCGCGGATCAGCAGCAGTTTCCGGCTGCCGCGCTCGGCGGCCAGGTCCGCCCAGATATAAGCCTGCACGCGATCGACCGGAACGCCCGCGCCGTGCCAGTACATCAGGCTGAGATAGTGCTGCGAGTACTTGTCCGCGTACTGCGCCGCCTCCCTGAAATGATCGGCCGCCGCGGTGTAACTGCCGCGCTGGTAGGACTTCAGTCCGAAGACGCGAGCGAGTTCGTTCGGCTTGTCCTTGGCCGCCATGGCAGCCGCATCCAGCTCCAGGAACGTTTTGTCCGTCAGCTGGGGCGCATCTGCTTTCCCGGCATGGGCACCTGCGGCGCCAGCCACGATCATCAGCGCCAAAGCGAGCGTCTTCCTGTGGATCATCATTGCCGTCTCCTTGTGCAAAGGTGTTCCTGCGGATGCGGGTCTACTTGCCCTGGTCGCCCGTGGTGGCGGGAGCTTCCACCTTCTTGACCTCGCCCACGTCGACGCGGCCGGCGCCGACCTGCTTCAGCAGCGCCTTCAGGCTGACGTCCTCGGCCTTCCAGTAGGCACCGGGGCGGGTGCGGCTGTCGGCGTAGAACTCGGTGCCGGTGCTCTTGACCGGCCCGAAGCTCGACGTGCCGCCGCCGGCCCACAGGTCCGGGCGTCCGGCCGACACGTCCAGCTTGGAGGTCAGCAGGCCGACGCGGGTGCCGGTCTGGGTGCGCATGAAGCGGCGGATCGCGGCGTCGTTGCGGGGTTGTGCGGCGGCGTCGCCGTACTTGGCGTAGTAGCCCGGCCCGATCTCCAGCGCTCGGCGCCGCTGCTGTTCGGTGAGCTCGCCCCAGATGCGCTCGCGCATCTCCAGCATGTCGTGGTTGTTGGCGCGCTCTGCGGCCAGGTCGGCCCAGACGTAGGCGACGGCCGGATCGCGCTCGACGCCTTCGCCATTCCAGTACATCAGCGTGAGGAAGTGCTGCGACAGCTTGTCGCCGTAGGATGCGGCGCGTTCGAAGTACGCACGCGCCTCGTCCATGCGGCCGTTGTCGAAGTTCCAGATGCCATGCCAGCGGGCGAGTTCGTTCGGATGACCCGACGCCTGCAGCAGCGAGGTCTGGTAGAGATCGAGATTGATCGCCCGCTCGTCGGCCTGTGCGGGAAGGCATAGCGCCAACGCGAGCGGAACCAAATAGGTCTTCCGGTGCTTACCCATGACGTGCTCCTTGCATGTGGAAGGGTAGTTCCTGCGCGACCAACCATCGCCCGTGGGCGACGGCGCCGACCTTACGCCTGCCTGCGATCGCGGGCAAACGCGGTGCCCCTGCTCTACGACGGTGTGCTCTACAGCGGCGTGCTCTACAGCGGCGTGCTCTACAGCGGCGTGTTCAACGGCGGCGTGCGCGGGCGACGGCGGCCGTGGCCCAGCGCTGCGCCACGGCCGGCGACGTCATGCATACCGCATCGTCGGTGACGGTGGTGACGGCGCGTTCGAGCAGCTGGATGTCGGCCTCGTGCTGGCGGGCGACGTGCGGGTCCTCGAAGAAGATCGCGCGCTGGCAGCGGCGTTCCAGCACCAGGTCGGCGATCTGCGCGTCGCCGCCCATCGGGCCGCTTTCGTAACGGTGCGCCCAGGCCTGGTCCTGCGGCCAGCCGCGGCTCCAGGCGAGCTCGTTGAGGCGCTGTCCGGTGGTGCCGGTGGCCACGCGCCGGGCGAAGCGCGACAGCAGGTCGAAGTGTTCGGCTGCGTACGCCAGCATCTGCGGTTTCATCGCGTCGTGGGCGATCAGCGCCAGCGTCTGCGACTCGAACGCATGCAGGCGGTCGGCGGCGGGATCGGGCGCGAGGCCGGCATCGACCCGCGTCATTTCGATCCAGTCGCACGCCGACGCCACGGTCGCCAGGAAGGGCTTGCCATGGATCACGCACTGGCGCTTCAGCGCGACCGCTTCGGGAAAGGTCGAGGAAGGATCGACCGGGTCGATCAGGTAGATCGCGCCGTCGAGCGTGCGTTCCGGTTCGCCGAGGCCGACCACCTCGGCGACCAGCTTCATCAGTCCGCCTTCGCGGCCGTAGGGATAGCGCCGCAAGCCAGCGTGGTCCGCCAGCAGGCCCGATGCGGCGATCGCATCGAATGTGCGACCGACCGTATGCAGGTGCAGGCCGAGCTCGCGGATGCCGCCCTCGCAGGCGCGCAGCCAGCGGAACAGGGCGGCGTCTTCACCGAAGTGGTGCAGGCGATTGGCGGCCAACCCCAGGCGCATGGCATTCCCCAGTTGAGTCGATCAGCCGCCAGTGTACGGAGTGCGTTGCGCCGATTGGATGCGCACGAAAAAGCCGCGGGGAGGATTCCCCCCGCGGCCACCACCAGCCGGGTCCGGGGTAAGACGGCCGGGGCGAGTTACGGCTGGTTGCTGCGGCGTGCCGGCGCGACCGGGCCGATGCCAACGCTCCCGCGCCCGCCCAGTTCGGCGTCCTGTGCCGCCCAGTACGTGTTGAGGCTGGTGCGCTCTTCGGCGTAGAACTCGTCACCCTCGACGGTGCCGTTCGAGTTCGCCGACGCGGTCATCATGCCGGCCGTCGAATTGCCGAACGTGCCCTGGATCGGGCCACCCTGCGTGATGTCGATCTGCTGGTTGCGATAGCCCAGCCGGCTGCCGGTCATGGTGCGCGCGAAGCGGCGGATTTCCATCTCGGCGCGCGGCCGCGCGGTCTCGTCGCCGTACTTCACGTAGTAGTCGTGACCGGTCGAGCGGACTTTGTTCTGTTCTTCCGGCGTCATCGACGCCCACATCTTCTCGCGGATCGCCAGCAACGGTACCGAGCCGCGCTCGGCCGCGAGGTCGGCCCAGATATAGGCCTGCGCGCGATCCACCGGCACGCCCTCGCCATACCAGTAGATCAGGCTCAGATAGTGCTGCGAGAACTTGTCGGCGTACCAGGCGGCCCGCTCGAATCGCATCACCGCTTCGTCGTGGTTGCCGCTGAGATAGGACTTGAGGCCGTGCAGGCGCCATTCCTCGTTCGGATGCCCGATCGCCGTTTTCAGTTGATCGTCGACGCCCATGAAGCTGGCGGTCACCAGCTTGAGCGGTTCGTCCGCCTGCGCATTGAGCGCGGCGAGGCCCAGCATGGCTGCCAGCCATGCGCTCTTGCTACGGATACCCATGGTTCACCTCCTGCCCGGAAGAGAGGACTCGGTGCCATCTGAGCGCGGAACATGGCTCCTGGAAAGCACCATTCATCGCGTATCGGATGAGGCCAAATCCATCCCGGCAGCGGAACTGGACCGGCGTTCCCGTCGTAAGTGCCGCGAACTCCAGCGGACCGGCATGGGCGATCTGCATCGATCGGAGGCGATCCTGCCTCGATCCGGGCTGTTCAGCTTCGGATGTCCCGAAGCCACGGTCCTGGTTTGGCCGCGAACAGCGCAAGCGCCGGTTACGGCACAATACGCCGCCGCGTCCGCGGCAGTAAACACGACTAAATGCACGGTCTGAATCCCCCCCAGCGAGCCGCCGTCCTTCATACCGAAGGCCCCCTGCTCGTGCTCGCCGGCGCCGGCAGCGGCAAGACCCGGGTCATCGTCGAGAAGATCGCGCACCTGATTTCCTCCGGTCGCATGCCGGCACGGCGCATCGCCGCCATCACCTTCACCAACAAGTCGGCGAAGGAAATGAAGGAGCGCGTCGCCAAGCGCATCAAGGGCGACGCGGCCGAAGGCCTGACCGTGTGCACGTTCCACGCGCTGGGCCTGAAGTTCCTGCAGATCGACCACGCCAAGGCCGGCCTGCGCCGCGGCTTCTCGGTGTTCGACAGCGACGACAGCGCCGCGCAGATCAAGGACCTGATGCCGCCGGGCAGTAAGCCCGACGTCATCGACGACATGCGCAACCTGATTTCGCGCGCGAAGAACTCGGGCCTGTCGCCGGAAGAAGCGCTGGCGGTGTCCAAGAGCGCGCGCGAGATGGAAGCGGCGCTGATGTACCAGCGCTACCAGGCGCGGCTGAGCACGTTCAACGCGGTCGACTTCGACGACCTGATCCGCCTGCCGGTGCAGATGCTCGAAGCCGACGAAGGCCTGCGCCTGGCCTGGCGCGAGCGCATCGGCTACCTGCTGGTCGACGAGTGCCAGGACACCAACGACGCGCAATACCGCCTGTTGAAGGCCTTGGCCGGCGACAAGGGGCTGTTCACCTGCGTGGGCGACGACGACCAGTCGATCTACGCCTGGCGCGGCGCCAATCCGGACAACCTGCTGCAGCTGGGCAAGGACTACCCGAAGCTGGAGATCATCAAGCTGGAGCAGAACTACCGCTGCTCCAATCGCGTGCTGCGCACCGCCAACGCGCTGATCGCGCACAACCCGCACGAATATCCGAAGACGCTGTGGAGCGACCAGGCCGACGGCGAGCGTATCCGCGTCTGGGAATGCCGCGACGGCGCGCACGAGGCGGAGAAGGTCGCGGGCGAGATCCATTTCCTCGCCACCGCGAAGCAGGTGCCGTGGAGCGATTTCTGCATCCTGTTCCGCGGCAACCACCAGAGCCGCGCGCTGGAGAAGGCGCTGCAGCTGCTGCGCGTGCCGTACCACCTGTCCGGCGGCACCGCGTTCCTCGAGCGCGGCGAAGTGAAGGATGCGCTGGCGTGGCTGCGCCTGATCGCCAACCCCGACGACGACGCGGCATTCCTGCGCGCGGTGCAGTCGCCCAAGCGCGAAGTCGGTGCGACCACGCTGGCCAAGCTCGCCGAACTTTCGCAGCACGCCGGCATGCCGATGTCGCGCGCCTGCGAGCAGATCGGCCTGCTGAAGCAACTTGCGCCGCGCGCGGCCAACGCGCTCGACGGTTTCGCCAACATCATCCGGTTCCTGCGGGGCCAGGCGCAGCAGATCGCCCCGAGCGAACTGGTGCGCGTGCTCGCCGACAAGAGCGGCCTGCTCGCGGCGATCCGCGCGCAGTGCAAGGACGAGGCGAGCTTCCAGCGCCGAAAGGAAAACCTGGAAGAGCTGTCGGAGTGGTTCGACGGCGGCAAGGGTTCCGGCCCGGGCGAACTCGCCGCGCAGCTGGCGCTGCTGTCGCACGCCGACAAGGGCGAGGCCGGCAACCAGGTGCGCTTGATGTCGCTGCACGCGGCCAAGGGTCTGGAGTTCCGTTACGTCTTCATCGTCGGCATGGAGGACGGCACGCTGCCGCACGAGATGGCGCTGGAGGAGGGCTCGCTGGAAGAAGAGCGGCGCCTGCTCTACGTCGGCATCACCCGCGCCAAGGAGCAGCTGTGGCTGTCGCACTCGCGCGAAGGTTCGAGGTGGGGCGACAAGTTCCGCTACAAGCCCAGCCGTTTCTTCGACGAGTTGCCGGCGGCCGAGGTCCAGCGCGACGGCGCCGACCCGGTCGCCGATGCCGCACGCAAGCAGGAGCGCGCAGTCGCCGGATTCGCGGCGATCCGCGCGCTGCTGGAAGAAGGCTGACGCCGTGATCGGGCTGCGCCGCGTCCACCACGTTGCGATCATCTGTTCCGACTACGCGCGCTCGAAGCAGTTCTACACACAGGTACTCGGGCTGCGCGTGCTGGCCGAGGCGTATCGCGAGGCGCGCGACTCGTGGAAGCTCGACCTGGCGTTGCCGGACGGCACGCAGCTGGAGCTGTTCTCGTTTCCGTCGCCGCCGCCGCGGCCGTCGTATCCGGAGGCCTGCGGACTGCGCCATCTCGCCTTCGAAGTGGATGACGTGGCGGCTGCGGCTCAAGCGCTGCAGGGTCAGGGCATCGCGGTCGAGCCGTTGCGCATCGACGAGTACACCGGCAGGCGCTTCACGTTCTTCGCCGACCCGGATGGGCTGCCGATCGAGTTGTACGAAGCGTCCATGTCCCCAGGCATCTAGCCTGTGGTTCGTGCAACCGATCACGCAACCGATATCGCCATGACCTACGAAATCCGCCCCGCGCAGTCTTCCGATCACGCCGCGATTCTGGCGCTGAACCTGGAATCGGAAGCGATGATGAGCCCGCTCGATGCGGCGCGCCTGCGCCAGCTCGACGCGGAGTCGGCCTATCACCGGGTCCTGTGCGAGGACGGACGCGTCGTCGCCTTCCTGCTCGCGTTTCGCGAGGGCGCCGACTACGACAGCCCCAACTACGTCTGGTTCTCGCAGCGCTACGACCGCTTCCTCTACATCGACCGGATCGCCGTCGCCGCTTCGCACCAGGGACGCAAGCTCGGCGCCCGGCTGTACGACGACCTGTTCGCGTTCGCACGCGACCATGGCGTCGATGCGGTCACGTGCGAGTTCTACGTGCAGCCGCCGAACGAGGCCTCACGGCGTTTCCATGCAGGCTTCGGCTTCCACGAAGTAGGCACGCAATGGGTGGCCGATGGGCGCAAGCAGGTGTCGCTGCAGGTGGCGAACGCCTGACCGGGCGCATAGAACAGTAGACACTCGCACGGACGTGGCGGCTGTTACCCGATAGAGTGTGCGCGCCCGAGAGAGAGGGCCGGCGAGGCCGTGCCCCGGCGTCGCCCGACACAACAAACGGGGGAAAACATGTTCAAGTTCGGATGCGTGGCGCTTCTCGCCATGGCATGCAGCGCCGTCGTGCCTGCTGCACACGCCAGGGGTGGCTTCTTCGTCGCGGGCCAGGCTGGCCAGGCGACATACGATGACAGCGGATTTGACGAGGACAGCGCCGATACCCGCGCGCTCAGCCTGGGATATCGCTGGCAGGCCGGTTCCATCGCGCAGGTCGGCGTCGAGGTCGGCGGTGGCCGGGTCGACGAGATCACCCAGGACACGTCCTTCACCGGCTACTACGCGGGCAGCGACAGCTACGGCATGGATACGCGCTACGCGCACGTCGGTGCCAATGCCCGCGTCAGCTTCGGCCAGGACAGCCGTTGGTTCGCCATCGGCCGCATGGGCTACATGGGCTACCAGCAGGACCTGAGCCACAGCTACACCGAGTACCAGGGTGGCCAGTTCCTCTACAGCGGCGAGGACACCTTCAGCGAGGACGGCGGCGGCGCGTATTTCGGAGGCGGCCTGGGCATGGACATCACGCCCAACTTCAACGTCAACGTGATGGTCAACGGATACGCGTACTCAGGCACCGACTATGACGGCAATGTCGATGAGGACACTGCCAGCACCACCACGCTGGGCCTGGAACTTCGCTTCTGAGGCGGCCACGACGGGGCCTGCAGCCGGGGCCCCGTCGGTACACGTGGTGAAGGGAAGGGCGGGCGGCCCATCGATGACATGCCGCCGCCATCGACGCCGGGCTACACTCGCGCCCCACTTCGATACATCCCATTCGCCATGCAGCAACGCACCCTGGCCCTGTCCGTCCTCGCCTGCGCGCTCGCGCTGGGCGCATGCCAGCGCACCGACACCGCGCCGGCCCAGCCGCGCGAAGCGGCCGCGGCCACCGTGCCGGCCAGCGCGCCGAAGCCCGCTTCGCGCGCCGACGACAACCTCAATGCCGTGCTGTGGATGCAGTCCTCGGTCGAATACCGCGCGGCGACGACCACCGTCTATCGCGCCGCTGCCGACCGCCTCGACCGCGCGCTGAAGGAGAAGAACTGGGACGCGCTGGTGCCCGACGAGCGCGGCAATGCCGCCGCCGGCCTGCCGCCGGCGGTGGTCATGGACGTGGACGAAACCGTCCTGGACAACTCGCCCTACCAGGCGCGCCTGGTGCGCGACGGCAAGGAGTTCGACGAGGTCACGTGGGATGCCTGGGTCGCCGAGAAGAAGGCCAAGCCGTTGCCGGGCGTGGTCGATTTCGCCAAGGCTGCGACCGCCAAGGGCGTGACCATCCTCTACTTGTCCAATCGGGCCGAACACCTGCAGGAGGCGACACTGGCCAACCTGCGCGCGGCCGGCATGCCGGTGAAGGACGACAGCGTGTTCCTGGGCCTGGGCACCGTCGTCGACGGTTGCGAGCAGAACGGCAGCGAGAAGAATTGCCGTCGCCGCCTGGCCGGGCAGAAGTACCGCGTGCTGATGCAGTTCGGCGACCAGATCGGCGACTTCGTGCAGGTCGTCGCCAACACGCCGGCCGGCCGCTCGCAGCTGCTGGACGAGTACGGCGACTGGTTCGGCGAGCGTTGGTGGATGCTGCCCAACCCGAGCTACGGCGGCTGGGAGCCGGCGGTGTTCAACAACGACTTCGGCCAGCCGCGTGAGGCGCGCCGCGAAGCCAAGCGCCAGGCGCTGGACGTGGCGCCCTGAGCGGGCTTGGCGCATCGCAGCATATTTGCGTCATTAAAAATCAATAGCTTGCATGATGATTCTTGAGGTGTTGCATTAGGTTGCGGGGGCGGGGTAGTCTGCCCTCGTCCGGCGCGAGCCGGAGCCATGCCACAACTCGAAGTCCTCCGGCTCCGGCCGGATTTTGCTCAGGGAGGCTTCGGCCTCCTTTTTCTTTTGCCGGCTGCGTTGTGTTGTTTGTGCGATTGCCGATACGCGATGGGGTTTGCTTGTCGCCTGTGGCGAGGACCGCCAAGATGCGGTTCAGCGACTGGGGAGCCGCCTCGCCAATGTTCAACCTCCAACGTGCCGGCCTGGGGCGACGCGTCCCGGGCATCGCCGGCGTGGCGCTGCTGTCCGCTTTGATGCTGCTGGGTGGCTGCCGTCGCGAACAGGCGCCGGCGCCCGAAGTCGTGCCCGCGGGACCGGCCGAGGCGGTCATGCAGCTGGTCGGCGACCTGCGCCGGGACGATCTCGACGGGTACGCGCGCCATGCGGTGCCGCCGGCACTGCACACCCGGCTCGAAACCGCGTGGAGCGAAGGCCGCACGCTCTGGCCGCTGACCGAACTTCCACTCGACGACCGCCTGCAGGGATTCATCAACGCGCTCGCCGCACCGGGTGCGGAGAAGCAGCTGGCCAGCACCTTCGACCGCCAGTTCTCCGGGCAGTCGCGCGAGCTGCGCTCGGCCGCGGCGACGCTGGGCCTGTTCGGCGTGCAGTACGTGCAGCGCGAGGGCGACTACAGCGACGACGAGCGCAAGCATTACGCGCAGTTGCTGACCGCGCTGAGCCGCTGGGGCCAGCAGGCGCCGCTGGGCGATGCCGCCCGGGCGCGCAAGGCGATCCCGCAACTGGTCAGCGCCGCGCGCCTGACCGGGCTGGCAGGCGAGCAGGGGTTCCGTCGTGCCGGGATGGATCGAACGCTGCAGCGGCTGGGTCCGTTCTTCCACCGCTTCAAGCAGGTGCTCGAAGGCTACGGGCTCGACCTCGACGCATCCCTGGAAGGCGTGAAGGCCACGGGCGAGGCGCTGACCGGCGACCGTGCCCGCGTGCGCCTGGACTACACGCTGGCGGGGCAACCCATCGAAGCCCACGTCGAGCTCGAACGCCGCGAGGGGCGCTGGTACCTCAGCGACATCCTGCGCCACGCCGAAACCGAAGCAGCGGCGAAGTCCGGCGATCCGGCGCCCTGAGTGCAGGCATCGGCAGGGACCTTGCCAGATCGGCAGAGCCCTTACATCTGACCTTTCGATCTGAACCGGCATAATGGCGGCGATGCCGAAACAGACGCCCCTGCCATTCCCGGACGCCGGTCCGGCCCGTCCCAGCGCGGCCGACCCCGCCGCTGCGGGTCCCGCCGACACCCATGCCGCCGCCGACCCGCGCAACGCCGACGGCGAAGCAGCGGTGATCGACGAGGCCGCACGAGCGGCCGCCGAAGTCGCGGAGCCTGCCGGCGAAATCGCCACGGGCGCCGACACCGTCGAAGCGATCGGACCCGAGCCTGACGAGCCCGAGGCTGTCCGCGTCGAACCCGACCCGGCCCAGGCCGAACTGCCGATGCCGCCCGCCGCGCCGTTGCCGGCTGTGCGCATGCCGCAGGGTCGCCGCCCGTGGTGGGCGCGCCTGCTGGGTTCGATCATGGCGCCGTGGGTGCAGCTCACCATCGAGCCGGAACAGCCGGCCGAACACGCGCCCGAGATCGGCGGCCGTCCGGTCTGCTATGTGCTGGAGGATTACGGCCTCAGCAATGCGCTGATCCTCGAACGCGCCTGCCGCGAAGCCGGCCTGCCGTCGCCGCTGCAGCCGCTGCCGGGCGATCCGCTCGGTCGCAAGCGCGCCTACGTGGCGCTGTCGCGCCGCAACGCCAGCGCGCTGACACCGCTGCAGCCGCTGAACACCGCGCCGACGTCGAAGACCCATTCCGGTTCGCTGGCGCGCCTGCTCGAAGCGCATCGCCGCCAGCCGTCGCTGGACGTGCAGCTCGTGCCGGTGTCGATCTTCGTCGGCCGCGCGCCGGACAAGAGCAGCGGCTGGTTCTCGGTGCTGTTCTCGGAAAACTGGACGCTGGTCGGCCGCTTCCGCCGCCTGCTCGCGATCGCGCTCAACGGCCGCGACACGCTGGTTCGCTTCTCGCCGCCGGTGAGCCTGCGCTCGATCGTCGACGAGGGCCTGCCGTCCGAGCGCACCGTGCGCAAGCTCTCGCGCGTGCTTCGCACGCACTTCCGCCGCATCCGTGCGGCGGTGATCGGTCCCGACCTGTCGACGCGACGCCTGCTGGTCGACCAGGTGCTGGCATCGCCGTCGGTGAAGGAATCCATCGCCGACCAGGCCCGGCGCGACAACTCCAAGCTCGCCGATGCCTGGCGCAAGGCGCATGCCTTCGCCTACGAGATCGCCGCGGACTATTCGCACCCGGTGGTGCGCTCGGCCAGCTTCCTGCTCGCGCCGGTGTGGAACCGCATCTACCGCGGCGTGCTCGTGCACCACCTCGACACGCTCAAGCAGGCCGCACCCGGCCACGAAGTGGTCTATGTGCCCTGCCATCGCAGCCACATGGACTACCTGCTGCTGAGCTATCTGCTGTACTCGCGCGGCATCGTGCCGCCGCACATCGTGGCCGGCATCAACCTCAACCTGCCGGTGGTCGGCACGCTGCTGCGCAAGGGCGGCGCGTTCTTCATCCGCCGCAGCATCCGCGGCAGCGCGCTGTATTCGGCGGTGCTCGGCGAATACGTCGCGCAGCTGGTCGCCGGTGGCTACTCTATCGAGTACTTCGTCGAGGGTGGGCGCTCGCGCACGGGCCGCCTGCTGCCTCCCAAGGGCGGCATGGTGGCGATGACGCTGCGTGCGTTCCTGCGCCAGCCGACGCGTCCGGTGCTGTTCCAGCCCATCTACATCGGCTACGAGAAGCTGATGGAGGGCAACAGCTACCTCGACGAGCTGACGGGCAAGCCGAAGGAGAAGGAATCGATCTGGCAGCTGGTGACCGGCATCCCCAAGGTGCTGCGCAGCAACTACGGCCAGGTCGTGGTGAACTTCGGTGAACCGATCCGCCTCAACGACGTGCTGGCCGAACACGCGCCGGACTGGAACGGCCGTCCGCTTGGCGACGAGGAAAAGCCGGCGTGGCTGTCCGATACCGTCGATGCGCTCGCCGAGCGCATCCAGGTCAACGTCAACCGCGCCGCCGACGTCAATCCGATCAACCTGCTGGCGCTGGCGCTGCTGTCCACGCCCAAGCACGCGATGGGCGAGGCTGACCTGCTGGCGCAGATCGCGCTGAGCAAGAAGCTTCTGGCCGAACTGCCGTACTCCGATCGCGTCACCGTGACGCCGCATTCGCCGCAGGAGATCGTCGCCCACGGCGAGGAGATCGGCACGCTGACGCGCATCGCGCATCCGCTCGGCGACGTGATCGGCGTCAGTGGCGACAACGCGGTGCTGCTGAGCTACTTCCGCAACAACGTGCTGCACCTGTTCACCGCGGCGTCGTGGATCGCCTGCTGCTTCCAGAACAACCGCCGCATGAGCCTCAACGGCGTGCTGCGCCTGGGCCGCAACGTCTATCCGTTCCTGCAGGCGGAACTGTTCCTGCCGTGGAGCGAGGAAGAGTTCGCCGAGCGCCTGTCGCGCACGGTCGAGGTGTTCATCCGCGAAGGCCTGCTGGAGAAGGTCACCGAGGAGGAAGGCGGCATCCTGGCGCGCAATGCCGGACAGACCGACGAGGTATTCCGCCTTCGCGCGATCGGCCATTCGCTGCAGCAGGCGTTCGAGCGCTACTACATCGCCATTTCGGTGCTGGTGAAAAACGGTCCCGGCACGCTCGGCGCGGGCGAACTGGAAAGCCTGTGCCAGCTGGCCGCGCAGCGCCTGTCGCTGCTGTACGCACCGGCCGCGCCAGAGTTCTTCGACAAGACGCTGTTCCGCGGCTTCATTCAGAAGCTGCGCGAGATGCGCCTGGTCTGGCTGGACGAGAACAGCAAGCTGGCGTTCGACTCGCGCCTGGATGCCTGGGCCAAGGACGCCAAGGTCATCCTCGGCCGCGAACTGCGCCACACGATCGAGAAGATCAGCCCGGAATCGAACAAGCCGGCGCCGGCCGCCGGATAGAGTTCCCGCGGCAGCAGGCCATCGGTGTCATTACGGCCCGCTCCGGCGGGCCGTCGCTCTATGACGTCGCCGGTGCCAGCAGGCGCGACATGGCCTCGCCGTACCATCGCGCCGCGCGCTGCGCCCCGATTGACAACGCGGCGGCCGAGTAGGCGTTGAGCAGGGCCTTGCGCTGTTCCCGCACGCCCTCGTCAACCGGCTCCAGGCGTTTCGCCAGGTAGCGGCTCCGGTCCGGCCCCGCAAAAGGCAATGAGCGGATGGCGCCGAGCAAGGGCCGCATCGCTCCCTCGCTCAGGTGGCCGTGCAACAGCGCGGTTCCGACCGCTTCGCCCGCGCGCTGCGAACCGCAGGTCGATTCGATGAATGCGCGCCACTGATCCAGCGGCAACGCGGACACGGAGGCTGCGTCGCCCATCGCCTGCACATCCAGTGCGGCAGCCGCAGCCTGTCCCCGCAAATGGCCGGACCATCCCAGCGCGCAAGCCTGCAGGTCAGGCTGCGTTCCGTGCCACCGGGCCGCCGCATCCATCGTCAGTGCGCCGATCCGGCACAAGGCCGACTCCATGGCGAGCCAGTTCCGGTAACGGTCGCCATCCAGCCGGCCATCGCCGATCGCGCGCGACAACGCTTCGGCAACGTCGATCTGCGCCAGCCCGGCGACGTCCTGCCAGCGCTGACGCGGTTCTGGTCGTTCGGACATCGGCGCCACGTCTGGAACTCCCCTGTGTGAAATGCCCGGTCCGGCCCCCTGCCGTCCATGGCAGGCCGGTCATGGTCCCCGGCACGCCGGCCAGGACCGGATCCGGGCTGCAGGGAGACTAGGAGGAGAGTCCGTCGGGGTCTTTCCGCATCTCGGAAAAGTTCTGAAAAATTGTGATCGCGCGGCTTGTGCTGAATCGGCAGGCGCCGATTAAGATCGTTGATGCCGATCGCGTTTTCGACCGGATCGGGTGGCGCTGTGGGGGGCGCTTGAATGGACAGACCTTTCGATGCCGGCACGCGTGCCGGCCTGTGGCGCTTCGCGGGTGCGGAACTGCACGATGCCGACAGCCGTCTGCGCGTCGAGGGCCGTGATCAGGTGCTGGACCGGAGCAGCCATGAAATCCTGCGCTATCTCCTCGATCGCGCAGGCGAGGTCGTCACCAAGGATGAGTTGCTGGAGGCGGGCTGGCCGGGCCGCGTCGTTTCGGAGAACTCGCTGGCAAAGGCTGTGAGCCGCCTGCGCCTGGCGCTGGGCGAGCAGGGCGGCGCGATTCGCGCGGTGCACGGCTATGGATACCGGCTGGTGGCGGCGGTGGATTTCCAGGCGCTGCCGGAGGCTTCGGCCACGATCGTGAGCGAGTCTCCCGTGTTGGCGCCATTGCGGGAAGGCGACCCGCTCCCGCTGCGTACCGGCTGGCGCATCGGTCCCCGCCTCGGCGAAGGCAGCACCGGTGTCATCCATCTGGCGCAGACGGAGCAGGGCGAGGCGCGCGCCATCAAGTTCGCCACCGGCGAAGGCGGGTTGCGCGGCCTCAAGCGCGAGATCGCATTGACCCGCTACATCCGCGAAGTGAAGCCGGACCTGGAGGACGTGGCCCAGGTCATCGACTGGAACCTCAGCCAGCCGCCGTTCTTCCTCGAACTGCCGCACTTTCCCGATGGTCATCTCGGGCAATGGGCCGGCGCGCGTGGCGGCCTGGCCACGCTGGACCTGCAGGCGAGGATCGGCCTGTGCACACGCTTGTGCGAAGCGGTGGCGGGCCTTCACGAGATCGGCATCATCCACAAGGACCTGAAGCCGGAGAATCTCTATCCGGTCTGCGATGGGGAGGGCCAGTGGCGCATCGTCCTGGCCGACCTCGGCGCGGGTGGCGCGTTGTCCTCGCCACGGCTCTCCGAGCTCGGCCTGACCTTCAGCATCGCCGCCGATACCGCAACTTCCCCGCGTGCCGGCAGCCTGCTGTACCTGGCGCCGGAGGTGATTGCCGGCGAGGCGCCCACGCAGCGCAGCGATGTCTTCGCGCTGGGGGTGCTGCTCTACCAGCTCGTGGTCGGCGACCTGCGCCGCTCGCTGGCGCCCGGCTGGGAGGCCGATGTCGACGACGAACTGTTGCGCGAGGACATCGCGCTGGCCGCTGCCTCCAACCCCCTGCGCCGCGACATCGATGCGCGCACGCTCGCGCAACGCCTGCACACGCTGGCAGCACGCCACGAGCAGCTTGAGCACGAGCGCAGCCACGCCCTGGCGGTGCAACAGCAGGCCCGGCAGCTGGCAGCGCTGAAGCAGAAGCGGCGCTGGCTGCTCGCCGGCATGGGAGTGCTCACGGCCTTCCTGGCGCTGTCGCTGTGGCAGCAGGTCCGGGTGCAGAACGCGCGCGACGCCGCCGAAGCCGCCAGTCGCGTCGCCCACGAGAACGCCGCGATTGCGGATGCCGTCAACCGCTTCTTCAACCAGGACGTGCTCGGCTCCGCTTCGCCGTACGCCCAGGACGGAAACCACGAGCCGACGATCCGCGAAGCCGTCGACCACGCGGTCATGCGAATCGACGAACGCCTGCGCGACCAGCCCGTGGTCGAAGCCAGCGTGCGCATGACCATCGGGCAGGTGTACGGCGAAATGATGCAGATCGCCAAGGCGATCGAGCAGGAACGCCGCGCCGTGACTCTGTACGAAAAGCACCTGGGACTGGATGATCCGCGCACCCAGCAGGGGCGTTACCGGTTGGCGACCGATCTCACCGACGACTCGCGCTTCGATGAAGCCAGGCGGATCATCGACACGACCGATGCTTGGCGAAGGAAGACCGGCGGGGCCGACGTCGAAACCACGCTGTTGTCGCACCGGGCCAGCTGCTATTGGCACATCCGGCGCGAGGAATACGCCGCCGGCCAGTCGGCCTGCGAGGGAGCGATCGCATCGCAGCTGGCCTTGAACGCGGACGACCGCAACGCCCTGGTCAAGGCGCGCGCGAACCTCGCCGTGCTGCACAGCCGCGACGGCCGCTTCGCGCAGGCGGAGGAACAGTTCGTGGAGATCGAGAAGGATTTCCGCGCACTCGGCGACCAGGACAGCCCCACGCGGCTGCGCTTCTCGTACCTGCATGGGATGAACCTGCTGGAACTCGCGCGTTACGCCGAGGCGGCGCAGACGCTCGGCGCCGCATATCGCGGATCGGTCGCGGCGCTCGGCGCCGACAATCCCCACACGCTGGAAATCCAGATGGGCCTGGCGAGGCTGCACGTGATGCGTGCCCACCATGCGCAGGCGGTGCCGCTGCTGCAGCACGCCTACGCTGCCTATGCCCGCCAGTTCGGCGAGGACAGTCATTACACCCTGGATGCGCGCAACGCACTGCAGGCTGCCCTGTGCGGGGCGAACAGCGGCAAGGCAGGGCAGGGGCCGGCCGCCTGCCGCTGAGGAAGGCTTCAACGGCCGGCGCCGTCGGGGACGTGCCCTAGGCCGGTTCGTCCGGGATCAGCGCGCTTTCCAGACGGGCGATGCAGTCCTTCAGCCACAGCCTGCGCTTCTTCAGGCGCTTGATCGTCAGTTCGTCGCTGTTGCCGGCCTGGACCATCAGGTCGATGGCGGCATCGAGATCGCGGTGCTCCAGGCGGAGCTCGGCAAGCTGGCGTGCTATCACGGCGGGATCGTCGCTGTCGATCATGGAATGCAGCTTAACGCGCGCCGCCTTCAGCGTCATGGCGGCCGCGGCCGTTAGAATGGCGGTCCGATGAGCACCGCCCCGATGAGCACCGCACTTCCCCATATCCTGCCGCTGGCCGAACCCCGGCCCCACGTGCGCGCCGGCCAGCGCCAGGCACACGAGGCCAACAAGCTCGCCAAGCGCCTGCGCCACCAGGTGGGCCGCGCGATCGCCGACTTCGGCATGATCGAGGACGGCGACAAGGTCATGGTCTGCCTGTCCGGCGGCAAGGACAGCTACACGATGCTCGACATCCTCGTGCAGCTGCAGAAGAAGGCGCCGGTGAAGTTCGAGCTGGTGGCGGTCAACCTCGACCAGAAGCAGCCGGACTTCCCCGAACACGTCCTGCCGGCTTACCTCGAGTCGATCAGCGTGCCGTACAAGATCCTCGAGCAGGACACCTACTCGGTGGTCACGCGCGTGGTGCCGGAAGGCAAGACCATGTGCTCGTTGTGCTCGCGCCTGCGTCGCGGCGCGCTGTATGCGTACGCGGCCGAGCAGGGCTTCACCAAGATCGCGCTCGGCCACCATCGCGACGACCTCGTCGCGACGTTCTTCCTGAACCTGTTCTTCCACGCCAAGCTCGCGGGCATGCCGCCCAAGCTGCTGTCCGATGACGGCCGGCACGTGGTGATCCGCCCGCTCGCGTACGTGCGCGAGGACGACATCAGCGCGTACGCGCAGGTGAAGCAGTTCCCCATCATCCCCTGCAACCTGTGCGGCTCGCAGGAGAACCTGCAGCGCAAGCAGGTCAAGAAGATGATGGACGCCTGGGAGCAGGAGTCTCCCGGCCGCATCGAGACGATCGCGCGCGCGCTGGGCGACATCCGTCCGTCGCAGCTGAGCGATCCGAAGCTGTTCGATTTCCTCGCGCTCGGCCGCAACGGGGATGCTACGCCGCTGCCCGATGCGCATGCGTGGCTGTCGGGCGAGCCGCATGCGGCGGACGACGCGCAGGACTGACCATGACCCATTCCGCCGTCATTGATTCCCGCTTTCGCGGGAATGACGAGCCACACACCATTTGCAGGACTTCTTGATGTTCTTTCGCAACCTGACGCTGTTCCGCTTCCCCACCACCACCAAGCTCGAAGACCTCGACTCCGGCCTGGACGAATGCCAGCTCAAGCCGGTCGGCCCGCTGGAGCTGTCCAGCCGCGGCTTCATTTCGCCGTTCGGGCGCGATGCCGAAACGATGTCGCACAACCGCGGCGATGCCACCTGGCTGGCCGTCGGCGGCGAGGACAAGATCCTGCCCGGTTCGGTCGTCAACGACATGCTGGCCAAGAAGCTGGCCGAGATCGAGCAGAAGGAAGGACGCAAGCCGGGCGGCCGCACGCGCAAGCGCATCAAGGACGAGCTGGTCACCGACCTGCTGCCGCGCGCGTTCGTGAAGCCCAGCCGCACCGACGCGCTGATCGACCTGGGTCACGGCGTGGTCGCGGTCGATACCTCCAGCCGCAAGACCGGCGAGAACGTGGTCAGCGAGATCCGCCGCGCGCTGGGCAGCTTTCCCGCGTTGCCGCTGAACGCCGAAGTCGCGCCGCGCTCGATCCTGACCGGCTGGGTCGCCGGCGAGCCGCTGCCGGAAGGCCTGTCGCTGGGCGATGAATGCGAGCTGCGCGATCCGATCGACCAGGGTGCCGTGGTCAAGGTGCAGCGCATGGAGCTGCAGAGCGACGAGATCACCAAGCACCTGGAATCGGGCAAGCAGGTCACGCGCCTGGCGCTCAACCTCGACGATCACGTGTCCTTCGTTCTTGGCGAAGATCTGGTGGTGCGCAAGTTCAAGCTGCTCGATGGCGCCGTCGACGAGCTCGAATCGACCGAGCGCGACGACCTGCGCGCCGAGCTCGATGCACGTTTCGTGCTGATGGCGGGCGAGTTCAAGCGCCTGTTCACTGTTCTGGAAGGCGCACTGAAGCTGTCCAAGGCCGAGGCCTGACACGTTCCACGCGCATCGTCCGCACGCGCTGTCATGTTCGGCGCGGACGATGCGCCACGTCGCAACCACCGCGCGACGATCTGCACGTATGATGCCCCTGTCCCCCATGGATGGGTTCGAGCCGCGTTCGTTCCCCCACCGAGCCGCCCGTCCATGCCTTCCCTGTTCCGCCTGCTGGCGCCCAAGCCACGCGCGATCGAGCGTGAGTCGCTCGATCTCGAATTGCCCGACGGGCGTGTCATCGCATTGCAACGCGTGCGCGATCCGCGCGCACGCCGGCTGAAACTGTCGGTAGACGAGCGCGGCGCACGCCTGACGATGCCGCTGCGCGCGAGTCTCGCGACCGGCGAGCGCTTCCTGGCCGAACACGGCGACTGGCTGACCGCGCAGCTCGCGCGCTTCCAGCTCGACGGCGTGCCAGCGCTCGAACGCGGCGTGAGCACGCAGTTGCCATTGCGTGGGGAAACGCACCCGCTGCGTTGGCAGGAAGGCCGATTCGCGCGCTTGCAGCAGGAAGGCGACGAACTGGTCTTCACGCTGCCGGCCAAGGCGGCCGACAGCACGACCCGTCGCGTCGTGCGCGACTTCTACGAGGCGCAGGCGCGCGCCGACGTCGGCCGCTGGCTGCCGCGCTTCCTGCCTGAGCTCCCGCGTGCGCCGCGCCGTGTGACGTTCAAGATGATGTCATCGCAATGGGGCTCGCTGGCGCCGGACGGCTCGATGGCGCTGGACCTGTCGCTCGTACTGGCGCGTCCCGGCGCGTTCGAGTACGTGGTGGTGCACGAACTCTGCCACCTGATCCGCGCCGATCATTCGCGTGCGTTCTGGCGCGAAGTCGAACTGCGATTCCCGCACTGGCGCGAGGAGCGCGATTACTTCCACGCGCAGGGCCGCCGGTTGAAGGCGACGATGCGCGCGCTGTGCGGGAAGGCCTCGGGCTGACGCGATCAGGCGACGAAGAAGTCGCCGATGGCCGCGGCGATCACGTCCGGCTCTTCCATGTGCAGGTGGTGCCCGCCCGGCAACACGATCAGCTCGCCGCGCGGCAACAGGCCGGCGCGCTCGCGCCGCAGGGGATCGGGAAGGTAGGGCTGCGCGGGATCGGCGAAGATCACCCGCGTCGGGCATTCGATCCCGGCCACCAGGTCGCGGACCTGTGGTTCGGTCATGCGCTGCATGGACGGCAGCGTCAGGCGCGGATCGCTGGACCAGACGAAGCCGCCTTCGACCGGTGCCACGCCGCGTTCGACCAGCATGCGCGCCGCCGCTTCGCCAAGGCGGCTGCCGACCTGCAGACCGGCCGCCATGCGCGCGCGCACCGCGAGCGCGGTATCGGGAAACACGCGCAGCGACTTGCCGGGCAGGGCACGCGTCGCTGCTATCGCCTCGCGCAGTCGCTTCACGGTGCGCTCGGGCACTTCGGCCAGCGCGCCGAGCGCCTCGATCGCGACCAGCCGATCGATGCGCTCCGGGCAGGCCGCGGCGACGAGGCTGGAAATGCCCGCGCCCATCGAATGGCCAAGCAGCGAGAAACGGTCCCAGCCCAGCGCATCGGCGATGTCGAGCACGCTGTTGACCGCGGCGGCGAATGAATAGTCGGCGCCGGGCGGCAGGTGCGCGCTGGCGCCGTGTCCCGGCAGGTCGGGCGCGACCAGTTCGATGCCATGAAGGTGCTGCGCAAGCGGGATGAAGCTGGCAGCATTGTCGAGCCAGCCGTGCAGGGCCAGTACGCGCGGTCCCCCGCTTGCCGAACGCAGTCCCGTGATGCGGCCGACGCTCGTGTCGATCGCGAACTCGCTCAAGCCGCGCGCGGGCATCAGCGCCAGTCCTCGAGCGCGCGGCGAGCGATCGCGGCCAGCGCTTGCGCGTGCGCGGGGCTGTCGTTGAGGCAGGGGATGTAGTTCAGCGTGCCGCCGTGCGTGGCGAACTCCTCGGCAAGCATCATCGCCACTTCCTCCAGCGTCTCGATGCAGTCGACCGCGAAGCCCGGTGCGACCACGTCGACCTGGCGGATGCCGCGTGCGGCCAGCGATTGCAGCGTGGCCGACGTGGACGGCTCCAGCCACCGTTCGCGGCCGAACCGCGACTGGTAGCTCAGGCCCCAGGCGTCGTCCGCCAGCCCGAGCCGCTGCGCGATCGCGCGCGCTCCCGCTTCGCACTGGCGTGCATAGGGATCGCCGGCGTCGATGAAGCGTTGCGGCAGTCCGTGGAACGAGAACAGCAGGAACCCGCCGTCGCGCCCGGCCCGATTGGCAAGGATCGATGCGGCGACCGCGTCGATCCAGCCGGCGTCGACGTGGTAGTCCTCGACCATCCGAGTCTGCACGCCGCCGGCTCGTTTCAGCACGTCGCCGACGGACGCCGTGGTCGAGGTGGAGTACTGCGGATACAGCGGCAGCGCCAGCACGCGGCGCACGCCCTCGTCGCGCAGGCGGTCGATGACGCCGGCCAGCTTCGGCTGGCCATAGCGCATCGCATCGACGACGCGCAGGTCCGGCATCTCGCGCTGCACGGCGGCGGCCAGGCGACGCGTATGTACGGCCAGCGGCGAGCCGCCTTCTGCGCCTGGCACCCAGATGCTCGCGTATTTCTTTGCCACCACCGGCGAGCGCAGCGGCAGGATCACGAAGTGGAGCAGCGGACACCACAGCCAGCGGGTGAGGTCGACGACGCGGCGGTCGTGCAGGAACTCGCTGAGGTAACGGCGCACGGCGCGCGGCGTGGGCGCCTCGGGCGTGCCGAGATTGACCAGTACGAGGACGGTGTCGTTCCGGGATGGGATGCTGGCGGGGGCTGGCATCGACATAGGATAGCGATGCGCGGCCCGCGACGTCCGCAGGTGCGGCCGCCCGATAGCGTTGAAGCTCCACGGAACTTGTTTTGGGTCGGATGCTCGGAACTGCAGCGGAGTGCGCTTGAAGTTTCGCCCGGTTAGGTAACGATTCATTGCCCCGTTACTAGCCTGAACCGACTGCCCGCGTTGCGGTCGAAGCATTCGCACAACTTTGGAGCCCTCCATGCCCCGTCCCTCGCGCCTAGCCGTCCTGCTGATCAGCCTGGGCCTCGCCACCACTGCCGTGGCCGGTCCGACCGAAGACGAGCGCGCGCGCAATGCCGTGCGCGTGCTGTCCGACATCCAGCGCATCCCGGAGTCGGCGATCCCCGACAAGCTGCTCGACGAGGCGCGTGGCATTGTCGTCGTGCCCGACACGCTCAAGCTCGGCCTGGTGCTCGGCGGCCGCCGCGGGCACGGCCTGATGTCGGTGAAGAACCCTGACGGCACCTGGTCCAGCCCGAGCTTCGTCAAGCTCACTGGCGGCAGCATCGGCTTCCAGGCCGGCGTGCAGTCGGCCGACGTGGTGCTGGTCTTCCGCAGTGATCGCGGGCTGGATTCGGTCGTCAACGGCAAGGTCACGCTCGGTGCCGATGCCGGCGTCGCCGCCGGTCCGGTCGGCCGCAATGCCGCCACCGCCACCGACGGCCAGCTCAAGGCCGAGATCTGGTCCTGGTCGCGTGCACGCGGACTGTTCGCCGGCATCGCGCTCGACGGCGCGGTGTTGTCGATCGACGACGCCGCCAACGAAGCGGTCTACGGGCAGGACACCACGCCGCGCATGATCTTCGAGGGTCGCGCGCACGGTCAGCCGTCCAACGCCGTGGTGGATTTCCGCGATCGCCTCGAGGAAGCCAGCGCCATCGCCCGCGAGGAGCGCGGCGGCAGCCGCTCCGCCGCCAAGCGTGCCCCGGCCCGGGCGCCCGCGCCCGTGGCGAGCGCCGCGGTGACGCAGCCGATGCATGCGCAGGCCCCGGCCGAGCCGGCGCCGGGCAAGTTCGAAACGGTCGAAAGCCCCGTTCAGTCCGAGCCGCTGCCCTGAGCACAGTCCGTAACAGCGGTTGCCGCGCCGCTGCGGTATCCTCATGCCGATATCCTCTTTGCTACGAGCGTTCCCATGGGTGGTTTGAGTCTTTGGCACTGGCTGATCGTTCTGGTGATCGTGGTGCTGGTGTTCGGCACCAAGCGCCTGAAGAACGTCGGTCAGGACCTCGGTGAGGCGGTGAAGGGCTTCAAGAAGGGCATGCAGGACGAAGATCGTCCGGCCGGCCAGCTGCCCGACGAATCGCGCGACGGCCAGACCAAGGCCGACAGCACGCAGCGCAACGACGAACACACGCGCTGAGCCTGAAGGGCGGCGCTTCGGCGCCGCCGCGCTGTCATGTTCGATATCAGCTTCTTCGAGCTGCTAATGATCGCGATCGTGGCCCTGCTGGTGCTGGGGCCCGAGCGCCTGCCCAAGGCCGCGCGCTTCGCGGGCCTGTGGGTGCGCCGCGCGCGCGCGCAGTGGTACTCCGTGAAGTCCGAGCTGGAGAACGAGCTCGCGTCGGAGGAACTCAAGCGCAGCCTGCAGCAGACCCAGGCCTCGCTGCGCGAGGCGCAGGAAAGCCTGCAGCGCAGTGGCGAGTCGGTGCGGCGCGAGCTCGATTCGCTCGGCCGCGACGTCGAGTCCGTGGCGAAGACGGCCGCCGACGAGACGCCGGCACCTGCGACGGAAGCCCAGGCCGAAGCGCCCGCATCCGCCAACGACCCCGTAGCCCACGCACCGGTCGAGCACGCCCCCATTGAGCACGACTCCTCGGCCACGCACGACGACCATGACCGACGCTGATCACGGCGCCGAGACGTCCGCAGAACCCCGCCTGATCGATCACCTGATCGAATTGCGCGCGCGCCTGTTGCGCGCGGTCGCCGGGCTGATGCTGGTGTTCGTGGCGCTGCTGCCGTTCGCCAACAAGATCTATGCCTACCTGGCGCAGCCGCTGCTGGCCAAGTTGCCGGCGGGCGGCCAGCTGATCGCGGTCGAGGTCGCCTCGCCGTTCTTCGCCCCGGTCAAGCTCGCCTTCTTCACCGCGCTGCTGGTGACCGTGCCGTGGCTGCTGTACCAGGCCTGGGCGTTCGTCGCGCCGGGCCTGTACCAGCGCGAGAAGCGCCTGGCGCTGCCGTTGCTGGTGTCCGCGGTCGCGCTGTTCTACGCCGGTTGCGCGTTCGCCTTCTACCTGGTGCTGCCGACGGTGTTCGGCTTCCTCGCCAAGATCACGCCGACCGGCGTGGCGATGATGACCGACATCAACGCCTACCTGGATTTCGTGCTGGTGATCTTCCTAGCCTTCGGCGCCAGCTTCGAACTGCCCGTGGCGCTGGTGATCCTGGCCCTGCTCGGCTGGGTGACGCCGCAGCAGTTGAAGGAATCGCGCGGCTACGCCGTCGTCGGCGTGTTCGTGATCGCGGCGATCATCACGCCGCCGGACGTGGTCTCGCAGCTGATGCTGGCGATCCCTATGTGCATCCTCTACGAGATCGGCATCATCGCCGCCGGCTGGGTGGCACGGAAGCCGGCCGCGGACTGATACGCGTCAGTGCGCCAGCGGCTGCGCGCCGCCCTGCATGTAGCTGGCCACCGCCGCCTTGTCCTTGACCGAGCGCACTACGACCGTCGCGGTACGGCGCACGCGATCAAGCTGGATCTCCAGGCTGCTGTCCGGCTTTCCGGGCGTGCGGAACGAGCCGTACAGCGTCGGGAAGTCGCGGTGGTCGCGAGTCGAGGTGTAGCTGTAGTTCGCGCTTTCGTGGACCAGCGGCGGCAGCTTTACCGATCCCACCCGTCCCAGCTCGATGTTCCTGTCGCCGACGACCAGTGCGCCGCCGTCGTCGAGCCGTTCGCGGAAACAGAACGTGTAGGTGACGGCGACCGGGCTTGAGCGCGGCTCGCCCACCCAGTGGAAGTCGCCTTCGTAGCTGTAGAGGTAGCCGTAGGGGCCGCCGCTGCTGGTCTTCTCACGGACCTCGCCGCTGAGCTCCTGCTCGAACGTTGCTTTCCAGCACTCGTCGAACTGACGGGTGGGCTCCGCCGCGATGGCCTTCGCCATGCATAGCGGCAACAACAGCGCGGTGACGGCAATCGCCCTGCTCGTTCGCATTCCGGCTTCCCCTGGCCATGGCGTGGAGTATTGCGCCGCCAGCGTAACGCAGGGCGGGGTGCCGCACGAGGCATGCTGCGCGTCACGGCGCGGGCGACGCATCCGGCTAGGCGCGCCCGATCGCAGCCGCTAGTCTGCGCATCCCGACGTCATCTCCGGAAAGGAATTCCATGAGCCGCTTGCCCGGGTTGGACCTGCTGCGTGCGATCGCGGTCGTCTGGGTGATGCTGTTCCACTCGTTCCTGGTGGGCGGGCTCGGGCCGGACTTCACCTGGCTGTCGCGCTACGGCTGGATGGGCGTCGACATCTTCTTCGTGCTCAGCGGTTTCCTGATCGGCCGCCAGGTGCTTGAGCCGTTGGCGCGCGGCGAGCCGTTGCGGTTCGCCGACTTCTACGCGCGCCGTGCCTACCGGATCCTGCCGGCGTTCCTCGCGGTGCTGGCCATCTATCTCGCATTTCCCGGATTGCGCGAAGCGGAGGGGATGGCGCCGTGGTGGCAGTTCGCCACCTTCACGATGAACCTGCTGGTCGACTACACGCACCTGCAGGCGTTCTCGCATGCGTGGTCGCTGTGCGTGGAAGAGCATTTCTACCTGCTGTTCCCCGCGCTGGCGTGGTGGCTGGTGCGGCGGCGCACATCGATCGCGGCCTTCGCGTGGCTGGCGGCGGCCGTGGTGGTGGCGGGAATCGCGCTGCGCACCGGTGTGTGGCTGTACGACAACGCGCTGGATCCGCCGCGCAACTGGTTCGTCGAAGACATCTACTACCCGACCTGGAACCGCCTGGATGGATTGCTCGCCGGCGTGACGCTGGCGGCGATCGCGGTGTTCCGCCCGGGCGCCTGGCAACGCATGCTCGGACGCGGCAACACGTTCGCATGGCTGGGTCTGTCCGGAATGGCGCTGGCGCTGTGGCTGTTCCGTGAACGTGCCGGCCTGACGGGCAACTCGATCGGCTGGCCGGTGCTGTCGGCTGCGATCGCCTGCCTGGTCGTGGCAGCGACCAGCGACCGCAGCTGGTTCGGCCGCTGGCGATTGCCGGGCGCCGGCTGGATCGCGGCCATCTCCTACAGCCTGTACCTGAGCCACAAGCTGGTGTTCCGCGCGGTCGACCACGGATTCGGCGAATGGCTGTACGGCCGCGGCCTGGTCGCGTTCGCGATCTATGCGCTCGCCACCGTGCTAGGCGGGGCGGCATTGCACTACGCAGTGGAGCGGCCGTTCCTCGCGCTGCGCGAGCGCCGGCGCCGGCGAATCTCCGTCACCGCCGCGTCGCCTGCCGCTGCGCCGGCCGGCTGAGCGCTTCAAATAAAAAGCCCCGCCGGAGCGGGGCTTCGGGAGAATCCGGCAGGAACTTACTTCCCGCCCAGCGCCGCCGCCACGAACGGCGGCAGGTTGGCCGCGCCCTGGTGGATGTCGGCGGTGTAGTACTTGGTCTCGAACGTCTTGGCGCGCGAATCGGCGGCGCGGAAGTCGAAGCCCTGGCCCTTGCGCGCCATCGTGCAGCTCCACCAGCCGGTCGGGTAGCACGGCTGCGGGAACGGCAGCGTCTGGAACGTGGTGAAGCCGGCCTTGCCCATCTCGGCGCGCATTTCCTTGATCAGGTCGAGCAGCATCAGCGGCGACTCGGACTGCTGCACGAGGATGCCGTCGTCCTTCAGCGCGCGGAAGCAGCTTTCGAAGAACGCCTTGTTGAACAGGCCCTCGGCCGGACCGACCGGGTCGGTCGAGTCGACGATGACGATGTCGAGCGAGTTCGGGGCGGCGTTCTTCATGTAGGCGATGCCGTCGTCGAACAGCAGCGTCGCGCGCTTGTCGCCGTTGGCGTCGCATAGTTCCGGGAACCACTTCTCGGCCATGCGCGTGACCTGCTCGTCGATGTCGCACTGAACGGCGCTCTCGACGCCCGGGTGCTTGAGCACCTCGCGCAGCGTGCCGCAATCGCCGCCGCCGATGATGACGACGTTCTTCGGGCTGGCGTGGGTGAACAGCGCCGGGTGGGACATCATCTCGTGATAGAAGAAGTTGTCCTTCGTCGTCAGCATCATCGCGCCGTCGATGAGCATCAGGTTGCCCCAGTCGGTGCTCTCGAAGATCTCGATCTTCTGGAACGGCGACTGCACCTCGTCCAGCTTGCGGGTGATGCGATAGCCGATCGCGGAGCCGGTCGGCTCGAAGTTCTCGTAATGCCAGTTGCTGCTCATGCCGTTTCGTCCCAGGGGAGATGGCCGCGGCCGGCAAGTCCCGTCGGGTGACGGCCGGGCGGCGGGGAGGGGGCGGCATTGTAGCGGACCGGCCGTCGGTGGCCGTGATGCGCGGACATCGTGCAAGGAAACCGTATGGTTCGGCCCTCCACACGGCCTCGTGGGCAGGGGGCTGTAGAATGCGCTCCCCCCATTCCCCTGCTGGTACCTACGCCGATGTCCGACTGGTCGCTCGATCAGGCCCGCAAGACCTACTCGATCCCGCATTGGTCCGAGGGGTATTTCGACGTCAACGCCGCCGGCCAGATCGCGGTGCGGCCGCGTGGCGCGCAGGGCCCGGTGGTGGTCCTGCCGGAAGTGGTCGACGCGGCCCGTGCCAACGGCGCCAAGCTGCCGCTGCTGGTGCGTTTCCCGGACATCCTCGGCGACCGCCTGGGCAAGCTGCAGTCGGCCTTCGCCCAGGCCCAGGCCGACTGGGACTATGCCGGCGGCTACACCGCGGTCTACCCGATCAAGGTCAACCAGCACCAGGGCGTCGCCGGCACGCTGGCCTCGCACCACGGCGACGGTTTCGGCCTGGAGGCCGGCAGCAAGCCGGAACTGATGGCCGTGCTGGCCCTCAGCCGCCCGGGCGGGCTGATCGTCTGCAACGGCTACAAGGACCGCGAGTACATCCGGCTGGCGCTGATCGGCCGCAAGCTCGGGATGGAAACCTTCATCGTCATCGAGAAGCCCTCCGAGCTTGCGCTGGTGATGGAGGAAGCCCGCAGCCTCGGCGTGAAGCCGGGGCTGGGCGTGCGCATGCGCCTGGCTTCGCTGGGCGCCGGCAAGTGGCAGAACAGCGGCGGCGACAAGGCCAAGTTCGGCCTGTCCCCGCGCCAGGTGCTGGACCTGTGGAAGAACCTGCGCGACTCGGGCATGAGCGACTGCCTGCAGCTGCTGCACTTCCATATGGGCTCGCAGATCTCCAACGTCCGCGACATCGCCAACGGCATGCGCGAGGCGACGCGCTACTTCGTCGAACTGTCCAAGCTCGGCGCGCAGATCCGCTACATGGACGTCGGCGGCGGCCTCGGCATCGACTACGAAGGCACGCGCTCGCGCGGCTACTGCTCGATCAACTACGGCGTGCACCAGTACGCCAGCAACATCGTCCAGCCGCTGGCCGAGGCCTGCACCGAGCACAGCCTGCCGGCGCCGCGCATCGTCACCGAGTGCGGACGCGCGATGACCGCGCACCACGCGGTGCTGGTGGCCAATGTGTCCGAAGTCGAGGAAGCGCCGGAAGGCCGCATCCCCGATGAGCACGACGACGAGCCCGCGGTGATCCGCCACCTGCGCGGAATCCATGGCGAGCTCGACCAGCGCCCGGCCGTGGAGCTGTTCCACGAAGCCCAGCACCACCACAGCGAGGGCCTGTCGCTGTACGCGCTGGGCCAGATCGACCTGGTGCACCGCGCGCGCATCGACGACCTGTTCTACGCGATCGCCCACGCCGTGCGTAAGCGCCTGAGCTACGACGAGAAGAGCCACCGCGAACTGCTCGACGAACTCAACGACCGCCTGGTCGACAAGTACTTCGTCAACTTCAGCGTGTTCGAATCGATTCCGGACGTGTGGGCGATCGACCAGGTGTTCCCGATCGTGCCGATCGAGCGCCTGGACGAGGTGCCGACGCGCCGCGGCGTGCTTGCCGACATGACCTGCGACTCCGACGGCACGGTCAAGACCTACGTAGAGAACGAGGGCCTGGACACGTCGCTGCCGCTGCATGCGCCGCGACCGGGCGAGAGCTACCGGCTGGCGTTCTTCCTGGTCGGTGCGTACCAGGAAATCCTCGGCGACATCCACAACCTGTTCGGCGACACCGACGCGGTCGAGGTGCGGGTCGACGACGGCGGCTATCGCATCGCGCAACAGCGCCGCGGCGACACCACCGACGTGATGCTCGACTACGTCGGCTACAAGCTCGACGACCTGCGCGCGGCCTACCGTGCCAAGGTCGCCGCCGCCGGCTTGCCGGCCGATGAAGGCGCGCGGCTGGAAGCGGCGCTGGAAACCGGACTGACCGGCTACACCTACCTGGACGATACGCCGCTGGCCTGACCCTTGCAGGGCAGGACATGAAGCAACCTACGGCGGCCCTTGGGTCGCCGCCTACGAACGGATCGCTTGATCCGTTCAACACGAACAAGCGGAAGATGAAGATGAAAGTTGGAGTGATCGGCCTGGGCGCGATGGGCGCGCCGATGGCGCGTTACGTGCACAGCAAGGGGCTGCTGACCGCGGTCGGCAACCGAACCCAGTCCAAGGCCGATGCATTGGCGGCGGAACTGGAAGTGCGCGCTGCGCGTTCAGCCGCCAACTTCGCCGATTGCGACGTGGTCGTGCTGTGCGTTTCGCTCGATGCCGACGTGCTCGAGAACGTCGCCGCGCTGGCCGGCGTGCTGAAGCCGGGTGCCGTCGTCATCGACCATTCCACCGTCGCGGTGGAAACGGCGCGCCGCGCCTCAGCCATGCTGGCCGCGCACGACATCGGCTTCCTCGACGCACCGGTGTCCGGCGGTGTCGAAGGTGCGCGCAACGGCAAGCTGTCGGTGATGGTCGGCGGCGACATCGACACGTTCGAGCGCGCACAGCCGGTGATCGAATGCTACGCCGCGCGCATCACCCACATGGGCAGCACCGGCGCCGGCCAGGCGACCAAAGCGGTCAACCAGGTGCTCGTCGCCGGCATCAACGAGGCGGTGTGCGAAGGTCTCGCACTCGGCGAGAAGCTGGGCCTGGATCCCGCCAAACTGCTGCCGACGCTGATGGCCGGCGCGGCCAGCAACTGGTTCCTGGACAAGCGCGGCGCAACGATGCTGCGCGACGAGTTCAGCCCAGGCTTCAAGAGCGCGCACATGCTGAAGGACCTGCGCATCGTGCAGTCGATCGCGCAAGGCAGCGGCCTGCGCCTGGCGGTCATCGAGCAGGCGTTGGCCGATTACGCCGAGCTGCTCGAGCGCGGCATGGGCGAATCCGACACCTCGGCGCTGATCACCATCAAGCGTGGCGCGGTGGCGTAGCCGCCCGGCGTCACCGATCCCGCAAAAGAAAAACGCCGGCCCGAGGCCGGCGTTTTTCTTTGGTGCCAGGCGTTGCTTACTTGACCTTGATCGCCATCGCCGACAGGCCGCCGCCGGACAGCTTGCGCTTGGCGTCGGCGAGATCGCTCGCGGTGCCGTAGGGCCCCATGCGGACGCGGTAGACCGTCTTGCCGCCGATGTCCGCCGATTCCACGCGCGCACCGAGGCCGAGCATGGCGATCTTCGCCTTCATCTCCTCGGCCTGGCCGGAGGCCTGGAATGCGCCGGCCTGCAGCAGGTAGCGGGTACCGTCGTCGACCGCGGCTGTTTCGGCTGCGACCGGAGCCGCCGGCTTGTCCGGCTTGGCCTGGGCGGTGGTCGCGGCATCGCCGGCGGCGGGTTCGTTGCCGGCCGCTGGTTCGACCGGCTTGGGCAGCGTGGCCGTGGCGGCCGGCTCCGCCGGCTTTCGTTCCGATTCCGGTTCCGCCTTGGGCTTGGGCTGGGCGGCGGCCTGGCGCTGCGCCTCGGCGCGCTCGCTGGCGGCCAGCTCGGCGTCGCTCATCGGCACTTCCTTGCCCGGCAGCAGCGTGTAGAAGTCGTAGTCGGTGTCCTTCTTGGCCGCGGTCTTGTTGTCGCGCTTGGCCGGGGCTTCCTCGCCGGCGCCGTCGTCGGACACCACGCCTTCGTCTTCGCTGCTGGCCACCGGGGCCGGCTGCGCGTCCGGATTGGGCTGCGGACGGAAGAAGCCGTCGCCGTTGGATTTCAGGTACTTCGGGGCGACCAGGATCACCACCACCGCCATCAGGATGCCGAGCACCATCCATGCCCAGCCGGGCAGGGTGCTGTCGTTGCCGCCATTGCGCTTGGCCTGCGACTTACCGCGTTTTGCTGCCACTTACATTACCTCCGGCGCACTGACGCCGAGCAATTCGAGACCGTTCGCCAACACCTGCTTCGTCGCCATCGCCAGCACCAGGCGCGCGTGGCGCGTGGCGTCGTCTTCGACCAGGAACTGGTGATCGTTGTAGTACGTCTGGAACGTCTGCGCCAGTTCGAGCAGGTAGGCGGCGATCTGGTGCGGCTCGAGGTCGCGGCCGGCCATCTCCACCACGTCCGGGTAGCGCAGCAGCGTCACCACCAGTTCGCGCGCGGCGTCGTCGTCCAGGTCCAGCGGCTGTGCGAGGCCGTTGGCCTGGTCGTAGCTGAGGCCGCGCTCGTTGAGCTGGCGCAGCAGGCCGCACATGCGCGCGTGCGAGACCTGCACGTAGTAGACCGGGTTGTCCAGCGACTGGCTGCGGGCGAAGTCGATGTCGAAGGTCAGCTGCGAGTCCGGCTTGCGCGCGATCAGGAACCAGCGCGTCGCGTCGCGGCCGACTTCGTCGACCAGGTCGCGCAGCGTGACGTAGCTGCCCGCACGCTTGGACAGCTTCACTTCCTCGCCGCCGCGCATGACCGTGACCATCTGGTGCAGCACGTATTCGGGCCAGCCCTGCGGGATGCCGCAGTCCAGTGCCTGCAGGCCGGCGCGCACGCGGGCCAGCGAGCCGTGGTGGTCGGCACCGAGCTCGGTGATCGCGCGCTCGTAGCCGCGCTGCCACTTCGACATGTGATAAGCGACGTCGGGCAGGAAGTAGGTGTAGGTGCCGTCGGACTTGCGCATCACGCGGTCCTTGTCGTCACCGAAATCGGTCGTGCGCAGCCACAGCGCGCCGCCTTCCTCGTAGGTGTGGCCGTGCTTGACCAGCTCGCGCACGGTCTCCTCGACCTTGCGGTCGGTGTACAGCGACGACTCGAGGAAGTAGACGTTGAAGGAGACGCCGTAGGCCTCCAGGTCCAGGTTCTGCTCGCGGCGCAGGTAGGCCACGGCGAACTGGCGGATCGCGTCGAGATCGTCCGGGTCCTTCGCGGCGGTCACGACGTGGCCTTCGACCTCGACGCTATCGCCGCGCAGGTAGGCGTTGGCGACGTCCTTGATGTAGTCGCCGCGGTAGCCGTCTTCCGGCCAGCCGGCGTCGTCCGGCCCCTTGCCCTGCGCACGCGCCTGCACCGAGATGGCGAGGTTGTTGATCTGCGCGCCGGCGTCGTTGTAGTAGAACTCGCGCGCCACGTCCCAGCCGTTGGCGTCGAGCACGCGCGCGATGCAGTCGCCGATCACCGCCGCACGGCCGTGGCCGACATGCAGCGGGCCGGTCGGGTTGGCCGAGACGTACTCGACGCCGGCGCGATGGCCCTTGCCGGACTCGTTGCGGCCGTAACGCGCGCCCTGGACGAACACCTCGCCGAGCTGGCGGCGCCAGGCGCCTTCGCCGATATGGAAGTTGATGAAGCCTGGGCCGGCGATCTCGACCCTGGCGATGTCGTCATTGGCCGGCAGCGCGTCCACCAACGCCTGCGCGATGGCGCGCGGGTTGGACTTGGCAGGCTTGGCCAGCAGCATCGCCGCGTTGGACGAGAAATCGCCCTGGGCGCGGGTCTTGGGGCGTTCGATGACGAAATCGGGCGTGGGCAGGTCGGCCGGCAGGGTGCCGGCGGCGCGCAGCGCGTCGATGGCCTGCGCGACGAGCGCGCGGAGGTTGGCTTTCACGGGATTCTGCTGGGGTGTTGCGGGACCGGGCATTTTACGGGCTGGCCCGGCCTTCACCTAATGGGTCACGTGGCCCCGCCCCGTTCATACCCACCCGCGAGCCGCCATCGAGGCCGGCGTGCCATCGCCGATGACCAGATGATCGAGCAGCCGCACATCGATCAGCGCCAGCGCCTGTTTCAGGCGGGCGGTCACGGCGCGGTCGGCGGCGCTGGGCTCCGGATTTCCGCTGGGGTGGTTGTGTCCGACGATGACGGCGGCCGCGTTGTGCGCGAGTGCGCGGCGGGCGACCTCGCGCGGATGGACCTCGGCGCCGTCGATCGTGCCCAGGAACAGCTCCTCGAACGCGAGGGCGCAATGGCGGCTGTCGAGGAACAGCGCCGCGAACACCTCCTGCGGCCGTCCGCGCAGGCGCAGCGCGAAGTAGCGGCCGGCCGACTGCGGATCGGTCAGCACGGCGCCGCGCTCGAGTTGCGCCGCCAGGTGGCGCTGGCCCAGTTCCAGGGCTGCTGCCAGCAGGCAGGCCCGGGCCGGACCCAGTCCCGGCAGTCGCGACAGTTGCGCCGGCGTGCGCTCCAGCAGCGCGCGCAAGGGGCCGTGACGCAGCAGCAGTTCGCGAGCCGTGGTGACGGCGTCGCATCCGCGCAGGCCCGAGCCAAGGAAGATCGCCAGCAGTTCCGCGTCGGACAGCGTGCCGGCGCCACGGGCGTGCAGCTTTTCGCGGGGGCGTTCGTGGGCGGGCCAGTCGCGGATGTGCATGTCGCTGCATCGCAGGGGAGTCGCATCATTGAAGCCGGACGCGCGGGCGCAGGCTTCAGGAACGCCGCTGGCCATCGGGTAAGCTAGGCGCCGATTCCGCGGTAAGGATTCCCAAGGGCGATGGCCGAGGCCAGTACATTGCGCGGAAAGAAGCTGCTGCTGTGCGTATGCGGCGGCATCGCCGCGTACAAATCCGCCGAACTGGTTCGCCGCCTTCGCGATGCCGGCGCCGAGGTGACCGTCGCGATGACCGAGAACGCCCAGCGTTTCGTCGGCACGACCACGTTCCAGGCGTTGTCGGGCCGTCCGGTGCGCACGTCGTTGTGGGACGAGGCGGCGGAGGCCGCGATGGGCCATATCGAACTCGCGCGCTGGGCCGACCGCATCGTGATCGCGCCGGCCACGGCCAACACGCTGGCGCGCCTGGCCCACGGCTTCGCCGACGACCTGGTCACCACGCTCTGCCTGGCCACCACCGCGCCGCTGACGGTCGCCCCGGCGATGAACCATCGCATGTGGCTGCACCCGGCGACGCAGGCCAACATGGCCACGCTGCGCTCGCGCGGCGTCGATGTGGTCGGCCCCAACGACGGTCCCCTCGCCGAAGGCGAATCCGGACCTGGCCGCATGGCCGAGCCTGCCGAAATTGTCATTGCAGTCGCGCAGGCGTTCGCATGAACATCGCCTCGCTCGCCGGCCTGCGCATCGTGGTGAGCGCCGGCCCTACCTTCGAGGACATCGATCCGGTGCGCTTCATCGGCAACCGGAGCAGCGGCAAGATGGGCTTCGCCGTCGCCGCCGCGGCGGCACAGCGCGGCGCGCGGGTCGCGCTGGTCGCGGGCCCCGTATCGCTGCCGACGCCGGCGGGCGTGGAGCGCATCAACGTGCGTTCTGCCGCGCAGATGCATGGCGCGGTGATGGCGGCATTGCCGGCCGACGTCTATGTCGGCGCCGCCGCGGTAGCCGATTTCGCGCCTGCGCACGCCGTCGCTAGCAAGATCAAGAAACAAGCCGGCCAGGACTCGCTGACGCTGACGCTGGTGCGCACCCGCGACATCCTGGCCGACGTCGCCGACCACGCACAGCGCCCGCGCGTCGTCGTCGGCTTCGCTGCCGAGACCGACCATGTCGAGGCCTACGCGCGTGGCAAGCTGGAAAAAAAGCGCCTGGACCTCATTGCCGCCAACCGCGTCGGCGAGTCCGGCAGCGGCTTCGAAAGCGACGACAACGCCCTGACCGTCTATGCCGTCGACGGCTCGGTCCATGCGCTTGGTCCGGCCGCGAAGACGCAGCTGGCCGACGAACTGCTGGACCTGATCGCCGCACGCCTGAACCAAGGACCTGCCACCACCGCATGAACCACACGCTCGAGATCAAGCTGCTGGACCCCCGCTTCGGCGACGAATGGCCGTTGCCCTCCTATGCCACCCAGGCCAGCGCCGGCCTCGACCTGCGCGCGGCGCTGGACGAAGCGCTGACGCTGCAGCCCGGAGACACGGCGCTGGTGCCGTCCGGATTGGCGATCCACGTCGGCGACCCGACGATGTGCGCGGTGATCCTGCCGCGCTCCGGCCTGGGCCATAAGCACGGGATCGTGCTCGGCAACGGCACCGGGCTGATCGATGCCGATTACCAGGGGCCATTGCTGATCAGCGTCTGGAACCGCGGGCGAGAGGCTTTTACGATGCAGCCCGGGGACCGCATCGCCCAGCTGGTCGTGCTGCCGATCGTGCGTGCGGCGCTGCAGGTGGTTGAAGAATTCGAAGCAAGCACACGCGGGGCCGGCGGGTTCGGCCACACCGGCGTGCGCTGACAGGGGAAAAACCGATGTCCGATACGAATCCGGGGCGCGCCCAGCTGCACGCCTCCTTGAAGCAGGTGCTGCCCCTGGTGGCGATTGCCAGTGGCCTGGTCGCGGCCTGGCTGGCGTGGAGCGGCTGGCAGCAGCACCGCGACGAGACGCGCCGCAGCGAAGTCCAGCAGGTGCGCGACGAAGCCGTGCAGGCAGCGACCTTCGCGCTGAGGACCGAGTACAAGCGCATCCAGGATCGCCTGGGCACCGCGCCGATGCAGGAATCGCTGGTGGCCGGAGACCTGGTCTCGGCCGGCCGCCGCCTCGCCGACGGCTGGCCGCTGGCCAAGCAGGCTCAGGTGCTGGCACCGGACCTGGCGAGCGAATATGGCCAGTTGCCGCAGGGTGGCTTCGGGCGCCTGGCGGCGGCCGAGGCAGCCATCGCAGCCGGCCAGCCAATCGCCTGGGTGGTGAAGGAAAAGGGCGGCTCGCAGCTAGCCATCGCCGCCCCCGCCAAGGTCGGGAATGATCTGGCCGGCGTTGCCTACGTGCTGCTGCCGCTGCAACGCATCACCAGCACCCTGGAGCAAGGCAAAATCGCGGAAGACAGCTACATCGCCCTCCGCCAGGGCGGTTCCACGCTGCTCGAGCGCGGCGATGCGGCCCTGGCCGGTGGTGCGGAAGCGCTTGCGGCGAAGATTCCCGGCAGCGAACTGCGTGTCGCCGCGGCGGTTCCCGACGTGGCCGGCGGCCCGTTCGGCCTGGGCGCCCTGCCGTGCTTCCTGGCCGCGATCCTGTTCGGGTTGATCGCACTGGTGGCCTCGCGTCTGCCGAAGGTGCTGGCGCGCAAGGGCGAGCCCGAGGACGATGCAGCGGCGCCGACACTTGCCGAAGCCGTTACGGTGGCCGATATCGCGCCGTTGCCGAAGCTGGAAGCGGCCTCCCCGCCCAAGCAGGAAGGGGCGGGCGGCGAGGTCGTGATCGATCGCGGCATCTTCCGTGCGTACGACATCCGCGGCGTGGTCGGACAGTCGCTCGACGTCGGCGTGGCGGTGCAGATCGGCCAGGCCATCGGTTCGCTGATGCACGAGCAGGGCCTGACCGAGATAGTCATTGGCCGTGACGGCCGCCTGTCGGGCCCGAGCCTGACCGAGGGCCTGATCGCGGGTCTGCGCAAGGCCGGCCGCAACGTCATCGACATCGGCATGGCGCCGACGCCGGTCACCTACTTCGGCGCCTACCTGCTGCGCGCGGGTTCCTGCGTGTCGGTCACCGGCAGCCACAATCCGCCGGACTACAACGGCTTCAAAGTCGTGGTCGGCGGCGAGACGCTGTCGGGCACCGCGATCACCGATCTCTACGACCGCATCGCCGGCGGACGTCTGCACGCCGCGGACACGCTTGGCGGCATGCAGGTGCGCGACATCTCCGAGGACTACGTGCAGCGCATCGCCTCCGATGTGCAGATCGACCGTCCGCTGCGCGTGGTCGTCGATGCCGGCAACGGCGTGGCCGGCGACATCGGCCCGCGCGTGTTGACGGCGGTCGGCGCCGAGGTCACGCCCCTGTACTGCGAGATCGACGGCACGTTCCCGAACCACCATCCGGATCCGAGCGAGCCGCACAACCTCAACGATCTGATCAAGATGGTGCAGCGCCTGGATGCCGATCTCGGCATCGCCTTCGACGGCGACGGCGACCGCCTGGGCGTGGTCACCCGCGACGGCCAGAACATCTTCCCGGACCGCCTGCTGATGCTGTTCGCGGCCGACGTGCTCGACCGCAACCCGGGCGCGCAGATCATCTTCGACGTGAAGTGCACCGGCCGCCTGCCGGGCCACATCCTGCGCCACGGCGGCAGCCCGCTGATGTGGAAGACCGGCCACTCGCTGATCAAGGCCAAGATGCGCGAAACCGATGCCGAGCTGGCCGGCGAGATGAGCGGCCACTTCTTCTTCAAGGAGCGCTGGTACGGTTTCGATGACGGTATCTACGCAGCGGCGCGCCTGCTCGAGATCCTGGCGAGCCGGCCGCAGCCGGCCGGCGAAACGCTGGCCTCGCTGCCCGACGGCATCTCGACGCCGGAGATCAAGGTCGACGCGCCGGACGGCGATCCGCACACGTTCGTCGAACGCTTCCGCAATGCCGCCCGTTTCGAGGGCGCGCGCTTGTCGACGATCGACGGCCTGCGCGTCGACTGGGCGGACGGCTGGGGCCTGGTGCGTGCGTCCAACACGACGCCGGTGCTGGTGCTGCGCTTCGACGCAGACTCGCAGCAGGCGCTGGATCGCATCAAGTCCGACTTCCGCACGCAGTTGCTGGCGCTGAAGTCCGACCTGGTCCTGCCGTTCTGACCAACAAAAAACGCCTCCTGCGGGCAGGAGGCGTTTTGTTGAGGTGTAAGTCGGGAAAGCGCCTGATCAGCCGCCGGTAGGCGCGCTTCCCGGGTGCTTGAGGGCGCGGTAGCGCTCCAGGGCCGTGTTGAACTCGCCCTCGATCTCGTTGCGCTGCTTCTGCTGCTGCACCAGCAGGCCCTGCTGCCGCATCAGCTCCGCATGCTGGCCGCGAATGCTGTCAGCCAGCGCCGGGCGTACCGGCGTGCCCGCCAGTTCCTGCTCGCCGGCCTGGCGCAGCAGGCTCATCAGGCTCTGGCGCAGGCCCGCGACGCCCAGTTGCGAGGACTTCACGGTCTCGTCGAGCAGCAGGATCCGCTCCTCGAAGGCACGCCGCAGTTCGTCTTCGGTCTCGTAGGACTGGGCCATGGCGAAGTCGCGGCGCGCGGCGGCCTCGGCCACGGCGGCCTGCTGGGCATTGGCTGCGGCCTGCGCTGCCGCCGCCGCTTTTTCCTCGGCGGTAAGTGCACGCGCCACCTGCCCGGTCGTCAGTCCGCTCTGGGAGCTGATCTCGGTGCGCGCGTTGTTCACCGCGTCAGCGGGCAGGGCGTCGCCGCAGACCTTGCGGCCATTCTCGTTCCAGCAATACAGCTTCTTGCCGCCGGCCGACTGTGCCGTGGCCAGCAGCGGTGCCAGTGCGAGCAGCACGGCGCCGGTCAGTCGAAGTGGAATCGTCTTCATGTCGGTCCAAGCCTGAAATGCCGGGTCTGTTCGCCCAGCCTATCCACAACCCCAAGCAAGAGTCGGGCCACGCGCGGGACATAGCCAGGATATTCATGCCCGCAGTGCGGTGACGCGCATGTCGATTCGGCGCAGGCGCCTCAGTCGAGGCTGCCGTAGGCCTCGCGATAGGCCAGCAGGCGTTCGCGCTGCGCAGTCAGTTCGACATGATCGCCCGCAAACGCCAGCAGGTCGCCCAATGTGGCCACGGCGATCACGGGCAGGCCGTGTTCAGCCGCGACGGTTTGTGCCGCGGAGCGTCGGGAAGTGGCCGGGTCGACGGCTTCCTGGCGATCGAGGGCGATGACGATGCCGGCCACCGTGCCGCCAGCGCCGCCGATGATCGACAGGGCTTCGCGGATCGCTGTGCCCGCGGTGATCACGTCATCGACGATCAGCACGCGCCGGCCCTGCAGCGGAGCGCCGATCAGCGTGCCGCCCTCGCCGTGGGTCTTGGCCTCCTTGCGGTTGAACGCCAGCGGGAGGTCACGGCCGCGGCGGGCGTATTCGCAAGCGAGCGCCGTCGCCAGCGGGATGCCCTTGTAGGCCGGGCCGAACAGCAGGTCGAAGTCGACCTTCGCGGCATCGATCGCATCGGCGTAGCAGCTCGCGAGTTCGGCCAGCGTCGCGCCGGAGTCGAAACGGCCGGCATTGAAGAAATACGGGCTCAGCCGGCCAGACTTGAGCGTGAACTCGCCGAAGCGCAGCGCATCGGCGCGCAGTGCGAGTTGCAGGAAGCGGGAGCGGTGGTCGTTCATCGGATCGTTATCAGGTGAGGGCTTGCGGCTGCAGACGGTAAAGCATGACGTGTTGTGGGCCGGAACTGCCAGCCAGATAGAGTTCGCCGGTGTCCGTGAAGCCGGCCTTGCGGTACATCGCGATCGCTGCGTGGTTGGTGCAGTTGACCGTCAGGGCCAGCAGGCGCCGGCCGGGATGGCGACGGCGCAGGTCGGCGGACGTGGCGGTCAGCGCTCCGGCGCCAAAACCGCAGCCCTGGTACGCCAGGCCGATGACGAACGCGCGCAGCCCCACGGCGGGCTCTGGCCAGTCGCGCCCGGCGATCGCGCGCGGCGCGAAGTCCAGGCGATAGAAGCCGACCACGGTCTCGCCTGCGAACACCGCCATCGCCTCGCTCATCGGATCGCGCAGGCTGTTGCCGAGATTGAACGCGGTGTCGCCGACGAAACGGTACTGGTCGCCGGACACGCGCAATTCCTGCACGGAACGCATCACTGCATCGTCGACGATGCGCTCGACGCGGACGGGGGAATCGGCAGCCGGCATGCGCGGAATGATAGGCCCTCGCCGTCGCGTCCGGGCTATGATCGGCCCGGGATTCAGTGGAGTGCGCATGCGCATCATCAGCTTCAACGCCAACGGCCTGCGCTCGGCCGCCAGCAAGGGGTTCTTCGAGTGGTTCGCCGGGCAGGGTGCCGACGTGCTGTGCCTCCAGGAGACCAAGGCCCAGGAACACCAGTTGGCCGACGCGGCCTTCCGTCCCGACGGCTACCGCGCCTGGTTCAAGGACGCCACGACCAAGAAGGGCTACAGCGGCGTGGCGATCTACAGCCGCCGCGAGCCGGACGAAGTGCGCACCGCGCTCGGCTGGGCGCCCTTCGACGACGAGGGTCGTTACATCGAGGCGCGCTTCGGCAACCTCAGCGTGGTGTCGTTCTACATTCCGTCCGGTTCATCGGGCGAACTGCGCCAGGGCTTCAAGTTCGAAGTGATGGAGTGGCTCAAGCCGGTGCTCGGCGAGTGGCTCGCGAGCGGCCGCGATTACGTGCTCTGCGGCGACTGGAACATCGTGCGTTCGCGCCTCGACATCAAGAATTGGACCGGCAACCAGAAGAACTCCGGCTGCCTGCCGCCCGAGCGCGACTGGCTCAACGGCCTGTGCGGCGAGGCCATGCCCGATGGAAGCAGCGGCTGGGTCGATGCCTACCGCAAGCTGCATGCGGAAGGACAGGACTACACGTGGTGGAGCAACCGCGGCGCCGCCCGCGCCAACAACGTCGGGTGGCGCATCGATTACCAGATCGTCACGCCGGGCCTGCGCGATCGCCTGAAGGCGTGCTCGATACACAAGGAGCCGCGTTTCTCCGACCACGCACCGTTCACGGTCGACTATGACTACTGAGGCCGCCGCTCCCGCCAAGCCCGTTCCCGCCAAGCGCGAACGCCGCGGTTGGCAGCAGGTGCTGGCCAGCCTGCGCCAGCCGAAAGTGCTGGTGATGCTGCTGCTGGGTTTCAGCTCCGGCATCCCGATCTACCTGGTCGGAAACACGCTCGGCTACTGGATGCGCGAGAACGCCATCGAGCTGTCGACGATCGGCTTCCTGTCGTGGGTCGGCCTGGCGTATTCGCTGAAGTTCCTGTGGGCACCGCTGATCGACAAGCTCGATGCGCCGTTGCTCGGGCGCTGGCTCGGCCGCCGCCGCGGCTGGATGCTGTTGTCGCAGCTGGTGGTTGCCGTCGCATTGACCGGCATGGCGCTCGTGCAGCCGTTGCAGGGCCAGCTGATGCTGTTCGGGGTCGCGCTCGACCAGTTGGTCGTTTTCGGCGTGCTCGCACTGGTGGTGGCATTCGCCTCGGCCACGCAGGACATCGTGATCGACGCCTGGCGTATCGAAATCGCCGACAACAACGAGCAGCAGGGCCTGCTGACTTCGACCGCGGCACTGGGTTATCGCGCGGCGCTGCTGGTCACGGATTCGCTGATTCTGATCTTCGCGGCGCGTGTCGGCTGGACGATGTCGTATGAGCTGATGGCGGCACTGATGGGCGTCGGCGTGCTCGCCACGTTCCTGGCGCGCGAGCCGGCGGCCAGTGTCCAGGCCGCCGCCGCACCGCATCCGGCCCTGCTGACGCCGCAAGGACTGTTCGACGCGCTGATCGGTCCGTTCCTGGTGTTCTTCCGCCAGCACGGGCGGTGGGCGCTGGTGATGCTGCTGGCGATCAGCCTGTACCGGTTGCCGGACTTCGTGCTCGGGCCCATGGCCAACCCGTTCTACGCCGATCTCGGGATGGACAAGGAAACCGTCGGCGCGGTGCGAGGGTCGTTCGGCCTGATCGCGACCATCGTCGGCATCGCGGCCGCGGGTTTGTGCGCAGTGCGGTTCGGGGCCTTCACCACGTTGCTGGTCGGTGCCGTGCTCGGCCCGGGATCCAACCTGGCCTTCTCGTACCTGGCCCTGCATGGCGCGGACGCCGGCGTCTTCACCGCGGTCATGGCCATCGACAACTTCTGCAGCGGTTTCGCGGGCGTGGCGTTGATCGGCTACATGTCCAGCCTGACCCACGCCGGCTATACCGCCACGCAGTACGCCCTGCTCAGTTCGTTCTATGCGCTGCCGGGCAAGGTCCTCAAGGGCCTGTCGGGTGTGGCGATCGAACATCTGGAAACAGGCCGCAGCCTGCTGGAGGCGTACTCGCTGTTCTTTGCGGGTACCGCTCTGGTCGGTGTGCCGGCCCTCTTGCTGTGCGCGGTGCTGATGTTGCGCAAGCCTACGCCCGGCACGGTCGCGGGCGCGGTAACGAGCTAATATCGACGCGGGGGGACAGCGGGGGCTTGTGACTCGGGGAGTGGCGGTATGACCGACATCGTGCTGCACGACATAGACCAGGTGCTCCTGGAGCGGATCGGCCGCGTTGCCAAGGTTCGCGGCTGGAACCTGCAGGAGGCGCTCATGCATCTGCTCGAGCACGGCCTGTTCGCCTGCGAGAGCCAGCTTGCGGCCAAGTTCAACGACTCCGACGCCATGGCCCTGCAGGCCGCGATATCGGCGCTGGAGGTCGTGCCCAACGACCCCGGGTTCTCGTTGATCGGCCGCATCGAGGGCGATAAGAACGAGCACGCGGGCCAGACCCAGTTCGACCTGGACCTGCTCGCCTACCTCGGTGAAGGCAAGGGTCAGCCGGCCGGATAGACCGCGCCGAGCACGCGCGGCCCGCGCGCGCCGGTGACGCTGGGCAGGTTGCCGGGAAGGCCGGCCAGGGTCTGCCGCGCCAGCCAGGCGAAGCCCATCGCTTCGACGAAATCCGGGTCGAGCCCGTAGTTCGCGGTCGTCTCCACCTGCGCATCCGGCAGCTGTCCGGCGATGCGCGCCAAAAGACGCTCGTTACGCACGCCGCCGCCACAGGCGATCACCCGCCGCGTATCCGGCTGGTGGGCGCGCAGCGCGTCGGCGACGGTTGCTGCGCTCAGTTCGAGCAGCGTCGCCTGCACGTCTTCGGGTTTCTCGCCGCCACGAAGGCGCGACTGCACCCAGTCCAGCTGGAACTGTTCCCGGCCGGTGCTCTTCGGCGGCGGCAGCATGAACCAGGGTTCGTCGAGCAGCCGCAGCAACAGCTCCGCATCGACCTGGCCGCTGGCGGCGAAGGCGCCGCCGGCATCGAACGGCGTGCCGCGGTGGCGCTCGCACCAGGCGTCCATCAGCGCGTTGGCCGGGCCCGTATCGAACCCCCGCACGTCGCCCTGTGCGGGCAGGAGCGTGAAATTGGCGATGCCACCGAGGTTCAGCACGGCCCGATCCTCGGCCGGCGTGTGCAGCATGGCGGCGTGGAATGCCGGCATCAGCGGCGCGCCGTGGCCGCCCGCGGCGACGTCGCGACGCCGGAAGTCGGCCACCGTGGCGATGCCACTGCGCTCGGCGATGACGTTGCCGTCGCCGATCTGCCAGGTGAAGGGGTGTTGCCCGTCGTAGCGCGCGCCTTCCGGGCGATGGCGGATGGTCTGCCCGTGCGAGCCGATCGCGCGGATCGCACCGGCGTCGACTCCGGCCGCGGCGATCAGGTCGCGCGCTGCCTCCGCGAAGGCCACGGCGGTCTGCACGTCGAGCGTGCCCAGTTCCTCCAGCGAGCGAGCGTCCTCGCCCTGGCCCAGCGCCACCAGGCGCGCGCGCAGGTCGTCCGGCCACGGGTACGTGCGGCCGAGCAGGAGTTCGCAATGGGGATTGGTTGCGCCGTCGTCGAAACGCACCAGCGCGGCATCGATGCCGTCGGCGCTGGTGCCGGACATCAGGCCGACGAAGATGCCGGCCATCGGATGCGCCACGTCAGGCCTTCTGCTTGCCGGGCTTTTCGCCGTCCTGCTTCGCCGGCAGCTTGGCCGGGGCCGGGCTCGCGTCGGCGTAGATGATGTTCTCGACTTCCTGGATGCGTGCCAGCGCAACGCTGGTCTGGCTGCGGAACTGCGCCAGCGCGGCGCCGCTCAGCGGTTCCGGCGGCGGCATCGTGATCGACAGCGGGTTGCGGTGCACGCCGTTGACGCGGAACTCGTAGTGCAGGTGCGGGCCGGTGGCCAGGCCGGTGCTGCCGACGTAGCCGATCACGGTGCCCTGCGGAATGCGCTGGCCCTGGCGGATCTTGCCGAAGCGCGACATGTGGCCGTACAGCGTGGTGTAGCCGCGGCCGTGGTCGAGCACGACGGCGCGGCCGTAGCCGCCCTGCCAGCCGACAGAGGCCACGCGGGCGTCGCCGGCGGCCATGATCGGCGTACCGGTCGAAGCGCCGTAGTCCACGCCCTTGTGCATGCGCACGCGGCCCAGCACCGGGTGGCGGCGCGTGCCAAAGCTCGAGGTCAGGCGCGCATACGGGATCGGCATGCGGATGAAGCTCTTCTTCAGCGGACGGCCGTCGCCGGTGAAGTACTCGGCCTTGCCGTTGCGCTCGAAGCGGAAGCCGGTGTGCAGCTTGCCACCAGTGGTGAAGGTGGCCGCGAGCACCGGGCCGGTCTTGATCAGTTCGCCTTCGCGCCAGGTCTGCTCGACCACGACGCTGAAGCGGTCCTTGGCACCGACGTCTTCGTTGAAGTCGATGTCGTACTTGAAGATGTCGTCGGTCAGCGTGTTGATGTTCGAGCCCGACAGGCCGAGCTTGCGCGCCGAACGGAACAGCGAGGAACCGACTTCGCCGCTGATCACCACGGTGCGCGTATCGGTCGGGCGCACGATCACCTTCTCGGTGATCTGCTCGCCGTTGAGGCTCAACTCGATGCGGTGGCTGTCGTCGCGGTCGTAGCGGAACGTGCGCAACTGGCCGTCGACGGGCAGGTCGAACGCGAGCTCGGTGCCGGGCTTCAGACGGGTCAAGGATGCTTTCGCGCCGGGATGGTCGAGGATCTCGTGCATCGTCGACGCCGGGATGTCGAACTGCTCGAACAGCGAGCCGAGCGTCTGGCCGCGGTTGACGCGTACCACCTGCCAGCTGTCGCCGGTTGCGCCCTTGAGGCGCGCCAGCGGCAACGGCGGCAACGTGAGCGCCATCGAATGGCGCGTCGCAAGCGAAGCCGGCTTGTGCAGCAACGGCGTCTCGAAACCGGGCACGATGGCGACGACGAGCATGCCGATCGTGGCAAACAGGCTGGCCTGGACCCACTGGCGGCGCGACCACCGTCCGTTGAAGCCGTCGGACAAATGGCGTGCCAGCACCGGACGGTGCAATGCGGCTTCACGGAGCGCGTTGAGGCGCTCGCGGCGGGCTTGGGCGGGTCCGGAAACCTGCTCGGGTCGGGTCATGGCAAAAATCCCCCGCGCGAAGATGTGAAGCGCGCGTAGCGGCGCTACCATAGTCACCACAGCAGTGTGCGTCAAACCCTTGAGATGAATAGGGTTTTTCGAAAAGTCACCGCTTAACCCGGCTTTAACGTTATTCACGTTCGCGGTCGCAAATCGTCGGCCGCCCCCCTTATTCAGAGTCCCCGCCCTTGTCCCCCCAACGCGACACGAACGTAGAAGAGGCCCTCGACCTGATCGGTCGCGGCGCCGACGAGATCCTCAAGCGCGATGAGCTGGAGGCCCGCCTGGTCGAATCCATGAAGGCAGGTGGCCGCCCGCTGCGGATCAAGGCCGGCTTCGACCCGACCGCGCCGGACCTGCATCTGGGCCATACCGTGCTGCTCAACAAGATGCGGCAGTTCCAGGACCTCGGCCACCAGGTGATCTTCCTGATCGGCGACTTCACCGGAATGATCGGCGACCCGACGGGCAAGAACGTCACCCGCAAGCCGCTGACTCGCGAGGATGTGCTGGCCAATGCCCAGACCTACTCCGACCAGGTGTTCAAGGTCCTGGACAAGGAGCGCACCGAGGTCCGCTTCAATTCCGAGTGGTTCGGGCAGATGGGCGCTGCCGACATGATCAAGCTGGCTGCCCAGCACACCGTGGCGCGCATGCTCGAGCGTGACGACTTCTCCAAGCGCTACGCGGCCCAGCAGTCCATTGCGATCCATGAGTTCCTGTATCCGCTGGTGCAGGGATATGACTCGGTGGCACTGAAAGCGGACGTCGAGCTCGGCGGCACCGACCAGAAGTTCAACCTGTTGATGGGTCGCGGCCTGCAGGAGCACTACGGCCAGCCGCCGCAGATCGTGCTGACCATGCCGCTGCTGGAAGGTCTGGACGGCGTCAACAAGATGTCCAAGTCGCTGGGCAACTACATCGGCATCAACGAGCCGGCGATCGATATCGTTACCAAGACGATGAAGATCGACGACGTGCTGATGTGGCGCTGGATCGAGCTGCTGAGCTTCGAGATCTCGCTCAGCGAGGTCCAGGTGCTGCGCCGGGATATCGATGGCGGCCAGCTCAATCCGCGCGATCTCAAGATGCGCCTGGCGCGCGAGCTGGCGGCGCGATTCCACGGCGCCGCGGCGGCCGAACAGGCGGTTGCGGGCTGGAATGCCGCGGTGCGCGGCGAGGGCGATGTCGCTTCCTTGCCGTTGACCGACGTTGCCGTGCCGGCGGAAGGCCTGCGAATTGCAGCGCTATTGACCTCTGCCGGCCTGACGCCGAGCAATTCGGAGGCCAATCGCAAGCTCAAGGAGCGTGCGGTGCGCATCGATGGAGAAGTCATAGAGGACGCGCAGCGCGTGTTCATGCCCGGATTCGAGGGCGTGCTCGCAGTGGGCAAACGCACGTTTGCACGCGTGCGCCTCGTGGCCGCGTAACGCCACAAAAAATCTTTCGAAAAAAGTTTCAGAAAACCCTTCCAAAAATCGTTGTGCATGTGCACAATGCGCGCCCCGCCGAGGTGAAGTTGATCGAAGCGGGGCGCGCCGGAAGCGGCACGGGTTTGGAGCGGTTGAGGCGATCGAAAAGATGGCTTGAACCGGTTGACGGATCCGCGGCTTGC
>NZ_JADLZT010000014.1 GCF_015453285.1 Lysobacter niastensis
GGCGGGGGCGGGACGGCGGCTGCGGCCAACTGGCCGGCCAGGATCAGGCTGAGCATGGGCATGGCGGTTTCCTCCCTGGTGTTGAGTCTCGAACGCTCACATGGAGCCTGATCGGCCAGCCGCCGGCGCATCGACACGCTTGCGGCCTCCGCACTGGATGCGAGGGGGCGGCCAGCGCGGCCGATGATTGGTTCACGGCCCGCGGGCAAGGTACCTTCCCCCGAGCCCAGCACGAGCGCATGCCATGGCCAAGCTGTCCCGCCGCCGGTTCCTGACCGAGACCGCCGCCGCCATCGCGGCTGCGCCCTTCATCAGCAGCGGCGCGAGCCTCACCGGGGCATCGGGCGCGCGCAAGCTCGGCGTCGCGATCTGCGGACTGGGGCAGTTGAGCGAGCACCAGATCGCGCCGGCACTGGCGAAGACGAAGCATTGCCGGCTGGCCGGCATCGTTACCAGCACGCCGGCCAAGGCCGAGGCCTGGAAGGCGAAGTACGGCATTCCTGCCGGAAACGTCTATTCCTACGACGACATGCACCGGATGGCGGACAACCCCGACATCGACGTGGTCTATGTCGTCACGCCCAATGCGCTGCATGCTGACCACACCATCCGGGCCGCGCAGGCCGGCAAGCACGTCTTCTGCGAGAAGCCGCTGGAAATCTCGGTTGAGCGTTGCCAGCAGATGATCGATGCCTGCAAGAGGGCAGGGCGTCTGCTCGGCACCGCTTACCGGTGCCAGTACGACCCGCATCATCTCGAATGCATCCGCCTGGTGCGCGAGCAGGTGTTCGGAGCGCCCCGCATCATCCAGGCGGGATTCGCAATCGACGTCGGCGAGCCCGGCCAATGGCGCCTCAAGCGCGCCCTGGCTGGTGGTGGTGCGCTGATGGACGTCGGCATCTACGCGCTGCAGGCCACGCGCTATTTGACCGGCGAGGAGCCTGTACTGGTGTCCGCCATCGAGACCAGGACAGACCCGGTCAAGTTCGCCGAAGTGGACGAAAGCATGGTCTGGACAGCGCGCTTCCCCAGCGGCGTCGTTGCGCATTGCAGCACCAGCTACCGCGCCGGAGGCATCCAGAACCTGCGCGTCAACGCGCAGCGCGGCTGGTTCGAACTCGACCCGGCCTTCTTCTATGACGGCAACCACGGCCGCCGCAGCGAGGGGCAGGAGATCCGCTTCCCCGAGATCGACCTGTTCGCCGCCGAAATGGACGACTTCGCCCGCTGCATCCTCGAAGGCAAACCCAGCAAGGTCTCCGGCGAGGAAGGCCAGCGCGACGTGCGCATCATGCAGGCGATCTACGAATCCGCGCGCACGGGCAGGGCGGTGTCGTTGGCCTGAGGCTCGTCCCGTACGAACGACGTCGCGATAGCGTCCGTCAGCTAGGAAGATGGTCCAGCAGTTTGTCCAGCGTGATCGGGTAATGCCTCACGCGGAAACCAGTGGCGTTGTAGATGGCGTTCGCCACCGCCGCACCTACGCCGCAGATGCCGAGTTCGCCCACGCCCTTGGCCTTCATCGGCGACGAGATCGGGTCGGTCTTGTCGAGGAAGATCACGTCCTGGTGCGGAATGTCCGCGTGTACGGGCACCTCATAGCCGGCCAGGTCGTGGTTGACGAAGAAGCCCAGGCGCTTGTCGACTGCCAGTTCTTCCATCAGCGCCGATCCGACGCCCATCGTCATCGCGCCGATGACCTGGCTGCGTGCCGACTTTGGATTGAGGATGCGGCCCGCATCGCAGACCGCGAGCATGCGGCGCACGCGTATCTCGCCGGTGCCGGTGTGCACCGCGACCTCGCAGAAGTGGGCGCCGAACGTCGATTGCTGGAACTGCTTGTCGAGGCCGCCGTACTCGATCGCGTCCTCGGCGACGAGTTCGCCGTCCTTCGCCGCGTCCGCCAGCGCCATGCGACGCTCTCCCGCGCGGACCTCGCCGTCGGCGAACTCGGCCGTGGCCGGATCGATGTCGAGCTTCTGCGCCACGGCCTCGCGCAGCTTCACGCAGGCCGCATACACGCCTGACGTCGAGTTGTTCGCGCCCCATTGACCACCGGAACCGGAGGATACCGGGAACGTGGAATCGCCAAGGCGCACGTCCACGCGCTCCAACGGCAGGCCCATCATCTCGGCCGCGGTCTGCGCGATGATCGTGTACGTTCCGGTGCCGATGTCGGTCATGTCGGTTTCGACGGTGACGACGCCACGGCCATCCAGCCGCACGCGCGCCGCGGATTTCGTCAGCAGGTTGTTGCGGAAGGCGCCAGCGACGCCCATGCCCACCAGCCAACGTCCCTCGCGCACGCTGCCTGGCTTGGGGTTGCGTTTGTTCCACCCGAAGCGTTCGGCGCCGGTGCGCAGGCATTCGACGAAGTGCCGCTGCGAGAACGGCCTCTCGGGCTTCTCGGGATCGACCTGCGTGTCGTTGAGGATGCGGAACTCGACCGGATCGAGGCCGAGTTTCTCCGCCATCTCGTCCATCGCCACTTCCAGCACCATCAGGCCGGGAGCTTCGCCAGGGGCGCGCATCGCGTTGCCTTCGGGCAGGTCGAGCGTTGCCAGTCGCATCCGGGTCATGCGGTTCGCGCCGGCATAGAACAGGCGGGTCTGCTGCACCGCGACTTCGAGGCCGCCGCCGGGCAGGTCGCCGCTCCAGCTTTCGTGTCCGATCGCCGTGAGCGTGCCGTCCTTCGTCGCGCCCAGCCGCACGCGCTGGATGGTGGCCGGGCGATGGGTCGTGTTGTTGATCATCAAAGGACGCTGCAGCGCAACCTTGACCGGCCGCTTCGCGGCCTTCGCGCCCAGCGCCGCGAGCAGGGCGTCGGCGCGAAGGAAGAGTTTTCCGCCAAAACCACCACCGATGTACGGCGACACCAGCCGGACGTTCTCTTTCGGGATGCCGAGCGTGGTCGCGAGGTCGCCCACGCCCCAGTGGATCATCTGGTTCGACGTCCACACCGTGAGCTTGTCGCCGTCCCATGCGGCGATGGTGGCGTGCGGCTCCATCATGGCGTGCGATTCGTTCGCCGTCGTATAGGTCGCGTCGAACTGCACCGGGGCCGCCTTGAAGGCTGTCGCAAAGTCCCCGGCCGCACTGTCCGGATTTTCGTTCTTTGGGGCGAAGGCGGTGTCCTTCGCCTTCTCCAGGTCGTAAGCGCCTTGCTCGCGCACATAGTCGACGCGTATCGCCTGCGCGGCGGCACGCGCCTGCTCGAAGGTTTCCGCCACGACCAGCGCGATGGCCTGGTGGTAGTGCTGGATGTCCGGACCGCCCAGCAGCTTCGCCGTATTGAATCGGCCCTTGCCGAGCTTGCCTGCGTTCTGCGCCGTCACCACCGCGAGGACGCCCGGCGCCTTGCGCGCGGCGCTGTCGTCCAGCAGCGCGATGCGGCCTTTTGCGATACCGGCGCCGACCACATACCCGTAAGCCTGATTCGGCACGACGTCATGGCGTTCGTATGCATACGGCGCGGTGCCGGTGGTCTTCAGCGGGCCGTCGATCCGACTGGTCGGCTTGCCGACGACCTTGCCCTGGTCGATGGGATTGGTGCCGGCGGGCTTGTCGAATTTCATGACGCGTCTCCCGCGTCGATCAGCACGGCGGCGATGGTGCGCTCGACCAGCGCCTGCTTGAAGGCGTTGTCACGCGTGGTTCTTGCGCCATCGAGCAGGGCCGCGGCAGCAGCCTTTGCACCGCGTGGAAGCGCCGCGTCCGCCGCATCGGCCCGCCACGGCTTGGGTGCGACGCCGCCCAGGGCCACCCGGCCGCTGCCGTCGCGCTGGATGATCGCCGCGACCGACACGAGCGCGAAAGCGTAGGACGCACGATCACGCACCTTGCGATAGATCTGCCGTCCTCCGATGGGCTTGGGCAGCGTGACGGCCGTGATCAGCTCTCCCGGCTGCAGATCGTGCTCGATGTGCGGCGTGCTTCCCGGCAGCCGGTGCAGGTCGGCGATCGGGATGGCGCGTGTCTGTCCGTCCGGCCGTACCGTTTCAACCGTGGCGTCGAGCGCGCGCAGCGCCACCGCCATGTCGCTTGGATTCGTGGCGATGCAGGCGTCGCTGGCGCCGACGATGGCGTTGTGGCGGCTGAATCCCTCCAGCGCCGCGCAGCCACTGCCGGGACGACGCTTGTTGCATGCCTGGTGGGTGTCGTAGAAGTAGGGGCAGCGCGTGCGTTGCAGCAGGTTGCCGGCGGTCGTGGCGCGGTTGCGCAGTTGGCCGGATGCGCCGGACAGAAGGGCACGTGCGAGCACCGCGTAATCGCGACGCACGCGCCGGTCCGAAGCCAGGTCCGTGTTGCGCACCAGTGCGCCGATGCGCAGACCGCCATCCTCGGTTTCGCTGACCGCATCCAGGTCCAGCCCGTTGACGTCCACCAGGTGCGCCGGCGTCTCGATCTCGAGCTTCATCAGATCCAGCAGGTTGGTTCCTCCGGCGATGAACTTCGCATCCGGGATACGCGCCACCGACGCGGCCGCCTCGGCGGGCGTGCGCGCACGTTCGTAGCCGAAGGCCTTCATGCGAGCCCCCCGGCCACCTCGTCGATGGCATCCAGGATGTTGGAATAGGCGCCGCAACGGCAGATGTTGCCGCTCATGCGCTCGCGCACTTCCATGGCCGACAGGCGAGGGCGCGCCGTGAGATCTTCGGTGACATGGCTGGGAATGCCCGCCTTGATCTCGTCGAGTACCGCGACCGCCGAGCAGATCTGGCCCGGCGTGCAGTAGCCGCACTGGTAGCCGTCGTGCTTCACGAACGCCGCCTGCATGGGATGCAGCCGCTTGGGCGTACCGAGTCCCTCGATCGTGGTGATCTTCTCGCGGTCGTGCATGACCGCGAGGGTGAGGCAGGAGTTGATCCTGCGGCCCTCGACGATGACGGTGCACGCGCCACACTGGCCGTGGTCGCAGCCTTTCTTGGTGCCGGTCAGATGCAGGTGTTCACGCAACGCGTCGAGCAGGGTGGTCCGCGTGTCCAGTTCGAGCGTGTGCTTTTTGCCATTTACCTCGAGCACCACCCTGGACATCACCGGCGGCTTGGGAGGGAGTGGCGCCGCGGCTTCGGCCGCGAGTGTCGCAGCCGTGGGCAGCACAGTAGCCGCCGCGGATGTTGCACCCGCGATCAGTACCTGCCGGCGGCTCACCCGTGTCCTCAACGGCGAATCCTCATCCATCGTGCCGTCCTCCTGGCATGGTGTTCGCAACGGAGACGTCAGGTGGTTGCTGTTACCACACGCACCGATATGGCCATGTGAGCGGGAAGGCGGTGCGTTATTCGCTGCTGGCGGGCTGCGAATCCAGCTGAGTTGTGCGACCTTCAGCAAAAGGCCCGCCATTGGCGGGCCTTTGTCCGGGACCTCCACGGCGTGGAGGCTCAATCCCGATCCGGCGCCCCCAGCGGGAAATACGGACGATACGGCCGCGCTTCATCCACGGCACGCTTGAACGAAGGCCGTGCCAACAGCCGCTCGCGATAGGCGCGGACGTGGGCGTAGCGCTCGTCGATGGGATGCGTCCAGTCGGCGTAGAACAGGAATGGCGCAGCGGCGCAGTCGGCGAGGGAAAAAGCCGAGCCGGCGGCCCATTCCCGCCCGGCCATGTGCGGTTCGAGCCAGTCGTAGGCGGTTTCGAGCATGGCGCGGGCGTCCTCCACGCCGCGGGCGTCGCGGTCGGCTTCGGGCCGCAGACGATCCAGCACGACCTTCTGTTGCGGCGTGGACACGTAGTTGTCGAAGAAGCGGTCCAGCATCCGCACCTCGAGCGCGGCGTCGCGATCTTCGGGGATCAGCTTCACCGGGCCGGGGTGGTGCACGTCGAGGTGTTCGATGATGGAGGTGGCCTCGAACACCGTGCGAGCGCCGTCGACGAGGACCGGGAAGCGCCGCATCGGCCAGAGTGCCGACCATTCGGCGCTGGCCAGCGCATCCTCCAGGTTGCGGTAGTCGAACGGGATCTGGTTCTCGTACAGCGCGATCAGCGCCTTCTGGCTGTACGAGGAGAATGGGTGGGCGTACAGGCGCGGACGTGTGGCGGGCATGCAGGTCTCCGGGTGGTCTTTCCCTTACGACGAACAACCGGGCCGTGATTCGACACGACGGCCACGGGGTTACACGGCCATCAGCCGCCCATCTCGTGCTCGATGTCCTCGTACGCCTCCGGCATGAAGCGCGGCGTGCACAGAGCGAGGAACACGAGGTCGCCGGAGCCCGTGTTGGCGATCCGCTGCGGGCACATCGGCGGAATGATCACCGCGTCGCCGGGGCCGACGTCCTGCGGCGCAAGGCCACCGACTTCGACACGGCCCTGGCCTTCGACGATCACGTAGCGCTCCGTGGTGCCGATCAACCGGTGCCAGCGTGTGACGATGCCGGGCGCGACGCGAGCCCGTGCGATCGACAGTTCCGGATCATCCGCCGTGTTGGACAGCTCGTTGATATGGCAGAGCTCGTCGGTGTGGTACTCGGCATCGGGGGCGATGCGTCGGATGGCTTCCTTCATCGGGTCTCCCTTGCATGCCCAAGGCCTGCGTCTTCAACGCCGCGTTGCGAGTACGCCGTCGAGCGCCAGTTCCGCCTTGAAGCCGGCTTTCTCCAGCCGCTTTGCCACTTCGCGCGGTACGTCGCGGCCGCTGGTGAGCTTGTTTGGAGCGCCGGTGTAGTGGAACAAGCGGCCACCCCGACGGAGCACGCGCGCCAGGTGGTCGTAAAACACTTGCGAATACAGTTCGCCTGCGATGGCGAAGCGCGGCGGATCGTGCAGCAGCGCATCGACCGAGGCATCGGCGATCCGCGTGATTTCCTGCGACACGTCGGCGTGGTTGAGCTGCAGGCGGCCGCCGTTCGCGGGTGCGTCCGGATCGGGCGACCACGGATTGAGCGTGCGCAGCCACAGCACGTTTTCGTTCTTCTCGAACGAGTGGATGCGCGCGGCGCCTGCCTCCAGGCAGCATGCGGCGAAGTAGCCCAGGCCGCCGCAGGTATCCAGTACGACCTTGCCGCCGGGTTCGATCAGGGCGACTTTGCGCCGCGCGTCCTCTACCGGTGAGGTCTTCGATGTCGGCAGCATCTTGATGCCGTCGATCTCGAAGGTGGGAGCGCCCCACTCGGTGGGCACCAGCTTGATCAGCGAGCCGGAATAGCGCGACACCGCGGCGAAGTCGTCGCCGTCCCAGTAATAGATCGTGCGGTCTTTCAGCTTCGGCGGATACGGATAGCGCTGGTCCCGCCACTGCCAGGCATCCGCCTCGAGCAGCGCTTCGCCGCTCGATCGGTCGAGGTCCAGCGAGCCCGTCCAGGTGGTGCGGCCCGCATCGCGTGCGGCCAGCAGAGCCTCGGCGATGGGGCGGGTCAGCAGTGGGCCTGAGTAATGCGGCACGTCGGGCGATGCGCGGGAAAGGAGGGCAGGGTACCCGTTGCCCACCCCCGGAGAAACCGCGACGGCAGGGTACGGCGCCGTATGGGGCTTTGCGGAAGCTGGCGTTCGCAGCCAGGCGGGCAACGGAGCGCATCGCGCCAACCAAAGTCACTCGACCGCCCCCAACGCGGCCGCTAGTCTCGGGCACTCCTTTCTGCCGGAATCGCCCGATGAAGTCTTCGCCCCTGAGCCTCGGTCTTGCCGTTGCGCTTGGCCTGGTCTCCGCCATTTCCATTGCCGCCGACCGCCCGGCCGGCAAGGGAAAGCCTCAGCTCGGTGACTTCGGCGTCGACCTGAGCGCCCGCGACCTGTCGGTGAAGCCGGGCGACGACTTCAACCGCTATGTCAGCGGCACGTGGCTGAAGACCTACGAGCTGAAGGACTACGAGACCTCGTACGGCTCGTTCAACCAGCTGCGCGATCGTGCCGAGGAGCAGGTGCACGGGCTGGTCGAGGACCTGCAGCGCCGCTCCGACCTGAAGACCGGCAGCAACGGCCAGAAGGTGCGCGACTACTACGCCAGCTACATGGACCGCACCGCGCGCGACGCCGCCGGCATCGCGCCGCTGCAGCCGGTGCTGGGCCGCATCGCCGCGATCGATACGAAGGCCGAACTCATCGCCGCCTTCGCCAATGCCGACCTCGACGCGAGCGCCACGCCGGTGCGCCTGGGCATCGAGCTGGACCGCAAGAACCCCGACCAGTACCTGGTCGGCCTCAACGTCGGCGGCCTGGGCCTGCCGGACAAGGACTACTACCTCAATCAAGACGCTCGCTTCGTGACCATCCGCGAGGCGTACGTGCAGCACATCCAGCGCATGCTCGCGTTCGCGGGCGTGAGCGACGGCAAGGCGCGCGCGGAGCAGGTGCTGGCGCTGGAAACCGCGCTGGCCAAGCCGCAGTGGGAGCGTGCCAAGCGCCGCGACCGCGACAAGACCTACAACGTGTCGACCTTCGCGCAGTTGCAGGCGCAGTTCCCGGCCTACGACTGGGCGGCGCACCTGCGCGCGCAGGAAATGCCGCTGCCCGAGCGCGTCAACGTCGTGACGCCGGACGCCGTGCAGCCGGTGCTGGACGTGATCGCCGCCACGCCGCTGCCGGTGTGGCGCGACTACCTGACCTTCCACGCCATCGACGGCAACGCCGAACTGCTCAGCCGCGCCATCGACGATGCGTCGTTCCAGTTCAACGGCAAGGTCATTGGCGGCCAGAAGGCGCAGAAGGACGACTGGAAGCGCGCGGTTGCGGTCGTCGGCGCGAAGGAGGGCCTGGGCGATGCGGTCGGCGAGATGTACGTCGCGCGCTACTTCAAGCCCGAGTCCAAGGTCGCCATGGACCAGCTGGTGAAGAACCTGCGCGCGGCACTGCGCCAGAACATCCAGCAGCTGGACTGGATGAGCGAGGCGACCAAGGCCGAGGCCTACCACAAGCTCGAAACCTTCCGCCCGAAGATCGGTTACCCGGACAAGTGGACCGACTTCAACAGCGTCACCATCGTGCCGAACGACCTGGTCGCCAACTCCATTGCGATGCGCCGCTTCAACCGCGCCGACCAGAACCGCCGCGTCGGCCAGAAGACCGATCGCGACGAATGGCGCATGACGCCGCAGACGGTCAACGCCTACTACAACTCGACCTTCAACGAGATCGTGTTCCCGGCCGCGATCCTGCAGCCGCCGTTCTTCGACGTCCACGCCGACGCAGCGGTGAACTACGGCGGCATCGGCGCGGTGATCGGCCATGAGATGGGGCACGGCTTCGACGACCAGGGCAGCAAGTCCGACTTCGCCGGCGTGCAGCGCAACTGGTGGACCGACGAGGATCGGGCCCGCTTCGACGCGCGCACCAAGGTTCTGGGCTCGCAGTACGACTCGTACTGCCCGCTGGAAGGGCAGTGCGTCAACGGCGCGCTGACGATGGGCGAGAACATCGGCGACCTCGGCGGCATCTCGATGGCGTACACCGCTTACCAGCTGAGCCTCAACGGCAAGCCGGCCAAGGTGATCGACGGCCTGACAGGCGACCAGCGCTTCTTCCTCGCGTTCGGCCAGATCTGGAAGGGCAAGTACCGCGACGAATCGCTGCTGACGCTGATCAAGACCAACCCGCATTCGCCGGGCATGTATCGCGCGAACGGCCCGGTCCGCAATTTCGACCCGTGGTACCAGGCGTTCAACGTGAAGCCCGGCGACGCGCTGTACCTGCCGCCGGAACAGCGCGTGCGGATCTGGTAAGCAGAGCTGCTGCATCGGCGCGGGGGGGGCGGGGGGCCCCCCCCCGGACAAAACAAAAAAATACCCCCCGCGGGACCACCCAAAAAAAAAAAAGGCCGGAAAACCAAGGGAATAAAAAAA
>NZ_JADLZT010000015.1:5000-6069 GCF_015453285.1 Lysobacter niastensis
GAGTTCATATCGACGGCGGTGTTTGGCACCTCGATGTCGGCTCATCACATCCTGGGGCTGTAGTCGGTCCCAAGGGTATGGCTGTTCGCCATTTAAAGTGGTACGCGAGCTGGGTTCAGAACGTCGTGAGACAGTTCGGTCCCTATCTGTCGTGGGCGTTGGAGATTTGAGAGGGGCTGCTCCTAGTACGAGAGGACCGGAGTGGACGAACCTCTGGTGTTCCGGTTGTCACGCCAGTGGCATTGCCGGGTAGCTACGTTCGGAAGCGATAACCGCTGAAAGCATCTAAGCGGGAAGCGCGCCTCAAGATGAGATCTCCCGGGAGCTCGACTCCCCTAAAGGAACCATCAAGACCAGGTGGTTGATAGGCAGGGTGTGTAAGTGCAGCAATGCATTGAGCTAACCTGTACTAATGATCCGTGTGGCTTGACCATATAACCTCAAGTGGCCTTGGACTCGACGACGCGTCGACGTTCAGACCAAAAGTTCGCTACAATCCCAACCTATACGCCGACGACGGCTTGCCGTCCGAAGCAACCCAACGAGAGCGTGTGCGCGACTCGGTTCATCGAGATCCGCGACCCTCCACCCTCTCCCTGGTGACAATAGCTGTGTGGAACCACCCGATCCCATCCCGAACTCGGAAGTGAAACGCACACGCGCCGATGGTAGTGTGGCTCAAGCCATGCAAGAGTAGGTCATCGCCAGGGGCTTTACCCCGAAAACCCCCAGCCAAAAGCTGGGGGTTTTCTTTTGCCCGAAGATAATCCCGGCAGCACGCACAGATAATCACCGGCAGACCGCTGCCGGCAATATTTTCAGGTTGCGCCCTCCGCCTGGATTACCTGGCGCGGTAGGTCACCACCAGCACGTCGCGATGCGCCGGCCGGGTCGGGTCTTCCGCAGTGACCGCGGTGACCCCATGGAACACCCGCGAATCGTCGACCAGCGCCGCATCCAGCGCCTGCGTCAGCGTGAAGCTGCCCAGTTGCCGCCCCTGATCATCGTGGATCGTCGTCGTGCCGCTGAGAATGTTGGACCGGTCGATCAGCAGGACCAGGACGTAGTC
>NZ_JADLZT010000002.1 GCF_015453285.1 Lysobacter niastensis
CGGATAACGCGTTCCCTGGCGGTGCCGGAACCGGCACCGCCAGGGAACGCGTTATCCGTTGGCGCGCATCGCGCCGAACCGGCCGCCGTTGAAGTCGGCGACGGCCTGCGAGATCTCGGCCTGAGTGTTCATCACGAACGGGCCGTAACCGACCACAGGCTCGTCGATCGGCTCGCCGCTGAGCAGCAGGAAGGTCGCATCGCTGGACGCTTCCACCGCAACATCGCGGCCCTCACGGTCCAGCATCACCATCTGCGCCGGACCAACGGTGTCCGCACCGTTCACCCGGATCGAGCCTCGCAGGACGACCAGGGCCAGGGTGCGGCCTTCGGCGATCTCGAACGCGGCCGTGCCACCGGCGGTCATGCGCACATCCCAGACGTCCACCGGCGTGAACGTGCGCGCCGGACCGCGATGGCCGGCGTACTCGCCGGCGATCACGCGTACCCGGCCGGCGTCGTTCGCCAGCGGCACCGACGGAATCTGTGCATCGAGCAGCGTCTGGTAGCCAGGCTCGGCCATCTTGTCTCGCGCAGGCAGATTCACCCACAGCTGCACCATCTCCAGCGTGCCGCCGCTGCGGGTGAAGGCGTGCGAATGGAACTCCTCGTGGAGGATGCCGGACGCCGCCGTCATCCACTGCACGTCACCGGGACCGATGCTGCCACCGCTGCCAGTGGAGTCGCGGTGTTCGAGTTCGCCTTCGTAGACGATGGTGACGGTCTCGAAGCCGCGATGCGGATGCTGGCCGACGCCGCGCGGCTGGCTGGCCGGCTCGAAGCGCATCGGCCCTGCGTAGTCGAGCAGCAGGAACGGGCTGAGGTGCCGGCCGTGCGAGGTGTAGGAGAACATCGAGCGGGCCGGGAAACCATCGCCCACCCAATGCGGCTTGGGGGCACTGTAAACGCCGAGGATCTTCTTCATCGTCCAACTCCGCAGGCGCCCGGGCCGGGCCGCCTTTCATGGCTGGACACGTTATTTGCAGGACGATGGCTCCGGTAGACGGCGAAACTTATCCTCACAGTCCTATCTGGTGAACGCTGGCGGGCACGCACGATGCAGGACCTGAACGACCTCGGCTACTTCGTCCAGGTGGTCGAGCATGGCGGCTTCGCCCCCGCCGGCCGGGCACTGGGCATGCCCAAGTCCAAGCTGAGCCGCCGCATCGCCCTGCTCGAGGAGCGACTGGGCGTGCGGCTGATCCAGCGCTCCACGCGCCACTTCTCGGTTACCGACATCGGCCAGACGTACTACACGCATTGCAAAGCGATGCTGGTTGAAGCCGAGGCCGCGCAGGAAGCCATCGACGTCACCCGTTCGGAACCACGCGGTGTGGTGCGCATGTCCTGCCCGGTCGCGCTGCTGGACACGCGCGTCGGAGCGATGCTGGCCGACTTCATGGTCGAGCATCCGCGCGTGGAAGTGCACCTGGAATCGACCAACCGCCGCGTCGATGTCGTCGGCGAGGGCATCGACATCGCCATCCGCGTACGCCCCCCGCCGCTGGAAGACAGCGACCTGGTGATGCGCGTGCTGGCTGACCGCGGTCAGTGCCTGGTCGCGAGCCCATCGTTGCTTGCGCAGCACGGCGCCCCCGAAGTCCCGGCGGACCTGGCGCGCATGCCGAGCATGGACCTGGGCGTCCCGCAGAACGACCATGTATGGCATCTGCTAGGCCCTGGCGGCGCGCAGGCCAGCGTGCACCACACCCCGCGTCTGATCACGCGCGGCATGCTGATGCTGCGCACCGCCGCGGTCGCCGGCGTCGGCGTGGTGCAGTTGCCCACGATGGTCGTGACCGAACAGCTTGCGCGTGGCGAACTCGTCCACGTCGTCCCGCAGTGGGCGCCGCGGCGCGAGATCATCCACGCCGTGTTCGCTTCGCGCCGCGGTCAGTTGCCATCGGTGCGGACCCTGATTGAGTTCCTGGCAACGAAGTTCGCACTCATGCAAGAAGACTGATCCGCCTGTAGCAGATGCTCCTGCTGCGGTCGTGGGAAGGCGCGATCTGCGTGGTGCCAAAGTCCGCTATCAAACGGACACTCGGATCGGTGCCGCATCAACAGTGCCAGGACGAAGCCGGAACCGGTGATCGGTCCTCGGCAATCGCTGCGCACCTAGAGCGCTGCCGCGTGCGCCAATCCTGTCACCACGCCCAGCGACGCGTTGCCCTTGACCAGCTCCGCATCCGGGAACATCTCCCTGACGAGCCGCGGTACATAGGGCGAGCGCGACATGCCGCCGGTGAGATAGACCGTCTCCGGCGGCTGCGTCAGTTCGGCCCTGGTGCTCTCCATGAGTGTGCGCACATGGCGGAGGAACGGTGACGCCGCATCGCCGAGGCGTGCGGAGTCGAGGGGCCCGAGCAAGCCTGCCTCGATGAAGTCGAGCTCCAGCGTCACGGACTCGGCTTGGCTCAACTGGATCTTGGCGCGCTCAACGGCACGATTCAGGCGAACGGTGTGTCCCGGCGCCCTCAGCGCCTCCAGACGCTGGCCGTAGGGCGCTTCGACATGCGCGAACGAGGCCTCGCGGAACCGGGCCTGACGTTGCAGGTCCTGCACGGCGGATGCTTCGTAGAAACGGTGCACCGGCGTGTTGGTGACGCCTTTACCGAACAGCGGCATGACCGAGCGCATGCTCAGCTCGATGTCCACGTCGGTTCCGCCCACCGGCTCGCCCCATGAACCATGCACGACCGGTGCGTTTCCCGCACCGCCGACATCGGCAAGGGCGATGTCCGTCGTTCCACCGCCGATGTCGAGGATCAGCGTCCGGAGGGGGCGTTCGTTGCGCTGGTGATAACCGTATGCGGCCGCTGCCGGTTCTTCGAGGAACTCCACCTCGTCGAAGCCGGCGGCATACGCCGCGTCGGTCAGGATTTCGAGCGCCTGTACGCCGCCTGCCTCTTTCATCGAGCTTCGGAATCGCACGGGGCGACCCAGAAGGGCCGCCCTTACGTCGCGACCGAGTTGCGCGCTAGCCGTGAGCCGGATGTGCCGGAGCAACTGTGTGGCGATACCCAACAGTGTGTCGCGCGCATGCGCCTCCAGCCGGTAGCCCAGCATGGACTTCGGAGACACCACCAACTGGCCCGCGCTCCCCTCGATGAAGGCATCGACGGCCTCTTCGCCATACAGCGCATGCTGCAGGTCCACTCGCTCGAGCATGGCCTTGCGCATCTCCTGCGCCGCCCAGCGCCTACGCACGAGCGCGCGCGCGTCGCGTTCCAGCTCCGGCTCGCTTCGAATGCGCGGCGCGGGAATCATGCCAAGTTCGCGCGACCGCTGGGGCTCGGAGCGCTGCATCGCCTGCTCGCGGCGTGCGCGAAGGTCCGCATGCAGCCGGGTCTGGTCGCGGCGGAACTCTCCCGTCAACCTCCGGATCTCGTCGTGCAGGTCGTCGGTGAGTACGAAGTCGGACAGGTCCGGCAGCCGCTGCGGGAAGAAAACAGTGGTACGGAACTGCAGGTCATCGCCAAACCGGATCAGCTGCAATTCGCCATCGATGACAGCACCGGCGGCCGAATAGCTCGTGCCGAAGTCGATTCCGATGCGCATGCACTTCCCGAAAACCAATGGCGAGGCATGCCATTTTGCCGCGAACAGGGCCGCTTGGTGGCCGTTGGATCAATGGAGCCTGCGGTGTAGGTGCCGCACGCCAATCTGATTACCCCGATTAATGGTTTCGTGACAAGTTCGTCACGCCAGGCCGCGCCTTCGCCGGTCGTCGGTGGACCTCGCTGCTTCGACGGTAATGGCCGCTATCGACCCAAAGCGGACATGGCGCGGTGCAGTAGTGATGCCGGGAGAGACTATGTCGACCGCCTGGACGCATTGGAGGGGCTGAAGATCAGTCAGTGCCAAACGGCTCGCTTATTAAGACTACTGTTCACATTGGGTAATCGGTGACTTCGGATAAAGTTGTGATGGTCATCAAATGCTGCGAGTTCTCGTGGTGACTGATGGATTCAAGCTGCAACTCCCATCTAGTTGCCACACGTTCACAAGCCATCTACGTATTCCAACGTCAGCTGAATGCGGGTTCATGACTCCGGCACGAAGGCCGCTATATTTCCGATACCCCAGACGAAGGAGAAGAAAAATGTTCCTGACCAAGCAACATCTGGTGATAGCGCGCACGCTCGGCGTGGCGATCGTCGCCCTGAGTCTTGGCGCCTGCGCCACCTATGATGACGAGTTTGCAGGGATCAATTCACGCCTCGATCAACTCGACACGAAGGTGCAGAACGCCGCCCAGAGCGCCGAATCCGCCAATCAGGGTGCGCAGCAGGCCAACCAACGGCTTGATTCATTGGAAGGCCGCGTCCAGCAGCTCGAAGCGGCGCCGAGCCGCAAGCCGCGCGGTTAATCGCTCTCGCACAATTCGCGACGAACGGCTGAACCGGGACCCGGTGGCCTTTGCTGGCCACCGGTCTCCTTCACACCACCAGTCTTTGTTCTAAGGAATCGTCCCATCCGTACGTACACACACCCTGCGATCAGGGCCGTTCATTGTGCGCTGGCGCTGGCGCTGGCGTTCGCGAGCTTCGGCGTGGCCAGCGCCGAGGATGCCGCCGCGCAACCGGTCGCCGCCGTCGACCAGCTTCCGTCAGACCAGGAAGTGTCCAGCACGGTGATTGAGCTCGCTGGCTGGGTTGTCGCAACCAGGGACAGCGAAGGCTATCCGTTTGCGGTCATCGACAAGGCCGCCGCACAGATCCTGGTGTTCGGCGGTGACGGCCGCCTTCGCGGCGCGGCGCCTGGGCTCTTTGGCTCGGCGGTCGGCGATCATGCGGCCCCCGGCATCGCTGGTCTCGCGCTTCGCGAAATTCCGGGCCGGGATCGCACGACGCCTGCTGGCCGCTTTGTGGGCGGTTTCGGTCCTTCAGTCGACGCTGGGCGCGTGCTGTGGGTTGACTACGATTCCGCGGTCTCCATGCACCCTACCGCTACTGGCGTCCCGGCCGAGAGACGCCCCGAACGCCTCGCATCGCCTTCGCCGGACGACAACCGCATCACTCATGGCTGCATCAACGTCTCGCCCGAATTTTACGAGCAGATCATCCGTCCGACGTTCGAGCGGGGCGGGGTGTTTTACGTCTTGCCGGACACGGCGCCGCTAGCGGAGACCTTCCCGGAGTTCGTACAAAGTCGCGCGACTACGCAACGCAACGATAGAAGAGGCGCACGGGCCGCCCACCAGTAAAGGGCGCGCAGCGTGTTGCCTTTGGTGTGCGGGGCAGCGCAGCGAATGACGCGGCTCGCTCCTCCTGGTCGCAGCCGCTTCGCTGCTCGGCTCGATTCAGACGCTTGGCACCACAAGGCAGATCTTCCGGATAGCCCGCTTCCGACCTGATGATCCTTCATTGGAATCATCCAGCGCGGCTGATTCGCTTACTTTGGCAAGTAGTCGTTCGCCTCGACCAGATCGACATCAGGCGCCTCGATGACGCACTGGCGCAACAGATAGGCGTGCCCCTCACCGAAGAACACGACCGCGCGACCACCCGCGGGCAGGGACTGCAGCAGCCTGGCGCAGATCGTGAGATTGCGCGCATACCAGGCACCGGCAAGGCGCGCGCCTGGCTGCGTACCCCCTTCGCCATAACGCAGCATGTCCACATAGAACCCATGGTTCTCAAGTGCCCGCGATGGCGTGTTCATGTAGCGAAGGACCGATCCGAGACTGCCCGTGCGCACCCGTTCGCTAAGCGCCTGCACTTCCTTCCCCGCGCCGGCCAGTGCCGCGTCCAGTCGCGGCGCCATGCCATGGCTGTTTGCGTAAACCTTGACCGGCTCGAATGGAAAGTCGCCTTCGACGTCGATGCCGTGGACGCGCTCCAACTCACGCAGCGCTGCCAGCCGGAATCCCAACTGCACGACCTCGTTACGGGAGGGCGGAAGCGTGCCGGCTCGGAAGCTCGCGTAACGTTCGTCCGTCAGTGCCTCCGGCCATTCCACCATGACCACGGTCGGCGCGAACCGGGCGAGCGACTTGGCGATGCCGGCCAGTTCTGATTGACGCCTGTCAGTAAGCACGTCATCGACCTGGACGTTGAAGACGTCTCGTCCCGGATTGTCCAGGTGGAACGTACCGACGATCATGACTTTCGTCGCCGCCGGCTTCGAGGCCGCCTGCGCTGCCGCGTCGCCGCCGGCGATCAGCGCGCCAAGCAGTACAAAAACTGCTCTTGCGAACATGGGAGAACTCCTGCAGGTCAACGCTGCGTCATTGGACCGACTGCTTCTGGTCGCAGCGGATTGGCCATTTCGAGACGCCGGTCAAGCCGGCCTCTTCTCCGCCACCTTCGCATCGAAACGGCCGCGATCGATGACGTAGCGCTCGTGGCGGCCCCGCGAGATCACTTCGACGCCGTCATGCGCCTCGACGTCGAACGTCAGCTTGCGGCCTTCCACCGCCACCAGCTCGACGGTCGCGGTGACGGTCAGCCCCGGCGGCGTGGCGGCCAAGTGGCTGACGTCGATGTGGGTCCCAACGGTCTGTTCGCGCGGCCAGTCCAGGTGCGGATGGATTGCGAGGATGCACGCCCATTCCAGGAAGCCGACCAGGAAGCCGGTGGCGAACACCTCCGGCATCGCGGTGAACTCGTCCGACTCCGGATACAACGCCGGCACCGTCTTCGCCGCGGACACGACGAAGGTGTGCGTGTAGCGGACTCCGGCTTGCAGGGAATCCTTCATGGCAATTCCTTCAGAACGAAGCGGTACGCAACGCTGAGATGCCGCGACGATCGGCGATCGCCACGATCGCCACGAGAACGCCGATAGCTGCAGTGACCGATCCGTCGAGCGCCGCCATCGGGTGGACGGTGGCGACGGTGTTGAAGCCGGCATGGAACAGTGCGGGGATGACCGCGGTGCGGCCGCCGCGCAGGTACAGCCAGCAGATCAGGTAGTTGGCCAGCACGATCTGCAGCGAGAACTTCAGCACGAACGGCAGGCCTTCGACGAAGCCCGGCAGGTAGGGGCTGTTGTAGAGCTTGGGGTAGTGCCACACGCACCAGATCAGCCCCAATGCCGTGGCGCCCGTCCAGAAGCCGCGCCCAAGCATCTTCGGCAACGCATAGGCACGCCAGCCGAGCTCCTCGCCGAATGCGAACACCAGCCACACCACGTAGAACACCAGCGCCTGTGGGCCGAAATGCAGCTTCGGCATGGGTGCACCCGTTAACTGGCTCCACGCCCACGGTGACAGCAGCAGTGCGAATGGCAGCAGCAGCGCCGTCACAAAGGCCCATGCCGGCGCGCGCAGATGCAACGCCTGTCGCAGGAACGCCGCGATGCCGCCTTCGCGCCGCGACAGCGCAATGGCTACGGCGCCCGGCACCACGCCAATCAGCCAGCCCAGCGCCACCGGCAGGCCGAGCGGCGCCTTGGCCTGCACCTGCCAGGCGATCGGCACGGTGATCGCCCAGGCGATGGCGAACGTCCACGTCCAGAACGGCGTCAGGCTGCGTTGCGGTGTCGCGGGCATCGTCATCGTCGCCATCACGCCACCCGCTTGCGGTCGTTCGGCGTCGCGTGTGCGAAGGCACCGTCACCGTAGGAGCGCACCACCTCGGAGATGACGATGTGGTAGCCCTCGTACCAGCGCGAGTACTGTCGCTTGGCTTCCTGATGCGCGGGATGCACGGAGAAGGCCTTGAGCGCGTCGAGGCTCTTCCAGAAGTAGGTGGCATTGCGGCGCTTGCCGCCGGCCGACTGCCAGGACTCGGCGCCGATGAAGTCGGGCATCGAGCGCGCGACTTCGTCGATCAGTTGGTTGAGGCGATGGAACTCGAGGTCGTACTCGCCGGGCTCGTAGATGAAGGCAACGGAATACATGGAAGGACGATTCCCGAGGTCAGGACAGGATTGCGGCGGCCGCTCCGGCCTCGTCGGTGATGGCGAGCACGACGTTGCCGATGGCACTGCCGGACTCGACCGCCTCGTGGGCCTGCGCGATCTGATCCAGCGGCAGCCGCAGCGCGATGGCGTGCTTGAGCGCACCGGCCTCCAGCCAGCGGTGGAGGTGGTGGATGGCGATGGCGCGATCGGTACCGGACAGGTGGTAGACGATGAAGAACGACAAGCGCACGTTCTTCAGGATCGCCGGCACGAACGGCACGCGAATCTCCGGCGCGGCACTGCCGTAGACGACGATGCGGCCTTCCGGCGCCAGCATCGCGAAGTCCTGCTCGGCGTTCGCGGCGAAGTCGACTTCGATGATGCAGTCGACGCCGTGCCCCTGCGTTTCCTGGCTGACACGACCGACCAGGTCTTCCGTCTTGTAATCGATCGCGACATCGGCGCCGGCGTCGATCGCGCGCGCGGCCTTGTCGGCCGAGCTGACCGTGGCGATCACCTGGCTGGCGCCGGCCAGCTTCGCCATCTGCACGGCATAGTGCCCGACCGCGCCGGCACCGCCAGCCACGAGCACGCGCTTGCCGGCGACGCCACCGTCGACGCTGACGGCATGGCACGCGGTCAGCGCAGGAATGCCGAAGCACGCCGCGGCATCGAGCGCGACGCCTTCCGGCACCGCGACCGCCTGTGCAGCAGGCACCACGATCCATTCGGCTGCGGTGCCGTCGGCACGTCCCCACGCGGCGTTCCAGATCCACACGCGCTCGCCGATGCGCCTGGCGGGAACGCCCTCGCCTACTGCATCGATAATGCCGGCGCCGTCGCTGTGCGGCACGATCTGCGGGAACGGCAGCACGTTGGAGCGCGTTCCGGCGCGGGCCTTCACGTCGGACGGATTGACGCCCGACCAGACGACGCGGACGCGCACTTCACCGGCTTGCGGTTCCGGGCGCGGCCGCTCGGCGATGGACAGGACGTCGCGCGCGGGACCGGTGCGGGAATAGACAGCAGCTTTCATGGGAACACTCTTGGGGGAGAGGCGGAACAATCAGGACAGTGCATGCAGCGCGGCGCTGCGCGCATGCAGGCGGGTAGTGTCGAACAGTGGGACCGGCGAATCGCTTTCGCCGACCAGCAAGCCGATCTCGGTGCAGCCGAGGATGACCGCCTCGGCACCGCGCTCCACCAGCCGCGCTATCACGCCGCGGTAGATCTCGCGCGAAGGCTCCGCGATGACGCCCTGGCACAGCTCGTCGTAGATGATGCGATGCACGTCGTCGCGGTCGTCCTGCGGCGGCACCAGCACCTCGATGCCGTGGGTGGACTCCAGCCGGCTGCGGTAGAAGTCCTGCTCCATCGTGAAGCGCGTGCCGAGCAGTCCGACGCGACGGAAGCCCGCCTGCGTGATCGCCTCGGCGGTCGGGTCGGCGATGTGGAGCAGCGGGATGTTCACCGCCGCCTCGATTGCACCGGCGACCTTGTGCATGGTGTTGGTGCACACCACCAGGAAATCGGCACCGGCGGCGGCCAGCGACGCCGCGGCATCAGCGAGCATGTCGCCCGCCTCGTCCCAGCGGCCCGCGTGCTGCAGGCGCTCGATGTCGTGGAAGTCGACGCTGTACAGGATCAGCCGCGCCGAATGCAGGCCGCCAAGGCGCTCCTTCACCGCCAGGTTGATGTCGCGGTAATACGGCACCGTGGATTCCCAGCTCATGCCGCCGATCAGGCCAATGGTTTTCATGGGCGTCTTCATCGGGACTCCTGCCTCAGCGCCGCAGCGTGGGACCGGCGCGCAGCGCGGCGCGGTTAAGCGAATCCAGCTTCGCGACATTCGCCGGGGTCAGCGCCGCGCGCTTCGACAACGACGCGAGGTCGGCGTAGGGACCATGCGCACGCCGGTCCTCGACGATGCGCTGTGCGGTGGCCGCATCCAGACCCAGCGCCTGCAGCTGTTCGGGCTCGACCGTGTTGACATCGAACGCAAGGCCGCCGCCCTGGCTCTGGCCGGGCTTGGTCGGCGCGTCGCTGTAGAGCCAGATCGGTGCCGACAACGCACGGCCGAGCGTGGCGGGCGTGGTGGTTTCGGTCAGCTTGGCCATCGCCGCGCGCGCGGGCTTGAGGCCGCCGACGAATCCTTCCATGTCGCCGACGCTGCCGACCGCCGCCAGCGCTTCGCTCTGCCGCGCCATGGCGGGATCGACGGTGGCGCCATAGGTGGTTTCGATGAAGACGCGCTTGGCCTGCTCACCTTCCTGCGGGTATCGCATCGCGTACGACTGGATCAGCTCGACCAGCACCGGCGAGTCGTTCGTCAGGCCGCGCTTGTCCAGCGCCTTCAGTGCGTCGAACAGCTTGCCGTAGCGCTGCAGCAGCGCCTGCGTGGTGCCTTCGCCCGGCGCCAGCCAGCGATAGCAGACGGTGGAGATGACGCCTTCCGACGCCATCATCTGGTCGCCTGACTTCAGGTGACCCGGATCGAACAGCGGGCTGTGGTCGCGCGCGAGGATTGGATCCGCCTCGCCCGGCAGCGGCAGCTGGCGCTGCACGAAACTGTTGCGGCGCGTGCCCTCCAGCCGCCAGGTGCGGTCGGCGTGACTGGCCCAGTACGGCAGGAACGGCTTGCCGGTCAGTCCGTCGTCTTCCGCGCGCAACTGCTCGTTGCGGGTGAAACGCCGCGCCAGCGCCTGGAAGTGCATGGCGAAGCCTTCGTCGAACGCGGTGACGCGATCGGTCACTGCCAAGGCAGCATGCGGCGTACGCGAGTAACCTGCCGGCAGCGACGGCAACAGGCGACGCAGCAGCACGTGGCCCTGCTCGTGCGCGAAGATCTCCTCGAAGCCGCCGTTGGCGACGGTGTCCTCGTCGGTGACGAGGTCGACGTAATGATCGGCGACGTAGCGCGCCTGCCCGCCTTCCTGCAGCCAGAAGCCGAAGCGCGGGAAGCCACCGTCCTCCAGCGACAGGAACAGCCACGTCGGACGCATCGGTTTGCCGGAGGCGCGCTGCGCGGCCTCGTCCAGCGCCAGCACCGACGCCGTGAAGCCTTCGCGTGCTTCGTGCTGCAGTTGGTCGAACAGCTTGCCTTCGTTCACGCGCGTGACCACCGGCACCATCGCGCCGCCGTTCGGCGCCGCGCGCTCCTGCGGCTTGCCGTCGACGATGACGGGCGCGAGCACGCCCAGTTCCGCCGCGGCGCCTGCCAAGGGCAGGACCGCCGCAATCGACAGGGTCAGGGTAGCCAGAATTGATTTCATGCGTGCATCCAGGACAGGCGTGGTTGATGTGTGGTCGCGTCAGACCCAGACGTCGTTCTTCGCGGTCAGCTCGCCGCCGGCTTCGCCGGTGTTCACGACGCCACGGGGCTCCACCAGCATCACCCTGCACTCGTCCGCGGCCGAGGGCCGATGCTCCTTGCCCTTGGGCACGACGAACATCTCGCCGGATGCGAGTTCGACATGGCCGTCGCGGAAGTCGATCCGCATGCGGCCGTCGATGACGATGAACACCTCGTCGGTGTCGTCGTGGCAATGCCAGACGAAGTCGCCCTGGAACTTCACCAGCTTGAACTGGTAGTCGTTCATCTCGGCGACGACGCGCGGCGACCAATGTTCGTCGAAGCGGGAGAACTTTTCATCGAAACGGATGGGGAAATAATTCATCGTCGGGGTTCCGGTCATGGATACGCGTGCACGATCGCAACGCCGCCCGTTTCTCTGGCGGCCGGAGCGAGCGCACCGCGTGGTGCTGGGGACGAGCCGGTAGCGGCTTCGCGCAGGATCCGGCGGACCTCAAAGATCGCTTCCGGCGTCTGTTGCACACCATGGCCTGAAGTCACGATGAGTTCCGACATGGCGCCTTCCAGGTGCGAACTTGAATAGGGAACGAGCCCGTCGCTCGATGCTTCCAACGGCACCGACGGATCCTTGCGGCCGATGATGGAGTGATACGCGACGCCGTGCGCGATCTGCAGTGTTGCAGTGGTGCGCAGATAGCGGCCCTGGTCGCTCAGCGCTTCGACGCTGTCCATCTGCCGTTCGCGCAGCGCCTGCGCCTGCTGCGGTGCATCGCCCTGGATCGCATCGGCCACCGAGGCTATGGTCTGCAGCGCGGCTTTCGGCAGGCCGATCAGCCGCGACCCGGCGCGACCCAGCCAGCTGCTGGCTTTCGGCGAACCGCGGTGGGGGGCGGCCATCAGGATGATGCGATCGACCTCGGGCATCGGCGTCAGGGTCAGGTAAGGATCCAGCAGTGCCAGCCGCTGGCGCTGCGCTGCATCGACCGGGCCGTCCAGGAGCGCACGCCACAGGGCGTCGCCGGAATCGACGACCAGCAGCCGCGCGATCACGCCGCCCATGCTGTGACCGACCAGGGTGAGGTGATCGCTGGCCGTCGCCTCGCCCGGCGTTGCCACGGACGCCAATGCCGCGCGCAGCGCCCCGCGGATGCTGCGCAGGTTCTCTGCGATCGGCAGGTTGGTCGGGTAGAACACCTGCCAGAGCTGATAGCGGCGCCGTAGTTCCGCGTCGCCGAGGATGTCGTTGGCCACGTCCGCCCAGGTTTCCGGGCTGCTGCCCAGGCCATGCAGCAGCACGACGATGCGGCGATCGGGATCGAACGGCTGCATCGCGTACACACGCGGACCATCGAGCTGCGTCTCGCCCTGCACCAGTGCCCGGTCGCCCTGTCGCTTCAGGCGCGAGCGTGCGAGCCACAGCGCATAGGGGGCGGTGAAGTCGGCGGCGAGCGGCTCGTCGTGCGCTCCGATGCGTACTGTTTCGCTTGCGTACGGGTCGAGCACGTCGATGATCGCAGCACTCCCACGAATGACCTGACCCGGCGTGTCGCCCTCGAAGCGGACGACGGCGGTGGCCGGGACGTAGCGAGGCGTCAGAAGCGGCGTCGCCGCGTCGTCACCCGCCACGTCAGCGACCGCGACCAGCGCGGCGCCGAGTCCGTCGCGGCGATGCGCATGACGCAGGCCCTCGGTGCGCAGTCTCGTCGCATCGATCCATTCGGCGGGCCGTTGCCCGTCCGGCATGCGGATATCGATGCGTCCCTCGCGCACGCGCGGAGCGGTCTCGCCCGGATCGGAACCGTTCGCCAGGAAGGTCAGCGCCACGCATCCGGCGGCCTCGTTGTAGATATCGCGCAACCGCGCTGCATTGCGCGACGGCCGCGCGGCCGGCAGGCCCGTGGCGTAGGTGTAGCGCGCCGCCTCGACGCAGTGGGCGAGGGGTGGGACGGCGGCATGAGTCGCGGAGGTCGGTCCTGCCGCCGACAGGTGCAGCTCGGCCATCGCCAGCAGCCATGCCTCATCGTCCGGCGCCGCGATTGCCTGCATGTGCTGCAGGCAAGGCTCGGCATGTTGCAGGCAGTTCCCCGGGTCCAGGCCGGCCGATTGCAACGCGGACTGGACTGCATCGCTGTAACCGCTGTCGAGTACGGTGCCGTGCAGCGCCGCCTTCGTACCGCGGACTTCGGCATCGCGGACCTTGACCACGCTGCAGGCGACGGTGGTGCACGCCGCGACCAAGACAAGCAGCATGCGGGCTGCGTGCGTCAGCCACGCACGCGACGCGAAGGAATGGATCAGGAGCTTGTTCATCGCAATGTCCGGCGGATCCGGGCCCGCGACGCGGGCCCGGGGACCACATCGTCAACCCGCCATGGCAGACACTGCGGCCGGCTGGTTGGCGAAGCGCGGGAACAACGCCAGTGCGTTGTCTCGATCGATCGCCTGGCGCGTCGCGTCGTCGAGGACGCGGCTCGACATCAGCATCGAGTGTTCGCCGCTCACCACCTTCTCCGGCACCATCGGGTAGTCACTGCCGAACAGCACCTGGCTGGTGGGCACGAACTGCCGCAGCGCCGCCATCACCGTCTCGGACGTCGAGAGCGCAGTGTCGTAGTACAGCTTCTGCAGGTAGTGCATCGTGCCCAGCGGAATGTTGTCGCTGACACCGGCGATCTGCTCGCTGAACTTCAGGCGTTGCGCGATGTACGGGATCGTGCCGCCGGCATGCGAGACGATGTAGCGGATCGACGGATACCGGTGCAATGTGCCGCTCAGCATCAGGTTGGTCACTGCGCGGGTGGTGTCGAGCACGAACTCGACCATGCCCCACGGGATGGTGAGCTTGGGCACGATGGCGCCCGGCGGCGCGGTGCATGGATGGATCAACACGATCGCCTTGCGGCGTTCCAGCTCCTGGAACACCTCCTCGAAGGCCGGGTCGCCCGGGTACTGGTCGCCGAAGCTGGAGAACATGATCACACCGTCGAGCTTCAGCACGTCGAGCGCGTATTCGATTTCTTTCAACGTCGCCTTGGTGTCCGGCAATGGCAGCGTCGCGAACGCACCGAAGCGCACGGGGTCCTGCTGCACCATGCTGGCGGCGAACTCGTTGCCGTGCCGTGCCCATCGCGCGGCGAAAACCGTGTCGCCCCAATAGACCTGCGGCACGACGGAGGCGACGGCCTGGGCGATGCCGTTGCGATCCATCACCTCGCGTGCGATGTCGAGGTTCCAGTCGGGGATGGGCGGTCCGCCGGTCCAGTGGATGCCGAGCCGGTGCAGTTCGGCGAGGTACTCGGGCGGAATGAAGTGGTGATGGACGTCGATGCGTTGCGGACGATAAGACATGTCGGTGCTCCGGGGGATGCGGGGTTGATGAGTTACCAGCTGAAAGCGACGCCGACGGCGGGACCGTCGAAGCCGAGGTCTTCGATCTGACGGCTGCTTCCGAAGTCGTAGTCGAGGTGGCGCCAGACCAGGAAGGTTTCGCCCCAGCCGGCGCGATAGCCGATGCCGGTGGAGGCCTGCCAGGTGAGGTCGGATTCGCCGGTACCTACGTCGACGTACCAGGGAATGAACCACTGGTCGCGCGAACCGAAGCGGTGCTGGCCCTTGGCACCGATGACGCCGTCCCAGCCGTCGCGGCTGACCTTGACGCGGCCCTGCCCCTGCGGCGGCGGCAGCGGGCCCATCGGTGTTTCGAAGCGCCACTCCAGTTCGGTGGAGGCATCGAGCAGACGCGCGCCGCCGAACACGTCGACGGTGTCCGACGGCGTCGAGACAAAGCGGTAGTTCGCGGCAATGGTGAACGCCACGGCTTCGACATCGAGCGAGGCGTCGGCGGTCACGCCCGGCGGCAGCGGCACCGTGCCCTGGCCGATCGCCGGCGAGTTGGAGATCGAATCGCCGACGTCCATGTAGATCACGTCGGCAAACATGCCCCACTTGCCTTTCTGCGCTTCGAAACCGCCCATTGCGGCGATCTCGAGGTTGCTGATCAGGTCGTCGGCATCGACATCGATCTCGGCGCCGCCCGGCACCGGTGCACGCACCTGGCCGCTGATCTCGGGGAAGAAGCCGTACAGGTTGACGCGGTAGTGCCACTCATCGGCGTCGCCTGCGGCCGCGATGCCGGGCGCAATCAGGCAGGCGGCGAGCAGCGTGGTCGCCGCCGCGCGTCTGCTATGGATCGATCGGGTTTGGGGGAAGGTCACTGCTGGAACTCCATCGGGACTCGATCCCTATGGAGCACATCGCGTGCCAACTTTTTCCTTCACGCGATGGTGTGCGCAAACGCTTGATGCAGCATGCGTTTGCGCATCGGCCCGGCCAGGAGCGCGTCATCATCGCCGCGAAGGTGGTGGCTGGAAATCGCCAATGTTGGCGGTGTTCGCGCAGGGCAGCCGACGCGCGCGGATTCAGGCCTTCGTGTTCAGTCCGTACTTGTCGATGCGCGAACGCAGCTGCGCGCGCGTCAGCCCCAGGATGCGGGCGGCCTTGGACTTGTTGTCGCCGCAGCGCGCCAGCGCCTGCGCGATCATCTCGCGCTCGGTGTCGGGCAACGATTGCGGCGCCATCGGCTCCGCCTGCCCGGCCGGGATAGCCGACATCGTCAGCGGCAGGTGCTCGATGGTGATCAGCCCGCCTTCGCTGAGGATCACCGCACGCTCGATCACGTTGCGCAGCTCGCGCACGTTGCCGGGCCAGGCATAGCCACCCAGCCTCTGCTTCGCTTCCGCCGTGATGCCGGCCGCGGGCCGGCCGACGTGGCGACCCACTTCCTCGAGGAAGGCATCGACCATCAACGGAATGTCGTCGGCGCGCTCGCGCAGCGGCGGCAGTTCGATATCGAATACGGCCAGCCGGTAATAGAGATCCTCGCGAAAGGTGCCGCGCGCGATCGCCTGGCGCAGGTCGCGGTTGCTGGCGGCCAGAACGCGCACGTCGGCCCTCAGCGTGCGCGCACCGCCAAGGCGCTGGTACTCGCGCTCCTGCAGCACGCGCAGGAACTTGGCCTGCACTCCCGGGCTCATCTCGGTCACTTCGTCGAGGAACAGCACGCCTCCTGCGGCCTGCTCGATGCGACCTGGCCGCGTCGCCTGCGCGCCCGTGAACGCGCCTCGCTCGTGGCCGAACAACTCCGATTCCAGCAACTGTTCGGGAAGCGCCGCGCAGTTCAACGCAACGAACGGTCCGTCCTTGCGCGGCGAACCGCGATGGATGAAACGCGCGACCACTTCCTTGCCGCTGCCGGATTCGCCGGTCAACAGCACGGTGGTATCGGTCGCCGCAACCTTGGCAGCCTGCGCGAGCACGTCGCGCCAGCGGCGGGAGATGCCGAGAACCTGGTGCGGGCTCAGCGACTGCAGTTCCTGCGCCAGCGCCTGCACGCGCTGTTCGAGCCGTTCGGCGCGCTCATGTGCAGCGACCGTGCGGCGGGTTTCCTCGGCCAGCGTCGCGGCCAAGCGCTCGTGCGCGAGCGCCAGCGCCGCCATCTCGGCGATCACCACCAGCGCACCGCCATGCGCTTTGGTGAAGCATTCCGGCGTGCGTGAAGCCAGCGGGATCGAGCCCAGCCGTTCGCCGGAATGTCCCAGCGGAACGCGCAACACCGACCGGTAGCCCCATTCGATGGCGATACGGTCGACCGGATAGGCGGCGTCGAGCTGGTTCGGCACGTCGCCGAGCAGCACCATGAACTCGTCGGCATTGGGCCAGAACGCCGGGGAGAAACCGGCGCGGGGATACACCTGGCCTTCGAGCGCCTTGACCGCGGGCTCGCCGGCCGCGGCGACCGCGCGCACCTGGCCGCCTTCCTCCAGCCGCACGATGCCCATTGCGTCGAACGGCACGATGGTGTGGCAGGCATCGGCGACGCGATCCCAGACATCGCGCACTTCCAGCGATTCGGCGATCGCGCGCGCAACCGCCGCTAGCGCGGCATGCAGATCGCCTGGCCGGGTTGCGGACATGGGCGGATTGTATTCCTGCACGTTGCAGGTCTGCGTGCCGCGCGGGGATCAGCCCGCGCCGCGGGCGCAGCCTTCCGGCTTGAAGACGCGCTGCGTCGACGCCGGATACTTTTCCAGCAGGTGGGCGGCGCGCGTCGGACGCGCACGCATGTCGCCGCCGCAGTTCGGGCAACGCCCGCCGAGCTTGCCCGCGCACTGCGTGCAGAACGTGCACTCGAACGAGCAGATCAGCGCGTCGGCGGAATCCGGCGCAAGGTTGCGGTCGCAGCATTCGCAGTTGGGGCGCATCTGGAGCATGGGGGAGTGTCTCCTATCGGGGTGGGTACGGCGGGAGCGACATTCTCCCTGCGCGACAACTGGCAGACAGTGCCTGGAGTCATTGCCCTTCCGGGCGATATCACGGCCAATTAACGGCAGCGCGGCCATTTTCGTGGCGTCACGTCCCGTGGCGTCGCGGTTTCATGAAACGGCCGCGACCTCCGAACAGAAGAGCACGCCCGCCGCGCTGCTCCGGACCACTGCGCTTAATTAATTATTTCTGGAGAGCCGCGATGAGCAGCAAGCCCACCATCGTCCTCGTGCACGGCTTCTGGGGAGGCGCCGCGCACTGGAGCAAGGTCATCGTGGCGCTGTCGAAGCAGGGCTTCGACTCGCTGCGCGCGGTCGAGCTGCCGTTGACGTCGCTCGCCGACGATGCCGAGCGCACGCGCAAGATGGTCGCGCAGGTCAGCGGCCCGGTGCTGCTCGTCGGGCACTCTTACGGTGGCGCAGTCATCACCGAATGCGGCGACCAGCCCAACGTGACCGGACTCGTGTACATCGCGGCATTCGCCCCCGACAGCGGCGAGAGTCCCGGTAGCATCACGCAGCAGCATCCGCCGGTCGCCGTCCCCAACCTGGAGCCCGACAGCGACGGCTACCTGTGGATCAAGCGCGACAAGTTCCATGAGAGCTTCTGCCAGGACCTCACTCAGGACGAGGCGCTGGTGATGGCGGTGGGGCAGAAGGCGCCACTGGCCAGCACGTTCGGCAACACGATCAGCTCACCCGCGTGGAAGAAGAAGCCCTCCTGGTATCAGATCTCCAGCGAGGACCGGATGATCGCGCCGGAGAACCAGAAGCGCATGTCCGACCGCCTCGGCGCGAAGACGATCATCACGCTCGCCGCGAGCCATGCGTCGCTGGCATCGCAACCGGCGGAAGTGACGGCGTTGATCGCGGAAGCGGCGGCCGCCAGGTAGTTCGACGAGGAGATCGCCATGTCCACGCAGACGGCCGGGCGGCACGACCACGCACATTCGTCGGTGTTCTCCCGGCGACCGGTGCTGACCGGCGTCGCGGTCGGCATCGGCTCGTTGCTGCCGCACGCGTTTCTACCGCCCGATGCATCGCTTGCGTTCGCGGCCATACTGATCGCACTGATCGCCGGCATCTACTTCGGCTTCGCCGTCGTCAACGGGTCCGGTGCCCAGCAGATGATCGAGTTCAATGTCAGCGCGCTGTTCGCCGTGGCCGGCCTGCTGGGCCTGCTGTACTGGCCGGTGCTGGTGGCGATCGCCTACTTCGCGCACGCCGCGTGGGACTTCGCTCACCACAACCGCGTGCGCCGGGCGCTGGTCGAAATTCCTCAGTGGTACGTGCCGTGGTGCGTGGTGATCGACGTGATCGTCGGTGCCGGCCTGCTCGTCATCTGGCACCGGCACGGCCTGCTTTGAGTTGGACGGAACTGCCCGCGCTCAGAATCTGAAGGCGTAGCCGAACTGCGGACCGTTCAGCGTCAGGTCGAGCGAGGAGTCCCCCATCGGCAGCTCGACTTCCATGTAGCGGTAGCCGAACACCCACGAGCCGTTACCCATTCGATACGAGGCATTGATCGAAGCACTCCAGCTGCCGTCGGAATCGCCGGTGGAGCCATCGCCACGCAAGGTGAGTCCCCAGCGGTCGGATAATTTGGCGGTGTAACGCGCACCAAGCATGAAGTCGTAGTAGCTGTCGTCGTGGTCACGGAACACGACGGGCAATGCATCGTTGACCGGATCGAACTCCGTTGACGCGCTGACGTCGAAATAGCGCAGGCCGCCGAAGACATCGAAGCCCTGGAACCGCTCCTCTCCCAGCGGCAGCACCGCCGCCAGCTCGATGATGGTGCTGTCCAGGTCGCCTTCCGTGCGTACGCGTGGGTAGTGATGGCTGTCCCCCAGGGCCAGGTAGATCACGTCGCCGAACATGCCGAAGCGGTCGCCCTGGCCTTCGACATGTCCAAGCAAGGCGACCTCGAGCTTGTCGATCCAGTCGACGAACGCCTGGTCGTTCTCGACCGGCGGCTGGCTCTCGTTCAAGTCGGCCTTGATGGAAGGCGCCCACAGGTACGGCGCGACCATCCAGTCCCACCCTTCTTCGGCGTGCAGCGTGGCGGGGATCGAGGCGGCCAATGCCAGCAGGCCGATGGCGAACGGACGACGGGTGGTCATGGCAATCCATCCTGCAAATCCGGCGAACCCGGCATCCTCCGGCGCTCCCGCGTGCAGGCCGCGTGAAACTCCCGTGGCATCGCAGCGGGCGGGCTTTCACCGGCTGATTTCACCCCCCGGGCCATCGGATTCATCGCCGCATTCCCGCATCCGTCGCAATCCGGGTCGACTCCGCCGCGCAGGTCGCTATGCTCCGTCGCAATCCACACAGACCCGGAACGCATCGTGTTCAAGAGCCTCGCCTTCGTCCTGCGCATCTCCATCGCCTGGATGCTGGCCATCTTCCTGCTGGCGGCGATCTGGTCCGAGCTGCCGCTGCTCGGCCGGCTGGACTGGCCGGTCGCCGTGGCGGGCATGGTGACGATGGCGCTGGTCGTGGCTGGTGCGCTCTCGCACCTGGGCCGGGTCAGGCTGATCGCAGGGCACATCGACAAGGACGCGATCGACAACCGCCAGCGCCGGCTGGTCGAAGTTCCGTTCGAAGCGGGCGAGGCGTTCGACCTGATCGACGCCGCCATTCGCGAACTGCCGCGCATCGAGCAGGTCGAGAGCGCGCGCGACAGCCTGCAGGTGCGCGCCAAGGTCAGCCGTCCCGACACCTATGGCGAGCATCCGCTCGGGCGCTGGAACCCGCTGCGGTGGTTCGGCAACCCGCGCAACCAGATCCTAGCAACGGTCACCCCGGGCCACGACAGCAGCAGCCTCACCCTGATCTGCGAGCCGGAAAGCCCGGCCTGGAGCGACTGGTTCCTGGTCGACGACGGCACCAATTTCGAGAACGCCGAGGCAATTACACGCGCCATCTCCCGCCGCGTCGCCGAGCGCCGTCGCAACGAGAAGGCCGAGGCCGTGCAGACCGCCACCGAGAAGGAACTCACCGTCGCCAAGCTCAGCCTGCTGCACGCGCAGGTCGAGCCGCACTTCCTCTACAACACGCTGGCCAGCGCACAGCTGCTGACGCGCAGCGATCCGCCGCGCGCCGAGGAGATGCTCGGCCACCTGATCCAGTACCTGCGCCGTTCGCTGCCAAGCACCGACAACGAGATGTCGACGCTGGGCGCCGAACTCGAACGCGCGCTCGCCTACCTGGAGATCCTCAGGATCCGCATGGGGTCGCGCCTGTCCGTGCAGGTCGACGTGCCCGAGAACCTGCGCGCCACGCCCCTGCCGCCGATGGTGCTGCAGACGCTGGTCGAGAACGCCATCAAGCACGGGCTGGAGCCGCGCACCGGCGGCGGCACGGTGTGGATCCGCGCGCGCCGCAGCGACGATGTCGTGGCGGTCACCGTGGCCGACGACGGCGACGGCTTCAACGCGAAGAGCAGCGGCACCGGCATCGGCCTGAAGAACGTGCGCGAACGGCTGCGTCTGCTTTACGGCTCCAAGGCTGCGCTATCCGTGGTCGCGAACTTCCCCGCCGGCGTCGCCGCGACGCTCACCGTGCCGCCGAGCCTCGAAGAGGACACCCGCCATGTCTGAAGCGGCCTGCACCTGCGTCGTCGCCGAAGACGAAGCCCTGCTGCGCCAGGCGCTCATCGACCAGCTCCGCGCTGCATGGCCGGAGTTGCAGATCGTCGCCGAATGCGAGGACGGCGCCAGCGCACTGGAAGCGCTGGCCGAACACCAGCCCCAGGTCGCATTCCTCGACATTCGCATGCCCGGACTCACCGGACTGGAAGTCGCCGCGGCAGCGGCCGAAGCCACGCCCAGCACGCAGATCGTGTTCGTGACCGCGTACGACCAGTACGCCATCGATGCCTTCGAACGCGGCGCCGTCGATTACCTGCTCAAGCCGATCGCACCGCAGCGTTTGGCCGCCACCGTGCAACGCCTGAAGGCGCGCACCGGCAACAACGATGCCGCGGCACTGGCCGCTTTGCTTGAGAAGCTGGGCGCTCGCCCCTCGCAAGCCGCGGCGTCGCCGCCTCCGCTCACCTGGATCACCGCCAGCGCGGGCCGCGAGACCCGCCTCATCCTGGTCGACGAAGTCGCCTACTTCCGCGCCGACAACAAGTACACGACGGTGGTGACCGCGGAAGGCGAAGCGCTGCTGCGCACGCCGATCCGCGAGCTGCTGTCGATGCTCGACCCGGCCACGTTCAAGCAGATCCACCGCTCGACGATCGTCAACCTCAAGGCGATCGCCGGCATCGTCCGCGACGACTCCGGCCGCGGCACCGTGCGCCTCAAATCCCGGCCAGAAACCCTGACCGTCAGCGCGCCGTTCATGACGCTGTTCCGGCACATGTGATCGCGTTGCCCTGACCCACAGCGCAGCGCCATCCACCTTCGAGGTGAACCATGAAGATCATCGCCGCCCTGTTCTACTTCGCGCTGTCGTTGTTCGGCTGCGATGTCGGCCGCAGCACGTTCGTCGACCGCATCAGCACCGAAGGCGCAGCCGATTTCCTCTACAGCAAGACGACGGTCGAAGGCGGCGTCGCCCGCTTCGAATGCCTACGCAGCGCGAGCGGGGAGTGCCACTACACGGTGTTTCCGCGCGAGTGCGCATCGGCAGCAAGCTCCAAAGGCAAGCGAAGCGTCCTCTGCCAGAACGAGCCTGTCGAGCGCTTCGCCGTCGCGAACGGCGACAGCCTGCAGATCCGCGGCCTGCGCGACTTCCGTCTGTGCGTCAGCACCGAAAGCAAGACGCCGGGACCAGAGTGCGAGATGCCCAGGCCGATGGAGGCACCACTACATGCCTTTGCTCGACCGTTGGCATGGTCTTCCCTGTAGGTTCGAACTCGCGTCGGCGCAGGTTCGCGGGCTCAGGTTCGCGGGCTCAGGTTCGCGGCAATGTCGGCTTTATGGTGGGCCCACCAGCAATCGAATACCGAGCGTAGGCCATTGATTTTACGAATCAATAAGCAATTGCTCATGCAATGCTGACTCTCAATCTGACTCACATTTTGGAGCGTCAGCCCTAGCTGCCAAACTTGATCCTACCGCGTCGAGCCTAAGTCGCTCGTGCGCCAGTTGGGCGACCGCGACTCGTACCGGCGTCGCGAGTCACAGTCGGCGCAACGTTCTTGCCGAGCGGTGTGGCCCGACCTTGCGTCCCCAGTCGTGGGCCTTGGTCGGCCCATGAGCTAGGGACCTGGTGGCGGAACCGGCTGGGTTCCAGCATCGCCGGAAGCCAGCTCACGGCAGCCATAATTCGCACATAGGCACTTGAGCGGGAAACATCGATGGGGAACAAAAACGGCGCCGAGGGCGGATCGCTTCAGGATCTCTTGAACAGCGGCGAGCCGATCACGCACTTTTTCTACGAGTACCGAGGCGAACGCGCAGTTGAGCCTTTGTTGCTGATCGAAAATGGGATCACGCTCTGGCACGAGCACATCTACACCAATGAGGTGCACGACAACAGCTACCTCTGGGAGCTAGCCGGGTCGATAGTGGAGGATCGCGGCGACACTCCAATGTACTCCTGGGTGGAGTGGGTGCGATACCGAATCACCACAGGCGCATTTGTCCCTGCACAGTGGGGTAACCAGCGACCCTACCCGTACAAAGGACTGTTGATTTCGGCAATCTATCTTCAAGAGGCCAGACGCCTATGCGCAGGAGGCCAGCCGGATAGGGCGTGGCACATCATTGTGCTCGCCTATTACCACCTAGGCTTGAACACAATGTCGTCGACGGCTCAAAACACGTCCAGGGCGGCGCACGTAATGCACGCTGGAAGGACTGAGAAAATCAGAGCGCTTGTCCTTGGCGCGCTGGACAAGATCAAAAGAGACGGATCTGCGCGCAGCATGGAAAGTGCGAAGGATCAGGTTGTCGAACTGATTCGCACGAAGCGGGACCAGGACCCGGTAAAGCACTGGTTGAACGAGTTCGACACCATTGTCCCCGAGAGCACCAAAGGCCGGACATCGGCGAAGCGGAAGAATGACGTCCTCGTGCGCATACGGAACATGCTCGATAACTGGTCCTTGCCGAGCGGCCCCTACCCCGAATTAGCGGAAGCGTTTTCGCATTTCAGTAAGAGAAAGGACCGGAAAACTACCCCGACTAAAAATGACAGAACGACCGGCGAAGGTGTTCCGATCGACGAGTCTGAGTACTACCTGAGACTCATTAGTTTCGTGGAGGACGGGGAGGTACTGACCGTCAAGCTCTCCAGAAACGACGAACCCACGTAGCTCTTCGTTCCCCGTGGGTCAAGGCATTTGAGGGAGGAGGCGCCCCGCGCCTCCGGTCGGGGTTCATTCCCCGTCTGCATGCAGACAGTAGTGTCAAGATTGCTGGCCCCGGAAAGACTTCTTCGCACTGCAGCGCACTACCGCGTCGCAGCGTCAAACCTAAGAAGGAGTCTGAAATGTTGAATCGTCACACCAAGCTTGTCCCCCGCAACGGCGACCGCGGGGCGAACAAATCCTCCGGTCATGCGAACGTCGGCGTGAGCTTCGCGCCCCATGGCAACAGCCCCTACGGCCTAGAGCCCGGTTTTGAGTTCCTGCGTTCGTTGATCGAAGCCCGTGTCATCCAGCGGCTCGAGGAGATCTTCGAGCAAGTGCGTCAGCTCGAGGTAGTCGGGGACTACAAGGCCAATCGCCGTGCCATTCGCCTCCGGGAAGTTCTCAGCATCCTGGGCATCAGCAAGAGCACCCTGTACTCCCGCCTCAATCCCGCATCGCCCAGTTTTGATCCCGAAATGCCGAAACCCTTCAAGCTCGGCAGCCAGGCGAGCGAACGTGCCCCCTCCGTCTGGTGGGAGAGCGACGTGATTGCCTACCTGGAAGTCTGCGCCCAGATGCGCTCCTCCTTCTAATCAAGGAAACCCAACATGAAAATTGACAACACCCTCGCCGCCAAGTGCGGCGAGGCGAGGGAAACTCGTGCCGAAAAGGCCATCCGACTGCTCATGTCGCTGGGTGGCGACCCAAAACACCACAAGCTGAAGGAATTTGAGAAGTTCTATCCCGCCGTCCTTCACGCGATGTCCCGGAAGGTGCCACGAAAGACGATCCTGAAGCACTTGAGCGAAGGTGGCTTGAAACTCTACCCCGCTCTTTTCGAGGAGTTTCTGAGTTCGATGGCTAAGACCTACGAGGACCGGGGCGACGTCGTCACGTGCAACCAATGCGGGCAGGCAATCCAGCCCCCTCCTCAGCTCGTTCCCAGCCCGGGTGACAACCAGGCGACGCAGAATCCCGCTGACGAAATCGAGGCGGACGCAAGGGAGGTGACGGCATGAATCCGTTCCAAGCGACCGTCCATTACCAGTACCAGCCCTTCCAACTCGAATCCCTGCCCGTCCGGATCGGTGCCCTGCCTACGAAGCTCTTTCAGGAGGCGGTTGCAGAGTTCGTGATGGCGAGGGGATGTCGCCCGGAGTTCGGCTACCTGAGCGCCCTTGCCGCAATCGCGATCTCCATGCAGAACCTTTGCGATGTGGAGACGCCCAATGGTCATCGCTTTCCTACGTCACTGATGCTGGTTGGCATTGGAGGAGCGACGGCTGGCAAATCCGCTGCTGGAAACTACTTCCTCCAGTCCATCGAGAATTTCGAAGCTGCAAACGGTCATCGACTGCCAGGCGCTGGTTTCCTTTACAAGAACACCACCGGGCCGGCCCTCTTCGCTGGGCTCCACGAACTTCCGTCGGCGGGTCTCGTTTCCTACGAAGGCAGTGAAATCCTGAACGGTATCGTCCGCAAGGAAGCATCCAACCTGAATGCACTTTGGTCGGGGGAGTCCATCAAGATCCATCGAAAGACCGCGAAGAGCTTCGCGCTGAACAATGCCCGGTTGACCATGCTGGCGCTCGTGCACCCGGGACGGCTGCAGAAGTTCCTTTCCACGGCTGGGGAGGAGCTCAGGGATGTGGGCTTTTTGGCCAGACTGATGGTGGTGGAGGCCGACGACAGCTCCATGCCTTCACCAGAGGAGGCAATTCCAGAGCCTTGCCGGGAAGCTTTTGGACACCGGGTCCAGGAGCTCTTGGAACAGAATTTGGGCGCCGCCTCTGACTCGCAGTTTGAGCGGAAGGTAATGCGGTTCAACGAGTCTGCCGGTCGGCTTTGGCTGAAGTACGCTGCGCAGCTCAATGCTGACGGACGTCTTGGCGGCCGATTCGAACTGGCACCAGAACATGCGGGACGCCTGCCCCAGAATGTCGCCCGCGTTGCTGCGCTGCTTCACTACTTTGAGGGTGAAGAAGGAGACATCAACGAGAGCTCCCTCTACGCCGCCATCGCCCTGTGCGAGGCAGCGTCTCGAGACTTCGTGCGTCGGTTTGTCTCACAGATCAGTGAAGAACTGGATGCAACCTTCCTCAACGACTGGATCACGCACCATCGGCGACAAAACGGCCCTATTCCGCGGCGTTTCATGCCGCGAGCAGAGCTAAGGCGATGCGCACCAAATCGAATGCGAGACAATGCGATCCTGAACCCTCTGATTGACATCCTGATCGGCTGGGGCCAGCTGGGACAGTTCAAGAAGAATGGAACTTGGTACCTCGACCTCATGCCTTGGCAGGGCTCTTGGCCTGGGGCGGAGCCTTTCAAGCAAGGTCAGACTAGCCCGTAGATGCTGCTGAGACGCTCCATCCTGCTACGACGTAGCAGGATGGAGCCCATTTTCCCTCCGCGACACGCGCTCAGGTGTCTCACGGCCCTGGGTGGCGACCTGATGCAACCGCGCCTTCAGCACCGAGCGCCCACTACCCCTTCGCGCTGCGTGATGCCTAGTTAAACCGCGGTTGGTCCGCCTTCATCGCCGTCTGCTCTGCGTCGCAAGGCGGTGTACTTCCTTTTCTCTCCGGCGGACATGTCATTGATCCGCGCAGGCCCCAAATGGCGCTCAGCCCGACGCGCCACGCCTTGTTCCTTGAGCGTCCGATGATCCACCCGCGTTGAACAGCCCTTCCTCGCCAAGTACTCGTTCTGCAGGTCAGCAACTGCCTTGCGCTTCGCGATCAGGTCCTCTCGGAGCTGCGCTCGGCTTCTACCGGCATTGTCCTTCCTGCATCCGCCCGTCGCGGGGTTTTTAGGGTTGTAGCGCGAGAACATCCTCTCCGCGGGACGATCAACTTCATCTGGCAAACGATCCGAGTACATCAGGTGAAGATGTGGATTGTCCTGCCCCTCCAAGGATGATGTCGGCGCATGCACCGCGTACTGGTAAGGCTTGTTGCCAACCAGCTCTATTACCATCCTCGCCACCAGGGAACGGAGTTCTTCGGTTCCAAGTTCCCGTGGTAGAGCGATGACCAGCTCCCGGTACGCAGCTCCATTGGATCGTTCGAATTGATCTGCCGCCTTCCAAAGCAAACCTGGCTGATCGCTCGTCCACGGCGGCAGATTACCGTGTCCGGTGAAGAGGAGATCCCCTCGCTTGGAGTGCCACCCCTGCCTCGCGATGTACGCAGCGTGGTCTGCGGCAGCTCCTTTGTGCCCACTCTTAATTTCGCAGTGAAACGTAGCCATTTGTCACGACCTATTGAGAAAAATGAAAAGCCGACGAAGTCGCCCTCGTCGGCTTGCTTACGGATGACAGATTTGACTTCGTTGCCGTTGCGAAAACAGAAACGGTAAGTGCGCGTAGGCTTTTCCCCCACTTCTCGAACTATTCCATCACTGCTGTTGCGTATGGCTCCTGGTAAAGCGCGTTGCCTCTGTCATCTCATACATGAGGCCATCTCGTGTAAGAATTTACTCGCTTGGCGACTACTCACGCCCTGCTGTAACAGCACCCAAGTACGCAGATGCTCCAGATTCGAACCTACGCAGTCGCCATTGTCGCTTCCCTCGACCCTGTCGAGCCTTCGGCCAGCTGAGCGTCCGAAAAGTCCTTTACCCAGCAGAGCGTGTTCACCAAGGCCATCTGTTCCGGCGTGTTGCAGCGAATCGACATCAGGTGCGGACTGGCGACAACCAACGCTAGACACTTGGCACGCGATATCGCGACGTTCAGTCGATTCTTGCTGTAGAGAAACTCGATGTCTCGTGGCAGCTCGTCTCCTGACGACGTCGCCATGCTGACGATGACTACTGGCGCCTCCTGCCCTTGGAACTTGTCCACAGTCCCAACGCGCGCGCCTTCGGGAAGTGCGTGCTTCAGGAGGTTCACCTGTAGGTTGTACGGGCTGACCACCAGAATATCGGCGATGACGAGGGCACGACGCTCCCCATCCTTTTCCACGAACTCCTGCTTGAGCAGACTGGCATAGAGGGCGCAGACCGCTGAAGCTTCTTCTTCGCTACTCTGGCTTCTTCCGGAGTGCTCCACTGGAACGTAGCGAATCCCGGCCGATGCCAGCGCTGCGTGCGAGTCCGCGGCCAGCACCAGGTTCCGCCGCTCCGCACCACCGGCGGATCGCAGTCGCCCGTCATACACCGCATCGGAAATGAACTGGCACACGGCCGGGTGCATGCGCCAGGACTGTGAGAGGAAGACCCCCTCAGCTGGCGGAATCGTAGCCCGACCGTCGAGGAGGTACTCGAGGATGGATTCGCCTGACCGCCCGGGGTGGACGCCCTGGATGGGTTGGCTCAGCTGCATTTGATCGCCGAGCAGGACGATGTTGCGCGCACTGACTCCCATCGCCACCAGGTTTCCCAAGGACACCTGGCCTGCTTCGTCAATGAACAGGTAGTCCAGCTGGATGTCTTCAGGCAGGCCAGCGAAAGCCCAGGCTGTGCCCGCGAATAGGCGGTGCGTTGCGGGATCGTAGTCATCCAACCTGTCGCTGTTGTCGAACACGCTGGAGTCAAAGTGGGAGTCTGGATTGCTCGAGCTGGTCTTCTTGAATCCTCGAAGCGCTATGCCCTTGGCGCAAGCAACATCGACCACGCCATCGAGCAGATTGTGGATGGCTTTGTGGCTATTCGACGCGACACCGACGGAATGGCCGCGCCGGAGCAGGTCGGCGATCACATGGGAGCCCGTGTAGGTCTTTCCCGCGCCCGGTGGCCCTTGGATCACCAAGTGTGACTGCTGCATTCCCGCGACAACTCGAATAACGTCACTCGCTTCGAAGTCATTGGAGACTAGCGGGGAACCAGCCTCAACCCCCTCGATGACTGGTAGTCCCTTGGCAAGAATCCTCTTGACCGCCGAGAATCGGCCATCGTTCGCGAGCAGACTGTCGGCGAATAGCTCAACACGCGCACGCAAGGTCTTGTCATCCACAGGCGGCTTCGGGCCGATGCTCAACGTTGCGGGCAGCGGATCCGACCTTTTGCCGACCTTGATGCGGACAACCCGTTCCTTGTCGTCGACGGATAGCAGAGTAACCTGCTTGCCGGTGTCGATCCTCGTTCCCTGCGATCCAGTGCGATGCTTGGTCTCCTGCTCAGGATAGACGAAGGTGTAGACCAGCGATTGTTTTTCCGGATAGGGCTTGCACTCGGGATGCAGGGTCATCCCGCCAATGCACTCCCCGTCTTCGATGAGCTCATGCAGGTCCATCTGCTGGCAGTCAAACACCTTCCACCACTGCGGCTTCTGCTCGCGCCGGTGAAAATCGAGAAGCTGCGACGCCAGGAGCCTTACCACAGCATCCGTCTCCGCCAGATTTTCCACGTTGTCCAGCGCCAAACGCATCCGCGCGAGACGGTCCTCGACACTTTCTCTCTGATCTTCGCCCTGGGGCTCCGGCGCCATGGAAGATGATGTGCTTCGCCATGACGTCTCTGCGGGCCGCAACGAGAGCAACCAGGCATGGAGACCCGCGGTTGACTCGACGTCATCTCGGTTGTAGGCCTCGATCTGCGAGAGCAACACCGGATCGGCGGTCTGGCGCCATTGCTCATAGACGACAATGCTCGCGCCCGCGTTCTGGACTTCGCCTTGCCGTGGTGGTCGGTAGAAGTGCTCGATGTTCTTGATCGAGTAGCCCGGCTCTGACACGCGCATGCTTTCGCGGACTACCTTGTAGAGGTCGACGAGCCGTCCTTGCCTGAAGATGTCGTCAACCTGGCGTTCGCGGGTGCCATGGAGTGACATCAGCTTGCCAAGCGCCGTTTTCTCGTACGCGGCGTAATGATAGATGTGAGCGTCTGGATGCTTGCCCAGGTGATGGACGACGAAGTCGATGAAAGCTTCAAAGGCGACCTTCTCCTGTTCGCGGCTGTGCGCCCAGAACGGGACGAACTCCAGGTGTTCGCCCTTCCGATAACCAACGCCGAACAGGTACTCGAGGCCGCCTTTCTCCAGCGGATCGCCCTCCATATCGAAGTAGAGATCGCCTTCATCGGGCGGAGGAAGACGCTGGAAGCCGCGCCCGTCCCCCTCCGCAATCGGCAGGAGCTCCACCACCTTCTTCCCGGATATGCGTTCCTGCCACTGCAGCCTGGCCTGATGCCGCAGGACACCCAGCGTCTCGGCAGCGAGCTTGGGCACATGCGCGTTGTCACCCAGGTTTGCCAGCGCCTCCAGAGTGTTAACGCCAGCAGCGTTCAGCTTCTTGATCTGCGTCTGCCGGATGTTGGCGACCCGACTCAAGTGATCATCGCGCTCCCAAACCTGATCACAATGGTCTGCCCACGGACACTGCGCACACTTTGCGCAGGGCTCCGGGTAGGTTGCGCCCGTGTCGCGTTGTTGCGCTTCCAGAAATCGGTTGCGAAGCGTTTCGTAATAGCGGAGGTACTCGGCGGCACGATAGGTCAACCTGGCCTCATCGCCCAGCACGACGTGCATCGCCTCGGGCATGCGCCCCTGCCACTTTGCGAGGATCGCGGAGTAGAACGCGAGTTGGATGAGGTATTTGGCCTTGGGGCTTCTGGAAAGCTTGGTGTCGACCACTTCGTAGCTGAAGTCGCCCAGATCGGACGGCAGGTCTACGCGCTCCAGGAAATCGGCATAGCCGGCGAAAGCGCCGTCACGCAGCGCGGCCTGGTAGACGACATCTGGACCGGAAGCGAGCGCTTCCCGGGTCGCCGCGACTTGATCGTCGAGCCCTTCGCCTCGGCCGCTGACATCGACGACTGTTTTCCCTCCATCCTGGAGCGAGGCGTAGTACAGCTGCTCGTGCCGGATTCCGTGCTCCTGGATCAGGCGCATCGTCGGATCGTCGGCGGTCCGCTCGAGCGGGGTCTCCAGGTTGATGCGATCCAGTGAAGTCAGGTGCTCGCATTCAAGGAAGTTGACCACGTCGGTAGCGGAATAAATGACCTCGTCACCCAGCTTGCGCACGCGCTCTCCCTAATGAATCACCGTCCGTCCCGACCCACTCGTTCTCCAAACACGGTTGGCTTTTGCCGCAGGTTCCTCACGGTGTTGCTAAACGCCGCGTGAGGGGCGCCAGCTGCCATGACCGCTAACGACTACGCTAAGCCGAGCCGCCCAGCGGCTTCGGCTTGAATGAATCGCTATTCACCGGCCTCGAATTCCGCGCTCTTGAATTTCAGCGTGTTGCAGTTCTCCTTTACCGCACGCTGCAGCCCGTCGTCGAAGCCGGAGGCCGACTCAGCCTGAATTTCGATAGCGATCTTCACCTTCGCGCCGGGGCGCATGGTGAACTGCTGGACGACCTCGTCGACCAGGTCGGCGAACTGCTTCTTGGCCAGGAACGGGTCGAGCTCGATGCTGCCGTAGAACTGCTTCTTGGCCGTCTGACTCGCCGCTCCCGTCCCGGCCGTGTAGCCGCCCTTGGCCGAGTCTTCGACGCGTGAGTTGGTGCCACCACTCGCGGGCAAGCTCGTCGTCGCTGCACCGCCTCCAGCCTCGGCGTCCTTGGCACGAGAGGCTTCCTCGGCCGCGCGCAGCTGTTCCATGTAGGCCGCAGCGGCGAACGGTTCGATCAGCAGCAGCGACGAGTCCATGATCGGCGACGTGCGCTTGCCATAGCTGAACCCGATGTAGCGGCCATCCTCCTTGCCCTGCGCAAAGCCGAAGAAGTCGCGGCTTTCCGCCCCCGCGGCCATCGCCATCTGAAAGACTGTGCTGTCCTTCAGACGAGGCAAGTAGAGCTGCTGGCAGCTCTGCTGCCACACGTTCAGGGCGCTGACCTCCTTCGCATCATCCTTCCAGAACCAGTCCTTCAGCACCTTGGCCAGGTGGATCGGCGCCCACTCGGTAATGAGCAGCTCGTTCTCCTTGAGCACGCGCTCAACCTCCTGCGACCAGTTCTGCGCGCCGGGGTTGAGCTGGAAATGCTCCCACACCACGTCCGACAAACCCTTCCCAGGCCGAGCCTCCTGCACCGGGGCCAACAGCCACTTGTAAGTCTCTCGGATCATCCGCCGCACCGTCTCCTCGGCCTGCTCCAGGCTGGCCGTCGCCTGCTTGGCCATCAGGTTATCGAGGACGATGCGGTTGTCCTTGTAGTCGGCAACGATGCTGCGCCACGCCAGGTACGAACGCACGTGGTCCTTCAGCCGGCTGACGCTGTCGTAGTCCGCGGCCACGTAGATCAAGCGGTTCTGTTTGAAACGGGGCTGGTCACCGCGCTTCCGCAGGATCTCGGTCGCACGATCGATGGCCAGGCTCTGGCCGCTCTTGCTGTAGGCGGCGTCGGGCGGGAGTACCACCAGGCGCAAGGCCCAGTCGTCGGGCACATCGCCGCTGCCGGTGAAGATGTGGATGCCGCCGAAGATCCCGCTGGCAAAGCTGCGTTGCACGCGCTCGCGGACGGTGGGGAACACGTCCTCCTTGTCCTGGAAGCGCCGTTTGCGCTCCTCCATCTCACGCCGAAGGTTCGGGCGCGTGTCCAGCCAGAAGCGGTTGTTGGCGTGGTTCAGGTAATGCAGCCGGTCGCCGAGGCGGCGCAGCGCATCTTTGTACAGGTTGACCTGCTGGCCGGGTTGGGCTACCCCGAGCAGTACGCGCTCCAGTTCCAGGCCTCGCACCAGCTGGTTCGAGGTGCTGGGCGCGCTGCCCAGGAAGATGGCGCGGGCGGTGCGGCGGCAGGCCTGCACGCTGCCGAACCGGGTGTCCTTGTTCTCGATCTCCCAGGTCTCGGAACGCTCGCCGTCCACGTCGCGCTCGATCACCGGGTCCCAGCCCTGAGGCAGGTAGTAGATCGCCTCGTTGCGCGTGTCGGCGTCCATCAGCGGCACGCTGCCGGGCATGATGAGCGGCTCGTTATTGCCGTCCCTCCACAGCCGGTGGATCACCTTGGCCATCAGCTTCAGCACACCGCGGGTGCGCTGGAAGTTGTCCAGCGTGGACCAGTCCTCGTACAGTCGGTCAAACACCTCGGGGTGAATCGGGTAAGCGTGCAGCAGGCGCTCCAGGTACTTGCTGTCCTGCGTTTCCGGCGGAAAGTCGTCGCGGTTCGTGGTGTAGTAGTCGGCGAAGGCGCGGCACGCCGCCTCCATCGCGAGCTTGTCGTTGATGCGAGTGAACAACCGCCGGCGCACGATCTCGAAGGCCTCTTCGGTGGCCACCGGCTTCCACAGCGCCTGCACACGGCCGAAGTAGTGCTCCAGCGCGCGCAGCGCCTTGACGCCTTGCTGGCTGCCGGCCTCGCGATCCGAGAACGGCAGTGAGGCCAACAGCACCGCCGTCGGTACCGCCTTCAGTGCCTCGGTCAGCGCCTGCACGAAGGAGAGCTGGGTGTCGTAGGTGCCGCCCGAAAGCGTTTTGCCTTCTTCGAACTGCGACACGTAGCGCACCAGCTCGTCCATCAAGATCACGCAGGGCGCGCTGGCAGCCAGCATATCGGCCAGCTCCTTCTTGCCAGGTGCGGTACCCGTCTGGTCCGCGTCCTTCACGTGCTCGTAGCCGGCCTCGCCACCCAATTGCCAGGCCAGCTCCCCCCAGAGCGTGTGCACCGTGCAGCCGGCATGGGCCCGCGGCTTGCTCGCCAGGCTCAACATGTCGACGCCGTCGAGAACGGCGATGCGGGCCTTGGGCAGCTCAGTCACACCGGCCGAGTCGAGAATGGGCGACACGCCCTGCAGTTCGCTCGCCGACGCCGCGCCCTTAGCCAGGTGGTAGACCGCCAGCATTGTGTGCGTCTTGCCGCCACCGAAGGCCGTCTGCAGCTGGATCACCGGGTCGCCACCCTTGCCGGCCAGCCGCTTGACCACCGAGTCCAGCAGCAGCCGCATGCCTTCGGTGATGAAGGTGCGCTGGAAAAATAGCGTCGGGCTCTGATATTCCTCATTGGCCGTGCCCGCATGCACGCGCGACAGGTCCGCCGCGAACTCCGCTTGCTGGAACTTGCCCTCCCGCACATCCGAATGCGGCTCCGCGATCTCGCGCCAGGGTTTCATGTTCATGTTCTTTCCCGATCAGATGTCAAGTTGAGTCTGCAAGCCGATGACACCGGCTTCGCTGGCGGCTTGCTCGATGGCGCTCCAGGCGGTCACTAGCTCGTTGTACGCGCGCGCCTCCTCGGCCCAACCCTTTCGCTCGCACAGCGTGTAGAGGCGGTAGGCCAGCGCGCGCACCGGCTCCGCACGGGCCGGCATGCGGGCCAGCAGCACACCGGCGCCCGACTCGCCGTCTTGGTTCAGTACGCGGATCAGGTGGTGCAGCGCTTCCCACACGGGCAGACGGGTGTCGGTTTCGGGCGACCAGTCGCGCGGCAGCTCGGCCCAGCGCAGTAGGCGCAGTTCACCCTTGCTTGAGGCGACAACGCCGGTTGCCTGCAAGCCCGAGACGCTGGTGCCCTTGGCGCGCGCGAGCACGTCCGCCTCGCCGAACTTGCCTACGGCCCAGCCCTGCTGCTCAAACCAGTGCAGGCAGAACTGCGTGTCATGGTCGAAGTCGTCTTCGGCCAAGAAGCGGTTGATCAACTGCAGGGCAGTTCTTACATGCATCGGCGTGCCGTCCGCCTCCAGCACTGCGGCATATCGGCTGAAGATCGCCATGCCGGGCCCAATGATCGCTTGAGATAGATCGACCGGCGCAACGGGAGAATTGACTCCCCCGCGAGTCATCTCGTCCAGCGCCTCGGGTAGCACGGCATTCAGTTCACGGATGAACTCTCGACGGCTCACTGTGGCCGCATCGGCAGGTCTGTGGCGGCAGACGAGAACGATGCTGGAGGCTAATGCGTTGGTACCGGAGCCGATCATTCGATTGCCCATCTCGGTGCGCATCGGCCATGTGCCGGTCAGTGCGAAGCCGGCCTTGAGAACGGCCGCAAGAAACGTTTCCCATCCGGTGCTAGAGGTGCCGGACTCGCTCTTGGTTTCAGACTGCTTGAACGCGTAATAGATGGTGACCGGAAAGGCCAAATGAGCATGCTTTGCCAGATTGCGCAATGCTTCTGTCATGCCGTCAAGAAAAAACTGCTCAGCCGAATTTTTTCCTCCGTGGCGATAAGGCGTGGCAACAAGCTCCTCAGCCTTGGGCACTGCAACCGTTGCGAATAGGCCCGGATAGATTGGCTTTAGCGATCGGCGCAGCCAAACGTAGAAGAAATCGGACAAGTCGGCGTAACCGATGTTGTCGTAGTACGGGGGGTCCGTTGATACCAACTTTCCTTGACTAATTCCCTGGCGCTGGGCGTCAAACTGACTAGCCGAACCACAAACGGCTTTTGTCGGGAAGTAGTCAAGCGGTGTGGTCAGCGTCTTCAGAACAGTGTCCATACTCCCCACGGATTCACTGAAGAAATTGACCTCCGCATAATCCCAGGTCATTGGCAGCGCTTGGCGACCAAAAGTCACCCTGACTGTTGCGACCCGGGCAGAACGACCAGACGCAGTCTTGTTCGATGCCGGCCCCGAATCCCAAGTACAAATCGTTGAGCCCTTGTCGGCAAGCTTCCCCAAGAAAAAGCTCAAGTAAACGCCGACAGCCTGAGCATAGGCAGTAGCTCCCGAACCTCCCTGGTCCAACGTTCGTCCATCGTCAGGCATTCCCCTGGCAATGGCATCCGCTTTTGCCTTGGCGATGGCCTCCCCTACGAGATCGCTAAAAGTGTTCAGCGCCACCAGCTGGCGAGGTGTGAACAAATCACCCCACTTCTCCAAACCGTAGCTCAGCGTCCAAAAGTTGCGTGGGTCGTCTGGCAGCGCCGTCTCTGGGCGCCATGTCGGCTCAGCACTTCGGGCAATGGCTTCATGCTCTTCGGATGGCTCCAGATAGATTCGACCTCGCGAGCCTTCAGCGACGATGGCCATCAGCCGCGCACCCAGTCGCCCAGCCAAGCCCTCTGCCTTGATGTATCCAGGTTCGATAGGTGATTCGGATAGCAGGCAACGGAAGTTTGCGCCTCGTGCAAGCTTAGTGCCGTTCTCCGCACTCGCCGGCGGCTCACCGACCCGCACGGTGAAACGGTATTGGTCGCCCTCGACCACAGGCTGCACGTATGCTTCGTTATCCTTCATCTTCGAAAGGATGAAGCTGGAGGCCAGCGGCACCTCTACATTGCAGTAGACCGGATTGGGACTCTTGACGGTGCGAGCCCACAACCAGGCAACTACGGTGAGCTTTTGGCCCAATAGCGGCGCGAGCTCGGGTCGCTCGACGATCATCTGGGTGGTGACTTCGATCTGCGGGTACAAGTGACCGATCCGCTGCTCGGCCTCGGCACGCATCCAGGAGCCGTAGCGGCGCACGTCTTCGGCCATTCCACGGGCACCTGACCAGTCTTCGAACACGTCCCTGGTGGCCTTCTTGCGACTGGCCTTTTCAACTGCCACCTCTGGCCCGACTGGGGCGCGACCGGTGAAGCGCGGAGGGATCTCAATCATCGCCTTGTTGATCATGACTGCCACCGGATTGAGGTCAGAGGCATGGCTCTCAAGCCCCAACCGCTGCGCCTCAAGAGGCAGCGCGCCGCCGCCAGCGAACGGGTCATGGAAGCCGGGCATCTGATCCGGATTGAACAGCTCTGTGGCCTGCGGGTGACCCTTGTTCAGTTCACAAACCTCGCGCCATGAACGACGAATTTCTGCGCGGGCACGCTCCAGCACTTCCTCATTGTTGGTGTTTTCCCAACGCACCAGGTCCTCGATGATCTTGAAAAGCCGCTCCCGCTCCAGTTGCGCCTTCTCCTTATTGACGCCATAGCGAAAGCCCCCGCCTTGCTGATAACCAGGGTCGTTGACCATCTGCGCAAAAATGACCGCTCGCGCCGCCGCCAGCGGCCGTCGTGCCCACCACAGGTGCAGCGTGGAAGGGTGACCGTGTCGGATCGACTTCTCGCGTGCGGCAGCAACGTTAATGGCGTCGAGCGGCAGCGCGACCTCGATCAGTTTCTTTGGCGTCTTGATAGTGGTCATTCGTTGGTCTTCTTTCATGCAGGCTGCTGCGCACGGGCGAGCAACTGATCGAGATCGAGGTTGATACTGGTCACGGCCCAGTCGGGCTCCTGGGTGAAGGGTTGCCGCACATAGAACGGCCCTTCATGCTGTTCACCGTCGACCATCACGATGGCCAGGATGAACTTGTCGGACTGGTTGAGGCCGTAGAGGATCTCGTTGCGGGTGACGGTGATCGTGGTCTGGCCCTTGGCGCGGCCCTTCACTTCGATGTGGCGTGAGGGCGGCAACCGGCCGTCCAGGGCCTTGGGCAGGCTGGTGACGTCCCAGCCGCACTTCTCGGCCGATACGTCGATGACGTCGTGACCGAGTGCTCGCTCGGCGTCCATCACGGCGCGCATCGCGATCTGCTCGACGCGGGCCCGTGCGGCGGCATCGGCCGTCCAGCCCGGCTGGCCCTTGCGCTGCAGTAGCAGGCCGGCGGGGATGACGAGCGAGCCCCCCAGCACCACCGGTGTGGCGGAGATAACGTGGCGCATGGCCAGCAGCTCCTTTTCGCGCGTCTCGCGGCGGGCGGTTAGGTCGTCGATGGTGCGGCGCACGTTCTCCAGCGTCAGGCGCACGTCCTTACCGGCCGCGATGTCGTCCTGAAGCTTGATGTAGCGGTCGGACCAAAAGTTGATCTCCTTGACCAGGCGCTCGTGCACGGCAGCCAGCGTCTTGTCGACGGTCTTCTCGCGGCGGGCACGCACCTCGTCGAAGTGCTCGGGCACGAGGTGCGCGGAGGCGTGAGCCAGCGCCACCTGCTCCAGGTCCTTGGCGATCCAGGGTGCGGCGAGCACATCCTCGATCAGCGCCATGTCGGCCGGGACCATGGGCGAGAGATCCAGGTGTGGCGCCCAGCCGGCGTTGATCGCGTCGCCCTTGGGGTCGATCTCGACGAACTGCATGCGGCGTGAGACCACATGCGCGGGGTCGGCACCTTCCTTCACCGAGTGGTCGATGATGAACATCACCTTCGGCGTCAGACCGATGTCGCTCGGGTCCACCAGTACCGCGCCTTGCTTGAGCTTGTTGCGGTGGGTTTCCAGCACCAGGTCGGTCACCGACTGCATCAGCGGGTGGGCGGGGTGCAGCAGGCTGGCCATCGGCGCGCCGACGCGGTCAGTCAGACGCACGAACTGCTTCTCGAAGCAAACACGCTCGTAGCGACGCAGTACCGGGTCGGCGTTGCGACGGTCGCGGCCGGTGATCTGGCGGTCGCGCTCGCGGATGAGCGCCGGAACGTTGGTGATCTCGTAGCGCCCAGGTTCGCGCGGGCGCAGCTCGCCGCCGAGCTGCTGGAAGGCCTGACTGAAGAACGAGCGAATGAAGAAGGGCTGCAGCTTGCGCGCCTCGGCCTTCTCCATCTCCTCCTTGATGGCGAATAGGCGCTTCTCGTCCATCACCTCTTCGCACAGCGCGTTGCGCTTGATGATGTCTTCGAGATGGTGGGTGTCCAGCGCGCCTTCCACCTTGCGCAGCAGCCGGGCGCGCACCTCGGGGTCGGAGCCATAGCGGATGGCCTCAATCAGCAGGTCCTTGAGGCTGCGGTCTTCGAAGACTTCGCCCAGGATGTCGAACACGCGACCGCCCAGCGCCTTGCGCTCGATCTCAAGCTTCTCGAACAGGCGCTGGAAGACATCGCCCTCGCGGGTCTCGGCGGCCACCATGTTCCACAGGTGGCAGACCTCAGTCTGACCGATGCGGTGGATGCGACCGAAGCGCTGTTCCAGCCGGTTCGGGTTCCACGGCAGGTCGTAATTGACCATCAGGTTGGCGTTCTGCAGGTTCACGCCTTCGCCGGCCGCGTCAGTGGCGAGGAGCACGCGCACCGCGGGGTCGTTGCGGAACATCTCCTGCACCTTGCGGCGCTCTTCGCGCTTGACGCCGCCGTGGATCATGACCACGGCCTCTGCGCTGCCGATCAAGCCGCGGATGTTGGTGGCCAGGTAGTTCAGCGTGTCGCGGTGCTCGGTGAAGATGATCAGCTTGCGCTGCCGGCCCACCTCGTCGTGCATCTCGGGCGTGTCTTGTAGCAGGCGGGACAACTCGTCCCACTTGCGGTCCTGGCCGGAATGAACGACCTGGCGTGCCTGCTCCTCCAGGGCTTCGAGGATGATGATCTCGGCCTCGAGCTCCTGGATGGTCTGCGCGGCGGTGGCCTGGTCGACGACGGCCTCTTCGAACTCCTCGTAGTCTTCGGGCGACAGCGCGTCGGCCGATTCCCAAATGTCCTCGGGCGCGCCGTTGATGCCCGTGCCGGCCAGCGTCTCGGCCAGCGACCTGCCGCGCTGGCCCAGCTTCTCTTCCTCGACGCGGCGCTTGAGCTTGTTGCGACGACGCTTGAGCGACTGGTAGATCGCCTCCGGGCTGGACGCCAGCCGGCGTTGCAGCGAGGTCAGGGCGAAACCGACAGTGCCCTTGCGTCCACCGTCCGCCAGCTGATCGGCCTTGGCGAACTCCGTCTTCACGTAGTCGGTTACGGCGGCGTACAGCGCGGCTTCGAGGTCGGAAAGCTTGTAGTTGACCGTGTAGGCCCGGCGCTCCGGGAACAGCGGGGTGCCGTCGAACTTGAGCAGGTCTTCCTTGACCATGCGGCGCATCAGATCGGTGACGTCGACCTCGTGCGCGCCGTCGCGGAACTTGCCGTAGAAGCGGTCGGAATCCAGCAGCGACATGAACAGCTGGAAGTCCTCAGCCTTGCCGTTGTGCGGCGTGGCCGTCATCAGCAGGAAGTGCCGCGTGATCGAGCCCAGCAACTCGCCGAGCTGGAAGCGCTTGGTTTTGTTGACCTTGTTGCCGAAGTAGTTGGCCGAGAGCTTGTGCGCTTCGTCGACGACCACCAGGTCCCAGTGCGACAGGCGCAGTTTTTCCTGCAGGTCTTCGGCGCGGGCGAGCTGGTCAACGCGGGCGACCAGAAGGTCGATGTCGTCGAAGGGGTTGCCGCTGCGGGACTGCTCGACCTGCTCGCGCGAGAACAGCGAGAAGGTCAGGCCGAACTTCTCAAACATTTCGTCCTGCCACTGCTCGACCAGGCTGCCGGGGGCGACGATCAGCACGCGCTTGGCATCGGCGCGCATCAGCAGCTCGCGGATGAACAAGCCGGCCATGATGGTCTTGCCGGCACCCGGGTCGTCGGCCAGTACGTAGCGCAGCGGCTGGCGCGGCAGCATCGACTCGTAGACCGCCGTGATCTGGTGCGGCAGCGGCTCCACGTTCGACGTGTGCACCGCCATCATCGGGTCGAACAGGTGGGCGAGGTTGATGCGATAGGCCTCGGCGGCGAGCTTGAATTCCTCGCCGGGGGCGTCGAAGGCCCAAGGGCGCCCGGCCTCCGCCAGCGACAGCTTGGCCTCGTCGGTGCGGAACAGCATCCGCTCCAGTAGCTTGCCGTCGGCGGTCTTGTAGTAGGCGGTCAGGGCGTTGTCACCGACCGGCTCGGTAGTGACGATGCGCACCACCTGCCCGGGCTCCAAGCCTGAGATGGCCGCGTTCTTCTGGATCTGTTCGAGTTTCAGCACGGTGTCGCCCCTTGTTCTCGTTGCTGCCTGCCCTCAGGGCTTGCGCCGGCTGTAGGGCGACTGGTTCGTGGGCTTGAGGGAGACGTTGTTCTCGCCGGCCTTGCCCCGCACGGAATCCTCGGTCCGACCCAACTTCAGGCCGATGACTCGGGTGGGCGTGTTCTCTCTTGCGAGCTGCTTGAGCTGCGCGACGTCAGTAGACGTCCATTGCTTGCCGTGGTTGGCGGGAGGCTTAGCCATGTTGGGGCTCCTTAACGGTCGTGACGGTCGGCGGGATTGCAGGTGCAGGTGATCGGCATCGCGGTCACCATTCCTTGCTCGGTTCGCCGTAACCCGGTGCGAGCACCAGGTTGGTGACGCCGTACAGCGCCTGGCGATTGCGCAGCCATAGGTGGTGCTCACCGCCCTTGAGGCTGTGGTCTTCGGTGCAGTCAACGTTCCAGCGGCGCAGCAGGTAACCGGTCATCGCCGCGCGGGCCCGGACCTTGAGCGCACCCCCGTCCATGCCGTACTCGGCCTCGATGGTGTCGGGGTGCTGCACGTTGGCCGGGTGCGGTACGAGCTCGAGCTCGGTGATCCGGTTCCACTGGATGTCCTGATCGGGCCTCTCGTGGTCGGCCACAGCGCCGGGGACGATGCGGGCATCGGCGAGGCGACCCAGCGCGAAATCGCGGAACTCGCCGCTACGCCGGTCGAAGGCGCGGACGTGCCAACGCACGCCGCCGTCGGCCAGCGCAAACGGCACGATCTCGCGGGTCGTCAGCCCGCTGGACAGCGCGCGGTAGGCAACCTCAACGGCGGCGCCTTGATGGATGGCGCGCGTCAGGACGGACAGGATCTCCAGATCGATATTGCCGGGCAGGCTGGTACCTTCGTGCGCCACAGCACCCTTCCAGCGGATGGGCTCGCCGTCGCCATAGCCCTGGGACAGCCAGGTCAGGACGCGTTCGGCGGAGAAGTCGAAGATGGGGCGGAACCAGGAGGCGCGGACGTAGACCTTGCCTTTGGTGTCGTACTCCATGTTGCGCGGGGCCATCTCCTTGTACTGGGCGATGTCCCGCGTGGCGGCCGCCGCCTGGATGCCGAAGCGCGTGACCAGGTCCTGCCGGCGAAACTCGTCGATGAAGCGCAAACGCAGCTCGATGAACGCGAGTCGGTCGCGCTGCGCCTGGGTCAACTTTGCGAGTCGATCTGTCGACATGCCTGCACCGTAGCTTCAATCGCTTTCGGCGGAGCATACTGGAACCATAAGCGAACTCAATACGGTATTCTTTTGATGATGATCCAGACTCTTTTTGATGATCACTGCATTCGAATGGCCTTTCTGGCTACGAGCCCGGGCGGCTTCGAGCACGGCCGTCGGTGCAAGGCAAAAAAATGGTCCCCAGCCGGAGAGGGAGCCTTTGGCTCCCCTTCCGGCCCTAATAGCGCAGCCGTCGCCCTGACACGGCTGCGCTGGTCTTCGCCGTCACGCCCATCCGAGCTCGGCCATTGCTAGGGTCTTGGAGCCCCCAACGATGATGTGATCCAGCAGACGCACGTCGACAAGGGCCAAGGCTTGCTTCAGGCGGATGGTCACCGCTCGATCGGCTGCGGACGGCTCTACGTCACCTGATGGATGGTTGTGCGCAACGATTACCGCGGCGGCACTAAGCATGAGCGCCTGCCTCACCAGCTCACGGGGGTGAACTTCGGCACCGTCGATGGTGCCCTGGAAGAGCTCGACACACTCGATCAACCGGTGCTGGGTATCGAGGAAAACCGCAGCGAACACTTCCCGCTCCAGACCCGTCAGCTTGTCCCGAAAGTAATCGCAAGCCACCGACGGATTCTTGAACGAAGCCCCGCGCTGCATGCGAAGGTCGGCCACCTGGCGTGCGGCCGCCACAATCTGCTCTGCCGTTGCCGGCCGATATTGGGAGCGACGGCCACGGACGTATAGCGGGCATTCGATGCTCGGGCGCGTCGCCATGGATCGCGCCCCTTCGACACCAAGAAGGGCGCCGCAGCGCCCCTTGTCTACTTTGCTCATGGCCCTTCCCCGACAAGATTCGCCGATTGCCCATCATCCGGGCCGTTACCCGCGTCGGCCGGTGCCTCGCCGCCCTTCTTGTCGTCTTGACTGTCCTTCGGCTTGATGACGACCGCCGTCTTCGGACGGTCAATAAGCTTCACTACCCCATACAGCGCCAAGCCGTACACCACCGCACCACCGATCAAACGAAACATTGCAATCACCTCGTTGTTGGTTAGCCAGTGCCCATGCGGGCAACCTTGTCCTGCAACCGGCCGCTGAGGCCGACGGACGCATCCTTCGTAGCCGGTTCCGGGCCCCTTGCCGGCACTTCCGGATAGAACTCCTCCACCACCGCTGGCACGTCCTCCTCCATCTCCTCAAAAGCCCCGTTGGCGAATCCACGCCGGGCCGCTTCGTCCAAGGCCGCTTGATCGAATCCGCTGTCCTTGCGCTCATCGTCGTTCGCCCGCGCCTGGGCGATGGCCTACTCCAGCGTTCGACCAGAGCGCACCACCAGATCGACATAAAAGATCGGCGTGCGGTGGCTCATGGTTGTGCTCTTGCCGCGCAGTTTCAGTTCGAGCGGCATGCAAGCCAGCCGCCCGCCCGAAACGGCACTGAAGTACTGCAGCCGGGCCGCCAACGTGCGGATGGTGTTGAACGACGTTGTTCGCAGCACGAAGCTGCCTAAGGCGTCTTCTTCTCCGTCCCCGATCACCACATTGAACCTGGCGTAGGCCTTGCACTCACCATCCGCGAACGGGCACACATCGGGCCCGACGCAGGGCAAGGTCTCGATGCCGTCCGCGCCGCCCGCGCGCCGACAGGTCTCCCCGTTACCCACGCACACCGGTCGACCGGTGCTGCGATCGAACAGGGTGTAGTCGGCACGCAGGTTGAGGACCGGGTCGTTGAACAGCAGCCGTACCGGGATCGACCGGAGCTTGCCCCCGCCATCCCGGCGCAAGAGCTCGTCTAGGGGATGCAACACCCAACCGTCCCGGTTCTGCACCTGGCTGGTCAGGGTGAATTGATCGTCCTTCTCCGGCAGCCGCTTGCCGTTGCGTTCCACCACGCGGCCTATCGAGATCCGCCCGACCACGGGCGGTGTTATCGCCAAACCTTTCAGCATGTGGATCTTCCTAAGGTCAGGCGGCTTCGCCCACGATCACGAACCGGCGTGAGCCGGGTCGGGGAACCGTGTAGCGGGCCGCGATATCGGGGTGGTCTTGGGCCAGTCGCCGGGCATCCAGCTGCGTGCCGTCCCTGGTGCGCTTGAAAGTCACCTCGCCGGTGCCAAACACCGCCCGGGAGGCGTCACCCATGGCTTCCTGCAACACCTGCTTGAGAGCCTCGGCCTGCCGGCCCTTGGCGTCGAGCTCATTCCGGAGCGCGCGCAGGTCGGCGAGCACCTCGGACAAGTGCTGGTTCTCCGAGAAATCCAGGGTGTCGCCACCGCCCGGGTACAACTGGCGGAGGGCCCGGGCCGAAGACTCGCTTCCATCCGCCGCCGGCGGCGTATCGGACTCCACGTGCTCCCAGAAGCGAGCCTCCAGCACAATCAGTCGGGCGATGACGTTCTCGTCCCGGGGAATGCGGAAGATCTCCAGTTGCTGGCCGCACAGCAGGACGGCCACATCCGCGGCCGCCTTGCCGGTCACCGCCAGCTGGTGCTGGACCTGGATCTGCACGTATTCCGGCACGCCGTCCCGCCACAGCCGGGAGCCGAACTCACCGGCCGTTTTGCACTCCAGGATCTGGACCTCGGGACTGCCGATCACTTCCCGATCGATGTTGGCCAACATGAAGGGAAACGCCGGGTGCTGCAGGACGGCATTGACCTTACGGACGCGGCGATCGGTCTTCTGCTGGTAGGCAATCGCGACGTAGGGCTCCAGCAGCGTGCCCCAGTACCGCGGATCGTCGAAGCCGGCATGCTCCCCATTGGTCGATGCGCGCCCGGTTTTCTCCATCCACAGCTCCAGCGGGCTCATATACGGATTGAGGCCCACTGCCGCGGCAGCATCCGAACTACCGATGCCACTCTTGCGGACTTCCAACCAGGCGCCCCGGTCCAGCCCCTTGGTCTCGACCAGGCGCAGGGCGGCCGTCTGCTGTTCTTTCATGGTTCCTCCAGAAATGAAGAAGCCCGGCCGAGTGGCCGGGCTTTATGGCGTTGCGTCAGGTTTTCAGAGCGCTATGCGGTCGCCGACGTCATGCTGCCGACCACGATGGCACGCAGAATCCGCTCGGCATCCGCCGAGCTACCGTCCAGTTGCAGGTGTTTACCGAATGAGTAGCCGAACGGCTCGGCCACCTCGTAGCACCAGACACCTGGGAAGATTCCCTCGTACTCCTGCCAAACCCCATCCAGCAGGCCGGCCTGGTCAATGCACGCTTGTACATAGTCCAGCTCTCCCTCGAACCCGGGAATGGCGGTGTATCCACCGGGTGAATCCTTGAGCGCCTGCTTGGCACCGATGGCGATGTAGGCGATATCCAGAGCGTCAATGGGCATGACCTTGCATGGTCACGCGACCAGCTTCATCACTTCATCCCATGCCCGCTGTTTGATCTGGGCTCCCTGGCCGAACCATGCCGCGTCCCGGCGATGATCGTCGCTGCGCGCGCGGCGATGGTGGTCAACGTACTCAGTGATGCCGTTGAGCAAGCCCCAGGCCGTGCCGCGACTGGACGCCATGAGTGCGCCTCGGCCGCCACCTTCGTACAGGGACCTGACATTGGCCAGCGCCTGCTCGTTGACAACGGGGTGTTTGCCTTCCGGGCCGGCGTAAATCAGCACCCGGCGCAGCAACCCCTCGGCCGAGTCCGGATCCACCGGACGCTCGCACAGCGCCTTCATCCGCGCGACGAACGCGTCCCACGAGGATACGGTGATGCCCAGTTGGCGCTTCACCACATCCGGATCGAACTGGCTGCGATGGGGCACTTTGATGGCGCCGCTCGCGTCGCCCAGAGCGATCTGCAAGGTGTTGTTGCAGACCACCCGGACCGAAGTGAACTGGGCCGTGGTTGCGAGCGTGCCGTCACAAGCAGTGGCCAGCAGCAGGTACCCATCCACCTTGTCCCGCCCCCTGAGCGTCGTGCTCTGTCCGGTTCGTGCCAACGCCCAGAACTTCCGACCTGCTCGCAGCACGCCCGCCGTCTCCAGCTCGAACCCGCTGCAGGCCGTCAGATCCCGATAGAACTCGAGAATCTCGCCCGGCTGGACCACCTGGAAGCGCTTGCTGACCACGGCCAGCGGCGCCTTGGTATCGGATCGGTACAGGACCTTCTGCTCCGGAAACGCATTGATGGCCCCGACGCTGTTGCTCCCGGTGATGTATCGGACCTCGGATTCCTCGATCTGCCAGTCCATACCCGCCTGCTGTTTCCAGGTTTCGATGGGCTGCTGCGGGACCAGCTTGCTGCCTAGGCCATGCCATGGCCGCTCGCCCACATAGGCCATTGTTTCGACCAAGTGCATTGTCTTTTCCTCGATTGTTGGAGGCATAAACACACAAGGCCCGGACATGCCGGGCCTTGTGCAGAAAGCCAGTGGTGGATTGATCTAGGGAATTCTCGGGTTGCCGCAAGCAGCGCACTTGACGATGCTTAGCAACACAGCAGCGGCCACGACGAGAACGCAGTAGACGGCGTCGGCCCTACAACTCATGTCTCTCTCACCCGTATGAAGCGCGTCATTGCGGAGCGCACTCACGCGAAGCAGAACCTCTCCGACTTCATATTGGTGTTATAGGTCCAAAATTCGTTTGATTCGGAGCGCGGTCGGTGGTCCGACTACCTGCGCCCGACATCTGCCCCGCAGAATGTGAAGTCTTAACGCGTTGACATCAGCTTGCGTGGACTACAGCAACCGCACAAACGTCAGCACGCGGTCGGGCGGGTAGGCACGACAGTGTTCGACCGCAAGACGACGCTGTGCGCCGCCGAACCAAACGTCTCCCGGCACCTGATGCGAGCGCACGCCGGCGGCACTGGAATGAACCATGTCGAAGGCCGCGGAACGATGATCCACCTCTATCGGGGGACGCCCGCCATCGTCCACGGAAGGCGCCTTAAAGGCGAACGGTCGACCGCTTCGCGTGTGACACACGAGCCAGCCAGGCCAGATATCGAGGGTGATCATGCGCAAGGCCGTTGCCAGCAGGCTCGTCTGGAACTGCGCTGACAACGCATCCACCATGGTCCACGGCGGCTTGCCCTTAAGGCCCGCCGCGGCCGGTACAAACAGGTAGCGCGGCATCAAGAGCGCCGCTGCGTACTGATCAGCATCTAGCTCGAGGCCGCGCGCCTCGGCCACAGATCCTTCAATCTCCTCGGCGCGGCAGAGCATCAATCGCCCCCGGTGCAATTGCCAATGACCCAGTTCGTGCGCCAAAGAGAAGCGGCGACGCGCCGGACTTTGCGCGGAGTTAACAGTCAGAACGCCGCGGTCGCCCTTACCCACAATGCGCGCATCGCAGCCAGCCAGGGGGGCGTAGCGCACGGCCAAGCCGCAGCTCCACGCAATTGTTTCCAACTCAATGCCCGCTGCGGAGTCAACTCCCAGAGAGCGCAGTAACGTCTCTGGCGTCTTCAATCTTTTAGCTTCGCGGCAATGGCGTCCAGATCGTGTCCGAGTGACTGGAATTCGCTAAGGATCGAGAGCACTTCTTCGTCCGGAAGTGATTTTCCACTGCGAAAAGCCAACGAGAACTTCTCTTTAGATGCGGCGTCGCCTTGCACAATCTGATCCAAGATCGCGCGCGCCTTGCGAGTGACCACATCTGACAACTTGGCTAGAGCCACTTGGGACTTTGAAGACTCCATTTCCGCGCGAGCCTGCAAGAACCGTAACCGGCCCGCCCGTTGCCGAGCTGCGGCAAGTACGGCATTTCGATCGATGGCGACCGGCTCGGCATCGGCCGGCAAGTCGTCGGTATCCGAATGTAGGTAGTCCAGCAGGCGCTGGTACCTCTGCGACGGGCGTTCACTGCTGCTCATGTCAGTTCTCCCGTTTGGCCAGCAAGCGTTGGATGCGCTTGCGTGCTGCGATGATTTCGTTGGAGGTCAGTCCCGTCACGATCTCCAATTCCTCTCCTGCATACCCAAGCATGGCGGCGTGCATCAGATCCCTCGCGCCCTGATCGTGCGCTAGGAAGGCGTCCACTTCGTCGAGCGAGGTCTGCAATCGGACTTCGTAGTCGGGTTCGGTCTCTGCCATCTCACCGTCGCCATCCTCCAGGATCAGGTGGTCCACGGCGTCGTGCCACTGCGCTTCCGGGTTCCGCTTCCGGGCCTTGCGCCAAGCGTGCAGCACGCTCTTCATCGTGCTGACCAGCTGGCTGCGTAACGGCAGGTCGTCGCGCCAAGCCCGGTCGCCGGCCAAGGTTCTGCCAAGGGCTTCGTTAAGCAGGTCATCGGCGGAGATGGTGTCGCCCAGGCACAGACGCCCGGCGCAGGCTCGCAGGTAGCGCAGGTCCTGCTCGGTGATGGCCTCCAGGGCATCGGCTTGGTCGACGCCCCCCGGGGGCACGTTCTGGACAGCACTGGAATCCGGCAATCGACCCTCCTTACCCGGTTGGGCTCCGCAGCGCGGCCATTTCGGACGCCGTGTCCTAAACCAGCCCTTCGTGGAGCCCTACGTAATAACGGCCGTCGCGGACGTCTCAAGCCGTGAGAGCGGCACCGTCTATACCGGATCAGGCGGGGAGCCGCCCCGGATGGACACCACCAATAGGAGTAAGGGTAATGGATCGGCTGGACTGGATGTATTTGCGGGCATTGGCGCCGTCGGGGCTGGTCCTGGCGTTCGCGTTCGTGCTGGCGTGGGTGCTCAAGGACGCCAGCGCTTCGCCCCACTTGGCGGGATGGGCGGCCGTCCCGTCGTGGGTGTTCCTCGGCGGCATGGTCATCGCAACCGGGTTGGCGATCGAGCCGCTCTACCGGTTCTGGCAGTGGCAGCGAGGTGAGGGCCTTGTGTGCCCGAATTGCGGCGGCCCGCTGGGCGGCCGGATCGACGGGCGTTACGGGCCGTACTACAAGTGCCTCTGCTGCAGCGGAAATATCGCTGCCCGGCGCGTGGAGTAATGCCCATGGCCCAGACCCGCGTCTCGTCCAAGGCAGCAGCGAATGCCCCCGCCGCCCCGGCTCGCGTCCCCCGTAGCCGCACGCATGACCGCACAAAGACGGTGGGCCCGAAGCGGCAATCCACGCCCGACCCGATCAAGTTGCTGGTTTGGATCCGCGCCGGCGGCCACTGCGAACTCTGCGGGCGGGACCTGACTCAGGACCCGCGGTTGCGGGGCTCGTTCCACCGTTGGGGCGAGGTCGCCCATGTGCTGCCGGCCGGCGTGCGCGGCCCGCGTGCTCCGGCGGACTACTCCGAGGCAGATGCCAAGGCGCACACGGCTGAGCCTGACAACTTGCTGCTGGCCTGCCCGACCTGTCACACCCTGATCGACGAGGACCCCGAACTGCACCCCGAGCCACTGCTGACGGCCCGTCACCAGGCGCACGTGCAGCGCATTCGTTGGGCTGCCAGCCACGCGGATGGACAGCAAGCGGTCGGCCTGGTGTTCCTCAGTCAGCACTTCCACACTGCCAACAATATCTCCGAGCGCGAGCTGGTGCCGGCGATGCTCGCTGACGGCCTGCTGCCGGTCCAGATGACCGAACGCATCGTGCTGCCGCCCCCCAAGTCCACTGGCCGGGACGCGGCGTACTGGGAACATGTACAGGACGTCGTCGATACCGCACTGACGGCCGCGCGCCGCCGCGGCGCTTCGCGGCAGGGCGACCCGCCGATCCTTGCTGTCGCCGGGGTGGCGGACATGCCGGCACTGATGCTCCTCGGCCGCCGCTTGGGTGATCGCTCGGATCGCCGGCTGTTCTCGTATTCCCGGCTAACCGGCTTGCAGTGGCCGGGCCCGGATGATCCGCCGCCCGCATTTAACTTTACGCCCCCGCCGCCTGGGGACGCGCCGATCGCGCTGGTGCTGTCGCTCTCGGCGACGATTCCGACGGCCGACGTGCTCGACGCCGTGCCGGGCGCGCGCTTGGCGGTGCTGACGGTACCGGAGCCGAACGTGGGCCTCGTGCGCAACCGCGGCACGATCGACGCCTTCCGCGCCTACCTGCAGGCGCGCACAAGCGAACTTGAGGCCGCCACGCCGCTGCCGCTGCACGTCTTCCCTGCGCTGCCCGCCGCGCTCGCCATCGAGTACGGCGCCGTACTGTCGATGCACCACCGCCACCCGCACGTCATCTACGACCGCGGCAATGGCAATCGCTTTGTCCCCACGCTGACGTTGACCTGAGGAGCCCGACACCGTGACCACGCATGACCCGTCGCAACTGGAGAGCTGGGAGGTCCTGCTCTTCCGGGCCGCTCAAGAAATGTCGCTGTCCGAGCCGCAGTACGTGACGATCGAGGATCGTTACGGGCAGATTGAGAAGATCCTCAATACGCCGGACGAGCCGTTGCTCGCCGACGCACACGTCTTCGTGCAGGGGTCAGTCGGTTTGCGCACCACGACGTGCCCGCCGCCCGACGCCCCCAAGAAACTGGCCACGATCGACGCCGATGCGATCGTCTGGCTCCCCAACGCTGCCCATGCAACCGGCCTGGAGGTCTTGCAGGCGCTTGAGCGGCGACTGACCGCCGGGACCCGCGTGACGGCCAAGGTCGAACAGCTGCGACGCGGCGTGCGCATCGTCTATGCGGACGAGAGGCCGGGATTCCACATCGACGTGACTCCCGCGCGTAACGCGCACCGCAATGTCGACACGCACGGCCATGGCCAGTTGCTGGTGGCCGACCGCCATGCGGGCTGGAAGGACAGCAGCCCACGCCCGTACTCGCTCTGGCTGCAAGAAGTCAGCGACGAAGTGATTACCGTTGCCCGCCCGGAGTTGCTGCGGAAACAACACATGGTTGTGGCCAAGGCGAGCCAGGAGGACATGCCAGACTACGACGACTACATCGACGCCAACCCGCTACGCGCCGCGATCAAGCTGCTCAAGCGCAATCGCGACCTGTGGGCCATGCGCGAGAATCGAATCGACGACCGGCCGATTTCGGCCGTCATTACCACGCTCGCCACCAAGGCCTACGAGTCGGTGGTGGCGCGGTCACGCAACGCCCCCATGCAGCCAATTGAGGCGCTTCTCGCCCTAGTCGATGCCATGCCGCAATTCATCCGGGGCAGTCGCGGTACTTATCAGGTTTTGAACCCGAGGAATCTGGACGAAAACTTCGCCGAGAAGTGGAACCGTCCCAATGGCGAAGGCGATGCATACGCGGCCGCGTTCTACGCCTGGCACGCGGCGGCGAAGGCCGATATCCGCCTGGGCCTGCAGGACTTGGGCTCAGCCGATGCATTCGAGACCCGAATGAATGAGCGCTTCGGCGTCCCGCGCACGCTGATTAAGGGCGTGCTCGAAACCTTGCCGGGCACGCTACCTGGCCGGGCCTTGGGCACGACGCAGCGCTCGCTTACCCTCGCCAAATTGCTTGGCGCGGGCGCTACCACCACCGGCGTGTCGACGGCCACGGCGCAATCGGTGGGTCGCCTTGGCTGACGGCACCGCCAGCAACACAGCGCTCGACCGGGGCATCGAGCGGCTGTTCGCACTTCTGGATCCCGATCGCGAGGGCTTGCTCTCGCGCCGGGCGACACTGCGCGGCGAAGTCGCGCGCTTCCGCCTCGCCTTGCCCGCCGACTACTTGGGGCAAGATCGGGCTGTTGACGTTAGCTTTCCTATCGGGTTCCCGGACGCCGACCTCGCCTTCCGTGTGATGCCCTCGCCCGACCTGGAATGGCCCCACGTCCTGGGCGACATGGCATGCCTGTTCGGCGTCGGCGAGGGGCCGGCCTCGCGCGAGCCTGAAGCACTGGTTGAAGAGTGCGTGGCGCGCTTCTCGCGCGTTGTGAAACTGGCAATGCCGAGCACGCCGGAAGCCGAGCGCCAGGCGGAATTCCAGCGCGAGCTCGCCACATACTGGGGCCGGGCGATGAGGCCTGATTCGCGCGCAGCGCACCTGCCCTCGCGCCCCGAGCACAGCACGGCGCTATGGGCGTTCGCGGATTCGGGCCGCCGCAGCACGATGCCGGCGACGCTGTTGTCTTGCGATCAAGATCAGTTGGCGCGCAGTCTCGAGTTGCGCACGGGCCGCCGCGAGCGCATGCGTGCACCGGCCGCTGCCGGGTTCTACGCGAAGCTCACGCATTGGCCCTCGCCCCGCCCCCCGACCGCCGCGTCGGTGTTGAAAGCCGTGGCGCAATGGCTGTCAGCGGCGGACGCTGAGCAACTACGCTCATGGGCCACGCGTACCGCGGGCCTGCCCGTGCGCTGGCTGTTGCTTGAGCTGCCAGACACCACGCCCACGCAGGTACTCGGAATCGTTCTGCGCGCGGGTGACGTCAACGCCCAACACCATCCCGCGTACGGGCGCCGTGCGGGCCGTCGCCTTCCAAGCGCGGTGGCACGAGGCGCCTCGGCACAGCTGGGCCTGTGCGCGGTGGATGTGGTGGCGGAAGATGAAATCTTCTCTCGCAACCCGGAGCCGGGCTTGGCCCGCCTGCGCGCGGCGAACGTTCTGATGATCGGCGTCGGATCGCTGGGCAGCCCGATCGCGCGGCACCTGCTGCGTGCAGGCGTGGGTCGGCTGACGCTGGTCGACCCTAAGCGGATGCGTGTGAGCAATCTGGGGCGCCATGAGCTCGGCGCCCAGGCGGTCGGCCAGTTCAAGGCACACGCCTTGGCCGCGGAGCTGCAGAAGGACTTCGTCACGGCACGCGTGACTTCCATCGCGGCATCGCTACAGGAGGCCATGCAGGATCCACAACTATTCGACAAGGTCGACATCGTGTTGGTGACCACCGGGGAGTTGGACTCCGAGGCGGTGCTGTGGGAATACAAGCGCCGCAAGTCGGCTGCTTGGATCATGGTGCAGGCCTGGGCGGAACCGGGCGGTGGCGTCGGCCATGCGCTGGTCGCGCCACCGGGATCATTCGATGCCCAGCCACTGTTCGAGATGGATGGTACGTTCCGCTTCCAGTACACACTGTGGCCCAATCGCGGCATGGTGCCGCTGCCAGCCTGCGGCGTTGGCTACGTGCCTGCGGGGCCATTGGCCATGGGCGTGAATGCTTCATTGGTGGCGAACGCTGTAGTTCGCGCGCTTGTTGAGCCTCCTACTGAACCTGCGTGGCACACCACGGTCAGTGAAGTGGAGCGCATCACGTCTATGGGCGGCACTTATATCGGTCCTGCTCCGCCCGTAGGCTACACGCAATGGACGCAGGTCCAGCCTTGGCCGGGATCATAGTGTCAGCCTGGCGTTGGTGGTGGCCCAGCCTGGACGTCACCCTCGATGTGAGTCCTGAAGTCGTGCGGGTGCTGACCGGGCACCGACAAGGGCCGCTGGACAGCGAATGCGGCGGCCAACTGTTCGCTGATCCGCGTGGAACGGGCGCGCCGGTGCTTGCTGTCGCCACACTGCCGCACCCACGTGACCGCGCCGGCCATACTTGGCTCGAACTTGACCCGATGCGCTGCGAAACCGAGGCAGCGCATTGGCAGTCCCGAGGATTGCTGCGCGTCGGCGTCTGGCACACGCATGCAGAGGCGTATCCGAAGTTGTCCAACCAAGACCTACGGAGCTTTCGGGCCTATTCGCGTGCCAACCAGTTTTTTCCCGTCGCGGTCATCGTCGGCCAGGCTGCCGCGCCTGACGGAGTTCGCGCTTGGTCGATTCGTGAGCACGAATCGCCGCAAGCCCAATCGCCAGACAGCTGCCCCGTGGGCTCTAGCGGCAGCAACCTTCCCTTAGACTGATGCGGTCTGCGAGCCTGACCTTCCTGAAACATGAGGACCCCTGTGGGAACAACTGCTGCGGAGACCACAAACTTCTTTTGGCACTGCCAGGTAGCAGTGAAACTGATTGACGAGCTGCCGGATACCACGGCGACAAAAGGACACGCTTTGCGGGCTGTGCGCATGGCGACCATCTGCGCGACAGGCAAGAACGGTGTGCAGTACGCGAGCGACAAAGCGCGAACGAAACGCGAGGCTCAGGGGAAGCCATGGGGGAAGTGCGGCCTCATCAAGGAGCATGTCATTCCGGCCAACTTAGTTCGTACGCTCGTGCTGGACGAGCTGAGGGCCACGCGAGACCAGGAGCTGGTAGCATTTTCACTGGTTGACTCGAACAAGAACGCGAACTGGCTCACTCCTGAAGTGATCGCACACTTTCGGCAACATCCACGGGCTTGGCAGGCCGCCCAGGTTATCCGTGACTGGACGCTGCTCGCATGGGTTACGCACGAGGAACACAAAGAACTTGAAAGGCAAGGACTCGGCGAGTGCATGCCAAGAGATTGGACACCTGAGCAGCATCGGTTTGCGCGGTATACAGCCTGCAACATTGCGGTGTCGCGGATCTGAAGATGGCTCGAATGGCATCTAGCGACCTATTCTGTAGTCAATGACATCAATGAACGATCTACGAGATAGCGAGATGATGTTTCGCTTCCGTCATTTTCGGTTTTCCGAGAACGAGGAGCACAAGCGAGAACCGGAGCGAATCCTTTGCGACTCTCAACTCTGGTGTGGAAATCCAAGGGCATTCAATGATCCGTTCGACTGCAGGCCAAACTTGGTCATGTCGAACATATCTGTCGCCGAAGCCGTCCAGCGCACTGAGGCTATGATTCAACGACGCGGGCTCTCCGCAAACCATCCTCACGCCGTGACCGCGAGAAACGCGGCTAGAGATGGAAAGTTCGGTTCGGCGGAAATGTACGAGGCCCTTCGCCTCGGCATGCAGGCAGCCATTGATCACTCGAGTGTTTGCTGCTTCAACAGAGTGTGGGATGACCCGCGCATGTGGGCACAGTATGCCGACGATCACAAGGGCTATTGCCTGGCGTTCGAGCTTGATGGCGATTGGCCTGAAGACGCCGTGCCTATGCCGGTCAAGTACTCCGAGGAACGTCCAGAGATCGACTTAGCCGTCGATACGATGGAGGACCGGGACGCCGCATGGCACTACGTAGAAGGGTCGATCTTCACGAAATCGAGCCATTGGCGGGGTGAACAAGAGGTTCGTGTATTTCGACACGAAACCCCTCCCGGCCTGCTAGCGTTTCCACCATCCGCACTGAAAGCAGTCTATCTCGGGTTGCAAATCACCCCGGAGAATAGGGAGCGTCTCATCGCCGCGATAGAGCAGCGAGAGCAAAGGATTCCAGCGTACCAATTGCATCTGCACGCAAGGCGTTACGCGTTCGAGCTTGAGCAGATCAACTGACCGGTTGAGGCAAGTCCGATTGGACGCCGGCATGGCCGGCGTCCTTGTGTTCCAAGGGACCGCTGTCAGATGCAGTCACGCAGAGCGTTGATTCGAGCAAAGAATTGCGTGGCCGTCTGGCGTGCGGACCTATCGGCGTTAGCCGGGAGGGGGTCCAAGTAGATCCCTTCGTCGCCACCGACGTAGGCTGGCCCGCCGATATCATCATCGTAGAGCGTGCTATCTTCGTTGATGGCCTCGAAGCGGTCCTGGCTGAGGTCACGCCCAAGCAGGCGGGAGAGGTACATCCACACCCAGGCTTGGTCGGCTGGCTCGCCATGGTCGAGAATCAACTCGCGCATGGCGCCAATGTCGCCTTCCTGTGCGGCGATTGTGAGCCAATAGCGAACCCGCTCGTCGTCCCCGTGCTCCGCGGCGACGGCAACCAATCTCATTGGGTCCATAGTCGGCGATGGTGTCAGCTCGAGAATCGCCGGGTCGCCATAGCGTTCGGCGGTCTCCATCAACGCGCGGATATCACCGCTTCGAGCCGCGGCGAGCAAATGATGGCGGTGTTTATGTTCCAATCGCAGCAGGCTTGTTTCGATTTCCGCAAAGCCCACGAAGGGGCTCGTCCATGTGCCCTCGCGTTTTACCTGGGACCGCAGGCGTTCTTCTTCGTCGCCAAACAGCGCCACCTCTGACTCAAGCAGCTTCGCTATCGCGAGGTGTGCGGCTGGAACTCCGCGCCTCGCGGCAGCCTCCAGTCCGTACAGCAACTCACGGTGGTGTTCGAAGTAGAAGGCCACGCCGGCGTGCGCAGGCTCGACTATGTGCGCCCAGACCCACTCACTCGCGTCGGTGCCGCCCCCATCCCAATCGAACGCGTCAATCAGCGCATCGAATCGAATCAGTGCATGGCCGGCCTCGAGCTGAAACTTAGGTAGAGCATCGACGATCAGCCTGCCTTCGTCAGCTGGGATGCCCAGCGCCGCGCAGCGCGCTTCCAAGGCGCCGTCATCAGGCTTGATGCCGGTAAGGCTGAACGGCAATTCGCACCAAGTGGCGTCGAATTGGAACGCGGCATAGGTGGAATATCCCACCGCGGCAGCTAGCAGCTCATGGATGTAGCTGCGCTTGAGTGACGTAACGCCACGTGCCCGCAGGAACGCATGTGCACGGTAGGCTTGTTCTTTGATGATCATGACTCGCCCTCGATGGCCCAGCCAATCCGGGTCAGGCGCACACGTTTAAATCCCCGGCAGCCGGGCCAGAAGTCGAATCGATCTAGGGATCAGGCCTGTTTTTGCTCGTGTGCAAGCAGGGCGGGCGCCTGGATCAGTCTATTCCCTGTGGAGGGCGACAGTCCACCTTTCGGCCAGAAGCGGAGGCTCTGCCGCCTCCACGCATCATGACAACGCACCAAAGCGCTAACCGCGGCGATGACCTTCGGGACACTCCGGAAACCAGTATGCGACCGGTCGACCACTAGGCAGGAACACGTTGCTCTCCCGCGAGATCCAGTCTACCCACCCAGGCGAGTGCTCGTGGTACGCCTTCGCGGCGTAGGCGCCAAGCGCTGCGTCGCGCTCATGATCTGTCCTGAAAGGATGTTTCGATACGAAGGCATCCGCCTCCGGCCATACCCGCAGGAGCGCCTTGGGATGGGCCTCCGTCACGCGCGTCGACGGCCAGCGTTGGGCAATCGCAACCGCTGCCAATATCCCTTGCACTAGGCAGGCCCCACGCAGCGAGTTCACGTGATTGACAGTCCCGCTGCTTCCCCCAGCGGAGGCTACAGCGGCCCGGATTCTACGATCGGATACTCGATCGCCGTCGTAGGTCCAATACAGCGGCGCATCAATTCCCACAGACACAGGCGATCCGTCAACACATGACGCAATCAAGTTCAGGCAGGTGTCTGCACCAGTGCAGGTGCCCGAATCGAGATGAACGCCGGCATCGCGGACCGTAATGACGCACCAGCCCATTGCCGACTCACCGCCGGGATCGATGCCAACGAACTGGATCATAGTGACTTACCTTGTCTACGGCGGCTCCCACCAATCATCGACACCACGTTGTTATTGAGCCTCAGACCGTCCAAGTAATTCGCCCACGCCTGCATCATCTTCTTGCGTTCGGTCAGATGCGCGGTTCGGTTGTACGCGCGCCCAAGCGGATCACGCACCGCATGAGCCAACTGATGCTCGATGAAGTCCGGCCGAAAACCCAGCACTTCATCCAGGACCGTCCGCGCCATAGCCCGAAACCCGTGCCCGGTGATGGTGTCGCCATTAAACCCAAGGTAGCGCAACGCGGCGTTGATGGTGTTTTCGCTCATGGGCCGCTTTGCACTCCGGACCCCGGGGAAGACGAATTCGCTCCGCCTCGTGAGCGGGCGCAGATCCTCCAGAATTTCTACGGCTTGGGATGACAGCGGCACGATGTGCGGCGTCCCGGTCTTGCTGGCAGTGAAGCGCCACTCCATCGCGTCTAGATTGATGTCATTCCAACGCGCCTTCCGTAATTCACCTGGCCGCACGAACAGCATGGGCGCCAGCTTCAAAGCCGCCACGGTCACCGGCGACCCCTGGTAGGAGTACATGGCCCGGAGCAGGTCACCGATCTTCGCGGGGTCGGTCACGCTGGCAAAGTGCTTGACTTGCGGTTGCTCAAGCGCCCCCGCGAGATCGTTGGCAGGGTTGCTCTCCGCCCGACCCGTTGCGATGGCGTACCGAAAGACACGCCCGGCGAACGATCGAGCCCGATGGGCCGTTTCGACCACGCCCCGCCTTTCCAATTTCCGCAGTGATGCCAGGAGCAGCGGTGCGGTCACCTCAGTGATCGGCATTCCACTGATTACCGCCATGTCCTTCTCAATCAGCCGGCGCTCTCGCTTCACCGACCCAGGACTAAGCCCTTCCTTCGCACGCTTGGCCAGGAGCTCGGCTGCGATGGCGCCGAACGTAGTCTCCGCCTGCTCGACCTTCGCGGCCCGCTCGATCCTGGCGGCGTTCGCGGGATTTCCTCCGCCCTTTACTAAGGCACGCAGGCGGTCTCGCTCGGCGCGTGCCTCCGCCAACCCCATGGCTGGGTACTCCGCCATCGTGATGATGCTCGGCTTGCCGGCGTAGCGGTATCGGTACCGCCACGCCTTGGCGCCACTCGGGCGCACCTCGATGCACAGGCCGTTGGTGTCAGCGACGCGATAAGCAGTATCGCGCGGCTTGAGTGTCCGGATCTTGGTGTCGGTGAGCATGTGAGTCAGCCATTTGTGAGTCAGCGACCCCAGCGCCGACCTCTGACTCACAGCCTGACTCACTTTTTTGCCGGATTCAACTGGACAACCACGGACTTGCACGCACAAAAAAACCCCGCGATTTGCGGGGTTTTTTGCCGATAACTGGACCAACCTGGACAACGTTAGACGCCGATGTGGTGGGCCCACCAGGATTCGAACCTGGAACCAAGGGATTATGAGTCCCCTGCTCTAACCGTTGAGCTATAGGCCCCCGTGCCGCGGCATTTTATCAGTCGCGGCGGTGGCGGCGCCCGCTGGTGTGCGGGCACCGGGTACCAGCCTGCCGGGCAGGATCAGGGCCGCGACATCGAGTACGGGCGCTGGTCCGCGGCCGTCGCCCAGCTGGTGTCAGCCCCGCCCTGCATGATGAAGTGCAGCTCGCCGCCGGCCATGATCTCCTCGTGGCGCAGGTACGCGCGCTCCAGCGGCTGGCCGTTGAGCATGGCGCGGCCGATGTAGGGGTGGGTGTCGTCCAGGCCTTCGGCGACCACGGTAAAGCGCTTGCCGTTGGGCAGGTTGAGCGTGGCGCGCGGCAGGAATGGGCGGCCGATGATGTACTCGTTGCTGCCCGGCGCGACCGGATAGAAGCCCAGCGCGGTGAACACGTACCAGGCCGACATCTGGCCCAGGTCGTCGTTGCCGGCCAGGCCGTCCGGGCGCGGCGCGTACTGGGTCTTCATGATCTGGCCCAACCGCTCCTGCGTGCGCCACGGCTGACCGGCGTAGGCGTAGAGGTAGGCGACGTGGTGGCTGGGCTCGTTGCCGTGCGCGTACCAGCCGATCAGGCCGGTGATGTCTTCCATGTGTTCGAAGATCTTCGGATCGACCTTGGCGTCGAACACCTGGTCCAGGCGCGCGATCAGCTTGTCCTCGCCGCCGTGCGCGTCGGCCAGGCCGGCGACGTCCTGCGGCACGTACCACGAGTACTGCCACGCGTTGCCTTCGGTGTAGTCGGTGCCGTAGCCGCTGGCGCTGGGATCGAACGGCTCGCGGAAGCTGCCGGTGCGGGTGCGTGCGCGCATGAAGCCGGTTGCGGGATCGAACGCGTTGCGCCAGTTCGCCGCGCGCTTGCCGAACTGCGCGGCGATGTCGGCGCGACCCATCTTTTCGGCCATGCGCGCGATGGTCCAGTCGTCGAACGCGTATTCGAGCGTCTTCGATGCGGCCTCGCCTTCTTCGTCGATCGGCACGTAGCCCAGCTGCATGTACTGTGCGACACCGTCGTAGGGGCCATAGCTGGCGCTCGCGACCATCGCCTGCAGCGCTTCGTCGGCATCGAAGCCGCCGATGCCCTTCATGTAGGCGTCGGCGATCACCGGCACGGCGTGGTAACCGACCATGCACCACGTCTCCAGGCCGTGGAACGACCACACCGGCAGCGTGCCGTACGCGCTTTCGCGGCGCGAGGCGAGCAGCGAGTTGACGAAGTCGCTGTTGCGCTGTTCGGGCTGCACCAGCGTCAACAACGGATGCAGCGCGCGGTAGGTGTCCCACAGCGAGAACGTCGAGTAGTTCGTGAATCCCTTGGCCTGGTGCACGGCGTTGTCCGGGCCGCGGTAACGGCCATCGCTGTCCATGAACAGACTCGGGCCCATCAGCGTGTGGTACAGCGCCGTGTAGAAGCTGCGTCGCATCGGTTCTGGCGCGTCGATGTCGACCGCGCCCAGCGCCTTGGCCCAGAGCGCCTTGGCGTCGCGGCGCACGCCGTCGAAATCCCAGCCCGGCACTTCCGCATCGAGGTTGGCGATCGCGTTGTCCTCGCTGACCGGCGAGATCGACACCTTCACGACCAGCGACTCGCCCGAGGCGTCGGCGAAATCGAATGCACCGACCAGCTGCCGGCCTTCGATCTGTGCACGCTGACGCGGCTCCTTCTCGCCCGGCGGCGGAAAACCCTTGTAGACCAAGTCCTGCTCGGTGTCGTGGAACTGATGTCCGCTGACCGGACGCGAGAAACGCATCGCGAAATACAGCTGGCGGCCCGGCGCCCAGCCACGGGTTTCGCGGTAGCCGGTGACGGTGCCGTCGGGACGCAGGCGCAGCCGCGACCACAGCACCTTGCCGGGGTAGTCGTACATGCTGGTGCGCAGATCGACCAGCACGTGCGCAGGCTTGCCTTTCGGGAAGCGGTATCGGTGCATGCCGACGCGTGCGGTCGCGGTGAGTTCGGCGCGGATCGAGTAATCCTGCAGCGTCACCGCGTAGTAGCCGGGCTCGGCGACTTCGCCGTCGTGACTGAAGCGAGAGGTATAGCCGCTGCCGGGTTTGGCGGCGGCGCCGCGCTCGAGCTTCACGTCGCCGGAGATCGGCATGATCAGCACGTCGCCGAGGTCGGAATGTCCGGTGCCGGAGAAATGCGTGTGCGAGAAGCCAACGATGGTGCTGTCACTGTGGCGGTAACCCGCGGCCCAGCCGTAGGCCTCCTTGCGCGGCTTGATCTGGGTGTCGGGGCTCAACTGCACCATGCCGAACGGCACGACCGCGCCGGGAAACGTGTGTCCTTCCCCACCGGTGCCGATGAAGGGGTCGACCGAGGCGAACGCTTTCGCTCCCGCGTCCTTTGCCGCCGGCGCGGCGGCTGCGGCGCCCGCCATCAGCACCGCCAGCACCATGCTCCAACGTGCCCCGATCGACGCCCCGCGTGTCACACCCATTCTTCACCCCGGATAGCCTGTGCGCGCCGCAAGCTAGCACGGGCGTTGACCGGCGGCACCGGCGGCCGGCACACCGCGCGCCAACAGACCGATCGGGACTGCTGCCACCGCGCTGTCAGCAGCGCGGCGCATGCTGTTCGAACCTCACCCCTGGAGATTGCGATGAATACCGAAGCTGTTGCGAAGCGCCTGGTCGAACTGTGCAGGACGGGACAATACGAGCAGGCGCAGCGCGAGCTGTATGCGGACGACGCCGTCAGCATCGAGCCCGTGTGGGCGCCGCCGGGAGCGATAGGCAACGCCGAGGGCCTGCCGGCGATCTACGAGAAGGGCCGCAAATTCGCCGAGGGCATCGAGGAGTTCCACGGCGCCAGCTGCGGCGACCCGGTGATCGCGGCGGACTGGTTCAGCGTCGCGATGGGCATGGACGCGACTTTCAAGGGCATGGGCCGCGTGAACATGCAGGAGATCTGCGTGTACCGCGTGCGCGACGGCAAGATCGTGCACGAGCAGTTCTTCTACTCGGCGGATTGACGGCGTCCAGCAGCGGGCAAGCTGCACCGTTCGTCCTGAGCGTAGCGAAGCGGAGTCGAAGGGCGACGGTTGCCCTCACCGTTTCATCCTTCGACTTCGGTGCTGCGCAGTACGCTCAGGACGAACGGTGAACGGGCACGGGGACTGATCCAATGCGTCGCCGCTGCAACGCGGCTTCGCGGCACCCCATGAGTCTTTGTCACCTGGATGTCCCGGGCGCGGCCTCCGCCTTACCCGGGCCATGCATTTCGGATCACCTACAACGACAGGCGATCGGCCTCGATCTCGCTGGCGTAGTCCTCCCAGCCGCGCTCCTCGAGATCCTCACGCTCCTGTGGCGTCAGGAAGTACAGGCACAGCATGCGCACGTTGCGGCCGTCCTTCAGCACGGTGCGCTGGAAACTCTCCGGCAGCGCACGCGGACGCGCCAGCAGCACGCTGTCGTAGGCGAAGTCGGGATGGATCGGTGCCGGCTCCTCGCCGTGCGTCAGCACGTGGCCCTCGCCGAGCCAGCGCCCGCTTTCATAGTGATGCCGCGCCACTCGCTTGAGCCAGCGCAGCGGCCACCAGTGGCGCTCGTCCTCCTGCCACGACTCGCGATCGAGCGGCCAATCGCTAGGCAGCAGCAGCACGAGTTCGATCCAGGCATCGCTGCGGCTGCCTTCCGGCAACTGCATCGCCCGCTCGGCCATGCCGGTGGTCGCAACGATGTGGAACGGACGATCGGCCGTGGCCGGATACGGATACAGATCGATGTGCGCGCTCGGCGAGACGATCTCGTGGAATACGTGTGGGATGCGGCCCAGGTGCGTTTCCAGGTGGGCGCCGATGCCTTCCATCAGCACGCGGTCGCCGTGGCTGTGCTCGACGGTCAGCGGTGCTCCCGGCATCGGTGCATCCGGCGGCCACGGCAGGTGCACCAGCTCGCGCGTATCCCAGCGTTGCTCCAACATCACCCGCGCCTGCTCGCGCTGCGCCTTGGGCATGCGCGGCAGCATCGCGCGCAGCGTGAAGTTGCCCTGCATCAGCCCTTCGCTGAAGAACGTCCAGTCGCTGAGCTGGTCGAGGCCACCGCGCCAGCGATCGCCGAGCTTCAGCGGCACCACCTGCGGGTCGTTGGCGATCTCGCCTTCGAAGCCGGTGCCGTCGACGCGCACGTTGGTCAGCCACAGGTGCTCGACATTGCCCTCATGGGTAACGCCGGCCTTGATCGCGAAGTTCTCGTCGCCGGGCTGCGGGCGGCGCAGGCGCTGGACGAAGAAGTGGAAGTCCTCGCGCGCTTTCCCTATCGCGCGCGCCATGTCGGGGTCGCCCGTCGGGACGAAGTTGATGCCGTCCTCCGACGCGATCATCCGCCGCGAGCGCCACCACCACGCGCCCCCGAGCAGCGCCAGCCCCACCACCAGCCATGCGGTCATGCCCCCTCCCCCAAGGGTCCCAATCGGGCGATCTGAGCACTGGCGGGCGGAAAATGAAAGCGGAAAAGAAAAAGCCCGCGCTGGGCGGGCTTTTTCTGGCCTTGAACGGACGCGACTCAGTCGATGTCGAGGAAGCTGCGCAGCTGCTCCGAACGGCTCGGATGACGCAGCTTGCGAAGCGCCTTGGCCTCGATCTGGCGGATGCGCTCGCGGGTGACGTCGAACTGCTTGCCGACCTCTTCCAGCGTGTGGTCGGTGTTCATGTCGATGCCGAAGCGCATGCGCAGCACCTTGGCCTCGCGCGGGGTCAGGCCGGCGAGCACGTCGCGGACCGTCTCCGACAGGTTGATGTTGGTGGTGGCCTCGACCGGGGACTCCACGTTGGTGTCCTCGATGAAATCGCCCAGGTGCGAGTCCTCGTCGTCGCCGATCGGGGTCTCCATGGAGATCGGCTCCTTGGCGATCTTCATGACCTTGCGGATCTTGTCCTCGGGCATGTCCATCTCCTTGGCCAGTTCCTCCGGCGTGGCCTCGCGGCCGTACTGCTGGAGCATCTGGCGGGAGATGCGGTTGAGCTTGTTGATCGTCTCGATCATGTGCACCGGGATGCGGATGGTGCGCGCCTGGTCGGCGATCGAGCGGGTGATCGCCTGGCGGATCCACCAGGTCGCATACGTCGAGAACTTGTAACCGCGGCGGTACTCGAACTTGTCCACGGCCTTCATCAGGCCGATGTTGCCTTCCTGGATCAGGTCGAGGAACTGCAGGCCACGGTTCGTGTACTTCTTGGCGATCGAGATCACCAGGCGCAGGTTGGCCTCGACCATCTCCTTCTTGGCCTTGCGGGCCTTGGCTTCGCCGTAGGCCAGCGCGCGGCTGATTTCCTTGATGTCGGTCAGCGACACGCGCTGCACCTGCTCAAGGGCGATGGTGGATTCCTGCTCGGAGATGATCTGGTCCTTGACGTCGCGCAGACCCGACGACCACTTCTGCTTGCGCTTGAGCAGGTCGTCGACCCATTCCAGGTTGGTCTGGTTGCCTTCCCAGGCGCGGATGAAGTCCTTGCGCGGCATCTTGGCGACGCGGGTGGACAGGTCGAGGATGCGGCGCTCGTGCTCCTTGATGGAGCTCAGCACTTCGCGCAGGTTCTTGACCAGCACGTCGGTCAGCGGCAGGGGCAGCTTGAACGTGACGAAGATGGCGGCCATGTCCTCGCGCAGCTTCACCACGCTCTTGTGGGCCGGGCCATGCTTGGCGTGGGCCTTCTCGAACTTGGCGTACTCGGCGGCCAGGGCCTCCATGCGCGATGCGACCTCGACCGGATCTGGACCGGTCGGAGTGTCGTCGGCTTCTTCCTCGGCGCCGGCTTCCACTTCGTCCTCATCGGCCTCGGCATCGGCGTCGACGGCCTCGGCGATCGCCGGCACCGGCGCTTCAGGCGCTTCCTGATCGTTGAAGCCGACGATGATCTCGGCCAGGCGCTTCTTGCCGGCCTTGTGCTGTTCGTAGTCTTCCAGGATCAGCTGGATCGTCGCCGGGAACGAAGCGAGCGAGGCCTGAACCTGGTTCAGGCCCTCCTCGATGCGCTTGGCGATGGCGATTTCGCCCTCGCGGGTCAGCAGCTCGACCGTGCCCATCTCGCGCATGTACATGCGCACCGGGTCGGTGGTGCGGCCGCCTTCGCCATCGAGTGCGGTAAGCGCGGCAGCGGCTTCTTCGGCCGCGGTGTCGTCGACTTCGCGATTGCCCGAGCCGCCATCGGCGAGCAGCAGGGTTTCGGCATCGGGAGCGACTTCATGGACTTCGATGCCCATGCCGTTGATCATGCCGATGATGTCTTCGATCTGTTCTGCGTCGACCAGATCGTCGGGCAGGTGATCGTTGACCTCGGCATAGGTCAGGTAGCCTTGCTCCAGGCCCTTGCTGATCAGCTGTTTGATATCGGACTGGGGGGCCTGACGTTCGTTGGCCATGGACTGGGCACCCGGAGGTAGGAGGCTTGGGGAACCGTGCATTATACCCGGCACGGGCTGGCTCTGGCTGAAGAGGACGGAGCGGCGTTGCCTGGCGGCTAGGCCTTCAGCAGGAAGGTCACCGGGCCGTCATTGACCAGGCTGATCACCATATGGGCGCCGAAACGGCCGGTTTCCACCCCCGGCGCGTGCTTTTGCCGGCAGGCCGCCACCAGCCGGTTGAACACAGGTTCAGCCATTTCCGGCGCGGCCGCGGTGCTGAAGCCCGGGCGCATGCCGCTGCGGGTGTCGGCAGCCAGGGTGAACTGACTGACCAGCAGCAGCCCCCCGCCGGTATCGCCCAGGCCGAGGTTCATGCGGCCGGCCTCGTCGGCAAAGACGCGGTAGCCCAGCAGCCGCTCGGCCATGCGCGCGACCTGGGTGTCGCCGTCGTCCGGCTCGACCCCGACCAGGGCCAGCAGCCCCGGACCGATCGAACCAACGACTTCACCCTCGACACGTACGGCAGCTTCGGTGACGCGTTGGATCAGGGCCAACATGGACGGGCTCACTCGCTGGAGGCGGTCGATGCTCGCCGGGGCCGCATGGGGCGGTCAACCGCCCCTCGCCTGAGTTGCAAGAAGCGGTCAACCGCCCCCGCCTGAGTCGCAAGAGCCGGTCAACCGCCCCAGTTAGACTCGTGCGATGACGCAAGCGCTCGCCCGACTCCTGTACCTGCTCGCCGGCCTGGCCGGCCGCCTGCCCTGGTCCTGGCTGATGCGGCTGGGCGACGCGATCGGCGCGGCCTGGCTGCGGCTGGACGCGCGCGAAAGCCGGGTGGCCCTGTGCAACCTCGAGCTGGCCTATCCCGACCTGCTGCCCGCGCAGCGAGAGCAGTGGCGCCGACAGATCCTGCGCACGACCGGCCGGCAGATGGTGGAGACGCTCCGGCTGTGGACCCGTCCGCATGCGCAGAACTTGGCGCTGATCCGCGAGCAGCACGGGGTCGAGCTGTTCGACGCGGCGATCAGGGCCGGCAAGGGCGTGATCGTGGCCGCGCCGCATCACGGCAACTGGGAACTGCTCAACCAGTGGCTGGCCTCGCGCACGCCGCTGGCGATCCTGTACCGGCCGCCGGAGTCGCCCGTCGGCGAGGCCTTCCTCAACCTGGTCCGCGCCGATGCCCGCGAAGCCGACGGCAGCGACCGGGTCACCCAGATCCGCGCCGAGGGTCCGGCGGTGCGCCAGTTGTTCAAGCTGCTCAACGGCGGCGGTGTCACCGGCATCCTGCCCGACCAGCAACCCAAGGCCGGCGACGGCGAGTTCGCGCCGTTCTTCGGCGTGCAGGCGCTGACGATGACGCTGCTCGGCCGACTCGCCGAGCGCACCGGCGCGGCGGTGCTGTTCGCTTGGTGCGAGCGCATCGGCACGGACCACGGCGCTCCCGTCTTCGCGCTGCGCATCGAGGCGGCACCGGCGGATGTCGCCGATCGCGATCCCGCGGTCGCGGTGGCGGCGCTCAACGCGACGGTGGAGCGGATCGCACGCCGCGATCCGGCGCAATATCAGTGGACCTACAAACGCTATACGCTGCGGCCACCGGGTTCAGGGGAAGAGAACCCGTACTGGAACCGCTGATCGAACACCGGGGAGCGTCGATGCGTCATTGGATGTTGTGGCACGCACTGTTTTGGAGCGCCCTGCTGGCCGGACCGGCGCAGGCGAACGAGGAACTGGCCGCGATCAACTCGGTCAGCCAGGCCTGGGACCGCTACGCGGCACTCAGCAGCAAGGACGACCCGGAAAGTGTCTCGCTGCTGCCGCGCGCCAGCCTCGACTACTTCGCATTCCTTCGCGATGCCGCGCTCTACGGCTCAACGGAGCAGGTGCGCCGTATTCCCGTTTCCGAACGCACCGTGGTCTACACGTTGCGCGCATCGATGAGCCCGGAGCAGCTCGCCGCGCTCGACGGAGCCGCAATCGCCCGGCACTGCTTCAAGGCAGGCCTGTACGGCGTTCCGGAGGCCGAGGACGGAGAGTCGCTGCCCAGGCTGACGCATGTGACGCTGATCGACGGCGACCGCGCGGTCGGCGAGCTCGGCCCGCCGACCGGCACGCAGTTCCAGTACGGCCCCGTGCTGGTCGACGAGGTCGGGCAATGGAAAGTGCGCCCGGAATCGATGGCGCTCGACGGTTCGGCCCTGATCCAGCAGCAGACCACCCGCGCCGGGCTGAGCGAGACGCAGATGCTCGAATACCTGGTCGGCGAGTTCCTGCACCAGCCCGGGCCGTCGCTGGCCAGCCTCGACCGGCCGATGCGCGACGACGCCGCGGCACGCACGCGCCTCAACGAATCCTGGCCGCAGTACGAAGACACGTATCGCGCGCGCTTGGCGGCGACCGAGAAAAAGGCCAACGACGGCGACGCCCTGGCGATGTTCGCGATGGGCTCGGTGCTGTACAGCGGCGCGATGCCGCAACTGGTGCCGAAGGACACGAAGCGCGGCGTGCAATGGCTCGAACGCGCCAGCGACGCCGGCCACGTCCCGGCTTCGGCGGCGCTGACGGTCCTGCTGCTGCAGGACTACAAACCAGTGAAGGGCAAGCCGGTGCCGCCCGAGCTGATCGCCAGGACCGTCGTGCACACGCGCCGTGCCGCCGAGGGCGGCGTGCCGGTGGCGATGGTGGCGCTGGGCAACTTCATCTTCAACGGCGCCGCCGGTTCGCGCGACTGCAGGCAGGCCGAAGAGTGGGCCGCGCGCGGCGAGGACGCCGGCATCGCACAGGCGCGCAACGAACGCGTCTGGTACCTGGCGACCTGCCCCAACCCGGCACAACGCGATCCGGCCCGCGCCATGGAACTGGCGGGCCACATGATCGCGAAGGCCGACACGCTGCCGGCGTCCGAGCTCGATACCGTCGCCGCCGCGCTCGCCGCCAGCGGCAGGTTTGGCGAGGCGGTGGATTTCCAGCAGCGCGCCATCGCCAAGCTGGATGCGGACCACAGCCAGAACCGTCGCGGCATGCAGGAGCGCCTCGGCCGCTATCAGAAGCGCCACGACTGGGTGCAGGACTACAACCAGTACGAGCGCCCCGCGCCATGATCGAGACGATCGCTTCCGTCGACACTCCGGGAACCGGCACCGGCCAGGACTGGCAACCGCTGCCGCCGCGCGCGCGCGCCGTCTTCATCATCGGCATGCTGCCGTTGGCGCTTCCGCCGGCCGCAGGCGGACTGATCATGGCCCTGGCCCGCGACATCCCGTGGCCGTGGACGCTGGTTCCCTGCATCGCGGGCCTGCTGCTGGGTGCGGCGGTTTGCTGGTGGCTCGCCGTGAAGTACCACCGCCACACCTGGTGGCGACTGGACGAGGACGGCCTCGCCATCCGGCGCGGACGCATGTGGCAGCGCGAGACGCGCGTGCCGGCGACCCGCGTGCAGCACCTGGACATCAAGCGCGGTCCGCTGCAGCGCCGGCGCGACCTGGCGACGCTGGTGGTGCACACCGCCGGCACGCGCCACAGCGCCGTCACGCTGCCGAACCTGGACGCCGGCGATGCGCAGCGCCTGCGCGACCGCCTCGGCCGCCAGCTGGATCTGGACGATGACGCCTGACGCGGCGCCGCCGCCGTTGCCCGCGGCTACGCAGCCGGAGCGGCGCCTGCACCCGATGTCGTGGCTGTTCGTGCTGCTGCAGCAACTCAAGCAGTTCATCGTGCCGCTGATCGCGCTGGTGGTGTTCGGCAGTGGCGACCGCGACGAGCTGTGGCCACTGATCGGCGTCGCGGTGCTGGTGGTGACGTCGCTGTGGCAGTACTTCACTTACCGCTACGGGGTCAGCGGCGACAGCCTGGTCGTGCGCAGCGGCCTGCTCGAACGCAGCGTGCGCGTGATCCCGTTCGCGCGCATCCACAACGTCGCGCTGCAGCAGTCGGTGCTGCACCGCGTGTTCGGCGTGGCCGAGGTGCGGCTCGAATCGGCCGGGGGAAAGAAGCCCGAGGCGCAGATGCGCGTGCTGAAGCTCGAAGACGCATTGGCGCTGGAAGCGCTGGTGCGCCGTCGCGGCACTGCCGCCAGCGATGCCGGCGAAGTGCGCGAGGCGGACACGCTGCTGGCACTGTCGCCGCTGGAGGTGCTGAAGGTCGGCCTGATCTCCAACCGCGGCCTGATCGTGATCGGCGCCGGCGTGGCCGGCGTTTCGCAGTTCAGCCCGCGCGTGCTGCCGAACTTCTTCGAGGCGTTCGGCACGCGCGTGCTCGGCTTTGCCGGCGAGCACCATTTCGGCCCGGCCGACTATGCGATCGCCGCGCTGAGCCTGTTAGCGCTGGGACTGGTGCTGCTGCGCCTGCTATCGGTGCTGCTGGCGTTGCTGCAGTACTTCGGCTTCCGCCTCAGCGAGCACGAACGCCGCCTCACCGTCGAGCGCGGCCTGCTGGCACGTTGGCGGACCAGCGCCTCGCGCCGCCGAATCCAGGCCTGGACGTTGCGCGAAGGCCTGATCCACCGCTTGTTGAAGCGCCGCAGCCTCGAAGTCGACACCGCCGTCGCCGAGGAGCAGAACCAGCAGCGCGCGCTGCGCGAGATCGCACCGGTCGCGACGCCCGCCCGCTGCGATGAACTGATCGAGCACCTGCTGCCGAAGGCGGCATGGACGCAACTGCAATGGCAGGCGTTGCCGACGTCGGCCTGGTGGCGGCTGCTGCTGCCCGAGATCGTGCCGACGCTGCTGGCCGCGGGGTTCGCCACCTGGCGCTTCGGCGCCTGGGGCCTGCTGGCGCTGCTATGGCTGCCGTGGTCGGCATGGCGTGCGCGCCAGCGCATCCGCCGTGCGGCCTATGGCGTCAACGCCAGCGTCGTCGCCGTGCGCGAAGGCTGGTGGAGCCGTCACTGGCGCTTCGCCGAGATCGACAAGCTGCAGGCGTTGCAGCTGACGCGCTCGCCGATCGATCGCCGTTGCGGAACCGCCACGCTGTGGATGGACACGTCCGGCGCCGGTGCGATGGCGCCGCCACTGCGCATCCGCTTCCTGCCCGAGGCCGAGGCTCAGGCGCTGTACGCGGCTTTGTCGCGCACGCTGGCGAAGCAGGCGTTGCGGTGGTGATGGCGCACTCACTCGTCGCAAACTGCGCGCTCGCATGAAAAACGCACCTCGCGCCCTTCTCCCGCTTGCGGGAGCGGGGTACTAAACCTCAGCCGCCCCGCCCCCAGTACCCCAGCTCACGCCGGATCTGCAGCGCGCGCAGCCACGACGAGAGCGGCTTGCGGCGCAGGCGTCCGAGATCGCCCTGCAGCAATGCTTCGGTCGCGTCGATCACGCGCTCGCTGGAGTGCCCGTCGCGATACGGATGGATCGCATCGCCGTAGGCCGTGATCGAGGCCATCAGTTCGGTCGAGGGCGCGAACGCCTGCGCAAGCATCTGCGGCAAGCGCGCCGGATCATCGAAGTCGAGCATGTGCGGCTTCGGTGCGCGGTTGCGGAACGTGACCACCGGCTTGCGCTGCACGACGAACTCCGACACCACCGAAGTCGTGTCGGCGAGCAGCACGTCGGCGGCGCGCTGGGCGGCGACCAGCTGTTCGGTCTCGAAGAACCTGGCATTGGCGCCGGCCAGCGCGCGGTAACGCTCGAACAGTTCCGGCGCGCACTTGGGATGCAGGGTCAGCAGCCAGTAGCGGTCGCCTCGCGCCACTTCGGCGGCAATCGCGTCGAACAGGTGTGGCGCCGCACTCAGGCGCTCGGTGAAGGTGGAGGCGAACATCACCACGGGGCGGCCGTTGGCCGGTGCCCGCAACGCCGCGGCAGCGCCGTCGTCGTCGCGGAACAGCGGATCGAGCTTGGGCCAACCGGTCTCGATCACGGCGAAGTGCCCGGCCTGGGCCGCCAGCGCCTGGAACGGCGCGGTCGTCGCCGGCCCCTGCGTGCAGTACAGGTCGAACATGCCGCGCACGCGGAAATGGCCGCGTTCGTCGGAGCGCTTCTCGACGTTGAAGCCGTGGAACACCTGGACCTTGGCGCCGGACACGAACGTCGGCACCCAGTTGGCGGCGCTGAACACGGCACGCGGTCGCAGCGCGACGGCCTCGCGCAGCCCTATCATGCGCACCGGCGCTGGCAGCGATGCACCGGCCGCGCCATCGACCAGCCAGGCGTGCACCGCATGGCCCTGCGCTTGCAGCGCCTGCGCCAGCGGTTGCAGGATGGGCAGCGCATAGCGCTCGCTCGCGAACAACAGGTAATCCGCCATCAACGCTTCCTCGCCATCCTCGCCCGCGTCACCGGCGGCGTCTTCGCCGTCGGCCCGCCGGCTGTCGGCCTGCCGGCTCTCAGCATGCATTATCGCGTTCAACGAGGCCGACCGCATCGGCGACTGCATAGCCTCGCTGGCGTTCTGCGACGAGGTGGTGGTGGTCGACTCGTATTCGACCGACTCCACGGTCGAGATCGCGCAGAAGATGGGCGCACGGGTGCTGCAACGCCCGTTCGAGGGTTTCCGCAGCCAGAAGCAGTTCGCCGTCGAGCAGGCCGCGCACGACTGGGTGCTGTGCCTGGATGCCGATGAACGCGTCGGCGACGAGCTGCGCACCGCCATCGAGGCCGAGCGCGCGCGCGGCTTCGATGGCGCCGGCGGTTACCGCTTCGCCCGGCTCAGCGATTACTTCGGCAAGTTCCTGCGCCACGGCAACGCCTATCCCGACCGGGTGCTGCGCCTGTTCGACCGCCGTCGCGGCGGCTGGCGCGGCAAGCGCGAGGTGCATGAGGCCGCCAGCGTCGACGGCACGGTGCGCACGCTGCGCGGCGACCTGATCCACTACCCGTACCGCTCGCTCGAACAGCAGCTGCTGAAGACCCAGCGTTATGCGCAGATGATGGCCGAGCACGATTTCGCACGCGGCAAGCGCGCCACGCTCGCCAAGCTGGTGCTGGCGCCGGCATGGCGGTTCTGGCGCGGCTACGTGCTGCGCGGCGGGTTCCTCGACGGCTGGCACGGCCTGGTCTACGCCTACGTGCGCGCCAACTACGTCCGCCAGAAGACCGTGATGCTGTGGCTGTTGCAGAACAGCCAGAACGTCACCACATCCAGGTCATGAGCCCCCACGCGCCCGGACGCGCCAGCGTCGTCATCACCACCTACAACTGGCCGCAGGCGCTGGAACTGGCGCTGCAGGCGCTGGCCCGCCAGCGCACGTTGCCCTGCGAGGTCGTAGTGGCCGACGACGGCTCGCGCGAGGACACGCGCGCGATGCTCGAAGGCGTCGCCTCCGGCTATCCGGTACCGCTGCGCCACAGCTGGATCGAGGACCGCGGCTTCCGCGTGTCGCTGGCGCGCAACCGCGCCATCGCCGCCACCAGCGGCGACTACGTGCTGCTGCTCGACGGCGACATGGTTCCGCACCCGATGTTCGTCGCCGACCACCTGGCCGCGGCGCGGCCCGGAAGCTTCGTCCAGGGCATGCGCGTGCTCACCGACGCCGAGGGCCGGGACCGCCTGCTGTCGCACGAGGTGCGGGAGCTGGGCTTCTTCGACCGCGGCCTAACCCGCCGCCGCCACACGCTGCGCATCCCGCCACTGGCGGCGCTGTCGCTGCGTGCCACGCGCGGGCAGAGCAGCAGCGCGATCAAGACCTGCAACCAGGGCTGGTGGCGCGAGGACCTGGTCGCGCTCAACGGGTTCGACGAGCGCTACGAGGGCTGGGGCCGCGAGGACAAAGACCTGGCCGTGCGCGCGTTCCATGCAGGGCTGGAGCGCCGCTCGCTGCGCTTCGCCGGGTTGGCCACGCACCTGTACCACCAGGAGCGCCACGAGGAAGGTGCCAGCCCCAACGATGCGTTGCTCGCCGAGGCCAAGGCCAGCGGCCGCGTACGCAGCCCACTCGGGCTGGATCGCCATATCGCCGAGTTCGCGAAGCAACCGTTGCCGGATCTGCGCGGCAGCGCTTGAGCTGCTAGCGACACCCCGCCGTCGCGCTCCCCGGCACTAGCGTCCATCCGCGACGGTTCGCATTGCCCAGGTGCTGCGTGTGCGCCTTGTCGACACACGGCGCCAGCGCGACGTCCTGCACCAGCAGCCAGCGCGTCTGCGGCGACTGCTTCTGCCAGGCCAGTCCGCGGCGCATCTGCTCGTCGAAGTCGACCTTGAAGCCGAACTCGGCGACGCGGCGGTCGGCCATCAGCAGGTTCTGTTCGCGCCACGCCACCAGGCCGAGCTCCGCCTCGGGGCCGATGCGGCGGCCGACTTCGGTCATCAGACCGCGCGCTGACGAGGAGTCGTTGAGCAGCGGCGCCATCAGCAGGCCGAACACGACCCACAGGCCGGTCAGCGTGGCGATGGTGGCCGCGACCGCGCGACGACGTCCGGCCCACAGCAGGCACGCCACGCCCCAGCCGCCGACCGCGGCGACGCTGGCGGCCAGCGCGGTGGAGACGTCCTCCAGTGAGCGCTCGGCGACGAATCGCCGCTCGAAGCCCGGATCGCCGAAGTACATCGCCAATCCGCCGAGCAACATCACGCCGGCCAGCACCGCGGTGAACGCGAACAGCGTGCGTTGCACGGCAACGCGGCGCAGCAGGCCCGGCAGCAGCGGGCCGAGTGCGAGCGCGGCCATCGGCAACGCCGGCAGGATGTACATGTCGCGCTTGCCGCCGGGAATCGAGAAGAACACCAGCACCAGTACCCACCACGCCAGCGGCAGCAGGTAGCGCGGATCGCGGCGGCGCAGGCGCCGGCGCCAGGCCGGGATCGCCCACGGCAGCGCCAGCATCGTCGGCAGCCACATCGTCACGACGACTTCGAGGAAGTACCACGCCGGCTGCCCGTGGTCCCACGACGAGCCATAACGCTTGGCGGTCTGGCGCAGGAGGATGTCATCGACGTAGGCGCGGTACTCCGGCCCGTGCTGGCCGGCAGCCGCCAGCAGCATCGGCACCAGCCACACGCATGCGGCGAGCACGAACGCCAGTGGACCGAGCCAGAACTTCGCACGGCCCGCGTGCACCTTCACGTCCCAGCCGCGCAGCGAGGCGATGCCGGCGGGAATCAGCATCAGCAGCGCGATCGCGCCGACGCCCTTGCTGATCGTGCCGAAGCCGGCCGCAGTCCAGCCCAGCATCCACATCGGCCAGTTCGGGCCCTGGTTGCGAGCGACCTGCAGCACGTGGCGCAGCAGGCCGTAGTTGGCCAGCGTGATCCAGAACACCACCAGCGGATCGATCTGCGCTTTCTTCGACTGCCATGTGAACTGCAGCGCGAACAGCAAGGCGTAACCGGCATACAGGCCGACGCGTCGCGTCCACAGGCGGCGGCCGAGGTCGACCACGCACCACAGCGTGCCGAGCGCGGCCAGCAGCGACGGCAGCAGGAAGGCGACGCGCCAGTCGCGCACCACCGTGTAGGCCGCGGCCTGCAGCCACATGAACAACGGCGGCTTGTCCGAGTACAGCTCGCTGCCGCGATGCGGGAACATCCAGTCGCCGCTCTCGACCATGTGCCTGGCGACGAGGGCGAAGCGCGGCTCGTCGGCCGGCCAGGGATCGCGCAGGCCGAGGCCGGCGCCGAGCACGAGGATGGCAAGGATCCAGAACAGCGTGGTGTCGCTGAGCCAGCGGGGGCGTTGGGTGAAGGTCATCCGCCGATGATAGCCGCCGCAGGTGGGAGCCTTGTCGGAGCGGCGGCTCAGTGCTTGCGCAGGCGTGCGTAGAAGAAGCCGTCGCCGCCCCGCTCGCCCGGGAGGCGCTGGCGGCCGGCGCCGCTGACACGGCCGAAGCGATCGTCGAGCGGCTCGGCGCGGGCGTCCGGCGTGCGCGCGAGGAAGGCGTCGACCTGAGCTTCGTTCTCTTCCTTGAGGATCGAGCAGGTCGCATACAGCAGCACGCCACCTGGCCTGAGCGTGCGCCACAGCGCATCGATCAGGCGGGCCTGCGTGGTGGTCAGCGCATCGAGATCGGCCGGCCGCCGGTGCAGCAGCACGTCGGGCTGGCGGCGGACGATGCCGGTGGCCGAGCACGGGGCGTCGAGCAGGACCGCGTCGAACGGCACACCGTCCCACCACGACGGCAGGTCGGCGGCATCGGCGGCGCGTAGCACGACATCGTGCTCCAGGTGCTGGCGAGCCAGGTTGGTTCGCACGCGGTCGAGCCGCTTGGCATCGATGTCGACGCCGGTGATGCGCAACGACGCATCGCGTTCGAGCAGGTGCGCGGCCTTGCCGCCCGGGGCGATGCACGCATCGAGCACGCGCGCGCCGGAGGCCGGCGCCAGAGCGTCGGCGACGAGCTGCGCGGAAGCGTCCTGCACCGACACCGCGCCGTCACCGAACATCGGCAGCGCGGCGACCGCCATCGCAGAATCAAGGCGCAGCGCGTCGGGCAACGAATCGTCCGCATGCGCGGTGATGCCAGCATCGTCCAGGCGCGTGCGATACGCATCGCGCGACAACACGCGGCGGTTCACGCGCAGCCACATCGGCGGCTCTTCGGCGCTGGCGGCGAGCACGGCCGATTCGTCCTGCGGCCAGTCGCGGGCGATGCGTTCGCGCAGCCATTGCGGCCAGTGCGCGCTGGCATCGACCGTGGGCAGGCCTTCGCGTTGCGCGCGCCGCAGCAGCGCATTGACCAGCCCGGCCTGGTGCTTGCGGCCGAGCGCGCGCGCAGCCTCGACCGTCGCCGCGACGGCCGCGTGCGGCGCCAGTTGCAGGGCGTCGAGCTGTGCGAACCCGGCGAACAGCAGCGCCTTCAGTTCGCTGTCGCGCCGGGGCAGCGGCTTCGGGATCCAGGCATCGAGCGCGGCCTGATAGCGCACCGGCTGGCGCAGCACAGCGAAGCAGATCGCCTCGACCAGCGCGCGATCACGCGGATCGTCGAGTTGCGGAAGCACCGCCGCCAGCTCGGCCTTCAACGAGCGGCCGCGATGCAATACCGCGTCGAGGACGCGTGCGGCGAGGGCGCGAGGTTGACTGCCGGAGTGGGTCATGGAGCGCTCGTTACTGTGGATCGGAGCGGTGCATTGGGCCGACCAGTACCGCTGCCGTTCGGACGACACCGGCCGCATAAGCGGCGTGGTTCGGATGATGTCAGGCCTTCACCGGCCACATCGGAGATTCGCTGTCATCGTAGCGAACGCCTATGTTGATGCAAGAAAGACTGCCGAACTCAAACTGCAGTTCCACCCAGCTTTCGGGATACGTGAACGACTCAAAGGATCTGTAGTCCTCTTTTTCAGGTCGCTCGCCCAGTGACTTGGTGAAGAGGTCAAGAACTTGGGGCTGCGGCATCCCCCAAGGCGATACTCCAAACACAGTCGACTGCTTGTCATGGACCTCGATCCATCCAAGCCGATCATCATTGTTGGGCTCAAACGTTAGCGCGAGCCTCAGCGCAAAGTACTGGACTTCGCGAGCTTCCGACTCCGTGAGGTAGCTTTTGTCGGGGAATCCGAGGCGTTCGAATACCTGGGATTTTGTCATCCCGAAGTTCAACTCACCGACCCCGATACCCGGAAGTATTTCCATCGGCTTGATGCTACTTCGCCGCCATCAGGTCCCGGCGCGCATTGAGGTAATCCGCCGCCGTGATCGCCTTGCCACCTTCACGCTGCAGCACGCGGATGCGCAGCACGCCTTCGCCGGCAGCCACGTCCAATCCGTCGCGGCTGGCGCGGAGCAGCGTGCCCGGTGCTGCGCCGTGCGCTTCGTCGAGGGCGACCGCGCCGTGCAGGCGCAGGCGTTCGCCGGCGACCTGCGCTTCGGCCATCGGCCAGGGATTGAACGCCCGTACCTTGTTCGCGAGCACGACGGCCGGCCGCGACCAGTCCAGCTTCGCTTCGGCCTTGTCGAGCTTGTGCGCGTAGGTGACGCCTTCTTCCGGCTGCGGTTGCGGTACCGGGCGGATGCCCGCACGCAGCAGCGTGAGGCCGTCGGCCAGCACCTGCGCGCCGAGCGCCGAAAGGCGATCGTGCACCTGGCCGCCGGTTTCGTCCGCTCCGATATCGAGCGCCTTCGACAGCAGGACCGGGCCGGTGTCCAGGCCCTTCTCCATCTGCATCAGGCAGACGCCACTTTCGCGGTCGCCGGACTCGATCGCACGCTGGATCGGCGCGGCGCCGCGCCAGCGCGGCAGCAGCGAGGCGTGCACGTTCCAGCAGCCATACGTGGGGATGTCGAGCACCGACTGCGGCAGAATCAGGCCGTACGCGACCACGACCATCAGGTCCGGCTGCAGCGCGCGCAGGGCGTCCTTCGACACCGCCGCCTTGAAGTTTTCCGGCTGCACGACCTCGATGCCGCGCAGCAGCGCCTCGCGCTTGACCGGCGACGGGGTCAGCTCGCGGCCGCGCCCAGCCGGACGGTCAGGCTGGGTGTAGACGGCGACGACTTCATGGTGCTGCGCGGCTGCACGCAGGCACGGCACGGCGAACTCCGGCGTGCCGGCAAAAACGATGCGAAGGGCCATCGGTCAGGCCGCGGCCTGACGGCGCTGCTTGGCCAGCTTCTTGCGCACCATCTCGCGCTTGAGCGGCGAGAGGTAATCGACGAACAGCTTGCCCGCCAGGTGGTCCATCTCGTGCTGGATGCAGACCGCGAGCAGCCCGTCGGCCTGCATCTCGAACGGCTGACCGTCGCGGCCGTATGCCTTGACGGTGATCTCGTTGGCGCGCGTCACGTCGGCGAAGATGCCGGGCACCGACAGGCAGCCTTCCTGGTAGACCTGCTCGCCGGCGCGGACGGTGATCTCCGGGTTGATGAAGACCAGCGGCCGGTCGCGCTCCTCGGACACGTCTATGACCATGAAACGCTGGTGGACGTCGACCTGGCTCGCGGCCAGGCCGATGCCCGGGGCCTCGTACATGGTCTCGAACATGTCGTCGAGCAGCTTCTGGAACTCCGGCTCGGCGATGCGCGCAGGGTCTACCGGCGCGGCGACGGTACGCAGGCGCGGGTCGGGGAACTCGAGGATCGGTAGCTGGGCCATGGCGTCGAAATGGGGGCGTCGGTCACAACCGCAAGTAGACGTGGGATTCTAACGCCGTTATCGGCGCTCGGTGCTTGCAACCGCGCGCACCTTCTGGGCTATAGTGCCCGGGCCCGTGGGGAAAACTGGCAAGGGGAATCAAGTAGATGGCCGCCATGCTTAAACCGATCCGCACGGTTCTGACCGCTGCGCTTTTGACTGTCGCGACCTTCGGGGTCACCGCACAGATGCGGACCGAACACCCGGACACCTATGTGGTGAAAAAGGGCGACACGCTCTGGGACATCGCCGGGCGTTTCCTGACCAAGCCGTGGCTGTGGCCGGAAATCTGGCAGGCCAACCCGCAGGTCAAGAATCCGCACCTGATCTACCCGGGCGACGTCCTGTCGCTGGCCTACCTCGATCGCGTGGCCGTGCAGGAAGGCCCGCGCGAGGAAGCGCCGATCAACGCGATCCCGCTGTCGGAGATCGAGCCGTTCCTGAAGAACCTGCGCGTGGTCGACGAGTTCGAGCAGCTGCCCTACGTGGTCGCGCTCGAGGAAGACCGCCTGCGCGGCAGCGAAGGCCAGGTCGCCTACATCCGCGGCCTGCCCGACGCCCAGCCGGGCCAGCGCTACGCCGTGGTCCGCGCCAACCAGCAGTACACCACCGTCGATCCGAAGCGCTGCTGCGAGAACTCCGGCCGCCGCGCCGAATCGCTGGACTACAGCGGCAAGCGCACCTGGGGTGCTGAGCGCCTGTGGAGCTACCAGATCCCGCATGGCGGCGGCGAGTTCCTCGGCTATGAGCTGGAGCAGCTGACCACCGGCACGATCAGCCGCAGCGAGGGTGACGGCGTCGAGGTCAGCACGCTGGTGATCGACCAGAAGGGTCGCGAGGTCCGCGCCGGCGACCGCCTGATCGCGGTCGACGCGCAGCCTTACGACCTGCAGTTCATGCCGCATCCGCCCAGCCAGCAGCTCGACTACGACCGCGCCCGCGTGATCGCGGTGGCCGACGCTGTCACCAGCGGCGGTCCGCGTGATGTCATCGCGCTGTCGGTCGGCTCGGCCGACGGCATCGACAATGGCACCGTGCTGTCGACCTGGCGCGTGGGCAGCACCGAAGTCGACCGCGTCGCGGTCGGCGTCGATCGTAGCTACGACTCGGTGGGCAGCGGCAATGAAGTGCGCCTGCCGGACGAGTTCGCCGGCCACGTGATGATCTTCCGCACCTTCGACAAGGTCAGCTACGGCCTGGTGATGGACAGCATCCGCCCGACCCGCCTGGGCTATGCGCTGAAGCATCCGGACGCGAAGAACTGAATGACATCGCGGCGCGGCCGCGGTCCATTCCTACGATCCAAAGCGACGGCGCCCTAGGGCGCCGTCGCCGTTTCCGGCCCAGGCTGCGTCGATGCAAGACGCCGACCTCCACGCCCTGCTCTGTCTCATCGCGGCGGCCGGCCCCACCGCCCCGCGCCGTCGTTTACTCGACACGCTTGCCCCGTCCGCTGCGTGGTCGGCCGGCCCGGCGACCTGGCGCGGATGCGGCCTGACCGATGCCCAGGTCGCCGCAATGCAACGCCCGGACGAGCCCCGCTTGCATCAGGCGTGGGCCTGGCTGCAGCAACCCGGCCGCTGCGTGCTTGGCTGGCACGACCCGGACTATCCGCCGCTGCTCAGGCGCGCACCCCATCCGCCGCTGGCGCTGTTCGTCGAAGGCGACGCGGCCCGCCTGTGGCATCCGGCCGTGGCGGTGGTCGGCAGCCGCTCGGCGACGCCCAACGGCCTCGACCACGCGCGTACGTTTTCGCGCACGCTGGCGCACGCAGGCTGGGGCGTCGCCAGCGGAATGGCCGCAGGCATCGACACCGCCGCGCACGAAGCGACGCTCGCCGCAGGCGGCCTGACCGTGGCGGTGCTGGGCACCGGGCCCGATGTCGCCTATCCGCGCGCCAATGAAGACCTGCGCGCGCGCATCGCCGCCGAAGGCGTGGTGGTCAGCGAGCACCTGCCCGGCACCGGCCCGCGCAAGGAGCACTTCCCCAGCCGCAACCGCATACTCGCCGGCCTGACGCTGGCGACGCTGGTGGTCGAGGCCGCCGCGCGGTCGGGCGCACTGATCACCGCCAGGCTCGCCGCCGAGGCCGGGCGCGAGGTATTCGCACTGCCCGGCTCGATCCACAACCCGATGGCACGCGGCTGCCACCGCCTGATCCGCGACGGCGCTTCCCTCATCGAGGACGCTGGCGAGATCGGGGAAGCACTTGCGCCCTTGGCCGCCGTGCTCGCCAGCGACTTGCGCGGACGCCTGAACGGCCCCACATCGACCGGCCACAGGGTTCCCGCGGCGGCCAGTCAGGCTTCAGCCGACGACGAACCCGACTACCAGAACTTGTGGAACGCACTCGGTCACGACCCCACGGATATGGATCAACTGGTGTCGCGCACCCGATTGACGACCGCCGAAGTGTCCTCCATGCTGCTACTCATGGAGCTTGACGGTCGAGTCGCTTCACACCACGGCCGGTACTTCCGCATTCGTTGAAGTTCACTGCGGTTTTGCAAGTTCTGACCCACCGCGCCGCATGCGGCGCAGGCCGAGGGAAATGAAAGAGAGCATCCTGGACGTCCTGCTGTACCTGTTCGAGCACTACCTCACCGACGATGCGGACCTGGTCCGCGACCGTGCTTCTCTCCAAAGCGGCCCGCTGTTCGACGAACTGGGCCAGGCCGGCTTCAGCCCCGCCGAGATCAACAAAGCCTTCGAATGGCTCGATGCGCTGGCCCGCCAGCGCCCGGACGCCAGCGCGCCACGTGCGGACGGCCCGACCCGGGTCTACGCCGGACCGGAGCTGGACAAGCTGGATGTCGAATCCCGGGGTTTCCTGCTGTTCCTCGAGCAGCACGGCGTGCTCGACGCCGGGCAGCGCGAGCTGGTGGTCGACCGGGCCATGGCGCTGGACCAGGACGAGCTCGATCTGGACGACCTCAAGTGGGTCGTGCTGATGGTGCTGTTCAACCAGCCGGGGTCCGAGGCGGCCTACGCCTGGATGGAAACCCAGATGTTCGAGGACGAGCCGGAACCGGTACATTAATTACCGGTTCGCGCGGCACGCCTGGGGAGGCATCGGTCGTCGCGCGGAGCCACCACTCAGGAAGAGACAGGGGGATCCGTGACTGACTGGTATTACCACGACCCGTTGCAGGGGCGTGTCGGGCCGCATACGGCCGAAGAAATCCGCAACCGTTACCGCGACCGCCGCATCCAGCACGACACGCTGGCCTGGCACGCAGGACTGCGCGAATGGCAGCCGCTGGAACGCCTCGCCGAAGCGCTGGGGCTCGACGGCGTGCAACCCGACCTGTCGATGCCGCCGCCGCTGCCGCCCGCCGCCGCGGTGCCCCGCGTTGCCGCGACCGCACGCACGTCACGCCGGGAAGCCGCTCCGCGCAGCGGCCTGTCCGGCTGCGCGATCGCCGCGATCGTGGTCGTCGCGCTGGCGGTTCCGGTCGTCGGCATCCTCGCCGCGATCGCGGTGCCGGCCTACAGCGACTACACCGTCCGTGCGCGCCTGATGGGCGTGTCGTCCGAGGTCCAGCGCGCGGTGGTGGAGCACGTGGATCGAACGGGCCAATGCCCGGACGGCAGCGACATGGCGCCGGTCATCCAGCGCGTCGCCGCGTTGCAGCCGCAGACCCGGCTGCGTTTCGGCCAGGGCGACAGCGGCGAATGCGCGTTCGAACTGACGTTCGGTGGCGTCGCCAAGGGCGTCGATGGCAGCACGTGGGTGCACGTAGCCTCGAACGAGGGCTGGGATTGCACGGGTGGCACCCTGCCCCGCCGCTACCGCTCCGCCGCGTGCCGCGCCCGATGACCCTTTCCAACCTTCACTGCGGGACCGCCCACCGATGAGCCAGTGGTACTACAGCGATTACGACCGCAACCGCCACGGCCCGGTCAGTGCCGGTGACCTCGCTGAGCTGCACGCGCACGGCCAGCTCTCGCCCGACACGCTGGTCTGGCGCGAAGGCCTGGCGCAGTGGCAGCCGTGGAGCTCGCTGGTCGGCGAAGTGATCGCAGGGGCCGGTCGCCCGGCCGTCTCCAGCGCCAGCTTCGCCACCGCGGCCGCCAGTGCGCCCGCGAGCATCGGCGCCAACCCGTACTCGGTGGCCGAACCGGCTTCGCCCTATGCGCCACCGCGCGCGGCGCTGCACGACGCGTCCGACTACGACGTCGGCGGCGAAATCGTCTATGCCGGTTTCTGGAAGCGCCTGGCGGCCTACTTCATCGACTCCTTCGTGCTGATCGTGCTGATCGGCATTCTTGGCGCGATCTTCGGCGTGCTCGGCGTGATGAGCCTGTCCGGCCTCGGCGATGCGAGCGCGATGTCGAGCGGCGGACTGGTGTTCTTCGCGGTGTTCTACGTGCTCGAGATCGCGATCATGGTGGCGTACTTCGCGATCATGCATGCCTCCAGCAGCCAGGCCACGCTGGGCAAGATGGCGGTAGGCATCAAGGTCACCGACGAGGACGGCCGGCGCATCAGCCTCGCCCGCGGCATCGGCCGCTTCTTCGCCACCATCCCCAGCAGCCTGATCCTGTTCATCGGCTACGTGATGGCCGCCTTCACGGACCGCAAGCGCGCGCTGCACGACATGATCGCCGGCACGCTCGTGGTGGATCGCTGGGCCTACACTTCGCATCCGGAAAGGCAGCGCGATGAGCTCGGCACGGTGACCATCGTGATCCTGGTGATCGGCGGCCTGCTGATGCTGGCCTATCTGGGCGTGATGGCGCTGGTCGGCGTGGCCGCCGGCATCGCGGCCAGCGGCGGCGCAAGCTGACTTCGCGAAGCTGAACACGTGACGGACGGCCGTTGCGGCGGCCGCCTTGCGTAACCGTTTGGCGCAGCCACGCTTGACAGTCGCGGCCACCGCGTGGTCCCAATAGAAAAGGAAACAACCTGAACGCCCGCGGCCGCAAGCCGCGGGCGTAGCCTTCTCAGATGCAGCCGGAGCCAGATCCCGGTTGCGGAGCCTCCCCCATGGCCAAGAACCTCCTCATCGTCGAGTCGCCTGCCAAGGCCAAGACGATCAACAAATACCTGGGCAAGGACTTCACCGTCCTGGCCTCGTACGGTCACGTGCGCGACCTGGTGCCCAAGGAGGGCGCCGTCGATCCCGAGCACGGCTTCGCCATGCGCTACGACCTGATCGACAAGAACGAAAAGCATGTCGATGCCATCGCCAAGGCCGCCAAGAGCGCCGAAACCCTGTACCTCGCGACCGACCCGGACCGCGAGGGCGAGGCGATCAGCTGGCATATCGCCGAGATCCTGAAGGAGCGTGGCCTGCTCGAGGGCAAGCCGCTGCACCGCGTGGTGTTCACCGAGATCACGCCACGCGCGATCAAGGAGGCGATGAACCAGCCCCGCGCCATCGCCAGCGACCTCGTCGATGCCCAGCAGGCGCGCCGCGCGCTCGACTACCTGGTCGGCTTCAACCTGTCGCCGGTGCTGTGGCGCAAGGTGCAGCGCGGCCTGTCCGCCGGCCGCGTGCAGTCGCCGGCGCTGCGCATGATCGTGGAGCGCGAGGAAGAGATCGAAGCCTTCGTCGCGCGCGAGTACTGGTCCATCGAGGCCGAGTGCGCGCATCCGAAGCAGGCCTTCACCGCCAAGCTGACGCGCCTGGACGGCCAGAAGTTCGAGCAGTTCACCGTCACCGACGGCGATACCGCCGAAGCCGCGCGCAAGCGCATCGTGGCCGCCGCCGCGGGCCTGCTGCACGTCACCGACGTCGTCAGCAAGGAACGCAAGCGCCGTCCGGCGCCGCCGTTCACGACGTCCACGCTGCAGCAGGAGGCCTCGCGCAAGCTCGGCTTCACCACACGCAAGACCATGCAGGTCGCGCAGAAGCTGTACGAAGGTGTGGCGATCGGCGACGAAGGCACGGTCGGCCTGATCAGCTACATGCGTACCGACTCGGTGACGCTGTCGGTGGACGCGGTGGCGGAAATCCGCGACGTGATCGCCCGCGACTACGGCACGCGTGCGCTGCCGGACAAGCCCAACACCTACCAGAACAAATCCAAGAACGCGCAGGAAGCGCACGAAGCGGTGCGTCCGACCTCGGCGCTGCGCACGCCGGCGCAGGTCTCGCGCTATCTCTCCGACGACGAGCGCCGTCTGTACGAGCTGATCTGGAAGCGTGCACTGGCCTCGCAGATGGTGCCGGCCACGCTCAACACGGTCAGCGTCGACCTGGCCGCGGGTACCGAGCACAGCTTCCGCGCTTCCGGCACGACCGTCGTGGATCCGGGCTTCCTCGCCGTGTACGAGGAAGGCAAGGACAGCAAGGCCGCGGAAGACGAGGACGAGGGCCGCAAGCTGCCGGCGATAAAGACCGGCGACCGCGTGCCGCTCGACAGCATCCACGCCGACCAGCATTTCACCCAGCCGCCGCCGCGCTTCACCGAAGCGGCGCTGGTGAAGGCGCTGGAGGAGTACGGCATCGGCCGTCCCTCGACCTACGCCTCGATCATCCAGACGCTGCTGTTCCGCAAGTACGTGGAGATGGAAGGCCGCAGCTTCCGTCCGTCCGACGTCGGTCGCGCGGTGTCGAAGTTCCTGTCCAGCCACTTCACCCAGTACGTCGACTACGACTTCACCGCCAAGCTCGAGGACGAGCTCGACGCGGTGAGCCGCGGCGAAGAGGAGTGGGTGCCGCTGATGGAGAAGTTCTGGGGCCCGTTCAAGGAACTGGTCGAGGACAAGACCGAATCGGTCGATCGCTCCGAGGCCACCGGTGCGCGCGAACTCGGCACCGATCCCAAGTCGGGCAAGCCGGTCAGCGTGCGCCTGGGGCGCTACGGGCCGTACGCGCAGATCGGCGACAAGGACACCGACGAGAAGCTCGAGTTCGCCTCGCTGCGTCCGGGCCAGTCGATGCACACGATCCTGCTGGAAGAAGCGCTGGAGCTGTTCAAGCTGCCGCGCAAACTCGGCCTCAGCGAAGGCCACGAGGTCAGCGTCGGCATTGGCCGCTTCGGCCCGTTCGCCAAGCGCGGCAGCACCTATGCCTCGCTGAAGAAAGAGGACGACCCGCACATCATCTCGCTGGAGCGGGCGGTCGAGCTGATCGAGGAAAAGGAAGAGATCGCGCGCAACCGCATCATCAAGGCGTGGGACGGCAGCGACATCCAGGTGCTCAACGGACGCTTCGGCCCGTACATCAGCGACGGCAAGCTCAACGGCAAGATCCCGAAAGACCGCGAGCCGGCGTCGCTGACGCTGGAGGAAGTGACGAAGCTGCTCGAAGAGACCGGCAAGCCGGTGCGCGGCCGCTTCGGCAAGAAGGCCGCGAAGAAGGAAACCGCCAAGAAGGAAACTGCCAAGAAGGAGCCGGCGGCCAAGAAGGCCGTGGCGAAGAAGGCGGTCGCGAAGAAGGCGCCGGCCAAGAAGGCCGCCGCCAAGAAGACGGTGAAGAAGGCGGCGAAGAAGACAGCGGCCAAGACCGCCACCAAGAAGGCGGTCAAGAAGGTCGCCAAGGCCAAGGCCTGATCGCAGCCGGGCGCGGCTTTGGCCGCGTCCGGTGCGGCGGTACCGACGGGCGGCGTCCGCCCGGACTTGCAGCGCCCGTTATCCTGTGACCATGACCGCGTCCCTGTCCCTCATCGAAGCCGCATCCGGCATGCAGCAGGGGGACGTTGTCGCCTATCCGACCGAGGCGGTGTGGGGACTGGGCTGCGATCCGTTCGACGAGAACGCGGTGATGCGTCTGCTGGCGATCAAGCAGCGTCCGCTCGAGAAGGGCCTGATCCTCGTGGCGTCCGAGTTGGAGCAGTTCGAAGGACTGCTCGACTGGGATGCGCTGTCGCAGGAAAGCCGCGACGAGGTACTGGCCAGCTGGCCGGGCCCGCATACCTGGATCGTGCCGACGACCAAGCGCGTGCCGCGCTGGATCACCGGATCGCACAACGGCGTCGCGGTGCGCATCAGCGCGCATCCAACCGTGTCGGCGCTGTGCACGGCCTTCGGTGGTCCGCTGGTGTCGACCAGCGCCAACCTCAGCGGGCGGCCACCGGCGCATAACCGCCGCGAACTGGACCCGCAGCTGCTGGAACGGATCGACGGCATCTGCATCGGCGAAACCGGCGGCCTGGCGACGCCGACGGCGATCCGCGACGCGCGCACCGGCGAAGTCCTGCGCGCCTGACGGCTCACCGCACACCACCTTAACGGTCCCGCACGTAGCGTCCCCGGCGCGGCGCCGATCGTCGGCGCCCGACCGAGGTCTGGAGGGTGTCATGAAGTACACGCAGGTTTCGCTGGCCGCGCTGGCGCTGCTGGTCGCGCTGCCGCTGGCGGCGCAGGACAAGCAGCCGCCGAAGATGACCGCCGAGCAGCAGGCGATGATGGCGGCGTGGGAGAAGGCCGCCGCGCCGGGCGAGCCGCACAAACAGCTGGCCGCGATGGCCGGCCAGTGGAACGTCAAGCAGACCATGTGGATGGACCCGAAGGGCGAGCCGATGGTGCAGACCGGATCGGCGACCAACACGATCGCGCTCGGCGGTCGTCATCTGCGCCAGGACTATCGCGGCGAATGGATGGGCCAGCCGTTCGAGGGCACCGGCTATACCGGCTACGACAACGTCACCGGCAAGTACTACAGCACCTGGGTGGACAGCGGTTCGACCGGCCTGTTCGTCGCGCGCGGCGATTACGACGCGGCGACGAAGACCTACACCTTCAAGGGCGAGATGGCCGATGCCGCGGCCGGCGGCAAGCTGGTGCCGATCCGCGACGTGCTGCGCGTCGTCGACAACGACCACCACGTGTTCGAGATGTACGAGACGCGCGACGGCAAGGAAGCGCGCGTGATGCAGCTCGACTACACACGCAGCAGCAAGTAGTGCGACGCCGCGGGTCGGCCGGCGCGACCGGCGCCGGCCGCGCTCGCCTCCTTCACCGGGGGTGGCGCATGATGCGCGCATGACCCGAATGCGTGCCCGCATGTCCGCCCTGCTGCTGACCGCGACGGTGGCCGCGGTGGCCGGCGTGCATGCGGCCGAGATCACCATCTATCGCTGCACCGATGCTTCGGGCCACCTGACTCTCCGCGACACACCGTGCCGCAAGGGCGAGACCCAGCAAGCCCTGCAGATGCAGCGCCCCACCGATCCGCCGCGCCGGGCGAAGGCGCCGGCAACGCCGGCACCCGCTGCGGTCGAGGAGGACGAAGCGCCTGCGCCGTACGAGACCGCGGTGGTCCTGCAGCCGCGACCGATGTACGAATGCATCGACCTCGAGGGCGAGCCCTATCTGAGCGACACCGCCGAGGGCAACCCGCGCTGGGTCGAGCTGTGGGCACTGGGCTATCCGGTCGCCACCCAACGCAACCCGCTCGGCGACAACGTCGGCGGTCCAAGGCCTCGCCCGCCCGAGACTGGCCCCGGTCCGCCGCGCCTGCCGGTAGACGTGGGCCTGGCGATGACGCCCGGCAGCTGGATCCGCGACCCGTGCTATGCATTGCCTCCGGAAGAGATCTGCGCGAGGCTGCGCGACCACCGCTACGAACTCGGGCGTCGCTACAACAGCGCCCTGCAGAGCGAGCGTGCGCGCATCGACACCGAGCAGCGGCAGCTCGATGCGCGCCTGGACAACGAATGCGGAGGACGTTGATGCGGTATGCAGTGATGCGCAATGCGGTGATGCTGGCCCTGCTCGGCTTGGCCGGTGCCGCACCGGCGCAGGTCGTGATCTATCGGTGCACCGATGCCAGCGGCGCGGTCACGATCCAGAACGACACGCCCTGCCCCAAGGGCAGCCAGCAGCAGCGCCGCGTCGTCGGTGCCGCGCCCACGGGTTCATTGCCGCCGGTGGCCGCCCCCGCACCTGCACCGCACCCCACGCCGCACAAGCCGGCGCCGCCGGTCGAGCGCAAGGCGGCACCGCCCGCGCCTGCGATGACGCGCGACACGGCTGTCGACGATGCCGACCGCCTGCCGCCGCCGGTGCTGTACGAGTGCCGTACTTACGACAACGGCCGCTACCTCAGCGACGACGCCAAGCCACCGCCGCGTTGTGCGCCGCTGCGCGTCACCGACCTGGGTGGCGGCGATTCGCGCGTCGCAGGCTCCGCCTGCCAGACGGTCGAGGACCAGTGCCAGCGCATCCCCGACGGCGCACTGTGCGAGAACTGGCGGCAGCGCCTGCGCGAGGCCGAGTCGCAGCTGCGCTTCGGCGTCGTCGAGCAGCGCGAGCAGGCCCAGGCCGAGGTGGATCGCATGCAGCGCATCGTCCGCGAGAGCACCTGCGGCCGCTGACTCCCGGCACCTGGTTCCACACCTGGCCTTCTCCGGCATGCGGGCACACTGGCGATAACCCGGCTGCCCGCATGCCCATGCACGCAATCCCCCTGCGGCACGCCCTCCTGCAATGGCGCACGCTGGCCGTGCTGCTCGGCTTCGCTTTGCTCGTCGCGCTGCTGTCGGTCGATCGCGTCCATGCCTGGCTCGCGGCACTGCTGGCGACGGCGGAGCCGGTGATCGCCGCGTACCCGGTGTGGGGCGCGGTTGCCTTCGTCCTGGTGTCCGCGCTGTCGGCGATGCTCGCCTTCCTTTCAAGCGCGCTGCTGGTGCCGGTGGCGGTGTACAGCTGGGGCACGACGACGACGGTGCTGCTGCTGTGGCTGGGCTGGTGGCTCGGCGGCGCCTGCGCGTTCGCGATCGGCCGCCTGTTGCGGCGACCACTGGTGCATTCGGTGCGCACGCAGCGCCTGGTCACGCTCTATGTCGACCGTGTGCCGCGCAACGCGCGTTTTCCGCTGGTGTTCGTATTGCAGCTGGCACTGCCATCCGAAGTGCCCGGCTACCTGTGCGGCCTGCTCGGCGTGCGCTTCTCCACGTATGCGCCGGCGCTGATGCTGGCCGAGCTGCCCTACGCGATCGGCACGGTGATGGTCGGCCAGGGCCTGATCGAACGCCAGGCCGGCATGCTGATGGCGGTCATCGCCGCCGGCCTCGCGCTGAGCCTGGGCGCGGTATGGCTGCTGCGTCGCTGGGTGAAGCGCTGATCGCTAGAAGCCGTAGCGCAGGAACCCGCCGTCCACCGCGATGCATTCGCCGGTGATGTAGCCGGCCGCCGGCAGGCACAGGAACGCCACCGCGGCGGCGACTTCCTCCGGCTCGCCGATGCGGCCCAACGGCGTGCGCAGCAGCACCTCGTCGAGATAATCCGGATCGGCGAGCTTGTCGGACGTCCGGCGCGTGCGGATGTACCACGGCGCGACCGCGTTGACGCGCACCCCGTCCTCGGCCCATTCGACCGCGAGGTTGCGCGTCATCTGGTGCATCGCCGCCTTGCTCATGCCGTAGGGCGCACCGGTACGCACATGGGTGATGCCGGACACGCTGCCGACGTTGACGATGCTCGATGCGGCATGGCGCGCCAGCAGCGGGTGGGCGTAACGCGACAGCTCGAACGCCGAGAACACATTGACCTCGAACACCTGGCGCCACTCGTCCTCGGTGTAATCGGTCGAGGGCTTGGTGAGGTTGCCGCCGGCATTGTTGACGAGGATGTGCAGCCCCTCGCCGAAGTCCTCGACCCAGTCCAGCAGTTCGCGTCGCTGCTCGTCGTCGGCGACGTCGGCGGTGAACGTCTGTATCTCGCGCTCGGGATGGTCCTCGATCAGTTCGGCACGCGCGGACTCCAGCGCGGTGGCGTCGCGCGCCACCAGCAGCACATCGGCGCCGAAGCCGAGCAGTTCGCGCGCGATGGCGCGGCCGATGCCGGCACTGCCACCGGTGACCAGCGCGAGTTGTCCGTCCAGGCGCCAACGCTTCGGATCCATGTCCACTCCGTGATGACCGTGCCCACCAGCCGGGTTGCCGCCGGCCGGGGTAGCATAGCCGCGGGCCAGGCAGGGAACCGACATGACGCGTGCGAGGATCGGCTGGGTAGTCTGCGGAATCACGGCGGCGATGCTGCTGCCGGGATGCGAGAAGCCGGAGAAGGAACGCCGTCCGGAGCCGCAGGCGACGGAACTGCGCGACGCGATCCAGGCCCCCATCCAAAAGGCCAAGCAGGTCGACACCGACGTGCAAGAAGCGGCCGACCAGCAGCGCGAGGCGATCGAGGCACAGGGCGGCTAGCCCGCAGCGCTAACTACCCGCCGCACCCTCTCCCTTCTCCCGTGCGCGGGAGAAGGGGCCGAAGGGGAGGATGAGGGCGCCTTCCCGGCGTCAGGTCAAAGCCCGCAGAAGCAGTGCGCCAGCGCCTTCACCGGCACGCCGCGGGTCGGCGTGATCGCGCCTTCGAGGAAGCGCAGGTCGTTCGCGGCCTGCGGCGAGGCCTTGGCGAGCAGCCGCTGCGCGATGTCCGAGTGGCTCAGCCAGGCGCCGCCGATGCGGCTTTCGGCAAAACCGGCGAAGAAACGCTCGAACGGCGTCGCCGTCTTCTCGACGTAACGCACCTGGTAGTCGCCGCTCTTGCCGAGCTTGGCGCGAGTGGCGGCGAAATCGACCGCCTGCTGCAGGCCGCCCAGCTCGTCAACGAGCCCGCGCTCCTTCGCCTGCGCGCCGCTCCACACGCGGCCGCGCGCGATCTCGTCGACCTGTTCGACCGGCTTGCGGCGAGCATCGGCGACGCGGCCGGTGAAGTCGCGGTAACCCTTGTCGATCACCGACTGGATCACCTGCCCGACTTCCGGCTGCAGCGGCCGGGTGATGTCGAACGCGCCGGCGAAGCGCGTGGTGCCTACGCCGTCCGAGTGCACGCCGATCTTGTCGAGCGCGCGCGGCAGCGTCGGGATCAGGCCGAAGATGCCGATCGAACCGGTGATGGTCGAAGCATCGGCGTAGATGCGGTCGGCATTCATCGAGATCCAGTAGCCGCCCGACGCGGCGAGGTCGCCCATCGACACCGCCACCGGCTTGCCCGCCTTCTTCAGCTCGACGATCTCGCGACGGATCTGCTCGGATGCGAACACCTCGCCGCCCGGCGAATCCACGCGCAGTACGACCGCCTTCACCTTCTCGTCGTCGCGCGCTTCGCGCAGCAGCTCAGCCGTGGTGATACCGCCAACGCGGCCCGGCGGCTGTTCACCACCGGCGATTTCGCCCTCGGCCACGACCACCGCCACCTGCGGACGCGGATCGACCGCCTGCAGTGCGGTGTCCAGGTGATTCAGGTATTCGTCCAGCGACACCTGGCGGAAGCCGCCGTCGGCATCGTCGTCGGCAATGCCGCGCTCCTTGAGCAGGTCATCGACCTGCTCGCGCGTCTTCAGGCCGTCGACCAGCTTGGCCTGCAGCGCGTACTTGGCGAGATCGCCCTGCACGGCGGCGATGCCTTCGGGCAGCTGCTCGATGCCTTGCGCGAGCTGGGCGGCGTCGAGCTTGCGTGCCTTGGCGACGTCGGCGAGGTAGCGCTGCCAGACATCGTTCATCCAGTACAGGTCCGCTTCCTTGGCCTCGGGCGAAGCGGCGTCGAGCACGTACGGTTCGGCGGCGGACTTGTACTCGCCGACCTTGAACAGGTGCACGTCGACGCCGAGCTTGTCCTGCAGCGCCTGGCGGTAGTACGTGCGGTAGCGGCCGAGGCCTTCCAGCACCATGCCACCCATCGGATCGAGATAGACCTCGCTGCCCTGCGCGGCGAGCAGGTACTGCTTCTGGTCCATCATCTCCGAGAACACGACGACCTGCTTGCCGCTGGCCTTGACCCGCGCGATCGCGTCGGCGACCTCGCGCAGCGAAGCCATGCCAGTGGGCTGCAACTCATCCAGCCGCAGCACGACGCGCTCGATGCGCTTGTCGGTGCGGGCAGACTCCAGCGCGCGCATCAGGTCGCGCTGCTGCACTTCGCCGCCACGCTCGCCGAGCGCACGGCTCAGCGCGCGCGTGGCCGGATCGCTGCTGTATTGCTCGACCAGGGCGCCCTGCGGCGCGATCACCAGCGTGGAGCGGTCGAGCAGCGGCTTGGTGCGCTGGCCGGAACCGAGGATGGACAGGAACAGGATCAACAACGCGAAGAACAGCAGGTTGAGGATCAACCGCCGGGTGAAGTTCATCGCATCCCACAAGCCGATGAAGAAGCGGGCGATCGGGCCGCGACGTGCAGGGACATTCATTGCAAAGGCTCCTTGACTACGACCGCAGCGTACTCGCAGGCGGTGCCGGATTCACCCGCCATTCGTAACACGGAACAGCGGCACCGGATCCGGCATGCCCACCTGTGATTACGGACCCCGCATCATCAGCCGGTCGGGATGACTGGAGCGCACGAAGCGCGTGCACAGCAGCACCGCGGCCACGGTCAGGCCGGCGATCAGCCCGACCCACATGCCCTTCGGCCCCCACCCCAGCCCCAGCCCGAGCCCGGCGCCGAGCGGCATGCCGATGCCCCAGTAGGCCAGCGCCGCCAGCACCATCGGCACGCGTGTGTCCTTCAACCCGCGCAGCGCGCCGGCCGACAGCACCTGCACGCCGTCGGGGAACTGGAATGCCGCCGCATACAGCAGCAGCGACGCGGCCAGCGTCGCCACCGCGGCGTCGCGCGTGTAGAAACCCACCAGCAGTTCGTTGCTGGTCAGCAGCACGATGCCCGACAGCAACTGCGTGCCAAGCACGATCGCATAACCGGCCCAGGCCGCGCGGCGCACGCCATGGAAGTCGCTGCGGCCGAGCGCGTGTCCGACGCGCACCGTGGTCGCCTCGGCCAGGCCCATCGGCACCATGAAGCACAACGCCGCCAGGTTGATCGCGATCTGGTGCGCGGCCGCCGGCACCTGGCCGAGCCGGCCCATCAGCAGCGCCGTGGCGATGAACAGGCCGCCTTCCATCAGGATCGTCACGCCGATGGGCAAGCCGGTCGAAAGCAGGTCGCGGATGGTCGGCCAGTGCGGCGCGTCGAAGCGCTCGAACAGGCGCAGGTCCTTGAAGCGCCTGGCGCGGGCCAGCACGATGAAGAAGCCGATCGCCTGCAGCCACAGCATTGCGGCCGATGCGAACCCGAGTCCGCCGGCACCGAGTTCAGGGAAGCCGAAGCGCCCGAACGTCAGCACGTAGCCCAGCGGCGCAAGCACCAGCAGGCCACCTGCGCTGAGCAGCATCGTCGGCAGCGTCCAGTGCAGGCCTTCGCTCAGGTAACGCATCGTGAAGAACAGCGTCAGCGCCAGCACGCCCCAGCGGATGCCGTGCAGGAAGGCGGTGACGCCCGGGATGATCTCGGGCGCAATGCCCATCGGCCCCAGCGCCAGCGGGATGAAGCTCAGGAAGGCAAACAGCAGCACGCCCAGCCCCAGCGCCAGCCACAGCGCCTGGCGGAACACCGCGCCGATCTCGCCGCGACGGCCGGCGCCGTCGAGTTGCGACACCGACGGCGGCACCGACAGCAGCGTGCCGATCGGCACCATCATCGGCAGGTACCACAACGCCGTGCCGATCGACACCGACGCCAGCGTCGAGGTGGAGTGGTGACCGGCCAGCACGTTGTCGACGAAACCGATCAGGCCGGTGGACACGTGCCCACCCACCAGCGGCGCGGCCAGCCAGGCGGTGGTGCGGATTTCGGCCGCCAACCCCTTGCGGGAGGCGGACGTGACGGAAGGATGCGACATGCGACAGCTCAAGCGCGCGACTGCGGCCGCGCGTCCGCATCCGGTGTCGGGCGCTGGCGCCGGGTCGTGGCGGCCCGCTATCTTAGCCGCCTGATCTGAACAGGCGGTTCACACCGTCGGCACGTTCGATGCCCGAAACGGCATCGCGCGGCCCGCGCGTTCGAACGCCGCGCTCCGGGAACAGGAACGAAATGAGTCAGTCCGACCACGCCGTGCCCAGCCATTGCGAGAACTGCCATGAACCGCTGCATGGCCATTACTGCCATGCCTGCGGCCAGTCGGTGATCAATCCCGTGCGCCACGCCGGGCATGCGCTGGAGGAAGTGCTCGAGTCGTTCTGGCACCTGGACGGCCGCATCTTCCGCACGCTGCGCGACCTGATGTCGCCGGGCCGCGTTGCCGCCAACTACCTTGCCGGCCATCGCGCGCGATATGTCGCACCGCTGCGCCTGTTCGTGATCCTCAGCGTGCTGTCGTTCTTCGTCGCGCAGTTCGCGATCCGCGTCGAAACCGGCTCGCCGGCGACGCCGGTGGTGCAGACCGACGGCGACGACGACGGCGACGTCATCGTCCGCACCGAGAAGGACGACAGGAAGCTCCAGAAGGCTGACTCCATCGCCGAAGTCGAGAAGATCCGCGCCGAAACGCTGCAGGAATTGGCACAGGCGCGCGAGACGATCCCGGCGGTCGTGCCCGGCGCGCGCAAGGGGCTGGATGCAGCGATGCAGGCGATCAACCGCAAGGCCGACCAGCGCGTTGCAGAACTGAGCAAGAAGCAGGGCCTGAGCGCCGCGCAGGTCGAGGCCGCCAAGGCCGAGGCCGCCGCCGCGCGCAAGGACCAGGCCCGTATCGAGGCCGGCGGCACGGCCAAGAAGCCGATGCTGGAAACCGCGCCGACGCTCGCCGACGTCGAACGCCTGCGCGACGAGAAGCTGAAGGTGCGCCAGGAGCGCCTGGCCAAGCTTCCGGCCGATGCAGCGACTGCACGCAAGGTCGAACTGCGCGAGATCCGCGCCGCCAACCTCGCGGCTGGCTGCCGTGCCGCGCAACTGCAGATCGAGCACGCCACCGCCACCGAAGGTCCGCGCAAGCGCAATGCCTCCGACGATGCGCGTGCTTACGGCGAGACTGACTGCGACAGCGTCGATTTCAACCTGTTCGGCACCGAGCCGTGGGACGAGGAAACCAATCCGCTGCGCATCGATTCGGCACCGGATTTCGTCAACCGCTGGATCAACCGCCAGATCGCGCACGGACGCGAGAACGTCGCGCGCACGCAGAAGGACCCGAGTCTGTACTTCCGCGCGCTGGTCGGCGCGATACCTTCGGCCCTGTTCCTGCTGGTGCCGGTATTCGCGCTGCTGCTCAAGCTCGCCTACCTCGGCTCCGGACGCGTCTATCTCGAGCATCTGGTCGTCGCGCTCTACAGCCACGCCTACATGTGCCTGGTGATGCTGGCGTTCTTCCTCGTGCTGGTGCTCGACCATGCGATCGCCCCAAAGTGGGCCGGATTCGGCTGGATCAGCGGGCTCATCGGCACACTGCTGTGGCTTTGGCTGCCCGTCTATCTGCTGCTGATGCAGAAGCGGGTCTACGGCAACGGCTGGCCGGTGACGGTGCTGCGCTACCTGGTGATCGGCACCTGTTACTTCATGCTGCTGTCATTCGCGGCCGCCGTGCTGGCAATCGCCAGCTTCGTCAGGATGTGACGGCCATGGCGGCGGGCGTGCTGTACGCGGTATCGCTGGATGTCGATTCCGCCGTGATCGACGAATACCTGGTGTGGCTGCGCGCCCACATGCGTGAGATCGCGGCGTTGCCCGGCTTCACCAGCGCGCAGCTGTTCGAGCAGGACGAACCGCCGGCGCAGCCAGGGCGCGTCGCCCTGAGCGTGCATTACACGCTGCGCGACGAACAGGCGCTCGCCGATTACCTGCGCGACCATGCACCGCGCATGCGCGCCGACGGCCTGGCCAGGTTCGGCGGGCGCTTCAATGCCACGCGGCAGGTGTTGCGACAGATCGACGCGGCCTAGGGCCTGTTGACGCTATCGGGATAGGCCTAGCCGCACGTCAGCGCGCCAGCCGCGTCCGCAGCCAGTCGTCGCGATTGATCGGCGCGGTCGCCTGCAGTTCGCGGCGCAGCTGGGCACGTTCGTGTGGCGGCGTGCGCCGCACCAGCACCGAGAGATCGGCGCGCTGCTGCGGTGCCATCGTGCGCAGCACCTGAAGCATCGCGCGGTGCTCCTCCGGCGGCAGTTGTGCCAACAGTGGCTGCAGCACCGCGTAATCCGCGCCGAGCAGCGGTCCCAGCAGCCAGCCACGCTGCTGGCTGCGATCGAGCGCTTCGAACTCCCGATGCAATGCCTGCTGCTCGTCGGACGGCAGCGCGGCATAGCGCTGCATCGCCGCTTGCACGTCGGTGCGCTCGGCGGGCGTCAGCGCGCGCCAGGCGGCGTAGCGCTCGCGCTGCCCGCCGCGATCGGCTGCGGGCAGTGCCTCCCAGTCCTTCAGGCGCACCGCGAAGGCGTCGCGTTCGCCGGCAGACCAGTTCATCCACTGCGCGGCGCGCTGTTGCAGGAGGACGCGGGCTTCGGCCGGCAGGTTCGGCAGGATGTCGGCGAAATCGCCCAGCACGGCGGTGGCGGCCAGGCCCGGGCCGGCCACCAGGCAAGCCATCAACGCGGCGAGCCGTGCCCATCGTGGACGGTGACGCACGCGATCAGGACCCGGCTGCATCGTCGTAATCCTCGGTGGTTTCCAGGCGCGAAGCGTCCTCGCCCGGTAACGGTGCTTCGCCCGGTTCGGTCGGCACCATGGCCACGGGATGCAGGCCGGCGTCGCGCGCAGCGAGCCAACTGTAGAAGCCCAGCTCGCGCGACTGCGCGCGGCCGTCGGGATCGGCGAGCAGTTCGAAGTCGCGATTCGACAGCGTCGCCGCCTCCGCTCCATAGCGCGAGGCCGGCTCCTCGACGGCCGCGAGCGGCTCGACGCGGATCTGGCGTCCCGCCAGCCCTGCGAATCCGCCGCCCGGCCACCAGAACGTGGCGGCGAAGGCGATCGCGCACAGCGCCAGCAGGCTCCACAGCGCCGGCATCAGCCAGCGCGGACGCCCCTTGGCCACCACGCCAGCCGGCGCCCGTGCAGGCGTGGCCGGCGCTTCGCCACGCAGCGCCGCCTCGCGCCGGCCCGCCAGGCGCAGCAGCCGATCCGGCGAAAGGGCCTTGATCCGGCGGTGGATCTCGTCGCGCAGCCGCTGCCAGGCCTCGGCGTCCGGCTGCCCGGCGGCGTCGCGCGGCAGAGCCCGCTGCAGGGCCAGCCGGTAGGCCGCGGGCGTCACGCCCAGCGCAGTCGCCGCTTCTTCCTCCGGAAGGCCGGCCGCCAGATGCAACAGCAGCGCGGCGCGCGGGCCGCTTCGCAGTTCGGCGAGACGGTCGCTGGCCGCCAGCGGCAACGTGACCTCGCTGCGGTAACGCAACCGGGGCTGGGCCAGCAGCAGTGCCCAGAATCGCCCTGGCCAGTCCGGCATCGCCAAGGCCGCGGCCTCAACACGGAAGCGCCGCATGGCCTCATCCAGCGCGGCGTCGCCGTCGCCGGCATCGCCGGACTGGAGCTCGGCCAACACGGCGCCCCGGCGTTCCACGCCGCGCAGGAAAGCCGCCAGCGCCGCAGACGACGCCGTATTCGAAACGGGGGAAGGACTCATCGGGACGGCATCACCATGGCCGAATCATAACGGGGCGGCCTTCGGGCAAAACCGCTTGACACATCTTGAAAACCAGCCTCCCCCACGTGGGTCATGGGTTGCGCGGCGAAATCGGTTGTGCACAGCAGTAAAAGCCTGACCGCAGGACATTTCCGCTGGAGCGCGTGAAGACGTACGTCACTTTTGTTTCACAATCAAGTTGTTGATTTTTATATGATTATCCACGTTGGCACTTTTTTCGCCATCGTGGGGAGAGGCCTTGTTACAGCGTGATCAGCCTGTTCTGCCGACCCGCCATGCACAGACTTATCCACAAATGATGTGGATAAAGGTGAATTTTGTTGTAACACATAGGGTTGCGTGAGCTTTGTCACGAAATGCGAAGCTATGGGTTGCAACCTGTAAGCGCGCTTGAAGGCGCTGGACGACCCCGACCGATAGACTGCCGGAATGCCGCAGGCCCCCATTCAGTCCAACCCGTCGACCCCGGTGTGGAAGGTGGCGCTGCCGCTGCCGCTGCCCCGGCTGTTCGACTATCTGCCGCCGGAGGGCGAGGCCGCCACCGAGGGCGACGTCGGCCTGCGGGTACGGGTTCCGTTCGGCAGCCGCGAGCTGGTCGGTGTCGTCGCCGCGGTGGCGGCTGCGGACGGCGACAGCCCCGACCTGAAGGCGGCGCTGGACCGGCTCGACCCCGAACCGCTGTTCCAAGGCGAGCTGCTGGAGTCCCTGCGCTGGCTCGCCCGCTACACCCATGCGCCGCTCGGCGAGGTGCTGGCGACCGCGCTGCCCGCGCCACTGCGCCGCGGCGAACCGCTGCCGGACACGCATGCCTGGGCTTGGCAACTCACCGAAGCCGGGCTGACCGCGCGCGAGCGCCTCCGCGCAGGCAAACCGCGCCGGCTGGCCGACCGGCTCGCCGCGGGCCCTTGCGACGAAGACCTGCTCGACGAATCCGAAGACGACTGGCGCAGCGCCGCCCGAGCGCTCGCCAAGCGCGGGCTGGCCGAGCGGGCCGCCATCCCCGCCGTGCCGCGGGCACCGGCGCCGCAGCCGGGTCCTGCGCTCAATGCCGAGCAGCAGGCCGCCGTCGATGCGGTGACCGCCGCCAGCGGCGGGTTCGCCGCACTGCTGCTCGACGGCGTCACCGGCAGCGGCAAGACCGAGGTCTACCTGCACGCCATCGCCGACTGCCTGGCGCGCGGCCGCCAGGCGCTGGTACTGGTGCCCGAGATCGGACTGACGCCGCAGACGCTGGCGCGTTTCCGCGCCCGCCTCGGCGTGCCGGTGCATGCATTGCACTCGGGCCTGGGCGATGGCGAACGCGCGCGCACCTGGATGGCATTCGCGCGGGGAGAGGCCCGCGTCGTCGTCGGCACGCGTTCGGCGGTGTTCCTGCCGCTGCCGGAGGCCGGGCTGATCGTCATCGACGAGGAACACGACGGCAGCTTCAAGCAGCTCGACGGCATCCGTTACCACGCCCGCGACTTCGCATTGGTGCGCGGCAAGGCGCTGGGCGTGCCGGTGCTGCTCGGCAGCGCGACGCCGTCGCTGGAATCGCTGCGCAATGCACAGGCCGGGCGTTTCCAGCACCTGCGCCTGCGCGAGCGTGCAGGCGCGGCGCAGCCGCCGCGCGTGCGCGTGATCGACGTGCGCAAGCGGCCGCTCGACGCAGGCCTCTCACCCGAGTTGTTCGACGCGATCGGACATGCGCTCGATGCCGACGGCCAGGTGCTGGTATTCAAGAACCGCCGCGGTTACGCCCCGGTGCTGATATGCCACGACTGCGGCTGGAGCGCGCAATGCCAGCGCTGCGACGCTCCGATGACCGTGCACGGCGGCGGGCGTCGCCTGCAATGCCACCACTGCGGCGCGCGGCGTCCGGCACCGGACGCATGCCCCGATTGCGGCGGCCTGGCGCTGCAGGCACAGGGCGCGGGCACCGAGCGCATTGAGGAAGCTTTGACGGCGCGCTTTCCCGACGTGCCGGTGCTGCGCATCGACCGCGGCACCACGCAGCGGCGCGATGCGCTGGAGCAGCACCTGGCCCGGTTCGGCAGCGAGCGCGGCATCCTGGTCGGCACGCAGATGCTGGCCAAGGGCCACGACCTGCCGCAGCTCACGCTGGTCGCGGTGGTGGGCATTGACGAAGGCCTGTTCTCGGCCGACTTCCGCGCACCGGAGAAACTCGCGCAGCTGCTGATCCAGGTAGCGGGACGCGCCGGACGCGCGCAGCGGCCCGGCGAAGTGCTGTTGCAGACGCACCATCCAGCGCATCCGCTGCTCGCGACGCTGCTCGCAGGCGGCTACGGCGCCTTCGCCGATAACGAGCTGGCACAACGCGAGGAAGCCGGTTTCCCGCCGTTCGCGCACTTGGCGATGCTGCGTGCCGAAGCCAGGCACACCGATGCGTGCGAAGCGTTTCTAAGGGCCGCGCGAGAACGCCTGCGCGATGCCGATCCATCGCTCGAACTGCACGGACCGCTGCCGGCACCGATGCCGCGCCGCGCCGGTTACCAGCGCATGCAGCTGCTGTTGTCGTCGCCCGAGCGGCGCACGCTGCACGCGTCGCTCGATAGCGCATTGCCCGCGATCTACGCGTTGCCGGAAGCGCGCAAGGTGCGCTGGTCGCTCGACGTCGATCCGCTCGACCTGTACTGACCGCCGCGCCAGACCCACGCCGCGAATACGTACAGCGCCAGTGCGATCAGCAACGTCGCGCGCAGCCCGAACGCCATCGACAACAGCAGCGCCGCGATCGCGGCAATCACCGACGCGCAGCCATTGATGCCCCATGCCCACGGCACCAGGGCCGGCGCGCTGCGTGCCAGCCGCGCCAGGCCCAGCGGGAACGGCATGCCCATCGCGAACGCCAGCGGCGCAATGCCGGCCAGCCCCAGCAGCGCACGCGCCCACACCGGCCAGGCCGCCGCGAACTCGAGGGCCACGTGGAACATCGCGAACTGCCACAGCAGTCCGAAGGCGATCACGTGCACGGCCCAGCGGATCCGGCGCGCGATGCCGGCATCGGATGTGGCGGCTTCCTCAGCAGGGCCCTCGCGTCCCAGCCAGCGTTGCGCCTGCAGGCTTCCGAGTCCCGCGCACAGCAGGAACGCCGCCAGTCCGGCGTTCACCGCCAGCAGTGGATGCCCGACCAGCAGCGTCAGCCGCGACAACGTCGCGATCTCGATGAAGAGGAATGCCAGACCGAGTGCAAGGAAGTAGCTCGCCGCGCGCCAGCGCGAAGGCGCCCACGCTCCTTCAGCGGCGGCACCATCGCCGCGCGGCAGTGCGCGCAACGGCAGCAGCACGAGCAGCAACGCGATCGGCAGCGCCTGCACCAGCGCCGCGACCAGAAGCAGATATCCGGAGTCCATCAGCACCGCGCTGCCCTGTTCGCGCAGGCGCCACAACTCGGGCAGGCTGCGCCAGCGGAAGAAGTGGCCGAAGTAAGGCCGGTCATCGGTGGCGGGTGCGATCTCGAACTTGTAGTCGCGCACGTATTCACGCGCCTTCGGCGCCAGCAACGCGTCGACGCCCTCGTACAGGGTCGGGGGCTCCAGCACGTGGAAACGATCGGCCGCAGGCATGCGATAGCCGGACACGTGCACCGGATCGAAGCCGCGCTCGTCGATGAACGTACGCAGCCCCGACAACGCGTTCGCATCCAGCGGCTCGCGCGCGATCACCCAGGTGCTCGCGTCCCAGTTGCGGATCGCCGCCAGGTACCGGGCCGGATCCCGGACACCTCGCTCGCGCAGCGCCTCGATCGCGGTGGCGAACAGCTTCAGCTCGTCGCGCGGCGGCTGCTTGTTCCAGCGTGTCACCACCACCATGCCTTGCGGCGTCAGCCGGTCCAGATAGTCGTGCATCGCCTCGACGGTCAGCGCGTACTGCTCGGAGGCCGCCTGCACGCCTGCCCCGGTACTGGCGAAGGAATCGCCACCGCCGAGCACGATCAGGTCGTAGCGCCGGGGCGTCGCCCGCACGTACGCGCGCGGCTCGGCGACGATCGCGCGCACCCGACGATCGCGGTACAGATTGCCGGAATAGCCCGCGTAGATGTCGCGCACCAGGTGCAGCCGCTGCGGATCGAGCTCGACCGCATCCACCTGCGCGGCGCCCATCTGCAGCGCCTGCAGGACGTCGAGGCCGCCTCCCGCTCCGAGCACGAGCACCGATCGTGGCGCACGCATGCGATAGGGAAGGGCCGACGTCATCACCCCCAGCCATTCCCGCGCGCACGCCGTGCCGTCATCGTGGACGATCACCGACATCGCATCGCCATCGGTGTACAGGCCCAGCTGCATCGGCGGTTCCAACGCATAGCCGAGGCTGAGTCCCGGCGCATGGCGCAGCGGCACGCGCGGACTTTCGAGCACGGCCAGGGAGCCGTAGGGGCCTGAGCGGCGCGCAAGCACGCGCGCCTGCGGCAACAGCAGCGTCTTGCTGAGCCCCTTGTACTCGTTCGCGCGGGGTGCGGTCAGCTGTCCGGGCAACAGCAGCACCAGCAATGCCGCGACCACGACCGCAGCGAACTGCAGGCGCCTGCGCTGAGCCACCAGCATGGCCGCGCACGGTGCGCACAGCGACGCCAGCACCAGACCGCGCCCTTCCGGCAGCCAGGTCAACGCCAACGCGGCCAGTGCGCCGGCACCGGCACCTATCAGGTCGGCGCCGTACAGCACCGGAATGCGCGACCCGTGCCGCGCGAATGCCAGGCCAAAGCAGCAGGCGGCGAAGAAGAACGGAACCGACAGCAGTAGATATAGCGCGCTGAGCCAGAGCAACTGGCGCGGGTCCCACGCCAGCTCCAGCCCGTTGAACGGGATCCAATGCGCCAGCATGGGCACCAGCGTCGCGGTCAGACCGAACAGCAGTGCACACGTGGCGAACGCGCTGTCGAACACCGTATCCAGTCGGGAACGCGTGCGCCCCAGCCACAGGCTCAACCAGGTGCCGCTGGCGCCGTGGCCGAGCAGCGCCAGGCTGATGATCATCACCGCGAACGGATGCCAGTGCTCGATCGCCAGCCAGCGCATCAGCAGCAACTGGTAGGCGAGCGCGGCCGCGGACACCAGCGCTATCGCGACCGCCAGCGGCCAGGGGCGCGGCTTGCCCACGCTCAGTGCCCGCCGGTCAAAGGAACGAATCGCACCGGCAGGATCTGCCGCGTGCGCACGCGGCCTTGCGCGTCCTTCTGCACCAGCAGCAATGTCTGCGTGAAGAAGCTGCTGCCCACCGGGATCACCAGGCGCCCGCCCGGCTTGAGCTGCGCGAGCAAGGGCGGTGGGATCGACGAGGCCGCGGCCGTCACGATGATCGAATCGAACGGCGCCGCGTCCTTCCACCCGTAGTAACCATCGCCGGTGCGGGTGACGACGTTGCGATAGCCGCGCAGGCGCTGTGCGGCCTGCGCCGCCAGCGGCTCGATGATCTCGATGGAGTGCACGCTGGCACCGGACTCGGCCAGCACGGCCGCCTGGTAGCCCGAGCCGGTGCCGATCTCCAGGATCCTCTGTCCGGCACGCGGCTGCACCAGCGTGGTCATCAGCGCGACGATGTAGGGCTGCGAAATCGTCTGCCCATGACCGATGGCCAGCGGCCGGTTCTCGTAGGCATGAGCCAGCTCATCCTTCGGCACATAGAGGTGCCTCGGCACGCGCCCCATCACCACCAGCACGTCGCTGTCGATGCGGGTCAGCGAGCCGGCATCACCGCGCGCCTCGGCCTGCAGCTCGGCGATCAGGGCGCGACGTGGCGCGGCGTAAGGATCGCGGGTCTGCGCCGGAGCGAGCGCGCAACACAACAGCGCCGCCAGGGCGGCGTAACGCATCCAGCCGGTGGTGGCGGCGCGTCGCATCCGGGAAGTCTAGGGTGAGGCGCGTTAGAGAGGCGTTTGCGACGGAGGCGTCCCGCGCAGCCGTATCGCTGCTCACTCGGGGGCCTTCTTCGCGATGGCCTTCGCCGTCCTGGCCCGCGCCCCCGGCCGGGCCCGCGAGCGGATCCACACGATCTGGTTGTCGCGACGCACCTCGAACAGTTCGGTGGCCTCGATCAGGTCGCTGAGCTTGCGGTAGCCGTAGTTGCGCGAGTCGAACGAGGCCTGGTTGCTGATCTGGTGTCCCACCGCACCCAGGTGCGACCAGCCATCGTCGCCGCTGGCCGACTCCACCGCGCTGCGCAGCATCTGTACCAGCCGGGTATCGCCGCGCAACTCCTTCGCCGGTTTCGGTTGCGTGGCCGCCTGCGCCACGCCGGTGCTGCTGGGCGGTACCAGCGCTTCGAGGTAGGTGAACTTGGAACAGGCGTTGACGAACGGCTTGGGCGTCTTCTGCTCACCGAATCCGTAGACCTTCAGCCCGTCGTTGAGCAGCCGCATCACCAGCGGAGTGAAGTCGGCATCGCTGGTGACGATGGCGATGCCATCGAGATTGCGCGCGTACAACAGGTCCATCGCGTCGATCACCATCGCCATGTCCGACGCGTTCTTGCCGCTGCTGTAGGCGAACTGCTGCATCGGGCGGATCGCGTACTCGTGCAGCGTCGCCTCCCAGCCTTTCAGGTGCGGGCTCTTCCAGTTGCCGTACGCGCGGCGCACGTTGGCAATGCCATAGCGCGCGACCTCGGCGAGGATCACGTTGATCTTTGCCGCGGGCGCGTTGTCGGCATCGATCAACAGGGCAATGCGGCGTTCCGGTTCGGCCATGACGCCCCTCCATCGGACGGCTTCCGGCTGGAACAACGCAACAACCGCCGCGTAAAGGTCGCGTGCATGACGCGCGCCCGGCAATCGCGCAGAATGCGCAAAACGCACCGATGCCCCCATGACCAGCCAGCTCGAACAGCTCCGCGCCCTTTCGGCCGTGGTCGCCGACACCGGCGACATCGAGGCCATCGCCCGCTTCCAGCCCCTGGACGCCACCACGAACCCGTCGCTGCTGCTCAAGGCGACCTCGCTGCCGGCGTACGCGCCGCTGATCGACGCCGCCATCGCCAAGGCGCGGGGCGACGACCTGCAGGCGCGCGTGGCCGACGCAGGCGATCGCCTTGCCGTGGCCGTCGGCGCCGAGATCCTCAAGCTGATCCCGGGCCGGGTTTCGACCGAGGTTGATGCGCGTCACAGCTTCGACACCGCCGCCACGCTGACGCAGGCGCACAAGCTGGTCGACCTGTACGAGGCCGAAGGCATCGGCCGCGACCGGCTGCTGATCAAGATCGCCTCGACCTGGGAAGGCATCCGCGCCGCCGAGCAGCTCGAACGCGAAGGCGTCCATTGCAACCTGACGCTGCTGTTCTCGTTCGCGCAGGCGGTTGCCTGCGCCGAGGCGGGCGTGTTCCTGATCTCGCCCTTCGTCGGCCGCATCCTCGACTGGCACCTGGGCAACGATGGGGAACGCCCATCGACGCCGCAGGACGACCCCGGCGTGCAGTCGGTCACCCGCATCTGGAACCACTACAAGCGTCACGGCTTCAAGACCGTGGTGATGGGTGCGAGCTTCCGCAACACCGCACAGGTGCTGGCGTTGGCCGGTTGCGACCGGCTGACGATCTCGCCGGACCTGCTGGCCGAACTGGCCGCGCAGGAGGGCGACGTGCCGCGCGCGCTGGCGGATTCCGGCCAGCGCAGCGACGCGCTGCCGCCGCTCGACGAGAACGCCTTCCGCTGGCAGCACAACGAGGATCCGATGGCGACCGACAAGCTCGCCGACGGCATCCGTCGCTTCGCTGCCGACCAGCGCAAGCTCGAGGCGCTGCTCGCCGGCCGCATGCAGGGCTGACCCGGGGATGACGGCCGCCACTGAAGCGCTGACGCCGGCCCGCCGCCTGCGCAGCATCTTCAGCGGTTCGGTCGGCAACCTGGTGGAGTGGTACGACTGGTACGCCTACTCGGCGTTCGCGATCTACTTCGCCCCGCACTTTTTCCCCAAGGGCGACACCACCGCGCAACTGCTCGACACCGCCGCGGTGTTCGCGGTCGGCTTCCTGATGCGCCCCGTCGGCGGTTGGCTGATGGGTCTGTACGCCGATCGCCATGGCCGCAAGGCAGCGCTGATGTTGTCGGTGCTGCTGATGTGCGCGGGCTCGCTGCTGATCGCCATCGCACCCGGCTATGAGCGCATCGGCATCGCCGCGCCGGCACTGCTGGTGTTCGCGCGGCTGCTGCAGGGGCTCAGCGTCGGTGGCGAATACGGCACCTCCGCGACCTACCTCAGCGAGATGGCGCATTCGCAGCAACGCGGATTCTGGTCGAGTTTCCAGTACGTGACGCTGGTGATGGGGCAACTGCTGGCGCTGGCCCTGCTTGTGATCCTGCAGCGCGCGCTGCTCAGCGAGGAGCAGTTGCACGACTGGGGCTGGCGGATCCCGTTCGTGTTCGGTGCGCTGTGCGCGGTGACCGCGCTGTACCTGCGCCGCGGCATGCAGGAGACCGAGTCCTTCGCCATCGCGCGCCGTAGCGAAGGCCCGCGCGGCAGCCTGCGCGTGCTGTTGCAGCATCCGCGCGAAGTGCTGACCGTGGTCGGCCTCACGCTGGGTGGCACGCTGTCGTTCTACACGTTCACGACCTACCCTCAGAAGTTCCTCGTCAACACCAGCGGTTTCAGCAAGGCCGATGCGACGCTGGTCTCGGCAGCGTCGCTGCTGGTCTTCATGCTGTTGCAGCCGCTGGTCGGCGCGCTGTCGGACCGCGTGGGCCGACGCCCAATCCTGATCGCCTTCGGCGTGCTCGGCACGCTGTCGACCTACACCATCCTCAGCGGCATCGCCGGTGCGACCAGCGTGTGGAGCGCTTTCGCCTGGGTGATGACGGGACTCGTGATCGTCAGCGGCTACACGTCGATCAATGCAGTGGTGAAGGCGGAGCTGTTCCCGGCGCACATTCGCGCGCTCGGCGTCGGCCTGCCGTACGCGCTGACCGTGTCGCTGTTCGGCGGCACCGCGGAGTATGTCGCGCTGTGGTTCAAGCAGGTCGGGCACGAATCCTGGTTCTACTGGTACGTCACCGCCTGTGTCGGTGTCTCGCTGTCGGTTTACGTGCTGATGCGGGATACACGCGACCATTCGCGCATTGATCGAGATGCCACGGAGCCGGCGGGTGATATCGATGTGTCGCAGGTGGCGTTGCCTCCGGATCGCGCCTGCTGATCGACAACCGTTTGCAACACTGCACTACCATTCCGGCACAACGCGTGCCCGAGACAAGGATGAGACGATGAGCAAATCCCTGCGCCTATCCGAGAAGTGGTTCCGCCGGGGCCTGTGGGTGGTGTCGCTGGTGTTCGCCGGCTTCCTGATCGGCCTCGGTAGCACCATCGTCGGCGACCTTCCGAAGGTCGAGCACCAGCTCGAACTCGACGACTTCATCGATCGCGCCGCCGCCGAGCCGCTGCGCAATACCATCCGCGCCAGCGAGGCGGCCGAGCAGAAGGCCGCCCGCGACCTCGAACAGAGCGAGCTCGCCCTGGACGTCGCGCAGCAGGCCAATCGAGCCGCGCGCGAGACGTTCTCGAACTGGCTGGCCACGCGCCAGGTCACCGCGCAGCCCGACCAAGATGCCGAGCTGATCGCGCGCACCAAGGGGTTGGACGCGCTGAAAGCCGAGGAGGACAAGGCCGAGCGTCGTGCCGCCGCGCAGCGCCAGATCGCGCTGGACGCGCGTCAGGCGCGCGAGCAGGCGGAACAGCGCCTGGCCGTGCTGAGCGCGCAGGCGGAAGAACGCCTGCAGGCGGAGTACCGCAAGGTCGAACTGCGCGTGTTCGCCTATCGGCTGGCCCTGACGCTTCCGCTGCTGGTGATTGCCGGCTGGCTGTTCGCGAGGAAGCGCCGGAGTACGTGGTGGCCGTTCGTGTGGGGTTTCGTTTTCTTCGCACTGTTCGCGTTCTTCGTGGAGCTGGTGCCGTACCTGCCCAGCTATGGCGGCTACGTGCGCTACGTCGTCGGCATCGTTGTGACCGTGCTGGTGGGGCGATATGCGATCCTCGCCCTCAACCGCTATCTGGAACGGCAGCGGCAGGCCGAAGCGCAACCCGACACAGTGCGGCGCAGCGAGCTCAGCTACGACACAGCGTTGGGCAGGCTGGCCAAGAGCGTGTGCCCGGGCTGCGAGCGGCCGCTTGATCTCAAGAACACCGCCATCGACTTCTGTCCGCACTGCGGCATCAACCTCTTCCACGGCTGTGGCGGTTGCGAGACGCGCAAGAGCGCATTCGCCCGCTTCTGCCATGCCTGCGGCAGCGGCGATGCCGCCCAGCACGCCATGCCCTGACCGAGGGAGGCCGCAATGAACGCCCCTTCCCGCACTGAGATAGTCATTGTCGGTGGCGGCTTCGCCGGCCTGTGGGCGACGCGCGCCCTCGCCGGCGACAACATCCGCATCACGCTGATCGACCGCCGCAACCATCACCTGTTCCAGCCGCTGCTGTACCAGGTCGCCACCGCTGGCCTGTCCTCGCCCGACATCGCCGCGCCGCTGCGCCACATCCTGCGCCGGCAGCGCAACGTGGAGGTGCGGCTGGGCGAGGTCACCGGCATCGACGCGGCGGCGCGCACGGTGGCGCTCGCCGATGGCGACGTGCTTGCGTACGACTATCTGCTGCTCGCCAGCGGCGCGACCCACGCGTACTTCGGCCACGACGAATGGAGCGGCGACGCACCAGGACTGAAGACGCTCGATGACGCGCTGGCGATCCGTCGCCGCCTGTTGATCGCATTCGAGCGCGCCGAAGCCTGCGACGACCCCGCCGAACGCGCGGCCTGGCTCAACTTCGCCGTTGTCGGCGGAGGGCCCACCGGCGTCGAACTCGCCGGCACGCTGGCGGAGATCGCGCGGCACACGCTCAAGCGCGAGTTCCGCCGCATCGATCCCTCGCAGGCCCGCGTGCGGCTGATCGAGGCCGGCCCGCGCGTGCTGGCCTCGTTCCCCGAATCGCTGTCGGAGAAAGCACGGCGGCAACTGGAAAAGCTTGGCGTCGAAGTGGCGACCGGCACGCCTGTCAGCGCGATCGACGCGCGCGGCTACACGTTGGGAGATACGTTCGTGCCGGCACGCACGGTGCTGTGGGCCGCCGGCGTCGCCGCTTCACCGCTCGGTGCGCTGCTCGACGCCCAGCGCGATCGCGCCGGACGCGTGCTGGTCGAACCCGACCTCAGCGTGGCGGGGCATCCGGAGATCTTCGTCGCCGGTGATCTCGCCAGCGTGCAGCAGAACGGCAAGCCCGTACCCGGCGTGGCACCGGCAGCCAAGCAGATGGGATCGCACGTCGCGCGTGCCATCCGCTCGCGCATCGCTGGACGCGCGCCGCCGGCATTCCGCTATCGCGACTTCGGCAACCTCGCCACGATCGGCCGCATGGCCGCGGTAGTCGACCTGCACGGCTTCAAGCTGTCAGGCCTGCTGGCGTGGTGGTTCTGGCTGGCCGCGCATGTGTTCTTCCTGATCGGCTTCCGCAACCGCCTGATCGTGCTGATCAACTGGGCCTGGGCGTACTGGAGCTACCAACGCCACGCCCGGATCATCCTCGGCGGCGACAAGCCGTAGCGAACAAAGCGCCCTCATCCGCCCTGCGGGCACCTTCTCCCGCGCGCGGGAGACGGCTGGGGTGTGGGCAGAAGGATCACCAAAGCAAACGGCCCGGAAATCCGGGCCGCTGCATGACACGCTCTATGGTGAGGCTTACGCCGCGAACAGCGCGCGCATCTTCTTCAGCGCGTTGGCTTCGATCTGGCGGATACGCTCGGCGCTGACGCCGTACTCGTCGGCCAGCTCCTGCAGCGTGATCTTGCTGTCGGCGTCCAGCCAGCGGCGCTTGACGATGTCGCGCGAACGCTGGTCGAGGCCGGCCAGACCCTCGCGCAGCAGGCCGAGCTGGTTGTCTTCCTCGTCCGCACGCTCGTAGGCCTGCGAAGGATCCTCGCTGTCGGCGCGCAGGTAGGCGGCCGGCGACGGCGGGGCGTGCTCGTCGTCCTCGTCGGCCGGGGCGTCGAAGCCGATGTCACGGCCGGACAGGCGCGACTCCATCTCCAGCACTTCGCGCTCGGAGACGTTGAGGTCCTGGGCGACCAGGCGCACTTCCTCGGCGTTCATCCAGCCCAGGCGGGTCTTGGACTTGCGCAGGTTGAAGAACAGCTTGCGCTGGGCCTTGGTCGTCGCGACCTTCACGATGCGCCAGTTCTTCAGGATGAACTCGTGCATCTCGGCGCGAATCCAGTGCACCGCGAAGCTCACCAGGCGCACGCCCTGCTCCGGGTCGAAACGCTTCACCGCCTTCATCAGGCCGATGTTGCCTTCCTGGATCAGATCGCCCATCTGCAGGCCGTAGCCGTTGTAGCCGCGGGCGACGTGCACGACGAAGCGCAGGTGCGAGTGCACCAGTTCACGGGCGGCGTCGAGGTCCTCCCCGTCGCGGAAGCGGCGGGCCAGTGCCTGCTCGTCCTCTGCGGTCAGCACCGGGATGCGGTGCACCGCGTTGACGTAGGCGTCCAGCGAACCGAGCGCCGCCAGCCCGTTGAAAGCGGGAACCGGCAGGTTGTTGGCGATGAGGGCGGTGGAGGGAGTCTGGGTCATGGCAGGCATCTTAGCAGTCGGGTTCTATGACTGCTAAAGGCCCCAGGAGTTCCGCAGTGTTGCACCGCTGGAACGCCGACCGGCCCCTGACAGCCCAGAACAGCGGGAGAGCCTGCCAAAGCGGGCGTAGGGCTAGGTCAACCGGGCAGAAAGCTGAACAGGTGATTCAACTTACTCACTCCAGCCCCAGCTCGATACGCACCTGGCCCTCCTGCTCGGTCGGCGGTTTGCCGGCGGCGGTCACGAAGACACGTGTCGGGTCGAGTTCGCCACCGGCGAGCAGGGCCTCCTGGATGGCATTGGCACGCGCCTGCCCGAGGGCGGTGAGTTCCGCCTCGCCGACCTTGTAATGGTCGATCAGCTCGGTCCTGAGCCAGGCGGCCTCGCCTTCGTCGCGTGCGGCGCGCCGCTCCTTTCGGCTGGCTTCCTCGGCCGCCGGAGCCTCTTGCGTTTCCGGCAACTTCGGCCGCTCGCCCATCTCCTGCTTGTAGAGCTTTGCGAGCAGTTCGGCCCGGCGCTCCGGATCGAGCTCATCCAGCGACGTCAGCCCTTCTTCCTTGCGTCGGCCGAGCGGTGCCATCGCCTGCACGATCTTCTTCTCGGCCAGCGCTTCTGGATCGGCGGGCGCCAACGTGGCGGTGGGGATCTCGATCTTCACCGCGGGCCGATCGACCAGCCCCTTGGCCAGGTTGCCCAGACTGGCGCGCGCTTCCTCGCCCAGATCCGCGGAGCCCGGCGCGAACGCGACGTACTGCGCCTTCTCCGCGCCCTTGAACAGCGAACCGATCCAGTCGAACGGCGCGGTCACTATCTTCACGAGCAGGTTCTTGATGATCTGCCAGATCACCGGCCACACCCGGAACTTCGGATCGTCGAGCGTGCCGGCCACCGGCACCTGCAGGTCAATCACGCCATGGCGGTCTTTCAGCAATGAAGTGGCCATCCGGATCGGCAGCGACACCTTGTCCTTGCTGTCGGTCGCCTCGCCCCATTCGAGCTGGTCGATGACGACGTGGTGCTCGGCCGCCAGGTTGCGGTTGTTGATCTCGTAGTGCAGGTCTGTATTGAGCTTGCCCTTGGCGATGGCGTAGCCGGCCCAGCGCCCGGAGTACGGATTGAACAGTGGCAGCTCGATGTTCTTGAACGACATCGCGATGTCGGTATAGCGGTCGTACGCGAGCGGACTGGTCTTGCCGCGTATGACCACGGGCGAGAAGCGGTTGATGACCTGGCCGCGCAGGTCGATCGTGGACACCGCGTCGGCCTTCGTCGAGAAATCGCTGATGGTGCCTGCCAGTGCCGAGATCTTCGCGCGGAAGTTCGGGTCGATCGAGTAGTCGGCGAAGTCCATCACGCCGTCGTCCAGGCGCAGACGGCCGATCTTTATCGGCATCTCGGGCTGCGCCGAGGTCGACGCAGGCAGCGTGGTATGGGCCGGCGTGGCGAATGCACGCGCCAAATTGAAGTTGCGATCCGGGGTTATGAATACGCGCATGTTCGGCTTGCGGGCGTGGATGCGCTCGATCGACAGCGCGTCGGGGGCCTGCGTGTAGCGCACGCCGTCGGCATCCAGCTTGGCCCACGAGATCAGCTCACTCTGGTCGGCGACCTCGATCACTTCGAAGTCCGTCACCGTCGCCGATCCGCTGAAGCTGATCGACGGACCCGGCGCGTCATCCGGCAACAACACCAGTTGCCCCTTGGCGCCGGCGTCGCCGGAACGCAGCGTCAGCTTCGGGTAGTCCGGCAGGTAACCCTGCACGTCCTTCAGCGGCATGCCCGCCACCTCGACATGCAGGTCGGCGGCCATCGTGTCGAGCACGACCTCACCTTCGATGCTGGCGGTCGCCTTGCCGTTGATCGTGGTCTGCGCGGTGATCGGCGCGGGTTTGGTGGTGTCCAGGCTTCCGGCTTTCGCCGACAGCGTCAGCGGCGCGAGCTTGAACGTGGCCGCTGGCTTAACCGTGCGATCCTCGAACTCGACGTCGCCCTGCTTCACCTCGATCCGGCCGACGTTGGTCTTCCACTTCGCCGCGGCGCCCGCGCGTGTCACCGCGAGAGGTTGCGGCGGCGCCGCCATCAGCCGGTCGATGTTGAACGAGCCGTCGGGATCCAGCCACGCCTTGGCTTTCAGGCCATCGATGCGGACCGCGTCGATGTCGATGCTCTGGCGGGCCAGCGACAGGCGCATGTTGTCGAGCGCGACCGACGGCACCGTGACCCAGTCGTCGCCGGCGCCGCGCGCGCGCAATCCGAGATCCGTGGCGACGGCCTTCGACATCGCGACATCGAGTTTCGTACCGGCGTTGGGCTGTACCGCGAAGTCGTAGCGCCCAGCGAAATCGATGCTGCCGCGGCTGAGCTGGAACGGCAGCTCCTCGCTGAGGAACTCGTACGCGGTGCGCGCCTTCAGTTTGCTCACCGCGATGCGACCATTGGAGGCGATCGGTTCGAGCGACAACTTGCCTTGCCAGTCGAAGCGTTCGCCATCCTCGCTCACCGCGTGCAGCGTGAATCCTCCGCTCTCGTCGCGCGTGCGGAAGTTCTTCAGCGTGAACTCGATCGGCGACAGCTGCTTCTCCGGCTTCAATGCACGGCTGCGATCGGCGAAGTCGATGCGTCCGTGCGACACCGACAGCTCGTCGATCCAGACGTTGGGCATCGGCTCGTCGCGCTCGTCCTTCGGCAGCAGCTCCGCGAGGTTCAGCGATCCGTCGGGACGGATGATCGCGCGCGCGAACGGACCGTCCAGGCGCACTTCGCGGAAGACATAGCCGCGCTTCCACAACGACGACACCTGGAAATCGGCATGCACCTGCTTCAAGGCGACCATCGGCTGGCGATCCTTTGGGTCGTCGATCGCGATGCCGTCGATGTCGAGCTGGAAATTGAACGGGTTGAAGCGGACCTCGCCGAGCTTGAGGTCCTTTCCCAGCTCTTCGCGGACGTACTTGGGCGCCTGCCAGTGGATCAGGCGCGGCACACCCCAGAATCCGCCCGCCGTATACAGGCCGAACGCCAGCAGCGGCAGCACGACCGCGAGCAACATCCAGGGCTTGATCCAGCGCAGCATGGCTCGCTTCCCGAGTGCGGACGGGTCGACGTGCCGTCGCAGGTTATTCACCGGGGGGTAAACGTCTTGTCGTGACCGCCGGTTCCTGAACCGGCGCGAGCGCTCAGGGCGACGTGAGATCTGCGCGCGCTGGCAGCGACCAGTCGATCGGCGCTTGTCCGCGCCTCGTGAGGTATTCGTTGGCGGCCGAGAAATGACCGCAGCCCAGGAATCCACGATGTGCGGACAGCGGCGACGGATGTGGGGCCTTCAGCACCTTGTGGCGGCGCGGATCGATGACCTTGCCCTTGGCCTGCGCGTAGCTGCCCCACAGCAGGAAGACCAGGCCTTCCCGTTCGCGGTTCAGCGAGTCGACGACGTGGTCGGTGAAGCCTTCCCAGCCTTTGCCCTGGTGCGCGCCGGCGCGGCCTTCCTCGACCGTCAGCACGGCATTGAGCAGCAGCACGCCCTGCCGCGCCCACGGCAAAAGACAGCCGTGATCGGGTCGGGCGATGCCGAGGTCGCGCTGGATTTCCTTGAAGATGTTGTCCAGCGACGGCGGCACCGGCACACCCGGCATCACCGAAAAACACAGGCCGTGCGCCTGGCCGGGACCGTGGTACGGATCCTGGCCGAGGACCACCACCTTCACGTCGTCGAAAGGCGTCGCGTCGAACGAAGCGAAGATCTGCGGCCCGGGCGGATAGATGCGCGCACCGGCTGCACGACGCTCACGCAGAAACGCCGACAGCGACTGCATCTCCGGACGCGCCAGGTAATCGCCGATGCGCGCTTTCCACGAGGGGTCCAGGCGGATGCGTTCGCCCGCGCCGTTCGCCTCGGCGCCGCCGGTCGGAGGTGCGAGGTTCATGCGTCCAGCGCGCGCTGCTCCGGCATGCGCGACAAGCGCAACTGGAACAGCGTCTTGGTCACCAGCAGGCGTTCCTCGATCGGCTTGAGCACCAGGTCGTTCGCACCCGCGCGCAGCAATGCGCTCTGGTTGTCGGCGTTGGCGTCGCCGGTCATCACCAGCACCGGCAAGCGGCGCTTGCCGTAGCCGAAGTCCTCGCGCAGCTTCGCGAGCAGGTCGTTGCCGTCGAGTTCGCCCTTCAGGTAGACGTCGGTCAGCACCATGTCGGTGCCGGCGTCTTCCTGGCCGCGATGTGCTTCCAGGTGTTCCAGCGCTTCCTCGACGCCGATGAAGTGCAGCACCTGCAGGCCGTGGCGTTCGAGCATGCGTTTGGTCGCCAGCGCGACCACCTTGCTGTCCTCGACGTACAGCACGCGTGCGCCGGGAATCGGCTGCGGCTGCACGTAGCCGCGGATGAACGCGGCCAGTGCGGTGTGGCCGAGCGATTTGTCGAAGTAGTCGGTGACGTCTTCGGTAAAACGGCGCGACTCCAGGTGCGATTGCGCGTCGCCGGAAACGACGATCACCGGCACGTATGCCTGCGCTGCCGCTTCGCGCACGGCGCGCGCCAGGCCGATGCCGTCGCCATCGGGCAGCACCAGCGACGTCGTCACCAGGTCGACCGCGCCATTGGCCAGCGCCTCGCGCGCCTCGGCGATGCTGCCGCACGGCACGATCACCGCGTCGGCGAGTTCGCGCGCGAGCACGTCGCCGATCAGCTTGCGCACGAGCTTGGAGCCGTCCACGACCATGATGCGTGGCGCGGCGTTGTCGAGGTGGCGGAGGTCCTGGGATTGCATGTTCACGTCGTCGGCCGGGTCTGGCGCAGGTAGTGGCCGGTGACGAAGCCGGCACCGAGCCAGCCCAGCAGGCCGGCGCCGAGCACGATCGCCAGCGCCTGGATCGGATTGAAACCCTGCAGCTCGAAGCCGCTGCCATAGCTGCCGGCCAGTTCGGCCAGCGGTGCGCGCAACGACCAGTCGGCCGCGGTCAGCAGCGTCAGGGCCAGCGCACCTGCGACCAGTCCGTAGCAGGCGCCGAGATACAGGAATGGCCGGCGTATGAAACCATCGCTAGCCCCGAGCAGTTGCAGCACGCCGATTTCCTCGCGTCGCGATTGGATGTCCAGGCGCACGGTATTGCCGACCACGAGCAGCGCACCAAGGCCCAGCAGCGCGGCGAGCACCAGCGCCAGGCGGCCGCCGAAACGCAGCCAGCCGTCGAGCCGCTGCCGCCAGCCGGCATCGTGCTGGACGACATCGACCTCGGGCAGGTTCTTCAGCGAACCGGCCAGCAATGCCTCGTCTCCCTTCGGCGTCACCACCAGCAGGCTCGGCAGCGGATTGCCGCCGGCACCCAGTGCGTCGATCGCCTCGCCGAGGCCGCCGCGTTCGCGCAACTCCGCCAAGCCCTGCTCGGGCGTGCGCAATTCAACCGATGCGATGTCGGCGCGACCACGCAATTCATCGCCGAGCGCGCGTGCGCGGTCGGCGGCCACCGACGTCTTCAGGAACAGGCTGATCTGCCGCGACTCCTGCACGCTGCCGGTGAAACGCTCGACGTTGGCCAGCGCCGCCCACAGGCCGAGCGGCAATGCGATGGCCACCGCCATCACGCCGATCGTCAGCGCCGTGGCCCACGGCTTGCCGAACATGCGGCCGAAGCTCGCCACCAGGCTGTAGACGTGATGGTCGAACCAGGTACCCAGGCGCGAGCGCGGCTTGCCGGGCTTGGTCTGTGCGGCTTTCGGCGGAGCGCTGTCCTGCGTGCTCACAGTGCAAGGTCCTCCGGCGCGATGTCGTCGACAAGGCGGCCCTGGTTGAGCACCAGCACGCGCTTCTTCATTCGTTTCACCAGCGCCAGGTCGTGGCTGGCGACCATCACGCTGGTGCCGCGCTCGGGGAGCGACTCGAACAGCGCCATGATCTCCGCCGACAACGTCGGATCGAGATTGCCGGTGGGTTCGTCCGCCACCAGCAGGCGCGGTTCGCCGACGATCGCTCGGGCGATGCCGACGCGCTGCTGCTCGCCGGCCGAAAGCTGCGACGGCAACGCATTGGCGCGCGCACCGAGCCCGACCTTGTCGAGCACGCTGCGCACGCGCTTGCCGATCTCGCCGCGGCGCAGCCCTCGCAGGATCAGCGGCAGGGCGACATTGTCGGCGACGCTGCGGTCGGTGAGCAGGCGATGGTCCTGGAACACGACACCGACGTCACGACGGTGCATCGCGACGCGGCTGCCGCGCACCTTCAGCAGATTCTTCTCGCCGAACAGGACGGCTCCGCGGCTGGGACGCTCGGCGAGGTGGATCAGCCTGAGCATCGTGCTCTTGCCGGCGCCGGAGTGGCCGGTGACGAACAGCATTTCTCCGGACGCCACCGAGAAGCTGACATCGTTCAGCGCATCATGGCCGCTGCCGTATCGCTTGCTGACGTTGTCGAAGCGCAAAACGCTCATCGTCCACCGAAGCCCTCACCCTGACGCCCAGTATCCGTGGCGGCGACGACGATGGCTAGGACCTGCGAAAGAATTCCGCGGCCCGACTCCGCGGCCGGCGACGATGCGCAGACGCGACGGGTCGTGAGTTTTCAACGACTTAAAGATGGCGCGACCGACAACCGGTCGACGTGACCGATGAAGGGATTTTCGCTGGTCACCGCGATCGCCGATCGCGGCTGCACGCGAAACCGTGCAACCGCTCAAGGAAACCGGTAGCCATCGCGCAAGCAGCGCGACGGGTGACCCGGGCGCGCTGCACCCGGGTTGCAGACCCCGCGAGGAATCAGTGCTGCGAACGCGGCGCGCGCGTGATCAGCGCCTTCAGCTTGCGGCCGATGCGGTGCAGCAGACCGGACTGCTCCTGGCCGGCATGAACGGGCGCGGGCTTCTGCGCGGGCACGTGCGAGGCCTTGCCCTGCGAAGCGGCCACTGCAGCGGCGGGAGCGGCGGCTTCGCCGTTGCCCTCGATGCGGCGGCCACCGCGGCGGCGGCGGCGCTTGCGCGTCGCACGCTCGCTGTCGGCGACGACGGCCGGCGCGGCATCCGGGGCCGACGCGGCCTGCTCTGGACGAGCATGTTCCGGACGAGCCTGCTCCGGACGCGGCTTGCGCTCGCCACGCGGCGGACGCGGCGCGCCGTCGCGCGGACCACGATCGCTGCGCTCGCCGCTGCGGCCGCGGCCACTGCCGCTGCCAGTGCCACGACGACCACCACCGCGGCGCTCCTCGTCGGCGGCGCGCTGTTCGCGCGCTTCCTTGAAGATCGCGCCGATGCTTTCCTGCTCACCCTCGGTGCCTTCCGGCAGTTCGCGCGGGGGACGCGGAATCGGCACCAGCAGATCCGCCTCGACCGTGGCCACCGGCAGCTTCTGCTCGATATAGGACTCGATGTCGGGCAGCGACATCGCGTAGCGCTCGCAGGCGAAGCTGATCGCATCGCCCTCCGCGCCCAGGCGGGCGGTACGGCCGATGCGGTGGACGTAGTCCTCGGCATCGAACGGCAGGTCGTAGTTGTAGACGTGCGAGACGCCGTCGATGTGGAGGCCGCGCGCGGCCACGTCGGTGGCGACGAGGATCTCGAGCTGGCCCTTCTGGAACTTGTTCAGCAGCGTCTCGCGCTTCTTCTGCGGCACGTCGCCGGAGAGCACGCCGACGCGATAGCCGCCCTTCTCAAGCGCGCGGGCGACGCGTTCGACGAACGCCTTGGTGTTGACGAACACCATCGTGCGCGCGCCCTCGCTGCGCGAGAGCAGGCCCAGCAGCAGCGGGATCTTCTCCTCGTCGGCCGGGAAGTACACCTTCTGGCGCACCTTGGCGGCGGTGATGAACTCGGTCTCGACGACGACCTTCTCAGGCTCGTTCATGTGCTCGTAGGCCAGCTCCAGCACGCGGTGGCTGAGCGTGGCCGAGAACAGCAGGGTCTGGCGCTCGGTGCGGATCGGCATGCGCCGCAGCAGGAAGCGGATGTCCTTGATGAAGCCCAGGTCGAACATGCGGTCGGCTTCGTCCAGCACGCACATCTCGCAGGCGTGCAGCGACACGACCTTGTGCTGCTTGACGTAGTCGATCAGGCGGCCGGGCGTGGCGATGATGACGTCGGCGCCTTCCTGCAACTGGGCGCGCTGCTTGTCGTAGTCGACGCCGCCGTAGACCAGGGCGAACTTCAGGCCCAGATCGGCGCCGAACTTCACCGCGTCCTTGTGGATCTGGATGGCCAGCTCGCGGGTCGGCGCCAGGATCAGCGCGCGCGGATCTTCCGGCTTGCGCTCGGCGAGGGCGGGACGGGTCAGCAGGCGGTTCATCACCGCGACCAGGAACGCCAGCGTCTTGCCGGTGCCGGTCTGCGCCTGGCCGGCGACGTCGCGCCCGGTCAATGCGATCGGCAGGGTCAGTGCCTGGATCGGCGTGCAGCGAGTGAAGCCGGCGGCCTCCAGGCCTGCCAGCAGACTCGGGTGCAGGTCGAAGGAGGAAAACGAAATATCGGTTAGGGGTTTGTCGCTCATTAGCCGTGAACTGTCGCGCGTATCGTGCGGCCTGCGATATGCAGCTTTGCACGGGTGCGCTTGCGTGGGTAGCGGTCCGCATCGCAGACTGCCGGGGCCGGTCCACCCGCCGCTGAAGGGGGGGAACCGGCTCGATTGGGTGTCCCGGCAGGCCTTGAAGCCGCCTCGAAACGCCCCAGTTTACCGTAACGCCCGTCCCGGCACCGGCCTGGCGCCGGGCCAGACCCTTTTTCCGCCCGGCCTGCCCGCCGTGCGGGTGACCGATCCATCCGCAGGAGATTCCTCGTGAGCGAGAAAATTTTGCACGTCGGCGACGCCGATTTCGACGCCGCCGTCCTTAATTCGTCCGAACCCGTGCTGGTGGACTTCTGGGCCGAGTGGTGCGGCCCGTGCAAGATGATCGCCCCGGCCCTGGACGAGCTCGCCGAGGCCTACGACGGCAAGGTCAAGATCGCCAAGGTCAATGTCGACCACAACCGCACCACGGCGATGAAGTACCACGTGCGCTCGATCCCGATGCTGCTCCTGTTCAAGAACGGCCAGGTCCAGGCCACGCAGATCGGCGCCGTGGGCAAGGCCCAGCTGAGCCAGATGATCGACAAGGCCCTTTGAGCCTCGCCGGTGAAGGGCCTTTCCGGCCCTTCCCGCCCCCGGCCGGCCCTGCCCGGCCGGCTGCAGCAGCCCCGTTTCACGCCCCCGCCCTGCCGGGAGCCTGAAAAGCCCGCATGAACGCAAGCCCCATGCCGCTTGCCCGGGCGCGGCGGCAGTGCTAGTTTCGTGTCACCCGGCGCTGTTCTGACGCCGCACCCCTTCTCGATAACCACGTCCATGACGTCCCGCTCGCCATCTGCGAGCGCTCGCCGCCTAGCGAGGATTCCCTGCTTGTCCGATAACACCCCCGATTCTGGCGACACCGCCGAAAAGCGCGTGCGCAAGACGCGTGTCAGTAAAGCGGCCGACACTGCCGCATCCGTCTCTTCCGAACCCAAGGCCGCACCGGCCGCTCCGGCTGCGCCTGCTCCTGCAGCGCCCGCGCCGCAGCCCCCGGCTGCGCCGGCCGAAGCCCCGCGCGCCGAAGCCCAGCGCGAAGGCCAGTCCTCCGGTGGCGAAGGTGGCGGCAACGCCCCGCGCGACCAGCGCGATTTCGATGGCGGCAACCGCGGCGGACAGCGCCGTGACCGCTTCCGCAACCGCCGCGATCGCCAGCGCGAACGCTTCCGCGACGGCGGCATGCAGGACGAAGGCGGCAATGGCGAGAACTTCGTGCCGCGCCCGCACCCGCAGGTGCCGGAAGGCTTCCCGCAGTATTCGCTGGGCGACCTCAAGCGCATGCCCGCCCCGCGCCTGCTGGACATCGCCGAACAGCTGCAGATCCACGAAGGCGTCGCCCGCGCCCGCAAGCAGGACGTCATCTTCGCCCTGCTGAAGGTGCTGACCCGCCATGGCGAGGGCGTCGCCGCCGACGGCGTGCTGGAAATCCTGCCTGACGGCTTCGGATTCCTGCGCGCCGCCGAGGCCAGCTACCTGGCCGGTCCGGACGATACCTACATCTCGCCCAGCCAGATCCGCCGTTTCAACCTGCGCACCGGCGACCATCTGTCGGGCCGCATCCGCTTCCCGAAGGACGGCGAGCGCTACTTCGCGCTGTCCGTGGTCGACAGCATCAACGGCGAACCGCTGGAAGCGTCTAAGAACAAGGTCCTGTTCGAGAACCTCACGCCGCTGTTCCCGCGCCGCAAGTTCAAGCTGGAGCGCGGTGACGGCTCGACCGAGGACATCACCGGCCGCATCCTCGACCTGATGGCGCCGCAGGGCAAAGGCCAGCGCGCACTGATCGTCTCGCCGCCCAAGGCGGGCAAGACGATGATGATGCAGCAGGTCGCCACGGCCATCACGACCAACCACCCGGACGTGCACCTGATCGTCCTGCTGGTCGACGAGCGTCCGGAAGAAGTGACCGAAATGCAGCGCACCGTGCGCGGCGAAGTGGTCTCGTCGACCTTCGACGAACCCGCCGCGCGCCACGTGCAGGTCGCCGAAATGGTGATCGAGCGCGCCAAGCGCCTGGTCGAGCACAAGAAGGATGTCGTCATCCTGCTCGACTCGATCACCCGCCTGGCCCGCGCCTACAACAACGTCGTGCCGTCCTCGGGCAAGGTCCTGACCGGCGGTGTCGACGCCAACGCGCTGCACCGCCCGAAGCGTTTCTTCGGCGCGGCCCGCAACGTCGAGGAAGGCGGCTCGCTGACCATCATCGCCACCGCGCTGATCGACACCGGCAGCAAGATGGACGAGGTGATCTACGAGGAGTTCAAGGGCACCGGCAACTCGGAAGTGCACCTGGACCGCCGTATCGCCGAGAAGCGCGTCTACCCGGCCATCAACATCAACCGCTCCGGCACCCGCCGCGAGGACCTGCTGATCGAGCCGGAACTGCTGCAGAAGATCTGGATCCTGCGCAAGCTGCTGCACGGCATGGACGAAATCGGCGCGATGGAGTTCCTGCTGGACAAGATGAAGACCAGCAAGTCGAACGACGAGTTCTTCAGCTCGATGAAGCGCTGACGTCGCGACATCCAGGCAAAAAAGAAACGCCCCGCATTGCGGGGCGTTTTTTTCTGCTCAGGCTCCGGACTGGTCCGGCGGATTCAGCAGCACGAGCTCCGGATCGGCCGGATAGATCCCGCCGGCGGGCAAGGCATCCACGCTCGCCGCCTGCTTGCCAGCATCCCGGGACCACGGCGCCACCTGGCGGGGGCCGGCAACGTACCCCTCCCATTCGCCGTACTGCGGTCGCACCGTCTTGCCGCGGATCATGAATTCGACGGGCACGCGCACGGACCAGTAGGGATCGCCGGCGTGGGGGCCCTTGGCCGGAGGAATGAACCTCCAGTCCTCGGCCGCCTCGAGAGCCACCTTGGCGAACATCACGCGCCATTCGTTCATGCCGGCTTCGTGGGTGATGACGCGCAGGTTCACCTGCTCGGCAATGACGTCCTCGACGCGGCCCTTGCGGTCGATGCGGGCCACGACGTAGACGATTCCGGTGACACCGCCCATGGCCGCGACGCGTGGATAACGCGGCGGCTTGAGCCCCTTCGACATCGGGTACTCATCCGGCGCATGACGGAAGAAGCTGGTTCCGGCGATGCGCACCACGTAGTTCGACGCGTCCACCTTACGGGCCAGGAAGCGCAGGCTCATCATGCTGCGCAGCGGGCCCGGACTGGTGCCATCGGGGCGCTTGAACGTCCATTCCGGGATCTTTCGCGCAGCCAGCTCCGTCACGGCCAACGGGAGCTTGTCGGGCTTGTCGAGGACATAGCCCTTGACCCTGCCGTCCGCATCCACGTCGATCGAACCCGTCACCAGCATGCTGAGTTCGGCGTGCCGTTCCACCACTTCCGGTTCGACCGCGCCGGCGAGCGCGGACGCGAACAGCAACAACGCCAGCGCGGCTTTCGTCGCAAGTCGTGTCATGCGTCAGTGCTCAGGTTCCATCGAGCGGCGTCAGCAGTTTCGGCCCCGACCCGATCGGATGCATGCCGCCACCGGCGACCGCGTCTGCGCCGAGCGCCGCATCCATCGCGCCCAGCCAGGGCGTGCTCGCGCGCGGCCCCGGGATGTAGGCCTCCCACTGCCCGTACGGCGTGAGTTTCTCGTCGTGCAGCAGGAAGTCCACCGGCACTCGCGCCAGCCAGAACGCCTTCCCGACTTCCTCACCGACGGTAGGCGGATTGAAGGTCCATCGGCGCGCCGTGGAAATGGCCGTCTTCGCCAGCATATTGCGCCAGCGCGTCATGCCGGATTCGTGGTCGACGACCTTGAGGTTCACCTGTTCGGCGATGACGTCCTCGACGGTGCCGTCGCGGCCAATCCGCACCACCAGGTACACCGTGCCCTTCACGCCGTTCATCGCGGCCATCTCGGGGTACTTCGGCGGCGCCAACTCCTTGCTGGTGATGAACTCGCCGGGATTGCCGCCTTCACCGAAGTTCGCGCTCGCGATGCGCACCTCGGCGCGATTCTCGTCGATGGGCTTGGCGACGATGCGCACGCTCATCTTCGTGCGAGCCCTCACGGTCTTGCCGTCGATCACGACCGGCTCGAACTTCCAGCCCTTCACGGCCTTGCCGAGCATCGTATTGGCCGCGACCGGCACCTTGTCCGCCTAGTCCAGCGCGTAACCACCGACGTGGCCATCGGTCTCGATATCGACCGTTCCGGTCACCAGCACGCTGGCTTCGGTCTGCTTGCGTACCTCGGCTTTGCCGCCGCCGGCCAGCGCGACGCCTGCACACAGCCACAGCGCCATCCCCATCCATGCGTTCTTCATGCGTGTCCCTTCCTCAGCTCCGTTCCATGTCCTGCGCGATCAGGATCCACCCAATGGCGTCAGCAGCTTAAGTCCTGCATTGGCCGAATACACCCCGCCCGGCGGCAGCGCATCCGGCCCGCCGGCCAGCGCCGCGCGGTCCGGCAGCCACGGCGCGCGCTGCACCGGGCCGGGCACGTATGCCTGCCACTGGCCATACGCGGGCGGGGTCTCGCCGCGCATCACGTAGTCGACCGGGACGCGCACCAGCCAGAAGGGCGCATCCACTTCCGGCCCCTTCGTGGGCGGCAGGAACTTCCAGTACGACGCTGCCCTCAACGTCGTCTTGGCGAACATCTCGCGCCAGAGCGGCATGTCCGATGGCTTGGCGACGGCACGCACGTTGACCTGCTCGATGAAGGAGTCCTCGACGCGCCCATCACGCCCGACTTTCACCACCACGTAGGCGGTGGCGGAGACGCCGGCGCGCGCCGCGCCGCCCGGGTATTCCGGCGGCGACAGCTTCTTGCTGGCAACCTCTTCGCCGGGAAGCTCTTCGCCGAAGAACGCATTGCGCAGCCATACGACCGTCTGTCCGGCTTCGTTGCTGCGGGCGCCCACGCGCAGGCTCATCTTGACGCGCGCCTTCACGACCCGGCCATCCACGCGCACTGGTTCGAACGTCCAGTCTTTCGCGAGCCGGTCGACCAGCCGCACCACCGCCTGCGGCAGCCGGTCGACCTGATCGATGGCATGCGCGACGACGCGGCCATCGGGGCCGATGTCGATCGTACCGGTCAGCAGCGTGCTCGCTTCGAGCTGGCTGCGCACCTCCTGATGCTTGTCCGCCGCGATCGCGCATGTGCTCATCGCGAGCAGCAGACCCAGCCACCATCCCTTCATGATCACCCCCATTCCCTGGACTGGCCGGCATCAGAACCCGAATTGCGGCATGGCGCAACGAGCCCGCCATGCCCCCGCAGGCATAATCGGGAAAAGGAGGTGTACATGCACGGCGGCGGACTCGAACTGGCCCTGGTATTCCTGCTGGCTGCGGTCATCGCGGTGCCGGTGTTCCGGCGCTTCGGCCTCGGCGCAGTGCTGGGCTACCTGACCGCGGGCGTCGCCCTTGGCCCTTACGGGCTGAAGTTCGTGCACAACGCCGAGCCGGTGCTGGCCGCGTCCGAGATCGGCGTGGTGATGATGCTGTTCGTGATCGGCCTGGAGCTGTCGCCGTCGCGCCTCAAGGTCATGCGCAAGCCCGTGTTCGGCGCCGGCGGTGCGCAGGTCGTGCTGTGCGGCCTGGCCCTCGGCGCGCTGACGATGCTGATGGATTACGGCTGGAAGGCCGGCGCGGTGGTCGGCCTGAGCCTGGCGCTCTCGTCGACCGCGGTGGGCCTGCAGCTGCTGTCCGAGCGCAAGGCGCTGACGGCCGAGCACGGCCGCCTCGCGTTCGCCATCCTGCTGTTCCAGGACCTCGCCGCGATCCCGCTGCTGGCGGCGATTCCGCTACTGGGCAAGGCGCGCGTGGCGGAGAACGGCCTGGGCTGGGACGAACTGGCCATCGCGATCGGCGCGATAGCGGTGATGGTGCTCGGCGGCCGCCTGGCGCTGCGCCACCTGTTCCGGGTCGTCGCGCGCACCCAGATGCCGGAAGTGTTCACCGGCGCGGCGCTGCTCAGCGTGCTGGGCGCGGCGTGGCTGATGCAGATGGCCGGCCTGTCGGCAGGCCTCGGGGCATTCCTCGCGGGCGTGCTGCTCGCCGATTCGGAGTTCCGCCACGAGCTCGAATCCCAGATCGATCCGTTCAAGGGACTGCTGCTCGGCCTGTTCTTCATGGCCGTGGGCATGAGCATCGACCTCAAGCGCGTGCTGTCGGAGCCACTGCTGATCGCCGGGCTGGTGGCGGCACTGATGACGGTGAAGTTCGCGATCCTGTTGCTGGTCGGGCGCGGGCCAGGCGGGCTCGGCTGGCGCGAATCGCTGCGGCTTGGTGCAGTGCTCGCGCTCGGCGGCGAGTTCGCATTCGTGGTGTTCCAGGAAGCACTGCGTGTCGGCCTGATCGACGGCGACATGCGCAACCGCCTGGTCGCGGTGGTCGGCCTGTCGATGGCACTGACGCCGCTGCTGGTGATCGCGGTGGACCGCTTCCTCGACGCCAATCCGCCCGAGAAGCATGTACGCGCCTACGACACGATCCCCGACCACCAGCCGCAGGTGCTGATCGCCGGCTTCGGCCGCTTTGGCCAGATCGTCGCGCGACTGCTGCTGGCGCATAAGACGCCCTTCATCGGCATCGAACACAGCGCCGACCAGGTCGACTTCGTGCGCCGCTTCGGCAGCCCGGTCTATTACGGCGATCCCGCGCGACCCGACCTGCTGCGCTCGGCGGGCGCGGCGGAGGTGAAGGTATTCGTGGTCGCGATCGACAAGGTCGACGACAACCTGCGCACCGTGCGCGCGATCCGCAAGCTGTATCCGCAGGCCAAGGTGTTCGCGCGTGCACGCGACCGCCGCCATGCATGGGAACTGATGGACCTCGGCGCGAGGCCGATGCGCGAGACGTTCCTGTCGAGCCTGAAGCTGGGCGAGGAAGTGCTGGTCGAACTGGGCGTGTCGCCCGAGACCGCACGCGACCACGCCGAGCGTTTCCGCGACCACGACCGCCGGCTGCTGCGCGCGCAGTACCTGATCCGCGACGACGAGGCCGCGCTGCTGCAGTCGACCAAGGATGCGCGCCGCGAGCTGGAAGAACTGTTCAACGCCGACCATGGCGAAGGCATGCTGCGCGAGATCGCCGACGCGACCGAGACGCCGGAAGAAGGCGAGGAAGAATGATCAATGCGCGGCGAGGCCAGTTGGCCCCGCCGCCATGATCAGCGCGGATCGCGCAGGAAGCGCGCCATCGACACGTTGCTGCCCGGCGCCGACGGCGCGAACTCGGCGGCGATGTCGACGAAGCCGCGCATCACCGCGATCTCGCGCGGCGTGCGGTTGAGGCTGTCGCGCTGGTCCGGGTCGGCGCCCGCGCGCAGCAGGCGCTGCACGACGCGCAACAGTCCGTGCAGTGACGCCAGGTGCAGCGGCGCGAAACCACGTGGATCCTGAGCGTCGAGCGCGGCGTCGTGGTCGAGCAGCAGGTCCAGGCCCGCGATCAGCACGTCTTCGTCGGCGGCGGTGCCCGGTTCGGCGCGCGCGCCCAGCAACAGCAGCAGCGGCGTCGCGCCGCCGGCCGGACGGTCGGCATCGACGCCTGCCAGCAGCAGCGTGTCGAGCAACGCGACCAGGCGCGCGCGGTCGCGTGCGGTGAAGCCGTACATCGCCGCGCAATGCAGCGCCTGGCGTCCCTGCGAATCGCAAGCCTGGACGTCGGCGCCGGCGGCGAGCAGGCGCGCGGCGAGGTCGGTCAGGCCGAGTGCGCAGGCCACCATCAGCACGGTCAGGTCGCCCGGCAGGCGCTGTTCCAGCGGCGCGCCGGCGGCGATCAGCCGGTCCATGATCTCGATGTGGCGCATGCTCACCGCCGCCGACAGCGGCGTCGCGCCGGAATGGGCGGCGCGCTGCGGATCGGCGCCGCGCGCCAGCAGCAGGTCGACCACCGCGCGATGACCGCCACCGGCCGCGCGCAGCAAAGCGGTGCAGCCTTGCGAGTCGAGCGCATCGACCGGCATGCCCAGGTCGAGCAGGCGGCGTACCGCGTCCGCATCGCCGACGATCGCGGCGGCGGGTACGTCCTGCGCCTGCAGCGGCCGCTTCGGCAGCGGCCAGCCGCGCCAGTCGAGCCAGTCGGCCAGGTCGCGCCGGCCCGAGGCCAGCGCCACGCCCAGCGGCGTCTGGCCGTCGGCCGCGAGCAGGTCGGGCGCCGCACCATGAGCGATGAGGCGCTTGAGCATGCTTTCGCGGCCGAGCGCGGCGGCCAGGTGCAGCGCGCTCATGCCATGGCTGTCGCGGACGTTGAGGTCGATGCCGGTCGCGAGCAGGCGATCCACCAGGCGCGTCCAGCCGAGCCGCACCGCGAGCGACAGCGGCGGATCGCCGGCCTTCGACGATGCGAACGCATCGGCGCCGCGATCGAGCAGGTCCAGCGCGCACTGCTCGAGACCGCGCGCGGCATGGTCGTTGGCCGCGCAGGCAGCGAGGAAACGCGCCAGGCCGCCGGTGCCAGCCGGCGAGACGCCACGGCGCAGCAACTGTTGCAGCGAAGGAATCGCCGCCGGGCCGCGATCGAGCAGATGGAACAGCACGGTGTCGCCGTTCGCGTTGCGGACGTCGGCATCGGCGCCCTGTCCCAGCAACCAGGCGACCTTGTCGGCGGCGAGCAGCGTGTCGTCCTCGTGCAGCAGCGCGCCGCGTTCGGCGGGCGTAAGCAGTTGCGCGAGTCCGCTCAACTCAGCGGCGCGGCCCTCCTGCAGGCCGTCGCGCAGCAGCGCCGACGGCACGCGATCGGGCAATCCGGCCTCGCCGTGGTCGGCATCGGTGACGACGCTGGCGGGTAGCGGATAGGCACGATCGAGCGCTGCCACCAGCGACCAGCGTCCGCCTTCGGCGGCACGATCGATCGCGCGCTTGCCGTCCTGGTCGCGCAGCTCCGGATCCAGGTCGAGGTCGAGCATGCGCTGCACCAGCACCGGCGTGCTGTGCTCGGCCATGCAGGCCAGCATCAGCGCGTTGCGTCCGTCGCGGTCGATGGCGGCCGCCTGAGCGCTGCCGCCGCGCGGGAGGTGATCGAGCAGGCGTTCGAACATCGCCTCGCGTCCACCGCGAGCCGCCTCCAGCAGCGGGCTGCGGCCGGCCTTGTCGGGAGAACCCGCATCGGCACCGGCAGCGAGCAGGGCCGCGGCGATCTCGAGATGGCCCGCATGCGCGGCGATGTGCAGCGCGCTGCGGCCTTCGCCATCGCGCGCATCCACTTTGGCGCGGTGCTTGAGCAGCAGTTGTACGCCGGCCAGATCGTCGTCTTCGCCGCCGGATGCCGCGAGCAGCGCCGGCTGGCCGCCGGCGGGTTCGGTGCGCGCGCCGCGTTCGAGCAGGAACTTGGCCAGCCGCCAGTTGCCCGCGGCACAGGCCACGCCCAGCGGCGACAGCCCGTCGCGGCCCAGCGGATCGAGTTCGGCCGCGGCATCGCGCAGCAGTGCCGCCACGCCCGGATCGGAACTGCGCGCGGCGTGGTGCATCGGCGTGTAGCCGTCGTTGTCGGTGGCGCGCGGGTCGGCACCGTTGGCGAGCAGCGTCATCACCGCGTCGGGACGGCCATGCCAGCTGTCGCGGGTCGCGGCCAGCAGCGGCGTCACGCCCGCGTGCGAATGGTTGAGGTCGATGCCCTGCGCGATCAGCGAGCGCAGCAGGCGCAGGTCGGGCAGCACCGCGGCGAGCACGGCGAGGCTGCGCTGGTCGCGCTCCTCGGCCGGCGGCGATGCGCCGATGTCGGCACCGGCCTCGATCAGCTCCAGCGCGCGTTCGACGCGTCCGGCACGCGCCGCAGCGTAAAGCGCGGGTTCCAGCGCCTCGCCGTAGACCGGCAGGTCGTCCTGGGCTTCGCCGGCATCTTCCGGCTCGAAGCCGGGCAGCGGGTCGGCGGGATCAGTCTGCTGCAGCAGGCCGTGCAGCAGCGGCGTGGCGACCGCGAGCAGTGCGGCCACGAGCCAGCGCGCATTGCCTTCGATCAGCCCCGGCCAGGCCAGCAGCACGATCAGCGCGGCCAGCGCCAGCACCGACGCGGCCACGGCCAGGCCGCGCCAGGCGCCCAGCTCCAGCTCGCTCAAAGCGCGCCAGTGTTCCTGCAGCGGTGCACCCTCGCGTTCCAGACCCAGCCACAGCGGCCAGATCCGCCACAGCCCCAGCAGCACCAGTCCGCCCACCGCGCTCAGCCCCAGCGCCGCCATCAGCGATCCGCTTTGCAGCAGCGAGGTCAGCGGCCAGGCGATCATCGCGGCGAATGCCGCCACGCCCGCGATCCACAAGCCGGCAAGTGCCAGGCCGTCGCGTTTCCACTCCCGCGGCAGCGAGTCCTCGCCGTCGCGCCAGGCGCGCACGGCCAATGCCACCACGGGCTGCGCCAGGGTGCCGAGGAGGGCGGCGACCGCATGGCCGGCCGCAGTGGCCAATGTCAGGGCTAGACCGACGGCGAACGTCGCGGCCAGTCGCCATCGCGACGACGGCCCTGTGGTCTGCGGCTTCGGCTCAGGCATCGGTGCCCCAATCCTCCTTCAGCGGATCTTCCACGGTCGGCGGGAACTGCAGGTGGAATCCCCGCGCCGACAGGTTCTCGCGCACCACCTCCGCGTCCTCGCGGGCCAGCTTGCGCTCCGCCGTCAGCGCCACTTCCAGCACGAACTGCAGCGCACCCAGCTGCGAGCGCAACGGCTCCGGCAGGCGCGTGAAATCGTCGCGCGAGGCGAGATAGACGTAGGTGTCGGCCTTGCGAAGGCTCTTGTAGACGTAGGCTTGCATCGGTCGGCGGGTAGCGTCGGCAACAGCGCGTCGCACATGACGTTGCGCACAGCATACCCGCGCAAGCGCGGAAAAGCGGGGATCAGCAAAGGATGGCGCGCACGCCGCTGTTCAGCCGCGTTCTGATCCGTTCTGATCCATGGAGCCGCCGCTATCGGCGATGGCGGCGCTTGCACCGTCCGCCTTCAGTGATACCCGGAGTCGGCCGAGACCTTGCCCCTGAACACGCGGTAGGACCAGTACGTGTAGCCCAGGATCGCCGGCAACAGCACCACCAGGCCGGCGAGCACGAAGCCCTGCGAGGACGGCGGTGAAGCGGCATCCCAGATGGTCATCGACGGCGGCACGATGTTCGGCCAGATGCCCAGCACCAGGCCGGCGAAGCCGAGCGCGAAGAAGCACAGCGTCAGCAGGAACGGCGCGGCATCGCGGCCCTGGTGCATCGCCGCGCGCCACAGCGCGAACGCGTTGGCCAGCGCCAGCAGCGGCACCGGCGCCAGCCACCAGAAGTTCCCGCCCTCGAACCAGCGCGCCATGATCCGCGAGTCGAGGAACGGCAGCCACGCGCTGACCAGCCCCATGAAGGCCACCACCACCAGCACCAGCGGCCGCGTCAGGCCGCGCGCGACCTGCTGCATGCGGCCATCGGTCTTGAGCACCAGCCACGTCGCGCCGAGCAGCGCGTAGCCGAACAACACCGCGACGCCGGTCAGCATCGAGAACGGGCTGAACCACGAGAACGCACCGCCGACGTACTTGCCGCCCTGCATGGGCATGCCTTCGACCAGCGCGCCGAGGATCACGCCCTGGGCGAACGCGGCGAACATCGAGCCGAGCGCGAACGCAGCGCCCCACGCCGGCTTGGCGCGCTGCGCCTTGAAGCGGAACTCGAAGGCGACGCCGCGGAACACCAGCGCGATCAGCATCAGCAGCACCGGCAGGTACAGCGCCGACAGCACCACCGCGTACGCCTTCGGGAAGGCCGCGAGCAGCCCGGCACCGCCGAGCACGAGCCAGGTCTCGTTGCCGTCCCAGATCGGCGCGGCGGTGTTCATCATGTGGTCGAGCTGATGCTCGTCCTCGGCGAACGGCGCAAGGATGCCGAGCCCGAGCACGAAGCCGTCGAGCAGCACGTACATCAGCACGCCGAAGCCGATCACGCCGAACCAGATCACCGGCAGCACGGTTGCCATGTCCATCATGCGCCCTCCCCGGTCGGCGCCACGGTCTCGTCGGCCGCCGACAGCGGACGCGCCGGTGTCTTGTCGCCGTGTTCCGTGTGCTGCGGTGGTTCGTGCGGGTGCGGACCCTGCACGATCAGGCGGCGCAGGTACCAGATGCCGGCACCGAACACGATCGAGTACACCGCGGCATAGACGATCAGCGACGTCATCACGCTGGCCGCGGCCACGGTCGGGCTGACCGCGTCGGCGGTGCGCAGCAGGCCGTAGACGACATAGGGCTGGCGGCCGATCTCGACCACGTACCAGCCCGCGAGCAGAGCGACGAAGCCCGACATCATCATCACGCGCCAGCCGCGCAGCACCCACCGGGATTCGTAGAGTCGCCCGCGCCGCCATGTCCACAGCGACGCCAGCACCAGCAGCAGCATCGCCGTGCCGATGCCGACCATCACGCGGAACGCGAAGAACACAGGCTTCACCGGCGGGCGCTCGCTCGCCGGCACCGACTTCAGCGGCTGGATCTCGCCGTCCAGCGAGTGGGTGAGGATCACGCTGCCCAGGCGCGGCAGCGCGATCTCGAAGTCGTTGCTTTCGGTCTTCTCGTTGGGCACGGCGAACAGGATCAGCGGCACGCCCTCACCCTTGGGTTCGTGCTCCCAATGACCTTCCATCGCGGCGACCTTGATCGGCTGGTGCTCGAGCGCGTTGAGACCGTGCTGGTCGCCGACCATGACCTGCGTCGGCACCGTGATCGCGGCGAAGATCACCGCGGCCTTGAGCAGGCGCCGCCCGGCTTCGATGTGCACGCCGCGCAGCAGGTACGAAGCGCCGACGCCACCGATCACGAAGCAGGTGGTGATGAACGCGGCCAGCACCATGTGCGCGAGCCGGTACGGGAACGACGGATTGAAGATGATCTGCCACCAGTTCGCCGGTTCGAAGACACCGTTGACGATCTGGTAGCCGGCCGGCGTCTGCATCCAGCTGTTGGCGGAGATGATCCAGAACGTCGAGATCAGCGTGCCCAGCGCGACCATGCAGGTGGCGAGGAAATGCATCTTCTCGCTGACGCGGCCCCAGCCGAACAGCATCACGCCGAGGAACGTCGCCTCGAGGAAGAACGCGGTCAACACTTCATAGCTGAGCAGCGGCCCGAGGATGTTGCCGGCCTGCTCGCTGAGCGTCGCCCAGTTCGTACCGAACTGGAAGCTCATGACGATGCCGGACACCACGCCCATGCCGAACGACACGGCGAATATCTTGGTCCAGAAGAAGAACAGGTCCCGCCAGAGCGTGTCGCGGGTGCGCAGCCATCGCCACTCGACGAAAGCCAGCCAGCTCGCCAGGCCGATCGTGAAGGCCGGGAACAGGATGTGGAACGAGATCACGAAGCCGAACTGGATCCGCGACAGCAGCAAGGCATCCATGGATGCTCATCTCCGCGGCACACGCAGCGGCGCCGCGACCGATATTGTCGGCGCCGCCGTAAGGCCGCGCAAAGGATCAGTTGCGGTCGGATAACAGGGGATCAGGTCCATCGGCGGGCGCAAAAGCCACACCCGGCGCGGGTTCCGGCCGTCCGGACGACGCCATGCCCGGGCTCGCGGGCATGACGCATGGCCCGATCCGGCAAACCCGCGGACTGATACGCTGCGGCGGTTTGTCCCATCGACCCGAGCTGCCCGACCGCACATGCGCCTGACACCGATCGCTTCCGCCGTTGCCCTGACCGCCCTGCTGCTCGCCCCGCAGGCGCAGGCGCAGACTCCCGCTTCCACCAGCGTGATCACCCTCGACCAGGCCATGGCCGATCCGGACTGGATCGGGCCGGCCGTCGAACAGGCCTGGTGGGCCTGGGACGGCCAGCACGTCCAGTACCAGCTCAAGCGCGAAGGCGCGACGATCCGCGACACCTGGCAGCAGGGCCTGGCGGCTGGCGGCGCGGCCAGGGTCGAAGGCGCCGCGCGCGCGGAACTGGATGCCACCAGCCCGGTGTTCGACGCCCAGCGCACCCGCATGGCTTTCGTCCGCAACGGCGACGTGTTCGTGCGCGACCTGCGCAGCGGCGCGCTGACCCAGGTCACGCGCAGCAACGAGGCCGACTCGCAGCCGCAGTGGAGCCATGACGGCAACCTCGTGTTCCGCAGCGGCGAGACGTGGTCGCAGTGGCGCGCCGGGCAGGGCGTGAGCCAGGCCGCCGTGGTCAAGGCCGAGAAGGATCCGGCTGCCGCCCCGAAGGCCGACGACCTGCGCGAGCGCCAGCTGGCGATGATCGCGACGCTGAAGAACGATCGCGCCCAGCGCGACGCCGCGCGCGCGCAGGACAGCGAATGGCGCAGCGCCGATCCGACCCGCGCGCCGGCCCCTGCGTACCTGGGCGACGACGTGAAGATCGTCGACAGCGCGCTGTCGCCGGATGCGAAGTGGATGCTGGTGGTGACACAGGCCAAGAGCGGCGACGAAGGCCAGGCCAGCAAGATGCCCAAGTACGTGACCGAGTCGGGTTACGAAGAGTTCGAGGAGGCACGCACGCGCGTCGGCCGCAATGCGCCGCTGCCGCAGAAGCTGTGGCTGGTCGACGTCGCCGGTGCCAAGGCTACCGAGCTGAAGTTCGACGCGCTGCCCGGCATCGGCGAAGACCCGCTCGCGGCGATGCGCAAGGCCGCCAAGAAGGACCCGCTGAAGGGCAATCGCGAGGTGCGCGTCGGCGACGGCAACAGCCCTGCCATCCACTGGAGCGATGACGGCCGCAATGCCGCCGTGCTCATCCGCGCGGTCGACAACAAGGATCGTTGGCTTGCAACGGTCACGCCCGCGACCGGCGACCTCGCCAACGCGAAGCTCGTCACGCGCGACCGCCTCACCGACAAGGCCTGGATCAACTGGGGCTTCAACGAGTTCGGCTGGACGCCTGACAACACGCTGTGGTTCCTCTCCGAGCGCAGCGGTTACTCGCACCTGTACCTCAACGACGGCGGCAAGGCGCGCGCGCTGACCTCGGGCAAGTGGGAGGTGTCCGCACCGCAGCTGTCGGCCGACGGCAAGGGCTTCTATTTCGTCTGCAACCAGAAGTGGCCGGGCGATTACGAAGTCTGCTTCGTCGACCGCAACGGCGGTGGCGTGCGCGAAGTCACCGCGCTCGACGGCGTCGAGGACTTCTCGCTGTCGCCGGACGGCGCGAAGCTGCTGGTGCGCCACTCCGACAGCTACACGCCGCCGCAGCTGGCAGTGGTCAACGCCAACGGCGACGGCGTCGTGCAGCTGACCGACACGCGCAAGCCGGAGTTCAGGAATCGCGAGTGGATCGAACCCGAGTACGTGCAGGTGCCGAGCAAGCATGGTGCCGGCGTGGTGTGGGGCAAGTTCTACGGCCCGAAGAACTATGAGGCCGGCCGCAAGTATCCGATCGTGATGTTCGTGCACGGTGCGGGCTACCTGCAGAACGTGTCCGACCGTTACCCGAACTACTTCCGCGAGCAGATGTTCCACAACCTGCTGGTTCAGCAGGGCTACGTCGTGCTCGACCTCGACTACCGCGCCAGCGAAGGCTATGGCCGCGACTGGCGCACCGCGATCTACCGCAACATGGGCCATCCGGAGCTCGAGGATTACCTGGACGGCCTGGACTGGCTGGTCGCCAACAAGCAGGGCGACCGTGATCGCGCTGGCATTTACGGCGGCAGCTACGGCGGCTTCATGACGTTCATGGCGCTGTTCCGCTCGCCGGGCACGTTCAAGGCCGGCGCCGCGCTGCGCCCCGTGGTGGACTGGTCCCAGTACAACCACGAGTACACCAGCAACATCCTCAACACGCCGGTGCTCGATCCGGAGGCCTACAAGACCTCCTCGCCGATCGAGTACGCCGACAAGCTGCAGGACAACCTGCTGATCGCGCACGGCATGATCGACGACAACGTGTTCTTCAAGGACTCGGTGATGCTGACGCAGAAGCTGATCGAGCTGCGCAAGGACAAGTGGGAGATCGCGCCGTATCCGCTGGAGCGCCATGGCTTCACGCATCCGGACGCTTGGTACGACGAGTACCGCCGGATCTACGAGCTGTTCCAGCGCACGCTGAAGTAAGCGAGTCCTGGCTTCGCAAACAGGAACGCCGCGACGATGACGTCGCGGCGTTCCTGTTTTTCATCCTGTCACGGCTTTGCGGCGGCAGTTTCATCCTTGCTGGCTTCCTTCCAGCTGCTGTCCGGATCGAACTTCGTCATCGCCCGCGCCACCTTGTCGGTGTCCGGCCCGATGTCCTTTTCGAAGACGTCGCCTTCGTGGCTGATCATGAACGTCATGACGCCGCTGTCGCCGTACCGTGCTGGCCACGCCACCAGTGCGAAACCGCGGCTCATCTTTCCGCCCAGCTGGTAGTCGTAGGCGCCACCGGGAGCCGACGTACCCTGCGCGGTGAGGATGCGGTAGTGGTAGCCCTCCCACTCGCCCTGCGGCGTGTCATCGCCGAACAGCGGTCCCAGCGGGCTTTCCTCGCCATCGTCGGCCCAGTACAGGCCGTCGTGCTTGCCGTCGCTGCTGAGGAACTTCTGCGCATATTCGAGCACGCCATCGCCGTTGCGATCGGCCGAGGCATAGTCCATCTGCGCATCGTGGTAGGCGAGCGCGGCCTGCATGGCGGCGAGCTCGTTGCGTCCGATGCGCCGCGCACGGATTTCGGGTTCGCCGGCCTTGAGATCGAAGGCCCAGCCGCCGCTCCCTTTCACCAGCGGAACCGGCAGCGTCCACGCGTCCTTGCCGACCGCGAGGACGGCGCGGTCCGGCGCAGGTTTCTCGAACGCGTGATGCTCCCGGTAGCGGGCGAGGAAGGCATCTACGTCGTCTCGTTCGACGCTGCCGGACGGAATGACGCTCTGCCATTGCGGCCCGAGCACGGCGTCGAGGCGGGCGGCATCGGCGTCCTTCGTTCCTAGTGCGGCGACCAGCGCGTCAGCCGCGGCGTCAGGCGTGGGATACGACTGCTGCGCCTGCGCCGCGGTCGCCAGCAGCGCGAAGCAGGTCATCGAAAGCAGGCGGATGGTTGCGATCATGGACGGTCTCCTTGCTCTGCGACGGCTGGCTCAGCGACGGCGCGCGCCACCGCCACCACGCGAGGGGCGCGACACGGGACGGCCACCGCCGCGCGAACTCGAGGGACGCTGCGACGACTGATAGCTGCCGTGCCCCCTGCTCGCGTTCGATCGCGACTGGCTGGGATTGCGCGATCCCGAAAACGCGTTGTTGTCTTGCGCGGCTCGCGATCCGGAATAGGCATCACGTGAACCCTGGCGTGCCTGCGCGTTGGATTGCGATGGACGCTGCGCGTCGCCGGTGCGTCCTTGCCGCGCGGAAGCCTGGTCGCGCGAACGCGGCTGCTGGGCGATGTCGCGCGACGCCTGGCCGGCCCGTTGCTGGGCCTCGCGGTTGCTGGCGGCCGGGGGTTGGATTCCGCGCTGCTCCATCGATTGCCGTGCGCGATCGCGATCGGCCGTGCGCGCGCCGTCGCGGCCGCGGTACTGGTCGCGCTGCCCCGCGCCGTCCAGTTGCCGTCCGTACTGCTCGCGGCTGGCGCGATCGCGGTACGGCACGCCATCTCGATTGGCGGCATTGTGGCGCCAGGTGTTGTCGCCGCGGTTGATCTGGCGGTTGCTGTTGAAGTTGTTGTAACGGTCGACGTCGATATCGATGTCGCCGCCCCCCCAGTTGCAGTTGCCCCACAGCGCGCCGCCCACGGCGACGCCGATGCCGAAGCTGAAGAGCGCCGCGCCCGGGTAGTAGTACGCCGGCGGCGGGTAGTAGTAGGGCGGGTACGACGGATAGGCCCAACTGCCGTACACCACGCTGGGGTTGTAGCTGGGCACGTAGACGACTTCGGGATTGGTCGGCTCGATGACGATGGTCTGCGACGCCGGCTGCGTGGTCGTCGTGGTGGCGCCAGCCGCCGGCGGGGGTGCCGGCTGCGTGGTCACTTTCTGCTGCTCGTTCGATTTCAGGTTGCCGGCCGCTTCGGCCTGGCGGCGCAACCGCTGCACCGAATCCATCACCGCTTCCGGCTGTGCCAGGAAGGCATCGCCCATCTTCTGCACCCAGGACGGGTCCTGGCCGAGCACCGCGAGTAGCTGCGGGAACGCCACCAGCGATTGCACGCTCGGGTCCCACGCTTCGTTGGCCACTTGCTTCACGGCGGCTTCGCCCTTCGCATCGGGATGCGCTTTCGACCACTTCACGGCGTCGGCGACGTCACCGGGATAGGTCGAGGCCATCAGGACCTGGGCGAGCAGCGAATCCGGATACAGCGCGACCTGCGCCATCATCTGGTCGAGCTCTTCGTTGCTGAACGTCTTCTCCGCCGGCGTCGATGCCGCTGTGGCCGATTGTGCGATCGCGGCCACGGAGAGCGAGGGCGAGGTGCGCGTGACGGGCGAGCCGTGCGCGCCGGCAGCCGACACAAGCAGCATGACCGCCAGGAAACGAGGTCCGTAAGTACGCATCGGAGTCCCTCCATCGCGAGCAAGGCAAGCTTGCGCCGCTCTTGCTGAATACCACGACCTTGTCGCCCCCATGGCGCGGTATTCCGCACCGGATTCGACACTGTGGACGGCGCCCGTGGCGATCGCCGTCCACTTCACCGCTGGCGCTGGACGAGCCGCCGCAATCAGGGTTGCGCCGACGCCGTCGTGCCCTCCGGCACTTCCTTCCAGCTGCTGTCCGGATCGAACTTCGTCATCGCCTTGGCGAGCTTTTCGCTGCCAGGCCCCATGTCCTTCTCGAACACCTCGCCGTCGTGGCTGATCATGAAGCTCATGACGCCGGTGTCGCCGTACTTGGCCGGCCACGCGACCAGCGCGAACCCGCGGCTCATGTTCTTGCCGAGGATGTAGTTGTAAGCACCGCCGGGCGCCGACGGACCTTGCGCGGTCAGGATGCGGTAGTGGTAGCCGTGCCAGTCGCTGCCGGGCGATGCATCGGCGAACAACGGCCCGAGCGGGCTGATCTCACCGCTGTCGTCGTCGGACCAGTACAGGCCGTCGTGCAGGCCGTCGGTACTGAGGATCTTCTGCGCGTACTCGAGCACGCCATCACCGTCGCGATCGACCTCGGCGTACTCCATCTGCGCATCGTCGTAGGCGCGCGCCGACTCCACCGTGGCCAGTTCATTGCGGCCGATGCGGCGCTCGCGGATCACCTCGGAACCAGCGCGGGTATCGAACTTCCACCCATTGCCCGACTTGGCCAGCGGGATCGGAAACTTCCAGCCATCCTTGCCCACCGAGAGGAATGCCTGGCCCTCAGGCGTGGACTCGAAGGAATGGCTCTGTCTGTATCCGCTGAGGAATGCGTCGACATCGCTGCGATCGACGCCCTCGGTCGGAATGTAGCTCTGCCAGTCCTTGCCGAGCAGCGCGGCGAGCTTCTGCGCGTCGGCCTTCTGCGTGCCGAGCGCCGCGACCAGCGCGTCGGCGGCTTCCTGCTGGCTGGGATACGCCTGCTGCGCCTGCACCAGCGGTGCCGCCGCGGCGATCGCCAGCGCGATGGTGAGCTTGAGCGTGCGGTTCGTCTTCATGGCTCCCCTCCTCAACGACGATGCCCACCGCCGCTACGCTGCGGCGCCGAGCGGGACTGGCGTGCGACCTGTTGTCCACCACCACCACGCGAGCCCTGCGGCCGGCTCGCGGAGGCGTGGCTGGACCGGCCGCGATCGGCTTGCGCGCGCGACTGCGACGGGTTGTGCGCACCGGAGAACGCATTGTTCTGGGGCGCCTGGCGCGAGGCCTGCTGGCGGCGAGCGGAGTCGCGTGCCTGCGTGTTGCCCTGGCGTTGCTGATGCTTCTGCCCACCCGCACGGCTTTGGGCCTGCGCGCGGTCACGCGCGGCCTGTCCTGATTGCGCGCGCTGGCGATCCTGCGCCTGCGAGCGATCGCGAGCCGCTTGTCCCGATTGCGCCCGCTGCCGGTCCTGCGCCTGCGCGCGATCGCGCGTCGCACCGGCCTGCTGGCGCTGCCGATCCTGCGCCTGCGCCCGCTCGGTGCTCTGACGGGCACGATCACGCGCCTGGTCGCGCGACTGGTTGTCGCGCAGATCCCGCTGCGCCGTCTGCGCGCGATCGCGAGCGGAGCGGTCGGCACTGCCCGGACGCTCGATGCCGCGCTGCTCCATCGACTGTCTCGCTTTCGCACGCTGGTCGGCACGTGCCGGGTCGTCGCCGCGAAACGCATCGCGCCGTCCGCTGTCGTTGAGCTGGCGCCCGTACTGTTCGCGGCTGGCGCGGTCGCGGTACGGCACGCCGTTGCGATTGGCGGCGTTGTGGCTCCAGTTGTTCGAATTGATCTGGCGGTTGGTATTGATGTTGTTGTAGCGGTTGACGTCGATATCGACGTCGCCGCCGCCCCAGCCGCCACCCCAGTCGCAATCGCCCCACAGCGCATTGGTGATGGCGATGCCGGTGCCGAAGGCAAGGCCGGTCATCAACGCGCTGCCGGCGTAGTAGCCCGGCGGCGGCGGATAGTAGGCCGGCGGATACGACGGATAGGCCCAGGTCCCGTACACGGTGGTCGGGTTGTAGCTGGGCACGTAGACCGTTTCGGGATTGCTCGGCTCGATGATGATGGTCGGCGAGGACTGGGTCTGGACCTCCTCGACGACCGCGCCGGTCGAAGGCGCGGATGCGGGCGGCGGCGCGGCGGTGGGAGGCTCCACCGTGACCTTCTGGTATTCATTCGACGCCAGGTTGCCGGCGGCTTGCGCCTGCCGGCGCAGCCGCTGCACGGCGTCCATGACGTCGTCCGGCTGCGCCAGGAACGCATCGCCCAGCCGTTGCACCCAGGCCGGATCCTGGCCGAGCGTGGCCAGCGCCTGCGGGAACGCCACCAGCGACTGCACGCTGGGATCCCAGGGCTGCGAGGCGACCTGAGTGACCGCGGCGTCGCCCTTGGCGTCCGGATGCGCCTTCGACCAGGCGACCGCGTCGGCCACGTTGCCGGGATAGGTCGATGCCATCAGCACCTGCGCCAGCAGCGAGTCCGGGTACAGCGCGATCGGCGCGACCATCTGGTCCAGTTCTTCCTGGCTGAATACCTTCTCGCTTGGCGCCGGTGCGGGCGCGGCGGCGGGCGGCGGGGCGGCGGGCGCCGGCTGGGCGGCCGGAGGCGGGGTCGCGGCGGTCGTCGCCGGAGGCGTCGGCTCTTTCGAGCAGGCGGCCAGGGCAAGTACGACCAGAGCGAGCGTTCGACGACGAATGCGCATGGCCTTCTCCCACGCAGGCAGCGGAGTTCCGAATCAAGGGTTTCAACGGCGCACGGCCCCTGAACCGGGCGGCGGCTATCATGCGCGCCGTCCCCGCTATGGCCTCGTGAACATGACCGCGCCAGATTCCGGCTTCGATGCCGTCCGCGAATACCTGACCGGTCTGCAGGACCGTATCTGCGCCGCCATCGAAGGTGCCGACGGGCGTGCCCGCTTCGCCGAGGACCGCTGGCAGCGCGCCGAAGGTGGCGGCGGCCGCACGCGCATCCTGCGCGACGGCGCCGTGTTCGAGCAGGCCGGCATCGGCTTTTCCGACGTGTCCGGCACCAAGCTGCCGCCGTCGGCGACGGCGGCGCGGCCGGAACTGGCCGGCGCCTCGTGGCGCGCGGTCGGCGTGTCGCTGGTGTTCCATCCGAACAACCCGTACCTGCCGACCACGCACGCCAACGTCCGCCATTTCCGCGCGATCCGCGACGGCGAGACCGTGGCCTGGTGGTTCGGCGGCGGCTTCGACCTGACACCGTTCTATCCGTTCGACGACGACGTGCTGCACTGGCACCGCACCGCGCGCGGGCTGTGCGAGCCGTTCGGCGCGAAGGCGCGTTACGAGAAGCACAAGCACTGGTGCGACGAGTACTTCTTCCTCAAGCACCGCAACGAGACGCGCGGCGTCGGCGGCCTGTTCTTCGACGACCTGCACGAGGACTTCGACCGCGACTTCGCCTACATGCGCGCGGTCGGCGACGGTTTCCTCGACGCCTACCTGCCGCTGGTGGCGCGCCGCAAGGACACGCCGTACGGCGAGCGCGAGCGCCAGTTCCAGCTCTACCGCCGAGGCCGCTACGTCGAGTTCAACCTGGTGTTCGACCGCGGCACGCTGTTCGGCTTGCAGTCCGGCGGCCGCACCGAGTCGATCCTGATGAGCCTGCCGCCGCTGGTGCGCTGGGAGTACGGCTTCGCGCCGGAAGCGGATTCTGCCGAGGCGAAGCTCGCCGATTACCTGCGTCCCCGCGACTGGCTGGGCGAACTCGGCGCTTGATGCCCGGCGCGCGCGGCCTCAACCCGCAGCATTCTTTTCGGAATCGCGCGTCAGGATCGTGATGTGGCCGTTGGTTTCCAGCAGCGCGAGATGGACATGATTGACATCGCTGCAGCCGGCCTCGCGCATCGCCTTGGCGAAATCGTCGCGACTGACCAGCTCGCGCTTCAGCACGTCGCGGAACACGTGTCCGTTGCGAGCGAGCACCACCGGCTCGCCCTCCAGCAGGCGCTCCACCTTCTGGCTGCGTGAGGCGAAGAACCCGACCAGCCAGTTCAGCGTGATGAGCGTGGCCGCCAGCAGCAAACCGCCGGCGATCGAGCTGTCCTCGCCCAGCAACGCGTTCTGGACGGCGTTGCCGAGCAGCACGATCAGCAGCATGTCGAAGGCGGTGAACTGCCCCATCGTGCGCTTGCCGGACAGGCGGATCATCGCCAGCAGCACGCCGTAGACCACGACCGCACGCAGCACGAACTCCCACCACGGCATGCTGAGCTGCAGCAATTGGCTCATCACGTCCTCCGTTGCGCGTGGGGCACCGGCCAGCGCCGGCTCCGGTGTTACAGCGCGTCCGAATCGACCTCGCCGGTGCGGATGCGCACCGCACGCTCCAGGTCCCAGACGAAGATCTTGCCGTCGCCGATCTTGCCGGTGCCGGCCGCCTTCATGATCGCCTCGACCACGGCATCGGCCTGGTCGTCGGTGACGGCCACTTCCAGCTTGATCTTGGGCAGGAAATCGACCACGTACTCCGCGCCCCGGTAGAGCTCGGTGTGACCCTTCTGCCGCCCGAAGCCCTTCACCTCGGTGGCGGTGATGCCGGCGACTCCGGCCTCGGCCAGCGCCTCGCGGACGTCGTCGAGCTTGAACGGCTTGATCACCGCCATGACCATCTTCATTGCATGTCTCCAATATTCCGGCGGCAGGATAGCGCGAGGCCGCCCCTGCGCCAGCGGGGTGTCGAGAACATCCCGTCGACGCGGCCAGGCAGACGCGTCGCGCATGCTGGCCTCGGCGAGTCCGGGCGTGAACCGGACCCGCGATTTGAACGTCGACTGGGATGGGCGCCCTTCAACAAGCTGCTAGAGTGGCGCCCCCCACCGCACCACCCTTTTCCGACAAGGGCCCGCGGCTGGCGCCTACGGCGGCATCACATCCGCCCCGCCATGCTCGGTCCCAATGCCGGAGGACATCATGATCGACCTCACCCAAATCGACGAACTGGCCCGCCGCCTCAGTGGACTGGTTCCCCCTGGCGTGCGTGAGAGCCGCGAGGAACTGCAGCAGAACTTCAAGGCGGTCCTGCAGTCGGGGCTGGCCAAGCTCGATCTGGTGACGCGTGAGGAATTCGACGTGCAGCGGGCCGTGCTGATGCGCACCCGCGAGAAGCTGGAAGAACTGCAGCGCGCGGTGGCCGACCTGGAAACGCAGATCGGCACCGGTACCGGCGGACAGACGCCCCGCCACTGAGGCCCCCACCGATGAACCTGGCACTCGTGCACAGCCGTGCGCGATCGGGGGTCCGTGCGCCTGCGGTTCGCGTGGAGGTGCATCTGGGCGGCGGGTTGCCGGCGATGTCGATCGTCGGCCTGCCCGAAGCGGCGGTCCGCGAAGCGCGCGACCGGGTGCGTGCCGCGATCCAGTGCGCCCAGTTCGAGTTCCCGGCGCGGCGCATCACCATCAACCTGGCACCCGCTGACCTGCCCAAGGATGGCGGCCGCTTCGACCTGGCCATCGCGCTGGGCATCCTCGCCGCCAGCGGCCAGGTGCCGCTGGAGCCACTGGAGCAGTACGAGTTCCTCGGTGAGCTTGGCCTGACCGGCGAGCTGCGCGCGGTCGATGGCGTGCTGCCCGCCGCACTGGCTGCCGCCGAGGCCGGACGCGGACTGGTGATTCCGGCCGGCAACGGTCCGGAAGCCGCCCTGGCCAGTCGCGTCGAAGCCTGCACGGCGCGGACGCTGCTGGAAGTCTGTGCCCTGCTGCACGGGCGCAAGGCGCTGCCGCGCGCGCAGGCCGACATGCTTCCCCGCAATCCCGGCCCCGACCTCGCCGACGTGCGCGGCCAGACCCAGGCGCGACGCGCATTGGAGGTTGCCGCGGCCGGGGCGCATCACCTGCTTCTCGTCGGACCACCGGGCTGCGGCAAGACCCTGCTCGCCTCGCGCCTGCCCGGCCTGTTGCCGGAGGCCTCGGAGGCCGAAGCCCTGGAAACGGCGGCGATCGCCTCGATCAGCGGCCGCGGCATCGATCCAGCCCGCTGGCGCGAGCGCCCGTTCCGGGCGCCGCACCACACGGCCAGCGCGGTGGCGCTGGTGGGCGGAGGGGCCGATCCGCGTCCAGGCGAGATCTCGCTGGCGCACCAGGGCGTGCTGTTCCTCGACGAACTGCCGGAGTGGGACCGTCGCGCACTGGAGGTGCTGCGGGAGCCGCTCGAATCCGGCGTCGTCACCGTCTCGCGCGCGGCGCGCAGCTCGGAGTTCCCGGCACGGTTCCAACTGGTCGCGGCAATGAACCCGTGTCCCTGCGGCTGGGCCGGCGATGCCAGTGGGCGCTGTCGCTGCAGCCCGGATGCGATCCGTCGCTACCGCGCACGCATCTCGGGCCCGCTGCTCGATCGCATCGACCTGCACATCGACGTTCCGCGGCTGCCGGCTGCGGACCTCCGGCCCGATGCGAGTCCGAGCGAGCCGAGCTCGCAGGTGCGCGAGCGCGTGGCCGACGCACGCCAGCGCCAGCAGCACCGCGCCGGCAAGCCGAATGCCCAGCTCGACCAGGCCGCGACCGCCGCCCACTGCCGGCTGTCCGAACGCGATCACGCGCTGCTCGAACGCGCCGTCGATACGCTGCAACTGTCGGCGCGTTCGATGCACCGGATACTGCGCGTCGCACGCACCATCGCCGATCTCGCTGGCCAGGCCGACATCCAGCGGGAGCACCTTGGCGAGGCGATCGGTTACCGGCGCGCCTGGGCGGGCGCGACGGCGTCCTCGTGATTTGCTCCTGACAAAGCAGGGCCGGCATGGCGCCGGCCCCGCAAACCCTCAGCCGCAGTTGACGCCGCAGACCTTGGGACGCTCGAGGAAATCGCGGGCGCCTTCGCGCGCTTCGCGCATCTCGGCTTCGGTACCGCAACGGGTCACGTTGACCTTGGTGCCGGAGACGCGTTCGCGCCAGCACACGTTCTGGTTGTCGCGAGCGGCCCGTGTGTTCTGCACCTCGGCGTTGATGCGCTCCAGCGCGTTCTCCAGGCGAACCTGCTCCTCGACCGTCAGCTGGCCCAGGCCAGTCTTGCCTTCGGTCACGGCGAACACTTCCACCTGCGCCTTGCGGATCTGGTTGACCTGGCGCGTGGTCAGGCCGTCGGTGCGACCCGCGTCGATGTCGGCTTTCAGCTCGTTCTGCTGCTTCAGGATCAACTGCAGGCCGCTCTCGGCCGTTACCGGCTCACCGGCCAGGGCAGCCAACGGCAACAACAACCAAAGGCATAGCGTGAGTCGTTTCATGGTCTCCTCCTGTTGAGACGTAAGTCCTTACTTCCGTATCGCCGTCAACGCTGACCGATGGGACTGCGGGCATTGCCTCCGCAGTCGACTCCCGCCCCCAGGTTGCCGCAGACGCTCGGCTCGCCCTTCCAGTCGTCCGCGCCCTGGCGGATCTGCTGGATCTCGGCGACCGTCGCGCAGCGCGTCTTCGGAATCGTCGAACCCAGTTTGTGCTCGCGCCAGCATTTCTGCTTGTCGGCTTCGTTGCTGGTGAGGACGGCCTTGACCTCCTCGATGGCGTTGAACAACTCGACCTGCTGGCCGGGCTTGAGCTGGTCCAGCGATGTCACGCCATCGAGCAGCGTGAAGATGCGGTCCTGCGCCGCATGCATCCGGGCCAACGCTTCACGATCGAAGCGCGAATAAGCACCGGTCGAACTTTCCGACTCGGTGCGGATCTCGCGTTGCTGGTCGAGGATCTGCACCAGCTTGTCGGCGTTGGCGAATGCCGGAAGCGATGCGCACAGCGAAAGAACAAGGACGACGACGGACACTTTCATGGGAGGTGCCTCCATCGCCAGGCGGGCTCACGGGCCCGCCGGCATCCAACGGTTGGGGGGACGTATCAGTTGTTCTTGCAGTCCGAGCAGATGCCGCCGGCGTCCATCATGTTGCGCGCGGCTTCGCGCTCTTCGCGCCACTGGCCGGCGGTCTTGCAGATGCGCTCTTTGCGGGTGCTGCCGAGGATCGCACGACGCTCGCAGACGATGCGCTCGTCCGCGGAGTTGTTGGCGACAGACTCGATCCATTCGAGGGTGTTGAACACCTCGGTTTTCTGCTGCTCGTTCAGCTCGTCGGTCGATTGCTTGCCATCGAGCATGTTGAGCATGCGCGACTGCTTCGCCAGCAGTTCGCTGCGCTCGGATGCGGACAGGTCGTCATACGGAGCCTTGCGCGACTCCACATCGACACGGATCTTGGCCTGCTCGGTCTTGATGTCATCGATCAGCAGGACACTGCGGTCGACCGAGGCCATGGCGGCCGTCGACATCAGCAGCAACGAAAGCACGAACACACCTATCTTCATGGCAACCTCGGGCGGGGGAAAACGTGACTTGCGACAAGTTAGCTCGCCGCCCCCCTCGCCACAACACCCCGCGAAGGCGCCCGCGACGCCCCAAAACCCGCCGCCAGCGCGTTCACGCTCGCTCTCACAAAGCTGAACAAAAAAGGCGGCCAGGAGGCCGCCTTTTTTCTTGGGATTGGCCCAATCAACGCTGGCCGAACGGGTCCCCGTGCTCCATGCGCTCGCGCGCCTCCTCACGGAAGCGGCGATCATCCGCGACGGTGCGGCAAACGCGCGTGATGCGCGTGGTGCCGATCACCTTCTCGCGATGGCAGATCATCCGCTCGTCATCGGTACCGTTGATGGCCGCCTCGATGTACTCGAGCGTATTGAACGCTTCGATGCGCTGCGGCTCGCTGAGATCATCGGTGGACGTCTTGCCCTTGAGCATTTCCATCAGGCCGGCCTGCTTGGAGAGCAGATCGACGCGCTTGGAGGCGGGGATGTTCTTGTAACGCCCCGTGCCGGCAATCACGCCATCCCGGATCTCTGCCTGCTGCTCGAGAATGGGGGCAATAGCCATCGGCTTGCGCTCGACGGCCTGCGCCGATGCACCGGCCGCAACGATGACGAAAAGCACACTGAACAAAAACGAACGCATCCTGGGAACTCCCTGTCGTTGGATATGGGTCGAGAAAATATCGGCGAACCTTAGCGGCCCCTTCACGCCGTGTCATGTGCCGTGTTGGAGGCGCTCCGGACAGTCCCGACGGACCCAGGCTCAGGCCGCCGTCCACACCGTTCCGGCCGGGTCCAGCTCCGCCGTTTCCATGACCTCGCCGCGCCAGCCGAAGCCGCAGATCGCGAGGGCGCCCTGGTGGATCGGGTCCAGCCCGAAGGCCTGTTCCAGCTCCTTCTCGTTGATCGCGCCGGTGATGAATGCGCCCAGGCCGGCCTCGGTCGCGGCCAGGTAGAGCGTCTGCGAGAGGTGGCCGGCTTCCAGCGCCACCACCCGGTAGCCCTTGGCATGGTGGCGGTACTTCCAGAAAGTCCGGTCGAAGCGCGGCGACAAGAGCACCATCACATGCGCGTCGGCGAACCAGTGCTGCTGCGCGACCATGTCCATCATGAACTCGCGCAGCGGCTTGTCCGCGCCGGACATCGGCTCCAGCGCGTGGTGTTGCGCGTGGTAGTGGTACAGGCCGGGCACGACGCCTTCGACGTGCTGCACCATCAGGTAGCACTCCATCGGATGCAGGCCGCCGCCGGAGGGCACGTTCTTCTTCAGGAACACGGTGTCGTCGCTGACCCGCACCTCGGCCTGCGCGGCGAACACGCGCTGCAGCAGCTGCGCGAACAGCTCGAGCGGCAGCTTGCGGTTCGCGTCGAAATTGCGGCAGGTGACGCGGCGGGCGAGCAGGTCGTCGAATGCGTTCGCGGCGATGCGAGGCAACATCAATCGCCCATCCTCGTCGCTGCGCACTTCCGCCTCGATGGGCGGCGCGCCCAGCACCTCGCGCATCTGCGCAGCGGTCTCGGTGCCGCTGTCTTTCATGTTCTGCACGGTGTCCACACCGCTCCAGCGGGTGAATGCGTGCAGCGTTGCGGCGAGCGGGTGCCAGTAGGTATTGCGCAGGACTTCGTCACGCTCGCGCATGACGGCGTGTTCCGCGGCATCGCAAATCAGCAGCCCCTCCTCGACCAGGCGATCGATGACGGATCGCGGTGCCGGCACCTCGTCGATGCGAACCCACTCGGAAGGGCCCAGCACTCCGAGACACTCGCGCGCATCGGCATCGACTTCCATCTCGCGGTCCAGGTGCGGTGCCAACGCCATCCAACGCCGCCGCCGGATCAGGCCGTCGCCTCCGGACAGCAGTTGTTCCCACTCGAAGCGGACCTCTTCCCGCGGCTCCAGGAACAGCACCGCGCATCGCCGAACTCGCATCTCTTCCCCAGAGCCGAACAGTTCCCCCAAGGTTATCGCGCCACTGCCAGCGCGTGATGGTTGTCGCAGAAAGATTCGGCGGTTAGATTCGCGAAGCCGGCGAAATGGCCGGGACAGGGGAATGGGGATGACCAACGAGAACAGGACCGCACCGCTGGATGCGGCGGTAGCCGACAAACTGTTGAATCTGCTAAGCAGCGACGATTCGTTCCGGGATCACTTCAGCCGCGACCCGGTGGCGGCGCTGGAGACCATCGGGTACAAACGCCCGGCACCCCAGTCGAAGCCGGAAGGCAGCGCGCAGCCGGAGTTGTTCGTAACCTGCTGCGTCAAGCAGCTCGCTTCAAAGGAAGCGATCTCCACGGCGCGTGCCGAGATCCGCGGCATGCTTCTGACCGGGCTCAACCACACCACGCCTCAGTTGGACGCGAATCCCAGCGACGACCGCCGCACTTTGAAGTGACCGTTCAGAGCCTCGGCCGGCCACAACCGGTCGAAGCTCGCGGCCGCCCGGGCAGCACCTGCGTTGTCCCCGGCAGCGTGGAGCAGTTCTGCCTGGCGCAGCACCGCAAGATTCGAGTCAGCGACATTCAACGCCTGCAGGCACTGCCCGCAACCCTGCTCGATGTAGGCCAGGCCACGTCGTTGTTGCAGCCATTTCGACTGCTCCAACGCACGTGCCCGCTCAGGTCCGGCCGCATAGGCCTCCATCAGCGCTACGCGCGTCTGATATCGCTCATTTCCGGTGATTAGCGGCAGCAGGATCGCAACCGCTTCGCCGGGCTTTCCACCCAGACGCAGCTCCTCGGCACGCAGCACCGCCATCTGCTCGCTCAGCTTCGGATGTCGCATCAGCTGCTCGTGCCGGGCGAGTGCCCGCTGGACTTCGCCGCTGATGGCGCGGTCGTCCAACCTCAGTCCCAGCATCGCGGCGGACATCGCCAGTCCCGCATCACCGACGGCATCGCCACTACCGGAATCCAGCGAAGCCAGCGAAGCCCGCATGGCGCTCGATGCCTTGCCCAGGGCCGCTGCGCGGTCGCCGGCGAGCCAATCCGCCACTGCGGCAGGCATAAGGAATGATCGAGCGTCGAACCCGTCCTGCCCTTGGAGCAACCTGAGTGCCGCGCCCGCCTGGCGTTGCGCCTCGCTCCAACGCCCCTGGTCGATGGCCAGGCTGGTACGGTCGAGATAGGCGTAGACATCATTCGCCGGGGCGGTGCCGAGCAGGCGCGCGGCGCTGGCGTACCGGCGCTGCGCGGCCTCGACGTCCGCCTGGCGTCGCAGACTGTTCTTGAACCCACGGATGGTGGCCTGGTCGAACGCCGTGGCGGCAAGCTCATACTGCTCGAGCCCCAGACGCACACGGCCCACCACGTCGTAGCCGATCGCCGCCAACTCGTTCTGCGGCGACGTATTGCGGATGGCAAACGGCAGCGCCTCCGCCAGGCGGTTCTGCCAATTGAGGCCCGCCGCGGCGTTGCCGTTGCCGGGCCAGAAGTCCGGATAGAGACTCGCCAGTTCGATCCAACGGTCGAGTGCCGCGCTGGGATCGTCGAACTCCGCCGCCCACGCGTCCAGGTACATGCGCTCACGTGTCGGGAGCCGCTGCTGCAGCGTCTGCGCGCGACGCAGCGGATCGACGGCCTGTGGGGCCTGCATGCTAGATACGCGGGCGCGCACCTGGCCCAACCAGGCCAGTGCAAACTGGGGGTCCAGATTGGTGGCGCTCGTATAGAGCTTCAGAGCATCGGCAAACGCCCCTCGGACGTAGGCTTTCTGCGCCAGCGCATAGGCACGCAGTGCGTCGAGGTTCACGGTCGTCACCTGCGGCAACGGTGCCGAGTCCTTCTCGATGGACTCCAAAGCCTCGCCCAGCTTGCCGCGCAGGGCTCCGGTTACGTCGTCGATCGAGGCGAGCGCGGACTGCGCGCCGTTGCCATCGGCCGACTCCGCATACACCGTCGCCTGCGTGTGCGGATCAATCACTTCCGCACTGACTCGCACGCGACCGCCCACCTCCGCCACGGTCGGCAGGATCACCGCGCGCGCGCCGTCGCGCAGCGCGATCTCGGATGCGATGGCACGGTCGAGCGTGGTATCGGGCGAGCGCTGCATGCGCGCCAGCGTGTCGCGCGCCTTCAGGTCGCTGAGCACGTTGACGTAGCGCGACTGCTCCAGGCTGATGCGGAATGCCTGCTCCAGCGAGTCGTCCAGCACGCTCTGGCCGGTCAGGTTGCGCAGGTCGGCGACGACGACCCAGTCGCGCTGGTTGAAGGCGATCGCCGGCTGCGGGCGTGTGACGAACCACGCGCCGACGCCGACCGCGGCAATCAGTGCGACTTCGGCGACCAGCGCGGCCGGTCGGCGCCACAGCGGGATGTCGCGCCAGGCCTTGGGTGTGTTCGGCGGCGCTCGCAGCGGCGCGATGCCGGGTTCGCCGACCTCGAAGATGTACTGCGACTCGGGCAAGCCCTTGAACCGCCAGCGGCCGAGCGATTTCCAGATCAGGTGCTGGCCACGCTCGCCGAGTTCACGCGCGGCGCGGTGCGCCAGCGGCTCGGCGACGGCCGACAGCAGGATCTGGCCGGGCCGCGCCATCGACATCAGGCGCGCCGCCATCGGCTTGGCCAGGCCTTCGACTTCCAGCGGCTTGGCGCCCAGCCGCACCGCGGTGTCGCTGTTGCGCCAGGTCAGCACTTCGCCGACGTGCAGGCCGGCGCGTGCGCGCAGCTCGAGGTTGCGCGAGCGACCGAGCATCTGCAGGCCGCGCTCGTAGTCGAGCGCGAAGCCAAGGCCGTCGATCGGACGTTCGAACAACAACAGCATGCCGTCGGAGCGATCAATCAGCCGTCCGCGCCATTGCTGCTGCAACTGCAGAACGAGGCCGTCGTGCTCGCGGAACAGGCCCGCGGCGGCGACATCGCCGATGCGCTCGACCAGAGAGGTCGAGTCGCACAGGTCGGTCAGCAGCAGGGTGCGCAGCTGCGGACCATCGGCCATGGTGCGTTGCGCCGCTTCCTTCATCGTCAGGTCTGGGCCGTCGCCGGCTCGTGCCAGTGGACGCGGTCGCCGCCGTCGCGCTTGGCGCTGTAGAGCGCGCTGTCGGCCAGCGCGTACCAATGGTCCCAGTCGCCGTCGGGGTCGATCAGGCATGCGCCGATGCTCACCGGGCAGATCAACGGCGGTTCCTGCCGCATCGCAGTCAGGCTCTGCACCGATCCGGTGATGTACTCGACGTAGCGGGCGACGTCCTCGTGCCGGTCAGAGGCGACCAGCAGGCAGAACTCGTCGCCACCGAGGCGGCAGGCCAGGTCGTACGGGCCGGCTACCGAACGCAGGATGCTCGCCACGCTCTGCAGCACGCGGTCGCCGGCGGCATGCCCGTACTCATCGTTGATCTGCTTGAAACTGTCGCAATCGATCAGCAGCAGCCCACCCCCTGGCGTCGCGCCGACCGAGCGGCTTTCCTGAAGGAACAGAGCCAGGCCACGGCGGTTGTACAGCCCGGTGAGCTCGTCGGTGCGGATCAGCTCTTCGGTGCGGTTGAGGCGGTGCGTCGTCGTGCGCAGGTTGTCCAGCGCGGCCTGCAGGTCGTAGTTGCGGCGGCGCAGGCGGCGGATCAGGCTCTGCTCGTTGCCCACCACGCGCATGATCGCGCGGCGCAGGAAGTGCGAAACACGCGCGGGGTCGCGATCGACCAGGCGCTGGAACTCCTCATGGCGCAGCTCCACCAGCAGACCTTCAGTGGCGGCGATCGCATCGGCGCTGCGGGCGTGGTCGCCCATCAGCAGGCCGAGCTCGCCGAAGAACTCGCACGGCCCCAGGCGCTTGCTGACGAGGTCGTCGCCGAAATCGAGATCGACCGAGCCCTGCGCGATCACGAACATCGTCGTGCCGAGTTCGCCACGGCGGAACAGCACCTGCCCGGCATCGACCCGGCGCATGCGGCCGAGCTCGGCGAACAGGTCGAACTCTTCGCTCGTGAGCGTGGTGCTCGCGATGTCGAGAGACGGCGCGAGCGTGGACGTGATCGATTGGCCGCTGTCCTGTTCGGCAGCGCTGTATTGCTTCATCCCACGACCCCGATTACGCGGCGTACGGCAGGATACACCGGCCCCCATGGCAACGGCAGGGGCGCGCGGCAGCGGACAGCGCGCGCGAATCGATCCACACGCAGATGCGGCGCGGTCACGACGCGACCGCGCCTCACCCTCCCCCTCGGACGGGGGAGCGCCCGGCAGAATCAGGCCGCGGCGGCCCGGCGCTCGTGGAACTGCTCTTCCTCGGTCGAGCCCTTCAGCGCGACGGTCGAGGACTGGCCGCCCTGGATGGTCTGGGTCACGGCGTCGAAGTAGCCGGTGCCGACCTCGCGCTGGTGCTTGACCGCGGTGAAACCCCTTTCGGCGGCGGCGAACTCGGCTTCCTGCAACTCGACGAACGCGCTCATCTGGCGGCGCGCATAGCCGTGCGCCAGGTTGAACATGCCGTAGTTGAGGCTGTGGAAGCCGGCCAGAGTGATGAACTGGAACTTGTAGCCGTAGCTCGCGATCTCCTTCTGGAAGCGCGCGATCGTGGCGTCGTCGAGGTTCTTCTTCCAGTTGAAGCTGGGCGAGCAGTTGTAGGCGAGCAGCTTGCCGGGGAACTTCGCGTGGATCGCCTCGGCGAACTTGCGTGCGAACTCCAGGTCCGGCTTGCCGGTCTCGCACCACACCAGGTCGGCGTACGGCGCGTAGGCCAGGCCGCGGCTGATCGCCTGGTCGATGCCGTTGCGCGTCTTGAAGAAGCCTTCGACGGTGCGCTCGCCGGTGCAGAACGGCTTGTCGTTGTCGTCGATGTCCGAAGTGATGAGATCGGCAGCCTCGGCATCGGTGCGCGCGACGATCAGCGTCGGCACGCCCATGACGTCGGCGGCCAGGCGCGCGGCGACCAGCTTCTCGACAGCTTCGCGGGTCGGCACCAGCACCTTGCCGCCCATGTGGCCGCACTTCTTCACCGAGGCGAGCTGGTCCTCGAAATGCACGCCGGAGGCACCGGCCTCGATCATGCCCTTCATCAGCTCGAACGCGTTGAGCACGCCGCCGAATCCGGCCTCGGCATCGGCCACGATCGGCTGCAGGAAGTCGATGTTGCCCGAGCCTTCCGCGCACTGGATCTGGTCGGCGCGCAGCAACGTGTTGTTGATGCGGCGCACGACCTGCGGCACCGAGTTGGCGGGGTACAGCGACTGGTCGGGGTACATCTCGCCGGCGATGTTGGCGTCGGCGGCGACCTGCCAGCCCGACAGGTAGATCGCCTTGAGGCCGGCCTTGACCTGCTGCATCGCCTGGTTGCCGGTCAGCGCGCCGAGCGCGTTGACGAAGGGCTCGCTGTGCAGTGAGTTCCACAGCTTCTGCGCGCCGAGCTTGGCGATGGTGTGCTCCACCGGCACCGTGCCGCGCAGCCGGACGACGTCCTGTGCGCAGTACGGGCGGGTGATGCCGGCCCAGCGCGGGTCATTGGCCCAGTCGTGGCGGAGTTGTTCAGCGGTCGGCAGTGCGGTGTTCATGGCGGCGTTCCTTTCTCGATATCGGTTTTGGAAAACGGCGGATGGCGCAACGGCGAAGCGAAAAGTCGGCGCGGCTCAGTCGAGGCGCGCGTAAGCCGGCAAAGTGAGGAACTCCTCGAGCGTGTCGGCATGGGTGAGGCGGTCGAGTACGCCGATCGCCTCGTTGATGCGGCTGGCGCCGGGCAGGCGCGAGCGGTCGCCAAGGTGGCCGGGCAGATTGATGAAGGCGCGTTCGAGCAGGGCGAAATCGACCGGCGTGCCGTCGTCGAGATGCAGGCTGTCACTGTGGAGCCATTGCCACAGCTGCGTGCGCGCGATCTCGGCGGTCGCGGCGTCCTCCATCAGCCAGTGGATCGGCACGCAGCCGTTGCCGTCGAGCCACGCGGCGAGGTAACGCACGCAGACCTCGACGTTGCCCTCGAATCCGGCGCGGGTGATCGTGCCGAGCGAAGGCTTGATCAGGTCGTCGCGCGTAACCCACACGTCCTCGCGCAGTACGTGGCGCTGGTTCGGTGCGGGCATGCGGTCGTCGAAGATCTGCTGCGCCAGCGGGATCAGCGCCGGATGCGCGACCCAGGTGCCGTCGTGGCCGGCAGTGACTTCGCGGAGCTTGTCGGCGCGCACCTTGGCCAGCGCGGCCTCGTTGGCTTCCTCGTCGCCGCTGATCGGGATCTGCGCGGCCATGCCACCCATCGCATGCGCGCCACGCTTGTGGCAGGTCTGGATCAGCAGTTCGGAATACGCGCGCAGGAACGGCTGCGTCATCGTCACCTGGCTGCGCTCCGGCAGCACTTTGTCGCGGTGGCGGCGGAAGGTCTTGATGTACGAGAACACGTAATCCCAACGGCCGCAGTTGAGGCCGGCGATGCGGTGGCGCAGCGCGTGCAGGATCTCGTCCATCTCGAACACCGCCGGCAGCGTCTCGATCAGCACGGTGACCTTGAGCTGCCCCGCCGCCAGGCCCAGCTCGCGCTCGATGTGGTCGAGCACGTCGTTCCACAGTTGCGCCTCTTCCATCGACTGCAGCTTGGGCAGGTAGAAATAAGGTCCGCGATCCTTCGCGGCGAGCACGTCCGAATTGTGGAAAGCGAACAGGCCGAGATCGAACAGGCTGGCCGACATCGGCACGCCGTCGACCTGCAGGTGTTTTTCGTCCAGGTGCCAGCCGCGCGGGCGCACCATCAGCACCGCCTGCTGCGCAAACGGCTTCAGCTGGTAATGCTTGCCGGGCGCGCCGGCCACGACGGGGGCCATCCACTGCAGCGTGCCGCGCACCGCTTCGATCAGGGAGCGCTGGCCGGCGATCAGGTTGTCCCAGGTCGGCGCGGTGCTGTCCTCGAAGTCCGCCATGTAGACCTTCGCGCCGGAGTTCAGCGCGTTGATGACCATCTTCGGATCGGTCGGGCCGGTGATCTCGACGCGGCGGTCCAGCAGGGCCTGCGGGAGCGGCGCCACCTTCCAGGCACCGGCGCGGATGGCGGCGGTGTCCTCGCGGAAGTCGGGCAGGCCGCCGGCGTCGAAGAACACCTGGCGCTCGCGGCGGGCGGCCAACCGGGCCTGGCGGAGCGGTTCGAACCGGCGGTGGAGCCCCGCCAGGAATCCGATCGCCTGGGGGGTGAGGACCTGATCCTGGCCCTCGGCTTGGGCGACGACCTCGACTCCGGTCGTTCCGGCCGCCTCGGGCCGCTGCGTCATCACTGCCGACATTCCTGCTTGCTCCTGGTTGTGGCCACCACCGGGCCGTGCTGGAACCATGCGGTGGCGTGTCGTATTTGACAAACAAGATTTCTCAATGCATATCATTTGCCTGCCTAATACTTGGTCCAACGAATGAGCACCAAGACACCGGCCAGCCCCCGCTTCGCCTACAAGGGCGACCGTCTGAAGCCGCTCCGGGCCTTCTGCCAGACGGCCCGGCTGGGCTCGATCTCGCGCGCGGCCGAGGCGCTGTACCTCAGCCAGCCGGCGGTGACCCTGCAATTGCAGGCACTTGAACGTGAATTGGGCGCCCGCCTGCTGGAGCGCAGCGGCCGGCGGATCACGCTGACCCGCGAGGGCCAGGAGCTGTACGAGCTGGCGCGTCCGCTGGTCGAGGGCCTGGACGGGCTGGATGGCGCGTTCCGCGAGCGGGTGCGCGGGCTGGATGCGGGCGAGCTGAATGTCGCCGCCGGCAGCTCGACGATCCTGTACCTGCTGCCGAAGATCGTCGAAGCCTTCCGCGCCGCCCATCCGGAAGTGCGCCTGACCCTGCACAACGTCACCGGCGCCGGCGGCCTGGACCTGCTGCGCTCGGATGCGGTCGACCTGGCCGTGGGCTCGATGCTCGATGTCCCCGCCGACCTGAGCTACGAGCCGGTCTACCGCTTCGAGCCGATGCTGATCGCCCCGCGCGACCATCCGCTGGCACGCAAGCCGGAACTGGAGCTGCAGGACCTGTCGCCCTACGGCCTGATCCTGCCGCCGCAGCGCCTGACCACCTACCGGCTGGTCGACCTGGTGTTCCAGCAGAACCGCGTGCCCTACACCGTCGCGCTGGAGGTGGGCGGCTGGGAGGTCATCAAGCAGTACGTGGCGATGGGCCTGGGAATCAGCATCGTGACCTCGATCTGCCTGACCGAGGCCGACCGCGAGCGGCTGGCGACGCGGTCGCTGGCGCGCTATTTCCCGTCCCGCAGTTACGGCGTGGTGGTGCGCAAGGGCAAATATTTATCGCCGCACGCCCGGGCATTTACGGAACTGATACGACCGGCGCTGTTCGAGCGCGAGGACTACTACGCCAACGGCCAGTCGGAGCGCTGAGACCCGCGCGCGGCAAATCCCGTTTCCGCTCGCCCCCCTTCAGGGTGGGGAAACGAGCGGAAACGGGCCCCAAGACTCTGCCGTCTTGCTGATCAATGCGGGTCAGTCGGCCGCGGCCGGGCATTCCTCGCGGCGGTGGTCGCAGAAGCGGTAGCGCAGTTCGAGGCCGACGCTGGTGCCGTCGTACTGGCCGAACTCGTTGATCCGCTCGCTGTAGCCGGCGCGCAGGGCCAGCTGCCAGCGCGAATAGATGCCGGTGGTGAGCTCGGCGCCGACATCCAGCGCGCGCTTCCAGTTGTCGAAGGTCTCGTCGCGCTGCACGCCCAGCGCCGCCTGCAGGTACAGGCCGGTGTCCTGGCCGAACGGGAAGTACGACGTGGCGAGCGGCGCGACGCGCCAGTAGCGCTCCGGGCTGTAGTAGCCATTGCCGGGCTGATCGCTGTAGCCGGACCACTCGACCTGGCCGCCCAGGTCCAGTGCGATGCGCTCGTTGCGCACCGTCGCATGGCGGTAATCGAGCAGCGCACCGCCCCGCTCGTTGCCGTCGCTGTAGTCGTCGTACGCCAGCGTGGCACTGATGCGGTCGCGCAGCGTCGGCGACCAGAGCAGGTCGGTCGCGAAGGTATTCCGCATCACGCCCAACGACAGCGACAGCGGCGAGAAACCAACGCGGTCGCGCTCGGCGCGCAGTCCGTAATGGAAGCTGTCGGTCGCGCGTTGCTGCAGATCGACGCGGCCTATCGTCTCGTTGTCGCCGGGGTCCATGTTGGACGCGCCGACCCAGCCGCCAAGGGAGGTATCCGGCGAGATGGCAAGGCGCACGCCGATGCCGCCGCGGTCCTCATCGACGTGGTCGCCACCGGTCACCGGTGCGAACGGGCCGCTGGCAGGTGCACTGGTCTCACGGCGCTGCGCGAATGCCGTCAACCGCCAGCGCTGCGACAGGCGCAGGCTGCCGTCGAGACCGTAGGTGTCGATCTCGATGTCGTCGGAGTCTTCCGAATGCGTCCACGGCAGGCCGACCCAGGAGAACATCGGCAACCGCACCGCCTTGGCGAGATCGCGTGTGTCGCGTGCATCGGGCTTGATCGCGGTGACGGTCGCCAGCGGCGCAAGCGCCTCGTGCGGCCACTCGCCCACGCGCGCGGCCAGTGCCTGCGTCCACGCGGTGTCGTAGTCGTCGGGATGCGCGGCGAACAACGGCGCATTCAATGCCAGTGCGGTATCGCGGCGGCCCAGCCAGGCATGGATGCGGGCACGCAGCGCGCGCATCTCGTCGTCGTCGCCACCGAGTGCGTCCAGCGCTTCGATGGCACCGGCGTAGTCGCTGCGCCAGGCCAGGAAGCGGGCGCGGTCGATCCGCGCGGCGCGGTCGTCTGGATGCTCGGCGATGTGCTTCTCGATCAGACGGAGACCGTCGCCGATGCGGCCCTGCCATGCGGCGCGGCGCCCCTGGTCGGCCAGCGACAGGATCTCGTCCTGCGCCTGCACCGGCAGCGTGGCCGCCAGCGCCAGCGCCAGCAGCGCGATGCGGAACGAGGGCCGCATCACTTGCGCCACCTGCGGTTGCCGGTGACCCACAGGTCGACGGCGAAGCGGCCGATCGTGGTGATTTCAGTCAGCATCAGGAAGTAGCGCAATGGCGTCACCACGATGGCCTTGCCGAGCATCTGCAGGCGCTTGCCCTTCGCCACCGCCACGAGCACTGACAGCGTCACCAGCATCTCGGCCACCAGCGTGACTGCCAGCGGCTCCCACATGCGCAGCGCGACCATGACGATCAACGCAGTCGGGAACGCGATCTTCTCGAAGGCAGACAGGAACATCGCCCAGCCGATCGGACGACCGTACTGCTGGGTGAAGCGCTCGCCGAACGGTTGCCGGTACTGTTCCTTGACCTGGCGCAGGTCCTCGACGCGGCGCGCTTCGCCGCTGGCGCGGTCGCGACGCCGCTTGTTCCAGCGCTTGATCGTGCGGAACGGCGTCCGCAGCAGTCCGTCGAAGTAGTAGCAGCTCTGCAAGAACGACGACGACCACAGGTACACCTGGCGCGGCAGGCGGTGCACTTCCGGCTCTTCGGAGCGGGCCTGCACGTTCTGCAGCTGGATGTTGCGGTAGCCCTCGTTGTTGAGGGCGAAGCCGATGAAGATGTCCTCGGAATTGGTCAGGTCGTCGCCGAAGACAGGCTCGTAACGGTCGAACAGGTTCTTGATGTAGATGCGGCGGTAGGCCACCGCGCAACCGACCGGATTGGTGATGCTGCCGAAGAACACCATCTGGCCGCGGTACACGAATCGCTGCAGGAACGTGTACAGGCATTCGCGGTAGACGTTGGTAAACCACCACCAGACCCGGCTCATCGCACCGCGTTGCGCGTGCGCATCGACGTATCCGGATGCTCCCGGCCAACGCTGGAACTCCGGCGACTTCTCCAGCGCGATACGGTCCTTGATCCGCATCGGCTCGATCACGCCGCAGGCACTGGCGATGCCCGCGCCCTTGTAGAGCTCCTGGACGCAACGCTCGATGTAATCCGGCGATTCGAGGAACGTATCGCCGTCGAGGATGAACTCGACGTCGGAGTCGAACTCGCGCGCCTGGCGCTTGATCGTCGGCGTCTTGCCGATCGAGGTAGCGCGCTCGATCACGCGCAGGTTCATCCCCACCGACTCGGCGAAGTCGCGCGCCAACTCGACGGTGCGGTCCTTGCCGCCGTCGTCGACCAGGATCACCTGCCGTGGCTGCTTCGTCTGCTGCTGGATCGAAGCCAGGCAGTGGACGATGTTGTCTTCTTCCTTGTAGGCGGGAATCACCACGTCGACCACCGCGGCCTGCCAGTCGTCGGCAGGCGTGGGTACGGTCTTGTCGGGCCCGCGCAGCAGCCCTACGGCACTAAGCAGCGCGTTCGGACTGAGTACGAACCAGGGTGCGGTGGCCATCGTTTCCTTCCTGCATGCGCGTGCGTTCGATGGCGATCAGGTCATCGATCGTGCGTTCCAATGAGTAGCGGTGCTGGAAATGCGTCAGCGTGCGCAGTCGCGCCAGGCTCGGACGACGCCGGCGGATGTCTTCGAAGTCCTCGCCGTAGGCCTCGCGCAGCGCCACGTGCTCGATCGTCGAGCGGCTGCCCGCGCGTTCGATCACCAGCTGGGCGAGCTCCAGGATGCTGATCTCGCGGTCGTTGCCGACGTTGCAGACCACGGTGTCGCGGCCGGTGCTGGTCGCCACGGCGTCGAGCGCGACCACGGTGTCGCGCACGTCGCAGAACGAACGCGTCTGCAGCCCGCCACCGAAGACGGTGATCGGCTCGTTGCGCACGGCCTGTGCGACGAAGCGCGGCACCACCATGCCGTAGCGGCCGATCTGGCGCGGACCCACGGTATTGAAGAAGCGCGCGACTACCGCCGGGATGCCGAAGCGCTGCGCGTATGACAGGCCCAGCGCCTCATCGGCGATCTTGCTGACCGAGTAGCCCCAGCGCGTGCCGGCACGCGAGCTGACCACCAGGTCCTGCTCCTCGTGAAGGATGTCCTCGTCGTTGTGGCCGTAGACCTCCGAGCTGGAAGCCAGCACGACCTGCGGCTGCCAGCCGCCTTCGCGCGCGGCGCGCAACAGCCGCTCGCAAGCGGCAATGTTGACGGCGAGCACCTTGGTCGGCTCGGCGATGACGCGGTACACGCCCACGACGGCAGCGAGGTTGTAGATGCGGTCGGCCCACGCCACGGCGCGGTCCAGGTACTGCCACGTGAGGATGTCGGCCTCATCGAAGCGCAGGTTGCCGTTGCCCTCGTGATGGGCCAGGTTGCTGCGCGAGCCGGTCGAAAGATCGTCGACCACGTGGACCTTGTCGCCCCGCGCAAGATGCAGGTCGACAAGGTGCGAGCCGATGAAACCGGCGCCTCCGGTAATCAATACGTGCATGTGGCCCTACCCCTGATTTAGGGCTGATGGAAGAAACCGGGTTCCCCAAACACACAAAATGTGACCCGGTGCCCAGATTACACGCAAAGGACGTGCCAGCGGGGTGGGTGCGGGAGACGGGCGGCGCCTTCGGGGGCTCAGACGGTTCCGTGGTGCTTGCCCTGCCAGGGGCGGTACCAGGCGCGGATACGGGCGATGTCCGCGGCCATGTCGTCACTCAGATGGAAGGGCTCACCGATACCGATGACCTTCTCCGGATAGTGGAAATAGGCGGGCAGCACCGGCACGTCGGCGGTTCGGGCGATCCGCCAGAAGCCCGGTTTCCAGCGTTCCACGGGTTTGCGCGTGCCCTCGGGGGCCAGGCCGAACCACAGCCTGTCCGCCTGCGTGATCATCATCGCGGCCTGCTCCACTACGCCCTGCGCGGCACTGCGATCGACGGGAATGACACCAAGGTGACGCAGAGCGGCACCCAGCAGCGGCACCCGGAACAGCGAATCCTTGCCGAGGATCTTGATGTCCAGCCCCAGCGCCATCTTGGCGGCGAAGCCCCACACCCCGTCCCAGTTGGACGAGTGCGGGGCCCCGATCAGGACCAGCTTGGGGATGTCGGGAAACCGCCCGACCATGCGCCATCCGCCCAGCCGCAGGATCGTGCGGCCGACCCAGGTCAGCACTGCGTTCGGCTTCACGCGCGGCGCATTGGGCGGCAGCGGCGGCACGATGTCGTCGGCGGTTTCGCTCATGGATGTCCTGTTGCGTCCTGCAGCACGCGGCCCATGCCGATCAATCCCAGTCCCGGCCCGTGCGTCCGCGCTTGATCGTACCTCGTTCGCGCTTGGCGCCCAGACGGCGCTCCTTCGACGCACGGCTGGGCCGGGTCGCGACGCGGGGCTTGGGCACCTCAAGTCCGGCCGCGATGAAGGCGGCCAGCCGTTCGCGCGCGTCCTCGCGGTTGCGTTCCTGCGTGCGGAAGCGTTGCGCGCTGATGACCAGCACCCCTTCGCCGGTGAGGCGGCGATCGCGACGCAGGAGCAGGCGGGCGCGCAGCGGCTCGGGCAGCGATGGCGAGCCCGCGATGTCGAAGCGCAACTCGACCGCCGTGGCGACCTTGTTGACGTTCTGCCCGCCCGGGCCGGCCGAACGCACGAAGCGCTCGACCAGTTCGGAATCGGGAATCGCGAGGCGTGGAGAGATCTGCAGCATGCGAAACACTTTAACCAAGGCCATGTCCAAAGGCATTGACCGTGCCTGCCACGCCGACGACGATGCAGGCACTTTCCTGGAGGCACACCGGATGAAGCGTTTCGTACTCGCCGCCCTGCTCGCCATGTCGGCGCCGTTCGCCCATGCCGCGCCGCCCAGCGATGCGCAGGTCGACCAGCTGCTGGAGGTGATGCGGGCGCGCCAGACCATCGAGGTGATGCTGCCGCAGATCGGCGACATGCAGCAGCGGATGGTCGAACAGATGACCGCGGGCCACCCGCTCACCGAGCAGCAACGCCGGGACCTGCAGCGCATCATCGACAGGACGTCGATCGGCATCCGCGACTCGCTGTCGTGGGACAAGCTGCAGCCGGTCTACCGCGACATCTACCGGCAGACCTTCAGCGCGCAGGACATGGACGCGATGATCGACTTCTACGGCAGCAGCGCCGGCCAGTCCCTGCTCGACAAGATGCCGCAACTGATGCAGAACACGATGGGCGCGATGCAGAAGGTGATCGTACCGATGGTCGACCAGATGCAGCGCGACATCGCAGCCGAGATGCAGGCGCCACCGGACGCGGGCGCCGCGGCGGAGTAAACATCGCTTCAGTGCGCAGGCGTGCCCGGGAACAGCGCCAGCGCCCGCGCGAACTCCGCATCGGGCGGCGCGATCGCTTCGACGCGCTCGCCACTCACCGGATGGACAAACGCCAGCCGTCGCGCATGCAGCAACATGCGATGGATGCCGAGCATGCGGAAATGCCGGTTGTGCCGGCCGTCGCCATGGCTGGTGTCGCCGATCAGATGATGGAAGACATGCTTGAGATGACGGCGGATCTGGCGGAAGCGCCCGGTTTCCGGCTGCGCGCACAGCAGCGCGTAGCGTGACGTCGGGAACGCGGCCGAAGGCAGGTCCAGCTCGACCGTGTCCAGGCGCGTGAAGCGGGTGATCGCCGGCTTCTTCACCGGCTTGCCCGGGCCGCCGTCGAGCGGATGATCAACGACGAAGCTTTCCTCCGGCCAGCCGCGACACACCGCCCAGTAATCCTTCTCAAAAGCCGCTTTCCCGACCTCGCGCGACATCAGCACCTTGCCCAGCGCGGAGGCGGTATCGCGATCGAACGCCAGCAGCAGGCAGCCGCTGGTGGCACGGTCGAGCCGGTGCACGAGGAAGATCGGCCTGCCGAACTGCTCGCGCAGGCGGTCGGCCGCAAAGTCGGTTTCGCCGCGCGCCAGCGCACTGTCATGCACCATCAGGCCGGCCGGCTTGTTGACCACGGCCAGGACGTCGTCGAGGTAAAGGACCTCAAGTGCGGCCGGCGCTTCTGGCTCCCTCCCCTGCGAATGGAGGGGAGGGTTGGGGAGGGGTGAAGCGTTCACCGACAATCTTCCACGGTCAGGTTGCGCATGATCTCCTCCAACACAGCTTCTGTTCGCAACAGCACATCATCGTTCCAGAATCGCAGGACGCGATATCCATTTGTCGCCAGCTTGCGCGTTCGCTGGGCATCGTATTGCACAGCGTCCAGGTGCTGGCCGCCATCCAGCTCTATCGCCAGGCGCGCTTCGACGCAGGCGAAGTCCGCGATGTAGCCGGCGATCGGAAACTGGCGGCGGAATTTGTGCCCGCCAAGTTGCCTGCCTTTCAGGTGACGCCAGAGCGTCCGCTCGGCGTCCGTTGCCTGGCGGCGCAGTTGACGCGACTTCTTCCAGATCGCTTCCATGCCAGTTCCCTGTCGGGGCTATCCAGTGCCCACTTCACCCCCTCCCAACCTCCCCCTGCATTCGCAGGGGGAGGAGCTTGGGTCAGCGTCGGCGCGGCCACGCCGCCAGCAGCGCCCAGATGCCGCCCAGGCCTGCGATCCACGCGGATGCCGGCACCGAGAGCAGACGCGGGCCTCCGGCCTGCAAGCCGTACAGCACGGACGCGACCACCAGCAGGCCGACGCCGAAGATCGCCGCCACCGTACGGCGCTGCGCCGAGCGGATCGTGCGGTTGAGTTCGATCAGGTCGTGCGAATGCAGTCGCAATTCGTGCCGGCCTTCGACCTGCTGCGTCAGCCAGGCATGCATAAGGCGCGGCATTTCAGGCGCGTGCGTCACCAGTTCCGGCAGGCGCTTGCGGAACTCCGCAGCCAGGCGTTGCGGGCTGTAGCGCTCGACCAGGATTTTCGACAACACCGGCCGCGCCACCGCCCAGATGTCGAGCTTCGGGTCCAGCAGACGGCCGACGCCTTCGATGTTGAGCAACGTCTTCTGCAGCAGGATCAGCTGCGGCTGCAACGTCAACTCGTAGCGCTGCGCGGTGCGGAACAGCTTCAGCAGCACCTCGGCCAGCGAGATCTCGCTGAGCGGCCGGGTGAAGTACGGCTCGCACACCGCGCGCGTCGCGGCTTCGAGTTCGTCGATGCGGATGTGCGACGGCATCCAGCCGGCGCGCACGTGCAGCTCGGCGATGCGGCGGTAGTCGCGGTTGAAGATCGCCATGAAGTTCTCGGCGAGGTAGTACTGATCCTCGTCCGAGAGCTGCCCCATGATGCCGAAGTCCAGCGCGATGAAGCGCGGATTGCCGCGACGCGCCGGGTCGCTGTCGACCCAGATGTTGCCCGCGTGTGCATCGGCGTGGAAGAAGTTGTCGCGGAACACCTGCGTGTAGAACACGCGCACGCCCTTCGCCGCCAGCGCGTGGCGGTCGATGCCCGCGGCGTCGAGCGCGGCGATGTCGTCGGAGGGAATGCCGCGCACGCGCTCGAGCGTCAGCGCGCGCTCGGCGGTGTGCGACCAGATCACCTCAGGCACGTAGAGGTCGTCGCTGTCCTGCCAGAACCTGCGCAGCACGCTGGCATTAGCGCCTTCACGCTGCAGGTCCAGCTCGGCGGCCAGCGTGTTCTCGATCTCGTCGACGATTTCGCGCGGTCGGATCTTGTCCGCGCTGGGGTGGGTGCGCTCGACGATCCCGGCCACGGCCTTCAGCAGCGCGATGTCGCCGGCAATCTGCTTCTCGATGTCCGGGCGCAGGACCTTGACCACGACCTCGCGGGACGTGCCGCTCTGGTCCGGCGGCAACGTGGCCGCATGCACCTGGGCGATCGAGGCCGACGCCAGCGGCGTGGTGTCGAAATGAGCGAAGGCTTCGGTGATCGGGCGCACCAGCGCGCGCTCGACGATGGCGCGCGCGGTCTCGCCGTCGAACGGGGCGACGCGGTCCTGCAGCAGCGCGAGTTCCGTGGCGACGTCCGGCGGCACCAGGTCGCGGCGCGTGGAGAGGATCTGCCCGAACTTGACGAAGATCGGACCCAGCTCCTGCAGCGCAAGCCGCAGGCGCGCGCCGCGCGACATCGCGGCAATCTCGGCCGAGGCACGCGGCACGAACGGCCGCGCGAGCGCGAGCCAGGCCTCAACCGGGGTGTCGTCGAGCAGGTCGTCGAGTCGGTACCGGAGCAGCACGCGGCCGATGCGCCACGCGCGGAACACCGGCTTCATGCCGCGCCCCCGGCGCGGACGCGCAGGCGTCCGACGCGCACGGTCAGCCGTTCGGCGTCGTCGCGCAGCGTGTCGACGTCGTCGTGGAAGGCGTTGAGCTCCTCGCGGCCGACCACGTCGCGCGATTCCTCGGTGACGTATTCGGCGGCATTGCTCGCGAACGTCCCGGCCGCATCGCGCGCATGGCGCAGCGCGCCTGCGAAGGCCCCCGCCACCTGCACACCGACGACCTCGCCGAACACCTGCACGAACGGGCGCTGCCAGTCCGGGTCGAAGCGCTCGGCCAGCCGCTGCAGGCGGCGGGCGAGGTCTGCGTCGCCCTCGATGCGCAGCTTGCCCACCGGCGGCGCATCGTCGTTGCGCAGGAAAGGAAGCTGCGACAGGAGCCCGCCCAGGGTGCTCCGGACCGACAGGTCGGGGTCGCTGGCCGGCTCGACGGGACCGACTTCGAGCCGCTCGCCGGTCACCCGGATCTGCAGCGCCAGCGGCGGCGCGGCCAGGTGCAGGGCCAGGCGTCGGCCATCGAGCGTGCGCAGGCCGTCGCGGGTTTCCGGGTCGAGGGCCAGCGCCCGGTTGAGCGCGGCTTCGAGCGCGCGCCCGGCGAGTGGCTTCAACGCGGACAGTGGCGATGGGGCGGTCGAGGTCATGCGTTCATTGTAGCCTCGCGCCCCCGCCCGCCACCGGAAGGACGCCGGCCCGCGTCAGCGGGCCGGGGATGGTCCAGGTCAGACGCGGCGGCCGCGCAGCATGGAGACGACGGCCAGGATCAGGAAGACGACGAACAGGATCCAGGCGATGTTGCTCGCCGCACCTGCGATGCCACTGAAGCCGAGCACGGCGGCGATGATCGCGACGACAAAAAAGATAACGGCATAGTGAAGCATCGGAAACCTCCTGACGGCGCCTCGTTGGACGCGTTCCGATCTTCACTCTTCCGCGGTGCTCAGGAAGTGATTTCGGCCGCGTGCATGCAGGCAGCCTTCAGCCGAGTGAGTCCTTCGTGAATGTTCACGCGCGGCACGTAACCGAAATCGCGACGCGCCGGCGCCATGTCGTACCAGTGCGTGGTGCTGAGCTGCTCGGCGAGGAAGCGCGTCATCGGCGGCTCCCCTTTCAATGGCAGCAGATGCCACATCCCTTCGCACACGACGCCGGCCGCGTACGCCACGCCGAACGGGATCGTCTTGGTCACGGTGGGTGCGCCTGCGGCCTGCAATAGCGAATTGACGATCTCGCGAACCGTCATGGGCTCGCCATTGCTGATGAAGTACGCGCGCCCTGCGCACGCCGAACCGGGAGCGAGATGCGCGAGCGCATCGAAATGCGCCTGCGCTGCGTTGTCCACATACGTGGTATCGATGCGGTTCTCGCCGCCGCCGACGAAGCGCAGGCGCCCCGCCCTGGAACGCTCGACCAGGCGCGGCAGCAACTGGTTGTCGCCGACGCCCCAGATCAGGCGCGGGCGCAGCGCCACGGTTGCCAGCGTGCCATCGTTGGCCGCCAGCACCGCCAGCTCGGCGAGTTTCTTGGTGGCCGCGTACGGCGCCTTGAGGTGCTCGCCATAGGGCACGGTCTCGGCGGTGCCGCCTTCCACCGGATGCGTGGCGCGGTGGGTGACGCTCGGCGTGGAGGTGTAAACCATCCGGCGGATGCCGTTCTCGCGGCAGGCGGCGATGACGTTGTCGGTGCCGACCACGTTGGCGAGGCGGTAGCTCTCGTAGCTGCCCCACGCACCGGCCTTGGCGGCGTTGTGGATGACCGCATCGCAACCCCGTGCAGCGGCGACGACGGCGTCTCGCTGCGCCAGGTCGCCCTGCACCTGCGCGACGCCGATCGCGTCGAGGGCGTCATAACGGCCACGGTTGAAGCTGACCACTTCGAACCCGCGCTCGCGCAATCCGCGACACAGCGCTTGTCCAAGGAAGCCGCCACCGCCGGTTACCAGAATCTTCATGTGTCGTTTTCGCTCGGATCGTTGTGTTGCTGACGCTGACGCTGCTTCTGCTTGCTGTGTTGCTGCTGGCTGTTTGCCGAGCCCGGAAGAGTTACCAGGCCGTCTAGCCAACCCGCCCAGCTGCCCACACCGCCAGCTTCTCCCGTCCGATCTTGGCGTTGTGGCGGATGTCGACCGGGAACTTCGGGTGCCGCAGGAAGCGGGCGATGCGCGCCGTGTGTGCATGCCCGTGGCCGATTGAACGCAATTCGCGCTCGATGCGCGGCCATTCCCGGGCGCTCACGCCGGGTGCCAGCTCCACGCACAGCGCCGGTTGCCGGGCGCCGGTTGCGCCGACGCCAACCAGGGCCGTTCGCCGCACCTCGGGGTGGGTGTTGAACACTGGCTCGACCTGCTCGGTGTACAGCGGACCGTCTGCCGCTTCGACGCGGTGTGACTTGCGCCCGCAGAACCACAGCCGGCCCTGCGCGTCAAAGTAGCCGACATCACCCATCCGGTGGACGATGCGCTCGCTGCCGTCTTGCAGGTGTTCGCGGATCTTCGCAAGACGCGTCTGCGCTTCGCGGTTGAAGTACAGATCGGTGACGGTCGGGCCAGCCACGGTGATCTCACCGACCACGCCATCTGCCACCTGCAATTCCTGGGACCAGTCGGCGACCGCTTCATCGCTGATGCGGATGATGCGGACCTCGTTCGGCGCTACCGGCCGGCCGACGCAGGTGCCGGCACCGGTTTCGGTCGCCGTGCGCGTGGCCTGCAGCTCGCGGCCCTCGATCACCGCCACCGGCAGGCATTCGGTGGCACCATAGGGCGTCCAGAACTGCGCGTCGTCGGGCAGCAGCTCGCGCATCTTCGCGACGACCTCGGCCGGCACCGGCGCGCCGGCGGAGGTGACCCGCTTCACCGTCGGCAGTGGTGCTCCGTGATTCGCCAGCACCGCCATCAGCGCCGGTGAGCCGAACAACTGATCGACGCCGAAACGCGCGATCGCATCGTGCAGTCGGCGTGGGTCGGCCAGCGCCGGCTTGGTCGGGTCCATGTCCGGGATCACCGAGGTCAGTCCCAGCGCCGGATCGAACAGCGCGAACGGCGGGAATGTCGGCAGGTCGACGCCGCCGGCCTGGATGCCGAACGCCTCGCGCAGCATCGCCACCTGCGCGACGAAGTGGCGATGCCGGTACACCACGCCTTTGGGCACACCCGTCGAACCGCTGGTGAAGAGGATCGCCGCGACGTCGTCCGGCCGGGTATCGGCCAGCTGCGAGCCGGCGCCGGCGCCGTCGCGCTCGACCTGCTCCAGCGTCGTCTCGGCCAGCCAGGCGCGCGCACCGGTGGTGATGCGGATCCGCGCCGACTTCGCCCAGCCCAGCAGCACGCGCGCGACCTGCGCCAACGGGATGCCGATGAAGGCCTCGGGCTGCGCTTCGTCCAGGCACTGCCGCAAGGCGCGCTTGTCGATGCCGGGATCGACCAGCACCGGCACCGCGCCCGCCTTGAACAGCGCGAACATCAACAGGAAGAACGAAGGCCCCGGCCGCACCATGACCACGGTGCGCGTGCCGCGCACGATGCCGCGGCGCGCCAGGCCGGCGGCGATCGCATCGCTGCGCTCGTCGAGCTCACGGTAGGTCAGGGTGACGTCGAAACGGGCCAGGCCATCCGGGCCGCGCCGGCCCGGGCAGCGCATGGCGACCCGGTCGGGTGCCTGCGCGGCCAGCGGCGGCAATGAGGAGGCGATGTTGCAGGGGGCGGTCATCCATTCATTTTCGCCTGTCCGCGGCGCACTTGCGCGTCCGGCGGAATCCCGCAAAATCTCGCCCCCACCCCGCAGCTTCCGGCCGGCTTTCGGCCCGCCCGTTCATGCAACACCCCTGCCTGACCTGCGGCGCCTGCTGCGCCTTCTTCCGAGTGAGCTTCCACTGGTCCGAGACCGACCCCTCGCTGGGCGGCACGGTGCCGGCCGAGCTGACCGAAAAGTTCGACGCGCACCGGGTGGTGATGCGCGGCACGTCGTCCAAGACGCCGCGCTGCGTGGCCCTGGATGCCGAGATCGGTGTGCGTGCCGGCTGCTCGATCCATCCGATCAAGCCCAGCGTATGCCGCGAAGTGCCGGCGTCATGGGAGTTCGGCGCGGCCAGCCCGCAATGCGACAAGGCGCGCATCGCGCATGGCATGCCGGCGCTCACGCCGGAAGATTGGCACGACGTCGAGCCGGCGGCATAGGCGCCCGCGGCGAGCCGCCCATTTCCAACTTCGGTAGTTGAGCGGAAGCGTCAGTCGATGATGTCGACCATGGCGCCGACGCTGCCACCGATGATGGCGCCCGTCGACGTATCTCCCGCTATCGCGCCGATGCCGGCGCCGACCACCGTGCCGGTCACCGTGGCGCAAGCCGCCACGAGCAGCAACGTGGCCGTTGCGATGAACCTGATCGTGCGTTTCATGAGATGTCTCCGTGCGGGATCGGCTTACTGACCTGCGGGTGCGGCCGGCTTGACCAGGTCGATCCAGATGACGCCCATCACCGGCACGTCGCGACGTTGCGGATTGGCTTCGTACCAGCGGGTGATGCGCTGCGAGACCTGGTCGAGGGTCATGCCTTCGACGGCCTTCGCCGCCATCGTGCCCACCGCCGGTTGCGCGGTTCCTTTCTTGCTGGCGTAGGCCTTTTCCATCGCGATCATGTTGCCGGCACCGACCAGGAAGGCCTTGCGGATCTCCGGCGACGACTTGAGCCACATGTCGCCGTTGACGACCACCTTCTGTGCAGGCGCGGTTGCAGCGAACAGCAATCCGGTGACCAGGAGCAATGCCGCGATGACGCGGGACGTCGTGTGCATGGAAATCTCCTTCGAAGGAAGATTGTCGACGCCGCTTCCGCGTCGACACGCGGGGCCTCACTCGCGTGGGTGGCATCGGCCGGTACACTGGCTTCGCGATCGTGGCCGGCCGGAGGACCTTGATCCCGGCCGCGTTAATGAGCCGTAGAGGCGGCTGCGCCCGGCATGCAAATGCAGGAAACCCCGGCAAGCCGGGGTTCCTGCGCGAAACCAAACGCTGCGATGGCGCGTTACTTCTCCTGCACCGCCATGGCCTCGTGGGCGGCCTTCATCTCGGCCTGGCTGAGGCTGCCGTCATGGTTGGTATCCATTTCGGTGAACTTGCGCTGCGCACCGGCCGAATGTTCGGCGGCCGACAGCATGCCGTCGCCGTTGGTGTCCATTCCCTTGATCTTGTCGGCCGACGACATCGAGTGCGCCATGGGCTTGCCTTCCTTCATCCTGGCCTGATGGCGCGCGTCCATCTCCGCTGCGGTGACGTTGCCGTCGCCGTTGCTGTCCATCGCGGTGAACATCTTCTGCGCACCGGCGCTGTGTTCACTGGCGGAGACCATGCCGTCGCCATTGCTGTCCATCGTCTTGTCGCCTGCGAACGCCAGAGGCGACAGCAGCAGGGTCATGGCCATTGCGAGCTTTGCACTGTTCTTCATCGGAAACCTCCATGGGGGGCCTATCGGGGCAGCGTGAGCCTGCGCGCGACGGCGTAGTTCCGGCGTGGTACCGGCGTCAACGTCGTGTTGACGTTCGGCCATGAACAGGGGCCGGCAACGCACTGATGGAACCGGAGTCCAGGTTTCACCGGGATCGTTGCGCCGGTGCAGATTCGACGGCTGTCTGCCGGCGAAACGAAGGCGTCAGCGGCCGACGCGCCACACCCATGGCACGACTTCCTCGCCGTCGGCATCGACCAGTGCGGTCTCCTGCTCGAACCCGAGCCTGCTGACCACCCGGCTGGAGGCGAGGTTGCGCGGCAGCACATGCGCGACCACCTGCCGCACGATGCCGCTAGCCGATGCGATCCGCAGCAGTTCGGCGACCGCGGCTGTGGCGACCCCGCGACCTCGATGGCTCGGCGCGACGCCGTAACCGATCTCGACCCGGCCCTGCATGGGCGCGGTCTTGAAGGTGCAGCCGCCGAGGATCGCGTCGCGCGAACGCGTCACGATCAGGAACGGCGTGCACCACAAGGGCGGCATGCCCGCCTGCAGATGGCTCAGCGAACGCTTCGCGACGTGATGCGGCGGCAGTGCTCCCGCTGCGACCTGTATGTCACCGAAGTCGACCGGCTCGCGATCCGCGAGGCGGCGCAGGTTGTCGACGTCGATGGGAATCAGATCGATCACGTTGAACAGCTACGCAAAGCGACGGTGGCGTGCGGCCATGGTCCACCATCCGGTGTCCTGCGGTCAGATCGTGTGCCGGTCGAGGAACTCGCGGATCGCAGGCACCAGCACCTCGGCCTTGTCTTCCAGCACGTAGTGGTTGGCATCCTCGAACGCATGCACCTGCGCCTGCGGCAGGGCGTCGGTGAAGCCCTTGAGGAAGTGGTGGTCGAAGACGAAATCGCGCAGGCCCCAGCCGATGAAGGCCGGACGGTCGGCGTACTCGGGCAGCTTGCGGCCCATCGCCTGCACCAGCGACCAGGCGGCATCGCCTTCGCCCAGCGGAATGTCCTGCACGAAGCGCGAGGTGGCGATGCGGTTGTTCCAGTTGTCGTACGGCGCGAGATAGGCGCGGCGCACATCGGCCGGCATCGGCCGCTCCACGCCGACGCGGGCCGCGACACCGGCAAAGCCGTTGAGGCCGCGGATGACGGCGGTACCCAGGCCCGAGTCGCGTCCGAAGCGCAGCGTCTTCGGCAGCGGCTTGGCGGCCGGCAGCGGGAACGCGCCGGTATTGAGCACGACCAGCCGGCGAATCCGCGACGAGTGCTTGATGCCCCAGCCGAAACCGATGCCGCCGCCCCAGTCGTGCACGGCCAGCGTGACCGGGCCATCGATGCCCAGGTGCTGCAGCAGCGTTTCGACGTCGTCGATACGCGACTGCAGCGTGTAGGTGTAGCGCGGGTTCGCGTCCGGCGCGTCATCGGGCTTGTCCGACAGGCCCATGCCGATGTGGTCGGGGACGATGCACCGATAGCGATCGCTCAGCCCCAGCACCAGCTTGCGCCAGTAGTAACTCCACGATGGATTGCCGTGCAGCATCAGCACGATCTCGCCGTCGCGCGGACCTTCGTCGAGGTAGCTCATCGCGATGCCAGGACGGACATCGAAACGACGCGGCTGGAAGGGATAGTCGGGGAAAGCGTGGGGCTGGGTCATGCGACGACTCGGTGGGGCCCGCGGTCGGGCCGGCCGGGCAAAGGACGCCATTATCCGCTGTGGCGACGCCATGGCGTACGTCAACACGCCGACACGATCGGTCTGCCCGTGACGGGAGGCCCCCGTCGCCGCGCAGGCAGGCGCGGCGGGACCGCGCATCGAGAAAGTCACACGCACTGCGAGACGCTCCGGAACTCGCCCACGCTCTACGCATAACGTAGAGTCTGCCGGAACAACCACGCAGTCGCCATCATCCCGGGGAGCCCGCGACCAGTGACTCGCATTGACCACGCTTCCTGCCATTTCGGTATTCGCCAAGCGCCTGAAGCAGGCCCGCGAAGCGCGCGGGCTGTCGCAGCGCGAACTCGGCGACCACATCGGGCTGGGCAAGCAGGTGGGTAGCACCCGCATCAATCGCTACGAGCAGCAGAAGTCGCGCTGCGACATGGACACGGCGGCGCAGATCGCGAAGGAGCTGGGCGTGCCGCTGGCATTCCTGTTCGCCGAGTCCGACACGCTCGCCGAGATGATCCTGGCGTTCTCCAAGCTCACCAAGGGTGACCAGGGCAAACTGCTGGCCGAGCTCAAGAAGAAGATCGCCGCGAAAGCGGAGAAGTGAGCCACGCCCGTGACGGCCGCGCGCCGGCAAGCGTCACCAGGCAATCGATCGAAGGAGCCGCAGCGATGATCTGTCGCATCTGGCATGGCCGCACCTCACGCCGACAGGCCGACGCATACGCGCGCTTCCTCGAACAGCGCGCGATCCCCGACTACCGCTCGGTCGCCGGCAACCTCGACGTCGCGATCCTGCGCCGCGACGAGGGCGACGTGACGCACTTCCTGACCGTCACGCGATGGATTTCGGAAGACGCGATCCGAGCGTTCGCCGGCGACGACCTGCTCAAGGCGAAGTACTACCCGGAAGACGCGGAGTTCCTGCTGGAGTTCGAGCCGCAGGTCCTGCATTTCGAAATCCTTGCCGAGGCGCACGCGAGCGGCTGAGGGACTGTCACTGTTTTTTGCAGCGCAAAAGAAAAAGCCCGGCAATGCCGGGCTTCTCATTCGATCGATTGCGCGGCCTTACCAGACCACTTCCGCCATCGAGCAGTTCAGGCCGGAGCCGATGCCGAGCAGGGCGATGCGGGTGCCCTTCTTCAGGCGGCCGCCTTCGCGCAGCTTGGACAGCACGATCGGCACCGAGGCCGGACCGATGTTGCCGTGCTCGCCGAAGATGGTCAGCACCTTCTTCGGGTCGATGCGGAACGCCTTGAGGAAGGCCTGCGTGTGCGCCTTGCTGACCTGGTGGATAACGAACTCGTCGAGTTCCTCGACCGCCCAGCCGAGTGCGGCACGTGCGGCGGCGAAGGTCTTCTGGCCGAGCTTGAGGCCTTCGATCAGCAGCATGCGGCCGTCGGCGATCATGCGGTCGTGGTGCAGGTCGCCTCGGCACAGCTGGTTCCACTCGGTGGCCGAGCGGGTGACGCTGCCACGGTAGCGCGGGGCACCTGGGGCGAGTTCGCTGCGCGCCAGCACCATCGCGGCGGCACCGCTGCCCAGCGTCAGCGTCGCCATCTCGTCGCGGAACTGTTCTTCGGTGACGTCGTCACGGCTGAGGCGCTCGAGGGTCTTCTCGTACGCGAGGTCGGCGGTCTCGCCGTTGACGACCAGCGCATAGTCGATCTCGCCGCGCTCGATCATGCGGCTGGCGATGTCCATGCCGTTGAGGAACGCAAGACAGGCGTTGGCCACGTCGAAGTTCTGGCAGGTATCGGGCAGTCGCAGGTTGCCCGACACGATGGAGGCGGTGGACGGCTCCAGGTAGTCGCGGCTGACCGAGGTGCTGACCAGCAGTCCGACGCGGTCGGCATCGATGCCGGCATCGGCCAGCGCCTTCACGCCGGCCAGTGTGGCGGCGTCGGACGCGCGAACTTCGCCGTCCCACAGGCGGCGCTCGCGAACGCCGGCCACTTCTTCCAGCACGTTGTACTTGATGCCCAGGCGGTCGAGCGTGGGCTTCAAGCGCGAATGAATCTCTTCGGACGTGAGTCGCCGCGGCGCGTCGATATGAGCCAGGCCTGCGATGGCGACGTGTTGGAACAGCATGAGGGCAGTCCGGAGACGAAAGAACACGTGATTTTAACGCGTTATGGCCCCCGGCCGCCATTCGGTGGCGTGTGGTTCGCGGGGCGCGGCCGACCAAAAAAGCACGTGACTGCCTCGTCCACGCGCCTCATTCGCGCGGACGGGCTTTTCAATCAAAGGCTTAGAGGCGGCAGGGACGGCCTGATCAGCGACTGACCGGATAGGTCTGGGCCGCGCCCGACGCGGCGCGCGCGGGACCGGCCGGGCCAATTCGCGCGGAGCAGCGCCAGGCGGAGAAGCGCTGCTCGCCGTCCGCGGGTTCGGCCAGCGGCTGGATCGTGTCTGCCTGCAGGCCCGGGGCTTCGTTACGGGCGAGCGTTTCCAGCTCCTCGCGAACGCGCAGCGGATTGCGATCGTAGAACGCGACGCTGTCCTTCACCGACACCACCACTTCGCCACGCTTCTCGCAGCCGGCCGGCGCGCTGCTGCCGTCGATCACGCGCACCGACGATGCGCCGGGCGCCATGTGCACCCACGTGCAGCCTGTCGACACCGACAGCACGGAAACCACGATCACGGCCCACATCGAATGACGCATCACCCTACCCCGCTGTGCTTCGCGGACACGACGCCCGCACGAAGAAATGTCGGGCGCGATTGTAAAGCCACAGGACGTGGGCCCGACCGCCGCAGTTGTGAACGGCGTCGCGTGAACGCCGTCTGAGTTTCTGCAATCAGTGGCTGCCCGCGACCGCCTTGCCGTCGGCGTCGAGCACCTGTACCTCGCCCAGTTTCAGCGCGCGCACCGGCGCTTCGATCTGCTTGAGGTCGCCGACCACCACCCACGTCAGCGCCTGCGGATCGATCGTCGCGGCCGCGGCCTTCACCTGCTCGGTCGTCATCGCTTCGACCTCGGCCTTGCGCTTGAACACGTAGTCATCGGGCCGGTCGTACCTGACGATGCCGCTGATGGTGCCCAGCACCGCTGCGGCGGTCTCGTACGAACCGGGCAGGCCGCGGATCTCGGTGGCCTGGATCTTCGCGACCTCCGCCGCGGTCGGCGGTGCCTTGCCGCTGGCGTAGGCGGTGATTTCGCTCTGCAGTTCCTTCAGCGAATCGGCGGTCTTGTCGATCTGCACCGGCGCGAACGCCATCCACGGCCGCTGGCCCAACGCGTTGGACGTGAAGCTGTAAGCGCCGTAGGCCCAGTGCTTGCTCTCACGCAGGTTCATGTTGAGGCGCGAGGAGAACTCGCCGCCGAGCACGGAGTTGGCGAAGTCGAACTTGACCGCGCCGGCGTCCTTCGTCGACGGCACGACTTCGCCGGCAAAGATGTTCGCCTGCACCGCTCCGGGCTGGTCGATCAGGAACACGCGCGGCTTGGCCGGGCGCGACACCGCGCCGATCTGCGGCTGTGCCGGCGCATCGCCGGTGCCACTCCAGTCGCCGAGGTGCTTGTCGAGCAGCGGCACGATCTCCTTCAGCGTGGTATCGCCGACCACGACCAGCGTCGCGCCCTGCGGTCGCACCCAGTCGCGGTGGAAGGCGACCAGATCTTCGCGCGTCAGCGATCCGATCGAAGCCTCGGTGCCGCTGCCGCTGAACGGCATCGAATAGGCATGGCTGTCGCCGTACAGCAGCGGCGGCAGCACGCGCAGCGCCGCACCGTTGGGACGCGCCTTCTCCTGCTTGATGCCGGCGATCCAGGTCGCCTTGACGCGGTCGATCTCCTTCTGGTCGAAGCGCGGCGAGCGCAGCATCGTCGCGAACAGCTCGATCGAAGGCACCAGGTTTTCCTTCAGCGCCGACAGGTAGGCCTTGCCGCCGTCGAGCGACGCACCGGCACCGAGGCTGGCGCCCAGCGATTCGGCGCGGTCGCCGAACGCGAGCGCATCGAGGCTGCCCGAGCCCTCGTCCATCATGCCCATCGCAAAACTCGACGTGCCGAGCTTGCGTCCCTGGTCGGCACTGAAGCCGCCCTTGAACTCGTAGCTCATCTGCACGACCGGGATGTCGTGGCGCTCGGCCAGGATCAGCTGCGTGCCGTTCTTCAGCATCGCGCGTTGCATCGACGGGAACTTGAGCTCCGGGAAGGTCGTGGTCTGCGGTACGCCCTTGCTGCGGTCGATGGTGGTCGGCGTCGTCGTGTACTTGGCATCGACCGGCGGCAGCGTCAGCGGCGCCGGCGTCACGGAGGGATCTTCCGGAATGACCGTGCGCGGGCCCGGCACCACCACCAGCGTGTGGCTGCCCTTGCCCAGCCACTGGTTGCCGACCGCGCGGATGTCGCCTGCGGTGGCGGTTTCGATGGTCTTCAGGCTGTCGCGGAAGCAACCTGGATTGCCGGTGTAGACCGTGCACTCGGCCAGCACGTCGGCCTTGCCGCCGAAGCCACCGATGCGTTCGATGCCGCGCACGAAGCCGGCCTTGAACACGGTGCGTGCCTGCTCCAGTTCGGTCTTGCCCGGGCCTTCCTTCAGCAGCCGCTGCAATTCCTCGTCGATGACCGCCTCGACCTTCGCCGGGTCGACGCCCTGCTTCACGTCGGCGGTGATGACGAAGTTGGAGCCGAGCTGCATGCCATAGGCGCCGGCGGAGACGCTGTCGACCAGCTTGTCTTCATGCAGCAGGCGGCGGTCCAGGCGCGAGGACCGGCTGCCGCCGAGCACCTGCGCGAACAGCTGCAGCTTGTCGAGCTCGGCGGTACCGGTCTCGGCTACGTTCCACACGCGGTGCACGCGCGACTGCGGCACCTGGTCGGTCATCGTGCTGCGGCTGGACTTGGCCATCGGTGCGACGTCGATCTTCGGCTGCGCCATCGTCGGCGTCGCCGGAATGTCGCCGAAGTAGCGCGCGACCTTGTCCTTCGCCGTGGCGACGTCGATGTCGCCGGCCAGCACCAGCACCGCGTTGTTGGGGCCGTACCAGGTGCGGAACCAGCCCTTCACGTCGTCCAGCGAGGCCGCGTTGAGGTCGGCCATCGAGCCGATGGTGCTGTGGTGGTACGGATGGACCTTCGGGTAGATCGCCTTGTTGAGCTCGTCCCACGCCTGGCCGTACGGCTGGTTCTCGCCTTCGCGCTTTTCGTTCTGGACCACGCCGCGCTGCTCGTCCAGCGTCTTCTGGTCGATCGCGCCGAGCAGGTGGCCCATGCGGTCGGACTCCATCCACAGCGCCATGTCGAGCGCGGTGGTGGGCACGTTCTGGAAGTAGTTGGTGCGGTCGTTGTTGGTCGTGCCGTTCTGGTCGGTGGTGCCGACCAGCTCGAACGGCTCGAAGAACTCGCCGCGGTGGTTCTCGGAGCCGTTGAACATCAGGTGTTCGAACAGGTGCGCGAAACCGGTGCGGCCGGCCGGCTCGTCCTTGCTGCCGACGTGGTACCAGAGGTTCACCGCCACGATCGGCGCCTTGCGGTCGGTGTGCACCACCACGCGCAGGCCGTTGGGCAGCGTGAACTCCTCGTAGGGAATGTCGACCGCGGTCGCCGCGGCGGCCCAGGCGGGCGTGGGCAGGAATGCGGTGCCCTGCGAGCTGGCGAGGGCAAGGGCGAGCAGGGCGGCGCGCGGGCGGTGCAGGGCGGACATGGTCGGGCTCCGGGGTGCTATAGCGGGCGGAACTGCCGAGTCCCAGCCGATCCAGCATCCTAGTCGCGTGCGGCGGCAGCGGCACTAGGCCACAAGTCCCAGCGGGCCGAAGCTGCCGGTTCGCTGCGCCTGATCCGTCCTTACACTGTGCGCCGTCCGGCAACCCAATCCACTATCAGGAGATCCGCGATGAGCCCAGCCCACCGACCGCGCCGCGTTCTGGTGACCGGCGCCAGCCGCGGCATCGGTCTGGAGTTCGTCCGCCAGCTGCTCGCGCGGGGCGACCACGTCATCGCCACCGCCCGCCATCCGGGCCGCGCGCAGGCGCTGAACCACCTGGCCGGCGAGCATCCCGGCCGGCTGCACGTGCTGCCGCTGGACGTGGCCGATCCGAAGTCACACGCCGAACTCGTGCGCGAGCTGCCGCTGGTGCTCGATGGCGACGGGGCGCGCCTGAACCTGCTGATCAACAACGCCGGCGTGCTGCATTCGGGCGAACGCTTCGGGCACGTGCCGTTGGCGCAGATGGACGACAGCCTGCGCACCAACGTCACCGGGCCGTTCCTGCTGACACAGACGCTGGCCGAGCACCTGGCCGATGGCGCGGTGGTGGCGAACCTGTCCTCGATCCTCGGCTCGATCGCGCGCGTCGATGGCTTCCACACGCCCAGCTATGCCATCTCCAAGGCGGCGCAGAACATGGCCACCGTGCTGCTGGCGCAGGGGCTGTCCGAGCGCGGCATCGTCGTGCTCGCGCTGCATCCGGGCTGGGTGCAGACCGACATGGGCGGCGACGGCGCGCAGATCGCAGCGGAACAGTCGGTCGCGGGCCTGCTCAAGGTGATCGGCAACGCCACCCAGGCCGACAGCGGCCATTACATCGACTGGCAGGGCGCGCCGCTGCCATGGTGATCTGACCGCATGTTCGACGTCGTCCTGTTCCAGCCCGAGATTCCGCCCAATACCGGCAACGTGATCCGGCTGTGCGCCAATACCGGCGCGCGCCTGCACCTCGTCCGTCCACTCGGCTTCACGCTGGAGGACCGCCAGCTCAAGCGCGCGGGCCTCGACTATCACGAATACGCCGCGCTGCAGGTGCACGACGACCTCGACACGGCGCTCGCCGCCATCGAACTCGCCAACGGCGTGCCTGCGCGCCTGTTCGCGCTGAGCACGCGCGGCAGCACGCGCTTCGACACGCCCCACTACGCCGCCGGCGATGTGTTCCTGTTCGGCCCGGAAACCCGCGGCCTGCCCGCCGAGGTGCTCGAGCGCGTGCCGCAGGCGCAGCGCCTGCGGCTGCCGATGCGACCCGACAATCGCAGCCTCAACCTGTCCAATGCGGTCGCGGTGGTGGTGTTCGAGGCGTGGCGCCAACACGGCTTCGCGGGTGGTGCCTGAGGCCCTGAGCGTGCATTTGCCGCGGGTCGAAATACGGGAGTACGTTGGCGGCCACAGCCGGGTGGCTCCCGGCGCCGGAGCACCGCATGGTGCATCGCGATACCCGAGCGGACGAGGTGCAGCCGCAATGGCTGTGGCAGGCCAGTCCGGACAGCCTGCTGTTCATCGTCGACGGCAGGATCGCCGACGCCAATGACGCCGCGGCCCGGCTCTTTGGTGCCGCGTCGGGCGCCGCACTGGCCGGGTTTCATATTGCGGATCCGCGGCTGTCTCCTCCGGCGCAGCCGGATGGCGACGACAGCCACACATTGGCCGACCGTGTCCTGGCACTAGTGCTGGGAACGCCGGATCCGCGGGCGCCAGTTGCCTTGCCGGCGGCGATGTCCGCACGCGTCGAGGACGGCGCGCTGCGCTTTCATTGGCTGCACCTGCGCGGCGGATCGCAGCCGTTCCTCGCCGAGATCGTGATGAAGGCGGTGCAGACGCCGGATCGCGAAGGCGTCCTCGCGGTCGTGCGCGACATCACCGAAAGCCGCCTCGCCGAAGAAGCGCTCAAGGAGAGCGAGGCCTACAACAAGCTGCTGTTCCAGGATTCGCGCCGCGCAATGGTGGTCCACGATCCGTCGCGCGAAGGCTTCATCGACTGCAACGATGCTGCGATCCGGATCTACGGCTACACCTGCCGCGAGGAGGTGCTCGGCAAGATGCCGATCGACGTGTCTGCACCGATCCAATACAACGGCGTCGACTCGCGCACGCTGATCGAACAGCACGATACGACCGCCCTGTCGGAAGGCGGCGATACCTTCGAGTGGCGGCACCAGCGCCCCGATGGCGAGATCTGGGACGCGCTGGTGCACCTGATGCGGTTCAATTGGCGCGGCCGCGAGCTGCTGCAGTTCACGCTGGAGGACATCACCGACCGGCGCCGCGCGCAGAAGCGCGTGCTGTTCCACCACAAGGTGGTCGAGAACGCCGGTCCGATGTTCTGGATCGACCCGCGCGATCGCGCCATCGTCTATGCCAATCCCGCCGCGCTCCACCACCTGAACCTGCCGGAGGAGGCTGTCGTCGGACACGACATCCTCGAGTTCGATCCGGACTTCCCACCCGAGCGCCTGACGCCGACGGTCGAGCAACTGCGCGACACGCAGCAGCCCCTTACGTTCGAGACGCGTCACCGGCGCTGCGATGGCAGCCTGCTCGACGTCGAGGTGACCGCATCCCTTGCGGAGGATGAAGAGCGCACGCTCATCGTCACCTCGGTCAAGGACATCACCGGACGCAAGCGCAGCGAGGCGGCGTTGCGATTGAGCGAAGAGCGCAAGAACCTGGCGATCGAAGGCGGCGACCTGGGAACCTGGCAGTTCCAGACGGACACGCGCACGCTGATCTGCTCCGACCGGCAGATCGCGATGCTCGGCCTGCCACCGGGCACGCAGCCGACCCTCGGCCTGTTCTACAGCCTGATCCATCCCGACGATCTCGGCGGCATCCGCGAGGTTATTCGGCAGGCCGCTCCTTCCTATGCCATCGAGTATCGCGTGCAGTGGCCGGACGGCACGCAGCACTGGCTGGTGACGCGCGGGCGCCCCTCGCATGACGCCGGCGGGAGGACCGTGGCGGTAAACGGCACCACGCAGGACATCACCGAGCTGATCCAGGCACGCGAGGCCCTGCAGCAGGCCAAGGCCGACGCCGACGCCGCCAACGCGGCGAAGAGCCAGTTCCTGGCGAACATGAGCCACGAGATCCGCACGCCGATGAACGCCATCATGGGCATGCTGCACCTGGCGATGAAGGGCCGCTCCGAGCAGGAGCAGCGCGATTATCTGGGCAAGATCCAGCGCGCGGGCGAGCACCTGCTCAGCGTGATCAACGACATCCTCGACTTCTCCAGGATCGAGGCGGGCAAGCTGACCGTGGAACGCGCGCCATTCGCGCTGTCGCAACTGCTGGACGACGTCGCCAACGTGGTCGCCGGCAAGGCGGCAGACAAGGGCCTTGGGCTTTCCTTCGACGTCGCCGCCGATGTCCCGGCCGAGCTGGTCGGCGACCGCCTGCGCCTGGGCCAGGTGCTGATCAATTTCGCGACCAATGCGGTGAAGTTCACCGAGCGGGGCGAGATCAGCATCGCCGTCGGGACGCGTGCGCAACAAGGCGACGAGTGGCTGCTGCATTTTTCCGTCCACGACACCGGCATCGGCCTGGACGACGTCCAGATCGGGCAGATCTTCGACTCGTTCGTGCAGGGCGACAGTTCGATGACACGGCGTCATGGCGGCACCGGCCTGGGCCTGGCCATCTCCAAGCATCTTGCGCAGCTGATGGGCGGCGAAGTCGGCGTCGACAGTGCACCCGGACAGGGCAGCACGTTCTGGTTCACCGCACGCGTCAGACGACCGCGAGTTTGGGCGCACCTGGCCGCGATGCCACAGCCGCAACCGCCATCCGCGGAAGCGATCGCGCGCATCGAAGGCGCGCGCGTGCTGCTGGCGGAGGACAACGTATTCAACCAGGAAGTCGTGCTGGCGTTGCTGGGCGATGCCGGCCTGGTGGTCGAGGTCGCCGACGACGGCGAAGCCGCATTGCAGATGGCGCGTTCGCGGCACTACGACGCAGTGCTGATGGACATGCGCATGCCGGTCATGGACGGCCTGGCCGTCACTCGTGAACTGCGCCGCACAACCGGACTCTCCGCGTTGCCGATCATCGCGCTGACCGCCAACGCCATGGACGAGGATCGCCAGCGTTGCATGGAAGCCGGCATGAACGACTTCGTCGCCAAGCCTTTCGATCCCGACGAGTTGTGGCGCGTGCTGCTGAAATGCATCCGCGCAGGCACCGAGCACGCTGGTGGCCGAGACACGTGACAGGGCGCTCAGATGCCTAACGGAAGCGGCCGGAACAGCGCCTCGCAGCCCAGACACATCGGAGGCCCTGTCAGCCGCCCAGCTCCACCTGCTCGCACGCCGCGTTTCGGGCGCGCGCCAGCGCCTGTTCGCGCTTCTTCTTCACCAGGAGGGCGTGCATCATTTCCGTGGACAGACCATGCAGCACCAGCCGGAAACCCGCCCGCAGCGTCGACATGGGAACCAGCGGGTGCCGATTGTTCACAAGCAGCATCGGCGTCGGATCGTTGAGAATCCTGCTTGCGTATATGGCGATGGTCTCGTCCACCTGCAACGAGTTGGTGGCTCGCCAGAAATCGTTGTCGGTGAGGAACAACTGATAGACCGGGGTATACAGCTCGATCGCGGTTTGCAGATCAATGACGTTGGTCCAGCGGTCGGGCATGGACTGCAGCGGCAATGGTCCGTCGGTGATGGCGGAGAAGTCGGGTGCGACCACAGGTTCGACCTGCCTGCCTTGGGCGCGCAACTCGCGATTGAGATAGATCACGAAGTTGAAGAGGTTGAGGTCGTGCTTGAGGAACGCATCGTCCTTGATCTGGTCCAGCCCGGTCAGCCGCATGTCGTTCAGGGGCGGGATCTTCGCGTCGGGGACGTTGGCCGCAACGAAGGCCAGTATCTCGGCCCCAAGGTTGAAGTGGCGCAGGATCAGCCAGTTCGCATTTGGACTGACGAAATGCTTCAGGCTCCAGGCCAGGAAGCGGTGCAGGACGCGGGATGACGTCACCGACGAAGGCATGATGATCTTCAGCAGTTGCACCAGCACGATGCAAGTCCGCGCCAGGGGCCGCACCACGGGCAACAGGAACTGCCGCGATCGCGAGGATGAATCCTCGAGCCATGCGCGCTTTACGTCCTCGTCTATGGGGATGCTGCTGTCCAGATAGATGGCCAGCCACGGATTGGGGTCGCGCGGGTCGTGGGCATCGGCGAGGAAATCGGGAACCTTCTTCAAAGCACGCACTCCATCTGCAACGCATAGAGGTCTGCGACGGCTCGGGCCGTGGCCAGTATGTCGGCGCACGCGTCCTCTCCGCCGATCGCCACCACCATTTCGACCGCCGCCAGCCAGCGCTGCAGATGATGCTCGTCGTTCTCCCCGTGGTAGCGAAGGAAGTTCAGCTGGTGTTCTTCCAGGCCGGCCTGTTGCCGCAGCACCGGGAGCAGTGCGGGGATGATTCGTTGTCCGGTGCCCTCGATGATGTAGATGCCACCCAGCAGTCCGACCGGGTTGAGCATGCCGGCGCGAGCATGCATGTAGGCGTTCAATGCCTCGCCCCCGGAATTGCGGCGCAGCGCTCCGACGTGGCTGGCGGTGCCGCCTGCATTCCGATAGTCGTCGAACAGTACCCGGTAATCGAACTGCTCCTCACCGGCGTGATGGAGGATAAGTTCGCGCAGGCCTGCGTACTGCCCTTCGAGGTTATCCACTGCCCGGCGCATCCACAGCGTCCCCTCCCTGACCTGGGGCGTCCAGCATTCCATCCAGCGGCGATAGTCGTCGATGGTCAGTGTTCCTGCGGATACCTTCTGCACGAACTTCGTCCGCCACATGCGCGAGCGGTAGTGGTGCCAGACCTCCGCCAGATCCCGCAGCAGGCGAGCCGTCGGGCCGGTCTCCGTCTGGGCGGCTTCATGGGGCGGCGGCGCTACCCGCGTTTCGGGCAAACGCAGCGGTTCCGGGTCCGCGTGCGGTGCCGCAGGATCGGTCTCGACCTCGAGCATCAGGAACGACACGGTGAACCGCCCCGACTCCGGAACGAAGCACAGGATCTTCTGCCCGGGTTCGAGCGTGGTCTCCCTGAGAAAGTCGGCCAGCATGATGAAAATGGACGCGGCGCCAGTATTGCCGCGCTTCGTCAGGTTGCTGTACCAGCGATCCTGCGGAATCCTCAGTCCCGCCGCTTCCATCAAGTCGTCGACGACGCCGCGGAACTTCTCCGAGGAGTAGTGGCACAGGAAATGGTCGACCGAGGCGGGATCGATGCTGCCCGCGTTCACCAGTTGCACGTACTCGTGTATGCCGACATCGAACAGGTTTGGCAGCAGCCTGAGGTTCTGCCTCAGCAGGAACGCGCCTTCGCGCTCCGCGTCGGCCAGAGAATCGTAGTCCAGGTAGGAGCGCGTGACGTCATCGTCCGAATGACCGATCTGCATGCAAACCGGGTAGTCGCCGCTGAAGGACTTCATGTGGACCCACTTCAGGCGCAATGCGAGCCCGTTGGCCCCGGGTTTGTCGCCCAGCAGCATCGCGCCGGCGCCGTCGGACAGCATCCAGCGCAGGAAATGCGAGTCGAAATCGGCGTCGTAGCCGTTGGGCGCGAAGCGCGACCGTTTGAACATCCGCGAAGGAAACTCACTGGTCGCCACAAGCGCCTTGCGGTGGTGCCCCAATGCGACGGCCGCGGCAGCATGCTTGAGCGCGGTCACGCCAGCGGCGCACACGCCCTGATGGCTGCTGGTTTCCATGGGCTGCGCCGCCAGCTCCCCCTGCAGCATGTTGGCGAAACCGGGCATGCCGACGTCGCCGCCGGATGTGCCGGTGCACAGCATGGAGACTTCTCCCAGGCCTATGCCTGCCCTGTCCAGGCAATCGCGAACCGCGTGGGCCGCCATCGCCGAGGAGGAATGCCGGGTCTGGCCCTGCTCGTCGATGGCGTAATGCCGTGTCTGGATTCCGTTATCGCCCAACACACGGGCCTTGATCCTCGCCGACTGCCTGTTGAGTGGTGCGATGTAATCGTCGATGCGCTCGTTTCCGACCGGCGCGCCGGGCAGGAAAGCGCCAAGGCCAAGCAGGTAGACATTGTCGTACTCGACGGGCTTGCAGAAGTCGTTGTTCACGAATCGGAATCCAGGTTGGCCGGTTCTGTTGGTTGGCTGCGGAATCGGCGGGCGACCAGCGAAAGAAGAAAGACGCGAATCAGGTACCAGGCAAAGCTTGGCTCGTTCAGGGCGGGCGACATTCTCGACACAAGCGACGCATGGACCGCCGGAAGCTCGCTCCAGTGCACGTCTGGCGAGTGGTGATGCGCGGTGTGGTAGCCGATGTTGAAGAAGAGAGGATTGATCAGGCCGAGGAAGTTTCGCGAGTGGTCGAACTCGGAATCGCCGCGCGCGTGTGCGTGCTGCAGGTAGTTGGAGGCCAGGAGCCAGAACATGGCGGCGAGCTGCGGGAAGAGCACGACGTACAGCGCCGCCTTCCAATCGATAACCAGGGCCAGCACGTCGATGCCGACCAGGAGAGCGTAATGGGCGACGATGCAGGCGAAATCACGCGGATCGTTCCGGAACGATGCCATTACGCGAGCCGCGATGTGGGGACGCGCGGCAATGGCGAACTCGATGGGATGGATCAACAGCCCCCACAGGTTGTTTCCGGCGCGAAAACGATCGGTCCTGGTCACGTCGTCAGGGCCGTTGTGGTAACGATGGTGGTTGTCGACATGCATCGTCTGGAACACGTAACCGGGGTGCCCCTGGAAGAGCGTGAACCACACGTCGGTCGCCGCGTTCAGGGCGCGCATTCGCCAGAGCGGGCGATGGGCATGGTTGTGATGCATCACGCTCACCGTCAAGGACAGCAGCAGGCTCAGGACGAAGAGCCATGGATGGAATGCGCCCAGCGTCCAGTGCGCAACGGCAACCATCGTCACCAACCCCATGCCGGCCAGGGTTCGCATGTCCGCGGGATGCGCGAGCCAGGTCACCGTCTTGCCGCCTCCCTGGCCACTCTATGCAGCGACGCCTGCACCTCGATCAATGCGTTGATCAGTCCGGTGCTGCGGTACGGGATGCCGGCCGCCCGGCATTCGCGCTCGATGGCGGGCTGCATGGCACGCACGGCAGACCGGTCCAGCGCCGGGTAGAGGTGGTGCTCGATCTGCAGGTTGAGCCCACCCAGCAGGTAAGCACCCACTCGATTGGTACGGATGTTACGGGTGTGCGCGATCTGCCACGCCCTGCCGGCTCGGGACTCGGACGCCAGCGGCATTCCCAGATGGTTGGTGCTGAAAGCCAAGCCCATGTAGAGCCCGGACAATGCCTGGCCCGCCGCGATGAACCAGACGGCCTGGGCGCCCAGCACCTCCCACGCCGCTGCCCAGGTAAGCACGTGATGCAGACACAACGTCAGCACTTCGGGGACGCGCTGCCGCCACGGCAGGCGCACGGCAGCCAGCATGCCGAGCCATTGGAAGTAGATACGGGCGAACGCGGTGACCGGCCAGAACAGCCATGCCTGGCACGCGACGAACCATCGCTGCGGGCCTACCAGCGCACGCGCGGTGTCGCGATCGTAGGCGAACAGGGAGTACAGGTCCGGATCGCTGCCCGCGATGTGCGTATGCCGGTGGTGGCGATGGTGCTTTTGTCGCCACCACCTCAGCGAAACGCCCAGCAGGAGGTTCCAGCACAACGATCCGACAGTGCCGCGCCAATGGCGCGGCAGTGGCACCTGCCCATGTTCGAAGTCATGACCGAGGAAGCCGATCTGTACCGAGGCAAAGGCGTATACCGCGGCAGCGGTTAGCCACCAGACGGCATTCTCGAACAGACCGGCCAGACCGATCGACAGGAACAGCAGGCCGGCATGGGCCAGCAGCAGGATCGACCACTGCACGGCTTGGCGATCGGGTCGCCCGGACTTGTGCGACCCAGCCTGCGTCGTCGCCTCGTCGCACTCCATGCGGTTGTCGCCCCATCCATGATCGCCGCGAGCTTACGCAATGGCTTCGCCGTAGAGGAAGAGGAAGCCTGCCACGTCTCGAATCATGGCGCGTGGGAGGCGTGGTTGACAGCAGAGCGCGACGTGCCCGTGGATACACGGGGGGACCCGCACGACGCATCCGAGCACTGCGGCCCTCAGCTACCTGCAAAGCGCCTGGGCGGTGATGAACCGCGACCGGACCATGCCGATTCACAATAGTTCCTGTACTGAGCGGTTCAGACTTCAGGTTAAATTTGGGTTAGCTCCGGATACTGGCCTCCACCGAGCGGCACTCCCCCGAGCCGCCGGAACAAAAAACCAAGAGGCCAAGAACCTTATGAAGCGCTTCCCCGTTCGTTCCACGCTTGCTGCCCTGACCCTGCTTGCCGCCCTGCCGTTCGCCGCCTCCGCGGCCGAGGGCGTGTCCTACACCTACGTCGAAGGCGGCTACGCGGCCACCAACCTCGACGGCGGCGCCGACGCCGACGGCTGGACGATTGGCGGCTCCGGTGCGATCGCGCCGAACTTCCACGTCTTCGGCAGCTACACCGGCCAGGAAGTCGATGGTTTCGCGACCCCGTTCGGCCGTGCCAACGGCTATGACGTCGACCAGTGGCGCCTGGGCCTGGGCTACAACCACGAACTGAACTCGCAGGTCGACCTGCTGACGCGCGTCGCCTACGAGAAGTTCGAATCCGATGCTTTCTCTGTCGGCAACGAGTTCTTCGCTGGCGAAGACGTCGATGGCTGGAGCGTCGAGGCCGGCGTGCGCGCTGCGCTCACCCCGAACTTCGAGGGCTACGCCCTGGCCGGTTACGAGGACTACGACCACGGCATCGACGGCGAGTTTTACGGCCGCCTCGGCGCGCAGGTGAAGTTCAACCAGACCTGGGGCATCTCCGGCGACGTCAAGTTCGTCGACAGCGATACCCAGTACTTCATCGGTCCGCGCGTCAGCTTCTGATACGCACCGACGCTTCGCGATTTCTCTCTCTCCCCCGAATCGCGATGCAGAGCCCGGCTTCGGCCGGGCTCTTTTTTTTGTACCGATACCGCAGACGGCATGCCGCCGATTGATCCAGAATGGGCGCGCCGGCCTTGCCGCCGGCCGCCGCTGCAGCGGATCGCGCACGGCGCGCCACCACAGAATCCAGGGGACACGATGAAGAAGCACCTTGCGCTGGCCGTCGCGCTGGCAGTCGCACCGTTTGCCGTGTACGCCGACGAGATCAGCTACACCTACGTCGAAGGCGGCTACGCGCAGCTGAACCAGGACGCTCCGCTGATCGAGAATGGCGTCGAACTCGACGACATCGAGGCGGCGGGCTTCTTCATCGGCGGATCGGCCGCGGTGAGCGACGACTTCCACGTGTTCGGCGGCTACCGCAGCGGCAACGACGACGTGCGCGTCACCGTGTTCGGCGTGGACGCCGGCGACATCGATACCGACCTGAGCCAGTTCAACATCGGCTTCGGTTACCACCACAGCATCAGCGACCGCACCGACCTGGTGACCGAGCTGAGCTACATCAGCACCGAGGTCGATGCCGAAGGCGGCGGTGAAAGCAGCAGCAGCGACGGCGACGACGTCCGCGTCTCGGTTGGCGTTCGCCACATGATGGCCGACAGCTTCGAAGGCTGGATCAAGGGCCATTACAGCGACGGCGATTTCTACGACGGCACCTTCAGCGCCAGCCTCGGTGGCCAGTTCAAGTTCAACCCGACCTGGGGCGTCGTCGGTGAGCTGGAGTTCGGCGACGACACGTCGATTTTCACGATCGGCGCGCGCGCGAGCTTCTGAGCGACGCGGGCAAGTAAAAAAAAGCCCGGCAAATGCCGGGCTTTTTTTTGTGGCCAGATGCGGCCGGATCAACCGAACAGGCCGCTCGGATATTCCGGCTTCTGCTCGCGCGCCATCAGCAGGCGCAGGCCTTCGGCGGGGGTGATCTCGCCATGCAGCACCTGCTGCACGGCGCTGGAGATCGGCAGTTCGACGCCGTTGCGCTGCGCCTGGCGCATCACCTCGTCGACGGTCTGCACCGATTCGACCACCTGGCCGATCTCGCGCACCGCGTCCTCGATCGACTGGCCACGGCCGAGCGCCAAGCCGAGACGACGGTTGCGCGACAGGTCGCCGGTGCAGGTCAGCACCAGATCGCCGAGCCCGGCCAAGCCCATCAGCGTCTCGGCCTTGCCGCCGATGGCGTGGTTGAGCCGCAGCATCTCGTTGAGTCCGCGCGTGATCAGGCCGGCGCGTGCGTTGAGGCCGAGCTGCATGCCGTCGGCGACGCCGGTGGCGACCGCCAATACGTTCTTCATCGCGCCGCCGAGTTCGGCGCCGAGCATGTCGTTGCCGGTGTAGGCGCGGAACGCGGGGCCGTGCAGCACATCGGCGACGAGCTTGGCGAAGTCGCCTTCGCAACCGTGCACGGTGAGCGCGGTGGGCAGCCCCTGCGCCACTTCCTTGGCGAACGAAGGCCCGGTGACGACGGCCAGCGGCACGTCCTCGCCCAGTACTTCCTCGGCGACTTCGTGCAGGAAGCGGCCGCTTCCGGGCTCGAAGCCCTTGGTCGCCCAGGCCACGCCGGCCCCCGCGGGACGGTGCGGTGCAAGGTCGCGCAGGGTTTCGGCGAACGCATGCGACGGCACCACCACCAGCACCAGGCCGGCGTCCTTCAGGGCGCCGGCGAAGTCGGTGGTGGCGCGCAGCGATGCGGGCAGCGCGATATCCGGCAGGTAGCGCGGATTCTCATGGCGCTGATCGATGGCCGCGACGATGTTGGCGTCGCGGCCCCACAGCACGGTGGGATGACCGTGCCGTGCGATCAGGGCCGCCAGCGCGGTGCCCCAGGAGCCCGCGCCGAGTACGGCCACCTTCACGGGTGCAGTCGCTTCCATGCGGAGGCGATCAGGCGTTGCCGGCGGTCTCGGCGTCGGCCAGCTGGCCCTGCTGCGAGCGCTGGCGCAGGCCTTCGGCGTAGAGCGCGTCGAAGTTGATCGGCTGCAGGAAGAACGGCGGGAAGCCGCCGGCCTGGATCAGGTCGCTGACGAGCTGGCGCGCGTAGGGATACAGCACGTTCGGGCAATGGGTGCCGAGCATGACGTCGAGCGTCTGCGCGTCGAAACCGGCCAGGCCGAACACGCCGGCCTGCTTCACTTCGACCAGGTACATCGACTTGTCGCCGGCGTTGCAGGTCAGGGTGATGCCGAGCACGACTTCGTAGGCGTTGTCGTTGAGACGCTGAACGCTCTGGTTGAGGTTCATCTGCAGCTGCGGCTGCATCTGCTCGTTGAACACCGCCGGAGCGCCGGGCACTTCGAAGGAAACGTCCTTGACGTAGATCTTCTCGACGGTGAATGCCGGGCCGGTGGCTTCAGGCGTGGCGGCAGCGCCGTTGACGTTTTCTTCGGACATCTCTCTGACTCCAGGCAAATACGGAAAGGTTTCGATTATGGCACGCAGCGTTGCGGCGGCCGTCCATTCAGAAAAGCGCGGTCCAGCGCGTCGTGCGGCTGTTTCGCGATCCCCTCATGGACTCAGTTGGGGCACCTCGGCGGCGATCAAGGAGCCCGGCGCACACCGGGCTCCGGCCAACCGGATTCAGGCGCGACCCTTCACCAACGGCAGGTCGGCCTGCTGCCAGGCTTGGACGCCGCCCTCGAGCCAGTAGACCTTCTCGAAGCCGGCCTTCTTCAGGCGCTTGGCGGCATCGCCCGAGGCCTGGCCGTTGCGGCAGACGACCACCACCGGCAGCGATTTGGCGCTGGCGAGCAGCTTGTTTTCCGGGTCGAACTGGCTGGGCTGCACCGACTTGCTGCCGGCGATGTGGCCCTTCTCGAAATCGCCGCTCGCCGACAGGTCGACGACCAGCGCGTTGTCGCGGTTGATCAGGCCGGTCAGCTCGGCCGGGCGCAGGGCCTTGTAGCCACGGAACAGGCGCGCGATCTCGGTATAGACCAGGGCCACGGTCAGACCGGCCAGGGCCAGCGAGAGATAGAGATGGCGCTCGGCGAAAGCCAGCAGGTCTTGAAGGGTCACGGCGTCACGGCTGCGGAAACGGGGGCGGGATTGTCGCCCAGTGCCCGCGGCGGCGCAAAAGGCGCGCCGTCGGAAGGCTTACTGGCCAGCCCAGAGATCGGGCAGGCCGCTGGTCACCCACCAGGTCTTGGCCTCGGCGTCCCAGCGCCAGACCTCCCGGTAGCGCACGGTGCGCTCGGCCTGCGTGTAGCGGTTGATCACGCCGATCTCGATGTCGCGGGCGGCCTGGCCGCCCTTGAGGTCGACGCTGGCGCCGCGGTCGCGGTACGAGGAGATCTGCACCTGGCGGTAGCGCTCGAAATCCAGGTCGGACACCGGGCGTTCGGCGCGGATCTTCGGGTCGACCAGGTTCCAGGCGCCCTCGAAATCGCCCCAGCGCACCGCGCCCGAGAAGTCGTACTGCAGCCGGGTCAGGGCATCGGACTTGCGCCCGGCGACCGCCGAGCCGGCCAGCACCAGCAGGCACAGCAACACGACGAACCTGCGCAACGCAGGGGTCAACAGGCGCATGGCGGTATCCGAATGGACAAGGTCAGCGCCATCCTAGCTCAGGCCTTGGCGATGGCCACGTAACGCGCGGTGAACTCGGTCGCAATGCCGCCATCGGGCAACAGCGCCCGCGCGACCAGGCTGGTACGGGCACGGCCGCGCTCGCGCAGGGTGGCGATGAAGCCGGGCCAGCCCGCGTCCGGCGCCAGTTCGGCATGGACCTCGAGATCGCCGAACAGCGGCGCGAGGTAGCGGATCTGGCTGTCGGCGACGAACACCTCGGCCTGCAACCCGGCCGCCTCGACATGCAGCGACACCAGTCCCCACGAGGCCAGCGTCATCATCGACGCCAGGCTGCCGCCGAACGCGCAGCCTTTGTCGTTGACGTGCAGTGCCAGCGGCGCGCGCAGTTGCAGGCGGTGGCCGTCATACCCGGCGATTTCGACCTGCATCGCCGCTACCGGCGGCATCGACTGGTAATGATGGTGGAGGCGTTCGAGGGCGTCTTCGTGGGTCATGCGGCCGGGACATCGCTGGGGAAGTCGCACGGGGCGGCTATGCTGGAGGCATGCAGGCCCGCGTGACGACACAGCACGGATGGTACGTGATCTCGCTGCGACCGAGCGGCGGGCACGATGCGATGCGCCGCGCGGCGGCACGCCACGGCGCCGGCCTGATCGCGCTGTCGCCGTGGAGACTGCAACACCGCGACGGCCCCGCCGACATCGCGGCACTCGGCACAGCGCTCGCGGCGCCCAAGGTCATCTTCACCAGTCCCAATGCGGTCGCCGCCGCGCGGTCGTTGCGGCCATTGCAAGCACTCTCAGGCCAGCAGTGGTTCGCCGTCGGCGCCGGCACCGCTGCGGCGCTGCGGCGCGCCGGCATTCGCGACGTGCACGCCCCACAACGCATGGACAGCGAAGGCCTGCTCGACCTGCCCGGGCTGTCCGGTCTCGACGGCATCGATGTCGGCTTCGTCAGCGCGCCTGGCGGACGCGGCGTGCTGGTGCCATCGCTGCAGGCGCGCGGTGCGCGCGTCCACCGCGCCGACGTTTACGAGCGCGTCGCGGTGCCGCCCTCGCCGCAGGCCGTGGCGCGACTGCAGTCCCTGCCCGCGCCCGCCGTGCTGGCGTTGTCGAGCGGCGAGGCCTTGCAACACCTGGTCGATACGCTGCCTGCCGTGGCCCTGGCTGCGCTGCGCCAGGCGACCGTCGCCGCGGCCAGCGATCGCCTGGCCGGCCTGGCGCGCGAACTCGGATTCCAGCGGGTCGTGCTCGCGCGCGGCCCGCGTCCGGCCGACCTCGTCGCGGCGGCGGCCAGTACCCGGACGTGACCACGGTCGCATCCGGTAGCATGGGCCCGTCCCGCTCCCCACGTGATGCCGTGTCCACGACACCCGACCCGACCGCTGCGAACGCTTCGGCCTCTTCCTCGCGCCGCTCCGGTGCGGGGCTGTGGCTGATCCTTCTGGTGCTGCTTGCCGGCGCCGGATTCTGGGGATGGAAGCAATGGCAGTCGCGCCACCAGCGCGAAACCGCAGAAGCCGACATCGAGCAGCAACTGGGCGCGATCGACCAGCGCATAGAAGCCCTCCGCCGCGATCAGCGCGCGCAAGGGCAGCGCCTGCAGCAGGCCGACGCCACCAACCGCGTCGTGCGTGACGAACTGCTCGGCATCGGCCAGCGCGCGGCGCTGGTCGAGGACACGGTCAACAAGCTGTCCGATCCCGACCGCCATGGCGCACAGGCGCTGCGGCTGGACGAGACCGAACTGCTGCTGACGATGGCGCAGCAGCGTCTGGCGATCGCCGGCGATCTCGACGGCGCGCGGCGTGCCTACGTGCTGGCCGGACAGGTGCTCGACGGCGTCGACGATCCGGCCTACCTCAGCCTGCGGCAGACGCTGCAGCAGGAACGCGCCGGACTGGACGCACTCGGCAGCGAACCGCGCGTGCAGGCGATGGCGGAACTGGATGCCTTCGCGCGGGAAGTAAGCGCCGCACCCCAGCAACCGGCCACGACCGTGCCTGCGCAGGCGCCCTGGTGGCGCCGTGCGTTCGGCAGCCTGATCGACGTTCGCCCCAGTGATCGCGCCGTCGCGGTGCAGCCTGCCGACCGCATTGCCGCGGTGGCGGGCCTGCAACTGGAGATTTCCCTCGCCCGTGCCGCGGCCGAGCGTCGCGACGACGAGGGGTTTCGCGCCGCGCTCGGCCGCGCCGATGGCTGGCTGACCCGGCTGTCGCCCGAGTCGCCGGAGCTGCAGCGCCAGCGCGCGCGCCTGAAATCGATCGCAGCGCGACCGCTTTCACTGACGATTCCGACCCTGGGAAGCACACTGCAGCAGCTGCGCCAGTTGCGCGCGGCCCACTGACGGAGGCTGCATGAACCTCTTCCGCAACCTGCTGTTCTGGATCGTGCTGGCGCTGGCCGGTGCCCTGCTGGCGCAGTTGCTGCTGCAGGACCCGGGTTATGTGCTGGTCCGCTACGGCGGCAACGACTACACCACCAACGTACCCAAGGCGTTCGCGCTGGTACTGGCCGCGGCGGTCGTTGCATGGCTGCTGTGGAAAGTCTTGAGCCTCCCGTTCGTCGCGCTGCGCCGCCACCGCAAGAAGCAGGCGCGCGCACGCCTGGTCGACGGATTGGATGCCCTGCACCAGGGCCAGTACAGCCGCGCCGAAAAGCAGCTGGCACTGGCTGCCGAGCAACGCGACGTCGCCACCGTCGCGCGCGTCGGCGCAGTGCAGGCGGCGCTGGCACGTGGCGACGACGCCGGTGTGCAACGCCAGCTCGATGCGCTTTCCCGTGATTCCGCTTCGGCGCATGCGGTCGCCGCTGCCGAGGCCGCGCTGGCGCAGGGCCGTGCCGCCGATGCGCTGGCCGCACTCGATGTGCCTGCTGCCTCGCCGCTGCCTCCGCGCGGACTGGCGCTGCGCGCACAGGCGCTGGCCGCGCTCGGCCGCGCCGACGAGGCGTATGGCCTGCTCGGCGCGCTGCGTCAGCAGCAGGCGCTGCCGGCCGCGCGCCTGACCGAACTGGAAGCGCAATGGGCCGCAGCGTCGCTGCGCCAGGCCGCCGATGCCAACGTGCTCGCCGACCGCTGGGAGGCGCTGCCGAAACCGCTGCGCAACGATCCCGCCTCGGTGGCCGCCTACGCCGAACGCGCCGCCGCGATGCGCTGGGAAGAAGCGGCCGCGCGCAGCATCGAGCAGGCACTGGACTCGCGCTGGGACGAATCGCTCGCCGCACTCTATGGCCGCCTGCCGATCGGCCGCCTCGATTCGCGCCGCGCCAATGCCGAGCGCTGGCTGCAGGCGCACCCGGGCAGCCCTGCGCTGCTGGTGACGCTGGCGCAGCTCGCACGCGCGCAGGGGCAGTCGTCGCAGGCGGAGAGCTTCCTGCATCGCGCGGTCGCGCAGGGCGCGCACAGCGAGGCCTGGGAAGAACTCGGCCACGTCTTCGCCCAGGCCGGCGACCAGGCCAATGCCCGCCTGTGCTACCTCAACGCGCTGCGCGCCGCGCGTGGCGAAGCGACGCAGGAACTGCCGGGGCGCGACCTGCGCCAGAAGATCTTCGACGAAGCCGTCGTCGAAGAACGCGACGAGCACGGCGTGCCGCGACTGCGCGGCTGATGCGGCACGTCGCGCCGCTCGACCCGGACGCTCCGGCTGCGCGGGCACTGATCGGCGGCCTCAACGCGCACCTGTCGGCGCTGTACGGAATGCAACGCGATCTCGAGCGCGGCGTCGCGGCATTGAAGCAGGCCGGCGTCTGTTTCCTCGGCGCGTTCGTGGCCGGCCAGCCGGTCGCCTGCGGCGCGGTGCGGATGCGCGACGACGACGGCACCTACGGCGAGATCAAGTCGGTATTCGTCGTGCCGGAGCATCGCGGCCAGGGACATTCGCGGGCGATCATGCATGCGCTGGAAGCACACCTGATCGAGCGCCGCATCGACCTCGCACGCCTGATGACCGGCACCGCGCAACCCGAGGCCATCGCGTTGTACACGCGGCTGGGCTACGCGCTGCGTTCGCCTTACGGCGTTCACACCGCCGACGAGGCGACGGTGTTCATGGAGAAGCGGCTGGTTAGACCCTGCCGCTGATCACCTCGCGCTTGACGCCCCGCCACAGGCGCACGCCTGCGACGAGCCCCGCCAACACCAGCCACAGCGGCCACAGCGTCGCCAGCGCGACCAGGACGGCGAGCAGGCCGTGCCAGCCCGTGCTGAGCGAATGTCCGAGACGGGTGAAGAAGCCAGGCTGATCGCGATGCAGTGCGTCGTCGAGGTCCGGCTGCTGGGTGCGGGTCACCTTCTGTGCCTGATGCATCGACAGCTCGATGGTCGCCAAGGCGATGCGGTCCTCGAGTTGTCGGGTCACGAGGGTGGCTTCGTCGCGCTGGGCCTGGGCATCGGCCACTGCTTCTACGGCGTGGACCTTCGCCCCCGTCTTGCCGGGCTCGGCCGCTACCGTCGTCAGGGCCTGCTGCGCCTGCTGCTGGCGCAGGTAGGCCAGTTGCTGGGCCATCAGCTCAAGCTGGGCATCGACGGCCCGACGATCCAGGAACTCGACGTGGCGCGACAGCGCACGCATGAACTCCTGCGCACGCTCGCTGGGTATGCGCACCTGCAGGTCGCCGCGGGTGGTGTAACTGGACAGCTCGATGCGCCAGCCATCGCCGCTATCGCGCTGGCGCGTGTCCTCGATCTCGTTGCGGATGTCGTTGCGGGCGACATAGCCCCCCAGGCGTGCGACGAGATCTTCGATCTCCAGCGCCGAACGGAACACATCCTGCACGCGGAACTCGACGCGGGCCGTGCGGATGAAGCGCCTGTCCGCGGAGCCCTGCGTCAGCACCGCCGACGCCAGCTGCGAAGCGGCGTCGGGAGCGGGCGCGCCAGCGGAAGGGGCCGCGGCCGGCGATTCCGCCGCAGACTGGGACATGGCGTCGGCTGCCTCCTTGTTGCTGCAGGCTGTCGCAAACAGCAGCAATCCGCAGGCGAGCGTGCCCGTCCAGGTCCTGACTCCCATCCCCACCTCCTGTGTGCGGTCGCGGGCCGAACCCCCTTCAGCCACCGCGCCGTGCCGGTGGACTGTATAGCAGGCCGTCAGGGATGCGGGCGATCGCGCGGCGCGATCAACGCTCCAGGATCGCCACCACGCCCATGCCGCCGGCGGTGCAGATCGACACCAGGCAGCGGCCGCCGCCACGCTGCTTCAGCTCCTTCGCCGCGGTGGCGACAATGCGCGCACCGGTCGCGGCGAACGGATGGCCGGCAGCGAGCGAGGAGCCGTTCGGATTGATCTTGGCGACGTCGATGCGGCCCATCGGCGCGTCGAGGCCGAGACGGTTCTTGCAGTACTCCTCGCTCTCCCACGCGCGCAGCGTGCACAGCACCTGCGCGGCGAAGGCTTCGTGGATCTCGTAGAAGTCGAAGTCCTGCAGCGTCAGGCCGTTGCGCGCGAGCATCTCCGGCACCGCGACGGTTGGCGCCATCAGCAGGCCTTCGCCGTGGACGAAGTCGACCGCCGCGACGTGCGCATCGCGCAGGTAGCAGAGCACTTCGTGGCCGCGCGAGCGCGCCCATTCGTCCGATGCCAGCAGGCAGGCGGATGCGCCATCGGTCAGCGGCGTGGAATTGGCCGCGGTCAGCGTGCCGCGTCCGGAAGTCTTGTCGAACGCGGGCTTCAGCGAGGCCAGCTTCTCCAGCGTGCTGTCGGGGCGCAGGATGTTGTCGCGGGCCACGCCGCGGAAGCTCACCACCAGGTCGTCGAAGAAGCCGCGGTCGTAGGCGGCGGCGAGCTTCTTGTGCGAGGACAGCGCCCACTCGTCCTGCGAGTCGCGCGAGATGTTCCACTGCTTGGCCATGTCCTCGCAGTGGTCGCCCATCGATTTGCCGGTACGCGGTTCGGCCACACCCGGGAACTCGGGCTTCAGCTCGCGGAAATGGAAACCCTTGAACGCAGCCAGCTTGTCGCGCGGCGTCTTGGCGCGGGCGGCTTCGAGGAGGCGGCGGCGCAGCTTCTGGCCGTAGACGATCGGCACGTCGGACGTCGTATCGGAACCGCCGCCGATGCCGACCTCGATCTGGCCGGTCGCGATCTTGTTGCCGATGTGCACGATCGAGTCGAGCGAGGTGCCGCAGGCGCGCTGCAGCGTGATGCCCGGCGTCAGCGGCGACAGGCCCGAGGACAGGGCGGCCTCGCGGCCGAGGTTCCAGTCGCTGGAGTGCTTGATGACCGCGCCCATCGCCACTTCGCCGAGCTGCTGGCCGTGCAGGCCGTACTTCTCGACCAGGGCACCCAGGGTCCGGACCGACATGCCGAGGTTGCCGACATCCGCATAGGCCGTGTTCTGGCGGCAAAACGGAATGCGGACGCCGCCTAGCACGGCGACGGGACGGGCTGGACGCATCAGTGCACCTCGAAGGAACCTGGGGGAGTTGCCGGGACCGTAACGACCGCCGGGCATAATGGACGAAGTGTAGCGCCGCCTTCGCGAGCGACCAAACGCCACCGTATCCATGAGCTTCGCCGACAGCACCGCCCCCGCCCCGACCGCCACGCTGCACGTGCTCGGCGCCCTCGCGCTCGAGCTGCGCGGTGACGCGCCGGTCGACCGCCACGCCCTGTCGCAGGGCGAGGTTGGCGCGCTTGCGGCGCTGATCGCCCGCGATCTTGCCGGCTTCGCGCCGGAAGCCTCCTCGCTGGACCTGGTCACGGTGGGTGCCCACTACGACCCGGTCGAGCTGCTCCGCCCGGGCTGGCCGCTGCACCGCGAGCTGGACCAGCTGGCGGCACGCGCCCCGGGTCGGACCGAGGCGCGGGTCATCGCCTTCGGCGCCCACGAGGAGCGCCTGCCGGGCACTCTCACCCCCTCGCCCGACTACGCCGGTGGCCCGCTGCGGCTGGTGCCGTTCGTGCTCGGCGGCAACGCCGAGGCCGCCGCCCGAGTCGGCGATGTGTTCGAGCGCGAACTGCTCGAGCGCGGCATGGCCGGCGCCGACACCGCGCTCGCCGCGCAGGAGGCGTTCGGCCTGCGAGTCGAGCATGCGCGCTACCTGACGGTGCACGACCTCGCCGCGATGATGGCGATGCAGTACGACCACGCCGGCCTTTCGCCGCTGTGGCCGCTGCTGGAAACCGCGTTGCTGCAACCCGAGGGCGAGGAATGGCTGGACGCGCCGCCCGAGCCGCTGGTGCACTACGTCGCCGGCGAGGCACGCATTGCGATGTTCGAGCCACGCGCATGGAAGGCCCGCTACGCCACCGAGGCGCCCTGCGACACCGCCGAATGCCGGGAGAAGCTGGAGCGCCAGCACCAGCACTTCCAGGCCCGCCAGCGGCAGATCGCCGCGGTGCTCGGCGCGCACGGGATCCCAGTGAACTTCGTGCACGCGATCGACGACAACCGGGCCGTGCTGGATTGACCAACGTCCTCTTCATCTGCAGCCAGAACCGGCTGCGCAGCCCGACTGCGGAACAGGTGTTCGCCGAATGGCCGGGCGTCGAGACCGCGTCGGCCGGGATCAATGTCGGCGCCGACAACCCGGTCACGCCGGAACTGCTGCAGTGGGCCGACCTGATCTTCGTGATGGAACGCGCGCACCGCTCGAAGCTGTCGGCGCGCTTCCAGCCGCACCTTGCCGGCAAGCGCATCGTCTGCCTCGACATCCCCGATGATTACGAGTTCATGGACGCGGAACTGGTCCGGCTGCTCGAAAGCAAGGTGCCGCGGCACCTGCGCTGACCGCCCGTTGCGTCACTTCGAACGATCGAACTCCGCCTCGCGGATGGCATAGCCCGCATCGACCATCCCCAGCGCGTCGTAGGTGCGGTGGGCGTTGTCGTTGTCGCGCTCGACATACAGGCGCAGGCCAACCACACCGCGTGTGCCGCGAGCGAGCGTCTCGACGTGCCGGTACAGCGCGGCGAACACGCCGCGGCGGCGGTGCTCGGGCGGCACGTACACGCTCTGGATCCACCACCACTCGCCGTCGCGCCAGTCGCTCCATTCGCGCGTCAGCATCAGCGTGCCGACCGGCGCCGCGATCGTTTCGCGGCCGGCGACGCCGGCTTCGTCCATCGCGATGAAGTAGCGCGCCCTGGCCGGATCGGCGATGCCTGCGGCGACGCCCCGGCGTACCGTGCCGGGATCGAGCCGCTTGTGCTCGGTCTCCCACGCCATCGCTTCCGCCCACACCGCAAGCATCTCGGTGTCGTGGGCGTGGGCTTCGCGGATGCGCAAATGAGTGGTGGTCATGGACGACATCCTGGTGTTTCACGCTGGGTAGCCCGCTCATCCTTCGACTTCGGCGCTTCGCACCTACGCTCAGGACGAACGGTGAAACGGCTGGTCGCACAGTGCGAGCTGCCGCAGCCTGCAAGTATTGCCGCAAACCAGCACCGTTCGTCCTGAGCGTAGCGCAGCGGAGTCGAAGGATGAGCGGGTGGCGAGAACCGCATCACTGCGTGACAGTGATGACCCCGCATGCCACGCGCCCGCCGGCATTGCCGGTCGGCTGCGTCTTGTAGTCGTCCGGCGAGGCGTGGACGATCACCGCCTTGCCTGCCACGTCGTTGGCTGCACCTCCGCCGAGCGTCACGCCCTGGGCATGCACGCTGACCTTCGCGATGCCATCGGCGTTGGCGCTGATGTTGTCCATGTCGCCGCCGTGGTGCGCACCGCTGTCGACCTTGCCGTGCGGTGCACCGGCCGGATTGAAATGCCCACCGGCGCTGCTGGCATCGGCCGCGCTGCAGTCACCCTTCTCGTGGATGTGGATCGCATGCACGCTGTTCGGTGCCAGGCCGCCGATTTCGCCGGTGAGATGCACGCCATCGCCCATCGGCTTCACGGTGAGCCGTCCGCTGACCAGGCTGGCCGACGCGGAGGAGAGGTTGACGACAGCGGCCTTGGCGGTCGAAGCAGCGGGCGGCGGCGCCTTGGTCTTGGGCGCGGAACTGCAGGCGGACAGGGCCAGGATCGTGGCGGCGGCGAGCAGTGCGGTCTTCATCCGGGATCTCCTTGTGTCCGGCAATGCCTATCGGTTCGGTATACCTGATCGCGAGCGCGCAGGTTATTCCCGTCGTGGTCACACGGCGGTGAACAGTCAGTGGCGCTTGCGACCGGGGCCGAGCTTGCGGGTCAGTGTGTTGCGCCCCAGCCCGAGCCGTGCCGCGGCTTCGCTGCGGCGGCCACCGGTATGTTCCAGGGCCGCCTCGAACAACGCGTGCTCGAAGCGTTCGAGTGCCTGCGCATGCAGGCCGTCGTTGCCCAGTGCCAGCTGCTCGCGCGCCCACGCCGCCAGATGCGCATCCCACTCGCCTTCGCCTGCGGCCACCGCCGCTTGCCGCGACGGCGACACCGTCGTGTCGAGCACATCGTCCAGGTCGGCACGGCCGATGCTGTCGCCGGGCGCGAGCGCAGCCAGGCGCCAACACAGGTTCTCCAACTGGCGCACGTTGCCGGGCCAGTCGTAGGCGAGCAGGCGTTCGATCGCGGGCGGCGACAACCGCTTGGCGGGCGCGTCGAAGCGCACCGCAGCGGCGGCAAGGAAGCGCTCGGCCAGACGGGGAATGTCCTCGCGCCGCTCGCGCAGCGGAGGCAGGCGCAGGCGCACCACGTCGAGCCGATGCAGGAGGTCGGCGCGGAAGCGCCCGTCGGCAACGAGGCTTTCCAGGTCCTGGTGCGTCGCGGCGATCACGCGCACATCGACGCGTATCAGCTCACGTCCACCGACGCGGAAGAACTCGCCTTCGGCCAGCACGCGCAGCAGCCGTGTCTGCAGCGGCAACGGCATGTCGCCGATCTCGTCGAGGAACAGCGTGCCGCCGTCGGCCTGTTCGAAGCGGCCGTGGTGGCGGCGCGTCGCACCGGTGAAGGCACCCGCCTCGTGGCCGAACAGCTCGCTTTCCAGCAGCTCGGCGGGAATCGCCGCGGTGTTCAGCGCGACGAACGGCTTGCGCGAGCGTGGCGACTCGCGATGCAGCGCGCGCGCGACCAGTTCCTTGCCGGTGCCGGTTTCGCCGGTGATGAGCACCGACAGCGGCGCCTGCGCCAGGCGGCCGATCGCACGGAACAGCGTCCGCATCGCAGGCGCGTCACCGATCAGCGCATCGGCCTGCGTCGCGGCCTCCTCGCGCGGCGGTGACGGCGACTGCTGCTGTACTTCGCCCAGCGTGCGCGCGGCCAATGCGACCGCGTCGTCGAGATCGAAGGGCTTGGACAGGAACTCGTGCGCGCCGCCCCGGAATGCGCCCGCGGTGCTGGCGACATCGGTGTAGGCGCTCATCACGATCACCGGCAGGCGCGGCAGCCGCGCCTTGATCCTGTCGAGCAGCGCGAGGCCGCCCGTGTCCGGCATGCGCACGTCGGTGAACAACAGGTCCGGGGGCGCGCGATCGTCTAGCGCGGCCAGCGCATCGCGCGCGCTTTCGAAGCCATCGACGGCATAGCCCGCCTCGCGCAGCGCGGTGGCGAGCACGAAGCGGACGCTGCGGTCGTCGTCGACCACCCAGATGCGGGCCTGCTCAACCGCCATGCGCGATGCCTCCTTCGTCCTGCAGCGCCAGCGGCAGCAGCAGCGTGAATACCGTGTGTCCCGGCCGCGAGCGATAGGCCAGCGAGCCGCGGTGCTCGCGCGCGACCTGCTGCGCCAGCGCTAGACCGAGACCACTGCCCTCGGCGCGGCCCGACACCAGCGGCAGGAACAGCTGTTCGGCCAGTGCATCCGGCACGCCGCGCCCGTCGTCGACGATCTCCAGCCGCAGCGCGATCGGATGCACGACGTCGGCGATGCGCACTGCGTGCTCGGCGCGCGTGCGCAGCGTGATGTGGGTCGCGCCGGCTTCGATGGCGTTTCGCACCAGGTTCCACACTGCCTGCATCAGGCGATCGGCATCGCCGTCGAACTCGGGCAGGCTCGGGTCGTAATCGCGTAGCAGGCGCACAGCCCACCCGGCCTCGCTCTCGGCCAACCGCAACACGCGTTCGAGCACGGCATGGATGTTCAGCGATGCATGCGCGCGCGGCGGCGCCGGCGTCAGCAACTGGTCGACGAGTGCGGTGAGGCGCTCGACTTCGCTGCCGATCATCGACACGAGTTCGCGCGCATCGCCGCCGTCGCGGTCGACGCGGCGCGCGAGCAGTTGCGCGGCGCCCTTCAAGCCAGCCAGCGGATTGCGCAGTTCGTGTGCCAGCCCTTTCAGCGAGGCCGACAGCGCGGACGGAAGCAACAGAGCCGGGTCGTCGCCGGGGAACTCGTCGACCGGATGAGCTTCCATCAGCCAGCCGCCGTCCTCGCGCCGGCTCAGCCACAGGTCGGCGAAGCATTCCTCGCCATCGCTGTAGCGCAACCGGCAGCGGCGCAGCCGCAACGGCGCGCTGCCGTCGGAGGCGCGGGCCAGCGCCTCGGCCAGGCGGCCGTCGCCGGAATCCAGCCCGGCCAGTGGCCAGCCGAGCAGGCGCCGGGCGCTGACGCCGAGCCAGCGCGAAAAAGCGGTGTTGCAGCCCGCGATCACACCCTGACCGTCACTCCAGGCCAGCGGCGTGGTCAGGGTGTCGGCATCGGGCGCGAGCGCGGTCATTGCACCATCGTAGTGCAAAGAACCGTGAGCGCGGCGCTGTACCGCCCCTTTTGGCACCAACTGGATGCATGGCGCCATCAGCGCTGGTCTCGTGAACTCTCCCCGGTCGCGCAGGGTCGGTCCTGCCCGGCCGTTCCGTGTCCGGCCGCGAGGACGCCCGCGATGCCGGCCGCCCCCCTGCTGCACGACCATCCGGCGATCCGCATCAGGCCCAGCGCCGGAATTGGCGGCTTGCATCAGGTGGTGGCCACGGCACGATGCGGGCGTCGACGCTCTCTACGGCTTGGACGAACTCGGCGTCGTGCTTGAGTTGAATCTCGACGGTATTGCGACCTACAGCGCCGGCATCACCCGCACCGCCGCACAGTCGATCGCAACGGGGTGACCTTCACGCGTGCGCCGCTCGTTGACGAGACGGCGCGACGCAAGCCTGCTTCGACGAAGCATCGCGGAACTGCTGAGGAGGTTGCAGCCGAGGCGAAATGTCCGCACCTCCGTTCGCGTACATCGACGTGAACGCGCTGCTGGAGACCTCACCATCCGGAACGATGACCGGCGCGCGCCGCCTGTTCATTCCATTGAACACGCGTGCGTACAACAATTCTTACACGACGCGTGTCGTAACTTGCGTCAAATGCGAATCGCACAAATCTCCCCGCTCTACGAAGCCGTGCCGCCGCTGCTGTACGGCGGCACCGAACGCGTCGTCGCTTACCTGACCGATGCATTGGTGGACGCCGGGCATGACGTGACGTTGTTCGCGTCGGCCGACACGCGCACCCGCGCGACGCTGGTGCCGATGCGCGACCAGGCGATCCGGCTCGATCCCGCACCACTCAAGTCCGACCTCGCCGCGCACCTTACGCTGCTGCACGACGTACGCAGGCGCGCCGATGAGTTCGACATGCTGCACTTCCATGTCGATCTTCTGCACTACCCGTTCTTCGAGAACTGCTGCGGCAAGACCGTCACCACGTTGCACGGCCGCCTGGACCTGAAGGACCTGCCACAGGCCTATCGGCGCTGGCGCAAGTTCCCGCTGGTGTCCATCTCCGACAAGCAGCGCAAGCCGCTCGGCGAGGTCAACTGGGTCGGCACGATCCACCATGGCCTGCCATCGGATCTGCTGAGCTACTCGCCGAGGCCGGCCGGGGGCTATCTCGCTTTCCTGGGCCGCATTTCCCCCGAGAAGCGGGTCGATCGCGCGATCTCCATCGCGCGCCAGGCCGGGCTGCCGCTGCGCATCGCGGCCAAGGTCGATGCGGTCGACAAGGCGTATTTCCACAATGAGATCGAGCCACTGCTCGACGGCGACGGCATCGAGTACATCGGCGAGATCTCCGATGAGGAGAAGAGCGAGTTCCTCGGCAACGCGCTGGCGCTGCTGTTTCCGATCGACTGGCCCGAACCGTTCGGACTGGTGATGATCGAGGCGATGGCCTGCGGCACGCCGGTGGTGGCCTGGAACTGCGGGTCGGTGCCGGAGGTGATCGAACCGGGCGTGACCGGCTGCATCGTCGAATCCGTCCAGCAGGCGGTTGACGCGCTGCCGGGCATGCTGGCACTCAGTCGCCACGCCGTCCGCGAGCGCTTCGAGCGTCGCTTCACGGCGGAGGTCATGGCGGCTTCCTATGTCGATGTCTACCGGCATCTTTTGCGGCAGGAAGATGCCGCGCAGCGCATGATCGCCTGAGCCCACGGACATGGATCCGGCCGCCTCCGCGTCATTGAACACCAGCTACGTTCTGAAGGATGGCGACAGCTTCCTGATCGCAAACCGCTTGGGCGACGTCGAGGGCGGTGCCGACGGCCAGTTCCACAACGACACGCGCATCCTCTCGCGCTTCCGGGTCCTGCTCGGCGACAGCGCTCCGATGCTGCTCAGCTCCTATGTCACCCGCGACAACGTCTTCTTCGTCGCGCACCTGACCAACCGCCAGCTGCCTCCGCTGGGCAACAACGCCAGCTTTGGCCAGGGCCTGGTGTACCTCAAGCGCATGCGCTTCCTGCATGGCGACCGCCTGTACGAACGGCTGCTGCTCGCGAACTACGGCACTGTGCCGGCATTCGTTCCGCTGGTGCTCGAGATCGAGGCGGACTTCAGCGACATGTTCGAGGTGCGCGGCAGCAAGCGTTCGCGCCGTGGCGACACGATGCCGGTGGAACTGTTCGAGCATGGCCAGACGTTCCGCTATCGCGGCCTCGACGCCGAGCTGCGCAGCTCGTCCGTGGCGTTCTCGGCCGCGCCGCACCAGGCTTCGGAGCATCGTGTCGAGTTCCAGGTGGAACTTGCCGCCGGTGGCCGCGAGGTCTTCTACGTCGAGGTCGGTGCGGAGATGGCCCTGCCTTCGCGCGAACGGTTTCGCAGCGCGGCTGCGCTGGCGCGCTCGCGGATGCGGCGGCGTGCACGCAGCAGCGCGCGCCTCCGCAGCTCGGGTCCATTGTTCAACGCATGGATGGATCGCTCGCGCGCCGACCTGGCGATGCTCACCAGCGAACTGGAAACCGGACCTTATCCTTACGCCGGCGTGCCGTGGTTTTCGACACCGTTCGGCCGCGACGCCGTGATCACGGCGCTGCAGACGCTGTGGCTCGATCCGGCGTTGGCACGCGGCGTGCTGAAGTTCCTGGCTAGCCACCAGGCGCAGGAGGAGTCGGCGTTCATGGACTCCTCGCCGGGCAAGATCATGCACGAGACGCGCAAGGGCGAGATGTCCACGCTCGGCGAGTTGCCGTTCGGCCGCTATTACGGCGGCGTCGACACCACGCCGCTGTTCGTCGGACTGGCCGGTGCTTTCCTGCAGCGCACGGGCGACGTGGCCTTCATCGATTCGATCTGGCCGGCACTGATCGCCGCGACGGGATGGATCGAACGCGTCTGCGATGCGAACCGCCACGGCTTCCTCGATTACCAGCGCGGCCAGGAAAGTGGACTGGCGAACCAGGGCTGGAAGGACAGCTCCGATTCGGTGTTCCATGCCGACGGCCGGCCGCCGCAGGGCGCGATCGCGCTGGTCGAAGTGCAGGGTTATGTGTTCGCGGCGCTCAGGGCGATGGCCAGCATGGCCAGCCTGCGAGGGGACGAGGCCGCGTCGTTGCGGTGGCTGGAACGCGCCGAACGCATCCGCGTCGAGGTCGAGCGCCGCTACTGGATGCCGGATCGCGGGTTCTATGGCATCGCCATCGATGCGGCCGGCGAGTTGTGCGCCGTGCGCTCAAGCAATGCCGGGCATCTGCTCTACAGCGGCCTGCCGGAATCATCGCGCGCGGCGCAGGTCACGCAGCAACTGCTGGACGCACCGTTCTTCAACGGATGGGGCATCCGCACGCTGGCGCAGGGAGAGACGCACTTCAACCCGATGTCGTACCACAACGGCTCGGTCTGGCCGCACGATTCGGCGCTGTGCGCGGCCGGCATCGCTGCCTACGGCGAGCGCCAGGCGGCCACACGACTGCTGCGCGGTGCGTTCGAGTCGGCGGTGCATTTCGACATGCGGCTTCCGGAGTTGTTCTGCGGATTCCCGCGCACGCCGGGCAGCGCGCCGGTGGCCTACCCGGTGGCGTGCCTGCCGCAGGCCTGGGCGGCCGGTTCGGCCTTCATGCTGGTGCAGGCATGCCTGGGCATCGCCATCGACGGGCGCAACGGCGAGGTCGCGATCGAGCGCCCGCAGTTGCCGGTCGGCATCGACGAGGTCGTGGTGCGGCATGTGCCGATCGGCGAATACCGGATCCATCTGGTGCTGAAGCGGCTCAACGATCGCGTCGGCGTGTTCGTCGAAGGCCGCGACGCCTGCCGCGTGCCGGTGCGCATCCGCGCCTGAGGCTCAGCCGCCGACCAGCAACCTGTCGAGCACGCCCGCCGCGCGCATGCGCGTGCGCCACCAGTCCAGCGCGGCACCAGTTTCGTCGCTGCGCCACGCGAGGTAGAACGTCTCCGGCGGCTTGGGCTCCTCTACCTTGCGCTCGACCAGCAGGCCGGCGTCGATGCCGGTCCGCGCATAGGGCTCGGGCAGGAAGCCGAATCCGGTGCCAGCCACCTGATAGGCGTATTTGGTGCGCATGTCCGGCACGGTCAGCGCGTCCTGCCCGAACAGCATGCCGACCGTGCGCGTGGGCAGATTGCGTGCCGAATCGGCCACGGCGATCGCGCGGTGTGCGCGCAGGTCGGCCTTGCCCAGCACTTTCTTGCCCTTTGCCAGCGGGTGCGACGGTGCCACCGCGAACACGAACGGCACGGTCCCGATCGGCTCGGCGATGTAGCCGCCGCCCGATGGCCCCTCGCCGGCCGCACCGACGAGCAGGTCCACGCGCCGGTCGAGCAGCGCTTCCCAGGTTCCTGAAAGGGCTTCGCTGGCGATGCGCAGCCGGGTCTGGTCGGCGACGGCATAGAACTCGGCGATGTCCGGCAACAATCCCTGGGCCGACAGCATCGAATCCATCCCGATCGCGAACTCGGTTTCCCAGCCGGAGGCCACGCGCCGCACGCGCTGTTCGAGATCCTGAGCCGCCTTCAGCAGGTAGCGGCCTTCCTTGAGCAGTTCCTGCCCGGCCTGTGTCAGCGCGACGCGCGGCCCGAGCCGCTCGAACAACTGGACGCCGAGCTCCTCTTCCAGCTTGGACACGACGTAGGAAATCGTCGACGGCACGCGATACAGCTCCTTCGCTGCACCCGCGAACGAGCCGCGCCGGTCGATGGCGTCGAGAACCTGCAGGGCGTCGAGACTGATCCGGAGCATTCGATTTTTTCGATGATAGGACGGGAATCTTTCCGTTTTTCAAAGGCTTCCGGTGCGCGGATACTGCGCGTCAACCGAAAGGCAGCCAGTTTTTACCGCTGACCAGCCACACGGCCAAACCATCGAAATATTCGCACATATAGGAGCGCCATCATGCTTCAGGTTCGCAAGAGCGACGAGCGCGGGCTGGCCAACCACGGCTGGCTGAACTCCCGCCACAGCTTCTCCTTCGCCGAGTACATGGACCCCAACCACGTCCACTTCGGCCCGCTGCGCGTGATCAACGAGGACCGCGTCGCGCCGGCCCAGGGCTTCGGCACGCACGGCCACCAGGACATGGAGATCATCTCCTACGTGCTCGGCGGTGCGCTGGAGCACAAGGACAGCCTGGGCACCGGCTCGGTGATCCGCTACGGCGACGTGCAGCGCATGAGCGCCGGCACCGGCGTGCGCCACAGCGAGTTCAACCACTCGCGCAGCGAGCCCGTGCACTTCCTGCAGATCTGGATCATCCCGTCGCAGCGCGGCATCGCGCCGAGCTACGAGGAGAAGCACTTCGCGACGGAAACCAAGCGTGGACAGCTGCGCCTGATCGGTTCGCCCGACGGCCGCGACGGCTCGGTACTGATCCACCAGGACGCGTGGCTCTATGCCTCGATCCTCGATGGCGAGGACCGCGTCGCACACGCGCTGCAGGCCGGGCGCGGCGCTTACGTGCATGTCGTACGCGGCAACGTCACGGTCAACGGCATCGCGCTGTCCGGCGGTGACGCACTGAAGATCAGCGACGAGGCGCAGGTCACGCTGGCCGGCGCGCAGGACGCTGAAGTGCTGCTGTTCGACCTCCCCCTCGAATTCTGATCCACCACTTTCTCAGGCACCCACCATGAATACCCAAAGCAATAACCAGACTCCCCTGTTCGCCATCGGCCGCGCCCTGCTCGGTGCGCTGTTCCTGGTCTCCGGCATCGGCAAGATCTTCGGCTTCGCCGGCGTCGCCGGCTGGATGGCGAGTGCCGGGCTGCCGTTCGCTTCCGCTTTCCTCGTGGCGACGATCGCCATCGAAGTGATCGGCGGCCTGCTGCTGATCATCGGCTGGCAGTCCCGCTGGGCGGCACTGGCCCTGGCCGCCTTCCTGGTGCCGGTCACCGCGGTCTTCCACGGTTTCTGGAGCGCGGACGATGCGCACTTCCAGGAGCAGCTCACTGCCTTCCTGAAGAACGCGGCGATCCTCGGCGGCATGCTGCTGGTGTTCGAGCGCGGCATCCGCAAGCCGCAATAAGCCGGCACCAATCGTGCCAATGCCGCCATCGGCTTACCGATGGCGGCATCGTTTTCTCGCACGCCGGTGCAATCCCTCGCGCGGACCAACCGATAGTCTGCGGCAGTGGGAGAAGCCTTTCTCATGACGCCGGCACACCGCCGGCCGCCTCGTTGAATGCATCCGCCTTCCGGCATGGGCCGCACGCGGATGCGACGCATGCCGTTGTCTCCGATCGGCGGCATGCGACCTGTCGCTGCCCGGATCCCCCTCCCCCTCCCCGGGCAGCGGCTTTTTTCAGCGCACGCCCGACAGCAGCGCGATGACGCCTGCCAGCGCGGCAAGCCCGGTCATCTCGACCAGGATCGACGCCCAGTGAGCGGTGTCATCGAGGTCACGGAAGCCCGTATCGGGAAATCGTCCGAACGTCACGGCGCGCCAGATCGCCCAGCCGATCGACCAGCCGACCGTCCTGACCAGGAACTCCCAGCCGAGCCACCACAGCGCACGGGCGATCCACAGCACCGGGCGAATCAGATCAACGGCATCCAGCATGCGAGCCCCGAGATTGGGAGGGTGAACTGTCGCGAGTCAGTCTCCGCCACCGCCGCCATCCGATCCGCCGCCATCGCAGCTGCCGGAATCGGACGATGTATCGGAGCAGCTGGAGCTGTCCGACGCCATCCATGACGATGCTCCGTCGCCGAAATGTCCCGGGTCACCCTGCGACGTTCCGCCGCGCGATGAGTAGTTGCGCCACCAGTGCGCGAGCACGGCCACGATGACCAGGGCTGCTGCGATCAGGGTTGCAAGCAGGATCATTGCTGTCTACCTCACCACGAACGAGGTGTGCAGGGGAATCGCGACCCCGCGCACGCGATCCTTGACCGTCACGTCAACCTTCCACGTACCACGTGGATCGGACGGCTCGGCGACGTACTTCAGCGATGCCGTGGACAGGAACACGCTCGTCGGTGTGGTGCTGAGATTGCCGTTGAAGCACGGCATGTCGCGCTCTTCGACGGAGGGCTTTCCATCAGGTCGCGAGACCACGAAATCGCAGGCGACGTCGACCATGCCGGCTTCGTCGACCTTCGGGTTGGCAAGGAAGGTCAGGATGTAGAGCTCGCCGCCTTCGGACACTTCGGTTGCGGTGCTGAAATGCGGCACGGTCTCCGGCGGGGTGTTCCACTTTTCCTGCCAGTCCTGGTCCGGAGTCACCAGCAGTGTGGCGCTGAAGCCGTCCTTCGATTTCGACGCTGACGTCTCGGGCAATGCGTTTCCTTCCATGTCGCGCCAGCCGCTTTGCGCGGACGCCGTCAGCGAGAACAGCAGCAACGCGCAAGCCGTGATGTAGCGATGCCTCATGCATCCTCCCTGGATGAGGCCGCGAGTGTGCGGCCCGACAGTCAGCCGCGACGGTACAGCAGCGTTCGATTGGCGGCAAAGGGCGGCATCAGCACGGCGTCGCGCCAGGCGGCGGTGGCCGGGAAGGCCGCGATCATGGCGCGCTCGAACACCTCGAAGCCGGGCTGCTCCTCGCTGATGGTGATGCGTTGCCCGGCCGCGACGAACTCGAGGAAGGCTTCATCCGTGGTGCACCGATCGGCTTTGCAGCCCCATATCTCCGCGACGGATTGCCACGCGACATGACCGTCGCCGGCACTGAAGCCAATGGCGGTGAGCACGATGGCCGGACGCGCTGACGATCTGCGCGAAAGCCAGTCGAACAGGTTCGTGATCGTGCCCATGGACTGAAGATACACGGTCGATCCCGCTTCGCCGACGCCCTCGATAGCGGCACGCGCCGCGCATGCCCGTACGAACTCCACACCGGACAATTGTTCCGTTCGCGGGATTCTTTGTGTCCGATATCCGCCATTGGGTGCACTCGTGTTGGCCATACACAGGGATGGCAGCGACGGAAGTCCAGGCATCGTGCCGGGGCCCGCCGCGCGGCCTGCAGATCTCCCTCCCCCCTCTGCAGTCGTTTGAAGGACCCAAAAGCAATGAGCAAGAACAAGCTGCTGTCCAGCGCACTTCTGGCCGCCGTCCTCGGCGCCTCCGCGCTTTCCGCCCAGGCTGCCGACAAGGGCTTCTACGCCGGTGCCGGCGTCGGCCAGTCGTTCGTCGACGAACAGGCTTACGACGACGAGGACACCGCGTTTTCGGTGTTCGGTGGCTACCAGTTCAATCGCTACTTCGGCCTGGAAGCCGGCTACGCCGACTTCGGCAAGATCGAGCCGCAAGGCGCCGGCCGCGCGCTCGAAGCCGATAGCGCCTACCTGACCGCGGTCGGCACGCTGCCGATCACCGAGAAGTTCTCGGCCTACGCGAAGGCCGGCTTTCACGCCTGGAATCTCGACGACGCGATTCCGGGCCTGACCGGCACCAACGACGACAGCGGCACCGATCCGACCTACGGCGTCGGCGTGCAGTACCGCCTCACCGACCAGGTCGCGCTGCGCGGCGAGTACAGCCGCTTCGAGATCGAAGACCTGGATCAGGACCTGGCCCAGGTGCAGGTGCGCTTCGACTTCTGATCGTCGCGTAGTGACGTTGCGCCGGATGCGCAACGGGAAGAAACGAAAGCCGCCGGTGATGAGCCGGCGGTTTTTTTCATGCCCTTGCAGTGCAGCGATACCTGCACATGGGCGTCGCCGTGAAGCCAGCGGCATGCTCTCTCCCTTCGCCTTTGGCGAAAGGGGGTGCCGAGGGACGTTTGCGCGCCATTGGCGCGCGTCCCGAGGAACGCCGTCGGGCTGCGCCCGGCAGCCGGACGGCTTGGTGAGGGGTTGGCTTTTCAGCGGCGAAGAAGAAGCATCTTCCCGCCCGCAGCAGAACAAGCAGCGAGACAGCGCTCGCGGGATCATCCCGCCTGTGACGACAACGCCACCGCGCGGCCGGCATCGCGCCACGCGGTAAAGCCGCCGGCCAGCGGACGCACGCGGCCAAAGCCGCGCTTCTGCAGTTCGCGCGCCAGTACGGCGGCCGACAGCTCGTTCGGGCAATCGCAGTAGATGATCACCTGCTCCTGCGCGGCGAGCTCGACATCACGCACCGAATTGACGAACACGGCACCCGGAATCCAGCCGGTGCGCTCGCGCTGATCGGCCGCACGCACGTCGAGGATCAGCGGCGAACCGCCGTTCTCGATCATCTCGTGCAGTTCGTCGGGCGTGATCCGCGCCATGCGCAACTGGCGCAATACGCGATGACGGTTGAGCCACTTCCACAGGACGAAGCCAACGATCGCCACCAGCACCAGCATCAGCCCGTAGCGGCCGAGCTCGTCGAGCTGCAACAGCACGCTGCCGACGACATCCTTGAATGCCACGCCAATCGCCACCGCCAGGCCCGACCACAGCACCGCACCGATGCCGTCGAACAGCAGGAACCTGCGCGTGCTGACGCCGGTCTCGCCGGCCATCGTGGTGGCGACCGCGGCGAAACCGGGAACGAATTTGGCGACGGTCAGGGACACGGGCCCCCAGCGGCCGTAGATGCCTCGCGTACGCAGCACGCAGGAATCGGGCGACAGCGACAGCTTGCACATCAGCCGCACCAGCCGGGCACCCAGCCTGCGGCCGCCGATGAACCAGAACCAGTCGGCGGCGACCGCCGCAGCCGTCGCCACTGCCAGGATCGGCAGGACGCTCTCGCCGGCCTGCGCCGCCATCGACGTGGTGACGATGATCGGCGGATAGGCGGGCACCGGAATGCCGCCCTGATCGAAGAACACGCTCACGGCCACCACGAGCAGGCCGTAGGTCGCGATCAGGTACAGCAGCGTGTCCATGGCGTGGGGAGACCAGCGGAGCCGGGGTTGCCATGATACGGCGGCCTTGCGCGGCAGGCATCGCCACTGCCGCGCCACAGCGTTCCACTCGTCCGACGCGTGTGCCCGGCCGCCCGGGCACACGCTCCCCGATCAGCTTTCGTACGCGGATTCACCGTGCGAGGTGATGTCCAGTCCCTCGCGCTCGGAATCCTCGGCCACGCGCAGGCCGACCACCGCCCTGACGACGAGGAACGCGATGACCGATACGACCGCCGACCAGACCACGGTGACGCCCACGCTCAACGCCTGCACACCGAGCTGGTGCGCGATCGAGAAGTCGGCGGCGCCGGTGCCGCCCAGCGAGGGCGCGGTGAACACGCCGGTCAGCAGCGCCCCGATGATGCCGCCCAGACCGTGCACGCCGAACACGTCGAGCGCGTCGTCGGCGCGCAGCAGGCGCTTGAGCCCGGTTACGCCCCACACGCACAGCGCGCCTGCCGTGCCGCCGATCGCGATCGCGCCGAGCGGCCCAACCGTGCCGCAGGCCGGCGTGATCGCGACCAATCCCGCAACGACACCGGAGGCGCCGCCGAGCATCGACGGCTTGCCTTTCACCACCGCCTCCACGAGGCTCCACGCCAGCGCCGCCGCCGCGGTGGCGAGCAGCGTGTTGAGGAAGGCCAATGCCGCGCCTGCGGTGGCCTCGAGGTTGGAGCCCGCATTGAAGCCGAACCAGCCCACCCACAGCAGCGACGCGCCGATCATCGTGAAGGTGACGTTGTGCGGCTTGAGCGCCTCGCGCCCGTAGCCGATGCGTCGCCCGACCAGGTACGCACCGACCAGCCCGGCGACGCCGGCGTTGATGTGCACCACGGTGCCGCCGGCAAAGTCGATCGCGCCCTTCGCGAACAGCCAGCCGTCGGGCCCGTACCAGACCATGTGCGCGATCGGCAGGTAGGCGAAGGTGAACCACAACACCGAGAACAGCAGCACGGCGCGGAACTTGATGCGCTCGGCGAACGCGCCAACGATCAGCGCGCCGGTGATGCCGGCGAACGTCGACTGGAATGCGACGAAGACGTACTCCGGCAGCGAGACGCCTGCGGTGAACGTGGCCGACAGCGTCTCCTTCGTCACGCCAGAAAGGAACAGCTTGTCGAACGTACCGATGAACGCACCACCCCCACCGAACGCCAGTGTGTAGCCGTACGCCACCCACAGCAGCACGATCAGCGAGAACACCGCCAGCACCTGCATCAGCACCGACAGCACGTTCTTGCTGCGCACCAGGCCGCCGTAGAACAAGGCCAAGCCCGGCACCGTCATCAGCAGCACCAGCAGCGTCGAGGTCAGCATCCAGGCGACGTCGCCCTTGTCGACGATCGGTGCGGCCGCTTCCTGTGCGCCCGCGCTGCCCGCAAGCAGGGCCATCGCTGGCCCCGGCGCCAGCGCCAGTGTTCGCAGCATCCGCTCACGTGAGCGGGATCGGATCATGGTCGTTTTCATGGTTCTCTCTCGCGTGAGGGTCACAGGGCGTCGTCGTCGAGTTCACCGGTGCGGATGCGCACCGTGCGCTCGAGCGACTGCACGAAGATCTTTCCGTCGCCGACCTTGCCGGTGCGCGCGGCGTTCTGCAGCGCTTCCAGCGCGGCATCCAGCGAAGCCACCGGCACGGCGCACTCGACCTTGAGCTTGGGCAGGAAGTCGACGACATACTCGGCACCGCGGTACAGCTCGGTGTGGCCCTTCTGGCGCCCGAAACCCTTTACTTCGGTGACGGTGATGCCGGACACGCCGACATCGGTGAGCGCTTCCCTCACCTCGTCGAGCTTGAACGGCCTGATGATCGCGGTGATCAGTTTCATCTCGCAGCTCCGTAAGGTTGAAGGGAATAGCTAGAAGGCTTTGGTCAACGTGAGCACGACTGCATCGCCACCGATGTCATTGCCGTGCGTGTTCGTGTAGAGCGCTTCGTCGGCATCGGTGTCGGTATAGGCCAGCGCGGCGGAGAAGCCGCCGTCGAACGCCTTGGTGACGCCGAGCTTCCAGTCGGCGTACTCGAAGGCCTCGTTGTTCTCGATCCACTGCTTGCCGGCATGGGCGTTGAGCGTCCAGCTGGGGACGAACTCCCAGTTCACGGCCGCGTCGAGATAGCCGCTGCCATCGGAGTCGGCGTAGCCGAACAGATCGGTGAGTGCGTAGGAGTACTTGGCTGTGAACACACCGGCGCTGATGCCGAAGTAGAGCTCGGCCGTGTCGGCGCTGTTGAAGCCGGAAGGAAAGTCGCCCGGATACCAGTAGTACAGCGCGCCGACATCGAAGCCGACACTGTCGGTGAACCTGCCGCGGTAGCCGCCGTAGACGTCGAGCTCTAGACTGCTGGAGATCGGTGCGGCGGGAGTCGACATGTCCGACAGCCAGCTGATGTTGCTGCCCCAGCTGCCGATGTACAGGCCATTGTCGGCGGCGTACTCGATGCCGCCCTGCAACGCGGGGTCCTGGTCGTTCTGCGAGATGCCGCGAAAGATGTAATCGCTGGTCAGCGCCAGCGAGCCGGACGTGCCGGCGTGTGCCCCCGATGCGGCCAGCACCAGCGGCAGGGCGAAAGCAATGCGTGTGAGCGTGGTTCGAACGGCAACGGCTGGATGCGTCATGACACAGGCCTCTCTCATGTGGTTGGCCCCTCCCCGGTCATTGGCTTCGTCGTATTGCCCGCGCGGCGGACACGGAACCAGGCACGCCGAATGGCGACGCCGTGTTCAGGTGTACTTGGTGTCGACTGCGCGTTGTCGCGTGATGCGTCCCGCAGGGATGGCCGCGGCTGGACGTGGTGCGCGCTCGCAGGGATGGCCGCGAGGCGTGGGAAGTGCGCGTCCGCGGCGGTTCGCGGAGCGATTGCAGGTCGCGCTTCGCAGGGCTGGCCACGAAGCGGAGGTGACGCGCGCGCCGCAGGGTTGGCCGCGGGGCGGTGTTGCTGTTGAGCCTTTGCTTGCTTCGCAGCGGCAGGAACGTCGGGGGCTTTGACTTCGCCGCTATCGGTCGCGGCGAGCGCCCTCACCCCAACCCCTCTCCCGCAGGCGGGAGAGGGGCTTTTGGAGCATCAGACCGTGTAGTACATCTGGTACTCGAGCGGATGCGTCGCGGCGCGGAAGCGGGTCACTTCCTGCATCTTCAGCGCGATGTAGCCGTCGATGAAGTCGTCGGTGAACACGCCGCCGGCCTTGAGGAAGTCGCGATCCTTGTCGAGGGCTTCCAGCGCCTGGTCGAGGCTGTGGCACACGGTCGGGATGTTCTTCTCTTCTTCCGGCGGCAGGTCGTACAGGTCCTTGTCGCTCGGTGCACCCGGGTCGATCTGGTTCTTGATGCCGTCCAGGCCGGCCATCATCAGCGCGGCGAAGGTCAGGTAGCCCGACTGGATCGGATCCGGGAAGCGGATCTCGATGCGGCGTGCCTTCGGGTTCGACACGAACGGAATGCGGCAGCTGGCCGAACGGTTGCGGGCCGAGTAGGCCAGCATCACCGGAGCCTCGTAGCCCGGCACCAGGCGCTTGTAGCTGTTGGTGCCCGAGTTGGTGAACGCGTTCAGCGCGCGGGCGTGCTTGAAGATGCCGCCGATGTACCACAGCGCCATCTGCGACAGGCCGCCGTAGCCGTCACCGGTGAACAGGTTGACGCCGCCCTTGGACAGCGACTGGTGCACGTGCATGCCGCTGCCGTTGTCGCCGACGATCGGCTTGGGCATGAAGGTCGCGGTCTTGCCGTTGCGGTGGGCGACGTTCTTGATGATGTACTTCATCGTCATCAGCTCGTCGGCCTTCTTGACCAGCGAGTTGAACTTGGTGCCGATCTCGCACTGGCCGGCGTTGGCCACTTCATGGTGGTGGACTTCCACTTCCATGCCGACCTGCTCCAGCGTCTTGCACATCTCGGCGCGGATGTCGTGCAGCGAGTCCAGCGGAGCGACCGGGAAGTAGCCGCCCTTCACCATCGGACGGTAGCCGGTGTTGCCGCCGTCGTATTCGCGGCCGGAGTTCCAATGCGCTTCTTCCGAGTCGATGTGGAAGAAGGTGTGGCCCATTTCATTGGCGAAGCGGACCGAGTCGAAGATGAAGAACTCGGGCTCCGGACCGAAGAAGGCCTGGTCGGCGATGCCGCTGGACTTCAGGAACGCCTCGGCGCGCTTGGCGACGCCGCGCGGGTCGCGCGAGTAGGCCTGCATGGTGGCCGGATCGAGGATGTCGCAGGTCAGCACCACGGTCGGATCGGCGGTGAACGGATCCAGGAACGCGGTCGACGCGTCGGGCAGCAGCACCATGTCGGACTCGTTGATGCCCTTCCAGCCGCTGATCGACGAGCCGTCGAACATCTTGCCGTCCTCGAACAGGCTCGGCTCGACGATCGACTTCGGGAAGGTCACGTGGTGCTGCACGCCGCGCATGTCGACGAAGCGCAGGTCGACGAACTCGACCTTGTGGTCCTTGATGAGCTTTTCTACGTGTTCGAGGGACATGGGCGGAGGCCTGGGTGGTGAAGGATGCCTCCTATCTAGCAAGCCGCGTGCCAACTTTCTTGGCTTTGTAACTGTTTGATTGAAAAGGAGACAACCCGGTGTACCTCACGCCTTCGCCAAGTCTTGCGCACCATAACGGTGCAATGCGCGATTCTGGTGCGGTCTAAACGACGCATGTTCGGGCGGCCCGCCCGGCGCAGCTTGCAGGGAGGGCCCCCACCCGGTAGACCAGCCCCCCTGCGCGGCTCCCACACGGGGAGCCGCGCTCAGAACGTGACCATCGCCGTGACCATCAGCGGGTCGCCCTCGATGCGGTTCTTCACGTCGAACTCCTGCAGCCACCGCGCGGCGAACTCCACCTGTCCGCCCTTCCAGTGCTTGGTGTAGTTGACCGTGGGGCCCAGCGCGAACGCGCGCCCCTTGAAGCCGTTGAGACGATCGGCCGTCGGACCGTCGTCGTCCTCGATCTGCTCGATCCAGCCGCCGATGCCGCCGACGCCCCAGCCGTTGGCGAAGCGCTTGATCAGCTGCGCGTCGAGGCGGAACACAGTGCCGTTCTCGTAGTCGGTCGCGTCGTTCTTCGTGTAGATGTCGAAGGCGCCGAGCACGCTGAACTCCAGTGTTCCCTTCTGCATCAGCTGCGTGTAGCCCACCGTCGGCGAGAACGTCCAGTTGTTGAGGCTGAGGTTGGCCAACCGGTTCGCGTCGTAGCTTCCCCAGTCGGTGTACACGTACAGCGCCAGCGACATGTGGTGGGTCTTGTCAAAGTGGTAGCTGGCGATCACCGGCGCAAAGAACGGATCGAACAGACCCCATCCGTCCTCGTCGCTGACCCGTCCAGTGCGTGGCCCAAGCGAGACATTGGCGTCCACTTCCACGTTCGCCAGCGGCAATGCGCCCATCGAGGCGAAGTTCCAGCGGCCTTCACCGGTGTCCCAGACGTACACGCCGGTCAACGACAGCATGTCGAACGTCGCATCCACGCCCAGCGACACCACGTTGTTCAACGGCACTTCGCGCGAACCGCCGATGTCGCCCGAGTAATGGACGTAGCCCACTCCGGCCGTGAACCCCGGTGCCGGCGGTATGACGCCGGCGTAGGAGGTGATGTTGGTGCCGGTGATCGTGCGGCCGAGCGCGCCTTCGACGGCATGCGCCGGCATTGCGACCGCCAGCGATGCGGCCAGCCCCAGCAGGCCGGTGTGCAGGAGTACATGCTTCATCGCCTGGAGTCCTCTCTCTTTGCCGGTCAGCGTCGGCGGAATCCGCCACCGCCGCGCATCCCACCACCCATGCTCGGACGGAATCCACCGGCGGGTCGGTTGTAACCACCGGCCGGACGCTGCGGCGGCGGCCGCGATGAACGTTCGAAGCCACTGCCGCCCTGGATGCGCTCGTTGCCGCGTTCGCGCGCGAAGCGGTCCTGGTCGAGGTTGTGGGTCTGTCCGGACAGGTCCTGCGAACGTGCATTGCGATCGGGCTTGTCGACCTGGCTCCAGTTGCCGTCGTCGTACTTGTAGACGTTGCCGTCCTTGCCTGCGTAGATGTTGTCGTTGACCTCGACGACGCCGCCCTTGTGCATCGTCCCGGTGTCGGCGTTGTAATGGAAACCGGCGGCGCCGCGTGCATCGACGCGCTCGCCCTGGCTGTTGAACGCACCCGCACCGGCCGCGCCTTCCGGTCCGGCCACCGCGCCTCCTGCCTTCTGCGTCACGCGGCCGGTGTCGGTGTTGATGGTGGTCCGCCGCCCGCCGGCTGCGGCCTGCCCGGTGTACGGATTGACTGCCACGCCGCCGCTGCCGGCGACGACACGCCCGGTCTGCGGGTTGTAGCGGATGCCTTGCGCACCAGCGCGCGTGGTGCCGGTGTAGATGTTGGTGTTCACACCCGCACGGCCGACACCGCGGCCACCCGTGGCTTCGTTGTAGAAGCCACCACGACCGGCGCGGCCGACGTTGCCGGTCCAGGGATTCGCCCATGCCGCTGCGGTGCCGCGCACGGCGGCGTTGCCCCAGTGGCCATAGACGTTCCAGGCAGCGGCGCCGCCGCCCCACCAACCCCACGGATAGGCCGGGCCGTACCACGGCCCCCACCACGGGCTGTACGGGCCGTACCAGCCGCCATACCAGCCCCAGCCCCAGCCGAAAGACCAGCCGACCCAGGCATTCCAGCCGAAGTACACGCCCATGCCGTAGGTCGGCGGGCAGCCGTACCAGTACGCGCCGACCCACGGCGTGCAGGTGTAGCCGGTGCCATAGACGACCACGTCGTCACTCACGACCGTGCCGTAGTAGCCGGGCGTGTATCCGACATAGACGTCGTCGCCGTACTCGCCGTACACGCGCACGTAGGTGACGTAGTGCAGCGGCGAACTGGTCGGGATCGAATAGATCTCCGCCGGCACGCTGGTGGCCACCTGCCACGGCCCGGTGGCGGCCTTGGCGGTGAACCAGACGCCCTTGTCGACCGCATAGAAGCTGTCCGCCGCGACGCGGATCACCGGGACCGGCGTGTTGATGGCGTACTGGAGCTGCGTGCCGCCGATCGGCTGGAACTGGGGCGCGCCGTCGTACTGCACGCTCAGCTTCGCCTCCTTGCGGTTGACGGTGGCGGTCTGCGGAATGCCGTTGGCGATCAGCGCCTCCTTCGACTCCGGCGTGTTCGGGATCGATGCGAGCACGCCGCTCTTCGGGCTCTCCGGCGGGATCTTCGCGAAGTCTCCCGGCAGCCTCGAAGGCGCGACATAGCTCCACGGGCCCTTGCTGCCCGGCGCGGTGAACCAGCGCCCGGACACCAGCACGTACCACGCATTGTTATTGCCGCCATCGACGATCACGTCGGCTCCGGTGTTGTCGACGTAGCTCAGCTTGGTGCCGGGGATGTCGACGAACTGCGGCTCGCCCTGCACCGAGATCAGCTCTGCCGCCTTGGTGCGTACGTAGATGTCGGGCACGCGGCCGGCGGCGAAGTCCTGCTTGAGCGCATCGGGCTGCTGGTCGAGCGCGTCGACCTGCTTGCTGGCGACCGCCTGGTCCTTCGCCTTGACCAGCGCCGGATCGGGATTTGCCACCTGCGTCCACGGGCCATCCAGGCTCGCCGCACCGGCCCAGTGTCCGCCGACCACGGTGTAGAACTTGCCGTCCTTCTGCAGCAACAGCGAGCGCGTGTTGATCACGCGCTGCACGCCGCCGACGCCGCTCGGCTTCAGCGCGGGCTGGCCATCCACCAGCACGAGCACCGCCGGAGCGGTACTGAAGATGATGTCGGGTGCCTCGTTGCGCACCGGCAGCGACTGCGGCTTCGCCGCATCGACCTGGGCGATCGCCATCGCCGACTCGAGCTGGTCCAGCGAAATGGTCAGCGTCGACTTCTGCTTCATCTGCTCGCGTGCCAGCTCCAGGTACTCCGCCTGTTTCGCGGTCGCGGTCGGGAAGCTTGCGCTGGGCAGCTCGATATCGGTCAGCACCACCGCGCGTGCGTCCTTGTCGACCTGGGTGCGTGCCTGGAACTGCACGACGCCGAAGTCGCTCGTGTCCTGCGCCTTGCCATCCGGCCCGCTGCGGGTGCCGGTCTTCACCGACATCGCGAAGCGCCCCTTGAGCTGGTTGCCTTCCCAGCTCTCGAACTGCGGCTGGTGCACGCTGAAGTTCGTGCCGCGGACGGTGAACTGGCGCGGGAACGGTCGCGCATCGATGTTGACCGCGCTGGCGGCCGCATCCTGGCCTGCCGCGATTACGGCGCCTGTAACACCTCCTGCCATTGCCAGCACCAGCAGTGGAACGGCCAGCAATGAAAAGCGTGATTGGCTGCGCATGGAGACCTCGATGCGAACGATGCGGACTTTCCGTCAGCACCGGCCGCGGACCACGCACTGCGCGCCGCGGCCGGAACCGTTGCCGTGATCACGGCGCGTTGACCACCACGTACTGGACCTGCGTGCCGGCGTACTGCGGCTGGTACCAGGTGCTGCCGCACTGCTGGTAGGCGATGCCGTTCACCACCGTGCTCACGCAACTGGGCGGCACGGAGTACACGATCGAGCCGATCGCAGCCGCGGTAACGGCTACGGCGGTCGTGACGGCCGCAGCGGCAGCGACTGGATGGTCGTCCCAGCCGTGGTTCCAGCCATTGTCGACGTCGATGTCGACTTCGTTGTGGATGTTGACGTCTCGGTTGATGTTGGTATTCCGGTTGACGTTGGTATTGCGGTTGACGTTCGTGGTGTTGCGATTGACGTTGGAACGATTGGCCTGGCCGCCACCGGACGGGCGGCTGGCCGCCGCCTGTCCACCACCGCCGCGCGCGGCGCCCGCATGGTTGACGCTCGTGCGCGCGCCACCGCGTGCCTCGGCATCGCCGCTCAGCGCAAGCAGACCCGCGGTGCCAGCGACGAAACCGGCGACCAGACCCAGCACCGGAATGCAGTAACGAATGTTCATGGCTTGCCCTCCTCGTCACCGGCGGCCGGCACATCCACTGCGACCAGTTGGATCCGCTTGGCGTCCTTGGGCGGCGTGAACGTGAAATTGGCATCGCTGAGCGACGGACTGGTGTTCCAGGTCAGCGTCGACGCGTATTGCGGGTGCGTCGGGTCGTCGGTGGTGGTGATCACCAGCCGGCGCGGCAACGGCTTGCTGCCAGCCTCGATCCAGACCTGCCAGTCCACGCCCTCCTGGCGGAACGCGTATTGCTCGGTGACGGTGCCACCGATGCGCGCGGGACCGACGAAGGTGGCCGACTTCAACGCCGAGGTGGGCGCGCGTTCGGTACCCCACAGGAACAGGTCCGCCAATGGAAACTCGATGTCGTACCGGTCGGCAGCGACGCCGAGCAGTTCCTTGATCGTCGGCGGCGCGTCGACGGTCGCGTAGTAATTGTTCTTGCTGCCGTACACGGTCAACGACTTGCCGTCGTAGAACAGCTGGCGCTCCTTGCGATCGGTCTTGATATCCATGTGCAGGCCGTTCGGCGTCCGCACCTTGTAATCGACGGTGCCCGGGAACTGCAGCTTCTCGCCGTCCTCCATGACGAGGTCGAGTGTCGAGTCGCCGTGCACGGTGAATGTCTTGAGACTGCGCAGGTACTTGCCCATCGCATCGAGCGCGGCCAGTGCCTTGGGTTCGACCGTCGCTGTCGACGTCGATGCCGATGCGTCCTGCGCATGGACGGCGGGCGCGGCCAGCAACGCCGCGCACAGCGCCAGGGTGAGTGGGGTGGAATGCATGGCGGTGGCTCTCCTCAAACGACGATGGTCCAAGGTGCCCGGTGGATGCCGGAGTGCCGCGGGGGCGATCCGGTAGTGCGGCGCGATCGTCTGCTCGCGCCGTGTGCGCCGGGGGATGCGCTGCACAGCGTTCGCGCATGGCGCACGCACTGCGTCGAGGCAATCGGCGACATGGTTGCCCGAGCGGGCGCCACTCCCTTCACCTCCGCTGCACGCCCATCCCTGGCGTCCCCGGCCGCCGATCGGCCGCGTGCCAACGCGCGCCGCCACCGACGAACCTTCACCGGCGAGCGCCGCCTTGCGCGTTCGTTGCTTGGAGTAACATTCGTGAAAGCCCTGTCGATAGGGCGTGAAGCGCGCGGCAAAGCCGCCCAGGCGGCCTTGCGAAGCCGCGGGGCGTATTCAGCCGAGTCGTCGCGCACTGCTTCCATTCAACGCGACGCATACCGCATGACCGATCTCATCGCCGCGCTGCTGCTCGGCATCATCGAAGGCATCACCGAGTTCCTGCCGATCTCCAGCACCGGCCACCTGCTGATCGCCGAGCGCTGGCTCGGTCATCGCTCCGATCTGTTCAACATCTCGATCCAGGCCGGCGCGATCCTCGCGGTCGTGCTGATCTACCGCCAGCGGCTGTGGGACCTGGCGATGTCGTTCACCGGCCGTCCGGCGCCCGCCGAGCACAGCCCGGCGCACATCGCCCTGACCGTGCCGGAGGAGCGCGACTACACGTTCAAGCTCGCGGCTGCGTTCGGCGTCACGGCCGTGCTGGGCGTGGTGGTGAAGAAGCTGGGCTTCGAGCTGCCCGACCAGGTCACTCCGATCGCATGGGCGCTGGTGCTGGGCGGCGTGTGGATGATCGCGGCAGAACATTTCGCCGCCAAGCGCGCCGCCGTGATGGGAGAGCGCACCCGGATCACCTGGACCGTGGCGATCCTGGTCGGCATCGCGCAGGTCGTCGCCGGCGTGTTCCCAGGCACCTCACGGTCGGGCGCGACGATCTTCATCGCGTTACTGGCCGGCACGACCTCGCGCGCCGCCGCGGCGGAGTTCACGTTCCTGGTGGGCATTCCGACCATGTTCGCCGCGACCGCCTACGAGCTGCTCGACGTGGTGCGCAGCGGCGAAGCGGCACACGAGGACTGGACCGCGCTCGCGGTGGCCTTCGCCGCTTCGACGATCACGGCCTTCATCGCCGTGAAGTGGCTGCTGCGCTACATCCAGACGCACCGTTTCACCGTGTTCGCGATCTATCGCTTCTTCCTCGGCGCGGCATTGCTGCTGCTGGTACCGGCGGGCAGCTGAACCACAAACTCCGGCACGACCGCGTCCCGACGCCGGCGCCGATACACTCCGGACCGGCTTCCCCGGGAGAAAGGACATGAAGCGGCTCGCGTTGCTGACCCTTCCGCTGGCTCTGGCGGCCTGCGCCAAGCCGGTGCACGACACGGACACGCCGCCTGCACCGGCAGCTGCAGCTGCGACGGCCGATGCCACCCTGCTCGGCGGCTACCACTGGAAGCTCGCCAACGCGGTCGACGCGCAGGGCCGGCGCATCGACGCCCTGTTCGTCAGGGCCGAACGTCCGGTGCAACTCGACTTCTCCGACGGACGTATCAGCGTGACCAACACATGCAATCGCATGGGCGGTGCCTACACGCTCGAAGGCGGACGACTGGCGATCCCGCGCATGGCCTCGACGATGATGGCGTGCGCCGATCCGAAGCTGATGGCGCTCGACAGGGAGGTCGGCATGCGCCTGGAGTCGCCGCAGGCACTGGCCGTTCAACGCGGCGATGTTCCGCAGCTGACCCTGACCTCGGCCAGCGGCGATGCGTTGACGTTCAACGGCGAGGCGACTGCGCAGACGCGCTACGGCGGCGCGGGCGAAACGGTGTTCATGGAAGTGGCGGCACAGCGCAAGCCGTGCAGCCACCCGCTGATCCGCGACATGCAGTGCCTGCAGGTGAGGGACGTGCACTACGACGAGCGTGGGCTGAAGACCGGCACGCCCGGACCGTGGCAGCCGCTGTACCAGGAGATCGAGGGGTACGAGCACACCGATGGCGTGCGCAACGTGTTGCGGCTGAAGCGCTACGATGTGCGCAACCCGCCAGCCGACGCATCCTCGGTGGCCTACGTGCTCGACATGGTCGTGGAGTCGGAGACGGTCCGCGAAGGCAAGTAATCGCGGTGCCTGAAGCCGGAAGCCCAGCTCGTCGACGCTGGGCTCAGTCCTTCACTGCCGGGTTGAGCGAGTAGGTGCCGTGGATCGCCGCCTCGGCCAGCACATGCCCGTGCATGGCTGCGAACACGTCGGCGGCGCTGAACTTCTCCGGCAGCGGCAGGCGCTCGACGTCGAGCGCAAACAGGCGGAAGAAGTAACGGTGCAGGCGCAGGTCGTTGGGCGGCGGGAACGGGCCGTCGTAGCCCTGCCAGTCGCCCGACATCGATGCATCGCCTGCGAACCAGCCGGTGTAGTCGTTCAGGCCCTGGCGCGAACCTGCCGGACCCGACGGATTGCGCTTGCCGTGAGGCACCACGCCATCGCTGCAGCTGCCGGCGGCGATCTCGCGCACGGCGGCGCCAATGTCGGCCACGGCCCAGTGCACGAAATCGCAGCGCGGCTGGTCGGACGGGATCAGCACGCCCTCCTTGCCGACCATCTCGGGCACCGTCGGCACATCGGGATCGATGCACAGCAGCGCGAACGACTTCGTACCGTCCGGTACGCCATCCCACGCCAGGTGTGGATTGCGGTTCGGTGCGAAACCGAAGCCGTCGGCCGTGGCCTGGCCGGCGGCGAACTCGGCCGGAATGCGGTGGCGATGTTCGAAGCTGTCACTGCGGATCTGCATTGCGATCTCCGACGATGGAACTACCTCACACCAACCCCTCTCCCGGTGGGAGAGGGGCTTCACGTCAAGCGGCCGGATAGCCCATGCGCTGCGCCACCGGGGACAGCAGCGCGAATGCCTCGGCCAGCGGGCCGGCGTACTTGCGCCAGTGGCCGGGCTCGAAGCGCTGCGGACCGAGCGCCTGCTGCGGCGCGGCGGCGATGCTGATCTGCAGCGCATCGGCGATGGCCTGGCCGATACCCATCGGCTGGTCGGCGATCTCGTCGAGCTTGATCAGGCGGTGCGGGTACAGGTTCTGCTCGTGCAGGTCGGCGAGCTGCTCCAGCGACTGCGCCATCCAGCGTGCGGCGACCACCGGCGATTCCAGCGCGAACGGCGCAGGCGCACCGAAGGCGAGCCAGTCCAGCAGCATGTCGCGCGGATCGCGGATCACCGCCATCAGCACCGCGTCGCCCAGATGCGGGCGCAGCGCGCGCAACATCGCGTTGTCCCAGAACAGCAGCCAGTCGAAGATGTTGCCGTCCTGGATCTCGCGCGACGGCAGCAGGTCGCGCCACTGCGAGACCAGGGCTTCGCCGTCGGCCGCGCCCGAATCGAGCATGGTCACGGTGTCGTAGCGCTGGAACAGGTCGTTCGGCGGCCTCGAGGCGAAACGGTCGGCGCGCAGCGGCCCGGCGGCCATGTCGAAGGTGACCGCGACGCGTTCGACCAGCGAACCGGGCAGGCCCCACAGCAGCAGCACGCCCTTCGGCGCGTCCGACAACGGCGCCAGCTCCGGCCAGTCGCCGGTGCGGGTGCTGGTCGGCGGCAGCGGCAGACGGTTCGGTGCCGCTTCGGCCTGCAACTCGACCCACGTTTCCGCGGCGGCGGCGTGGTGCCCGGCGTTGTCGAGCACGCGGCCGAGCAACTGGCGCAGGTTGCGCTTGACGGCTGCGTCCGGTGCGCGGCTGATCAGGCTTTCGACGCGGCTCACGGCACCTTCCGGATCGCGCTGCATCAGGTGGTCGACCACGCGCATCTCGGCCTGGGTGTGGCCCGGCTCGAGTTCGGTGATGCGCCAGGCGATCGCTTCGGCCTGCTCTGCCTCGCCCGCCTGCTGGTGGATCGTCGCCATCGCCTGCATGGCCTGGATCGATTCCGGCATCGCCTGCAGCCAGCGCTCGACCACGTTGCGGGCACCGGCTTCGGCAAACGGCTCGAACAGCAGGCGCGCGTGCCACAGGTCGGCGGCCTGCGGATGCTCGGTCAGCGCGGTATCGAGCGTGTCGCGCGCTTCGTCCTCGGCACCGAGACGGCGCCAGGCCTCGCACAGCGCGACCACCGGACGACGGGCCTCAGGCTGCGCCGCGAATGCCGGACGCAGCACCGCCAGCGCACGCTCGTTGCGGCCGGCGGCGAGTTCGAGCTCACCCACGACCACCTGCAGGGCCGGCGTCGCATGACCGCCTTCGAGCAGCGGCGCGAGTTCGTCCGCGGCTTCGGCGGGGCGGCCTTGGCGCGCGACGATGTCGGCGACCAGCGCGCGCAGCGGACGCGAGGACGGATTGGCTTCGAGCAGACGGCGGAACGCCTGCTCGGCGAAGGCCAGGTGGCCCTTGGCGAGGTAGGCGAAGCCGAGCGAGTGACGCAGCTGCGCGTCGTCCGGCGCACGCTCGGCGGCGCGGCTGAGGATGCCCAGCGCCTTGTCGGCATCGCCGCGGCGCAACGCGAGCGTGCCTTCGACGGCGGACACGTGCGGATGATCCGGCGCGATGCGCGAAGCGATGCGGACGATACGCTCGGCTTCGTCGAGGTCGCCGCGGCCCAGCGCCAGCTGCGCCTGCACGATGTAGGCGGGGAACTGGTTCGGATCGAGACCCACGGCGCGGGCAAGCGCGGCCTGGGCTTCGTCGAGCTGGCGCTCCTGCAGCAGCAGGCCGGCACGTTCCAGGTGCAGGTTGGCATCGTCCGGCGCCAGGGCGATGGCCTGGTCGATGGCGGCGACGGAGCCCTCGCGGTCGCCATCCAGGCGCAGTGCCGCGGCCAGCAGGCGGTGCGAGGTGGCATCTTCTGGCTGGGCGGCGACGGCCTCGCGCGCGGCGGCCAGCGCTTCGGAGGCGGCACCACGACGCAGGGCGTCGATAATCGGTTGATACATGGACGGCTCGAAATACGGACGAAACCGCGATTGTAGCGGTGCCGTGCAGCCGCTGCGGAGGTTCCGGAGCCCGCGCCCTGCTCAGCCGGCCGCGTCTTCCATGCGTTGGGCGATCCAGCGCTCGGCGAAACCGTCCAGGCGGGCGCTTTCCAGGAATCCGCAGTGGCCGCCCCACGGCGAGATCTCCAGCCGCGCCGATTCGGGCAGTCGCAGCGCGCGGAATGCGTCGACCGGAATCACCGGGTCGTCCTGTGCCATCAGGATGCTGGCCGGCACCTGCAGCCCGGCCAGGCGTTCGCCGGCGATCGAATACCCGTCGAAGTAGCGCTCCAGCGAGCCGAAATCGGTGTGGCGCTCGACCATCCACTGGGTCAGCGGCCGCATGCGCAGGCCCAGGACACGGTCGTCGAATGCGTGCGTCTGCGGGAACAGTTCGCGCTTGCGGACCAGCGAGGCCCGCCATTTGCGCTCGAAATACCACATGTAGACGGCCAGCCCCTGCTCCATCGCGTCCATCGTCCGCGAGGGGTCGAGCACCGGGCAGACCGCGGCGACATGCGCCAACGCCAGGCCAGCGCCAGGTGCGCGCAATGCCAGGCGCAGCGCGAAATTGCCGCCGAGCGAATAGCCCGCCACCGACATCGGCCGGTCCGGGAAGCGCCGGGCGACATCGCAGGCCGCATGGACGACCTCGTCGATGCGGTTGGAGTGGAACAGACCCTCGTTCAGGTCGTGGGTGTCGCCGTGGTCGCGGAAGTTCAGCCGGAACACGTCGAAGCCACGCTGCAGCAGCTGCGCCGCGGTCAGGCGCATGTAGCTGGAATCGACGCTGCCCTCCCAGCCGTGCAGCAGCAGCACCATGCCGCGCGCGTTGGTGCCGGGGACGGTGCTGTGCAGACCCTGCAGGCGGACGCCATCGCCGCCATCGATCAGGTACGGCCGGGTCACGGCGCCCAGGCGGCCGAGGATGCGCTCGCCGTGGCGGCGCCGCAGCAGGCTGGTGCCCAGCAGCGACTGCACGTGCGGATTGCGCAGCCAACGCGGCGGACGGTAGTCGGCGGCGGTCAGCGTGCCCGGATTCACCATGGGCGGGACGATAGCCCGTGAAATTCGAGTGGTCGCACTAGCCAACGCCCGGTCCCCACAGTCAGCTGGTCATTGCCTCGACGATGCGCTGGCGGGCCAGCTCGGCGATGCGGCGGCGGCCATCGGTCTCGCCGGGCATGATCGGTTCGAGGAAATGGATCTCGGCGAGGCGCTGCGGTTCTCCGAGCAGTCGCACGAAATTGCCCATGAAGCTCTCGCCCTTCTGGAACGCGACCACCTGCTGTGCGTTGCCGTCCTGGCCGTAGCGCAGCGCGACCGGCTGTACCGGCACACCGGCCTCGACCGCGGCCAGGAAGATGCGCGCATGGAACGGGCCGATCTCGCCGCCACCCCGCGTGCCGCCCTCGGGGAACACGCCGACCGAACGGCCATTGCGCAGCCGCGCCAGCATTTCGTGCAGCACACCGCCGAGCGATTCGGTGCTGCCGCGGTGATGGAAGATCGTCTCGCCGCGCGCGGCCAGCCAGCCGACGACGGGCCAGCTCTCGATTTCGCGCTTGGCGACGAAGCCCATCATGCGCTGGCTGTGCAGCGTCTCGATGTCGATCCAGCTGACGTGGTTGGCGACGAACATCGCCGCACCCGGCAGCGGCTCGCCGTAACGGCGCAGGCGGAAGCCGAACACGCGCAGGAGTCCGGCCGACCAGGCGCGGATGGCGCGGTGCTCCAGGGTCTCGTTGCCGACGCGCAGGTTGCGCGTGACCGGCGTGGTCAGCAGCAGCGTCAGCGGCAGGTCGATGACGACATGCCACAGCAGCAGCGGGACACGGATCAGGTAGCGGAGCGCGCGCGCGACCGGCGCGTCGGCATGCGCGGTCGCGCCGGTGTGGGGTGACGGCGCATTCATTGCGGAAACGATACCGAAGCGCCGGGCGACCGGCCAGCGCGGAATCATGGACGCGGCATGACCGCGAGGGTCAGGCGCGAGATGCAGACCATGCGGCCGCGTTCATCCTCGATGCGGATCTCCCAGACCTGGGTGCGGCCACCGACGTGCAGCGGCCGCGCGGTGCCGGTGACGATGCCTTCGCGCGCGCCGCGCAGGTGGTTGGCATTGATCTCGATACCGACGCAGATCTCGTCTTCGCGGATGCAGAGCATCCCGGACATGCTGCCGAGCGTCTCGGCCAGCAGCACGGAGGCGCCGCCGTGGAGCAGCCCGTACGGCTGCCGGGTGCGAGCGTCGACCGGCATGGTGGCGCGCAGGTAGTCGGGGCCGATCTCGGTGAAGGCGATGCCGAGCGCTTCCATGGCCGTGCCCTTGGCCATCGCATTGACCGCGTCGAGCGTGGTGGGACGGAACAGCGGCTGGGCCGCGTCGGGGGGAGTCGTCGTGGTCATCGCGCCACGATAGCGGAGGCTGCCGGCCGATGCATTCGATGATTCATCCAGTATGGCCTTCGTGCTGCCAATTGCGATGAATGACCGTTAACAGGTGGGCATCGTCCAACAAGAAAGATCCCCGCGGCCGACGCGCCTGAAGCCGGGGTGGCGCGTCGGACCGCGGGGCGGAGGAACTGGTCGGATCAGGCGCAGCGGAAGCGGATCTGCGCCCAGTCGGTGGTGTAGCGGCGGGTGCAGCCATAACCGCTGCTCCGGCCGTAGCCGATGCCGAAGTCACGTTCGCGGCGAACCAGGCGGTCGGCAGCCGGGGCGTTGACCGGGGCGCGAGCGGGAAGCGGCTGGACGGTGGACAGTTCGGTGCGGAGCAGGGCGTTCATGGCGAAATCCTTGGGGCCCTCGGGCCGGTGTTTCAGAGATCCGCCGGACGGCTGGATCTCAGGAGTTGAAGCGGATCAGGCGCAACGGAAGCGGGTCTGGGCCCAGTCGCTGGTGTAGCGGCGGGTGCAGCCATAACCGCTGCTGCGGCCGTAGCCGATGCCGAAGTCACGTTCGCGGCGAACCAGGCGGTTGGCGGCCGGGGCAGCCGGGGCGCGGGCCGGAAGCGGCTTGGCGTTGAAGAGATTGGTGAGGAGCGAGGCGTTCATGTCGGGATCCTTGGGGGGAGAGGACGCAGGGACGAAGATGTGTGGGGTTGCGGACTCAGACGCAGCGGAAACGCGCGGGGGCCCACTGGTCGGTGTAGCGGCGCTGGCTGGCATAGCCACTGCTGTTGCCATAGCCGACGCCGAAATCGCGTTCGCGATGGACGTGGCGGACCGGGGAAGCAGCCACTGCCGCGGCTACCGCGCGACTCGGGCTGGAGTTGGTCGACTGCAGGTTGCGGGAGGCGTTCATGGTGGTGTCCTGGCGGGGTGTGAACTGGTGTGTTGGTAAAGTACAACACCACTTCGATATTGACATGGGCCGGAAGTCACCCCACCGAAGTACTAGTCCTGATTCTGGTCGGCGGGGCGGGCACAACATCGGAACACCCATAGAGATGGGCCCCAAGGGCAATCGGTTGCCATGACTGACGACAGGGGGTGAGGCGAGCCACTGGCTCGCGCATCGCCGAACGCCGCCGCGCCATGCGCGGTGGCCGGGAAAAAGGCGGAGCCGCCTGCGAGCCACTGGCTCGCGCCCCGCCGAACGCCACCGCCACGCGCGGTGGCCGGGAAAAAGGCGGAGCCGCCTGCGAGCCACTGGCTCGCGCCCTGCCGAACGCCGCCGCGCCATGCGCGGTGGCCGGGAAAGGGCGATGCTGCTTGCGAGCCACTGGCTCGCGCCACGCCGAACGCCGCCGCGCCATGCGCGGTGGCCGGGGAAGGATCTGGGCGGAATGCGTGCTTTCGGGACGCGGGCGGCGCCCGGCCTCACGTCGCGGCTGAAGCCGCTCCCACTACAGCGATCAGAGGATCGGTGCCAGTCCCGCGCCGAAGGCGGTGAAGATGCGCGTGGTCAGGCCCTTGAGGCCGAGGTCGACTTCGGGGAAGTCGCCGACCGGGCGGTAGCAGGCACGAAAGCCAGGATCGCTCGGCAGCAACGGCTGCGGGCACGCCGGTCCCGGCACGAACTCGTAGCTGGTGGCATAGCGCACCGGCCAGAAGTCGAACACCGGCATCGCCTCGAACATCTTGCCGACCGAGTAGTCCAGCCCCGAGAACACCGGCGGCTTGTCGCGCCGCGCGATGACCCACGAATTGGCCGGTGCGATGTCGCGGTGGATGCTCGCCGCCAGGGCCTTGGCGAAGGTCTCGTCCTCGATCACGACCGCGCTTTCGGTGTTGTAGTGGTCGCCGCGCGGGTCGAAGTTGTGCGTACCGACGACGCCGATGCGCTCGTCGATCACCAGCGACTTGGCGTGCATGCCGATGCGCACGCCGGCACGCTTCAGCGGCACCGGCCAGTTGGCCTTGCTCGAGCCCGCGCGCAGCACCGTGCCCTCGCGCGACAGCGCGCGGCGGTAGTGGTCGCGGCCGACCACGCTGCGCCGGTCGTACTGCTGGCGCAGCTCGCGATGCGTCTGCTGCCGCGATTCCTGCGACAGTTCCTGCGAGAGTTCCTGCGCCTCCACGGAAGCCTCGGCCGCGGGCGGCTCGGGTTCCGGCAGCGGCGCCCCGGTGGCGGCGATGTCGATCGGCGCGTCGAGCGGGAACGGCTTGTACTCGAAGATGTTGAAGCCGAATTCGCGCAGGTAGCGGCGCTTGTACTTGTAGGACAGCGCGTAGGCGATGAAGGCGTCGGTCGCGGCGAGGCTGTTGGTGGAAATGATCACGCGCGGGCGGTTGGGACGCTGGCGCAGTTGCCGGAACATGTCCTGCGCGGCGTCCGACAGCACCAGGTAAGGCGTCTGCATCAGCACTTCCTGCTGCGCCGACTCGATCAGCCCGCGCAGCGAATCCGACGCCACCGCCGCGCTCTGCGCATCGGCGCGATGCTTCTCGGGCGTGTCGGAGATGTAGCGCACCTCACCGACCTGCAGAGCATGATCGGCGAGGCGGCTGCGCACCAGCGTGGCGTCGTCGGCGTCCCGGCGCATCGCCTCGGCGCGCTGCGGCCGCTCGAACGTCAGCTGCGGCAGCGGCGGCACGCCGTTCTTCAGCAGGCTGCCGCCGACGTCGGTCAGGCGTTCGGCCGGCACGCTGCGACGGTCGTTCCAGAACAGCGTGAAGTCCGCCGCCATTTCGTGCGCCACCGGGCCGGCGACGAGCAGGTCGCGGTCGCGGAAGTTGTACTCGTCGTCCCAGTCGTAATAGTCGTCCTGGTAGTTGCGGCCGCCGGTGATGCCTACCGCACCGTCGACCAGCATCAGCTTGGTGTGCATGCGCTGGTTGAGGCGGCTCCAGCAGCACACCACCGCCCACGCATATTGCGGGTAGGTGATGCGTGCGCGTCCGAGCACGGGGCTGTACAGGCGCATCTCGAAGTTCGCGTGCGCGGCGGACACCGCGGCCAGCGTGTCGACATGCTTGAGCGCGGACAACTGGTCGATCAGCAGGCGCACCCGCACCCCGCGGCGGGCGGCGCTCAACAGTTCGTCGAGCACGAGCCGGCCGGCGTCGTCCTCGTCGAAGATGTAGGTCTGGACATCGATCGTGGTGGTGGCGCTGCGGATCAGGTTGATGCGCGCCAGCAGCGCATCCGGGCCACGGTCGATGATCAGCGCGTAGTGCCGGGGCGCCTCCGGAGTGGATTCGGCGAAGGCCCGGGCGGCGAGTTCGCGCAGCGGCGAAGGCCGGGCACAGGCGTCGGGTTCGTGGCAATCGATCTGCTGCGAACGCGCCTGCGCGACCAGTTCGGTGGCGCGGTCGCGCTTCGCGTTCGAGAACGACGCGCAACCGGACACGGCCAGCAGCGCGACCGCCGCCACGACGGCGCGCGCGGTTGGGCCCCACCTCCCGCTCACGGCGCCTCCTGCCTCACCCGCACCCGCATCGTGAAGCGGACGCGATCGGTCAGCGCGAACTGCCAGCCGTCGAGGGCGTAATCGTTGCGGCGCACGCTGCCGTAGGCGACGACATCGCAGTCGCGGCCGGGACGGGCACAGGTGGCCGGCATCACATTGAAGGTTTCGACGCGGCTGATGCCGTGCATGGTCAGGCGGCCGCGCAGTCGGCCGCCTTCGGTCGCCAGGGCGGCCGGATGCGGATCGGACAGGAACTCCACGACCGGGAAACGCGCCGCATCGAAGAAGCGCTCGCCGCGCGCCATGTGGGTATAGCGCTCGGAATTGCCGACCACGAGCGAATCGACCGCCAGCACGATATGCACCTGGTGGCGTCCGTCCGGCAGCACCCGCAACTCGCCGTCATAACGCGGGAACACGCCGAGCACGCGCTGTCCCCAGCGCGTGCGCATCTCGAAGTTGAACAGGGTGTGGGCCGGATCGAAATGGGACGTTGCGGTCTGCGCGATTCCGGTTCCGGCCAGCAGGCACAGCACCGACAAGGCGATCAGCCGCAGCTTCGCCCTCACGGCCACCAGAAGGCGCTGAGCTGCGCCACGCCCGGCTCCAGGCTCGTCCCGCCCGGCACCGACAGCACGGCGATGCCGCCCGGCGGCATGCCGCGGTAGTCGCCGGACTGGCCGCTGTGCAGCAACGCTGCCAGCCGCTCCATGCCCGGATTGTGGCCGACCAGCATCAGCCGCTCGACCTCGGGGTGGGTGTCGGCGATGGCGATCAGCGTGCCCGGGGTGGCGTCGTAGATGGCCGGCTCGATGCGCTGGTCGACGTAGCCGATCGCGCCCAGCACTGCCTCCAGCGTCTCGCGCGTGCGCCGCGACGGCGAGCACAGGATGCAGTCGGGGACCAGCTTGTTCTCGGCAAGCCATCGGCCGGCGGCCTCCGCTTCAGCCAGCCCTTCAGCCGACAGCGGGCGGTCAAGGTCGGCCTGGCCGTTTCCGGCGGGCTCAGCATGGGCATGGCGCAGCAGGATCAGTTCACGCATTCGCGTACGGCCTCGTCGTCGTTGCGCCATTTTATCGGCTGGGATGCCCTGTGGATCAGCCTTTGTCAGGCCTTGCGCAGCCACTTCAGCAAGGGCTGCCAATCGTCCTGGTGCTCTCGCACCTGCGCCGAGTGGTAGTCGAACAGGCTTTTGCCCAGCGCGGTCAGCATCACGTAGGCCTGGCTGTCGCGCAGCTGCGACACCACCGGATAGGGCCACGCCTTGAGCAGCTCGACCGTCTGCTGCGAGGCGTTGGTCCACGGCTTGAGCTTGTTGCCGACCAGGCCGACGCGCAGCTCGCCCTTGCGAACGCGGGCGTGCCGGGCCAGCGTGTCCAGGAACGGCACGGTCGCCTCGATATCCAGCACCGACGGCTGTACCGGCACCACCACCGCGTCGGCGATCTCGAGGAAGTGTTCGAGGTCGCCCGCCATCGCGCCGGCCGGCGCGTCGATCACCAGGCGCTGGGTGTCTTCGGGCAGGCCCTTGACCCACGCCTTGCGGCGTGTGCCGTCGAGCGGCAGCACCGCCGTTTGCATGCCGGCGCGGCGCTGCGCCCAGCGCGTCGAGGAACCCTGCGGGTCGGCATCGACCAGGGCGGTGTTCAGCCCGTCCACTGCCGACTGCGCCGCGAGATGGGTGGCGATCGTGGTCTTGCCCACGCCCCCCTTGGAACTGGCCACCAGCACGGTCTTCATGCGAGCTCCTTCCAGACGGAGCCTGCAGCCTACACCCGGTTCGTGCAGGCGGTCACCACGGCCTCAATGTCCCGGCATGCGGTGGCCGGTGATCACCAGGGCGCGCTCACCGGGTGCCCGCGGCAGCCAGTCCGGTGGCGCCTGCGTCAGTCCCTCGCGTGCCAGCAGCGATTGCAGCGCCCCAACCTCGCCCTGCGCCCACGTCGAACGCACGAATGCCAGATCCTGCCCCACTCGCGCATAACCCTCTGTTCGCAGCCACAGGAACTGCCGGTACTGCTCGCGCCAGGCCGTATTCGCCGGCGTCCCGGCGGTCATCTGGACGATGCCGCCCAGTGCGAAGCCGCGATCGAGCATGTCGCTTGCGCTTGCCAGTTGCGTCAGCACGGCCCGGCAATCGCCCGACGTGGCCGCGTCGATGCGCGGATTGCCCCAGCAGAGCCTTGCGAGCGGAGCGTAGTAGGGGGCCGCGAGGGCCGCAGCCACGGCGGCGACGTTGAGGACCCGCACGTCGTCATCGCTTGGCGGGCGCTTCAGTTCCAGCTGCTGCCGCTGCGCCTCGGCCACCGCCTGGCTCCTCGGGGGAATGGGCAGATCGCGGACGGCCTGCCACAGCATGGACACGGTCTCTTCGCGGTGGTTGTCATGATGGGACGCCTGCGCAGCGAGGGTCAGGTATTCGGCCGCCGCGGCCATGTCGTCCCGCATCACGGCGCCATCCATCGCCAGCAGCCAGGTCGCGGCGTTGTGCGGATCCAGCCGCTGCAACGTCGCCTGCGTCGCGGCGCTGTCGCAGGAGGACGCCGCCAACGCGCAGTACTTGGTCAGGTGCCAGGCAGCCAGCGCGTTGTCGGGGTGTTCGCGCAGCAACTGCGCCAGCCGCTCGTACGGGGAGCCGCCTTCATCACCGGACAACAGCGTCGCGGCAAGGCGATCGTTCACATCGCCGCTCTGCCACAGCCGCTGCAGGTACTGGCGACGTGCGGACGCCATCGCCAGTTGCCACTGCTCCGCCTCGGCATGCGTCGATGCGCGAGCCGGCCGCGTGCCCGCATGCGTCGCCGCGGCCGAGGCCGCAGCGGCGGGCACCGTGTTCGTCGGATTCCCTGATGCGACGGCGCCTTCCTGTCCGGGCACGCGCTGGCATCCGGCTGACAACGCCGCGACAAGAAGACCCACTACCACCCATTCCCTGGCCATCGCGCCCCCGCTCCATGCATCCCCTGCCCAGCCTACCGTCACTCGCGCCCGCAGGCGTGACCCGTCGCGGCGGCGATCCTGAGCAGCCACGGCGGTCCTCACCGCCGATCGCATTGCCTATCATCGCGACACGAACATGTCCGACACGGATGCCCGGCCCCATGAGTGAACTGCAGGACCTGACGGCGCTGATCCGCGCCAACACTCCGCTCATCGTCATCGAGACCCGCGACGAGGCGCGTGTGGTCGAGCTGTTCCGCCAAGCGCTGATGCACGTGTGGCGCGCCCTGCACCGCTGGTCGATCACCGAGGGCCTGCGCCGCATCGACCTCGACCGCGAGGACGAAGCGGATGTCGCGCCGGACGCGACCACCACGCTGCAGTCCATCCGCGATGCCACCCAGCGCGGCATCTACCTGCTGCTCGATTTCCACCCCTACTTGGGCTACGCCAGCACGCAGCGCATGCTGCGCGACATCCTCCAGCGCCGCGACTGCCAGCCGCATGTGCTGGTGCTGGTCGGACACAAGGTGGAGCTGCCGCCGGAACTCGATTCGCTGGCCGTGCGCTACACGCCGCGGATGCCCGACGCCAATGCCCTGCTCAAGCTGGTGCGCGAGGAAGCGGAAAACTACGCCCGCGAGAACGGCGGACGGCGTGTGGAGGTCGATGGCGAAGCAGTGCAGCAGATCGTGCGCAACCTGCGCGGGCTGGACCCGATCGACGCGCGCCGGATCGCGCGCCACCTGATCTTCGACGACGGTGCGCTCGGGCCGTCCGACCTGCCGCAACTGGCCAAGCTGAAGTTCGAGCTGCTCAACCGCAGCGGCCACCTGCATTACGAGTACGACAGCGCGCGCATGGACGACGTCGCCGGTGCACGCAGGTTCAAGCGCTGGATCGAGCAGCGCCGCGCGGTGTTCGTCAGCGGCGAAGCGCCGGCCGGCCTCGATCCGCCCAAGGGCGTGCTGCTGCTGGGCGTGCAGGGCTGCGGCAAGTCGATGCTGGCCAAGGCGGTCGCCGCCGGTTTCGGCGTGCCGCTGGTGCGGCTCGACTTCGGCACGCTCTACGACAAGTTCCACGGCGAGACCGAAAGGAACCTGCGCGCGGCGCTGGGCTCGGCCGAACAGCTGGAGCCCTGCGTGCTGTGGATCGACGAGATCGAGAAAGGCCTGGCCGGTGACGGCGGCGACAGCGACGGGGGCGTGTCGCGCCGCGTGCTGGGCTACCTGCTGACCTGGATGGCGGAGCGGAAGTCGCGCGTGTTCCTGGTCGCCACCGCCAACCAGATCGACGCGCTGCCGCCGGAGCTGCTGCGCAAGGGTCGCTTCGACGAGATCTTCTTCGTGGACTTGCCAGCAGGCGACGCCCGCGAACAACTGTTCGCGCTGCACCTGAAAAAGCGTGCGCTGGATCCGGCGCGATTCGACCTGCCGGCATTGGCCGCCGCCAGCGAAGGCTTTTCCGGCGCCGAGATCGAACAGGCCATCGTCGCCGCACTCTACGCCGCGCATGCGGCGCAGACCCCGCTCGGCGATTTCACGCTGCGTGCCGAACTGAAGCAGACGCGGCCGTTGTCGGTGCTGATGGGCGAGCAGGTGCAGGCGTTGCGCGAATGGGCGCTATCGCGAACGGTGCCCGCGGACTAGATCGCCGCCAGATCGAACGAGACGCTGATGCGCTCGCCCGCACCGTGATACGGCAGCGTGCGGTGGAACAGGTAGGACGGAAACAACAGCAGCGTACCGACGTGCGGACGGACGCGATGCAGCGCGTCGGGCCAGAACGGCAGGTTGGCGTACGGACGTCCGAACTCGATCCAGCCTGCATGGCCCGGATCGTCGTCGCGGATCGCCGCGGGCAGTTCGACGTAGTAGGCGCCCGACAGCCACGAGTCCTCGTGGATGTGCGTGTCGATGTAGCCCTGCTCGGCAGCCTGCGTCGCCCACACGTGCAGACGGTACCGCTGCGGTACGTTGCGCAGGAACAGGTCGTCGCGCGCCGCGGCCGATTCGCGGCAGCGTGCGATGAAGGCGTCGATCGTCTCGCGCAGGCGCTGTTCGAATCCGATGATCGCCTCGGTGCGGTCGGCCAGCAGGTCGCCGCTGAGATAGGCCTTTCTTGCCGCCAATCCGGCGGGCTCCCAGCGCTGCTGGCTGTGGCGGCGGATGTCGCCGGCGAGCGCCGCGTGGAAGGCATCTGCACTGGCGAAGCCGGGTGGCGCTGGCAACTCGATCGCATGCACATGGCGATGCAGGCCGAGCCGTTCGCTGGCACCGCGCACGTCGCCGGACGCGGCCAGCGCCAGGCCGAGATGGGCAATCGCGCGCTGGTCGGCCGGCCGGTCCTGCAGCATGGCATCGAGCGCATGCTCCGCCGCAGCCGGCTGGCGGTCGTGCAACAACGCGATGCCGTGCTGGCGTCGCAGTTCGGGCGTCACCACGCCGGACGACAGCGCGCGCTCGTAGGTCGCGACGGCCTGCGCGGCATCGCCGTTGAGCAGCAGCTGCTCGCCGAGCGTATCGACGTTGTCCGGGTCGCGCGGTGCCAGCTGCACGGCGCGCAGCGCATGCTCCTGCGCGCGTTGCGACTGGCCGAGCTTGCGCAACAGGATCGCGGCGTTGCGGTGCGCATCGGCCATCTGCGGATCGAGCTGCAACGCGCGTTCGGCGAAACGCAGGCCCTCCTGCAGCGATTCGCGATCGAACAGGTTCGACAGCAGCGCTGCCAGCGCCTGGTGTGCGCTTGCGTCGGGCCGCAACTGCAGCGCGTTTCGCGCCGCCGCGATCGCCTGCGGGTAGTCCTGCAGGCGGCCGTGCGCCGCGGCTAGATTGTTCCAGGCCTCGATCCAGCGTGGATCGCATTGCGTGGCCGCGGCGAATCCGGTCACGGCGTCGTCGAACTCGCCGGCGACGAAGGCGGCGGTGGCGAAGCGGAAGGCCGCGCGCGCCTCCCCGGGCAGCGCCTGCATCGCGATGCGCAAGTGCGGGAGCGCCGCAGCGGCGTCACCCGCCTGGAGGAGCACCGTGCCGAGATCCAGCCGTGCGGCGGCATCGCCGGCGCGCAACGCCACCGACCGTTCGAGTGCGTCGCGGCATCCGCCCACGTCGCCCAGCGCCTGCCTGGCCATGGCGAGCATGCGCCACGCGTCGAACGTGTCCGGCGCCTCGTGCAACAGCGCTTCGCATTCGGCACGAGCCTGCTGTGGCTGGTTCTGCTGCAGCGCCGTCCAGGCCCGTGCCAGCCGTTGCCTGAGATCGGCCGGCATCGTCACGTCAGGAACCAGCCGGTGATGGCGAGGCGGTCATGCTGCGCCCAGGGCGCCACCATCGACACCGTGTGTCCGGCCGGTACGGCGAACAGCGACAGCGTGTTCCAGCGCGGCAGGAACGTGTCGGCCACCTGGCCGTCCTTGTCGATGAACTGCAGCAGCCCGCCCCAATCCGCCTCCCATTCGCGGCTGAGGTTGAGCACGTACGCGTACAGGCGCCCTTCGCTCAGCTCCTCGTCGGTGTGGAAGCGCAGGAAATGCCCGGGACGGTAGCGCGTGGCCTGCGCGTTGACGCGGCGGATGCGCGCATCGCCAGTCAGTGCGCGCACGAAGGCGATGTAGTCGGGCGAGTTGAACAGCTCCAGCACGCGATGCAGCACCAGCCCGGGATCGCGTCCCTCCTGGTAGGCCGTAACCATCATGTAGCTGTCATAGGCGAAGCGGAACTCGCCCTGGCCGGTCAGGGCATTGAGACGGGCGCCCGCCGCGGTCTGCGCCAGCAGCGCAGCACGGATGCCTTCGTCCATCGCCGCGTAGGTGTCATGGCCGATCGTGCGCGCGCCGGATCCATCGCGAAGCGCGAGCGTCCATGGGACCTCGCGCTCGAGGCAATCACGCAATCGTTCCGCCGCGGCAGGCTGCAGGTAGTCCGCGATCTGCACGCGACCATCGCGCTGCAGCCGCTCGCGCCAGAAGGCGGGATCGATGCGCTCGCTGATCATCGGTCAGTAACCGGCGGCCTGCCCGTCCTTGCGCGACTCGCTGGCGCCGACGTAGCCGCCGTTCGGGTTGACCATGATCGCCTGGTAGCCGCCGTAGGGGCCGTCCGCGAAGCGCACGCTGTGGCCCTTGCGCATCAGCGCGCGCACGGTCTCGTACGGATAGCCGGATTCCAGATCGAGCTCGCCGCCGTCGCTCATCGCCTTCGCCTGGCCGTCCGGCTCGGTCGAACCGTCGTGCTGGATGCGCGGCGCGTCGCCGGCTTCCTGCAGGTTCATGCCGAAGTCGATCAGGTTCATCAGGATCTGTGCGTGGCCCTGCGGCTGCATCGCACCGCCCATCACGCCGAAGCTGAGCCACGGCTGGCCGGACTTGGTGACGAAGGCCGGGATGATGGTGTGGAACGGACGCTTGCCCGGCGCGAAGGAGTTGGGATGGCCCTCCTTCAGAACGAACTGCTCGCCGCGGTCCTGGAAGATGAAGCCCAGGCCCGGGGGCGCCATGCCGCTGCCCATGCCGCGGTAGTTGGACTGGATCAGCGAGACCATCATCCCGTCTGCATCGGCGACGGTCATGTAGATCGTGTCGCCTTCGTTGAGCTGCGGGATCACGCCCGGCTCGACCGCCTTGGCGGCGCGGTCCATCGAGATCAGCTTGCCGCGCTCGCGCGCGTATTCCTTCGACACCAGCTTCGCCACCGGCGTCCTGTAGAAATCCGGATCGGCGTAGGACGCGGCGCGGTCGGCGAAGGCGAGCTTCTTGGCCTCGGTGAACAGGTGCACGTGTTCGGGGCTGCCGAAGCCGTACTTCTTCAGGTCGTAGGGTTCGAGCAGGTTGAGGATCTGCAGCGCGGCGATGCCCTGGCCGTTCGGCGGCAGCTCCCACACGTCGTAGCCGCGATAGTTGGTGCTGACCGGCTCGACCCATTCGCCGGTGTGGGCGGCCATGTCCTCGTAGCTGAGGAAGCCGCCGTTGGCCTTGAAGTAGGCGTCGATCGTGCGGGCGATGTCGCCCTTGTAGAACGCGTCGCGGCCGCCCTGGGCGATCTTCTCCAGCGTGTTGGCGAGGTTCGGGTTCTTCCACATCTCGCCGGTGCGCGGGCCACGTCGCTTGCCGTCGCCATCACCGGCGACGGTGAACTGCTCGGTGAAGCCCGGCCATTTCGACAGCGTCGGCACACTGCGATCCCAGTAATAGGCGATCACTTCATGCACCGGATGGCCTTCGCGGGCGTAGCGGATCGCCGGAGCGAGGTCGTCGGCGATGGGCTTGCGGCCGAAGCGGCCGTGCAATGCGAACCAGGCATCGACCGCGCCCGGCACCGTCACCGGCAGCGGGCCGTGCGGCGGGATTTCAGTCAGGCTGCGGCGCTGGAACTCGGCCAGCGACAGCGACTTCGGCGAACGGCCGGAACCGTTGTAGCCATAGAGCTTCTTCGACTTCGGATCCCAGACGATCGCGAACAGGTCGCCGCCGACGCCGTTGCCGGTCGGCTCCATCAGTCCGAGCGCGGCATTGGCCGCGATCGCGGCGTCGACCGCGCTGCCGCCCTGCTTCATCACGTCGAGCGCGATCTGCGTGGCCAGCGGATGCGAGGTCGCGGCGATGGCATGCGGGGCATAGACCTCGCTGCGGGTTGCGAACGGCTTGCCGGTGATGCGGTCGGCACACATGGCGGTCAGGGGCAGGGTGAGAAGAACGGCGGCGAACAGCGATCGCATTGACTCGGGTTCCGCAAAGGTAAACCCGCATCCTAGCGCGAGGCTGCGGGCCGATGCCCCCGCCGGTGGTCACGCTCAGGACGCCTGGCGTTCCATCCACTGCCGTACGCGCGCAGCCGCCGCTTCGAGATCCTCGGCCAACTCCGGTACCGCGTCCCAGCTGCCCTTGCGTCCGGCCGCCTCCAGCGCGCTGGCGGCCTCGGCCAGCTGCATCGTGCCGACCAGGCGCGCGGCGCCTTTGATCTTGTGTGCCTGACGGGAGATTTCGCTCAGGTCGGCCTTCGCCAGCGCCTTGCGCAGCATCGCCAGGTCCTGCGCCATGGCGCCGATGAAGTCATCCATGACCGCGCGCGTTTCTTCCGGCGAGCCTCCGGTGAGTGCGGCGAGCTGCGTTTCGTCCAGCACCTGCGATGCCGCCGATGGTGGAGCCTCCGCGATCGCCGCCGTGTCCGGTTCCGTTGCGGCGGTATGCGGCAGCCAGCGATGCAGGCAGGCGGCCAGCTCCAGCACCGGGACCGGCTTGAACAGGCAGTCGTCCATGCCGGCGGCCAGGCACCGCTCGGCCTCGCCCTTCATCGCCGAGGCGGTCAGCGCGACGATCGGCGTATGCGGCCGGTTCTGCTGCGCCTCGATCGCGCGGATCCTACCCGCCAGCTGGTAGCCGTCGAGCCCGGGCATGTGCACGTCGGTCAGCACCAGCGCGTAGCGGCCGCTGCGCCAGAGCTCCAGCCCGGTCGGTCCATCCTCCGCGGTCTCGCAGGCGAATCCGGCCAGCGCCAATTGCCGCGAGATCACCATGCGATTGGTGGGATGGTCGTCTATCAGCAGCAGCAGCGTCCCGGCCGATTCGGCTTCGGCCACGCTGGGGGCGGTACGCTCCGGCAACGGTGGGGCGTGCGTGGCGTCTTGCGTCACCTGCACCTCTTCGCGCGGCGCGTGTGGCAGGCGCAGGGTCAGGCGGATGGCAGTGCCGCGCCCGGGCGCGCTGTCCATGTCGATGTTGCCGCCCATCAGCTCGGCCAGGCGCCGGCAGATCGCCAGTCCGAGGCCGGTCCCGCCGTAGCGCCGGGTGGTGTCGCTGTCCGCCTGCGAGAACGGTTCGAACAATCGCAGCCGCTGCTCCGGAGTGATGCCGATGCCGGTGTCGCGCACGCTCAGGCGCAACAGGTCGCTGCCGGCCTGGGCGTCCGGTTCGCCGACCCGCTCCAGCGTCACGTCGACGCGGCCGCGTTCGGTGAACTTGATCGCGTTCGACAGGAAGTTGGCCAGGATCTGCCGCAGCCGCAGCGGGTCGACGCGGTAGGCCGGCGCCAATCGCGCGCCGATGTTGGTTTCCAGCACCAGACCCTTGCTCGATGCCGCACCGGCATAGCTGGCGGTCACGTCGCGCACCAGCTGGCCCAGTTCGATGGCAGCCGGAGCGAGTTCCAGTCGGCCGGCCTCGATCTTCGAGAAGTCCAGGATGTCGCCGATGATGCGCAGCAGCGCCTCGGCCGAGGCTTGGATCACGTGGAGCGCGCTGCGCTGCTCGTGGTCCAGCCGGCTGTGCGACAGCACTTCGACCATGCCGGTGACGCCGATCATCGGCGTGCGGATCTCGTGGCTCATCGTCGCCAGGAAGGACGACTTGGCCTCGCTGGCCGCACGTGCCCGCAACTCGCTTTCCCGCAGGTCGCGCTCCAGCTGTTTTTGTTCGGTCAGGTCGATAGCGACGGCGATCACGCCAGCCTGGCGTCCGCGCTCGTCCTGGAACGCCGACAAGGCCATCCATACCGGTACCGGGTCCCCGTCCTTGCGCACCAGGCGCCATTCGGCCGGCGCCTGGCGCAACGCCGCGAGCTCGAACACCGCATGCCAGTCCGGCGGCACGCGGCGGCCCAGCGCGGACTCGAGCATCGACACGGTCGCCTCGATCTGCCCCGCGGTGGCCAGCGGTGGCGCATCGTCCGGCAGCGGCGGATCGTTGTAGCGCATGAACTTGCCCAGCACCTCGTCGGCACGCCAGCCCAGCAGCTGTTCGGCGAACGGGTTGAACACGATCCACCGCCCCTGGTCGTCGATCGCCATGACCGCGGCCTGCGCCGCCGACAGCAGCGAGCTCAGGAAATGCTCGCGGCGCTCGAGCTCGCCGCGCACGCGCTCGTTGCTGGCCAGTTGCTCGGTCAACTCGATTTCGAACGCGCGTACCTCGCTGCGCATGCGAATGAAGCCTTCCATCACCTGGCCCAGCTCCCCATGCGGCCGGTACGAGGGTTCGGCGGTGTACTCGTGGCGGCGCATGCTTTCGGCCAGGCCCGCCAGGCTTTCGATGCCGCGATAGGCGTTGCGCAGGATGTGGTTCGCGACCAGGGCGACGATCAGCAGCGTCAGCGCGGACAGTGCAATGCGAAACGCGCTGAACCGCTCCTGCCGCGACAGGTTGCGCTGCACCACCTGCTCCGCTTCCACCAGTTGCTGGTCGGACAGTTGCTTGAGGCTGTCGATGACCGGGTCGACTGCGGGATACAGGCGGTCGTTGGCGAATACCTGGAGGGCTTCCGTGTCGCGCGAGGCGAGGATGCGGCGCAGTTCCCCGGCGGCAGCGTCGGCACGCTCGCGCGAGCGCTGCGCCTGCGCGAACAGGATCTGCTCGGCCGGTGCGCGCGGCATCCGCTCCAGCTCGTGCCAGGTGGTGTCGATGCGCTTTGTCGCGGCGTCGAGCGTGACGAGACCGCGATCCCACGTCATCAATCCGCTGCGGACACGGAAGGTCGTGTCGACCACGTCCAGGCCGTAGGCGTCGGACACGATGCTGATCCTGCGCAGGGTCAGCAGCGCATCGTCCTTCACCGCATGCAACGCCTGCCGGCTGCGCGACTGTCCGATCTCGTCGAGCACGACCACGCAGATGCCGGTGAACAGGAACAGCGCGAACACGGCCCAGACCTTGCGCCGGAAACTCCACTCGGTGATGTGCAGGTTCATCCTGCCGCTCACATCTCCGGACTTCGCCAGCGCGAGACCACGCCGGTGAGTTCAGTGCCGATGACCGGCGCCGAGATCAGGTAGCCCTGCGCCATGCCGCAGTCCATCTCGGCCAGCATCTGCCATTCGTCCAGCGTTTCCACGCCTTCGGCGACGACCTCGAGTTCCAGCTTGCGGGCAAGGTCGAGGCTGGCTTCGATGACGGCACGCTTGCGCGGCTGGTCGCGCGCGCCGGCGACGAAGCCCTGGTCGATCTTCAGTTCGGTGAAAGGAATCTGCGACAGCTGCGCCAGCGAGGAATAGCCTGTGCCGAAGTCGTCGATCGACAGACCGAAGCCCTTCAGGCGCAGTCGCGCCAGCACGCTCAGGCCGCTCGCCGCATCGGACATCACCGAACTCTCGGTGAGTTCGAGCACGACTTCGCCGGGGTCCACGCCCTGCGATTCCACGATCTTCTGGTAGCGATCGGCAGCGCCCGCATCGGTCAATGTCGATGGCGAGACGTTGACGGAAAGGTTCAGGTGCAGGCCCTGATCGTCCCAGTCGTGCTTCCACCGGCACGCATGCGTGAGGATGTGGTCGGTCAGCGTGTCGACCAGGCCCTCGCGTTCCACCACCGGGATGAAGCGCGATGGCTGCACCATCGTTCCATCAGGACGGCGCCAGCGCGCCAGTGCCTCCACGCCGACCACCTTGCCGCTGCCGAACCGCGCCTGCGGCTGGAACCACGGCATGATCTCGCCGGCGGTCAACGCCTCGCGCACCGTGGCGACGGCGACCTCGATCGCACTGTCGACCGGAAGCTCCTCGACGCGATCATCGAAGGCGGCCAGTGCGTGCGCCAGCTTGTCGCGCGTCAGCGGTTTCTCGACGCAGCCCAGCACGTGCAGGCCGTAGGCACGAGCCATCGTCTGCACCGCGATCAGCAGCGCCGGATCGAGCGCGCTGACCACCAGCACCGAACGCGCCAGCTGGCTCTTGGAGAGGCGGCCGATGAACTCGATGCCGTCCATGCCGGGCATGTCGAGATCGACCATGACGACGTCGACCGGCGCGCTGCGCCGCTCGAGCTGATACAGGGCACTGCCGCCATCGGCAGCCTGGCCGATCTGCGAGACGCCCAGCTCCGACAGCAGCCGCATTGCCATGCGGCGCTGGAAGCCGTGGTCCTCGACCACCATGACGCTGAGTGTCGACGTGGACATCCGTTCACCGTTGCGGGTGCGCGGTATGACAGTCCGTGGCGCCAACGCGCCGGGACCATTCCCCCGCGTGGCACGGCCACTCTAGCCGCGTGCGATCTACAACGGCAACGGCGCCGACGGGCGGTCGCGATGAACGCGCCCGTCGTTAAGGCCTGTTAACGCCGGGACAAGTCCTGGCGCCGTAACAATCGCATCAAGGCCAGGCTGGCGGATTCTCCGCCCAGGCGGCATGCACTTCCGTGAGCGAAGCACGCTCGTCATCGCGCCAGGCCGGCAGCAGCTGTGCGAAACGATCGGCCGACCGCCATTGCTGCGGTTCGCTGCGCACGGCGGCGCCGTACCACTGCACGGCCTCTTCCTTGCGGCCCAGCGTCCACAGCGCCAGCGCGAACGTCGGCGGCATCCACGAGGCGGTCACGCCACGCGTGGTCAGCAGCTTGCGCCACTGGTCCAACGCCGCGGCATCGTCGCCCGAGCGGTACAGGTCCCAGCCGTAGTTCCACACCACGGCACGCCAGACGCCATCGCTGCTGTCGATGCCGGACAGCGCGCGCGCGTAGAGCTGGCGGCCGAGATCGACACGCCCCGCTTCCATCGCCAGATGCGCAAGCTGCGCGGCGGCGTTGTCGGCGTTGTTGTCGCGCTCGACCATCTTGGCGAGCTTCTGCATCGCAGCTTCGCCGGTCTCCTTCACCGCGACCACGGGCCGGGTCGCGTTCGAATCGGCGTCGAAATAGAACTCCGCCGGCTTCGGCAGCGACTGCGACTGCGCGGTACCGGCCACGGCGAGCAGCGCCGCGAACAAAAGGCTGTGCTTGAACATTGGTGAATCCCCCTGTGCCACGAGCCCAATGCTACCGCTTCAGGCCTTGCCTGGCATGGCCGCTCGCGGGTGCGGAGCGGCCGTCGATGCCGTCCCGCCCCGGGCCGCTCCCCAACGGCCCGGGACGGTGCGGCGGCCCGCGAGGGCCAACCGTTGGATCAGTTCGCCCCGGTGACTTCCGCCTTGGGGAGCAGGGTCACCTGGTCGATGACCCACATCGGGTTGTACTCGCCGCTGGCGAAGGTGAAGCAGAGGTCGTGGCGCCCGGTCTGCGGAGGCAGCGCCGCCTGCAGCACCGTCAGTCCGTCGGACTTGCGCGCCGGCGCCAGCGGCAGCGTCGCCACCGGAGCACCCTCGCAGCCGTCGACGCGGACCTCGAGCGCGCCACCCTCGACCTTGGCCGGGCGCGTGACCACCAGCCGCGCGTCCTTCCACAGCTGGAAGTTGTGCGGCAGCTGGCCGACGCGGACCTCCAGCGTGGCGATGCCGTCGAGTTCGGCGCCGTCGTAGACCCAGCACGGGTCGAAGACGTCGGCCAGCAGGAGGGAACGCTCGCCGCCAGGCTGGGCCGGGGCATCGTCCTCCATGCGCAGGGCCAGACCCTTCTTGCATGAACGCAGCGCGTGGCTGCCGCGCGCACGGAGGTTGTGCGCATCGACATTGAAGCTGCGCGTGGCCGCAAGTGGCACGCCATCGGCGAAGGCGTTGGCCTTGATCGTGGCCGGCAGCGGCACCGTCAGCGGCTGCGTGTATGCCTGGGATGCCGGCGTCGGCTCGCTGCCGTCGGTGGTGTAGCGCAACTCGCCGAACCCGGTCTGGTTGGCCAGTGTGACGGTGGCGCCAGCCGCCGCCGGCTGCGCTGCGAAGCGCACGGCAAACGCGCTGTCGGCGGCATGGAAACCTGTCGAGCGGTAGCGCGCCATCTCGGCCGGCATGCGCTTCAGGAAATCATTCCAGTCGTGGCGCGCGGCCGGCGTCCAGGTGTTCTCGGCCAGCGCAGCGGCACGCGGGAACAACGCACGCTGCACGCGGTCGTTGGTGCGCTGGTGCTCGGTCCACAGGTTGGCCTGCGCGCCGAGCACGTGGTGCACCTGGGCCTGGTCGATCTGCGGCGGAATGACCGGGTATTCGTAGACGCTCTTCAGCGCGAACACGTCGAGGCGACCCGGCGTTTCGTCGGCGGCATCGCTCTGGATGTGGTCGAAGTAGAGGTCGGGCGCCGGCGCGAGCACCACGTCGTGGCCTGCGCGCGTGGCTTCGATCGCTCCCTGCGTGCCGCGCCACGACATCACCGTCGCATCGGCGGGCGGCCCGCCTTCGAGGATCTCGTCCCAGCCAATCAGGCGGCGGCCCTTGGATTCGATGTATTTGCCGAGGCGACCCATGAACCAGCTCTGCAGCTGCATGTCGTCCTTCAGGCCGAGCGCTTTGCGCTTGGCCTGCACGGCGGCGGACTGCTGCCACTGATCCTTGGCGGCTTCGTCGCCGCCGAGGTGGATGTACTTCGACGGGAACAGCTCCATCATTTCGCCGAGCACGTTCTCGAGGAAGGTGAAGGTGCTGTCGTCGACGTTGAACAGCCAGGTGTGCACGCCCCAGTCAGGAGACACCGGCGGCGCCTTGCCGGTCACGCCGAGCTGCGGATACGCCGCGATCGCGGCCTGAGCGTGGCCGGGCAGGTCGAGCTCCGGCACCACGGTGATGTAGCGCTGCGCCGCGTACTGCACGACGTCGCGGATCTCGTCCTGCGTGTAGAACGCGCAGTACGGCTTGGGCTGGCCTTTCTCGTCTCGTCCTGCCGCGCCGGCGGGAATGCGGCATCCACCGACTTCCGTCAGCTTCGGGTACTGGCGGATCTGGATGCGCCAGCCCTGGTCGTCGGTCAGGTGCCAATGGAAGGTGTTGAGCTTGTGCAGCGCCATCTGGTCGAGCAGCGCCTTCACCTCGTCGACGCTGCGGAAGTGGCGCGCGACGTCGAGCATCAACCCGCGCCAGACGAAGCGCGGCGCGTCGTCGATGCGCTGCGCGGCGATGCGGGCGTCGCCGCGACCGCCGTCGGCGGTGGCGAGCTGCCACAGCGTCACCGCGCCGTAGAACAGTCCGGCCGGCGCACGCGCACTGATCGTGGCGCCCTGCGCGGTGATGTCGAGCGTGTAGGCCTCGTCGCTGGCGAAAGACGCCTTCGGGTCGAGATTGAAGCGGATCGCGCCGTCGCCGCCGGCGGTGCCGATCTGCGGCTGCAGGCCGCGCGCCTGCTGCAGGCGCGTGGCGAAATCGCGCGCGATGCGGGTGACCTCGGCGTCGCCACCCGGCACCTGCAGGTGCGTGGCAGCGCCCAGCACGAACTCGCCGGAGCGCGGCTCGACCTTGGCCGGACGCGGGATCACCGGCGTCGCCATGACAGGCCCTGCGGTTGCCGGCGCGGCGGACGCTGCGCTGGCCGCCTGCGGACCCTGGCATGCACACAGGAGGGCGGTCAGCAATGCCGCGCCGGTGGAAGCGATGACGCTTTGCGGTTTCATCAAGGGCCTCGTCACGGGATCGGAGCCCGGCACGCGCCGGGCCAAAACAGGCGGGCCCGGAATGACCGGGCCCGCCTTACCTCACTACGTTACTGCACCGTCATCCGCGATCAGAAGTTGATCGTCAGAAATTGAACCGGAAGTTCAGGTAGTACTGGCGGCCGTTCTCGTAGATCGAGCGCGGACGCTCCTTCGACTCGGCGAAGTACTTGGTCTTCGGGTTGTTGAGGTTCATCGCGTCCAGCGTCAACGAGTAGTTGTCGTTGATCTTCCAGCCGAACGATGCCGACACGTTGTCGATGTCGTCCTGCCAGAACGCGGAAGCACGATCCAGGCCGCTGAAGAACTCGGAGCGGTAGGTGTAGTTCACGCGCGCGTTGAACATCTGGTTCTCGAACCACACGCCGACGTTGTAGGTGTTCTCCGAGGTGCCCAGCATCGGCAGGCCGTCGTCGGTGTCGCCTTCAGCGTAGGTGTAGTTGGCGAACGCGCCGAAGTACTCGCCGAAGGTGCCTTCCCACGCCAGCTCGACGCCGTTGACCTCGGCGTGCGAGTTCACCGGCACGACCAGGTCATACGGAACCATCGCGCCCGGAGCCGGGTGCAGCGAGTCGATCGTCAGGTATTCCTGGCGCTCGCGGTCCAGCGACACGTAGTTGTCGATGTCCATGCTGAACACGCCAGCCGAGAACAGCGAGCGCGGTGCGTAGTACCACTCCACCGTCGCATCGAGGTTGGTCGACAGGATCGGCTCGAGGTTCGGGTTGCCGCCGGTGCCGCTGCCGACGCCGTTGACGGTCGCCGGAGGCAGCAGGCTCACCGATCCGGCGAGGGCCGAGAAGTCCGGGCGGGTCAGCGTGCGCGAGGCCGCCAGGCGCAGCACCAGTTCGTCGGTCAGGTCGACCTTCAGGTTGGCGCTGGGCAGGAAGTCGCGGTACGTGTTCTTGGTCAGCACGGTCTTGTACGGACCGAACAGCGAGGTCGTGATCGCGCCCGGATCGGTGGCGCTGGCATTGACGTAGTTGGTGACCTCTTCCTCCGTCTGCACGTAGCGCATGCCGACGTTACCCGTCCACTTCTCGCCCGAGAAGTTCAGCTGCACGTAGCCGGCCGAACTGGTTTCCTCCAGGCCGTACGCACCCGGGAAGAAGAAGCGCGTGACCGGGTTGCGGTTGGTGAAGCGGTTGAAGTCGGCCAGCTGCTCCATCGAGTGGAACCAGATGTTGCGCGGGAAGTTGCCGCCAATGCCGTCGGCGAAGTCGCTCGGATAGTTCTGGAAGCCCTGCGGGAAGTTGGCCGGATCGAACGGCGACTGCGAGCCGGGCGGGCAGGACGGATCGACCTGACCGTTGACGAGGCAGGCCGGGCCCTGGGCGGTGACCTGGTCCAGGTTGCGCTTGTGCTTGGCCTGGCGGACGCCGAACTCAACCGAGTTCAGCAGGCCACCGTCGACGAACCACTGACCGTCGACCTGGCCCCAGTCTTCCTCGTCGACCACGTCGATGTCCTGGAAGCCGAAGATCCAGTCGAGGCGGTAGTCGACATTGGGCGTGCCCGGAACGGAGGTGTTGGCCGAGCCGAGGTTCCAGTCGGCCGCGCCGACGCCGTGCATCGACCAGCCAGCGCCGGTGCCCAGGCCCGTATCCCACTCGGCAACGTCCTGGGTCGGCGTCTTGCCGTGGCCTTCGGAGGTGCCGGCCTGGGCGGTGAAGCGCAGGCTCTCGCTGACATCCCACTTGCCGCCGAGGCTGAAGAACTCGGTGTTCGACTTGGCGCGCGGACGCGAGATTTCGTCGTAGATGCCGTATTGGCGGGTCGGATCGGCGGTGAAGTTGGCCTGCACCAGGGTGTTGTCACGGACCACGTAGCCCGGGTCAGGCGCCTGGCCGGCGCCCTGGCCGAGGATGCGCGCGCCCCACAGCATGTAGTTGCGGTTGTAGTTGTCGGCCTTCATGTCGGAGCGGAAGTAATTCGCTTCCAGCTCGATCGTGTCGGTCGGCTTCCACTGCGCGGTGATCATGCCGCCGGTGCGCTTGCGCTCCTGCTCGAACAGCGCAGAACCGACCAGCGTCGGGTAGAACACGCCGGCGAGGTCCGGGTTGCTGGTGGCGATGGCCGAGCCTGCAGCGATCTGCTCGTAGCCCAGCAGCTCCTGGCCGTCGCGGCGCAGGTGACGCTCTTCGCTGAACGCCTGCACGGTGACGCCGAAGCTGCCGTCGTCGTTCTTCCAGTTGCCCAGAACCGAGATCTGCGGGTCGATCTTGTCCGGCTGCTCGGCGTACACGGCGCCGACCGAGCCGAAGACGCTGAAGCCGGTGTCGAAGTTCAGCGGGTTGCGGGTGACGATGTCGACGCTGCCGACCGCGCCGCCTTCGACCAGCTTGGCCTCGGAAGACTTGCGCACGACGACCTTGTCGACCAGTTCGGCCGGGAGCAGCGAGTAGCTGACGCTGCGGCCGACGGTGCCGGTCTGGTTCAGCACGAACCAGTCGCCGGTGGCGACGTTGTGGCCGTCGATCAGCGTCTGGGTCAGGCTCGGGCTGGTGCCGCGCATGCTGACGCGGTCGTTCTCGTCGAACGCGCCTTCGTTGGCGCTGGCCGCGCTGATGTTGACGCCGGGCACGCGCGCCAGCGAGTCGGCCACGTTCTTGTCCGGCATCTTGCCGATGTCTTCGGACGTGATCACCTCGACGCGGGTCACGTCATCGCGCTTGGTTTCCAGCGATTGCTCGATGGCACCGCGGATGCCCTTCACGACGACGGTGTCGAGGTCCTTGGCCTCCTGCGAGGCCGACGTGGCCGGGGCGGTGGTTTCCTGCGCCGCCGCATTCGCGGCGAAGCCCAGGGCCATCACGATGCTGGCCGACAGTACTGACTTGCGAACTTTCATTGCACTCCCTCCCTCGGGGCTGTTGTTGACGCCGCGCCCGATCTGCGTGGACTTACGGCGCCTTGCTCGCTTTGCCCCGCCGGCGGGTGCCGGTGGGACGGTTTCCTTGTGGACGTCAGGCCGCGTGGGCGGACCTCACGCGCGCTGCTCCGAAACGTTTTCCAGGTACCAGCTGGCGGCGCCGATGACGCCGAGCTGGTCGTTCTCGATCAGGCGCACCGGCACGCGCTCGAGCACGGCGCGCATCGCGCCCTTGTCGAGCAGGCGCGCGTGGAATGCGCTGTGCGGCAGGAAATCCTTCAGCTGCGGCAGGATGCCGCCGGCGATGAACACCGCCTTGGCACTGCTGACCGTGATCAGGTCGCCGATCACGCTGCCCAGCAGAGCGCAGAACGTCAGCACCGCCTCGCGCGCCGGCGCATCGCCGCGACGCGCCGCCTCGGTGATCGCGGCGGGGGCGCGCAGCGACGGCTCGATCCCGTCGAGCGCGCAGATCGCGTCGTAGAGATTGACCAGGCCCGGACCGGACACGAGGTCCTCGGTCGGCACGTGGCTGGCACCGCGCTGCTGCATCCAGCGCAGGATCGCGACTTCGCGAGCGTTGCCCGGCGCGAACGCGGTATGGCCGGCCTCGGTCGGCAGCACCACGGTGCCTCCGCGGTGCGGGATTCGGATCGCGGCGCCGAGCCCGGTGCCCGGACCGACCACCAGCACCGGCCCTGCTGCGGCGTCGCTGATGCCGGGCGTGAGCAGCATCGAATCGACCGGGTCCATGCACTGCGCGGCATGCGCGGCGGCCTGGAAATCGTTGATGAACTGCAGCTCGCTCAGCTGCAGCTCGCTGCGCAGCTGCGACAGCGAGATGCGCCAGGGAAGATTGGAATTGACCACGGCGTCGTCGAGCACGACGCCCGCGCAGGCGATCGCGACGCGGTCGATGCCGGCGCAAGCCGGCTGGCTGGCGATGAAGTCGGCCAGGATCGCGGCCAGGCTCGGGTAGTCGGCGCAGACGTACTTGCGGTGGGCGAGCACGGACACGGCGCGCTCGCCGCTGCCGCCGGCGCGGACCAGGCCCACCCGCGTGTGGGTGCCGCCGACATCGGCAGCGATGAAGCGCGACTCGGGACGAACGAAGGAATGGACCACGGCGCTCACCGGGACCACCGGAAGGCGCGCGAGTGCGCGCGGGCCGGACGACGGTCTCGTTTTGGCGCGGTGTTCGAATCCCACTGCATTGCTCCCTCCCTTCGACCGGCTCCCCGCCAGCCGCGCCGAGATTGCGACTGGCCTGACAACGTTGTCAACTGCCGCCTATCGGTTTTTTAACAAACCCCATGAATCGGCTTTTTGCAGGCGTTTTCTTGCCGCAGCGCAGCATGGACGGCGCGCGCCTGTGTGCGCTGGCCCGGGCTTTTCGACTTGGCGTATGGCTTGCCAGACAAACTTGTGCCAACGTTGGGCCAAAGGGGCTGTCCTGCGAGTCAATCGCGGGCCCCGACGCGGCGGGGCGCTCCCCGCCTTCCTTGGGAGGGGAGTCTCAACGCAATGTCCACGTCCACCACGCCGCGCCAGTACGGCTCAATCGCCATCGTCGGCGCGCTGTTCTTCATCTTCGGCTTCGTCACCTGGCTCAACGGCCCGCTGATCTCGTTCGCCAAGCTCGCCTTCAACGTCAGCGAATCGCTGGCGTTCCTGATCCCGAGCGCGTTCTACATCTCGTATTTCTTCCTGGCCCTGCCCTCGTCCTTCATCCTCAAGAAGACCGGCATGAAGAAGGGCATGGCGCTGGGCCTGTTCCTGATGGCGGTGGGCGCGGTGGTGTTCGGCCAGTACACGACGCAGCGCGTCTACGGCGGCGCCGTCGGCGGCATCTTCGTGATCGGCGCGGGCCTGGCGATCCTGCAGACGGCATCGAACCCGTACATCAGCATCCTCGGCCCGATCGAGGGCGCCGCGCAGCGCATCGCGCTGATGGGCATCTGCAACAAGGTCGCCGGCATCCTCGCGCCGCTGGTCATCGGCACGCTGGTGATGCACGGCATGGGCGATCTCGCCACGCAAGTAGCGGGCGCCGATGCGGCGACCAAGGAGCAGCTGCTCAACGAGTTCGCCTCGCGTATCCACGATCCCTACATGATCATGGCCGGCCTGCTGGCGCTGCTGGCAGTGGGCATCGTGTTCTCGCCCCTTCCCGAAATCCGCGCCGAGGACGTCAACACCGAGCGCGACGCGAGCGGCAAGACCAGCATCTTCCAGTTCCCGCACGTGTGGCTGGGCGCGCTGTGCATCTTCACCTACGTCGGCGTGGAAGTGATGGCCGGCGATGCGATCGGCACCTACGGCCAGGGCTTCGGCCTGCCGCTGGACAGCACCAAGTTCTTCACCTCCTTCACCCTGGGCGGCATGCTGTTGGGCTACGTCGTCGGCCTCATCGCGATCCCGCGCTTCATCTCGCAGGAGCGTTACCTGAGCTTGTCGGCGGTACTGGGCATACTGCTGGCGGTCGGCGCGTTCCTCACCAAGGGTTATGTGTCTGTGGGCTTCGTCGCCGCGCTCGGCTTCGCCAACGCGATGATGTGGCCGGCGATCTTCCCGCTCGCGATCCAGGGCCTTGGCCGCTTCACCGAGTACGGCTCGGCACTGCTGATCATGGGCATCGCCGGCGGCGCGGTGATCCCGCAGCTGTTCGTGCACCTGAAGCAGCAGCACGATTTCCAGCTGGTGTTCGTGCTGCTGATGGTGCCCTGCTACCTCTACATCCTGTACTTCGCGCTGCGTGGCCACAGCGTCGGCCACGGCGCCGCGGTGGCCAGCACGAAGACGGCGTCGCAGCACGGTTGATGAACGCTACGCCTGCGCATGTTTCCCATCGCAGGCGCTGCTCGGTAGGCTAGCCGGCCGCCGCCGCGTCCCGCATGCGGCGGCAAGGCGGCGATTGGCATGTCGACTACATTCGAGAAGGCACTGGTGCGCAGACCCACGATCAAAGACGTTGCCGAGCGCGCCGAGGTGTCGCTGAAGACTGTCTCGCGCGTCATCAACGACGAGCCCGGGGTGCAGTCGCGCACGCGCGAGCGCGTGCAGCAGGCGATCGCCGAACTCGGCTACCAGCCCGATCCGTCGGCGCGCAGCCTGCGCAGCGCGCAGCCGTACGCGCTCGGCCTGGTCTACGACAACCCGAATCCCTATTACGTGATCGCGGTGCAGGCCGGCGTGCTGTCGGTGTGCCGCGAGACCGGATATGGCTTGCAGATCCATCCCTGCGATTCGTCGTCGAAGAAGCTCGCCGCGGAGCTGATCGAGCTGGTGCAGCGTTCGCGCCTGGCCGGCCTGGTGCTGGCTCCGCCGATGTCGGAGCGCAACGAACTGATCACGCAACTGGTCGCGCACGGCATCCGCCTGGTACGGATCGTCTCGTCGGCAGCGGACCCGCAGGACGGCAGCGCCTGCGTCTACGTCGACGACCGCGATGCCGCCTACGAGATCACCGAACACCTGATCCAGCTGGGCCACAGCCGCATCGGATTCCTGTGGGGCGGCAAGTCGCACGGTTCCTCGTGGGAACGCTACAAGGGTTACGAGGATGCGCTGCGCGAGTACGGCATCCAGCTCGACCCGGCGCTGGTGGTGGAAGGCGACTACTCCTTCGACGACGGCTTCCGCGGCGCGCGCCGCCTGCTCGCACTGCCGGACCGGCCGACCGCGATCTTCGGCAGCAACGACGAGATCGCCGCCGGCGTGCTCGCGGCGGCCAAGTCCAGCGGCATGAACGTCCCCTACGACCTGTCGATCGCCGGTTTCGAAGACAGCCCGTTCTCGAAGCAGAGCTGGCCGGCGCTGACCACCGCCAAGCAGGCCACCGAGGAAATCGCCCGCCACGCCGCGCGCCGGCTGCTGCGCGAGATCCGCGAGCAGGAGCCGCACCCGGCACAGCCCAACGAGGGCTTCAGCCCCGAGCTGGTCGTACGCGGCTCGACCGCGCCACCGCGCCCGAAGGCCTGACCGCACCGCGAGCGGGGCCTCTGGCTCCGCCTGCCTTCATCACCTGCCTTTATCGCGCTCCAGCGCAGGGTGTCGGCGCGACGGCCGCAACGGCTCGCGCCAGCGCCGTGCACGCGTACGCCCCTGAGGGCGGCGACGCGACCTCCGGCGCGGGCGGGGAGAGAGCGACATGGCGGCAGTGACCGGCGCGGACAGCACGCCTGATGAGGGCACACCCACCCCGCTCGACGCCCGGCTGATCGCCCTGCTCGAACGCGACCGCGAACTGGTCGCGATTGGACGCAAGATCAAGGTGCTGAAGGCGATCGACTGGCCGGTCGAGTTGGAGGAGCGCTTCCTCGATTCCTGGCGCCGTGGCCAGCCGCAGCTGCCGGAGCCGCCGCTGCGCCCGCAGCCGTTGCAGGAGGAGATCGCCGCACTCGACGACCTGATGACGCGCATCGACCGCGGCCATCCGATTGGACACTGGTTGCACAAGACCGCGTGGAGCTATGCGGTCGCCGCGCGAATGCTGGCCGGGATCGGCACGCCCGAGTTCACGCGCTGCTCGGCGTTGCTCTACGGGCGCCCGGATTTCCGCTACCGCAGCCAGGAGCTCACCAACGCCGACTCCGCCCAGGAGATGCTGGAGATTACCGACGATCTGATCGAATCCGACCGGCTGGCGCCGGTGCCGTTCGACATCCCCGCCGACGTCTTCGCGCAGCGTCTGCGCGAGCGGATCGGGCCGTTCTTCTGCCACGACGACGTCCAGGTCGCACTCGACCCGAACCTGTCGTCGAAGGCAACCGCCGGCAGCAAGTGCGTCAAGCTGCGCGCCACCGCGATGTTTTCCGAGCGCGATCTGGAACAGCTGACGCAGCACGAGGCCTTCATCCACACGCTGACGGTGCTCAACGGAAAGCACCAGCCACACCTGCGCTCGCTCGGCACCGGCGCGCCGCGCACCACGCGCACGCAGGAGGGGCTCGCGACCTTCTCGGAGATCATCACTGGCGCGATCGACATCGCGCGGCTACGCCGCGTCGCGCTGCGCGTGGTGATGGTCAAGCGCGCACTCGAGGGCGCGGATTTCATCGAGGTGTTCCGCGGCTTCCTCGACGCCGGGCAGAGCGAGATCGAGAGCTACCGCAGTGCCGCGCGCGTGTTCCGTGGCGGCGACGTGCGCGGGAAGGTCTGCTTCACCAAGGACGGCGCCTACCTCGAAGGCGTGATGGCGGTGCACGTCTTCATCCGCAAGGCGCTGCAGGAGGGACGCGGCGAGCTGCTCGGCATGCTGTTCTGCGGACGGGTGACCACGGCGGACGTGATCACGCTGGCGCCGTACCGCGACAGCGGACTGATCGCGCGCCCGGTCTACCTGCCGCCGTGGGCGAAAGACCCGCAGCGCGTACTGGCCACGATGGCGTTCTCCTCCGCCACCCAGCGGCTGCGCCTGGACACGTTCGAACTGCAACGCTTCGTCGATTTCGAGGACGAGGTCATCGCCGAGTCGGGCATCGGCGGCTGACGACCCACAGGGCACGCTGCCCGGCTTCTGGCCCCGGACAGTGCGGTCTACGAGGCCAGGCCACCCGGCCCGCGATCGCGTGCCGGTTCGATGCACGCGTCCACCGCGGACGCATTGGAGAATCCGTCATGAAACCCGTACTGGCCATCGTCGCGGCAGGCGTCGTCGCCTGCGCATTCGCAGTTCCGGCCGCCGCCCAGGACCTGGCCAAGACCGCCGGCAAGGACGCCAAAGTCGTGCTCGACAACACGCGGGTTCGCGTGATCGAACTGAACATGGCGCCCGGCGACAGGACCGGAATGCATTCGCACGGCGACAACATCGTCGTCTTCGTCAGCGGCGGCGAAGCCGAGCAGACGATGGCCGACGGCACCACCAAGGCGATGAGCCGCAAGCCTGGCGAAGTGGTCTGGAGCGGACCGGTCACGCACGACACCCTCAACAAGGGCAAGACTCCGGTGCGCACGCTCGTGATCGAGCTGAAGGACAACGGCAAGTAACGCCGGACATTCGCGCGCGAACTCCGGCGCGCGCGGCCCCCGCGAACAGGGTCTTCAGGCGCGCAGCAGTGTGGCAGCGCGCGCCAGGGCTTCGATCGCGCCCCATTCCTCCGTCGCCACCAGGCGCGAAGGCGTCAGCCACGAACCACCGACACAGGCCACGTTGGGCGTGTCCAGGTAGTCGCGCGCGTTGTGCGTGCCGATGCCGCCGGTCGCGCAGAAGCGGATGTCCGGCAGCGGTCCGTGCAGCGAGCGCAGTGCGGCGGCGCCGCCCGCGGCCTCGGCGGGGAAGAACTTCTGGTATTCGAAGCCGTGCTCGGCCAGCGTCATCGCCTCGGTGGCAGTGGCGGCACCGGGCAGCCACGGCAACGGGGAATCCTTCGCCGCGGCGATCAGTGACGGCGTCGAGCCCGGCGAGATCGCGAAGCGCGCGCCGGCCTGCATCGCGTCGGCCAGGTCCTGCGGCTTGCGCACCGTGCCGACGCCGACGATCGCGCCTTCGACTTCAGCGGCGATCGCGCGCACCGCATCGAGCGCCGCGCGCGTACGCAGCGTGACCTCGATCGCCGGGAGCCCGCCGGCGACCAGCGCGCGCGCCAGCGCCACCGCATGTTTCGCATCCTCGATCACCACCACCGGCATCACCGGCGCGGCGTGCAGCACGGATTCCAGCAATCCCATCAGACGCCTCCCATGAAAATGCCGCCGCCGGCTTCGGCGGTGGCTGCGGTGTTCCGGAACACCTCGAACAGTTCCCGGCCCATGCCGACATGGCTGGCCGAGCGATCGATGACGGCGGTCTCGCGCGCCTTCCATTCGGCGTCCGGAACGAGCACATCGAGGGTGCCGGCGCGTGCATCGACGCGGACGACATCGCCATCGCGCAGCCTGGCGATGGCGCCGCCGGCGGCGGCTTCGGGACTGACATGGATCGCCGCCGGCACCTGCCCGGACGCACCGGACATGCGGCCATCGGTGACCAGCGCGACGCGATGACCGCGCTTCTGCAGGACCGACAGCGTCGGCGTCAGCTGGTGCAGTTCCGGCATGCCATTGGCACGCGGCCCCTGGAAACGCACGACGACGACCACGTCGCGGTCAAGCTCGCCACGCTCGAAGGCTTTCTTCACGTCCTGCTGCTCGGTGAAAACGCGGCACGGCGCTTCGATGACGAAGCGGTCCTCGGGCACGGCGGAGACCTTGATCGCCGCCGTGCCGAGCGGGCCGCGCAGCACGCGCAGTCCGCCATCGGCACGGAACGGGTCGGCGACCGGACGCAGGACCGAGGGATCGCCACTGCGCCCGGCCGCCGGCACGTATTCGATTTCGCGCTCATCGTTGACGCGCGCTTCCACGCGGTAACGCGCCAGTCCGTGACCGGCGATGGTTTCGACGTCACCGTGCAGCAGGCCGGCATCGAGCAGTTCGGCGATCAGGAAACCGAGGCCGCCGGCGGCGTGGAAGTGGTTCACGTCGGCGCTGCCATTGGGATACACGCGAGCCAGCAGCGGCACCACCGAGGACAGATCGTCGAAATCCTCCAGGCGCAGGTCGATGCCGGCGGCCGCCGCGATCGCGATGAGATGCAGCAGGTGGTTGGTGGAACCACCGGTTGCATGCAGGCCGACCACGCCGTTGACGATGGCGCGCTCGTCGATGATGCGTCCGACCGGACGGTAGTCGTCGCCGAGAGCCGTGATCGCGGCGGCGCGCTTGGCCGCCTGTGCGGTCAAGGCGTCGCGCAGCACCGTATCCGGGTTGACGAAGCTCGCACCCGGCAGGTGCAGGCCCATCAGCTCCATCAGCATCTGGTTGGAGTTGGCGGTGCCGTAGAACGTGCAGGTGCCGGGGCCGTGGTAACTCTGTGCTTCGGCTTCCAGAAGTTCCTCGCGCGTCGCCTTGCCCTCGGCGTAACGCTGACGCACGCGCGACTTCTCGTCGTTGGGCAGGCCCGAGGTCATCGGCCCTGCGGGCACGAAGATCGCGGGCAGATGACCAAAGCTCAGCGCGCCGATCAGCAGGCCCGGCACGATCTTGTCGCACACGCCCAGGTACAGCGCGGCGTCGAACATGTCGTGCGACAGCGCGACCGCGGTCGACAGCGCGATCACCTCGCGCGAGAACAGCGACAGCTCCATGCCGCTGCGGCCCTGGGTGACGCCGTCGCACATCGCCGGTACGCCGCCGGCGACCTGCGCGGTGGCGCCGACGCTGCGCGCGGCGTTCTTCAGCAGGAAGGGAAAGCGCTCCAGCGGCTGGTGCGCCGAGAGCATGTCGTTGTAGGCGTTGACGATGCCGAGGTTGGGCGCGACGCCGTCGCGCAATGCGGACTTGTCGCTGGCGGAACACGCGGCGAAACCGTGCGCGAGGTTGCCGCACGACAGCGTGGCGCGATGCGGCCCGCGCCCCGCGGCGGCCTCGATGCGCGCCAGGTAGGCGGCGCGCCGCTCGCGGCTGCGCTCGCGGATGCGGTCGGTGACGTTGGCGATGGTGGGATGCAGGGTCATGACTTGGTCAGCGTGTTGAAGCAGACGACCCGGATGTTTCACCGTTCGTCCTGAGCGTAGGCCGAAGGCCGGAGTCGAAGGATGAGCGGGTCGGAGACGCTGCCGCGCATACGTCCTTCGACTCCGCTTCGCTACGCTCAGGACGAACGGTGATGGGCATTGAGGTTACGGACTCCAGTACAGCGACGGCGTGACCGGCGCGCCGGCCAGCACCGAGCGGATCGGCAACGTCGAGCGCGGATCGCGCGCGGCGTTTTCGAGCACTGCGCGTTTTTTCGCACCTTCGATGTGCAGATACAGGGATGGGGCCGTGAAGATCGCGCTCAACGTCAGCGTGATCCGCGGTTCAGGTGCGGAAGCGCTGCGTATCGCCAGCACCGGCGCACGGCCGCTGGACTGCAATCCGATGTCGCGGCGTGCGAGATCGGGGAACAAGGAAGCGACGTGGCCGTCTTCGCCCATGCCGAGCACGGCCACATCGAGCGGCAAGCCTTCGTTCGCGACCTGGGTCAGCACCGGGAGGAGTGCCGACTCCGGGGTCGGCGCCGGGCGCCGCAAGGGAAGTAGTTGCGCCTTCGCGGCGGCGCCCTGGAACAGCGTTTCGCGCAGCAGGCGCTCGTTCGAGCGCGGATGGTCCGGCGCGACCCAGCGGTCGTCGACCGGTACGACGGTGACATGCGCCCAGTCGAGCGTCTGCTTCGACAGTTCGCACAGGAATGCACGCGGCGTGCTGCCGCCCGACACCGCCAGCCGCGCTTTGCCGCGCCGCGCGATCGCGCCGCGCAGGTCGGCCGCCACCGCTTTCGCCAATGCCGTCGCGAGCGATGCGCCGTCGTCGAAGACGTGTTCGCTCAACGGCAAGGGATCGGGTGTCAGCACGGTCAATCGTTCCGCCACTGCAGCCTTAGACGGCATCCTCATGCCAGGTCCTCCCATCGCGTTCGATCAGGGCGACGGCAGCACTGGGTCCCCAGCTGCCGGCGGTATAGGGCTTGGGTGCATCCGAACTGGCTTCCCATGCGTCGCGGATCGGGTCGATCCAGTTCCATGCCGCCTCGACCTCGTCGCGGCGCATGAACAGCATCGGATTGCCGCGCACGACGTCCATCAGCAGCCGCTCGTACGCTTCCGGCTGACGGCCGCCGAAGGTCTCGGCGAAGCTCAGGTCCATCGCGACCTTGCGCAGACGCAGGCCGCCCGGACCCGGCACCTTGTTCATCAGCCACAGCTTCACGCCTTCGTCGGGCTGCAGCCGGATGACGAGCTGGTTCGGCGTAATCGGTTCGGCCAGTTCGCCGAAGATCGAATGCGGCACCTGGCGGAAGGTCACGACGATTTCCGACATGCGCTCGGCCAGTCGCTTGCCGGTGCGCAGGTAGAACGGCACGCCGGCCCAGCGCCAGTTGCGCACTTCAGCCTTCAGCGCGACGAAGGTTTCGGTACGCGAGTCGTCGCGGCCGAGTTCGTCCAGGTAGCCCGGCACCGGGCGCCCCTCGACGGCGCCGGCGCGGTACTGACCGCGCACGGTCAGCTGGGACGTCGCGCCATTCTCGATCGGGCGCAGCGCGCGCAGCACCTTGAGCTTTTCGTCGCGGATCGCATCGGCGGCCAGCGAGCTCGGTGGCTCCATCGCCACCAGACACAGCAGCTGCAGCAGGTGGTTCTGCACCATGTCGCGCAGCGCACCTGACTTGTCGTAGTAGCTGGCGCGGCGCTCCAGGCCGACCGTCTCGGCCGCGGTGATCTGTACGTGGTCGATGTGCTCGGCCTTCCACAGCGGCTCGAACAGCGCGTTGCCGAAGCGCAGCGCGATCAGGTTCTGCACCGTTTCCTTACCGAGGTAATGGTCGATGCGGTAGATCTGCGCTTCGTCGAAGACCTTGCCGAGCGCATCGTTGATCGCGACCGCGCTGGCGCCGTCGTGGCCGAGCGGTTTCTCGACGACGACGCGGGTGTTCGGGCCGGTCAGGCCGTGCGCCTGCAGGCGCGCGCCGACGCTGCCGAACAGGTCCGGGCCGACCGCCAGGTAGAAGACGCGCACACGACTTTCGTCGGCCAGTTCCGCCGCCAGCCCGGCCCAGCCGGTGTCGGCGCTCAGGTCGATGCGGCGGTAGAAGACCATTTCGAGGAACGGCTCGAGTGCACCGGGCGCGCGCGGGTCGTCGGCCAGGCTCTTCTGCAGGGCCTCGCGGACCTTGTTCCGGTAGGCCTCGTCGCTCTGTTCGTCGCGGGCCAGGCCGTAGATGCGGGTGCCGGCGACGATCTGGCCGTCGACGTAGCGGTGGAACAGGGCCGGCAGCAACTTGCGCAGCGAGAGGTCGCCGGTGCCGCCGAAGATGATCAGGTCGAAGGGCGCCATCGGCGCGATGGAGGCTGTCACGGGGCTCTCCGGGGAGGCATGGGGGTTAAGACCAGAACCATACCAGTGACGATACCAGTGCGAGTCCAGCACCGCAAACCCCTGCCGGCATTGACGTCCATGAATACGTATTCTGGTCTTACTTGCCGCTATTGGTATCTCACTGGTATCTTTCCAGCATGGAGACCTACCTGGTCAATGAGTTCCACCGGCAGTCGGCGGCGCGGCGCGCCCCGGCCTACCAGCACCTGCGCCGGACCCTGCAGCACGCGATCGAAAACGGCGAACTGACGCCCGGCCAGGCCCTGCCCGGCGAGCGCGAAATGGCCAAGCTGCTCGACCTGTCGCGGGTGACCGTGCGCAATGCCATCGCCGGCCTGGTCGGCGACGGCTTGCTGGTGCAGCGCCAGGGCGCCGGCACCTTCGTCGCGGAGCGCATCGTCAAGTCGTTCTCCAAGCTCACCAGCTTCACCGACGACCTGCGCGCACGTGGCCTGGATCCGCGCTCGACCTTCCTCGAACGCGGCGTCGGTGAGGTCACGCCCGACGAGGCGATGGCGTTGAACCTGTCGCCCGGCGCGCAGGTCGTGCGCTACTACCGCCTGCGCATCGCAGGCGACATGGCGCTGGCGTTGGAGCGCACCGTGGTGCCGCAGTCGGTGCTGCCCGACCCCAACCTGGTCGAGAACTCGCTGTACGAAACCTTCTCCAAGCTCGGCCTGCGCCCGGCGCGCGCCCTGCAGCGCCTGCGCGCGATCGCGTTCGACGCCGAACAGGCCCGGCTTATGAACCTGCCCGAAGGCAGCCCGGGACTGTTCATCGAACGCCGCACCTTCCTCGAGGACGGTCGCGTCGTCGAGTACACGCGCTCCTTCTATCGCGGCGACGCTTACGACTTCGTCGCCGAACTGCAGACCGAATGACCTTGCGAACGGACTCTCCACCCCCCTTTCCCGGCGCAAGCCGGGATCCTTTTTTCCCGGCTGGTCCGCTCCACGACACGACGAACGGCCCCGCGCTCCTGAGATGACCCGATGATCGATCCCACCTCGACGAAGATGCATGCCGAAGCGCGCGAGACCGGCGACGCCGTCGCCCGCCAGTACGCCGCCAATGCCGATGTGATCGATGCGCTGGTCGCACGCCTGAAGCAGCAGCCGCCGCGATTCATCGTCACCTGCGCGCGCGGCAGCTCCGACCATGCCGCCACCTACGGCAAGTACCTGTTCGAGACGACGCTCGGCCTAGTCACGGCGTCCGCGTCGCCGTCGGTGGGCTCGGTGTACGCCGTGCAGCCGAAACTCGATGGCGCACTGTTCGTGGCCATTTCGCAGTCGGGCAAGAGCCCGGACCTGGTGCGCAATGCCGAGATCGCCAAGGCCGCCGGCGCGCTGGTCGTGGCGATGGTCAACGTCGCCGACTCGCCGCTCGCGCAGATCGCCGACACGGTGATCCCGCTGCACGCCGGCCCGGAAAAGAGCGTCGCCGCGACCAAGAGCTACCTGTGCTCGCTGGCTGCGCTGCTGCAACTGACCGCACGCTGGAGCGGCGATGCCGCATTGCTGTCGGCGACGCAGACGCTGCCGGACGCACTGCGCGAAGCGGCGCAGCAGGACTGGTCGGCGCTGGTCGACGGCCTGAAGAATGCGCACAACCTGTTCGTGATCGGCCGCGGCCTCGGCCTCGGTGCGGCGCAGGAAGCGGCATTGAAGTTCAAGGAAACCTGCGGCCTGCACGCCGAGGCGTTCTCGTCTGCCGAGGTGAAGCACGGCCCGATGGCGATCGTCGGCCCCGGCTTCCCGGTGCTGGCGTTCGCCCAGGACGACGACACCGGCGCCGGCACGGCCGCGGTCGCCGAGGAGTTCCACAAGCGCGGTGCGCCGGTCTGGCTGGCTCGGCCGGGCGCAACAGGCGAAGGCGTGCTGCCGCTGCCGGCGTCACCGCATCCGGCCTGCACGCCGCTACTGACCGTGCAGGCGTTCTACGGCGCGGTGAACGCGCTGGCGGTCGCGCGCGGCCACAACCCGGACGTGCCCCCGCATCTCAACAAGGTCACCGAAACGGTCTGACGCCGCGGAGGACACGATGACCCGCACACTCGCCTTCCATAACGGCCCCGTGCTCACCGAGCGCGGCTTCGAGTACGACCTGTCGGTGCTCGTCGAGGATGGCCACATCGTCGCCGTCGTGCCGGGTGAACCGCCGAAGGGCTGCGAGTCCATAGACCTGCAGGGGCGCTACCTGGTGCCGGGTTTCATCGACACGCAGGTCAACGGCGGCGGCGACGTGCTGTTCAACGACGAGCCCACGGTCGATGGCCTGCGCCGGATCGCCCAGGCCCATCGCAAATACGGCACCACGGGCCTGATGCCGACCCTGATCAGCGACGACGTCGCGGTGATGTGCCGCGCGATCGCCGCCACGCGCGAGGCGATCGCACAGGGCGTGCCGGGCATCCTCGGCATCCACCTGGAAGGCCCGTACCTCAACGCCGCGCGCAAGGGCGTGCACGACCCGAGCAAGTTCCACACGCCCGATGGCGGCGAGCTCGACATGGTCACCGCGCTCGGCCGCGATGGCGTGACGATGCTGACGCTGGCGCCGGAACGTTTCGAGGAAGCAACGCTGCGAGAGTTGACGAAGCGCGGCGTGATCCTCGCCGCCGGCCATACCGCCGCCAGCTACGAGCAGCTGCGCGACGGCTTTGCCGCCGGCATCCGTGGCGTCACCCATCTGTTCAATGCGATGACGCCGATGGGCAGCCGCGAACCCGGCGCGGTCGGCGCGGCGCTGGAGAATCCGGATGCCTGGTGCGGCCTGATCGTCGACGGCTACCACGTCCACGACGCGACGTTGCGCGTGGCGATCGCCGCGCGGCCGCGCGGCAAGATGATGCTGGTCACCGACGCGATGCCGCCGGTGGGCGGCGAACGCGAGAGCTTCGAGCTGTACGGCGTGCCGATGATCTGCCGCGATGGCCAGTGCACCACCGCTGACGGCACGCTCGCCGGCTCGGCGCTGGACATGGCCTCGGCGGTGCGCAACACCGTGCAGCGCCTCGGCCTGCCGCTGGAGGAGGCCTGCCGCATGGCCTCGACCTACCCCGCCGACTTCCTCGGCCTGGGCAGCGAACTGGGCCGCATCGCCCCGGGCTGCCGCGCCGACCTGGTGATGCTGGACGACACCCTGCAGGTGCAGGGCAGCTGGATCGCGGGGGAAGGCCCCGCCGCCTGACCGCCAGACAGGCCTGAACAGGGCATCGCGATGCCCGTCTGAACCAGCCGGACAGGTTGGCCCCCCGGCCGGAACGGGAGGGACTGCTACAATTCCGAGTCTTTGCTCGGCACTTTTCCGCGGCCCGCCAGCCGTGGAGCACGGTGCCGGGCGCCTCGCAGCCACCCCACGCGGCCGCCGCCGCGCCGGAGCCACGCATGACCAGCACCGCCGAACTCAGCTCGCCGTCCTCGGCGAACACCGCGCTCACCAACAGCGTGCTCGATGCCGACTACACGCTCGAGCACAAATACAGCCGCGAGAAGGGCCGCATCTATCTCAGCGGCGTGCAGGCGCTGGTGCGACTGCCGCTGATGCAGCGCCTGCGCGACGAAGCCGCCGGCCTCAACACCGCCGGTTTCATCTCCGGCTACCGCGGTTCGCCGCTGGGTGGCTTCGACCTGGAACTGTGGCGCGCGCGCAAGCACCTCGAAGCCGCGGGCGTGAAGTTCACCCCGGGCCTCAACGAGGACCTCGGCGCGACGATGGTCTGGGGCACGCAGCAGACCAATCTCTTCCCGGGCGCGAAGGTCCAGGGCGTGTACGGCATGTGGTACGGCAAGGGCCCGGGCGTGGACCGCACCGGCGACGTGTTCAAGCACGCCAACGCCGCCGGCACCTCGCAGCATGGCGGCGTGCTCGCGCTCGCAGCCGACGACCATGCCTGCCGTTCCTCGACGCTGCCGCACGGCTCGGAAGACGAGTTCGTCAGCGCAATGATGCCGATCCTCAATCCGGCCGGCGTGCAGGACATCCTCGACATGGGCCTGGTCGGTTGGGCGATGTCGCGCTACACGGGCCGCTGGGTCGGCTTCAAGACGATCGCCGAAACGGTGGAATCGTCGGCCTCGGTCGACGTCGATCCGATGGCCACCCGCATCATCCTGCCGGAAGACTTCGAGATGCCGGAAGGCGGACTCAACATCCGCTGGCCGGATCCGCCGATGAACCAGGAGATGCGCCTGCACAAGTACGCGGTGAAGGCCGCGCAGGCTTTCGCACGCGCCAACCAGATCGACCGCGTCGTCATCGATTCGCCGCGCGCGCGCCTGGGCATCGTCACCACCGGCAAGTCCTACCTCGACGTGCTGCAGGCGCTGGAATACCTGGGCCTGGACGAGCAGGCCTGCGCCGACCTCGGCATCCGCGTCTACAAGGTCGGCATGACCTGGCCGCTGGAGCCGGTGGGCATCGCCAACTTCGCCAAGGGCCTCGAGGACATCGTCGTCGTCGAGGAGAAGCGCGCCTTCATCGAGCGCCAGATGAAGGAGTACATGTACAACTGGAGCGGCCAGCGCCCGTCGATCGTCGGCAAGTACGACGAAGCCGGCGAGTGGATCCTGCCGTCCACCGGCGAGCTGACCCCGGCGACGATCGCCGGCGTGATCGGCCGCCGCATCCAGAAGTTCTATAACAGCGAGCACATCGAGAACGTGCTCAAGTGGATGGCCGAGAAGGAATCCGAGCTGGCCCTGCCGCGCGCGCAGTTCCCGCGCGTGCCGCACTACTGCTCCGGCTGCCCGCACAACACCTCGACCGTGGTGCCGGAAGGCAGCCGCGCGCTCGGCGGCATCGGTTGCCATTACATGGTGACCTGGATGGACCGCAACACCGACACCTTCACGCACATGGGCGGCGAAGGCGTGACGTGGTCGGGCCAGGCGGCATTCACCGAAACCCAGCACGTGTTCCAGAACCTCGGCGACGGCACGTACTTCCACTCCGGTTCGCTGGCGATCCGCCAGTCGGTCGCCACCGGCGTCAACATCACCTACAAGATCCTCTACAACGACGCGGTTGCGATGACCGGCGGCCAGCCGGTCGACGGCACGCTGTCGGTGCCGCAGATCGCCCACCAGGTGCGCAGCGAAGGCGTGCAGACGATCGTGCTGGTGTCGGACGACATCGCCAAGTGGAGCAAGCGCGAGATCTTCCCGGGCGACATGGAGTTCCATGACCGCAAGGAACTGGAGAACGTGCAGAAGCGCCTGCGCGAAGTGAAGGGCACCAGCGTCCTGATCTACGACCAGACCTGCGCCACCGAGAAGCGCCGCCGCCGCAAGCGCGGCAAGATGGTCGACCCGCAGAAGCGCGTGATGGTCAACTCGCTGGTCTGCGAAGGCTGCGGCGACTGCGGCAAGAAGTCGTTCTGCGTGTCGGTGCTGCCGAAGGAAACCGAGTTCGGCCGCAAGCGCGAGATCGACCAGTCGAACTGCAACAAGGATTACAGCTGCGTCAACGGCTTCTGCCCGAGCTTCGTCACGGTGGAAGGCGGTGGCCTGAAGAAGAAGAAGGGTTCCTCCGCCAAGGATCGCCTGGCCGACTTGCCGATGCCGCAGTTCGCCAGCGACCTGTCGCAGCCCTGGAACATCCTGATCACCGGCGTCGGCGGCACCGGCGTCGTCACCATCGGCGCGCTGCTCGGCATGGCCGGCCACCTGGAAGGCAAGGGTTCGTCCGTGCTCGACCAGACCGGCCTGGCGCAGAAGGGCGGCGCGGTCACCACGCACATCCGCATCGCCCGCACGCCGGACGACATCCACGCCGTGCGCATCGCCGCCGGCGAAGCCGACCTGGTACTGGGCTGCGACATGGTCGTGGTCAACGACTACTGGGCGCTGTCGAAGGTGCGCGCCGGCCGTTCGCGCGTCGTGCTCAACAGCTACGAGGCGATGCCGGGCACGTTCACCACGCGTCCGGACATGCAGTTCCCGGCAACCGACATCATCGCCGCGGTCAAGGTCGCGCTGGGCGGCAACGATCCGCACGTGGTCGACGCCACCCAGCTTGCCACCGCGCTGATGGGCGATGCGATCGCGACCAACCTCTTCATCCTCGGCTACGCCTGGCAGCAGGGCCTGGTGCCGCTGTCGCTGGACTCGATCATGCGCGCGGTTGAACTCAACGGCGCCGCGATCGAGATGAACAAGACCGCCTTCGCCTGGGGCCGCCTGGCGGTGATCGACCCGAACGCCGTGGCCGAGGCCGCTGGCCTGATCCGCAACGCCCCGACCGCGGCCGAAGCCACGCCGGGCGCGCTGCCGATGCTGTCGCCGGGCGCCTGGGAAGGCAACGAGTGGGGCGCCACCTCGGCGCCGCGCACGACGCGCAAGGAAGACGAGCTGCGCCACGTGCCGGAGCATGGCGCGAACGGCGACAACGTCGCCTTCCTGCCGCTCGACGACGCTCGCCTGTCGCGTTCGCTGGATGAGGTGATCTCGCGTCGCATCGCGTTCCTGACCGAGTACCAGGACGCCGCCTACGCCAAGCGCTATTCCGACTTCGTCGCCCGCGTGCGCGCGGCCGAGCAGGCCAAGGCGCCGGGCAGCACCGACCTCACCGAGGCGGTGGCTCGCTACGCCTTCAAGCTGATGGCCTACAAGGACGAGTACGAAGTCGCGCGCCTGTACACCAGCGGCGATTTCCAGCGGAAGCTGGAGCAGCAGTTCGACGGCGACTACAAGCTGAAGTTTCACCTCGCTCCGCCGCTGCTGGCGAAGAAGGACGCGCAGGGCCGCCTGATCAAGCAGGAGTTCGGCCCGTGGGTGTTCACCGCGTTCAAGTGGCTGGCCAAGCTGCGCTTCCTGCGCGGCGGTACGTTCGACATCTTCGGCAAGACCGAGGAACGCCGGATGGAGCGCCAGTTGATCGAGGATTACTTCAAGACCGTCGACGGCCTGCTGGGCAAGCTCGACCGCGGCAACGTCGACCTCGCCGCCGAGATCGCCTCGATCCCGGAACACATCCGCGGCTACGGTCACGTCAAGGAATCGCACCTGCACCAGGCCAAGACCCGCGAGGCCGAACTGCTGGCGCAGTGGGACAACCCGCTGCGGATCGTCCAGGTGGCGTGACGCACCCGGCATGGCATCAACAGAAGGCCCCGCATTGCGGGGCTTTTTGTTGGGTTATCTGTTTGCCAGGCTCAGTTCACGCGAGTGTGTTTCCTGCAACCGGCGATCCTGCGTCAGCGCATCGACGATCGCCGCCCCCATCGGTAATCCCGAAGGAAATTCGTACGGAAGGAACGACGGTACCGGGTTCATCTCAAGGCAGTACCAGCGTCCGTCGTCCGTCACGCGGAAGTCAAAACCCGCCAGCACCAGGCCGGCCTCGGCCGCATGCCTGCAGCAACGGCTTGCGAGGTCGGCCGGTACGGAAGTGGCACGGTAGCGGACATGCTCATGCTCGAACCGGTAGTCGATCTGCGACCCGATGACTTCGCACGCAAAAGCCGAGTCTGCAACGGTGTGCACGCGCACATCCCTGCCCGGCACGTATTCCTGCACCACGGTGCAGGTGGTCCTTGCCGCCAGCCTGTCCATGAATGCATCGTCGACCTTGCGCACGCGCGAACGCAGTCCGGAACTGGCCTTGTAGATCGCGCCCACGGGGCACGCATGGACGAACGTCTGCACGGCATCGGCGCAGTTGCTCGCGATCCATCTCGGCACATCGAAGCCGGCGATCTGCAGTTCGCGCATCTGATAAGGCTTGGATGCGTTCGAGCGTCCCGCCGATGGTCGATTGACCACCGTGCAAGGCACCTGTTCGAGGACCTGGTGCAGCGCCTCGCGCCGCTCCCAGATGAAGTGGGTCCGCCCCGCGCCTTCCAGCGCCACGCCGGGTGGCAGCGGCGGATCGGGGTTCAGGCGCACGAAGATGCCGGTGACCGTGGTCCACGGCATCACCTTGCCGGCGACCGTCAGGCGCCCGTGCCCAGCGTCATCCAGGGCAAGGTTCCAGTCCGATCCCAGGCCGGCCTCGGCGAGTTCCAGCACCTCGTGGCCTCGCTCTCGCGCGAGCCAGGCGACATAGACGCAGGCCAGGTCTTCGAGATCACCCAGCACACAGATGCGCATCGAACACCTCCGACAGGCGATGGCTGATCCGTGCGAGGTCGTCGTCGTTGCAGGCTGGCGCGGGATCGACCGCCAGCACGCATTCGTTGTCGTCCACGAGCACTCGCGCCAGGCCGACCCCTTGATCCCACAGGGCAGACGCGGCCGCCTGCAGGTGGGATGACGCCGCATGGCCCAGTACCTGCCCGCACACCGCGAGCGCGCTGGCGGACGGCGTGCATTCGGTAGTGGCAATGGCCAGTGCTTTGGAGACGGCTTCGTCGGGCAATGGATGCATGGCGAATGCGGACAACGGCAACCAGCATGCCTGGCCCGTGGCGCCGGGCTGGCCAAGCCGCATCGGGGAAACCCGCACCTCATGGCGACGCAACAGGTTTCTCCAGACCGGCCACTGTGCACCGCCGTACCAGGCGGTTGCGCTGTACGCATTGACCGCGCAGATGGCCGGTGTCCGCATGGCGCCCAGCCAGACCGCCGCGGTTTCCGTATTGGCGAAGGACTGATCTCCCGGCTCGAATCCGGCGCTCAGCCATGCGCCAGGCATGACCCGCCAGAGCACGGCACCGACGCGCTCGCCTTCCACGACGAAGCTGTCCTGGTCGAGGGTGGTCGCAAGGCTGGCCAGTCGTGAAGGTTCATGGGCTCGTACCGGCAGGCCGCGATCGGCCAACTGCCGGCAGATCGCGTGTCCGATCCGGTCGCCGCTGTCGGCGACGACCATCACGACATCGGTGCGTCGTCTGTCCATCTGCGACTCCAGAATGGCGCCTCGTTCGCGCAACAGGCAGGGATGCATTTGCATCCCTGCAAGCCCCTAGCGGCCCATCGACTTGAGTTGTGCCGCCACTTCGGTGGCGACCTGGCGGATGAACGCCGGGTCATGCAGCCATTCCTTCGGGTTGAACTCGAACTCGCTTGGCGGCTTGGGAATTTCCGGCGTCCAATCCTTGAGAACCTCCGAGCGGAGGGGCTTGTGGATTTCAGGCCGCCAGTCCTTCTCGATCTCGTACTTCTTCTTCTCCGCGAACCGCCCGAGCAGGCCGCCGACGCTGATTCCGCCGCTGAACTCGGGCTCCACGAACAGCTCGTACTTCTTCTTCTCCGGCCACGCACGGAACATCAGCGCCCCCGAATGGCCGCTTCTCCCCAGTGCTTCAAGAAAATCGGCCGCGGAGATGCTGTTCAATGGCTTGTCCTGGATCTGGTCCAGGTCAATGGCGGCTTTGCGTTCGTCGTTCATCTCGATGCTCCTCGTGATGTGCACCGGCACCGGGGTGCTGCAGGCGTGTGCGCACGCACACTCCTCCACGTACGCCCTGTGCCACGCATACAGGCCGTGCGCGGCTCGGTCCTGCGAGGTAAGTGCGCCTTGCAGAGCCGGAGAAGCCGGTACTGCAAATGGATGGCCGATGCGCAGGTAAGGGGCTTTGTCCAAGTTGCGGGCAATCTGGCTTTCCGCGCAGAACCCCTTACCGCGCAGCCCGCCAGTAGCGGGGTGCTGCTCGCAGGTGTCCCGTCTTGAAGGCTGGAACGCATGGCACGCCGTAGCGGACCGACCTCATGCGCGATGCACTCCCGAGTGACCTCCGACAGGGGCCGGGCATGCATCTTCGGCTGGCCTGAACGGCCTTTTTTGACCCGTGGAACGTCGGGTCCCGCACCGGCGGAATGCTTTTGTGCATTTTTTATGCACTTTTAGCCCTTCTACCGCTTGGCGGCGCGCCGGGCATGCCCTACATTCCGCCTTGCCGAGCGGGTTTCAGGCAAACGATCAACCACCGAGTCAACGGGGAACATATGGCAACGAAGAAGAAAGCAGCTGCGAAGAAGGCTCCGAAGGCCGCCGCCAAGCCGGCCGCACCGAAGCCGATCAAGGAAGTCCTGAGCAAGTCGGGCCTGGTCGCCCACATCGCCGAAGCTACCGGCGTGGTGGCCAAGGACGTGCGCGCCGTGCTGGCCTCGCTGGAAGGTGCCGTGCACGCTTCCGTCAGCAAGAAGGGCGCGGGTTCGTTCACGCTGCCGGGCCTGCTGAAGATCAGCGCCGTGAGCGTGCCGGCCAAGCCGAAGCGCAAGGGCATCAACCCCTTCACCAAGGAAGAGCAGTGGTTCGCTGCCAAGCCGGCTTCGGTGAAGGTCAAGGTGCGTCCGCTGAAGAAGCTCAAGGACGCCGCGGCCTGATCCGCAGTTGCGCGCCGGAGTTCGCTCCGGACGACAGAAAAGCCCCGCTCCCGCGGGGCTTTTTTGTTTCTGCTGCAACCCGGTCCGGACGGCCGATGTGCCACGATGCCGGCATCGGGCGATGGGGAATCCCGCATGACCACTTCCAGTGACGAGCGCCGGGCTTCGCGACCGGCAGCGCATGCTCCACACGGCCTGCCTCCTCGATCGCTCGCGCGACGCCTGTTGGCCGCCGTCGCCAGGCTGGCACGCAAGAGCGCGCTCCTCGTGGTGCTGGTGGTGCTGGCGCTGGTGGGCATGCGCGCGTATCTGGCGACCCAGGGTCCCGTGCTGCGCCCCTGGCACACCCTGGTGCCGGACGAGCCCAGTGCGGGTGCCATATCGCGCGACGGCTGGCCGGCGTATGTCGCCGCCGAAGCGCGCATGTTCGAGCAGCTGCACCGGCGCATGCAAAGCAGCTTGGAAGCGGGCGATCGCACGCCGCTGAACCGTTACTACGATCCCAGCCTCGCCTCACCCGCATCGTTCGGTCACGACTGGAACCGTTCGTTCGTACTCGAACCCTCCGGTGCGATCCGGGGCGTGGCCGTGCTCGTGCACGGCCTGACCGACTCTCCGTACAGCATGCGCACGCTGGCCGAGCTGTACCGGCAGCACGGCTTCGTCGCGATCGCGCCACGCATGCCCGGGCACGGCACCGTACCCGCTGCGCTGACGCGCGAAGGCCGCAAGGAATGGATGGCGGCCGTCGACATCGCGATGGATGAAGCACGCAGGCGCGCCGCGGGCCGGCTGCCGGTTCACCTCGTCGGGTATTCGAACGGCGCCGCGCTGTCGCTGTTGCACGTGATGCGGCGCGCCGAGCGCGGCGAACGCCGTGACGTCGACCAGCTCGTGCTGCTTTCGCCGATGATCGAGGTCAACGCCTTCGCCCGCTATGCCGGGCTCGCGGGCCTGCCGGCGCTGTTCCCGCGCTACGCCAAGTCGGCGTGGCTGGACCTGCTGCCGGAGTACAACCCGTTCAAGTACAACTCGTTCCCGGTGCGCGCGGCACGCGAGTCGTACCTGGTCACCGCCGACCTGCAGAAAGCCATGGCATCGGTGGCGGCGCAGCAGCGCATGGACCAGGTGCCGCCTATCCTGGCGTTCCAGTCGGTCGTGGACGACACGGTCGGCGCGCGCGCGGTGGTGACGCGACTGTTCGACACGCTGGGCAGCAACGGCAGCGAACTGGTGCTGTTCGACGTCAACCGCAAGCGCGTGCTCAATCCCCTGCTGTCCCCGCAGGCCACCGACTGGGCGCGGCATGCGCTGCAGGGGCCGCCGCGCCGGTACACGCTCACGCTCGTGGGCACCGCTTCCGACGATGACGCCTCGGTGGTGGCGCGATCGCGGGCCGCCGGCGCGAATGGCATCGAGGTACTGAACACGGGCATGACGTATCCGGCCGACGTGTTCTCGCTGTCGCACGTGGCGCTGCCGTTCCCACCCGACGATCCGCTCTACGGCAATCGCCCGTCCGGCCTGCGGATCGTGCCCCTCGGATCGGTCGCGGTTCGCGGCGAGCGTCGCGCGCTGGTGGTATCGCAGGACAGCCTGAGCCGGCTCAGCTACAACCCGTTCCACGCGTACATGGCCGCGCGCATCAGCGCGAAGATCCCCTCGCAGGAAACCGGCGGCCCGGGGTCGTCACCGTAACGCTCAGACACGCAGGCCGATGGTGCGCATCAGCTGGTCGAACTTCGTCCAGCTGAGCTTGCGCCGGTAGACCTTGTTGGTCGGGCGCCATTCGATCGCGCCCTTGGATACAAGCAAGGTACCGAAGCGCTTGCCGTCCTGTTCGACGACGAACTCGATGTCCTCGCGGCCCAGCTCGCGCCGCGGCAGGTGGAAGATGACCTTGTGCGCCATGGAGCGTGCTCCTGCCGGGTGTCAGCGGGACTCTATGCCGGCGGCGTCAACGCCGCGTCGGCGCCACCGCGGCGCCAGACCAGCGTGCGGTTGTTCGCCGGCATCGCCACGTCCTCGACCAGGCGCAGTCCGATCGCGCGCGCCAGCGCGTCCACTGCTTCGGCGTCGCGGATGCCGGAACGCGGATCGCGCGCTTTCAGCCAGCCATCGAACTCGCGGTTGCTGTAGCTGGTGTATTCGCCGCCGTAATTGAACGGCCCGTACACCGCCACCGTCGCATCGGCGGCGAGGACGCCGTCGAGGCCGGCGAAGAGCCGCTCGACCTCCGGCCAGCCCATGATGTGCAGCGTGTTGGCACTGAAGCACGCATCGAACGTGCTGCCGGATGCGCCGCGTGGCCACGGTCCGGTCGCGACGTCCAGCGGCTGCGGCGCCGGCGTGTTCGGCAGCGACGCCGAGTCGAGCCAGGCACGGATACCGGCCAGCGCATCGTCGCGATCGCTGCACTGCCAGCGCAGCCATGGCATCGCCGCGGCGAAGTACACCGCGTGCTGGCCGGTGCCACTGCCGATCTCCAGCACGTCGCCGCGATCGGCGAAGTGCCGTCTCAGTACGGCCAGGATCGGATCGCGATTGCGATCGCAGGCAGGGGCGTGGGGCAGTGTCGACATGGGTTCGGCGCCGGGTTGTGCGGGCATTGTCACCGTTGTGCCGTGCTGATGCCGTTATTCTCCGCGGCTCTCGCGGCACGACCGTTTACGCGCCGCACACGGTCGCCAGAGCACCGTGCCCCCATCCTTCCAGGAGACCTCCCCATGATCCGCACCGGCCTCGCGCTGACCCTGCTGACGCTCGCCCTCGCCGGCTGCACGACGACTGCGCCTGCCACCGGTGCGCAGCCGCCCACCGGCGGATGCAATGCCGAAGGTGCCCGCTGGGCGATCGGCCAGGGCGTCAATGACGATGTGGTCAACCGCATCCTGCAGGACACCGGCAGCCGCGATGCCCGCGTGCTGCGCCCCGGCCAGCCCGCGACGATGGACTTCCGCCCCGACCGGGTGAACGTCGATGTCAACGATCGCGGCGCGATTACCGGGCTGCGCTGTGGGTGAGGCGACGCGCCCGTGGTCACTCCATGAGCGATAGCGCCCCCTCAGGCGAACTGCTCATACGCACCACCCTGCGCCCGGGTGACATCGGCCGCGTCGTGCAGTTGCATGGGCAGCTGTACGCACGCGAGCGTGGCTACGACCACACCTTCGAGGCCTACGTCGCCAGTCCGCTGGCGCAGTTCGCGCGCAACGATTCGGTGCATGAGCGGATCTGGCTGGCGGAACGCGACGACCGGCTGGTCGGCTGCATCGGGATCGTCGCCGCCAGCCCCGATGTCGCGCAGCTGCGCTGGTTCCTGGTCGACCCGTCCGAACGCGGTGCCGGCCTCGGCCGCCAGCTGATGGATGAGGCGATCGCCTTCAGCCGCGCGCAGGGCTATCGCGCGATCGTGCTGTGGACGGTGACGGGCCTGGATGCCGCCGCGCACCTGTATCGCGCCGCCGGCTTCCGCAAGATCGCCGAGAACCCCGGGCACCTGTGGGGACGCGACATCGTCGAGGAGCAGTACGAACTGTCGCCGATTCCCGCCTCGCGACGTTCGCCGCGCACGCACTCACAGGCCTAGACTGAACCCCCGCATCCGGAAACCTTCGCCATGCGCCGCCGTCATCTCTGGCTGATTGCGATCATCGTCCTGCTGGGCCTGTGGCTGTGGTCCAGGCGGCTGGGCCACGGCGCCACGCCGGACACGTCACCGCCGCAAGGGCCATCGCCGTCGGCACAGGTCGCCGATGCCGGCGTGGCGAATGCGCCCATGCCGGAACGCGGCTCGCGCTATCCGTCCTTCCTTCCGGTCGAGGCGCATGCCGTGCTCGACCGCATCGCCAGCGGCGGCCCACACCCGCATCGCCAGGACGGCAACGTGTTCCAGAACCGCGAGAAGCGCCTGCCGCCGCAGCCGCGCGGTTATTACCACGAGTACACCGTGGACACGCCGGGCTCGGACGACCGCGGCGCGCGCCGCATCGTCACCGGCGGCGATCCGCCGGTGGAGTACTGGTATACGAGCGATCACTACCAGACGTTCCGCCAGTTCGACGTGACCGGGCCGGGGCCGCACCCATCGGAGCAGCGCCAATGAATGCCACCGAGCACAAGTCCGTGCTCGCCGATCCCGGGCACAGCGGCGCGTACTTCATCGACGAACGCGACGCCGATGCGATGGCCGACGCAGGCGCCGCGCTCGATTACGCCGTAATGCGTGTCGATCTGTCCGGCTGCCACGGCAAGGACGAGCTGATGAAGCGGCTCGCTACGGCGGGCAACTTCCCCGACTGGTTCGGCGGGAACTGGGACGCGTTGGCCGATGCGCTGGACGACCTGTCGTGGCTGCCCGCGCCCGGCTACCTCCTGCTGGTCGAGCATGCGGGCGGCTGGCGCGACGCGCACGGCGAGGAGTTCGACACGCTGCTCGACATCCTCAACGAAGCAGCATTCCATTGGGCCGACGACCGCAAGGCGTTCTGGGCACTGCTGCCGTTTCCCGCGGACCAGCTCGAGGCGTTCGAGGAATGACGCGAGTGGCCGCAGCCATTCGCGTCCTCAGATGCGGTCGTCGATGCCCTTGACGCCGGAATGCCTGGCGCAGTTCGCGCAGCAGTAGAAGACCCCGTCGTGCTCGGCGCCGTGGCCGATGATCCTGCACTTGCAGTGCGCGCACGTCGGCGCCAATGCATGGATGGCGCACTCGAACGAGTCGAACGTGCCGCTCGCGTGCGGCATCGTCACCGTGAACGCCTTGTCGTAATCGTTGCCGCAGACATCGCACCTGGCCATGGCGTTTCTCCATCGTGAAACGCAGCCAGTCTGGCGCCTGATACGGTCAGGAGTCGTGAATTTCGGGCGCGGCGCCGTTATTGCGGAGCCGGGGCTCCGGCGACGTCCGGCTGGGCCGCGGGCACGCGGGCGAAACGCCACGCGATGATCACTGCGCAGCCGAGCAGCGCGGCCGCGATGAACCACGGCGCGCCCGGCACGTGCACCGGCGAACGCTTGTCGACGAAGTAGCCGAAGCTGCCCGCGAACAGCACCGGTCCGACGATGCCGGCGAGGCTGACCAGGCTCATCAGCGCACCCTGGATGCGTCCCTGCACATCGGCGCCGACCTGGCGCGTGATCAGCGACTGCGTCGACGGTGCGGCCATCGCCCACAGCGCGCTGATCGGCAGGCCCAGCAGGAATATCCAGCCCACGTCGGCCATGCCGTAGATGACGAACCCCAGCATGCCGCAGCTCAGGCCGAACAGCAGCGTGCGGCGCTCGCCGAAGCGGCGTGCCGCGCGGCCGACCAGGCCGATGTTGACGATGACGTTGAACACGCCGACCACGGCCAGCACGTAACTGACCTCACGCGGGCCCCACGTGTACTGGTAGTCGGCGAACAGCACGAAGATGCTCGGGTAGACGTAGTGCGCGAGGTTGGCCAGGAACACGACCGCCGCCAGGCCGAACACCTGCGGATAGCGCTTGAGCAGGTACAGCGAGCCCAGCGGATTGGCATGCGACCAGTCGAACTTCGGCGAGCGCTTTTCCTTCGGCAGCGACTCCGGCAGCACGAACCAGCCGTAGAGGAAGTTCAGCAGCGCCAGTCCCGCCGCGAACCAGAACGGCAGCCGCAGGTCGATGCTGCCGAGCTGGCCACCGATCAGCGGGCCGATGATGAAGCCCACGCCGAACGCGGCGCCGATCATGCCGAAGCTCTTGGCCCGCTGGTCCGCCGGCGTGACGTCGGCGACATAGGCATTCGCGGTGGTGAAGCTGGCCGAGGTGATCGCGGAAATGATGCGGCCCACCAGCAACCACATCAGCGACGGCGCCAGCGCCATGAACACGAAGTCCAGGCCCAGTCCCAGGCACGACAGCAGGATCACCGGACGCCGGCCGAATCGGTCTGACAGCGCGCCCTGGATCGGCGAGGTGACGAACTGGATCGCCGCGAACACGAAACCGAACGCGGCCACCCAGTAGGCCGCATGCGCGGTGTCGCCGCCGACGAACTGCTCGATCAGGTGCGGCAGCACCGGAATGATCAGGCCGAACGACAGCACGTCGATCAGCACGGTAATGAAGATGAAGACGAGCGCGGCGCGGCGCGCGCCGTTGGGAGCGATGGAAGCCGTCACGTAGTCGCAGCCGGATGAAACAGGAGGCGCAGTTTAGCGTGACGGCATTGCCAGGCAGGCGACCCCTGAACATGAGCAGCGGTGGCGCAGCGCGGCTCGCGGAACAAGGTCTGCATTGGCACCTCTGCTTGCGCCGCGGCGCGTCCTGCTCTTGCGGCTGTGCCGCCATTCATTCCCTTCTCCCGCGCGCGGCGACCGCAGGGAGTGCAGGGAGGAGAAGGTGGCGCGAAGGGCCGGACGAGGGCGCTCCCTGCTTTCGCACAACCCTCACCCCAACCCCTCTCCCGCAGACGCGGGAGAGGGGCTTCTCCCCATGCGCGCCGCATTGGCAAAAACAGTTTCAATTTCAACTATTTGCACGTTTGCCGCAGCGCACAAATTGTGTTTTATTCGAAGCCACACGGGAGGTAAGGCCGGCCGGACCGCGCAAGCGAACCGAGGAGCCCCGTCTTCGTCTTCCAGGTCTGTGCGTGAGGTGTCACCAGGTTTCGTTGTCCACGGTCTCTTTGGAGTAGCGATGGATCAGCCGTACCGCCCCGCCCATCCCCCGCGTCCGAACGGTCTTTACGACCCTCGCGATGAACGCGATGCCTGTGGCTTCGGCCTGATCGCGCAGCTCGACGACCGCGCCAGCCGCGCACTCGTGGATCGGGCGATCGATGCGCTGTCGCGCATGACCCACCGTGGCGGTGTCGCGGCCGACGGGCTCAGCGGCGATGGCTGCGGCCTGCTGATCCGGCAGCCCGACACCTTCCTGCGTGCGCTTGCCGCGGAAGCCGGCATCGCGCTCGGCGCGCACTACGCCGCCGGCCTGGTGTTCCTGCCGCACGACGACGGCGCGGCCGCGCATGCACGCGACACGCTCGGCCAGGCGCTGGCCGACGAACGTATCCGCGTCTGCGGCTGGCGCACCGTGCCGGTGGATGTCGAAGCCTGCGGCGAACTGGCACGGCGGACGATGCCGCGCATCGAGCAGGTATTCGTCGCGCCCGATTTCGCCTTCGACGCCGCGGCGTTCCAGCGTGCGCTGTTCCTCGCCCGCCGCCGTGCCGAACAGCGCCTGCGCGACGACGCATCCTTCGACAGCCGCGATTTCTACGTGGTCAGCCTGTCGGCAGCCAGCATCGGCTACAAGGGCATGGTGTTGCCGGAGCGGCTGGCGCAGCTCTATCCCGACCTGCGCCGCGACGACCTGCACAGCAGCGCGGTGGTGTTCCACCAGCGCTTCTCGACCAACACGACGCCGCGCTGGTCCTTGGCACAGCCGTTCCGGCTGCTCGCCCACAACGGCGAGATCAACACCATCGCCGGCAACCGCGCCTGGGCACAGGCGCGCGCGCACGCCTGGCGCACGCCGTCGCTGGATCTGCGCGAGTTCGACCCGGTCATCGTCACCGATGGCTCCGACTCACAGTCGCTCGACAACATGCTCGAACTGCTGCAGGCCGGCGGCATGGACCTGCTCAAGGCGATGCGGATACTGATCCCGCCCGCGACGCAGTCGCTGGAGTACAAGGACGCCGACCTCGCCGCGTTCTACGAGTACTACGCACTCAACACCGAGCCTTGGGACGGACCGGCCGGCATCGTCACCACCGACGGCCGCTACGCCGCATGCACGCTCGACCGCAACGGCCTGCGCCCGGCGCGCTGGCTGCGCACGCGCGATCGCCACTTCCTGATCGCCTCCGAGGCCGGCGTGTGGGACCTGCCGGCCGGCGAGACCGAAGCCAAGGGCAAGCTCGGCCCGGGCGAGATGATCGCCGCCGACCTGTACTCGGGCGAGCTGCTGGATACCGAAGCAATCGATCGCATCAACCGCGCCCGCGCGCCGTACAAGCGCTGGCTCAAGCAGGGCATGACCTACCTGCACAGCGAGCTGATCGATCCGAACCTTGCTGCGGAGCCTTTTCCGCCGGACACGCTGGCGACATTCCAGAAGCTCTTCCAGCTGACCCGTGAGGAACGCGAGCAGGTGCTGCGCCCGCTCGCCGAGACCGAGCAGGAAGGCATCGGCTCGATGGGCGACGACGTGCCGATGGCGGTGCTGAGTCAACAGGTGCGGCCGCTGTACGACTGCTTCCGCCAGGCCTTCGCGCAGGTGACCAATCCGCCGATCGATCCGCTGCGCGAGGACTGCGTGATGTCGCTGGCGGTGCAGCTCGGCCGCGAAGGCAACGTCTTCGTCGATGGGCCGGACAACGTCCGCCACGTGCACCTGAACTCGCCGGTGCTGGCGCAGCGCAAACTTCGCCAGTTGCTGGCGACCGCACCGTTCGACACCTCGAATCGGCTGATCCACCTGCACTACGCGCCTGAGGAAGGACTGCAGGCCGCGATCCAGCGCATCTGCGCCGAGGCCGAAGCCGCCGCGCGCGAAGGCATCGTGCTGCTGGTGCTGAGCGACCGCTATCCCGAGCGCGACCGGTTGATGGTGCATGCCCTGCTCGCCACCGGCGCGGTGCACCAGCACCTGGTGCGCACCGGCCTGCGCTGCGAGGCCAACCTGATCGTCGAAACGGGCACCGCGCGCGATCCGCACCACTTCGCCTGCCTGATCGGTTTCGGCGCGACCGCGGTGTATCCGTACCTGGCCTACCAGACGCTGCACGACCTGGGCGTGCGCAGCATCCTCAAGACCCGGCACGGCGAAGTCATGCAGATCGGCCGCAGCTACCGGCGCGGCATCAAGAAGGGCCTGCTGAAGATCATCTCGAAGATGGGCATCAGTACCATCGGCAGCTATCGCGGCGCGCAGCTGTTCGAGATCGTCGGCCTCGACCGCGAAGTCGTCGACCTGTGCTTCACCGGCACGCCATCGCGCATCGGCGGTGCGGGCTTCGATGCTCTGCACTCCGACGCCGAACATCTCGCTGCGCAGGCGTGGGACGCCTGCACGCTGCCGGAGATCGGCGGCCTGCTGAAGTACACGCCCGGCGGCGAGTACCACCTGTTCAATCCGGACGTGGTCACGCGCCTGCAGCGCGCGGTCGGCAGCGGCGACTGGAACGACTGGCAGCACTACGCGCAGGCGGTCAACGAACGGCCGACGGCAGCGCTGCGCGATCTTCTCGATCTTGAGGCCGGGGAGAGCGCACCGATTCCGCTGGAGCAGGTGGAACCGGTGGAGGCGATCGTGCGCCGCTTCGATTCGGCTGCGATGAGCCTGGGCGCGCTGTCGCCGGAGGCGCACGAAGCGCTGGCCATTGCGATGAACCGGCTCGGCGGACGCAGCAACTCCGGCGAAGGCGGTGAGGATCCGGTGCGCTACGGCACGGACAAGGTCTCGAAGATCAAGCAGATCGCTTCCGGCCGTTTCGGTGTGACGCCGGAATACCTGGTCAACGCCGAAGTGCTGCAGATCAAGATCGCGCAGGGCGCCAAGCCCGGCGAAGGCGGGCAGCTGCCGGGCCACAAGGTCAACGAACTGATCGCCCGGCTGCGCTACGCGACACCCGGCATCGGCCTGATCTCGCCGCCGCCGCATCACGACATCTATTCGATCGAGGACCTGGCGCAGCTGATCTTCGACCTCAAGCAGGTCAATCCGCAGGCGCTGGTGTCGGTGAAGCTCGTCTCGCACGCGGGCGTCGGCACGATCGCCACCGGCGTCGCCAAGGCCGGCGCCGACCTGATCACGATCTCCGGCCACGATGGTGGAACCGGCGCCAGCCCGCTGTCGTCGATCCGATACGCCGGCACGCCGTGGGAGCTGGGCCTGTCGGAAGCGCGTCAGGCCCTGCTCGCCAACGACCTTCGCGAGCGCGTGATCCTGCAGGCCGATGGCGGCCTCAAGAGCGGCCTGGACGTGGTCAAGGCAGCGCTGCTGGGCGCGGAGAGTTTCGGCTTCGGCACTGCGCCGATGATCGCGCTTGGCTGCAAGTACCTGCGCATCTGCCACCTCAACAACTGCGCCACCGGCGTGGCCACGCAGGACGATGCGCTGCGCCGCGACCACTTCACCGGCCTGCCCGAGCGTGTCGAGAACTTCTTCCGGCTGCTGGCCGAGGAAGTGCGGCATTGGCTGGCGCAACTGGGCGTGCGCACGCTGGGCGAGCTCGTCGGCCGCACCGATCTTCTGGTGCAAGCCGAGGGCGACGGAGCGCGCCAGCGACGCCTGGATCTCGCGCCGCTGCTGGCGGGCGACGGCCTGGCGCATGGCGGCCATTGCGGTGCGCCGCAGCCGGGGCCGGCGGTGGATGGACTCTCCGCGCGACTCGACGCCGAACTGGGCGATGCGATCGCCCGCAAGCAGGGCGGGGAGTTCAGCTATTCGATCCGCAACACCGATCGCAGCATCGGCGCGCGTCTCTCGGGACTGGTGGCGCGCCTGCACGGCGACAGCGGCATGGACGATGCGCCGGTGACGCTGCGCTTCGACGGCACGGCGGGACAGAGCTTCGGCGCGTTCAACGCTGGCGGCCTGCAGTTCGAGCTGCATGGCGAAGCCAACGACTACGTCGGCAAGGGCATGGCGGGCGGACGCATCGTGATCCGTCCGCCGCACGGCGCACGCTATGCCGCGCACGAGACGCCAATCCTCGGCAACACCTGCCTGTACGGCGCCACCGGTGGCGAGCTCTATGCGTCCGGACGCGCCGGCGAGCGGTTCGCCGTGCGCAACTCCGGCGCGACTGCGGTGGTGGAAGGCGCGGGCGACCACTGCTGCGAGTACATGACCGGTGGCGTGGTCGCGGTGCTGGGCCGTACCGGGCTGAACTTCGGCGCTGGCTTCACCGGTGGCATGGCCTACGTGCTCGACACCGAGCGCGACTTCGTCGACCGCTACAACCACGAACTGATCGACATCCTGCGCATCGCCGGCGACGGCTTCGAGCACCATCGTTCGCACCTGCGCGACCTGCTGGAGGCGCACGCGCGGCTCACGGGCAGCGCATGGACGCATCGCATCCTCGACGAGATGCGCGACTTCATGGGCAAGTTCTGGCTGGTGAAGCCGAAGGCGGCCAGCCTGGAGTCGTTGGCGGAGAACCTGAGGAGGGCGGCGTGATCGCGCTGCCCGTGCTCCGCACGAACAGCCCCAGGACTTGCTCCGCAAGTCCCGGGCCCCGCTATGTGCTTCCGATCCCCGCCCCTTCGGGGCGCCCCCTTACCAAGGGGGCGTTCCCCCAGCAGTTCAATCGCGAGGGCGCAGCTGCGTGAGCAAGATGGAAGGCAAGAAGCCCGATGCCAGCAAGCCCGCCTTCGCGTTCCGCGAAACGCCGCGGAAGATGCCGGCGCGCATTCCTCTGGAGTTGCGGCAGCGCGGTGACTGGGGCGAGCTCTACGGCCGCTTCGGCGAGGCCGATGCGAAGCACCAGTCGGGCCGCTGCCTGGATTGCGGGAATCCCTATTGCTCGTGGAAATGCCCACTGCACAACTACATTCCGCGCTGGCTCGAACTGGCGCGCGAAGGCCGCATCCATGAAGCCGCCGCACTCGCGCACGAAACGAATCCGCTGCCGGAGGTGTGCGGCCGCGTATGCCCGCAGGATCGCCTGTGCGAAGGCAGTTGCACGCTCAATGACGGTTTCGGCGCGGTCACGATCGGCGCGGTCGAGAAGTACATCGTCGATCGCGCACTGGACGAAGGCTGGCGTCCGGACCTGTCGCGCGTCACCGCAACGGGAAAGCGCGTGGCGGTGATCGGCGCAGGCCCGGCCGGCCTGTCGTGTGCGGACCGGCTGGCGCGCGCGGGCGTGCAGGCGGTGGTGTACGACCGCTACGAACAGATCGGCGGGCTGCTGCACTTCGGCATTCCCAGCTTCAAGCTGGAGAAGTCCGTGATGGCGCAGCGCCGCGCGGTGCTGGAGGACATGGGCGTGCAGTTCCGCCTTGGCGTCGAGATCGGTCGCGATGTCGGCATGGACGACCTGCTCTCGCAGTACGACGCGGTGTTCCTCGGCCTTGGCAGCTATCGCTACACCGACGGCGGCCTGCCGGGACAGGACCTGCGGAACGTGCTGCCGGCGCTGCCCTTCCTGGTGCAGAACGGCCGCCTCGTGCACGGCGACGACGACGCGTCGTCGCGTGCCATTGCCGGCTGGGAAGACCATGTCGAACTGCCCGACCTGCGCGGCAAGCGCGTGGTCGTGCTCGGTGGTGGCGACACCGGCATGGACTGCGTGCGCAGCGCCGTGCGCCTGGGTGCCGCGCGCGTGACCTGCGCTTACCGCCGCGACGAGGCGAACATGCCCGGCTCGTCACGCGAAGTCGCCAATGCGCGCGAGGAAGGCGTGCAGTTCCTGTTCAACCGCCAGCCGCTGGCGCTGCTCGGAGACGAGTCCGTGACGGGTGTGCGCGTCGCCGAGACGCGATTGAGCGACCCGGATGCGAACGGCCGCCAGCGCGCGGAGGTGGTTCCCGGCAGCGAATCGGTGCTGGCTGCCGACGTGGTGATCATCGCCTTCGGCTTCCAGCCCGATCCGCCCGCATGGCTGGCCGAACACGGCATCGCACTGTCCGATAACGGCCGCATCCGCGTCATGCAGACGGAAGGCTGCGCATCCCGTCGCAAGCCGGCCGCCGATGGCGCGCTGCCGTACCAGACCACGAACCCACGCGTGTTCGCCGGCGGCGACAGTGTGCGCGGCGCCGATCTGGTGGTGACGGCGGCGTACGAGGGCCGCGAAGCAGCGGCGGGGATGGTGCGGTTTCTGGTGGGATAGGTCCCTGGGAGGGGCTTACCGCCCCGGCCCCACATCGATGAACTGCAGGAACTCCGCGCGCGTCCGCGCATCCTCGCGGAAGCTGCCTAGCATCTTCGAGGTGATCATGCTGACGCCGCGCTTGTGCACACCGCGCGTGGTCATGCACTCGTGCGAACCCTCGATCACCACGCCGACGCCGCGCGGTTGCAGTACGTCCTGGATCACCTGGGCGATCTGCGCGGTCAGCTTTTCCTGCACCTGCAGGCGGCGCGCGTAAGTCTCGACGACGCGGGCCAGCTTGCTGATGCCGACGACCTTGCCGTCGGGCAGGTAGCCGACATGCGCCTTGCCGATGATCGGCGCCATGTGGTGCTCGCAATGGCTCTCGAACTCGATGTCGCGCAGCACGATCATCTCGTCGTAACCCTCGACTTCCTCGAAGGTGCGCTTCAGGTACTCGGCCGGGTCGTCGCTGTAGCCGCTGAACCAGTCGCCGAAGGCGTCGACGACGCGCTTGGGGGTGTCCAGCAGGCCTTCACGCTGCGGGTTGTCGCCCGCCCAGCTGAGCAGGGTGCGGACGGCCGCTTCGGCCTGGTCGCGGGATGGCTTGTTCTGGTCGGCCATGGCAGCGGCTCCTTGGGGGATCGGCATCCTACACCCCGCGTCGTGGTACTGAAAAAAAAGCCGCCCGGAGGCGGCCATGAAACCGCGCCTGCGGATGGGGAATCGCGGCAGGCGCAGGGCGGAAAGGTGGGCGGGCCGGGGGCATGCAAGACGAGGGAGGGAACCTTGCCAACCCCGACCCACCCAGACCTGGACCTACTGCCGCGCGATCTCCTCGCGCACCGGCACGCGCGTCGGCCAGCCGCCGGCCATCGCCTTGTACAGCGCGACCGCACCGGTGACGCTGCGGGTGCGGCCGTCGGCGAATGCTTCCTGCGCCACCAGCTGGTTGCGCTCGGCGTCGAGCACCTCCAGCAGGTCGGCGGCGCCGGCCTCGTAACGCACGCGCGCCAACTGCGCGGCGCGGGCGCTGTCGATGGCCGCCTGCTCCAGGTGGCGGTCTTCGACGCGGGCGCGGGCGTAGCGCACCAGCGCGTTCTCGGTTTCTTCCAGCGCCAGCAGCACGGTCTGCTGGTATCGCGCCAGCTCGCCTTCGGCGCTGGCATCGGCGGCGGCGATGCGGGCACGCACCCGGCCGACGTCGAGGAAGGACCAGTCGATGCCCAGCGCGACCAGTCGCGTCTCGCTGTCGCGTTCGAACAGCGCGCTGCTGTCGATCGCCTGGCTGCCGATCAGTCCGCCGAGCGTGAAGCGCGGGAACAGATCCGCGGTCGCCACGCCGATCCGCGCGGTGGCGGCGTGCAGGCGCTGTTCGGCGGCGGCCACGTCGGGACGGCGGCGCAGCAGGTCGCCGGGCGTGCCGGCGTCCAACCGTGCCGGCAACGCAGGCAACGGGTTCTGCGGCGTCAGCTCGGCGATCAGCGCATCGGGCGTCTGTCCGGTGAGGACGGCCAGGCGGTGCATCGTCACCGCCACCTGCGCCTCCAGCGCGGGCACGCGGGCGCGCGTCGTTTCGAGCTGGGCGTTGGCGCGCGAGGTGTCGAACTCGGTGCCGCGGCCGGCATCGAAACGCGCCTGCACCAGGCGCATCGTTTCGCCCTGGTTCTTCTCGTTCTCCTGGGCGACGCGCAGGCGTTCCTGCAGGCCACGCAGTTCGACGTAGCTTCGCGCGACCTCGCCGACGATGGCGACCTGCAACGCGTCCAGGTCGGCGGCGCTGGCCCAGGCTTCGGCACGCTGCGATTCGACGCCGCGGCGAACACGACCGAACAGGTCCAGCTCCCAGCTCAGGTTGGCCTGCACGCCATAGCTCTCGGCATCGCGTGCGTCGCGGTCCACGCCCGGCAGCTGATCGGCGCTGGCGCGCGAATCGCTGGCCGTGGCGCTGGCCGTGACCGTGGGAAAGCGGTCGAACTTGGCGCCGCGCAGCAATGCATTGGCACGGTCGTAGCTCGCCAGCGCGATGCGCAGGTCGTGGTTGGCCGCCAGCGCCTCGTCTACCAGACGCGTCAGCATCGGGTCGTTGAAGCTGTGCCAGAACTCGGCGTCGGCTTCAGGCGACGGCGCCGCCACCTCCGACGCCGTAGCGTCGGCAGGTGCAGGTGCGGTCGCGGCCTCGCCGGTGCTCTCGCTGCGTGCGAAGTGCTCCGGCGTCGCCATCGTCGGCCGCACGTAGTCCGGTCCGACCGCGCATGCGGCGAGCAATGCGGTGGAAAGGGCGACAGTCAGCGCACGGATCACCATGGCATCACCTGCCCCAGGTGAGTGAAGCTGCCATTGGCGCCGTTCGCATCGACCAGCGCCATCTCCACGCTGCTTCGCGCGCCCGTGGCGATATCGAGCTCGCCATTGCCGTTCATGTCGGTCTTCACCGAGCCTGGGTGGATGGTGTTGACCTTGATCGGCGTGTTGCGCAGCTCGTGCGCCAGCTGTGTCGTCCACGCGTTCACCGCCGCCTTGGAGACGTTGTAGGCCGGCACCTTGAAATCGTAGATGGGCGATGCCGGATCGGCGTGCTCCGTTAGCGATCCCAGCAGGCTCGACACGTTGACGATGCGCGCGGCCGGGGCGTTGCGCAGCAACGGAAGGAATGCCTGCGTCACCGCAATCAGGCCAAACACATTGGTATCGAACGTCGTGCGCCAGGTCTCCAGCGATTGCTGCGACGGCGTCCTGGTCATGTCGTCGATGAAGATGCCGGCGTTGTTGACCAGGATGTCGAGCTTGCCGTGGCGCGCGTTCACTGCCGCCACCGCGTCTGCGATGCTGGCCGCATCGGTGACATCAAGCGCAATGGCCTCCACCGGCAGGCCGATGTCCTGCAACTCCAACGCGGCTTCCACCGCTTTCAGGCGATCACGCCCGGCCAGCAGCGTGTGCACGCCCGACGCGGCCAGCTGGCGCACGGTTTCCAGGCCGATGCCGCGGGTGGCGCCGGTGACGAGGGCGATCTTTTCGGTTTGCATGAACTATCTCCAGGAAACGAGTCAGGCTTCGGTGGCGACGTGGGCGGGCGCCTTGTCGTGGCGCACCAGCGGACGCCCGGCCAGCTTGCGCAGCGCGACGTAGAACACCGGGGTGAGGAACAGGCCGAACAGGGTCACGCCGAGCATGCCGGCGAACACGGTGATGCCGGTGACCGAACGCACCTCGGCGCCGGCGCCATGACCGATCACCAGCGGGATCGTGCCGGCGATGAAAGCGATCGAGGTCATCACGATCGGACGCAGGCGCAGACGGCAAGCTTCCAGGGCCGCCTCCACGATTCCCTTGCCCTGCAACTCCAGCTCTCGGGCGAACTCGACGATCAGGATCGCGTTCTTGCACGCCAGGCCCATCAGCACGACCAGGCCGACCTGCACGAACACGTTGTTGTCGCCACCGGTCAGCCACACACCCAACAGGGCGGACAGCAGCGTCATCGGCACGATCAGGATCACGGCCAGCGGCAGCGTCCAGCTTTCGTACAGCGCGGCCAGCACCAGGAAGGCCAGCAGCACCGCCAGCGGGAACACGATCAGCGCGGCATTGCCCTGCGTGGCCTGCTGGTAGCTCAGGTCGGTCCATTCGATGGTCATTCCGTTGGGCAGCACCTTCGACGACATCTCCGTCAGCGTGTCCATGGCCTGCGCCGAGGACAGCATGCGCGGGTCGGCTTCGCCGGCCAGGTCGGCCGCCGGATAGCCGTTGAAGCGCAGTACCGGGTCGGGGCCGTAGGTCTGACGGATCTTCACCATCGAACCGATCGGCACCATCTCGCCGCGGTCATTGCGGGTGCGCAGGTTGGCGATGTCCTCGACGCTGTCGCGGAAGGAACCATCCGCCTGCGCGATCACCTGCCAGGTGCGGCCGAACTGGTTGAAGTCGTTGACGTAGGCCGAACCCAGGTAGGTCTGCAGCGTGTCAAACAGCTCGGTCAGCGGCACGCCCTGCGCCTTGGCCTTGACGCGATCGACCTCGGCGTCGAGCTGCGGCACGTTGGCCTGGTAGCTGCTGATCGGGAAGCCCATGCCCGGCGTCTGCGCGACTGCGCCCTGGAACGACTGCACCGCGTTCTGCAGCGCGCCGTAGCCTAGGTTGCCGCGGTCCTCGATGAACATCTGGTAGCCGTTGCCGTTGCCGAGGCCGAGGATCGGCGGCGGCATGAAGGAGAACGTGAAGCCCTCCTGCAGCCCTGCGATCTTCTGGTTGATCTCGGCGTTGATCTCCGCCGCGCTGCGAGTGCGCTCGCTGAAAGGCTTCAGCGGGAAGAACGCCACACCGGTGTTGGGCGTGTTGGTGAACTGCAGTGCGTTCAGGCCCGGGAACGCGATCGAGTGTGCGACGCCCTCGGTATTCATCGCGATATCGCTGACCTTGCGCAGCAGTTCATCGGTGCGCGCGATCGACGAGCCTTCCGGCAGCTTCACGCCGGCGATCAGGTACAGCTTGTCCTGGGTCGGGATGAAGCCGGCCGGCACCGCCCTGAACATCAGGCCGGTCGCGACCAGCAGCACCGCGTAGACGACGAACACCGTGCCGCGGCGGCCGAGCGTGCGCGACACCGCGCCCTCGTACTTCTCGGAACTGGTGTTGAAGAAACGGTTGAACGGGCGGAAAAGCCAGCCGAACAGGCGGTCGATCAGGCGCGACGGCGCATCCTTGGCCGCGCCGTGAGGCTTGAGCAGGCGCGCGGCCAATGCCGGCGACAGCGTCAGCGAGTTGATCGCCGAGATCACCGTCGAGATGGCGATGGTCACCGCGAACTGCTTGTAGAACGCACCGGTCACGCCCGACAGGAACGCCATCGGCACGAACACGGCGCACAGCACCAGCGCGATCGCGATGATCGGCCCGGACACTTCCTTCATCGCCAAGTGCGCCGCTTCGAGGGGCGTTGCGCCGTGCTCGATGTGGCGCTCGACGTTCTCCACGACCACGATCGCGTCGTCGACGACGATGCCGATCGCCAGCACCAGGCCGAACAGCGTCAGCGTGTTGATCGAGAAGCCGAGCAGGTACAGCGCGGCGAAGGTACCGACGATCGACACCGGCACGGCGATCAGCGGAATGATCGAGGCGCGCCAGGTCTGCAGGAACAGGATCACCACCAGCACGACCAGAAGGACCGCTTCCAGCAGCGTGGTCACCACCGCGTTGATCGAATCGCGCACGAAGATCGTCGTGTCGTAGACCGACTCGTACTTGATGCCTTCCGGGAAGCGCTTGGACGTTTCCTCCATGGTCTTGATGACCGAGTCGCGGATCTCGAGCGCGTTCGCGCCCGGCGCCTGGAAGATGCCGATGCCGACCGCGCTCTTGCCGTCGAGCTGCGAGCGCAGCGTGTAGTCACCGGCGCCCAGTTCCAGCCGGGCGACGTCGGACAGGCGCACGATCTCGCCGCCTTCGCCGCTCTTGAGCACGATGTCACCGAACTCCTGTTCGGTGCGCAGCCGTCCCTGGGCGTTGATCAGGGTCAGGAAGTTGCTGTTGGGCAGCGGCTCGGCGCCGAGCTGGCCGGCGGACACCTGCACGTTCTGTTCGCGCATCGCCCGCACGACGTCGCCGGCGGTCAGGCCGCGCGAGGCGATCTTGTCCGGGTCGAGCCAGGCACGCATGGCGTAGTCGCCACCGCCGAAGATCTGCGCGTCGCCGACACCGGGGAGGCGCGCCAGCGCGTCCTTGACGTGCAGGCGCGCGTAGTTGCGCAGGTACAGCGTGTCGTACTTGCCGTTGGGCGAGGTCAGGTGCACGACCATCAGGAAGGTCGGCGACTGCTTCTGCGTAGTGACGCCCTGCCTTCTCACGTCCTCGGGCAGGCGCGCGAGCGCCTGGCTGACGCGGTTCTGCACGCGCACCGCCGCGTCATCGGCGTCGGTGCCCGGGCGGAAGGTCGCGGTGATCACGAGCACGCCGTCGGAGCCGGCGACGGACTTGATGTACATCATGTCCTCGACGCCGTTGATTGCTTCCTCCAGCGGCGTGGCCACGGTTTCGGCGATCACCTTCGGGTTGGCGCCCGGATACACCGTGCGCACCACTACCGACGGCGGCACGACTTCCGGGTATTCGCTGATCGGCAGCATCGGGATCGAGATCAGGCCCGCGGCGAAGATCACGATCGAGAGCACCGCGGCGAAGATCGGCCGGTCGATGAAGAATTTGGAAAAGTCCATGAGGGTTCCCTCGTACGGCGCGCGGCCGCATGAATCCATTCCTGCGCGTCGACGCGCAGGGACGTAGGTGCTTTCGTTTTGCCCCTCCCCTTCGCGGTCGGCGAAAGGGAGGGAGCGGAGCGCGTTACTTCATCGCAACCTGCGGTGCCGGCGGCGGCGCACCCATCGCGATCTTCTTCGGCGTTACCGGCATGCCGGGGAAGAACACCTTCTGCACGCCGTGCACGATCACCTTGTCGGTCGGCATCAGGCCCGAGCTGACCACGCGCAGGCCATCCACCACGCGACCGAGCACGATGTCCTTGCGGACGGCGGCGTTCTTCGGGCCGAGCACGTAGACGTACTTGCGGTCCTGGTCGGTGAGCACGGCCTTGTCGTCGATCAGCATCGCCTTGAACTCGCCGCTGCCTTCCAGCTGCACGCGGGCGAACAGGCCCGGCGTGAAGATGCGGTCGGGATTGCGCAGCACCGCGCGGGCACGGATCGTGCCGGTGGTGGAGTCGACCTGGTTGTCGATGAAGTCGACGGTGCCTTCGTGCGGATAGCCCTGCTCACTGGCGAGACCGACGCGGACCGGGTTCTTCGATTCGGCGCGCTCGCCCTTGCGGGCCAGTTCCTGGTAGCGCAGGAAGCTCTGCTCGTCGCTTTCGAAATAGACGTACACCGGGTCCTGCGACACGACCGTGGTCAGCATCGTCGCATCGGCCTGGGCGAGGTTGCCCTCGGTCACCAGCGCGCGACCGGCGCGGCCGTCGATCGGTGCGCGCACCTGCGTGAACTGCAGGTCAAGCTGCGCGTTCTGGACGGCGGCCTCGGCAGCGCGTACGGCAGCGTTGCTTTGCGTGGTCGCGGCGCGGCGAGTCTCGAACTCCTCGCGCGAGATCGCCTTGGCTTCGACCAGCGTCTGCGCGCGCTTGTCCTGGGTTTGCGCCAGTCGTGCTTCGGCGCGCGTGCGTTCGAGTTCGGCCTGCGCCTGTGCGAACTGCGCCTGGTAGCGGCGCTGGTCGATCACGAACAGCAGGTCGCCCTTCTTCACTTCCTGGCCTTCCTGGAAGGCGACGCGCTCGACGTAGCCGCTCACGCGCGGACGCAGTTCGACGGTTTCGACCGCGCTGACGCGGCCGGTGAAGTCGTCCCATTCACGGACTTGCTTGTTCAGGACCTGCGCCACGCTGACTTCCGGCGGCGGCGGTGCGGAGCTGGGCTCGGCCTGGCTGGTGCAACCGGCCATGACGAGGACGGCCAGCAGTCCCGCGGTAAGAGCGATCTGGTGCGTCATCCCGGTTCCGGACCGGGCCAATGCTTTGCGGGAGTTCATGGGGAGGAAGGTTCCTGGTTTCGATTGGGGGACATCAGGTTCTTCAGCAGCGTGCGCGCGTCCTGCAGACACCGTGATGGCAGCAGAGCGTCGTCGCCTGCGGCCAATGGCGGATTCGCCTGCTCCTGATGCGACGATTGCAGAGGCGGTGTTTCGACATCGACGGCCGCCGGATCGAAATGCACCACCGGGTCGGCCTTGCCGCGCGGCTTGACGATCAACGACAGCGCCTGCCGGCCGACGGCGAGCGCGCTGGGCCATTGCGGGCAGGCATGGGCGCGGTTGTCCTCGGTGCACAGCGGGCTGTCGATCGCCAGCAGCTGCACGCGTACCGGCAGCGCACGCGCTTCGTCATGCAGCACGCGGGCCAGCATGTTCAGCGCCGCAGCGCTGATCGAGCGGTGGCCGTAACCGGCCCACGGGTGTTCGCTGCCTGGACCGCCGATCAGCAGGTAGCCGCTGCCGCGGTTGTCCTCGGCCAGCAGCGGCAGCAGATTGCGGGCGGCGGCCAGATGCGGCAGCACGTCCTCGTCGAAGCGGCGTTGCAGGTAAGCGGCCGGGTGGTCGAGCAGCCGGCCGCGCGCCATGCCACCACAGACGCTGGCGATCACGCCACCGAGCGGACGACCCTGCTTGCGCAGCGCCTTGGCGAGACGGGCACCGTCCTCGTCGCTGGCCACCGTGGCGGCCAGCACGGTCAGGTCGGCACCGACGTGGCGGGCCTGGAGCTGCTTCAGGCCGTCGGCGTCGCGGGCGACCGCGATCACCGGCCAGCCGGCTTCCACGGCCGCTTCAACGACGCCGCGACCGACACTGCCGGTCGCGCCGAGGACGACGAGGGGGGATTTCACTGTCCCAGCCTCGGGACAGTTACTCCCACATGCGGGACGGTTGCGGGGTGGGTGACCCGCTTGAGCACGGCGCTGAGGATCGGCAGCACCAGCATGGCGGCCGGCAGCGCGATGGTGAAGGCCAGCACCCAGGCCATCATCCAGGCCTCGGCCGGACCGGCCTCCAGGCCCTGGCGGAACACGACCGCCGCCAATCCGATCAAGGCCGACATGGCGATCAGCATCAGCGGTAGGAAGGCGAAGCGGGCTTGGCGGGGGGTCAACATGGCAGCGGGACCGGGGGAGGTTGCGGCAAAGACTAGACCTCGACCCGGCACTTGATTAGCCGGCAATTGAGGGAATAATTGTCCCGGAATCGGTCCAATCCCCGCGGCCACCCCTCCCGCCCGGCCGCTAGACTGGCCCACGAGCGGGACCACCCGCCTCCGGAGACGGCCCTTCCCGTCGCCCCACTGCCAGGAGTCCCCCACCATGGCCCGCGATCTCAACGACACCCTGATCTTCGTCAAGGTGGTCGAGCATGGAAGCTTCATCTCCGCAGCGCGCTCGTTGCGCCTGCCCAAGACCACGGTCAGCCGCAAGGTGCAGGAACTGGAAACGCGCCTGGGCGCGCAGCTGCTGCATCGCACGACGCGCAAGCTCGGCCTCACCGAGGCCGGCAACATCTACTTCGAGCATTGCCAGCGCATCTCGCGAGAACTCGACGAAGCCGAGAGCGCGGTGGGCCAGTTGCAGGGCGGTCCGCGTGGATGGCTGCGCTTCACCGCGCCGTACTCGCTCGGCAACACCTGGATCGCGCCGCTGCTCGGCGAGTTCCACGCGCGCCATCCGGAAGTGCGCGTGGAAATGGTCCTGACCAACGAAGCCGTCGACATCATCGACAAGGAACTCGACGTCGCACTGCGCGTGGGCAACCTGCCCGACTCCAACCTCATCGCCCGCAAGCTCGCCACGTTCCGCACGCAGGTCTACGCCAGCCCGAATTACATCGCGCGCCATGGCGAGCCGCTGCATCCGGACGACCTGCAGCACCATCGCACGGTGGCGATGCCGAAATACCGCCGCAACGGCCAGTACTTCTGGCCGCTGAGCGATGGCACGCGCAGCGTCGACTTCCGCATCGACCCGGTGCTGGTCGCCAACGACCCCGGCCCGCTCAGCGGCGCGCTGCTGTGCGGCGAAGGACTGATGATGGCCGCCGACGTCACCGTGAAGGCCTACGCCGAACAGGGCTACGTGCAGCGCGTGCTGGCCGGCTGGGTCGGCCCGGAGTACGAGTTCAACGCCGTGTTCCCGCGCGGCCGCGTGCAGTCGCCGAAGGTGCGGGCGTTCGTGGACTTCCTGGTCGAGCGGCTCAACTTCGACGCCGACTACATGCAGGTGCTCTGCCCGAACGTGCGCGCCCGCTACGAAGCCGCCGGACGTGCTTCCGCCGATGCGATCAGCGCCGAGCTGGCCAAGGTCGCCAAGCATCCGGTCGCCAAGGCGAAGCGCAAGAAGGTCGCGGAGCCGGCAGTGGAGGAAGCCTTCGGCAGCGACGATCCGGCCGCCCTCGTGTAACCCGCGCCATCGCGTCGTCGCGGCAACCGGTTTCGGCGACGACGCAACCTTCGCGGAGATTTGGTCATGCCGGAGCTGTGGCCTTATCGCCTGCTCGCCGACGCGGTGCTGGTCGTGCACTTCGCGATCGTGCTGTTCGTGATTGGCGGGTTGCTCGCCGTTGTGATCGGCAACCGCCTTGCGTCATGGCCATGGGTGAATAGCTGGTGGTTCCGCGTCGCGCACCTGGTAGCGATCGCGATCGTCGCGGCGCAGGCGTGGTTCGGCGTGCTCTGTCCGCTCACCACGCTCGAGGCGTGGCTGCGCGAGCAGGCCGGCGAGACGACGCACGGCGGCAGCTTTGTCGCCTACTGGCTGCAGCGACTGATGTTCTTCGAGGCACCGCCGTGGGTGTTCACCGCGGCGTATACCGGGTTCGGACTACTGGTCGCGCTGGCATGGTGGCGCTGGCCGCCGCGACGGCGCACGCGCAGCCCGGGCACGGACCAGAAGAAATCACATTTCCCGCCGCGTTGAGGCTCAATGCCCCGCGCTCGGAGCTTTTTGCTCGACGGATGCAGCTCCCGAGCCCCACGGCCGGGACTTTTTGCTCGGACGATGCAGCTCGCGAGCCCCGCGGCCGGGGTTTTTTGCTCCGCCGATGAAGCTCCCGAGCCCCACGCCTGGAGCTTTTTGCTCCGTCGATGAAGCTCCCGAGCCTCGCGCCTGGAGCTTTTTGCTCCGTCGATGAAGCTGCGAGCCCCACGACTGGAGCTTTTTGCTCCGTCGATGGAGCTGCGAGCCCCGCGGTAGGAGCTCCTTGTTTCACCGATGAGGCGCACCGCCTCGATCGTGAGGTACGGCCAGCCGATCGGGCGGCGTTACGGCGTCCGCAGCCGCGAGGCCAGTCCGGACACGCGCGCCGCGTGACGCGCCAGGGCCGCGCGCAGTACGTCCTCGCTGGCGCAGACATGCAGCTCGCGCCGCGCGCGCGTGACCGCGGTGTAGAGCAGCTCGCGCGACAGCGTGCGGGCATCCTGGCGCGGCAGCAGCAGCCACACGGTGTCGAACTCAGAACCCTGCGCCTTGTGCACGGTCATCGCGAACGCGCCGGTGTGTGCTGGCAACGAAGCGGGATGGAACGCGCGCACGCCCTCGCTGCCACCGGCGAACCACGCCACCGGCACACCCGCGGCATCGTGCTGGCACACGCCGATGTCGCCGTTGAACAGGCCGTGGCGGTAGCTGTTCTCGGTGACGAGGAGCAGGCGGCCGTGGAAATAGGGATCGCGCTGCGCGCCGGCGAGCGCTTCCTCGATGCGCTGGTTCAGCACGCCCGCGCCCTGCGCGCCGTCGCGCAGCGCGGTCAGCAGGCGCAGCCGCGCGGCATGCTGCAAAGCCAGCTGCGGCTCCTGCAGCGCCATCATTTCGCGCCACGACGACAACAGCGTCTCGCGCGCCGCACCGGCCAGAGGATCGCTCACGTCCTCGTGGAAGCGCACGCCCCGCAGGCCCTCGCGCAGCAACTGCAATGTGGTGTCCGCGTCGCCACCGCGCATGGCATCGGCCAGCGGGGCGAGGTCGAGTGAGGCCGACTGCCGGAACCCGCGTTGCAGTTGCACGCGATGCCCCGACAGCGGTCCGACACTGGCATCGTCTGCCTGCACTTCGCCCAGCAGCGGCGCCAAGGTTGCTGCGACCGCGGGCGGAAGCGTTTCGCCCTCGCCGGCGGCATCGGTGATCGCGGCCAACACGTCGCCGGCTTCGACCGACGGCAGCTGGTCGCGGTCGCCGAGCAGGATCAGGCGCGCGCCCTCGGGCACCGCCTCGACCAGCTTGCACATCAACGGCAGGTCGACCATCGAGGCTTCGTCGACGACGATCACATCCAGCGGCAGCGGATGATCGGCGTCGTGGCGGAAGCGCGGGCTGTCGGGAATCGTGCCGAGCAGGCGGTGAAGCGTGCTGGCCGAATCCGGAAGGGCGTCGCACAGCGCGGCATCGACACCGGACAGAGTCCGTAACTGCTCCGTGGCCGCGCGCAGGCTTTCGGCCACGCGTTCCGCGGCGCGGCCGGTCGGCGCCGCCAGCGCGATGCGCGGCAGCGGGCGGCCTTCGAGCCTGGCCTGCGCCAACAGCAGCAGGAGCACGCGCGTGATGGTCGTGGTCTTGCCGGTGCCCGGGCCGCCGGTGATCAGCAGCAACGAACGCAGCAACGCCAGCGCGGCCGCGCGCGCCTGTCGGTCGCCGTCGCGCGCGTTCGGGAACAGCGTGGCGAACAGCGGAGCCAGCGCGGCGACTCCGCTGCTTCCGGGAGTCGCGGCCGCGATGCGGCGAAGTCCGCTCGCCAGGCGCCGCTCGTATTCGCGGTAGCGGCGCAGATAGACCATGCCGTTCTCGATGGCCAGCGGCGCCTGTCCGGCGGCGGCATCGGCCGGCGGCTGCGCAACCCATCGCGAACCGCGCAACGCATCCGCCCATTCGGCGGCATCCGGCCATTCAACATTGCCTTCGCACGCCAGCTGCGGACGCGCGAGGTCCACGCCGGCATGCCCCCGCGCCACGGCCGCCGACGCCAGCGCCGCGGCGACCAGCACGCGGTCGTCCGCATTGCCCTCGTCGAGGCGGCGCAGGCTCTGCGCGAGGGCGTGATCGATCGCGCGCAGTGCGCCCTGCCGCAGCAGTGCATCGAGCAGGCTCATGCGGCCACCCCCTCATGCAGTGCGAGGTCCTGGCCGAACAGCGCGTCCAGTCGCTCGATCAACTCCAGCGGCGGGCACCACGCGTGAATGCCGGGCGCGGCGGCATCGGAGGCATCCAGGCCGCGGCAGAACAGGTAACGGATGCCGCCAAAGTGCTTGCCGTAATCGTAGGCATCGCCGATACGGAAGCGCAGCCAGCGATGCAGCGCCAGCGCATACAGCAGCGCCTGCAACGTGTACTCGCTGTCGTCCATCGCCTCGGCAAGCGTGCCGTGGTCGTAGGACGGCAGGCGGTTGGACTTGTAGTCCAGCACATGGAAACGATCCGCGTGTGCATAGACCAGGTCGATCTTGCCCGTCATCAAGCCTTCCAGGCGCTGGCGATTGCCGAAGGCCTGGCGCTGGCGCAGCACGCCGTGCTCATGCAGCAGCGACAGCAGGTCGGCCGTTGCGGTGGCGCGCAGCGCGAAGTGGAACTCCATTTCGGACAGGCGTTGATCGCCCGGCACGGCGCACAGGCGCGTGCCTTCCGGCAGCGGCGCCGTGAGCGTGTGGCCGATCAGCGGCACCAGCACATCGATGCCGTCGTCGAGGTCTTCCTCGACATAGCCTTCCGCCTGCAGCGCCGCGCGCAGGTGCGCGATCTCGCCCGGCGATGGCGATAGCTGTGGCCATTGCGACCACGCGCCGAAATCGACGCGCTCCAGCGCGCCGTGCAGCACGTTGCCGAAGCGGCTGCCGGAGAAGCGCATGTCGCTTTCCGGCAACGTCGGCGCCGGTTCGTCCTGGGCGCCACCCTCATCCGCCACAGCGCGCGGGGCCGCTTCGACAACGCCCGTCGACTCGTTGGCGAGCTGGGTGAAGCTGTAGACCCACCAGTCGCGCGAGACGGCACGCCGCGACGAACGCGCCGCCGGCACCGCTTCGACGTGCTCGGGCGGAAGGGCATCAGGCAGCAACAGTGGCAACTGCGGGTACTGCAGATCGAACGCGTCGCCGAGGTCCGCGGCAAGTGCCTGCGGATCCTGCAGCATAGGCGCCAGCGGGCTGAGGTCCGCCTTGGCGAACGGGCCGCTTGCCAGCCACAGGCTGTGGCGCGCGCGCGTCAGGCCGACATAGAGCAGGCGTGCGTCCTCTCCACGCTCTTCCTCTTCCTGCTTGGCGCTGGCGATTTCCCATGCCGCCTTGTCGGCGTCCGAGGCCTCGCTCCGCATGCGCAGCACCCGGCCCTCGCCGTCGTGGTACTCGCAAAGGTTGCCTTCGCGACTGTCGCGGCCCATCGCCACGAACGGGAGGAATACGAACGGAAACTCGAGACCCTTGCTCTTGTGCAGCGTGAGGATCTGCACGCAGCGCGCGTCCGATTCCAGGCGCAGCTGCTGGGTTTCGTCGTTGTCGTCGGCTTCGGCGATCTGCGTGCGCAGCCAGTCGGCGAGGCCATGTTCGCCTATCGCGCGCGCATCGGCCTCCTGCAGCACTTCGGCGAGTTGCAGGTAGTTGGTCAGCCGCCGTTCGCCGTCGGCCAATGCCAGCAGGCGTGGCGCCTGCTCCGCGCAGACGGCGCCGAGCATGGCCAGCGGTCCGTGCCGCTGCCAGCGGTCGCGCCAGGCCAATGCGCGCAGCTGCCACTGCCGATGCAGCGCGGACTCGGTGTCGAAACGTGCCAGCGTGTCGGCATCGAGCCCGATCAGCAGCATCGCCAGTGCGCCGCGCAGTCGCGCATCGTCGTCGGGCCGAAGCAGGGCCTCCAGCAGCGCGAGTACGTCAGTCGCCTGCTCGGTGGAGAACAGACTGCGACGGCCCGCCGCCACGGCGGGGATGCCGATGCCGGCCAGTTGTTCGCGCATCAGCGTGGCCTGCGCGTGGTCCCGCACCAGCACGGCGATGTCGCCGGCCTGCGGTGCGCGATCGCGGCCTTTCTCGCGCAGCACGGCGCGGCCTTCGTGCGCATCCAACAACAGCTTCTGGATGGCGGTGGTACAGGCCAGCGCCGCCAGCGGACGCGCCTCCCCCACCGACCATTGCGGCTTCTTGCGGCCGTCGTCAGGCGCTGGAAGTGCGCATACCGTAAGCGCGGGCGCGACGGCGCCATTGCGCCGGAAATCGTCGTCGCTCACTTGCCCGCCCGGCTCGACTTCGCGGAAACGGATTCGCTCGTCGATGAAGGCGCCTTCGCCGGCGTTGGCATACAGGGCCGAGATGGTCCGCAGCAGCGATGGCCGCGAACGGAAATTGCGATCCAGCGGCGGCGATGGCAGCGCACGCCCGGCGGCCGCCAGGTAGGTGTGCACGTCGCCGCCGCGGAAGCGATAGATCGCCTGCTTCGGGTCGCCGATCAGGAACAGCGCCGCCGGCCCGGCTTCGTCATGACCGAACACGCGCTCGAAGATGGCCCACTGCCGCGGATCGGTGTCCTGGAACTCGTCGACCAGCGCGAAGGCGTACTGCTTGCGCAGCCGCTGGACCAGGCGCGATCCGTGCACGCCGTCCAGCGCGCGGGCGAGGTCGCCGATCAGGTCATCGAAGGTCTGCTCGCGGCGAAGACGCTTGATGGCGGCCAGCCGGCGCGCCGCTTCCTCGCGCACGCGGTGCACCAGCGCGATGCGGCGTCCGGCGAGCCACTGCGCGCGGGCTTCCACGGCATCGAGATATCGAGCGACGTCCGCAAACAGCGGTGAACTGGGCACGTCGGCCTGGCGCCCCTTGTTGGTCTTGTTCGCGAGCTTCTGCGGCGTCAGCCGGTCGATGCGGTCATCGATGGCCGACGTCGCATCGGCCTGATCGCACCAGGCCTGCAGCGCGCGCCGGAGTTGCGCGGGCAGTCCGGCGCGATAGCTGTTCGCATTGAGCGCCTTCGAGGCAATCGCGGCATCGAGCGCAGTGCAGGCCTCGTCGCCATGCGTGAGGAAAGAAGCGCGCAGGCGTTCGGCGGCCTCTCGCAGCGCCGGGATCGGATCGTTTGTGTCGGTTGCCGGCACCGGCTCCAGGCGCGGCGCGTACAACAGCTTGCCCAGATCGCCGGCGAGTCCCTGCGGCGTACGCCATTGCGCCTGCAGCAGTTCGGCGTCGCCCGCCTGCGCGCCGAGCGAGCGCCACAGATCGGTGGCGACGGCGTCGATCAGTTCTCGCTCACTGCCGATCAGCTCCGGGGCCAGCAACGGCTGGCCGGCTTCGAGGGCGTGCTCGGCCAGCGCGCGCGCGCAGAAGCCATGGATCGTGAACACCGCCGCCAGGTCCATTTCGCGCGCGGCCTGACGCAGCCGTCGTGCGAGGGCGAGCGGATCCTCGATGCGCGCCTGCCGTTCAATCAGTTGCCGCGTCAGCGCGGACTCACCGTCGCTGTCGAGCGTGGACGGCATCAGCGCGACTTCATTGGCAAGCCGGGCGGCAAGTTCGAGTCGCAGGCGCAGGCGCTCGCGCAGTTCCTGCGTGGCGGCTTCGGTATAGGTGACGGCGAGGATCTGGCCGACGCGCAATCCACGCTCGATTACCAGGCGTGTGACCAGCGTTGCCAGCGTGAACGTCTTTCCGGTGCCGGCGCTGGCCTCGATCAGGCGCACGCCGTCCAGCGGCAGATCAGTGAATCCCTGTTGCGGTGGCAATGGCGCGTTCATGCTGCCACCACGGTATTGGTTGCGTGGCCGTATACCACCGCATCGAACAGGCGAGTGGCGAGCGCGCGATAACGGACGCCGTCGGCATCGTCGAGAAACGGATCGCGCCCCCGCAGCGCGAGCTGCACGGCTGCGGAATCAACCTCGCCCCAGCTGCGATCGCTGCCGAACCACTGTTCGCGCGCGGCCTTCCACGCCGCGGCCTCGCCTGCGTCGTCGTCGCGCGGCGCGCTGTACCACAGCCAGGCCGAACGCGGCTGCAGCGGCAATGGTTCGCGCAGGCCTTCGCGCCGCAAGTCGAGCAATGCACGCAATGCGGAACGTGCCTGCGCAGCGGGGATGGGATCGCGCATCCGCACGGCCGGGCCTTCGTCCCACTGCGCCAGTTGTGCCAGTCCGCGCTGGTCATCGAGTGCACACAGCACCAGCCAGTCCAGGCCGTGCGAGATCTGCGCGGGCCCATGCAGTTCATCCAGACGTATGCGCAGTGCGCCGTGCGGATACAGGCGATCCAGATGCCCGTACAGGCGAACGCCGTCCAGGTCGAGCTCGAACGGGCGCGACTGCGGCTCGCCGTCCTTCCAGCGGCGCAAAGCCGTCGCGAACGGCAGGACCTGGGCCCTGATCGCAGCAAGCTGGCGCTCGCCCAACGGGCCGGAGGGAAGCATCGCGCGCGCGCGCAGGCGTCGCGCAAGGTCGCTGGTGTCATCGTTGGCGCAAGCGTCGAACACCGCCTGCTTAAGCTTCCATCCTTCGAGCCCATGCGTCGGCGCGGTCAGCGAATCGAGGTCGTCGCTGGCTTCGACCTCGTCCGGCAGGCGCAGTCCCATGCCCGTGCGAAGGAACTCGCCGGCCGGATCGGTCAGAAAGCGGCGCAACGCGGTGAGCGGCAGCTCCTGTTCCGGCTCGGACTCGCGCAACGCGGTGTTGAACCACGGCGCCAGCACCGTGCGCGGACCGTGCAGGGCATCGGCCGCGGGATGCCAGGCCTGCTGGAAACTGAAATGCCGCGGATCGGACGAATCGCCAAACGCACGCGGCGAGAACGGCTGCAGCGAATGGTGCAATACCAGCTCGCTGCGCGCGTCCGGCCCGTGATGGCAGGCCGCGGCGGCGTCGAGCAGTTCCGACACCAGCACCGACGGCTCGCGTGCGCTGCCATCGCGCGGATCGGCACCAAGCCAACTGACGTAGAACACCTCGCCCGCCGAGGCGAACAATTGCAGGAACAGGAAACGGTCGTCCTCGCGCAACGAACGGTCGCCGAATCGGCGCGCCGGTGTCGTCAGCTCCAGCGCCATCTGGTTGAGGCCGCCGGCCGGATCGCGGCGCGGGTAGTCGCCGTCGTTCATGCCGAGCAGGCAGATCACCCGGAACGGGATCAGGCGCATCGGCACCATGCGCGCGAAGCTGACGCCGCCGGTGAGCAGCGGCGCGCGCGTGTCCGATTCGGACAACGCCTGCTGGAAATAGGCGCGCACCACTTCGGGCGGCACCGGCCGGTCGAAGCCGGCGTCTTCGGCACTGCTGGCAAAGGCGCCGATGTGGCGGCGCAGGCGCTCTAGCGCACGCTGGTCGGCAGCGGCATGCGGACGTTCCGGCAGCAGCGCGTCGAGCAGCGCGAACAGCACGTCGCGCCATTGCGCCGGCGGCATCGCGCGGCCGAGCAGGCGCTCGTGCCGCGCCAGCACGCGCAGCACGCGGATCAGGGCGTCGAGCGCGTCGAGTGCGCTGCCTTCCAGTTCGGTCCAGGGCGCGACCCCGTCGATGTCGGCATCGTCGCCGCTCGCGTGGCCGAGCAGCAGGCGGTCGAGCGCGAAACGCCAGGTGTAGGCGTCGTCGGTGGGGGCGTCGTGGCGCGCGCGGTGGTCGGGGTCCAGGCCCCAGCGTGCGCCGGCGTCCTGCAACCAACCCTGCAGGCGCTCGATTGCGGCGGCGTCCAGGCCGGCGGCTTCGGACAGGGCGGGCGTGGCAAGCAGGTCGAGCACCTCGCGCACGCCGAAACGGGACGACGGCAGCGCGAGCAGATGCAGGAACACCTCGGCCAGCGGTTCGCCGGCGAGCGGGCTCAGGTCGGCCAGCGCATAGGGAATGTAGTCGCGACTGCCGCCCAGGCCGCCGAACACGGCTTCGATGTGCGGGCGGTACGGATCGATGTCCGGCGCCAGCACCGCGATCTCGCGCGCCTGCAGCGGTGGATCGAAGCGTGGGTCGTCCAGCAGCGCGCGCAAGCGGTCGTGCAGCACCTGCACCTCGCGCAGGCGCGTATGGCAGGCGTGCGCCTGCAGGCTCGCGTCCTCACGGTCGACGCCGGCGCGCCAGGGACGTGGTGCGCGCCGGTGCAGCAGGTCGCGCTGCATGCGGCCGAGCAGGCTGTCGCGCTCGGGAGCATCGTCCGGCAATGCTTCCGGATCGGCGTAGCGCTCTTCCTCGTGCGAGGGATGCACGACTTCGTAGCTGCCGAGCACGGCCATGAAATCGCGGCCGGCCGCGCCCCAGTTCGCCAGCAGCGGATTGTCGTCGTCGCCGGCGGCGGGATCCTCGCGCAGGCGCTGCGCGTAGCTCGGCAGGTCGCCCCAGTAACGCCGCGACGGCGTCGGCACATAGAAGTGCAACGTGCCGGCGCGCGCCTGGGTCGAGATCACGCGCAGCACGTCGGGCGAGATGTTGAGCGTGGCGAAGGCGAACAGCCGTGCAGGCATGCCCGCAGGGAGCGGTCCGTCGGGTGTGCCGAAGCGCTCGAGGTAGTCGTCGATGCGGCGCGCGCGATGGCGGCGCCCGGCGGCAACGCGGCGCCACAGCTCCGCCTGCGCGTCGGAGGCATCGCGCGAGGCCTCCCACGACAGCAGCCAGTCGCGGCGCCAGGCCTGGTATTTCTCGAAGATGCCGGACAGCTCGCCGGCCAGCGCCCAGGGTTTGAGCGGATCGCCCACGCCGACGTATTCGCGCAGCGGCGCCAGTGCGCGTCCGCCGAGCAGCGCCGGGTCCGATAGTTGCGCGTACAGGCGCCACTGCATGGCGGCCGCATCCAGATCCTCGCTGGCGCCGGGCACGTTGGCGTCGAGCGCGTCGCGGACGAACTCGCCCGGCGTCAGGAAGCGCAGGTTGGCGGCGATGCCGTGGCGGCGGGCCAGCGTGGACTGAAGCCAGCGGCGCATGGCCACCTGCGGGATCAGCACCACGTCCGGGGTCAGCAGCGCGCGCCCGGGAACCGGCTGGCGCAGCTCCCTGGCAAGCAGCTCGGCCAGCACGTCCAGTGCGTTGGAGTGGTAGAGACGGAAGTCGGGGCGGCCGGGCATCCCGGCTATCTTGCCGGAGCGCGTCGCATACGCCGAGACCGGGCGTGCTGCGGGACTGCGAATCTCTGCCCGGAGCATTCTGGTCCGAACCTGCGACAATGACGGCCCCGGTTCCCGTTCAGCCACCCACGGTCAAGCTTGCCGCCTTTGCGGCCGGCCGCCGCCACACGCATCGCGAATGACGAACGAAGGCCCCATTGTCCGCATCAGCAACCTCCGCCTCGAACGTGGCGGACGCACCGTGCTGAACGACATCAACCTGGACGTGCCGCGCGGCAGCGTCGTCGCCGTGCTCGGCCCGTCGGGCAGCGGCAAGTCGACGCTGCTGGCGGCGCTGACCGGTGAACTTGCGCCGGCAGCGGGCACGGTCGAAGTGCTGGGCCAGCCGGTGCCGCAACGCCGCCGCGCGCTGCTCGAACTGCGCAAGGGCATCGGCGTGCTGCTGCAGGGCAATGGCCTGCTGACCGACCTGACCGCCGCCGAGAACGTGGCGCTGCCGCTGCGCGCGCACACGAAGCTGCCGGATCCGGTGATCCGCCAGCTGGTGATGATGAAGCTGCACGCGGTCGGCCTGCGCGCCGCCGCCGATGCCTACCCGCGCGAGCTGTCCGGCGGCATGGCACGCCGTGTCGCGCTGGCGCGCGCATTGGCGCTGGACCCGCCGCTGATGATCTACGACGAGCCTTTGACCGGCCTCGATCCGATCGCCTCCGGCGTGGTGATGGACCTGATGCGCCGCTTGAACGACACGCTCGGCCTGACCAGCATCGTGGTGACCCATCACGTCCACGAGACGTTGCCGGTGGCCGACCACGCGATCGTGATCGCCAATGGCCGGATCGTGTTTTCCGGCACGCCGGCCGAACTTGAAGCCAGCGACGATCCGTTCGTGCACCAGTTCCTCAAGGGCGAACCGGACGGACCGATCGCGTTCGATGCCGCCGCCCGCACCCCGGAGGCCGCCTGATGCCTTTTGTCGCCGCGACCCGTTCGCTGGGCCGTGCCGGCCTGTTCTCGCTGTCGGTGTTCCGGGCATCGAAGCCCACGCCGGACTTCTTCCGTGAGCTGGTGCGCGAGATTTACAAGATCGGCGCACGATCGCTGCCGATCATTGCCGTTGGCGGCGCGTTCGTCGGCCTTTCGGTGACCCTGCTGGGCTACCGGGCACTCGAGACCTACGGTGCCACGGGCCAGGTCAGCGCCCTGCTCGGCCTCGGCCTGTACCGGGAGCTGGGCCCGGTGCTTACCGCCCTGCTGTTTGTCGGCCGCGCCGGCTCCTCGATCGCGGCGGAGCTTGGCCTGATGCGCGCCACCGACCAGATCACCGCGCTCGGCCTGATGGCGATCGACCCGGTCGGCAAGGCCGTTGCCCCGCGCTTCTGGGCGGCCGTGCTGTGCGTGCCGCTGCTGACCGGCTTCTTCTGCAGCTTCGCCATCAGTGCCAGCTATTTCGAGTCCGTGCACGTGATGGGACTGGACTCGGGCACGTTCTGGCAGGTGCTGAAGGACAGCGTCGATTTCTTCGACGACTTCCTGATGTCGTTCGTGAAGGCTGCCGTGTTCGGTGGCACTTCGGCGCTCGTCGCCGCCTACGTCGGTTTCCATGCTGAACCGACGATCGAGGGCACCTCGGTCGCCACCACCCGCGCGGTGGTGAATGCGTCGCTGCTGGTGCTGATGTTCAATTTCGTGATGTCGGCTTTCCTGTTCCGCTGAGCCGGCCTGATTCCATGGTGACCCGATGATCCGCGCACCCCGTATCGAATTCGCCGTCGGCGCCTTCCTGCTGCTGGCCCTGGCCTCGCTGCTGGTGTTGGCCCTGGCCTCCACCAACGGCCGCTGGGGCGTGGGCGGAGATACCTACGAGTTGAAGGCTCGTTTCTCGACGATCGGCGCCCTCCGACCGAATGCCCCGATCAAGATCGGCGGCGTGGCGATCGGACATGTCGCCAATATCGACGTCGATCCCGTCAAGTTCGACACCGTTGTCACCCTGGCCGTGAACAAGCGCTACGACAAGCTGCCTTCCGACACCGCGGCTGGCATCTTCACCAGCGGCCTGCTGGGTGAAAGCTATGTCGGCCTGACCCCGGGCGGCGATCCGGAGTCGCTGAAGCCCGGCGACGAGATCTACCTGACCCAGTCGGCAGTCGACCTGATCCAGCTGGTGGGCAAATACATGTTCAGCGGCGGTGGCGCCAAGCCCGCCGACAATGCCGGCCAGTCTGCCAACACCCCGGATTACCTCCAGGGCGAGGCCTCCCCCACGGACGAGAACAAGAAATGATGAAGCGCAACCTGAACAGCACGCTGTCCATCGTCATCGCCGCGGCCCTGCTGGCCGCCGCTCCTGCCGCGGTGCTGGCGCAGACCGCCGCACCGGCCGCCGCTGCGACGGCCGCTCCGGCGGGTTCGCCGAGCCAGCTGGTGCTGAGCAACAGCACCCGCATCCTCGCCACGCTGGAATCGCGCCGCCCCGAGTTCACCCAGAACCGCGCCGCGCTTCGCCAGTTCGTCGCCAGCGAGTTCAACAACATCTTCGACCGCGATTACTCCGCCCGCCTGGTGCTCGGCGTGCACGGCCGCGGCGCGTCCGATGCGGACATTGCGGTGTTCGCCGACGCCCTCGCCGACAGCCTGATGCAGCGTTACGGCTCCTCGCTGCTGGACCTCAACACCAAGCTCAAGGTGCGCGTTAAGTCGGAAACCCCGCTGCGCGGCGGCCAGATCGTCAAGGTCTCCAGCGAATACCTGCGCCAGGGCGCCGAAGCGGTGCCGGTCGACTACCTGATGCGCAAGGTCGGCACGCAGTGGAAGGTGTTCGACGTGATGGTCGAGGGCGTGAGCTTCGTGCAGACGTTCCGCAACCAGTTCGACCAGCCGCTCAAGCAGAAGTCGATCCCGCAGGTCGCCGCCGACATCAAGGCCGGCAAGCTGCAGGCCCAGGCCAGCACCAACTGACCATGACCACCGCGACGGTCCGCCAGGACGGTGACACCCTCGCCTTCGGCGGCGCGCTCGAGCGTGCCGCCATCGCTACCCTCTGGCCGCAGTTGCGTTCCGCCGGCAACGGCATCCGCAGACTGGACCTCGGCGCCGTGACGTCGGTCGACAGCGCCGGCCTGGCGCTGCTTGCCGAGCTGTGCGCCCGCACTGGCATCAGCGAGATTGCCGGCGCACCTGCGGGCCTGGCCGAGCTGCGCGCCGCCTATCGGCTCGACCCGCACCTAGCCTTCGCCAGCTGATCGCGGACACAGCGTTCCGTCCGCGGCCGTACGCGCGGCGGGCGTCCCTCGCCCGGGCACCTTAAACTGTGACGATGCGCATTCACGCAACCCTCCTCGCCGCCGTGCTCCTGGCCCTGCCCTTGGCAGGCCAGGCACAGATCCTGGTCCGTCCGCTGTCGGCGCAGCAACGCCTGGAGCTCGACCGTTGCCTCAAGGAAGCCGGCGAGAATCGCGATGCCGCGCGCGCCTGCTGGCGCAAGATGGAGGACGCGGAACCGGAAAAGAACATTCCGGAGCAGCCGCCCGTTCCCGAACAGGTGCCCGAGCCGCTGCCGCCGACGGAGACCACGCCTCCGCCGGTGTCCGAACCCACTCCTGAGATACCCACCGAAACGCCGCCCGCGCAGGAAGGCGATCAGCGCACCCAGGCCGAGCACGACTTCGATGCGATCTACGGCGACTACGGCGATCCCAACCTGCCGACGCCGGCTGCGCCCAGTCCGGTGTACGACCCGTGGGAGCGCTACAACCGGCAGATGCACCGCTTCAACAACGCCGTCGACCGCGGCGTCGCGCGTCCGCTCGCACGCGGCTACGTGAAAGTCGTGCCGCGCCCGTTCCGCCTGGGCGTCAGCAACTTCTTCAACAACCTCAGCCAGCCGGTGTCTGCGGTCAACGCGCTGCTGCAGGGCAAGCCGAAGCAGGCGGGGCAGTCGTTCGGCCGCTTCCTGCTCAACTCCACGCTCGGCATCGGCGGCATCTTCGATCCCGCCAGCGATGCCAAGCTTCCCAACAAGGGCGAGGACTTCGGCCAGACGCTGGGCGTGTGGGGCTGGAGGAAGTCCCGCTACGTCGAGCTGCCGCTGTTCGGCCCGCGCACGCTGCGCGACACCTTCGGCATGGCCGGTGACGCGCCGCTGAGCCCGCTGCGCCAGGTCGAGGCAGACAGCACGCGCATTCCGCTTCAGGGCCTGCAGCTGGTCGACGTGCGTGCGCAGCTGCTGGCGACCGACAGCTTCCGCGAAGGCGCCGAGGACGACTACGCGCTGGTGCGCGACGCCTGGATCCAGCGTCGCAACTACCAGATCGCCGGCGACCGCATGAAGGACCAGGAAGAAGCGCTGCCGGATTACCTGCAGGACGACAGCAATCCGCAGGTGCCGGTGGATGCGATGCCGGTGATGCCGCCCGAAGGCGGCCGCTGATCGAACCCACACGACACCGGGCCGACCCGTCGGCCTGGTGCGCGAATACGGTCAGCCGGCTTCCGCGTCCCCGCTGCGACGGCCTCAGTCCTCGCCGCCGTCCTCGAAGTCGGCGCCCAGCAGCCGCTGGCTGTCTTCCACCGGCAATGCTTCGACCTCGCGCAGTTTGCGCGTGAGCACGCGCGAGCGACGACTGGTTTCATCGATCTTGTTGCTGGCTTCGTCGAGCTTCTTCTTCACCCCGTCCAGCGTGGTGCCGAACTTGGCGAACTCGGTCTTCACCGCACCCAGCGTCTGCCACACCTCGCTGGATCGCTGCTCGATGGCCAGCGTGCGGAAGCCCATCTGGAAGCTGGTCATCAGCGCCAGCAGCGTGGTCGGACCGGCCACCGCGATGCGCTGGTCGCGCTGCAAGGCCTCGACCAGTCCCGGGCGGCGCAGCACCTCGGCATAGAGACCTTCGGTCGGCAGGAACAGGATCGCGAACTCGGTGGTATGCGGCACCGATACGTATTTCTCGCGGATGCGCGCCGCTTCCAGGCGTACGCGACGCTCCAGCGCCTCGCCGGCGGCGCGAGCCAGGTCCGGCTCACCGCGCTCCTGCGCATCGAGCAGGCGTTCGTAATCCTCGCGCGGAAACTTGGCGTCGATCGGCAACCACACCGGTGCCTCGCCGCTGGAACCCGGGAAGCGCACCGCGAACTCGACCCGCTCGCTGCTGGAAGGCACGGTGGCGACGTTGGACGCGTACTGGTCCGGCGCGAACACCTGCTCGAGCAGGCCGGCCAGCTGCACTTCGCCAAACACGCCACGCGACTTCACGTTGGTCAGCACGCGCTGCAGCCCGCCCACATCGGACGCGAGCTTGTTCATGTCGCCCAGGCCCTGGTGCACCTGCGCCAGCATCTGGGTGACGTTGCCGAAACTCTCGGTCAGGCGCGTCTCCAGCGTCGCGTGCAGTTTCTCGTCGACGGTGGCACGCATCTGCTCGAGCTTGGCGGCGTTGTCGGCCTGCAGTTCGCGCAGGCGGCCTTCCAGCGTGGTGCGCATCTCGCCCAGGCGCGCCTCGTTGTTGCGCGTGAGTTCGCCGATGCGATTGTCCAGCGCCGTGGCGAAGTCCTTCAACGCCAGCGCGGTCTCGCTGCGCGCCTTGCGTGCGTCCTCGGTGAGGGCCTCGCGCAGGTCCTCCAGGCGCTGGTCGGTACGCACCGCCGCGTCGTTGAGGCGAGTGGCGAACCCGTCGATGCGATGCTCCTGCTGCGTGGACAGGCTGTCCAGCTGCTGGCGCAACTCACCACGCCCCTGGCGTTGCTCCTCGCGCAGCGAATGCTCGAGCTGCACGCCCAGCGGCCCCAGGTCCGCGGCCGGCTTGCGCATCAGCAGGATGACTAGAAGAGCGATCGCGGCGAACACCGCGATCAGCAGGACGATCAGGAGCAAGGTGGTTTCAGGCATGGCGCCAGTGTATAGGCGCCGATCTCAGCCGGTGAGATGCCTCAGTCCAGCACGCGGCAGAACACCGCCTTGAGGTAACGCGACTCCTGCACCTGCGCAAGCCACGGGTGGTCGGCGCCGGCGCCAGCGACCTTCAGCACCTGCACGGTACGACCGGCGTAGTACGCGGCGCGGCGCAGCATGTCGAGGAACTGCTCCTCGCTGACCAGGCCGGTGCACGAGAACGTCGCGAACAGGCCACCCGGCTTGACCACGCCGAGCGCGAGCTTGTTCATGTCGAGGTACTTCTTCAGCGCGGGGATGACCTGCTCGCGGTCGCGCGTCATCTTCGCGGGGTCGAGGATCACGACGTCGTACTGGTCGCCGCGGATGCCGGCGTCGCGCAGCCACGGGAAGATGTCAGCCTGGATGAAGCGCGGGCGCACGTTGTTGAGGCGCGCGTTGCCCTTGGCGATCTCGATCACGTCGGCATCGATGTCCACGCCGACGACATCGGCGGCGCCGCGCACCGACGAGTACACCGCGAACCCGCCGGTGTTGCAGCACAGGTCGAGCACGGTCTTGCCTTCCACCTGCTGCGACAGCCATTGGCGGTTCTCGCGCTGGTCGGCGAAGAAACCGGTCTTGTGCGCGCCAGCCGGGTCGGCGCGGAACTTGATGCCGTACTCGGTGATGATCGACGGCGGCACCGGCTCGTTGCCACGGAAGTCGAAGCTCTCCTGCTTCTGCACGTGCTCGTCGGCGAAGCTGTAGAAGCGGCAGCCGGGGAACTGCGCCTTCAGCGCGTCGTAGATCCATTCGCGATGGCGGAACGCGCCAGCGCTGAAGAACTCCACGACGAGCAGATCGCCGTAGCGGTCGACGACCAGGCCGGAGATGCCATCGCCTTCGCTGTGCACGACGCGCCAGGCGTCGGACACTTCGTCGAGCTTCAGCACGTCGCGGCGCAGCGACACCGCCGCGGCGATCTTGCGCGCGAACCAGCCGGCATCGACGTCGATGTCGGGATCGGTCTCGAGGATGCGCACCGAGATGCGCGAATGGCCGTTGTAGAAGCCGCGGCCGATCCAGTCGCCCTCGACGCCGATCACATCGACGATGGAGCCGGGCTTGGGCCGCTGCGCGGGTTTCTCGACCAGTCGCTGGAAGATCCACGGATGGGTGGACTTCCAGGCATTCTTGAGGTGCACGACGGGGTAGGGCGTGCCGGGGAAAGACGTGTTCATCGCGCCATTGTAACGGTCGCTTGACACCCGCTTGCCCCGGTCTGGAGAATCCTGCCCTTCAGAAGGGGAGTAGCTCCCGACTTCGCGGTCGTCATTTCGAGTCACCTGAGGTGCATTCAGGTTTCTCCGGCCCGAGGGCAGTCCGGCAACGGGCTGTGAGCGAGACCTTCGCCGTACGGCGAAGGTCTGTCCCGGTCCCACCGAATACAGCCCGAACCCTGCGGTTCGGGCTTTTTTCGTTTGGAGATCAACTAATGGAAACGATCGGCAATCCGATCCTGTGGGCAGGCTTCGCCGGCCTGGTAACCGCGGCACTGCTGGTGGACCTGGTGCTGATGCGCCACGGCGGCGACCACAAGGTCACCTTCCGCGAGGCCGCGCTGTGGAGCGCCGGCTGGGTGGGACTGGCACTGATTTTCAACGGCGGCCTGTGGTGGTACCTGCGAGAGACCGCCGATGTGGTGCTCGCCAACCGCGTCGCCCTGGAGTTCCTGACCGGCTACCTCGTCGAGAAGTCGCTGGCGGTGGACAACATCTTCGTGTTCCTGATGCTCTTCATGTACTTCGCGGTGCCCGAGGAGCAGCGCCAGCGCGCGCTGGTGCTCGGCGTGCTCGGCGCGATCGTGCTGCGCGGCGTGATGATCTTCGCCGGCGCGGTGCTGCTGACGAAGTTCCACTGGCTGCTGTACGTGTTCGGTGCGTTCCTGCTGCTTACGGGCGTCAAGATGTGGATCGCCGCCGGCCAGGAACCGGACCTGGAAAAGAACCCGGTGCTGCGCTGGATGCGCAGGCACCTGCCGCTGACGCCCACCTACCACGGCCACGCGATGACCTGGCGCGAGCATGGCAAGCGCCTGTACACACCGCTGTTCGTGGTGGTGGTGATGATCGGCATCACCGACGTGATCTTCGCCGTCGATAGCATTCCCGCGATCTTCGCCATCACCACCGATCCGTTCATCGTGCTGACCTCGAACGTCTTCGCGGTGCTCGGCCTGCGCGCGATGTACTTCCTGCTGGCCGGCATGGCGGGCCGTTTCCACCTGCTGCCCTACGGTCTGGCGGTCGTGCTGGGTTTCATCGGCGTGAAGATGCTGCTGATCGACGTGGTCAAGATCCCGGTGCTGGCCTCGCTGGCGGTGGTGGCGGCGATCCTGGCCGTCACCGTCGTGCTGAGCCTCAGGCGGCCGGCGCACGTGGAAGCGCAGTAAGCCGTCCGGGCGGGCGTCCCAGGGCTGGGGCGCCCGTGCCGGCCCATCGGTGGGACGCACTGGCCCAGCCCGGACCCGCTTGCAAACCCGCTTCCCGGCAACAATGTCCTGACCATGCACCTGCCGATACCCGAAGCCGTTCCCGACACGCCGGAGCAGCGCAAGGCCGACAAGCGCCGCTGGCTGTCCGCATTCAACCTCAGCCTCGGCTTCGTGCTGCTGCTGACGGCGATCTTCAGCGCCCAGGGTCATTTCGACGTAGGCGCGTGGACCGTCCAGCCGTGGTCGGTCGCTGGCCTGATCGGCGTGCTCACCGCGCCGCTGCTGCACGGCTCGTTCGAACATCTCGCGGCCAACGCGATCGCCTTGCTGATGCTCGGCACGCTCGCCGGCGGCCTGTATCCGCGGGCGACGTTGCGCGCGCTGCCGCTGCTGTGGCTCGGCGCGGGCCTCGGCGCCTGGCTGCTGGGCGATGAGGGCTCGCGCCACCTCGGCGCCAGTGGCGTGACTCACGGCCTGATGTTCCTGGTGTTCGTGCTCGGCCTGCTGCGACGCGACCGCGCCTCGGTCGCCGCGGCGATGCTCGCATTCATGTTCTATGGCGGCATGCTGTTGACGATCCTGCCGCGCGAGATCGGCGTGTCCTGGCAGGCCCACCTGGGCGGGGCGATCGGCGGCGTGGCCGCGGCCTGGTTGTTCCGCCGAGCCGACCCGCTGCCGCCGCGCAAGCGTTACAGCTGGGAAGACGAGGAAGAAAGCATCTCGCCCATCGACGACGAACTCGAACCGCCTGCTCCGCGCGACGTACCGGTGCTGTGGAACCGGCACGAGCTTCAGCGCGGCGGCGTGGTGCAGTTCCCGGGCCGTCGCGAACACCGCGAACACTAGGCGGCTCGCAACACCGCAATACCATTCGCCCGCGCACGGCCGCGCTTTTGCCCGGCCGCGCCGAAATCGCGACAATACCGAGGTTTCGCGCCCGTCCGCCGCGCCGCTTCCGCAAGCGGTCCGCCACGATGGGAAAGCTCCGGCGACGGCGCCTGCCGTCCCTTTTCCGAACACGACACAGCGAGTCCACGCCGAGATGTCCAACGCCCCGACGATCCTCTACACCCTGACCGACGAAGCTCCGTTCCTGGCCACGGCCTCGCTGCTGCCGATCGTGCAGGCTTACGCCGGCACCGCCGGCATCGCCGTGGACACCCGCGACATCTCGCTGGCCGGCCGCATCCTGTCGCAGTTCCCGGACTTTCTGCGCGACGACCAGAAAATCGGCGACCACCTCGCCGAACTCGGCCAGCTCGCCACGACGCCGGATGCCAACATCATCAAGCTGCCCAACGTCAGCGCCTCGGTGCCGCAGCTGAAGGCCGCGATCATCGAACTGCAGAAGCAGGGCTACGCGCTGCCGGACTACCCGGAAGAGCCGAAGGACGAGCGCGAGAACGAGATCAAGGCGCGCTACGACCGCATCAAGGGCAGCGCCGTGAATCCGGTGCTGCGCGAAGGCAACTCCGACCGCCGCGCGCCGGCGTCGGTGAAGGCCTACGCACGCAAGCACCCGCACAAGATGGGCGCATGGAGCGGCGACTCGGTGTCGCATGTCTCGCACATGGCCAGCGGCGATTTCTACGGCAGCGAGCAGTCGAAGGTGATCGACAAGGCCGGCACCGTCTCGATCGAGCTGACCGGCCAGGACGGCCGCCGCAACATGCTCAAGACCAACATCAAGGTGCAGGCCGGCGAAGTCATCGACGCCGCCGCGATGAGCGCGAAGGCGCTGTCGCGCTTCGTCGATACGCAGATCGACGACGCACTCGCCAAGGGCGTGCTGTTCTCGCTGCACCTGAAGGCGACCATGATGAAGGTCTCCGACCCGATCATGTTCGGCATCGTGGTGTCGCGCTTCTACCGCGACACGATCGCCAAGCACGCCGACGTGCTGGCGCAGGCAGGCTTCGATGCCAACAACGGCATCGGCGACCTGTACGCGCGCCTGCCCTCGCTGCCGCCGGAAACCGTGGCTGCCATCGAGGCTGACATCGCGGACGAGTACACGCGCCGTCCGGGCGTGGCGATGGTCAACTCCGACAAGGGCATCACCAACCTGCATGTGCCGAGCGACGTCATCGTCGACGCCTCGATGCCGGCGATGATCCGCGACTCCGGCCGCATGTGGAACACCGACGGCAAGCTGCAGGACACCAAGGCCGTGATCCCGGATCGCTGCTACGCCGGCATCTACCAGGCCGTGGTCGACGACTGCCGCACGCACGGCGCGTTCGACCCGGCGACGATGGGCTCGGTGCCCAACGTCGGCCTGATGGCGCAAAAGGCCGAGGAATACGGCTCGCACGACAAGACCTTCCAGATCCCGGCCGACGGCGTCGTGCGCGTGCTCGACGAGGCCGGCCATGTGTTGATGGAGCACAAGGTCGAAGCCGGCGACATCTGGCGCATGTGCCAGACCAAGGACGCGCCGATCCAGGACTGGGTGAAGCTGACCGTGAACCGTGCCCGCCTCTCGCACACGCCGGCGGTGTTCTGGCTCGACTCGCAGCGCGCGCATGACGCCAACGTCATCGCCAAGGTCGAGCGCTACCTGAAGGACCACGACACGAACGGCCTCGACATCCGCATCATGGCGCCGGTGGACGCGATGAAGCATTCGCTGGCGCGCATCCGCCAGGGCCAGGACACCATCTCGGTGACCGGCAACGTGCTGCGCGACTACCTGACCGACCTGTTCCCGATCATGGAACTGGGCACCAGCGCCAAGATGCTGTCGGTGGTGCCGCTGATGAACGGCGGCGGCCTGTTCGAGACCGGCGCCGGCGGTTCCGCGCCGAAGCACGTGCAGCAGTTCGTGCAGGAGAACTACCTGCGCTGGGATTCGCTGGGCGAGTTCCTCGCCCTCGCCGCATCGCTCGAACATCTGTCCGAGCACACCGGCAATGCCCGCGCGAAGGTGCTGGCCGATACGCTCGACACCGCCAACGCCAAGTTCCTCGATACCGACAAGTCGCCGTCGCGCAAGGTCGGCGGCATCGACAACCGCGGCAGCCACTTCTACCTGGCGATGTACTGGGCGCAGGCGCTGGCCGCGCAGGATGCGGACGCCGCGCTGAAGGCGAAGTTCGCCCCGCTGGCCGAAGCGCTGACCGGCAACGAGGCGAAGATCGTCGAAGAACTCGTCGCGGTGCAGGGCAAGCCGGTCGAGATCGGTGGCTACTACCACCCCGACATGGACCTGGTGTCGAAGGCGATGCGTCCGAGCGCGACCCTCAACGCCGCGCTCGCCGCACTCTGATCCCGGCGTCGTACTGGACAAAAAAAAGCCCGGCGAATGCCGGGCTTTTTTTGGTCTTGGCTGGCCGCGCTATCGGATCAATGGCCGCTTCAGTTGCGAAGGTGGACCGGCGAGGGATGCCTTCTGGTCGTACCTGAGTCCCTCCAGCTCTTTCGACGTGAGGCGGACCAGTTCCTGCGCGGTCATGCCACCCGTTCGCCGGGATTCGCGCCAGTTCTTCACCAGCGCGAAGGTGAAAGCGCCATGCGAGGTCGCGCCATGCTCGTACTCGTACGCTGACTGCTGTTCTCCGCACGCGTACAGCAGCACCGGCATGTACGGGCCCTTGTGCCCCAGTTCCTTTCGGCGTTCCCGCATTGCCTGGATCCTTTGCGTGCGTACCGGCATCGCATAGCCGAGGCGCCCGGTCATGCCCGCCAGCGGCATGTCGGTCTCGTCGACCGTCTTGGCGCGTGTCTTCTGGATATCGAGGTCGCGCTCCACCCACATCTTGTGCTCCTGGTTCCAGCGCAGGCGGCGGTGGCGCACGTCGTCCGGCGGATTGAGCCCGCGTATGCGCAGCGGCCCGCCCTTGGCCATGCCGCCGGAGTGGCAGCAATCGAGGATGATCGTGAAGGCGGAGTCGTACGGCAGCTGCGTGTAGCGCTCGAACAGCCAGTCGTCGGTGATCGCATGGTCCCGCGACCAGTCGAAGTCGTACGGGACCAGCGCCTCGTCGACGCGATCGATGCGGTCGCCCAAGCCGTAGTCCGCCAACTGGGCGCCATGTCCACTGTAGTAGAGGACGCGCTGGTCTCCCGGCCTGCAGTTGTCCAGCAGCCAGTCGATCCTCGACCGGATGTTGTCCGCGGTGGCGCGCTTGTCGAGGACGACGCGGATGTCCTCGGCCGGTATTCCCACTTCCTGCAGCATGGCGCTCATCAGGAACGTGTCGTTGGCGCAGCCGGCCAAGCGATCCTTGGGGTTCGGGTAGTCGTTGATGCCGACCAGCAACGCGCGGTGCGTCGGCGTGGCCACGCGTCCGGCAACGCGGTGCTCCTTGCGCATCGAACGCGAAATGCGGCTGGTCTCGCCGTTGAGCAGGTCGAACCACACGGTCTCGGCCGTCTGCGGGTGCCGCAGGTATTCCGCCGCCGAGTGATCCGCGGCGCCGGGAATGTCGAACGTCGTTTCGATCTGGCGGTAGTTGTCGGCCGTGAGCCTGATCCTGGCCGTGAACACGGAGTCGTGGAGGTTGTACAGGTGATACCAGAACTTCGCCTGTGGGAGGGCACTCAACCTGCCGGCCTGGTACTGGCCGCGCACGAACGGATTGCCTATCTGCGAGCCGAGCGATACGAACATGCGGCCGTTGCAGAGGCTGGACGTATCGCTGTGGGTGAACGTGTCGTAGGCCACCAGGGAACCCAGGCTGTGGCCCAGCACGACGTGAGGCTTGAACGCCGAGATCCGCTCGCTCAGCCGCTCGCGTGTCTCCTTCCGGAAGGTTCCGCTTTCGATCCACTTCACCGTGAGTCCGGCGGTGTAACGCAGGCTCGAATCGCTTCCGCGGGCGGTACGGAACGGTGCGGTCACGCCGTTCACCACCAGGCAGGCCAGCGCCTCGAGGCAGTCCCCCAGGGTGACGTTATGCTTGTCGAAGATGTCGTCGTAGTGGCAGTACTGGATGTCGATGGTACGGCTGGAATCGACGGTCGCACAGGCGCTGCGGATCGCATCGGCCCACTCGGTTTCCCAGGCACCGCCGACCGGATGCTGGCCGACGCCGTGCACGCACAACACTTTCAACACGCTTGCCATGTCGTCATCCTCGTTTCGTGATGTGTGCGAATCGCGCTGCTGCTATGGGCAGCAACCGCCGTCCGATGTGCCTGCCTTCTTCGCGCGCTTGCCGCGTGGAGTTGCGCGGGTCGAAGCGGCCAGCGCCCTGGGCACGTCGTGGCCGTTGCCCGCCAGCACGAGTTGCCGGAACCGGTCCCAGTCGAACGCGGTGCCCGGGTCGCTGCGCCGGCTTGGATCCAATCGCGCGTGGGACACCACGTGCTTGAGGTTCGGATACTTCGCCCAGCAGTACCGCACGATGCGGGCGGTCGCCTCGACCTGCCATGCGGAGAACGGATCGCTCGCCTGTTGCGTGTTGACCACCTCGATGCCGAGCGACCAGTGATTGACCTTGGTGGCGCCGCCCCAGACATCGGCGTGGCTGCAGGTGTTGCGCACATGCCAGGCGGCGCGGGCTTCGGGGATGCAGGCCCACACCAGTTGCCCGTGCTGGGGTTCGTTCTCATCGGGCACCAGCCAGTGGAACGAAGCCTTGCGATCCCTGATCACCGAAACCGCGCCGTCGGAGCTAGCGCCCGCGGTCGCATGGATGACCACGGCGCGCACACCTAGGATGGGATCGTAGATGCGACGCGACGACGCGCCTTCCCAGTACGGACGGATGCCGGGATACCAGGTTTCCTCCAGCATCACATCGTCGGGGCGGCCTGCCGTGGGCAGGTTGAACTGGTACGTGCGGGGTGCGGCCATGCCCGTTCTCCTCGTCGCGGTTCGCGTGGTCGACAGGAAGGGATTCGTTGAACGCGTGCTCGCCCCGGACATCGTTCGCCGACATCCGCTTCGATGACCGGGGAAACGGCGGGCATGCGTTCGACAGGTCGCGCCGGAGCGTGACGCGGCGTTAAGTGCCGCTGTCGGTGGCTGGCACTTGTGTGCTGCCTGTCATGGCGGACGGGCTGCAGGCAGCGGGTACGGCCCGGCCATCGATAGAATCGCTTGCGCGGCAGCGATGCTGCCTTTGCGCGTTACGCGGCCCAGTAGGATGTGCCCCAACGGCCGGGCAGCCTCAGCGCACGTATTGAACGCCGGTATTGCGGTCGCGTTCGCGCTCGCGCTGCTCGAACAGCCGGTTGGCCTTCTCTTCGGTCATCTGGTACTTCGGCGCCACGTACGGCAGCAGCAGGCGCAGCCACGAACGGCTGATGCGACGCGCCTCCTCCGGGCAACCCTTGGCGCGTGCCTCCGGCAGGTCACCATCGGTGACGATGCTGAGGTAGCGCGCGGGATCGCTGCCATAGAGCAGGCATTGCAGGTTGAAGTAGCGCTGCTCGCCCAACGCATGCTGGTCGGCATAGGCGTCGAGGCTGTATTGGCCGGTGCTGCGCACCAGGAACCAGTTCGACGCCATCCGCAGGTTCTCGGTGACCACGCCGGTCGATTCGTCCATGCCGGCGAAACGCTGCATCAGCGTGGTCGCCAGCTGGTCGACCGCATCTTCCTCGCGTCCGGTGATGGGGATCTCGAGCAGGCTGATCAGCGCGTGGCCGGTCTCGTGCAGCAGGATGAAGCGCACGTTGGCGTCGAGATAGCGCTGCGCGTAGGCGTCGCCGCCGCCGTTCTCCTTGGCCAGCTCGGTCCCGCGGTCGAGCAGTGTCTTCATCGTCTCGTAGCACATCACGACTTCGTTGCGCTCGGGCGAATAGAACGCGTTGACCTCGTTGCACTGCGCGGTGACGTAGTTGATCGGCCGGGGCAGCATCAACATGCCGTCGATGGCATGGACTTCCGGCAGCTTGCGCAGCATGTCGCCGTCATGGGCCATCTTGTAGAACGGCTCCAGTTCCGGGCTGCGTGGCTTGATGTACTCGTAGCCGAACTGCACGCCGCCGGCTTTCGTTTCGGAGTTGGCGGCCTTGGCGAACACCACCGGCTTGAGCGCGGCCATCTCGTCGGCCACCGCCTTCTCGGCTTCGGCCCGGCCTTCGGCGCGGGCGATCGACAGCTCGACGGCGCGGCGCTTCTGCGCGACGAGCGAATAGCCGAACGCGCCGCTGACGGCACCGAGGGCCAGCGACAGCAGGATGATCAGGATTCTCTGCGACATGCGCTTCCCCGCGCGCCCACCTGCCCGGATCGTAGCGGCTCCGCAGGCGCTGCGGAACCGCCAAACGCCAGGGTCAGGCGGCGTGGCCTTCGGCGGCGGCCGGCTCCGGACGCACGCGCACCGCCCACATTACGCCGGCGACCAGCAGGCCGATGCCGAGCATCGTTAGCGGCGCCGGTGCCTGCCCGCGCAACATGAATGCGTAGGCGAGCGCGGCCAGCGTTTCGAACACGATGAGCTGGCCGACCAGGGCGGTCGGCATGCGCTGGCTGGCCTCGTTCCAGCACAGCGTGCCGAGCCACGACGCGAACAGGCCGATCGCCGCCATCAGCCCGATGAAAGCCCACGGGCGCGGCCCGAACGGCATCGGGAATGCACTGCCCGACGCCACCATGCCCACCCACAGCACGGCGTATCCAAGCAGCGCCAGCGGCAATGTCGCCACGCCCTGCGCGGTGGCCCAGGTGCGCGGGCTGCGGTCGGGATGGGCGCGCAGCCAGTCGGCATTGCGCAGCGGGTACCAGGTCCAGCAGGCCACGGCGACCAGCGCCAGCAACGCGCCCTGCGCGTAGCGCATCGGGTCCGCGCCGGGCGCGCTGCGCAGCGCCTCCCACTCGACGCGGTTGACGCAGGCGATGCCGGAAACGATCAGCAGCAGTGACGGCGCCAGCTTGCGCCACGGCAGGCGCCCGTCGCGCTGGTGGTTGCGCAGGTTCGCACTGATCGCGATCACCACCGGCAGCGTGCCGATGATCATCGTCGGCAACGGTCCTCCGGCACGCTGGATGGCCGCGGCCAGGCACAGGTAATAGAGCAGGTTGCCGATCGCGGCGAGCTTGAGCGCCTCGATCCAGTCTGCGCGGTGCAGGCGGCGAAGCGCGGCGCGATCCCACCACGCCAGCGGCAGCGTGATCAGGCCGAAGGCGAGGTAGCGGCCGACCGATTGCAGCGCGGCCGGGTATTCGGGCACCAGCAGCGGCCCGACGAACACCAGGCCCCACATCAGTCCCGCGGCGAGTGCGTAGAGGGTTCCGATCCACATGCCGGCAGCGTGCACCGGCGGCGTGGGCGTGTCTTGAACCAGATTGCGGTGCGCGTCCCTGGCAATTCAGTCCGCAGCGTCAGCTGCGCACCTGCTGGCGGTAGCGCGCGGGCGACACGCCGTAGCGGCGCAGGAAAGTGCGGTTGAGGTGCGCCTGGTCGCTGAGTCCGACGGCCGCGGCGACTGCGGCCGGCGTCTCGCCCGCGGCCAGCAGCCGCTTGGCTTCGAACAGGCGCAGCGCCATCAGCATCTGCTGCGGCGTGGCGTCATGCTGCGCGCGGAAACTGCGCAGGAAATGGAACGGGCTCAATCCGGCCACCGCCGCGAGTTCGTCCAGCGTCAGCCGTTGCGCCAGGTTCGTGCGCAGGTATTCGATGACGTGCGCGAATCGCGGCGCCGCTTCCGCCTGCACTGGACGCGGCCTCCGCGCCTGACGGCCGAACGAGTCGAGCAGCGTCAGCAGCAGGCTGTCGAACGCAACCGGCTCCTGCTCCTGCCACAGCGCATCGAGCAACCGCGTGATGCGGCGCGCCTGCGCGGGGTCGTGATGTACGGCGGCGTCGAACCACCAGCCGGATTCGCCGGTCACCGCCTCGACCACGTCGGGGTCGATGTAGGCCATGCGGTAACGCCAGCCGCCTTCGGTTTCGGCGCGGCCGGTGTGCAGTGCGTCGGGATTCATCAGCACCAGCGAATCCGGTGGCGCGACGTGTTCGCTGCCACGATAACGAAAGCGCTCGGCGCCGGACTCGATAGCACCCAGCCCGTAGGCCTCATGCGTATGCGCATCGAATGCGTGGCGCACGATGTGCGCCCGATACAGCTCGATGCCGGGGCGGTGAGCCGGCCGGCGGAACTGTGCCACGTCCTGTGGATGTTCGAACTGGTGGGGAACGCCCTGCATGCGGCGATCTTGCCATGCATCGCCGCGGACCCGTGCCCGCATTCATGCGGGCACGAGGTGCCTGCGTCAGAGCATGCGCAGGTATTCGCGTTCGATGGGCCGCCAATCCAGCACGACCGCATCGTCATCGGTATCGGCTTGCCGTGCGCTCGAAAGCGCGAATGCGCGGGGTGCGCCTGAGCGCCGGGCGTAGCGGGGACCAAAGGCAGGCGTACGGAAGAACTCGAGGTCGAACGCGGCGAAGCCGGTATCGGTCAGGCATTCGTTCTTGAACAACTGCATGGCTGGACTCCTGGGGGAAGGGAGTTGCCGGAGGCTGTTTGTCCGGCGGGATCAGCTTCGCGAACGGCGATGACAAGGCGCCGACACCGGTATTGCGGTTTCATGCCGTTTCCGCTGACCCGGTGGTGGCAGCGCCGCCGGGGCGGCGCTGCTTTCCGTGTTCAGGCGCATCCGCCGAGGGCGGGACTGGCGTCGCTACGTGCTTCATCGCGTTCATCGGCACTGCGGGCGTGGCCCAGCGGCGCGAAGAACTGTTCCGACGCGGCGCGATTGCCGTAACCGCGCGAATAGCGCTCGTCGTCTTCGTCGAACATGTGCGGATCGGCCAGGTGGCCCTGCAGGAAAAGGAGGTTCGTGAAGATGTTCATGACTTGCTCCAGTGCGGTGGATGCCGGCTTGGCGTGGACTACTTCCTTGCATGGGATGCAAGATAGACTTCCGCCAAGCGCTGAAAAAGCGACACTTTTGCAAGACAGCATTGAATCCAGTTCAAGACTAGGCCGCAATTGAAAGGACCCTGCGATGAGCCGTCCGCCGCTGCACGCCCTGCTGGGTTTCATCACTGCCGCGCGCCTGGGCAACCTGACCCGCGCGGCCGAATCGATGCACCTCACCGTCAGCGCGCTTAGCCATCAGATCCGCAGCATCGAAGAGCGCATGGAGCAGCAGCTGTTCGAGCGTGGTGCACGCGGCGTCAAGCTCACCGATGATGGCCGCGCGCTCTACGACAGCATCAAGCCGCATCTGGATGCGATCGAGCACGCGCTGCAGCCGCGCGCACGGCGCCGCGACGACGCGCTGGCGATCACGCTGATGCCATCGTTCGCGTCGAGCTGGCTGGTACCGCGGCTGCCGCGTCTGCTGGCCGCGCATCCGCAACTGGAGATCAGCCTGCAGTCGAATGTCGGCGTGGTCGATTTCGCGCGCGAGGCCACCATCGATGCCGGCATCCGCTTCGGGCCCGGCCACTGGCAGGGCCTGCAGGCGGTGCACCTGTTCGACGACTGGCTGATACCGACGGCGAGTCCCGCGCTGATCGAGCGCCTGGGCCGGCCGACGCTGTCCAACCTCCATGAGTTCCCGCTGCTCGGCGCACCGGGCGGACGCTGGAGCGAGTGGTTCGCCCGCTTCGGCGGTGTGCCGCCCGAGCGCTTCGTGGCGATCTTCGACGACTCGGAGAACCTGCACCGCGCGGCCGCCGAAGGCATGGGCATCGTGCTCGGGCGGGTGACGCTGGCGCGGCCGCTGATCGATGCCGGCCGCCTGATACCGCTATTCGAGGAGCGCCTGAAGGCCGAGTACGCGCACTATCTGGTGTATCCGCCGCGCTCGCAGCACCACCGCGGCCTGGCGGTGTTCCGCGAATGGCTGCTGGAAGAGGCCCAGGCCTACCAGGCCGCCGAAGCCGAAGGCAAACCATCGACCCGGCGTGCGGGTACGGGGACCCGGGCCCCGTCGCGCCGGCGCAGGCCGTGACTGACGTCCATGGCCGCTGAACGGGTTAGGCTTGCGCACCCGATCCGACACCCCTGCCTGGAGGCCATCGAATGAAACGCCTGCTGCTTGCCGCCGTGGTTCCCGTTCTGCTCGCCGCGTGCGTGAGTGCGCCCACCAACGAGGAAGCCCGGGCGGCCGCGGCCGCGCCGACGGCCACCGCCGTGGCCACGACCGACACCGCCGCGCTCGACACCGCGCTGCAGGGTGCATGGCGCGATCCGAAGAACGTCGTTCGCGACCAGTACCGCCACCCGCGCGAGACGTTGTCGTTCTTCGGCGTGGCACCGGGCCAGACCGTCATCGAGATCACGCCGGGCGGTGGCTGGTACTCCGATATCCTCGCGCCGTACCTGAAGGACAACGGCCACTACGTCGCCGCGGTGTGGGATGACGCGATCGCCGGCCAGCCGAAATACCGCTACGACCTCAACAAGACGCTGCGCGGCAAGTTCACCAACACCGCCGTGTATGGCTCGCCCGACGTGCGCGTGTTCGACCCGATGAAGCCGATGTTCGGCCCGGCCGGTTCCGCCGATGCCGTGCTGACCTTCCGCAACGCCCACAACTGGGTCGACGACGGCACCGCCGAGGCCTACTTCAAGGCGTTCTTCGACGTGCTCAAGCCGGGCGGCACGCTCGGCGTGGTCGATCATCGCGCCAAGCCGGGCACCGATCTGGAGAAGATGAAGTCGTCCGGCTACCTCACCGAGGCGCTGGTCATCCAGCTCGCGCAGGGCGCCGGCTTCGTGCTCGAAGCCAGGAGCGAGGTCAACGCCAATGCGAAGGACACCGCCGATCACCCGAACGGCGTGTGGACGCTGCCGCCGGTGAACCGCCACGACGCCAAGGACGACGCGATGTACAAGGCGATCGGCGAAAGCGACCGCATGACGCTGCGCTTCCGCAAGCCCGCCGCCCACTGACTTGATGCTGCGACATCGCAAGGGCCGCGCGCGCGGCTGACAATGGCAAACCACTTCTGTTCTCGTGGCCCTTGCGACAAATCCATGCTGATCGCCTTCAACAAACCCTACGGCGTGCTGTGCCAGTTCACCGATCGCAGCACGCCGCCGCGGCGCACGCTGGCGGAGTTCGGTCTGCCGCCGGACGTGTACGCCGCCGGCCGCCTCGATCACGACAGCGAAGGTCTGCTGCTGCTGACTGACGATGGCGGCCTCGCGCATCGCCTGACCGACCCGCGCCACAAGCAACCCAAGACGTATTGGGTGCAGGTGGAAGGCGATCCCGATGAGTCGCAACTGTCGGCACTGCGCCGCGGTGTCGAACTCAACGACGGCATGACACTCCCGGCGAAGGCGAAGCGCATCGACGCACCGGCGCTGTGGCCGCGCGATCCGCCGGTGCGCTTCCGCAAGACCGTGCCCGATGCATGGCTGGAGATCGCCATCAGCGAAGGCCGCAATCGCCAGGTGCGGCGCATGACCGCCGCGGTCGGCCTGCCGACGTTGCGGCTGGTGCGCGCGGCGATCGGCCCCTACCGGATCGAAGGATTGCAGCCCGGCCAGTGGCGGCGTTGCGACTGACCGGACTGCGCGTCCTCAATCCGCGCCAGCGGCGGCGCCGGCTTCGCCGTGCTGTGCCAAGGCCGTGCGGAATGCCGCATCGAGCTTCTGGGCTTCCTTGTTCTTGTCGCGCGCCTTGACGATGTCCTCGTCGTTGCCCGGCGCGCCCAACGGCGCTCCGAGCGCCGAACGCGAGCGGCTCCACGCGATTCCGCATTGACCCTGGTGCGAGCGCATCACCGGCGTCGCGTCGATGGCGGGCTTGCCGTCGCTGCTGAAGCTGTAGGAGACCGGCTGCGACGGGGTTGCGTTGAGCAGCCCCAGCGACACGTGGTTGGGCAGCGTGTCCCAGGCGCGCACGTCGGCGTCGGGTTTGACCTTCATGCCGATGCCGCCGGACACCAGCGTGATCGCCAGGCCGGCCAGCTGCAGCGGCGGCACGCCCGACTGCGTCAGCAGATAGCCGATCTCGGCACCGCCCTGCAGCCCGTTTCGCAACTGCGCCTTGCCGTTGAGGATCGAGTCGAACGCGCGGCCGCCACGGGTCGTCGCCTGGAAATGGATGTTGCTGTATTCCTGCAGGGTCAGCGGAGCGGCGTTGCCGACGAGCGCGCTGGCGCGTTCGTCGCGGCCGGCGTCGATCGAATCGACGATGGTCAGCAGCTTGTTCTCGCTGCCGCGCGCCATCTTCACCGGGCCACGGCCGAGGTCGGCGATCAGCAGGGTGTTTTCCTTGCCGGGCAGTTGCACGCCGGGGTTCACCTGCTTCGCCACGGCGAAGGCATCGGCGGCCTGCACCGTGTCGCCCATGCAGTAGGAAGACCAGCCCGACAGGTAGTTCATCAGCGCGAAGTCGCCCTGGAACTCCTCGGCCTCCGACAGCGTGTCCTGGAACTCGCCGGCCATGAACGAGGCGCGCGCGTTCTGGTAATCGCCTTCGCGCAGGTACAGCAGGCCGCGGTAGTAATAGGCCATCACCCGCTCGTAGGGCTCGCCCTTGAAGTCCTTGATGCCTTCGCCGGTCCACTTGCTGCGCGCTTCCTTGGCTACCGCGGTCTTTCCGTAGAAGGATTCGATCCGGCGAAGCGCCTCATCGAAGGCCCACTCGGCTTCGTCGTAAGCGCCGATCTCCATCGCCGCCAGGCCAAGGCGTTCGAAGTTCAGCACCGCGTTGTGCTCGCCATCGAGGTAAAGCGTCCTGTACAGCGGACGCAGTTCTTCGCGCTTGGTCTGCGCAAAGGTCTCCGCATCCGGATTCTCCGGCCGCGTGAAGGTCGGTTGCGTGCCGAAGGCCGGGAGGCGTGCGCGTCCCTCCCACGATTTCGCGACCTGCAGCGACGCCGGCTTGCCGGGGCCTGCCATGAACTCCGCTTCGTGCGCCTCCCGCTTGTCGCCGCAGAAACTCTGCGCAGGATGGGCCTTGGACAGGAAGAAGAACTTGTAGGGCACGACCGTCTCGGGTTCCACGGTCGTGATGCGAACCCGGTACTTGCCGTCGTCCGGCGACCGCGAGTAGCCGTAGCAATCCCTGGTCTTCGGGCCAAAGAATCCGCCCATGGCGCTCATCCACTTCCACGAAGTGGCGCCCTTCTTGTCGGTCACCTGCCGGTAGAAGGACACGTACACCTGCTGGTCGGTGACGACGCCGAAGTTCAGGTACTCGTCCTTGTACAGATCGATGTCGTAGTAGGCGACATTGAAGAGCCGCGGCTCCACCTTGAAGAACGACAGCGAATGCATCTGGCGGATGCTGCCGTTCTCAGGCGAGAGGGTTCCCTCGTAACGGTCGCCGAAGAAGATCGGGATCGAGGGCATCGCATGCTGCGCGTCCCTGTCATAGATCGCATCGAAGACAGGGCCGGCTTCCTGTGCGGACGCCTTGAGCGACGTTGCAGCGAAGGCCAGTGAAAGGGCCATGGCCAATGCGGTGCGCGTGGTGTGGTTCATGTTCTTTCCCAACAGTATTGAGGCGGCTTTCTGGCCCGTTCGATGATCAAAGCGCGTTCGTTGCAGCGCCTGCGACTGCGCCATCCCGCAGCGTCGTGCGGAACGCCGCATCGCGTTGCAGCGCTTCCTTGTTCTTGCTGCGCTCCTTGACGGTGTCCTCGTCGTTACCGGGCGCTCCCGGCGGCACGGCGAGGGCCGAACGCGAGCGGCTCCAGGCGATGCCGCACTGGCCGTGATGGGCACGCATGACCGGAGTCGGACCTGGCGCCGCCGATTCGTTGCCATCGAAGCTGAAAGAGATGGCAGCGGTGGGTTCCACCTTCGCCAGCCCCAGGGACACGTGGTCGGGCAACGTATCCCACACGCGTGTGTCGGCCTGCGATTTGACCTGTCCGCCCACGCCGCCGCTGACCACCGCGATGGCCAGGCCGGCGAGCTGCAGCGCTGGCATGCCCGACTGCGTGAGCGCCTCGCCAACGCCGTACGTGCGGACGAGGTTGTTCTTCAGGGACGCCTTGCCGTCGAGGATCGCGTCGAACGCACGGCCGCCGCGGGTCGTCGCCTGGAAGTACACATCGCTGTATTCACTGAGTGGACGTTGCTGCGCGTTGCCGGCAATGGCCGCGTGCGCCTGCTCACCGCGTCCCGCGTCCATGGACTCGGCGAAAGCCAGCAGCTTGTGCTGGGTTCCCCGCGCCATCTTCACCGGGCCACGGCCGAGGTCGGCGATCAGCAGGGTGTTCTCCTTGCCGGGCATTTGCACGGCGGAGTTCACCTGCTTCGCCACGGCGAAAGCATCGCCGGCCTGCACCGTGTCGCCCATGCAGTAGGAAGACCAGCCCGACAGGTAGTTCATCAGCGCGAAGTCGCCCTGGAATTCCTCGGCTTCCGACAGCGTGTCCTGGAACTCGCCGGCCATGAACGAGGCTCGTGCGTTCTGGTAGTCGCCCTCGCGCAGGTACAGCAGGCCCCGGTAGTAGTAGGCCATCACGCGTTCGTAGGGCTCGCCCTTGAAGTCCTTGATGCCTTCGGCGTTCCACTTCGAGCGCGCGTCGCTGGCGATCGACGTCTTCCCGTACACGGCCTCGATGCGCGCCAGGGCTTCATCGAAGGCCCACTCGGCCTCGGCCCACGCCCCGGCTTCCATCGCCGCCAGTCCCAGGCGCTGGAAGTTCAGCACCGCGTTGTGCTCGCCGTCGAGATACAGCGTCTTGTAGAACGGCTGCAGTTCACTGCGCTTGGACTGCGCGTAGGCGATGGCGTCCGGCGTATCCGGTTGTACGAACGGTGCCGGCATGCGGAAGTGTTTCGGACGCTCGCGTCCTTCCCAGCTTCGTGCGAGAGGCAGCGACGCCGGCTGCGCCGGACCGGCCAGGAACTGGCGCGTGTCCTCATCGAGCCTCTTGCCGCATAGCATCGGCTTGGCGACGGGCAGCAGGTGGAAGCGATAGCGGGCCACCGTATCCGGAGCCATCGTCGACAGGCGGATGCGGTACTGGCCAGCCTTGCCGACCGCGCGGCCGACGATGCAGCCGTTGGAGCTGGCGCCGTGGGCCGCGGTAGCCGCCCACACCCACGAAGGATTTCCTTCCTTGTCGGTGTCGAGGTGGAAGAAATCGATCAACAGATCGGCGCCATCGGTCGTCAGGCCGTAGCTGACGATGTCGCCCTCGAGCAGCTCGATGTCGAAGTAGGCGACGTTGAAGTTGCCCTGCCGTTCCGTCCATTGCCGGTAGGTCTGCCTGAGGGCGCCGTTCTCGGGCGACAGCACCCCTTCATAGGCTTCACCGAAGAAGATCGGCAGCGACGGGATGCGATGCTGCGCCTGCCCGTCCTGGACTCCGTCGATCAGCAGCGGTGTTTCCTGCGCGGTAGCCAGGAGGGGCGCAGCGACCAGACTGGTCAAGAGCGCCACGGAGAGGGCGGTGCGTGCGACAACGTGCATCGTGGTGAGTCCCTTGTTACTGATTGGGCACGTCACCACCGGGCACCCTCGGCGATGTGGTCGATGGCTGGACGTGCCGCTTGTTCTGATTACTGCCAATGGCGCGTCAGCGCCGCCATCGTCGCGTTCGCCACGACATCGCCGGCTTCGGCGATCGTCTGCTCGGGCGCGGCTTCGCGCACGTAGCCGTTGCCGCCTGCGACGAAGCGGCCCGGCGCGCGTTTCGACCCCTTGCCGTCACTGACCAGGCTGGCGAGAAGCTCACCGGTCGCCAGGCGCTTCACTTCAACGCGGAACATCACTTCGAAGGGCGCGGAGGCATCATGGGTCTGCAGGACTTCCACCAGCAGATCGGCCTTGTCGTGCAGGGCCTTCAGCTCGATGGTCTGGATGTCCTTGCGCTGCTCGGCCGACTCGGCGGCAGCGCGCGAACGCATCGTCACGGTGCGATCCACCAGCTTCGCGCCGGCACCCTGCAGGCGCGAGTTGAATGCCGTCATCAGCGGCCAGTCGGAGGTCTCGGGCAGCAACTGCCGCGAGCCGTTGTCCTGGGCACTGCGCTCGCCCGAGCGCAACGTCGTGACCGAGGCCACGCCGGCGCCTTGCGTCAGCGTGCGTCCATCGTCGCTGAGCTGCGTGACCGCAGCGCCCTGCGCGACGTGGGTGGCCTGCTGCACCTGGTCGTACTGCGTGGTCAGCGCATCGCCCAGGTCGCGATTCCAGTACACCACCATGCGCGGGCTACCGGCCTTGCGATAGGCCGCGCGGAACGCTTCGACATCGGCGGCCGCGTTGCCGGTCGCGGCGCGCGCCGGCTCCGGCAACACCTCGGGCATGCCTTCGCGGTACTGCGCGATTGCGCCATGGGAGGCCAGCGCCACCAACAGCGCGCTCGCCATCAGACCGGTCTTTCGCAGCATGCGGCTTCCCGGCATCACGGCGCGGCCGTCAGTTCGACGAGGTAGTACTGCACCTCGTCGCGGCCCATGGAGCGCTCGCGGTATACGCCGGTGCCGTAGGCCGGAATGAACACGCGCGACCACACCGACGTCGGCTCGGTCGGAACCTGCGTCGCGTCCATGAAGGAGGAGCGTGCCTGCACCTGCAGCGGCTCGCCGGTGCAGTTGATGAAGCGCGCGGTGACTTCGACCGTGTCGGTCTCCGTGCGGCGCGCGAACAGGCCTTCCACCAGCACCTGGCGCGTCAGCGCCTTGTCAGTGAACTGCACCGCATTGAGGTCGATCGGCGTCATAGCACGCGGAACATTGGCGACCAGCGCGGGACCGGCGTACGGCGCTGACTTCCGCGCCTTGGCGGTCTTGCACTTGACGACCTGGTTCTCGGCGGCGCCGGCGGAACCGCCGGCGAAGCCGGCCGCCAGCAGCAGGATCGAAAGGATGTGCACGGTCTTCATAGAGGCCACCTCAGTGCGCGCCGGCCGGGGCGGGCGCGGCGACCGGCGGCACCTGCGCCTGCGGGTCCACCGCGCGCGGCGTGCGCCCCACGCACGCGGAAAGCATCAGAACGGCGCACACCAAAGCCAGCCGCAGACAGCTCGATCCCATACCCGTTTTTCCCCTGTTTCATTGATCGCCGGCGTTGCCCGCCAGCGGGTGGATCAGCGATAGATGACGTCGTCGGTCGCCGCGCGCTCGATGTCGTAGCTGTTCGACCACTCGATCATTCCCGATTCGAGATCGACCATCTCGAACACGATCTGGGTGTAGCGCTGCATCTGGCCGGTGCGCGGATCGCGCGCTTCGGTCGAGGCGATGTTGCCGGTCAGGCGGTAGTCGGCGCCGGCGACCGCGTGGGTCATGCCGGTGGTGCCGACGTCGGTGACGCCCTCACGCTTGAGCGCGCGTTCCTCTTCGATCATCGCCGCGTTCTGGCGCGCGATGAACGTCATCCGGCCCTGGCTGGCGCGGTTGAGCTGCACGCGCAGGCGGTCGGTGATGAGGTTCTTGTTGATCCGCTGCGAGCTTTCGTTGGTGAAGTACGCGCTGTCGATGATGATGCGCGGCGCCTTGGAGCGACCTGCCAACGTGTCGTTGCCCAGCATGTCGCGGACCATGCGGTCCGCCATGGCGGCGATGTCGTGCGCTTCGATGCCCAGGCCCGACACGGGACCCTTCTGGGTCGGATCGATGTCGACGGCGCCCTGGTTGCGGTCACGCGCGCCGGCCGCAGTGGCGATGGCGAGCGCACAGACGGCCGCGACGACGCGGCCGGTTCGGTTCAATAGCATTGCGTGTTCCCCGCCTCCCGATTGGGAGGCCCCCTGTGGGCCTCAACTTATCATGTGATCGGCAGGGGTGGCCACAACTGAAGTTCCGTTGTGATTAGCCCGTTGCGGAACCGGGCGCCGCTTGCGCCGTCGCGGCCACCGGCACCGAGTTCGCGCCGGGGCGCGTGAGCAGCAACACGCCTCCCAGCACCACGGCGGTACCGGCGAGCTGCACCAGCGTGATCGGTTCGCCGAGCAACCACGCGCCAAGGAACACCAGCGACACCGGGCCGATCACGGACATCTGCGCCGCGGTGCCGGCGCCGAGGCGGGCGACCGCACCCATCGTGAAAGTCACCGGCAGGAACGTGCAGAAGATCGCGTTGATCAACGCCAGGCCGTACACCGGCGCCGGCAGTTGCAGCAGGTGCATGGGGTCGCGCAACAGCAGGTAATGGATGACGGTGGCGGCGGTCGACACGCACATTGCATACGCCACCAGCCGCAGCGATCCGATGCGCTGGATCAGCTGACCCGACATCGCCAGGTATAGCGCATAGCTCAGCGCCGCCAGCAGCACCAAGCCGCTGCCGAGCAGCACGTGCTCGCCCTGCACGCGCAGGTTCTCGACGAATACCAGCGCCACGCCCGCGTAACTCACCGCCATCGCGGTCCATTCGCGGCGCGCGACCTTGCGGCCGAAGGCGAACACGCCGATCAGCAGCACGAAGGTGGGGTTGAGGAACAGGATCAGCCGCTCCAGCGAGACCGGCACGTACTCCAGGCCCCAGAAGTCGAACAGGCTCGACAGGTAATAGCCGAGCACGCCGAGGATGAGGATCAGGCCGAAGTCGCGCCGCGTCATCGGCTCGCGTGCCGGGCGCCGCGATTCGTGGATGCCCAGCGCGACGAACAGCGGCAGCGACAGCAGCATGCGCAGCGCCAGCACGTCGAGCGCATCTATGCCGTGGCGGTACTGGAACTTGGCGAGGATCGCCTTGGCCGAGAACAGCACGGCGCCGGTCGCGGCCAAGGCGAAACCGAACCGCCGCCGGGCGGCTTCATGGTGATGGGTCACGGGATCGGCATGCGGGGCAATGGCCGCCATGATATCGGCCGCGGTGCCGGCCCTTCCTTGCCGCGCGCGGTCATCGCGAGCGCGGGAAGCGGCGGTCACTCCGCGCTGGCGGCGTCTAGTTGGGCGATCTCCGCCGCCGGCAGCGACAGCCTCGCCGCGCCGATCAGCTCCTGCAGTTGCGCCACGCTGGTCGCGCTCGCGATCGGCGCAGTGACCGTCGGCCGCGCCATCAGCCAGGCCAACGCCACTTGTGCCGGCGTGGCGCGATGGCCGGCGGCGACATCGTCCAACGCCTGCAGGATGCGCATGCCACGCGCGGTGAGATAGCGGCCGATCGCACCGGCCCGCGCCGCGCTCCTGCCGATGTCGGCGGCGCTGCGGTACTTGCCGGTCAGGAAGCCGCTGGCCAGCGAGTAGTACCCGATCACGCCGACGCCACGCTCGCGCACCAGCGGCTCCAGCTCCGCTTCGAAGCCGGCGCGGTCATGCAGGTTGTATTCCGGTTGCAGGCTTTCGAAGCGCGGCAGCCGCAGCCGCTCCGACGTGTCCAGCGCCTCGGCCAGGCGGGCCGCGCTGTAGTTGGAGGCACCGAGCACCCGCACCTTGCCCTGTTCGACCAGCCGCGCGAACGCGCCCAGCGTGTCGGCCAGCGGAACCGACGCATCGTCGGCGTGGGCCTGGTAGAGGTCGATCACGTCGGTTTGCAGCCGCCGCAGCGAGTCCTCGACGGCGGCCTGGATGTTGGGTGGCGACAGGCCCGGCCGCTGCGCCCACTTGCCGACCTTCGTCGCCAGCACGACCCGGTCCCGTTTCCCGGTGCGGTGGAACCAGCGGCCGAGGATGCTCTCCGATTCACCGCCCTGGTTGCCCGGCACCCAGTGTGAATAGGAGTCCGCGGTATCGACCAGGTTGAAGCCGGCCTCGACGAAAGCGTCCAGCAAGGCGAACGAGGTGGCCTCGTCGGCGCTCCAGCCGAACACGTTGCCGCCGAAGGCCAGCGGTGCGACAGACAGGGGGGAATGACCAATGGGCCTGGAATCCATGGGTTGTCCTGTTCATGTTCGTGGGCGCGAGGGCCGGGTTCAGGGGCACCCGGCTCCGCAGGAAGTGGGATTCTGTTAACGTTTTCTCGACGGCAGCAGGCCGCCGGGGCGCTGCCGGAGGTGCGGCGTCCTTTCGGGGACTACAGGACGTATGAGCGCAACGATACCCTCGACATTGTCGGGCAAGATCCTCCTCGTCGACGACCAGTCGGCCAACCTGCGCGTGGTTGGCACACTGCTGAGCCGGCAGGGTTACGAGGTGATCACCGCGGCCAACGGCGACGAAGCGCTGCAGCGCTACGCCGAGATCCTCCCTGACCTGATCCTGCTCGACATGATGATGCCGGGCATGGACGGCTTCGAAGTCCTGGCCGCGCTGCGTGCGCATGAGATCCCGTTGCGCGCGCCTGTCGTGTTCGTTACGGCCGCGCAGGACCGGGACCTGCTGTTGCGGGCCTTCGATGCCGGCGTCGTCGACTACGTCACCAAGCCGTTCCTGCCTGAGGAACTGCTGGCGCGCGTCAATACGCACATCGGGCTCAAGCTCACCCGCGACCGCCTGGAGCGGGTCGCGCGCGAGCGCGAGGCTCTGGTCAGCCTGGTTGCGCACGACCTCAAGAACCCGCTCAGCAGCGTGCTGTTCGCCAGCGAGCTGCTGCAGAGCGATGCGTGCAAGCCGGAGCGCGTGCCGCGCTACCTGGAAATGATTCATGAGAGCGCGAATGACGCGCTCGGCTACATCCGCCACTACCTGGAAACCCGCGCCGGCATGGCCGACGCCTCGCGCACGCATGCCTGCGCCAATCTGGGCGAGGCCATCGGCTGGCTGGTGCAGCGCTACGAGTACCAGCTCGACGCGCGCGGCATCACGGTAAGGCTGGCGATGCCGCCGGCGTCGGCGCGGGTGGCGATCGACCCGCGCGTGCTGCGCCAGGTCGGCGAGAACCTGATCACCAATGCGATCAAGTACGCGCCGGGTTGCGAAGTGCTGCTGGCGGCACGCAGCGGCGGCCCCGGCTACTGGCAGCTGATCGTGGCCGACCGCGGCGCCGGCATTCCGCCGGAGCGCCAGCGCGAACTGTTCAAGCCTTTCGTCCGCCTGCACGAAGGCGACGACGATGGACTGTCGAGCGGACTGGGCCTGTCGCTGGCCAAGCAGATCATCGTCAATGCCGGCGGCCAGCTCTGGTACGAGCGCCGCAAGCACGGCGGCTCGCGCTTCATCATCGAACTGCCCGAGTCCGCCGCCGAACCGGTGCCGGAAACCGCGTCGAAGTCACCGGCAGAAACCCCGGCCGCGTCCTGAACTGGCCGGTCAGTCAATCGGCCATCGTCGTGCGGTGCCGTGGCTGCGGCGCTCGTGTCGAGCGGCGCGCCTCGACGCGCCTTGCGCGGCCTTCGATCGCCGCGCCGTTGCCTTCCTCCTCGGCGCGCTTCTTTTTGCGATAGGCCGCGTACCAGAGCAAACCTGCACCTGCCACCGATGCGGCGACCAGCGCCGGATGGCGGCGCACGAAGCCGCCCGCGACGCGCGCGCCGCCTTTCAGCGCACCGAGCTTGGCACCCGTTTCCAGCCACTTGCCGGCGTGCTGTCCCACCGACGGCACCGCTTGCCTGAGGTTGTCGCCGAAGACGCTGGCCAGTTCCAGCGCGCGCTCGGGCAATGAAGTCAGTCTGCTCATCGGGTTGGTTCCTCGCGAGGGAATGCAGATCAGTGTCGTCGCCGCGGCGTTGAGCCCGCGTGAGCGGTTGCCGCGCCGCGCCTGAATGCCGATCATGAGCCTCCTGTCCGGCCTCACCGCGTGCCCACATGATTCGCGTGCTGCCCAACGTGCTGTCCTCCGCCGAGTTGCAGGCGGTCCGCGATCTGCTGCCGCAGGTGCGTTTCGGCGACGGCCGCGTCACCAATCCCGATTCATCGGTCAAACAGAACCTGCAGGCACCGCAGGAAGATCCGGCCAATGCCCGCATCGCCCAGATCGCACGCGACGCCCTGATCCGCAACGCCGACCTGCGCACATTCGCGCAGCCGCGCACCATGGCGCGGACGACCGTCGTCCGCTACGAGCCCGGGATGACCTATGGCTGGCACGTCGACGAGGCGTTGTTCCCGTCGACGCCGCCGATGCGCAGCGACCTGTCCTGCACGATGTTCCTCAACTCGCCGTCCGAGTACGACGGCGGCGAGCTGACGATCCAGCTTGGCGCGCAGGAACTGTCCTACCGGCTCGAGCCGGGTAGCGCGATCCTGTATCCGTCAACCACTATCCACCGCGTCAGCCCGGTCACGCGCGGCGTGCGGCTGGCGGCGATCACGTGGCTGCAGAGCTGGGTGGCCGATGCCGGCCAGCGCGAGCTGCTGGTGCAGATCGAGGAAGCGCGAGCCCTCGCGACCGGCGGCGGCGACCGCGATCGCCTGCTGGTGCTGCTGGAGTCGCTGCGCACCAACCTGTTCCGGATGTGGGCCGATACCTGAGCCTTCACCGCATGCTGCGCGGGGCCTGGCTCCGCGCGAGGAAACCCATGAAGAGATCCACCCTCCTGCTCATCGCCAGCACGCTGCTGCTGTGCGCCTGCAACCGCGGTCCGTCGCCGGACGAGCTCAAACAGAGTTGCGGCCGCCGCCTCGGCAATTCGACGGCGCTGACCTCCACGCAGATCCAGCGCTTCTGCTCGTGCTTCATCGACGCCGGGCTGGAGAAGTACCCTGCGTCGAAGATCGCGCAGGATTTCAAGACCGGCACCGGCGACATGTTCAACGAAGCCATGCGCACCGAGTTCAACCAGTGCAAGGCGGTTGCGCGCTGACGATCTGCGTGGCGCGCTCCGCGCCGCGTGTGTGCGGGAGTTCCGGTCAGCCGGTGACGGCGGCATGGAGCTGCGGATGGCGCTGCAGGAAAGCCTCCACCCACGCCTCGCCCTCGGCGATCCGCGCGCCGTGGCGCTGCATCGCCAGCGCCAGGTCGTGGGCACGGTCGTCGCGGCCATAGCCGTGTGACTGCGCTTTCGAGTAGCGGCCCCACGCAGGCGCGGCGAGTGCGGCGGACACGCCTGCCGGATCCAGCGCCAGGTGCGAAGCCAGACGCTGCAACTCGTGCTCCGGCTGCACGAGCAGGTTCTCGAAATCCATGCGCAGCACGCGGCCGCCCTGTTGGCGCGCGATCGCGTCGAAGCGCACGCGCTCGGCCAGCCAGCCCATCGCGCATTGCTGCGGCAACGACATGGCGTGCAGCGCCAGGCCATAGGCCAGGCCTCGCGCGTGCAGGTCGGCCAGCCGCTCGCCGGCGGCATGGGCGGCGTCGTGCGTCGATCCCGGCGACTTCAGCAGCGTCGCCAGGTAAGGACGCAGCGGCATGTCGAGCAGCACGACGCGTCCCGTGTGCTGCGAAAGCAGCGGATGGATCAAGCCGTTGCAGCTGCTGGTGGCCTTCACGACGGAACGCGAGTACGGCGGAAGCGGCTGCGACCAGCGGGACCACAACGAATGCAGCAGGCGCGGCGCCTCGTCCGGCGACAGCCGCGACTGCGGTTGTCCCAGCATCGGCCAGGCCTCGGCGAGCGTGCGCAGCGGCAACGGCTCGCGCAACGCCTGCACACTCGGCCAGCTTTCGACCAGGCGGCTCAGCAAAGTCGAGCCACAGTGTCCGATGTGGAAGATCGCGTCCGCCGGCGATGTGGCTTCCGGCGCGTGCGCCAGCAGCGACTCCAGCGGCAGCCAGCCACCGTCCGCCTGTGCCGGCAGCGCGCGATCGTCGAGGAAGGCCGCGTCGCGGCGTTGCTCCATCGTGAAGCGCAGCCAGAGCACGCGCCGGCCGACCGTGTCGAGCTTGAAAGGCAGGAACTGCGGATCGTCCGGCGGCGCGTAGGTCATGCGGAAGGAGGGCTGGTCGTTGGGGCGAGTGTAGCGGGTGCGCTCATACGTTCCATGGACCGCGCGGATGCCGCCCCGCCAATATGCGGCGAACTACGTACCCCTTGGCTTCGCCCGGTGCGTGGCCGTTGCGCTCCATGGATCGTCGGGCCAAGGATGCTTCGGATACCGCCCCTTCATCTCCTTCTTCACTTCCGGATACGTGCGATCCCAGAAGCCCTTCAGGTCCTGCGTGATCTGCAGCGGCTTGCCGCCCGGCGACAACAGGTGCAGCGTCAGCGGCACGCGGCCGTCGGCGATGCGCGGCGTGTCGGCCAGCCCGAACAGTTCCTGCAGCTTCACCGCCAGCACCGGTGCGACCGGTGCATCGGTCTCGTCGTCGAAGCCGTACTCGATGCGCCGCTCCATTCCCGACGGCACGGTGATACGGGTGGGCGCGAGTGCATCGATCTTCTGCCGCATCGACCAGTCCAGCGTCGAGCGCAGCGCCTCGCCCAGATCCTGTTCGTCCAGCGCGTCCAGGCGCGTCTTGCCGGTCAGTGCCGGCTTGAGCCAGGCGTCGAGCGAGGCGAGCAGCGCGGTATCGGACAGGTCCGGCAGCGCGGCGTCGCCCTGCGCCAGCTCCGGCATCCATGCGCGCAGGCAGCGCACGCGCGCACGCCACTGCGCCAGCGATTCGGTCCACGGTAGTGCCTGCAGGCCGAGCTGTCGCACCGCGTCCACCAGCGCGTCGGCATAGCGCGACGGGTCGGGCTTCGCCAGCGGCCGGCTGTCGATGACGATGCGGTCGTAGCGCGTTTCGCGCACGGCCGCGATGCCGCGCACGGCCGCGTCCCAGATCACGCGATCCTCGGTGACGAAGCGGCCGGGAAACTCGCGGCGCAGGCGTTGCTCGTCCAGCGGCGCACCGCGTAGCACACGTGCATCGCGGGGATCGTCGCGCAGTTCGCTGATGACGATCCACGGTTCGCCGTACAACGCACTCTCGTCGAACAGCTTTGCGCTGCGTCCGTTGGCGAGCTGGTAGCGGTACGGATCGCCCGGATGCTGGCGCGCGATGCGGTCGGGAAACGCATGCAGCAGCAGGTCGCCGAGCAGGTGCGCCGGCGCTTCGCGCGGTGGCGGTGCATCGAGGCGCAGGCGGCGCCGCCATTGCTTGGCGGCCTGGTCCAGCGCGGCCAGCGACGAGCGCGAGGCCTCCGGCGCGACGCGCCCGTTGCGGAACGCCGCCAGCGCCTGCCAACGCTCGGCCAGCGCGTCGCTGCGCTGTCGGCCGGGCCCGGGACGCAGCGCATCGCGTGCTTCCAGCAACGCGGCGAGGTCGCAGGCCAGCGCCTGTTCGGTGGCATCGCGCGGTGCCAGCAGCATGGCCGCCAGTCTGGGATGCGTGCCGAGTGCGAGCATGCGGCGCCCCAGCGCGGTGATCACGGCTCCGTCGAGCGCGCCCAGGCGCTGCAGCAGTTCGCGCGCCGCGGCGAGCGCGCCACCCGGCGGGGTGTCGACGAAGCGCAGGTTGGCATCGCCCCACGCCGCCAGCTCCAGTGCCAGCCCGGCGAGTTCGACCTGGGCGATCTCGGGACGGCGTTGCGGCTCAAGCCGCTGCGATTCCGGCCAAAGCCGCAGCGCCACGCCTTCGGCGACGCGGCCGGCGCGGCCGGCACGCTGGTCCGCCGAGGCCTGCGCGATGTTGACGACGTCGAGCCGCGCGAATCCGCTGTTGGGGTCGTAGCGCGGTTCGCGCGCCAATCCGGAATCGATGACCACGCGCACACCGGGCAGCGTGACGCTGGATTCGGCGACGTTGGTGGCGAGCACGACGCGGCGATGGCCGTCAGGATCGGGCTGCAGCACGCGCGACTGCTGTTCCACCGGCAGTTCGCCGTGCAGCGTCAACACATCGGCCACGCGCGTGGCGTCGCTGTTGTCGAGCGCCGCCTGCGTGCGCGCAATCTCGCGCTGGCCCGGCAGGAACACCAGCACGTCGCCCGGATGCTGCGTGAGGGCCTGTTCGATGGCGCGCCGTGTCTGGTGCTCCAGCGCTTCCTCGCGTCGCGCCGGGAAATGCGAAACCGCCACCGGATAGCTGCGGCCGGCGCTGCTCAGCCGGGGCGCGTCGAGGAACTTCGCCAGCCGCTCGCCATCCAGCGTGGCCGACATCACGACGATGCGCAGGTCCTCGCGCAATCCGGCCTGCACGTCCAGCGCGAGCGCGAGGCCGAGGTCGGCCGATAGATGGCGTTCGTGGAACTCGTCGAACAGCAGCGCGCCGACGCTCTCCAGCATCGGGTCGTCCTGCAGCATCCGCGTGAGGATGCCCTCGGTGACAACTTCTATCCGTGTCGCCGACGACACCTTGTTCTCGAAGCGGATGCGGTAGCCCACCGTCTCGCCCGCGGCTTCGCCGCGCTGGCGCGCCATGAAGCCTGCGGCGGCGCGCGCGGCGACGCGGCGCGGTTCCAGCATCACAATCCTGCGGCCGGCCAGCCACGGCTCGTCGAGCAGGGCGGGAGGCACCTGCGTGGTCTTGCCGGCACCGGGCGGTGCTTCCAGCACCAGTCGCGGATGCACGGCCAGCGATGCGCGGATTTCCGGCAGCAGCGGATCGATCGGGAATGCAGGGGAGGCGGGGCGAGTCACGCCGCACAGTCTAAAGGGCGTGCTCGGCTAAACTTCACCGATGCAACTGATCGATATCGGCGCCAACCTCACCCACGACTCCTTCGACCACGACCGCGACGCGGTGCTGGAGCGCGCACGCGCGGCCGGCGTCGTGCAGATGGTGATCACCGGCGCCAGCCGCGAACATTCGCCGATGGCGCTGGCGCTGGCGCGGAAGCATCCGGGGGAGCTGTTCGCGACCGCCGGCGTGCACCCGCACCATGCCAGCGAGTACACCGCCGAGTGCGATGCCGAGATGCGCGAGCTGCACACGCATCCGGAAGTCGTGGCCGTCGGCGAATGCGGGCTCGATTACTTCCGGGATTTTTCGCCGCGTCCGGCGCAGCGCCGGGCGTTCGAACAGCAGCTGCAGATCGGTGGCGAGACCGGCAAGCCGCTGTTCCTGCACCAGCGCGACGCGCACGCCGACTTCATGGCGATGATGAAGAACTTCGAGGGCAGACTGGGGCCGGCGGTGGTGCACTGCTTCACCGGCACCCGCGAGGAACTGTTCGACTACCTCGATCGCGACTGGTACGTCGGCATCACCGGCTGGCTGTGCGACGAACGTCGCGGCCAGCATCTGCGCGAACTGGTCCGCCACATCCCGGCCAACCGGCTGCTGATCGAGACCGACGCCCCCTACCTGCTGCCGCGCACGATCAAGCCCGCGCCGTCGCACCGGCGAAACGAGCCGATGTTCCTGGCCCACATCGTGGAAGAACTGGCTCGCGACCGTGGCGAGGACGTCGCCACAGTCGCGGCCAGCAGCACCGAGGCCGCGCGTACCTTTTTCCGACTGCCTCCGCGCTGAACGGGAGGCACGCGGGCCGTCGGCGGTTCGGTCAAACTCAACGCTTGGCGAGACGGGTATTGGTGTCGCGCCGGTCGTTATCGGACTTGTTCTGCAAGTCGATCACCAGCTGGAACTGTCCGCCACCACGGCGATGGCACATGTGGTCGATCTCGACCATCAGGCGGTTGCGCAGGTCGTAGGCCTGGCTGAAGTTGTCGGCGCCGGTCAGGCCGGCGACCTCCTGCTGTGTCGGCCGTTGCTGGTCGTCGCAGTCCACGTAGACGCTGGCCTGGTGCGGCGGCGAAGCGAGCGCGGCCGCCGGCGAGAGGGCCAAGGCGAGAAGAAGAATCCTGGCGTTCATGGCGTGACTCCTGGCAGTCCCGGGTCCTTCCCGGCAGGACCAGACTCGCGCTGTCGCCGCCCTCAGTCTTGAGGCCGCGCTGAGGAAGGCGTGACGAACCTCTGAGGACCGTCGCCAAAGCTTGGGAAAACCTTAGGCCGCGTCGTCGTCCCCCTCGCGTAATCGTTAATGGGCCTTCCCGCGACACCGCGATGAGCCAACCGAACCCCACCGTGCTCACCTTCGACGATTTCGTCCTCGACCTGTCCGGCCGCCGGTTGCTGCGCGCGGGCGAGTTGCAGCCGCTGGAACCCAAGGCCTTCGCCGTGCTCAGCCTGCTCGCGGCGTCCCCCGGACAGGTGTTCTCACGGGAGGAAATCCTCGACGCGGTGTGGGGCCATCGCCACGTCACGCCCGGCGTGCTGAACCGGATCATGACGCTGCTGCGCCACGCCCTCGGCGAGGACGCGCACACGGCGCGCTACCTGCACACGGTGCATGGCTACGGCTACCGCTTCGACCTGCCCGATCCGGCAGCGTCGGGTATCGAAGCCCCTGCGAGCCCGCAAGTTCGGCCCGAACCCGAGGATCCCGATGACGCCACGGTGCGGTTGCGCACCGCGGATCGCGACGGGATCTTCCCGCGCCCGGCGCGCTCATGGTTGCTGTTCGGCGTGCTGGCCATCGTGCTGCTCGGGGCATTCACGGCGTGGCGGATGCTGGCGCCCGCCGATTCCGCAAGTGCGCCGGTGGCTTCCGGCGCCGTGGCGACACCGGTGCTGGCGGTGCTGCCGCTGCGCGCGACCGGCGACGATCCTCGCGGGCAGGCGTTCGCCGACGGCCTCAGCGAGGAACTGATCGGCCAGCTCTCGCGGATCGACGGCCTGCGCGTCACGTCGCGAACATCGTCGTTCCAGTTCCGCGATACCAGATTGCCGCTGAGCGACATCGCCAAACGCCTGCACGCGACCCATCTGCTTGAAGGCGGCGTGCGACAGGACGGGGATCGCCTGCGCATCAGCCTTCGCCTGGTCGAAGCCGGCAGTGACCGCACCGTGTGGGCGCAGGACTTCGACCGCCAGCTCGGCGACATTTTCGTGCTGCAACGAAACATCGCCTACGCCATCGCCAGCGCCTTGCAGCTGCACCTGGGCAAGCCGGTCGCGCTGCCATCTCGTGAGGATCCGGCGCTGTACCGGCGCTACCTGCTTGCGCGGCATCCCGCCCGCGACAACCTCGACCCGGGTTCGATGCGCGAGGCCGAGTCGGAGATACGCGACCTGTTGCGCGAGCATCCGGACTACGCACGTGCCTGGGGCGGACTGGCGTCGATCCTGTGGGTGCGGTCGCTGGCGGCGGCGCTGGGCCGCGACGAACTGCGCGCCGAGGCGGAAGCAGCAGCGGCACGGGCACTGGAACTCGATCCACACCAGCCGGATGCGCACTCGGTGCTGGCCCGCCGCGCCTGCCGCCTGCAGGAGTGGGCCGAGTGCATGACGCTGTCTCGACGCGCGATCGAGCTGGCGCCCTCGGACCCGATGTTCCGTGGCTGGCATGCGGCCAGCCTGGCGACGATGGGCTATGTCGACCAGGCGCTGCGCGAGGCCGACGAGGCGCTCGCGGTGGCGCCCTTCGATTCGAACACGCATTTCCTGCGCGGGCGCCTGCTCGACACGCTAGGCCGGCATGACGAAGCGGAGAAACACCTGCTGATGTCCGACCCGGAACGCGCGCAGACCGCGCTGTACTTCAACGCGATCTGGCGCAAGGACTACGACGTCGCCGAGCGTGTCGCCGCCTCGCTGCCGAACGAGATGCCGTGGCGCGGTTCCGAACTCGCCGCCGTCGCCGCGCTGAAAGGCCGGCGCCCCTGGGACGACGTGACCGCGGCGATCGCGACCAGCGAGAGCCATCCGCTCTATGGCCAGGTGCCCTACGACTTCACCCGCCTGCTGTTGCCGGTGCGCGATTACCGGCGCGACATCGAGGCCCTGGACGGCGTGCAGCGCTCCGGCTATGCGTCCTACCAGCTGGTGTTCTGGCAACCGGAGTCACGCGCGCTCCGTCAGGATCCGGCGTTCCAGGATTACCTGAGCCGCAGCGGCCTGCTCGCGTACTGGCGCGAGCACGGCTTCCCGACGCAGTGCGTGGCCTCTGGAGCTCGCGTCAACTGCGACTGAGCGCAGCGCATGGGCGCGGTCACGACCTCGCGGTCATGGATAGCGTCTGGCCACCATTGCCTGCGTGTCGGCGTCCGGTTCGAGTACGACCTGCAACTGGTCGCCGCCACGCCTGCAAGCCCGCAGGGCTTTGATGATCATGCGCTGGCGGACCCGATATGCCGGGTCGAATGCATCGAACCCGAATTGTTCGGCGAACTCGCGCAACGAAGGCCACTCGGGATGACCGCAGTCGACTGTCAGCATGCTGGTGGACGCCGGAGGCGACGCCTGCGCTGCGAATGGATTCGCCAACACGAGCGTGAGAAGAAGGGGACGAACGTTCATGGCGTACTCCCTGCCGGCGTCGATACTCGGACGCCGTCATTAAAGGTTACGCCGGACGCGGCTCGCGATTACCGCCGCCACCCTCTCGGGTGGTGCTTAATGGCGACCGCAAGAAAACGTTGCGGCTGACCCGTTCAGCTGCGCAGCCCGACACCGCGCTTGAGCAGCCACAGGCCGAGCGAGGCCAGCAGCACCACGAAGCCGATCATCAGCGCGTACGCGACCCACAGCGGCACGTCGCTGACGCCGAGCAGGCCATAGCGGAACGCATTGACCATGTAGAAGATCGGATTGGCGTGCGTCATCGCCTCGGCCCACGGCGGCAGCAGCTTCACCGAATAGAACACGCCGCCCAGGTAGGTCAGCGGGGTCAGGATGAAGGTCGGCACGATCGCGATGTCGTCGAACTTCTTCGCGTAGACCGCGTTGACGAATCCGGCCAGCGAGAAGATCGTCGCGCCCAGCAGCACCGTCGTCAGCGTCACCAGCGGATGCGGCAGGCGCACCTTGGTGAACAGCATCGAGATCAACAGCACGATGACGCCGACCATCAGGCCGCGCAGCACCGCGCCGGCCACGTAGCCGGTGAGGATCACCCAGTTCGGCATCGGGCTGACCAGCAGCTCCTCGACGTGGCGTCCGAACTTGGCACCGAAGAAGCTCGATGAGATGTTGCCGTAGCTGTTCTGGATCACGCTCATCATCACCAGGCCGGGGACGATGAAATCCATGTAGCGGATGCCGTCCATCTCGCCGACGCGCGAGCCGATCAGGCCGCCGAAGATCAGGAAGTACAGCGTCATCGTGATCGCCGGCGGCACCAGCGTCTGGCCCCAGATGCGCAGGATGCGGTTGACTTCGCGGCGCACGATCGTGCCGAGCGCGACGAGGTTGCGCTGCATGTCGGTGGGTTCGCGCGTGGCGGAGGTGCTGACCTGGTTCATGCGACCTGCTCCGGCGTCGTCTGTACGGTGCTGTCCTGTGCGTTCTCGCCGGTCAGGCGCACGAACAGTTCTTCCAGCCGATTGGACTTGGTGCGCATCGAGCGCACGCGGATACCGGCCTCGTTGAGGCTGGCGAAGACGCGGTTGAGGTCCATCGCGCGCGGCATCTCGATGTCGAGCGTGTGATCGTCTGCGGCCATCAGCGTGGTGCCTTCGATGACCGGCAGCGACGGCGGCAGGTGGCCGTCGATGTCGAGCAGGAAGCCTTCGACGTCGAGCTTGGCCAGCAGCGCCTTCATCGGACCCTGCTCGACGATGCGGCCGCGGTCGATGATGGCGAGGTTGCGGCACAGGCTCTCGGCTTCCTCGAGATAGTGCGTGGTCAGGATGATCGTGGTGCCGGCGGCGTTGATCTCCTTCAGCGTCTTCCACATGCCACGGCGGATCTCGATGTCGACGCCGGCGGTGGGCTCGTCGAGGATCAGCAGGCGCGGCTGCGTCATCATCGCCCGCGCGATCATCAGCCGGCGCTTCATGCCGCCCGAGAGCGTGCGGCTCATCATCGTGGCCTTCTCCCACAGGTGCGCGCGCTTGAGCTCGACCTCGGCGCGGCGGATCGCCTCCTCGCGCGGCACGCCGTAGAAGCCGGCGTAATTGACCAGGATGTCGAGCGGCTTCTCGAACATGTTGAAGTTCAGCTCCTGCGGCACCAGGCCGATCATGCGCATCGCGGCGTCGCGCTGGCGGGCAAGGTCGATGCCGAAGATCGAGACCGAGCCGGCCGACAGGTTGACCAGCGAGCTGACGATGCCGATCAGCGTGGACTTGCCGGCACCGTTGGGACCCAGCAGGGCGAAGAAGTCGCCCGGTGCCACGTCGAGCGAGACGCCCTTGAGCGCCTGGACGCCCGCCTTGTTGGGGCCGCCGTCGTAGGTCTTGCGCAGATCGCGCACGGACAAGGCGGGGACGGACAGGGTGGGAGCGGCGGCCGGGACCGCGGCGGTCTGGTTCATGTCGGGGGTGCCTGCGCCGCGGGGCACGCGGCCATCATCGGTTCGTTGCCGTTAGTATAGGCGGCCTCACGGTGGCACTCCGGCCACACTCTGTTGCAGCCCTGTCGGTACCCTCGTGGCCATCCAGCACTTCCCTCTCAAGCTCGTCTCGCGTCGCATGCTGGCCCCCACCGTGGGCCACTACACGTTCGTCCGCGATGACGGCCAGCCGCTCGATTACATCCCGGGCCAGTTCATCCAGGTCCATTTCCAGTACGCCGACGGCACCGCGACCAAGCGCAGCTATTCGCTTGCGACGATCCACGACCACGCGCTCGGTCCGGGCGAGGCGGTCGAGATCGCGGTGAGCTACGTGCCTGGCGGTGCCGCGACGGCGCTGTTCGAGGGCCTGGACATCGGCGGCACGGTCGATGCCAGCGGCCCGTTCGGCCGCTTCTGCCTGATGCCGGCCGATTCCAACAAGCGCTACCTGCTGATCGGCACCGGCACCGGCGTGACGCCGTACCGGGCCATGCTGCCGCAACTGGAAACGCTGATGCGCCAGCGCGGCGTCGAAGTCGTGCTGCTGTTCGGCGCACGCACGCCGGTGGAGCTGTTGTACGGCGACGAGTTCCGCGCCTTCGCCGACAAGCACCCGAACTTCCGCTTTGTCCCGTGCTTCTCGCGCGAACTGCCCGAGAACGCGCACCCGGACGTGCGCCGCGGCTATGTGCAGCAGCACCTGGCCGAGTTCGCGCCGGACCTCGCACACGACATCGCTTACCTGTGCGGCAACCCGAACATGGTCGATGCCTGCTTCGAGACGCTGAAGGAGTGCGGCCTGCCGGTGCCGCAGATCCGTCGCGAGAAGTACGTCAGCAGCAAGTAAGCGGCGGATCCCCCGCCACGCATGCGTCAGCTGGCGGCGCATGCCGCGCACGGCACAGTTCCTGCTGCCGACGCTGCACTGGCCTCATGGGGTCATGCTAGATTCCCGTCCGGGGAAGGGGACGGGGCAGTTCATGGATGCGAGCCTTGCGGCAGCAGGCGGGCAGCGATCGACGGCGGGCGCGACGGGCATGATCCGGTCACTGATCCGGCACATGGCCGGCTTGGCCCTGCTCGCGCTTATCGTTCCGGCCCTCCCAGCCCGCGCGCATGAGTTCGACGAGCCCATCGACCTGTACGTCGATTCCGGACTCGCCAACGGCATCGAGCAGCTCGCCATCGGCGACGTCAACGGCGACGGCCTCGACGATATCGTCACCTTGCATCGGGCCACCACCGGTCAGACCTCCATGTCCGGGCGCATCGGCATCATGCTGCAACGCCGCGGCGGCGGTTTCGAGTTTCCACGCTTCCATGCGTGCAACTGCAGCCCGGACCAGTTGAAGCTGTTCAATTTCGACAGCGATCCGGCGCAGGAGATCCTCTACAAGAGTGTGATCGACGACTACTCGTTGCCCGCCGGCGGCTTCGAGGTGCTCGAAATCCTGCCCGACGGCCAGGAACTGACCCAACGCTACGTCGAAGGCTATCTGCGCGATGAAGCCTTCAGCCTGGTGGACGTCAACCAGGACGGCTACGACGACCTGTTCTTCGCCTATTACGACGACGACAACACGACGCCGCAACTCGAGTATCGCTACGCAATCTGGTACCACGTGGTCCACGACACCGATTCGCAGCGGGGACGCCACGGGTTCACGCGCTATCAGGGCGACCGTTTCGTCTTCAGCGGCATCGACGACTCGCGTTATGTCTCGACGCCGCCCGTGCGCCAGCAGATCGACCTGGATGGCGATGGGTATTACGACGCCATCGAAGGCCGCTGCACCACGCTGTGCCTGTTCCGCCAGGAGCCCTGGCGCCAGCTGGTGACCGCTCCCATCACCGATTCCACGCCTGGCGACGCCCAGTACGGCGACATCGATGGCGACGGCCTGCCCGATCGCCTGAGCAGTATTCAGCTGATGTCGCATGCCGAAGTCCTGGTCGAGCTGCAGACCACGCCGACGCAGTTCGCCGAAGCCGGCTCCTTTGCTCCGCTGTCTTTGCCGGGACCGCCGTTGATCGGGGACTTCGACAACAACGGATTGACGGACTTCGCCGTCCTCTCCGAGAAGATCACCACGTTTGGTGGGCAGGGGTGGCTCAGCGTCGCGTTGCAGACGGCCCCGGGCCAGTTCGCCACGGACAACAAGACCGTCGCGTCCAACCTGGATTACGGACGACTGTTTGCCGGCGACTTAAATGCCGATGGCTGCCGCGACCTCATCGCGATGCGTTCAGCCGGTCCGCAGGGCGCCGGCCTGCTGTATTTCCGTGGCCGCGGCTGCGAACCCGCATCCGACCTCCTCGTGTCGGCAAGCTTCGCCCATGGCCAAGCCAAGGCGTCCATCGACTATCTCGCCGGCTCCGCCCCGTCGCACGAGCGCTTCGTGCGGGTGGTCGTGGCACCGGCCATCCTTGACGACAGCGCGCTCGACCTCGTCGTGCAGGCGCCTCCGGAGTGCGCAGCGCAGCAGGCCCGCGCGCCGCGCCGCATCTTTGACTGTTACCTGCCCGCACTGTCGCCGGGCGACCGCTACACGTATGCGTTCCCGGTGCGCGCCGTGCCCGGGAAATCGGCTGAGCTCCAGGTCACCGCTTTCCTCCAGGACGATGCTGGGGATTCCAACACCAGGAACAACCGCAGCCAGGTCCGTGCGCAGTACACGGCGCCGCCTCCGCCCGCCCCGCGCGGCGAGTGATCGCGGCGCTCGCCCTATCCGGTCTGACTCCGACACCCTATGAGCCCTAGGTCACCCAGACATTCGTTGCTCGCCGCATGCCTGCTGCTGGGTGCATGCGCAAGCGTGCATGCCGCGCAGTTCGCCAAGGGCGTGAAACTGCCGATGGAGCAGAACGCCAACTACAACCGTAATGTCGAGTACTCGGCGGTCGGCGACGCCAACGGCGACGGCCGGATGGATGTCGTGTTCTTCACCGATGGCTTCGGCGCTGCGGTCAGCGAGGACTACCAGTTCTACGTGTACGTACAGCAAGCGGACGGCACGATGTCGCTGGCCACGCGGCAAACCTATGCGCCGGGCAACAAGGTCAAGTACTACACCGAAGGCGCACTGTTCACGGACCTCGACCAGGACGGCAAGGCGGAGCTGGTCCTGGGCGTGGGCGGCAGCCGTGATCTGGCCGTACTCAAGCGTGGCAACGATGGCCAGTACCAGGAAGCCGCGCGGATCACTTCGCCGATCCAGGCCGGCATGAAACGCGCTCAGGACCTGGACGGCGATGGCCAGCTGGAACTGATGGTCAAGAGCTACAACGCGCTGGCCGTGTTCAAGGGCAAGGGCCAGCTTGCCTTTGAAAATCCCGTCTACGTGCTCGACTACGGTAGGCCCGGCGTGGGCGGCACCAGTCCGGGCGGCGGCTTCGTGCTCGACGATATCGACGCGGACGGCCGCACCGACATGTTTACGGTTGACCCCTGGGGCTTTGGCCACCTCGGATTCAATCGCGGCGCGAAGGAGTTCTTCTTCGGCGAACCGTTGCACGTCGATAATGCACCGCAGTGGCCGGATGCCGTCGCCGTGGGCCGGTTCGACTCGCAACGCGGCGAACGTGAGATCGCGGTGACGAATCAGGAGAAGGAATACCCGACGCCCAATAGCGTGAGGGTCTACCAGGCGATCAGGATCTACGGCCTGACCGACGAAGGATTCAGGCTCAGGTCCAGCAAGCGCTACGAAATCCTTTACTCCGTGCGGCACAACAGCATGCTGGCGTCCGACCTGGATGACGATGGCGACGACGATCTGGTGATCTTCGGCGGCGATCACGTCTATGTGCTCTTCAGCACCGAAGGCGGCGTCCTTTCCGAGCCGTTGCTGGTCCGGGCCGAACCGAGCAACTCGTCGGGCCAACAGCCGGTCATGAGCTCGACCCACATCGCCGACTTCAACGGCGACGGCTGCAAGGACATCGGTCACTCCAGTCGCAGCTATGCCATCTACTACCGCACGGATTGTCCGTCCGGCGCGGCCAAGCAAGTCGCGGCGGATCTGGTCGGGGCCCCGCGTCCAGCAGTCTCTGGCTCCAGTAGTTCTTCCCGCCAGAGATCCGGATCCACCAGGCTCCTGGAACCGTTGAAGCAGAGGGCCAGGGCGAAGGTGACGCGCGATGCGCCCGGCGCACAACCGCCGAAGGGTGTTCGGCGGCAGGAGCGCTAGACCTCCGTTGCCTTATCGGCCGGGCACCCGGCAGCAACGGGCACTGAAGGTGAAGTCCTTGGCGCTGGCACCGCTATTGAGTACCGAGGAGAACCACTCGTTGCCGTCCGGCTGGTTGGGACCGGAAGCCTGTAGCACCTGGTTGGCGTTGTCGGGGCTGCGCACGCCACCACCTGTCGCCGTGTAGCCCGTCGGGCAGGTCAGGGCCGCATATCCGCGTTCGCCCGCCGCGATATTGACGACCTGGCTGATGTCGGTGCACTCCAGCGGCGTGGCCTTGGGTGCATCGAAATAACCAACGATATCGACGACGTAATCCGCCTGCGCATAGGAATACAGCGTGAAATCGAACGATGGCGTACCGGCTGCGAGCTTGGCGATCATCGAGTTGCCGACGATATCGCCGGTTTTGTAGTTCAGGCTCGATGCGTTTGGCCGGGACTCGCCATAGGGATACACGGTCGCGTAGCCCGCCCCTTGGGGGGTGACCGTCGTCAGGTTCACCACGACGGCCGCCGGGCTGGCAGTGGCAAGCCCGCAGTCGGTAGGACTGCCGCCCTGCGCGGCATAGCTCTGCATGCCCCAGGCGACGAAGTTTCTGCTTGCATTGGCGGCAATCGGGCCCGCCGCAACGTTGCGGGTATCGGCGATGCGGCAAGGCTGCAGCGGCGTGTAGACGAGGTCGCCCTCGGCATCTCCCAGTGCCATCGGCATCACATTGCTCGTTTGCACGGTGAGCGGCACCATCGAAGCCTTGGCCAGCATCGTGATGGCGGCATCGTCCGTCAGTTGCTGGCCGCGGCCGCTGAGTTCGGCCATGGCACCCTCGAAGGTGTCGCGACGCACGGCACGACGCAGGTTGGCAGAGTCGCCGTGCGCGAACTGCGGCACGAGACGCTGTGACCAGACACCAGCATCGAGTCCATAGATCTGCTCGACATAGCTGCCCCATTTCGTGACGAACTGATGGATCAGGGCACCGCGTTCCGCTGGCGATGCCGGGGTTATGGAAACGCGTAGGGCGGGGTTGGCCGCCACGGCATAACCCTCGCCCGCGTGGGCGGTGCCGACCGCGGCCATGGCAAAAGCCAGCGTGCAGACTCGAACTGCGTGCATCAGGTAGTCCCTTCCCCAAGGAACCGCAAGCCTAGCCAAATTCAGCGCACGGTCAACAACACTCCGGTGTCGCATTCGATCTGGCGCTCGTCATCGCCCACCCAAACGATCACGTTGTAGGCGCCGGGGACGGCCGGCAGTTTGCCGCGCGCCGAATAACCTGCCGCGATCAGGCGCGGGTTGCCGTTTGCGATGTCAGGCCGCCGAATGCGCACCGCCGGCAGAAACTGGTCCGCGGCCCCGACGACCTGCGACCGGATCACGATGTGCAGGAGCGGTGGCGTCGGCCTTTCCGCATCCGCAACCGTGCTCCAGCCCGTGAACTCGGCCACGGATCCAGGGACGAGCGGCGTCAGCCTGCGCGTACCGACGCCATTGACCGACTCGAGCGGACAGATCACGCCTTGCCTGGACAGTGTTGCGGAGGCCAGCGCCGCCGGCAGCTCCTCCGAGAATGCAGGCTCTTCAGGCGTGCGTGCGCACGACGCCATGCCCAACAGGCAGGTCAGGGCCAGTCCAGATGAAATCGCCTGCTTCATACCCTTCATTGCCCGGCCGGGCGCGGTCGAATGCCGCGCAGGTTATCAGCGCCGTTCCCTCTGTTGTGAACGCAGCACGGGCTCGCGGTGCGGGCGATCGACACTGCGTGCAGCACCCCCCGTCTTCGGTCACATTTTTTCGTCTGCCCCCGTCTGTCATGCTCAGGGCGCTTTGCCTTAAGGACGAGAGGGAGACATGCGCAATACCCGGATAGGAATCGCCGCGCTGGCCGCGGTGTGGCTGTTGTCGGCCTGCGACGGCAGCAACGGCGCGAACGGCCAGGACCTGGCGGTACGCACTTTCGGCTCGATCGCGTTCGAGCCATGCACATTGTCCAGCCCGATGGCACCGTCGAGCATCGACGCCCAGTGCGCGAAGTTCGAAGTCGCCGAAAACCCGGCCCAGCCGAAGGGCCGCAAGATCCCGCTCAACATCGCGTGGCTGCCGGCGAGGGACCAGGCCGGCGGCACGTCTGACCCGGTGTTCTTCCTTGCCGGTGGCCCCGGCCAGGCAGCGACGGAGTACGCCGCGCAAGTCGACATGGCGCTGCGCGACGTACGCAAGCAGCGCGACATCGTGCTGATCGACCAGCGCGGCACCGGCAAGCTCAGTCCGCTGCAGTGCCGCGACGCGCAGGGCAAGGACCTGGCGCTGCAGGAGACCGACGAAGCCAATGCCGATGCGATCTCGGGATTCGCTGGCCGTTGCGCGCAGGCGCTCGCCGGCAAGGCCGATCCGCGCTTCTACACGACCACCGAAGCGATCGGCGACCTGGACCAGGTGCGGCGCGCGCTCGGCGTGCAGAAGATCAACCTGGTCGGCGTGTCCTACGGCACGCGCGTGGCGCAGCAGTACGCGGCGCGCTTCCCGGAACACACGCGCGCGATCGTGCTCGACGGCGTCGCGCCGAACACGCTGGTGGTCGGCGGCGAGTTCGCGCGTACGTTCGAGCGCGCGCTTGGCTTGCAGGTCGCTCAATGCCGCCAGCTGGCAAGCTGCCGGGACCGTTTCCCGCAGGACCTGCGCACCCAGCTGCGCACGCTCAAGGATCGCCTGCAGAAAGCGCCGGTCGAGGTCGAGTATCGCGACCCCTCCAGCGCCGAGATCCGTCGCGACACCTTGACTGCCGATACGGTCGTCGGCCTGACCCACATGTTCTCGTACATGCCGCAGATGGCGTCGCTGCTGCCGGTGGTCATCGATGAGGCCGACCGCGGCCGCTACGCGCCGTTGATGGCGCTGGCGCAGATGATGACGCGCGAGATGGGCGGGCAGATGAACCGTGGCATGCAGTGGTCGGTCATCTGCGCGGAGGATGCCGATCGCTACCGTCCAGATCCTGACGACGCAGGCACGGTGCTCGGCGGCGACATGGCCAATGCGTTCTTCGCCGCCTGCCAGCAGTGGCCGCATGGCACGCGTCCGGCAGCCTTCAGCGAGCCGCTGCGATCAAAGGTGCCGGCGCTGCTGATGTCCGGCGAAATCGACCCGGTGACGCCGCCCGCCTATGCCGAAGCGGTGCTGAAAGGCCTGCCCAACGGCCGCCACCTGGTGCTGCGCGGACAGGGTCACAACGTCGGCGGCACCGGCTGCATGCCCAAGCTGGTGGGTCAGTTCCTCGAGACCACGGATGCGCGGAAGCTCGATGCGCAGTGCCTCGACGCCATCGGCTACGTGCCGCCTTTCACCGGCTTCAACGGATGGGAACCGTGAGCGCGCCGCGCGCGACACGACAAGGACCGACTCCATGATCATCGCCAAAGATTTGCACAAGAGTTTCAAGACCAAGACCGGCACGGTGCGAGCCGTCGACGGCGTCCACTTCGAGGCGCGCGACGGCGAGATCACCGGCCTGCTCGGCCCCAACGGCGCCGGCAAGACCACGACGCTGCGCATGCTCTACACGTTGATGAAGCCCGACGCCGGCGAAGTGCTGGTGGACGGCGTCGACGCCGCACGCGATCCAGCTGCCGTGCGTCGCGCGCTCGGCGTGTTGCCCGATGCGCGCGGCGTGTACAAGCGCCTCACCGCCCGCGAGAACATCGCCTACTTCGGCGAGCTTCACGGCATGGCGCAGGCCGCCATCGCGCAACGCACGCAGGTCCTGTCGGCGGCGCTGCAGATGGACGACATCCTCGATCGGCAGACGGAAGGCTTCTCGCAGGGCCAGCGCACCAAGACCGCGATCGCCCGTGCGCTGGTGCACGACCCGAGGAACGTCATCCTCGACGAGCCGACCAACGGCCTGGACGTGATGACCACGCGCGCGATGCGCGGGTTCCTGCAGCAGCTGCGTTCGGAGGGACGCTGCGTGATCTTCTCCAGCCACATCATGCAGGAGGTTGCGGCACTGTGTGACCGCATCGTCATCATCGCGCAGGGACGCGTGGTCGCTTCCGGCACCGCCGATGAACTGCGCGCACAAACCGGCGAGGCCAACCTCGAGGATGCGTTCGTCAAGGCCATCGGCTCGGAGGAGGGCCTGCACGCATGATGCGCACGGACAAGCAACCCAATGCTTTCGCCACCGCGTGGTCGGTGCTGCGCAAGGAACTTCGCGACATCTCCCGCGACCGCCGTACGCTGGCGCTCGCGTTGCTGCTCGGCCCTCTGTTGTATCCGGTGTTGATGATCGGCATCGGTTACCTGGCCGAGAGCCGCGCCAAGACCCAGCTGGACCAGGTGCTGGAAGTCCCGACCGCGGGCATCGAACGCGCGCCGAATCTCGTCGCGTTCCTTGCCACGCAGGGCATCAAGGCCACCAAGGCGCCTGCGGATCTCGACGCCACCATCGTCAACCAGGAGGTCGACGTCGGCCTGCGCATCGGCGCGGAGTTCGCGAAGGACTGGCATGACGGCCGTCCGGCGCTGGTCGAAGTGGTGCAGGACAGCACGCGCCGCAATACCGACATCCCGGGTGCGCGCGTGCGCGCGGCGCTGTCGGCCTATCGCGACCAGGTGGGTGCGTTGCGCCTGCTCGCGCGCGGCATCGATCCGTCGGTGACACGAGCGCTCAACGTCGGCAGCCGCGACCTGGCGACCGAGGATGCCAAGCGCGGCTCGATGCTGTCGGCGATCCTGCCGTACCTGCTGATCCTGATGTCGTTCCTCGGCGGCGCTTACCTGATCATGGACGCCACCGCAGGCGAGCGCGAACGGCAATCGCTGGAACCGTTGCTCGCAACGCCGGCCAAGCGCGGCGCGATCGTCAGCGGCAAGATCGCGGCGGCGTGCATGCTCGGGCTGGCGTCGCTGCTGCTGACGCTGCTGGCGTTCAAGCTCAGCGCGCAACTGGCCGGCGGCACCGCGAAGATGATGGACGTGCGCTTCGCCGCGATCGGCAAGATGCTGCTGGTGCTGTTGCCGATGCTGTTCATCGGTACGACGCTGCTGACGTATCTGTCGGCGGCCGCCAAGAGCATGAAGGAGGCGCAGAGCCACATGACCTGGCTGATGCTGCTGCCGATGATCCCGACGATCGCACTGGCGGTGAATCCGATCCGCACGCAACTGTGGCAGTTCGCGGTGCCGTTCCTGGCGCAGAATCAGTTGCTGCTGAAGATCATCCGCGGCGAGGCGATCACCTCGCAGGTGTGGATGATCTACCTGGCGGCCGGTTTCGGATTGGCTGCGCTGCTGTGGATCGCCGCGGTGCGGCGTTATCACCAGGAGCGGTTGGCGATCTCGGGCTGATGGCGCGATCACCGGGCGCGCCCGGTGAGCATCCGGTGGCATTGTGTTCACCCAAAGAAAAAGCCCGGCTCGCGCCGGGCTTTTTCATGCTTCGGTGACCTGGGATCAGCCGCCCGGGTTGAAGCTGATCGTGCGGCGCGTGGTGACCGGTGCGGGCACCGGCTGGAAGCGCCACTTGCGCACGGCGGCGACGGCTTCGCGATCGAAGATGCGTGCCGGGTTGGAACGCACCACGCGAGCGGCCGTGACCGAGCCGTCGCTGGCGACCGTGAACTCGACCTGCACCTCGCCCGACTGGTTCGCGCGCAGCGCGTCAGGCGGGTAGCGCGGGGCCGGGGTCGACAACGCACGCAGGTCCGCGCTCGCGGTTGCGGCAGCCGGAACAGCGGCAGCCTGCTGGCGCTGCTGGGCTGCCGTGCGATCGGCGGCGGCCTTGTCGGCTGCCGCCTTTTCCGCAGCCGCCTGGGCAGCGGCCTTGTCCGCCGCTGCCTTGTCGGAGGCCTGCTGGGTCGCCAGTTGCTTGGCGGCCGAATCCTGCTGCTTCTTCTGGTCCTCGAGGCGCTTCTTCTCGAGCTCGGCCTGCTTCTTGGCCTGCTCTTCCGCGGTCAGCGCCTGCTGTTCGGCACGCTTGGCGACGGCGGCCTGCTGTGCGCCGATGCTCGCCTTCAGGCGGGCCAGCGCCGGATGCTGGGAGTCTGCCTTCTCAAGCAGGGCGGCCAGGCGCTGTGCCTCGGCGAAGTCCTCGCGATTGACGCTCTGCTCGGTGGCGATGACGGTCATCGGCAGAAGGTCGGTCAGGGCGCTGGCGACGGCGGCATCCCCGGGTGCCTTGTCGCGCAGGGCCAGGTAGTACTCGACCGCGTTGTCGCCGGCCGGGGCGTACAGGCGGTTTTCGCCGTAGGCCTTGCTGCCGGCTTCGCGCAGCTGGTCGGCGGTCATGGCCGAGACCTTGGCGGAGACGGCGGTATCGGCGGTCACGGCCGGCGCAGCGGTGCTGGCGGCGGTGGTGGTGGCCGCTTCCGGTGCGGCTTCCTGCTTGCTGCAAGCCGCCAGCGCGCAGCCCAGCGCCAGCGCGGCGGTCAACTTCGATACGACAGACAACCGGCGCACAGGCCGGCCGTTGGAATGGACGACAGTCATTGGCAAAACTCCCCTGAAGTGCGCCAGAGCGGGCACACGGCTATAAGGACGCGACAGAGCGCCGTTTTTGTCAAGTCGAAGTTGCATGAACAGCGCAGGTTTGGGAGCGGCCTGCAAGGCCGGAGTTCCGTGCGCGCGGTCTCATTTGCCTATGCAGAAGCTGGCGAAGATGTGGCCCAGCAGGTCGTCGGCGCGGACCTTGCCGGTGATCTCGCCCAACTGGTCGTGCGCCAGGCGCAACCCTTCCGCGGCCAGGTCGAGGGCCTCGAGATCGAGGTGGACGCGTGCCGCGGCCAGTTCCTCGCGCGCCTGCATCAGCGCGTCTACGTGCCGCGCCCGCGCGGTGAACTCGCCCTCGCCTGCCGTGTCATCGCCGCCGGCCAGCTCGCGCAGGCGCGCATGCAACGCATCCAGGCCCAGGCCGGTGCGGGCGGAGACGTGGACGACGTCGGCCAGCGGCTCCGGGATGGCCGCCAGCAGGTCGGCCTTGTTGTGCAGCCACAGCCGGGCCGGCACCGCCGCGATCGATTCCGCCACCGCCGCGGTGCCGCTGTCGGGGTCGCGCGCATCGAGCACGACGATGGCGAGGTCGGCGCGTTCAAGTTCTCCGCGCGCACGACGCATGCCTTCGCGCTCGATCGCATCGCCGCCTTCACGCAATCCGGCGGTATCGACCAGGGTCAGCTCGACGCCGTCGATGCGCACGACCTCATGCAGCAGGTCGCGGGTGGTGCCGGCGATATCGGTGACGATGGCGCGATCGCGGCCGGCCAGCGCATTGAGCAGCGAACTCTTGCCGGCGTTCGGCGGCCCGACGATCACCGCGTGCAGACCTTCGCGCAAACGGCGGCCGCGCTCGGCCGCGCGCAGCAGATCGTCCAGCGCCGTGGCCGTGCTGGCGAGGCGTGCGCGCAGTTGCGCGCCGCCGAGCGTATCGATCGGTTCGTCGGCAAAGTCGATCGCGGCCTCGACATGCACGCGGATCGCCAGCAGTTCGTCAGCCAGGGCTTCGACCCGGCGCGAGAACTCGCCATCGAGCGCGCGCCGGGCGGCGCGCGCGGCGCGCGTATCGGCCGCGGCGATGAGATCGGCCACCGCTTCGGCCTGGGCCAAGTCGAGGCGTCCTTCGAGGAATGCGCGTTCGCTGAACTCGCCGGGTCGGGCACGACGTGCGCCGAGTGCGACGCATCGTGCGACCAGTTCGTGCAGGACCGCCGGACTGCCGTGCGCCTGAAGCTCGACCACGTCCTCGCCCGTGTAGCTGGCCGGTGCTGCGAAGTACAGGGCGATGCCGTCGTCGATCGCCTCGCCGTCCGCATCTCGGAAGCGGACGTGATGGGCATGGCGCGCCTTGAGCCGGCGATCGCACAGCGCCTGCGCGATGGCGAGCGATTGCGGGCCCGACAGGCGCACGATGCCGACACCGCCGGCACCCGGCGCAGTCGCGATGGCGGCGATGGTGTCGCGGGCGGGCTCGGTCATGCGGCTATGGTCGCAGAAGGACGGGAGCGGAGCTAAGCCGGTGGCTTGAGGCGTCCGGAAAAACAAAGCCCGCCGGTGGGCGGGCTTTGTCGTGTCAGCGGGCGCGATGGGCTCAGGCCTTCGCGGGCTCCTCGCTGTAGCGCTTGACCATCCTCCACTGCTGCAGCAGGCCGAGCGCGCCGTTGGTGACCCAGTACAGCACCAGGCCGGCCGGGAAGAAGGCGAACATCACGCCGAACACCAGCGGCATGAACTGCATCATCTTGGCCTGCATGGGATCCATGCCGGTGGTCGGGTTGAGCTTCTGCGTGAACCACATCACCGCCACGTTGATCAGCGGCAGCACGAAGTACGGATCGCGCGACGTCAGGTCGGTGATCCAGCCGATCCACGGCGCGTGGCGCAGTTCGACCGACTCCGACAGCATCCAGTACAGCGCCAGGAACACCGGCATCTGCAGCAGGATCGGGAAGCAGCCGCCGACCGGATTGATCTTCTCCTTCTTGTACAGCTCCATCATCGCCATCTGGAACTTCTGCTTGTCGTCCCCGTAGCGCTCCTTGAGTTGGGCGATACGCGGCTGGAACTTGCGCATCTTCGCCATCGACTTGTACTGCGCGGCCGACAGCGGATACATCGCCAGCTTGATCAGCACCACCAGGCCGACGATGGCCCAGCCCCAGTTGCGAACTAGGCCGTAGATCTTCTCCAGCACCCAGAACAGCCAGCCGGCGAGCGTCGCCATCAGGCTGTAGCTGCTGAAGTCGACGGCACGGTCCAGGCCCGGGACGTTCTGCGCTTCGATCGCCTTGACCAGCTTCGGGCCAACCCACAGGCGCGCTTCGGTCGCAGCCTTCGCGCCCGGCGCAACATTGACGCCGGGGCCGAGTTCGCGGATCAGGTACTGCGTGCCGCCGGGGCCGGGCGGAGTGGCCAGCGAGAACGTGCTGGCATCGTTGGAGCCCGGAATCCACGCGGCAAAGAAGTGATGCTGCAGCATGCCGATCCAGCCGCCGGTGACCTGCTTGTCGAGCGGGCCGTCCTCGACGAAGGCGTCGTACTTGCGCTTCTCGTACTTGTCGGCGGCGCTGTACCACGCGGCGCCCTGGAAGCTGTACTGCTCGGCGCTCATCGGGCCCTTCTTCACCAGCGCGCGCGGCACGCGGCTGAGCTGGCGATAGACGTAGCCCTGCCACGGCGCGCTGCCGGCGTTGATGATCTCGTCGCGCACCTTCACCACGTAATTCGCGCGACCGAACGTGTAGGTACGGCGGATCGTCACGCCGTTCGCACCAGTCCAGACGAAGGGTACGTCGACGGTGTTGCTCCCGTCGGCCAGCTTGTATTCGGTGGCGTTGCCTTCGACGCGGAAGCCCTGCTCGTGGCTCGGCGCGGCGCCGCCCTGGCTGACCCAGCCGCTCTGCGCGACGAAGTAGCGGCCAGCGACGTCATCGAACAGGCGAACCGGCGCGCTGTTGTCGTCGCTCGTGCTCGGATAGTGCAGCAGATCGGCGCGATGCATCTCGCCGCCGTCGAGCGTGACCTTCAGGACGTCGGTGGTGACCGTGACCACCGGTCCCTTGCCGGCAGCCGGAGCCTGCGCGCCCGCGGCGCCCATCTGCGCCAGCGGAACCGCCGGTACGCCGGAGGCATTGGCGGCACTCGGCACCGAGCCGTTGTTCGGCGTGGTGGCGGTCGTTGCCGACGTGGTCGCGGCGGGGGCTTGGGCAGCGCTCTTCTCCTTGCCCCATTCCATCCACAGCAGGGTCGCCACCATCAGCCAGGCGAAGATCAGGAAGACACGGGTCTGGTTCATGGGCGACAGGCGGGCTCAGCCGGTACGAATGTCCGGCGTGGATGGGGAAGAAGGAGGGGCGGGCGGCATTGTGCCCACCGCGGCTGGCGCGGGCAACGCGCCGGCACGGCGCAACAGACCCTGCAGGGCCTCGACGAGTTCCGCGCCGGAGCGGCGCGCAGCGCCGGGGCGCGCGACGACGACGTAATCACCGGGTGCGAGTTCGCCACGGATATGGCGGAAGTATTCGCGCAACGCCCGCTTGATGCGGTTGCGGCCGACGGCATGCGAATCGACCTTGCGCGAGACGGCAAGGCCCAGGCGCGGTTCGCCGTCACCGGACTGCCAATGCAAGGCAAGCACGGGCAGCGCCACGCGCCGGCCGTGCTGGAAGATGCGATCGAAATCTGGGCGCGCGCGAACCCGCGCATGGCGCGGGAAGCGGTTCGACGTCATGTGTCGGTACCGGCGAGCGCCGGTCGGCCCATCAGGCCGGCGGCTTTCTGCGCTTAGGCGCAGAGACGCTTGCGGCCCTTGGCGCGGCGACGGGCAAGAATCTTGCGGCCATCGGCGGTCGCCATACGGGCACGGAAGCCGTGGTCGCGCTTGCGCTTGAGGTTGCTGGGCTGGTAGGTGCGCTTGGTGGCCATGGTCCGGCTCTGCGTAAACGATTGACAAGACCGGCGATTCTAGCGGGCCCGCGGGCGCCGGGTCAACCCGCCTTTCGCCCGGCAATGGCTCGGGGCCAAGGTTTTGGCGCCAGCCTGCCACGCGTTCCGAATGCCGGCATGGTGCTGGCAGGCGTATCCGTGCTGTGGACTAACCTGTAGAGCGGCCTGTGGACAAGTCCTGTTCCGCGCCGGGTCGCAGTGATAGTCTGGCCTACCCCCAGAACACGCCCGCCGCGATGCGCGCATCGTGCGGCGGCCGCTTTGTCTGCCATCTCCGGCAGGCTGCAACACAGCAAGAAGAAGACCCGACGAACACATGGAAGCCTGGCCCCGCTGCCTCGAACGCCTCGAAGCCGAATATCCGGCAGAGGACGTCCACACCTGGCTGAAGCCCCTGCAGGCCACGCAACGCGACGACATCACCGTTCTCTACGCGCCGAACGCCTTCGTCGTCGAGCACGTACGCGAGCGTTACCTGGCAAGAATCCGCGAACTGCTGCTGCACTTTGCAGGCACGCAGGAAGTCAGCCTGGAAGTGGGTTCGCTGCCGCGTGCCGCCAAGCCCGCCAACGACATCCCCGCGCCACGTCCGGTGCCGGTGTCCGGTGCGGCCGCCGAGCCCTTCCAGGGCAATCTCGACAACCATTACACCTTTGAGAACTTCGTCGAGGGCCGCAGCAACCAGCTCGGCCGCGCCGCGGCGTGGCAGGCTGCGCAGAAGCCAGGCGAACGTGCACACAACCCGTTGCTGCTGTACGGCGGCACCGGTCTGGGCAAGACGCATCTGATGTTCGCCGCCGGCAACGCGATGCGCACGAACAATCCGGGCATGCGCGTGATGTACCTGCGCTCGGAACAGTTCTTCAGCGCGATGATGAAGGCGCTGCAGGACAAGGCGATGGATCAGTTCAAGCGCCAGTTCCAGCAGGTCGACGCGCTGCTGATCGACGACATCCAGTTCTTCGCCGGCAAGGACCGCACGCAGGAGGAGTTCTTCCACACCTTCAACGCGCTGTTCGACGGCAAGCAGCAGATCATCCTGACCTGCGACCGCTATCCGCGCGAAGTGGAAGGCCTGGAGCCGCGCCTGAAGTCGCGCCTGGCCTGGGGCCTGTCGGTGGCGATCGAGCCGCCGGACTTCGAGACGCGCGCTCAGATCGTGCTGTCGAAGGCGCGCGAGCGCGGCGCCAACATTCCCGAGGAAGTCGCGTTCCTGCTGGCCAAGAAGATGCGCAGCAACGTGCGTGACCTGGAAGGCGCGCTCAACACGCTGACCGCCCGCGCCAACTTCACCGGTCGTGCCATTACGCCGGAGTTCGCCCAGGAAACCCTGCGCGACCTGCTGCGTGCCCAGCAGCAGGCCATCGGCATCCCCAACATCCAGAAGACCGTGGCAGACTACTACGGCCTTCAGATCAAGGACTTGCTGTCGAAGCGGCGGACCCGTTCGCTGGCCCGGCCTCGCCAGATGGCGATGGCGCTGACCAAGGAACTGACCGAGCACAGCCTGCCCGAGATCGGCGACGCCTTTGCCGGACGCGATCACACCACCGTGCTGCATGCCTGCCGGCAGATCCGCACGCTGATGGAAACCGACGGCAAGCTGCGCGAGGACTGGGACAAGCTGATCCGCAAGCTCAGCGAATGACGGCATCCAGCCGGGCGTTCGTGTCGAGTGCGGCGTGTGTGGGGATAGCCTAGCGGGACAGCAGCACGTCCCGCAAAGGACAAAAATGGGGATCGTCGACGTACAAACTGTGGACAACTCGGCGCCCGGCGCCGGCGCTCAAAATTATCCACAGCTTGTTCCGACCTTCCACAGCAAGTTCCACCAGGGTTTTGCGTCCGATAAAAGTCTTTAAAAACAAAAACCTAGACGTGTTTTCCCGGGTTTTTGGCTGCTCCATCACCACCATGCTTTTGATTTATTCCACTTATTAGTTTTGGGTTTGCCGCCCATATCGAAACGGGGTCAAAGGGGTCCGCATGCGTTTCAGCCTGCAACGCGAAGTGTTCCTGAAGCCGTTGGCGCAAGTCGTCAATGTCGTAGAACGCCGGCAAACCCTGCCGGTCCTCGCCAATCTCCTGGTCCAGGTGAAGAACGGACAGTTGTCCCTGACCGGCACCGACCTCGAAGTCGAGATGGTCTCGCGCATCCTTGTCGATGACCCGCAGGACGGCGAAACCACGATCCCGGCACGCAAGCTGTTCGAGATCGTTCGTGCCCTGCCCGACGGCAGCAAGGTCACCGTCAGTCAGACCGCCGAGAAGATCACCGTGCAGGCCGGACGCTCCCGCTTCACGCTGTCGAGCCTGCCTGCGAACGACTTCCCGTCGATCGACGAAGTCGAAGCCACCGAGCGCGTACGCGTGCCGGAAGCCGCCTTGAAGGAGCTAATCGAACGCACGGCGTTCGCGATGGCCCAGCAGGACGTGCGCTATTACCTCAATGGCCTGCTGTTCGACCTGCGCGAGAACAGCCTGCGCTGCGTCGCCACCGACGGTCATCGCCTGGCGCTCTGCGAAGCCGAGTTCGAAGGCGGTGCGCAGACCAAGCGCCAGATCATCGTGCCTCGCAAGGGCGTGCAGGAACTTCAGCGACTCCTCGAAGGTGGCGATCGCGAGCTCGAGCTGGAAATGGGCCGTGGCCACATCCGGGTCAAGCGCGATGACGTGACCTTTACCAGCAAGCTGATCGATGGTCGCTTCCCCGATTACGAAGCCGTGATCCCGATTGGCGCGGATCGCGAAGTGAAGATCGACCGTGAAATCCTGCGTGCCGCACTGCAGCGCGCCGCGATTCTGTCCAACGAGAAGTACCGCGGCGTGCGCGTCGAGGTGTCTCCGGGCCAGCTGAAGATCAGCGCGCACAATCCGGAGCAGGAAGAAGCGCAGGAAGAGGTCGAGGCCGACACGAAGGTCGACGACCTGGCGATCGGCTTCAACGTGAACTACCTCCTCGACGCACTGACCGCGCTGAAGGACGAGCACGTGGTTATTGCCCTCCGTGATGCGAATTCGTCTGCCCTGGTCCGCGAGGCGGCCAACGAGCGTTGTCGCCACGTGGTGATGCCGCTCCGGCTTTGATGTTTCACGTGGAACAGAACCAGCAGAGCGCCCGGCACACGCCGGGCGTTTTGTTTTGCTGGTTCAAACGTCCCGTCTCGCATCCCGGGCTGTACTTGCAGTCCCCATTAAACTGACCGGATGCACGTAACCCGACTCGATATCCGCGGCCTGCGGCGCTTCGCCGACATCCGGCTGGATCCCGCGCCAGGCATCAACCTGATCACTGGCGAGAACGGCGCCGGCAAGACCAGTGTGCTCGAGGCCCTGCACCTGATGGCTTACGGGCGCAGCTTCCGTGGGCGGGTTCGCGACGGCCTGATCCGTGTGGGGGATCCTGCGCTGGAGATATTCGTCGAGTGGCAGGACGGATCCAGCGGTACCGCCCAGGGCCCGGGCAACGGGGGCACCGGTCGCCTGCGTCGCGCAGGCCTGCGCCACAGCGGGCAGGATTGGACGGGACGCCTGGATGGTCGCGAGGTAGACCAGCTCGGTGACTTGTGCGCTGCCCTCGCCGTCGTGAGCTTCGAGCCCGGAAGCCATGCTTTGATCACTGGAGGCAGCGAGTCCCGCCGGCGCTACCTGGATTGGGGCTTGTTCCACGTGGAACCTGAGTTTCTGGCGCTGTGGCGCCGCTACGCCCGTGCCTTGAAGCAACGAAACGCCCTGCTCAAACGGCACGCACGGGCCGGTGAAGTCGAAGCCTGGGACAGAGAACTGGCCGAAGCAGGCGAACCGCTTGGTCGCTACCGTCAGTTGTACCTGGAATCCCTGCAGCCGCATGTTGCTGGACTGGCGAGGGACCTGGCGCCGGCCTTGGGCGAGGTAACCCTGGAGTATCTGCCCGGATGGCGACGGGACCAGCTCTCGCTGGCGGATGCCCTCCTGGTGGCGCGGGATCGCGATCTGGCGGCCGGGCATACCTCGGTCGGGCCTCATCGAGCCGACTGGCGCATCGCGTTTACCGGAATTCCGGGCCGCGAAGCGTTATCTCGCGGCCAGGCGAAGCTCACGGCCCTGGCAACCCTGCTGGGTCAGGCGGAACACCATGCCGCGGCGCGCCAGGACTGGCCCGTGGTGGCGCTGGACGACCTGGCCTCGGAGCTGGACCGCAATCATCAGCAACGAGTCCTAGAACGGCTCCGTGCGAGCGGTGCCCAGGTACTCATCACCGGGACGGAGCTCCCCGCTGGACTGGGAGCGGCAAATGCGGGGTTCCGGAGGTTCCACGTGGAACATGGGCTTATGGGTAACCCTGAAGATCTCGCTCCGTCGGTACCGACTGCCCGGTCAGCGCCCTGACTGCCCCCTTGGCAACCGCCTGGAGCCTTCAGAAAGGCGGCTCCGGCCTGGTGGACGCGCCCTGTTATACTCCCGGGAACACTTTAGCTAATGTGTCTTAGACGCGCCCGGCTTCGCCCGGTCGCGTCCCGGAGCCTGTTGCCGCATGACCCAGACCGAGCACGATCCCTCGCAGAGCCAGGAAGGCACGAACCCGTCGTCCGCCACCGCCCCATCCCAGACTTACGACTCCAGCAAGATCACAGTGCTGCGTGGTCTGGAGGCTGTGCGCAAGCGTCCGGGCATGTACATCGGCGACGTCCATGACGGCACCGGTCTGCACCACATGGTGTTCGAGGTGGTCGACAACTCGATCGACGAGGCCCTCGCCGGCCACGCGACCGAGGTCAATGTCATCCTGCACGAGGATGGCTCGGTTTCCGTGTCCGACAACGGCCGCGGCATCCCTGTCGACATCCACAAGGAAGAAGGCGTTTCCGCGGCCGAGGTGATCCTCACCGTGCTGCACGCCGGCGGCAAGTTCGACGACAACAGCTACAAGGTTTCCGGCGGCCTGCACGGCGTCGGCGTGTCGGTGGTCAACGCCCTGTCCGAGCATCTGTGGCTGGACATCTGGCGCGACGGTCACCACCACCAGCAGGAGTACGCCCTCGGCGAGCCAATCTACCCGCTGAAGCAGCTGGAAGATTCGACCAAGCGCGGCACCACCCTGCGCTTCAAGCCGGCAGTCGACATCTTCACGGATGTCGAATTCCATTACGACATCCTCGCCCGTCGCCTGCGCGAGCTGTCGTTCCTCAATTCCGGCGTGCGCATCACCCTGACCGACATGCGCCCGCAGGATGGCGGCGGTGAGGGCAAGCGCGATGTGTTCGAGTACGAGGGCGGCATCCGCTCCTTCGTCGAGCACCTGGCCCAGCTCAAGAACCCGCTGCACCCGAATGTAATCTCAGTCTCTGGTGAGATGAATGGCATCACTGTGGACGTCGCCCTGCAATGGACCGACGCCTATCAGGAAACGATGTTCTGCTTCACCAACAACATCCCTCAGAAGGATGGCGGTACCCATTTGATTGGCTTCCGCGCTGCGCTCACCCGCACGCTGACCAACTACATCGAGCAGAACGGCATCGCCAAGCAGGCCAAGGTGGCGCTGTCGGGCGACGACATGCGCGAAGGCATGATCGCGGTGTTGTCGGTGAAGGTGCCGGACCCGAGCTTCTCCTCGCAGACCAAGGAAAAGCTGGTCAGTTCGGAAGTGCGTCCGGTCGTGGAGAACACGTTCGGTGCGCGCCTTGAGGAGTTCCTGCAGGAACACCCGAACGAAGCGCGCGCGATCGCCGGCAAGATCGTCGATGCCGCCCGCGCTCGCGAAGCCGCGCGCAAGGCGCGCGACCTGACGCGCCGCAAGGGTGCGCTCGATATCGCCGGCCTGCCCGGCAAGCTCGCCGACTGCCAGGAGAAGGACCCGGCGCTGTCCGAACTCTTCATCGTCGAGGGTGACTCGGCAGGTGGCTCGGCCAAGCAGGGCCGCAACCGCAAGACGCAGGCGATCCTTCCGCTGAAGGGCAAGATCCTCAATGTCGAGCGTGCGCGTTTCGATCGCATGCTGGGCAGCGCCGAGGTCGGTACGCTGATCACCGCGCTCGGTACCGGCATCGGCAAGGACGAGTACAACCCGGACAAGCTGCGCTACCACCGCATCATCCTGATGACCGACGCCGACGTCGACGGCAGCCACATCCGCACGCTGCTGCTGACGTTCTTCTACCGGCAGATGCCGGAGTTGATCGAGCGCGGCCACGTCTACATCGGCCTGCCGCCGCTGTACAAGATCAAGCAGGGCAAGAACGAGCTGTACCTCAAGGACGATGCAGCGCTCGATGCCTACCTCGCCAACAGCGCGGTCGAAGGCGCGTCGCTGGTGCCCGCCACCAACGAACCTGCGATCGAAGGCACGCAGCTGGAGAAGCTGCTGCTGGCCTATGCCGGCGCGCGCGAAACCATCTCGCGCAACGCGCACCGTTACGATCCCAGCGTGCTCGAAGCGCTGATCGATGCGATCCCGCTCGATGCGACTGCGCTTGCCGACCATGCCGCACTGCGCCGCGAGTTCGACGCGCTGGAAGCGCGCCTCAACCGCACCGGTCTGGGCAAGCCGCGCTACAAGCTGGAACTGCACGACGGCGGTGAAGCCCATGCGGGCCATGCGGCGCTGCTGGTCAAGCGCATGCACATGGGCGAAGAGCTGACCCAGGTGCTGCCGTTGTCTGCGTTCGACACCGGCGAGTTGCGTGGTGTGCGTGAAGCCGCGTCGCTGCTGCATGGCCTGGTGCGCGAAGGCGCGCAGATCGTGCGCGGCAACCGCGCCCAGCCCATCGCGAGCTTCGCCGAAGCCCAGGCATGGCTGCTCGAGGAGGCCAAGAAGGGCCGCCAGATCCAGCGCTTCAAGGGCCTGGGTGAAATGAATCCCGAGCAGCTGTGGGACACCACGGTGAATCCGGAGACGCGACGCCTGTTGCAGGTGCGCATCGAAGATGCCGTCGCCGCCGACCAGATCTTCTCGACGCTGATGGGTGATGTGGTCGAACCGCGCCGCGAGTTCATCGAGGACAACGCGCTCAAGGTCGCCAACCTCGACGTCTGAGGCTGCGCGACTACCAATGGCTCCGCTCGAACGGCCCCGCGGGCGGGGCCGGCTGCCGACGTCACATTGACGGTCCATTAATCCGGCGCGGGCTACAAACGCATATCTGAATCCGGGACTTCAAGAATGAAGCCACTCCTGCTCGGGCTTTCCATGGCGGCCGTGCTGGTCGCCTGCGCCACCACCACCTCGCCCACCGGTCGCAAGCAATACGTCGGCGCGGTTCCCCAAGGGCAGCTCGATCAGCTCGGGGTGCAGGAGTTCGAAAAGGCCAAGCAGCAGAAGCCGCTGAGCAACGATGCGCGCCTGAACGCCTACGTGCGTTGCGTCGTCAATGACATCACGCGGGAACTGCCGCCGGGCTGGCAGGCGCAATGGGAAACCGCGCTGTTCGTCGATGAGTCGCCGAACGCGTTCGCGCTGCCGGGAGGCAAGGTCGGCGTGAACACCGGCATCTTCACGGTGGCCAAGAACCAGGACCAGCTGGCGACGGTCATCGCCCACGAGATTGGGCACGTGGTTTCGCGTCACCACGACGAACGCATCACCCGTCAGCAGGGCACCTCGACGCTGCTCGGCATCGGCAGCGCGATCCTTGGCTCGGCCTACGGTTCCGGTGCGGGCAATGCGGCCGGCCAGATCGGCGGCGCGGCGGCGCAGACCTTCTACCTGCTGCCGAACTCACGCGAACAGGAGAGCGAGGCCGATGTCGTCGGTCAGAAACTGGCTGCCGAGGCCGGCTTCGATCCGCGCCAGGCCGTCAACCTCTGGCAGAACATGATTGCGGCGGGTGGAAGCCGCCCTCCCCAGTGGCTTTCGACGCACCCGGACCCGCAGTCGCGCATCAATGAACTGAGTGGCCGCGCCGCGGCGCTCATGCCGGTATACGAACAGGCCCGCGCAGCCGGCCATACGCCGAAGTGTGGTTGAAACCGCCAGATTTCACCTAGTAAACCCGTTTCGCACGGCCGTACGTTCTGATAGCGTGACGACCCTTTCGCCCATACAGCTTCGTCACCTGGCGTGACTGCAGAATCAATTTTCGAGGTATGCACATGAGCCACTCTTCCGCCCGGAACCGGTCCTTCCTCGCTGCCGCCATCGGTGCCGTGCTGGCGTTTGGTGCGCTGAGCCAGGTGCATGCCCAGACTGCCCAGGACCGCGCGCAGGAACGCCGCGATCGTCAGGCGCAGAAGAACCAGGGCAAGGCGGCGGCGCCCGCGGCAAACCAGTACCCCAATGCCACGCGCCAGGAACCGCCTGCCAAGGCCTCGGCCAAGGTCACGCCGAAGCTCCAGAAGATGATGAAGGCCTATGACGACGACAAGGGCGCAGACGCCCGCGCCATCGCCGACGAAATCCTCGCCAACGAAGCCGCCAACGCCTATGACAAGTCTTTCTCGGCGCAGATCGCTGGTCAGATCGCCTACGAGGCCGACGACGCGGCCGCCGCGCTGAACTATTGGAACAAGGCGCTGGAATCCAACGGCCTGGACAACAACAGCCACTTCAACCTGATGTTCACCGTGGCCCAGGTGCAGCTGCAGGAAGACAAGTACACCGAGTCGCTGGCGACGGTCGACCGCTTCCTCAAGGAGTCGGGCAGCCAGAAGCCGGAGCAGCTGATCGTCAAGGGCAACGCCCTGTATCGCCTGGAGCGTTATCCGGAAGCCGCGGCCGTGCTGAAGCAGGCCATCGACGCCAGCCCCGAGCCCAAGGCCGAGTGGCAGCAGTTGCTGATGGCTGCCTACGCCGAAGCCGGCCAGGGCGGCGAAGCCACCAAGATGGCCGAGGCCGTTGCCGCCAAGAACCCGAACGACAAGCGTGCCCAGCTCAACCTGGCCGTGATCTACCAGCAGAATGACCAGTTCGACAAGGCCGCGGCCGTGCTGGAGAAGATGCGTGCTTCCGGCCAGCTGACCGAAGACAAGGAATACCGCCAGCTCTACGCCTCCTACCTGAATATGGACGGCAAGGAGAAGGAAGCGGTGACGGTCATCAACGACGGCCTGCAGAAGGGCATCCTGAAGCCGGATTACCAGACCTATCTGGCGATGGCGCAGGCGTATTATTTCTCCGACCAGGTGGCACCGGCGATCGACGCCTACAAGAAGGCTGCCCCCCTGGGTCCGGACGGCGAGACCTACCTCAATCTCGCCCGCGTGCTGTGGCAGGAAGACCGCATTCCCGAGGCCAAGGAAGCCGCAAAGCAGGCGATCGCCAAGGGCGTTAAGAAGCCCGACGACGCCAAGAAGATTCTGGCACTGCCGGCGAAGTAACCGGCATCACGGAATTGCTGCAACCGGCTTGGAACTACGCCGCCGGTTTGGTATATCCTAGGAGGTTCCCGCGACCACGTTCGGCCGCGGGGATCGTTTGACGGCCCCGCGGCGCCTCGGCGTCCGGAGACACTTCCTGAGCTACGGCGCATGACGCAAGACTTCGAAATCCATAAGAAAGATGACGACCGCGAAGGGCTGAACTGGGCGCGCATCGCCGGTATCACCATGGCGATCGCCGTGCATGCCGCAGCACTGCTTCTGCTGCTGGCTCCGATGGCGCCGCCGGCGCAGGACCAGCAGGAAGAAGAAGTCACCTTCGTAAACATTATCAAGCCGCCGCGTCCGTCCCCGGTTCCGCCGCCGCCGGAAGAGCCGCCGATCGTGGTCGACGAGCCGTCGCCGGTCGACGTGGCCGCTCCGCCGCCGTCGCCGCCGTCGCCGCCCGCCGCGGTGGCTGACATCGGTTCGAGCGTGGACCCCTCGTCCAAGCGCCTGAATCCGCCCAAGTATCCGCCGACCGAGGCCCGCCAGGGCGTGGGTGGCACGGTTGTGCTGGTGATTACCCTCGACGGACAGGGCAACGTGCTCAACGTCGAAGTCGAGAAGTCCAGCCGCAACCGCAACCTGGACCGCGCCGCAATGGAAGCCGCTCGGAAATGGAAGTTCAACCCGGAAATGCGTAACGGCGTCGGTGTACAGAGCCGCGTCCGCGTCCCGGTCGATTTCGTCCCGCCGACCTGATCGGGGTCACGGAACGAGTTCTAAGCAACAAGCACTAACTTTTATTCCTTTCCACGATATCCAAAGGTAAGCGTCATGCTGCAGGAAACCACCACCGCCGCTGCTACCGGGGGCTCGAACGCTGAAGCCCTCCAGCAGATGAGCTTCTCGCATCTGTTGCAAAACTTTGACTTCGTCGGCTGGGTCGTGTTCATCACGCTCGCCATCATGTCGGTTCTGTCGGTCTACTGGATCGTCGTGAACTTCATCAAGAACATGCGTCTGCGCGCCAATTCGGACCGCGTCGTCAGCACGTTCTGGGAAACGCCGAACGCGCAGGACGCCATCCGCTTCATGGAAGAGCAGGGCCGCAGCGAGCCGTTCTCGAAGATCGCGCTCGACGCCGCCCAGGCTGCCGCTCACCACCAGCGCCACGAAGGTTCGCGCCTGGTCGAGTCGCTGAACCGTTCGGAGTTCGTGGACCGCGCCCTGCGCCAGGCCGTGACCCGCGAGTCGATGAAGCTCGAGAGCGGCCTGACCGTGCTCGCCACCGTCGGTTCGACCGCTCCGTTCGTCGGTCTGCTCGGTACCGTGTGGGGCATCTACCACGCCCTGCTGCGCCTCGGCGCCAGCGGTGAGTCGTCGATCCAGGCCGTTGCCGGCCCGGTGGGTGAAGCGCTGATCATGACCGCCATCGGTCTGTTCGTCGCCATCCCGGCGGTGCTGTCGTACAACTTCTTCGTGCGCCTGAACCGCGTCACGAACAACAAGTTCGACACCTTCGCCCACGACCTGCACGACTTCTTCGCCACCGGTTCGCGCGTTGGCGAGCAGGCCGGCAAGCGCTAATCCGCAGTAACGTCTTCATCTTCGTGTAGTTGGAGTTCGGAAATGGCCTTCAGTTCAGGCAACGATAGCGGCGGCCCGATGGCCGAAATCAACGTCACCCCCCTCGTGGACGTGATGTTGGTGCTGCTGATCATCTTCATGATCACGGCACCGCTGATGACGCATAAGATCCAGGTCAAGCTGCCTGAGGCCAATCTGGACGAGAAGGCCAAGGAGACGAAGACGCCGCCGATTACCGTCGCGGTGCAGGAGAACGGCTCGTTGTATTGGAACGACGAGCCGATCACCCGCGACCTCCTCGAGAGCCGTCTCTCGATCGAGGCGCAGAAGACCCCGCAGCCGCAGCTCAACATCCGTGGCGACCAGACCACCAAGTACCGCGTCATCGCGGAGGTGGCGAAGGTTGCCCAGACGCAGGGCATGCGCAAGGTCGGCTTCGTGGCCAAGAAAGAACACTGATTGGAGATTTGACTCATGGCTTTCGCTTCAGGCTCCAGCAGTGGCGCGATGTCCGACATCAACGTCACGCCCCTCGTGGACGTGCTGTTGGTGCTGCTGATCATCTTCATGGTGACGGCGCCGACGTTGACCTACCCGATCGACGTCAACCTGCCCCAGAAGTCGCTTAACCCGCCGCCCCAGGTGAAGGAGCCGCCGCCGCCGATCAGGCTGCGCATCGACGCCACGGGCCAGGTGTACTGGAACGACGCACCGCAGCCGATGTCTGTGATCCAGAATCTGATGGAAGTCGAGGTCAACCGCGACCCGACCAACCAGCCGATGCTGGAGATCGACACGAACCCGGATGCGAATTACGGCGTGCTGGCCAAGGTTCTGGCCCATGCCAAGAACGCAAAGATGGAAAAGATCGGCTTCGTCCAGAACGACTGATCCACGGACAAGGTCGATCGACAAAAAAATATTGTCGTGATGCTTACCTGTCGTGAAAACGCCGCCTTCGGGCGGCGTTTTTTTTTGCCCTCTTGCCGACCGGCTCGGTGCAGGCGTAGCGTGGAGTCGGGCATGGGGCCCCAGGAGGTTGCGCTATGGCCGTCTCCGCTTTCCCGTCCGACTCCCGCCAACGCCGCGACGTCGCGGAAATCAACATCACTCCACTGGTCGATGTATTGCTGGTCCTGCTGGTGATCTTCATGGTTACCGCCCCCGCCATGACCGGGCGCATGGACCTCAGGCTTCCACAAGCGGCGCCGCCGGATCAACGTGAACCACCGCCGCGTGTCGAGTTGCGCGTGCAGGCTCATGGCGGATATCTGCTCGACGGCCGCGCGATTGCCGCAGATGAACTACCCGATGCCTTGAACACCGTGGCACGCGCGGAACCTTCGAGCATCCTGCAGATCTCGGCCGCGGATGACGCCGACTACCAGGCGTTCGCAAGCGCTTTAGCGCAGGCGCAGCGCAGTGGCCTCAGCAACATCTCGATGCAATGACGCCCTGCGTCAACGAGAAGCCGTGAGTATCTGGAGGTAATGGCGAATGGTCGCGTCGAGGCCCTCGTACAGGGCCTCGCCGATCAGGGCGTGTCCGATCGAGACCTCGAGGACCGAGGGCACTTCGCGCACGAACACAGCGAGGTTGTCCTGACTCAAGTCGTGACCGGCATTGATGCCGAGGCCCGCAGCAGACGCACGGCGGGCGGCATCCGCATAACGCGCTACGGCCTGTGGCTGCGAAGGCGTGCCGTAGGCTTCGGCATACGGACCGGTGTAAAGCTCGATGCGATCGGCGCCCACTTCGGCGGCGACATTGAAATCGCCGGATTCCGCATCGGCAAACAAGCTCACCCGGCAGCCCAGCGATTTCAGCTCCGCCACGAGCGGACGCAGCGCCTCGCCGTCGCGGCGGAAATCGAAACCATGGTCCGACGTGATCTGTCCGTCGCTGTCGGGAACCAGGGTGGCCTGTGCGGGACGCACGCGCCGGCAAAGCTCGATGAAGCCGGGGTATCCCTGTCGCGCCGGCGCGAACGGATTGCCTTCGAGGTTGTACTCGACGCCGCGCTCGCGCGTGAGTTCGCCCAGTGCAAGTACGTCGTCGGAACGTATGTGGCGCGCGTCCGGACGCGGGTGCACGGTGATGCCATGCGCACCGGCATCCAGGCAGGTGCGTGCGGCATGGACCACGTCCGGCTCCAGGCCCCCGCGCGAGTTGCGCAACACCGCAATCTTGTTGACGTTGACGCTGAGGAACGTCATCGGTGCATCCGGCCGCGTCGAAGATCGCGCGAGTTTACCGGCATGCCTCGGTGCTTTGGTGATAGACCACCGGCTCCCAGTACTTCTTGTCGTACAGGCTGGCGCTCTTCAGATCGAGCAGATGCGCCGCGATCATGTACGTCGTGTTGGGCTTCACGTCGATCTCGAGCGTCTTCGACAGGTCGCGGCCGGAGCCGCGCTGGCGCAGCTGCAGATCGTTGAACTCGATCGGGTCGATCAGCTCGATGACCGTCAGCGTGTGCGGTCCGGCCGTGACGCGGTAGCCGGGCTGGGTCGGGCCGGCCAGCTTGCCGTCGATCTCGAGCACGCGGGCACGGAACAGGTCGTTGCTGCGCGAGGCGGCATTGAAGGTGCTGATCCTGCCGCACCCCGCCGAAGCTGCGGGCGTGTCGGCCTGGCCGGCGGGCGGCGAACCGGGTTCCTGGCTGCCCGCCTGGGCGATGCCGGCACCAGCGGCCAGGCACACCAGGGACAGCGCAAGGCGGACCATCGGAGGGGCTTTCATGGGCGATCTCCGGACACGCGTCTGATGCGCCGGATGCTAGCGCGGCCGCCGGGGCGCTCCGCGTGAACGCCGGAGATTCAGGCGGCCGGCGGAGCCGGCGGCTGCCCGGAATTGCGGCGTGCTTCGGCTTGCGCGCGCAGCCGGCGCAGTTCCTCGGGATCGATCATGGCGGCGGTGTCGCGGCTGCGGCTGCCGACACGCTGGGCCACCAGCGACAGCACCCAGGCCAGCAGCAGGCCGAGTGCCAGCAGCAGGCTGATCACGAGGACAGCGACCGAGGTCGTCTTGAACGCGACCGCGAACGCGGCGAGGGCAAGTAGCAGATAGAGCCAAGGCATCGCGACGATGCTCCAGAAACGGTCGGACAGGCACCAGAAGTGTAACGCGGGTCAGCGCTGCGGGAACTATCCAACCACCCGTCCGGGCGTTGCGTCACAACAGCGGGGATACCAGGCGGGCGAGCGCTTCGGGCAGGCGGGTCCGCCACAGCGGTTGCGGGCGATGCTCGTGCACCCGCGGCGCCAGGCTGCACTCGCTCTGGATCAGTCGGGCGAGTTCGCCGACCAGTGGCTTGTCGCGGAACATCACCGACATCTCGAAGTTCAGGCGGAAGCTGCGATGGTCGAAATTGGCGCTGCCGATGATGGCCAGGTCGTCGTCGCAGAGCAGTGCCTTGCTATGCATCATGCGCGGACCGTACTCGTGGACCTTCACCCCGGCTTCCAGCAGCTCGTCGAAGTAGGAGCGCGCGGCCAGCGTGACCAGCAGGCTGTCGCAGCGCCGCGGCACCAGCAGGCGTACGTCCAGGCCACCCAGCGCCGCCGAGGTGAGTGCCATCCGCGCGGCCTCGCCGGGCACGAAGTAGGGAGTCACCAGCCAGACCCGGCGCTGCGCCGAATAGATCGCCCCCACGTGCAGGCGGTGAATGGCTTCCCAGCTCGAATCCGGGCCCGACACCAGCACCTGCGTGGCGATCGTTCCGGCACGCGGTGCCGGGTGCTGCAGCTTCAATGGAGGCTGGCCGGTCGCATAGGCCCAGTCCTCGACGAACACCAGCTGCAGCTCCCGCACCACGTCGCCCTCCAGGCGCAGGTGCAGGTCGCGGTAGGCGTCCGCGCGCAGGCGTTCGTCTTCCTCGTCGGTGATGTTGATGCCACCGGTGAAGCCGATCTTGCCGTCGATGATCACCACCTTGCGGTGCGTGCGCAGGTTCAGCCAGGGCCGTTTCCAGAACCAGTGCAGCTTCATCGGATGGAACCAGGCCACCTCGCCGCCGGCATCGACCAGGGGTTGCAGGAACCGTTGCTTGGTCTTGCCCGAACCGACCGCATCGAGCAGTAGCCGAACATGCACGCCCGCGCGCGCCCGCTCGATGAGCGCTTTAAGCAGCGCCGTGCCGGTGCGGTCGGGCAGGAAGATGTAGTACTCGAGATGGACATGCTCGCGCGCCGTGGCGACGGCTTCGAGCAGCGCGGTGTACTTGGCCGCTCCGTCGACCAGCAGCCGGGCGCGGGTGGCGGTCGTCGGCGGTAGCCCGGTCGTGGCCTGGGCGATCTTGGCCAGCTCTATCGCGTCGGGTCCGGGCTGCAGGCCCGGCGGGGGCGCCGGCAGCGCGGCGCGGGCGCGGACACGCCGCATGCGATGGCGCTCGATGCGCTGTGGCCCCAGGAAGTAATAGACCACGAAGCCGACGAAGGGCAGCGCCGCCAGGCTGATGAGCCAGCTCAGCGTCGCCACCGGCTCGCGCTTCTGCAGGACGATCCACAGGCCCAGCCAGATCACATAGCCCAGCCAGGCCAGCGCCAGGTACAGCCCCACGTTCGGGATCGAAGTGATCGCGTGCCACGTGTCCTGCAGGGCTTGGGGCATGCGCTGGGACTCCTTGTCGGACAGGACGGACTGGTGTTGGCCGTCTCATGGGATGCGATGGCGACGGCGTAGGCTAAGCCGCATGGAGGACGCCCGCAAAGCCCAGGCACCGATCAAAGGCCGCGGCGCCGCCTCGCGCGTCGACGGCCGCTACGCCGTGACAGTGGCCTGCGGCGAGGACGATGGCTGGGGCTCGGTCTACGAGGGGATGGAAGCACCGCCCCGCCTGGACACGCACGTCACCGAAGAGCGCGCGCGTTCGATCATCAGCCGCAACGACTCGCCGGACATCGGCTTCGCGCAGTCGATCAATCCGTACCGCGGTTGCGAGCACGGCTGTGTGTACTGTTTCGCGCGGCCGTCACACGCCTACCTCGATCTCTCGCCCGGGCTCGACTTCGAGACCCGTTTGTTCGCCAAGACCAACGCGGCCGAGCGCCTGCAGGCAGAACTCGCGCGCCCCCGCTATCAATGCGCGCCGATCGCGCTGGGCATCAACACCGATGCCTACCAGCCGATCGAACGCCGCTACCGCATCACGCGTTCGCTGATCGAGGTGCTCGATGCGTGCTCGCATCCTTTCAGCCTGATCACCAAGAACTCGGCGGTGCTGCGTGACATCGACCTGCTCGCATCGATGGCGCGACGTCAGTTGGTGACGGTCTACTTCTCGGTAACCACGCTCGACAACCGGCTCTCTGCGCGCATGGAGCCCCGGGCGGCGGCGCCCCATTCGCGGTTGAAGGCGATGCAGGCCTTGTCCGACGCGGGCGTGCCGGTCGGTGTCATGGTCGCGCCGGTGATACCGATGATCAACGACAGCGAGATCGAACAGATCCTCGAGGCCGCATGTGCGCATGGCGCACGTTCGGCAGGCTATGTGCTGCTGCGCCTGCCGCACGAGCTCAAACAGGTTTGGCGCGAATGGCTGCAGTTGCACTATCCGGACCGGGCCGAACACGTGATGAGCCTGATCCAGCAGATGCGCGGCGGCAAGGATTACGACAGCGCCTTCGGCACGCGAATGCGCGGCACTGGCCCGTTCGCGCAGCTGATCGAGCAGCGCTTCGCCAAGGCGCACCGTCGCCTTGGTTTTGGGCGCCTGCCGCCCTTGGATACGAGCCGCTTCGTAGCGCCACGCAGCCCCTCGCCACAGGGCGAGCTGTTCTGATGCCTCTCCTGGCTGAACGTGCAGGCGGGGGGATCAGCCAGGGCCACGCGATATGCAAGGGCCGCATTCCCCCGCAGAGAGCTGCTCACCCGCGCCAGTTCATTCAGGGCCCCTGCACCGACCCGTCACACCGCGATTGGCTACACTTCATTGCAGGCATCAAACGGCCGGCATATCCATGGCGGTAATCCACGAACCCGAGAATGATCGCTTTCGGCTGGCGATGGCCGCTTCAGGCATCGGTATGGCCATCGTCGATCTCCAGGGGCGTTGGGTCGAGGTCAATCCTGCCTTCGAACGCATGCTCGGCTATAGCGCGTCGGAAGTAGTCGGGCGCCCCACTACGGCATTCACGCATCCCGACGACATCGACATCTCGCGCCGCTACCTGAAGGGGCTGATCGACGGCAGCATCCCCATGCTCGATGCGCGCAAGCGCTACCTGCACCGCAGTGGCGCCACGGTTTGGGCGCAGGCCAACGTCGCGGTGATGCGAGATGAAGATGCCGAACCGCTGTACCTGCTCGTGCAACTGCGCGACATCGGTGCCGAGCTGGCCGTCGAGGAAACGCTGAAGCATCGCGCAGACGAGCGCGCTGTCGCACTGAACGCTTCCAACCGGCAACTGCAGCTGTTCGCCGACGCCGTCGCGCACGACCTGCGCGCGCCGCTGCGTTCGATCGAAAGCTTCTCCGGCCTGCTCGCCGACCACGCCCACGATCGACTGGACGAAACCGATCGCGAATACCTGGCTCGCATCCGCGCCGCCGCGGAACGCATGACCAGTCTTCTCGATGCGCTGAACGAGCTTTCACGCGCCACCGGTGCCGAGCTCAAGTCCAGCCCGGTGGACCTGAGCCTGCTGGCCGACTGGGTGTGCGCGGAACTCCAGGATTTCGACCCGCAGCGCCCGGCCCGCATCGAAGTTCAGCCGCGCCTGATGTGCGAGGGCGACGAGCGCCTGCTCAAGCTGATGCTGTCGCAGGTGCTGCAGAACGCCTGGAAGTTCGCGCGCCCGTCCGAACCGGTGAGGATAGAAGTGGGCGGTGAACGCGTCGGCGACGTGCTGCGGCTGGTGATCCGCGACCATGGTGTCGGCTTCGACATGCGCTACGCCCACAAGCTGTTCCAGCCCTTCCAGCGCCTGCATGGCCCCGAACAGGGCGGCGGTCATGGCCTCGGCCTGGCCATCGCGCAGCGGGTCGTCGAGCGTCACCACGGGCGCATCCTCGCCGACTCGCAACTCGACGCGGGCAGTACTTTTGTTATTGAATTGCCTGCCGTTGCGCCCGACGAGGACTTGCGTTGATGCACAAGGAAATACTGCTGGTCGAGGACAACCCCGACGACGTCGAGTTGACCCGGCTTGCTTTCGACGAAGCCAAGATCGCCAATCGCCTGGTGGTGGTGGGCGACGGCGCCGAAGCGCTCGATTACCTGTTCGCACGGGGCCGCCACAGCGACCGCGATCAGGCCGACCTGCCCTCGATCGTGCTGCTCGACCTGAACCTGCCCAAGATCGACGGCCGCGAAGTGCTGCAGGCGATCCGCGCCAACGAAGCCACGCGCACGCTGCCGGTGGTAGTGCTGACCACCAGCGCCGAACCCTTCGACGTCGAGGCCAGCTACGCGCTGGGCGTCAACAGCTACATCCAGAAGCCGGTCGACTTCGAGCAGTTCGTCTGGGCGGTGAAGCAGGTCGGCCTGTACTGGCTGGTGCTCAACCACCCGCGCCACGTTGCCGCGACGTAAGCGGGCCTTTCCTGGCAGCAACGATGCCCGGCTGAAAGGCTGTGCCGGGCGAAAGCATCGAATGACGGGCCGAACGCGCTTTTACTGCGGGGACCCGAACAGCTGTTCAGCACGCTGGAACAGCACCCAGCTGGTCGCGATGTACTTATCCCCGCCCTTGGGCCGATTGCCCCGATGCGTATGCGTGAACGCCGCGGGCGCGATCAGCAGCGCACCGGTGCCCGGTGAAATCTTGCGCTGCTGGTAGAGGAATTCGGTCTCGCCCTCGTCGAACCCGTCGTTGAGGTAGATCGTCCACAGCAGGTGGCGGTGCAGCGTCTCGGCACGCGGGTCGCGCGGATACAGTTCGCAGTGCCAATAGGGATACCCGCCACGGCCAGCGGTGTAATGCTGCAGGTTGATCGCACCGGGGCGCAGCACGGTCTGCACGATCGGTGAGAGTTCGGCATCGTCCATCGCCGCCAGCCGCTCGGGCGTCAGACGATGGCGCTTGCCGTCCTGGGTCGGGACCTCCAGCATCAGCGGCGCGATCAGTGTGTGCGGGTAGCGGCGCAGATAGCGCAGCACGCCACCGAATACGGCGGTGTTGAGTTGCGCTTCGGCATCGCGCCACTCGGCGCGGCCACTGATGGTCAGGTCGCGGCTGTCCTTCAGGTCGGGCATCACGCCGCCGCCGACGCGGCCGGGCTGGATGTCGCGGCTGGCGTTGAAGCGTTCGATCAGCGCGGCGCAGGCGCCGGCATCCAGCGCAACCGGGTAAACCTCGATGAAGTCGGCCCCGGAACCGGGCTGGCTGGAACTGGGCTGGCCGGAATCAGGATGAAGCACGGCCGCCGGGGCCTGGGGTGCTGCAGGTGCTGTCACGTCGTCCTCTCGGCGCTCGGGTCCGGGGACGCGCGCGCTCACTGCTGCGGAGACGACATCCTCGCATGCACGGGCGGAGCCGCCGAGAGGGCATCGCCGGCGGGCAGATTGCGCTCCCCTGCGGCGTGGCCACTGACGCCGTCGCCGTCCGGTGCCCGCAGGTTGAGCCGGCTCATCAGGCGGTAGAGGGTCACGCGCGAAACACCGAGTTCGCGCGCCGCATCGACCAGGCGGTGCCGGTTGCGGTGAAGGGCCCGCTCGATGGCCTCGCGCGTGGCCGCGTCGCGCACCTCCTCGAGCGTCGGCGGCGGCAGCGCCGAGGCGCCGTCGATGTGCAGGTCGGCGGCCGTGATGAGGCGCCCTTCGGCCATCACCACGGCCTGGCGCACGCGGTTGATCAGCTCGCGCACGTTGCCGGGCCAGGGATGCGTATGCAGCGCGTGGCGCGCGCACGGCGCGAATCCCTTCAGCGAACGACGGCCCTCCTGCGAATAGCGTTGCAGCGCGTAGTCGGCGAGGCGGTCGATGTCGCTGCCGCGCTCGCGCAGTGGCGGCTGCTGCAGCCGCAGCACGCACAGGCGGTGGTAGAGGTCGGAACGGAAACGACCATCAGCGATGGCGGCATCGAGGTCATGGTGCGTGGCCGAGACTATGCGCACGTCGATCGGGATCTGCTCGTGCCCGCCCAGCCGTTCGATGCTGCCTTGCTGCAGGAAGCGCAGCAGCGATGCCTGGCTCTCGAGTGGCAGGTCGCCGATTTCGTCCAGGAACAGCGTCCCGCCGTTGGCCATCTCGAAGCGGCCCAGCTTCCTCTGTTGCGCGCCGGTGAACGCGCCGCGCTCGTAGCCGAACAGTTCCGACTGCACCAGGTTGTGCGGGATCGCGCCGCAGTTGATGGCGATGAACGGATGAGCGTGCCGCCGCGAGTGCCGGTGCAGCGCCATCGCCGCGAGTTCCTTCCCGGTGCCGGTCTCGCCGGCGATGAATACTGGTGCCTCCGTCAGCGCGGCCTTGCGCAGCGTGCGGATCAGCGTCTGCATGGCCTGGCTCTCGCCGATCATGCCGTCGAAGTCGGTATCGTGCGGCTCGTCTTCGTCGCATGTCAGCGCCGCCATCCCGTGGGCGTGGCCGATCACGGTGTGAAGGACATCCTCGGGGCAAGGCAGCGTGACGTAGTCGTAGCAGTAGTCGCGGATCAGCCGGCGCACCGGCTCCGCGTCTATGCGTCCCGCGTCGACGCCCGCCACCCAACCAACGTTGTGCGCCGACAACGCGGCACCGAACTCGGCCAGGTCGTACTCGGTGAAACCTTCGCGCAGGTCGAGCAGCGCGGCGTGCGGCTGGTGCGGTTCCCGCTGGAGGATGCGCACCACGGTGCGCGGATCGGGTGCGCGCCGCACGCTCCAGCCGCGGCGCTGCAGGCCCGCCAGCGCGAGCACGCGCCCCGCGCCGCCGCGGGTGACGTAGATCAGCTCACGGCTGCCAGCAGCACGCGGTCCGTCGTTCGACATGCCTGCTCCCATGCCCGGCGCGCCTGTGCTGCACGCGCATCTCCAAGCAAAAGAATCAACGTCGTACGTGTCCGCATGCGGTCAGCGCGATGACGTTGTCATCGCGCATGATCCGCTTTCAGCCGTGTTGGCTGCTTCACTTACTTGAATGGGACGTGTCGTGCTCGGCGTGGTACCGCACCGCGGCTTCGACTTCCTTCTTCGAACCGATGAAGACCGGCACGCGCTGGTGCAGGCCCGTGGGCTGTACTTCCATCATGCGCTGGCGACCGGTGCTTGCCGCGCCGCCCGCCTGCTCCACCAGGAAGCTCATCGGATTGGCTTCGTACATCAGGCGCAGCTTGCCGCCCTTCGGCGCGCACTTGCTGTCCAGCGGATAGCTGAAGATGCCGCCGCGGGTCAGGATGCGATGCACGTCGGCGACCATCGAGGCGACCCAGCGCATGTTGAAGTCCTTGCCGCGCGGGCCTTCCTTGCCGGACAGCAGGTCGCCGACATAGCGCTGCATCGGCGGCTCCCAGAAGCGCTGGTTGGACATATTGACCGCGAACTCCTTCGTTTCCTCCGGAATCGACATGCCGCGCGTGGTCATCATGAAGCTGCCGACTTCACGGTCGAGCGTGAAGGCGTGCGTGCCGTTGCCGACGGTCAGCACCAGCATCGTGCTCGGGCCGTAGGTGGTGTAGCCGGCGCAGACCTGCTGCGTACCCGGCTGCAGGAAGTGTTCGTCGGCGGCGTTGGTGACGCCGTCCGGGCAGCGCAGCACCGAGAAGATCGTGCCGACCGAGATGTTCACGTCGATGTTGGACGAACCATCGAGGGGATCGAACAGCAACAGGTAGTTGCCGCGCGGGTAGACGTCAGGGATCGGGTGTGAGGTGTCCATTTCCTCGGACGCCAGGCCGGCGAGGTGGCCGCCCCAGGCGTTGGCTTCGAGCAGGATCTCGTTGGACAGCACGTCCAGCTTCTTCTGAGCCTCGCCCTGGATGTTCATGCTGGCAACACCTGGGGTACCGGCATCGCCCAGGACGCCGCCGAGCGCACCCTTGCCGACCGCGATGGAGATCGTCTTGCAGGCGCGGGCGACGACCTCGATCAGCAGGCGCAGGTCGGCGTTGATGCGGCCGGCCCGCTGTTCCTCGATCAGGTAGCGGGTCAGGGAGATGGACTGCGTCGGTGAACTGGACATGGCGCGGCGGCAGGCGGACAAAAGGGCCGCCATTGTCGCCGATGCCGCCCGCTCCGGGCAGCAGCAGGGACCTCACCGCTGCTGACATCAGGCTGGCAGCAGGCCCGGCGCACGCTCTCCGGCATGGAAAACACCGGAGGAGCAGACGATGGACCTGATGCAACTGACTGCCGGCTTCAATGCGGCCGCCCTGGCGATGGCCGAGGGGGCGCACGCCGCTGTACCGGCCCGACCCGGGCCGGCCGCGACTGAGGCGGACGACGGCCGCCACGACTTCGATTTCCTCCATGGCCACTGGCGGATCCGAAACGAGCGCCTGCGCGAGCGCATGGCCGGCGCCCAGGATTGGGAGGTATTCCACGCCACCCAGGTCTGCCGGCCGTTGCTGGGAGGCCTGGGCAACGTCGACGACTTCGTCAGCGACTGGCAGCGCCCGGGTACCGACGGACGATTCCTGGGCATGACCCTGCGGCTGTTCCGGCCCGAGTCGCGGCAGTGGCACATCTATTGGGCGGGCAGCCACGACGGCGTGCTGGAAGCGCCGATGGTCGGCGCGTTCGCGGACGAGGTGGGCACCTTCCACGGCGTGCTGGGGCACGCAGGCCACCCGGTGCAGGTGCGTTTCACGTGGGAGCACAGCAGCGCCCATGCCGCCCATTGGCAGCAGGCGTTCTCCGGCGATGGCGGCCGTAGCTGGGAGACGAACTGGCACATGTGGTTCCGCCGCACCGACGAACACGGCGCACTGCTGCATGACGATGCCGTGATCGAACTGCGCCAGTACACGATGCAGCCCGGTCGCCGCGACGAGTTCATCGCGCTGTTCGAACGCGAGTTCGTCGAAACCCAGGAAGCGGTCGGCATGCATGTCATCGGCCAGTTCCGCGACCTCGATGCCGACAACCGGGTCGTGTGGCTGCGCGGGTTTCCGGGCATGCCGGCGCGCAGGCATGCACTGGATTCGTTCTATTCCGGGATGCACTGGCAACGGCATCGCGACGCCGCCAACGCAACGCTGATCGACAACGACGACGTGCTGTTGCTGCGCCCGGCGCGACCAGGATCGGGTTTTGCCGCATCGGCGCCGCGTCCACCGATCGGCGCGAAGGGGCAGGACGGGGCGTTGATCGAGGCCGGCATCTGCCTGCTCGATGCACCGGCCGCACAAGGTTTTCTCGATACGTTCGATCGCGAACTGGCGCCGCGCCTGCGTGCAGCCGGCGCCGCGCTGATCGGCGTGTACGTGACCGAATCCAGCGAGAACACCTACCCGCGCCTGCCAGTTCGCGAAGGCGAGCAGGCGCTGGTGTGGTTCGCGCGGTTCGACGACGTCGAGGCGCACCACCGCTACGAAGCAGCGCTGCTGGCTGATGAAAGCTGGCGCGCTGCCTTGTCGCGCCGGCTCGGGCAGGGATTGAAGCACCTCCCGCAACGGCTGCGGCTGTCGCCGACGTCGCGCTCGGAGTTGAGAGGGTGATGCACTTCCCATTCGAAGCGAGGGCATGCATTGAGCGGCGCCGCGCGCCGCGCGATCATGCCGCATGCGTCGAGCCGACCGACTTTTCCTGCTGATCCATGCGCTGCGTGGCCGCCGTTCCGCCCTCACCGCGCAACGCCTGGCCGAGACGCTCGAGGTCTCGCTGCGGACCGTCTATCGCGACGTCGCCGACCTCCAGCGCTCGGGCGTGCCGATCGAGGGCGAGGCCGGCGTCGGCTACATGCTGCGCAAGGGCTCGGACATCCCGCCGCTGATGTTCACGCCCGGCGAGCTCGAAGCCCTGGTCGTCGGCACGCGCTTCGTGCGTGCCTTCGGTGGCGTGCGCCTGGGCCGCGAGGCCGCCGCCGCGCTGCTGAAGATCGAGGCCGTGCTTCCGCCGGAGCTGCGCGAACGCAGCCAGCGCACGCGCATCTTCGCGCCAGAAGTCGAGCGGATGGAGAACAGCGGCCTGATCGACGAGCTGCACGCCGCGGTGACTGCATCGCGCGTGCTGCGGCTCGACTACCGTGACAACGACTCGCGTATCACCCAGCGGGAGATCGAACCGTTGTGCCTGGCGTTCTGGGGTGGATCGTGGACGCTCGGCGCGTGGTGCCGCCTGCGTTGCGACTTCCGCAACTTCCGTCCCGATCGCATCGTCGCGTACGTGCCTACCGGCGAGGTCTTTGTCGAGGACGCCGAGCGCGGCCTCGATGCCTACCTTCGGGCTGTCAGTTCGCCGCGCACGGAGCCCTGACGCTGTGCATCGGCTGCCGCTGCCGTAACCTTCGCCAGTACCCGCCCGGAGATTGCCGTCCATGCATGCCCTGATCGCGATTGCCATCGGCGCCACGCTCGGTGCATGGGCGCGCTGGGGCCTGGGCCTGTGGCTCAATCCGCTCAATGGTTCGCTGCCGCTGGGCACGCTCGCCGCCAACCTCACGGGCGGTTACGCGATCGGCCTGGCCGTGGCCTGGTTCGCCGCCAGTCCCGGCGTCGCGCCGGAATGGCGGCTGTTCGTCATCACCGGCCTGCTGGGCGGGCTGACGACGTTCTCGACGTTCTCCGGCGAAGCCGTGCAACTGCTGCAGCGCGGCCAGTACGGCTGGGCGCTGGCCCACGTCTCGCTGCACCTGTTCGGCTCGCTGGCGATGACGATGCTTGGGTTGCTGACGGTGCGCGGCCTGCGCGCCGCATTCGCGTGAGGACACGGCCATGGCGCATGCACTCGAATCCGAACACGACGACGCCCAGGCGGGTGTCTGCCTGAGTCTGTACGTGCAGGAGAGCCGGAGACACGAAGGACGGCTGCTGCACGAATGGATCATCGAGCAGGCGCGCGCCATGGAGCTGCCCGGTGCGTCGGTGTTCCGGGCGATCGCCGGATACGGCCACCATGGCCGCATGCACCGGCAGTCGTACCTGGAGCTGCAGGGCGAGCTGCCGCTGGAAGTCGTGTTCGTGTTGAGTGTGGCGCAGTCCGACGCATTGCTGGCGAAACTGCGCGAGGCCGGCGTCGGCGCGTTCTGGGTGCGTACCGCAGCCGACTACGGCTTGCTGCCGGACGGCGGCTGAGGTCAGATCACCCGCAGCGCGGTTGCCTTTCAGATCACGCGCAGCGTGATTGCCTTGAGTACCGCGCGCGTGCGGTCGCGGGTCTCCAGCTTTTCGAGGATGGCCGACACGTAGTTCTTGACCGTGCCTTCGGCGAGGAACATCGCGCGCGCGATCTCCTTGTTCGAATAGCCGCCGGCGAGCAGGCGCAGGATCGCCACTTCGCGTTCGCTGAAACGTTCGCGTGGCGCATCGGCTGCGTGGTACTGGTACCTCGCGCGCACCGGACCGGTGCTGACCGGCTGCAGCAGCGTTTCGCCCCGCGCCACCCGCGCGATGGCCTCGCGCAGGTCTTCCGGCGCGGCATCCTTGAGCAGGAAGCCCTGCGCACCGGCTTCGGTCGCGCGCAGCAGCAGTTCACTGTCGTCGAACGTGGTCAGCAGCAGCACCGGCGTGGCATCGCCGCGTTCGCGCAATCGGCGCAGCGCTTCGATGCCATCCACGCCAGGCATGCGCACGTCGCTGAGCACCACATCTACCGGCGTAGCGTCCAGCAGGTCGAGCAGTTCGGCTCCGTCCTGCGCTTCCAGCGCCACGGAGATGCCCTGCCGCTCGAGCAGGGCACGCAGACCCGCGCGCACGATGGCCTGGTCGTCGGCGAGGGCGATGCGCAGCTGGGCATTCATGCAGGCAGATCCGCCTCGATGCGCAGGGAGCCACGCGGCGATGTCGACAACGACAGGCTTCCGCCGGCCGCGGCAATGCGCTCGCGCATGCCGGCCAGACCGTTGCCCTCGCGCAGCGAACCGCGAACCCGGCCATCGTCGTCGACGCGCACCAGCAGGCGACCGCCGGTGCATGCGAGCGCGACCTGCACCGTGTCGGCATCGGCATGGCGGGCGCTGTTGGTCAGCGCTTCCTGCACCAGACGCAGTACCGCTTCGGCGACGATGGGATCGGTCACATGCACGTCGTCGGCGACGGTGAGGCGAAGCGCCGGACGCGGCAGCGGTGCGGCGAGGGCGCGCAACGCGGTCGCCAGATCGAGGCCGCGCTCGTCGCGCATGGCCTGGACGATGCCGCGGATGTCGGACAGCAGCTCGCTCGACAGCTGCTGCGCCAGCGCCAGTTCCTGGCGGCCGTGGTAGGCCGGGTCGGCGGCGAGCGCGCGCAGGTTCAGCGTCATCGCGGTGAGCTTGTGGCCGGCGACGTCGTGCAGTTCGCGTGCCACGCGCAGGCGCTCGTTGTCGCGCACGGTGTCTGCAAGCAGTGCGCGCGTCGCCAGCAGGTCGGCGTTGACGTGGGCCAGGGCATCGCGGGCGCGTTCGGCGCTGACCGCGTACCACGCACACAGCGCAGCGAAAGCCTGGAATCCGGTGTTGACCATCACCACCGTCAGCGGCGCGCTGATCCCCGTGCGCCGGACCAGCAGGTAATACATGACGTCTGCGGCCAGTACCGCCAGCAGCGTGACGCGCGGCGGTGCGTGCCCGGCGAGCACGGCGACCCACACCACCAGCAGCACCTGCGAGATGCCGGGCCGGGCATCGAGCGCGATCAGCACCAGAGCGATCACGGGCATCACCACCAGCGTCGCCGGCCGCAGCCAGGGGCGACGTGGCCACAGGTCGTTGGCGAACAGCAGCAGCGTGAACAAGGCCAGCAGCGCGATGCCCCACGGCAGTCGCTCGGCCGGCATCCAGCGCAGGCCCATGCCGACCGCGGCCAGCGTGAACAGGCCGGCCAGGTTCAGCGGTTGCAGCAGGTTGCGCAGGCGTTCGGACATGCGTTCATGCTGCGCGGCCCGGGCAGGACAGGCAATGCCGCCGGTGCAGAAAGTTACTTCCGGCAGGTCGAAGCGATGACGCCGGGCACTGCATCGCAAGGAAGCCGACGGACACGCTGGCGCCACACCGTTCCGTCGGGAGTCGCGCCATGAATGCCTATGCCCTGCTCGTTGCCGGCCATGTGCTCGCCGGCACCCTCGCCCTGGTCACCTTCTGGATGGCGGCGCTGCTGCGCAAGGGCAGTCCCTCGCACCGCCGCACCGGCCAGGTCTACCTGTTGGCGATGTGCGCCATCGTCGCCACCGGCGCGCCGATGGCGGTGGCGCGCCTGCTCGACGGCCATCCGGTGACAGCGGCCTTCCTTGGTTACCTGGTGGTGATCACGGCGACGGGCATGTGGGGCGCGTGGCGCGCGATCCGCGATCGCGCCTCGGTGCAGCGCTATACCGGCCCGGTGTTCGTCGTCCTGGCGGCATTGTCGCTGGCCAGCGGCTGCGCAGTGTTCGCCCTTGGCGTGAACGTGCAGTCGCCGCTGCTGACCGGCTTCTCGCTGGTGGGCGTGGCCGGCGGCCTCGGCATGATCGGCAAGCGCTTGCGCCGCGAACGGCTCGCATCGGATCCGCGCTGGTGGATGCGTGAGCACTACACATCGATGCTCGGCAACGGCATCGCCACCCACATCGCGTTCCTCGGCATCGGCCTGCCGCGACTGCTGCCATCGGTGAGCGGTACCGCCTTGCAGTACGTGGCGTGGTTCGCGCCGATCGGCGTGGCGATCATCGCCAAGCTCATCCTCGACCGGCGCTGGGGTTCGCGCCCGCGGCACGGCATCGCTGTCGTCGCCAGTCGACCATGAGTCTCATGGCAATCGGTTATTTCGCTCTGCAGATTCGTTTCAGCGGCACGCCGCGAAAATAACCCGCGCTTTACCCGGCCGCGCGCGCGTTCGCTTAGTAATGGACGCCCGACGACTGGAGACGGGCCATGCGGATCAGCATCATCGGTGCGGGTTTCAGCGGTTGTGCATTGGCTACCGAGCTGGCACGTGTTGCCGGGCGCGGTATCGACGTACGCCTGATCGGCGCGCGCGACAGTCATGGTCGCGGTGTCGCCTATGGCGAGGCGCGACCGGAGCACCTGCTGAACGTGCGCGCGCGCGACCTGGGCGCGACGGCAGATCATCCCGGCGAGTTCGCCGACTGGCTCAACCTGACCGAGCGCGCACGGCACAGCTTCCTGCCGAGGCTGGTGTACGGCGAATACCTGCACTCGCGGTTGCAGACGGCCACGCAGTTGTCGTTGGCAGCGCTGAGCCACGTCGGCCAGGAAGCGATCGCGATCGAGCGGGAGGCCGGTGCTTTCCGCGTGTACCTTGCCGATGGCAGCGACTTCGCCAGCGACGTGGTGGTGCTCGCGGTAGGCGCCCTGCCCCCGCAGCCACTGAGCGGCGTGGGCCCGCGCCTGGCCGTGGATCCCGCGTACCTCGGCTGGCCGTGGCAGAACGGCCTCGACGGCAGTGGCGCGATCGACCGGGTTCCCACACAGGCGCGCGTGCTGGTCATCGGCACCGGACTGACCATGGTCGATGTGGTGGCCACTTTGCAAAGGCGTGGCCATCGCGGGCCCATCACGGCGTTGTCGCGGCACGGCCTGCTGCCGCAGCCACACGCCGAACTGCCTTCAGCGCCCACCGCGCTGCCGCCAACGGTGCTGCAGGCCCTGCATGCGCACGACCTGCGCCAGCTGGTGCGTACGCTGCGTTCGCTGACGCCCATCGTCCCCGACTGGCGCAGCCCGGTCGACGCCCTGCGGCCGCACCTGCAGGCCTTCTGGCGTGGTCTGCCGGAAGCGCAGCGAGCCACGTTCCTGCGGCACCTGCGTTCGTACTGGGAAGTGCTGCGGCATCGTCTCGCGCCATCGCTGTCCAACGAATTGGAAGCGTTGCGCGAACGCGGCCGGCTGCGCATCCGCGCCGGACGCATGCTGCGTGCACGGCGCGGTGCGGACGCAGTCGAGGTATCGATACGCGACCGGGGCTTCTCGCATGTCAGCAACGAAAGCTTCGACGTGCTGATCCGGGCGACCGGTTTCGACACCGACCTGGAGCGCACCACGCACCCGTTGATGGCGCACCTGCGCGAAGCCGGACTGGTCACCGCCGATGGGCACGGACTCGGAGTGAAGGCATCGCCGCGCTTCGAGGCGCTCGATCGTCATGGTGTTCCGGTGCGCGGCCTGTACTGCCTCGGGCCATTGCTGCGTGGCCAGTTGTGGGAGATCACCGCCGTGCCCGAACTGCGCGTGGCAGCGAAGCAGCTGGCGGCACAATTGCTGGCGCCGGCGGAGCGGGCTCAGGCCTTTGCGGAGCCGGCCAGAGCGATCATCGGCAGGACGCAGTGATGACGAATGCCACAAACGACAATCCCCGCTCGCGCGGGGATTGCATGCTCGGTGCCAGAAAGACCGCGAGGTTCAGACGTCGCCGTCGCTCAGCCAGCCTTCGCCGGTGCCGCGGTTGAACACCACGTCGGTGTCGAGGACGTTGCCGGCCGGGATCGACTCCTGCTGCGCCAGCTTCGCGTAGAGCGGCGTGAAGTCCGGCGTCGTGGCTTCCATCAACTGCTCGTAGCTGTCGATGACGAAGTAGGTCTTCTGGTAGGTATCGATGCGGTAGCGCGTGCGCATGATCCGCTCGAGGTCGAAACCGATGCGGTTGGGCGCCTTCGATTCCAGGCAGTGGATCGACTCGCCCTTCGACGACACGATGCCGCTGCCGTAGATGCGCAGGCCGTCGTCCTGCTTGATCAGGCCAAACTCCACCGTGTACCAGTACAGGCGCGTCAGGTTGACCAGCGCCTCCGGGCCGATGCCGTGCGCCTTCACGCCGCCCTTTCCGTAGGCCTGCATGTAGTCGGCGAAGACCGGGTTCATCAGCAGCGGCACGTGGCCGAACAGGTCGTGGAACAGGTCCGGCTCGGACAGGTAGTCCAGCTGTTCGGGGCGACGGATCCACCACGTCACCGGGAAACGGCGGTTGGCGAGGTGATCGAAGAAGGTCAGCTCCGGCAGCAGGCCCTCGACGCCGACCAGTTCCCAGCCCGTCGCCTTGCGCAGCATGCGGTTGAGGTCGTCGAACTTCGGGATGCGGTCGGACGACATGCCCATCGCTTCCTGCGTGCGCAGGAATTCGTCCGAGGCACGGCCGACCAGCACTTCGCGCTGGCGCTTGAACAGCGTCGCCCAGACCTCGTGGTCGGTCGACGAATAGCTCGCCCAGGGCTGCTCGACCACGGCCGTCGTATACACCGGCACATAGCCCTTGTCGGTGAGCTGGTGTTCGACGCGGGTGGGGGTATTGAGGTTCATGGGGCGCCTGGGGGTGGGCTTTGTGACCATCGTCAATGTATCCGGCGAATCACGCAACAGGCTTGCGTTATTGCGGGTTTCACCGGGGCGAGTGCATGATTGTTGCGCATTAAGCTGAACAGGCACACGAATATGCCGGCCATCGAACTCGACCGCACCGACCTGCAGTTGCTGGCCGAGCTGCAGCGCAGCGGCCGCCAGACCAACGCCGAACTGGCCGAACGCGTGCACCTGTCGGCCTCCGCCTGCCTGCGCCGGGTGCAGCGCCTCGAGCGTGAAGGCGTGATCGCCGGCTACCGCGCCGAGGTCGATCCCGACCGGCTGGGCCTCGGCCTGCAGGCGTTTGTGCGCGTCCAGCTGGCCCGCCACGATGCCGACGCGATCACCGCGTTCGGCGAGTTCGTCAACGCCTGGGACGAAGTCGTCGCCTGCCACGCCCTCACCGGCGACATGGACTACCTGCTGCAGATCGTCGTGAAGGACCTCGACCACTTCTCGCACTTCCTGCTCGACCGCCTGCTCAACCAGGCCGGCGTCGCCGACGTGAACTCCAGCTTCGTGCTGCGCACGGTCAAGGCATTCCGCGGCATGCCGCTGCCCTGGTGACGAAGGCGCCGCTCAGGGCCGCTGTGCCGGAATGCCGAAGCCCGACTTCATTTCGGCCAGGTCCAGGTTGCCGTCCCGACTGCTGTCGAGCCAGTCGAACCGCATCTCACCCGCGCGCCGCAACTCCTCGTCGTTGAGTTCGCCGTCTTCATTGCGGTCGGCGACGCGGATCCGGTCGGCGGCGGATGCCATGCCGTCCTCCTGCGGGCCCAGGACCGCCTCGAGCTCATCGGCGGTGATGCGGTAGTTGCGGTCGCTGTCGAGCACCTTGAACAGCATGTTGCTGTCGTACTCGGCCTTGCTGACGAGACCGTCACGATTGGTGTCGAGCGCTTCGAAGCGATCGGTGGCGGTGCCGGGGATCGTCTGCGCGAAGCACATGCCGGCGGCGGCGAGGCCGATGGCGAGCATCGCGGAAACACGAAGGGAGGAAACGGTCATGGCCGGACTCCTGGGCGAGGTGCCCTGCTTCAGGGAACGCATCTCCACGCAACGCCGCAGGAGCAGCAAAGCGGTCACCTTCACGGACAATGAACGCGGGAAGCCTGAAACGGAAACGCCCGCACGATGGCGGGCGCTTCATGACGGAGTTCCAGGACGGCGGTGGCGGCTTAGTTGCTCACGCCCGCGCACGCCGGATCGTCGCGCTTGATCACGCGCGTCCAGCTCTTCTGCGACTCCTCGCATTGCGCCTTCAGTCGCGCGGCTTCCTCGGCGCGCGCCCTGGCCGTGGCGGCCGCGGTGACGGCATCGAGTCGCGACTTCTGCAGTTGCGCGATCTTCGCCCGGATCTGTGGCATCGCCGCGAGCGCGGCCTTCTCGCCCTGCAGGATCGCGTTGTGGCGCTGCTCGAAATCGGCCGCACCGATCTCCAGCACCTGCGGGCGGATCACGATGTCGGCGCGCGCGAGTTCCTGCTGGCCGAGCTTCTGGCCCATGATCGTGATCGACTGGTTGATGTTGCCGAGCACGCTGCCCGGATTCTTGCCGCTGGCCTTGCTGGAGATGTCGACCGCGATGACGAAGTCGGCGCCGAGCTGTCGCGCGGCATCCACCGGCACCGGGCTGACCACACCGCCGTCGACGTAATGCGACTTGCCGATCGCGACCGCCTCGAACACGCCCGGGATGCTGCTCGATGCGCGCACGGCCTGGCCGGTGTTGCCGCGCACGAAGAACGTGCGCTTGCCGGTCTCCAGTTCCGTCGCCACCGCCGCGAACGGTTTGCGCAGGCCTTCGATCTTGCGATCACCGACCAGCTGGTTGACGTAGTCCTGCAGCTTCTGGCCCTTCACCACGCCGCCGGAGAACAGGCTGACGTCGCGGATGCTGTCCTCGTCGAGCGCGACGGCGTGCTGCTGCATCTGGAACGCGTCCATGCCACTGGCGTACAGCGCGCCGACGACGCTGCCCGCACTGGTACCGGCCACGACCACGGGCTGGAAGCCGTTGGCTTCCAGCATCTTGATCACGCCGATGTGGGCGAACCCCTTGGCCGCGCCACCGCCGAGGGCGAGGCCGATGCGGACCTTCGGCGGCGCTGCCACCGGGGCCACGGGCGCCACCACGGTGGGCTGAGGCGGTGCGGTCTTGACGGTTTCACCGCCGCCGCACGCGGCGAGCAGCAGGGCGGTGGCGGACAGCAGCGGCAGGCGCAGCCGGCGGAACGGATTCATGGTCGTGCGGCGGAAGGGAGCGAGCGAGGCGCGCAGCATAGCCGGTCCCGGGCGCCGGGTCGGTCCCGGCAGGCGCAGATGTGCGGGGACGATTCATGCCGGGTGACCGGTGCCGCAAAAACGGCGACGGCCACCCGGAGGCAGCCGTCGCAGCTTGCAGCGAAATGCCACCCTGGACCGATCAGAAGCGGTATTCGCCGCTGACCGACAGGACGTCGGCGTCGATGTCCGCGTCGTCGAGATCAGCCTGATAACGGGTGTAGTTCAGACCCAGGCCGAAATGGCGGTTGATGTCATAGCCGGCGTTCACGCCGAAGTACGGACCGAACGAGCTTTCGTCGTCCTCGACGTCGAAGCCGTCGCGAACCTGCGCGGTGACGTAGGCAAGACCGGCGCGGCCGCCGATGTAGAAACCGTTGCCGTCAGCGCCGAAGTTCTTCTTCGCCACCACGCCACCGGCGAGGCTGAACACGTCGAAGTCGAGGTCGCGATCGAGTTCCTGGTTGTACAGCAGCGTGTAGTTGCCTTCGACGCCGAAGTTGGCGTTGAACCAGTAGCCGCCGCCCGCGCCGATCGCGGTGTCGTCGTCGCTGACGGAGAATCCGCCGGCCGAAACCTCGAAGTCGGTCGAGCCGATCTCGCCGCGGACGAAGGCCTGATGGCCCTGGCCCTCGGCCGCGAACACGGGCATGGACAGCGCGGCCAGCGCCACGGCGCACGCCAGCGAAACAGCATTCTTCATTGCAAGCTCCCTTCGGATTGGTGCCCGTCACTGGGCGCGCTGCACCTTGCCCGCGCTGCGTATCCGCGTCAACGGAAAGCGCGCCATCCAGGTGCTCCGATGGAGCAAAGGGGGAACCGCGTCGCGGTTCCCCGTGCACTCACAGCGCAATCAAGATCGCGAAACCCTTTTCAGCCGCGGGCTCGTCAGAAGTTGTTGTCGCCGTCGAGGATGCGGCCGAGGCCGCCGAGCACCGAGCCTTCGCCGCGGTTCTGGCCACCGCCCTGTGGTGCCGCGGCCAGCATGCGGCCGGCCATGCGCGAGAACGGCAGCGACTGCAGCCAGACCTTGCCGGGACCGGACAGTGTCGCCAGGAACACGCCTTCGCCGCCGAACAGCATGCTCTTGATGCCACCGACCGGACGCACGTCCATCGACACGGTGTCGTGGAATGCCATCACGCAGCCGGTGTCGACGTCGATGCGTTCGCCGGCGCGCAGCTCGCGCTCGACCACGGTGCCGCCCGCGTGCACGAACACCCAGCCATCGCCTTCGAGCTTCTGCATGACGAAGCCCTCGCCACCGAACAGGCCGGTGAGGATCTTGCGCTGGAAGAAGATGCCGACCGTCACGCCACGCGCGCCTGCCAGGAAGCTGTCCTTCTGGCAGATCAGGCGGCCGCCGTGCTCGTCGAGCTTCATCGCCAGCACGGTGCCGGGATACGGCGCGGCGAAGGCGACCTTGGCCTTGCCGCTGCCGGTGTGGGTGAACATCGTCGTGAAAAGACTTTCACCGGTCAGCACGCGCTTGCCCGCCGACAGCAGCTTGTCCATGAAGCCGCCGCCCTGACCGGTATGGCGGCCATCGCCGAACACCGTGTCCATCTGCACGCTGGCGTCCTTGAACATCAGCGCGCCGGCTTCGGCAATCGCGCTTTCGCCCGGGTCGAGTTCGACTTCGACGAACTGCATGTCGTTGCCGACGATGCGGTAGTCGATGTCGTCGCTGCGGCGGCTCGCCGGCGACGGCAGCGGCGGAAGCACCGGCGGCGTGGTGTCGACCGCGTCGGCGAACTCCGGCATCGACTTGACCACCTGCCAGCCCGACAGGCCCTCGCGCCAGCACAGGTCGTTGGGATGGGCGCGTGCGTGCGCCTGCGCGGCGTCAGCGTCGAATGGGCCGACGCGCTGGCTGCTGCCGGCGGAAACGAAATACCACTGGGTCATGGCGGCGTCCTTGGGGGAGTTGGAACTGGAGCGGCGAGTGTAATGGCGCAGTGCCCGGCGGCATGCGCCGGAGGTCATTGGTGCGCGGACGTGGGCCGGCCGAACTTCTCGCCGAAGAAATCGCCGGCGTTCCAGCGCGGGCGCTCCGGCGCGTCGGCGATGCCGCGGCCGATGCGGGCGTTGAGCAGGGCCAGGCGCGCGGCGTCGCCGTACTGGATCGGCTGCGATACGTCGTCGCCCGGCTGGTGATAGTGGTGGTGCAGGAAGCCCTGGTAGCTCTTCTTCGCATCGCCACCGTCGCGACCGCGATACCCGCCGGTGAGGTACACCGCCGGAACGCCGGCGCGGATGAAGGCGTACTGGTCGCTGCGCACGAACACCGTTTCTTCCGGCGCGGGATCCGGCGACAGCTCCACGCCCGCTTCCCTCGCCGCCGCCTGCACCAGCGGCTGCAGCGTCGAGTGCTCCAGCCCGATCGGCACGACGTCGAGTGTCGGCACCAGCATCACCGGCATGTCCATGTTGACGTTGGCGACCATCGATTCGCGCGGCACTGTCGGATGCTGCGCGAACCAGGCCGCGCCGAGCAGCCCCTTCTCCTCGGCGGTGACCGCGACGAACAGCAGCGAGCGCTTCGGCGGCGTCGGCTCGTGGGCGAGGCGGTTGGCCGCTTCCAGCATCACCGCGATGCCGAGCGCGTTGTCGAGCGCGCCGTTGTAGATCGCATCGCCGTTAACCGGTGCGCCGATGCCGACATGGTCGAGGTGGGCGGTGAAGACCACGTTCTCGTCCTTGCGTTCCGTGCCTTCCAGGCGCGCGACGACGTTGCGCGATTCCACCGGCGTGATCGTGGTGCGCGCCGACAGCCGCACGGTGCCCGGGAGATCGAACGCGCGCAGCTTGCCGTCGCGCAGTTGCTGGAACAGCGTCGCGGCATCGTGGCCTGCCATCGACAGCAGCGCCGCCGCTGCCGCTGCGCTCACGCTCGCGCTGACGCGCAATTCGGGGAACGTATCCAGACCCTTGCCGTCCGCGCCGCGCAGCCGCATCGACGGCCGCGCCCAGTTGCCGGCGCTGCGTTCCCACGGCGACTGCTTCTGCTCGTCGTCGGTCTGTACCTGGATCACGCCGACCGCACCGCGCCGCACCAGTTCCTCGTTCTTGGTGCGCGTGGACGAATAGAACGCCCGGCGATCGTTGTCGAAGCGCGCCGGCGCGCCGCCGAGCAGCACCGCGATCTTGCCTTTGACATCGACGCCGGCGAAATCGTCCTGGCCGAGTTCCGGAGCGTGCACGCCCTGTGCGACGAACACCGCCGGCGCCTCGATGCGTGCGTCGGCCTCATTGAAGTTGACGCCCGGCAGGAACTGCTCGCGGAACGCCAGCGAGCGCGATGCGCCGTCGCGCACGATCGTCAGCTCGCCGCCGTTGTCCACGCGCACGCCGCGCAGCATCGGAACGCGCTGGTAGTAGCTGCCGTCGTCGCCGGCCGGCGCCAGGCCGATTGCGCGCATGCGCTGGGCGACATACAGCGCCGCCAGATCGTAGCCGCGCGTGCCGGCCTCGCGGCCCTCGAGCAGATCGTCGGCGAGGAAGCGCACGTCCGCCTCGATCCGGCGCGCATCGGCGCGTGCGGTCGCATCGTAGGCCTCGCGCTGCGGAGCGGCCGGTGGCGTTGCAGGCTTGCACGAAACAAGCAGGACAAGGAGTACGGGCAGCACGGCGTTGCGCATCGGCGGGATTCCGGTCGGCAGGACGCAGGCGACGCTATCACCGCGGTGCGGTGGCACCAACTGCCGGATCGGCCATGAATGCCGGACTATGCTCGCATCGCCCCCATGCCAGGAGTCCTCGTGGCCATCGCATCGATCGCTCGTCCGCCGTCGCGTCATGAGGCCTGGCTGCTGCTCGCCATCGTCATTGCCGCGCTGATCGCATCGGGCATCGCGCCGAAGGACCGGCTGACCTGGTTCATGGAAGTGGTCTGGGTGATCGCCGCCCTGCCGCTGGTCGTGCTGGCGTGGCGCCGATTCCCGCTGACGCGGCTGCTGTGCTGGCTGCTCGCGGCGCACGCGCTGGTGCTGATCTACGGCGGGGCCTACACCTACTCCGAGACGCCATTGGGCTTCTGGCTGCGCGATACCTTGGGTCTGATGCGCAATCCGTGGGATCGCGTCGGGCACTTCATGCAGGGCTTCGTTCCGGCGATCCTGGCGCGCGAGCTGCTACTGCGCCTTACGCCGCTGCAGCGCGGTGGCTGGCTGGTTTACCTGGTGCTGGCCGCGGCGCTGAGCTTCAGCGCGCTGTTCGAGCTGATCGAGTGGTGGGCGGCGTTGTTCTACGGCGCGCAGGCGGACGCATTCCTCGCCACGCAGGGCGATGTCTGGGACACGCAGTGGGACATGTTCCTGTGCCTGTGCGGCGCGGCGCTGTCACTGCTGGTGTGGTCGCGCATGCACGACCGCCAGCTCGGGCTTCAGTAGGCCCAGCCCAGGCCGTCGTCCACCAGGTCGAGCAGGTCGCCGAAGCTGGCCACGTGATGCCACTGGCCATCGTCTTCGTCCACCAGCACCTCGCAGGCGACGCGTTCCTGCGTCCACAGGTCCTGCGCCGCGATCCTGGCGTTCTGCAGGGCGGAGAAACGGTTGGGATAACGGATGGTGGGATGGCCGCGCAGGGTGCAGGCGACTTCCCAGTGGTCGCCTACCGGGGCGACGAAAAACTTGGTACGTAGCATCGGTTCGAGGATTTCTGCGGACGGCCCCGGGACACCGCCGGCCGGAGCTGGCGGAATGGATCGACGCGGGGGTGGCGCAAGATCGCACGGATCCGGCCTCAAGGCCAGATCTGTGACCGGTTACACGCTTCTTGGGGACTTAACCGTTCAGCCAAGGCGCCGTCTGGGCGCTCCGCTCACGCGCCGCAGCACTTCTTGTACTTCTTGCCGCTGCCGCAGGGGCAGGGCTCGTTGCGGTCCGGCGTCGCCTCGCGACGGATCGGCTCGCGCGGGGTCAGGGCGTGGATCCGGTGCTGGTGCAGGTCGGCCAGCATGTCCGGCAGCGAGGCGATGATCTCCAGGCGTTCGCGGTAGCTGACTGGCGTGCCCGGCTGCTCGGGGTCCTCGCCGACGACCTCACCGCTGGCGAGGCGGTCGAAGCGTAGGAAGATCTCGTCGATCCACTCTTCCTCGTCGAGCCACTGGTCCCAGGCCATCTCGGCCAGCTCGACGCCGCGGAAGAAGCCGAACGCCCAGTCGCGGCCAACGTCGAGCTCGTCGTCCTGCTCCTCCTCCGGGTCCTCGGGCAGCCACAGCAGCGGTGCGAGATGGTCGGGCAGGTCGTCATCGCCGTGGCGCACGCGCTGGCTGACCATGTTCCAGTGGCCCTGCAGCAGCGCCTCGACCTCGGCGCGCTCCTCGTCGTCCTTCCAGCGCGGTGGCGTGCCCCACACGGCGCCCTGCCACTGCTCGAACGGAACCGTCTCCGGCGATACCGCCAGTGCCGACAGGTAGCCATCCAGGGCTTCCAGGTTGAAGCCCTTGAACGGCACCGCACGCTGTTCGAGCAGTTCGGCCAGTTGTTCGATCTGCTTGTCGTCGAGGTAGGCGGGGGCTTTCATGCGGGGGCAACCGGTATCGCGGGGGCGGACATGGTAGTCGCAGAGGCGTGCTCTCGCCGAGAATCCACCCCCGACCCCGGTTCATCCGACGCCCGCATCGCCATGCCCGCCTGTCCCTGCCGCCCCGATCGTCCCTACGCCGCGTGCTGCGGGCGACTGCATGCGGGAGCCCAGGCGGAGACCGCGGAAGCGCTGATGCGTTCGCGCTACAGCGCCTATGTGCTGGGCCATCGCGACTACCTGCTGGCCACCTGGCACCCGGACACGCGGCCGGCCGACCTTGACCTGGGCGATACCGCGGCTACGCGCTGGCTCGGGCTGGACGTGAAGCGGCACGCCGTCACTGGACCGGACAGCGCGATCGTCGAGTTCGTCGCGCGCTACCGCATCGGCGGCGCGCATGCCGTGCGCCTGCACGAGCTCAGCCGTTTCGTGCGCGAGGATGGCCGCTGGTACTACGTCGACGGCGATTTCCCGAAGCGCTGACGGTCCGCCAAAAAAAGGGCGCGGTCATGACCGCGCCCAGACTTGCCCGCCCCTGCGGCGGAGAGAGATCCGAATCGTGGGGAAGTATTACTTCACCTCGAACTCGGTGGTCTGTGCCGGCGTGCCGTTCAACGCGACTTCGGCCTTGTACTTGCCAGCCGGCCACGGGTTGGAGTTCGAGAACTCGATGTTGGTGGTCTCGGCACCGGTGGTATTGAGCATCTGCTTCTGCTCGCCGGCGGTCTGGCCGTCCTGGTAGGTCAGCCTGGCGGCGACCTCGACGTTGCTGGCGGTGCCGTCGGTGCCGATCGAGACGATGATCTTGTCGCTCGGCTTGAACATCGTCGTCGGCATCGCGATCTTCTTGTCGGCGCCGGCGGCCGTGCCGAGCGTGACCGAGCTGACGGTCGCCATCGCCGGAGCCGGAGCCGGCGGCATCGGAGCCGGTTCGACCGGCGCGGGCGCCGGGGCCGGCGTGATCGCTACGGGTTCTTCCTTCTTCTTGCAGCCCACCACCGCCAGCGAGGCGATCAGCGCCGTGGCCAGGGCGTAACGGGTACGGTTGCGAATCAACATGGGGATCTCTCCTTGAAACCTGTTGCAGTGTCAGGAACGTGCCGTGCCTGGAGGCCGCGTTGCGGCGAGGTCACGACTGGATGTTGGGAATCTTCAGGACCTGGCCCGGCTTGATCTTGTCCGGGTCGTCGAGCTGGTCGCGGTTGGCCTCGAAGATCGCGTTCCACTGGCTGGCCTTGCCATAGAACTGCTTGGCGATGTGCGACAGCGTGTCGCCCTTCTCCACGGTGTACGTCTGCTCGGCAGGCGCGACTTTCTCCGCGGTGGTGTCGACGCTCGCGGTAACGCCGGAGAAGTCGGCCTTCTCGACCTTTTCCGCGGTGGTGTCGACCTTGCTGGTTACGCCGGAAAAATCGGCTTTCTTGTCCGGTGTGGTCATGGGGTGGGTGCTCCTTGCCGTGATGGCGAGGGGCAACATGGCACGCTGGTTGTTAAGGAAGCATTGCGGCCGTGTGATTAATCACACAACCATTTCGCCGCGATTCAACGCACCGAAAGCAGCTTCCGTTTTGCGGTTACGCAGCGGGATCCGCGCCCCGATCTGCGCCGCTCAGACGATAGACATAAGCGTCCACCGTCGTGCCGTTGTTGCGCCTGGCAAGCGTCAGGACGCGCGTGTATCCCTCGCCTTCGAACTCGTCGATGCGGGCCCAGTAGTGGGACAGGCTGTCCGCGCTGAAGAGCAAGCCCGGTATCTCGTCGCCGTGCTCATCCAGGACGATGCCGGGATAGCCCATCACCGCACCCCAGCCCTCCTGGTACAACCGGCCCCTCACCGTCGCAGGCTCCCAGGTGCCCGGGATGTCGGCGAGAACATGTGCATTGGGCTGGCCGGGAGCCAGCGTTCCATAAACGAAGAGACGGTTCGTCATCGACGTCAGGCCGGGCCGCGAAGCGTCTTCGCGCTCCGGCGCCCAAGCAGAGCCGAGAGCACCGCCCAGGCCAGCACGACGAATACGCCCGCAACCACGCCAAGGCTGATCGCGAGCCAGACGGCGCCGCGATCGCCACCGAAGTTGAGCGCCAGGTTTCCCGCGAGGGCGATGGATACCGGAAGCCACGCGGCGGCGGCGAAGAGTGTCGCCAGCGAGACGGTGTGCAGCATCGTGCCTCGTGCGCTGAGTCCGAAGGCCGCTGCGGCCGCAGCGCACAGACCCAGCGCGGCCAGCGCGTTGCCGAGTGGAAGGCCGCCCGGCAGCAACGTCTCCAGGTAGGGCATGCCGGAGACCAGCGAAAGCATCGCCAGCGTGGCGATGGCCAGGAGCGCTGCGACGATCGTCTTCGGCAGGGTCACGGTGGCGACGACGTGGTGTGGCAGGGCTACTGGCGCTCGTCGCGACCGGCGACGGGCCTTGGCGTGCCCGGCGTCGCCCGCCACGGGTTGATGTCGAGGCCGCCACGCCGGGTGTAGCGCGCTTCCACCGACAGCTGCTGCGGGCGTGCGCGTTCCGCCAGGTCGTTGTAGATGCGTTCCACGCACTGCTCGTGGAACTCGGCGTGGTCGCGGAACGACACCAGGTAACGGAGCAGGCCGGCGCGGTCGAGCTTCGGGCCGCGGTAGGCGATAACGACGCGCGCCCAGTCGGGCTGGCCCGTGACCGGGCAGTTCGACTTCAGCAGCGCGCTGGTCAGCGTTTCGCTGACGATCTGGTCGCGGTTGGCAGCGATGTGTCCGGCGTTCGGCGGACCGTAGTCCTCGATGTCCACGTCGAGACTGTCGATGCAGTCCAGCACCGCATTGCCGTCCGCGCTTTCGTCGATCGGCGGCAGGCCGAACGCGACGTCCACTGCGGCTCCCGCTGCGCGCGTCAGGTCTTCGGCGATGCGCGAGCGCACCGCTTCCTCGCTGTCGAAGCGCGTGGCGTTGAACGAGTTGAGGTAGAGCTTCAGCGATTTCGACTCGACGAGGTTCGGCGAGGTCGCCGGCACCGACAGCGTCGCGGTCGCGGTGCGCGGCTTGCCGCGACCGTCGAGCCAGCTCAGTTCGTAGGCATGCCAGCGGTCGATGCCGGTGAAAGGCAGCGAGTCGTCGTCGACGCCGATGTGCGAGCGGCCGAGCGCGCGCGGGATCGGGAACAGCAGGGCGGCGTCGTACTCGCGCGGGTAGTCGACGTGGCGGCCGAGGGGGAGGTCCTGGTGGGTCATGCGGCGATTTTAACCGCCCCCGGCGTGCAGGCCGGGCATGCGCCGCCGGTCGCTGCCGCGCTGCAAGGATCGGATATCGCCACCACGCCCGCCACGGGACACTGGCGCCCGGCTTCCCGATCGCCCTCCCCCATGATCACCCTGTACGACTACCTGCCCTCGCAGAACGCCTGGAAAGTGCGCCAGCTGCTGCACCACCTGCAGATCCCGCACGACACCCGCTTCGTCAGCATCTTCGAAGGCGAGGGTCGCGCGCCGGCCTACCGCGCCATCAGCCCCACCGGCACGGTGCCGGCGATCGTGCTGGACGACGGCCGCGCGCTGTCCGAGTCGAACGCGATCCTGATGTACCTGGCCGACGGCACGCGCTACCTGCCCGCCGACGCCTACGGCCGCGCCAAGGTCTGGCAGTGGCTGTCGTTCGAGCAGGAGCGCATCGAAAGCCAGATCGGCGCACTGCGCCACTGGACACTGACCGGCAAGCTGCCGCGCCGCGCGCCCGTATTGGTCGAGGCCAAGCGCGCGGCCGGCTTGAACTCACTGGGGATTCTCGACGCCGAACTGTCGACGCGTGATTTCATCGCCGGCGATGAATACACCGTCGCCGACATCGCGGTGTTCGCCTACGCCAGCCTTGCCGGCGAGGCCGGCTTCGAACTGGCGCCTTATCCGAACTTCCGCGAATGGATCGATCGGGTGCGTGCGCAGCCCGGGTACCTGGCGCAGATGCACCCGTACTCGATCGATCCGCACTCGGTGAAGGAGCTGGGTTGAGGCCTGCAGGACGCCGCCCTCGAAAAAATCCGGTCAGGAAGTGCGTACCAGGATGCAAGCCGCGAGCAAGGCGAAACTGAGAAACAGGTAGCTGTAAACGGCGGGGTACTCACCCAGTCCCGGGACGTTATCCGACCAGCGTGCGTGCGGCGGTGCGGGATAGGCATCGAGAATCCGCCGGTTGACGACATAGATGGACACGCCGCACGCAGCAAGGAGCGACATGTAGAGCCAATTTGGAACGAACAAAGCCAGCCCTAGTGACAAGCTGAAGAGATTGAGCAACTCGAACATGGTGAGCGCGGCGCAGGCGCCCCATTGGTCCGATCCCTCGGGCGTCATGCGGCGATGCCAGCTGCGGAAAGACAGCGCGAACCTTGTGTAGATGTGCATGCTCACCGGCTCCACGGCAACGTTGCCGTCCGGGCAGGCTGCCAGCCTGCCCGGATCGCGAATACCTCAGCGCTGCGTCACCGCCGCCGCCGGCGCCCCGTGCAGGTAATCCAGCGTCACCTGCAACAGCGCTCGCAGGCCCACGTCGAGCGACGACTCGTCGAGCGCGAACTTCGGCGAGTGGTTGCTCGGCGCGGTGACCGGGTCGATGCCCGGCGCGGTGGCGCCGACGAAGAAGAACATCGACGGCACTTCCTTCGCGTAGAAGGAGAAGTCCTCCGCGCCCATCTGCAGCGGCGGCTCGATCACGTTGTCGGTGCCGACCACCGCCTGCAGGCTCGGCAGCATGCGCGCGGTCAGATCGGGATTGTTGTAGGTGACCGGATTGCCGTCGCGGTCGGGCACGCTGGCATCGGCGGTGGCGCCGTTGGCGAGGCTGACGTGCTCGGCGACGTTCTTCAGGTCGGCGAAGATCTTCTGCCGCATGCCTTCGTCGAAGGTGCGGATGGTACCGACCAGCTCGACCTCTTCGGGAATGATGTTGTAGCGGATGCCGCCCTTGATGGCGCCGAAGCTGACCACCGCCGGCAGCTTGGCGATGTCGGTGCGGCGGCTGACGATGTTCTGCGAGCTTTCGATCAGTTCCGCCGCGGTGACGATCGGATCGACACCGCCCCACGGACGCGAGCCGTGCGTCTGCCGGCCCTTCACCTTGATCGTGAACTTGTCGGAGGCCGCCATCAGCGGGCCCTGGCGCACGCCGATCTGGCCCGCCTGCAGCGTCGAGAACACGTGCAGGCCGAACACCGCGTCGGGCTTGAAGTCCTTGAACAGGCCCTGCTTCAACATCAGCGACGCGCCGCCTTCCTCGCCGTCGGGCGCGCCTTCTTCGGAAGGCTGGAACACCAGCATCACCGAGCCCGGCAGGTCGGCTTTCATCTTGACCAGCGCCTGGGCGATGCCGAGCAGGATGCCGGTGTGCGCGTCGTGGCCGCAGGCGTGCATGACACCGACGGTGTCGCCGCGGAACGTGGTGGTGACCTTGGACGCGAACGGCAGGTCGACCTGTTCGGTCACCGGCAGCGCATCCATGTCGGCGCGCAGCGCGACCTTCGGACCCGGCTTGCCACCCGGGATGATCGCGACCACGCCGTGGTTGGCGATGCCGGTGAGCGGCTTCAGGCCCATCGCACGCAGTTGCTTGGCCACTTCGGCAGCCGTGCGCGTCTCGCGGTTGGACAGTTCCGGATGCTCGTGGAAATCGCGCCGCCACTGCACGACGTTCTGCCTGACCGCGCTCGCGGCGGCGGCGACTTCGGGCCGCTCGCCCGCTTGGGCGCACGGCGCCAGCAGGGTGGCGATCAGGGCAGGCAGGATCAGACGGCGCATCGGCAATGAACTCCCCAGGTGATGGGGCGATGCTAAGGGCAAATGCCGAGTCGCGGTGCTGGCGCCAGATACCGCAAAGCGATGCCGCCATGCCAGGCGCTCGTCATTCCGCGCCGATCCTCGTCCGCATGGCCCGGCTCAGCTTGCCGAGCGCGTGCCGATACGACCAATCCACCAGTTCGCGCAGGTAGTCCTCGGGCACGCGGCGCACGTCCACCACCGTCACCCAGTGCCAGCGCCCCATCCAGCGCGCCGGCTTGATGCCGGGCTGGTCGGTCAGTTCGACAAAGCGCTCGGGCGTCACCCGGATGCTGAAGCGCCAGCGCTCCGGCTCGCTGGTCTTGAAGTAGGCGAAAGTCTTGCCGCCGACCTGGTACATCAGCACGTTCTGCGGCTCGCCCAGCTCGCGGCGAAGGGCGCCGCGGAAGCGGCTGCAGAACGTCTTGAGTTGCCTGGTGTCCATGCGTCAGTGCGGCCGTGGCCGGGCGCTGGCCCTACTTCCCCTCAAGGGCTGCATTCAGCGTGGTCTGGTCGAAATGCCTCGTCAGGCCCTCCAGGCCGGCCGCGACGGAGGGCGCGGCGAACATTTCCTGCGAAGCGACCTGGCCGAGCAGGTTGAATGCATTACCGATGGCGCCGGAGCCTTCGTACCTGTAGGCGTCGCGCAACTGGCTGCGGCACGACTCCGTCATCAACCGCATGTACAAGCCCGCGGTCTCCTTGCTCAGTGCCTCACGCTTCGAGGCCGGCATCGAGACGAACGGAGCGATGTCCTCGTTCAACGAAATCGCCGAGAAGATCCACTTCACCAGCAGGGCCTTGTCCTCTGGCGTAGTCGCGGCGACGAGGCATTTGCTGAGGTCATCGCCATAAGGTCCCGCGCTGGCGACTCCCGGAAGCAGCGCCAGCGACACCAGGCCTGCGGCCCATCCCTTCTTCATCCCCTGCTCCCGTCCCTTTTGCGAGTTCGAAGCGTAACGCGGCTACGCGACCATGTGGCCGCGGCATGTCGTGATGCCGCCCCGGACTTGGACACTGCCGTGCCAGCATGCGACCCTGCCCCGGCCCATTGCACGCGCCACGGAATCGATGAACGACGCCACCCCGCCCTCGCCCGCCCAGCCACTGCAGGGAGATGCCGCGCTGGTGCGCGCGCTGGGGCCGTTCCAGCTCGGCGCATCGATCATCAACATCATCGTCGGCGCCGGCATCTTCATGCTGCCGGCGCTGCTGTCCTCGCGCCTGGGCGCGGCCGCGCCGCTGGCCTTCGTCGCCGGTGCCATCGCGATCGTGCCGATCGCGTTGTGCTTCGCCGCGGTCGGTAGCCGAGCCGCCACCACCGGCGGCCCGTACACCTATGCGGCCGCCGCGTTCGGTCCGTTCGCGGGCTTCATCACCGGTGCGCTGATGTGGATCTGCAACGTCGCCTCCAGCGCCGGTGTCGCGGCGGCGCTGACCAGCCAGGTCGCGCATGCCTTTCCCGCGTTTGCAGAGCCGGTGCCGCGCAGCGCGCTGATCCTGGCGGTCTATGGCGCGCTGCTGGCGCTCAACGCGTTCGGCGTGAAGCTCGGCGCGCGCATGATCGTACTGCTGGCGACACTGAAGCTGACGCCGCTGTTTCTGCTCGCGTCGCTGGGCCTGTTCTTCGTCGACTGGTCACAGGTGAGCTTCGCGCTTGGCGGCATCCCGTCGTGGAGCGCGCTGGGCTCGTCGCTGGTGCTGGTGGTGTTCGCCTACTCCGGCATGGAGACCGCGCTGGTGCCCTCCGGCGAGGTGCGCGACCCGGCCAAGCATGTGCCGCGCGCGACCATGAGCGCGATCGTCATCGTCGTGCTGCTCTACATCGGCATCCAGGTGGTTTGCCAGGGCACGCTGGGCCAGGCGTTGCCCGGCAGCACCGCGCCGATCGCCGATGCCGCCGGTTCGCTGTGGACGCCGGGACGCACGCTGCTGCTGGTCACCGCCTGCGTGTCGATGCTGGGTTTCCTGATGGGCAACCTGTTCTCGTCCTCGCGCCTGCTGTTCGCACTCGGCCGCGACGGTTGCCTGCCGAGCGCGATCGGCCAGGTCGATGCGAAGCACCGCGTGCCGCGCCTGGGCCTGCTCGCGCACGCCGGCATCGCCGCCATCCTCGCGCTGGGCGGCAGCTTCGAAACGCTGGCGCTGATTTCCGGCGGCGCGATCTGCCTGGTGTTCGCCGCGGTGTCGCTGGCGGCGTGGCGTGCGCAGCGCCTGGACCTGCGCGGACACGGCGAGCCGCTGGTGTTGCCAGGCGGTCCGCTGGTGCCGGGGTTGGCGGCGCTGACGATGGCCGCGATCCTGACCACGCTGACGTCCAAGGAATGGCTGGCGATCGCGGTATCGCTGAGCGCGCTGGTGGTGATCTACGCGGTGCTCGCGGCCAGGCGCGGGCGCATCGCGCGCGCGTCGTGACGCAGACGCGCTACTTGCCTCTGTAAGCCTCGCGCACGATCACGCGCGCCGGAATCTCGCGCAGTTGCGGTGACGCGTCGAGCACGCGGATGTCGTAGGTGTACAGCCCCGGCGACAGCGGCAGGCGTGTCAGTTCGGCGTGAAGCGCACGCGCGCCCCACGAGGTCAGCACCGGACGCGGCACATCGCGATGGCGCAGCAGGCGCGAACCGTTCTCGCGGATCTCGTTGATCGTCACGCGTACGGTTGCTTCCGCGCCCGGCGATTTGCCGCCGCCGGCCAACGTCCAGGCCCGGCTGCGTTGTGCCTGGCCATCGAATGGATAGAGCAGCTCGATGGAGTAGATGTCCTGCTCGCGCACGGCGAAGCGGCCATGCGCGCGATGCCCCGGCTTGAGCTCGATGGGCTGCTCGAGTGGCGGCACCGGCGTACCGCTCGTGCATGCGCCGATGGCGACCAGACCCGCGATCGCCATCACGCGTGCTGCTCGCCCCATTGTCAGCGCGGGCCGCATCGGCTTCATCCGCGATGCTCCAGCGCCAGGTATTCGGCCGATTGCATTTCGATCAGGCGCGAGGCGGTGCGCTCGAATGCGTGTGCGAGTTTGTTGCCCGTGTACAGCGCCGGCGGCGCGGCCGCGGCGGTGCAGACCAGGTTGACGTGGCGGTCGTAGAGCTCGTCGATCAGGTGCACGAAGCGGCGTGCCGGATCGTCGTTGAGGCCGTCGAACAGCGGAATGCCGCCCACCAGCACGGTGTGGCACTCGGTGGCGATCTCGATGTAGTCGCTGGCCGCGCGCGGGCCTTCGCACAAAGCGGAGAAGTCGAACCAGGCATGGCCTTCGGCCAGCGCGCGCACCGGGATCTCGCGGCCGTCGATCACCAGCGGGCCCTGCTCGTGCGGACAGGTCGCGGTCAATCCGTGCCAGCGTTCGCCCAGCCATGCATCGGAGTTCGCATCGAGCGGCGTGCGGTAGACCGGCGAGCGCGTCAGCGCGCGCAACCGGTAATCCTGTGCGCTGTCGAGGTACAGCACGCGGCAATGCTTCTCGATCTGCGCGATCGCCGGGAGGAAGCGTTCGCGCTGCAGACCGTCCTTGTAGAGGTTCTTCGGCTCGGTGTTGGACGTCGTGACCAGCGCCACGCCCTCGGCGAACAGATGCTCGAGCAGGCGGCCGAGCAGCATCGCGTCGCCGATGTCGTTGACGAAGAACTCGTCCAGCACCAGCACGCGCAGCTTGCGGCCCCACTCGCGCGCGATCGTCACCAGCGGATCGCGCTCGCCGGCATGCATGCGCAGCTGCGCATGCACTTCGCGCATGAAACGGTGGAAGTGCGTGCGGCGCTTCTGCGCGAAGGGCAACGCGTCGTAGAACAGGTCGATCAGGAAGGTCTTGCCGCGCCCCACGCCGCCCCACAGGTACAGGCCGGGCGGTACCTCGTTCTTCTTGCCGAGCAGGCCGTCCAGCCAGCCGCGTCGCGGCGGCTCGAGCAAGGCTGCGTGGATGCGGTCGAGTTCGCGCAGAGCGGGATGCTGCGCGCGGTCGTCGTTCCAGTCGCCACTGGCGACGCCCGCGGCGTAGGCCGCAGACGGCGCCTGCTGGTTCAATGCAGGCTCGCGCAGCGCCGCGTTCGATGCGTTCATGCGGGATCGGTGGCTTGCGGAATGACCGGCGGCAGGTAATTGCGGACGCCGCATTTGATCGCGCCGCGCAGGTCGATCAGACGGCGATGGAAGAAATGGCTGGTGTCGGGCATGCGAACCAGCTCAGGCGGCTGGCGCCGCTGCTTGAGGCTGTCGATCCAGGCGTACACGGCCTGCGGATCAACGATCTCGTCGGCATCGCCCTGGATGATCAGCCACGGGCAATCCGGCGTGGCGAGCGTGCTGAAATCCCAGTTGCGGCCGGCGGCCGGCGGCGCGATCGAGATCAGCATGCCGGGCTTGAGCTCGGCCGCGCATTTGATGGTGATGTACGAGCCGAAACTGAAGCCGGCCAGCCACAGCTGCGCATCAGGACGTTGCTGGCGCACCCACGCCACGACGGCGCGCAGGTCGTCGGCCTCGCCTTCGCCATGATCGAAGCTGCCGCTCGATGCACCGGTGCCGCGGAAGTTGAAGCGCACCGTGGCGATGCCACTCTCTCGCAGCGCGCGCGCCGCCATCGTCACGACCTTGTTGTGCATCGTGCCGCCGTCGGTGGGCAACGGATGGCAGACGACGGCGACCACCGGGCGCGGCGGTGCTTCGGGCGCTTCGACGATCGCCTCCAGCGCGCCGGCCGGGCCGTCGAGCATCAGCGTCGTGGTGGCATCGGTCGGGAAGGCGGGTTGCATCATCGCGAACATGATACGGGCAGTCGCATTCAGGTCCCGTAATCCTGCGCTTCATCCAGCGCTTCAAATTGGGCTTTCAAAGAGTGTCACCTCAACGGTGCATGTCGAAGCCGAGCAGCAGCGGGTCGTGATCGGAACTGCGCCACGGGCCGTCGCCGCCGTCGCGGTAGCCCGAGGTCTCCGGTTCGTCGGCATTGCTGTGCCACTCCGCCGCGCCGCGCAGCCGGGCCGACAGCGACGGGCTGAGCAGGGCGTGGTCCAGGCGGCCGATCCGTCCGTCGTAGACATAGCTGTAGGGGGAGGCGACTCCCGCCACGGCGAAGGCGTCTCGCCAGCCGGCATCGGCCAGCGTGCGCACCGGCGATTCCTGTGCGTAGGCGTTCAGATCGCCGACGATGATCGCCAGATCGCTTCCGGATTTCGTCGGATCGCTCTTCAGCCAGGCATCCAGCCGGCGCGCCGATTCGGTGCGCGTGGCGTTCCAGCAGGCGGCGCCGTCGTGCTGGTCGCGGTCGGCCCCTTCGGCACCGCTGCATCCCTTGGACTTGAAGTGGTTGGCCGCCACGACGAAGGCCGGGCCAGAAGCGCGGCCGCGCTGCAGCGGCACGAACGCCTGCGCCATCGGCACCCGGCTGTGCGGACCGAACGGGCCGCCTTCCAGCGTGGCGGGCTTGCCCTGCGGCCGTACGCGGCCAGCGCGGTAGATCAGGCCGACACGGATCGGGTTGTCGCCCGGCCCCTGCCCGGCATTCACCGGGCGCCAGTCGCCGCCATCGGCGTTGAGCGCCGAGACCAGCGAGGCCAGGCTGGATTCGGGACCGTAACCGTCGTTCTCCAGCTCCATCAGTGCGACAACGTCGGCATCGAGTCCACGCAGCGTCGCGACATGCTTGGCCAGCTGCGCCGCCAACTCGGCCGGGCTGCGCGCGCCGCGCGGGGTCGGGAAGCCGCCGCCGTGACCATCGCCGTTGAACAGGTTTTCGAGATTGAGCGCGGCCACGCGCAGGTTGCCTTCGACCTGCGGAGGCTGCGGACGGCTTGCGGGCAGCAACTCCGGCGTGACGCTCAGATGCAGGCCGCGACCTGCGTCCGACTCGTCGAGCACGCCGGCCACGCGCTGCAACCGGCTGCCGGTGCGCGCATGGCTCATCGCGGCCGGCCAAACATCCGGAGTCGCCTGCAGCCACACCTGGCGTCGGCCGTTGTCGGACTCGACGGCGCGCCATTGGGCGCTGCCGGGTGCGGTGCGCTCGGACGCCTGCCACGGACGTTCCCCTAGGCTGGCGAGGACCCGGCCTCGGCGCTCGAGTTCATGGCTGCCGTCGAGGTTCAGCGGTTCGGTGAACCTCACCGACATGCCCTCGTAGCGTTCCCAGTCGGCGGGAGTGCCGGTCAGGTCGACGACCGCGGCCGTGCCCTGCCCCAGCTCGCGAACCTGCGGATGCAGCAGCGCGGTGCGCGTGCCGCCGCCTGCGGGTTGTTCGGCGACCTCGCCGCTGACCTGCACGCGATCGCCCGGAGTGACTGCCGACAACCCTTGCGGATCGTCTACCCACAGCGCGTCGGACGTGGCGTCATCGCCATCGCCCGCGTCCTGCAGGAACCAGCCCCCGCCCGCTTTCAATGTCACCACGCCTGCGACGGTGACGCGCTCGGCGACACGGGGGCTGGCCGCATCGCGGCCCTGCACCGTGCCGATGGCGACGACGCGGTTCGGCGACAGCGCGGCGGTGCTGCAGCCGATCAGCAGGCAGGAAGCGAGCGCGGCGGACAGCGGTCGGATGCGGGGCATGGCGGCGTGGCGAAGGGAAAGGCGCGCATTATCGCCACAGCCTGCGACGCCGGGTTGACCGTTCGCGGTGATGCGAGGCCGCGCCATCGCCAGAACGCGACCGTCAGAACACGATCGTCAGAAACCACAACGCCGCCCGGAGGCGGCGTTGGTATCGGCAAGCCCGAGAGGGCTTACTTCAGGTTTCCAATCATCCAGTCGACCGTGGCGATGACCTGCTCGTCGGTGAGGGCCGGGTTGCCGCCCTTCGCCGGCATCACGCCGGCCGAGCCGGTGAAACCTTCGATGGCGTGCTTGTGCAACGTGTCCGTGCCCTGGGCGATGCGCGCGGCCCAATGGGCCTTGTCCATCGTCGGAGCACCGCCGGCGCCGGAGGTGTGGCAGCCCGTGCACAGGTTGTTGAAGATCACCGAGCCATCCTTGGTGCCGCCGTAAGCGACCTGCGAGGCGGCCTTCGCGGCAGCGGCGGCAGCGGCGGCCTGCTGGGAGGCGGCACCGGTGGCGCCGGCATAGACCGCGCCAACCGGGGCGATGCGCTGCATCTGGCGCTTGGCGACGTCCGGGTTGATCTCGGCCGGCAGCTGGCCGTGGATGATCATCGCGCCGACGATGAGGCCGGCGGTGACGAGCACCAGGAAGCCGATCACCATCGAGAATTTCTTCAGGAATTCAAGGTCGTAATTGCGCACAAACCCACCTAGCTCACCAGTTGCGCATGCTCGAGCGGGCACGCGACGCCAAAATCAAGAGACCGCACGAGTGCGGCCGCGCGCCAGTATAAAGCCGCTCTCCGGCCCGGCACAGCAGGCCTGGACACAGGAGTGGCGCGCCCGGAGGGATTCGAACCCCCGACCAATGGCTTCGGAAGCCACTACTCTATCCGGCTGAGCTACGGGCGCCTGGCTGTTACCCGGCGACCTGGAACCAGCGCCACGCGGGGCTGGCATTCTAGCGGCAAAAGCACGCCCGCGTGCTGCTGCCGGCAGCCCGAGAGCCCATCCGCGTCCCCCAATCTGCTGAAACATGAGCTACGAACGCTTCGAAGTCCCGATCATCCCCGCATGGAAGACGCGACTGTCGCTGTACTGGCAACTGGTGCGCGGCGATCGCCCGATCGGCTGGCTGCTGTTGCTGTGGCCGACCTGGTGGGGCCTGTGGCTGGCCGCCGAGGGCATGCCGCCGTGGTGGACGCTGGTCGTGTTCACGCTGGGCGTATGGCTGACACGTTCGGCGGGCTGCGTGATCAACGACTACGCCGACCGCTGGCTGGACCCGCATGTCGAACGGACCAAGGGGCGTCCGCTGGCGACCGGTGCCGTGCGCGGCCGCGAGGCGCTGGCGGTGTTCGCGGTGCTGATGCTGGTCGCGTTCGGACTGGTGCTGACCCTCAATCGCCTGACCGTCTACCTGAGCTTCATCGGCGTGCTGCTGGCGGCCAGCTATCCCTACCTCAAGCGCCATACCTACCTGCCCCAGGTCTACCTCGGCCTGGCTTTCGGCTGGGGCATCCCGATGGCGTTCGCCGCCATCCGCGGCGAAGTGCCGCCGGTCGCGTGGCTGCTGTACGTGGCCAACATCCTGTGGTCGACGGCGTACGACACCTGGTACGCCATGGTCGACCGCGACGACGACCTGCGCATGGGCAGCAAGTCCACCGCGATCTTGTTCGGTGACCTCGACCTGGTCGCCATCGGCGTGCTGTACGGCCTGTTCTTCATCGCGCTGGCGCTGGTGGGCCAGCGGACAGGGCTCGGTACGTACTACTGGGCCGGACTGGCGGCAGCGGCGGTGCTGGTGGCCTACGAGTTCGTCATCGCCCGCAGCCGTCAGCGCGAGGCGTGCTTCCGCGCGTTCCTGCACAACCATTGGGTGGGTCTGGCGGTGTTCGCCGGTTTCGCTGCCGATCTGGCGTTGCGCCCCGCGGCGTGAGCACGCGCGGTCAGAACCGCTTCGTGAACCTGCGCAGGCGCCATCCCGCGACGATCTGCAGTGCGCCATAGATCAGCGCGGCCAAACCTATCCAGATCGTGACCAGGACCAGGCCCGCGCCCGGGTAGGCGATGAACACGATGCCCAGCACGATCGCGATCACGCCGCTGAAGGCCAGCATCCATTCGTTGTCGATCTCCTTGCGCACGCGGATGGCGAACACGATGCGGAAGATGCCGGCGATGATCAGCCACACCGCCAGGAACATCAGCAACACGCCGGCCGTCGCGACAGGATTGAGGATCGCCAGGCCGCCGAACAGGATCGACGTCAGCGCGTAGAGCGCCAGCCAGCCCTTCGGGATGGGCGTGTCCTTGCGGAACAGCGCGATCACGCTGATCACGCCCTCGGCCAGCGCCATCACGCCGAATGCCCACGCCAGCGATACCGCGGTGCGCGCCGGCCACGCGAACGCGGACAGCGCGAACAGCACCGCGATCACGCCGAACACGAGCAGCACCCACGCGCTGCGATTGATCCCCGTCAGCACACCGGTCTTCATGGCAGCCCCTCGACTGGTTGGCTGCGGCACGCGCCGCAGGCCGGGGCAGCGTGGCGGCAGCCCCGTTAAGGCGGAGCGATGAACGGGGGCAGGGTGGTGACTTCCGGCGCAGGTGCGGGCGCCGTGTCCGCGCTCCAATCCCGGTTCCAACCACCGCCACGGAGTCCGCCATGCGCCACGTCCGGCCGCTGCTCGTCCTTGGGTTTGCACTGCTGTCCTTGCCGGCAGCCGCGCAACAGGCGCCCGTTCGCGAACACCTGGCACCGTCAGGGTGGGAGGGCTCGTACCACGGGCTGCACTACACGCCGGTGGTACGCATCGGCGACCGCGTCATCGTGTCGGGCATTCCGGCCAGCGAAGGCGAGACCGACGAGGACAAAATCCGCTGGGCGTTCCAGCAGCTGGAAGCGCACCTGAAGACGGCCGGTGCCACGCTGGAGGATGTCGTGGAGCTGCAGAGCTTCCACGTCTCGACCGGCCACGAGGACTTCCGCCGCCGGGTCGAGCCGGTGCTCAAGGTGCATCGCGAGTTCTTCAAGGACCATTACCCGGCCTGGACGGCGGTCGGGACTACCGCGCTGTTCTCCAAAGGCGCGCCGATGGAGATCCGCGCCGAGGCGATCGTCGGTTCCGGCGCCCGCGCCCGCGCCGATATCCCCGAACCCAAGGCCAAGCGCTGACATCAGGGCACGCGTGCGCAGACCCACAGGTCCACGCGCGCAACGCCGGCACGGAGCAGGGCGGAAGCGGCCGCGTGCGCGGTGGCGCCGGTGGTCATGACATCGTCGACCAGCGCCACATGCGCCGGCAGCCCGCGACCTGCGTCGGCCGAGAAGGCGCCGCGCAGGTTGCGGCGGCGCTGCGATGCATTGAGACGGGACTGTGCGGCGGTGGCGCGGATCCGCCGCAGCAGGTCTGTGCGCAATGGCAGGTCGAGATGGCGTGCGAGCGGCCGGGCCAGCTCGAGTGCCTGGTCGTAGCCGCGTTCGCGTAGCCGGCCGGTGTGCAGCGGTACCGGCACCAGCGCCTGCGGCCGTTCGGCGGCAACCAGTTCCGAGGCCATCAACGCCGAAAGCAGCCGGGTGCTGGCCAGGTCGCCGTGGAACTTGGCGCGTGGCAGCAACCGGTCGAGCGGAAACCCGTAGACGAAGACGGCGCGGGCGGAGGCCTGCGGGGGCGGGCGTCGTAGGCAGGCGCCGCAGATCTCCGCACCGTCCGGCAGGGGGAGCCCGCATCGGCGGCAGGCGTTCCGGTTGAACGGCAGGGCGTCCCGGCAGTCCGCGCACAGGTCCAGGCCGTCCACGCCCGCGCATTCACAAAGCAGGCAACGCGGCGGCCACAGGGCCAAACCGAGCCGGGACAGCCAGCTGTAAACCTGGGCGCGCCCTGTTTGGTTGACAGTGGAGGGCATGCTTTCCAGACTGCCCGGCCTGTATTGCCGCCTCCGTCGGAAATCCCCCATGACAGCCGTCAGCGAAACCGCTTCCCCGTCCTCGATCCCGCGCCACGACTGGTCCCGCGCCGAAGTGCGCGCCCTGTTCGACCTGTCGTTCCCGGAGCTGCTGCACCGCGCCGCGAGCGTGCACCGCGCCAACTTCGATCCGGCCGAGGTCCAGGTCAGCACGCTGCTGTCGGTGAAGACCGGCGGCTGCCCGGAGGATTGCGGCTACTGCCCGCAGGCAGCGCGCTATCACACGGGCGTCGAGGCGACCAAGCTGATGTCGACCGAAGCCGTGGTCGAGAAGGCCAAGCAGGCCAAGGCCGCCGGCGCCTCGCGCTTCTGCATGGGCGCGGCCTGGCGTTCGCCGAAGGACCGCGACATCCCGAAGGTCGCCGCCATGATCTCCGAAGTGAAGGCGCTCGGCCTGGAGACCTGCGCCACGCTGGGCATGCTGTCTGGCGAGCAGGCCAAGGCGCTCCGCGAGGCGGGCCTGGACTACTACAACCATAACCTCGACACCGCGCCGGAGTTCTACAACCAGATCATCCATACGCGCGAGATGCAGGACCGCCTCGACACGCTGTCGCACGTGCGCGATGTCGGCATGAAGACCTGCTGCGGCGGCATCGTCGGCATGGGCGAGTCGCGCGAACAGCGCGCCGGCCTGCTGCAGACCCTGGCCAACCTGCCGGCGCATCCCGACTCGGTGCCGATCAACCGCCTGGTGCAGGTAGAAGGCACGCCGCTGGCCGGCACCGACCAGCTGGATCCGTTCGAATTTGTGCGTTCCATCGCAGTTGCGCGCATCCTGATGCCGCGTTCGATGGTGCGTCTGTCGGCGGGCCGCGAAACGATGAGCGACGAGCTGCAGGCCCTTTGCTTCCTGGCCGGCGCCAACTCGATCTTCTACGGCGAGAAATTGCTGACGACCGGTAACCCCGACACCGAGCGCGACATGGCATTGTTTGCGCGACTGGGCTTGAAGCCCATGGCACTGGTTGAACAGGGGAGCACCGTGCACGCCGACATCATCGAGACGCCTGTGGAAGCAGGCGCCGGCTCCATGAGCGCTGATTCCTGCAGCATTGCCTGCGCGCCGTCCTGCGCGGCCTGAGCCATGGCACGCGCGAACTGGCGTGAGCGGATCGAAGCGGCGCGCGTCCAGCGCGTGGCCGCGCAGCGCACGCGCGTGCGCCGCACGGTCACGCATCGCGACGGCGCGCGCGTGCAGGTGGACGGCCAGAACCTGCTGAACTTCTGCGGCAACGACTATCTCGGCCTGTCGCAGCACTTCGCCGTGATCGGCGCGCTGCAGGACACCGCCGCGCGCGAAGGCGCAGGCGGCGTCGCCTCGCACCTGGTCTGCGGCCACCATGCCGTGCACGAAGCGCTGGAGCGCGAGCTCGCCGAATGGATCGGCGCGCCGCGCGCGCTGCTGTTCGGCAGCGGCTACCTCGCCAACCTGGCGGTGGTGCAGGCGCTGCTCGACGACCAGTCGGTGTGCGTGCAGGACCGGCTCAACCACGCCAGCCTGATCGATGCCGCGCGCCTGACCGGTTGCCGGCTGCGCCGTTATCCGCACGGCGATCCCGAAGGCGCGATCCGCCAGCTGCGCAGCATGCCCGAGCAGATGGCGATGCTGGTCACCGATGGTGTCTTCAGCATGGACGGCGACGTCGCGCCGCTGCGCGAACTCGCGCTGGTCGCGCGCCTGCAGAAAGCGCTGCTCTATGTCGACGATGCGCACGGCGTCGGTGTGCTCGGCCCGGACGGTCGTGGCAGCGTCGCCGCCGCGCGGCTCGGCGTCGCCGAGGTGCCGCTGCAGCTGGCCACGCTCGGCAAGGCGCTCGGCGGCTACGGCGCCGCGGTGCTGGGCGAGGAGGACGTCATCGGCCACCTCGCCGAGACGGCGCGTCCCTACATCTACACCACGGCGATCCCGCCGGCGCAGGCGGCAGCCACGCTGGCTGCGGTGCGCCTGGCGCGCAGCGAACACTGGCGCCGCGACAAGCTGCGCGATCTCGTTGCCCGCTTCCGCGAACGTGCGCAGGGCCGCGGCCTGGAGTTGATGGAATCGAGCACGCCGATCCAGCCCGTGCTGTGCGGCGACGACGGCCGCGCGCTGGCTTTGGCGCAGGCGCTCGAACACGCCGGCTACTGGGTCGCGCCGATCCGCCCGCCGACGGTGCCGGAAGGCAAGGCGCGGCTGCGCGTGACGTTGTCGGCGCTGCACGGCATCGGCGATGTCGATGGCCTGGTCGACACGCTGGCCAAGGCGCGCGACCGCGCCGAGCTCGGCTTGCCGATCGTCGACGCGGCGCCGGCTGAGCCCGTGGCGGTGCGCCGCTTCGCGCCGGTGCGATGAGCGCCGAGCACGACCTCGCGCGGCTGCTCGCCGCGCTGCGGGTGTCGGCGCGCGAAGGCGAGTTCGTGTTCGTCAGCGTGCCGCACGGCGATACCGCACTGGCCGGCGCGGCTGAAGCCAGCCTGCGCGAGGAGGAAGGCATGACCTACGTCCTGCCGCGCGCACAGGCCGATGCGCGCGGACTGCAATACGGCTTCGTCGCGGCTTGGCTGACGCTCGGCGTCCATTCGGCGCTGGACGCGGTCGGCCTCACCGCGGCGGTGTCGTCGGCGCTGGCTCGACACGACATCCCATGCAACGTGCTTGCCGGCGTGTACCACGATCATCTGCTGGTCGCAGCCGACCGTCGCGACGACGCACTGGCCGCATTGGCGGCGTTGTCCGCGTCATCCCCCACGCATCTCTAGTTCCAAAGGCTGTACTCCCCCATGTACATCGAAACCCGCGGGCAGGGTCCCGCGATCGCGCTGATCCACGGCTGGGCCATGCATGGCGGCCTGTTCCAGCCACTCGTCGATCGCCTGTCCGACCGTTACACGCTGCACCTGGTCGACCTGCCCGGTCACGGCCATGCGCGCGACGACGCGCGTCCGCTCGATCCGTACGCGCTGGCGCCGGAACTGGTCGCGCGCGTGCCGGATGCGGTGTGGCTGGGGTGGTCGCTGGGTGGCCAGTTCGCGCTGCGCGCCGCGCTGGACCTGCCCGAACGCGTGCGCGGCCTGGTGATGATCGCCTCGTCGCCGCGCTTCGTCGCCGGCGAGGGCAGCGAGGCTGAAAGCTGGCCGCACGGCGTGTCGCCGCAACTGTTCCGCGATTTCGGCGACGCACTCGCGCGCGACTTCCGCGGCACGCTCGATGGTTTTCTCGCGCTCGAAGCCCTGGGCTCGACCAGCGCGCAGGAGGACCTGCGCTGCCTCAAGGCGCATTGCTTCGAGCGCGGCGAACCGGCCGAGCGTGCGCTGCAGGAGGGGCTGGTGCTGCTCGACCGCCTCGATGCACGCGCCGAGTTGCCGCACCTGAAAGTGCCGAGCCTGTGGATCTCCGGCCGTCGCGACCGGCTGGTGCCATCCGGTGCTATGCCCGCCGCCGCCGCACTCGCGCCCAACGCGCGCAGCGTGGTGATCGCCAGCGCCGGGCACGCGCCGTTCCTCGGCGCGACCGCGCAGGTCGCCGACGAGATCGATGCGTTCATGCAGCTCCTTCCCCCTCTCCCGCTCGCGGGAGAGGGCCGGGGTGAGGGCAGGCTCCGTGGCGGCGCGACGGTTTCGCCCCCATCCCAGCCTTCCCCCGCAAGCGGGGGAAGGAGCAGAACCGCATGAGCGACCTGTTCGACCACCGCCAGGTCCGCCGCGCGTTCTCGCGCGCCGCGCACGGTTACGACAACGCCGCCGCGCTGCAGCGTGAGGTGGCTTCGCGGCTGATGGAGCAGTTGGACTACCTCGACGATCCCGCGTTGAACCGCGCGCCGCCGCAGGTGGTGCTCGACGTCGGCTGCGGCCCCGGCCATGCCAGCGTCGCGATGCAGAAGCGCTGGCCGAAGGCGCAGGTGATCGCGCTCGACCTGGCGCTGCCGATGCTGCAGGAAACACGGCATAACGCTGGCGGCTGGCGGCCGTCGTTCCTGCCCGGCGTGTCGCGCCGTCCTGACGCGGTCTGCGCCGATGCGCGCGCGCTGCCGCTGCGCGACGGCAGCGTCGACATCCTGTTCTCGAACCTGTGCCTGCAGTGGGTCGAGGACCTGCCGGCGGTGTTCGCCGGGTTCCGACGCGTGCTCAAGCCCGATGGCCTGTTGCTGGTGTCCACGTTCGGGCCCGGCACGCTTTATGAACTGCGCGACGCGTTCGCGCAGGCCGACAACGTGCCGCACGTGAGTTCGTTTGCATCGATCGCGCAGTTCGGCGACGCACTGATCGCGTCTGGCTTCAAGAATCCGGTGCTCGATCGCGACGAGTTCGTGCTCGGTCATGCGGACCTCGGCAGTCTGATGCGCGAACTGCGAACGCTCGGTGCGACCAATGCCATGATCGAACGCCGCCGCAGCCTCACCGGACGCGCCCGTTTCGCGCGGGCCTCGCAGGCCTACGAGGCATGGCGCCGCGACGGCCGCCTGCCGGCGACCTGGGAAGTGATCTACGCCCACGCCTGGGGCCCGCAGCCGGGCACGCCGATCCGCGTCGGCGGTGTCGACGAGGTGCAGGTGCCGGTGAGCCGGATTCCGATCAGGAAGCGCCCATGAACCCGCGCCGCACTGCGCTGGCCGCGGTCGCCATCGCGCTCGCGTCGGCGTTCTTCTTCACCTGCACCTACGTGCTCAACCGCGCGGCCGCGGTCGACGGCGGGCACTGGGCCTGGACCGCGTCTCTGCGCTACCTGATCACGTTGCCGCTGCTGTTGCCGGTGATGCCGTGGCAGGGTGGGATCGCGCCGGTATGGCGCGCGATCCGCGCGCATCCAGGGCCGTGGCTGTGGTGGAGCGGCATCGGCTTCGTGCTGTTCTACCTGTGCCTGGCGTACGCGGCGTCGAGCGGGCCGTCGTGGCTGATCGCCGGTACGTTCCAGCTGACCGTGATCGCCGGCATGCTGTGCGCGCCGTTTCTCTACAAGGACCACCGCGCGCGGATTCCACTGCCGGCGCTGTTGTCCGGAATACTGGTCGTCGCGGGCGTGCTGACGCTGCAGTTCGGCCAGCGCGGCGGCGCGCTTGATGGTGATGCGTGGCTGGCACTCGTGCTGGTGGCGGTATCGGCGTTTGCCTATCCGCTCGGCAATCGTGGCCTGCTGCTGCACCTGGAGCGCGTCGGCGTCGAGCTCAACGCCACCCAGCGCGTGTTCGGCATGACGCTGGCGAGCCAGCCGCTGTGGTGGGCGATCGCGGCGTGGACGTTCTTCCACGCCGGTCCGCCGCCGCTGGGGCAGGTGACGTTCGCGGCCGGCGTCGCGCTGGGCGCGGGCGTGATCGCCACGGTGCTGTTCTTCCAGGCCACCGGCATGGTCCGCAACAATCCGACCGCGCTGGCGGCGGCGGAAGCGATGCAAGCCGCGGAGATCCTGTTCGCGACGCTGATCGGCGTGCTCTGGCTCGGCGAGTCGTGGCCGAGCGGCGACGCGCTGTTCGGCGCGGTGCTGGTGATCGCCGGCATCATCGTCTTCAGCCTGGTCGCGGCGCGTGCCGCCGCCGGCGACAAGCGCGCCACGCAGGAACTTCGCAGCGATCGCGGCGCCTGAGCGGCGCCGCGCGGGCATTCAGGCGGCGCCGTTTACAGTCGCATCGACTCCGTCCGGAACCTAGCCATGCCACGCAACGCGTTCATCATCGTCCGTCCGGTCGTACTCGCGCTGGGTCTGCTTGCCGGCACCCCGGCTCTGGCACAGGACTCCCTCGAATCGTGGGGTTTCGATCCGGCGGCGTTGCCGGCCACCGGGCAGGACCTGCTGACGCGTGCGCCGGATTCCGCGGTCGATGGCGTGTTCCAGGCGCTGCGCGAAACCTCGCGCCGGCCCGAGGACTCGCGTGCGTTGTGCGCGATGTTCGACCCGCAGGCGGACCGCGGCATCGACGGACTCAACACGCTCGCCTCGGAACTGGGCGAGGACAGTCGCGTGCGCTTCGCCGACGCGGTCACGCAGTTCGTCATCGCCGCCGCGCAGAATCCGCGGCAGCCGTACGACGCCGGCGCCGCGCGGCAGGCGTTGAAGGCTGCAGGCGTGCGCGCGGCGATTCTCGACGACGGCTTCGTCGCTGGCCTCAACGGCAACGACCATCCGGCCCGCTGCCGTTCGATCGGGCTGCTGCTCGATGCACTGCAGTCGCAACCGCTGGGCGAGCGCGCCGCGGTGACGAGGCTGATGCTGGAGGAAGGCCTGCAGCGCCTCACTTTGCAGGCGCCACTGCGTTGAGCCCTCAGGGCACCTTGTCGACGCGGAACATCACCCGCCCCTGGTACGGCGTGCCGAGTGCCGTGGCGCGATAGCCGCTCGAATCGATGCGCGCCTTCAGGCGCCGCCAGTAGTCTTCCTTGCAGATCCAGACCACGCCGGGCTCGTGCTCGGCCAGTTCGACCGCGAGCGGTTCGTCGTACTCCGGATTGAAGGGCGGCTCGTGCATCGGGTCCATCGAGATCTTCTCGATCTGCGTGCCGGTGCCCAGGTGCAGGTGCAGACCGTAACGGGCCATGTCCTCGACGAACACCACTTCGTAGACCGGCCCCGGGGCGCGCGCGAGGATCGCCTCGGCCCACTCATCCGCATTCTTGTGGGTCGGCCACCAAGCCGCCGCCAGTTTCATCGCCAGCACCAGCACGGCCCACGCCAGCAGCAGGGGCCAGCGGGGCAGGGCCCGGCCCTCGCGCTGGCGTTGCATCGCCGCGATCACCGCCATCGGCACGAACAGCGGCAGCAGGTAGAGCGGCATGCGCGAGCGTGCCAGGCAGAACAGCAGCAGCGGCGGCAGCACCCACAGCACCAGCAGCAGCCATGAAGCATCCTGGCCACGCCGCTGCGGATCGCGCCACCACGGCTTCACCTGCGCGGGCAGGCCGCGCAACCAGCGCCACAACGTCGGTGTCCAGGGCAGCGTGCCGACCAGCAGCGTGGGCACGTAGATCTCCAGCCAGCCATACCATTCGCCATGCCGGCCGAACTCGTTGGTGGTGACGCGGTTGATCACTTCGTCGCCGATGAAGTAGCGGAACAATCCCGGGTTGCCGTGTATCACGGCGACATACCAGGGCAGGGCGAGCACGGTGAACAACACGATGCCCGACCATTGCAGGGCCAGGGAACGGCGCTCGGGCATCAGGAAATCAAACGCCAGGATTACCAGCAGCGGCACGATGCCGGCCGGTCCCTTGGCCAGGAAGGCGAGGGCCAGGGCGATCCACATCAGCGCGATCCAGCCACGGACGTGTCGGCCGTAACCGAATCGTGCTTCGACGAACGCCCACATCGCCAGTGTCGCCGCGGCCGAGAGCAGGTAGTCGGTGGTGATCAGCTGTGACGCGCCGACGGTAAACAGCATCGTCGCGTAGACCACGGCGGCGGCGTGCTCGCTGCCAGGCGACAGGCGCCGCGCGATGCGCCAGGTGAGCCACACGCACAGCAGGTACGACAACGCCATCGGCAGGCGCGCGGCCCAGGGCTTGGCACCGAACACCGCCACGCTCGACGCGATCGCCCAATAGGTCAGCGGCGGCTTGGTCCAGTGGGCGACTTCGTGGTTGCGGCGCGGATTGAGCCAGTCGCCGCTGTCGAGCATGTTCAGCGCGACATTGGTGTAGCGGCCCTCGTCCGGGTCCCAGATGCTGCGGCTGCCGAGAAAGCCCAGGGCCAGGACCAGGGCCAGCACGGCGATCCAGAACGTGGGAGAGCGCACGATGCGCTGCATGGGGCCTCGCCGGCGGGGGGCCGCGGAAGACTAGTTCCGCGGCGGTCAAAGAACTGTCGGAGCGCTGGACACTTATCGAAGCGTAACGACCGTCCCGCAACGGCCATGGAGCTCAGCCGACCTGCGAGATCCACTCTTCCAGGTTGTAGTAGTTGGTGACCCGCTGGATGCGGCTGTTGCGGAGGGTGAAGAACGCGCCGCCGGGCAGCACGTACTTCTGGCCACGCGCCGGCGGCAGGCCGGCGTCGCTGCTGAGGTATTCGCCATGCACGACGTACTCGGCCGCCGCACGATGGCCGTCGGGCGATGCCATTACGACGATGTCGCGCAGCTGCTCGCGGTAGCTGGCGGCCATGCGCTGCAGGAACGCGGCGAACGCCTCGCGGCCGACCTCGCGCGGGCCCTGGTTGAGGTCGTGCACGACCTTCTCATCGAGCAGGGCGAGCATGCCGTCCCAGTCGCCGCGGTTGAAGGCGGCGTAATAGGCCAGCACTACTTCGGTGCTGCGATCATTGCTGCGGGTGCCGTCGATCTTCATCGTGCAATGCGGACCTGTGAAAACGGACAGGGATCATACCCCCGGTCAGGATGAAGGCCCGCGCATGCAGGCCTTCATGGATCTCGCGGATCGGGTCAGCTGCGCTGCACGATCAGATGCGCACCAGCGCGCGTTGCCGCTGGCGAACGATACTCAGCGCCAGCACGCCCGCCAGCAATGCGCTGCTGATCGCGAAGATGGTCATGCCGAGGCTGGCGCCGTCGAGGCCGCCCAGTTGCTGGGCTTCGTTTCCGTTGGGAAGGAAGCTCGCCGCCTGCATGCCGGTGTAGTGCATGCCGCACACCGCCACGCCCATCACCAGCGCACTGCCGAGCATCTGCATCCAGCCGCGCAGGTTGAAGGCGAGCCAGAGCGCCACTATCGAGGCGACGATCGCGATGGTCGCCGACGCCAGGACCAGCGTCTGGTCGTAATGGATGCTGGCCGGCATCAGCATCGCGGCCATGCCCGTGTAATGCATGCCGGTCACGCCCAGGCCCATGAACATGCCGGCGACGGTGAGCCTGGCCCAGCCGAACACGCCGGAGCCGGCGATGGCGAGGCCGACCATGCACGAGGCAATGGCAATCACCGCAGACAATGCCGTGATGGTCAGGTCGTACGACACCGGCAGATCCATCTTGCAGGCGAGCATGGCGATGAAGTGCATCGCCCAGATCGCGCCGCCACCCATCACCGCGCCGGCCATGAAGATGGCGCGCCAGCGTTGCGCCGTGCCGCGTGCGGCCGGGATGGCAATGGCCAGCTGCAGCGCCGTGAAGGAACCCAGGACAGACACCAGGTACGACAGGATCACCAGCATCGGATCGTGCAGGCACTGGACAGCGTGATCGTGCGGCATTGCTTCAACTCTCCCTGTAGGGTGCGGAACAAAAAGCGGCAATTACGCGATTTCGAAGCAGCAAGCTTCCGCGCCGGTGTTGCGGCACTGGCTTTCGACCACGTCCACGGTTTCCGCGCCATCAGGCCCTGCCAGCAGGCCGCCGAGCATGCCGCGAATGAAATGGCAGCAGGCGCCGTGCTCGCCGCGATCGACGAACGGGCTGTTCCTGATGCGGAACGTGTCTTCGTGCAGGTCGGCCTGGACGATCTGGCGCATTGCCGGCAAGGCGATATGGCGCACCGCATCGGCCAGCGACAGGCGGCTGCCGAGCGCGTAGTCGCGCCGGTACACCCAGTGGCCGACGCGATGGCCGATGTAGCGCAACGTCGATTCGCGCTGGGCCGGGGGCAGCTCGCTTTCCAGCGCCAGCAGGCGCACGAAGATGTCCGGATACTCGCGCGCGATCTGCGGCAGCAACGCTTCCACGCGCTGGGGATCGACCTCGCCGCGGGCCGGGGCGATCCGTGCTGCCGCCACGGCCACGTGCGTCGCGGTCACGCGCGAGTCGTGCAGGCTGTCGGGCGTGATGGCTTCGAAGCCGAGCACCAGGGGATGGGTGGCGAGCCGTTCTTCCAGCGGCATCAGGCCGTCCTTCGTCCCCCGCACCACCATCGTCAGGACCACGCCTTCGGCGGTGTTGAGCATGCGTTGCCGCAACAGCGTGTACCCGTTGGCGATGACGAGCTGACCGAGGGCGAGCAGCAGCCCGTCGCGCCGATCCGACAGAACGCGGAACTCGACATCCACCATCAGCCGCCCCCATGGCTCGATGCATTGGTCGCGTCCCGTCGCGGGGAGCTGCACCGGCTTTGCAGCGTGCCAGTTGCCCTGCGTCGAACAGAAGCAATGTCCAACGCGAAGGCGCCGAACGGCGCTTTCGCAAGCTTGAGCGGTTAGCGGCTACCGCTGCTCACGCGTGGGAGCGTGCGAAGAGGTCCGGCAACGCATCCAGATCCACGTTGCCGCCCGACAGCACCACGCCGACGCGCAGGCCTGCGAAGCGTTCGCGATGCGCAAGGACGGCGGCGAGCGCAACAGCGGACGACGGTTCGACCAGCTGCTTGGTGCGCTGCCAGATCAGCCGCATCGCGGCCACGGTCGCGCTGTCGTCGACGACCAGCGCTTCGGCGCGATGTTGCCGCAGCAGGGTGAAGTTGGGTGCGCCCAGCGTGCCGCGAAGACCGTCGCAGATCGTGTCCGGGACGAACTCGGTGACGCGCTCGCCGCGTTCGAGCGAGGCGGCCGTTTCCGCTGCGCCGGCGGGTTCGGCCAGGAACACGCGCGTCGACGGCGAGATCGCCGAGGTCGTGATCGCCGTGCCGGAGGCGAGGCCGCCGCCGCCGACCGGCACGACCAGTGCGTCCAGCGTGGCGATGGAGAGCAGCTCGAGCGCGGCGGTGCCCTGTCCGGCAATCACCCGCGCGTCGGTGTAGGGATGGACTAGCTCGGCACCGGTGTCGCGCTGCACCTGGGCGCAGGCGGCCTCGCGCGCGGCGATCGTCGGCGCGCAGTGGTGCAGGGTGGCGCCGTAGGCCTGGATCGCTGCCAGCTTGGCCGCGACCGCGCCTTCCGGGACGACGACATGGCACGCGATGCCGCGAGTACGGGCGGCCAGTGCCAGTGCCGCGCCGTGGTTGCCGGAGGAATGGGTGACCACGCCGCGGGCGGCGTCCTCGTCCGACAGCGACCACACCGCGTTGCAGGCTCCGCGGAACTTGAAGGCGCCAGCCCGTTGCAACTGCTCGGCCTTGAAGTGGAGCTCGCACCCGGCCAGCGCATCGAGCGTGTGCGAACGCAGCACCGGGGTGACATGGGCATGGGGGGCGATGCGCGCGGCGGCGGCGAGCACGGCGTCGAAATCGGGCAGGACGGAGGCCATCAGGTTCATGCCGAGATGCTAACGCGGCGCCGGACGCTTGCGCAGGCGCTCAAGCGCACAGTTTCACCGGCACGTGCGGACGCGCCGGGCCGGGGGCAGAATCTGGCGGAGGTGGCTGGATTAAGCACGAGTTCAATCCTCCAGCCTGAAGCTGGACACAACCCTGGGGGGTTCCGTCCATGAAACGCGCATTCCTGCTTCCTGTCATCGCCGCGAGCCTGCTGCTCGCCGGCTGTGTCTACGACTACACCTATCGCGGGGCCGGGCCCGGCGATTACTACTATGGCCGCCCGTCCGTCGACTACCGCTACTACGGCGGGTATGGCGGTTACGGCTATGGCGGCTATTACGGCGGTTACTACGGCGGGTTCTATCCCTACGGCTATTACCGCTACGGTTACCCGTATGGACGCTACGGATACGGCTACCCGTACTCGTATCCCTACGGCTATTACCCGCACCGGCCGTACTACCAGTACCCGAATCGCCATTACCGGCCTTACCAGCCGCCGGTGCACCACGATCGCGACCGCGACAACCAGCATCGCTCCGACCGCGCGCCGTGGCGCGACTTCGGCCGCTTCCCGCGCCAGCAGCCCGGGCAGGGGCCGTCGCCGAACATGGTCCAGTCCCCGAACGTCGCCCAGCCGCGGGCCGTGATGCCGCCGCGTCCGGCCACCGAAGCACGCCGCGAAGGCGGTGTGTCCGGGACGATGCGGCGGATGGTCGAACCCAGGCACAGCGAGGCCGTCCAGCAGCAAACCCCGTGACGCAGGTCGCTTGCACTGCACCGAAAGTGACAGCAAGCTACGGATAACTGACAAAGAGCGTCGCATTCCGACGCGTCCAGAGTTGCCGCCTTCCATGTCGGCGCCCGACGAGGTACCACGGATCCCCCCTGTTCCGTCCCCGTCGGGCGTCGGCGCCCATTCCGCAGCGCCCCTTCGAGCGGCCTGCGCGCAAGGCTCCGCCTGCCTCTCCGTCCGGACAGGCCTGACTGATCAGAAATAAAAAAAAGGGCCGAATGTCCCCCGACATTCGGCCCTTGGCTTCCCCGGCGGGCGCTTGGCCAGCCCCTGTTCCAATTCCGGCCGGCGCTGTGCGCCTGCCCCGCTGGGTGCTGTCGACTATGTCGCAGGAAGTGTGCCAATCCGGCCGCTTCGCGCGGGCGCGCCGGACGAACGGCGCGAAGTCAGTACTGGACGGTCGCCGTCACCGTGTCTTCGTAATCGCCCGCCAACGGCGTGGTCTGCACCGGCACCCTGCCGTACACCGTATAGACCTGCGCCGTGCCCGCACCCGTGCCGGCCACATCGTTGGCGGTGGTGTTGCCCCAGACATTGCTGCGGCCCGAGTTCGAATAGAGCTGGTACTGGATGACCCCGGGCGGCATGCCGTCCAGACCCATGCGCCGGTTGTTGACGTTGCCGGCGATGTCGCCGCCGTCGAGCATCAGCGTGTAGGGAGTGTTCAAGGTGCAGGTCACCGACAGCGTAGCGGTGGCATCGACCTGGCTGGTCAGCGCGGTCCGGGTGGGAAATGCCATGTCGGTGGTGGCGACGCTGCAGGCGCCGGCGACCGATGCGTTGGCGGTGAGCCGGAACGTGCGGCGGTTGCCGCTGATTGAACTGCACGGCAGTGTCGTCGCGTAGCTCGTGGTGACTTCCGAGCCGCTCATCCGGGAGCTGTAGGTGCCGGAGGGCAGGCCGTTCTGGCCGGAGAAGATCCGTCCGTAGAAGGGCACCGACAGGTTCAGGAAGCCGCTGGACGGAAAGGTCGCTGTGAACTCCAGCGCCTGGGCGCCGCCGGTGCCGGCGCGCGAGCCCCAGACCTGGCTGCGCGCGGCGTCGCGGTAGACCTGGTAGTCGATGCGCGCGCTGCCGCCGTTGCTCAGCTTGCGTGGAGAGAGCGCGTTGTCCTGGCCATTGGTAAGCCCGACGCAGACCTTGAAGGTCGTCGACGGCGTGCCGCTGCAGCTGAGGCTGAGGTTGGTCGTGCCATCGACCTGGCCGGTCGGGTTGACTGCGATGCTGCCGAAGCTGAGCGTCGGCTGGCCGCTGCGAGTGCAGCTCTGCGCGCGCGCCTCGGGAGCCATGAGCACGGCGATCAGCAGGGCACAGGCTGCAAGCGCGTGGCGGAGCGTCATTGCGATTCCTCTTTCGTGCATTCGGCCGGACCCAGTTGCGGCGACGATTCGACGCTGGCCAGCGGCGGCAGGTTCGTCGCGCAGGCGGTGCCGGCACGGGTCCAGCGTAGCGTTTCGCCGTCGACGTAGTGTTCCAGCCACAGGGCGCCGTCGTAGCCGACGATCACCACGCTGCCATCGGCGCGATGCACCCGCGTACCGGCGGCCACGGGTTTGCCGGAGCCGTCGCTCAGCGCCACGCTGGCGGTCCGCATCGCCACGAGCTCGTAGTTCACACGGACGCCGCCGTGGTCGGCCGGAGTCACCATGCGCTCGATCGCCGGCACTTCCAGGTTGGCGCCCAGGCCGTCCGGGTCGATCGCGATCCGGTTGCTCTGCCAGCCGCGCAGTTCCGGCAGCAGCAGGTAGCCGTCGCGGTTGGTGCGGCCGGCGACCCTGTTCTCGTACAGGATCGGCACGTCCGCGACGCCATTGGTGGACACCACCGCGAACGAATCGGTGATGCGGCGGCTGGCGAAGGCCTGGCCCCCCATCACCACCACGCTGCCATTGCCCTGCGCGAAGGCGCCGGTGTCGTCGTCGACGCGATCCATACCGAACCATGCCTCGGCGGCGCGGCCGCGCCAGGCTGCGGAAACCTGCCCATCGCCGCTGTCGCGGGCCTGGGCTTCCCAGCCCCAGCCGCCGGCATACGGCACGCTGCGACGCACGCCGGCGGCGTAGTCGGACTGGCCGCGGCTGTGGTCGTACGAAACCGAGGCGTCGAGCTCGCGCCCCAGCGGCATGCTCAGCGAGAGCGACACGCCATGGCCGGCGCGGTCGTCTTCGAATGCGCTGGCCGACAGCGACAGGCTGCGGCCAATGGTCTGGTTGAGGCCGATGCTCACCGTGCGGCTGGGCACGTCCTCGAGGTCGCGGTAGCGCAACCAGGTCATCGAGAACGAGCCGCGTGGAATGCCGAACCAGAGCGAGGCGCGGTCCTGCGAGCTCAACGGCGCACTGCCGCCATCGAGCGAACCCAGATCGCGGAATCCGCGGCTGGCACGCTGCGAATACAGGTCCAGGCCGGTACTGCGTCCGAACCACTGGTAGCCCAGCGCCTGTTGATCGCCGCTGCCCAGGCCGGAACTGCGTGCATAGGAGCCTGAAATCACGCCGAAGCGGCCGAGCGGTGACCAGGCCAGGCCCACGCCTCCGGTATGCAGGTCAGGTCCGGCTTCGCCATGGACCTCGACGGTGAACTCGTCGGTCATGCCGCGCCGCCAGCTGCCGCTGGCGACGGGGTCGTTGCCGTAATCGCCCGAATCGATACCGAATCCGGAGCGCAGCAGACCGGCCTCCAGCGAGAAGTCGCTCAGGCCGCGGGCGAGGCGCTGGTAGTCGACATACAGCGGCACGCTGGTCTGCGTGCTGCGCCCGAGTGCATCGGTCACCACGACCACGGCCTGGCCGGCGCCGATCACCCGTGGAAAATCGTTGAGCACGAACGGGCCGGGATCGACCTCGCCGCTGTACTGCCGCACGTTGTTGACGTAGAGCTCCACAGAGGAGGGCACGGTGGCATCGGCCGCGAACTGCGGCATCGGATAGACGATCAGGTCCGGGCGGACGCCGAAGTTGCGCCGCCACTGCACGCCGCCGAGGCGCACGGGACGTGTCCAGGCCAGGCCGCCGGAGACCAGGTCGCCCACCGTCCAGGTCCACATGCGCTGCGGATCGGAGTAGGTCCAGCGGCTGTCGAGGCGTTCGTAGGCGTCGTCGCCGCCGTCGCCGGCACGGCTGACGCCGGTCAGTTCGACGCTGCCGAAGCGGCCGAACCAGCGCAGGCCGGTGCCCACCGACAATGTCTGCGAGTCGCCGAGGCTGCGCGCATAGGCGTCGTAATCGAAGACCAGGCCATGGTCGCGGCGCACGTCACGTGCGCCGGGCGCGCTGTAACCCAGCTGGCGCACCGTGCGCAGGCTGCGCACCGGGTGCAGGTTCAGGCGCTGCATCGCCGGTTCGTACGCTGCCGACAGGCCGGGAATCGAATCCACCCAGACAAGCCCATCGTCGTCCACCGCCAGGTCTGCGGGCAGGTTGAGGCCGGCCGCCGCGAGTTCGGACGGCGCGACTCCCAGACGGCCATCGCGCAGCGTGAAAGGCACGAGCGGACGGGCGAGATGGCCGTCGATCATGACGTCGAGGTAAAGCGACTGCTCGCCCTGCGCGGTACCGGAAGGCAGCGCCTGATCGAGGGCGCCCTGGGAAACGCCGGTCGCGGCGGCATTGCCCGCGCCGATCGCGGTGATCGTGGCGGCCAGTGCCAGGGCGAGCGCGCGGCGGCGCGGTCTAGCGGGCGAGATCAAGCGTGACCGGCTCGCCGTTGAGCATGACCTGGAGCTTCAGCCCCGAGCCCAGCTGAGCGACTTTGTCCGACTCGAGCGGGAAGCGACGGGCGCTGTTGGCCAGCACATAGCCGAGCAGGCCCGACGTCACCTCGACCTTGTGTCCGGCGGCGTCCGTCATCGAGGTGGCGCCGAGCTGGGCGGCGCGGCCGCCCGTGTTGCGGCAGGCCAGGGCAGCGGCTTCGAGGCGGCACTCCAGCGCGATGGGCGCGGGATCGGTCGCACGCACGAACACAGGAATCAGGAAGCGCATCCGCACTGCGACGGCGGAGCCCTCGGTCGCGCCCGGATCACCTGGCAGTTCGTCGACGACCACGCGATACGCCTGCTCCCTGGCCACCGGGCCGTCGGCGGGGCGCACCAGCCGTACCAGCTGCTCGGCGTCGGCGGCGATCTCGACGATCGGCGGGCTGGCCATCAGGTCCGTGCTCGGGTTGAGCTGGTCCTCGTTGCCGTCCTGGGTCCAGGCGTAGACGCGGATCTGTGCAGCGAGCGGCGCATCGCCCGTATTCGCCAGCACCAGACGGCCCGCGCGCGTGCCCGCAGGCAGTTCGATGCCGGTCTGGCGCGTTTGCAGGTGCCCGCGCGCCTCGGCGGAGCCGATGGCGAGGACCAGTGAAAGGGCCGCAGCGATGGCGCCGGCGCTGTTCTTGAGGCGAGCGTGCATATCAGAACGTCAGTGTGGCGGTGACTACGTCAGCATAGGCGCCCACCGGCTTCACGCCCTGGCCGCCAAAGACGCGGCCGTAAATCGGGAAGACGTCGATGCCGCCGGAACTGGTGGCTGAGATGATGTTGCCGATGCTGCCATCGCCCAGGACGGTGCTGCGGCTGCTGTCGAGAAACAGCGAGTAACTGACGGTTTCAGCGCCAAAACTCAGCTTGCGGGCATCGACGGTCGCACCGTTGCCGGCGCCCATGTCGAAGGCGATCTGGATCGGGCCCCGACTGCTGCAGGCGACCGAAACGCTGCTCTCGGCATCCAGGTTGCGGCTGAGGTCCTGCGAGCGCCCGAACGACAGCGGCTGCGCGGTAATGCCGCAGCTGTTCTCGATGCTGAGCGTGACCTCCATGACCGCACTTTCGGCCGCGCAGGCAAGCGGGCTCGCGGCCAGCAGGGCCAGACCGAAGGCAGTGCAGTTCAGGCGCGTGGACATCGCGGATCACTCCGACGCGAACAGGTGGGCGTCAAACGCCCGGATCACGATTCGTGACTCGAACCCAGGGTGTGGCAACCGGCCGCACCCTCCCTAAGGAAGGATGCGGCTGGGCGTCCCTGGAGCGGGTCTCAGTACGAAACCGACGCGGTGATCGTGTCCGTGTAGTTGCCGCCCGGCTTGGCGCCCTGGACGGGCACGTAGCCGTGGACGGTGACGGTGTTGGTGCCGCCGCCGGTGCTGGTGCCGTTGAACACCGGCGAGGTGCCGGCGGTGCCGTCACCGAAGACCACGCCGCCGCCCGAGGTGGCCGAGCGCAGGGTGTAGTCGATCGAGTTGCCGCCCGAGGTCATCTGGTGGGTGCCGGCGGTGCCCTGCTCGAGCGTCACGACGACCGGGCCGCTGCCGGTGCAGCTCACGGAAACGCTGGCCGAGGCATTGCGGGCGGTGGCCACGTCGACGACGGTGCCGAAGCTCATGTCGGCGGCCGTGACGGTGCAGGTGTTCTGGATCGTCATCGACACGGTCATGTCGTCGGTGGCGGTGGCAGCCGAAGCCAGCGGGGCTACGGCGAGCAGGGCGACAGCCAGGGCGGTGCGGTGCAGCAGGGACATTGATCTCTCTCCGGGGACTGCAAGCAGGAAAATGAATGCGTGAGACGCGTCGCAGAATTGACGTGTGACCAAGAGTAGCAAAACGCGTGCCAAGAAACCGCCAGACGGGAAATTGGCGCCATTCGTCCGTACTTCTGGTGTCAACCTATTGACATAACTGAACCGTCGCCGGGTTTGGGGCGGTTTGGACGCACTGCGTCACTTTGTTAGGTGCGCGTATACGTCACCTCGCCAGTCAGCCCGGATCCAGCCTGCGAGCGGCCGGCAGGCGGCCATTGCCGTAGAATCCGCGGCGGTTTGGCCCGCCCGCCGGAGCGTGGGGCGGCACCTGCAGGCCCGCGACCGGGCCGACTTTCCGGACGACCGCTCTGCGGTGCCCTCATGAGCGACAACTTCTTCCAATACGACGTGATCGTGGTCGGTGGCGGCCATGCCGGTACCGAGGCTGCCCTGGCATCGGCGCGCGCTGGTGCGCGAACGCTGCTGCTCACGCATTCGGTGGAGACGGTCGGCGCGATGAGCTGCAACCCGGCCATCGGCGGCATCGGCAAGGGCCACCTGGTCAAGGAGATCGACGCCCTCGGCGGCGTGATGGCGCGTGCCGCCGACGCGGCCGGCATCCAGTGGCGCCGGCTCAACGCCAGCAAGGGCCCGGCCGTGCGCGCCACGCGCTGCCAGGCCGACCGATCGCTGTACCGGTCCTTCATCCGCCGCGTGGTCGAGAGCCAGCCCGGCCTGACCCTGTTCCAGGCCGCGGTCGACGACATTCTGTTTTCAAACAGCACGTCCGACGCCGGCCGCGTTACCGGCGTGGTCACCCAGACCGGCCTGCACTTCAGCGCGCCGGCCGTGGTGCTGACCGCCGGCACCTTCCTGGCCGGCAAGGTCCACGTCGGCCAGACCACCTACGCCGCCGGTCGCGCCGGCGACCCGCCCGCGGTCGCGCTGGCCGCCAAGCTGCGCGAAGGCCCGTTCGTGGTCGATCGCCTGAAGACCGGCACGCCGCCGCGCATCGATGGCCGCACGCTCGATTACTCGGTGATGGAGGAGCAGCCCGGCGACGATCCGCGCCCGGTCATGTCCTTCATCGGCAGTCGCGACGATCACCCGCGTCAGGTGTCGTGCTGGATCACCCACACCAGCGAGCAGACCCACGAAATCATCCGCGGCGCGCTCGACCGCTCGCCGCTGTACACCGGCCAGATCGAGGGCATCGGCCCGCGCTACTGCCCGTCGATCGAAGACAAGGTGGTGCGCTTCGCCGAAAAGGCCAGCCACCAGATCTTCGTCGAGCCCGAAGGCCTCGACGTCGCCGAGATCTATCCCAACGGCATCTCGACCTCGCTGCCGTTCGACGTGCAGCTGGCGCTGGTGCGCAGCATCCGCGGCTTCGAGCGCGCCCACATCACGCGCCCGGGCTACGCGATCGAGTACGACTTCTTCGATCCGCGCGGCCTGAAGACCACGCTGGAGACCAAGTCAGTCGAAGGCCTGTTCTTCGCCGGCCAGATCAACGGCACCACCGGTTACGAGGAGGCCGCCGCGCAGGGCCTGCTCGCCGGCGTCAACGCCGCCCGTTTCGTGAAGGGCGAGGCCGGCTGGAGCCCGCGCCGCGACGAGGCCTACCTGGGCGTGCTGGTCGACGACCTGATCACCCACGGCACGTCCGAGCCGTACCGCATGTTCACCAGCCGCGCCGAATACCGCCTGCAACTGCGCGAGGACAACGCCGATCTGCGCCTGACTCCGGTCGGCCGCGAACTCGGCCTGGTCGATGACGCGCGGTTCTCCCGCTTCGAGGCCAAGCGTGAGGCGATCGCCCGCGAGGGCGCCCGTCTTGGCGCGATCTGGGCCGCGCCGAACAACGCGCTGGGCCGCGAGGCCATGGACGTGCTCGGCATCGAAATCAGCCGCGAGACCAGTGCGCTGGACCTGCTCAAGCGCCCTGAACTGGACTACGCCAAGCTGGCCACCGTGCCGTCGCTGGGGCCCGGTGTCGCCGAGGCCGATGTCGCCGAACAGGTCGAGATCGGCGTGAAATACGCCGGCTACCTCGACCGCCAGCGCGAGGAGATCGCGCGCCAGCAGCGCCACGAGAACACCGTTATTCCGGACGCCTTCGACTACGCCGCCGTGCGTGGGCTCTCGGCCGAGGTGCAGCAGAAGCTCGAGCGCGTGCGCCCGCAGACGGTCGGCCAGGCGCAACGCATTCCCGGCATGACTCCGGCGGCGATTTCACTGCTGCTGGTACACCTGACCCGCTCGCGTCGCAGCCGGGTGGCCTAGTTCCCCGCGCGCTGCGGCGCGTTCAACATCCCATGACCGGTTCATCCCGGCGCGTGGACTTTCGCCGCATGACGGCGCCCGCAGACGGGCGTTAGTCTCGGCGCATGCGCCTGACGACGATCCTCCTGCTCACCCTGCTGACCGCGACCGCGTGCGACCGCTCACCGGAGCGTGCTCCCGGTGCGCAGGCCAGCCCGGCGACCGCGCGTGCGGCGATGTACACGCGCAGCGACTGGCCCTTGCCGGTGACCGCCACTGCCGCCCAGCCCGACCTGATACGGGCGCCCGATGGGACGCTGCTGCTGTCGTGGATCGAGCCGCAGGGCGAAGGCCACGCGCTCAGGTTCGCCCGTTACACCGGCCGCGCCTGGGGTGAAGTCCAGGAGATCGCGCGCGGCAGTGACTGGTTCGTCAACTGGGCCGACACGCCGCACCTGGTGGCGACCGCCGACGGCGCGCTGTGGGCGCATTGGCTGAAGAAGTCGGCGAACGCGCAGTATGCGTACGACGTGGCGCTGTCGCGTTCCGGCGACGGTGGCGTCACCTGGTCGGAGCCGATGCTGGTCAATGACGACGGCACGCCGACCGAGCATGGCTTCGTGTCGATGTGGCCGGCGGCGCGCGACCGCATCGGCATCGCCTGGCTCGACGGCCGCCGCAGCGGCGGCGAAGAAGCGGAGGGCCGCGGTGGCCATGCCGGCCATGAAGGGCCAAGCGCGATGACGCTGCGCGCGGCTACCTTCGACGCCGCGTTGCGCCGCGACGGCGATCGCGAGCTCGATGCGATGACCTGCGACTGCTGCCAGACCGACACGGCGCTGACCACGCGCGGGCCGCTGCTGGTGTACCGGGACCGCACTCCCGAAGAGATCCGCGATATCGCAGCCACGCGCTACGACGGGGCGACGTGGACACCGGCGCACGTCGTGCACGCCGACCGGTGGAAGATGCCGGCCTGCCCGGTCAATGGCCCGGCCGTCGCCGCCGAAGGCAACCAGGCCGTCGTCGCCTGGTACACCGTGGCCGCCGACCAGCCGACGCTGCGCATCGCGCGCAGCAACGATGCCGGCGACACGTTCGCGACGCCGATCACGCTGGACCAGGGTGCGCGCGTGCAGGGTCGTGTCGACGTCACCCTCGACGCCGACGATGCCTGGGTGCTGTGGACCCTCGAAGACGGCGGATCGCAGTCGCTGCAGTTCGCCCGCTACACGCCGGACCTGTCCCGCGAACTGCAGCGTGGCGAAGTCGCGCGCCTGCAGGGCCGCGGCCGCGCCACCGGATTCGCCCAGGTCGCCACCGGCAATGACGGCACGTACGTGGTCTGGACCGACGTCGTCGATGGCAAGCCGCGCCTGGCTGGCGCGCGCTACGGGGTCGCGCCGTGAGCGCCGTCGTGCTGCGGGGCGGTTGCCGCTGTGGCGCTCTGGCCATCGAAGTCACGCTGACGCGCGAGCCTGCGGACTACGTGCCGCGCGCCTGCGACTGCAGCTTCTGCCAGGAGCGCGATGCCGCGTGGCTGTCGGATCCGCAAGGCGTTCTCCGCCTGCAGCAGCGCCGCGAATCCGCATCGCTGCACCTGCGCCAGGGGTCCAACCAGGCCGACTTCGTCGCCTGCGCGCATTGCGGAACGCTCGTTATGGTGGCGTGCGAGATCGAAGGCCGGCTGTATGCCGCGGTCAACGCCCACGCATTGCGCGACGCGAGGTTCGCACCCGAACAACCCGCGTCACCGCAGCGCCTGGCGCCCGAAGACAAGCGCGCACGCTGGCGGCAGCTTTGGTTCGCCGAGGTGTGCATCGAAACCACGGCCGGCGCGGCCTGACGGTTCAGGCGTCGATCGCGTAGAGCTCCAGTTCCTCGTTGGCCTGCGGCAGTGTCACTTTTCCTTCGAAGCGCAGGCCGATGCGCTCGAGCACCTTCACCGACGCCTCGTTGCCGGGCGACACGATCGCCAGCAGGCGCGGCATCGCCAGCGTGCGCAGCGCGTGGTCGCGCACCGCTGCGCACGACTCGACGGCATAGCCGCGCGACCAGTGGCGCGGCAGGAACGCATAACCGATGTCCGTGTACGGCAGCGTGTCGCGATGCATCAATCCGCACACGCCCAGCGCTTCGCCGCTGGCTTTCAGTTCCACCAGCCATAGCCCGTAGCCATGGCGCGCATAGCTGTCGCCCGGGCCCTTGTGGATGTAGCCCACGGCATCGTCGAGCGTGCGCACGCCGCGGTCGCCGATGTTGTCGATGAACGACCGCTCGTTGAGCAGTTCGAAAATGAACGGAGCGTCGGCGTCGGTGAGTTCGCGCAGGCGCAGCCGTGGCGTCTGCAGGATTTCACGCGGCGTCATGTTCGTGTCCATCGAGCAATAGAGCCAGCGCCAGTGCACGCATGCGAAGTGATCCTCCCTGTGGGTGGCCGCAGGCTAGCACGCGGCGGCATGCGGCCTCAGTAGCGAAGCACCAGCGGAAGTTCCGGCCGCAGGTCCCTCTCGGCGCCTTGTTTTCCACCGTCGAAGGTGAGCTCCAGCATCCATTCCGGGCCGGGTTGTGTTTGCACCAGGCCCAGCGAGGTGTAATAGCGCATGGCATCGATCGGCACGTAGCCCGGCGGCGTGGTCACGCGCACCGAGGTCACCTTGCGCACGCCCAGTGGATGCCGCGGTACCGCGCGGCTCGCGTCCGCCGAGACGGCAAGGTACCCGGGAACGACGAACAACGATGGACTGACGCGATCGTCGCGCGGCGTGAGGATCTCGATCGCCGTGCCAGGGCGCAGCCAGGCCGGCGAGATCGTCCACCCCTGCAGCGGCAGCGCTTCCTGCGTGGTTCGCGCCGCGGCGACGCCGATCGGCGAACGCCCGCTGCTGCGCCACGCCATCCGCTCGCGCACTTTCTCCATGGCGCGCTCCGAACCGGGCGCCAGCGCCACGGAGGCATCCGGCCAGATCAGTTCCAGGTAGCCATTCTCGAACTCGAACGTGATGGAGGAAGTGCCCTGTCCGTCATGACGGTTGATCGCATCGGATACCTGCAGGCCGGCGCGTTCCAGTGCCGCGCGCTCGGGCGCACCGGGCGTGACCACCAGCCAGGCATGGTCGAAGCGCAGGGGCGTCTGCGGCGCGGGCGTCGAGACGCAGCCCGACGCGGTGCCGGTAACGGCAAGCAGCAACGAGAACAGGCTGGCTTTCGGCATCGTGTATCCCGCGGCTACTTTTCCTTGCGCCAGTTGATCGAGGCGCGGTTCTCGACCGTGCTCGACTCGATCTGGATGTCGAACCCCTTGCGCAGCAGGTACTTCAGCATCAGCACCTGGCCGGTGCCGAGCAGCGACACGCCGTAGCCGACATAAAGCCGCGGCGATATGTGTTTGCCGATGCCGAGCACACTGCCGCCGAGCGCGCGGCTGTCGCCGACGCCCGCTTCGTCGAGGCCGAGCTTGGCGCCGATCTGCGAGGCGATCATGCCGCCGCCGGCGGACAGCGCGGCGCTGGCGGCGTTGACCTGCTTGCTCTCGTCCGTGCTCGCGCTCGCCAGCGGCCGGCCCAGTGTCAGATACGCCAATGCTTCGGACTGCGAGCTGGCCGGGTCCGACCAGACTTCGGCGCGCGGTGCGCTGGCGCGGCCACGAATGTCGACGCCGGCGGTGACCTCACCCACCACGCGCTCGGCGCGAACGTTGAGGATCGGATCGGAGACCGGACTGTTGGCCCACGACAGCTCGCCGCGGGTGATCTCCAGCTTGCGTCCGTAGGCCTTGTACAGACCCTTCACGTCGAGGCGGCCGGTGCCGGTCATCTCGCGCCCCGGTCGCGCACGGACGCGCAGCTGACCGGTGAGGCCGCCATCGAGACCGAAGCCGTTGAGCCGGACGTCATCGCCAAGCACCAGCGCCAGGTCGAGATCGAGCGGCGCCGCTCCGGTTTCCTCGGGATCTTCCGGATCGAGGATCACCACGTCGGGCGACGCGGACACGCCCTGGTCCAGGCGTTCCAGGTCGATGCTCGCCGACGGCACCGTCACCGTGCCGGTGACCTGCAGCGGCTGGTTGGCGGCGTAGCGCACCTGTACGTCGGGGCTGGCCACCGCACGCAGGTCGCGCGTGTCGGAGACCAGCACGTTCTCGCCGCGCAGCGCCAGCGTCAGCGGCGCGTCGATGTTCTGCCAGTTGAGCGAGCCGTCGACGTTGAGCGTGCCCTTGCCGGAACGCACGTGGCCAGTGATGCGCGCGCTGCCATCGGCGAGTGCGTTGAGCTGTATCTGGCCGTCCTCGAGCACGATCGCCAGCGACGGCAGTTCGGTGCTGAACTGAGTCAGTTGCGCCTGGCCGCCAAGCTGCGGACGCGCGCGCGTTCCGGCAAGCGTGATGCGGCCGTCGAGCCGGCCCTTGGGCTCGACGATGTCAGGCGAGAACAGCTCCATCCACACCAGTTCATCGGTGTTGAACGCGACTTCGCCCGTGATCGGCGCGTAGTCGTCCCAGCCGGTGGCGATGCGTGCGTCGATGTGGCCACCGCTGTTGAAGGCCGTGGAGAGTTCGGCGTTGATGCGGCGCGGATCGAAGGTCACCGTCAGCTGCAGGTTGTCGTAGCTGAGCATTTCGCGGCGCGCGCGTTCGCTGTTCTTCATTCCACCGCCGGACGAGCGCAGCATGAGCTGGCCACGCCAGGCATTGCCGGCCGGACGCAGCTGTCCCTCCAATGCGATCTCGCCACGCAGCAGCCAGGGCCGCTGGTCCTCGCGCTCGGGCAGGTAGGGCACCAGCAGCGTCAGCGGCAGCGACTCGCCGCGCACATCGAGGCCGCGGCGCGGCCAGTCGGCGCTGGCGCACAGCGAACCGCCGCCGCTCGATGCCACGCAAGCGCTGCTCAGCGCGCCGTTGCGTCCATCCCAGCGGAAACGCGCAGGCTGCTGCAGCCGCCACGATGCGCCCTTGGCCGGTACGAGCTGCAGTGCAGCCAGCGCACCCTGCCAGGTGTTGCCCTGCTTGCTGGCATTGCCGGACAGCGACAGCACGCCGATATCGCCGCGTGCCTCGCCCTGGAGCTGCAGCGACTCCACCGCGCCGCGTGCGTCCAGCGTCAGCGACGACAACGGCAGGCCCACCTGGAGTCCACTGGCCCGAACAGCGATCGCGCCGTTGCCACGCTGCCACGGCAGCCGGCCCTTCGCCGTCATCGACGCCGCCTGGTAATCCCCGTACTTCAGGCCGCTGCCAGTGAGGTCGGCGGTGACGTCGGGCGCGGTGCGCGGACCGGTGAGGCGCAGCGTGCCGCGTAGCGTGCCGGCGCCGCCGGGCAACAGGTCGCTGAGCACCAGCGGAGTGAACTTCGCATCGACGTCGAGCGTGCGCGCGACCTTGCCCTTCGCGTCGATGCGACTGCCGCCGAGCGCGAGGGCGACATCGCCTTCGTAAGCGGTGTCGCCGCCTGCGTTGCCGGCGCCGTGCATCGCGAACTTGCCCCGTCCCTTCAGCGGGCGGTTGCGCAGCCGCCCGCCGAGGTTGCTGGCGTCCACGCTGACTTCGAGTCCGCCGTCGCTACGTGTACTGCCCCGGGTCGCGAGCTTGCCGTCCACCGCGCCGCGCCACTCCGGCGCGAAATAGCCGGGGTCGAATCCGGCGAGCGTGGCGTCGATGTTCCAGCCGAGCGAAGGCTGCCACGTCACCACGCCGCGGCCGTCGAGCGTGCCGCTGGGCATGCGCGCCTTCAGCGAACGCAGCGTCATGCGCGCGTCGTTGCCGCGGCCGTCGAACTCGACACGCGCGCGTTCGCCGTTGCGCACCAGGTCGGCGTGGCCGATCGCGGCCCAGGCCTTCAGCGTGCCGGCGAACCCGAGGTCGGCATCGGCGCCGATGGAGGGCGCTTCCGGGTCGGCCTCGGTGGCACCACCCCAGACCAGCCCGCGCGCATTGGCGGCGAGGCGGAAGCGCGCGTTCTGCGGGTCGTTGAAATCGGCGTGTCCGTTCAAGGTCACCCGACCGTCGAACACTTCCAGTACCAGGGGATGCAGGTCGAGCACCTGGTTCTCGACGCGCACGTCCGAGGGGAGCACCTTGGCGACGAAATCGCCCTGCGTGGCCTCGCCGCGCAGGCGCGCGTTGCCGCCACTGCCGTCGGCGTCGAAGCGCAACGCGATCGGTTTGTCCTCGTCGCTGGCGTCCTCGCCCATCAGCAGGCCCAGGTCGATGGCCTCCGCGTGCGTGCGCAGCTGCCACGCCGGCGTGTCGCGGCCGCGCAGCACCAGGCTGGCTTTCAGTTCGCCCGGAACGCGCCCGGCGAGGGCGACGTCCATGCGCGACAGGTCGCCGCGTGCGGCCAGGCCGACGCGTGCGGGCGTGCGACCGCTGGCGGCCGCGAGTTCGGCGCTGGCGGTGAGATCGATGCGGTAATCCTCACGCGGCGCATAGTCGCCACGCAGGTTGAGCCGGCCGCGGTCGCTGTCGACGAACAGCCGCTCGACGTGCAGCTTGCCCTGCTGCGCGTCCAGTCCGGCGCGCAGCGTACGGATGTCGATCAGCTTTTCGCCTTCCTGCGTCAGCAGGAAGCCGTCGACGCGGACGTCGTCGGCCTGCAGCTCCAGCGGCGGCGCGATCTCGGGCAGCACGTCCGGCCACTCGGGCAACTGGAACGGCTCCTTGCTCTCGGGCATCTCCAGCGTCGCCTGCTCGATCTGCAGCGCGTCCAGGCGCAGCCGTTTGCCCAGCAGCGGCCGGATTGCCGGATCGACGTGCACGCGCTCGGCGGTGAACACGATGCGGTCGTAGGTGAAGCGCACGTCGTGCAGCATCAGCGGACCCGACAGCGGGCCGTCGATCACGCGCCACGACAGCGTGGCGTTCTCCGGCAGGCGCGCGACGATCTGCGCCATCAGCAGGTCGCGGCCACCGATCGTGGTCAGCAGCCACCAGGCGAAGGAGGCCAGCAGCAGCGTCAGTACGCCGGCGAGCAGGCTGGCGCGTATCGCCAGCCAGCGCAGGCGCGCGCGGCGACGCTGGCGCAGCTCGGCGATGCGCTGCTCGTGCGGGTCGGAAGGCGTGGCGGTGGTTTCGCTCATGGCCTCCTCACCAGTCGGCGCCGATGTTGAGGTAGATCTCGTACTGCGAGTCCGGATCCTTCAGGCCGTGCGCGATATCCAGCCGCACCGGCCCCACCGGCGAGCGCCAGCGTACGCCGACGCCGACGCCGGTGTGGATGTCGGGCGTGTCGTCGAAGGCGTCGCCGGCATCGACGAAGGCCGCGCCGCCCCAGGTGTCGTTGATGTAGTGCTCGAACTCGACCGAGCCGGTCAGCACGTTCTTGGCACCGAGTGCGTACTTCTTGCCGTCCGAACCGATCGTGGTCGGGCCGACTTCGCGGAAGGCATAGCCGCGGATGCTGCGGTCGCCGCCGGCGAAGAAGCGCAGGCTCGGCGGCATGTCGACCAGCGCGTTGGTGAACGTGCCACCGGCCTCGGCGCGCAGGATCAGGCGATTGAAGGCGCCCAGGCCGCGGTACCAGCGGCCGATACCCCAGGCCTGGGCGAAGTTGGCGTCGGAGCCGACGCCTTCCAGGCCGCCGCGCACCTCGACCGTGATGCCCAGGCCGTTGCGCGGGAAGATGCGGTCGTCGGCATCGATGTACTCACCGCGCAGCGACGGGTACAGGAAGGTCGCGTAGCGGTATTGCACCGGTGTGGTTTCGTCGTTGTCGTCGTCGGCCACGTACGACCAGCGCTCGCGCAGCGCGTGCAGCGAAGCCACGGCGTTGAGGCGACGGTTGATCTGGCCGCTGCGGCTGCCGACGAACTCGACCTTTCGGATGTCGATGTAGTCGCTCTGCTCGTCGTAGTACTGGCCGCTGATCGTGAACCAGCCGTCCAGCCAGGCGAAGGCCGGGATGCGGTACTGCGCGGTCGCGGTCTTGCGCGTCTCGGCCCAGTCGATCTGCCCCAGCGCCTTGTGGCCGCGGTCGTTGACGTAGCGGCGCTCCATGCCCAGGCGCACGCCGGCGCCACTGTCGGTGCCGTAGCTGAGGCCGGCGGTGTAGACCGTGCGCTTGGCCGGCGTCAGCGTCACCGCGACCGGCACTTCGTTGTCGACGGCCGCCTCGGGCCTGGTCTCGATCTCGATGCTGGAGAAGTAATCCAGCCGCGTCAGCGACTCGCGGAAGCGGTCGAGCTTGCCCTGGTGGTAGTAGCTGCCCTGTTCCCAGTACACCAGCTTGTCGAGCAGGCTGTCGCGGATGATGTGCTTGGGCGTCTGCACGAAGGTAATCGGGCCCATGTCGTAGCGGCCGCCGCTGGACCAGACCAGGTCGATGTCGGCGGCGCGCTCGGCGCGGGTCACCTCGACCTGGCGCGAGGAGAAGTCGGCGTCGAAGTAGCCGCGCTCGGCCAGGCGCCGGGTGATGCGGGTCTTGCTGGCCTCGTAGGCGGCGTGGTCGAACACGTCGCCCTGCCGGGGCTTGAAGGCCGCAAGGTCCTCGTTGAGGTAACGGTCCTCGCTGCCTTCGCCGAGGATGGCGATGTCGGCCCGGCGCACCCGCACCGGCTCGCCCAGGGTCACCTTGATCGCCACCGTCAGCGCGTCGCTCTCGCCGATGCGCTCGACCTCGATCTGTGGCGAGTAGTAGCCGAACGGCTCCAGCGCCTCGCGGGTCTCGTCCTCGGCCTCCCGCAGCAGGTAGGCCAGGCGGCGCCCGGAAACCTCCTTGCCGATGGTGTCGACCAGCGACAGCGCGCCATGGACATTGAGGGTCTTGGTCTCGTCCAGCCCCTGGATCTGCACGCCCGTGACCTTGGCCGCCTGTGCCGCGCCGCTCGCAGACAGGATCAGGGCGGCAGCGAGCAAACGGCAGGGCGTGGGGGGCATCGCATCAGGATAACGGACCGTCATTGCCGTCGAGCTGTTTCCTGAACAGGGATGGGTATGACCTGAGTCAGTTGCGTCATTCGTTAAGAAGTCGTAAGCATGTGATTAAGGTCGCATTTGCTTCGGGGGGCGCGCGGCCGGAACGGAGCATCACTACTTCATAACGAGGGAAATCTTGTGAAGAAGAAACTGTTGTCAGCCGCCATCTGCACCGCCCTAGTCGCACCGTTCGCTGTCGGTGCCGCCCACGCCCAGGACTCGCAGCAAGCCACCGACATCGACAAGGTCGTCGTCACCGGTTCGCTGATCCCGCAGGTGGAAGTCGAGACCGCCACCCCGGTCCAGACCATCACCGCCGAGGACATCCAGCGCCAGGGTTTCCGTGACGTCTACGACGTGTTGCGCTCCCAGCCGCTCGCCACCGGCGCCGTACAGGACGCGCAGTTCAGCGGCTTCACGCCCAGCGCCGAGCCGATCAGCCTGCTGGGTCTCGATCCCGGCTTCACCCTGGTGCTGATCGACGGCCGTCCGATCGCAGACTACCCACTGCTCTACAACGGCCAGAGCAACTTCGTCGACCTCGCCAGCATCCCGACCTCGATGGTCGAACGCATCGACATCGCGCCCGGCAACCAGTCGGCGATCTACGGTTCCAGCGCGATCGCCGGCGTCGTCAACATCATCCTGAAGAAGCGCGTCGACGGCACCAGCCTCGGCCTGCGCATCGGCGGTTACGAGGAGGGCGGCGGCGGAAACGTGCGCTTCCAGCTGACCGGCGGCCACAGCGCCGGCAACTTCGACCTGGTCTACGGCCTGCAATACATCGACCAGGATGCGATCTACGGCTTCGATCGCAAGGACTTCGACTCCACCAACGACAATCCGGACCCGACCCTGCGTTTCGGCTCGCGCACGTTCCTGCGCAGCCTCGGCAACGGGCGCTACATCGATCCGGGTGCGGCGACCTGCGCCGGCCTGGGCAACCTGTACAACAGCACCACGATCTATGACACCCGCCCGGGCCGCGGCAACTACTGCGGCAGCCGCGCCGAGCCGGGCTTCAGTTCGATCCAGAACAAGGAAGAGGCGATCGCCGGTTACCTCAACGCCGGTTACGACCTGTCCGACAATGCCGAGCTGTACGGCATGCTGCTGGTCAACCGCGCCAAGACCGAGAACAACGGCGGCTCGCGCTTCTGGCAGCCGTCGATCGACACCGGCGGCTTCATCATCAACGACAACACCGGCCGCTTCGAGAGCTTCCAGCACATCTTCGCGCCGGAAGAAACCGGTGGCCTCGACACCAACAACGAGCGCATCACCAGCGATTCGTACAACTTCGCCGCCGGCGTGAAGGGCACGTTCGGTTCGTCGATGTGGGACTACGACGCCTATTACGCCCGCTCCGAGTACAAGGTGAAGAGCCGCCAGCTGTGGGCGCTGAAGGCCGAGATCGAGGACTTCTTCCGCGACCAGTTCCTCGGTCCGCAACTCGGCGAGTACTACGGCTATCCGATCTACGCGCCGAACGAAGCCGCGTTCTACCAGGCGCTGACGCCGGAGCAGTACCGCAGCTTCAACAGCGAGATCAAGTCGGACTCGGAAACCTGGACCCACAACCTCAACTTCCAGCTGACCAACACCGAGCTGTTCAACCTGCCGGCCGGCCCGGTGGGCTTCGCCGCGGTGCTGCAGGTGGGCGAGCAGTCGTGGGAAAACCCGACCGATCCGCGCGTGGTCAACGGCGAGTTCTGGGGCCTGACCGGCACGCAGGGTGCGGGTGAGCGCACCAACGAGGCCGTCGCGATGGAGTTCCGCGTGCCGATCTTCAGCATGCTGACGGCCAACGCCTCGGTCCGCTACGACCACTACAAGAACAAGGGCCTGAACTCGGACGACGACACCACGTACAAAGTGGGCCTGGAGTTCCGTCCGATCGAATCGCTGCTGTTCCGCGGCAACTACGCGACCGCGTTCAAGGCGCCGGACATGGCCTACGTGTTCGCCGGCGACAGCGGCTTCTTCACGTTCGTCACCGACTACTACCGCTGCGCCACCGAAGAGCCGGGCGTTCCGATCGACGAGTGCACTTTCAGCGGCAGCGAGCAGGTGTTCGGCAACCGGTCGGGCAGCCCGGACCTGCAGTCGATCACCGCCAAGTCGTGGGGCTACGGCGTGGTGTGGTCGCCGACGCCGAACTTCGACATCAGCGCCGATTACTACAACATCAAGATCGACAACAAGGTCTCCGACATGAGCCTGGACCAGCTCATGCAGACCGAAGCGGCCTGCCGCCTCGGTGACCTCGACCCCAGCTCGCCGACCTGCGTAGACGCGCTCGCGCGCGTCGGCCGTGCATCCGCCACGGCGCCGGAACCGTTCCAGGTGCAGAGCATCGAGACCAACCCGATCAACATCTCCAAGGAAGAGGTGTCGGGCATCCTCGCCAGCGCGAACTATCGCTGGAACACGGATGGCTGGGGCACGTTCAGCGTCGGCTTGCAGTACAACGTGACGCTCGACCACGAAAGCCAGCAGTTCCCGCAGGATCCGGTGATCGACCTGCTGAGCGAGCCGTTCTATTCGTCCGAGTTCCGCACCATCACCAGCCTGTCGCTGGGTTGGAACACGGACAAGTGGAACGCCACGCTGTACACGGTCCGCTACGGCCAGACGCCGAACTTCGAAGCGCAACTCCTCGAAGAAGGCTACGAGGGCAGTCTGGACGCCAAGCGCGTCGACGCCTACTACCGCGTCAACACCACGCTGGGCTACCAGTTCACCGAAAACGCGTCGCTGACGCTGACCGTGAACAACCTGCTCAACGAGGATCCGCCGGACGATCCGACCTGGACGACCTACCCGTACTACAACATCTTCAACTACAGCGGTTACGGCCGCTCGTACATGCTGGAGATGAACTGGCAGTTCTGATTTTCCTGCCAGGGATGTGGAAAGGCCGGCGCAAGCCGGCCTTTCTTTTTGGGGCACCGCAGGCGACGAGTCGAGGAGATGCGGTGTGTGCGGTGGCTCAGTCCGCCTGCAACGCCTGCAACAGCGGCTGCAGCTGGGCATCGTAGCGCTTCCACTCGGCAAGGCCGCGCTGGTGGATGCCCTCGCGCACCTGTGGGCTGCTCAGCGTCGCCACCGGCGCGGCATTGCGTGACAGATCGACGCAGTCGGGCTCGAACGCCAGGTCGCAGAACTCGAACACCTTGCGCGCCATCGCTTCCGGATCGGCCACCAGTGTCTGGTAGTCGACATCGAGGATTCGCCCCGGCATCGCCGCGTGCCAGTGATCGACCAGTCGCCGGTAGTTGCGATGGTGCTCGGCGAGCGTGTCGAGCGAATAGCTGTACGGATAGGCGTCGCCGAACAGCGCGCGGTAGTTCGAGAAGCACACATCCATCGGGTCGCGCGACAGGTGCAGGATCTTCGCCTGCGGCAGCGCCTTGGCGATCAGCCCGGCGGCCTGCAGGTTCGCCGGCAGTTTGTCGACGTAATAGCGGTGTCCGCCCGCGCGCCACTGCGTCTGCACGAGGTAGCGCCGGCCGATCTCGGCGAAGTCCAGTTCGCCCAGCCGCGACACCAGCGACTCGTCGAGCATGCTGCGGCCGGGCCGATCGGCGGCCCAGCGCAGTTGATGCGCGAAGTCGCTCAGTTCGCCCGCCGACACGACCTGCGAATGGTTGCCGAGGATGCGATCGAGCACGGTCGTGCCCGAGCGTGGCAGGCCGACGATGAAGATCGGCATCGGCCCTTCGTGCACGGCATCCATCGGACGCAGCATGTCGGCGTCGCAGGCGGCGATCAGCGCATCGTAGAGACGCGTCTCGCGAATCGGTTCGTGCTTCAGGCGTGCATGCATGATCGCGTTGGCACGCTGCAATGCCGGCCAGGCTGCGCCGAAATCGCCGAGGTCCTCGAGTTCCTTGTACAGGGCGAACTCGAACGCGGCATGGTCCTCGGTGCCGCGTGGAACCTTCGCCAGCTGCGCGCGGATCGTGTCGAGATGGTTGCGCTCCGGCGTCTGCCTGCGCAGGCGGGCGAGGGTGAGCGAAGCGCGTCCGTAGGTGGGGCCGAGCCGCAGGCAGCTCTCGAGCTCCTCCTCCGATTCCTGCATGCGCCCGTTGAACTGCAACTGGATGCTGCGGAAATACCGGAAGTCGGCGTTGTCAAAACCGCACTCGCGCGCCCGATCCATCATCGCCAGCGATTCGGGATGTTCGCCCAGCATCTGGTGCACGTGCGCCAGCGTCGCCAGGATCGAACCGTCGCGACAGCGCGCGACAGCGGGGTGGCGCAGGCAGTCGCGCGTCGCCAGCGATTCGCCGACACGCATCAGCGCCTGCGCGACGCGGCACACCGTGGCGGCGTCGTCCGGAAGATGCCGCGCCGCGTGCAGCAGGTGCGTGGCGGCGTCGCGCAAGCGGTCGCCGGCGAGGATCACGCCGGCCAGCAGCACCCGCGCCTGCACCTGGGCCGGATCCGCACGCAGCACCGACTCCAGCTCGCCCCGCGCCGCGACCATGTCGCGCCTGGCGATGGCGGCCTGGGCGCGCTGCCAGGCATCGGCGCCGGATGTCGGCAAGGTCAGCCTGACAGGTGCTCGATCGCGGCGACGCTGCCGAGGCGATCCGACAAGCGCTTTAGCAGTGCGAGGCGGTTGTTGCGCACGCGCAGGTCGTCGACGTTGACCATCACGCCGTCGAAGAACGCATCGACCTGCGGGCGCAGGCGCGCCAGCCGGCCGAGCGCGGCGACGTAGTCGCGGTTCTCCAGCAGCGGGTCGGTGTCGGCGATCGCGGCCTCGACCGCCTCGGCCAGTTCGCGCTCGGCGCCTTCGGCGAACAGCGCCGGTTCGACCGTGCCGGGCACGTCGCCTTCGGCCTTCTTCAGGATGTTGCGGATGCGCTTGTTCGCGGCGGCCAGTGCTTCAGCCTCCGGCAGCTTGGCGAACTCGCCGATCGCCTGCAGGCGGCGGTCGAAGTCGGGCAGCGATACGTCGGTGGCGAAGCCGCGCACCTTGCTCGCAGTCGCTTCGAACTGCAGCGCGGACACGCCGCGCTCGTCGAAGTAGGCGCGCAGGCGGTCCAGCACGAACTCGAAGATATCGTTGCGCGCGTTCTCCGACTTCATCGCGGCGCTCGGATGCACCGGCTGCAGCGCGACGGCCTCGTTGATCAGCTGGCGCAGGTCGAGGTCGAGCCTGCCTTCGATCAGCGTGCGTGCCAGGCCAAGCGCAGCGCGGCGCAGCGCGAACGGATCCTTGTTGCCGCTCGGCTTCATGCCCTGGTTGAAGCAGCCCGCCAGCGTGTCCAGGCGTTCGGCGATCGCCACCACCTGGCCGAGCTTCGAAGGGGCGATCGAGTCGCCGGCGAAGCGCGGCATGTAGGCTTCGTCGATCGCGTCGGCGATGGCCAGCGGCTCGTTCTCGACGGCGGCGTAGTAACGGCCGGCGATGCCCTGCAGCTCGGGGAACTCGCCGACCAGGCGCGACTGCAGGTCGGCCTTGGACAGCTCGGCTGCACGGCGTGCCTGTTCCGGATCGATGCCGAGTTCGGCGGCGATGGTTTCGGCCAGCGCGGCCACGCGCACGACCTTGTCCGCGATGGTGCCGAGCTTGTCCTGGTACTTCACCGTCGCCAGGCCCGCGCCTATCGAGGCCAGGCCCTGCTTCATGTCCTCGACGAAGAAGAACTTGGCGTCGGAGAAGCGCGGACGGATCACGCGCTCGTAGCCCTTGCGGACTTCGGCAGCGTCCTTCGATTCGATGTTGGCGATGCCGACGAAGTGCTCGCTGAGCTTGCCGGCGCCGTCGAGCACGGGGAAGAACTTCTGGTTGGTTTCCATCGTCGCGATGAGCGCTTCCTGCGGCACCGCGAGGAACTCCGGCTCGAAGCTGCACGCGACCGCGCGCGGCCACTCGGTCAGGCCGTTCACTTCCTCGAGGATGCCATCGTCGATGCGCGCGCTGCCGCCGGCGGCGCGGGCCGCGGCTTCGACTTCCTGCACGATGCGCTGGCGGCGTTCGTCAGGATCGACCAGCACCTTGGCGCCGCGCAGCGAATCGACGTAGTCCTGCGGCGTGCTGAACCACACGAGCTTGTCGTGCATGAAGCGGTGGCCGCGACTCATGCGGTCGCTGGTCACGCCGAAGAGTCCGGCCGGCACCACGTCGTTGCCCAGCAGCAGCACCAGCCAGTGCACCGGACGGGCAAAGCCGTAGTCGTGGTCGCCCCAGCGCATCGGCTTGGGGATCGGCATCGCCGCGATCGCCTCGCGGACGATCTCCGGCAGCAGCTCGGCCGTGCGCGCGCCCGGCTTGGTCGCGCGATGGACGAAGCGCTCGCCCTTGGCGTCGCTGGTCTTCTCGAGCTCGGTCCATTCGATGCCGGCCTTGGCCGCGAAACCCTGCAGCGCCTTGGTCGGCTGGCCGTCGGCGTCGAGCGCGATGTTGAGGTACGGGCCCAGCACTTCCGACTTCTGCTCGGGCTGCTCGGTGGCGACGCCGGGCAGGCGCACCGCCAGGCGTCGTGGCGTGTACAGCGGCTTGGCGCCTTCGCGGTCGAAGGCGATGCCACGTTTGGCGAGGCCGTCGATGACGCCATCGAAGAACGCCTGCGCCAGGCCCGGCAGCGCCTTGACCGGCAGCTCTTCGGTGCCGAGTTCGATCAGCAGCGGTTGCATCGCGCCGTTGGACATCGTGTTGCCCGACATCACGCGGCCTCCTGGCCGTGGGCCTTCTTCAATACGGGGAATCCGAGCTTCTCGCGCTGCGCGTGGTACGCCTCGGCGACGCCCTGGGCGATGCGGCGCACGCGCAGGATGTAGCGCTGGCGTTCGGTGACGCTGATCGCGCGGCGCGCGTCGAGCAGGTTGAAGCTGTGGCTGGCCTTGCACACCTGGTCGTACGCCGGCAGCGGCAGGCCCAGCTCGATCAGCTTCAGCGCCTCGGCTTCGCACGCGTCGAAGCGGTGGAACAGCTCGGCCACGTCGGCGTGCTCGAAGTTGTAGGCCGACTGCTCGACTTCGTTCTGGTGGTAGACGTCGCCGTAGGTGACCGGCGTGCCGTCAGGTCCATGGGTCCAGACCAGGTCGTAGACGTTGTCGACGTTCTGCAGGTACATGCACAGGCGTTCGAGACCGTAGGTGATCTCGCCCAGCACCGGCTTGCACTCCATGCCGCCGGCCTGCTGGAAGTAGGTGAACTGGGTGACTTCCATGCCGTTGAGCCAGACCTCCCAGCCCAGGCCCCAGGCGCCGAGCGTCGGCGATTCCCAGTTGTCCTCGACCAGGCGCAGGTCGTGCACCAGCGGATCGACGCCAAGCGCCTTGAGCGAGTCGAAGTACAGCTCGACGATGTTGTCGGGGCTGGGCTTCATCGCCACCTGGTACTGGTAGTAGCGCTGCAGGCGGTTCGGGTTCTCGCCGTAGCGGCCGTCGGTCGGACGGCGGCAGGGCTGGACGTAGGCGGCGTTCCACGGCTCCGGGCCGAGCGCGCGCAGGAAGGTCGCCGGATGGAAGGTGCCGGCGCCGACCTCGAGGTCGAGCGGCTGGATCAGCACGCAGCCCTGCTTCGCCCAGTAAGCGTTGAGGCGCTGGATCAGTTCCTGGAAAGTCGGGGCGGCGGACGCGCTGGACATGGTCTCGATGGGGGTGCTGCAAAGCGCGCTAGTATAGCGACGGGCCCTGCGATTCTCGGCCCGTACTGCCTTCAGCACGACCCCGCAACGCCCTGCCGACGCCGCCGTGAGCCATCCCCATAACCGGCCCTTTCTGATCCTCGAAACCGGCCAGCCGGTCGCCTCCATGCGCCGTCATCGCGGTTTCCCGCACTGGATCCGCGTCGCCGCCGGATTGGAGGCCGACGACGCCGTGGTGGTGAACGTGCAGGCCGGCGAGACGCTGCCGACGCGCGATGGCTTCGCCGGCACGATCATCACCGGTTCGGCGGCGATGGTGACCGAGCGCCACGACTGGAGCGAACGCAGCGCGGCCTGGCTGCGCGACGCCGCGCAGGCCGGCATGCCGCTGTTCGGCATCTGCTACGGCCACCAGCTGCTGGCGCACGCGCTCGGCGGCGAGGTCGGCGACAACCCGGCCGGGCGCGAGATGGGCACGATCGACCTGGAGCTGCATCCGCACGCCGGCCAGGACCCGCTGTTCGCCGGACTGCCGGAGCGCTTCCCGGCGCAGGCCACGCACCTGCAGACCGTGCTGCGCGTGCCCGAAGGCGCGACCGTGCTGGCGCGGTCCAGCCAGGATCACGTGCACGCCTTCCGCTGGGGCGATCGCGCCTGGGGCGTGCAGTTCCATCCCGAGTTCAGCGCCACGCACATGCGCGGCTACGTGAATGCCCGCCGCGATGCGCTCAGCCGCGAAGGCCGCTGCCCGAAGGGCGTCGCCCGCGGTGTCAGCGCCACGCCGCAGGCGCGCCATGTGCTGCGGCGTTTCGTCCGCCACGCGCGTGGCCTGGCGCATCACGCATCACGCGCGCACGACTGATTTCGCGCTTCCCCCATCGCCCCCATCAGGAAAGGAAAGGTCCCAGGATGACGCAGGTTCGCAAGGTGCCGCTCAATGCCGGCGCGGAATGGTTGCTGGGCGGCTTTTCGCTGTGGCGCCGCGCGCCGCTCGCGTTGGGATTGCTCGGCCTGATCTGGGGCGGCATTTCGGGCCTGGCATCGGTGACCGGACAGCTTTGGCTGAGCCTGCTGCTGGCCCTGCTGGGGCCGATCCTGTTCGCGGGCGTGGTCTACGCCGCGCGCGAAGTCGACCAGGGCCGCAAGGCCTCGCCGGCGCACCTGGTGCAAGGCCTGCGCGAGGGCAAGGGGCCGCGCCTGATGGCGATGCTGCTGCCGCAGCTGGTCGCGCTGCTGGTCGTCGCGCTGTTGCTGGTGGTGATGATCGGCGGCGAGCAGATGCAGCACATCGTCCAGGTCATGGAACAGATGCAGACCAACCCGGACCCGAAGCTGGCCGAGACGCTGCCGGCGGGGCGCATGTTCGCCTGGCTGCTGGCGGCGCTGGTCGTCGGCGTGGTCGCCGGCTTCTTCACTTTCGTCGCGATCCCCGACGTGATGTTCACCCAGCGCGGTGCCATCGAGGCGATGCGCCTGAGCCTGCGTGCGTGCCTGCGCAACCTGGGCGCGCTGGTGGTGATGTTCGTGCTGCTGCTGATCGCGATGGTGGCGATCAGCATCGCTGTCAACCTGCTGGTGGTGCTGCTGGCGTGGCTGGTCGGGCAGCCGACGGCCGTGTTCGTCGGCCAGTTGGTGCTGATGGCGGTGATCATCCCGGTCATGGCCGGACTCGTGTACTACGCGTGGCAGCAGATGCTGGGCGGCGACGTGCCGCCGCCGGTGCCAGCCACGCATGCCGCAGGCGGCATCGAAGTCTGACGGACCGCCCGACCGGGCCCGGAATCAAAAAGAGGCGCGCCACTGGCGCGCCTCTTTTCTTTGGGCAATAAAAAGCCCCGCGGGCAGGGGGGGCCGGCGGGGCTGCGGAACGGCACCTGGGGAGGGGTAACCGTTCCTGGGATCACTCCAGGGGAGGGAGAGATCGGCGACAGGCGTTGCACCTGTCGCGGTCTATATGACCATCCAGTACATGGATGGTTCGTGAAGATCCCCGTTAAGAAATTGTTGGATTCAGTAGTGATTCATTGACTGAAAACGTTTTATGTGCCGCGTTCCCCGTTCATTTGCTTCATACATGAAACGCGCCACCCGATAGGGTGAATGCCGCTCAATGCGCCTCGTCCCAGTTGGCGCCGATGCCGCTGTCGACCACCAGCGGGACCCGCAGCTGGGCGGCCGCTGACATCCTGGCCTTGGCCTCGGTGAGCAGGGTGTCGACGAAGGCCTCCTCGACCTCGAACACCAGTTCGTCGTGCACCTGCAGGACCATGCAGGCCTTCTGCGCATGATCGTGCAGCCAGCCGTCGATGGAGATCATCGCGCGCTTGATGATGTCGGCCGCGGTGCCCTGCATCGGCGCGTTGATCGCCGCACGTTCGGCTCCCGCGCGCAGGCCCTGGTTACGGGCCTGGATGTTTTCCAGGTACAGGCGGCGCCCGAAGACCGTCTCGACGTAGCCGGTCTCGCGCGCCTGCTGGCGGGTGCGCTCCATGAAATCGCGCACGCCGGGGTAACGGCTGAAATACAGGGCGATGTAGTCCTGCGCCTCGCCGCGGGCGATACCGAGCTGGCGTGCCAGGCCGAACGCGCCCATGCCGTACATCAGGCCGAAGTTGATCGCCTTTGCGGCACGGCGCTCGTTGCCGGATACCTCGTCGAGCGACGCCTTGCCGAACACTTCGGCGGCGGTGGCGCGGTGGATGTCGGCGCCCGATTCGAACGCGCGCAGCAGGCCGGCGTCTCCGGACAGGTGCGCCATGATGCGCAGCTCGATCTGCGAGTAGTCGCAGGCCACGATGCGGCGCCCCGGCGGCGCGACGAAGGCCTGGCGGATGCGGCGGCCGTCGTCGGTGCGGATCGGGATGTTCTGCAGGTTCGGGTCGCTCGATGCCAGGCGGCCTGTGGCTGCGCCGGCCTGGTGGTAGCTGGTGTGCACACGGCCGGTGTACGGATTGACCATCTCCGGCAGCTTGTCCGTATAGGTGCTGCGCAGCTTGGCCAGGCCGCGGTACTCGAGGATCACGCGCGGCAGTTCGTGCTGGTCGGCGATCGCCTCCAGCGCTTCCTCGTTCGTCGACGGCGCGCCGGACGGCGTCTTCACCAGTGCCGGCAGCTTCAGTTCGTCGAACAGCAATGCGCCGAGCTGCTTGGGCGAATCCAGGTTGAACGTGCGTCCCGCAAGCTCGGTGGCCTTCTGCTGCGCGGCGAGCATGCGCCGGCCGAGGTCGGCCGACTGCCGTTTCAGTTCCGCGGCGTCGATCATCACGCCATTGGCTTCGATCCTCGCGAGCACCGGCACCAGCGGCATCTCGATCTCGCGATAGACCTTCTCCAGCCCCGGCTCGGCCGCCAGCTTCGGCGCGAGCGCACGATGCAGGCGGTAGGTGACATCGGAGTCCTCGGCGGCGTAGCGCGTGGCATCGTCGAGCGCGACCTGCGAGAACGGAATCTGCTTCGCGCCCTTGCCCGCCACGTCCTCGTACTTGACGGTCTCGTAGCCGAGATAGCGCCTGGCGAGCGAGTCCATGTCGTGACGCGTGGCCGTCGCGTTGTAGACGAAGCTCTCGAGCATCGTGTCGTCGGCATAGCCTTCCACGTCGATGCCGTGGCGGCGCAGCACGTGCAGGTCGAACTTGCCGTGCTGGCCGAGCTTCTTCTTCGCCGGATCGGCGAACAGCGGACGCAGCGCCGCGAGCGAGCGCTCCTGGTCGAGCTGTGCCGGCGCACCGGCGTAGTCATGGCCCAGCGGCAGGTATGCGGCCTGGCCGGGCTCGGTCGAGAAGCTCACGCCGACGATGCGCGCCTGCATCGGATCGAGCGAGTCGGTCTCGGTGTCGAACGCGAACTCGTCCACGGCCTGCAGCCGCGCCAACCACGCGTCGAACTGCTCCTGCGTCAGGACCGTCTCGTACGTGCCCGCTGCTGCCAATGCCGGATCGGCCGGCTCGGCGGCCGCGGATGCGGCGCGTGCATAGCCGGCGGCGGTGCTGCGCAGGCCGACGTTGCGGCCGTCATCGGAGTCGCCACCTGATGCCGCGCCTCCTTCGAGCTCGCGCAACGCCTGCTTGAAACCGTAACGCGCATACAGCCGCCGCAGGTCGTCGGCATGGCGCTCACGCAGCACCAGGTCAGTCGGCGCGCGGCCGACGTCGAGGTCGGTGCGGATCGTCACCAGCGTGCGGTTCAGCGGCAGCCGGGGCAGCGCCGCGCGCAGGTTCTCGCCGATCTTGCCCTTCACCTCGCCGGCCCGCGCCATCACCTCGTCGAGCGTGCCGTACTCGCCCAGCCACTTCGCCGCGGTCTTGGGGCCGCACTTCTCGACGCCCGGCACGTTGTCGATGCTGTCGCCCATCAGCGCGAGGAAATCCACGATCTGGTCGGGGCGCACGCCGAACTTGTCGACCACGGTGGATTCGGAATCCAGCCGGCTGCCGCTCATCGTGTTCACCAGCGCAATGCCCGCGCCGTCCTGGGGCTCGCGCACGAGCTGGGCGAAGTCCTTGTCGCCGGTGGAGATGGTCACGTCGATGCCGGCGGCGGCCGCGTTCACGGCCAGCGTGCCGATCACGTCGTCGGCCTCCACGCCTTCCTGGCGCAGGATCGTCATGCCCAGCGCCTCCACGATCTCGCACATCGGCAGCACCTGCGCGCGCAGGTCGTCCGGCATCGCGGCGCGGTTGGCCTTGTACTCGGGGTAGAGCTCGTCGCGGAAGGTCTTGCCGGGTGCGTCGACGACAAAGGCGACGTAATCCGGCTTCTCCTTCAGCGTCGCACGCAGCATGTTGACCACGCCGAACAGCGCGCCGGTCGGTTCGCCGGCGTCGTTGCTCAGCGGAGGCAGCGCATGGAAGGCGCGGTAGAGGTAGGAAGAACCGTCGATCAGGACAAGGCGTGGCATGGGGAGATTCTAGGGAAAAAGGCCCTGCGACGTTTCGGGGCGGAGCCGCATCCATGAACTGGACGTCTTCGGAGAATCCTGCATGTCCGTCCCGCGCTTCCTCGTGCTCCTGCTGGCCGCGTGCTTCGCGGCGCCGCTGGTTGCCGCCCCGGCCGGCGAGTCTGCGGCCCAGACCATCAGCGTGGATCCGTCCCGCGATGCGCTGCTGCCCACGCGCACGCTGGACGGGCGCCCGCACCTGCTGGTGAAGGCCGCACTGGACGGACAACCGGAGGGCTGGTGGCTCGTCGATACCGGTGCGGCGGGCATGCGCATCAGCGCCGAGTACGCCGCCGCAGCCGGATTGGCGGACGCGGGCTCGGTGCGCGCGATGGCGATCGGTGGTGCGAGCGAGCGCCGGCGCTGGCGCGGCGGTGCGCTGCGGCTCGGGCAGGTCACGTTCCACGGACTGGACTACACCGAGATGCCCAAGCTTCCGGGCATCGAGGACGTCGTGGGCATCATCGGCACCGGCGCGATGTCGCAGGCGGTGTTCCAGTTCGAGCTGGTGCCCGGAGCCCCCAGGGTGCGCGTCTTCGCGCGGCAGTCTCCGCCACTCGCGCGCCTTCCGTGGAAGCCGGTGGCGCTCGATCCGAGGCAACTGGTCATCATCGACGCCATGGTCGAGGACAAGGCCACCGGAAAGTTCCGGATGGACCTCGGCGCAGGCACCGGATTGGCCATGCGCGCGCCGTTCCATGAGCGTCACGAGTTGCGCGAGGGAAGGGAGCTGACGCGACGCCAGGTCCGTGGCGGCGGCGGGCCCATCGATGTGGACGAAGGCCGTCTGGCCAAGGTGGAGGCGCTGGGGGTCTCGGTGGCCGATCTTCCCGCGTTGTTCCTCCCGGAAGCGACCGGCATGCCCGACTCGGGCCTGGACGGGGAGATCGGCATCAAGTTCTTCAGCGGAATGACGCTGTGGCTGGATCTCGGCCAGTCGAGGATGGCGCTGCAACGCAGTTCCTGATGCCGATGCGGCCGGCATGGTGGTGGCGCCATGCCGCCATCACGCGGGCGGCGCATAATGCGTGCATCCATTCCGGAGCCGATTCCATGCGCACCGCCTCCACTGCCTTGCTTGCGCTGCTGTTGCCGTTGACCTTCGCCGGCTGCGCGACGATGGGGGCGGGCGATGATCCGACCGCCGGGCTCGTGAACCCCGAGATTCGTTCGCAGACGCTCGAAGGTGGCGACAAGCTCGACGAATACCGCGTCGCCGGCCAGCTGCGCGTGGTCAAGATCACGCCCGTGCGCGGCCCGGTGTACTACCTCGTCGACAGCAACGGCGACGGCACGCTCGACGCCAGCAAGGGCGAGGGCACCATCTCGCCGGTGCAGTACAAGTTGTTCAGCTGGTGACCGCGGCCCGATGACCAGGCATGACCCGGCCCACGCCGGCCGCGACATCCGCATCCTGACCGCCGAAGCCGACCTGCGCGCCATCTGGCCGCTGGTGCAGCAGTTGCGGCCCGAGTTCGACGAGGACCGTTTCGTCGCGCAGATGCAGCGCCAGATCGGCGATGGCTGCCGCGCGACGGTGCTGTTCGACGAAGGCGGCGCGCCACGCGCGTTCGCGTGCTGGCGGGTGATGGAGATGCTGGCGATCGGCAAGCATGTCTATGTCGATGACCTGGTCACCGACACCACGGTGCGCAGCCGCGGTTACGGCAAGGCGATGCTCGACTGGCTCAAGGCGGAAGCCAAACGCCTGGGCTGCGTGCGCCTGCAACTGGATTCCGGTACGCACCGCCAGGACGCGCATGCGTTCTACCTGCGCGAAGGCCTGCGCATCGAGGCGTTCCATTTCGGCATCGCGCTGAAGTAACGACGCTGCAAAAAAGAAACGGCCCGCCGAAGCGGGCCGTCCTCGCGTCAAGAGCACGCGTCGCTTACTTGCCCGTCACCACGCCGACGCCGGCAGTGGGCTTCCAACCGGCGACGTCCTCGCCCAGTGCGCGTGCAACCTTCGCCATGGCGGAGCAGGCGGTGAAACCTCCCGCCGTCGTGGTGCGCTGCATTTCGAAGTTGTCCACCAGTTCGCCATCTCTCAACAAGCGTCCCTGGATACGCGCCCACTTGGGGCCGGAGAATCCGCCGCCGCCGACGGCGTGCATATTGATGACGGTGATTTCCAGCACCTGGCCGGATTGCCCGGAAAGCGACGAACCCACCGCCTTGATCTTGCCGTTGCTGTTGTCAACGATGCTGTCGCTCAACAGCCTGCCGAGGCTGCACTGCTGACGAAACTCCTCAGAGCCGATTCCGGGCGCGAGTGGAATGTCGGCGGCGATCAGAATCGGGCTGCCCGGGTCAAAAGCCTTGCGGGGCTTGGGGCTTGCCAACTGCTCCGACGGGAGCCACAGCTGCTGCGATCCCGTTATCCCGTTCGCGAGACGACGGACCCATTCGTTGTAGTTCCCGTGGATGTAATCCGTGCCCTTCTTCTTCACGTAGTCGAGATTCTCGCTGGACAGATACGTGATGCTGAAGCCCTTGGAATCGTAGTCGAGTCGCACGTTGGCCACGTGCGTCCGCGGCGCCAGTCGCAGGATCAATGCGCCGGGGCGTTCCTCGGTGATGGAGCCATGGAACGGGCCCAAGGCTTCAATGACGGCTGCCTTCACGTTAGCGGGAGCGGCCGTGCGCTGGCCCTCGCCATCGAACTGGCGGAAGCCCAGGTTCTCGACCGGAGCCAACTTGGCCTCCGCGGCGAAGCTCCCCAGCATGAACAGAACCATCAGCAGCAGTTTCTGCGTTCTCATCAATCGGTCCTTGTTGATGTTTGTGGTTGTTTACCAGCGGCGGAAGATCAACGAGGTGTTGATCCCACCGAAGGCGAAGTTGTTGCTCATCACGTACTCGGTCTGCAGCTCGCGGCCGCTGCCGGCGATGTAGTCGAGTTCGGCGCAGCGCGGATCGGGGTTGTCGAGGTTGAGCGTGGGCGCGAACCAGCCCTCGCGCATCATCTCGATGCTGATCCACGCTTCCAGTGCGCCGCAGGCGCCGAGCGTGTGGCCCATGTAGCTCTTCAGCGAACTGAAGGGCATGCGCGAGCCGAACACCTGCGCGGTCGCCGTCGATTCGGCGATGTCGCCGTGGTCGGTGGCGGTGCCGTGCGCGTTGACGTAGCCGATCGCTTCCGGCGGCAGTCCGGCATCTTCCAGCGCGAGCCGCATCGCCACCGCCATCGTCTCGGCACTGGGCTGGGTGACGTGCTGGCCGTCGCTGTTGGTGCCGTAGCCGACGAGTTCGGCCAGGATCCTGGCGCCGCGCGCCTGCGCGTGCTCCAGGTCTTCCAGGATCAGCGTGCACGCGCCCTCGCCGAGCACCAGGCCGTCGCGCGCCGCGTCGAACGGGCGCGGCGTCAGCGACGGCTCGTCGTTGCGCACGCTGGTGGCGAACAGCGTGTCGAACACCGCCGAGGCGGTGGCGTCCATCTGTTCGGAACCGCCGGCCAGCATCGCGACCTGCTTGCCGGCGCGGATGACTTCGTACGCTGCGCCTATGCCCATGCTGCCCGACGTGCAGGCGCTGGAGGTGGTGATGACGCGGCCGGTGAGCCCGAAGAACACGCCGATGTTCACCGGCGCGGTGTGGCTCATCATCTTGATGTAGGTGGTGGCGTTGATGCCGGCCGTGGTGTGCTCGTTGAGCATGCGGCCGAAGTCGCCGATCGCCGAATGCGTGCCGGCCGACGAACCGTTGGACACGCCGACGCGGCCGCTGGTGAGCACGGGGTCGCCAAGCAACCCGGCATCTTCCAGCGCCAGTTCGCTGGCGCGCACGGCCATCAGCGCGACCCGGCCCATGCTGCGCATGGTCTTGCGGTTGTAATGCGCCGGCAGCTCGAACGGCGCGGCCGGCGCGGCGAGCTTGGTGTTGAGGCCTTCGTAGATATCCCACTCGTCGATGCGCTGGACCGCGTTGCGGTAGCTGCGCAGATGGGCGCGGATCGACGCCCAGTCGTTGCCGAGCGGGCTGATGCCGTTGACGCCGGTGACGACGACGCGGCGGCTGGAGCTGCTCATCCGACCAGACCTCCGTTCACCGAGATCACCTGGCGCGTGATGTAGCCGGCCTGGTCGGACAGCAGGAACGACACGGCCGCGGCGACTTCCTCGGGCTTGCCGAGGCGGTTGGCCGGGATCAGCTTGAGCGCGTTCTCGACGACCTCGGCGGTCAGCATCTCGGTATCGATCAGGCCGGGCGCGACGCAGTTGACGGTGATGCCACGGCTGGCCAGTTCCAGCGCCAGCGCCTTGGTGGCTCCAATGATCCCGGCCTTGGACGCGCTGTAGTTGGTCTGGCCGCGGTTACCCACCAGGCCCGACACCGATGACAGCGTGACGATGCGGCCGGGCTTGCGCGTGCGCACCATCGGCATCACCAGCGGGTTGAGCACGTTGTAGAACGCGTCCAGGTTGGTGTGGACGACGCTGTCCCATTCATCGCCGGTCATCGCCGGAAACGCGGTGTCGCGGGCGATGCCGGCATTGCAGACCACGCCGTAGTAGGCGCCATGCGCTTCCACGTCCGCGTTCAGTGCGGCACTGGCGGCCTCGCGGTCGGAAATGTCGAACACCAGCACGCGTGCCTGGCGCCCGAGTTCGCGCACCTGCGCGGCCACCGCCTCGGCTTCCTGGACACGGCTGCGGCAATGCACGACCACGTCGAAACCGTCCTGCGCGGCGCGCAGCGCGATCGCCTTGCCGATACCGCGGCTTGCGCCGGTCACCAGCACGGTAGCAGCCTGGCTGGTCGAATCCCCGTTCATCAACTTTCGCTCTCCATGTAGGCCAACGCGTCGGGTGGCTCGAACACCGAGACGTTCGCCGTCGCAATCTCCCTCCCCCTGTCGTCGCCCGCGAGAATGCGGCAGGCGAAAACCCCCAGCCCATTGTCGCCCATCAGCTCGCGCCGCGCCTCCACCCGCAGCAGCGAGCCACTGGCGAACACCGGCACCGAGCATTCGTAGCGGCGCGTGCCGAGCAGGAAACCGATCGGCGGCGGCAGGTCCTGCAGCCGCGCCTGGCAGCCGGCCCAGCAGGCCACGGCCTGCGCCATGTACTCCACGCCGACCCACGCCGGCACGCCGTCCTCGACATGGAACGGGCTCTCGGCCGGCACGCGCAGTTCTACCGTCACGGCGTCGTCGCTCCAGTCGATCACGCGGTCGACCAGCAGCATCGTGCCGCGATGGGGAATGACGTCCTCGATGTCGAAGATGGCCGCCATCTCAGCCCCGTCCGAACAGCAGCGCGGCGTTGCTGCCGCCGAACGCGAAGGAGTTGCTCAGTACATGGCGCAGCGGTCCGGCGGCACGGCGGCCGGGCGCAATCAGGTCGAGCGGGGGCAGTTCCGTATCCGGCTCGCCGTCCCACCAGTGCGGCGGCAGCCGGTGCTCCGGATTGCGCGCCATCGCCAGCCAGCACAGGCCGGCCTCGAGCGCACCGGCGGCGCCGAGCGTGTGTCCGGTCAGCGCCTTGGTCGAACTGGCGGCAACCGCGCCGCCCAGCGTAGCCATCACCGCGCGGCTCTCCATCGCATCGTTCTGCGGCGTCGCGGTGCCGTGCAGGTTGACGTAGTCGACTTCATCCGCGGCAATGCCGCCGCGCGCCAGCGCCTGCTCGATCGCGGCGATCGCACCGGTGCCCTGCGGTTCCGGCGCGGACATGTGGTGCGCATCGGAGGTCTCGCCCCAGCCGGCCAGACGCACGGGGCCGGGTTCGCGCGTCATCAGGAACAACGCCGCGCCTTCGCCGATGTGGATGCCCGAGCGGTTGCCAGAGAACGGGTTGCAGCGCTGCAGCGATACCGCCTCGAGCGCGCTGAAACCGGAGACGGTGAACGAGCACAGCGAATCGGCGCCGCCGGCGATCACCGCGTCCGCCATGCCTGCACGCAGCAGGCGCGCAGCCGACGCCAGCGCTTTCGCGCTCGACGAGCATGCGGTCGAGATGGTCCAGGCCGGGCCGCGCGCGCCGCTCTCGGCGGCAAGGAAGGCCGACGGCGCACCGATCTCCTGCTGTGCGTAGTGGTAGCTCGATGGCCAATCGCCGCGCTCGCGGCGCTCCGGCAGCGCGCGTTCGGCCTCGCCGATGCCCGAGGTGCTGGTGCCGACGATCACCGCGACGCGGTGCGCGCCGAAGCGTTCGATCGCCGCGGCCACCGCGTCTCGGATCTGCGCGTGCGCCATCCGCAGCAGTGCGTTGTTGCGCGTGCGCATCGGCAGCACGCAGTCGGACAGGTCGGGCAGCGCGCCGGCGACTTCGCCGACCGCGAGTTCGCGGCCCGGTGAATACGTGTCGGTCATGGTCACGCCGCGCGGTGCGTCGTGCGCGAACAGCGACTGCGCGACCGCGTCCGGGCCATCGCCCAGTGCGCAGACGATGCCGAGTTCGTTGAGGTAGGCGGCACTCACGGGACTTCGACCTCCTGGCCCACGGATTCGATCTGCAGGCGATAACCCTCGGCGCGATTGTCGAGCAGGTAGCGCCCGGGGCCTTCGCGGTCGACCTGCAACCAGACGATGCCGTCGCGTTCGAGCCGGCGCGTGTGGCCGTCCTCGTTCAGCGTCCATGGCGCCGGCAACGCCGCGCGGATCGCGTCCGCCGGCCACAGCGTGAACTGCAGGTCGGACAGCACGCGCTCGCCACGCACGCTCGGCGGCAGCCACGGCGCGCGCTGTTGCTGCAATTCAGTGCCGTCCCAGCTCAGGCGCACGCCGGACTGGCCCAGCGCCTGCACCGCCAGCCGCACTTCCTGGGCGTCCACTTCGAGCAGTGCATCGAGGTCACGCTGCTGTTGTCCGAAACTGAAATGCAGGCGCTGCTGCACCGACAACTCATGGCCCAGCGCAGACGGCGCCAGCCGAAGTTCCGGCACGGTCACGGCCGCGCGTGGCGGCGCAGCAGCGCATGCCGCCAGCATCGTCGCCAGGATCGTCGCCAGGATCGGGGCTGGCGCGCGCAGTAGGTTCAGGCGCTGCATATCTCTTCCAGCACCGCCAGGCGGCGGCCGGTGTCGGCGACGTAGGGATTCTTCGCATCCCAGGCGTAACCGGCGAGGATCGAGCAGATCATGCGGCGCACGTCGGGCTGCTGCGTCTCGTGGAAGATGATCTTCTGGAAGCCGCCCGCGTACCACGACTCGACGAAACGGCGGAACGTCTGCACGCCGCCGCGCAGCGGGATCGCAAACTCGCGTTCCCAGTCGACGCTCTCGCCGGCGTAGTGGCGCGCCAGGCACTCGCTCGCCAGCTGTGCCGACTTGAAGGCGATGGTCACGCCAGAGGAGAACACCGGATCGAGGAACTCGCCGGCGTTGCCGAGCAGGGCATAGCCCGGGCCCCACAGCGACTTCACGTTGCTCGAATAGCCCATGATCTGGCGCACCGGCATCACGTCCCACTTCGCATTGGCGAGCAGGCGTGTCAGGTTCGGGTCTTCGCCGACGATCGCCTGCAGGCGTTCACGGTCGCTGCCCTGGTAGCGATCGAGGAAGGTCTTCTCGGCGACGACGCCGAGCGAGCAGCGGCCGTTCGAGAACGGGATCGTCCAGTACCACACGTCCACGTGTTCGGGATGCGTGGTAATCAGGATCTTGTTGCGGTCGAAGCCGCTGTCGAGCGGGATGTTGTCCTCGACGTGGGTGAAGATCGCGCCACGCGCCGGGAAGTTCGACGGGGCTTCCAGCTGCAGCAGGCGCGGCAGCAGGCGGGCGAAGCCGCTGGCGTCGAGGATGAAGTCCGCCTCGATCACGTACTCGGTGCCATCCGGGGCGCGCGCGGTGACGCGCGGCGTCTCACCCGGCTCAACCGACAGCACTTCGTGGCCGAAGCGCAGCTGCGCGCCCATGCGCTGCGCGCCCTTGGCCAGCACGTGGTCGAAATCGGCGCGCTGCACCTGGTAGGTGGTGCCCCAGCCCGGCGCGGTCGCATCGCGGAAGAAGCGTTCGCGGAAGTCGAACTCGGTCTGGCGTTCACCGCGCACGAACGAGGCGCCGTTCTTGTACTGGAAGCCGGCCTCGACGACGTCGCGCAGCAGCCCGGCCGCTTCGATGTACTCCATGCTCTGCGGCAGCAGGCTTTCGCCGATCGAGAAGCGCGGGAACTGCTCGCGCTCCAGGATCAGCACCTCGCGTCCCTGCTGGCGCAGCATCGCCGCGGCCACCGAGCCTGCGGGGCCGGCGCCAACGATCAGCACCTGGGTACGTTCCATCGACAGCGTCATGCGTTGATTCCTGGCAAGAGTGGCGTGGCGCCGGGCCACGGTGGAATGAAAGACAAGGGGTGTGCCGCGCGATCAGCCATGGGCGGCCTGCGCGTGCGGACGGAACAGCGGTGACAACAGCCAGACCAGGCCGATGCCGAACAACAGGGTCAGGCCGAACGCGCGCAGCGCCGGCGTTGCCGAGAGCGCGAGCAGGCCGAACGAGAGCCAGGTGCTGGCCGCGCCGACGCTGACCGCGAGCCAGGCCGAGGCATCGCCGCGGTGCTCCAGCAGGAAGATGCCGTAGTCGATGCCCATGCCGAGCAGCAACAGCAACGCCAGCACGTTGAACAGCTGCAGCGGCTGGCCGAGCCAGCCCAGCAGTGCGACCGTCAGCAAGCCCGCCAGCACGGTCGGCAGCATCGCGCGCCAGGCGTCGCGGCGGTAACGGAACCACAGCGACGCGAACACCAGCACGCCACCGGCAAGCAACAGGCCGAGCATCATCCGGCGGTAGTGGCCGAGCAGTTCGGAGAACTCCGCGGTGCGGTTAACCCAACGCACGCCGTCGATGCCCTGGGCTTGCGTCGAGAGCAGGCCGAGCATGTCGTCGCCGCCAGGCGCATCGACCATCACCACGCTGCCGACGCCGTCGCCGCTGCGGCCCAGCCACAGCGCGCGCAGCGGCTGCGAGGCCGGAGAGGCCAGCCATGCGTCCAGGGTCAGCGCCTGCGGCGCAAACGCCGGACGTGTGAACGACTCGCCTGTCGCGGCACCCACCTGCGTCAGCACCGCATTCTCGGCGCGCGCGGACAGCGCGGCATCACCGGTCTGCTGCTGCTGCGACGGCAGCCAATCGCTGATCGCGCGATAGCCGTGAATGCGGCCGTCGCGGGTCAGCGTCGCGAGGCGTGCGGTGAGCTGCTGCTCACGCTGCAGCAGCGTTTCGGCATCGGCTGCACGCACCAGGAAGAACTGGGCCGGGCTCGGCAGGCCGAGCACGCGGCTGACTTCGATCTGCTGGTCGATCAGAACCTTCGGCGAGGACTGCAGGTTGCGCAGGTCGTCGTTGCTGCGCAGTTGCCACAGGCCGCCGGCCGTCACAGCGGCGAGCAGGGTGGCAGCGATCCACCAGCGTACGTTCGAGCGTGCTTGCGGCCAGCGCGACATCCAGCCTTCCATCGCACGCGAGAGCGTGGACGGGCGCGGCTCGCCGCGATCCAGCCACGGGAACCAGCACACCACGGTGAGAAATGCGGCGCCGAGGCCCACCGCCGAGAACACCGCCATCTGCTGCAGGCCCGGGAACGGCGCGAGTCCCAGTGCGAGGTATGCGAGTGCGCTGGTCAGCCACGCCAGGAACATGCCCGGCAACAGCATCCGCAGCAGCGACCTGCGCGAGATGCGCGGATGGCCCTGTCGCGCGGCGAACCAGTGGATGCCGTAGTCCTCGGCGACGCCGACCAGGCTGGCGCCGAACACCAAAGTCAGCAGGTGTACCTGTCCGAACAGGATGGCCGTCACCGACAACGCGGCGGCGATGCCGACCAGCAGCGACATCGCCACCAGCACGATCGGGCTGAGCGAACGGAACGCCAGCCACACCAGCAGCAGCACCGCCGCCAGCGAGCCCAGGCCGATGATGTTGACCTCGCGGCTGGCCTGCACCGCCGCCGCTTCCGCGTGCAGTGGGACGCCCGCGCGCAGCTCGCGCACACCGGGCGCGGCGCGGCGCGCGGCCTCGGCCGCGTCGTCGAGCGCGGCATCGATCACGCGCTCGCCATCCAGCCGGAAAGCGGAACCGCGCGTCTCGAACTGCAACACCGCCCAGGTGAGCGCATGGCCCTGGGCATCGTCAGCCTGCAGCAGACCGTCGGCATCGAAGCGCATTCCAGACGCGGCTGCACGAGCCTGCCACCACTGCGGCCAGAGGTTGAGCGGATCCTCGCCGAACGACGTCATGCGCGGCGCGGCAACCGGGCCGTACAGCGCCGCCAGCGATTCTTCCGCCAGCGATTCGGGTGCGGTGTCGCGCAGGCGCTCACGCTGGGCGTCGGTAAGCAGGCGATCGCGCCAGGGTCGGTAGAACTCGCGCGTCGCCTCGAACCACCCGGAGACGGATCCCGATTCGACGAAGGGCAGGGGCGCGACCGCCTCGGCGCGCTGCAGCGATGCGCGATAGGCATCGGCGGCGGCGCGGGCCTGCTGCGCGTCGGCCGCGCCGAGCAGCACCACCATCTGCCGTGCGCTGGCATCGGCGATGCGCTGGGTCGCGTCGGCCAGCGCGGGGTCATGCGCGTCGTGCGGCAGCAACGCCATGACGTCGCTTTCCAGCCGCGACTCGTGCCAGAAGCGCCATTGGTGCACGCCCACCGCCAGCACGACGGCGAGCCACAGCCAGGCCAGGGCGCGCCAGCCGCGCCAGCGCGACGTCTCAGTCAAACCGGTGCGCCTCGTCCGTGGTCAGCTGCGCCGGCGCTTCGCTCATGCCAGAAAACTGCAGGCGGGTGTTGTCGCCGTTGCGCTCGTCGATGCCGACGCTGCGCACGTAGCGGTCGCCTTCCAGCGTGATCGCATTGAAGGCCTGCGCCATCGTGCCGGGCCTGGGCTTCAGCACCAGCTTCCAGCCATTGCCGGGCAGCGCCTGCGCCTGCACGTCGAAGCGTGCGGTCAGCGCTTTCACGTCGCCGCTCATCAGCGCGAACATCATCGCGTTGACCGAGCGCAGTGCCGGCTGCTGGCTGGCGTCCATCTCCACGCGCGTGCTGCCGTCGCGCTGGCGGCTGAGGATGCGCTCGCGGGTCAGCACCACTTCCGACGGAAACGGCTTCAGCGTGGTCCACACCACGCCCTTGTCGCGGGCGAGCAGGAAGCGGCCCTGCGAGCGCAGCGGATTCTTGAAGCCCTGGATGCGCTTTTCCTGGGTGAAATCGCCACGCAGCACCGGCACCTGGGCCACGCGCTGCTGCACGGTGGCCAGGTTGTCGGCAGCACGCGCGGACAGCGCAGGGACAGCCGACAGCATTGCCGCCAGCGCCATTGCACGCAGGGAATGCACGGCCGCGGACATCATGGCGCCGGCACTCCGAGCCGCTCCCACAACACCGGAGGGCTGACATAGAGCATCTCGCCCGATTCCACGCCCACGGCGACCTGGATGGTGTGGGCACGCGTGAGCACCTCGCCGCTGGCGGCGTCGCGGATCACGTACTCCAGTTTCAGGCGGTTCTCCCACTCGGTGATCGTCGCCTGCACCTTCAACGGCTGGGCAAAGCGCAGCGGGCGGATGTACTTCACCCGTGCGTCGACCACCGGCCACAGGTAGCCGGAGTCCTGCATCTGCGGGTAGTCGTAGTCGTAGCGCTGCAGCAGCGCGCAGCGTGCGACCTCGAAATACTTGAAATAGTGGCCGTGCCAGACCACCTGCATCGGGTCGCAGTCGTGGAAGGCCGGCGCCAGGTCGATCTCGATCGACAGGTTATTGCGCATACAGGCTCCAGCGGCGCACGCGCACGTCGTCCAGCAGCGCGCGCAGGTCGTGGTCCAGTGCGCGGTCCTCCTCGACCAGCGCGATGCGCTCGGACAGGTCGGCCAGCATCGCGTCCGGTTCGCCTTCGATCTTCGTCTCCGGCGCCACGCGGCCGCGCAGTGCCACGCCCTGGCGCGCCGCAATCAGCATCGCCGCGACGACCTGCTCGGTCAGCTCGATCACGCGCAGGCAATCGCGCGCGGCAATGGTGCCCATGCTGACCTTGTCCTGATTGTGGCATTCGGTCGAACGCGAGAACACCGACGCCGGCATGGTCAGCTTCAGCGCTTCGGCGGTCCATGCAGACACGCTGATCTGCAGTGCCTTCAGGCCGTGGTTGATCGCCGCGCGCGGGCCGGTGGCACCCGACAGGTTGGAGGGCAGGCCGTGGTTGAAGCGCGTGTCGACCAGCAGCGCGAGCTGGCGGTCGAGCAGATCGGCAAGGTTGGCGATCGCGTTCTTCAGGCTGTCCATCGCGAAGGCGATGTGGCCGCCGTAGAAATGGCCGCCGTGCAGGATCTGCTCGCGGTCGGGATCGACCAGCGGGTTGTCGTTGGCGCTGTTGAGTTCGTTCTCGATGAACTGGCGCAGGAACGGCAGCGCATCCTCCAGCACGCCGATCACGTGCGGCGCGCAACGCAGCGAATAGCGGTCCTGCAGACGTTGCTCGTTGCGCGACGGACGGTCGCTGTGCAGGTCGGCGCGCAGTCGCGCGGCGACACGCATCTGGCCCGGATGCGGCTTGGCGGCGAACAGCACCTCGTCGAAGTGGTGCGCGTTGCCGGCGCTGGCGACGACGTTGAACGCGGTCAGGCGCGTCGCGAGGCGGCCGAGGTATTCGGCGCGCTCGTAGGCCAGGCAGGCCAGCGCGGTCATCACCGCGGTGCCATTCATGATCGCCAGGCCTTCCTTCGGCCGCAGGCGCAGCGGCGTCAGTCCGGCTTCCGCCAGTGCCTCGGCGGCGGGGCGGCGACGGCCGTGATGCATCACCTCGCGCTCGCCGCACAGCACCGCGGCGACGTACGACAGCGGGGTGAGATCGCCGCTGGCGCCGACCGAACCCTCAGCCGGGATCAGCGGCAGGATGTCGTGGTGCAACAGCGCGGCCAGGCCTTCCAGCAGCGGCAGGCTCACGCCCGACATGCCGCGCGACAGCGACGTCAGGCGCGTCGCCAGCACTGCGCGCGTCTCCTGCTCGTCGAGGAATCGGCCGAGGCCACAGCCGTGGTAGGCGAACAGGTGGTGCGGCAGTTCCGACAGCAGATCCGGCGGGATCACGACCGTGCAGGAATCGCCGTAGCCGGTGGTGACGCCGTACACCACGCCATCCTCGCGCAACAGCCGGTCGAGGAACTCGGTGCCGCGTGCGATGCGGGCGCGGAACGCCGGATCGGAGGACAGCACGGCGCCGCGTTCGCGGCGTGCCAGTGCGGTCACGTCCTCGATGCGCAGGGGCGCGTCGCCGAACGACAGCGGCGTGGGCTCAACGAGGGGAAGCGTCATGGCGATCCTGTGGGTGTTGCTGATCCCAGAACGGGAAGAAATTGAACCAGTCGTACGGAGCATGGCGGACCTGCTCCTCCAACCAGGCGGAAAAGCGCGCCGCCTGTTCGGCCAGCGCGGCATCGCGAGCATTGCGCGGCAGCACCACACGCTCGCTGAACTGCTCGAAGCGGACGCGGTAACCGTCGCCTTCGTGCGTGCAGGCCATCGCGTACAGCGGGCAGCCGATGGCGGAGGCCAGCACATAGGGGCCGATCGGGAATGCGGCAGGCGCACCGAGGAAATCGGCGCGGACGCTGCGCGCGCTGCCCACCGGCACGCGGTCGCCGGCGATCGCGATGAACTCGCCGGCGGCAACGCGACGGCCGAGTTCCATCGCCATCGCGGCATCGAGCTGGGTGACCTGCAGCAGTTCGACGCGGCTGTCGGGATTGAGACGCCGGAGCAGGCGATTGAAGTCTTCCGCATGGGCGGTATGCACCAGCGCGGTCAGGTGGAAGCCGGGAACTTCATCGGCCAGCGCCTGGCACAGCTCCAGGCAGCCGATGTGCGCGGTCACGATGACGCCGCCCTGGCCGCTGGCGATCCGATGCATCATCACGTCGCGCTGCAGTCGCACGCGTCCGGACGGATAGCGGCCGCCGGTGGCCAGCAGCTTGTCGAGCAGCGTTTCGGCGAAAGTGGCGAGGTGGCGCAGGCTCTGGCGCCAGCCCGGCGCCGCGTCGAACACGCGATGCGTGTCCTGCAGGCGCGACAGGTACTCCAGCGAGGCGCGGCGCGCGGTGCGATTGAGCAGCCAGTGCGCCAGCACCACCGGATACAGGCAGAGGCGGAAGGGACCGCGGCCGAGCCAGCGATCGATCGCGCACAGGAAGGCGATGCCGCCGACCGAAGTCGACTCGCCGATCTGCGCCCAGTGCTGGCTTCGTGCGTGCGTCATCGCCACGCGTTCCAGGCGATGCGCGGAAAGCGCAGCAACATGCCGAAGAACAGGCGCGTGTGCATGCGGCTGATGCGCACGTTGTCGCGCCAGACGTCGAAGTGCGAAACGCCGTCGCTCGGGTAGCGCACCGGCGTCGGCAGGTTCTGCACCTCGATGCCGCGCCAGTGCATCCGCACGATGATCTCCGGATCGAAGTCCATGCGCTGACCGATCGTTTCCTCGTCGATGACCTTCAGCGCCGGCGCCAGCGGATAGACGCGGAAGCCGCACATGGAATCTCGGATCTCGAACGACAGCGTGTTGATCCACACCCAGACGTGGGTGAGGTAACGGCCGTACAGCCGGCCCTTGGGCACGCTGGCATCGTAGACGGGCGCGCCGTTGATGATGGCATCGGGCGAATTGTGCGCGGCTTCGATGAAGCGCGGGATGTCGCGGGTGTCGTGCTGGCCGTCGGCATCGATCTGCAGCACGTGGCTGGCGCCCAGCCGCGCGGCTTCGCGGAAACCGGCGATCATCGCGCCGCCCTTGCCGCGGTTGATGTCCAGGCGCAGCAGCCGCACGCCGTCGCGCGTGGCCTGGCGGCGCAGTTCCGCCGCGCAGGATTCGCGCGAGCCGTCGTCGACCAGCAGGCAAGGCAGGCCGCACGCGAGCACGCCATCGACCATCGCGCCGATCGCGTGTTCGTGGTCGTAGACCGGGATCACCACCAGCGGATTGAACGTGGCGCTCATACCGCCTCCTCGCCGAAGACCACGCGGCCGCTGGCATGGGCGCCATGTTCGGACTCGTAGCGGAAGCCCAGCGCCGACTTGGCCTGCAGCCATTCCAGGTGCAGGCGCACGCGCGCACCGGGGCGCAGCACCCGCTGGAACTTCAGCATCTCCATGCGCAGGAAACGTGGTGGCAGCGCGAACGCCTCGCGACCCCAGCGCACCGCCCAGTCCAGCTGCGCCACGCCCGGCAGGATCGCGATCTGCGGGAAATGGCCATCGAACACGGCCAGTTCCGGATCGAGCACGATCTCGAGCTCGGCGCTGGTGTCGCTGCGTGACAGCCACTGCGGCTGCGGCCGTTCGGGGCGGAACAGCGCGCGCAGGTCGGCTTCGCGGACCTTGCCTTGTGCGTTCATCGGCAACGCATCGACGAAGCGCCAGCGGCGCGGACGCGTCACCGCATCCTGCGCATCGGCTAGCCCGTCGTTGAGCGCACGCGCGAACGCGCGACGGCCTTCATTGGCCAAGCGCGCCGCGCCGTCGCTGCTCGGCACCACGACGGCCGCCAGCTGGAGACGGGCTTCCGGCAGCACCACCACGCGCACTTCGGCGACCTGCGGCAGCGACGCCAGCTGGCGTTCGAGCGCGCCGAGCGATACGCGGCGTTCCTCGATCTTGACGATGCGGTCGGCGCGGCCGGTGAGGCGGAAGCCCTGCGCGCCATCCGCCTCGGCGCGGTCCTCGCTGCGCCACCAGTCGCGCGTCGGCAGGTGTGGCGATGACACTTCGAGGTGTTCGTCGGCGATGCGCCACTCCACGCCCGGCAGCGCGCGCCACGGCGGCGTGGCGCCGCGCCATTGTCGCCACGCGATGCCACCGGTCTCGCTGCTGCCGTAGATCTCGGTCGGCGCCAAGCCCAGCAGGTGGCCGGCTGCTGCGGCAGCGTCCTGCGGCAATGCGCCGCCGGAACTGAACACCGCGCGCAGGTGCGTGCGCGCATTCGACCAGTCGAGCGTGTCGGGCATCCGCTTCAGGTGCGCGGGGCTGCTGACCAGCAGGGCTGGGCGGTCGAGCGCGGCGACGATCTCTTCGTGGAAGAACAAGCGCGGCGCGATCGGACGGCCCGACGCCAGCGGCCAAAGCAGGCGGAACAGCAGGCCATAAATGTGCTGGTGCGACACCGTGCCGTGCACGATCGCGTCACCCAGCGTGTCGCCGAACGTCGCCTGCAGCGCCTCGACCTCGCGCGCCAGTTGCGACAGCGTCTTGCCGATCGCGGTGGCGTCGCCGGTCGAGCCGGAGGTGAACACCATCAGGTGCGTGGCGTCCTCGTCGAGCGGCGGCCATTCGGCTGCGGCATGCGGAGCGCCTGCAGTCAGGACGTCTTCATTCGCGAAGTCGCCGGCGAATCCATCGACTTCGGCACGCAGGCGTGCGACGGTCTCCGGCAGGTTGTCGCCGCACAGGTAGACGGCCTTGCCGGTATGCCAGGCACCGAACAACGCCGCGGCGAACGCGGCCGTGTCATCGAAATACAGGGCCCAGCGCGAACCCGGCGCAGCCTCGAATGCGCTGCGCCAGCGCGAGGCCTCATCGCGGAACGCGGCATGATCGAGCGCGCGTCCATTCGCCAGGGCGACGGTGCGGCCGGGCAGCGGCCGCGAGGCGATCCGGTCGAGGCCGATCCACTCAGTCATCGCTGCGCGCCTTGACGCGCTGCCGTACCAGCCACTCGCCGGCGAACAGCGTGCCCATCATGACGTAGGCGATCAGGCCGTTGTACAGAGCCCAGACGCGCTCGGTGGCCCACAGCGCGGTGATCACCGCGATGCCGCCGTTGAGGATGAAGAACCCGCACCACATCTGCGTGACGCGCCGCGTGTACGCGACCGCGCCAGGCGGAAGATCGGGATCCTGCAGGCGAGCGAGGCGTTCCACCACCGTCGGCGGAAAGCGCAGGCTCAGGCCGAACAGCAGCAGCATCGCCGCGTTGACCAGCGCCGGATACAGCTTGAGCGGCAGCGCGGCGTTGAAGGCCGTCGCCCACACGGCCAGGGCGGCGGTGCCTACCGCGGCGAACAGCCAGATGCGTTCGCGCGTGGCGAAGGCACGCAGCAGCGCCAGCACGCATAGCAGCACGGCCAGCCAGCGCGGCTCGAAGCGGCCGAGCATGAAGTAGACCGCCAGCGGATAAGCCAGCGATAGCGCGAGCAGGGCGAGGGCGCGGGCGCGGCTCAGGGTGCTGCCGATGCGTCAGGTCGAAGCCGTCGGCGAAGCCTCAGGCGGCTTCGCGGATCAGGCCGTGCAGCACGTCCACCACGTCCTGCACGGTGCGCACGGACTTGAAGGCGTCTGGCTGCAGGCGGGCGCCGAGCAGCGGCTTGAGCTGCACGATCAGGTCCACGGCGTCGATGCTGTCGATGTCCAGGTCGCCATGCAGCTGCGCGTCCGGCGTGATCTTCCTGTGGTCGATCTCGAAGGTGTCGTGCAGGATGGTGCTGATGCGTTCGAAGAGTTCGTGTTTGGTCATGGTGAGTTCCTGCGTCGCCTCAGTTCCGTTGGGCGGCGACGAAACTCGCCAGCGCGTCGACGCTGGCGAAGTGCTGGCGGGTTTCCTGCGAATCGGCGGACAAGGTCACGCCGTAGCGCTTCTGCAGCGCCAGTCCGAGTTCCAGGGCATCGATCGAATCCAGGCCGAGGCCGTCTCCGAACAGCGGCGCCTTCGCATCAATGTCGTCCGGGCCGATGTCCTCCAGGGACAACGACGAGATGATCAATTCCTTGATCTCAAGCTCAAGTGGCTGCACGCAGGCCCCCTCCCGCGAAATAAGCGGTCAAATGTTCTGTCAGGTGTCGCGCGGCAAGGGCTTCGCCCTGCACTCCGTTCAGGAACGGCGCTATCTCGATGTCTTCCTGAACGTCGACGACGACATGGAACCGGCGCGCCGGAACACGATACCACTTCTCGCCTTTGCCCAGCGTCATGGGCTGGCAGCTAAGCCGGACCGGGGTGACGTTCAGTTTCCCGCGTACGGCGATGTTGGCGGCGCCGCGCTGGAGGCGCGGGGTTCCCTCGCGCGGAGAGCGGGTGCCTTCGGGGAAGATCACCAGGTTTCCACCGCCGTGGACGGCCTGGATGCAGTCGTCGACCAGGCCGGCGCCGTCGTCGTTGAAGACATAACCGGCCCCCCGGACGGCGCCGCGGGTGAACGGGTTGCGGGCCAGCGCCGACTTGACCACGCAGTCGGCATTGGGGAGCAGCGACACCAGGAACACCACGTCGATCAGGGTCGGATGGTTGGCCAGGATCAGCAGGCCCTCGCGCTGCAGGCGGTCGCGCCCGCGCACTTCATAGGTCAGCACGCCGAGCCGCCGCATCAGTTCGATGTGGGAGGCGAAGCTCAGCTGCACCAGCCGACGCGCCCAGCGCCGGCGCCTGGCCCGATGGCGCACCAGCAGGTTGATGGCCGGGAACACCAGCAGGCCCAGCAGCAGCCCGCCGACCCCGAAGGCCAGGAAGCTGATGCCGGTACCGAGCACGCGCCAGGCGCGGTTGAGACGCTCAAGCATGGCGGCGCCAGGTCCAACCCACGCCGTCGGCGCAGTGTTGCAGTTCGGCGTCGCCCGACAGCAGGAAGCGCATCACGTCGAGGCCATGGGGCAGGACTGTGGCCTCGCGGTCGCCATCGGCCGGGGCGCTGGCCAGGCTGATGCGGGCACCGTCGCCATGGCCGGCGGCGCGCACGCGCCAGCTCCAGGCATAGAACGGGTCGGGCTCGTCGAGGAAGTTCGCGTAGACCTCTGGCGGCTGTGCGTCGTAGACCACGACCAGCACCTCGGGCGCGCCGTCGGCCAGCAATCCGGCGGCCTCGACCATCGCCGCCTCGGCGGTGGAGCGGCCGGCGGCCAGCGCGGTGTAGTTGCCGCGTTCGCCGCGGATGATCGTATAAAGCGCGGCGATCGCGTTGTGTACCGACAAACCGAAGTGTGTCGGCGACATCGGCTCGCCACGGGTCAGGTTGTCCAGCAGCTCGAACGAGCGCTGCACGTCGCCGTGACGCGAGGCGAACACCAGCGGAACCTCGCCGGATTGCGATGCGGGCGCGCACCAGCAGGCCACCTGAACGGCCATGCGTCCGAGGCGTTCGATGCGCCGGCGTTGCATGGCCGGTACTTCGGACAGTGCCGGGGTGTCGTCGCCTCGCGGCAGCGTGGGCTGCAGCGCCCAGGCCTGCCAGTCTTCGCGTTGTTGCAGACCGGGCGCCCAGGCGGCCCAGTCAGCTACGGTGAACTCGATCATCCCGACTGCCGTTGATGGATAGCGCGAGCCATCCTGACCCGCCAGCGCCGAAGGCGCCGGTCGCGGGATTCTAGCGGGGGAAACCGGCCGGCGCCGACTTCGCCAGCCGGATGTGATTCAGGCTATGCCCGTCGCTTCGTTCAGTGTTGCGGCTTCATGCCGGCGACAGGTTGGCGTAGGCCGCGCCGTGGACCAGCAAGGCGCCGCCCGCGAATCACGCGGCGCACCGCGTGGGGTAGCGTCCGCCATCGTGTCGCATTTACGCAGGCTGCAGATTGGCGTAGGCAAGCACCAGCCACTTCGAACCGGCATCGTCGAAGTTGACCTGCACGCGCGCGTGCGAGCCGCTGCCTTCGTAGTCGGTGACGGTGCCCAGGCCGAACGAGGGGTGGCGCACCTGCGAGCCGAGCTTCACCGCCGGCGTCTCGATTGCCGCATGGCCGAAGTCGCGGCGCGGCTGCGAGGAGTACATCGGCCGCGATACCTGCACCTTGGGCCGCACCTCGTTCAGCAGCGCCGGCGGGATCTCGCGCAGGAAGCGCGACGGCACGCCGTACATGTCCATGCCGTGGATGCGCCGGGTCTCGGCGTAACTCAGCACCAGTTTCTGCCGCGCGCGGGTGATGCCAACATAGGCTAGGCGTCGTTCTTCCTCGAGCCGTCCCGATTCCTCGGTCGACTTGCCGCTCGGGAACACGCCTTCCTCCATGCCACCCAGGAACACCAGCGGGAATTCCAGGCCCTTGGCGCTGTGCAGCGTCATCAGCTGCACGCCCTCCTCGCCGGCCTGCGCCTGGCCCTCGCCGGCTTCCAGCGCGGCGTAGCTCAGGAACGCGACCAGTTCCGGCATCGCTGCGGCGTCTTCCTCGTCGTTGCGGGTGAAGCGCGAGGCCACCGACACCAGTTCGTCGAGGTTGTCGACGCGCGAGTCGAGCTGGCCGCGCGATTCGTTGAAGTAATGCTCGCGCAATCCGGAGCGGATCAGCGCGTGGTCGATCTTCTCCTGCAGCGGCATCGACTGCACTTCGTTGTCGATGTCGTCGATCAGCGCCAGGAAACCGGCGACGGCATTGCGCGAGCGCGCGGCGAGCCCATTCTCGGAGACGATGCGGCGCGCTGCTTCCCACAGCGCGATGCCGTCGGCGCGGGCGCGCTTGCGCACCTCGTCCAGCGTGCGCTCGCCGATGCCGCGCGCCGGCGTGTTCACCGCGCGCTCGAACGCGGCGTCGTCCAGCCGCGAGGCGATCAGGCGCAGGTAGGCGAGGGTGTCCTTGATTTCGGCGCGTTCGAAGAAGCGCTGGCCGCCGTAGACGCGGTACGGGATCTGGTCGGACAGCAGCGCCTCTTCGAAGGCGCGCGACTGCGCGTTGCTGCGGTAGAGGATCGACACCTCGCCGTAACTACCGCCGTCGCGCACCCACTGGCGCAGGCGCTCGATGACGAAGCGCGCCTCGTCCATCTCGTTGTAGGCGGCGTACAGGTCGATCGCCTCGCCTTCACCGGTATCGGTCCACAGCTTCTTGCCGAGGCGGTCCGGGTTGTGGGCGATGACCGCGTTGGCGGCGTCGAGGATGTTGGCGCTGGACCGGTAGTTCTGCTCCAGGCGGATCGTGCTGGCGCCAGAGAAGTCCTTCAGGAAGCGCTGCATGTTCTCGACCTTGGCGCCGCGCCAGCCGTAGATCGACTGGTCGTCGTCACCGACGACGAAGACATGCCCGCTGTCGCCCGCCAGCACGCGCACGAACGCGTACTGGATCGCGTTGGTGTCCTGGAACTCATCGACCAGGATTTCGCGGAAACGGTGGCGGTAGTGCGCCAGCAGCGCCGGGTTGTCGCGCAGCAGCTCGTGTGCGCGCAGCAGCAGCTCGGCGAAGTCGACCAGGCCGGCGCGTTCGCAGCGTTCCTGGTAGGCGGCGTAGGCCTTCTGCATGACCTCCGACCACATGTCGCCGCTGGCGGTCTGGATGTTCTGCGGGCGCCGGCCCTCGTCCTTCTGCGCGTTGATCCACCAGACGATCTGGCGCGGCGGGAAGCGCGTTTCATCCAGCTCGAGCCCCTGGACGACGCGCTTGACCAGGCGCAGTTGGTCGTCGGAGTCGAGCACCTGGAAACCTTCCGGAAGCTTGGCCTCCTGCCAGTGCAGGCGCAGCAGGCGGTGCGCCAGGCCGTGGAAGGTACCGATCCACATGCCGCGCGCGCCGTGGCGCAACTGTGCGTCGACGCGCGCGCGCATCTCGCCGGCGGCCTTGTTGGTGAAGGTCACCGCGAGGATGCCGTGGGTCGGCACCTGGAAGACCTCGTTGAGCCAGGCGATGCGGTGCGTGAGCACGCGCGTCTTGCCGGAACCGGCGCCGGCGAGGACGAGGTAGTGACCGGGCGGGGCGCTGACGGCCTCGCGCTGCGCCGGATTCAGCGCGTCGAGCAAATGGGAGACATCCATGCGGCTATTGTAGCGGGGGCTTCACGAATCCTTTCCCGGCCGGCGGCTTCCATGGCGACCATGTCCGTGCGCGCGAAAACGGGGATATGGCTGGCAATGTCGATGGCGGCGGCGTGCGCCGCGGTCCCGCCGTCGGCCGCGCAGGGGCCGCTCGCCACGGAAACGGCGGACAACGCGCTCGATGAACGCGCCCTCCATGCGGGCGGCAACGAGCTGCGCATCGAAGTGGTGGGCATGCCCCGGGGCGCACGCAGCGACGAACTGCAGCGCTGGGCTGCGGAGGCGGCCAACGCCACCCTCACCGCGTTCGGACGGTTTCCGCTGCCGAACGCCACGGTGCGCGTCGAGCAGATCGACAGCCGCGATCCCAGCCCGGTGCCGTGGGGGCAGACCCTGCGCCGCGACGACGTGTCGGTGCTGCTCTACGTGCGCCGAAACGCCGGACTGGAGGAACTGCGCGAGGACTGGACCGCGGTCCACGAGCTCTCGCACCTGTTCCATCCTTTCCTGGGCGGGCAGGGCCGGTGGCTCGCCGAAGGCCTGGCCAGCTATTACCAGAACGTGCTGCGCGCCCGCGCCGGATTGATGACGCAGGCCGAAGCCTGGAAGGAACTCGACGCCGGATTCGGCCGTGGCCGCCGCGAGCGCAGCGGCGAGCGCCTGGATGAACTCAGCCGCCGTCATCGCGGCACGATGCGCGTGTACTGGGCCGGCGCCGCGTTCTGGCTGGAAGCCGACCTGACGCTGCGCCATCAAGGCAGCAGCCTCGACGCGGTGCTGTCGAAGTATTCCGCCTGCTGTCTGCGTGGCACCGGCCAGACGCAGCCGGAGGATTTCGTCGACGCACTGGACCGCGCCGGCGGCGGGGGCGTGTTCCGTGGGCTGTTCGACCGTTATGCGGGTTCGCGCGAGTTCCCGGCGCTCGACGGCGCGTATCGCGAGCTGGGCCTGCAATCGGGCGAGAACGGCCTGGTCTACTCGCGCAAGCCGGAAGCCGAACGGCTGCGCCGGGACATCATGGGCGCCGGCAGCTCCTCGCGGGAAGCCCGCGCGCGCTGAGCACGCGGGCCGGGGGGCCTTGCCTCAGTGGCCGTTCTTGCCGTTCTTGACCACCACCTGCGCCATCACGCGGTCGGTGTAGGCGATGCCGATCGCCGACAGGATGAACACGCAGTGGATGATGGTCTGCCACATCACGCCGGCCTCGGTGTACACGGTCGGCGGGGTGCCGGTCGTGGCGAGGGCAGTGGCGGCGGCCTCCGTGACCGGCCCGCCGAGCGAACCGATCGCGATAAAGGTCTTCAGCAGGTGGATCGAGGAGATGCCGATGATCGCCATCGCCAGCTTCACCTTCAGCACGCTGGCGTTGACGTGGCTCAGCCACTCCGGCTGGTCGGGATGGCCCTCCAGCCTCAGGCGCGAGACGAAGGTCTCGTAGCCGCCGACGATCACCATCACCAGCAGGTTCGAGATCATCACCACGTCGATCAGGCCCAGCACCATCAGCATGATCTGCTGCTCGCCCCATTCGGTGGCGTGCGTGATCAGGTGCCACAGCTCCTTCAGGAACAGCACCACGTACACGCCCTGGGCGATGATCAGGCCGAGGTACAGCGGCAGCTGCAGCCAGCGCGAGCTGAAGATCAGGGAGGGCAGCGGGTTGAGGGCTCGTTCGGAAGTTTGCGACATCGGGCGGCAGGCGGCAGATCGGGGCCGGCTAGGGTAACGGCCCGTTCGCGGCACCGCCAACCCGGGCCGCCGGCCCGCTTACACTTGGGGTCCAACCCCGGCAGGCGCACACGATGATCGATCTGTATTACTGGCCGACCCCGAACGGCCACAAGATCACGATCTTCCTGGAAGAGGCCGGCCTGGCCTATACGATCCACCCGGTCGACATTGGCGCCGGCGACCAGTTCCGCCCCGACTACCTGGTCATCTCGCCCAACAACAAGATGCCGGCGATCGTCGACCAGGCGCCCGCAGACGGCGGCCTGCCGATCAGCGTGTTCGAGTCCGGCGCGATCCTGCAGTACCTCGGCGACAAGAGCGGCCGTTTCTATCCGCGCGACACGCGTGGCCGCGCCGCGGTCGACCAGTGGCTGTTCTGGCAGATGGGCGGGCTCGGGCCGATGACGGGCCAGTACGGCCACTTCCACGTCTATGCGCCGGAGCCCATCGATTACGCCCGCGACCGCTACGAGCGCGAGGTGCTGCGCCTGCTCGGCGTGCTCGACCGCCAGCTGGAGGGTCGCGAGTTCATCGCCGGCGACTACAGCATCGCCGACATGGCCACGCACCCGTGGATCAATCCCTACACCAAGGCGCCGCTGGACCTCGCGCCGTTCGCCAACGTGCGCCGCTGGCACGCGGCGGTCGCTGCGCGTCCGGCGGTGCAGCGTGCCTATGCGTTGTCGCAGCAGTACGGCGCGCAACGCGAAATGACCCCTGAAATGCGCAAGATCCTCTTCGGAACCCCGTCGCCCAACGCATGAAAAACCTGACCGTCCGCCGCACCGTCGCGGCCTGCCTGCTCGCCATGACCGTTACCGCATTCGTTCCCGCCATCGCCCAGAACGCTCCGCAAAAGCTGACGCTCGAAGCGTTGGCCGGCGACGCGCCGCTGTCCGGCCCGAGCCTGACCAAGGCCAAGATCGCGCCCGACGGCAGCCGCGTGACCTTCCTGCGCGGCAAGGAGAGCAACAAGAACCGCCTCGACCTGTGGGCCTACGACATCGCCAGCGGGCAGACCTCGCTGCTGGTGGATTCGGACGACATCCAGCCTGGCGAGGAAGTACTCAGCGACGCCGAGAAGGCGCGCCGCGAGCGCCAGCGCATCGCCGCGCTGAGCGGCATCGTCGATTACCAGTGGGCGCCCGACAGCAGGACGCTGTTGTTCCCGCTCGGCGGCGAGCTGTACCTGTACGACCTCACGAAGTCGGGCAAGGCCGCGGTGCGCAAGCTCACCCATGGCGAAGGTTTCGCCACCGATCCGAAGCTCTCGCCGAAGGGCGGCTTCGTCAGCTTCGTGCGCGACCGCAACCTGTGGGTGATCGACCTGGCCAGCGGCAAGAGCGTGCAGCTCACCCGCGACGGCAGTGCGACGATCGGCAACGGCGTCGCCGAGTTCGTCGCCGACGAGGAAATGGACCGCCACACCGGTTACTGGTGGGCGCCGGACGACTCCGCGATTGCCTTCGCCCGCATCGACGAAACCCCGGTGCCGGTGCAGAAGCGCTACGAGGTGTACCCCGACCGCACCGAAGTGGTCGAGCAGCGCTATCCGGCCGCCGGCGACCACAACGTGCTGGTCAAGCTCGGCGTGATCAAGCCTGCGGCCGATGCCGCGGCGCAGTGGGTCGATCTCGGCAAAGGCGATCCGACCAAAGGCACAGACATCTACCTCGCCCGCGTCGACTGGCGCGATCCGCAGCACCTGACCTTCCAGCGCCAGTCGCGCGACCAGCACAAGCTCGAACTGATCGAGGCCGAACTGGCGTCCGGCAAGCAGCGCACGCTGGTCACCGAGACCAGCAAGACCTGGGTGCCGCTGCACAACGACCTGCGCTTCCTGAAGGATGGCAGCATCCTGTGGAACAGCGAGCGCAGCGGTTACGAACACCTGTATGTGCTGTCCGCCGACGGCGGCAAGCCGCGCGCGCTGACCTCGGGCGACTGGCCGGTCGACGGCGTGCTCGCGGTGGACGAGGCCGCCGGCTTCGTCTACTTCGCCGCCGGCAAGGATTCGCCGCTCGACGCCCAGGTGTACCGCGTGCCGCTCGCCGGCGGCGCCATCGAACGCCTGTCCAAGGCCGATGGCGTGCATGCGGCCAGCTTCGCCAACAACGCCAGCGTCTATGTCGACAACTGGTCCAATCCGGCGACGCCGCCGCAACTGGAACTGTTCCGCAACGACGGCACGCGCATCGCTTCGCTGGTGAAGAACGACCTCGCCGACGCGCAGCATCCGTACGCGAAGTTCGCCGCCGCGCAGCAGGCGATCGAGTTCGGCACGATCAAGGCCGCCGACGGCAAGACCACGCTGCAGTACAGCGTACTCAAGCCGGCCGGCTTCGATGCCGGCAAGCGCTACCCGGTGGTGGTGATGGTGTACGGCGGCCCGGCCTCGCAGACGGTCAAGCGTGCGTGGGCTCCTGACTTCAACCAGTACCTCGCGCAGCACGGCTACGTGGTGTTCTCGATCGACAACCGCGGCACACCGCGCCGCGGCGCCGCGTTCGGTGGCGCGCTGTACGGCAAGCAGGGCACGGTGGAAGTGGCCGACCAGCTCAAGGGCGTGGAGTGGCTGAAGTCGCAGTCGTGGGTCGATGGTTCGCGCATCGGCGTGTACGGCTGGTCCAACGGCGGCTACATGACGCTGATGCTGCTGGCCAAGGCCTCCGACGAGTACGCCTGCGGCGTCGCCGGCGCGCCGGTCACCGACTGGGGCCTGTACGACACGCACTACACCGAGCGCTACATGGGCCTGCCCGCAGGCAACGTCGAGGGCTACCGCGAGGCGCGCGTGCTGCAGCACATCGACGGCCTGAAGTCGAAGCTGCTGCTGATCCACGGCATGGCCGACGACAACGTGCTGTTCACCAACTCCACCGCGCTGATGAGCGCGTTGCAGAAGCGTGGCCAGCCGTTCGAGCTGATGACCTACCCGGGCGCGAAGCACGGCCTGAAGGGCGCGGACAACCTGCACCGCCTGCGCCTGACCGAAGACTTCTTCGCGCGCTGCCTGAAGCCCTGATCGACCCTCGCCTTCGCACCAACAAAGAAGCCCGGCGCAAGCCGGGCTTCTTGTTGGTGCCTGCCGCGTGCGCGGATGCGGCTACGGCGCGTTGCCGAGTACTTGCAGTCGCGCCGACGCGGTGCGGGCGCTGCTGGCGCCGCCGTACATCAGCTCGGCGACCGCGGGCGCCGCGAGGTAGTCGCCGGCGTTGCCGGCCACGGCGAAGTAGTGCACTTCGTGGCGTCCCGGCGACAGGTACTCGGCGTAGAACTTCGGCGCGCGCGCATCGAGCCGGCGCGTGGCGAACTCCGTGCTGCCGGTGCTGGAAGCGCGCTGGATGTCGCGTACGACGACACCCGACAGGCTCAGGTCGGTGGGACGCAGTCCGCCCGGTGCCTGGTCGGTCACTGCGACGAAGCGGCGCGGTGCGCTGTTGTCGATCGTCAGCGTGATCCTGACCCAGTCGCCGGTGCGCACCGCCACCGAACGCCCGACCGGCCGCCATTCGCCGTTGCGGAACACCTCATAGCGACGACCGATCGCCAGGCCGATCGCGGAGGGCTGGGCCATGCGCGCGTCTTCCTGGTAGTGCATCTCGGCGACGAAGCTGGTCGGTACTTCCGCGGCGGGCGAGGGCCCGGCGGCCATCCGCAGCTGCGTGGCGGCTTCGAGCGGTGCGCTCCACTTCGCGGCGCGCTGGCCCGGATCCAGTTGCAGCCGGCCGCGCGCAGTGCCCAGTTCGAGGTCGACGGCGGCCCCGTCGCCGCCTTGGCCGGCGTCGTCGGACAGAGCCATCAGGCAGGTCGCGCCGCTTTGCGTGTCGACCGACACGCCGCCACCCGCATACAGGTCGGTCAATCCGGCAATCAGCGCCGGCCGCGCCTTGTCGGCATCCAGTCGTGGCTGCTCGCCGAACAGCGCGATCAGGCTGCATTGCTCGCGCAGGCTCGAACTCATCCATTCGTCGTGTCGCCGCGGCAGGCGTAGCACCCGCGCCGGGCCACGCGTCGCGGTCACGGCGACCAGGCGCTTCGTCGCTTCCTGCGCGGCAGGATGGCCGTTCACCGCCAGCGCACGCGCGGTGGCTACCTGCGCCGGCAACGGCAGTCGATCCCACCGTTGCCACAGCGGGTCGAGCTCGACCGCGGCGACGTCGTGGCGTGCGGCTGCCGCATAGGCAAACTGCACCAGCGCATCGCTTGCGCCGGCCACGTCGCCGGCCGGCTGCACCGCGGGCTTGGCGACCTTGGCGAGGAAGTCCTTCGCGTGCTGTTCGATGTCGGCATCGACCGGGTGTCCCAGCCGGCGCAGCAGCGCGAACGCCTCCACCGTGTAGGCGGTCAGCACGACGCTGGAGTCGCCGGACCAGGCATCGCCGCCGGTGAAGTAGCGGAAACCACCATTGCCCTGCTGGAAGACCGCGGCGTTGTCCAGCGCTTCGCGAACCACCGCTTCGGCATCGCCCCAGCGCTTGTCGCCACGCTGCAACGCGAGCGCCGCTGCCACCGCGCGGCTGAGGATCTGCTCCCAGCAGCGGTGCGGATAGGCCTGCATGTAGACGGTCCAATCGTCGACCAGACCGGCCACGCCATGCTGGATCGACACGTCCACGCGGGCATCCGACGCGCCGGCCGGCAAGGCCGGCACGTCCAGCGCGAGCGGCGTCTCGCCGATCCAGCCCGCCAGCGTCTTGCGTGCGGCGATCCGCGGCGAGGCCACCTCGATCGGCTGTGCCACCGCGTCGCCGCCGATGTTCGCCGATGCCCTCGCCACCACGGTCAGCAGGCCTTCGTGCTGCGGAGCGATCACGCTGGCGAAGCGGCTCTGGCCCTTCGCCTCCAGCGACATCGTGCCGCGCCGTTCGGCCGGTGCATCGGTGCCCTGGAATTGCAGCATCGCCTCGGCCTGCGTCGGGTGCTCGCCGTGCTGGCGCACGTGCACGACCAGTTGCGACTGGTCGCCCGGATACAGCCGCACCGGCGCCTGCAGTCTCGCTTCGAGCGGCAGGCCGGTTTCCAGCGTGGCCTCGGCCATGGCGAATCCGTCATGCGCGTCGCTGCTCCAGGCCACCGCGCGCCAGCGGGTCAGGTTGTCGGGCAGCGTGATCTCGATCGTGCGTGTCTCGCCGGGCGCGAGGCGCAGTTCGGGATGCCACGCGGCGGTGTCGGCGAAGCGCGTGCGCACGCGTGCCAGCGCCCGCACTTCGTCCGCCCCGGCCTCCTGGCCGTCCTCGCGTGGACGCAGCCCCGGGTCCGGCGCCTTGGCTTCGCGTGATTCGAGGTCGACCGCGCGGATCCGCGAGCCGGTGACTTCGATGCGGTCGAGCACGGTGCTTTCGGCGAACCCGTCGAGCGGCGCCGGCTCGTCGACCACGACCGGAGGTTCTTCCGGGGGCGGCGGAGCGGCGGCTGCGGGTGCGGCCAAGGGCTTGGCTGGCTCCACGCCGTCGGAGTCGGGTTCGTCCGGCCACGGCAGCAGGCTGCGCCACGGCGACTCGTCGGCGAAGTCGTCGAATCCGCGCACACCGAGAAGCTGGCGCGGGCGCTTCAGCCGGCCGAGCAGGCTGTCCCCGTGCGGGTCTGCATAGTCGAGCCAGCGCTGCGCGAGAGAACGCAGTGCGTCATCCATCACCGACACGACCACGTCGCGCGCGGTGTCGCTGTCGTTGTGCAGCACCAGTCGCGCCTGCACGCCCGGCGCGGAGCGCACCGGCTCGAAGCGCACCGACACCGGCGACGCGACGATGGCGTCGTCGACCGTCTGCAACGAGGCCTCGGCCTCGACGACCTTGGCGGGTGTGCGGAAGCCGTCGTTGACCCGAGCGGCCTCGCTGGCCGAGGAGCGTACGAACACCTGCAGCCGCTGCGACACACGATCCGCCGGCGCCACCAGCTCGAACTCGCGGACGTTGCCGGTGACCGGCTCCACGCGATGGCCGTCGATGCGGTCATGGCTGGAGAACACGAACAGCGCGCGGCCGCGGGCGAACGGCTGTCGCAGCGTGGCGTGCAGTGGTGCCGCCGGATCCGTGGGCGTAGCCACGGTGAGCTCGGGCTCCTGGATGTCGGCCACCACCGCGGAATCGTTCGGCCACAGGTAGAACTCCACCTGCGTCGGCGCGGCATCGCCGCTGCGCGCGGTGAAGCGATACAGGCCGTTGCCGGGACGACGGAAGTCGCAGCGTTCGCCGCGTCCGGCGTGCAGCGTGCACTGGCCGATGCGCTCGGCCTTGCCGACGCGGCCCGGCACGAAGTCGATGTCGACGGTGATCGCGGCATCGTCCAGCGCGCGGCCGTGGGCATCGACGACGATGCCGTGCAGTTCGATCGGCGATCGTGCATCCGGCCATGCCGGATCGGTGCGCAACCCGACGAAGGCCGGATAGCGCGCATAGCGGGTGGCCGAATCGATGGCGACGGTGCCTTCGCGGCCGTCGGGTGCCACTTCGGCCGAGATCACCACCGAGCCGAACGGCGGCCGCGAAGGCTGCTTCGACGGCATCGTCGCCTGAAGGCGTGCGCTGCCCTCGCGGTCGAGCTGTTCAGACGCGTCCTTGCGGTCGCCGAGCGGGGACACCTCGACGTCGATGCTGTCGTAGGCATCGTCGAACGGGTCGATGAACTCGTAGCCGAGGTGCTGCGGATAGGCCTCCGTGAACGCCATGGGCTCGACCGCCACTTGCAGGCGGCTGATGTCGACGCCCGCCGCGGCACCACCGGAGTAATAGCCGGCCTTGAGCGCGGCGACCAGGCGCTGGCCGTCGCGCAGCACGCCTCCGGGACTTTCCAGTTGCGCCCACAGATCCTGGGCGCGGTACGTGCCGACGAAGAAACAGGCGCCGTCGGTGGTGTAAAAAAAGCCTTCCCTGCCGATGCAGTAGGTGCCGTCGGTCAGATGTCGCGGCAGTTGCAGCTCACCCGCAACGTCGCCGGCCTGCGACGGCGAGGCCTGCCACTGCAACACGGTCTTGTCTTCGCCTTCGTCTTGCAGGCGCAGCGCCAGTGGCGCGACGTCGCCGATCGCCTGCAGGCGGTCGCCGTTGCGATCACGCTGCCACAGGCGATATCGGACGGTGTCGCCGGCGTGGTACATCGGGCGGTCGCTGACGCCCCAGGTCACGCGATCGAGCCGCTGGCCCAGCCGCATCCACTGGCTGCTGGCTCCCAGGGGCAGCACGGCGCGGCCGCGCGCGTCGCTTGCGCGCACCAGCCACATCGATTGCGCCAGACGGTCATTGTCCTGGGGCAGGGTGACGTCGTCGGGCAGTCGCAGCAGCGCCACGCCGTCCGCTCCGGTGGTGCCGCGCGCGACGACACGCAGCTTCGCACCGTCGGCTTCGCGCAGCAGCAGTTCCACGTCGGCGCCGGCAACCGCGGCATCGCGTTCCCACTCGTTGGCCCAGACCAGCACTTCACGCAGGCCGTGGACGGCGTACAGGTCGAAGGCGGGTGCGGCGAACTGCACCGGCCCGAACCACTGGCCGCGTGCGCGCTCGTCGGCCTCGAGCGCCGGCACCCAGCGCGTCCAACCGCCCTGCGCGAGCGCGCGCCGGGCGGCCGACGACCTGACCGGATTCGCCACGCTGTCGCCCGCATTGCGCACACGCACGGTCTGGCGACTGTCGCCGGTGCCCACCGCGTCCACGTCGATCCTGGCATCGGCGTTTATCGACTCGACCAGTGCCGGCACGCGCGCAGGATCGGCCAGCAGCGCTGAGGTGTGGGCGGCGCGCAACTGCGGCGGAGTCTTGCCGGTCTGAACGCCGATCCGCACAGGCGCCAAGCGCGTCCCATCCGCCGCCTGCAGCGCATCGAGCACCAGGTCGTAAGCGTGTTGCGGATTTTCCGCCTCGATGACCAGAGAGCTTCCACCGGCGCGATGCAGCCGGTCGGGCGCGCGTACGTTGGGCCACCAGTGCTGCTCGCCGGCCACCTTCCACCCGACAGGCGGGTACTGAGCGAACCAGTTACGGGCCTTGTCGGAAAGCGGGCGCGAGAACTCCAGCCGGATCGGCATCCCCGGCAGGCACTGCGCAGTGACGGTGCCGTTGCGGTTGACGGCCAGGTGGTCGCCGCCGCGTTGCCGGCACGCCAGGCTGCGCAGCTGGAACGGCTCGTTGGCCAGCAACTTCAGCAGCGTGCCCTTCTGCGTACCCGGCAGCGGACCAGCCAGGCTGCGCAGCTGCGGCAGCACGTCCAGCCGCACGATGCGGTTGGCGCCGTCGACCGTCGGCAAGTCCAGCCGGTAGTAGGCGTTGCCGCCCCAGCTCCGTGGCAGCAGCGTCGGCAGCGGCACGTCGAACGGCACGTCGTCGATGCTCAGGCGCAGCGCCGAGCGCAGCTCTTGCGGCGCGACCGGCATGTTGGTCTGCAGTTCGATCACCGGCATGCCGCCCTGCCAGTCGTGGACCGACGCGCTCACGCTCGGTCGCGGCGTCTCCGCGAACAGCACCTGCGCCGGCAGCGCGGTGCCTTGCTGAGTCTTCAGCCCGGGCACGTCGATCCGGTAGTGCGTGGCCTTGGCCGCGTCGCGATCGAACCGGCACGCCAGGCGCGTGTCGCTGGCCCAGTGGCAGCTGCGCGGCAGATCCGGTTGCAGCGCGATCAACGACCCGCCGACCGGGTTGTCCCAGGTCTGTATCGACTCGGCGAAATCGACGACCAGCGAGCGCGTGCCGTCGAAACGGGCCTCGGTGGGCGCGGACTGTGCGTGCGCGGACGCGCTGAGTGTGAGGGCCACGGCGGCGGCGCCGCTGGCCAAGGTCCTGCGAAGCGTCATGCGCCTCCATGCTGCCGGCGGCCCGGCTGTTTATCCCCGTGCGCACCTTAGCGCATCGCGCCAGCCTGACCCGAAGGGCGCCGTGACCTTCGGCGGATGGTCCGGGTGCGGCGGAGCGGCCATGCTCGCCGCGTCCCCAAACCTCGCCTGGACCATGATCAAGCCGCTCGCACTCGCCATTGCCCTGACCCTCGTCGCGGGCGCGCCCGCCATCACCCAGGCGGCCCAGCCCTCCGCCAAGGCCGCGACCGCGGCACCGGCGTCGCCGGCGTGGGTCACCACCAGCAACCAGTACGCGCAGATCCTGCTGAAGTCGCAGGCCGAGTTCTCGCCCGAGACGATGTCGTTCTTCGGCGTGCCGGGTTACGACGACCGCGTCACCGACCTCAAGCCGGACGTGTCCAAGCGCTTCCGCGAATCCACCGCCAAGGCCAAGGCCGAGCTGCAGGCCAAGCTGCAGGTCGAGCGCGATCCGAACGTGCGCCAGGACCTGGAGATCATGATCCAGGCGGCCGACGACAACATCGAGACCAGCGCGCTCAACGAGCGCCTGACGCTGCCGTGGGTCGACATCGGCCAGCTGGAGTTCACCGGCCTGCAGGGCCTGCTTTCCGACCAGACGCCGGCCGAGCGCCGTGCCCGCGCGCTCGATCGCCTGAAGGCCTACACCGGCCAGGCACCGGGCACGACCCCGATCACCGAACTCGCCAAGGCGCGCTACACCGAGCGCATGGGCGACAAGGCGCTGCTGCGCCCGACCAAGCTCGAGGTCGAGCAGGCGCTGGGCAACATCGACACCTACATCGCCGGCATCAAGCAGCTGTTCGCCAAGTACAAGGTCGAAGGCGCCGACGCCTCGCTGGCCGCGATGGACACGCAGTTGCGCGACTACGGCAAGTGGGCGCGTGCCACCGTGCTGCCGGAAGCGCGCACCGATACGAAGCTGCCGCCGGAGCTGTATGCCAATGCGCTCAAGCAGTTCGGCATCGACATCGATCCGCAGTTGCTGATCCGTCGCGCCCAGGTCGAGTTCATGGAGACGCGTGCGGCGATGCGCCAGCTCGCGCCGCTGGTCGCCAAGGACAAGGGCCTGAAGGTCGCTGACCAGAACGACTACATCGCCGTGATCCGCGCGCTGAAGCAGCAGAGCATGCCCAACGCGCAGCTCGAGTCGCGCTACCGCACCGTCATCGATGCGATCGACCCGATCATCCGCAAGGAGCGCATCGTCGACGTGCCGAACCGGCCGATGGTGATGCGCCTGGGCAGCGAGGCCGAGTCGGCTGCGCAGCCGGCACCGCACTTCCTCCCGGCGCCGCTGATCGGCAACACCGGCCAGCAGGGCCAGTTCGTGCTGCCGGTGTCGGTGCCGACCACCGACGGCAAGGCACTGTCCTACGACGACTTCAACTTCGATGCGGTGCGCTGGACGCTGTCGGCGCATGAAGGCCGTCCGGGCCACGAGCTGCAGTTCACGGCGATGGTCGAGCGCGGCGTGTCGCTGGCGCGCACGATGTTCGCGTTCAATTCGGTCAATGTCGAAGGCTGGGCGCTGTACGCCGAGGCCGAGATGGTTCCGTACGAGCCGCTCGACGGCCAGCTGATCGCGTTGCAGTTCCGCCTGATGCGCGCCGCGCGCGCCATGCTCGACCCGATGCTCAACCTCGGCATGATCGACCGCGAGCGGGCCGGCAAGATCCTGACCGACAAGGTCGGCCTGTCTGAGGCGATGGCCAAGCAGGAGCTGGACCGCTACACGTTCAACGCCCCGGGCCAGGCCGGCAGTTACTTCTACGGCTACAGCCGCATCCTCGAGCTGCGCATGGAGACCGAGATCGCGCTGGGCGACCGTTTCGACCGGCTCGCGTTCAACAACTACCTGCTCGACCAGGGCCTGCTGCCGCCTGGCCTGCTGGCCAAGTCGGTGCGCGAGGACTTCGTGCCGGCGCAGAAGAAGACCGTCGCCGCGAAGTAAGGACTGAAGCCGCGCCGGCCAGCGCCCTCCTGTCGGAGGCGCGACTGCCGGCGCGGCGTTCCGCCTCGCGAAAAGCAGGCGCAGTGCGCGTCTGGGCGGCCGGTGCGGCGCTAAAATGGCGAACAATCCAGCAGGGGAGCTTGGATGCATTCGCCTTTGTTGCTGCAACTGGTCGTCATTCTTTCGGTCGCGCGCCTGTGCGGCCTGCTGCTCAAGCGTTTCGGACAACCTGCCGTGATCGGCGAAATGGCCGCGGGCATCCTGCTCGGGCCGATCGTGTTCGGTGCGGCGCTCCCGCAGGCGCACGCGGCGCTGTTTCCCGCTGACTCGCTGGCCGGGCTGACGTCGCTGTCGACGCTGGGCCTGGTGCTCTTCATGTTCGTGGTTGGCGCCGAGCTGCGCACGCCCGACGGCGTGCGCGCGCAGTTGCGCGCCGCCGGCTGGGTCAGCGCGCTCAGCGTGGTGCTGCCGTTCGGCGGCAGCCTGGCGGTCGCGCCGTGGCTGTATCCGCAACTGGCGCCGGCCGGCGTGGGCTATTGGCCGTTCGCGCTGTTCCTCGCCACCGCGATGTCGATCACCGCCTTCCCGGTGCTGGCGCGCATCCTCAAGGACCGCGGCATGACGCGCTCGCGCGTCGGCCAGCTCGCGCTCGGCTCAGCGGCAATCGCCGATGCGGCGACGTGGATCGGGCTGGCGCTGGTGGTCGCGCTGGTCGGCCAGGGCGGAGAAGGCGGCGTCGCGCGCGCCCTGATCGGTCTGTTGGCACTGACCGCGCTGGTGTTCGGCCTGCTCAAGCCGCTCTATGCGTGGCTGCTGCGCACCCATGCCCGCGATGGCGAGCCCTCGGCGATGGTGCTGGCGGCGCTGCTGGTCGGCCTGCTGTCCTGCGCGGCGCTGACCGAATGGCTGGACCTGCACGCGGTGTTCGGCGCATTCGTGTTCGGTGCCTGCCTGCCGCGCGACGACCGTCTGCTGCATGCGCTGACCGCACGGCTGGAGCACGTCGCGGTGGTGCTGCTGATGCCGATCTTCTTCGCGCTGGCGGGCCTGCGCACCACCGGCGATGCGTTCACCGGCACCGCGCTCGCCGCGATGGCGGTGATCCTGGTGGTGGCCGTGACCGGCAAGATCGTCGGCGGCGCGGCCGGCGCGCGCCTGTCCGGTCACGACTGGCGCGACAGCTTCGCCACCGGCGCGCTGATGAACGCACGTGGCCTGATGGAGTTGATCGTGCTGAAGGTCGGGCTCGACGCCGGGCTGATCGGCCCGCAGGCCTTCACGATGCTGCTGGCGATGGCGATCCTGACGACGGTGATGACCGGGCCGCTGCTGGGCCTGTTCGCTGGCCGCGCGCAGGCCGCCGGCGACGGCCTGGCGCGCAACCGCGCCTGAGCGGTTACTTGGTCGGCGTCGGTGCCGGTTGCGGCGCCGTCGCCGGAGCCGGGGCTTCCGGCGGCGGGTTGGGCACGTAGATCGCGAGGCCGCGAGCGAACTTCTGCGTCGGCGAAATGCTGAAGCCGACGCCGCCGGAGCTGAAACCGCTGCCGCCGTAATTGCCGCCGCCGGCGCCCACGCCGATGCTGCTATTGCCGTAGCTGTTCTCGGTGCCGATGAACAGCACGCCGTTGGCGCCGAGCTTGGCGGCCTCCGCCTTCAGCTTGGTGATCACCGAGTTCATCTTGTTCTGTTCGCCATAGGTGAAAGAGCCGCTGGAAGTCTCCAGCTGGGCGATCTCCTCGAAACCGCCCGGCGGCGGAGTGAAGTAGACGCGGACCTGGGCGGGGTCGACCGGCGGACGGGTCTGGCCGGTGACCAGATGCGAATTGGTGGAGCAGGAGGCCAGAAGCGCCGTCAGCATTGCGGTCAGCAGGATCAGGACGAGGCGTGTCATCGCGAGCTCCCTAGGCTGGCTTTGATGGGCCGATGCTAACTCCACCGCGGGGCGGTGCGGCATCAGGCGGGATTCCGTACATCGGAGGTTGCCCTTGGCGGCCACGGTATCATTTGCGGATGACTTCCCCCGCCACCGCGACCGGCGCGGCCCCTGCAGGCCGTCAGGCCAGGTTATGAGCGCGCTCGAATCCGATCTTTCCGTCCTGCCTCGGCTGCAGGTCGACTACGTCGACGGCGAGCCCGGCCCGGCGCTCGCGCAGGCCGGCGTCCTGGCGGTGTTCGCGTTCGGTGCGGCCGCGGCCCGGCATGACGACCCGCGCTACCTGCGCATCGCGCTGGATCCGCAGGGCCCGGCCCCGCTCGAGGTCTGGCGTGGCGTCGGTCAGGTGCGGCATGGCCGCAGCGATGGCATCGCCTGGTCCGAGGACGGCGCACTGCAGTTCGGCGCGATCGAGATCGACGAGACCGGCGGCGCCGGCATCGAGCTCGCCGCCGAAGACGCCTACCGCCGGCTGGCCGCGTTCGTGGCCTCGCACGGCTACCCGCACGTGCTGCGGATGTGGAACTACTTCGACGGCATCACCGACGGCGAAGGCGACGACGAGCGTTATCGCCGCTTCTGCGTCGGCCGCGCCCGCGCGCTGGGCGAGGTCGACCCGGCCACGCTGCCCGCCGCCACGGCGATCGGCCAGTGCCGCGGAGACGATGCCGGGCACCACCGCCTGCAGGTCTACTGGCTGGCCGCGCGCACGCCCGGCACGCCGATCGAGAACCCGCGCCAGGTCAGCGCCTACCGCTATCCGCGCCAGTACGGCCCGCAGGCCCCGGGCTTCGCCCGCGCGATGCTGCCGCCGCCCGGCAGTGCGATGCCGTTGATGCTGTCGGGCACCGCCGCCATCGTCGGCCACGAATCGCAGCATCGTGATTCGGTGGAGGCGCAGCTGGACGAAGTGCTGGCCAACCTGGACAGCCTGGTCGGCCGCGCACGCCTGCAGCGCGAAGGGCTGCCGGAGCACTTCGGCGCCGGCACGCGCCTGAAGGTCTACGTGCGCGACCGCGACGACGTCCCGCGCGTGCAGGCGGCGCTCGCAACGAGGCTGCCTGCGCAGGTGCCGCGCATCGTGCTGCACGCCGCCGTGTGCCGGCGCGAGCTGCGCGTCGAGATCGACGGCGTCCACGGCGCCTGACCCACACGCGGCCGCCTGCGGCATGATGGGCGCTTCGGCGCCCCGCGCCACCGTCATGGAGACAGGGTCATGGGTCTGATCAGCCTGCTGTGGGGCATCGTCGCGATGATCTGCATGGTCGTGGCGCTGATCCCGCTGCTCGGATGGAGCAACTGGTTCCTGATCCCCTTCGCCGCGGTCGGGGCGATCATCGCCGCGCTCGGCATCCTGTTCTCCAGCCCGGGCAACCGGGGCCGCGCCAAGACCGGCCTGGTGCTCAACGGCATCGTCATCCTGGTCGGCATCGTCCGGCTCGGCATCGGCGGCGGCGTGATCTGATCGGCATCGTCCGCCACGGGAGTGGCGGCGGCTTGACCTGAGTCCTTGAAATCGCACTTGCGCCTTCCGTGGCCGGCCGGAGGGAAGGGGCTGCGCGTACGCTTCCGCATGTTGCTCAGATGCCCGTTTGGCATGAGGACATGCTGACTGGGATCTTCCCTCGTGCCCGACGCGCAGTCACATTCCCCTCATCCAATCGAGCCCCGATATGACACCCCGACCTTCCGGCAGTGCCACGAAACCGCGCGCCCTCCGCCACTCTCGTCTTGCGCTCGCTCTGATCCTCGCGACGTCACCGATGGCATCGGCGATGGCGGGCGAAGTCACCGTCGAGGAACTCGCCCGTCGCCTGCAGGCGATCGAGCAGCGGCTCGGCACTGCGCCCGCGACCACCGACCCGGCCCAGTCCGGCCTGGCCGACCTCGACCAGCGCCTGCGGGTGATCGAGCGCAGGCTGGAGCTGCAGGAAGAGGAAGCCGCAAACCGCGCCGCCAACACGCCCACCGTGACGCTCAGCGCCGCCAAGGGTCTTTCGGTTAAATCGCCGCCGCCGGGCGACGTCGAGCTCAAGTTCAAGGCGCTGGTGCAGGGCGACGGACGTTTCTACATCGACGACGACGAGCGTCCGCAGAACGACACCTTCCTGTTGCGCCGCTTCGAACCGACGCTCGAGGGCACGTGGGGCCCGCTGCTGGCGTTCCGCCTGCAGGCGCAGCTGGCGGGCGACAGCGCCACAGTCAACGATGCCTATCTCGACCTGCGTTTCGATCCGCGTGCGACCGTGCGCCTGGGCCGATTCAAGGTGCCGGTCGGACTGGAACGCCTGCAGTCCAGCAGCGCGAACGCGATGGTCGAAGGCGGCCTCGCCGGCGAACTGGCACCGTCGCGCGACCTCGGCGTGCAGTTGCAGGGCGAGTTCGGCGGCGGCGCGCTCGGCTATCAGTTCGGCGTGTTCAACGGCGCGCCCGACGGCCGCGACGGTTCGACGACCAATCCCGACAACGATTTCGAACTGGCTGCGCGCGTGTTCGCCGAGCCGTGGAAGAACGCCGGCAACGCGTGGTCCGGCCTCGGCTTCGGCATCGCCGGCACCAGCGGCGACAAGCAGGGCGCCGGCAACAGCTTCCTGCCGCGCTACCGCACGCCGGGTCAGGTGCAGTTCTTCAACTATCGCGCCAACGTCGTCGCCGATGGCGAGCACACGCGCTGGACGCCGCAGGCCTACTTCTATCGCAACACGTTCGGCCTGCTCGGCGAATACATCAGTTCGAAGCAGGAAGTGGCGCTGCCCACCGGACAGCGCGATGCACTCGACAACCGCGCCTGGACGCTTACCGGCGGACTCGTGCTGACCGGCGAGGATGCGAGCTACAAGGGCGTAACGCGGCCTAACCAGCCTTTTACGGTGGGCGGTGCAGGCTGGGGTGCCTGGGAACTGGTGGCGCGCTATGGCGAGCTCGACATCGACGAGGATGCATTCCCGCTGTTCGCCGATCCCGCCAGCGTGGCCAGCCATGCCACGTCGTGGGGGCTGGGCGTGAACTGGTACCTCAACAGCAACTTCAAGCTGGTCGCCAATTACACGCAGACGCAGTTCGACGACGGCGCGCCGGCCGGTGCCGACCGCGAGGATGAAAAAGCGTTCTTCACGCGCGCGCAGTTCGTGTTCTGACGTGATGAGTACACCGACTCTCTCCTCCCCCAAGGAAAGCGCCATGACTTCGTTTCTCCGTAATGCCGTCCTGTGCCTGCTGCTCGCAGCGGCCAGCGCCGCTGCCCAGGCCAAGGATGTCGAGCTGCTCAATGTCTCCTACGACCCGACGCGCGAGTTCTACGCCGAGATCAACCAGACCTTCGCCGCGCAGTGGAAACAGCAGACGGGCGAGACGCTGAAGATCCGCGCCTCGCACGGCGGCTCCGGCAAGCAGGCGCGTGCGGTGATCGATGGCCTGGAAGCGGACGTCGTGACGCTGGCGCTGGCCGCCGACATCGATGCGATCGCCGCGAACGCGAAGTTGCTGCCGGCGAACTGGCAAACGCGCCTGCCGCACAACAGCTCGCCGTACACCTCGACGATCGTGTTCCTGGTGCGCAAGGGCAACCCGAAGCAGATCCGCGACTGGGGCGACCTGGCGAAGGACGGCGTGGCGGTGATCACGCCCAACCCGAAAACGTCGGGCGGCGCGCGCTGGAACTACCTCGCGGCGTGGGCCTGGGCGTCGCAGGAGTATCGCGACGGCGACAAGGTGGTCGATTTCCTGACGAAGCTGTTCAAGAACGTCCCGGTGCTCGACACCGGCGCGCGCGGCGCGACGACGACGTTCGCCGAGCGCGGCATCGGCGACGTGCTGATCGCGTGGGAGAACGAAGCGCTGCTGACGCTGTCGGACGCCGACACGCGCGGCAAGTTCGAGGTCGTCGTGCCGAGCCTGAGCATCAAGGCCGAGCCGCCGGTGGCGTGGGTCGACAAGAACGTCGATCGCCACGGCACGCGCAAGCAGGCCGAGGCCTACCTGCGCTTCCTGTACACGCCCGAGGGCCAGCGCCTCGCCGCCAAGCACGGCTACCGCCCGGCCGAAGCGGACAAGGTGCCGGCGGCGGAGTTGGCGCGCTTCCCGCAGGTCAAGCAGGTGACCATCGATTCCGCGTTCGGCGGCTGGAAGAAGGCACAGGCCGAGCATTTCGCCGATGGTGGTTTCTTCGACAAGATCTATCGGCCGCGTTGAGCGATGAACGTGGCTGCTGCCAAGGCCTGCGATCCATCACCGTTCGCCCTGAGCGTAGGCCACAGGCCGAAGTCGAAGGGTGAGCGAGGCGGTTCTGCAGCGGACCCGTCCATCCTTCGACTCCGGCGCGTTGCGCCTACGCTCAGGACGAACGGCATCCGGATGTTCGCGCCGAACCTGCCATGAGCAGCGTCGCACTCCCATCGCTGGGTCCCGCCCGCCGCGGTCGTGCACCGCTGCCGGGCTTCGGCCTCAGCCTCGGTCTCGGCCTGGCGTGGTTGAGCGTGGTCGTGCTGCTGCCGCTGGCGGCGCTGGCGATCCGCGCCGCCGGGCTTGGCATCGATGGCTGGCTGCGTGCGATACAGGACCCGCGCGTGCAGGCCTCGCTGAAGCTCAGCTTTGGTGCATCGCTGGTGGCCTCGCTGGTCGCTCTGTTCGCCGGCGCGCTGGTGGCGTGGGTGGTGGTGCGTTACCGCTTCCCGGGACGCCGCCTGCTCGACGCGCTGGTCGACCTGCCGTTCGCGCTGCCGACGGCGGTGGCCGGCATTGCATTGACCGCAATCTATTCGGCCAACGGCTGGGTCGGGCGCTGGCTCGAACCGCTCGGCCTGAAGATCGCCTACACGCCGATCGGCATCGTCATCGCGCTGGTGTTCATCGGCCTGCCGTTCGCGGTGCGCACCGTGCAGCCGGTGCTGGAAGCGCTGGGCCGCGAGCAGGAAGAGGCCGCCTCATCGCTCGGCGCCTCGCGCTTCACCACGCTGCGCCGCGTCGTCCTGCCGGAGCTGCTGCCTGCGCTGCTGACGGGCTTCTCGCTGGCATTCGCGCGCGCACTCGGCGAGTACGGCTCGGTGATCTTCATCGCCGGCAACCTGCCGTTCAAAACCGAGATCGCGCCGCTGCTGATCACGATCCGCCTGGAGGAGTACGACTACCCGGGCGCGGTGGCGATCGCGGCATTGCTGCTGGCGGCGTCGTTCGTGTGCCTGCTCGCGATCAACGCGATCCCGTCGCTGTTCGCGCATGAAAAGCGGAGGCAGGCCCGGTGAATACCTCGATACGCAGAGGAGCGCATGCATGAGCCGTCGCCACGATGAACTCGACGAGCCCGCGTGGCTGCGCTGGTCGCTGATCGCGCTGGCCATGCTGGTGATGGCCGCACTGGTGGTGCTGCCGCTGCTGATGGTGCTGGGCGCGGCATTCGCCAAGGGCGTGGGTGTGTGGTTTGCCGCGCTCAACGAGCCTGATGCGCGTGCCGCGCTGAAGCTGACGCTGTTTACCGTCGCGATAGTGGTCCCGGTCAACGCGGTGTTCGGCATGCTGATGGCGTGGGCGGTGACGCGCTTCGAGTTCCGCGGCAAGCAACTGCTGCTGTCGCTGATCGACCTGCCGTTCGCGGTGTCGCCCGTCGTGGCCGGCCTCTGCCTGGTGTTGTTGTTCGGTTCGCAGGGCTGGTTCGCCGAACTGCTGCAGCGCTACGACATGAAGATCCTGTTCGCGCGGCCGGGCATCGTACTGGCGACGTTGTTCATCACGTTCCCGTTCGTCGTGCGCGAGCTGATCCCGCTGATGCAGCAGCAGGGCGCCGACGAGGAGCTCGCCGCGCGCTCGCTTGGCGCGGGCGCCTGGACCATGTTCACCCGCGTCACGCTGCCCAATATCAAGTGGGGCCTGCTGTACGGCGTGCTGCTGTGCGCCGCGCGCGCAATGGGCGAGTTCGGCGCGGTGTCGGTGGTGTCGGGCCACATCCGCGGCCTGACCAACACGCTGCCACTGCACATCGAGATCCTCTACAACGAGTTCGACAGCACCGCCGCGTTTGCCGCGGCGTCGCTGCTGGCCGGGCTCGCGCTGATCACCCTGATCCTGAAGTTCTGGCTGGAGGCCCGCCACGGCGACGCCCTGGCGCAATCCCACAGGCGGCACTGAGATGAACGCTGTAAGAGTCGAACCCGCACGCACCTCCCTGCGTGCCTCCGAACCGTCACGGCCCGCTTCGCCGGCGATGGTTCATGATGGCGCCTCGTCCCGGACGCGGCGTGGAATGGACCTGCACATCCGCCAGCTCAGCAAGCGCTACGACGGCGTCGCCGCGCTCGACCGGGTCGACCTCGACGTCGAATCCGGAGAACTGGTCGCGCTGCTCGGCCCATCTGGCTCGGGCAAGACCACGCTGCTGCGCGTGATCGCCGGCCTGCTTCATCCCGACGATGGCCGCGTGCTGTTCGGCCAGGACGACGCCACGCGACTGAGCCTGCGCGAGCGCAATGTCGGCTTCGTGTTCCAGCATTACGCGCTGTTCAAGCACATGACCGTCGCCGAGAACATCGCGTTCGGCCTGCGCAGCCGGCCCCACAGCCGCCGTCCCGACAAGGCATCGATCGCGCGCCGCGTGCAGGAGTTGCTGGGCCTGATCCAGCTGCCGGACTTCGGCAAGCGCTATCCCGAGCAGTTGTCGGGCGGACAGAAGCAGCGCGTGGCGCTTGCGCGTGCGCTGGCGATCGACCCGAAGGTGCTGTTGCTGGACGAGCCGTTCGGCGCGCTCGACGCGAAGGTGCGCGTGGAGCTGCGGCGCTGGCTGCGCGACCTGCACGAGCAGACCGGCCAGACCACGCTGTTCGTCACCCACGACCAGGAAGAAGCGCTGGAGCTTGCCGATCGCGTGGTCGTGCTGCGCGACGGCCGAATCGAGCAGATCGGCACGCCCGACGAGATCTACAGCGCACCGGCGTCGGCCTACGTGTTCGACTTCATCGGGCGCGCCAACCGGCTGGAAGGGCGTGTGGAGCACGGGCAGTTCCGCGTCGACGGACACGCGCTGCCGCTGCCGGCCGGCGTCGCCGATGGCGCGGCGCACCTGTACGCGAGGCCGCACGATCTCGCGCTGGGCGAGGCCGGTGACGGCTTGCCTGCGCGGGTGCTGAGCGCTTACCGGCTGGCCGACCGCATCACGCTGGAGCTTGCCATCCCCGGCCAGACGCGGCCGCTGGAACTGGATATCGTGGCCACGCCCGACGTCAGCACGCCGGCTCCGGGAAGCACGGTCGGGCTGAAGCCTTTGCGGTATCGGGTGTATCCGGCCTGATATCCCTGCCCCCTCTCCTGGGCCGCCGCAGCGTGCCGGGAGAGGGGAAGCGGGGCGTACAATGCCGCGCCATGAGCAGCTACCCCTACGTACGCCCGCGGCGGATGCGCCGCGATGAGTTCTCGCGCCGCCTGATGCGCGAGTCCGTCCTCACCACCAACGACCTGATCTATCCGGTGTTCGTGCACGAGCGCGACGGCCGCGAGCCGGTCGCCTCGATGCCGGGCGTGGAACGGTTGTCGATCGACGAGCTGTTGCGCGAGGCCGAGAAGGCCAGCGAGCTGCGCGTGCCGGCAGTGACGTTGTTCGGCGTGCCCAACGGCGAGCGCAAGACCGCCGACGGCGCGATCGCGTGGAGCGAGGACGGCATCATCCAGCGTGCCGTGCGCGCGCTGAAGCAGCGCTTCCCGGAGCTTGGCGTCATCACCGACGTCGCGCTCGATCCGTACACCACGCACGGCCAGGATGGCCTGATCGACGACACCGGCTACATCCTCAACGACGACACCGTCGATGCACTGGTGAAGCAGGCGCTGTCGCACGCGCAGGCCGGTGCCGACGTGGTCGCGCCGAGCGACATGATGGACGGCCGCATCGGCGCGGTCCGCAACGCGCTGGAAAGCGAAGGCCTGATTAACACGCGCATCCTTGCCTACAGCGCCAAGTACGCCAGTGCGTTCTATGGTCCGTTCCGCAGCGCGGTCGGTTCCGCGGCCGCGCTCGGCAAGGGCAACAAGTACACGTACCAGATGGACCCGGCGAACTCCGACGAGGCGCTGCAGGAAGTCGCGCTCGACCTCGCCGAAGGCGCCGACATGGTGATGGTGAAGCCGGGCATGCCGTACCTGGACATCGTGCGCCGCGTGAAGGACGAGTTCCGCGTGCCGACCTACGTCTACCAGGTCAGTGGCGAGTACGCGATGCTCAAGGCCGCCGCGCATAACGGCTGGCTCGACGAGCGCATGACGGCGATGGAATCGCTGCTGGCGTTCAAGCGCGCCGGCGCCGACGGCGTGCTGACCTACTTCGCGCTCGACGCCGCGCGCTGGTTGCGCGAGATGCAATGACGGATGGCTTCCCTTCTCCCGCTTGCGGGAGAAGGGCTCGAACTCACAGGCAGCCTGATTTTCCGCTCGCTGCCGGTGCCTTCATCCGGTAGATGTCGAGCTTGCCGGCGCGCGGAGCCTTCGCCACACCGGTGACCAGCATCTCGCCCGGCTTGTTCCAGTCCAGCGCGGGGCCGAAGGTGCTGCCGTCCTCGGTGTTGAACGACAGCGCCAATGGCGCGATGCCCGAATACTCGCGGCCGTCGCATTGCGCGATGAACAAGCGCACCGGCTGCGTGTCCACGTCCTTCGAGCGTGTGAATACGACCGTCTTGCCGTCGCCGAGCCAGGCCGCGTCGAACTCGTCGTCGGCGCTGTTCACGCCAGGCAGCGCACGCGGCTCAACGAACGCCTTGCCGTCCCAGCGCGCCACGAACAGGTCATGGCGGCCTTCGCCGCCCAAACCGTCGCTGGCGAACATCAGGTGGCGGCCGTCGCGACTCGGCGTCGGCGCCCATTCGTCGCCGCGGCTGTTGACACCGAGACCGAGGTTCTCGGGCTTGCCGAAACCGCCGCCGGGCAGCACGGCGGCGCGGTAGAGGTCGTCACCGCCGATGCCGCCGGGACGATCCGAAAAGAAATAAAGCCATTGCCCGTCCGCGCTGAACAGCGGATCGAAATCCTTGGACTTGCTGTTGATCGGCAACGGTTTCGCGTCCTGCCAGCGGCCGTCCTTCAACGTCGCCTGCCACAGGTCCCAACCGCCCGCGCCGCCTTCACGGTCCGTACTGCCCCAGACGATACGCTGTCCATTCGGACTGACGCTGCCGCGGATCTCGCTGGCGCGCGTGGACACCACGCCCATGCCCTCGATTCCGAACTCGGAGATGAAGGCGGCCGCCGGACCGGACAGGGCCCAAGCGCCCAGTGCCAGCGCCGGGAGTAGACTCGATCCGGGCAAGGCCGTTGCGCGTCGCATCGTGCGTCTCCTGTCTTAGCGAACTCCAGTCTATGCGAGGGATCCCGTGTCGAACTTCGCCGCTGTCGCAAATCCTGCCGTCGTCAAACGATTCGCCGTGATCGGCCATCCGGTCGCGCATTCGCTGTCGCCGCGCATCCATGCCGCGTTCGGCAAGCAGACCGGCATCGCGCTGCAGTACACGGCGATCGACGCAGAACCGGCGCAGTTCGACGCGAGACTGGCGGAGTTCGCGGCCGAAGGCGGCATAGGTGCCAACGTCACGCTGCCGCACAAGGCCCGCGCCGCGGCGCTTTGCACCGTGTTGACCGAGCGCGCGCGCCGCGCCGGCGCGGTCAACACGCTGATCCGGACCGCAACCGGCTGGGAAGGCGACAACACCGACGGTGTCGGGCTGGTGCGCGACCTCACCGAGCGCCACGGTCTGGACCTGCGCGAACGCCGCACGCTGCTACTGGGCGCGGGCGGTGCCGCGCGCGGCGTGGCACCGGCGCTGCTCGATGCCGGCATCGGCGACCTCTTCATCATCAACCGCACGCCCGAACGTGCGGACGCGCTGGCCGACTCGCTGGGCCAGCCCGGGCGCATCCATCCGCGCTACTTCAGCGACGTCTCGTCGATCGGCACCTTCGACCTGATCGTGAATGCGACGTCGGCCACCCGGGTCGCGGGATTGCCGCAATTGCCGGTCGCGCTGGCGGGACCGCGCACGGCCGCCGTCGACCTGAGCTACGGCGAAGTCGCCATTCCGTTCCTGGCCTGGGCGCGCGCCGCCGGTGCGCATGACTGCGTCGATGGCCTGGGCATGCTGGTCGAACAGGCGGCCGAGAGCTTCCTGAGCTGGCATCATGTGCGTCCCGAAACCGACGGTGTCTACGCCGAGATCCGCGCGCACAACGACGCGCTGGTGACGGCCGACTGAGATGAACTGCTGATGGAATGCCGCGCCCGCTGCGGCGCGTGCTGCATCGCGCCGTCGATCAATTCGCCGATTCCCGGCATGCCGCATGGCAAGCCGGCGGGCATGCCGTGCGTGCAACTGGACGACGACTACCGTTGCCGCCTGTTCGGCAAGCCGGAGCGGCCGGCATTCTGCGCGTCGCTGCGCCCGTCGATGGAGATGTGCGGGAGCAGCCGCGAGGAAGCGATGGTCAGCCTGTCGTCGCTGGAGGCGATGACCAGGCCCTAGGGTCAAAGCAGCCCGTCGCGTTTCACTGCCAGGTACTTGTCCACCAGCGACGCGGCCAGCTCCTGGCAGGCCACGTCCAGCACCATCACGCCATGGCTGCGCAGCGCTTCATGCGCGGCACGGCGCTGCTCGAGGTAGCGCGCGGCCGCACCCGCGCGGATCGCGCCCGGCAGGTCAGAGACGTCTTCGCCGAGCGCGGTGTCGAGCGAGTCCTCGCGCAGGCTGGCGACGCAGACCAGATGGCGCTTGCGCAGCATGCCGACGGCGGCGAGCAGGTCGTCCATGTCCTCGTCGCGCAGGTTGGTCACCAGCATCACCAGCGCGCGGCGGCGCTGGCGCAGCGAGAGTTCGGTCGCGGCGGCCAGGAAGTCCGTCGCCACCGGCTGCGGCTGCAAGGCGTAGCTGGCGCGCAGCAGTTCGTCGATCGTGCCGACGCCGCGGCGCGGCGGTACCCACGCCGAGGCGCCGCCGGTGGCGTGCAAGCCCACCGCATCGCCCTGGCGCAGCGCGAGGTAGGCCACCACCAGCGACGCATCGAGCACGTGGTCGAAGTGCGCCAGCGATCCATCGCGCGCCATCAGCCGGCGCCCGGTGTCGAGCATCAGCACCAGCTGCTGGTTCTTCTCGTCCTGGTACTCGCGAGAGATCAGGCGGCGTGCACGCGCGGTGGCCTTCCAGTCGATCTGGCGCAGGCTGTCGCCGATGCGGTACTCGCGCATCTGATGGAAGTCGGTACCCTCGCCGCGACGGCGCTTGACGTGCGCACCGACCAGGCGCGAAGCCTGTTCCGCACTGAACATCGCGAAACGCGCGAGCGGAGCGAAGTTCGGGAACACGCGCACCTTCTGCGCGGCACCGGCGATGCGCGATTGCCGCCATAGCCGCCACGGCGAGTGCAGGAGCAGTTGCACGCCGTCGAAGCGGAAGTCGCCGCGCTCGTGGGCGCACAGGTGGTAATCAAACGACGCGCTTTCGCCCGGCAGCAGTTCGAGCGCGCGCGGCAGCCCCTGCATCGTCCATCCGCCGGGATGGAGGTCGAACACGTCCAGCGGCTGGCGATGCGACGCGGTCTCCAGCGTCAAGGTCACCTGCCGCTCGACACCGATAGGCCAGGTGTCGGCGAGCTGCCGGTGCACGCTCGGCGTAGGACGCCGGGCGACGCGCAGGCCATCGAGAAGAGCCATCACCAGCAGCACGCCGCCCATCGTCCACCACGACGCGGCCGGCCACCAGCCGAGGCTGGCGCCGAGGCCGAGCATGCCCCACAGCGCCAGCAGCCCGAGCATCGCTGGAGCAGGGCGCGGCCATGCATGTCGGAGTGCGGAGGATGAGTCCATGCAGCGCTACCGGAGTGGGAGCCCCCTCCCCCGCTTGCGGGGGAGGGTTGGGG
>NZ_JADLZT010000003.1 GCF_015453285.1 Lysobacter niastensis
CCGCCCGCTACGCCCGCCTCGGTGCACGCAGCCACCGAAACGCACTTCGGCATTACCGTCGATGACCCGGACCGCTGGCTGGAGGACCTCAAGAGCAAGGACGCGCAGGACTGGATCCGTGCCCAGGCGGACCGTACGCGCTCGGTCCTCGATGCGATCCCCGCGCGGGCGCAGGTACTGGCCGACGTCGAGCGTCTGGAGAAGACCACCGCCAGCAACATCGAAGCGGTGGTGCTGATGCACGGCGAGCGCCTGCTGATCCAGCGCCAGGACGCTGGCGAGGACGTCGCCAAGCTGTACCTGCGCGAGGGCTGGGACGGCGAGGACCGGCTGCTGCTGGACCCGGAGGACTGGCGCAAGCGCACCGGCAAGCCGCACGCGATGAACTACGCCGATCCATCACCGGACGGCCGCCATGTCGTGGTCGGCCTGTCCGAATCGGGTTCGGAGATGGCCTCGGCCTACGTGATCGACCTTGCCAACGGCAAGGTGGTGGAAGGACCGATCAGCCGCGTGCGCTTCGGCATCTCGTGGCTGCCCGATTCGAGCGGCTTCTTCTACAACCGCGAGAACGAAGTCGGGCCCGGCATGTCGGCGGCTGAGCACCAGCTCAACAGCCAGGCCTACCTGCACCTCATGGGCCAGGACATCGCGCGCGACCGTCTCGTGTTCGGTAACCGCTACGACCCGTCGCTGAACATCGCACCGGGACAGCTGCCCATCGTCATCGCCAGCGCCGAGAGTGACTGGCTGATCGGCATGCCCGCGTCGGTCGACAGCCGCCTGACCCTGTTCGCCGCGCCGCGCGCCGAGCTGGGCGCCGAACGCATCCAGTGGCGCAAGCTCGTCACCACCGACGACCAGGCGCGCAGCTTCGTCCTCCACGACAATGCGCTGTACCTGCTCACCGCGAGCAAGCCCAACCGCGAGATCAAGAGGCTCGCGCTGAAGAACGGCAAGCGCTCGACCGTAGTCGCTGAAGGCGCCCTGCCGCTCGACGAGGTTTACTACAGCGGCAATGCTCTCTACTACACGGCCAAGACCGCCAGCGGCGTGGGGATGCAGCTCAACCGCCTGCCGTGGCAGGGCGGCAAGCCCAGTGTGGTCGCGCTGCCGGGCATGGACTCGGTGTTCCCGTATACGGTGCAGGACAAAGTCGACGGCATCGCGGTCGGTGGAGTGGGCTGGGCCCACTTCCCCGACGTGGTGCGCATCGACGCCGAGGGCCGCGTGCATGAAACCAACCTGCAGCCGCCGCCGGCCGGTGTCGACGCCGGCCAGCTGGAAGCGACCATCGTGCAGGTGCCCAGCCACGATGGCGCGATGGTGCCGCTGTCGATCGTGCACCGCCGTGACCTGCGCCGCGACGGTAACAACCCCACCTTCCTGCAGGGCTACGGCGCCTACGGCATCAGCACCAACCCGGCGCTTGTGCCGGCGCACTTCGCCTACTTCGATCGCGGCTTCGTGCGCGCGTTCTGCCACGTGCGCGGCGGCGGCGAGAAGGGCGAGGCCTGGTACCGCGGCGGCTACCAGGAAACCAAGGCCAACACCTGGAAAGACTTCATCGCGTGCGCTGAATACCTTGTGCGCGAGAAGTACACCTCGCCCTCGCGGCTGGGCATTTCGGGCGGCAGCGCCGGCGGCATCCTGATCGGCAACGCGCTGATCGAACGCCCCGACCTGTTCGGTGCGGCGATGCCGCAGGTGGGCGTACTCGATTCCATCGGCGCCGCCCTGCGCGATCCCAATGGCCCGGTGAACTGGCCGGAGTTCGGCGACCCCAACAGCGAAAGCGGATTCAAGTCATTGGTCGGCATGAGCGCGTACCAGAAGGTGCACGACGGCACACCGTTCCCCGCGGTGATGCTCTCGCACGGCTTCAACGATCCGCGCGTGGCGGTCTGGCACTCGGCGAAGATGGCGGCGCGGCTGCAGCGCGCCAGCAGCAGCGACAAGCCGGTGCTGCTCAACATCGACTACGACTCCGGCCACGGCGTCGGCTCGACCCAGAGTTCGGTCAACCGCGAGCGCGCCGACCTGATCAGCTTCATGCTGTGGCAGTTCGGCGTGGATGGGTATGCGCCGAAGCCCGCCGAGGTCCGTCAAGCGGCGAAGTGAACGCGTGCGATCCGCGGCAGGTCATCGTCGCGGGGCAAGAAGGGAAAGGTCCGCAAACCAATGCCCCGGCGTGCCGGGGCATTTTTTATTGATCTTGAGCCGAGGGCGATTCCATCGCCTTGCCTCAGGCTGGATCACGAAGGGCTCGATATACGCCAATCCCCAGGAACAGGCCAATCTGGCAGAGGAACAGAACAAGCCAGGACGCCTTGAGCGCGATCAGGACCAGCGCGGACAGCAAGACCGACATCAATGCCCACAGAAAGCTGTAGTCGTACGCCGCGCCCACCGACTCCATTCGACCGGCGCGAAAGAACGTCACCGCGCACACGAGTGCCAGCATCACCTCGACACTAAGCGCCCCCATACACCTCCCCTTGCGCTTCCGGTCATACACGAGACTACGGAACCCGCCACGGGCTAACAAGCCGGCGCGCCGCGTAGAACCGGGACAAAGACGAAGATCTCAATGCCAGGGGTCGCGGGCGCCTTGCTTGTACCGGGCATTTCTCCGGCGCGATTCCAGCCGCATTTCATGACCATGGACTGGGCCCCGGGATTCTCCGAGGAGATGAAGCCGAGGACGTACTGCAAGGCCCCCGCCGTGGCGTGATCCATGGTGTGTCGGATGAGCGCTTCGCCGACACCTCTTCGTGCGGAAGCACTCGCTACATAAGTACTTGCCTCTGCCAGGAAGGGACGCGTCGCAGGATTATTGTCAAACGGAAGAAGGGCCTGCCATCCGACGACAACACCCTCGTCATCGCACGCCACCCAGAAGCCAAATGGCGGGCGAGCGGAACTGATTCGCTCAAGAAAAAAATCTTCCACGCGATCCACGTCCAGCGCGGGCCTGCCAATCGCGCTATCCACGCCCTCCTGCCAGATGCGGATCACCGCTGGGGCATCGTGCGCTTCGGCCAGTCGAATCGAAGTGTTCATGCTTCCTCAGCTCGCCAATGATGATCGCCAGGGGAACCGGATGGCCCCCTGCTCGTCTGGTTCAGAGCGCAGGTCGATCAGCGACATCCTCACGCAGGATGCGCAGGATCTCGTTCACCGCATCGCCGTTGTCGTACAGGTTGTGCCCCGCATGCATGACCAGCGTCGATGCCGCGCCGGGAAGCAGTGCGCTGCTCAGTGGCACGACGCCGTCGCCCGGCGGATCGATGCCAGGCAGTGCGCCGGCAATGACGTGATAGGGAATGTCGTGGCCGGGCATCAATGCTTCGCCGGCGCGCCGTACCGGCTGCGAAACCTGCAGGGTGGAAATGCTGTTGAGCCTGCCCTGCTGGTAGGTGGCGCGCAGTTCTTCCCGCACCATCTCCGGATGCTCGCGCACCAGCGTCCGCAGCACCCGTATCTCCGTGGTCCGATCGCCGACCAGGATCCGCGCCAGGCGCCCGAGCCAGTTGTCCGCGTTGGGGCTGCCGCGGTGCGGCGCGGCCAGGAAGATGGCGCGGCCCACGCCGGGGTAACGCTCGAACCGGAACACGTCGGGTACCTGCGGCGCTGCCGCCAGCGTGTGGACCGGGAACGCGCGCGGATCGACGGTGAAAGCCGCCGACCACAAGGCGTCGCCACTGTCCACGCACAGCATCCTCGCCACCACGCCGCCGAGACTGTGCCCGATCAGCACCATGCCCGAACGCGCCGCGGCGCGGCCTTCCGGATCCAGTCGCTGCCAGGTTTCGTCGAGATAGCCCTGGGCACGGCGACGTATCACCAGCGTCGGGGCGTTGCTGTTGTAGACCACGTGCCACACCTGGAAGCGCGCATGCAGCTGCGGGCACTGTTCGATGGCCTCGGTGAGACGCGACCAGGCAAGGGCGTCGCCGCCCAGGCCGTGGATCATCACGATCGTGCGCCTGTCGGGATCGAAGGGTTCGCACTGGTAAAGGCCGGCCGCGCCATCACCGTCCTGCAGGCCAAGCAGGCGCAGGGCAGCCGATATGCGGCGCAAGTACAGGCGCGTCGCACTCGAGTGCGGAAGCTGCTGCAATGAAACGCGCATCTTCATGATCCGTCGTCCATAAGGCCGACTGGCATGCGGACCCGACGCCCCCCTCGGCGCAGGACGACCGATGGGCGCCCGGGCATTGGCCCCATTCTAGAACCTGGCGCCGTTAACCTGCCGCGTCGGATCGCACGGCGCGGCGATATGCGACCGGGAGCCCTGGCGCAATGCTATTGCGCGCTACGTGCCACGCCCGCCATCGTAAGATCGCCGGATGATGACCCAACCTGCCTTCGCACCCGACTCCCCAGCCGACATCGATCGACTGATTGCCGCCCACCCGTTCGCGCTGATGATCAGCTCGGCCACCGGCACACCCATCGCGACGCCCTTGCCTCTGTTGATGGAACGCGACGCGGACGACGCGATCACACTGCTGGGCCATATTGCGCGCGTCAGTCCGCACACGGAACTGCTGCGCCGGCAGCCGCGGGCCCTCGTGGTGTTCCTGGGATCGCATGGATACATCTCGCCGTCGTGGCTTGCCGATCGCACCCAGGCGCCGACATGGAACTACGAAACCGTGCATTTCGAGGTCGACGTCGCCTTCGATGACCGCGCCGAGGCCACGCAGACCGCTCTGACTCAACTGGTCGACCATATGGAACGCGGGCGCCCCAATGCCTGGTCGGTGGCTGACATGGGAGCGCGCTATGACATGCTCGCGCAGGCAGTCGTCGCGTTCCGGGCGCGAGTGATCTCGACCAAAGCCAAGTTCAAGCTCGGCCAGAACGAACGGCCCGCTGACCGGGTGGACATCCTCAAGGGCCTGGAGCGCACGGCACAACTGCCACTGCTCGCAGCCATGACGCGGTCCAACCCTTGAGGTAACTCCAATTACGCACCCTTGCGCGCGCGCCACGACTTGAGCAGTTCCGCTTCCTGTTCGCGGGTGAGGCCGGCACGCAGCGTGGCCTGGCGCTCGGCCGGCTGGCTGCGGAACCAGGCGAGCAGGTCGGTCACAGTGGTCTCGAGCGGACGGTAGGTCAGCCCGGCGCGGATCGCGCGCGCGTTGCTGACCGCTCCGTAGCCCGCGTACGGGCCGCTCTTCCTCGACACCCAGATGGGCAGCTCGGGGACCTTCTGTTCTTCCAGGAACTCCGGGGTGACGTGCGTGTAGGTTGGCTTCGCACCCGTGACGGTCTGGCAGGTGCGCAACATCGCATCCATGGTCAACGGCTTTTCCGGGCCGACGGCGTTGAATGCGCCCAGAGTGCCCGCTTCCGCCAGCCGCATCATCCATTCACCCAGGTCGCGGCCGTCGATGACCTGCACTGGGTCGGCACCATCGCCGGGCACCAGCATTTCACCGCCCTGGGCAACGCGGTGTGGCCAATAGGTGAAGCGGTCGGTCTCGTCGCGCGGGCCCACGATGTAACCCGGACGCACGATCGTCACGCGCTCGCCGAACTGCTTGTGCGCTTCGGCCTCGCTCAGCGCCTTGAGTGGGCCGTACAGGTTCTCGATGTCGGCGCGCAGCGACTCCTGCGTCTCGGCCATCGCGTCCTTGCCCTTGTAGACGGCAAGCGCGTCGTCCTCGCTGATGCCGGGCCTGGTTCCGTCGGCATACACCGAGATCGTGGAGATGAAGAGGTAATGGCCGACGTTGCCACGCAGCACCTTGCCGGCATCACGCACCCAGAACGGCAGGCTGGTGGGATTGTCGATGCACACGTCCCACTTGCGCCCCTGCAATGCCTTGAGGTCGCCGGTGTTGCGATCACCGAGCAACTGCTCGACCTCGCCCGGCCACTCCGGCGACGGCTTCTTGCCGCGGTTGAACAGCGTCACCTTGTGCCCGCGCGCCAATGCGTAGTTCACCTGGAACGGGCCGGTGAAGCCGGTGCCGCCCAGGATGAGGATGTTCAGCGGCTTGCTCGCCTTGCCTACGGGCTTGGCGCCATGCGCGAACGCGAACGATGGCAGCGCGGCCGCCGCGGCGGCGAGCGCACTGAACTTGAGCAGGTCACGGCGGGTGGTCATGGAGTGGCTCCTGGCTGAGCGGGCGCACCAGCAGACGCCCCTGCCCCTCGGCTGGCGTCCTCCGGCTGCAAACGGGTCAACTCTAGACCGCCCCCATGGGGGTGCCGCAAGACCCGGAAGGCCAGTCAGACGGCGAGCAGCTTGCCTTTCGGAAGCAGTTCCCGCCCTTCCTCAGGAGCCCCGCACGCGCAGCGTCAGCCCCTTGAGGAAGTTGCGCAGCAGCTGGTCGCCGCACGCGCGGTAATTGTTGTGACCGGGCTGGCGGAACAGCGCCGTCAGCTCCGGCTTGGAGATCGGGAAGCCGGCGGATTCGAAGACCTGGTGCATGTCGACATCCTTCAGCTCGAACGCGACCCGCAGCTTCTTCAGCACCACGTTGTTGGTGACGCGCTTCTCGACCGGCCGCGGCGGCAAACTGTCGTTGCGGCCGCGGCAATAAATCACCAGCCCGTCGAGGAAATGCGCCAGCACCCCGTTGCTGCACTCGGCGTAGTCGGGATCGTCGTCCCGGCGCAGGAAGGCCTGCACGTCCGCTTTCTCAATCGGAAACGCCGGGTCGGCGAGCTTCGCGATCTCGACGACCTTGATGTCGCTGAGGTCGAGCATGTAGCGGATGCTCCGCAGCACGTCGTTGTTGATCATGGGGTTCCCGGGCTGCTGCCGGCCACGGCGTCGAGGCTCCCTAGTTTAGGCCACCGGGCCGTCGAAGGGCGTCCCGCGCTCCCCGGGCCCGGCAAGCGCATACTGCGCTGGCCTGGCTGCCACCGCAGCCGCCCACCACCACACGCACCAGGAGAAGCACATGAGCAAGGGCATGGACCAGAAGAAGGAACAGAAGAAGAAACCGGCCAAGACGATGAAGGAAAAGAAGGCCGAGAAGCGCGACAAGAAGGCGACGAAGGGGTTTTCTCCGCTCTGACGGCATAAGGCCGCCGACTGCCTGCAGGGTGCAATAAGCGAAGCGCATTGCACCCACCCCGCGTCAGGGAGACGCAACAAGCCGACGACCGCACTACTTCTGGTAGATCGCCGTCACCGCGGAGATCCAGTACTGAGCGGCGGTTAACGGCCGTAGCCGCTTCAGGCGTGCCTCCTCGGCGATACTGCCAGCCACGGATTGAGTCGCCAGTGGGGGCTGGATGAAGACGTTGGTATTAGGTGGCTACGGGAACTTCGGCGCCCGCATCTGCCGCGCCTTGGCGGCTGATTCCAATATTGAGCTGCAGGTGGCAGGACGCGACCGCGGGCAGGCGCACCGGCTCGCCGATTCCCTCGGCGGGCGGGCAATGGCCGTATCGATCGACTGCAATGCCTCGGACTTTGGCCAAACGCTGAGTGCGCTGGGTGTCGGCCTGGTGATCCACGTCGCCGGCCCGTTCCAGCAACAGTCGTATGCGGTGGCCCTCGCGGCGGCGCGCGCCGGCGCGCACTACATCGATCTGGCGGATGGCCGCCGCTTCGTCTGCGACTTCCCGCAGGCACTGCACGACACATTCCGGCAGGCCGGGCGAGCGGGCATCAGCGGCGCGAGCACGGTACCTGCCCTGTCTTCGGCTGTCGTCGACCACCTGTGCCCGGATTGGCGAGCCATCGACGCGGTGGACATCTGCATCGCGCCTGCGCAGACGGCGCCGCGGGGTAAGGCCACCCTGGAAGCAGTGCTGAGCTACTGCGGAGAGCCAATCCGCGTCTGGCGTGGAGGGCAATGGACACAAGCGTCAGGCTGGGCTTCGCCCGAGCGTGTTGAGTTCAAGCGGCTGAGCCCACGCATCGGAGCGCTGTGCGACATTCCCGACCTCGAACTGTTCCCGGGGCGATACAGCGTGCGGGACCGCGTGATGTTCCGTGCCGCACTCGAAGTGACCGCGACACAACATGCCTTCGCGCTGCTGGCGGCGTTGCGCAGCAGGGGGCTCCTGATGCAGCCGGGGCGCTGGGCCGGCGCCCTTAATCGCTTCGCTGGCGTGTTCGACTCGCTCGGCACGTCGCTGGGCGGGATGGTCGTTCGAGTCGAAGGGCTCGACAATGCAGGACATCCCGCGCGGCGTGCCTGGCACATCGCAGCGGACAACGACCATGGCCCCGAGATTCCCTGCATGGCCGCGATCGTGCTGGCGCGAAAGCTGGCCGCCAGTGACGCCATGGCATCAGGGGCTTTCACTGCGGCGGGGATGTTGTCGTTGAGAGAGTTCGAGCCGGAGTTCGCCAAGTGGGGCATGGTCACCGACCTCGTCGATGAAGCTCCCGCGTGGTCTCAGGCGACGCTTCCCGCCACTGCACCTTAGACATCGCGATGAATGCAAAGGACGAGAACGTATTGCGCTTCAGCGTGGCGATTGTATGGCTGGCAACGGCGGTCATCAGCCTGTGGGAATTCAACGGCCAGAGCATGGATCTGCTGGTGAACGCAGGCATCGGTAACCGCGTCGTCGCCAAGGCGCTGATTGCGGCGGGCGCGGGTTCCGACCTCCTGCTCGGTGTCGCGATGGCGCTGTGGCCATCGCGGCGCGTCTACCTGTTGGCACTGGCATTCATGTCGGCGATGACGGCAGTGGCCAGCGTGCTCGATCCCTCGCTTTGGTTGCATCCGCTAGGGCCATTGACCAAGAACATCCCCATCGCCGCGGCATTGTCGATACTGATCAGGGCAGCGAGATGACGACCTACCTGGTGGTGAAGTGGATACACGTGCTGTCCAGCGTCGTGCTGGTCGGTACCGGCTTCGGCACGGCGTTCTATCTGTTCTTCGCCAATCGCAGTGGGAACCTCCAGGCACAGGCCGTCGTGGCGCGACTGGTGGTTCGTGCCGATTGGTGGTTCACGACGCCAGCGGTCCTGATCCAGCCCGCCAGCGGCCTACGCCTACACGCTGTCGTCGCGCTACGCCTTCATCGGCGCCAACGCACGGATCAAGCCGCCGGTGCTGCCGGTGTACTTCATCGGCCGGGCCGGCTACCTGGCGCTGGAACGCAAGCTGGACGAAACCTACGTCGACCATCCCCTGAACACGTCGCCCGTCACCGGGCACAGCGCGTTCGAGGAAACCGATGGCGGCACGTACTACGGCGTCGGTGTAGGCACCACGATCCTGCCGCTGCTCGACATCGGCCTGATGGTCAACCAGTACCACTACTCGCAGGTGCAGTACGACCCGTCCAACGGCGACTACCAGCTGTCCGACGACAACCGCGATGCGCGCAGCGTGACCCTGTCGGTCGAGTACCGCTTCTAAGGGCCGGCACCGAGAAAAGGGGCCAGGGTCATTTACCGTCGTGAATGAACCTGTCCCCTTGTTTCCCCACGCTGCTAGCGCACATCGAAATCGATGATGGCATCCCCCGGCGGGAACTCTTTCCTGCGTTCCTGCCAGGCTCCTTCGGGACGCTTTATTCGAAACCGATCGATGACGTAGGGCAAACCTTCGCTCGCCAGGATGTCGGGACCATTCGTCACCTGGAGGTGGAGGTGCGGCTCGCGCGCATCGCCCGAGTTTCCGATCGCCCCTACCACTTCGCCACGGCGTACGCGATCGCCTGTCCGGACGCCTACGCTGCCCGGCTTCAGATGAGCGTAGTAGGCGTACTGGCCGTCGCCCAGGTCGAGTACCACCGAGTTCCCGGCGACCGTATCCATCGTCACAGGGACGGCCGTTTCGAACCCGGCCGCCGTGCGTGGAATGTTGTCCGGCAAGCCGTCCTTGACGTGCACGACCGTCGCATCCGCCACCGCGCGCACTTCGGCGCCGTACGCATGGTAGGAACGCACGTCCCGCGGATCACCGGAAAAGAAGGCGCCATCCTTGCGACGCTTCCAGTCCACGGCATAGCGACGCGAGATCTGCCCGAGCCCGCCAGCCACGATGATGCCTGAGCGGTGGTGCGCACCGGCACTCAACCCGCTCACTGCCACCCACTCCGAGCCCGACAGCGGCGCTGCCAGCGTCCTGAGTTTGACAGCCTGCGTGTCGACGGACGGCCCATCAGTCGCGGCATCGTCTAGCAGCACACGATGCATCAGCTTCCGCGGGGGCATCCGGTCACCGTCGAATGCGATGCACAGGAGTGCAATGGCCATGCGACCAGCGCCCAATGTCGACGCTTCATCGAGCTCACCCCCACCCACGGAAATGAGCTTGCGCCCAAGCTGCGGGCCTGAGAACGAGATGAGAGGGGCGTCAGCGGTACGGGTTCCATCGAAAACCTGGATGCCGCGCAACGGCATAGGCCTGTCCGAGAAGTTCTGGAGATGCAGTTCGTAGATCAGCAGGACATGGCCGCCCGCAGCGAACGCGGTGGGCGCCACCGGTGTGCGAACCTCGAGCTGCACCGGAGGGAACTGAGGGGCGTGAGCGACCGCAGTGGAAATCTCGCTCGCTTCTGATTGGACGTACTCGCATCCACCCGGGAGAGGCAGGTCACTCTGTTGCGTCGCAAATGCCGGAGCGCTCCCAAACAGCACAAGCCCTATTGCGGCTGTGCGCAACCATCCTGTCGACACTTGGTTCTTCCGTGGCTTCTCGTAGCGCAGAGTCTAGCTGAGTAAGTCGCTGCATTGATTGCAGACAAGGGCCAAAGGATCGCCAGCAGCTTTTGGCCGGAAGACGCGGACATGCGAACGCCTGAGTCAAGCTGCGCCGCTTGCACGGATTGTCAGGCCGGCAGATTCGAACGAATCAGGTCCGCGGTTTCCGCAAGTTGCCTGGTGGAAACTTGAACTCGTTCCCGGCGCTGTGCATCCCCGGTTGGATCGTGCGGAGTACCCCTCTGACGTCCGGCGCCATCGAAGGTCGCGAGTTGTGGTGGACCTATGCCCCAGTCACTGCCCTTCTGCCGAGGGACGACATGGAAATGGAAGTGCGGCGTTTCCTGTCCGCTGTAGACCCCGTTGTTCTGGAACGTAAGTATTCCGAGGGGCCGGTAGGTCCTGACGAGCGCCTCCGCAACTCTCCTGGCCGAGAGCATTACCGCCTCGCATTCCTGGTCGGAAAGATCCAGGAGCGTCGCGACGTGCCGGCGTGTGATGACGCAACATTGACCGACTTCGAATTGCCACGGATTGATGACCGTCAACGTATGTTCGCTTTCGTCGATGATCGCCCATCTGTCTTCGCGACCTGCCGTTTCACAAAGGTCGCACGGATCTCTTATGGGAAGTTCGATCATTTGCCTTCTCCGATAAAGCCGGCTGCCCCTGCTCCATCGATCGCCGGGTGACCTAGGCTGCATTGGTCGGAGACGGACATTAGCACCGCGCCGTCCGTCGCGCCCCCCCAATGACCGCTATCGGCCAGAAGCCGAGCAGCAACACCTCACTGCCTTTCGGAGTCAAGCACGTTCCGCGCATCTTCGCGTTGTTCCCGCCACTGCGCCGCAGTCTTACAGACACGTTCCCTGCGGTTGCTACCAAGAACGGGACGACGTTCGCACACCATGCGCTCGTCCTCACCCTGCCTGGCCGCGGCGCCAATCCACTCGATGGAATTGAACAAGTCGAGCTGCTGTTGTTCTGTCAGATCGTCCGTCGACCCCTTGCCTTCGATGACCTTGAGAACGTGGGCCTGCCTCTGCAACAACTCGCCGCGTTCGGCTTCACTGAGGTTGTCGTAAGGGGGCTTGCGTGCCTCGACGTCGGCTCGTATCTGTGCCTGCTGTGTGCGAATGTCGTCGACAGAGCGGGGGTAATCACCGGCAGCGGACACACTCATCGATGCCAGGATCAGGGGAATCAATACATAACGGTTCATAGCGCCCTAGGTAATCTGTTGACCAAGTTTGAACAGTGTTAACATTTAAGCTACCGGACAAACTTGGCAGTGTAAAGATGCCCAGGAAGATTGCTGCGCCCAAGCCCCCCGATCCGCCGCGATATCACCACGGCGATTTACGGGCAGCCTTGATCCAGGCCACGGATGCAATCCTGTCGGAGAACGGGGTGGAAGGCTTCACGCTTCGAGAGGCCGCCCGGCGCGCGGGCGTCTCGGCTGCGGCGCCGGCATACCACTTTGGCAGCTCAGCCGGACTGTTGTCGGAGGTCGCAGCCCTGGGGTTCGATCAGCTGGCCGCGCACCTGGAGGTCGACCCGGAAAAGGGTTCGCCAACCCAACGCCTGCGCCAACAAGGGGTCGGCTATGTGCGCTTCGCGCTCTCGCACCCCGGGCGTTTCCAGTTGATGTTCCGCCGCGATTTGCTCAGTGCCGAGCATGAAGGATTGAAGGCAGCTGGCGATCGCGCTTTCGGACAACTTGTATCAGCCATTCGCTCCATGCACGGGATTCCGGCCGACCAGCCGCTGAGCCCCGGTGAGCGAGCGGAGGTGCTTGCAGCCTGGTCGTTGGTTCATGGATTCGCGCGCCTTGCGTTGGATACCGAGTTGTCGCACTTGCACCAGGGTGCCAACAACCAGGAGCTACTGGAAACGGTGCTTCCGCGCATTCTTGAAAGCCAGTGGCCGGACCCATGAGGTCAAACTCCAGCTTGGATGAGGAACTCCTCCCTGGGGCCTGCTGTTCTGTCGCGGGGTAGTACACGCCTGCTCGTCAAAGCGTCTGTTTCTTCCAATCGGGATCACGCGCCTCGCGCGCTGAGCAAATGCGCAGCCTCGCGCAGATCAGCTGTCTGAAAGCCTTCGTTGAAGCGTAGATACGTGGCGCTCAGATCGGTCAGAGCTTGTGCACCGTCCTCGCTGGTCAGTCGAGCCCGGGTCATCGCAGAACGCAGCTCCCATGCCAGTGCGCCTTGTTGCTGCGAGATCCGGAGGGACGCTTCGATGCAGGCGCTGGCCTGCGGAAGCGCGGCGGCGTCGTCAGACTTCGCCAGCAGATCTGCCTTGATGCGCAGCGCTTCGGCCAGGTACCAGCGTTCCCCGCTCAGGTCGCACCACTGGATGGCGTCCTCGATCGTCGCCAGGGCATCCGTTGGCCGGCCGACCATCGCCTGTCCCTTCGCCAGTTCGCACAGGTACCACGAACGACGTAGCAGGTGACCCGCGGCGCGCACGTTGCCCAGCGCCTGCTCCAGGCGTGCGACTCCCGAGGAATCTCCTCGTGACACCATGACGATGCCCTGTACACACGAGACCAGCTGGCTGCCGATGAGCGATACGTTCTCCGGCACCATGTCGAGGATCTCCGACAGGTGCCGCTCCGCGGCGAGCCGGTCACCGGTGTGGAGCGACAAGGGTATTGCGACCTGCCCCAGCGCGGTGAACACCGACAGGGGATGATCGGCATGTCTCGCGTCGTCCACTGCGCTTTCCGCCATCCTTACAGCCTGGTCGGGACATCCCTGCAGCCACAGCACGTTGGCCAGCGTGGCGCGCGCCATGCTGCGTGGTTCGTACTGATAACGATCGATGTGCGATTGCCGCGCGAGTGACTCGTAGTCGCGGAGCATCCGTTCCGTTCGACGACGTGCGCTGTGCAAGCGGCCGAGGTAATAAAGCGTGGTGCCGATCAGGCGGTCGCAACTGAGCTGATCGGCGCGGTCTCCGTGTGTTCGCGCCACGGTACGGAAGCGGCGGAGATAGTCCAGGGCACGACGATAATCGCCCGCAAAGTTCAGGTGCAGCGGAAGCCCCCACAGCATCCTCAGCCGGTAGACCGTGTCGCCGGCCTGATCGGCGAGTTGCAGCGCTTCGTTCCAGAGCGACTCCGCATCTCCGCGAGGGCCGCGCGTGTGCAGCAGGACCACGGCCAAGGCCGCCTTCAGCGGCAGCGCTTCCTTCGGCGCCAGCGATCGGCCAAGGCGGTCATCGTCGAGTGCGCGCTGAAGGTTGTCGCGGCACTCCGTCAGCAACGACAGGTGCAACCACAGTGGAATGGCCGCGATCCTGAGCGCGAGGCAAAGCTCAGGGTCGCCCTCATCGGAGACGGCCCAGTCGATGGCACACCTGACGTCATCCAGGGATTCACCCTGCCCGGCGAACCCTGCCGCGCCGTGCTGCTCATGGGACTGTTGCTCGGCCTGTACCAGCGCCTGAAGCTGGAACTGCGCGTGTCTTCGGCGCGCCTGCCTTCCCTCGCCCGCCACATCCAGTTGCTGGCCGGCGTAGGCGCGCGTCGTGTCCAGCAGGCGATAGCGCACGGATGCCGCATCGTCGGCGAGCACGAGCGATTTAGCGATCAGACCTCCCATCACGCCGACGGCGTCGACGTCATCTCCCACGACGCCGGCGGCGCTTGCCAGCGCGAAGCCACCGGGAAACACCGACAGGCGCCGGAAGAGTGTCTGCTCGTCCCGCGACAGAAGACCGTAGCTCCAGTCCAGCGTATCCCACAGGCTTGCATGACGGGGCAGTGCCCCGCGACGTTCAAGCCGGAGCAGTCGCAGCCGATCCTCCAGCAGCGCCAGCAGATCGCGCAGCGGGTAGGCATCGACGCGCGTGGCTGCCAGCTCGATGGACAGAGGAATGCCCTCGAGCCTCGTGCACACCGCGACCACGAGTGGAACGTCGGCATCGTCGAACCTGAAGCGCTGGCTGCTCGCCAGAGCGCGCTCCACGAACAGCCGGACTGCCGAGTAGGACATGGCCTCGCTCGCCGAAAGCGGCCGCTTGCCATCAGGACATGTCAGCGGTTCGAGCCGATGGACCAGTTCTCCCACGACACGCAGCGGCTCTCGCGACGTGGCCAGGAATCGGATGCCGGGCAAGGCCGCCAGCAGGCGCTCCAGCAACGCGCTCGTTGCATCCAGCACCCGCTCGCAGCAATCCATCACGACCATCGCATTACGGCCGCGCAGCGCGGTGGCCAGCTCGGCGGCAACATCCTCGGAGTGAACTGCGACACCCAGCGCCCGCGCGACGGCAGCCGCCACGAATCCCGGATCGGAGATCGCGCCCAGGTCGACGAAATGGACGTCACCCTCGAACGAGTCGTCGAATCGCTCCGCCACCGCAAGCGAAACCAGCGTCTTACCGATTCCGCCCGGCCCGACGATCGACACCAGCCGATGCGATTGCAGGGACGCCACGAGCGCCGGGACAACCGCGTCGCGACCGATCAAGCGAGTGGGAAGGCAGGGCAGCGTGGCGGCCGGCGGCATCGCAGCGGTCATGCCTGCTTCGTGAGGCTCGTGCATGACGGGCGCGACGAACATGTAGCCGCGTCCTGGAACGTTGACCACGAACCTGCGGGCATCGCGGTCATCGCGAAGGACCTTTCGCAATTCGGCTACCGCCACCTTCAGGCTGCCCTCCCCGACGACCGTGCTTGGCCATACCCGCGAGGTCAGCTCCCGCTTGGTGACCACCTGCCCCGCATGCTCGACAAGCACGATCAACACATCGAGCGCTCGGCTGCCAAGCGCGACCTTCTCTCCGTCCTCCAGCAGGATCCGTTGGTTAGGCACCAACCTGAAGGAGCCGAAAGCGAAGCTCGCGTCATCCTGGATCGCTGGATGGTTGACCATGGCGGCACGCTGGGAGGCGGAGTGTTCCTCCGGCCGCTCAAGGCTCGACTCACCCCGATTCACTGTCAAGGCGGGTGGCGCGATGGCTCCTCGGCGCGCGCCACCCAGGGCGAAGCGCGAGTGTCGTCATGCCGTCGCGCATTCATCGGTAAACGCCCGGCCTTACCACTCTTAACCCGGATTGACTCGTGTCCGCGCCCGCCGGCCCATAGGCTGGTCCCCACTCGATGGCAACACAGCAACGCGGCAGGACGCCGCTCTGCGAGCCGGATGAGTACAAGGTCGGGCACCGGGACCTGCGGATGCCGAAAGCGACCAGGACGACACGTCGTCCAACCTCCCCCAACTGGTCCGTCGCATGGCGACGTAACTCTCGAAGGATCTCTCCAATGCGTTTGCACGACAAAGTGGTGCTCGTCACCGGCGCCGCCAGCGGCATCGGCCATGCCGTGGTTGAACTGTTCGCCAGCGAAGGCGCTCGCGTGGTCGCCACCGATATTTCCATCCCTCTCGCTCCCTACCCCGCTGGCGTGGAGTCGATGACACTCGACGTCACCAGCGAGGACGACTGGGCCAAGGCCGTCTCCGCCGTCGTCGCCAAGCACGGCAAGCTCGACGTGCTCATCAACAATGCCGGCATCATTGCTTACGAACCGCTACACGAGCTGGGCATCCAGGCATGGAACCGGATGATCGCGGTTGACCAGACCGGTGTCTTCCTCGGTATGCGCGAAGCGGTTCGCGTAATGCGCCAGCGCAAGCACGGCTCCATCGTCAACATCTCGTCGATCTGGGGCAGTGCGGCCGTCGCTGGTGCGCATTCCTACCACGCGGCGAAGGGAGCGGTGCGCAACATGTCCAAGAACGCCGCGATGACCTATGTAGGCGAAGGCATCCGCGTCAACTCCGTGCACCCGGGCTTCATCGCCACCCCGTTGACCGACGCACAGGCAAAGAACCTCAACGACCAGGTGATCGACGCCACGCCGATGAAGCGCGCCGGCACGCCGGTGGAAGTCGCCTACGGCTGCCTGTTCCTCGCGTCCGACGAATCGAGCTACGTGACCGGCACCGAGCTGGTGATCGACGGCGGCTACCTGGCCCAGTGAAGGACGCGTATCCGATGGAGTTCAGTACAGTCGTTCAGGAGCGCATCGACGCCTGGAACGAAGCCTCGCTGGCCTTCGGCCCCCTGTTGCGCGGCGAATCGAGAGCGTGGACCGAGGCGCGCCAGAACTATGTGGGCGTGCTGGCCGAGCACCCCACTCCGGAAGGCGTTTCGATCGAGGAGATCGACATGGGCGGCATTCCCGCCACTGTCGTCTCGCCCGAGACGATCGTGGGCGATCGCGTTCTGCTCTACCTCCACGGCGGCGGCTACATCGCAGGCAGTCCCGCCGGTTACCACGGCCTGGCGGGCCATTTCGCCAAGCTGCTCAATGCACGGGTCTACATGCCCGACTACCGGCTGGCGCCCGAGCACCCGTTTCCTGCCGCGATAGAGGACTCGCTCGCGGCGTATGCGTGGCTGCTCGATCAGGGCCACTCACCCGGATCGATCGTTTTTTCGGGCGACTCGGCCGGAGGCGCCATGGTGGTGTCGGTGATGGTCGCGGCGAAACGGGCGGGCCTGCCTCTGCCGGCGGCAGGCGCAGCCTTGTCACCCTGGGCCAACCTGGAGCATTCCGGCGCGTCCATGGCAACGCGCGATGGTGTCGATCCGACGGTGAGCCTGGCGGGCCTGAACCTGATGGCGCGAGCCTTCCTCGACGGCGTGCCGAAGAGTGACCCGGACGCCTCGCCCGTCTTTGCGGACGTGCGCGGCCTGCCGCCGATCCTCGTCCACATCGGCGAACGGGAGGTGATGCTGAGCGATGCCATGCGGCTGGCCGAACACCTGGCCGAGAATCGCGTGCGGGTGAGCCTGGAGGTGTGGCCCGGCATGTTCCATGTCTGGCATCTGTTCGCGGCCGTATTGCCGGAAGGCATGCAGGCGCTTACAGGAGCGGCGGCGTTCCTGGACGCCGCCATGTCGCGTCACGTGGCAACAAAGTGACAAAAAAGGGGTCAGGGTCATTTACCGCCCTGAATGAACCTGACCCCTTATCTTCTTGACCAGCGCGACATCCGGTGCGCGGTGACCGACTACAGCGCTCGGACCCGTTTCGACTAGGCAGTCTTCCGGTCATCGCGGGCTGCTCCCAACGTCGGCTGGTGGCCAAAAAGGAGACTGACATGTCCCGTTCGGGTTCCATCACACGAGCCTGGTTCCTGGCGTTGTTGCTTGGCGCCCTGCCCGCGGTTGAGACGAGCGCCGAGGTACGGCCTTTTCCTGCCGACTTCCACGCAAGCCAGATGCCGGTGGCCGGTGGCACGCAGTACGTGCGCGTCGGAGGAAAGGGCCCCGCGGTGGTGCTGCTGCATGGCTTCGGCGACACAGGCGACATGTGGGAGCCGCTGGCGGCCAGGCTCGTCAAGGACCACCTGGTCATCGTGCCGGATCTTCGCGGCATGGGACTGTCGTCGCACCCCGAAGACGGTTACGAGAAGGCGGCGCAGGCCCGCGACCTGGCCGGCATCCTCGACAAGTTGAAGGTCGAGAAGGCGCAGCTGGTGACCCACGATATCGGCAACATGGTCGGATACGCACTCGCCACGCACTATCCGGGCCGGGTGACGGCCTGGGTGGTCATGGATGCTCCACTCCCCGGGATGGGCACGTGGCAGGCTCAACTGGTGAACCCGAAAGTCTGGCACTTCAACTTCCGCGGTCCTGACGTCGAACGCCTGGTGGCGGGGCGCGAGCGCATCCTGCTCGATCGATTCTACAACGACCTCGGTGGCGACCCTGCCCGCATCGACGAACAGACACGCCAGCACTATGCCGCGCTCTATGCCCGGCCGAACGCCATCCACAACGCATTCGGCGGGCAATTCGAGGCGTTCTCGCGCGACGCAGAAGAGAACAAGGCCACCTTCGCCAAGAAGGGCAAGCTGGATATTCCGGTCCTGGCGATCGGTGGCGACAAATCGTATGGCGCTTCCATGAAGTCCGAGGTGGAGTACGTCGCATCGAACGTCGAAGGCGCCGTCATCCAGAACTCTGGACACTGGATCATGGAGGAACAACCGCAGCAGGCCATCGACCTGATCGTGCCATTCCTTGCCAGGCACTGAGCGAACGGGGAATAAGGGGTCGCGAAGCGGCAGTGGCTAGACTGGCCGCATGACACGCCGCTCCGTGCAAACCGCGCTTGCCGCCCTCGCACTCTTCATCGCGATCACTTTCGCCCTGTGGGTCGCGACTGGCACGCCGCTCCATTGGACCAAGGGCGTCGTCCTGCCCGGTTCGTGTACACGCGAGGGAAACTCGTACGCATGCCAGGTGGAACTCGTGCCCGACGGGACGCATGTGACGGTGCGGTCCGATGCAGCGCTTGCCGCGGGGCGCGGGGTCGAGCTGCGCGTATGGCACGACATGGTGTCGGGCACCGACACCTACACCGTCGTGCGCTGATGCGATGGGAGCAGGTTCATTTGCCGCCAGCCGACAAACGGGCCTGCCCCTTGTCGGCCATTACTGGCTCCTGAGCTCCATGCGGCCTGAGGCCACTTTGGCCGCGTAATCGATGATCTCCTGGGCTGTCATCCCAGCCACTTCATCCTTGATCCGGGAGATCGATGGCCGCTGCAACTCCGGATTACGCACGATCTCGCCAGCGCTTTGCACGCCCTTCAAATTGATGGCAATCATTGCCATCGAAAGCTTCTGCCAGTCGTCGCCAGGAAGCTCCTCCGACATCTTGCGGAACGAAGCTTCCGCCGACTCATTCGACGTTGCATCCAAGCGAGTGGCTGCTTGCCGGCTCGGCGAGGAGGCACATGCCGTCAACAGCATCAACAACACCGAAATGACCAGGTTTTTCATGACACCCCTCCCCATGAGGCCAGACGCCTTAATTGAGCCGATCCGCGAAGCAGCTTCGGCTCGGATGAGTGGTCATACCTGCCGCCCTCACTCTGCCGCTTCTGGAAAATGCAGATTGAACTTTGCCTGGAACAGGACCTTGTTGCCCGTCTTGCAAGTAAAGGTTTCCGCCTGCTTCGCCCTGTCAGGCGTTGTCATCGCGAAGACGTAGTACATGGGATTGAAGAAATGCCCATTCGCCCCTTCCAGCTCAAACTCATGCGATTGCGACGTTACGTCTTTAGCCAGCACCTTGGACGGGTTTCCCGGCGATGTCGGATGGGATGTCTCGACCTGGCACTGGAGCTTTGTCCCGATCTCATTCGCCGTGTAATCGAACTCAAAGCCAAACCATGTACAACGCTTTGTGGCGCCGTCGTAAACGCAGCGACTTTGGTCCGTCACGAGGATGTCCTGCGTCTCATGGCAGATCCAGCCATCAGCTACTCGCGCTGATTTCGGGGAGGAGCACACCAGGCCGGACTTGAAGTTCGCAATCTCTATGGCAGCCGCAGGCGAGCTGGCAAGAATCAGGAGCGACGCTATGGCAAGCCGCATACATTCTCCGCAGGATGACTACCTGGTTGACGGCCCCATGGGGACCGCGATGCATTGATTCCAGCGCGAGACTACGGGAAGCCGGGACCGGCTAACAAGCCGCCCATGCGGCGCGATGCCATTGCGCCCTATCGGCTACAGCCCGCCCCCCCAACGGCGCTGCCACGACACCCCGATGGCGTCGAAGTTGTTGCCGGTGCGTGCAGACACGCCGCTGCTCACGGCGAACTTGATCGAGTTCAAGGGGTCCACCGGCAACGCCAGGGAGGCGCCCACGCGCCAGTTCTGCTGCAGGTCGCGATTCCGGACGCCGTCCACCTCCGAACGCCCGCCGGCAAACCAGGTCGCATCGAACGACCACCACACGCCGGACGCCAGCCCGCGGATGACGTGCCCCTGCAGCGAATACACCGGGTCCTGCGAGCGCGTGGTGCCACGGAAGAACTCGTCGTTGTCGGTGAAGAAGGTCGCCGCCGCCTGCAGCTCCAGCGTCCACGGGCCTGCGGCCTTGGACAGGCCGAGCTCCGGCTTGAACGACCAGCGGTTGCTGCTGATGTTGATGATCCGGTCCGGGTCGTATTGCCCCAGCGGCGGCGCCACCTGCAGGCTCGCGCCGACGATCAGGTCCTGCTTCCACTCCCGCAGCTCCGGCAGCGACAGCGCCGGCGCGCCATGGAAGTTCACCGACATCCGGAACGCCGGCCGGCCGAAGCCAGTGACGTTGCGTTCGACCGGCTCGCCGTTCAACTCCGCGCTTCCGCGCAACTGCGTGTACGGCACGATCGCGTCGAACTTGGCCGACCGCCCCCACAGCTCGAACACGTGGGCATAGGCCATCACCAGGCTGGTCGTGCGCAGGTCCTCGTTGGTGACCGGCACCGTGGAGTCGGACGGCAGGCCGCCCCGGGTCTCCACCGCGCCGGCGATGAAAAAGTTCACGCCGATGGGGGCATTGGAATACGCGCGCGGTTCGATCTCCTGTGCAGGCGCACGCCACGCCATCACGGCCAGCGCCACCGCGGTCACGCAGCGGAGCCACCCGGCGATCTGTCCCCTCAACCGTGTCTGGCGCATTGGCTGCATCGGCTCCCAGTCCCGCACCTGCCACCGATCAGATAGGGTCTTCGATCGACCGGGCCAGCTCCGTGAAAAGTTTCGGGCCGGTCTCGGTCATGTACCAGCAGTCTTCCATCCGGATGCCGAACTCGCCGGGAATGTAGATGCCCGGTTCGTCGGAGAAACACATGCCCGGCGCCAGCGGTGTGGCGTCGCCATGCACGAGATAGGGCGGCTCGTGTCCGTCCAGCCCGATGCCGTGGCCCGTGCGGTGGGAAAGACCGGGCAGGCGGTAGCCGGGGCCCCAGCCTTCCTTTTCGTAGTAGGCGCGCACGGCATCGTCGATCGCGCCCACCGGGGTGCCCGGCTTGGCGGTGGCCAGCGCAAGCTCCTGGCCCCGCTTCACGGTGTCCCAGACCTTTCGCTGTTTCGCGGTCGGCTGACCCATCACCCACGTGCGCGAGATGTCGGATTGATAGCCATGCACGGTGCAGCCCACGTCCATCAGGATGACCGAGCCCTCGCGCAGCGTCTGCGGCTGGTGCGAGCCGTGCGGATAGGCGCTGGCCTCGTTGAGCAACACAAGGGCGAATCCCGGCTCGCCGCCCAGGGCCACGGTGGCGGCGTTCGTCATCGCGGCGATCTCGTCCGGGCGCATGCCGATGCGGACGTTGCCATGGACGTGGCGCAACGCCGCCAGGGTGACGTTGTTGGCGACTTGCATCAGCGCGAGCTCGGCCGGCGACTTGATCAGCCGGACGGCTTTCACCAGCGCGTCGCCGGACACCACTCGATAGGCCCCGGCGCTTGCCTCGCGCACGCCATCGACGATGAACAGACGCGTGGTGGATTCGAATGCGATCGGGCCGGAGGTCACACCGCGGTCACGCAGCGCGCCAACCAGGCGTACGAACGGGCTCTCATGCTCATTCCAGGGCCGCACGTCGCCGCCCACCGCCAGGGTTTCGCGGACCGAGGGCTCTTCGAAGGCCGGGGTCACGACGACGACATCGCCCCGGGCCGGGATCACCGCGGCCGTCGTACGCTCCGAGCGATGCCACTGGACGCCGGTGAAGTAATCCAGGCTCGAGCCCGACTCCAGGATCAGGGCACCGATCTTCTGGTCGACCATCAGCCGTTGCAGCTTGGCGATCCGCGCCAGGCGCTCCTCCACCGAGATCGGCTTGGCGCCAGCGGTCAGGGAGGCCAGTCCGCTCACCCCGGCAGGCGCAGCCTGAGCCGACCGGCCGGGCAGCATGAGGCCGGTGGACGCGGCACCGGTGGCAGCCACTGCTGCGAAGAGAAAGTCGCGACGACGCATGGGGACTCCGGACCGATGCCAAGGTGCTTCGCAGTATGAGGCCGAGTGGGCGACGCGACTGCCCTGCCCGTGTCGGGCTTGAATGGCCAGTTAGGCCTCAGGCTTGGTGTGCCTGGAGCCTTGCCAGGTCACTGCCACAGACACTGCTGCCAAACAGGGGAGCAAGACAAATGACAGAAAGGCGGACGCGCCAGTCGCAACAGCGGCCACGATCGCCGCAGTCCACAGGACTACATTGCTCAGGACATGCATCTGCTTCATTGGAATCCCTGCTAGTGATCTGTGGGGGACCTTAGCGCCTGAAGCAAGCCGAGCCGCGAAGCGGCTTGGGCTTGAATGAACTTCTAGATTTCACCAGCCCCGAAGAACGAGGTGATGTCGAAGTAGACGTGTCGCTTCTCGCCGGATGGCAACGTAACTTCGAATGCGTCGTAGATGCGGGAGCCGGAGATGAGTGATTGAGACTCCAGTTTTGCGCCGGGCAAGTTCTGCCTGATCCAGGCGTACTCAGCCGGAACGCCTTCCATGGAGCTGCGGGCGCCAGAGATGATCACGGCCTGCTGTGTGCTTGTGCCATCTCCTCCGGAATACTGGATGGATGACTGTCCAGTTGCTGATGAATTCGGACGGGTCGTCTGGCAAGCAGAGAGCCCCATGAGAATGCAAACTGCCAGAACTGCTGTGAGACGCATCGGACTCCCCCGTGAAATCTAACGCCTGAAGTAGGGCCGAGCCGCGAGCGGCTTCGGCTTGAGTGGGTTATTGGGCACCGCTGGCAGCGTCTAGCGGACATCCTGCCTTGTCATAAGGGTGTCGGCATGCCGATGGACGACACGCCAGCCTTCAGGACCGCGCCGAAAGATAATGGTGGCTCGATAATCCCGCCTGGCAGGCTCCTGCTGTCCTGGGCGGTGGTAGCGAATATGCTCGTACCGCACGATGTAAGCGAAATCTCCGCTAACCGTCGTTTGGATCTGCTCGATGGTTCTGGTGCCGGTCGTGCCCTTGAACTCGGAGCTCGCCCAATCGAGCCTCGAGCTGACGTTGCGCCACCCTTTCGCTGTGGTGCCACCAGCAGCGCCCGACAACGTTACGTCATCCGAGTGTGACCAAAGCGCCTTAACCGCCTCGGGTTTGCCGTTATAGAACAGTTCTGCAGCCTCGGCATACTGGTCGAGCATGGTCTGTAGTTCTTTGTCAGGAGCCGGTTGCACTGACGTTTCTGCAGCGAGACCAATTGGCGTCACGGCCAGGAGGGCGGCTGCGAAAACAACGGATCGCAACGATTTCATGCTCTTCTCCTGTGGTGGTTGGTACGGCGCCTAACGCCTGAATCAAGCAGAGCCGCGAAGCGGCTTCCGCTTGAATGAATTGCTAGACCGCGCCCTCACTGCTCATCCTCCGGTCGCAATGGAGAATGTAACCAGTCAAACGCGGTCAGAACCTCTTTGGCCAGTGCATCGAACTCCTCGCGGTAGTGATGCTCATGCGGTGCCGGAACGTCAGGCCGTCCGGGGCTAAAGCCCATAGACCTTAGAGTGGAAGAGTACCGGTCAAGTGGGCCGTAGCCGAACACTTGGTTATGCCGGTCCCACACAACAGTGGCCTTGCCCCCCGGAGAGTGTGCCCAGAGGTCAAAGCGTGCATCTGCGGAGAGAAACGGAGCAAACCGGGTCAGAAACTCTTTGACCAGGGCCAACGACAAGGCTGGGCTTTGGTAGCGGCCAGGCAGCGCCTCTCCGCGAGGAGTGTGAAGCACATACAGCAAGTAATACGGTGGCTCCGAGCACTCAACCAACCGCTCAAACACGACGGGGTCGCCGCCGGGAGCGCCCGCAGTTACGCGCTCACCGACGTCGAACACGGGCAGGTGCGAGTGCGCAATCCACTCGCCGTTAACAAGGTGGCCGAGACGGTACATAGCGGTCTAACGCCTGAATTAAGCCGAGCCGCGAAGCGGCTTCCGGTTGAATGAATTGTTAGATGGCAGCCTTACACGGAACCAGCGGCGGCGGATTACCCAGATCGTGACTGACCGGGCGCGCGGAGTCATACAGATTGAGCGCCAGTACCCGCCGTGCGCTGGACCCGCTGGGTCGACCACGATGGATAACGCCGGCCGGCAACACTAAGGACTGGCCGGGACCAAGACTATGGCTGCGCTCGGGTGTTTCCAAGCACTGCTCGCCAGCGACAACGTAGAACGCCTCTGGGCCTGAGTGAGTGTGGACGGGCGTAGCGGTTCCAGGCTCAAGCATGGAGGACAGTACCCGCATTGAATAACGCTCCCCGGCAGGCATTTCGAGAGGACCTATCCACGCTACATGGTGGCCGCCGTGATGTGATTCAGTCCGAGTTTCGACCGCCATGAGCCACACGGAGCCATGTGCCTCAGCAGCGACGCCGTCAGGGCCGGCCACTTTTGTTGCAGCCTCGAGGGAATCGAAACGATCAAGATGCCAGTACATGGGCTTGTTTATGGGCCCATGCAGAGGCCTATTCGCCAGAATTGTGCAACCGACTTCCCCTCGCCGTTCCGGAGAATCTTCGGTGCACCTTACGGAAGGTCGCTGTGCCGCAGAGGCAAGCCCGCAGACTGTCAAGATGATGAGAAGCATGCGACTCATGTGTCTCTCCTCTCGTTTCGGGCAGGGTTGCCGCCATCCGACTGACACGTAGCCTTCACTCTCACTGCCATCTAGCGCCTGAATTAAGCCGCGCCACGAAGCGGCTTCGGCTTGAATGAATTGCTAGCTTCCATGGGCCGTGAAGCATAGGGCGGCAAACGGAGCCAGATTGAATAGCAGGATGCCAATCTTATAGATGGCCATTCCGCTGTAATGAGCGACGTCGAAGCTCTCTGGAGCGAGCTTGAACCAGCGGGTATGAAGCCCAAAAAGCCAACTGCGACCGAAGACAAAGACCACGAACCAAACGAGCAGAACGCCGTAGTTGACGACCAGACACCACAGCAGGAACTCTTTCAGCATTCCAATGCTCATTGGCCACTCCCCTTGGTAGCTAACGCCTGAACTAGGCCGAGCCGCGAAGCGACGTCGGCTTGAATGAATTGTTGGGCGCGCAGCGAGCACGCCACAGAAAGTGGAAAGCGCAAGCGACGGGACCACCAAAGCCCCAATGGCGGACGAGCACGTCCCGAGTGGCCTCAACGAGCGGCACGCCGGTGGAACCGGTCACGAAGTCCGCGACGGTGCCGTAGAGCAGCACGACGGAGAACGGAAGCATTGCTACCAACCCGCAGACGAGGAGCAGCGAGGATATCCAGTAGGAGCCCCGTGAAACCGGGAATGACAGTACAGCCGCGATCGCCAAGCCTGCGATTCCCGCGAATGCACCAAGATGGACGACGCCACCAAACGCCCGCGCCATAGGCAGCACGAAAACGGCTGGCGCGAGGCCAACTGCGAAATAGACCAGACGTCGCCAAGTCTGTGTCATGCGCGCCTAACGATGGAGTTCAGCCGTGGCGCACGAGGAGCGAAGCGACGAGGGCGACGTCGGTTGCAACGAGTTGTCAGGCGGCATCTGCACCTCCACTTGAATCTTGTTGCTGCAGAAATTTTGCCGCGCTAGCTATGGGTACGATACGCGTCCATTTCGGTATACGGATCGCGAGCGAATATGTCTTCTACCCATTCTATAAACTCTGGCTGAAAGTAGCGCTTTCGCTGACGCCAATATAGATGCATCCCAGGTAGATCATTGGCCGCGTGCAGCGCCGTGCCGATTGAGTCTCGTAGCCCAATGTCCAGCGTTCCCACCTGGGCCAGAAAGAAGCATCTTTGAACGCCAAGGAAGAAGCTATGCATCATCATCAGGAACTGGTACTGCGCTTCCCGTGACAAGGTCTCTGGGTAGGTTAATCCGTCCAAAAACAGCTTGGCGGCAGCGGGATTGCTGCCGAGTTCCAGATAGAAGGCCTGCATCGCGGTTGTCGCGTCTGTGACCGCCGCTGACTTGGATGCGCGTGCGGCATCCCTTATCTGAATCGACAGGTAGAGCAACGTAATAACGATCGCAATCGCGCTGACGATTTCCGCGAGTCTACCGAGCTGTTCAAGCAACATTATGTTGAGCCCGAGTTTTGGCGTTGACGATAGCGCAGGTGGGATCTGTGACGCCTAACGCCTGAATTAAGGGGAGCCGTGAAGCGGCTTCGGCTTGAATGAATTGTCAGGCCGCGCCTTTAGCGACCATCCATGTTGCGGATCAAGTGAACCATAGACTCTTCACTGCGCTGCATATCACGCGGATTGGATAGCTTTGCATGGTTGCTAAGTAGCACTAGCAGTTCGACCAGGCGGGCGTTAACAGTGTCGGGTTCGGGAGACCAAGTCTCTCCGCACCCAGCCCGTGGAGACGAGAAGCGGTAGGAAACACCATCTACTCCGCGGCGATCTGTCTGACTGGCACCTGCTATGGCGCCGGCGTAGATTTCCTCAATGCGGCTGGCTAGCTCTGGGCTGATTGCAGCTCGATTCGTTCTGGTCTCTATGCGTGGCGATGCGAAGCTGCCGTATGAGTTGGCTTCGCCCCAAAAGGAAGACTTGAACTCGACAAAGTAGACATCCGAGCCAACTATGCGAACCCCAGACTCAGCCCAGAACGAAGGTAGGGTGGTCAATGACAAAGAAGGGGTTTGGCCCACGGCATTGTCGATAACCCTATCGACGCCGCGATAGTAGCCAGCCAGGAACTCAGGCTGACGACATGGCTCAAGTGTCTGTGCGTATGACCGCCCGCACAGAAGTGCGCTGACGAGAATCAACAGCAGCGATGCTTTTTTCATGCCGCCTGATGCCTGAGTTGAGCCGTGCCGCGAAGCGGCTTCGGCTTGAATGAATTGTTAGACCCTTATGGCCGCGCCTGCCGGACCGCCGCTATAACGGCATGCCCGGCGTGGAAGAGAGGCGAGAGGCTATCCCGCTCCTCGCCTAGCTCAGCCTCAGGTGCGGCATACGATCGAACGCCGTCAAACGTAAGAAAAAAGAACTGCGTTTGGCCCACCGCAGGCGGTTGCATGGAGGCAGCGGGATGGGCTGCCCCTAGAAGGCGATTACCCCAGCCAATGAACTGCTGGCTTGCCTCACGCACCTGCGCCTTTTCCCCTGCGCCGATGACGCCGCCGCCGGTACTGAAGTAAAGGCTGGTTGTGCCGTCGGCAAGGACTACGAGGGTGTAGTAACCGGCATCCATGCCGGTCTCCATGACCATGCCCCAAGCTTGGTGTGGGAAGTTCTGTGGGGATAGGCCGATCTCGGTAGGCGAGAGGTTGAGCACCATTGAGCGTAGATCGCTCGTGACAGGCGCGGGCGTCTGGTCTGGCGGGCGCGCTACCGCTTGGCCGAAACCAAAGATTGAGAGCAAGGCCACCAGGATCTTCCGCATAAGGTCTAACGCCTGAACTAAGCCGAGCCGCGAAGCGGCTTCGGCTTGAATGAATTGTTAGCGCTCATTGACCGAGAGCTCAGCTTTGAGAGCTTGTGCCGTCTCGATGAGCTGTGGAGCCACCTTGAGCATTCTCTCCTTCTCTTCCAGTGCGTCCGCAAGGACGGCTTGGCCACCGCCACCATCTGCCGTGTCAGGCCTCTTGGGCGCAGAGTCAATCGCGAGCAAAACCCAGGCAAGCCCCCGCGCTTGATCTTTCCCGATTCCAGCACCATCGAAATAGGCGATGCCTAGATGAGTCTGGGATTTCGCAAATCCGACCTTGGCGGCTTCCGCCCACAAACGAACCGCTTCAGCTTTGTCCTCGCGCCCCGCAAGGCCGGTGTATAGCAGATAACCGAGATTATTCTTTGCCGGGATAACGCCCAAGTCAGACGCTCTGCGCCACATCTTTGCGGCGTTCTCGTAACTCTTCGGGATAGCTGTGCAGCGCCCAGTGTAGAAGGCGACACCCAGATCATAGGCCGACCGAGGGTCATCGAGAGCAGCGTGAACTGCGAGTTCTGTAATGCCGTCGCACCGGTCATCGGCGAGAGCAGAAAGCGAAAACAAGAGAAGGATGGATGCGACTACATTCTTCATGAGCGCTAACGCCTGAATTAAGCCGAGCCACGAAGCGGCTTCGCCTTGAATGAATTGTTAGGGTGCGGAGCCTTACAGAGAAACATAGCCGCCCCTTCTGTAGGCAAGCCAGCCAAAGGGCACCAACGTAACGAGAAACGCAACGAGCAAGAGCGGCCTACTAGCACCGACAGGAAGAGCCCCGGTTTGCTCAAGAGCAATGATGAGCCCCAGGACAACGGCGCATAGTGCTAGGCCACCGAAGAACCAGTGCCAAGTGACCCTACTAGCTTTGAGCAAAGTGCGGCAGTGCGGGCAGCACCACCTGAAGGCATTGTGAGATCTGCACCACTCGCCGAAACCAATTGTCTGTTGCTCGCACTCTGGACAACGCATGGCTGCACCCTGACTACCCATTAGACGGACCCGCCGGTCCGGTTATACATCCAGCGCAAGACCCGCCGAATGTGGGCCAACGCGTTGATCTGACCTGAGATTAAGGATCCCGGGTCCAGCTAACAAGCCGACGCATAACCGGACCCGGCGGGTCAGTGCGGTGGCGAGAGCAGCACCGCTGCGCGGACCGGGGCGAGGCGCGCAGGCCGCTCTAGCGGTTCCACGTACTGCCGGCCCTGCCCCGCCCGATCGACGCGGTCGCCCGGGCGACGACCGGCCGATTTCCACGCAGGTTTGCGTTGGCCTTGGCGGCTACTGATCGCATGCTGGAGGCATCGCAATGATGAAAGAAGTGGCACTTGCCATCGCTTGCGGCATTGCCTGCACCGCGGCAAACGCCGGCGACACTCTGGTGGAACAGGTTCGCCAATGGCGCTCGGAACACGAGCCGGCGCTCGTGCGGCAGCTCTCCGAGTTCGCCGCGATTCCGAGCGTCGCCGAGGACGCCACTGGCCTCGACGCCATGGCCCATCGCCTGCAGGCCGAGCTTTCGCAACGCGGGTTTCAGGCGCAGCTGTTGCAAGGCGGTCCGGGTGTGCCGGCGCTCGTGTATGGCGAGTTCAACGCGCCCGGTGCCAAGCGGACGGTGGTGTTCTACGCCCATTACGACGGCCAACCCGTCAACCGCGCCGAGTGGGAGGCGGACCCGTTTGCGCCGGTATTGCGCGGCGCACCGAACCCCAAGGCGCCGCCTGTCGACCCGGGCAATCTGCGTCCACCGTTCAATCCGGAATGGCGACTGTTCGGCCGCGCTGTCAGCGACGACAAGTCGTCGATCACCGCATTCCTTGCAGCGTTTGACGCACTGAAGGCGCTGGGGCGAGCACCATCCGTCAACATCAAGGTGTTCTGGGAAGGCGAGGAGGAATTGGGTTCACCGCATCTGGCCGACCTGCTTCGCCGGAACCGGTCGCTACTCACTGCCGATCTGTGGTTGATCGGCGATGGGCCCATGCATCAGTCACGCCGGCCCACGCTCTACTTCGGCGCACGCGGGATGATTGGAGTGAAGGCAACGGTCTACGGTCCGCTCCGGCCGCTGCATAGCGGCCACTACGGCAACTGGGTGCCCAACCCGGCCTACCAGGCGGCGGAGCTGGTCATGGACCTGCGCGCGCCCGACGGCAGCATCCGCGTCCCCGGCTTTGATCGCGACGTGCGACCACTGACCACAGCAGAACGGGAATCCATCGCTGCACTGCCGCCGGTGGAGCCGTCGCTGAAGCGGGAGTTCGGCATCGCACAGGGCGAAGGCAGCGACGGCCTGACCGCGAGCACCATGCGCCCCGCGCTCAATGTGGTTGGCCTCCAAGCGGGTGGCCCCGGCCGAGCTATCCCCGCGACGGCAGAGGTGAGTCTGGATTTCCGTCTGGTTCCCGACCAGACGCCGGAGCGTGTGCGCGAACGGGTGGAGAAACGGCTGCAAGACCTCGGCTGGACGGTGCTGCAGGCGGAGCCCGATGAGGCCACGCGCAGCAGCAAGTCCAAGCTGGTGAAGCTCGATTGGGGCCCCGGTTATCCTGGCTACCGCGCCGACATGACCCAACCCGCTTCGCGCGCCGTGCTGGCTACCGCGCAGCGCGCCGCCGCTGGCCCCGTCGCCGTGCTGCCCATGATGGGAGGCAGCGTTCCGATCTATCTCTTCACCCAGATACTGGACGTTCCGGTCATCGGCCTGCCCATCGCCAACCATGACAACAACCAGCACGCCGCCAACGAGAACGCCCGACTGCAGAATCTGTGGGACGGAATAGAGACCTACTCCGCCATGCTCGGCGAGCTCAACTGGTAAAGCACCGGACGTCAGGTCCCGCCAGGTGCCGTCTCTGGCACGCGACAGAAATCTTCAAACGCCTTCTGCGTGTTGTCGAAGGCGCGCTGCTTCGCGAGTTCCCATGGCCTTTCACACTGCTGGGTCTTTGCGCACCAGGAGTAGCCGGCAGACGGAATGCAACCATGAGGGTCGCGGTCCGAACCGGGTGCGGGCTGTGGCTGCGGTTCACCGCTTGAGCACGCGACCAGAGAAGCGAAGCCGAGCAGACCAAAGAGGTGCGAGCGCTTCATACGACTCCCTCCGAGCTGGAATTGGGTCAGGCTCATCCAGCGTCAGCCGATGAATGAGCCTGATCTACTAAAGAGCGGGCAGACGCCCTTTACCATGACCGCTTCAGGCCCAAAGCGGCAATAGCACCGAACGCGGCCTCTTCGCGTTCCGTTCGAGCGGCACCCGGCCATCGGCCGGGTGCCGGGAGGACTCGATCAGAAGCGGTAGTCGAATCCCAGGGTGACGTAACGCCCGCGCAGGTCGTACTGAGTGATGTCGTACGGCACGCGCAGACCCGCGAAACCGGCAGGATCGTACGGCGGCTCCTCGTCGAAGAGGTTCTGCACCTTCGCGTACAGCGTCCAGCCTTCGAACCCCTTGTAGCCGACGTACAGGTCGAACTGGTTGCCCGCATCCACGCGCGCGGGGATGCCCGGTCCGATGACGGTGCGCTGGTCGTAACCACCCGTGTAGTACCAGGTGAGGCTGGTGCTGACGTCGGCGATGTCCCAGCCGAGGGAGGTCGTGGCCTTGTTGCGCGGCAACGCGGGGCCGAGGTTGCTGCCCGCGTAGTCCACAGGTGGCCCGCCAACTGTCGCCGGCCGCTTGTACTCCAGCACGTGCGTGTACACGCTCGACAGGTTGAAATCGCCGGCCGATGCAGTGCGCCAGCGCTGGCTCAGTTCGACGTCGATGCCGGACGTCTCCAGCTCGCTCAGGTTCTGGTAGCGGTTGTAGACCGCCACCAGCTTGCCGTTGGCATCGCGAATCACGTCGCTCGGGTCGTTGCGGTTGACGATGGCGGTGGTGTTGTTCGTGCCGATGAGGTTGTCGAGCTTGATGCGGTAGTAGTCGACGCTCACGCTGGTGTTGGCCAATGGCGACAGCACGAAGCCCAGGTTGTAGCTGCGCGTGCGCTCCGGGTCCAGGTCGCTGTTGCCGACGGTGAAGAATGTCGGCCGCTGCGTGGAGTTCGGCAGGTTCGGATCGTACGGGTCGACGACTGCGCCGTAGGAGATGTTGGTGCTGTCCGCGTTCTCCGACAGCGACGGCGCGCGGAAGCCGCGCGAAGCCGCTGCGCGCACCAGCAGCCAGTCGAGCGGCTGCCAGCGCAGGCTGGCCTTGGGCGAGAACGCGTTGCCGAAATCGCTGTAGTGATCGCCGCGACCGGCCAGCTGCACTTCCAGCGACGACGCCAGCGGCACGTTGAACTCGGCGTACACGGCGGCAACGTCGCGTTGACCGTCCACTTCCGCGATGGCCGGGCGGATCTGCAGGCCTGCGTCGATCTGCCACGGATTGCTCGAGCGCAGTTTCTCTTCGCGCCACTCGGCACCCGCGGCGAAGCCGACGCTGCCCGCGGGCAGGTCGAACAGGTCGCCGGTGACTTTGAAGTCGACGCCGTTGAGCTCCGATTCGGCCGGACGCACCGTGCTGAGGTTGATCGAGTCGATCACCGCCTGTGGCGTCGCCGACGGATTCAGCAGGTTGTAGCTGCCATCCGCCAGCGCGGCGGCCAGGCCGTAGCGGTTGGCGAAGCCGGCGGTGACCGTCTCGCGCTCGCGGCTCTTGGACGCGAACACCGTGCTCTCCCAGTCCCAGCGATCGGTGCGGCCGCGCACGCCGCCAAGCACCCGGTAGAAATGCGAGGTGTTGATCTTCTTCGACTGGCCGAGATCGAAGAACGTGTACTCGATCGGTGTATCCACGCCGAACGGGTTGTACGGATTGCCAGCCGGAAGTACCGCGGGCACAGGTTCGGCCAATCCCGTTTGCGCATTCAGCGCGAAGCGCCCGCTCTCCAGCGTGAAGTAAGGACTGGAGCCGAAGATCGAATCGCCGCGGATATAGCTGTAGAGCGCTTCGCCGAACACCTCCACGTCGTCCGTCGCAAGGTAAGTGCCTGTTACGTACGCCTGATAGCGCTCTGTGCCGGGGATCAGCGTCGTGTACGGCGCAACGTTGAACGCGCACGTGTTGCCGGCGCGGCCGTCGATCGGCGCGCTCGCGGTCAGCACCGTGCCCTCGGGGCAGTTGCCGTTCGCGTCGAGCAGCGGGATCGATGCACCGTTGGCGCCCAGCAGGCGCGCGCCCTTCGCCGACCAGCCGTTCCAGCGCCCGCCGGGCTTGTCGCTGTAGATGCCCGACTTCGTCAGGTCGCGCTCGTCCTGGTCGAGGCGGTCGCGCTGGAAATACTCGAAGCTGTAGAGCACGTTGAATCGGTCGGCTTCGAGATCGCCGACGCCGCCGACCAGCGTGAAGTGGTTCTGGTCCGCGCCGCCTTCGGTCGATGTGCCGACGCTGGCGCCGACCTCCACGTCCTGTGCGTTCTGCCGCGTGATGATGTTGATCACGCCCGCCACGGCGTCGGAGCCGTATACGGCCGATGCGCCGTCCTTGAGTACTTCGATGCGCTCTACCGCAACCAGCGGCAACGCGTTGAGGTTCACGAACGTGTCGGACAGGCCGCCCTGCGGGAAACCGTAGTTGGCAAGACGGCGTCCGTTGAGCAGCACCAGCGTGTTCTTCTGCGACAGTCCGCGCAGGCCGATGCCGGCTGCGCCCGACGCCCAGCCGTTGTTGTAGGTCTCGTTGTAGGCGTTGCCGGTGTTGGCGGAGATGGAGCGCAGCACGTCGGCAACGGTCTGCTTACCGGACTGCTCGAGTTGGACGCGGTCGATGACCTGGACGGGGCTGGGGCCTTCGGCGTCGGTGCGTTTGATGTTGGAGCCGGTGACCACGACCGCATCGAGCGTCTTTCCGGCAGGAGCTTCGGATTGGGCGAGCAGAGTTCCCGGTACGAGTGCCACGGCGATCGCCGCGGCCAGAGGTGCAGCTTTGCGCATTGCGAACAGACAAGTCAGTGGGCGGCACAGTAGGCCACACCCCATTCAGCCAACATAATGAAGGAACGGAATGGGGTCATGCGACATGCTTACTGCTGCGCCTTCATCGAAACGAATGCAACGGTGAAGTCCGCAGTGACGTACCCGGCAAGGCCGAAGGTCGCACCCGCGTTGCTCGCACGAGCCTCATCCGGTGACAAGGCCGGGGGTATAGTCCGGCCATGTGCTATTCCGCCCAGATCCGCCAGGACTACAAGAAGTACGTCAGAGCGTACGGCGCTGATATCAGCATCCGCGACTTCGTTCGCCTGTACTGGGAGAGGAATGGAAGCCCCCAGATTAAGATCCCCAAGGCGATGGACGCCGCGTTCGCCACGCCGCAATCCGAGGACGAGCGCGAGATCCGAACGCTGATCAATGAGTTCAACGCCCAGCAGGCGGCCAAGCTGGAGCAGGAGCTGTTCAAGCAGACCAAGCGCCGCGCCGACGCCGAGCGCACGTTGCAGACCAAGACGACGAAGAAAGCGCAGGAAGACCTGCGCATCTCAACCGACAAGATCGAGTGGGCGAAAGGCAAGCTCTCGGACCTGCGCCGCACCCAACTGATCGACGAGGATGAGCGGATCTTCCCGGGCTGGTACGCGCCGGTGCTGATCGTCGAGAACGGCCGGCGCGTGGTGAAGCCGATGCGCTACCAGTGCAGGCTGGCCGGCAAGTCCGCCGACTACGACCGGCTATACCCCGGCACCTACAACGCGCGTCGCGACAACCTGGAAGGATTCTGGGGCGACACGTTCGGCTACACCCATGGCATCACCGTGGTCAGCGCGTTCTACGAGAACGTCAGCCGGCATAAAGCCGAAGGCCGCGAACTGGCGCCCGGAGAGAGGGACGAGAGCGTCGTGTTGGAGTTCCGGCCATCGGAGCCGCAAGACATGCTGGTCGCTTGCCTGTGGTCGCATTGGCGGGGCCGCGGCAACGAGCCCGATCTGCTGTCGTTCGCGGCGATCACCGATGACCCGCCGCCCGAGATCGCGGCCGCCGGCCACGACCGCTGCATCATCCCGATCAAGCCCGAGCACATCGACGCCTGGCTCAATCCGGACCCGAAGAATCTCGCGGCGCTTTACGCGATCCTCGACGATCGGTTCCGTCCCTACTACGAGCATCGGTTGGCGGCATAGCGAATCAGCGGTGCGGGCATCCGGGCCAACAGCACGGCCTGCGCATGCCGCCTCGCATCTTGTCGATACCGACCTCGATGCGACGCTGCCTGGTCGCTTCCTGCTTGGGCGAAGTGACCCAACAGATCCACTCGTTCCGCGCCAACGGGGTGATATCGGCCCAGAGGCCCTTGGCCGTGGCATCAGATTCGATGGCTTTCCGGAAATCAGCAGGCAGCTTATGAACCGTGCCGTCCGCGAGCTTTTGAGTGGTCATGGGTCAATGGCTCGAATGAATTGTTAGGCGGCAATGATGTGCTACGACCCCTTGTAAACAATCGCAAGCTTCGCGCTGGGGTCCTGCACGATCAAGTTGCCGCCCTCAATGCAGTAATTGTGCGCGCCTGGAGCGCCATTGATCTCCAGCTTGTAGCAGTTGTCAGCCTCTCCGACGACCTTGTAGTTGCGGGCAATGGCCTCCGGGAATCCAGCGATCCTGATAATGAGCGTATCGCCCGTGATCTCGAGCTGCCCCCCATCATAGATCTCGCGAATTTGAGGTGACTCCGAATCCGGGATGCCAGCTTCCTTCGCCTTTCCAATAGTTGCTTCAACGTCTACCGCCCACTTTCCTTGCAAGGAAGGAGTTCGGCCACAGGCGGCAATAGCAAGAGCCGAGACGACAAGCAGCAAGGGCAATAGGAGATTTGGTCTTTTCATTCCGTGAGTACCTGATAAGTAATGGTGTGCCGCCAAAAATCTGAATCAGGCCGACCCGCGACGTACCTTCGGCTTGGATGAATTGTTAGCGCTCATTGAAAACATCCGTCCGGAATGACCAATGGGCACGAGGCTGGTACTGCTACTTTTGGCGACTGAAGCGAATAGCAGCGGTACTTTGGCTTTTCAGCTTCATGGCCCAGGAAAGTTCGGAGCATGACCTGTGCATCCGAGGCTGAAGCTTGGCATGGCCAGCCTGGAAGGGTCAGTGTCTTGACTGCCCTTACGCGGCCGCCGGGGACTCTTGAAAGCACGTACACGCTGCCGCGATTCTCCTGGAGATGAGCAAGGCCAGTTACCGCGACAACTCCAAACGGCATATTGAAGATGCCCTGGCTGTTGTCAGCTATCAACTGATACTCGGACCCATCGCGCTCCCGGAAGGTCACTTCGCCTCCCCACTCGCCCAAGTCCTTGCCGTTGACTGTTCCGTCGAACGATTGGAGTGAATGGTTTGGCACAGCGCGAGCGAGTCTCTCCTTCTCTTGTCGTTCCGCCTGTGCACGCAAATCTTCTCGGGAAGAACCGCAGCCTATACAAGCGAGCACAAGAATCGCGAGCATGTACCTCATGAGTTTTAGCGCCTGAACTGAGCCGAGCCGCGAAGCGGGCTCGGCTTGAATGAACTGTCAGGCGATCGGGCTGCGAATACCATGGCTAAAGTGCCTCGGGCGCGCTGTGAGGCTGATAGAGCATCGGTGTTTCATCAAACGCTACCCATCCGAACTGGTCGCAAAGCCTTTGCACGAGCGGGGTGTAATCCGAGCGAAGGGAGCAGCGGAGCGCGAGTGATTGAGTGGCGCCCTCGCCGGGCTGAGCGAACTCAACCCATCCCTCGCCCGTCTCCCCAGACGCCTCTGTAGAAGATGACCAGACCAGAGTAGGCAAAGCCTGTTTCAGGCAGGCGGCTACTTCCTTGGAGTCGATAGGCGAAACGGATTCCGCAGTCAGGGCGCGCCCGGAGAGCGGCAGTTGGGTGGGTTTCAGAAAGAGGTACGACTTCGCCATACAACCTCCAACCGACGCAAAACGTCTGAATCGAGCCGACCCGCGAAGCGGTTCGGCTTGAATGAATTGTCAGGCACGCCCTGAGGGGCTGACACCTTTGCGCACAATCCTATGGTACTCAAACGTGCCGACGGCGCCGTGGTAGTAGAAGAAGCCGAAGATCAGTGAAAGCACCAGCCCTTGCGGCTGACCTGCCTCCACCATGATGAGAATTTTGGATACAACAAAATAGACGAGCATCAGCACGGAACAGACGCGACTCTTCTTGTAGATGCCAAATGCAAGTCCAAAAATGAGAGCGGCATCGACCGACTCCAATGCCGAGTAGCCAAGGATGCTCTTGCCTGAGATCGCGAGAAGCGAGAGTGCAAGGGTAAAGGCCCCAGTGATCGCTGCCGTTATCCAGGCATACCTGATCTTCTTTAGAACGTCCTCGGGAATCTTCGGTGCAGCGACGTCGCCGACGGCCGCAGCTGGTGCTGCATATGGATTCTCAATCACGTGACCCCCTTGATCGCGCCTAACGTCTGGGTAATGCCAAAGCCGAGCCACGAAGCGGCTTCGGCTTGAATGAACGGTTGGACCGCGTCACCTGACGCTGGCCGCATCAAAGTGGGGATTCTCGATGATGCCGAACCTGTTTCCGAACGGGTCTGTTACCGCTGCGACCCTGATGCCGCCGCCAACGTCCGTGACTGGGTCGAGCGAGGTGGCACCGAGCTCAATAAGCCTGGCATAGGCTTGCGATGCGTCCAGCACACCCCAAAGGGCCTGTGGCCCGTCAACGCCGGGTTGGCCATCGGGAATCAAGCCAAGCTCAAATCCTCCGACGTTGAACCCAACGTAGAACGGTTCATCAAAGTAGGGCTGCAGGCCAAGAACCTGGGCGTACCAGTCCTTTGCAGCCGCAAGATCATGTGCAGGGTAGATCGTCGTACGTAACCCAAGGATCATTTTCCTTCCCTCTGAATCAGTTGACGGTGATGCTGATCAGCGGCCTAGCGCCTGAATCAAGCCGTGGCCGCGAAGCGGCTTCGACTTGAATGAATGGTCAGGCGGATGACCCGCTACCGCCACGCGAGAATGGTAGCTTTGATGCCCAAGGCCTGCTCAATGCGGGCGATGCACTTGGGCTTGGGACTGACCAGATAGCGCTCGGAGCTCAGCCGAAGCACCGGAAGGTCCACATGGTGATCCGTGTATGCAATGGCCCATGGCGGCGCGAAGCCGCGCGCGGAAAGCATTGGGATCTTGTTGGGGCCGAAGCAATGCTGATCCCGCACCAGGCCGCCGAGGAACGGACGAAGCGTAGAGGCCACCAACGGCACATGGCCGAACCCGGCGTGCCTCAGCAGGGCCTGGGCCAACGCCTCCACGCAGCCGGTAGCGATAACGACTTGATCGCCTTGATCCATATGGGCCTGCAGTTGCTCCGTAGCGGCGGGCAGAAATACAGAGGCATGCCCCATGGGTAGGGACTGAATGTGTTCGTCGGCAAGTACGGACAGGGAGTCGGACGAGCGGCCCAGCGTTGCGACCCATACAGCAAACCGGATGGGCCATTTCCGAGTGGATCTCGCCAACAGGAGTGGCCCCAGTATCGGAAGGGCGACAAGAATCAAGGCGAAGCGCCATGGGTCACGACGAAGCATCCACCGAAAGAAGCGGTCCGCGGTATCCCACCGTGTCAGGGTGAGATCGAAGTCGAACACAACGACACGCGACTCTTGATTCATCCACCTAACGCCTGAATTAAGCCGAGCCGCGAAGCGGATTCGGCTTGAACGACGTCAAGCAACCGGCGGAGAAGATCATCTCCTTCAGCAGAATTGGAGAGTAGGTAATCCCCGGACCAGTTGTCCCAGCCTGCATCCAGCGTCAGTTCCCCCTGCTGAAAACCTTGGCGCACCCCCTCACCCGTGCCCGCTACTACCACCTGGCCCGTCCGGCTAAACCCGAGATCAATCTCCAGGTAGTTGGATATGGCCGACCAAAGCGCTGAGTCGTATGTGCCAAACTCGAGCGTGAGGTGTCCGTTAGCTGCAGTGTGAAGTGATGGTTGCATGTGGGCCTAACGCCTGAACTAGGCCGAGCCGCGAAGCGGCTTCCCCTTGAGTGAATTGTTCGGCCTCAACATTGTCACGGTGCTTGCTTCGTTGTGCTGGTCTTTGAGAGCGCGATCAGCTCATCAGCGGTCATGCCATTGACACGATCCTTGATTAGCACGATCGACGGATTGCGGAGCTCGGGGCGAGTCATGGCCTCCTTAGCACTACCGACGCCATCCATCACTATCAGCAGCATCGCCACCTGAAGATCCATGCGCTTCTCAGGGGCGATTTGCTCCACCATCCGGTTGAAGCTTTCGTTGGCCGACTGATCAGTCGTTCCATCAATGCGCACTGGATCCGCAGCAGACGCGCTGAGCGAGGCAACGAGCACGAAGCATGCCGCCAGAGATTCCATCACCTTCCTAACCATAACGCCCTCCATTTGTCTGGCTTGAGGCCTAACGCCTGAACTAAGCCGAGCCGGGAAGCGGCTTCGGCTTGAATGAGTTGTCAGGTGCCACCTACGACACCATTTGGATCCAGAAAAAACATTCGCTTCCAGCCCTGCGTTGCGCTGCTTATCCGCCACGGTCTCGGCAACAGCGACGTGATGGCGTAGTGCAGGTGCGGGGGCTTTCCGGCTGCATTGCCAGAAGTGCCGACGTCCCCAACACGCTGGCCGCGTGACACGAACGAAAGCGGCGACACATGCCACTGACTAAGGTGCGCAAAGTAGTGGAAGTGCCAGCGAGGCCCAAGAATGATAATGGCTCGGCCACCGATCCCCATATCCCCACGAAACAGCACGATGCCGCTAACTGGTGCGACGACGGGCCTGCCGTCAGGAGCGAAGATGTCTATCCCTTTGTGTACGCCAGACTGGCCCCACGGCTCATACCAGAAAGACTGGGAGTTCCAGTCGCGCGTCGATGCGCCTTGCACCGGGATGATTGCGCGCTCGGGAATCAAGTAACCGACGGCAAGCACCGCAATCATCACTGCGAGTGAGGCTTTGAATATTCGTGTTTTCCAGAATCGCATCTGCGGCACCTGACTACCTGTTAGACGGACCCGCGGGTCCCGTTATACGTCCAGCTAGCCTCGCCCGATTACATCTCAGGCGTGGAATCCGCAATCGTTTCGATGGCGGCGTCCGCATCGCGCTTTTGCTTCCGAAGCTCGTCTGCGGAGACCGTCGACATCGGTGTCTTCGCACAGTGATCGATGTACGTGCCAGAGGGCTTGTCGATCACTTCATGGCAGGCGTCGGCATACGTGGCTACCTTCGAGTCCGTCACCGCTTGGACCGGCACGACGGTAGCCGGCGCTCCCGAGGGTTGCGACCGCGCCACCGGTGGCGGGGTGAGGATGGCCGTGATGTAGCGCGTGAACAGCCACCCTATTGCAGCCAGAAGTGACACGGTCAACGCCAGTCCCAGCAGCTTCATCACCAGCAGCGTCCCGAAGCTGCGGGCCGCCACCCGCCGATGACCACCAGCGGTCCCGTAACGAATGCGGTCCTCTGCCGACAGCAGGCGCTCCCCTACCCGCCTTGCGACGAGTGAGCCGGTGCCGCCTTCCCCGCCCATGCGGATGGAATCGAACGCTGACGGCTCCGGCTCGCGCACTGGCCCGAGCATCACCCGCAATTCGTCGCCATCGATCAGGTGCACATGGCCCAGGCGCGTCGCGGCTTCGATGGCCGCCTTGGTGAACTCGCCACTCGTCGCCAGGATGGCGCCCGTCGCGCCCTCGTTGACCATCAGCCCCAGCAACTCGTGCACGGCGTTGTGCGGCACCTTCATGGCGTTCCAGTGCTTGCACTGCACCACGATGTACTGCTCGCCGCGACGCAGCTTGAGGTCGATACCGCCGTCGAACTTGGCGCCGGTCGCGCCGGTTCCGACGTGCTCGACCTGATATCCCTCGCTGCGGTAGTAGGCCGCCAGCAGCGTTTCGAGGTGATCCCAGCCGACGCGCGCCAGGGCGTCGTCACGGCGCTGGGTTACCCGCTTGAGTCCTTTCATTCCGCCCCCTGCGGAAGTCCGTCGACCGGATGGTAGCGCCCAGTGGCGCACCCGGTAAGGGCGAACAGCTCCGGCGTGCGCTTTGCTGGCCGGACCGCCCGAGCGGCGCTTGGAGCTCCGAGCTCCATCGACGGAGCTCCCGAGCTCGGACCGCCGGGCATTTTGCTCGGCCGCTGGTGAAACTTTCACCACCGCCCGAGCTCGGAGCTCCACATTTGTGACTTTTCCTCGTCGGAGGTGGAGCTATTTGCTCCGTCGCTGGAGCTCGGAGCTCCGGTCCCCGAGCAAATAGTCACAACAACGGAGCTCAGAGCTCGGCGCGCCGAGCAAGATCAGTCGCGCGTCGAGCTCGGAAACCCAAACGGCTAACGGCCAGCGGCCCCGCGAGCCCATGTGGCGGGCTTTTCGGGTCAGAAGGCGCTACGCGCCCGCCGCCCCGCCCGGCCAGTGGGCGGCGCGGACGATGCCGTCCAGGTCGCCGGCGAGGCGGTCGAAGCAATGCGGCAGCGCGAGGGGCGACAGTGGGACTTCGTCGCCGTCGCCCCCGGTGCGGGTGCGCGGTTCGGCCAGGCGGGCGAGCGCACTACTGCTGATGGTCTTTGGCAACCTGCGCTTCACTCAAGCGCAGGAACCGTGCGGCATTGTTGTAGAAGATGTCGCGCTTCTGTTCCGCGCTGAGGAAAGGCGCGGCTTCGATCGACTTGATCGCCTCGCCTATGGCATCCGGCCAGTACATCTGGTCGGAGCCGAACAGTATCCGTTTCTCAAAACCGGCATCGACCATGCGTTTCAGCGCGTCGTAGAACTGCGCGCGCGGGAACGCGAAGACATTGCAGGAGACGTCCACGTAAAGGTTCGGGTGGGTGAACATCATTGCGATCATCTCGTCCACCAGCGGCGAGCCATAGTGCATGACGTAGATGCGCAGCTTCGGATGCTTGCGCAGCACATCCTCCAGCATGAACGGTGAGCCCATGCTGGCGCGGTATTCCTCGTAGCCCGGGATGCGCGCGGCGGCCGGCGGGCCTTCGCCCAGATGGATGCCGACCGGAATGTCCAGTTCCTCGGCAAGCGCGAAATAGGCTTCGTAGCGCGGGTCGTCGGGGCGGTGGCCGCGATATTGGAGATAGGCCTCCCCAAGCACCGCCAGTTGCCCATTCGCATGCAGCCGGCGCAGTTCGTCGATGCTCTTGTCCTTGCGCTTGCCGAAGGCAACGCCCGGAATGATCGTGTCGCCGCCCGCGGCCTTACGCCAGTCTGCGACCAGTTCCACCGGGCCCTCGGTCACCGCCCGTCGAACGTTGTACTTGCGCAACTCCGCGAGCGTGCGGTCGCGGAGCTCCGCATCGCTCTTCGCCGAGAAGATCGGCTTGTCGCAGGCGATGAAGCTGGCGAAGTCCAGTTCGGCCTTGGGATCGAAGGTGGGGATCGTTACGCCCTGGTCGCCCGGGCAGAGTGGCGTACCAGGCGGGAACTCATCCGCCGGGAAGGCATGCAGATGCATGTCGATGACCGGGAGCCGCTGCTGCGCGTAAACAGGGGTGCAGAGGAGAACACAGAGCACGAAGCTCAAGGCTTTCATGGAGTCACCTGAGAATGGGCGAGGAAAGTTTCGCAGCGGCAGCCATCGGTCACACGAACCCGCCGCGCCATCCCGCGCAACACTTCATCAAGTGGGACTGACGCGTTGATCCGGGCTGAGATTAAGGACCGCGGGTCCGGCTAACAAGCGGGTGCGTCGCCGGACCCTGCGTGTTCCAGGGTGCCCACTGCCCCACCCGGCCAGTGGGCGGCGCGGACGATGCCGTCGAGGTCGCCGGCGAGGCGGTCGAAGCAGTGCGCCAGCGCGAGGGCGACAGCGGGACTTCCTCGCCGTCGGCATCGGTGTTGGACTCTGGCAGGCGGCCCCGCTGCGCATAGCGCATATGGGCCTGAGTGAGACTGTCCGCGCTTGGATAGACTAGTTCGAACCCGCCAACACGAGTCCTACCGCCACATGGCAAACAATCAAGAACTGAAACAAGGCGACGGATTCATACGACCGGCACAAGATTGGCATGAACTTGAGCACAGCCAAGTTGTATCGACGGACAGTGACCCTTTCCAATGTTTGGTGCGCCTCCCCGGGGGAGCAGGCGCCAAGCTTGCGGACCTGGTGCCGTCTTCCGATCTCTTTGTTTCCCCTTTCACTCGAGCCTTCTCTGAGCGAGACCCGCAAGCTCATCAACAAGCACGAGCACTTTTCGACCTGGCGAGTTCCTTCATCCGTGAAGCAGGGGCGATAGAAGTCGGGGCATTGACTAAGAAGATCAAGAGTGATCTTCGGTTCAAGCATCTCGATATGCCGTACATTGAAAACTGCCTGAAATGCAGAGCCGCTATCGGCTCTTTTATCGTGGAGAGAATGAAAAGGCCACCATCTTTCCGGCTCTCATTGGCCGATAGCCTTAAGCAGCGAGAGAAGACTCGTATCTTCGCGGCAACATTCGCCGAAGAGTTGGACGCCCTCAGCAAGCGGGTGAGACACATAATTCCACACGCGGCCACTCTTGGAACTTACCGCGAGAACCTTCTTCAAAGCCTCCTTCGCAAGAACCTGCCGGATCGATACCACGTCGCCACAGGATTCATCCATGGGTGCGACCGACAACTCGATGTCTTGATCTACGATAGCGTCGATTACGCGCCGATATTCAGGGAGGGAGACCTTGTGGTCGCGACCCCAGAATCGGTTCGTGCCGTGATCGAGGTCAAGACTAGTCTGACCACTTCTGAGTTAGGCAATAGCCTCGCCCTATTGAACGAGGTGTGTGATTGCGATGAAGGCACCCCGCCGTTCTTCAAAGGAATCTTCGCTTTTGAGTCAGCAGACACCGACACTCTGATGAGCGGTGTACATGACTTTTACCGGGACACCTCTGACGAAGTCGAGGCTGAGGACCTTCCTACCTCCATCTCCCGTCCCTTTCAGCATCTAACTGCCCTTGCCGTTCCCGGAAAGTCCTTCATCTCAATCGACTATCTGAAAGGCAAGGACACATCACGGTACCGGCCTGTAGCCGTTTCGTGGGAAAGCGCTTCGAATCTGCGGCCTCAAGCTGCCCTCTTCTTGAGCATGCTGCTTTCCTACCTGCGACACGACACAGCAAAGCGACAGGGGAGCTGGGACCCTCAAGCACTCCTCGGTTCTGACACAAAACCAGTCCTGATGCGTCCCCTCGGGTCAGCTAGCTGGGGTAACTATGTACTCGAAGACCATGGACGCGAGATCGAAGGTGTGCCGCTCAACCAGCAGATCGAGAGTGTGCAACGCTGGCTCAGCGGGGCGGTGTGGGAGTCCTAGCCGCGCCATGCGGCATAAGACTTGACGCTTGGAGCTTGCTGTAAGCCCAGCGCATGGGACGGTACGGCGAGGCTGCGCGCCTCGCTCGACCGAGACCCCGACTATCTAGACGGGGATGCCCTGCCCGGCCAGTGGGCGGCTTGGACGATGCCGTCGAGGTCGCCGGCCAGGCGGTCAAAGCAATGCGCCAGCGCGAGCGGAGACAGCGGGACTTCGTCGTCGCCGGCTTCGGTGCGTGGTTCGGTCAGGCGGGCGAGCAGCCGCAGGTGGTCGCGGGCTTGTACGAGCGCCAGGTGCGCGTCCTCGGGAAGCTGATACGCCATCGGCGAGCGGTCGGCGGCGGTGGTTGCGGTGGTTGCGGTGGTGCGATGGTCCTTTCGCATCTCGATTCCTCCAGGCAGTCCTTGCTGGCTTGCGCCGCGAGCGCGACGCAAGGGTGTCGGGAGGCTAAGAACCGAGCGTAGTCGGCGGGCAGCTTTTCCCTTGCGGGTGTTGTATGGCTGCCGCCCTCCCGACGCGGAGCAACTACGTCGAGTTGTGCACCAAGAAACCTTGGACACAAAAAACCCACCGGTTTGACGGAGGTGGGGACCGCTACGCTCGGAGTTCTTAGGCTCCGGGAGTGAGTCTGCTACTGGGTGGTTGAGTGCGTCAAGCAGCGCTTTGCGCGCTTCGGGGGCCTGGGCGAACTCGCCGAGCGGACTTTTCCGAATGAGCGCCGACGGAGTATCGTCGCCGTGGGGACAAGGGGGAGCGACATGGGTCGTCGCAAACAGAATGGACTGGAGCTGATCGCCTCGCTGCCGTGGCCGGTCGGAATCGTCTTAGGCATCCTCGCGTTTGTTGGCATTCGCTACGGGCTGGGTTGGTACTTCACGACCACCGCATCGCACATCACGCAGCAGGTCGGGCGCCAGATGCTGTCGAGCGGCATGCTTGCCCCGATCGCGTGGATTTTCCTGGCGATCTGCTGGTTCGGCGCCCTGCTCTCCTGGCTCGGCAGGCGCAAGCGCAAGCAACTACTGGCCACACAGACCGGACTCGACAACCTGCGTGCCATGACCTGGCGCGAGTTCGAAATGCTCGTAGGAGAAGCCTTCCGTCGACGCGACTACGCCGTCGAAGAAACCGGGCTTGGAGGTGCGGATGGAGGCATCGACCTGATCCTCCGCAAGGACGGACGCAAGGAACTGGTCCAGTGCAAACAATGGCGCAGTATGCAGGTCGGCGTTTCCGTCGTGCGCGAGATGTGGGGACTCGCGAACCACCACAGCGCGGATGGCGCCAAGATCGTCAGCGTCGGCGACTACACGCGGGATGCAATCGAGTTTGCGAGGGACAAGCAGATCGAACTAATCAGCGCCCCGCAGTTGCTGGAAATGATTCGAAGCACCCAAATGCCCGGACGACACGAACCATCGACGGAAACCACAAGCGGAGCACCATCTTGCCCCTCTTGTTCGGCCGCCATGGTGCTACGTCGGAACAAAGCAAGCGGCCAATCCTTTTGGGGATGTGGCAACTACCCGAACTGCAGGGGCACAAGGGCGATGAAAAACCTACTCTGACCGCTGTTCTTTGCCCCGTGCCACCCAATTCCGCGGGGCGAAGCCAGATGGGACAAGAAACGCACTCTGCCCCTGCTTCGATAGGTCTCCTCCCCTTTTTCATCACAGGCATTCCATGGACACATTAGTTGACAGCACTGAACGCGCAGAAAAACGATGGCCAGATGATGTGTTGGGCCGGGATCGTCTTGCCGACTTCCTCACGACGTCATTGACCGAACAGGCACGCATCCGGACGCGATCACAGGGCACAGGACTGACGGTAGCCCTCGACGCGGACTGGGGCACCGGCAAGAGCTTCTTTGTTAGGCATTGGGCATCGGACCTTACGACCCTGGAACATCCCGTAGTGGTATTCGACGCTTGGGAGAATGACATCGGAGACGAGGCCGCTGTCGCTCTGATGGCATGCATAAAACTGGAACTGGAGAAGTGGACTGCAAAGCTGCCAAACAAGAATGCAATTCGAAATAAAGCAAAGGAAGCCACGACCAGCGCAATTCAAGGCCTCAGGAAAGCAATCGTTCCAGCTTCGAAAGTCATTGCCGCAGGCGTCTTGAAGAAGGCAACCGGAATTGTCGTAGAGGAAATTTTTGACGCCTATACAAGCACTTCAAACAAAGCCCTTGACGAAATCTCGGAAGCCACATCTGCAACACTAGAAGCGGGCCTCGATGAGCTTTTCAAAAGGTCGCTAGACGAGCATCAGAAACGAAGCGCGGCGATAAAACATTTCAAGACCTCAATTTCTAGTTTGATTGAGCTATTAGAGGCTGAGGCAAACGCAAGAATGCCGGTATTTGTCTTTATCGACGAAGTTGACCGATGTCGCCCAACGTATGCAATCAAGCTCCTTGAAGAGATCAAACATATTTTTGGAGTTTCCAAGATATGTTTTGTTGTCACGACCAATCTCAGCCAACTCCGGGAATCTGTCTGCGCCATCTACGGCGCTGGATTCGATGGTCACCGCTACTTGAAGAGGTTCTTTGATTACCAATACACACTTCCCGAACCCGACAACGAAAGCTTCTCTGCCCAACTGTTGACGGAAGGATCGGCAATCAGCTCAAGAAGCACGGCAAATGGGCTGCCTGCCCGATCTGCCGAGCCAGATGCAAAGCATGCAATTGCCCTCATAGCGAATGGGTTCGGACTCGACCTCAGGTCACAGAAGCAGGTCTTCTCTGTCGCAAATTCCGTAGCAGCAGCCATCCCAAATGACAAGAAAGTCTTCGTGATATGGCTGTTCTTCCTTTGCGCACTCCAGCATAAAAAGCCCGACCTTTTTGAGGCACTCCTACATACGAGACTGGACAAAAAAAGCTTTGATGACTTATGCCGTGAAGCTTTCAAGAAAGACATCGAGGTCGAGTATTCAAAGCCAGGGCAACACCCGTATGAACGACAGCCCCCCAGCGGCAGAGCATCGCTCTCAGAAATCGTCTGGGCCTACTACGACTGGTCGTTTGAAGATCTCTTGAAGCTACGTGACAGGAGCTCCGAAATAAATCTGTACAACTATCCTGCCTCGAACATTAGAGAGGTAGCTGACGAAGCACCGAATCCATACTACGAAAGAACAAAGTACCCTCCATCTATCGCAAGATATGCCGAGTGGGTCAAATACGCAGGACTTGCTTACGCGGATTAGCACAAGCAACTAACTTTCAGGGCCTGCCAAAGGCGCATCGGGGAACGTGGCAATTGAACTGGCATTGTTGCCATCTCTTGCGGCGCTCTCGGGCGGTGGTCTGTAGCGACTTCAGCCCTCGACCGCGTAGCCGTTGCGGTTGCCTGGTGGCCGGCGACGTTGTCGACCTGCCACGTCTAGCTCCTTTCTAGAGTCAGCCCCGATCAGTCCCCGCCCTGCGGTGCCGCTGCCACAAACCGAACCGCCTCGGCCACGGCCTTGGGATTTTCGCGGTGGAGGTTGTGCCCGGTGGCGTAGTACTGGTGGATGCCGCGCGACGCGCCGGCAAACAGGTCCGCGTGCTGGCGCTTCCACAGGGCCTTGCCCTGCGCGGTTTCCTCGAAGACGAACGGCTCGGCTGCCACCTGCGTCGTAGTGAGCAGGGCCACCGGCAGGTCAGGAAGAGTGCGCGGCGTGGTGGCGGCGTCGCTGTCGAGCTGGGCGATCAGCAGCTTGTAGTCTTCCGCCATGTTCGGCGGCAGCATCGACAGCAGCGCCTTGTCGTCGGCCAGTACGCGCTCGCGATCGGCGCGCAGGGTGTCGTGGCGTTGGCCCATGGTCGCCGGATCGACCAGCACCAGGCCCAGCAGGCGCTGCGGATGCTGGCGTGCGAACTCGGTGGCCAACAGGCCGCCATAGGAATGGCCGACGAGCACGACCTTGCGGTTGGGCGCCAACGTGTCCATGACGGCGTTGAGGTCCTGCAGGTGCTGCTCGATGGTCTTCGGGGCGCCGTCCGTGCCGGACTTGCCCAGGCCGGCGCGCGCATAGGCGATGCAGGTGCAGTCGGCGCCCAGGCTGGCGATGGTGTCCTTCCACACGCCGGCGCCCTGGCCGAAGCCGGACTCGAACACGACGGTGACCGGCCCCTGTCCCTGCTGCTCTGCCTGCAGGCTGTAGCCCTTGCGGGCGACCTGCACGCCGGCTGCCGGCGCGTCTGCTGCGTGCACCGTCGTTGCCGCGCATGCCAGCGCCAACGACAGCATCCATCCCTTCATTGCGAACGTCTTGCTCATTACCACTCCGTGTTGTGGGGTTTGTTGATGTGCGGATTCTGGCTGTATGAATGGGCGGTGCGGAGTGCGGTTGGTCATGTTGCGTTCTTACCCATGACGGTCGAACTCAAAAGCAAGGACAGCCGGATGCGGGAGTTTGCCGTGGTCATCCTTCGACTCCGCTTCGCGGAGCCTGTCCTGAGCGCCAGCGAAGGGCTCAGGACGAACGGTTAGGTGATTGCGTTGCTGATGGAATAAGCAGGGCCCGCTGGATGGCGCGCCCTCACCCCTACCCTCTCCCGCAAGCGGGAGAGGGGGAACAGCCCGCAAGGGAGATGGGGAACAGCGCGCAATGGAGAGGGGGAACGGCCCGCAAGGGAGAGGAAGAACAGCGGCGTTGCGTAGCTGTTCGCGGCAGCATCGGCAGCAGCGCCTCCCGCATGCAGGGAACGTGTCGGTGCCTACGTGCCCTTCGCACGTGCAGTCGCTGTGCCCGGGCGGCGCGGCACTTGGGCCGCGGCCGCGTTGTGCATTGAAGGTTCTTTGGTCTTGCGTTGCCGCGCTGGAGCAGCGGCTTCGGCGAGCAGGCGACGGAACGTCGGGCACTCCAGATGGCTCGGTGCCCGGCATGCGGCGGCGTGGCGCAGGCCATCGCGCATCGCGCTGAGCCGGTGGATGGTGCGGTCCAGTTCGGCGGCCTTCGCGGTGAGCATGCGTCGATCGATGCTGGGGCGGCCGTCGGCCGCAAACATCGCCGCTATCTCGTCCAGCGAGAAGCCAGCGGCGCGGCCGAGCGCGATCAACGCCAGGCGCTCCACCACCAAGGGATCGAAGACGCGCCGCAGGCCCTGTCGGCCGATGGATGCGATGAGCCCCTTCTCCTCGTAGTAGCGCAGCGTGGACGCGGGCACACCAGAGCGTTTCGCCACCGCGGCGATATCCATGCGGGCACCTCTTGACCTCAAGTCGACTTGAAGTGGCACTGTGCTCGCCATCGCACGACGGCACAAGCCGCGGAGGATGGATATGGACCTGGTGGCATGCACGGCAGGGATTGGCGCTGGGGCGACCCTGTTGATGGACCTCTGGTCACTCGCGCGGCGGAGCCTGCTGGGAGTGCCGCTGCCGAATTACAGCCTCGTCGGGCGCTGGCTGGGACATATGCGCAAAGGCCGCTTCCGTCATGAAGCCATCGCCAAGGCCGCACCCGTGCGGAATGAGCCGCTGATCGGCTGGGTCGCGCATTACCTGATCGGCATTGGCTTCGCTGCACTGGTGCCGCTGTTCTGGGGCGCAGCCTGGTTCCACGCGCCGACGCCCGGGCCGGCGCTGACGGTCGGGGTGGCCACGGTGGCCGCACCTTTTCTGCTGATGCAGCCCGGCATGGGCGCCGGCCTTGCCGCACGTCGAACGCCACACCCGCACGCGGCCCGCCTGCAGAGCCTCATCACGCACGCGGTGTTCGGGCTGGGCCTCTACATGGCGGCCGTGGTGCTGCGTGCCCTGCTCCCGCAGTAACCGCGCGCTCGCGCCTCTTCATTGCACCCACGACAGGAACATCACCATGCGTATTCCCGCCCGTTTTGCCCCGATCCTTTTCGGCGCCCTGCTCTCGATGATCATGGTCGCCGTGGTCACGGCCTTCGTGCTCGCGATCAATCAAGGCCTGCATCCCGGCTTCTTCGCTCAATGGTCGAAGAGCTGCATGACGACCTGGCCGATGGCCTTCGTCACCGTGACGATCGTTGCGCCGCTGGTGCGCAAGGCGGTGTCGAAGGTCACGGGCTGAAGCAAGCCCACAAAAAGAAACAGGCCCGCCAGTGGCGGGCCTGTGTTCTGAGACCTGGGCAGTCAGGTCACATGTTGCGGCGGTACTCGCCACCGACGTCGTACAGCGCGTGGCTGATCTGGCCGAGGCTGTGGGTCTTCACCGCTTCCATCAGGCTGGCGAAGACGTTGCGGCGTTCACGGGCGGTGGCCTGCAGGGTCTTGAGGCCGTCGGCGGCATGGCCGTTGCGGCTGTTCTGGTAGCCGGCCACGTTGTCGATCTGCTGGCCCTTCTCGCCTTCGGTCGAACGGATCAGCTCGATCTCGGTGACGATGTCGCCGCCGTGGTCCTTGGGCAGGAAGGTGTTGACGCCGATCAGCGGCAGGCTGCCGTCGTGCTTCTTGTGCTCGTAGTACAGCGACTCTTCCTGGATCTTGCCGCGCTGGTACATGGTGTCCATGGCGCCGAGCACGCCGCCGCGCTCGCTGATGGCCTCGAACTCCTTGTAGACGGCTTCCTCGACGATGTCGGTGAGCTTGTCGACGATGAAGCTGCCCTGCCAGGGGTTCTCGTTGAAGTTGAGGCCCAGTTCCTTGTTGATGATCATCTGGATCGCCACGGCGCGGCGCACGGACTCTTCCGTCGGCGTGGTGATCGCTTCGTCATACGCGTTGGTGTGCAGGCTGTTGCAGTTGTCGAACAGCGCGTACAGGGCCTGCAGCGTGGTGCGGATGTCGTTGAACTGGATCTCCTGCGCGTGCAGGGAGCGGCCGCTGGTCTGGATGTGGTACTTCATCATCTGGCTGCGTGCCGAGGCGCCGTAGCGCTCGCGCATGGCGCGGGCCCAGATGCGGCGGGCGACGCGGCCGATGACGGTGTACTCCGGGTCCATGCCGTTGCTGAAGAAGAACGACAGGTTCGGCGCGAAGTCGTCGATCTTCATGCCACGGGCGAGGTAGTACTCGACGATGGTGAAGCCGTTGCTCAGCGTGAAGGCGAGCTGGCTGATCGGGTTCGCACCGGCTTCGGCGATGTGGTAGCCCGAAATCGACACCGAGTAGAAGTTGCGGACGTTGCGGTCCACGAAGTACTGCTGGATGTCGCCCATCATGCGCAGGGCGAACTCGGTGCTGAAGATGCAGGTGTTCTGCGCCTGGTCTTCCTTGAGGATGTCGGCCTGCACGGTGCCGCGCACGGTGGCGAGCGTGTGCGCCTTGATCTTCTCGTAGGTCTCGGCGTCGACGACCTGGTCGCCGGTCACGCCCAGCAGACCCAGGCCGAGGCCGTCGTTGGTCTCGGGCAGCATGCCGGAGTACTCCGGACGCTTCCGACCTTCGAACATCTTTTCGATCTTGTCGTGCGCGGCGTCCCAGCGGGCCTGGTCGGCGCGCAGGTACTTCTCGACCTGCTGGTCGATCGCGGTGTTCATGAACATCGCCAGGATGATCGGCGCCGGGCCGTTGATCGTCATCGACACCGAGGTGCTCGGCGCGCACAGGTCGAAGCCGGAGTACAGCTTCTTCATGTCGTCCAGCGTGGCGATGTTGACGCCGGAGTTGCCGATCTTGCCGTAGATGTCCGGGCGCACGGCCGGGTCCTCGCCGTACAGCGTGACGCTGTCGAAGGCGGTGGACAGGCGCGCGGCCGGCTGGCCGACCGACAGGTAGTGGAAGCGGCGGTTGGTGCGCTCGGGCGTGCCCTCGCCCGCGAACATGCGGATGGGGTCCTCGCCGGTGCGGCGGTACGGATACACGCCGCCGGTGTACGGGTAGTAGCCCGGCAGGTTTTCCTTCTGCAGGAAGGTCAGCAGCTCGCCCCAGCTCTTGTAGGTGGGCGCGGCGATCTTCGGGATCTTCTGGTGGCTCAGCGACTCGCGGTAGTTCTCGACGCGGATGGTCTTGTCGCGGACCTGGTACTCGTTGACCTCGTCGGTGATCGACTTCAGGCGGGCCGGCCACTCGCGCAGCAGCTTCAGCGCTTCGGAGGTGAGCGACTGCACGGCGTCGTTGTAGCGCTGGCGGAGGGTGAGCAGGGTGCGGTCTACGGCAACAGCGCCCTCATCCGCCCTCCGGGCACCTTCTCCCGCAGGCGGGAGAAGGGCTTCCGCGGCGTACAGGTCGAGGGCCTTCGGCAGGTCCTTGTCGCCCAGGTCGTGCAGCGACTGCCTGTAGCTCTGCGCGCGATCGGCGGTCTCGGACTGCGTTTCGATCTTGGCGTTGATGCCGCGGCCCTGCTCGGCGATCTCGGCGAGGTAACGCACGCGGGCGCCCGGGATCAGCACGGTGGCGCGCGGCTCCTTCAGCGAGGTGTCGAGGGCCGGCGTCCACTTCTCGGCCGGCAGCGACAGCTTGTCGCGCAGCAGGCGGCACAGGTTGGCGAACATCCAGCTGATGCCGGGGTCGTTGAACTGGCTGGCAATGGTCGGGTAGACCGGGACGTCCTCGTCCTTGGTCTGGAAGGCGACGCGGTTGCGCTTCCATTGCTTGCGCACGTCGCGCAGCGCGTCTTCGGCACCGCGCTTGTCGAACTTGTTCAGCACGACCAGCTCGGCGTAATCGAGCATGTCGATCTTCTCGAGCTGGCTCGGCGCGCCGAAGTCGGACGTCATCACGTACATCGGGAAGTCGACCAGGTCGACGATCTCCGAGTCGGACTGGCCGATGCCGGCGGTCTCGACGATGACCAGGTCGTAGCCCAGCGACTTCAGGAAGGAGATGCAGTCCTTCAGCACGACGTTGGTGGCCATGTGCTGGCGGCGCGTGGCCATCGAGCGCATGAAGACGCGCTTGGAGCGCAGGGTGTTCATGCGGATGCGGTCGCCCAGCAGCGCGCCACCGGTGCGGCGGCGGGTCGGGTCGACCGAGATCACGGCGATGCGCATCTCCGGGAAGCTGGAGACGAAGCGGTTGAGCAGCTCGTCGGTGACCGACGACTTGCCGGCGCCGCCGGTGCCGGTGATGCCGATGACCGGGGTCTTGCCACCGGCCAGCTGCCACTCCTTGCGCAGGTGGGCGAGCTCGGATTCCTCCAGCGCGCTTTCCTCGATGGCGCTGAGCATGCGGCCGATCTCGATCTCGTTGCCGAGGTCGACCTGGTGCGGCTTGTCGACCGGCAGGCGCGCGGCGCCGGCGCGGCGCACGACGTCCTCGATCATCGCCACCAGGCCCATGTGCATGCCGTCGTTCGGGTGGTAGATGCGCTCCACGCCGTAGGCCTGCAGTTCGCGGATCTCCTCCGGCGTGATCGTGCCGCCACCGCCGCCGAACACGCGGATGTGCGAGGCGCCACGCTCCTTGAGCATGTCGACCATGTACTTGAAGTACTCGACGTGGCCGCCCTGGTAGGACGACAGCGCGATGGCGTCGGCGTCTTCCTGCAATGCGGCGCGGACGACGTCCTCGACCGAGCGGTTGTGGCCGAGGTGGATGACCTCGGCGCCCTGCCCCTGGATCAGGCGGCGCATGATGTTGATGGCCGCGTCGTGGCCATCGAACAAGCTGGCGGCGGTGACGAAACGCAGCGGGGAAGTTTCGACGGCGACTTCGGGGAGGGAGGTAGCAGGAGTGCTCATGACGCGCTCAATACGGACACAATCGAACGCGCATTGTAGCGCCGCGACGGTTTTCCCACCCGCAGCGGCATTCCGGCGCGGTCCGCAGCGGTGAATGGAGGCTTCCGTACGCGCCAGCATTGACTCGCGAAGGCGCGCCGCCCGGGCCACTGTGAAGGCCGCGCGACGTGGGTTAGGCTCGTGCGTCATGACCCAGATCGCCGAAGACTCCATCCTCACCCGCCTGCGCCAGGACGCCGATCGCGGTACGCCGCAGGCCCTGTACGCACTCGCCAGCGCACTGGTGACGCGGCAGCAGATGGCCGAGGCGTTCGACCTGCATCACCGCGCGGCGCAGGCCGGCCACGCGAACGCGCAGATCGAAACCGCACGGATGCTGATGTTCGGCATCGCCGCGAACGTGGACGTGCCGCGCGCCGGCGAATGGCTGCTGCGCGCCGAGGCTGCAGGAAGCCCGATCGCCGGGTACTTCCTCGCACTGATGGCGGTGGGCCATCCGTCGTTCGCGCGTGAGGCACGCACCAACGAGCGCGTGCTGGCGGCGGTCAACGCCAATTACCCGCCTGCACTGCGCGCGGCCGCCATCCATTTCGGCCGCAAGCCGGACGAGCACGACCAGACGCTGTGCCTGCAGCTGCTGGAACGGGCCACCCATGCTGGCGACGTCGTCGCGGCGCAGCTGCTCGCCGAACGCCTGATGCACGGCGAAGGCTGCATCCCCCAGCCCGAGGCCGCCGAGGAGTTGTGGGCCCAGCTGGCGCCGCTGGGGATCGAACGGCTGCCTGATATCTCGCTGCCGCTGCCGGCGTCCACGCCGGGCCCCTCGAACACGCTGGCACTGGAAGAGGTGCTGCAGCGCCCGGCGGTCAAGCTGCTTTCGGCCGGCCCGCGCATCGGGCAGGTCGATGGGCTCCTGTCGGCTGACGAGTGCCGCCTGCTGATGGCGTCGGCGCGCCCGCGCCTGCAGCGCTCGCGCACGATCGACCCGGAGACGGGCCTGCCGGTCGCCCAGGAAATCCGCACCAGCAGCGATGCCAGCATCGACCCGATCGTCGAGGACCTGGCGCTGCGGCTGGTGCAGCTGCGCATGTGCGTGGCCGCCGGCGTCTCGCTGACCCAGGCCGAAAACCTGACCGTGCTGCGCTACGAGCCGGGCCAGGAATACCGCCCGCACCGCGATTACCGCCCGCCGGGCGCGATCGAGCAGGACCGTCCGGAGGCCGGCAACCGCCTGCGCACGATCTGCGTCTACCTCAACGAGGTCGAAGCCGGCGGCGAAACGGAGTTCCCGATCGCCAGCGCGGTGATCTCGCCCGAGCCGGGGCGCGCGATCATCTTCGACAACCTGTTCCCCGACGGCCGGCCCGATCCGGACTCGCTCCACGCCGGCCGCCCGGTCCAGCAGGGCATCAAGTGGCTGGCCACGCTGTGGCTGCGCGAACGCCGCTACCGGCACTACTGAGCGGCGCGCTCCGCGGCGCAACACGTCGCACAATTGGCAACGCCAGCCCAACGGCTGACGCCTGAACAGGCCCAACCGCCAGAGTCGGCCAGACGCATACCTAGCCGTATCGCGGGTTTGCATTAGACTGTCGCCCCTGCGGCGGCCGGGCATTACCCGCTGCATAGGCGAATCCTTCAAAGATTCAACGACTTATCAGACAAAGCTGGCGCCGGGCGCATTGCGCAGAACCGGCGTCCAGGGCGGAGCATCCGATGATTTTCGAAACCCTCGACACCTTCGGTCACGAGCAGGTGGTTTTTTGCCACAACAAGGATGCGGGCCTGAAGGCCATCATCGCGATCCACAACACCGTGCTGGGTCCGGCGCTGGGCGGTACCCGCATGTGGCCGTACAAGACCGAGCAGGATGCTCTGAATGACGTGCTCCGCCTGTCGCGCGGCATGACCTACAAGAACGCGGTCGCCGGCCTCAACATCGGCGGCGGCAAGGCCGTGATCATCGGCGACCCGGCCGTCGACAAGTCCGAGGCGCTGTTCCGCGCGTTCGGCCAGTTCGTCGAAGCGCTGGGCGGCCGCTACATCACTGCCGAGGACGTCGGCATCGACGTCAACGACATGGAGTACGTGTACCGCGAGACCGAGTACGTCACCGGCGTGCACCAGGTCCACGGCGGTTCGGGCGACCCGTCGCCGTTCACCGCCTACGGCACGCTGCAGGGCCTGATGGCCACGCTCAACAAGCGCTTCGGCGACGAGGAAGTCGGCAAGTACTCCTACGCCGTGCAGGGCCTGGGCCATGTCGGCATGGAGTTCGTGAAGCTGCTCAAGGAGCGCGGCGCGAAGATGTTCGTCACCGACATCAACAAGGGCCTGGTCGACAAGGCCGTGTCCGAGTACGGCGCAGAAGCCGTGGGCCTGGACGAGATCTACGACGTGCCGGCCGACGTGTACTCGCCGTGCGCGCTGGGCGGCACCGTCAACGAGCAGACCCTGCCCCGCCTGAAGGCCAAGGTCATCTGCGGCGCGGCCAACAACCAGCTGGCCAACAACGCCATCGGCGACGAAGTGCAGAAGCGCGGCATCCTCTACGCGCCGGACTACGCGGTCAACGCCGGCGGCGTGATGAACGTGGCGCTGGAACTCGACGGCTACAACCGCGAGCGCGCCATGCGCATGATGCGCACGATCTACCACAACCTCGGCCGCATCTTCGAGATCGCCGAGCGTGACGCGATCCCGACCTACAAGGCTGCCGACCGCCTGGCCGAAGAGCGCATCAGCGCGATCGGCAAGCTGAAGCTGCCGCTGGGCCGTTCGGCTCCGCGCTTCCAGGGTCGTATCCGCGGCGGGCATTGATTCCGTCTTGCGACGGCATCAATCCCAAAGTTTGCATTCGCAAACTTCGGGCCCGGCCCACGCTGCCGAATCCCCGCCGCTATCGCGACGCCCCCTTTACCAAAGGGGGCTCTCCTCCAGAAGGGGAATCGGTCGCTGGAACTGGAAAGATAAAGAGAACGCCCGGCTGGTCCGGGCGTTTTTTTTGCGCCGCAGGACTGCGGTTTCACCTGTAACCGATAGAATCGGGTTTCGATCCGCGCCGCCCGCCACACGCACTCCAAGGAATCCCATGCGCCCGTTCCCTCTCGGTGAAGAAATCGATGCCCTGCGCGACGCCGTGCGTCGCTTCGCCGACGCCGAAATCGCACCGCGCGCCGCGCAGATCGACCACGACAACTGGTTCCCGCAGGACCTGTGGCCGAAGCTGGGCGAGCTGGGCCTGCTCGGCATGACCGTGCCGGGCGAATACGGCGGCAGCGAGATGGGTTACCTCGCCCACCTGGTGGCGATGGAGGAGATCTCGCGCGCTTCGGGTTCGGTCGGCCTGAGCTACGGCGCGCACTCCAACCTGTGCGTGTCCAACCTGTACGCCAACGGCAACGAGGCTCAGCGTTCGAAGTACCTGCCCAAGCTGTGCAGCGGCGAGTGGAAGGGCGCGCTGGCGATGAGCGAGCCGGGTGCTGGTTCCGACGTGGTGGGCTCGATGAGCTGCCGCGCCGAACTTCGCGACGGCGTGTGGGTCGCCAACGGCAACAAGATGTGGATCACCAACGGCCCCGAGGCCGATGTGCTGATCGTCTACATGCGCACCGCCGGCAAGGAATCCGGCAGCCAGTGCATGACCGCCTTCATCGTCGAGAAGGGCATGAAGGGTTTCTCCACTGCGCAGAAGCTCGACAAGCTCGGCATGCGCGGCTCCAACACCTGCGAACTGGTGTTCGACAACTGCGAGATCCCGGCCGAGAACGTGCTTGGCCACGTCAACCACGGCGTCAAGGTGCTGATGAGCGGCCTCAACACCGAGCGGCTGGTGCTGACCGGCGGCCCGCTCGGCCTGATGCAGTCCGCGCTCGACATCGCGCTGCCCTACGTGCGCGAGCGCAAGCAGTTCGACGCGGCGATCGGCACGTTCGGCCTGATGCAGGGCAAGATCGCCGACATGTACACCTCGCTGCAGTCCAGCCGTGCCTTCGCCTACCAGGTCGCGCGCGACTACGACGCCGGCCACAAGTCGCGCATCGATGCGGCCAGCTGCCTGCTGCACGCCAGCGAGGCCTGCGTGCAGGTGGCGCTGGAATCGATCCAGACGCTCGGCGGCAACGGCTACATCAACGAATACCCGACCGGACGCATCCTCCGCGACGCCAAGCTCTACGCGATTGGCGCCGGCACGAACGAGATCCGCCGGATGCTGATCGGGCGCGAACTGTTCGACGGCAGGAGCTGAGGCTTTAGCTTCGGTGACACCGACACCATCCCGGCCGTGCCGGGATGATGTGTTTGGTGGGCGCGACTCTTCTGGTTAGAACCCCACGGACCACGTCGCCATGGCGCGCGTGTAGGTCTGGCCGTACTCGTGCCGGCTGTCGAGATCGAACCCCAATCGGCTGCCGCGACCGAAGCGCGCCTCCAGGCCGACGCCGAACACACCGATGTCGTCGTCCAGCGATGCCCCGAGGATCGGCGACCACACATCCAGCGCCGTGAAACGCGCATTGATGTCGGTGCCCGACTGCGACAGCAGGTGCTGCCATTCGACACGCCCCTGCAGCGACCACAGCCAGCTCCCGGCACGCCACTCGCGCGCCGCGCGCACGCCGAACAGCGCCTGCGTCGCGCGCATGGTCGAATCTGCGGTGCTGAGACCGAAACCGGCGGCGCCGTCTTCGCCGAAACCATCGCGTTCCAGGTGCAGCGCCTGCACGCCGGCGTAAGGCGTGACGCGTCCGGCATCGAACGTCAACGGCAATCCCGCCTGCAGGCCCACCGTGGCGTAGCGGTCGGCGTAGTTGGCCCCGACGCGGAAGTCGTCCGCGCCGAGCACGATCTCGCGCTGCGTCCAGCGCTGCATCCGGCCCAGCGCCATGCTGCCAAAGAGGTAGCCGCGGCCGAGGTCGTACGCAGCGTAGAGCTGGCCTTCGACCTGGCGGTTGCGCTCGCGGTCGTAGCGGTCGGCATGCCACGCGTAGCCTTCGGTTTCGGAAACGGCCACGCCCAGCGCGAGGCGGTCGTTGTAGCGGACGTCCTGACCGAGCATCCAGCCGTCGGCGTCGACGTCGAAGCTCGACACGGCGCGTTGCGATTTGAGCCCATCGGCCCAGGCGCCCGTCGCAGGCGTCGCCAGCAGCGCGTCCGCGCGGGCCTCCAGCGCGCGTCGGTTGCTTTCGATCGCCATCATCGCGAACGCACTGTCGGCGCCGTGCAGTTCGCCGGACAGGCTGGAAAGCGTGCGTTCGGCCGCCTGTGCCGTGGGCACGCCCTGGATCGCACCGGCGCCGGTGCGGAAATCGCCGTCGATGGGCTCGGCCTGGCCATCGGCGTCGTCGATGCGGTCGAACGCGTCTTCGACCCGTTCCGCGCCCGATGCGGCCATGGCGCTCAAGCTCATCGACTGCGCGGCAGCGGTCACTTCCAGGCGGGTGATGTCCAGCCAGGCTTCGGTCGCGCTGTAGCCCAGCGTTGCAGTGAGAAGGACGTTCGACTGCGATGTGAGGCTGTTGAACTGCCCGGTCACGCTGCCCGCATCGAGAAAGACTTCCCGACTGGCATTCACGTAGCCGGGAAGGAGACCCAGCACGTGCAGGTTGCCGGCGAGGCTGGCGGTACCGCCTGCCCTGAAATGAGCGCCCACCATGAGCGCCATCCGCGCAGACGCCGTCTGTTGATAGTCGCCGGTCACGTAGGACGAGCCTGAATCGAGCAGCAGCGTGCCCTGGTTGATCACGCTGGCCGCACTTGCTCCGCTGGACCGGCCACCGCTGCCGATGGCCAGCGTGCCAGCCGGTCCGATGGTCACGGGCGAGGTGATCGTGGTGCCGATGCGCAATGTGCCGCCCTGTACGCGAGTGCTGCCGGCGTACTGGGCGGAACCGTTGATCACCAGCGTGCCGGTGCCCTGCTTGGTCAGTCCGCCGTCACCGAAGATGTTGTTCGCCCAGGTCGACGTGCCGCCGTCGAAATTGACCGTTACATCTCCCCAGTCGAACCGCGCGGGACCTCTCACGGCCTTGCCCACGTCGAGAGAGCCATACCCGAACGAAGCATCCACTCCGGGCGCGCCGAGGTCCGTCGCGGTTCCCAGCAGTGTCTGCCGCACCAGGTCGTTGTTGAAGTAGGGAAACGCCTGCCACACCAGCGCCGCCGCACCCGACACCAGCGGCGCCGCGAGCGACGTGCCGCTCCATCGCCAATACGTCGGGTTGCTCGGAGTGTCATTCGTGCCGGTCACTACGACGGTACCGGGCGCGGCCAGGCAATAGCGCATCGCCACGCCGCAGGCATTGGAGTAGCTCGCGAGCACATTCGGATTGGTGCCGTCGAGCGCGACGACCGACAACCAGCCACGTTCGAGATCCGCCGCGGGCAGGGTGCCATTGGGACCGGGCTGGCTCGGCAATGCCGCCATGCTGGACGGATTGGCGCGCGATTCGTTGCCGGCGGCGAACACCACGAGGCCGCCGTTGCTCTGGATGAAGGGCCTGTATTCGTCGGCGATGGGCGCGGTGGCGGCGCTGTTGGTCCAGTACAGGCCGCCCCACGAGTTGTTCATGATGCGGGCGCCGCGATTGATCAGGTCCTGATGGATCGACTTCAGTCCCAGCGCACCGTCGACTTCGTTGCCCTGCCCCGAGCCGTCATCAGTCGGCTCCTTGTCGGCGATGATCCGCGCCGAAACGATCTGCGCGCCGGGCGCGATGCCGCCGGGCCACGCACCGAACGGCGTGCCGGCCATGATCTGCGAAACGGCCGTGCCATGGCCGACGACGTCGTCGACCGCGAGGTTGTTCTGCGATGCGCTGATGTAGGTGAGGTTGGCCACAACGCGCGGCGCCAACGCCGGGTGGTTGCGCATCACACCGCTGTCGACAACGCCGATGCGCACGCCCGCGCCGCTGAGTCCGGCCTGATGCGCCGAAGATGCATTGGTGAGCGTCAGGTGCGTGCTGTATTGGGGATTGGGCGCGAACACCACCGGCGGCGGTGGCGTCGGCGGCGCAGGAGGAGGTGTAGTCGTCGCGGGCGGCGGACTGGGACGGACGTTGCCGCCTCCGCCTCCCCCGCCGCCGCATCCGGCCATCACCACGGCCGTGCCCAGGAGCACGCAGCGCACAGCCACGACAAGTCCATCCAACCGGTAGCGCATATCGTCCTCGGTCGATGACGCGTTCGCTCCCCAGCGAATCCAGCGCGCATCCCTGCTCTGCCGTTTTAATCCAATGCCCGCCGCTCCACAATCCACGCAGCCTCACGTCGATGAACCCTTCAGGCGCGCGGACATGGCTACACGCGATCCTCACATCGCCATTACAACGCGCGCATTGAAGCGCGACGACTGGCCGAGCATCGAGCGCCTGTTCGGCAAGAACGGCGCCTGCGGCGGCTGCTGGTGCATGTGGTGGCGCGTGCCGATGGGCGGCAAGACCTGGGATGCAGCCAAGGGCGCACCGAACCGGAAGGCGTTCCATGCCCTCGTCGAACACGGTGATGCGAGGGGCGTGCTCGCCTTCGCCGACGAGGAGCCGGTGGGCTGGTGCGCGATCGGTCCGCGACAGGACTTTCCGCGCCTGGACCGCAGCAAGGCACTGGTGCGCGATTGGCAGCCCGCAACGTGGTCGCTCAACTGCCTGTTCGTGCCATCGCGCTGGCGCGGCCAGGGCGTCGCCCGCGCTCTGATCGCCGCTGCGATCGACTTGGCCCGGCAGTCCGGCGCCAGCGAAATCGAGGCCTACCCGCAGGCCGTCGCCGCCGGCGAGCGGCAGGCCGGCGCCTTCGTCTGGACCGGCGTACCGGGTTTGTTCACGCCCTTCGGTTTCCGGGCGGTTCACCGTCATGAGCGTGGCCGGGGCCTCTACCTGCTCGAGCTGGGCTGACTCAGTTCCGGGGTTTGCCGCGGTGCAGCATGACGCCGCATAATCCGGGGGTTCCGGCCGCTGCGCCGGCCCGTGTTTTTTCCGGAGTCCTTCATGAGCGATGTCGTCATTGTCGGTGCCAAGCGCACCGCCATCGGTTCCTTCCTTGGCCAGTACACGGGCGTTCCCACGCCGACGCTGGGCACCGCCGTGATCGGCGGCGCGCTGGCGCACGCGGGCGTGGCTCCCGACCAGGTCGACGAGGTCATCATGGGCTGCGTGCTGCCGGCCGGCCTCGGCCAGGCTCCGGCCCGCCAGGCGTCGCTCGGCGCCGGCCTGCCGGCTTCGGCCGGCTGCACGACGATCAACAAGGTCTGCGGCTCGGGCATGAAGGCGATCATGCTGGGCACCGACCTGATCAAGGCCGGTTCGGCCAATGTCGTCGTGGCCGGCGGCATGGAGTCGATGACCAATGCCCCGCACCTGCTCAACGGTTCGCGCACCGGCATCCGCTACGGCAGCGGCGAGCTCCTCGACCACATGGCCTGGGACGGCCTGACGAACCCGTACGACGGCAAGGCGATGGGCGTGTTCGGCGACGCCACCTGCTCGACCTACGGCTTCGACCGCGAAGCGCTGGACGCCTATTCGGCCGAGAGCGTGCGCCGCGCGCAGGCCGCCGTGGCCGGCGGTGCGTTCAAGGACGAGATCGTTCCGGTGACGGTCAAGGGCCGCAAGGGCGAGGTCGTCATCGATACCGACGAGGAGCCCGGCAAGATCGACCCGTCCAAGATCCCGACCCTGCGTGCCGCGTTCGGCAAGGACGGCGTGCTGACGGCAGCCTCCTCCTCGAAGATTTCTGACGGCGCGGCCGCCACGGTGCTGATGAGCGCCGACGAAGCAGCCAAGCGCGGCCTGAAGCCGCTGGCGCGCATCGTCGCGCATGCCGGCCATGCGCAGGCGCCGGAGTGGTTCACCACGGCTCCGGTGAAAGCGATTTCAAATGTCCTGGACAAGGCCGGCTGGACGGTCGCCGACGTCGATCTGTTCGAGGTTAACGAAGCGTTCGCCTGCGTCGCGATGGCACCGATGAAGGACCTCGGGATCGCGCACGACAAGCTCAACGTCAACGGCGGCGCCTGCGCACTCGGCCACCCGATCGGCGCCAGCGGCGCTCGCCTGGTCGTCACCCTGCTGAACGCTCTGCGTACGCGCGGCGGCAAGCGCGGCGTGGCGTCGCTGTGCATCGGCGGCGGCGAAGCCACCGCGATCGCCATTGAGCTCCTGTAAAGGATTTCAAACGAAGTCTGTAAAAAAAACCGGCCAGCCGCTTGACACGCGTCACGGGCTTGTCATCATGTTATAGGCGCGCAGTTGCGCGTTGCCTAACTAACGACGAGGAAACGAACATGAACTTCAACAAGGCGCTGATCGCCCTGGCTCTGGGCCTCGCCCTGGCCGCTTGCTCGAACAAGGAGCAGGCTGAGAACGCTGCTGCTGACGCCGCTGCCGCTTCGACCGAAGCCCAGGCCGCTGCCGACACCGCCGCCGCCACCGGCGACGCCGCTACTGCCGACGCTGCCCAGGCCGCTGCCGACACCGCCGCTGCCGCTGCTGACGCCGCTGCCACCTCGGCCGACGCTGCTGCTACCGCCGCTGCTCCGGCCGCTGCCGACGCCGCTGCTGACGCTGCTGGCCAGGCTGCTGACGCCGCCGGCCAGGCTGCTGACGCTGCCGGCCAGGCCGCTGACGCTGCTAAGGAAGAAGTGAAGAAGTAATCGCAAGCAATTGCGATACACTGAAAAAGCCGTCGGTCCTCCGGCGGCTTTTTCTATGTGGGGTCAGTGACCGATCGAGCCGGACCTACCGGCAAGCCGCGACACTGGCGTTGCCCGATCGATGTAATTCCAGCTTTTCAGACAACCTTTTCGGAGACCGTCATGAATACCAAGCTCTACGTCGTCCTGGCCGCTGCCGTTCTCGCGCTGTCGGCCTGCACCAAGAAGGATGCCGATCAGGCCGCCGACCAGGCTGCCGCTTCGGCCGACCAGGCCGCTGCCGCCGCTGGCGACGCCGCGACCGCCGCGGGTGACGCTGCCTCGGCCGCCGGCGATGCCGCTGCTGCCGCCACCGACGCCGCCGCCACCTCGGCCGCCCAGGCTGTCGACCAGGCCGCCGCCACCACGGCTGCCGCTGCCGATTCCGCCCAGGCTGCTGCAACCGACGCCGCTGCCGGTGCCGCCCAGGCAACCGCGGACGCCGCGCAGAAGACCGCCGATGCCGCACAGAATGTGGCCGACAAGGCCGCTGACAAGGCTGCTGAAGAGAAGAAGCCGTAAGCGTCAGGCAATACGATTCCAGGAAAGGCCCGCGCAAGCGGGCCTTTCTTTTTTGACGACCCCGACGCAACGGTTGGCGCGCGTATACATCAGTGCGATTGGCCGCCTGCGGCCCTTTGTGGTTTGATGCCGCGTCCCATTGCATGCCGCGCTTCGATGCCCACGATCACGTCCCAGCTCGACCCCCGCTCGCAGGAGTTCCAGGAGAACGCCACCTACCACCGCGCGCTGGTCGAAGAGCTCGATGCACGCCTGGCACGTGCGGCCAACGGCGGCGGCGACAAGGCGCGGGCCAAGCACACCGAGCGCGGCAAGCTGCTCGCGCGTGACCGCATCACAGCCCTGCTCGACCCCGGTTCGCCATTCCTTGAAATCGCACCGCTGGCCGGTGAAGGCATGTACGAAGGCGCGGCCCCCGCCGCCGGCATGGTCTGCGGCATCGGCCGCGTCATGGACCAGGAAGTCGTGATCGTCGCCAACGACGCCACGGTAAAAGGCGGCACGTATTTCCCGATCACGGTGAAGAAGCACCTGCGGGCGCAGGAGATCGCTCGTGAGAACCGGCTGCCCTGCATCTACCTCGTCGATTCCGGCGGCGCGTTCCTGCCGCTGCAGGACGAGGTGTTCCCGGACAAGGAACACTTCGGGCGCATCTTCTACAACCAGGCCCGGCTGAGCGCGGAGAACATCCCGCAGGTCGCCGTCGTCATGGGCTCGTGCACGGCCGGCGGCGCCTATGTGCCGGCGATGTGCGACGAATCGATCATCGTCAAGGAACAGGGCACGATCTTCCTCGGCGGTCCGCCGCTGGTGAAGGCGGCCACCGGTGAAGTCGTCGATGCCGAGGCGCTGGGCGGCGCCGACGTGCATACCTCCGTGTCCGGCGTGGCCGACCACTTCGCCGAGGACGACCGCCATGCGCTGCAGATCGCGCGCGACGTGGTCGGCTCGCTCAACCGCAGCAAGCGCCTGCCCGTCGCCGTACAGCCGGCGCGCGAGCCGCTGCACGCCGCGCAGGAGCTGTACGGCATCGTGCCGAAGGACACGCGCCGCCCGTTCGACATCCGCGAGGTCATCGCGCGCGTGGTGGACGGCAGCGAGTTCCAGGAGTTCAAGGCGCGCTACGGCAAGACGCTGGTGACGGGCTTCGCCCACATCCATGGCTACCCGGTCGGCATCGTCGCCAACAACGGCATCCTGTTCTCGGAATCGGCGCTCAAGGGCGCTCACTTCATCGAACTGTGCAACCAGCGCGGCATCCCGCTGGTGTTCCTGCAGAACATCACCGGCTTCATGGTCGGCCGCAAGTACGAGAACGCCGGCATCGCCAAGGACGGCGCCAAGATGGTGACCGCGGTCGCGTGTTCGCACGTGCCCAAGTTCACCGTCGTCATTGGCGGCAGCTTCGGCGCCGGCAACTACGCGATGTGCGGCCGCGCCTACGGCGCACGCTTCCTGTGGATGTGGCCGAATGCGCGCATCTCCGTGATGGGCGGCGAACAGGCCGCAAGCGTGCTGGCCACGGTCAAGCGCGACGGCTTCGAAGCGGCCGGCAAGTCCTGGTCCGCCGAAGAGGAAGAAGCGTTCAAGGCACCGATCCGCGACCAGTACGAATCGCAGGGCAATCCGTATTACGCGACGGCGCGCCTGTGGGACGACGGCATCATCGATCCGGCCGACACGCGGCGGGTGCTCGGACTCGCACTGTCGGCCAGCCTCAACGCACCGATCGAGGATCGCACGCGCTTCGGCGTGTTCCGCATGTGACACATGCCGCCGTTCGCTGTGATGGTATCGATGCGCGACGGATTCAGGCAGGTGATCGCCAGATAAACGCAGGTGAGCGACAGCGCTATTGGTGAGTAGTGTCACACCCGATGTCGGGCGCGCTGCGTAGCCTCAAGGGGTTCTACAAACCCCAACGAGGAAGTACGCAATGGCGATTTTCAATCAGAGTGCCACGCCCAAGCGCGACACGATGCCGTCCCAGCCGGAGAGCGCGCTGGCGAAGGAGCCCGCACCCAACGAGATCTCGTTTGGCTCCCCTGCCCCGGCCGCTGCACCTGCACCCACTCTCTCTGCGCACACCTCCCGCGCCAGCGAGAGCAAGGAATCGCTGATCGCCGCGGACCTGTCGATCGAAGGCAAGATCCAGGGCGCGGGCCATGTGCGCATCGCCGGCCGCTTCAAGGGCGACGTGCATGTCGACGGCGACCTCACCATCGAGATCGGCGCACGCGTCCATGGCGCCGTGCGTGCGCGCAAGGTGGTGGTGGCGGGCGAACTGGAGGGCAACATCGAGTCGGCGCAGCGCGTCGAACTGCTCCACGGCGGCCAGATCGTCGGCGACGTCAAGGCCGGCTCGGTCACGGTTGCCGCCGGCGCGCGCATGCGCGGCCAGGTCGACTTCGGCTTCGAGGACAAGGCAGCGAAGGGCAACGGCAAGGCCGAGCACAAGGCGGAGGCGGACGCCGCCGCATGAGCACGCCGCGCCCCGGCACGCCCGGCGCCACGCGCACCTGCCCGCACTGCAAGACGACGATCCTCGAAAGCGCGAACGTCTGTCCGGGGTGCAAGCACCACCTGCGCTTCGACCCGGACGCCGAAGCCTCGGGCCGGCAGCGCAGCGTGCCGTTGCGCGTGGAAGGCACGATCGCTCCGGAGAGCGACACGGCTCTGGAATACCAGGTCGTGCTGACCATCGTCGACGACAATGGTCGCGAGATCGAACGCCAGGTGGTCGGCGTCGGTGCGCTCTATGCGGGCGACCGGCGCACCTTCACGCTTGCGGTGGAGGCGTTGGAGATCAAGGGTGTCCGCGCGCCGCGCAAGCGGCATTGATGCGCCGCGACGCGGCCATCCATTAAACCGGCATGCAACAAGGGGCCATCGGCGACGATGGCCCTTTCTCTTGGCGGGGATGGCTGCTCAGCGCTTGGAGGGGCCGCAGCTGTTGCAGCCGCCACACGCGTCTTCGAACTCACGTCCGGGCGGCGCGATGCGGCGTCCCAGCTCGCGCAGCCAGCGCGGACGGCCATCGCGCACCATCGGCACCGCGATGGCGATGCGCAGGCGCCGCACCGTTCCCGGGAACTGGCGCCTGGCGACGAAGCCCGCGCTGACCAGCACCGCCAGCGCGATCACCACGTACTGCGCGAGCAGCCCAGCGTCCACGATCATCCCCCGCCCAGCGCCACGGCGACCTGGTAGGTCAGCAGCGAGGCCAGGTACGCGAGCCCGAACAGGTAGCCGGCGCTGATCGCGACCTGCTTCCACGAATGCGTCTCGCGCTTGATCGTCGCAAGCGTCGAGATGCACATCGGCGCGTAGATGTACCAGACCAGCAGCGACAACGCCGTCGCCAGCGACCAGCCGTGGCTGATGATCGGACTGAGCGCCTGCGCGGCCGCCTCGTCGCTCACGGCGGACAGTGCATACACCGTCGCCAGCGACGACACCGCGACTTCGCGCGCGGCCAGGCCCGGGATCAGGGCGATGCAGATCTGCCAGTTGAAGCCCAGCGGCGAGAAGACGGTCGTCATGGCATGGCCGAGGCGGCCGGCGAAGCTGTAATCGATCGCCGGTCCGGTCGCGCCCACCGGCGCCGCCGGGAACGAGAGCAGGAACCACAACAGGATGGTGAGCGCGAGGATGATGCCGCCGACGCGGCGCAGGAAGATCCACGCGCGCTCCCACAGGCCGATCGCCAGGTCGCGCGGGTGCGGCACGCGATAGGACGGCAGTTCGAGCAGCAGTGCGTGCTCGCTCTTGTCGCGGCGCCACTTCTTCATCACCCACGCGACCAGCAGCGCGCTGAGGATGCCGGCCGCGTACAGCGCGAACAGCACCAGGCCCTGCAGGTTGAGCAGTCCGCCGGCCACCGAGCGTTGCGGGATGAAGGCGCCGATCAGCAGCGCATACACCGGCAGGCGCGCCGAACAGGTCATCAGCGGCGCGACGATGATCGTCGCCAGCCGGTCGCGGGGATCCTGGATCGAGCGCGTCGCCATGATGCCGGGTACCGCGCAGGCGAAGCTCGACAGCAGCGGAATGAAGGAACGCCCAGACAATCCGGCCTGGAACATCAGCCGATCGAGCAGGAACGCCGCGCGTGGCAGGTAGCCGGATTCCTCGAGCGCCAGGATGAAGGCGAACAGGATCAGGATCTGCGGCAGGAACACGATCACGCTGCCGAGGCCGGCGATGATGCCGTCGACCAGCAGGCTCCGCAGCGGTCCTTCCGGCATCGTCGCGCCGACGAACCCGCCCAGCCACGACGTGCCGGCCTCGATCAGGTCCATCAGCGGCGTCGCCCAGGCATACACCGCCTGGAAGATCAGGAACATCACCACGGCCAGCGACAGCAGGCCGATCACCGGATGCAGCAGCCAGCGATCGAGCGCATCGTCCACTTCCGCGGTACGGCGCGGCATCGTCACCGCCAGCGACAGCAGGCGGCGGGTTTCGGAATGCAACGCCTCGGGATCATGGGCCTGCCCGGCCGGCAGGTGCGAAGTGGGCTCATGCAGTCGCTCGGCGACGCGGTCGAGCATAGCCACGAGTTCGCGGGCGCCGCCATTGCGGACCGCGATGGTGGGCACCACCGGGATACCAAGCTCGCGCTCGAGCGCCGCGAGGTCGACATCGATGCCGCGACGCTTGGCCGCATCCATCATGTTGACCGCCAGCACCATCGGCCGGCCGAGCTCGCGCACTTCCAGCGCGAAGCGTAGGTGCAGGCGCAGGTTGGTCGCATCGACGACGCACACCAGCACATCGGGTGCGGGCTCGCCGGGATAGAAGCCGCGGCAGAGGTCGCGCGTGACCGCCTCATCGAGGCTGGCCGCCTGCAGGCTGTAGGCGCCGGGCAGGTCGAGGACGGCGTAGCTGCGGCCGGAAGGCGCATGGAAGCGGCCTTCCTTGCGTTCGACCGTGACGCCCGCGTAGTTGGCGACCTTCTGGCGGCTGCCGGTGAGCTGGTTGAACAACGCGGTCTTGCCGCAGTTGGGATTGCCGACCAGGGCGATGCGGATGGTATCGGCCTGGCTCATGCGGCGCTCCCGGCCTGCAACTGCACCCGTACCCGCGCCGCCTCGCTGCGGCGCAGGGCGAAGCGCGTGAACCCGACCTGCACCAGCAGGGGCTCGGCCGCGACCGGACCCGCCGCCATCACTTCGACCCGCTCGCCTTGCACGAAGCCCAGCTCACGCAGGCGGCGCGCGATCGTGTCGTTCGGCGAATGGTCCTCGACGGTCTCGACCGTGGCGGCGATGCGACGGGGCAGTTCGGACAGCTTCAAGGCTCACCTCAGGCCAGCCCGAAGGAGGCTCCGGCTTCGGCCACAAATGGGAATTGTTCTCAATTGTAGCACCCCCACCCGACCGCACGAGCCTTGAAAGCCACCGGCTATCATTCGCCAGACTCCAACAAGCGCCGACCGTCCATGACCCACCCGCTGTTGTGCCTTCGCGACGGTCCCGTCGCCCGGTTGCGCATGAACCGCCCCGATCTGCACAACGCGTTCGACGCGATGCTGATCGCCGCCCTGACCGGTGCGCTGGAGGCCCTGGCGCGCGACGACGAAGTCCGCGTGGTGGTGCTGGAGGGCGACGGCCCTTCCTTCTCGGCCGGCGCCGATCTCAACTGGATGCGCGGCATGGCCGCTGCCGGCGAGAACGAGAACCGCGAGGACGCCCTCGCCCTCGCCCGCCTGATGCGCGCGCTCGACGAACTGCCCAAGCCGACCATCGCGCGCGTGCACGGCGCCGCGTTCGGCGGCGGCGTCGGCCTGGTCGCCTGCTGCGACATCGCCATTGCCGCCACCGAAGCGAAGTTCGGACTGACCGAAAGCAAGCTCGGCCTGCTGCCCGCGGTGATCTCTCCCTACGTGATCGAGGCGATCGGCCCGCGCCAGGCGCGGCGCTGGTTCGCCACGGCGGAGTTGTTCGATTCAGCGACGGCGCTGCAGATCGGCCTGCTGCATGCGGTGGTGCCGGCGGACGGACTCGATGCCGCGGTCGATCGCCAGGTCGGCCTGCTGCTGAAGGCCGGCCCGTTGGCCTCGGCACAGGCGAAGTCGCTGGTCCGGCGTGTGGCGTCGGAGACCGGCCGCGACCGCCTCGACGCCGACAACGCCACGTTGATCGCCAAGCTGCGCGTGTCACCGGAAGGACAGGAGGGCCTCGGCGCCTTCCTCGACAAGCGCACCCCGCGATGGGCTCTGAAGGAGTGAGACCGTGACGGCACGCCCGCCCCACCCGATCCTCAATCTGGACGCGGTCGAGTTCGTGGACTACGAGCGCGGCTCCCCCGGCGCCGATCCGGAGCGCTATGGCAGCCGGCGCGGCGCGGTAGGCCCGCGAATCGGCGCGACCCAGCTCGGCTACAACGTTACGGTGATCGCGCCCGGCAAGCGCGCATTCCCGGCGCACCACCATGCCGTCAACGAAGAGATGTTCTTCATCCTCGAAGGCCAGGGCGAAGTGCGCATCGGCGATGCCGTGCACCCGCTCCGCGCGGGCGATTTCATTGCCTGCCCCGCCGGGGCTTCGGACACTGCACACCAGATCCGCAACACCGGCACCGCCGACCTGAAGTACATCGCGGTCAGCACCATGCGTTATCCCGAAGTCGTGGGTTACCCCGACTCGGGCAAGTTCGGAGTGCGCGCCGATCTGCCCGGCCCGGCCGGCACGCGCGAAAACTTCGTCTACATTGGCCGAGCCGGCGAAAGCCACGATTACTGGGAAGGCGAATAGGCCTCCTGCCCTCCACGACGTCCGCTGATCGCCTTCAAGAACGAGAACGCATGTTCGACAAGATCCTCATTGCCAATCGCGGCGAAATCGCCTGCCGCGTGATCCGCACCTGCCGCCGCCTCGGCATCCGCACCGTCGCGGTGTATTCGCAGGCCGATGCGGGCGCGCAGCATGTTCGTCTTGCCGACGAAGCGTGGCCGATCGGCGGCCCGCGTCCGGTCGAAAGCTACCTGCGCGGCGACGCCATCATCGACGTCGCGCGACAGTCCGGCGCACAGGCGATCCATCCGGGCTACGGCTTCCTCAGCGAGAACGCCGATTTCGCCGACGCGGTCGAAGCCGCCGGCATCGTCTTCATCGGCCCGAAAGCGGCGTCGATGCGCAAGATGGGCAGCAAGGCCGGCGCCAAGGAGCTGATGCATGCGGCCGGCGTGCCGGTCGTGCCGGGCTACACCGGCGAGGACCAGAGCCCGCAGACCCTGCAGCGCGAAGCCGACGCGATCGGCTATCCGCTGATGATCAAGGCCGCGCACGGCGGCGGCGGCAAGGGCATGCGGATCGTGCGCGACTCGGCCGAGTTCATCGCGAACCTGGAAAGCTGCCAGCGCGAAGCCGCCGGCGCATTCGGCCGCGACCGCGTGCTGCTGGAGCGTTATGTCGAACGCCCGCGCCACATCGAGATCCAGGTGTTCGCCGATGACCACGGCCACGCCATCCACCTCAACGAGCGCGAGTGCTCCGCGCAGCGCCGCTACCAGAAGGTGCTGGAGGAATCGCCCTCGCCCTTCCTCACGCAGGAACTGCGCGAGGCAATGGGCGCCGCCGCGGTGCTGGCCGCGCGCGCGATCGACTACGTCAACGCCGGCACCGTGGAGTTCATCGTCGGGCAGGACGGTGGCTTCTACTTCATGGAGATCAACACGCGCCTGCAGGTCGAACACCCGGTCACCGAGATGGTCACCGGGCTGGACCTGGTCGAGTGGCAACTGCGTGTCGCCGCCGGCGAAGCGCTGCCGCTCGCGCAGGACGCCATTGCACAGAACGGCCATGCCATCGAGGTGCGCCTGTACGCCGAGGATCCGGAAGCCGGCTTCCTGCCGGGCTCGGGCCGGCTCGAGCGGCTGCGACTGCCGGCCACCGATGCGCACGTGCGCATCGACTCGGGCGTGATCGAAGGCGACACCGTGACGATCTTCTACGACCCGATGATCGCCAAGCTGATCGTCCACGACGCCGACCGTCCGCGCGCCCTAGCCCGCCTGCGCGCGGCGCTGGCAGAGAGCGACATCGTCGGGCCGAAGTCCAACATCGAGTTCCTCGAGCGCCTGGTCCGCCACCCCGCGGTCGTCGCCGGGACGATCGATACCGGCTATCTGGACCGCAGCCTCGATGAGTTCATGCCCGCCGCGGGCGAAGACCACGAGGATCTGCTGATCGCCGCGACGGTGGCCCAGTTGCTCGCCCAGGAGCGCGACACGCTGCAGCGCGCGACACGCTCGGCCGACCCCACTTCGCCGTGGGCCATCGCCGACGGCTGGCGGCTGGGACATGGCAGCCGCCGCAGCCTGGCCTTCCTGGGCCGCGAACAGCGCCTGGAAGTCCATGCCCAGGGCAGCGGCGGCGAATACCGCATCGAACATGCCGGCCGCACCCGCCGGGTCGAGGGGGCACGCCTGAACGGGGCGGGGGCGCGCCTTAACGGAGCGGAGCTCAGCCTGCGGGTTGACGGGAAATCCCTGCGTTTTGCGTTGCTGGGGGATGAGGGGACGATCGTGGTGCACGACGGCGAGCGGCGGCTGCGCCTGCAACCGGTGCCGATGTATCGTCACGAACAGAGCGCGGGCGCCGGTGCCGGGCACCAGGTGATCGCGCCGATGCCGGGGCGGGTCGTGGTGGTCCGCGCCAGCGCGGGGGATCCGGTCGAGGCCGGACAGGAGCTGATGGTGATCGAAGCGATGAAGATGGAGTTGAGCCTGAAGGCACCGCGCGCCGGCACCATTGCCGAGGTGCGCGCCGCCGGTGGCGACTTCGTCGAAGCCGACGCCGTGCTGGTGACGCTGGCGTCATGAAGAGTTCGGTGCGCATCGTCGAGGTCGGTCCCCGCGACGGATTGCAGAACGAAAAGGCCACCATCGCCACGGCGGACAAGATCGAGCTGATCGACCGCCTGTCGGCGACCGGCCTGCGCAGCATCGAGGCGACCAGCTTCGTCAGCCCGAAATGGGTGCCGCAATTGGCCGATGCATCGGAAGTGTTCTCCGGCATCGCCCGCCAGCCGGGCGTGCGTTATCCGGTACTGGTGCCGAACGAGCAGGGCTACGAGCGCGCCCGCGCCGTCGGCGTCGAGGAGATCGCGGTATTCACCGCCGCGTCGGAAGCCTTCAACCTCAAGAACATCAACGCCAGCATCGACGAATCGCTGCAGCGCTTCGCGCCGGTGATGGCACGCGCCGCCGCCGACGGTGTCGCGGTGCGCGGGTATGTCTCCACCGTGCTCGGCTGCCCCTACCAGGGCGACGTGCCGCTGTCCGACGTCGTCCGCGTCGCCAAGGCACTGCACGAGATGGGCTGCTACGAGGTTTCGCTGGGCGACACGATCGGCGTCGGCACGCCGGCCAAGGCGCGGGCGATGCTGCTCGCGGTCGCGCAGGAAGTTCCGATCAGCTCGCTTGCCGTGCACTTCCACGACACCTATGGCCAGGCGCTGGCCAACATCCTTGCCTGCCTTGAAGAAGGCGTGGCGGTGGTCGACTCAGCGGTCTCCGGCACCGGCGGCTGCCCGTACGCGAAGGGCGCCAGCGGCAACGTCGCCAGCGAAGACGTTGTGTACATGCTGCACGGGCTCGGCATCGAGACCGGTGTCGACCTGCCGAAACTGGCCGAGACCGGCCGCTGGCTCGCCGCCCTGCTGGGGCGCGAGACCGGCAGCAAGGCCGGCAAGGCACTAGCCGCTGCATCATGAGCAGCGCGCCGCAGGCACCGGCCGCCACCAGGTCCTCCGCACCGGAGGAAACGGCAGCCACGCTTGCGGCGCTCGAGCACTCCCTCCTCGACCCGGCCTTGCCGGAGTCCACGCGCGTTCTGCTGGAACGCGCGCGCGACGCACTGGTCGCATCCATCGATGAAGCGCGAACCGCCCGGCAGAACTACCGGGCGTTGTTCGACGCCGTGCCCGACCCGGTCAGCATCATCGCCTGGGACGGCACCGTCCTCGATCTCAACAAGGCCGGCATGGCCGCCTACAAGCGACCGCGCGCGGAGATCGTCGGCCAGCCGATCCACGTGCTCAATCCGGATCTTCCGCGCGACCACATGGGCCCCGTGCACGACGCGTTGACGCGGGGCGACACCTACGTGGTCGAAGTGACCAACATGCGCGCCGACGGCACGCGTTTTCCGGTCGAGGTGCATTCGGCCGCTTTCGACCACGAAGGCGAGCGCTGCATGGTCGCCGTCGCCCGCGACCTCAGCGGCCGCCACGATGCCGAACTGCGCTACCGCGAGCTGATGGAAACCATCGACCGCGGCATCCTGGTGCGCAACGCCGACCAGCGCATCGTCTACGCCAATCCGGCGGCGATACGTCTGTTCGAAGTCGAGGAAGGCCTGAGCCTGGACGAAGAGCTGCGCCCCGAACGCTGGAAAGTGTTCGACGAGCACGGCCGCGAACTGACCGAGCCACAGCTGCCCTCGATGCGAGCGCTGCAGACGGGCGAGTTCTCCGCGAGCGCGGTGCTGGGCTTCTACAATTGCCGCCTGCGGCGTCTGCGCTGGATGTCGGTCACCACCGTGCCGCAGTTCGCCGCCGGCAGCCACCGCCCCCATCAGGTGCTGTCGCTGTTTTCTGACGTCACCGAGCTGAAGCGCGACAGCGCCCTGTTCGATCGCGCGCAGGCGCTGGCGCACATCGGTGGCTGGGAATGGGATACCGGCCGCAACCATTTGCACCTGACCGCCGAGGCACGCCACATCCTGGGCGCGCACCCAGCGCCGGAAACGGTCGATGACATGCTCGCATGCCTGCGCGATCCCGACCGTCACAGGCTTCGCTCCGCGCTCGACCACGCGGTGTCGTCCGGCCGCAGCTTCGACCTGGAACTGCAGGGCCAGCAGATGGAGGGCCCGTCTTTCTGGGTGCGCTTCATCGGCGAAGCCGAACCCGGCAATCCGATCGGCTCGCGCATCACCGGCACGCTGCAGGACATCACCGAACGGCGCCGTTCCGAGGAGAGCCTGCGCATGCAGGCGCGCAGCGACGCGCTCACCGGGCTGCTCAACCGGGATGCGGTGCTGCACGAACTCGAAACACGCCTCGACGACCCACGTCGCTCGACGCTGGCCGTGCTCTACATCGACCTGGACCGCTTCAAGGTGGTCAACGACGTGCTCGGCCACGCCGCCGGCGACCGCCTGCTCGCGTCGGCGGCACGGCGCATCCAGCGTGCCGTCGGCCATGAAGGGCTGATCGCCCGCTTCGGTGGCGACGAGTTCCTGGTGGTGTGCGACTGCGGCGACGAGCCGCAACGGCCGGAGCGCCTGGCCGATGCGATCCTGGAGATCTTCGCCGACAGTTTCCGCATGGACGGCGAGGAGTTCAGCATCACCGCCAGCATCGGTATCGCCCAGTCGCCGATCGACGGCCTGCGTTCGCAGCAGCTGATCCAGAGCGCCGACGTCGCCATGTACGACAGCAAGCGTCGCGGCCGCAACGGCTGGCAATCGTTCACCCCAGAACTCGCCGAGCAGCAGTTGCACCGGCTTCAGCTGGAAACGCACCTGCGCCGCGCGGTCGGCAACGAGGAGTTCCACCTGGTGTACCAGCCGCAGGTGCGGCTCACCGACGGCGCGGTGGTATCGGCCGAGGCGCTGATCCGGTGGCGTAACCAGTCGCTGGGCGAAATGCGCCCTGCCCGCTTCATCGACCATGCCGAGACCACCGGGGACATCGTCGGCATCGGCGGCTGGGTGCTGCGCGAGGCCTGCCAGCAGATGCGGCGCTGGCGCAACGACGGGCTCGGCATCGAACGTATCGCGGTCAACGTGTCGTACCGGCAGTTCCTCGGCGAGGACCTGGCCAGCAGCGTCGCCGCGGCGCTTGCCGAATCCGGCATTCCCGGCAGCGCGCTGGAACTGGAGTTCACCGAGCGCGTGCTGATCGAGGACGTGCCCGACACGCTGCGCACGTTCGAGATCCTGCGCGACCTCGGCGTGGTGCTGACCATCGATGACTTCGGCGAGGGCTACAGCGCCCTGAACTATCTGCGGCGCCTGCCGATCCACGGGCTCAAGCTGAGCCAGCTGTTCGTGCAGGGCGTGCCGCACAACCAGTCCGACGTCGCCGTGTGCCAGGCGGTGACCGGCATCGCGCGCAGCCTCGGACTCGGCCTCGTCGCCGAGGGCGTGGAGACCGAACTGCAGCGCCGCTTCCTGCTCGATCTCGGCGTCGAAACGGGCCAGGGCTTCCTGTTCTCCGCGGGCCTGGTACCCGACGCCTTCCGTCAGTACTGCCTGGCGCGCGGCGCAGCAATGGACATGACCGCGACGCTCTGAGCCCCGCTATCATCGATCGCCGCCCCAAATGACAGGCCACGATGAGCGACCAGACCCGCTACCTGATCCGTCCGATCGAACCGCGCGACGACGCCGCCATGGCCGCGATCATCCGCAAGGTGATGCCGGAGTTCGGCGCGGTCGGCGAAGGCTTCGCGATCAACGATCCGGAAGTCGACTGGATGCACCGCGCCTATTCGGCGCCGCGCAGTGCGTATTTCGTCGTCGAAAGCGAGGGCGTGGTCGTCGGTGGCGGCGGTGTCGCGCCGCTGACCGGCGGCGACGGCGCGACCTGCGAGTTGCGCAAGATGTACTTCCTGCCCGAGGCCCGCGGTCTCGGTGCCGGCGCCGCGATGATGGCGCGCTGCCTGGACGCGGCACGCGGGTTCGGCTTCCGCCGCTGCTACCTGGAAACGCTGTGCGGCATGGACGCTGCGAAGAAGCTCTACCTGCGCACAGGTTTCACGCCCCTCGATGCGCCTCTGGGCGACACCGGCCATGGCGGTTGCAACGCGTTCTACTCCCTCGACCTGTAGGCCCCTCCCTCCGTGCGAGGTGTGACGATGAAGTCCTGCCTGCGTGTTCTCGCTTGCATGCTGCTGGCTGCAAGCACCGCATCAACGGCCGCCGATGCACAGAAGCGTCCGCCGTCCGCGCCTGTCCTGCTGGTGCCGGAACGGGTCTGGACAGGCGACACCGACGCCGCGCATACCGGCTGGGCGGTGCTGGTGCGCGACGGCGTCATCGCGGCCGCCGGCCCCATTGGCCAGGTGCCTGCGCCCGCCGACGCACGACGCATCGACCTGCCCGGCGCCACGCTGGTGCCGGGCCTGATCGACCTGCATTCGCACCTGTTCCTGCATCCGTATAACGAAACGCTCTGGAACGACCAGGTCCTGAAGGAGCCGGTCGACTACCGCACGCTGATGGCGGCGAAGCATGCGCGCGACACGCTGCGCGCGGGCTTCACCACGCTGCGCGACCTCGGCACCGAAGGCGCCGGCTATGCCGACGTGGCGGTCAAACGCGCGATCGAGGACGGGCTGATCGAAGGCCCGCGCCTGTTCGTTTCCACGCTCGCGATCGTCGCCACGGCCAGCTACGGGCCGGGTCCGCGCGGCTTCCGCCCGGACCTGCATTTGCCGAGCGGCGCGCAGGAGGTCAGCGGCACCGGCGAGGTGATCCGCGCCGTGCGCGAGCAGGCCGGACACGGTGCCGACTGGATCAAGGTCTACGCCGATTACCGCATTGGCACCGATGGGAGCGCGCAGCCGACCTTCACCGCCGACGAACTGCGCGCCCTGGTCGAGGCGGCGCACGCCAGCGGACGCCCGGTGGCGGCGCATGCCTCCAGCGATGCCGGGATGCGCATGGCGATCGAGGCTGGCGTCGACAGTATCGAACACGGAACGGCGGGCACCGCCGCCACCTTCAAGCGGATGCGCGAGCGCGGCGTCGTCTACCTGCCGACCCTGACCGCGGTCGAATCCTACGGCCAGTATTTCGAGAAGTACGTGCCCGGGCAGTCGCCGCCGACTCCCGAGATGCGCGACGCCGAGCGCGCCTTCAAGGCGGCCCTGGCGGCCGGCACGACCATCGGCTGCGGCAGCGACGTGGGCGTGTTCCCGCATGGCGACAATTACCGCGAGCCGGTCTGGATGGTGCGGCTGGGCATGTCCGCGCCCCAGGCCCTGCGCGCCTGCACGTCGCTCGCCGCGCGCATCCTCCGCCAGGAAGCCCGCATCGGCCGGATCGCGCCGGGCCTGCGCGCCGACCTGGCCGCGTTCGAGGGGGATCCCAGCATGCGGATCGAGGATCTTCAGCACCCCGTCCTGGCGATGAAGGACGGCACCGTCTACCGCGAACCCGGCGAGGCCGCCCCGGAGCGCCCGGTCCGGTAAAATCGCGGTTTTCCCCGATCCGGATATCCCGATGCAACTCGACCACGTCCGCGCCGTCGTCACCGGCGGCGTTTCCGGCCTTGGCTTCGCCGTCGCCCAGCACCTGGTCGCCCAGGGTGGCAAGGTCGCCCTGTTCGATGTCAACGACGACAAGGGCGCCGCTGCCGTCGCCGAACTCGGCCAGGCCAATGCCCGCTACTTCAAGACCGACGTCACCAGCGAAGCCGGCGTCGCCGCCAACCTCGCCGCGGCGAAGGAATTCCTCGGCGGCCTGAACACGGTCGTCAACTGCGCGGGCATCCTCGGCGCCGGCCGCGTGCTGGGCAAGGAAGGCTCGATGCCGCTGTCGCAGTTCCAGACCACGGTGATGGTCAACCTGATCGGCAGCTTCAATGTCTCCAAGGCCGCCGCCGAACTGATGCAGCACAACGAGGCCGGCGTCGACGGCGAACGCGGCGTCATCGTCAACACTGCATCGGTCGCCGCCTACGAGGGACAGATCGGCCAGGCCGCCTACTCGGCCAGCAAGGGCGGCGTGGTCGGCATGACCCTGCCGATGGCGCGCGAACTGGCGCGCTTCGGCATCCGCGTGATGACCGTCGCACCGGGCATCTTCTGGACGCCGATGGTCGACGGCATGCCCGAGTCGGTGCAGCAGTCGCTCGCCGCGTCGATCCCGTTCCCGTCGCGCCTGGGCAAGCCGGAGGAGTTCGCCGACCTGGTCGCCTATATCCTGCGCAACACCTACCTCAACGGCGAGACCATCCGCCTGGATGGCGCGACGCGACTGGCGCCGAAGTAAGCGCCTGCCCGTTTTCCTGTCGTCCGGCCTGCCGGACGATGCCCAAAGAACACACCATGAGTTGCAGAGCATGAAAGCGTACGACGTCAAGAAAGGTAACGTGGTCGAGCACAACAACACCGTCTATCAGGTGCGCGACATCGAGCGCAGCTCGCCGCAGGGCCGCGGCGGCAACGTCAAGTTCCGTTTCACGATGTACTCGGTCCCGGGTGGTGCCAAGTTCGACCTCAGCCTGGGCGCGGAAGACGAACTCAAGGAAGTCGAGCTGAGCCGCCGCCAGGCGACGTTCTCCTACAAGGACGGCGATGCGTTCGTGTTCCTCGACGACGAGGACTACACGCCGTACACGCTCGATGCCGATGTCGTCGGCGACAGCGCGGGCTACATCGTGCCGGACCTCAGCGGCTGCTACGTGCAGATCATCGACGACGCGCCGGTGGCACTGCAGTTGCCGCAGAGCGTGGCGATCGAAGTCATCGAGACCCCGCCGGAACTGAAGGGCGGCACCGCGACCAAGCGCCCGAAGCCGGCCAAGCTGTCGACCGGCATCGAGATCATGGTGCCGGAGTACATCGGCAATGGTGAGCGCGTGCTGGTCAACACCACCACCGGCGAGTTCGCCGGCCGCGCGGACTGACCGGACCACGTCCGTGCACGCGCCTGCGTGCACGGACGATTCCCTTCAAGACCATGCTCGTCCGTCGCGCCACTGCCGCCGACGCTGCCACGCTGACCGCATTGACGCAGGCCAGCGGTGCCTACGAGGGTGAGTACCGTTCCATCCTCGATGGCCTGTCGATCACGCCGGAGCAGATCGACCGCGAACTGTTCTTCCTGGTCGAGGACGACCACGGCGGCACGGTCGGCTATTACGGCCTGATCGTCGGTTCCGCCGCAGTGGACCTGTCGGGTACACGCGAAGCGGAACTCGACCTGATGTTCGTCGCCGACCACGCACAGGGCGGCGGCCTGGGCGGATTGTTGTTCCGGCACATGGCGCAGCAGGCACGCGAACACGGCATCGCGCGCGTGCGCATCGTCTCGCATCCACCTGCCGAATCGTTCTACCTGCGCATGGGCGCCACGCGCATCGGCACGCAGCCCCCGCATGGGCGCGCCACCTGGGAGCGTCCGGTGCTGGAACTTCGCATCTGACTTCGCTTCTCCCGCGAGCGGGAGAAGGTGCCCGAAGGGCGGATCACCCGTTTCGCAGCAGCCACTTGTGCGCCATGCGGCGCATCGATTCGTCCGAGGCCGGATCGTCGGCGATGGCATCGATGTCGCGCCAGGCCAGGTCGTGCGATTCTTCGCTGACCACGTAGTCCTCCTCCCCTCCGGCGCGAATGACGAAACGTGCGTCGTAATGCCAGTGGCCCGGCACGTCGCCACGCTCCGGGATCCAGTGGCGGTCCAGATCGAACAGCTCCGGCTCCACGATCAGCTCAGTGAGCCCCGACTCTTCTTCGGCTTCGCGCAGCGCGACGCGTGCCAGGTCGCGATCGCCATCGGCGTGCCCACCCAACTGCAGCCAGCGGTCGAGCTTGCGGTGGTGGGTCAGCAGCACGCGCGTGCCGCTGCGATCGACCAGCCACGACGAAGCGGTGAAATGGCCGGCGAGGCGTGCGCGTTCGAACGGGTCCTGCGCATCGTCCAGCAGTTCCAGGAACTGCGCAGCGGCTTCTGCTTCCTCCGGCCAGCGTCCGGCGTACCCGGCAAATGCGGTGCGCAATGCGGACAGATCGTTCGCTAATGAATGGGGCATGGGCGTCCTGCAGGCGCGAGGGGGCGCCAATTATGGCGATAGCGCGACCGTGCCGGTGTTACTTGTGCCTGTGCGGCGCCGCGGGGTAATGTGCCCCGCCGGGCCACGCGCCACATTCGTGGGGGCCTATGCAGCCCGCCCGTATAAAAAATCACAGGGGAGAACGCAATGCTTTTCTGGCGCGTCAAGCCGCTCGACAAGATTCTAGAAACTGCTGAGAAGAAATCGCTGAAGCGCCAGCTCGGCGCCTTCCAGCTGACGATGCTGGGCATCGGCGCCGTGATCGGCACCGGCATCTTCGTGCTCACGGCCGAAGCCGGTCAGAAAGCCGGCCCGGGCATGATGATCGCCTTCGTCATCGCCGCGACCGTCTGCGCCCTGGCCGCGCTGGCCTACTCCGAACTGGCATCGATGGTGCCGGTCTCCGGTTCCGCCTACACCTATACCTACGGCGTGTTCGGCGAAGTCATCGCCTGGGTCGTGGGCTGGGCATTGGCGCTGGAATACGGCGTCGGCGCGTCCGTGGTATCGGTCGGCTGGTCCGGTTACATGAACGGCCTACTGGCGCACAGCGATCTGTTTGGCCTGGTGGCACCGGGCGCGCTGGCCCTGCCCGAAGCCCTGCGCGCGGGTCCGTTCGCGGGCGGCAGCTTCAATCTGCTGGCGTTCCTGATCTCCTTCGCCGTGACGGTGCTGCTGCTCATCGGCACGTCCAAGAGTGCGAAGGTCAACGCGATCCTGGTCGCCATCAAGATCGCCGCCCTGACCCTGTTCATCGCCCTCGCTCTGCCTGTGGTGAAGAGCTCCAACTTCGAGCCGTTCCTGCCTGGCGGTTGGGGTAGCCCGCTCGGCGGCGTCGGCGTGCTGGGTGCCGCGGCTTCGATCTTCTTCGCGTACGTGGGCTTCGACGCCGTGTCGACCGCCGCCGAGGAGACCAAGAATCCGAACCGCAACATCCCGATCGGCCTGATCGCCTCGTTGGCCATCTGCACCATCTTCTATCTGCTGGTCGGCTACTCCGCCGCCGGTTCGGTGGGTGCGCAGCCGATCCTGGGCGCCAACGGCCTGCCGCTGGATCCGGGCAGCGACGCGATGGCTGCGGCCTGTGCCGGCTCCGAAGCTCTGGTCTGCAGTCGCGAACCGCTGGCCCACGTGCTGCGTCTGATCGGCTTCCCGACGTGGGGCAACTGGATCGGCATCGCCGCGATCCTGGCGCTGCCTTCGGTCATCCTGATGATGATGTTCGGCCAGACCCGCATCTTCTTCACGATGTCTCGCGACGGCCTGCTGCCCGAGGCCCTGTCGCGCGTCCATCCGCGTTTCCACACGCCGCACGTCATCACCATCATCACCGGTGTCGTTGTCGCGGTGTGCTCGGCCCTGTTCCCGGTCGGCAAGCTGGCCGACACCTCGAACTCCGGCACGTTGCTGGCCTTCGCGATGGTGGCGATCGGCGTGATGATCCTGCGCAAACAGCAGCCTGAGCGCCATCGTCCGTTCCGCACCCCGCTGGTGTGGCTGGTGTGCCCGCTGGCGGTGGCAGGCTGCCTGCTGCTGTTCGTCAACCTGACCATGACCGCCAAGGTCGTGTTCGTGGTCTGGGCGGTGATCGGCCTGATCGTGTACCGCATGTACGGCTACCGCCGCAGCCAGCTGGCACCGGGTCACAAGGATCTGCCGGCCGCTCCGCATCTGGAGCCGCACCCGACCTTCCACGAAGGTCCGGATCCGGGCCCGTAAGCGCCCCGTGTGTCACACACGAAGGCCGGCGGACTCCGCCGGCCTTTGTTTCATCCATATCTCGCACTCATCCCGGCCACGCGCCGTATCCGGAAGTCGATAGATGTTCAGACAGCTCTGGGCCACCAAGCACCCACACGCCAGCCATGCCGACGCCGAAGGGCTGAGCCTGCATCGCACCCTCGGCCCCTGGGGCCTGACCGCGCTCGGCATCGGCGCGGTGATCGGCGGCGGCATCTTCGTCATCACCGGCCAGGCCGCGGCCGACCACGCCGGCCCGGCGATCATGTTGTCGTTCGTGCTGGCCGCGCTGTGCTGCACGTTCTGCGCGCTGGCCTATGCCGAGTTCGCGGCGATGGTGCCGGTCTCGGGCAGCGCCTACACCTACACCTACGCGACGCTCGGCGAACTGGCGGCGTGGTTCATCGGCTGGATGCTGGTGCTCGAATACGGCGTATCGGCCTCGGCGGTGGCGGTCAGCTGGACCGGCTACTTCCTGAGCCTGCTCGACCATTTCGGCATACACCTGCCGCAGGCACTGGTCAGCGCACCGCTCGACGCCCAGCTCAAGCCCACTGGCGCCATCGCCAACCTGCCGGCCGCCGGCATCGTGCTGCTGCTGACCTGGCTGTGCTACGTCGGCATCCGCAAGTCGTCGGGCCTGAACTCGGCGATGGTGGTGCTGAAGACCGGCCTGATCCTGCTGGTGATCTTCGCCGGCTGGAAGTACATCGACACCGCCAACTGGGAACCCTTCATCCCGGCCAATGAGGGGCCTGGCAAGTACGGCTTCGAAGGCGTGCTGCGCGGCGCCGCGCTGGTGTTCTTCGCCTACATCGGCTTCGAAGCGGTGTCGGTGGCGGCGCAGGAATCGCACAAGCCGCAGCGCGACCTGCCGATCGGCATGCTGCTGTCGCTGGCGATCTGCACGGTGCTGTACATCGCCATGGCCGCGGTGATGACCGGCCTGGTCCCGTACACGCAACTGGGCACCGACGAGCCCGTGGTCACTGCGGTGGCCGCGCATCCGCAGCTGGGCTGGCTGCGCGTGGTGGTCGAGATCGGCGCGCTGATCGGTCTGTCGTCGGTGGTGCTGGTGATGATCATCGGCCAGCCGCGCATCTTCATGATCATGGCGCGCGACGGCCTGCTGCCGCCGGTGTTCACCAAGATCCACCCGGAATACCGCACGCCGCACATCAACACGGTGATCACCGGCATCGGCATCGCGATACTGGCGGCGCTGTTCCCGCTGGACGTGCTGGGCGAGCTGACCTCGATGGGCACGCTGATCGCATTTGCCGCGGTTTGCGGCGGCGTACTGATCCTGCGCCGCACGCAGCCCGACCTGCCGCGCCCGTTCCGCATTCCGTTCGCCTGGGGCGTGTGCACGGCCGGCATCCTCAGCTGCCTGGCGCTGCTGTCGACGATGACCGCGCACAACTGGTTCCTGATGATCGTCTGGACGGCCGTCGGTTTCCTGATCTATTTCCTGTACGGCTACCGCCACAGCCGCATGCGGCGCTGATCGCAGGCGGACTCAAACGGCGCGGGCAACCGCGCCGTTTTCGTTTGTGGACTCGCAGGTCGCCCCAGCCGAACTGATCCGGTCTCCACGCCCGCCCGGACAGAATGCGGGCTCCCACCACCCGAGGAGTCCGTCATGCCGGGCATTCGCAATCCGTTGCCGGTCGCGGGTATCGCGGCCTGCGTGATCGCATTGGCGCAGCTGCTCGCCCCGGCGCGGGCGTGCACGCGGCTGGTTTACCTGGGCGCCGATGGCGACGTGATCACCGCGCGCAGCATGGACTGGAAGGTCGACGTAGCCACGAACCTGTGGATCTTCCCGCGTGGCATGCAGCGCAGCGGCGAGGCCGGCCCGAACAGTCTGCGCTGGACCTCGCGCTACGGCAGCGTCATCGCCTCCGGTTACGACGTCTCCACCACCGACGGCCTGAACGAAGCGGGCCTGTCGGCCAACCTGCTGTGGCTGGTGGAGTCGCAATATCCCGCCTTCGACAAGACCCGGCCTGGCCTGTCCATCGCGGCGTGGGCGCAGTACGTGCTCGACAACTTCGCCACGGTGCGCGAGGCCGTCGACGCGCTGCGCAAGGAACCGTTCTCGATCGTCACCGACAACGTCCCGGGCGAGAAGCGGCTGGCGACGCTGCACCTGTCGCTCTCCGACGCGAGCGGCGACAGCGCGATCATCGAATACATCGGCGGCAAGCAGGTGATCCACCACGACCGCAAGTACCAGGTGATGACCAACTCGCCCGTGTTCGACGAGCAGCTCGCGCTCAATACGTACTGGAAACAGATCGGCGGCACCGTGATGCTGCCCGGCACCAACCGCTCAGCCGACCGCTTCGCGCGTGCGTCCTTCTACGTCAACGCGATTCCGAAGAGCGAAGACCCGGTGATCGCGCTGGCCAGCGTCTTCAGCGTGATCCGCAACGTCTCGGTGCCCTACGGCATCAGCACGGAGAACGAGCCCAACCTGTCATCGACCCGCTGGCGCACCGTGGCGGACCACAAGCGCAAACTGTATTTCTTCGAGTCGGCGCTGACGCCCAACACGTTCTGGGTAGACCTGAACGACGTCGACTTCTCGCGCGAGACCGGCCGGGTGAAGAAGCTCGACCTGGGCCCGGACCAGCGCAATGTATTCGCAGGCAACGCCTTCGCCCGGTTCCAGGATGCCGAACCGTTCCACTTCCTGGGAATCTGAAGACGCCTCGTTTCGCGGCGAGCGGATCAGACCTTCTTGGCCCAACCGCTGCACCAGCCCTTGGCGGCCACCGAGTTCTGCGGGAACAACTGACAGGGTCCGTACGCCTGGCCGGCCACGCCCTTGTAGAGATTGCAGTTGGCGCAGTGGCTACCCGGTTTGAACGAGGGATGCTTCACTGACGCGGCATTCTCGGTATAGGCCAGCGCCTTGGCGGTCGGGTTGTCCAGCGGCAGCTTGGGCAGCGCCGCGGCCGGCTTGGCCGCCTGCCCGGCCGCCGTATTCACAGCCATGGCCGCCACCGAAACGGCAATGGCCTGAACCAGGAACCGCCTGCGCGAGGGATCTTGGACGTTCATGGGACACCTCCGCGCCCGAGTATGCGCCCACGCCGGACCGGCGTTGCTCCATTCGTCCAGAAAGGGCTGTAAATCGAACCCGAACACGGCCTTCCCCGGCATTTAGTTAAACTTCCCCCATGAGCACCCCACTGCCCTACTCCCCCGAACGCCTGGCCCAATGCGCGGACGAGATCATCGTCAACGTGCGCGAGCTGGCCGAACGCGGCTGGACGCCCGCGACCAGCAGCAATTTCTCGCGCCGCATCGACGATGCCCACGTCGCCATCACGGTCTCCGGCCGCGACAAGGGCCGCCTGACCGGGCCCGACATCATGGTCGTAGACCTGGACGGCCAGCCCGTCGCCACCAGCCAGAAGTCCTCCGCCGAGACGCTGCTGCACACGCAGTTGTACAAGCGCTATCCGGAGATCGGCTGCGTCCTGCACACGCACTCGCTGACCCAGACCGTCGCCTCGCGGCTGTACGCCGGCTCCGGCCATGTCCACCTGGAAGGCTACGAGCTCCTGAAAGCCTTCGCCGGCAACACCACCCACGAAACGAGCGTCGACCTCCCGGTCCTGCCCAACAGCCAGGACATGCACACGCTGGCCGCGCAGGTGGACTGCCTGCTCGACCAGCAGTGCATGTGGGGCTACCTGATCGACGGCCACGGCCTGTACGCCTGGGGCCGCGACATGGCCGAGGCCCGGCGCCACCTGGAAGCATTCGAATTCCTGCTCGGATGCGAGCTGGAATTGAGGAGGTTGCAACGATGAGCCGATTGCGCATTTTTTCCGAGAACGAACCCGGCACGCCGCAGCTGAGCTCGTCCGACCGCGCGCAGATCGCGAACGAACTGCAGCGCATCGGCGTCATCTTCGAACAATGGCAGGCCAGCGCGCCCGTCGCACCGGGCGACGCGCCCGAGAAGATCATGGAGGCCTATCGCGCCGACATCGATCGCCTGATCGCGGAACGCGGCTTCAAGACCGTCGACGTGGTCAGCATCGCGCCGGACAACCCGCAGCGCGAGGCGATGCGCACCAAGTTCCTCGACGAGCACTTCCACAAGGAGGACGAAGTCCGTTTCTTCGTCGCCGGGTCGGGGCTGTTCACGCTGCACGTCGAGGACAAGGTCTACGAGATCAAGTGCGAGCAGGGCGACCTGATCGGCGTTCCCGACAGCACCAAGCACTGGTTCGACATGGGCCCGGAGCCGAGCTTCGTCGCGATCCGCTTCTTCACCGAGCCGGACGGCTGGGTCGGACATTTCACCGGTACCGACATCGCCCAGCGCTTCCCTCGCTACGAGAAGGGCCAGGCGGGCTGACTCTGCCCCGCCAACACCCCACCATTCCCGCGTCCGACTGGACTCCCTTCGGTCGAATGCGGGAATGAAGTGCCTTGAGAGCTCGCTGGTTTGCCCGTGTGGGCATAACGAGCATCACGTCTCTGGATTCCCGCTTCCGCGGGAATGAACATCAACACAGCAAGAACGAGCGCCGCCCCATGCCCATCCGCGCCATCCTCACCGACATCGAAGGCACCACCAGCAGCATCTCGTTCGTCAAGGACGTGCTGTTCCCGTACGCGCGCCGCGCCCTGCCCGGCTTCGTCGCCACGCGCGGCAAGGAACCGGCGGTGCGCAAATGGCTCGATACGGTCGCGACCGAAAACGGCGGCATGTGCGAGGACGGCATGGTCGTCGAGGTCCTGCAGGGCTGGATCGACGAGGACCGCAAGCACACGGCGCTGAAGGCGCTGCAGGGCATGATCTGGGCCGATGGCTACCGCAGCGCGGACTTCACCGCCCACATCTATCCTGATGCGGCCGACGCGCTGAAAAGCTGGCACGCGGATGGCACGCCGCTGTACGTCTACTCCTCCGGCAGCGTCCCGGCGCAGCGCCTGTTCTTCGGCCACAGCGATGCCGGCGACCTGACGCCGATGTTCTCGGGCTGGTTCGACACCGAGATGGGCGGCAAGCGCGAGGCGGACAGCTACCGCAACATCGTCGCGGCGATGGGCCTTCCGGCCGGCGATATCCTGTTTCTCTCGGATGTCGTCGAGGAACTCGACGCCGCACGCGAAGCGGGCCTGCAGACGGCGCTGATCGACCGCCTCGAGGACTACCCGAAGCCGCGCACCGGCGAAGCCACGCACGGCCACACGCGCGTGGAAACCTTCGACCGCATCCAGTTCGACTGAAGCCAGGCTCCGCGGCGCTCAGCCGTGGAGCTTCTCGCCTCGCGCCAGCATCTCGACGAACTTCGCCGCCTTCGCCACGCGCGATTCCGGCTTCTTCAGCGTGTGCACGCGCCAGCAGTAGGCGTAGCGGTTGGTCTTGTCGAGCTGTTCGAAAAAGCGGCGCGCCTTCGCGTTCTTCGCCAGCGCGGCCTCCAGTTCCGGCGGCACCTCCATCCCGCTCGCCGCATGGTAGGCCGCCTGCCAGCGTCCGTCGGCCCTGGCTGCCTCAACCTCCTGCAAACCGGCCGGCTGCATGCGCCCGGCGGCGATCAGCTTCTCGACCTTGCCGACGTTGATCTTCGACCACAGGCTCTTCGGCCGCCGTGGCGTGAAGCGCTGCAGGAAGTATTGCTCGTCGCAGGCACGCTTGAGTCCGTCGATCCAGCCATGGCACAGCGCCACGTCCAGCGCTTCGGCATAGGTCACCGACACCACGCCCTGGTCCTTCTTGGCGATCTTCAGCCATAGCCCGGGCTCGCCGCCGTGCGTACCCAGCCACTTCTCCCACGCAGCCGCGTTGCGGAACAGCCTGATCGGAAGATCGGTGGGAAGCGTGGCCGTCATCGCGTCACTCCGGTGCTTCTTCGAGGCGGTAGTTCGTCTGTGCGCGCTGTTCGCCCTGCCAGCGGTCGAACGCGCGGACCTCGATGCGGTGCTCGCCAACCCCCAGATCCGTCGGCAACGTGCCGCGCCACAGGTGGGTGGATGGGTCGGCCTCCGGCGAACGGTCGTATCCGCGCAGTGTCGCGCTGCTCTCGTCTGCGACGTTCTCGGCCACGAGCCGCGGATCCGGCTGGTCGACGCGCTTCATCGCCTTCCACTCACCGCCATCGATGCGGTACTCGACGCGCGAGTCGGCCTCGCCCATGTAGACGTTGGCATACACCGCGAAGGCCGGCCAGGCACCGCGGCGCAACACCTTCGGCGCATGCAATCCGATCGCTTCGCCGGCCGGCGCGCGTGCCACCTGGTAACGCAGCGTGTAATCGCCTTTCGCGTCGAACGTCAGCCATGCGTAGCCGTTCGGCGTGCCATCGCTCATCGTCGTGTCGGGAATGCCCTGCGCGTCCTTCACGCCAGACCAGAACGCGCCACACGCGGCACCGGCGTTGTACTCGTGCAGCGGTTGCGTGCCGTGCCAGCCGGTGTCGGCGCCGTGGCGATAATGCCGCTGGTTGTGGGTATGGGCACTGAGCAGCAGCACGCGGCTGTGGTCCTCGAGCAGCGCGAACAGACGCTCGCGGTCAGCACGCCGGAACGTTTCCACGCCGGGCACCGGGTCGAAGAACGGGATGTGCACCGCGATCACCACGCGCCGGTCTTTCGGCAACGTCGCCAGGTACGCCTGCAGGAAGGCGAACTGGTCCTCGCGCAATCCACCGACGTAGGCCGGCTTCCTACCCGGCATGTAGACGACGTCGTCGAGCACGATGAAGCTGGCCTGCGCCTCTTCCCACGCATAGCTGTCCGGTCCGAACACATTGCGGAAGCCGAGCAGCGAATCCTCGTCGCGGGTGGCGTCGAAATCGAGGTCGTGGTTGCCGGGCACGTGCAGCCACGGCACGCCGAGGCGCGCAGTGACCCGGTTCATCTCGGGATACAGCGACAGGTCGTCGTTGACGATGTCGCCCAGGCTCAGGCCCAACTGCGCGTCGTGATGGCCTACCAGCGGCGCGACGATGTCGCGCTCGTAGTAGCCGACGTCGGTGCGGGTCTTGGGCTGCGGGTCGCCGAACACCAGCATCTTCAAGCCGCCGTCGCGGCGAGGCTGCGGCTTCAGCGCGAAGTCGAAGGCCGAGGTGGCATCGACCGCGCCGGTGGACGCGATGCCTCCGTAACGAACCTTCGCAGAACCTTCCGGAAAGACGTGCGCCCAGAATCGCGGCAGGCCATTGTCGCCGGTGGCCGCCGCATAACCTGACGGCTTGATCACGAACAGCGTGCTGCCGTCGCGATACGGCAGGCGGTAACGGCCCTGCGCGTCGGTGATGGCGAGATCGCGTCCATTGGAGACTTTGATGCCCGCAATACCGCGTTCGCGCTGGTCGCGCCGGCCATTGCCGTTATCGTCGCGAAAGACCGACCCCGCCAGCGGGGCATCCGCTGGGGCATCGATCGCGAGAGTCGCGCCGGACAGGCACAGCAGCAGGCATCCAAGCAACAAACGCATGGCGGGCTTCTCCGGCCACAGGCAGACCGGAGGATTATCTGCGGTGCGGATGGCCTTGCGAAGGCCTGCACCTCGTCATCGTCAGCCGCGATGGCGCTGGGCCAACAAGGCCTCCAGGTCGTGCAGGCCCAGGCCCCGCGAGCGCAGCAGCACCAGCAGGTGGTACAGCAGGTCGCCCGCCTCGCCGAGCAGTTCGGCATCGTCCTGCGACACCGCCGCCAGCGCCGTCTCCACGCCTTCCTCACCGACCTTTTGTGCGATGCGGCGGATGCCGCCTTCGAACAAGGTCGTCGTATAGCTGCCGGCGGGCCGCTCGTTTTCGCGCCGCGCGATCAGCGCATCGAGTTCGGCGACGAAGCCCGAAGGCGCCTGCGCGAAGCAGCTCGCGTTGCCGAGATGGCAGGTCGGGCCGTGCGGTCGCGCCCGCACCAGCAGCGTATCGGCATCGCAATCGGCCTCGATGTTCACGAGTTCGAGCACATTCCCCGAGCTCTCCCCCTTCGTCCACAGCCGCTGCCGGCTGCGGCTGAAGAAGGTGACGCGGCCGCTGTCGAGCGTCGCCTGCAGCGCGGCACGGTTCATGTAGCCGAGCATCAGCACGCGCAGCGTGCGGGAGTCCTGCACGATCGCCGGGATCAGCCCGCCCTGCTTGTCCCACGCCAACGCGTCGATGTCGAGTGCCTGGGCTTCAGTCGTCATCCCGCACCTCGATGCCGCGGGCCTTCAGGTCCCGCTTCAGTTCGCGGATACGCACGACACCGGAATGAAAGACGCTGGCAGCCAACGCCGCGTCGGCATCGGCCTCGCGGAACACCTCGGCGAAGTGCGCTGTTTCGCCAGCGCCGCCCGAAGCCACCAGCGGTACGCGGCAACGCCCGCGCACCGCTTGCAGTTGCACGATGTCGTAGCCGCTTCGAACGCCGTCGCTGCCCATGCAGTTGAGCACGATCTCGCCTGCACCGCGCTGCTGCACCTCGTCGACCCAATCGAGCGTTCGCCTCGACAGAGCGCGTGTGCGCGATGGGTCGCCGGTGTACTGGCGGACCCGCCATTCGCCGTCCTCGTCGCGCAGGCTGTCGATGCCGACCACCACGCACTGCTCGCCGAAGGCGTCAGCCAATTCCGCGATCAGTTCCGGGCGTTCCAGCGCGGGTGTGTTGACCGAGATCTTGTCGGCGCCGGCATGCAGCACGGCGCGTGCGTCCGCGACGCTGCGTATGCCGCCGGCCACGCAGAACGGAATGTCGATGATCCGCGCCACCCGCTCGACCCAGGCGCGATCGACGCTGCGCCCCTCCGGACTGGCGGTGATGTCGTAGAACACCAGTTCATCGGCACCTTCGTCGCGGTAACGCAGCGCGAGTTCCGCGATGTCGCCCATGTCGACGTGGTCGCGGAAACGCACGCCCTTGACCACGCGGCCGTCGCGCACATCCAGGCACGGCACGATTCGCCGGCTCAACATGACACGGCCCCTTCCAGCGCCTGTTCGAGCGTGAAGCGCCCTTCCAGCAGCCCTTTGCCGAGTACCGCGCCGCGGCAACCTGCGGACTGCACGGTGCGGATGTCTTCGACACCGCGGATGCCGCCCGAGGCCTGCACTTCCACCTCCGGCGCCAGCCCCGTCAGTGCGCGGTACAGGTCGGCATTCGGTCCCGTCAGCATGCCGTCGCGGGCGATATCGGTGCACAGCATGTGGCGAAGGCCGGCGTCGGCGAAACCTCGCACCAGCACGCCGAATTGCCGGTCGCTGTCCTGCGTCCATCCGGCAACGGGGAGCCTCCAGATGCCCTGCTCGTCCTGACGCGCATCCAGCGCGACAGTGATGCGTTCGGCACCGAAGTCGCGGATCCAGCCGGCCACGCGCTCCGGATCGCGCACTGCCAACGAGCCGACAACGACGCGGTCCGCCCCGGCCTGCAGGATGGCCTCGACGTCGCTTTCGCCGCGCACGCCACCACCGGTCTGCACGCGCAACGGCGTATCCGCCCGGATCGCAGCCAGCAACGGCGCAAGCGTGTAACCACCGGACCGCGCCGCATCCAGGTCGACGAGGTGCAGCCAGTCCGCACCGGCATCGGCATAGCGCCGCGCCGTGGCGAGCGGCGATTCCGGATAGCGCGTCTCCTGCTCGTAGTCGCCCTGGCGCAACCGCACGACGCGGCCGTCGCGGACGTCGATGGCCGGATAGAGAATGCAGCCGCTCATGCCGCCGCCCCGCGCAGGAAGTTCTCGAGCACGCGCGCCCCGACAGCTGCCGAACGCTCTGGATGGAACTGTGCACCGAGGCACCGGCCTCGGCCCACTACGGCCGCGAACTCGCTGCCATGGGCCGACGAGGCCAGCGTATCCGCGGTCAGCGGAGCCGCGTAGCTGTGCACGAAATACGCATGTGCGCCTTCATCGATACCGTCGAGGAGCGCACTGTCGCTCCGGCGGCTCAAGCGGTTCCATCCCATGTGGGGCACGCGGATGCCCTGCGATGCCGGCATGCGCCGGACGCGCCCCGGCAGCAGGCCAAGACATTCGACATCGCCCTCTTCCGACGACTCGAACAGCAACTGCATGCCCAGGCAGATGCCGAGCAGGGGTTGTTCGAGGGCTCGGATGAGATCGACCAGGCCGAGTTCCCGCAATCGCGCCATGGCCGGTGCAGCAGCACCGACCCCCGGAAGGATCACGCGATCCGCACGGGAAATGGTGTCCGCGTCCGCGCTCAGTACGGCGCTCGCGCCCAGTCGCTCCAGGGCGTAGCGCACCGAGCCGATGTTGGCGCCACCGGAATCGATCAGCACCACGTCCATCACAGCACTCCCTTGGTGCTGGGCAATTCGCTGCCCTCGCGCCGGATCGCCTGGCGCAGCGCACGCGCGACCGCCTTGAAGCAGGCCTCGACCTTGTGATGGTCGTTGTCGCCGTCGACCTTCAGGTTGAGGTTCAGACCCGCGCCCTCGCACAGCGAGCGGAAAAAGTGCGGAACCAGTTCGGTCGGCATCTCGCCGACGCGCTCGCGTGCGAAGCTGCCGGCGAACACGAAGTACGGCCGGCCGGAAAAATCCAGCGCAGCCGATGCCAGCGACTCGTCCATCGGCAACGTGAAGCCATAGCGCCCGATGCCGCGCTTGTCGCCCAGCGCTTCGCGCAATGCCTGGCCCAAGGCCAGCGCACTGTCCTCGACGGTGTGATGCTCGTCGATGTGCAGGTCGCCATCGCACTGCAGGTCCAGCGCGAAGCCGCCGTGCTTGCCGACCTGCTCCAGCATGTGGTCGAAGAACCCTATCCCGGTGCTGACCGTCGGCTCGGCAGCGCGATCCAGATCCACCTGCACGCGGACCCTCGTCTCACGCGTGTTTCGTTCGACCTTCGCAACGCGCGACTGCACCGCCAATGCATGCGCGATGCCCGCCCAATCCCATTCACCACCGTCGAAGCGGCCGTTGCGCAGACGGAAGCCGCGGATACCGAGGTTGCGTGCAAACGCAATGTCAGTCTCGCGGTCGCCCACCATGGCCGAGCGCGACCAGTCGATGCCACGGTCCTGCAGGTACGGCAGCACCAGGCCGATACCCGGCTTGCGTGTCGGCACGTTGTCGGCCGGCCGACTGCGGTCGATCAGCACCTCGCGGAACGCGATGCCCTGGCTGGCGAACACCTGCATCATCAGGCCGTGCGGGCCGTCGAAGCTTTGCTGCGGATAGGCTTCACTGCCCAAGCCATCCTGGTTGCTGACGATGACGAACTCGTAGCCGGCGTCGCGCAGGCGCAGCATCGCGGGGATGACGCCCTCGACGAAGCGCAGCTTCTCGTAGCGGTCGATCTGGAAGTCCTCCGGCTCCTCGATCAGCGTGCCATCGCGGTCGACGAACAGGATCGGTCGGAGCGTGGCGCCTGGGAGCGAGGTGTTCATGCAGCCTCCCGGCTTCGTGCCAGCACGTCGACCACCACTGCGTTCTGCTCTGGCGTGCCCAGACTGATGCGCAACGCATCGTGCAAGCCTGGCGCGGCGCGCATGTCGCGCACGACGACGCCGGCGCCGAGCAATCGATCGAACGCGCCCTGCGGATCGTCGAAACGCACCAGCAGGAAGTTCGCCTGCGACGGATAGACCCGCCTGACACCGGGCAATGCGCGCAGTTGCCGGTACAACCGGTCGCGCTCGCCGCGCGCGGTGGCGATATGCGATGACGTCTGCACCAGTCCATCGTCAGACAGAGCGCGCAATGCGATGGCCACGCTCGGCCCGGGCAATGGGTAAGGCGCCTGGCAGCGCTGCAGGACGCCGATCAGCGCTTCATCGGCGATCACGCAGCCGACCCGGGCGCCGGCGAGTGCATGCGCCTTGGACAACGTGCGCAGCACGGCGATGTTCGGCTGCGCTTCGATCAGGGACACGGCGGAACCGGCATCCGAATACTCGGCATAGGCCTCGTCCACCACCACCAGTGCCCGCCCCTGCAGACGCCTTGCCAGTCCGGCAATTGCGTCCAACGGCAATGCAGTGCCGGACGGATTACCCGGCGAGCACAGGAACACCAGCTTCGCTTCTGACGCAAGCGCGACTTCGGCGACCGTGTCGAAATCGCAGGCGAACCCATCCTCCGCGTCAACGAGGGAAACCTCGACCACGCGCGTGCCGTGCAGCCGCGCGCAGACGGCATACATGCCGAAGGTCGGCGGGGTCAGCACCACGGCATCCTGCCCAGGGCGGCACAAGGCCCTCACCAGCAGGTCGATCGCCTCATCGCTGCCACGTCCAGCCAGCAGTTGTTCGGCACTGCATCCGTACAGCCGCGCCAGGCGTTCGCGCAGCACCGCAGGTTGCGGATCCGGGTAGCGTCGAACCGTGGTTGCCGAATCGGCGTAGCTGGCCCAAGGCGATTCGTTTGCATTGAGCCAGATGCGCCCGTCCAGCGCCTCGCTTCGCGCAGACCGGTAGCCGGCGAAAGTGCGCAGGTCTTCGCGCACCAACGCGATGATGTCGTCGCTGCTCATGCCGCCACCGCCTGCAGGCGCAGGACCACCGCCTGCCGATGTGCGTGGAGCCCTTCGGCCGAGGCGAGCTCCACTGCGCAAGGCCCGATCGCGGCGATGCCTCGCGGCTCCACTTCCTGCACCGTGATCGCCACCTGGAAGCTGGCCACGGTGAGGCCGCCGATGAAGCGCGCCGCGCCGCTGGTCGGCAACACGTGGTTGGTTCCGCTGCAGTAGTCGCCCAATGCCTCCGGTGCCCAATCGCCGAGGAACACGGAACCTGCCGCCTGCACGCGTGGCAGCCAGGAGCGCGCGTCGCGCAACGCGAGGATCAGGTGCTCGGGCGCGTATCGGTTGCTGATGTCGAGCGCCTGCGCAATCGACCCGACGCGGATCGCACGCGAGCCGGTCAATGCCTGTCGAGCCACGTCGGCGCGCGGCAATGCGTCGAGCTGCGTATCGATTTCTGCCGATACCGCATCGATCAGTACATCGTCGTCGCTGAGCAGGATGACCTGCGAGTCCGGACCGTGCTCGGCCTGCGAGAGCAGGTCCGCGGCGACGAAAGCAGGATTCGCACCGGAATCGGCGATCACCAGCACTTCGGACGGACCGGCCGGCATGTCGATGGCGGCACCGTCATCGGCCAGCGCGACTTGGCGCTTGGCCTCGGTCACGTAGGCATTGCCCGGTCCGAACAGCTTGTCGCAGCGCGGAATACTGTCTGTGCCGAACGCCATCGCCGCGATCGCCTGCGCGCCGCCGGCCTTGTAGACGCGGGTGATGCCGCAGCGCCGCGCGGCGTACAGCACGGCCGGATCGGCGCTGCCGTCGCGCCTTGGCGGCGTGCACAGCACCACTTCCGCACAGCCCGCCAGCCGTGCCGGCACGCCCAGCATCAACGCCGTCGAAGGCAACGGGGCTGAGCCCGCGGGCACGTAGAGCCCCACCCGCTGGATGGCTCGCAGGATGCGCTCGCAACGCACGCCGGGCGCTGTCTCCAGCGCATAGGCCGAAGTCATGCCGGCTTCGTGGAAGCGGGCGATGCGCTGCGCGGCCTCGTCGATCGCGGCGCGCAGTGCGGGTGTCAGTTCACTTCCGGCGACGGCGAACTCCTCGTCCGTCACCTGCATGCTCTCCAGCGCAATGCCGTCGAAGCGTCGCGTGCAGGCACGCACAGCGTCGTCGCCGTCGCGCTGAACCTCATCCAGGATCGCCGACACCGCGGCGGCCGTGGTGGCCTGCGCGAGCTGCACAGGCCGGCGCAGCGCCTGTTCGCGCTCGCCGGGATCCAGCGCGTTCCAGTCCATCCGAATCAGTGGCGAGCGCTTCATGCGAGCATCCCCTCCACCGGCAACACCATCAACCCGCGCGCACCGGCGCGCTTGAGGTCCTCCAGCCGTTGCCAGGTGAGCGCACCGTGGCAAAGCGCCTGCAGCGCGAGACTGTCCTGCCCGTCGACCTGCATCACCGTCGGTGCTTCCGCATCGGGCAGCAGCGGCAGCAGGTCTGGCAGCACGTTGCGCGACGCCTGGAAGAGCAACAACTTGCTGTGGCGGATGCGCAGCGCGCCATCGAGGCGGCGCAGCAGCAGGTCGGCCAGTTCGCCGCGCACGTCGTCGAACGGCGCCACCGGCCCGGCCAGTACCGCTTCGCTTTCCAGCAACGTCTCCACCGGCTTGAGTTGGTTGGCGGTGAGCGTCGCGCCGCTGGATACGAGGTCGCAGACCGCATCAGCCTGGCCGAGCCGCGGCGCGATCTCGACCGAACCCAACAACACCACCACCTCTGCGGCGATACCCTCGCGCTCCAGCCACTGCGACAACAGCGCCGGGTAACTGGTGGCGATGCGCCTGCCGGCCAGTTGCGACGGCGAGCGCCAGTCGCAACTCTCCGGCACCGCCAGCGCCAGCCGGCAGCCTCCGAAACCCAGCGCGCGCCATTCACGGAAGGACGGCACGCGGCCGTTGCCGCGCCGGTCACCGTCCTGTTCCAGCAATACGTTGCGGCCGACGATACCGAGATCGCACACGCCATCGGCAATCAGGCCCGGGATGTCGTCGTCGCGCACCAGCAGCAGATCGACCGGCAATGTCTCGCCGTAGCAGAACAGGCGGTCGCGGCTCTCGCGCCAGCTCATGCCGCAGGAACTGAGCAGCGCGCGCGCGGGTTCGGCCAGGCGGCCGGATTTCTGGATGGCGATGCGCAGGCGATCACGCGCGGGCGCGGCGGTGGGCGGACTCATGTTGGACGTTGCTCGGAAAGCGGGGCGGACGGGATTCGACGTGCGTGGCCGGCGTTCAGCGCGACCGCTTCGTATGTCGCGCCATCGCCGCCGCATAGCCGCCTGCGCCGCGCTCGAGCGTGCGCGCGACACGCCCGATGGTCGTCACGCTGACCGCGGTGCGTTCATGGATTTCCCGGTACGGAACGCCCTCTGCCAGCAGCGGCACGACGCGCCAGCGGTCGGTCATCGACTCCAGCTCCGCCGGCGTGCACAGGTCCTCCAGGAACGCCTTGATCTGCGCCGTGCTGCGCAAGCCCGCGAAGGCAGCTGCGAGGCTGCCCATCGGGTCTTCTGCGGCATCGACTTCTTGGGCGCGGCGCTTCATGGCAAAGCCGGAGGATCGTTACAATGTATTAATGCGTTAATACACTATAAGAACGGAAGCGACCGCGTCAACCTGGTCCCTGAACGTTGGGAGCCCCTCCCTACGTCTGGGAGTGACGTCCCGGACCAGGGACTGGATCCGGTCGCTCGAGAATCAGGAGCAAAACGCAGGCACGGCGCTGCCTGCCCCGCTCGCACAGGGCAAAAACCCGCCATCGGCGGGCCTTGGCATCGGGGGAATGACCACGGCGCCAGGCGGCGCCGTGGTTGCACCGTCAGGCGGCGCGCGCCGCCGCGAGGACGCGGTTCTCGGCCACCAGGCGCACGGCCGTCGCTACTTCGCCATCGAGGGCGCGGTCGCGATCGAGGAACGGGATCTCGGCACGGATCGCCGCATGCGCGGCCGCCACCGCACGCCCCGGCAGGAACTCACCCGCCGCGGCCAGCTCGGCACGCAGACCCTCGACCTCGTCGAGGAAGGCGTCGTACTCCAGCGTCCCGGGCTGCGGGCCGCCGGCGATCTTCGCCACCAGCGCGGCCGCGTCCGTCCGACTGGCCACACCACGCGCGGCGTTGATCATGCCGCGGCGCAGGTCCAGCGCCTGGGCCGCCGTATACAGCTCCAGCGCCAGCACCTTGCCAAGGTCTTCCGCCATCGCCAGCACATGGCGCGCCTCGTTGGCGCCCATCGAGACATGGTCCTCGGCGTTGGCGCTGGTCGGAATCGAGTACACCGACGCCGGATGCGCGCGGCTGGCCAGGTCGTTGACGATGGCCGCGGCGGTGTACTGCACGATCATGTGGCCGGACTCGGTGGAGTCCTCGTTGCCGATCAGGAAGCCCGGCAGGCCGTCGTTGGTGGCCGGATCGACCAGCTTGTTGAGGCGACGTTCGGAGATGCTCGCCAGCACCGGGATCGCTGCCTTGACGTAGCTCATCACCAGCGCCAGCGGCATGCCGTGGAAGTGGCCGGCGGAGATCACCTGCTGCTCGACGAACTCGGCCTTGGCGTCCGGGAACACGATCGGATTGTCGGTAAGCGCATTGAGCTCGACCTCGAGCACGCGCGCGGCCTGTGCGACCGCATCGCGCACCGCGCCGTGCACCTGCGGAATGCAACGCAGCGAATAGCTGTCCTGCGGCTGGTGCTTCTTGCCGCCGCGGAACGGGCGGAAGCGCGTGTAGAACTTTTCGCGGCCATGACGCTGGGTGAGCGGCACCCAGTCCCAGCCGATATCGAACCGCAGAGCCTGCGATTCAGCCGTATCCCAGCTGCCCGGCTGCCAGGCGCGGAATTTCGGCACCAGGTGGTACGGGATGTCGGAGAGCGTCGAGCCCTGCAGCAGACGGCGCAGGTTGGCCGCGCTCTCGACCTGCCCCGGATGCGGACGCAGTGCGTGCACTTCTTCGGCGAACGCACCCAGGCGGCCGGCGAACGCATCGATGGTCATCGCCGCCGCGAGGTCTGCGGTATCCATCAGGTCCTCGAGCCGCGCCAGCGCCAGCACGCCACAGGCGAGCATCTGCGCTGTGCCGTTGTTCAGCGCGAGGCCTTCCTTGTACGACAGCGTGACCGGCGCCAGGCCGGCGCGCTTGAGCGCCTCACCGCCCGGGATGCGCTCGCCCTGGTAGAACGCTTCGCCACCGCCGAGCAGCACGATCGCCAAGTGCGACAGCGGCGCAAGATCGCCGCTGGCACCGACCGAACCCAGCTGCGGCACCACCGGCACGATACCGGCGTTGAGCATCGCGGCCAGTGCCTGCAGGGTTTCGACGCGGATGCCGGAATGGCCACGCATCAGCGTGTTGATGCGGATGCACAGCATCGCGCGGACGATCTCCGGCGCGAACGCCTCGCCCACGCACACGGCGTGAGTGACGATCAGGTTGCGTTGCAGTTCCTCGTGCAGCTTCTCGCCTGAGGGTTTCGCGCCCGGCAACTGGTCGCGCAGGTGATGCGCGCCAAGCAGGCGGTCGGCATTGCTGCCGAAGCCGGTCGACACGCCGTAGATCGGCTCCTCACGACGCACCTGCTCGGCCAGGAACTCGGCAGCGCGAGCCACCGCGGGGAGTTGTTCGGCGACGAGTTCAACCTGGGCGCCACGGGCCACTGCCACCAGGCCGGCGCGCGTCAGCGAGCGGCCATCGAGACGGACGACATTCTTGTTCATGCGTGCTGATCAGCCTTGCGGCAGTGCCTGGGCCTGCGCGAGTTCGACGCGCAAGGTTTTGGAAAGTTCGGAACGCGCGACCTCGAACTGGTCCTCGCGGCGCAGGTCCTTGACGGTGACGGTGTCCTTGGCGATCTCGTCCTCGCCCAGCACCACCACGAAACGGATGCCGGCGCGGTCCGCGTACTTGAACTGCTTGCCGAGCTTGGAAGGCTCCATCACCACTTCGGTGTTGAAACCGCCATGACGCAGCTCACTGGCCACCGCCAGGCAGTGCGGAAGGTGCGCGGCGTCCATCTGCGTGACCAGCACCTGCACGGTGCTCTGCGCGGTATCCAGCAGGCCGGCCTCGCGCAGCTGCCAGAACAGGCGCGTCAGGCCGATCGAGATGCCGACACCCGGCAGCTTCGACTTGGTGTAGTGGCTGGCCAGGTTCTCGTAGCGGCCGCCCGAGCAGATCGAGCCGATCTGCGGGTAGTCGTTGAGCGTGGTCTCGTAGACGGTGCCGGTGTAGTAATCGAGGCCGCGAGCGATCGAGAAGTTGAGTGCGTAGGCGCTTTCCGGCACGCCGAGGGCGTGCACCAGCTCCAGCACCTCGCGCAGCTCCTGCACGCCTTCGCGCAACACCTCGCTGCCCCCGCCGAGCGCATCAAGCTTGGCGATGGCGTCGGCGTGCGAGGTCGAGCGGACCTTGACGAACTCCAGGATGCGCGCGACGACGTCGTCCGCAAGGCCGAACTCGTCGACCAGCGTGTCGCGCACGTGGCCTTCGCCGCGCTTGTCGAGCTTGTCGACCTCGCGCAGCACCAGCGCCTGCTGCTCGCCGTCGGCAATACCCAGGGCCTCGAAGAAGCCGCGCATCAGTTTGCGGTTGTTGAGCTGGATGGTGAAGGCACCGATGTTCAGCTCGGAGAACACCGCATGGATCACCGCCGGCAGTTCGGCGTCGAAGCGGATCGACAGCGCGTCCTTGCCGATCACGTCGATGTCGCACTGGTAGAACTCGCGGAAGCGGCCACGCTGGGCGCGTTCGCCGCGGTACACGCGCTGCATCTGGTAGCGGCGGAACGGAAACGCCAGCTCGTGCTCGTGCTCGGCGACATAGCGCGCCAGGGGCACGGTCAGGTCGAAGCGCAGCGCAAGCTCGGGCATGCCCTCGCCACTGCCGCCCTCGGTCTTGTTAAGCGCGCCGGTGGACTGGACAAAATAGACCTGTCGCTCGGTCTCGCCGCCGGACTTGGTCAGCAGCACCTCAGACAGCTCCATCACCGGCGTCTCGACCGGCAGGAAACCGAAACGTTCGAAATTGCGGCGAATCGTGTCCAGCAAGCGCTGGAAAGCGATCTGGTCATGGGGCAGCAGCTCCATGACCCCGGGCGGGGTGCGCGGCTTGATCAAGCGGGGCTCCGGTGACGGCGGGCCGCGGCGCAGCCCGGTACAGGTGGGGAAAACCGGCACAGTTTAGCGGCTGCGGCAAGGCAAGTGCCGCGCAGGTGAACGAAATTGCATCAGACCCCTTGCCTCGACCCCACCAGACTCGCTAACATTTGCGGCTCAGCAGTCGGGGTGTAGCTCAGCCTGGTAGAGCGCTACGTTCGGGACGTAGAAGTCGCAGGTTCAAATCCTGTCTCCCCGACCAACTTTCGCGATCGCAAGAACGTGAATCATGCTGAAGACGGAACGCCGGCCACGAGCCGGCGTTTTTCGTTCCGGGCGCATGGTATCCGAACTCCGTCCGGAGCATGATGAGCCCCGCTCCATGGCGCGACACGATGCGATTCGAGCAGATCGAGCACAAAGGCCGCCCGCACCTGCGCCTGACCGCCGACGATGGCGCCAGCGCGGAAGTCAGCCTGCACGGCGCGCACGTGACCTCGTGGCAGCCGACGCCGGGCCGCGAACGCCTGTACCTCAGCCCGAACGCCAGCCACGCTACCGGGACCGCGATCCGCGGTGGCATCCCGGTGGTGTTTCCGCAGTTCGCCGGGCGCGGGCCGATGATCAAACATGGCTTCGCGCGCCTGCTGGACTGGCGGCTCATCAACGCTTCGAATGCGCGGACCGCGATCTTCGAGCTTAACGACGGTCCCGCTACGCACGCATACTGGCCCGCACGATTCTCGGCGCGACTCGGCGTGACGCTCGCACCCGCCACGCTCGAGGTCGATCTCGAAATCGTCAACGAGGGCGATGCCGCCTGGGATTTCACCGCGGCACTGCACACCTATCTGCGCGTGAGCGGCCTGGCCGGCGTGTCGCTGGGCGGCCTCGAGGGCGCGCCCTACTTCGACAGCGCAAACCATGGCTCGCGCGCGCCGGGTGACGGCAAAGTCGTGCATTTCTCAGGCGAACTCGACCGCATCTATCCCGATGCCGCTGGCCCCCTGCTGCTGCGCGGCGCCAACCTCCCGCCGCTCGAGATCACGGCACGTGGTTTCCGCGACACGGTCGTCTGGAATCCTGGCGCCCACCTCGCCGCATCGATCGCAGATCTGGGCGATGGCGAACACGAACACTTCGTCTGCGCCGAATCCGCCACCGTGATCGAACCGGTCACGCTGGCGCCCGGAGAGCGCTGGCGCGGCACGCAGCGCCTGCGGGAGCTTCCCGCGAGCTAGCGCGGCGCAGTCAGGTCCAGAGCTGCGGCTTCTCGATCCAGTAACCCTGCGCGTAGTTGACGCCCATGCTCGCCAGCAGGTCGACCGTGGCCTGATTCTCCACGTATTCGGCGATCGTCTCGATGCCCATGACGTGGCCGATGTGGTTGATGGCCTCCACCATCGCGCAATCGATCGGGTCCTGGTCCATGTGCTTGACGAAGGTGCCGTCGATTTTCAGGTAATCGACCGGCAGGTGCTTCAGATAGGCGAACGAGGACATGCCGCTGCCGAAATCGTCGAGCGCGAAGCGGCATCCCAGCTTCTTGATGTCGCTGATCATCGATTCGGCGTGGGCCAGGTTGGCGATGGCCGCGGTCTCGGTGATCTCGAAGCACACCGAATCGGCGCGCACACCGGAGGATTCGACCTGGGTCCGCACGAACTCGGTGAACGATTCGTCCCCCACCGACGCTCCCGAGAGATTGATGAAGCAGATCTCATCGCCCATATCTTCGCCTGCGAGCTTCTTCATCGCCGCGCCGATCACCCAGCGGTCGATCTCGGGCATCAGGCCGTAGCGCTCGGCCGAGGGTATGAACGTCATCGGCATGACCAGCTTGCCGTTGCTGTCCATCATGCGCAGCAGCGTTTCGAAATGCGCCGACTTCGCCGTCGGCAATTCGACGCTGGCCTGGCGGGCCAGCACGAAACGGTTCTCCTCCAACGCCTGGTGGATGCGGGCGATCCACCCGATCTCGCCGCGCCGGCGCATCCGGCGCTGGTCGTCGTTCTTGTAGACATGGATGCGGTTGCGGCCGCGATCCTTGGCCAGATAGCAGGCGGCGTCGGCCCGCCGCAGCATTTCCTCGCGCCCGACCGCGCCGCCGGTCGCAAGCACCAGTCCGATGCTGACGCCGACATGGAAGGTGTGCTCCTCCCACATGAAGGGGTAATGGGTGATGGCCTGGCGCAGGCTCTCGGCGATGCGCTTGGCGCCATCGGCCGAACAGTTCTCCAGAATCACGCCGAACTCGTCGCCACCCAGCCGGGCCAGCGTGTCGGCCTGGCGAAGGCGCCGGCGGAACACGCCAGCGAGCCGCTTGAGCAACTCATCTCCGGCGACGTGGCCGCCGGTGTCGTTGACCAGCTTGAACTGGTCCAGGTCCATGAAGAGCACGGCCATCTCGCCGTGCGTCACCTCGTTCTGCTTGAGCGCGGCATCGAGGCGGCGCTCGAAGCCGCGTCGGTTGACCAGGCCCGTCAACGGATCGTGCGATGCCTGGTGCGTCATTTCGGCGGCGATGCGGCGCGCCTCTGACACGTCATGGAACACCAGTACCGCGCCGATCACGTCGTCGCGCGCGTTCTTGATCGGCGCAGCGCTGTCCTCGATGGCAAACCGGCCGCCACCACGGCGCTCCAGGATCGAATCCTCTGTGAGTCCCCTCACCACGCCGTCGCGCAGCACGGTCTCCACCGGATTCGGCGGTGGATCGCTGCTGCCCTCCTCGGTCAGCACCAGCACCGTGGGCAGCGACTCTCCGATCGCCTCCTCGTTGCTCCAGCCGGTCATGCGTTCCGCCACCGGGTTGAGGTAGGTGATGCAGCCATGCGTATCGGTCGTGATGACGCCGTCGCCGATCGATTCCAGCGTGACGCGCAGGCGCTCCTTGTCGGCGAACAGTTCGGCTTCGGCCTTGCGCCGTTCGGTCACGTCGCGCATCACCGCCACAAACAGTTCGCCCTCTCCGGTAGTGAGCGCGTTGACGATGACTTCCAGGTGGATGACGGAACCGTCCTTGCGCAATGCCGGCAGGACTGCGTGACCCTTGCCCACCAGTTCCGGCTCGCCGCCCTGCAGGTAGGCCTGGATCTCGCCATCCCGCGCGTCGCGCAGGCGCTCGGTGAGCAGCACCTCGATGTTCGTGCCGATGATCTGCTCTGCGGCGTAACCAAACATCCGCGATGCGGCCCCGTTGAACGAATGGATCGTGCCGTTGGCGTCGAAGGTGATCAGGCCGTCGCCGATGTTGTCGACCACGCTGGACAGCTGCTCGTCCTTCTCGACCAGCCGCTGGTTGGCTTCACGAAGCTCCTGCTCGATGGCCTGCCGGTGGGAGATGTCGCGAACGACGCAGTAGCGGTGTCCATCGCGCGGATAGGTGTTCCACTCGAGCCAGCGGTAGTCGCCGTCCTTGCCCCTCACCAGGTTGCGGAAGCTGCGGGCTTCCTTGTCGTGTTGCAGGATCTCCGACAGCGCCGCCGCTTCCTCACGCTGCGTGGGATGTATGAGGTCGAGGAACGGCCGCGTGGCGAGGTCGTCCGCGCTCCACCCCAGCGTGCGCTGCCAGGCGGGATTGACGCGCTCGAGTCTGCTGATGTCGGACGGCGTCACCGCCAGCATGTCGGGCGACAGCCGGAACAGCACGTCGTTCTGGCGTTCGGTACGGCTTTCGACCGTAACGTCGCGCAACTGGGAGACGAAGAACCTGGGACGCAGCTTGCGATCGCGCGCCAGGCTGACCGTCTGGTAGATGCGTGCCGTGTCCCCGGTCTTGCGCACGAACCGCTTGGCGACGGTGAACGACTCGACGCGCCCGGCGAGCAGATCCTGCAGCCCGATGACGTCGACTTCACTGTCGCCGGGATGGGTAATGCTCTGCAGGTCGAGATCGAGCAGTTCCGCCTCGTCGTAGCCGAGCATGCGGCACGCTGCGGGGTTCGCAGCCAACGCACGCCCATTCAGTCCGGACAGGATGGTGCCCAGCGGCGCGTGCTCGAACGCCTGCTGCATGAGCTCGCGTTTGGTGCGTGGATCGGCGGACATTGCGTCCCTCGGCGCGCAGCTGTGGTTGGAAAGCCGGGACGAAGAAGATCGTCCGCCGCATTGTCGCCATCGGCGACCGGCACGTTAGTGAACGCTTCGCAGCGGATTATCAGGACGTGGATACAGGAGCAGTCCCTGCGGCACGCTACTTGCGTGCGACTGTTTTCCCCGGCTTCAGCCCGCCATCGATTCGGGATGTCGCACCTGGCCATCGCCCCGGACGACGAATCGTTCGATGGTCAGCGACTCCGCCCCCATCGGTCCGTACGCGTGCAGGCGCGTGGTCGAAATGCCGATCTCCGCTCCCAGCCCGAGCTGCCCGCCGTCGTTGAAGCGTGACGACGCATTCACCATCACCGCCGAGCTTCGCGTTCCCGCGATGAAGGCGTCGGACGCCGCGGCGTCCTCGGTCGCGATCACCTCGGTGTGGTCGGAACCGTAGCGCTGGATGTGCGCGAGCGCCTCGGCAAGGCTGTCGACCACGCGAACGGCCAGGATCAGGTCGAGGAACTCCGCGGCGTAATCAGCCTCCTCGGCCGGACGCACCGCATCGCCCCAGGTGCGCGTGCGCGCGCAGCCTCGCACCTCAACGCCGCGGTTCGCCAGCACCTCCAGTGCCAGCGGCATGAACACGGGCACGATGTCGCGATGCACCAGCAGGGTCTCGAGCGCGTTGCAGACGCCTGGCCGCGAGGCCTTGCCATCGACCAGCAGGTCGAGCGCCTTCACCGGATCGGCGGCGGCATCGACATAGAGGTGGCAGACGCCCTTGTAGTGCTTGATGACCGGCACGCGCGCATGTTCGGCGACGAACCGGATCAGTCCCTCGCCACCGCGCGGGATCGCGAGGTCGACCAGGCCGGTGAGCTGCAGCAGCTCCAGCACGTGCTCACGCGAGGCGTCGGCCACCAGCGATACCGCCGCTTCGGGAAGGCCATGCTCGCGCAATGCCGCATGCAGGCAGGCTGCGATGGCGGCGTTGCTAGCCCGCGCCTCCGAACCGCCCCGCAGCACGACGGCGTTGCCGGCCTTCACGCACAGTGCGGCGGCATCGGCCGTCACGTTGGGCCGGGCCTCGTAGATCATCGCGATCAGGCCCAGCGGCACGCGCTGGCGCTCGATCACGATGCCATTGGGCCGCCGGTCTCGACGCGTCACCTCGCCCAGCGGATCAGGCTGCGCGGCAACCTCTTCCAGTGCGACGGCCATCGACTCCAGGCGGGCGGCATCCAGCATCAGGCGGTCCAGCTGTGCCGGCGCGAGCCCGGCCTCGCGCGCCCGGGCCATGTCCCCGGCATTGGCAGCCAGCACCGCTGCGCCCTGCTGGCGCAGTTGCGCGGCCATGCCTTCGATCAGTTGTCGCCGCTCCTGTGGCTCCAGCGCCGCGATTGCGCGCTGCGCCTCGCGGGCGCGCTCTGCCAGTTCACGTACATAGCCACGGACATCCGAGCTCATTCCGCCTCCGCTGCCAGCAGTACCAGGTCGTCGCGGTGGACCACCGCCTCACCGTAACGGAACCCGAGCACGGCTTCGATGTCGCGGCTGTGGCGCCCGGCGATCCGTTGGATCTCCCCCGCACTGTACTGCGCCAGTCCGCGCGCGGACGGTGCGGCATCGGGATGCCCGGCGATCTCGATCACGTCGCCACGACGGAACCCCCCATGGACCGAGGTCACTCCGCCGGGCAACAGCGACGCACCCCGGCGGTGCAAGGCCTCGGCGGCGCCTCCATCGATGCACAGGCGGCCGGACGCCGGCGCGTGCCGCAACCACTGCTTGCGCGCGCGCAGGCGATCGCCCTGCCCCGACACCAGCGTGCCGTGCAGGCGTCCCTCGGCGAGGGCCTCGACCACGCCCACGTCGCGCCCGCAGAACAGCGCCGTGGCGATGCCGGCGGCAGCAGCCTTCGCCGCCGCCTCGAGCTTGGTGCGCATGCCGCCGGTCCCCAGCACGCCCGCCCCGCCGGCGGCATCGAGCAGCTCGGGCGTGACCCGCTCGGCATACGTGATCGGCCGCGCCGATGGGTCGCGCTGCGGATGCGCGCTGTACAGGCCGCCGATGTCGGTGGCGATCAGCAGCAGGTCGGCATCGACCAGCGAGGCCACGGCGGCAGCGAGGTTGTCGTTGTCTCCGAGCTTGAGCTCGTCGACGGCGACGGTGTCGTTCTCGTTGATGATGGGCAGCGTGCCCAGCCGCAGCAGCTCGCGCAGGCTGGCGCGGGCGTTGAGGTAACGGCGGCGGTGGCGCAGGTCGTCGTGCGTCAGCAGCACCTGGGCCACCGGGCGCTCGCTCAACTGCTGCCAGAACGCGATCAGCGAGGCCTGCCCGAGTGCCGCCAGGGCCTGCCGAAGCACGAGACCATCGCCACCGGAGGCAACACGCGCGCGTCCGGCTGCGACCGCGCCGGAGGACACCAGCACCACCTCGCGGCCCTGGGAATGGCTGTGTGCGATGAAGCGCGCCAGCCCCGCGGCATGGCGTGCATCGAGTCCCGGATGGGGATGATCGCCGAAGCCGGCCAGCAGGCTGCTGCCGACTTTCAGCACCGCGCGTTGCCAGCGCGGCAGGGGTTGCGCCGGGAAGTCTCGATCGATCGAACTTCCCGGCGCGCTCATTGCAGCGCGTCCAGGCGTTGCTGCAGTTCGGCCAGCCTCAGGTCGGCGGCGGAACCGGGTGAAGTGCGTGCCGCCAGGCTGGCTTCGGGATCACCCTGCGCCCAGCGCGCCGGGTCGGCCGCCTGGCGATACGCCTCGCGGAACGGCAGTCCCTGCCGCGCCAGGTCGACCGCGAGGTCGGTGGCGTACATCGACGGGTCGAGCGCGGCGCGCATCGCCTCGGTCTTCCACTCCAGGTTGCGCAGCAGGTCCGGCAGCAGCTCCAGGGCACCCAGGCCGCGACCGAAGGCGTGGAAGATCGCGCCCTTGGAGAACTGCAGGTCGCGGTGGTAGCCCGACGGCAGCGACAGCAACTGCTCGATCTCGGTGCGCGCAGCGGCCGCAGCCGAATAGCTGGCGCGCATCAGTTCGATCACGTCGGGATTGCGCTTGTTCGGCATGATCGAACTGCCGGTGGTGTACTGCGACGGCAGCGCGACGAAGCCGAACTCGGCGCTGGTGAACAGGCTCAGGTCCCAGGCCAGGCGGCGCAGGTCGAGCAGCGCCGAAGACAGCGCTTCGATGGCCGCCATCTCGAACTTGCCGCGCGACAGCTGCGCGTAGGCTGCCGACACCTGCATACGGCCGAAACCGAGCGCCGACGTCGTGTGCTCGCGCGCCAGCGGCAGGTTCACGCCGTAACCGGCGGCACTGCCGAGCGGATTGGCGTCGACCCAGCCCAGCGTCTGCTGCGCACGTTGTGCGTCATCGATGAAGCCCTCTGCCCACGCCGCCCACCACATGCCCAGCGACGACACCACCGCACGCTGCAGATGGGTATAGCCGGGCAGCGGCATCGCGCCTTCCACGCCGGCACGTGCCAGCGCGACCTGCGCGCTTTCGCGGCAGACCGCGGCGAGCCGCGCGAGCCGATCTTTCAGCCACAGGCGCGTGGCGACCAGGATCTGGTCGTTGCGGCTGCGGCCGGTATGGATCTTCTTGCCGGCATCGCCCAGGCGTTCGACCAGGCGCACTTCAATGGCCGAGTGGCCGTCCTCGTACTGTTCGTCGAGCACGAAGCGCCCGGCCTTGAAGTCCTCGGCCAGCGCGGTCAGTTCGCGCTCCAGTCCGGCCAGTTCATCGGCATCGAGGATGCCGATCTGCTGCAGGCCCTGCGCATGCGCGCGGCTGGCATCGATGTCGAACAGGAAAAACTCACGGTCGAGGATCACGTCCTCGCCGGCCAGGAACTGCTGGATGCGTGCATCGACCTGGACACCGGGCTTCTGCCAAAGCAGCTGGCTCATGCGTTGTGCTCCGCGGCGGGAATGCCCGCCATTTCATCAAACCCGAAGGCGAGATTGAGGTTCTGCAGGGCCTGCGTCGCCGCGCCCTTGAGCAGGTTGTCTTCGGTGGCGACCACGACCAGGCGACGCCCATCCGGCGACAGCGTGAAGCCGCCCAGCTCGACGTGGTGCCGGCCAGCGATGCGGCTGACCCACGGCGCTTCGTCCTGCACGTCCACCAGCGGTTCGCCGGCGTAGCGCGTGCGGTAGCGGCCGACGATGGCCTCGCGATCGAACGCCTGCGACAGCGGCAGGTTGGCGGTAATCGTCAATCCGCGGAAGTGCGGCGCGACGTGCGGCAGGAACTGCACCTCGTGGCCGAGTTGGCGCGTGACCTCGCGCTCGTGCACGTGGTTGGTCAGCGCGTACGGCATCAGGTTGTCGCGCAGCTTGTCGGGGTTGTTCTTGTCCGAGGGCGAAGTGCCTGCGCCGGAATAGCCCGACACGCCGAAGCACTGCACCGGCCCGTCCAGCGCGTCGAGCATCGGCGACACCGCCAGCTGCATCGCCGTGGCGTAGCAGCCGGGATTGCTGATGCGCTTCTGGCCTGAGTACTGCTTGCGAGTGAGCTCCGGCAGGCCGTAATACCAGCCGTTGTCGAAGCGGTAGTCGGCCGACAGGTCGATGATCACTGGATCGGCACCCGCGGCATCGAACGCCGCCACGCACGCCGCCGCCTTGCCGTTCGGCAGCGCGAGCACGACGGCATCGGCGCCGAGGCCCGGAAGTTCCTCGTGACTGGGCGAGGAATAGCGCAGCTCGCTACCGATGCGATCGGCGAACTCCGGGAACTGATCGGCCACGCGCTGGCCGACCAGCTCGCGCGACGACACGAATGCCAGTTCGAACTCCGGGTGCCCGGCGATCAGCCGGATCAGCTCCGCGCCGACGTAGCCGCGCGCGCCGACGATGCCTACCGACTTAGCCATGACCGTTATCTCCCTGGTCCAGGCGATAGCGGAGGTTGGCCTTCACTGCCGGCCACTCCGGCTGGATGATCGAGAACACCACGGTATCGCGCAGGCTGCCGTCCGGCATCCGCATGTGGCTGCGCAGCACGCCGTCCTGCTTGGCGCCCAGGCGCGCGATCGCCGCACGCGACTGCTGGTTGAACCAGTTCGTACGGAACTCCACGGCGATGCACTGCCATTCCTCGAAGGCGTGGCGCAGCAGCAACCACTTGCACTCGGTGTTGACCGCGGTGCGCTGCACGCGCTGCGAATACCAGGTGTAGCCGATCTCGACGCGGCGGTGGTCGTGATCCACATTGCAGAACGTGGTCTGCCCGACCACCTCGCCGCTGTCGCGCAGCGTCACGACGAACGGCAGAAAAGTGCGAAGCTCGCGCCGCTTCAGCATCAGCGCGACATGCTCGTCGATGGCTTCTGGCTTCGGCACGCTGGTGTACCACAGCTTCCACAGCTCGCCGTCGGCGGCCGCCGCGGCGAGTGCCGTCGCATGGCCGGCCCCCATCGGTTCCAGCCGCACGTGACGGCCTTCCAGCACGACAGGATCGAGGAACGCCGCGCTCATGCCGCGTCCACCAGGGTCGGTCGCCGCGTGGCGCAATGATCCACGCACCAGGCAATCTGTTCGAAGCCTTCCAGGCCGTACCAGAACACCTTCCACTTCTCCTGCTTGATGCAACCGTCGGATTCGGCGTAGTAGAACGGATTGACCGCATTGCCGTGGCGCGAACGCCAGAACAGCGTCGGATTCTGCTCTCGCATCACCTGCCACACCGCGCGGCCGAGGCCCTCGCCCTGCGCTTCGTCGAGCACGGCGAACTTGTCGAGGTAGGTCAGGCCATCCTCGCGCGTCAGGATCACCGCGGCCCGGTAGTTCTCGCTGACGTAGGCGCGGTGCAGCTTCGTGCGCTCGAAGTAATCGGGCAGCAGGCGGCGACCGAAGGCGGATTCGATCAGCTCTCGCAGGCGCGGCAGGTCCAGCTCGTCCCACTCGCTGACCTGCAACACGCGCTCGCCGCGCCGCACCAGCGTGCCCGAACCCTTGTGGGTGAACAGTTCCTTGGCCAGCTCGGAAGGCTTGGTGATCGACACCGACGAGGTCAGCGGCAGCTTGTCGAGCAGGTCCTTGATCTGCTCGATCTTCACGCGCATGCCGCCGTTGATCCACGACTGCGCCATCAGGTGTTCGTACTCGGTCGACAGGTTGATCGAGTCGATGACCTTGCCGGCATCGTCGAGCAGGCCGCCGGTGCCGGTCAGGAACACGATTTTGTACGGCTGCAGCACCTGCACCAGTTCGTTGGCGGCGAAGTCGGCGTTGACGTTGAGGATCTGCCCGCTCGCGGTCTCGCCAAGACTGGCGATGACCGGGATCGAACCGGCCTTCAGGCTGGCCTCGATCGGCGCCAGGTTGACGCGCTTGACCTCGCCGACCAGGCCATAGGTGTTCTGGTCGAGGTATTCGGACTCGAACACACCCGACACGATCGAAGTCGCGCGCGCATCGAACGCCTGCAGCGCCTCGACCAGCTTGAGGTTCTGTGTCTGGAACACGCGGCGCACGATGGCGAGCGCTTCCGGCGACGTGACGCGCAGGCCGTTGACGGTCTTCTTCTCGATGCCGGCGGCCGACAGCTCCGTGTCGAGCTGCGGGCCCGCGCCATGGATGACGATCGGGGTCAGGCCGACGTCCTGCAGGAACGCCAGCGAAGAGGTCAGCGCCTCGAGATCGTCGCGCAGCACGGCGCCACCGACCTTGACCACGGCGAAGCGCTTGGCGTCGAGCTGGGAGAACCGCTTGAGGTACTGCGAGATTTCCTTCGCGCTGGCCATGCTCGAAAGCAGGCGCACGATGGTCTGGCGGGTTTGGAGATCGTGGGTGTCGTTCATCTTTTTTGCGTTGCTGTTGTCTGTTCGCGTACTGGCTTCGGGTCGGCGGGCGCCGCTGCGCGGTGCCCTCAGGGTCTAGCGCCAGATCCCCGCCTCGCCGCTTCGCGTCGAGGCCGCCCCCTTGACTCAAGGGGGCTCCCAAAGCTCATGGTTCCCGAATCACTTGAAGGCTCATGGATTCTCGAGGATGCGGATGACGGAATCGGTGTACTGGCGAAGCTGCTGCAACTCCACCCATTCGTCGGCGGTGTGGGCCTGGGCGATGTCGCCGGGGCCGTAGACAATCGCGGTCAGGCCGGCGGCGGAGAACAGCGAAGCCTCGGTCCAGAAATCGACCGCATTGCCGATCGGCAACTGCAGCGCGTCGGCGAGATCGCGCGCCTCAAGACGGCGATGCTCGGCATCGGCAACGTCGCCGGATGGCAGCGACGGGCCACGGAAGGTTTCCTCGTAGCGCTCGATCGCACCGGCCTCCACCAGCGTGCCGAAGTGCTCGTGCAACGCGTCGATCGACATCGACGGCAGCGGCCGGAAGCCGAAACGCATTTCGGCGCTCGGCGCGATCATGTTCGCCTTGATGCCGCCTTCGACCCGGCCGATGTTGAAGCGCAGGCCGGTGAGACCGCCGAAGCGCTGGTGCGCCTGGCTCTCGACGAAATCCAGCGCGCGGCCACCCCAGCGGATCGACTGGTGCAGGGCGCTGGCCTGCATGGCGTTGGCGCCCGAGGCGTGACCGGCCATGCCGCGGAACTTCAGCAGCACCGAGCTGATGCCGCGATGCGCCAGCACCGCCTCGCAACGGGTTGGCTCGGCCACGATCGCTTCCTCGAACGCGGGCGCCGTCGCCAGGAATCCGGCGATGCAGCGTGGATCGTTGGCTTCCTCGTCGGTGCTGAACAGGAACGCGGCATCGCCCTTGGTGACCGACGCGGCGGTCAGCAGGCCGGCGGCGGCGCCCTTGATGTCGCAGGCACCCAGGCCGATGGCGCGATCTTCGGTCACGCGCAGCCGATGCGGATCCGCGCTCCACGCCTCCGACGACGGCACCGTGTCCAGGTGCACGTTGAACAGCCGGCGCGGATTGCCGCGCACGGCCAGCATCGACACCGCGCCATCGCCGTAGTCGGTCACCTCGATGTTGAAGTCCGCCAACTGCGAGCGCAGGTAGTCGAAGATGCCGCCGGTACCGATGGCACGCGGCGGATTGCGGGTGTCGAACGACACCAGCGCTTCGAGATGCTTGAGCGTCTTGGCGAGCACGTCAGCCCTTCCCGGCGCCACGATTGACCTCGGCCCACAGGGTACTGCTCATGCCGAACAGCTTGATGAATCCTTCGGCCTCGGCCACGCCCCAATCGGCCGCCTGCGCGTAGGTCGCGCCCTTGGCGTTGAGGATGTGCCTGGACTCTATCGCCACCGCGGTCACCGTGCCGCCCTGCGTCTCCAGCGTCACTTCGCCGTTGACGGTGGACTGCGTCGACTGCAGGAAGGCCTCCAGGTCGGTCTTGAGCGGATCGTGGAAGAAGCCCTCATAGACCAGCTCCACCCACTTGCGCGCCACGTCCGGCTTGAAGCGGTTCTGCTGCTTGCTCAGCACCGCCTCTTCGAGCGCGCGGTGCGCGGCAAGCAGCGCAGTCAGGCCCGGCGCTTCGAAGATGATGCGGCCCTTCAGGCCGATGGTGGTGTCGCCGGTGTAGATGCCGCGACCGACACCGTACTGGCCGAACAGGCCATTGAGCCTGGCGAGCATCGCGCGGCCGGCGATCTTCTGGCCATCCAGCGTCACCGCCTCGCCGTTCACGAAGCCGATCTTCACGCGCAGCGGCTGCGCCGGCCATTCGCTACGCGGCTTGCACCAGCCCACCGCGCCTTCGCCCGGTGCCTGCCAGCGGTCGATCTCGCCGCCGGACATGGTCAGGCCGAGCAGGTTCTCGTTGATGGTGTAGGCCTTCTGCTTGGCGCGCACGCCGAAGCCACGGTCTTCCAGGTACTTCTGCTCATAGGCGCGGACTTCGGTGTGCTCCTTCTGGATCTCGCGGATCGGGGCCACGATCTCGTAGTCGCCGAGCGCCTTCACCGCCAGGTCGAAGCGCACCTGGTCGTTGCCCATGCCGGTGCAGCCGTGCGCGATCGCCTTCGTGCCGAGCTCATCGCAGCGCTTGAGTGCGGCATCGACGATCAGGTAACGGTCGGACACCAGCAGCGGGTACTGCGACTGGTAGCCCTCGCCCGCCCACACGAACGGCTTGACGAAGCCCTCCCAGATCGCCGGGCCGCCATCGACGGTCACGTGCGAAGCCACGCCCAGTTCCGCCGCGCGCTGTTCGATGAAAGCACGCTCCTCGGCGTCGACGCCGCCGGTGTCGGCGAACACGGTGTGCACGTTCCAGCCGCGCTCCTTCAGGTAAGGCACGCAGAAGCTGGTGTCGAGGCCGCCGGAGAAGGCGAGGACGATGTCTTTGCTCATGATGGGTTCTCGGTTCTTTGTTCTTTGCTCCCTCCGCCGCTTTGCGGAAGAGGGTTTGGATGGGGGCGACGGGTGTGCGGCGACTTGCGCTCACCCCAAACCTCTCCCGTTCGCGGGAGGGGCTATGTCGTTACTTGCCGATCACCGCGGCCATGATCGCCTTCTGCACATGCAGGCGGTTCTCGGCTTCGTTGATCGCGATGCATTGCGGCGAATCCATCACCGCATCAGTGGCCTTGACGTTGCGGCGCAGCGGCAGGCAATGCGAGAACACGCCGTGGTTGGTCAGCGCCATCTTGGCTTCGTCGACGATGAAGTGCTTGTACTGGTCGCGGATGGGCTTTTCTGGTTCCCAGTTGCCGAAGTACGGCAGCGCGCCCCAGCTCTTCGCGTAGACGACATCGGCACCGCGGTAGGCGCTCTCGATGTCGTGACTGACGCTGAGCGAGCCACCGCTCTCGGCGACGTTCTGCTCGGCCCAGCCCATGTAGCGCTCGTCCAGGATGTACTCGGGCGTCGGGCACAGCAGCGTCACGTCCATGCCCATGCGCGTGGCGATAGTCAGTGCCGAGTTGGCCACGGCGGTGTTGAGCGGCTTGGGGTGATAGGTCCAGGTCAGCACGTACTTCTTGCCGCGCAGATCGGAGGTGCCGAAGTGCTCCTGCAGCGCGAGGATGTGCGCCAGCTCCTGGCACGGATGGGTGATCGTCTCCATGTTGATCACCGGCACCGGCGAGTACTTCGCGAAGCTGTTCAGGACGATGTCCTGGCGGTCGTACTGCCAGTCGACGAACTTCGGGAACGCGCGCACGCCGATCAGGTCGACGTAACGGCCCAGCACCCTGGCGACCTCGGCGATGTGCTCCTCGGTCTCGCCGTCCATGACCGTGCCGAGGTTGAACTCGATCGGCCACGCGTCCTTGCCCGGCTGCAGCACGACGGCGTGGCCGCCGAGCTGGAACGCGCCCAGTTCGAAACTGGTACGCGTGCGCATCGACGGATTGAAGAACACCAGCGCGATCGACTTGCCCTTGAGCTGGTCGCCGAGCTTGCTGCGCTTGAAGGCGCTGGCCTGGGCCAGCAGCGCGTCGAGGTCGGTGCGCGACCAGTCCTGGGTGTTGAGGAAATGCTTGAGGGTCATCGAGTGCGTTCCGTGTCTGAGGGGACAGTCGTTGCGCGGGCCCGAAAAGCAAAAAGCCCAGCGCTTAGGCTGGGCTTTTCTGTGTCACTTCGCCGTTACGAATGTTGGCGTGTGCAACCGTTACCCAGCTGGATGGCAGGGAAACGGTCGACGCGCGCGCGAGGTCATGCCCGCCGCCATGTAGGCGGAGGTCAGGATGTCGGCGTCGGCGTAGTGGGCGTTCATCAGGGCGCGAATGCTCGCATGCACCCGCCGCAGGCGCAAGCCCGAGAGGCCTGAGCAGGCATCAACGGCTGCGGGCCGGTGCCACCACCGGCGTCACCGAAACCCGGATCCGGAGGCGGTTACCGGGGTCTTCAGGCAGGCGGGAGCGGAACTTGGAGCCCTTGTAGACGTAGTCCACGTCATAGGCGATGGGACGGCGGAACTCACGCTCCACCGTCACCGGCTTGCAGTTCGCCGCGGCCGAGCCCTTGCCGTCCTTCTCGCCCTTGTCCTCGCGCGTCAGCGCGTCCTTGACCTTGCCGACCACCCGCGACAGGCGCGAATCCTCGTCGCCTTCGCACTGCTGCTCGACGCTGCTGGCGCGCAGGGTCTGGTAGACCGGGGTGACCCGCAGCACCTGGGCGTAATCGAAACGGACGTTCTCGGCCTGGATGACCGTGTTCTGCGCCACCGCGGCACTGACCCACAGGGCGAGCGTCAGGGTCGGCAGCAGCAGAAAAAATCGGTTCATCAGGCTCGCGGGGTCAGCTTTGTTCAGAAAGTGTAATGGCTGTCATGACTTAGGGCCTGAACCCCGGTTCAAGGACCCGGCGGCACGCACCTGCCGACGGCCCGGCAGGCCCGCATTTCGCAATCGCTCCGGGCCGTAGGGCCTGTTGACGCCATGGGGATAGGCCGCGTTGCACCTCAGGGGCCGCCAGGTGGTGTTGCGCGCCGCAGCGGCTTGCTGATTGCAAGCTCAAGGCACGCGACGCCGCATGGCGGCCCCTGAGGTGCAACCCGGAGGGCCGGCGCGGCCTGTCCCCCATAGCGTTAACAGGCCCTAGAATGGCCGCCATTCCCAGCGGTGCCCCCATGAGCCTGCAACTCTTCAACAGCCTGACGCGTCGGGTCGAGCCGTTCGTGCCGCTCGATCCCGCCCGCCCGACCATGTACGTGTGCGGGCCGACCGTCTACAACTATGCCCATATCGGCAATGCCCGCGGGCCGGTCGTGTTCGACGTGCTGGCACGATTGCTGCGCCGACGCTTCGGCGACCTGGCTTACGCCCGCAACATCACCGACGTCGACGACAAGATCAATACCGCCGCCAAGGAACAGGGCGTGCCGATCTCGACGATCACCGACCGCTTCGCCGCGATCTATCGCGAGGACATGGCCGCGCTGGGCGTGCAGCCGCCGGACCTGGAGCCCGAGGCCACCCGCCACATCGGCCAGATCATCGCCATGATCGAACGCCTGATCGAGGCCGGCCATGCCTACGCCGCCGAAGGCCATGCCCTGTTCTCGGTTGCCAGCTTTGCCGAATACGGCAAGCTCTCGCGCCGCGATCCCGAGGAACTGCTGGCCGGTGCGCGCGTCGACGTGGCGCCCTATAAGCGCGACCCGGGCGATTTCGTGCTGTGGAAGCCCTCGACCGACGACCTGCCGGGCTGGGACTCGCCCTGGGGCCGTGGCCGTCCGGGCTGGCACATCGAATGCTCGGCGATGGCGGCCACGCACCTCGGCGAAACCATCGACATCCATGCCGGTGGCGTCGACCTGCAGTTCCCGCACCACGAGAACGAGCTCGCACAGAGCGAATGCGCCCACGGCGGCAAGCCGTTCGCCCGTTTCTGGCTGCACAACGGCATGCTCAATTTCGCCGGCGCCAAGATGGCCAAGTCGGTGGGCAACATCCAGCGGGTGCACGAGCTGATCCAGCACCACCCGCACGAGGCGCTGCGCTACGCCCTGCTCTCCGCCCACTATCGCCAGCCGCTGGACTGGTCGGACGGCCTGATCGAACAGTGCGTGCGCACGCTGGACCGCCTGTACGGCACCTTGCGCGACCTGGCCGATGTCGCCGTCGTGACGGACCTTGCCGATCCTGCCATTCCGGCATCGATCGAGACCGCGCTGAACGACGACCTCAACACGCCCCAGGCGCTGGCCGAGCTGTCCCGCATCGCCGGCGATGCGCGCAAGGCCGAGACGGACGCGGACAAGTCGCGCCTGAAGGGTGAACTGCTCGGTGCCGGCCTGGCGCTGGGCCTGCTGCAGCAGGAGCCGGCGGCGTGGTTTGCGCGCGGCGCCTCCGCGGAGGACGACGTCCGCATCCAGGCGCTGATCGACGAGCGTATCGCGGCCAAGAGGGCTCGCGACTTCGCCCGTGCGGACGCCATCCGCGACCAGCTCGCCAGCGAAGGCATCGTGCTCGAGGACACGCCGCAGGGCGTGCGCTGGAAGCGGGGTTGATGGCCTGCTGTCGCGGCTTCCGCCGCGACAGCCACGCCGAGGTCGCGGTTGAAGTCGCTCCTGCAACGCACCAGGTCATCCGCGATCAAGGTCCGTCGACACGCGACGGCGTAAAATCCCATTGAAATGAACGCCATCGCCATCCCCGCCAGCCCCTTCCCGATCGAAACCAGCGCCACCGACGCGCAGGTCGCGATCCGCGACGAGTTCGCTTTCTTCGGCGACTGGTCCGAGCGCTATCAGTACCTGATCGATCTCGGCCGCAAGCTTCCCGACCTGCCGGCCGAGTGGAAGACCGAGGAGCATCGCCTGCACGGTTGCCAGTCGATGGTATGGATCGTCGCCGAGGGCGGCCGCGACCGGCTCGACTTCCATGCGATCAGCGACTCGGCCATCGTCTCCGGCCTGATCTACTTGGCGCTGCGCGTGTACTCCGGCCGCAGCGCCGCCGAGATCGCGCGCACCGACGCCGACTACATCGCCGACATCGGCCTGGCCAGGCATCTCTCGCCGACCCGCAGCAACGGCCTCGCCGCGCTGCTGGGCTTCATCCGCGACCAGGCCCAGCGCCACCTGTGAGCCAGCCCGCGGCCGAAGCCCCGGGCGTCTCGGCGCTGCTGCACAACCGCGGCTTCGTCGGCCTGCTGGTCTACCGTCTGCTGGCGATGCTGTCGTACCAGATCGTCGCGGTGACGGTCGGATGGCACGTTTACGAACTCACCCGCGATGCGCTCGCGCTGGGCCTGATCGGCCTGGCCGAGGTCATCCCGTACTTCTGCTTCGCGCTGTTTGCCGGTTATGCGGTCGACCACCTGCCTCGCCGCAAGCTCGGCATGGCGGCCTGCATCGGCCTGCTGGTGACGACGCTGACGCTTGCGGCGGTCGCCGGTGGCGTATTGCCCGCCGGCTTCGGCGGCTTCGGCACGCTCACCATCTATGCCGCCATCGCAGTCAACGGCGTGGTACGTGCGTTCCTCGCGCCGGTCTACATGTCGCTCTTCGCGCGCGTGCTCAAGCGCGAGCAGTTCGCACGCGGCGCCGGCGTCAGCAGCGTGGTGATGCAGAGCGGTCTGGTGCTGGGTCCGGCGATGGGCGGCCTGCTGGTGGCCTGGGGCGGCAAGACCTCGGCCTACCTGGTCGCGGCCGGCTTCGCCGCCGCCGCGGCCATCGCGGTCATCAGCCTGCGCGTCACCGAGCCACCGATGCCCTCCGAGCGCGCGCCCGTGTTCAAGAGCATCGGCGAAGGCCTGCGCTTCGTCTTCAATACCCAGGTCGTGCTCGGCGCGCAGGCATTGGACATGTTCTCGGTGCTGTTCGGTGGCGCGGTCGCGCTGTTGCCGGCGTTCATCAACGAGATCCTGCACTACGGGCCGGAGGCGCTCGGACTGCTGCGCGCCGCACCAGCGGCCGGTGCGGTACTCGTCGGCGTTTACCTGGCGCGGCACCCCCTTCAGCGCAATGCCGGACGGATCCTGCTGTTCGCGGTGGCCGGCTTCGGACTTTGCATCATCGGCTTCGCCCTGTCGCGGCAACTGTGGCTGTCGGCGCTGCTGCTGATGATGTCGGGCATGTGCGATGGCGTATCGGTGGTGGTGCGCTCGACCATCCTGCAACTGGCCACGCCCGACCACATGCGTGGGCGGGTGTCGTCGATCAACGGCATCTTCATCGGGTCGTCGAACGAACTGGGCGCATTCGAATCCGGCGTCGCGGCGCGCCTGCTCGGCCTGGTGCCCTCGGTGATCTTCGGCGGCTGCATGACGCTGGCCGTGGTCGGCATCACAGCGCGGCTGGCCCCGAAACTGCGGCGCCTGGACCTGCGCGAACTGCACTGAGCGTTCAGCCGCGCCCGTGTTGCCAGGCTTCGTACAAGCCGGCCTCGCCGTCCGGCATCAGTATGCGCACCGGGAGCGATTGCTGTTGCGGCGGACGCGCCATCTGTGCGTAGACCGCGGCGGTCGACAGTCCGTAGGGCTCGCCCTCCTCGTTGGAGTAGGCGTAGTACACCGCCTCGATGCCACACAGGTGCATCGCCGCCAGGCACATCGGGCACGGGTGGCCGCTGGCGTAGATCACGCAGCCGTCCAGGCGGGGGCTGCCCAGGGCGCGGGCGGCCTCGCGGATCGCGAGCAATTCCGCGTGCGCGGTCGGGTCGCCCGTCTCGTGGATGCGGTTGACGGCCCGCGCGATCACTTCACCGTCGCGCACCAGCACCGCGCCGAACGGCCTGCCGCCGGCGTCGATGTTGGCGCGGGCAAGCGCGATAGCCTCGCGCATCAACTCCGGCGCGTCCGTTGGGAAGGGCATGTCGGCGATTCCGCGATGGCCAGCGAATAGCATGCCTCCATGCGCGGCACGCCGCCCGCCGGTTCCTGTCCATTGGCGCCATGAACGAAAAAGCCCGGCCGTAGCCGGGCTTCAGCCCCCGCAGGGGGCGATTCGGGCGGGGTCCGGGCCATGCCCGGAACCTTCAGTCGCCCATCTGCTTCTGCAGGTGCTCCCACCGCTCTTGCGCATCGATCGTGCGCTCGGCGGTGAGGCGGGCCTCCAGGCGTTCCAGGCCGATTTCTTCGCCGGTATCGACGCAGTAGCCATAGTCGCCGGAGTCGACGCGCTTGAGCGTGCTGTCGATCTTGCTGATCAGCTTGCGGTAGCGGTCACGGGTGCGCAGTTCGAGCGAGTTCTCTGTCTCGCGGGTCGCGCGCTCGGCTTCGTCGCCGACGTCGCGGACTTCGTCCTTGAGGTTCTCGATGGTCTGCTTGGACTCCTCGACCAGGTCCGCGCGCCAATGCAGCAGGCGCTGGCGGAAATATTCGAGCTGGAGCGGGCTCATGTACTCCTCGTCCACCGTCGGGCGGTAGCCCTCCGGGACGATCGGACGCCCACTGGAATCGGATTTGTACGGCACGACCTTTACCTTGCCTTTCGGCGCCGGTGCCTGCGGCTTGGCCGCGATGGCGACCGCGACCTTGCCGGCCGGGCGCGGGGTCGCCGCAGGTTTTGCGGTGGAACTGACGGCTGCGGCTTTCTGCGCAGGTACCTTGCTGGGAACAGTTTGAGTCACGGAATTCTTTGCGGTTGCGGGAGTACTGGCTTCGGCCGCTACCGGTGCTGTCTTGGTGGCAGGACGAGGCGCGGGCTTCTTGACTACGGACGGCTTGGTGTCAGCCGGCTTGCTGACCGGTTCCGACGCCTTCGCGACCGGCGCCTTGGCGGCGACGGGCTTGGGTGCCGGTACCTGCTTCGCAGGAGCCTGCTTGACGGGAACTGACTTGGCGGCAGCCGGCTTGGCAGGAGCCGCCTTCTGGGCGACGACCTTCTTCACCGGAGCTGCTTTCTTTGCAACGGGTTTTGCGGCGGCGACCGGCTTCTTCGCAACCGGCTTCTTGGCGACCGCAGCCTTCTTCGCGGCCACCGGCTTCTTGGCAACGGCCTTCTTCGCCGCCGGCTTCACCGGCGCCTTCTTGGCGACCGGCTTCTTGGCCGCAACCTTCTTGACGGCAGCCTTCTTGGCTACCGGCTTCTTGGTCACGGCCTTCTTTGCGGCCGACTTGCTGGGAGCCGACTTGGCGGCGGCCTTCTTGACGGCCTTGGCGGCCTTCTTGACGGGTTTTTTCACTGCCACGAGTGAGATGTCCTTCTGTTCCCTTGTGACGGGAAAGCGCGCTGTTATACCCTGCCCCGGGCAACGGCGGCAACCGCACCACAAGTGATTGTCCGCATTAAGGAATCGTGATCGACCGTCTGCTCATCGTCCTGCTTCGCGCCTACAAGCGGTGGCTCAGTCCGCTGCTCGGTCCGCGCTGCCGCTTCCATCCCACCTGCTCCGTTTATGCGATGCAGGCGATCGCGCGTTTCGGCGCGATCAAGGGTAGTTGGCTGGCCGTGAGGCGAGTGTTGCGCTGCCACCCCCTTCACCCCGGCGGGTACGATCCCGTGCCCGGCGACGACTCACACGGAAAGAGCCCATGTCATCGACACTGATCGTCAACGCCCGCCTGGTCAACGAGGGTCGCGAGTTCGACGGAGACCTGCGCATCGAGGACGGACGCATCGCGCAGATCGGCAGCGGGCTGAAGGCGCGCGCGAACGAGGATGTCGTCGACGCCGCGGGCTGCCGGTTGCTGCCGGGCATGATCGACGACCAGGTCCACTTCCGCGAACCCGGCCTGGAGTACAAGGCCGACATGGCGACCGAGTCGGCAGCCGCGGTCGCCGGCGGCCTCACCACCTTCATGGACATGCCCAACACCAGCCCGCCGACGCTCAACGCGGCGGCGCTGGAGGACAAGTACCGCCGAGCGACCGGCCGCGCCTGGGGCAACTTCGGCTTCTACATGGGCGCCAGCAACGACAACCTCGCGGACATCCAGTCGCTGGACCCGCGCAGCGCGCCCGGCATCAAGGTGTTCATGGGCGCCTCGACCGGCAACATGCTGGTCGACAACCCCGACATCCTCGACGGCATCTTCCGCGACGCGCCCACGCCGATCATCACGCACTGCGAAGACACGCCGATGATCGACGCCGAGCTGGCGCGCTACAAGGCGCAGTACGGCGACGACATCCCGGCGGCCTGCCACCCCGACATCCGCTCGCGCGAAGCGTGCATGAAGTCGACGCAGCTGGCGCTGTCGCTGGCGCGCAGGCACGACTCGCGGCTGCACGTGCTGCACATCAGCACCGCCGACGAGCTCGCCCTGTTCGAGCGCGGTCCGCTGGTGCGCGCCGACGGCAGCCGCAAGCGCATCACCGCCGAAACCTGCGTGCATTTCCTGCGCTTCGACCGCGCCGACTACGAGCGGCTGGGCCACCTGATCAAGTGCAACCCGGCGATCAAGGACGCCGGTGACCGCGAGGCGCTGATCGCCGCGCTGGCGGAGGACGTCATCGACGTGCTGGCCACCGACCACGCACCGCACACGCTGGAGGAAAAGGCGCGCCCCTATACCTCCGCGCCGAGCGGCCTGCCCCTGGTCCAGTACGCACTGGTGGCGGCACTGGAACTGGTGCACGAAGGCCGCCTGACCACCGCCCAGGTGGTGCAGAAGTTCGCGCATGCCCCGGCCCAGCTGTTCGACGTCGAAGGACGCGGCTTCCTGCGCGAGGGCTACGCCGCCGACCTGGTGCTGGTCGAGGACACGCCCTTCACGGTGCAGCGCGAGGACGTGCTCTCCAAGTGCGGCTGGTCGCCGTTCGAGGGCACGACGTTCCATTCCCGCATCGCCTCGACCTGGGTCAATGGCGTGCTCGCGTGGAACGGACGGCAGCTCGTCGGCGCACCCGCCGGCCAGCGACTGGCCTTCGCGCGTTGAGGACGGAGTTGAGGCTGGCGTTGCCGGCCGCGCTGGCGCTGGCCGCATTGACTGCCTGCTCCGCGGCCCCTGCTCGCGAGAGCGTTGCGCCGAACTCATCCGTGGTACCTGCGGACACGCGCATCGTCTTCCCAACCTCGGTGCAGCAGGGAGCGCTGGTGATCGGCAAGGTGCCGCCGGGAAGCAGCGTCCGTTACCGCGGCCGGAACCTGCGCCCTACCCCTTATGGCTCGGTGGTATTCGGAGTCGGGCGCGACGAGAGCGGTCCGGCCAGCGTCGAGGTTACCTTCCCGGGCGGCCAGGCACAGACGCTTGAAGTGGCGGTCACGCCGCGCGACTGGCCGGTGGAGAAGATCGATGGCGTCCCACCTGCGACGGTCGAACCGCCGCCGGACATCGCCGCCCGCATCGAACGCGAACAGGCGCAGGTCAGTGCGGCGCGGGAACGCGACGACGACCGTGCGGACTTTGCCCAGGCGTTCGTCTGGCCGGTGCAGGGACGCATCAGCGGCCGCTTCGGCAACCAGCGCGTCTACAACGGCACGCCGAAATCGCCGCACTCCGGCATGGACATCGCCGCGCCCAACGGCACGGCGGTGCAGGCGCCGGCCAGCGGCATCGTCACCTTCGCCTCGCCCGACCTGTACCTGACCGGCGGCACGCTGCTGCTCGACCACGGCCACGGCGTCAGCTCGAACTTCCTGCACCTCTCGCGCATCGACGTGAAGGTGGGCGACCGCGTGAACCAGGGCCAGATCATCGGTGCCGTCGGCGCCACTGGACGCGCGACCGGACCGCACCTGCATTGGGGGATGAACTGGTTCGACGTGCGGATCGATCCGCTGCTGGTGCTCGAACGTGGGAAGTAACCACCTTTAGTTCACCGTCAGCACGCGCTGCGGCGCGTTCGTCACTGCCGCAGCTGTGTTTCCACACGGCGCGGAGCGACGTGCAGATCGGTCACGCCGTCGCGACAGCGTGACCGCTGCTGACGCGATTGCGCCCCGCGGCCTTGCTCGCGTACAGCGCGCCGTCGGCGCGCTCGATCAGTGCGGACATGCCCTCGCCCTGCCGCAACTCCGCGACGCCAATACTGAGGCTCGCTTCGAACAGGCCGCCATCGATCGACAGCGGCCGGCTGTCGATGGCCGAGCGCAGGTTCTCGGCGACGCCCATGGCTTCGCCCAGCCCGGTATCGGGCAGTATCACCAGGATCTCATCGCCGCCGTAGCGGCCGCACATGTCGTAGACGCGCAGGCGATTGCGCGCACGCAGCACGATGATGCGCAGGAACTCGTCGCCCACGCGATGACCGTGCTGGTCGTTGATCTGCTTGAAGCGATCGATGTCGAAGAACACGATCGACAGCCGCCGGCGTTGCGCGTGGGCATCGTCGATGGCATCACGCAGGCGCTCCTCGATCGCCACGCGAGACAGCGCGCCGGTGAGCTTGTCGTAGGTCGCCATCTGGCTGGCGCGGTCGCGATCGCGGCGCAACTGCTGCATCTTGTCGGTCAGGCCGACCATCAGCACCAGTCCGGCACCGGCGAAACTGGCCGGAAAGGCGTACTGCATCCACGGCGAAACCGGCCACCACTCCTGCAGCTCGCCTACGCGCCACACCGCCAGCGCGAACATCGGCAGCCACGACAGCAGCACGAAGAAGGCCGAGCGCTGGCGTTCGATGCAGCCGACCACGCTGGCCAGGAACAGTGTGCCGGTGACCACCAGCAGGACCAGATTGGCGATGCCGCCGACCATCTCCGATGGCGTCGCCAGCGAAACCAGCAGCAGGAGGCCCATCGCCGCGCTGCAGACTTCCACGAGACGCATCAGCCGTGGCTGCCGCTCGCTGAGATTCAGGTAGAACGCGAGGAAGTGCGTGCTCGCCAGCAGCGCGATCAGCCCGAGCAGGCGTCCGATGCGCGGGTCGCTTCCGATCAGGTCCGCCAGCACGGGCGACATGCGCAGCTCGCCGCCGGTCAACGACAGGTAGCCGATCTGCGCGATCAGCGTGAGCAGCAGGTAGGTATAGCTGGTCTCGCCCACGCCGACCCGGAACCCGACGGCCAGGAACGCCAGTACCGCCATTGTCGCGAGCACCGCCGTGCGCAAGGCGACATGGGTGAGGTCCTTTCGATGCACGTCCGCCATCGATTCGACGCTGACGGGCATCGGCAGCGTGGTCGGTGCGCGAACCCGCAGGTAGATCGGTTCGCCGGCGACCACGCCACGGGGCAGCGCGACCACCAGCGCCCGCGTGGATACCGCATCGTCGGCGGCGGGCCCGTACAACGCGCGGCGCACTGGCAGCGGCTCGCCGGGCGTCCAGACCTCGGCCTCGTTCAAGTAGGGCGCCATCAGCAGCAGTTGCGGGTCGTCCGCAGCCGGTATGTCCCGCGTGGCCACCAGCCGCCACCAGCGCGGCTGGCGGCTGGTCTCGAAGATGGTCTGGCCTTCGACGTCGCTGAACTGGTTGTCGAGAGCGCCGGTCAGGACTTCTGCAGGAACGGGATCGGCGTCGAGCCTGGCCACGCGGAAATCCTGCGCCGGCGCCGAGGCCGCCAACAGAATTCCGACCAGAAAACAGATGGCCCGCCCCGTCCGTCCCAAGGGTTCCCCCAACCCGTCGCGGCACTGCGCAGCGCCCCGAGCATAGCCCAGGTCATGTCGACCAAGTAAATAGGCCGTTCCGGAGGGTTACTCCCGGGCGCCGGTACCGCTCACCCGGGCGACCGCGTCGTGGGCGTGCAGGCTCTCGAAGTGCGACACCTGCGCATCGAAGCGCTCGATGCGCGGATCGGCCGAGAGCGCGGATGCGACGCGGCGGGCGGCGTCCTCGCAGAACATCAGGTTCTCGGCGTTGAGGCGGGCAAAAGCCTGTTCGTCCTCGCGCTTGACCGCCGTCTGCACCGGCGTGCCCAACGTCCGCTCCACGGCATCGATCAGCGCCGACAGGGGCAGTTCGTCGAAGGCCGGGCGCAGCTCGACGCGGATGTCGGCGCGGCTGCGCTGGGCGTGCGGCGTCGCCGCGAGGCCGCGCTCGGACGCCAGCCAGTCACTGACCACCGCCGCCGACAGCGGCCGGGCCGCGGCGAAATCCTCGGCGAAGCGTTCGGCGTTGAGCTGGCGCGACAGTGCAGCGGACGCCGGACAGGTACTGGAATATTCGACCGCGAAACGCAGCGCCAGGTGCAGGTGCCCTTCGCGCAGCGTGGCTTCGATCTCGACCGGATAGCGCTTCCAGCCGGCGTTGTCGCTGGCGAGTGCCTGGCGCAGCAGCAACTGCTCGTAACGCACCACCAGCCGCGACGCGGTGGAGATGCCGCCCTGGTTGTCGATGAGGGTCTGCAGCACCCGGCGCAGGCCAGCCGGCGTGACGGTCTCGCTGGCGAAAGCGCCCTGCAGCTGCAGGTACATGCGCGACATATGGATGCCGCGGGTGTCGGCATCCTTCAGGTCGACCGACACGTCGACGGAAGCCGCGACCGTGATCGCCTCGCCCTCGCCCGTCGCCACGCGCAGCGGCAGGGCCACGTTCGACATGCCGACCCAGTCGAGCGGCCGCGCGGCGGCGGCGGCGTCGAAGGCCACATCGGGAAGATGGCGCGGAGTGCTGGAAGGAGTGCTCACGTCGGTATCGGTTCGGCGCGTGGGGGACGCAACGGACGGCCATTGTAGCGGCCCGCCCGGACCGGGCCCCCTGCGGCCCTGCAACAGTCAGTTTCGGGGGTTCGCCTTGGATCAGCGTGCGCTGCGCCAGGCGGTCAGCAGCGTCGCCCAGGGCGGCAGCGGCAGGCCTGCATCGCCGCGGCTGAGGCGCTGGCGGGCCAAGGCCGACCAGATCCGCCGTGGCCGGGCGCCGGCGAGGGCTGGCCAATGCGCCAGGAGCTCGCCGTTCCAGGCCCGTCTAGGGCCGTGGTCGCCGGCAACCGCCAGCAGGCCCAGCGGTACCGCCGACTCGCCCATCTGCGCCAGGCGTGCATGCAGCAGGCCGGCGGTGACGGCCGGAATCGCGGGTTCGAACGGTGCTTCGAACAGGACGGCCTCGGTCGCGGCCACCGCGCGCGCGAACGGCTGCAGCGCGGCCACCGCGTCCGCGCGGTCGCGCGGACGTTCCCGGCTCTCGCGCAGTGCAGGCAACGCCGAAGCCAGTTGTGCCCACGGTGCCGGCTGGCGCTGCAACGCGGCGCCGAGGGGATGGCGGCGACGACCCAGGGCCCAGCCCTGCAGTTCCTCTCCCCACCAGGCCAGCTTGGCTTCGCCCGGGCGCGCGTCGCTTCCGCCCCAGGCGGCGTCGGTCAGTTCCTGCAGCAGCGAGGCCCAGGCCAGTGCGATGGGACGCTGCGCCGCAGGCACGAACACCTGCGCCACGGCCCACTCCGGCCAGCGCGCGCGCCATTTGTCGACGAAGCTTTCCAGCGCCTCGTCGTGGTCGTGCGCTGCGAACTGCGTTTCGGCCATGGTCATGCCGTCGCCGGCCAGGCTTCGGGCGCGGCCAGCGCTTCGGGGGTCTCGATCATGACGTCGCCCTGCCAGGCGAACGGATCGTCTTCGGTCAGTCGATAGCCCCACAGGGCGACCACCGACGGCATGCCCGCGGCGCGCGCGGCGAGGATGTCGCGCTCGTCGTCGCCGACATAGATGCACTGCTGTGGCGCCACGCCGATGCGCTCGGCCGCCACCGTCAGCGGCAGCGGATGCGGCTTGCGCTCCGGCAACGTGTCGCCGCCGATCAGCACCGCGCAGCGCTGCTCCCAGCCCAGCAGCGGAATCAGCTGCTGCGCGAGGTACTCGGGCTTGTTGGTGACGATGCCCCATGTGCATCCCGCGGCTTCCAGCGCGGACAGCATCGTCTCGATGCCTTCGAACGGCGTGCCGTGGCGTCCCAGCTCGCGCTGGTAATGGTCGAGGAACTCGGGGATCCACGCCTCGCGCTCGGCCGCCTCTACCTGCGGGAACGCCGCGGCCACCATCGCCCGCGCGCCCTTGGAGACATGGGGACGCAACGCCTCCAGCGGCATGCCGGACTGTCCACGGGCGGAACGCATCGCATTGACCGCAGCGAGCATGTCGGGCGCGCTGTCGAGCAGCGTGCCATCGAGGTCGAACAGGACCGCCTTCGGAAACGCCATCGTCCTGCTCACGCCTGCGCCTTGATCGCGCATGCCAGGTAGTTCACGTCGGTGCGGCCGATCACGCGTGCGCTGTTGCGCCACGGTTCGTACATCAGGCCACTGACGTCCTCCAGATGCAGACCAGCCGCACGCAACCAGGCCGCCAGTTCCGACGGCTTGATGAAGTCGCGGTACTGGTGCGTGCCCTTGGGCAGGATGCGGGCGACGTACTCGGCGCCGACGATCGCCAGTGCGAACGCCGCCGGGGTGCGGTTGAGCGTGGACAGGAACAGTCGGCCGCCCGGCTTCAGCAGCGATGCGCAGGCGCGGATCACCGAGCCCGGATCGGGCACATGCTCCAGCATCTCCATGCAGGTGATCGCGTCGAACTCGCCGGGCATCTCAGCCGCCAGCGACTCCACCGACTGCAGCCGGTAATCGACCTTCACGCCGCTCTCCAGGCCGTGCAGGCGGGCCACCTTCACCAGTTCCGGCGCGAGGTCGAGCGCGGTCACCTGCGCGCCTTCGGCGGCCATCGCTTCGCTCAGCAGACCGGCGCCACACCCCACGTCCAGCACGCGCGTGCCTTTCAGCGGCGTGCGGCCGGCGACGTAACCCAGGCGTGCCGGGTTGAGCGCGTGCAGCGCCTTCTGCGGGCCTTCCGGGTCCCACCAGCGCTGCGCCAGCGCACCGAACTTGTCGAGCTCGGCCTGGCTGTAGTTGTCGTTGTTGTTCGAAACGGGGGCGCCGGTCATCAATCGCTCTCTCTCAGGTCATCGCCCCGTAACGCCGGGACGTGCAACACCATCACGAAATCCGGATCGCGGCGATGCGGTCGCGCCACTGCCGTGCATTGGCGACCAGCGCGGCGGTATCCATGTCCACCAGAACGCGATTGCTCAGCTTCGCCTGGCCGGCGATCCACACATCGCTGACCTGGTGCCTGCCGGTCGCATAGATCAGCTGCGAGATGACGTGGTGCAGCGGCTGTGTCTCCAGCTGGCCGAGATCGACGCAGACCAGGTCGGCCTGCTTGCCGGCTTCGATCGAGCCGATCTTCGTTTCGAAGCCGAGCGCACGCGCGCCGCCCATCGTCGCCGCCTGCAGCGCGCTGGCAGCATCGAACGCGGAGGCGTCCTGGGCCACGGCCTTGGCGAGCAGCGCGGCGGTACGTGTCTCGCCGAACATGTCCAGGTCGTTGTTGCTGGCGCAGCCGTCCGTGCCGATGGCGATATTGACGCCCGCCTTCTGCAGCTTGCCGACCGGGCAGAAGCCCGAGGCCAGCTTGAGATTGGACTCCGGGCAGTGCACGACGCTGACGCCGCGCTGCGCGCACAGCTCGATTTCGGCGTGGGTCAGCTGGGTCATGTGCACCGCGATCAGGCGGTCGTTGACCAGCCCGAGCCGGTCCAGGCGCGCGAGCGGACGCTGGCCCAGCTTGTCGTGCGACTCGGTGACCTCGTGTGCGGTCTCGTGGGTGTGCAGGTGCACCGGCACATCGAGCTGGTCGGCGAGCATGCGGATGCGCTCGAAGTTCGCGTCCGACACCGTGTACGGCGCGTGCGGCGCGAAAGTCGTCGCGATCAGCGGATCGTCGCGCCACTGGTCGTGCACTTCACCGGCACGATCGAAGTATTCGTCCGACGAACTCGCCCAGGCGGTCGGGAAGTCGATCACCGGCAGGCCGACACGCGCGCGGAATCCATGCTTCTTGTAGACAGCGGCCTGGACGTCGGGGAAGAAGTAGTTCTCGCTGGCGCAGGTGGTGCCACCGCGCAGCATTTCGGCGATCGCCAGCGTGATGCCGTCGGCGACGAACTCCGGCCCGATCACCGCACCCTCGACTGGCCAGATGTGGCCCTGCAGCCACTCCATCAGCGGCAGGTCGTCGGCGATGCCGCGCAGCAGCGTCATCGGGTTGTGGGTGTGGGCGTTGACCAAGCCCGGGATCAGCGCCGCGTCGGGACGCGAGACCGTCTCGGTGGCGACGAAGCGTGCGCGTGCCTCGCGGGTCGGCAGCAGCGCGACGATCGCGCCGTCCTTCACGGCGACGGCGTGATCCTCCAGGACCACGCCGTGCGGTTCGACCGGAACCACCCAGCCGGCTTCGATCAAGAGGTCGCAGGACTGGGGGTGGGAGTCGGTCGTCATGGGCTTCCTGGTCCGTCATCCCGGCGAACGCCGGGATCCACTTTGACTTTACGGCTTTCGCGACAGGCATCGCGGCAAGTACTGGGATCCCATCTTGCCTTAGCCGTTTGGACCGGAATAAGACAACGCAACGGCCGAAGCTAGAAGCAACAGCAACATGGATCCCGGGGTTCGCCGGGATGACGCGTTGGCAAGGCCACCTGCGCTTTGCGCAGGCGGGCCAATGCGTCACTTCACGCGGCTGACGTACTCGCCCGAACGCGTGTCGACCTTGATGATTTCTTCCTGGCCGACGAACAGCGGCACGCGCACCACGGCACCAGTTTCCAGGGTGGCCGGCTTGCCGCCGCCGCCCGAGGTATCGCCGCGCACGCCCGGATCGGTCTCGACGATCTTCAGCTCGACGAAGTTCGGCGGCTGCACGGCGATCGGGGTGCCGTTCCACAGGGTGACCACGCACTCTTCCTCGCCCTTCAGCCACTTCTCGGCGCCGCCCATGCCGGCCTTGTCGGCCTGGACCTGCTCGAAGGACTCCTGGTTCATGAAGTGCCAGTACTCGCCGTCGCTGTACAGGTACTGCATGTCGGTGTCGACCACGTCCGCCTGCTCGACGCTGTCGGTGGCCTTCATGGTCATTTCGACGACGCGGCCCGACTTGATGCTGCGGTACTTCACGCGGGTGAAGGCCTGGCCCTTGCCCGGCTTGACGTATTCGGTCTCGGTGATGATGCACGGGTCGTTGTTGACCAGGATCTTCTGTCCGTTCTTGACGTCGTTCATGCCCAGGCTGGCCATGGTGAAACTCCTGCTAAGTGAATAGGTATCGGGGCGCCGCCCGCCGATGTGCGGCGGAGGCTAGAATGGCGGGTTGTTGTGCCGGGCCAGCGGGCCGCGGCGCAAGGAAAACCGATCCGCCATGATACCCGCAGCCCCCCTCCCTATGCAGCCCGCCCCGACCGGCCAGCGCTGGCAACAGCTTTGGCGCGAAGCCGTGCGCGATCCGCGCGAACTGCTCCGGCTGCTGCAGCTGGATGCCGCGGCGCTGGGGGTGTCCGATGAGGCCGCCGCGCAGTTCCCGCTGCGCGTGCCGCGCGGGTTCATCGCCCGCATGCGCCCCGGCGACGCCAACGACCCCCTGCTGCGCCAGGTACTGCCGATCGGCGAGGAAATGCGGCCCATGCCGGGCTTCAGCCTGGATGCCGTCGGCGATGCCGCGGCCAAGGCCGGCGATGGCGTCATCCGCAAGTACCGCGGCCGCGCCCTGCTGGTGGCCACGGGCAGCTGCGCGGTGAACTGCCGCTACTGCTTCCGCCGGCACTTCCCGTACGGAGACGAGACCGCGGCCGCAGGCGGCTGGCGCGAGGCGGTCGAGCTGATCCGCGCCGATGCCGGCATCGACGAGGTGATCCTGTCCGGCGGCGATCCCTGGTCACTGGCGACCGCCAAGCTGGCCGAACTCACGGCCGCGCTGGCCACCGTCCCGCATCTGAAGCGCCTGCGCATCCACACCCGCCTGCCGGTGGTCCTGCCCGAACGCGTCGACGACGCACTGCTGGAGTGGCTCGCGGGCCTGCCCTGGCCGGTCACCGTGGTGCTGCACGCCAACCATGCCAACGAGTTCGATGCGGCCGTCGATGCCGCGCTGGCGCGACTGCGCCGGGCTGGCGTTACTTTGCTAAATCAGGCGGTACTGCTGCGCGGCGTCAATGACGACGTCGACACGCTCGCCGCCCTGAGCGAGCGCGGCTATCGTGCCGGCGTCCTGCCGTACTACCTGCACCAGCTCGATCGCGTACAGGGCGCCGCGCATTTCGAAGTGTCGGACGAGCGCGCCCGCGAACTGCATCGCGCCCTCGCCGCCCGCCTGTCGGGCTACCTGGTGCCGAGGCTGGTGCGCGAAGTGGCAGGCGATCCGGGAAAGCGGCCGCTGTAGCTCTCACTTCACGCCGCCCTGCGTGGACGGGAACATCTGCTTCGTGTCATAAACGCGCTGGGGAGGAGCCACGGATGCAATTCGGCAAAGACACGGCGCTGCGCCTGCTGATCGTCGACGACAGCGTCGAGGCAGCTGAGGCCATCGTCAGCGGACTGCGCAACAGCGGTATTGCGGTACGGCCGTCCCGGCCGGAAAGCGAAGACGATCTGAAGGCGCTGATCTCCCAGCAGCCTCCCGACCTCGTGCTCGCCGCTCGCTCTGCGCACACCGTGCCATTGGACAAGGTCATGCAGGTGGTGACGGCGACTGGCAAGGACTTGCCGGTGCTGGTGCTGATCAACCAGCTCGACGACAGCCGCCTGCTCCAGGCGATGGCGCTGGGCGCACGCGGCGTTGTGCTCCGTGAGCACATGGACCATGTGCAGAACACGATCCGTGCCGAGTGGGCCGACCTGGAAGCACGTCGCTCGCTGCGTCGGCTCGAGGCGCAGGTCCGCGAGACCGAGCGCCGCTGCGACGCGCTGATCGATTCCTCGCGCGATCCGATCGCCTACATCCACGAAGGCATGCACATCCGGGCCAATCCGGCCTACCTGGAGATTTTCGGCTTCGACGCGTTCGAGGACATCGAGGGGATGTCCCTGCTCGACCTGATCGCGCCGCAGCACGTCAGCAACTTCAAGCAGCTGCTCAAGCAGCTGTCCAAGGGCGAGCCGCCGCCGCCGCGCTACGACACCCAGGCGCGGGCGCTGGACGGCGGCCTGTTCCCGGCCGTCATGGAGTTCACCCAGGCCAGCTACGAGGGCGAGACCTGCCTGCAGGTCGTGCTGCGCCGCCAGGAACTCGACCCCGAGCTCGCCCGCGAAGTCGAGGAACTGCGCCAGCGCGACCAGGTCACCGGCCTGCTCAATCGCGCCACGTTCCTGCGCGCGCTCGAGGACTGCGTCGCCGATGCCGCCCAGAACGCCTCGCACCACGCTTTGCTTCTGGTGGAGCCGGACCACTACACCCGCCTGATGCAGGACATCGGCCTGGACGCCGCCGACGACCTGATCGCCGCCTTCGCGGCGCGCCTGCGCTCGGCCCTGGGTCCGGACGACATCGCCGCGCGCTTCTCAGAACACCAGTTCGCCGTGCTCGGCCGCAACAGCGACCACCTTGGCACCACGGCGCTCGCCGAAAAGGTGCGCTCGGCTTTCGCAAACGACGTGCTGGAAATCGGCAGCCGCTCGCTCACGGCCACGGTCAGCATCGGCGGCGTACAGATCGGCGAGAAGATCGCCAGCGTCACCGCGGTGCTGGGCAAGGCCAACCAGGGCGTCCAGTCGACGATCGGCGTGGGCGGCAACCGCGTCGACCTGTTCGACCCGGGTGCGGTCGATCGCGCCGAGGAAGAACGGATCGAGGCCTGGGTGGCACGCATCCGCGATGCCCTGGACGGCGATCGCTTCCTGATGAATTACCAGCCGCTGATCAGCCTGCACGGCGAGCCCGGCGAGATGTACGAAGGCTACCTGCGCATGCAGGGCGACGAACCGGGCGAACTGGTGCAGCCGCTGACCTTCCTGCAGATCGCCGAGGAACACGGCCTGTTGTGGGAGATCGACCGCTGGGTCGTCGGCAAGGCGATCCAGGTCATCGGCGACCGCCAGCGCAGCGGTAAGCGCACCACCATGCTGGTGAAGATCACCCAGGCCTCGCTGCAGGACGACAGCCTGCTGCGGCATATCGAGGAGAAGCTGGCCAAGCACGGCACCGACGGCAGCCTGCTGGTGCTGCAGCTTCCGGAAGCCAAGGTGTTCACCAACCTGCGCGCCGCACAGGAATTCCAGAGCAAGGTCGCGCGTTTCGGCGTGCGCGTGGGCCTGGAGCAGTTCGGCGCGGGCCTGAACTCCTTCCAGTTGCTCAGCCATTTCGACGCGGCATTCCTCAAGATCGACCGCGGCTTCATGCAGGACCTGCCGAGCAACACCGACCACCAGCAGCGCATCCGCGAGATCGCCGACAAGGCGCACGAACTGGGCAAGCAGACCATCGCCGAGTTCGTGCAGGACGCGGGCAGCATGACGGTCCTGTTCGGCGCCGGCATCGACTACGCGCAGGGCCATTTCCTCGCAGCCGCGGGGCCGGAGATGGACTGGGAGTTCGAGTAACGACTTACCGACGCTTTGAGCCGCCCGCCCATCCGATGGGCCACGAAAAAGCCCGCCATCCGGCGGGCTTTTTTCGTGTTGCGAAACGTCGGGGACCTCAGGTCACCACGCGTCCGCGCACCTGCTCGACCGGGGCGTTGCGCAGGGTCTGGATGCGCTCCTCGAGCGGCGGGTGGCTCATCAGCAGGCGGCGCAGGCCATGGCCGACCGCGCCGCTGATGCCGAAGGCCTGTACGGTCTTGGGCAGCGTGCTCTCGCCGTAGGTCTGCGACAGGCGCTCCAGCGCCGAGATCATCTTGTCGCGGCCGGCCAGGCGCGCACCGCCGGCGTCGGCACGGAACTCGCGGTGACGCGAGAACCACATCGCGATCATGCTGGCGAACAAGCCGAACACCATGTCCAGCACGAACACGATCACGTAGTAACCAATGCCTGGGCTGCCCTCGCGGTTGCCGCTGAGGTAGCCGTCGATCACGCGGCCGACCACGCGCGCCAGCACGATCACGAACGTGTTCAGCACGCCCTGGATCAGCGCCATCGTCACCATGTCGCCGTTGGCGACGTGGCTGACTTCATGGCCCAGCACCGCCTCGGCCTCGTCGCGGTTCATCGCCCGCAGCAGGCCGGTGGACACGGCGACCAGCGAATTGTTGCGGCTCGGGCCGGTAGCGAAGGCGTTGATCTCGGGGCCGTCGTAGATCGCGACCTCCGGCATCTTGATGCCGGCGGCCTCGGCCTGGCGGCGCACGGTATTGACCAGCCACTGCTCGGACTCGTTGCGCGGCTGCTCGATCACGTGGGCGCCGGTGCTGCGCTTGGCGATCCACTTGGAGGTCATCAGCGAGATCAGCGAGCCACCGAAGCCGAACACGGTCGCCATCACCAGCAGGCTGCCGTTGTTGCCAAGGTTGATGCCAGCGCGCTGGAGCAGCGCCATGACGATGCTGAGCAGCGCCAGCACCGCGAGATTGGTGGCCAGGAACAGAGCGATACGTTTGAACATGACGGAACCTTTCGCGCACCACGCGCGTTCAGAACAGAAAATGTGGCAGGCTGGCGTTGAATTCAAGTGAACCCGTCACCACGCGCTTTGCCACGCCTGCCCGCAGTGCCCAGCCCTACGACGACATCCTACCGCGGCCGGTTCGCCCCCTCTCCGACCGGCGAGCTGCATTTCGGTTCCCTGCTGGCGGCCTTCGGCAGCTGGCTGCTGGCGCGGCATGCCGGCGGCGCCTGGCTGGTACGGGTGGAGGACCTGGATCCGCCTCGCGAAGTCGCCGGCGCGTCGGAACGGCAGCTCGCCACGCTGGCGGCCTTCGGCCTGCACAGCGACGAGCCGGTGGTTCGCCAGAGCGATCGCGGCGCGCTGTACCAGGTGGCCATCGATCGCCTGCTCGCCGCCGGCCTCGCCTTCGAATGCCATTGCAGCCGCACGGTGCTCGCCGCCAGCGGAGGCATCCATCGGGCCTGCGTGCGCACGAAACGTGCCGACCCCGCCATCCGCCTGCGCGTACCCGACGGAACGGTGGTGACGTTCGAGGATGCCGTGCACGGCATGCAATCCCAGGATGTGGCGGGCGAGGTCGGCGATTTCGTCCTCAGGCGGGCCGATGGCTACTGGGCCTACCAGTTGGCGGTGGTCGTCGACGATGCCGCGCAGGGCATCACCGATGTCGTGCGCGGTGCCGACCTGCTCGACTCCACCGCACGACAGATCCTGCTGCAGCGTGCCCTGGGATTGCCCATGCCCCGTTATGCGCACCTGCCGCTGGTGCTGGGCCAGGATGGCCGCAAGCTCTCCAAGTCCGATGCCGCAATGCCGGTCGACGCGGACGATCCGCTGCCGGCGCTGCGCGAAGCCTGGCGCTGGCTCGGCCAGGCGCCCGAGGCGTTGACCAGCGCACAGGACCTGCCGACCCTGCTCGCACTTGCCCGGGCTGCATTCGATCCATCCGTCATTCCGGCGCGCGGCGGCCGTACACCGGAAGCGGCGCCCTCGAACGTCACATTTGCGTCCTAGACTCGACCGCGCGCGATCGAATGCCTAGGATCGATCCTGCAACCGATTCGAAAGCACATCCGCAACCGGGGAGAGACGACAATGCAGTCACGCGTGGCACTGGTCACCGGCGGCACCGGTGGTATCGGCACTTCGATCATCCGCCGCCTGGCCCAGTCGGGTCATCGCGTCGCCACCAACTACCGCGACGAGGCCAGGGCCCTCGCCTGGCAGGCGCTGATGCGCGACCAGGGCGTCGAGGTTGCCCTCGCCCGCGGCGACGTGTCCTCGGCCGAAGAATCGGCGGGCATGGTGCGCGAGGTCGAGCGCCAGCTCGGCCCCGTCGACATCCTCATCAACAACGCGGGCATCACCCGCGACTCGACCTTCCACAGGATGGACGTGCTGCAGTGGAACGAGGTGATCAGCACCAACCTCAATTCCTGCTTCAACGTCACCCGCCCGGTGATCGAAGGCATGCGCGAGCGCCGCTGGGGCCGCGTCGTGCAGATCAGCTCGATCAACGGATTGAAGGGCCAGTACGGCCAGGCCAACTACGCCGCCGCCAAGGCCGGCATGCACGGCTTCACGATTTCGCTGGCTCGCGAGAACGCCCGCTTCGGCATCACCGTCAACACCGTCTCGCCGGGCTACGTCGCCACCGACATGGTGATGGCGGTGCCGGAGGAAGTGCGCGCCAAGATCGTCGCCGAGATCCCCACCGGCCGGCTCGGCGCACCGGAGGAGATCGCCTACGCGGTGTCCTTCCTGACCGCCGATGAAGCCGCCTGGATCACCGGCTCCAACCTCGACATCAATGGCGGCCACCACATGGGCTGGTGATGCGGACGGCATCCCCCGGGGATGCCAGCCGTACCGCGATCTTGAACGGCGCGCCCGTGCAGGCTTGCAAGGCCCCGCGGGCTGCGCCATGCTGCGAAGCATCATGATTTAGAGCCAAAGCTCGATGGCCTCGATCCGCGTCATCAAGAAGTATCCGAACCGGCGTCTCTACGACACCGAAATCTCGAGCTACATCACGATCGAGGACGTGCGCCAGTTGATCGTCGATGGCGAGGAGTTCGAGGTGCGCGATGCCCGCAGCGGCGAGGACCTCACCCGCCAGGTGCTGCTGCAGATCATCGCCGAGCACGAGCAGGACGGCGAACCGGTGCTGTCGACGCAACTGCTGAGCCAGATCATCCGTTTCTACGGCGACTCGCTGCAGGGCTTCATGGGTAATTACCTGGAGCGCTCGATGCAGGCCTTCCTCGACCAGCAGCAGCAGTTCCGCAACCAGATGGGCGGCATGCTGGGCCAGACGCCCTGGGCGATGATGAACCAGCTCACCGAGCGCAACCTCGCGCTGTGGAACGAGTTCCAGCGCAACCTGTCCGGCAACATGGGCCAGAGCGCCAGTGCCGAACAGAAGAAGACCGGCAACAAGCGCTGACGCCGCCGTCCGCGCTCCGCACAGAAGCCTCCCCAGTTCATGAATCCCCGCATCGCTGTCGTCAGCGGCGGCATCGGCGGTCTTGGCACCGCGATCTGCCTGTCCCTCGCCCGCCACGGCCGCCGCGTGATCGCGGCAGACCTCGATCGTGATCCCCAGCGCGTCGCCGGGTTCGCCGAAGCCACGCAGGACCACGACATCCGTTTCGCGCCACTCGACGTCACCGACCCCGAGGCCTGTGCCGGCTTCGTGCAGGGCATCGAGGAGGAGCACGGCGCGATCGACGTGCTGGTCAACGCCGCCGGCATCACCCGCGACACGCGCCTGCGCAACATGGCGCGCACGCAATGGGACGAGGTCATGTCGGTCAACCTCGACGGCGTGTTCAACCTGTGCCGGCCGGCGGTCGACGGCATGATCCGCCGCAGCTTCGGCCGCATCGTCAATATCAGCTCGGTCAACGGCCAGACCGGACAATCCGGGCAGACCAACTACGCGGCAGCGAAGGCCGGCATGCACGGCTTCACGATGGCGCTTGCGCGCGAAGTCGCGCGTCACGGCGTCACCGTCAATTCGGTGTCGCCCGGCTACTGCGAAACCGCGATGGTCATGGCGCTCAATGAGGACGCCCGCCGGAAGATCGTCGATGGCGTCCCGGCCGGGCGCCTCGGCAAGCCCGAGGAAATCGCACGCGCGGTCGAGTTCCTCGCCGCCGACGACGCCGGCTTCATCACCGGCGCCAACCTGCCGGTCAACGGCGGCTTGTTCATGAGCTTCTGACCTGCTGGCGGACTCGTCCGCCGCCGGTCTACGATGCCCCCGGGGACAAGCCCGCCGCGCGGGCAACGGGGAATGCCATGGATCGCAAGTACGCCTTCGCGGCGCTGCCGCTGCTGGCCGCCGTTCTCGCCGCACCGTGCATATCGAACGCCGCAGACGCGCCGGACAAGCCGGTGCTCGTGCATATGCAGGCCGCGCTCGACATCGACCGCGACGGCCGGGTCGCGGCAGTCGAGCTCATCGACGGCGAGAAGCTGCCGGATGTGATCCGGCAACAGGCGCAGCAACGCGCCCTGGCACTGAAGTTCCAGCCGCCGGTAAAGGCAGGACAGCCCGTCGGCGGCCGCACCTACGCCCACGTACAGGCCTGCATCGCCCCAAAGGCGGACGGACTCGATGTCTCCTTCGCTTTTACCGGCAATGGCCCAGCCAGCACATACCACCCACCGCGCAAGCCTCAGTCACCTGCTCTGCCGATCGCCAAGCTCATGGGACAGGGTATCGATGGAATGAAAGGCAAGGTGGTCTATGTAGTGTCGGTGGATGGCAAGGCCACACTGGAGCGCGCGACGCTCGACGACCCCGAGCTGCAGGCGCAGTACGGCGAGTTGTGGCTCAAGGACCAGCGCGCGTTCTTCAAGCGCTTCCGTTATCGCCCTGAGCTGATCGATGGCGTGCCGACTCCTACGCGCGTGGAGGACGAGATCGAGAATCGATGGGTCCGTTACCACACCAGCAAAGAGGCCGAGGCCAACAGGCAGGCCGAAAGGCAGGCGCGCGCTGAAAGCTCCGACGCCTGCCGCGCCCTGCGCAGCGACGACGGCCGCCAACTCGCCAGCGACAGTCCGTTCAAGCGCATCGACGGCTGATCGGCTTCAGCGCGATGGCATTTTGAAAAGCCGGCCTCCGCGCCGGCTTTTTCGTGGCGCCATTTGCCGCATCCACCGCGTCGCCCGAAGGACGCCGCAAGCGCAACGCGCGCGCATACAATGCCGCCCGCGATGCGTTCCCCCGCCTTCCACCTGCGAATGAGCCTGCTGGCACTGGCCGCCATGCTGCTTCTGCTGGCCGTCCCGACGGCGGGACGCGTGCTCGCGTCGTCGTCCGACGACGGCGGGACGTGGGCGCAGATCTGCACGATGGCCGGGCTCAAGCTGGTCAAGATCGCGCCTGGCGACAGCAATCCCCTTCAACCGGAGCAGCCTGGCAACGGCATGCCGGACGGCGATTGCGCCTATTGCCCGATCCTCGGCGCGATGGCCGCGCTGCTGGTGTGGGTGGCGTTCGTCCTGCTACCGTCCACCGGATCGCCGCTGCGTCCACGCCGCGAGCCGCTGCCTCGGACAACGCGGCATCCCTGCGGGCTCGGATCGCGCGGTCCGCCGATCGCACTCTGAAACACAGCGCCATTCCCTGATCGCGCCCGCTCTGCCGGGTGCGCGCCTTGTGCTTTCCGGAGTTTTTCCATGCCTTCGTTATTCGACGCGATGCCCCACGCATCGCGCCTGGCCGTGGCTGCGTCCACGGCCCTGGCCGCGTTCGGCCCCACGACCGCCTTCGCCGATGCTTCCTTCGATTCCGCGACCACGCTTGACGCTGTGGAGGTACGCAGTCAACGCCCGCCCCTGGCCACGGTCGAAAGCCTGCGCCAGGCACAACAGCGCCTCGATGAACGCGCCGGTGCGACCGGCCTCGTCGACGGCGAGTCCTATCGCGACGGCCGTGCCAGCACGCTGACCGATGCGCTTGGCCATGCCACCGGCGTGTTCGTGCAATCGCGATTCGGTGCCGAGGAGGCGCGCCTGTCGATCCGCGGCTCGGGATTGCAACGCACCTTCCACGGCCGCGGCATCGTGCTGCTGCAGGACGGCAGTCCGCTCAACCTCGCCGATGGCGCCTTCGATTTCCAGGCCGTAGAGCCGTTGGCGGCGCGCCAGATCGAGGTCTACCGCGGCGCCAATGCACTCGAGTACGGCGCATCGACTCTCGGCGGTGCGCTCAACTTCATTTCGCCCACCGGCTACGATGCCGCGCCGCTGGGTTTACGCGTGGAGTCGGGCAGTTTCGGTTACCTGCGCAGCCAGGCGACGCTCGCCGGGTTTTCCGATCGTGCCGACGGCTACCTGAGCCTCACCGGCCTCCGCCAGGACGGCTACCGCGACCACTCGCAGCAGGAGAACTACCGGTTGTTCGGCAACGCCGGCTGGCGCTTCAGCGATGCGCTCGATGCGCGCGTCTACCTGACGCATGTCGATACCCGTTCTGAATTGCCGGGCAACCTCACCCTCGCCCAGTCACGCGACAACCCGCGCGCAGCGGCGCCGGCAAGCGTCGCACTCGACCAGCGCCGAGATTTCCGGCTCGACCGCATCGCCGGCAAACTCGGCTGGTCGCCGGGAGACGGCCGCACGCTGACGCTCTCGGCCTTCTACTCCGGCAAGTCGCTGCACCACCCGATCTACCAGGTGCTCGAACAGGAGTCGCACGACGCCGGCCTCGACCTGCGCTGGCGCAACGAAGGCGAACTGGGCGGACGCAGGAATGTCCTCGTTGCCGGTATGGCCTATACGCAGGGGGACATCGACGATGACCGCTTCATCAACGCCGCCGGCCATGCCGGTGCACGCACCAATCGCTTCGACCAGCACGCCACCAATGCCAGTGCCTACGTCGAGAACCAGACGTGGCTCGATGCGCGCTGGGTACTGTCGCTGGGCGCGCAGGGCCTGTCCTCCACGCGTCGCTCGCGCGACGGCTTCATCACCGCGGGCAGGGATGAAAGCTACGACGTGGACTACGCCGGGTTCAGCCCGAAGGTGGGGGTGCGTTACCTGATCGACGCGCATGGCGAATGGTTCGCCAACCTCAGCCGCAGCCTGGAACCGCCGAGCTTCGGCGAGCTCTCCGGCGGTCCCAATGTCACGCAGGTGGACAAGCAGCACGCGGATTCGGGCGAGGTCGGCTTCCGTGTGCGACGCGACGCGCTGACCATAGACGCCGCACTCTATCGAGCCCGGCTGCGCGGTGAACTGTTGTCGCTGAGCGACGCGCAGGGCAACCCGCTCGGCACCGTCAACGCAGGCCGAACGCTGCACCAGGGCCTCGAACTCGGCGCGGATTGGCATCTGGGACAGGCATGGACGCTGTCGGGCAACTACCTGTGGAACGACTTCCGTTTCGATCGCGATCCCGTGTACGGCGACAACGCACTGGCGGGCGTGCCGCCGCAGCAGATGCGGATGACGGTGCGCTGGTCACCCGGCGACGGGCTGTACATCGCGCCGAACGTCGAATGGGTACCGCAGGACTACTACGTCGATCACGCCAACAGTTTCCGTGCACCGGGTTACGCGGTCACCGGCCTGCGCATAGGCGGACACGTGGGCGCGCAGTGGTCGTGGTTCGTCGATGCGCGCAATCTCGGCGACCGCCGCTGGATCGCAAGCACCAATGTCGTTGCCGACGCGCATGGAATGGACCAGGCCAACTTCCTGCCCGGCGACGGACGTGCGTTCTATGCGGGCATCGAATGGCGCATGCCCTGATACACGCGTTGCAGAAAAAGCCGGCTCGCGCCGGCTTTTTCGTTCACCTCACTTCAACGGCGGCTGTCCCTGGCAGTACTTGGCGTAGTACTGCTCGGCCTGAGGCATCAGCGACTGCAGGTGTGCGATGCGATTCGCAGGATCGGGGTGCGTGGAGGCGAACTCCGGCGGCCGCTCGCCGCCTTCGAGCTGCGACATGCGCTCCCACAGCGGGATCGCTTCGTGCGGGTTGTAGCAGGCGGCTGCCGCCAGCATCAGCCCGACCTGGTCGGCCTGGCTCTCGTGATTGCGCCCATAAGGCAGGATCAGTCCGTACTGCGCGCCGGCGCCGAGCGCGGCCATCACCGCCTGCTGCTGCCCCGGATCCATGCCGCCCAGCGCGACGCCGGCCGCCATCTGCCCCATCTGCACCAGCTTCTGCTGCGCCATGCGCTGCGAGCCGTGGCGCAGGAGCGCGTGCGCGATTTCGTGGCCCATCACCACCGCCATCGCGTCCTGGTTTTTCGCGATCGGCAAGAGCCCGGTATAGACCGCCATCTTGCCGCCCGGCAGGCAGAACGCGTTGGCCTGGTCAGACTGGATCACCGCCACGTCCCACTGGAAGTTCTGATGGTCGGTCGGCGCCTGCTGGTTATATTGCGCAGCGAGGTCAGCGGTCACCTGCGGCACACGCGCGACCAGGCGCTGCGCGATCTCGCGGATCTGCTTGCTCACCTGCGCATCGGGCGGCATCAGCGCGCCCTGCGCGTTGGCGTCGCCGATCACTTGCTGGAAGGCCTGCGCACCGAGCTGCACTTCTTCTTCCGCGGTCGCTCCGTAATGCGCCTTCTCGCCGGTGTACGGATCGACCTTGGCACTGCCGAACCACTGCCAGGCCGCGTAGCCGGCAAACAGGATCAGGATCCACCAGCGGATGCCGCCGAAGCCGCGTCGTGGGCGGCCTTGCCCGCCGTAGCTGCTGCCCATCGGATCGACTCTCATCTGCACACTCCTTCGGTCAGATTCCAACCCGTCGCAACCGGGTTGTCAGATCTCGCGCGCCACCCGGAATCCGGTGCGCGCACTGGTGGCGTTTGCCTCGCCGCTCGTGCGCCAGGACGAGCGCATCTCGTTGGGCGAACTGGCCCAGGAACCGCCACGCACCACGCGCGAGCGGCAGCCGGGATTCAACCAGGCCTCGCCGTCTCTCGGTGCACGGCGGTAGGTATCGTGCCAGCAGTCGGCCACCCACTCGCTGACATTGCCCGCCATGTCGTGAAGACCGAATGCATTGGCATCGTAGCGCCCGACCGTCGCGGGACCCCATGCGCCGTCGCCGTAGCGGGCGAAGGCATTACGCCAATGACGCCCGCTTGGCGAAGCATCGAGTGACCCGGTGAAATTGCCGCTGTTGGGGGGCGGTGCTCCTGCGCCCCACGGATACAGGCCGCCTCCTCCGGCACGCAGCGCGTATTCGAATTCAGCTTCGCTGAGCAGGCGGTAGCGCTGGCCGGTCTGCTCCGACAGCCATTGCGCGTAGGCCGTCGCGTCTTTCGCGCTGACATGGACGACCGGCATCGAATCCGCCGCGGGATGGCCGGCATAGTCGTCCTGCCAATCGACGTTGCCACTGCGCACGAAGTTGCCGCTGCGTTCGTCGTACGCGGTCGAATAGCCGCGCCGGGTCGCTCGCGGACGATGCTTGCTGGCCTGCACGAAGCGGCGGAACTCGCCGACGGTGATCTCGTACCGGGATACCGCGAGGCCACGCTCGAACCGGATGTTGCGCGCCGGGCGCTCGGTCTCTCCGCCGGGCTCGCCTTCGGCCGCCCCCATGCGGAACGCACCGTGCGGGATCACCACCATCTGCGGCCCGCGCCCGCCGTTGCGGATGCCGTCGGTCAACACCTGTCCCGGACGGAACAAACCGTAATGCGTGGCGAGGTCGATGCGCTGTCGCAATTCCGCGGAGGCAGGATCGGCGGCAGGTGCGATGCGCAACATCGTCGCCAGGTAGCCGCGCGCATCATCGATGCCACCCTCGCGCGTCAATGCCGCGATACCGAGGTCGCGCAGGCGCCCGACGCGCACCACGCGCTGCATCGCGATGCGTGCGCGCGCATCGTCCACCGAGGGGAAACCCGGCCGCACCTTGGCGGCCTGGTCGAGCCAGCGCGCCGCGGTCTCGTAGTCGTCGGCCGAGGCCGACAGCTCGGCGCGACGGATCAGCGTGCTCTCCGACGCGGCGAGTCCCTGCATCGCGCGCACGTCGCCGGGACGCAGGCGCAGCGCTTCGCGGAAATGACCGATCGCGCCCGGGCCGTCCTCGCCCAGGCGATCGGCATTGAGCGCGTTCTCGCCGAGGCGGTTGGCTTCCTGCGCTTCGTCGGCGCGGTCCAGCCGTTCGAGGTAAGCCGTCACGCGGTCGTCGTCGGCCGCCACGACACGCGCGACCGCCGCCACTTCGTGCGCACGGCGCAGAGACAGAGGATCGTCGTCGATCCGCTGGAGCGCCTCGTCGCCCTGCTTCACCAGCGCCGTCACGGCACGCTGCAGTCCCTGGCCTGTCGCGGCGTCGTCCGACTTGTGCGCTCGCAGGGCCAGGTACAGCGGGATCGCGCCGCTGGCGTCGTCGAACAGGTTTCCCGCCTGCAATGCGGCCGACGCCTGGCGCCGCAGCTTGGCGGCGTTGGCGTCGGTGACCTCGACGGCCGGTGCGCGCCACGGCGGGACCGGCGATACCGCCTGGTCGGCGCTGATCGTGACGATCGGCGCGCGCGCCGGACCGGCATCGCTGCGAGCGTCCTGTCCGCCCTGATCGCGCGAGCAACCGGCAAGCACCCCCGCCAGCAACACTCCCGCCCATCCGGCTACGACATGTGCGCGCAATCGCCCTCCTGACCTCGATCGGGGCCTCGCCGGGATCCGTCAGACCCGGTTCGGCAAAAAAGAGTCGAACCGCCCGAACCGGGCCCGCCGAAAGTAGGCTATTGTCGCCCGCCCCGGCAACCTCGCCCGCCCAACGTGTCCCTCTGGATCAATACCCCCGCCGCGCTGCAGGCGCACCTCGAACGCCGTCCCGCCCGCATCGGGCTGGATACCGAGTTCGTGCGCGAGCGCACCTTCTGGCCGCAACTGGCCCTGGTGCAGATCGCCATCGAGAACGGCCATGACGGCGGCGACGGCCCTAGCGAGACGATCCTGCTGATCGACCCGCTGGTGCCCGGCATGGCGCAGGCGCTGGTGCCGGTGCTGACCGACCCGGCGGTGCTGAAGATCATGCACAGCCCGAGCGAGGACCTGGTCGCGTTCCGGCACACCTGCGGCGTGGTGCCCAAGCCGTTGTTCGACACGCAGCAGGCGGCGGCGCTGGCCGGCGTCGGCGCCGGACTGGGCTACCAGAAACTGCTCGAGCAGCTGACCGGCGTCGCCCTGGCCAAGGGCGAGACGCGATCCGACTGGCTGCGTCGCCCGCTCTCACCGTCGCAGCTGGAGTACGCCGCCGACGACGTGCGCCATCTGTTCGAACTGAACGACATCCTCGATGGCATGCTCGACAAGCTCGGCCGGCGCGAATGGCTGGCCGAGGATGCCGCCCGCACGATCGTCAACGCCGAGAACGAGGCACCCGAGCGCTGGCCTCACCTGTCGATGCGCAGTGCATCGTTCCTCGATCGCGATTCGCAGCGTCGACTGTTGCGCCTGCTGCGCTGGCGCGACGTCTATGCCCGCGAGACCGACCGTCCGCGCAACTGGGTGCTCGACAACGAACTCGCCGTCGCCATCGCGCGGCGTGCTCCCACCGACCGGCAGGAACTGCAGGACCAGCTCGACGCCCATCCCAAGGCACCGCGCAAGCTCGGCGACACGATCTGGCGCGTGCTCGACACTCCCTTGCAGGACGAGGACGAGGCCCCTGACGCCACCCTCGGCGAAACCCGCGACAAGCAGCAGCTGCGCCGCCTGCAGGATGCTGTCGCCGCGCGCAGCGCCGCACTCGGCCTGCCCGACGGCGTGCTCGCCTCGCGCCGCTGGCTGGAAGCCTTGATGGACCAGGGCACCTGGCCCGACGCCCTCGCCGGCTGGCGCCGCGCCGCACTCGAAGCTGACCTGGCGCCGCTGCTGGGCACGCAGGAGTAATCACTCGCGTAGGCCCTGCACGCGATTCCGTCGCAGGGCCTCCGATGACATCATGCGATCAAGACGATCGCGAAGAACAATGCCATGCCCCGTAAAGCGCAGCCCTCCGACAAAGTGCTCAAGAGCCTGCGCGAGTTCGGTCTCGCCTACCCCGGTGCGCACACCAAGAGCCCTTGGCCCGGTCATCTGGACCTCGCCGTCAAGGACAAGACCTTCACCTACCTGAGCATCGAGGGCGAGCCCTTCAGCATCAGCTGCAAGCTGCCGCAATCGCACTCCGAAGCCTTGTGGCTGCCGTTCGCAAAGCCCACCGGCTACGGCCTGGGCAAGAGCGGCTGGGTCACCGCCACGTTCGAAGCCGGCGAAGAACCGCCGATGGACCTGTTCAAGGCGTGGATCGACGAAAGCTATCGCGCGCAGGCACCGAAGAAGCTGGTGGCGCAGATCGGGAAGTGAGGCATTCCTCCCATGAGCAATGCGCATGTCGCACGCTCGCCTCCAGTTCCCGGTACCGGGGGATGGGGCATCCGCTGGTAACCTCCGGGACAAGGGGCCGCAACGAGCGGCGGCAAGGGGGCAAGAAGATGGCATCACAGGGATTGCGTAGCGTAGCTCTGCACATGGGGGTTTCGCTTTCGTTGCTTGTCGCGTCCGTTAATGCACAGGCAGCCACTACCGAAACCGCCACGACGCCTGAATCGGACGCGGCCAGGGTCCTCCGGTACACACGCGCACTGGAGGCGTCGCCTGATCGCGCGGACGCGCCTGAACTTCGCAAATGGCTGATGGAATGGGCAGTCGAAACGCCCGATTACGTCGTCAACGTCTGTGACGTGCTCGACCTCGCCCATCCGGGCGACGACACCACGCCCCATGCCGGCGAGCTGTTGATGCAGGTGGTTTACGGAAACGCCGCGTTCCAGGTCGAGCACGGCGCGCAAACCGACGAACTGTCGAAGCAGGTCGCGGCGGTCGAAAGCGCACTGCGCGCTTATGCCGCGTTCGTCGCCAAGGATGCAAAGGCGAAGGTTCCCCATCTGGATGCGCTGGTCGCGAAGCGGAACGCGGGCACGCTGCGCGAATATCTGACGCCGGTCGTGGCGAAGGAGTGCGGCAGCCGCCCTGCGACCACCGCGAAGTCAGGTGATCCCATCGACGCGCCGAAAGCCTCCGAGACGGTGTTCCTCGGCGGCTTCCTCCAGGAATCGCACGTGGTGTATCCCGTCAAGCTCGATGGTTGGGAGATGCAGGGCGAACATCGTTACGACACGCAGGAAGCCGGCGCCTCCGTCCGGTTCCAGCGCGCTGGCGGCAAGAGTGGCTGGATCGACGTTTTCTTCTACCCGGTCGGCGTGCTGTCCGATGAGGACGTGGCGAAGATGGCCGGCACCGAACGCCAGACGCTGCTCGATACCTGGAGCAAGTCGATGGCAAGTCCGCAGGACATGACCGCGTTGGCGACTTTTGCTGTGCCGATCGGAGACGCCAGCGGCATCACCGCTTACGGCGTCGATTTCGCCTATGCACGCGACGGGAAGGTGCTCAGTTCGGCGATGGTGTTCACGGTCGACCGGATGTACGCCATCAAGTTTCGCTACAGCGCCGAGGCGTCGACGTCCACGCGTACCCGCGTGCGTCAGGACCTGGAGCAGTTCGCGAGGCACATGCTGCTGCGGCTCGACATCAGCAACACGGGTGGCTGCGGGTCGGCACAGGCGCCTCGTTACGAAGGGTGCACGGGTGCGGAGCCGTTTCAGCCGGACGTGAAGGACGGCATGCGCGAACTGCGCTTCGAGTACCGCGCCAGCGAGCCGGCACCGATGGATCGTCCGCTGAGGGCCAAGCGTTCGGGGACCGGTTGACCGCGGACACAGGCGGCCAATGCGGCGCTTCACGTTTGCGCCTGCACCCGCTCGTAATCTGCAGGATTAAAGCGGGACCAGGCTCCGCAACCGGTGCCTGGTCCCGTTCGCAGCATCGGCGGATCAGTACGCCGCCAGCACCGTCACATTAGCCGCCGCAGCCACACCGACCATGCGCAGGTAGTACGTGCCCGGCGCCGGATTGGTCAGCGTCATGGCCTCTGCATTGCCCAGGCGTGCCGACGACATCAGGTAGCTTGACGTGGTGGGCACAACGTTGCGCGCGACGTACAGCGACACGTCGCCGGTGCCGCCGTAGCTGCGCAGGCTCAGACTGCGCACGCCGGCCGGCACCGTGAAGCTGTACAGGCTGCTCCCACCTGCAGTGACCGACTGGCCGGGCACCGGCAGGCGGTTGACCAGCGGAACCGTCAGGTCCTCCTCGCGCACGCCGGCGATGGCGACGGCCACCGCGGCCGGCGCATCGACGATGCCCGAGCCCACCGGCGTCGCCACCGGCGGCACGATCGCGAACGGCTTCACCTTCGCACGCAGCACCGCCTTGACCAGGTCCGGCGTCAGCGGCGCATGCCCGGCGCCGACCGAGGCGCTCTGCATCAGTGCGACCACGCCGGCCACGTGCGGCGCCGCCATCGACGTACCGATCTGTCCGCGCAACACGTCACCGCCCGGACTCGCTACCGGCGTGGTGGCACCGCTGTTGCCAAGCGACCAGATCCACGCCGTGTCGCCATCGGCGCTGGAGGTGGCATTGCCGCCCGGCGCGGACAACGCAACCCCCGCGCCGTAGTTGGAGAAGTACGAACGGCCGCCGTCGATGCCGGTGGCACCGACCGTGATCACGCCCGAGCAACCGGCCGGCGAGTAGCCCTTGACATCGACGTTGGCGTTGCCGGCCGCGACCACCACCGATACGCCGCGCGACAGCGCGCCATTGATGGCGTCCTGCGTGGCCGGATCCTCGGAGCAGGCGTAACCACCGCCCAGGCTCATGTTCACGACTTCCGCCGGCGTGGGGTTGGCGGGTACGCCGGCGACGGTGCCACCCGAGGCCCAGGTCAGACCGTCGGCGATGTCGGAAGTCAGGCCGCCGCAATGACCAAGCACGCGCACCGGCTGCACCTTCGCACCGTACGCGACGCCCGCCACACCGACGGCGTTGTTGGTGACGGCGGCAATCGTGCCGGCCACGTGCGTGCCGTGCCAGGAGCTGCTGGAGATGTTGCCGCCGCAGAAGTTCTCGTTGCCGGTGAGGTAATCGCCGGGGTCGTGCGCGTCCGCGTCGCGGCCGTCGCCGTCACCGGCGACGTCCGGATACACGACACCGTCCTCGGTCTGCCCGTACCAGCTGATGAAGTCGTAACCAGGCACGATGTTGGCGTTGAGGTCGCGATGATCCACGTAACCGGTGTCGATGACCGCCACGACGACGCCGTCGCCGGTGGAGCCATCCCACGCCGCCGGCGCGCCGATACCGGCGACCGGATCGGTGAAGTCCCACTGCAGGTCCGCGAAGCGCGGGTCGTTCGGGATCACGTCCTGCTTGTACTTGAAGTAATCGGGCTGTGCGTACGCCACCGACGGATCGCTGCGAAGTGCGGCGAGCAGTGCCGCGGTTTCCTTCGCATCGAGCGCGCGCGAACTGCGCATTGCTTCGGCCCCGGTGGCGAGACGGCGTACGCGGCTCATCGCCAGCGGTTTCGCCGCGCTACGCGTCGTGGCCGCGGCATGCACCAGACCCGCGCGCTTCGCCGCGGCGTTCGCCGACTGCTCGACCGTGGCTGCGCTGGAACGCGCCGCGGCACCGGCCTTGTACTTGACGATGAAACGGTTGAAGTGGGTCTGCGCCGGCTTGCGGTCCGGCGTGTAGGTGACGAGGGGACCGGTGGCGCTGCGTGGAGTGCGCTTGACGGCCTGGCTGACGTCGGCGGCGCCGGCGACGAGAACGGTGCTGCCAAGCGCGCCCATCAGGGCGAACTGTTTGATGAGTTTCATGGAGTGTCCTGTTTGAGAGGGCGCACCGCGCATCGCACGGTGCGCACAACCTGGGGTCAGAGGTCGAGACCGAAGCCGATGCCGGCCGAACTGTCGTCGTCGGTGAAGGCACCGCCGATGCTGAAAGAAGCACGGGTGCCGATCGGCTTGGCGTAGCCGACCGAAAGCGCGCTCTCGCCGTTCTGCCAGCCGGCGCCGACCGCCACGCGACCACGAGGGCTATGCGTGTTGGCCGCGTTGATCGCCATGCTCATCATCGCGGAGTTCATCGCGCCCATCTTGTCCAGGTGCTTGTCCTGCTGCGAGAAGCGGTTCTCGATGTCCTGGGTGAAGTCGCTGAACTGGTCGCTGAGCGTCTGGAAGCGCTGGTCGGTATAGGTGTTGGCCGATGACAGAGTGCGCGTGGCCGTGGCGTCGGTGTACTGGTTGGCGGTGGCCAGCGTGGCCGCATCGGCCACATCCATCTGCCCCTTGGTGGCGGCATCGGTCGTGGCCACGCCATTGGCCAGGTTGCGGATCTGCGTGCCATTGGCACCGGCCAGCGTCAGGCTTGCCTTCGTGCCGCCGTCGTAGGCGACGCCGTCGCCGCTCGCGGGCGGTTGCGGATTGGCCGGCGGCTCGGGCAGCTGCGGCTCGGGCAGATCGTCGATGGTGTCCTGCAGGCCGCTCAACCGGCTGTCCACCGCGGCGAGCGCCGATCCCACGTCGTTGTAGGCGGTTCCCTGGATCGAATAGGTCGGCGCGTTCAGCACACCGAACTGCATGCTGGCACCGCCACCCAGCGCCCCGGCGTACTGACCGAGCTGCCCGACGTTCACCGCATCGGTGGCTTCCGTACCCGCGGACACGTTGACGATCTGGCGCGTGAAGGCGGCAATCGTGGAACCGTCGCGGCGCATCCACGACTGCGATGCACCGACCGATACCGTGTTGTCGCGGTCGGTCATCGAGTTGGCGCCCAACGCGACGCTGCTCTCGCCCATGGTCAGGCTCTGGTAACCCAATGCCAGGCTGCCGCTGCCGAATGCATGCGCCTTCTCGCCAATCGCCACCGCGTGAGGCGGCTGCTCGGGGCCTTCGTAATCGAACGGACCGATGATGACGCCGCCGCAGTCCTGCGTCGCAGGGTCGCACGGCGGTGGCGGCTCCTTCCATGGCCGATCACCGCCGGTCAGGGCCTGATAGCCCAACGCGACACTGCCCTCGCCCCAGGTAAAGGTCTGGAAGCCGATCGCGACGGTTCCGGTGGATTGGGAGATGGCTGCGTTGCCCATCGCAATGGATTGGAAGCCCCAGCCCATCGCAAAAGCGCCCGCCGCGGTCGACTCGTCGCCGTGCGCCAACGTGCCGGTGCCGAGCGCGGTTGAGTTCCGGCCGCGTGCAGTCGATGCGCCGCCGATCGCCGTGGCGGCGTGAGCCGTGGCTTCTGCCTCGCTGCCGAATGCGGAGCTCAGGTAATCGCTTGCCAATGCGAAATTGCCGACCGCGGTGGCTTTGTCGCTGGCCTGCGCACGGTGGCCGATCGCCACGCTGAGAAAGCCGCGCGATTCCGCGCCGGGGCCGATCGCGACCGACACGGCGCCGTCGGATGCGGCACCGGGACCGAGTGCAGTTGACAGCACGCCGTCGGCGCGCGTCACGAAGGTCGCGGTGCCGTCCCACGGAGCCGGGCTCACTGCCAGCGTCGCCTCGGTGCCGATCGCAATCGCGCCGGCGCCGTTGCTGCTGGCGTTGTAGCCCATCGCCAGCGAAGCGAAACCACCTGCGTTGGAGCCGTAGCCCAATGCCGAGCTGTAATCGCCGGTGGCGGTGGTGCTGAAGCCAAACGCCGAAGCCCCCTGCCCAACGGACAGGCTCAATGCGCCGACCGCCGTGCTGTCGGCACCCAACGCCATCGCGCCATAGCCGAACGCCGCTGCGTTATCGGCGCCAGCAAAACTGGAGGCGCCCGCAGCAATGGCGTACGTGCCGGCGGTGGCGGCCGAATCGCTGCCGTCGCCGGCACCATCGGCCTGGAAGTAGTTTTCCGCCGACGCGGCATCGGCCACTTCGACGGTGTCGCCGCTCTCATCTGCGGCGGCCGTTTCAGTGGCGGCGGCCTTCCCGTTCGACACCGGCTCGTTCGCCATCACCGGCGTGGCAATGAGCAATCCCAGCGCCATTGCGAGTGCCGTGCGCACAGGCATGCCGTTACGTCCGGCATTCGTGTTCAGTGCAGACGCTAGCGTGGCGTCCGCTTTGTTCGATTTCCTCGTCCCGATCGTGCAAAGCATAGTCATCCAACCCTTTCGGCTGATTCCAACCATTCGCTTGAAATCGAAGGGCATGCAACGCCGCTGCGGCGTGCGTTCGTGATCGCCCCTCTCCCATGCCGCTTCCCCGGCGGTGCAATCGTTCCGTCGCGCGGCATACTCGGCGCCCGCAGTCCATGGAACGAACGGGACACTACGTTTCAGTTCAATGACTTGTCACGCACGCTGGCTGCGCTATTTCTTCCCTATTTCTCACGCTTTTTCCGGAACCTCGACCGCAGATGCCCTCCAACGACGACGCCATCGCCGCATTGCTTCGCCGGATCCGTGCTGCCATCGCACCTGCGATGAGATGGCTTTCGAACGTGCCCATCGAGGACCCCATCGATCGGCGCAATGCGCCCACGATGCAGCTGCTCTTCTTCGTGTTCGGCACGACGCTTCCGCTCAGCTGGGCGCGTCATCTGGCGTCGATCACGGAGATTCCGAAAGGCTGGCTGCTCATCGGCGCGATGGACATGGTCACTGCGGCACTGGCGTTCTGTGGCATCACAATGATCCGCCGCGGCCGCTTCCGGCATGCGGTGACGATGTTCGTATCGGCGCTGCTGGTGGCGCTGTTCATCGGCCATCTCGCGGTGGGTTTCCAGAAGCATGCGATCGACCAGACCTCGCAGATGCTGACGCTGTCCATCGGCGGCCTGGTACTGGGCCGGCGCGCGTTGTGGGGCGTGTTCCTGGCACTGATAGCGGCATTCACTGCCGGGTTCGGCATCGATGCACTGGAGGCGCACCGTCGCGGCGAATCCATCGAAATGGCGTTCCATTTCCTGCCTTCGGCGGCGTTCAGCTACTTCGTCGTCACGCTGGTGCTGGACCGCTGCATCACCGCGCTGCGTTCGAGTCTGTCGGAGTCGCAGGAGCGCGGTCGCGAGCTGAGCCGCGAGATCGCCGAACGCGAGCGCGCCCAGTCGCAACTCGTGCATGCCCAGAAGATGGAAGCGGTCGGCCGCCTCGCAAGCGGCGTCGCGCACGACTTCAACAACATCCTGGGCGTCGTCGTCGGGTACACCGAGGCTCGTCACCAGCTGGACGACACCGACGTCGGTATCAAGGCGGCCGCCTACGAGATGGCCGACGCGCTCGAAGGCATCGAGCACACCGCGAACAAGGGCATGAACCTGACACGGCAGTTGCTGTGCTTCAGCCGGCAGGACCCGTCGCGCCCGGTGATCGTCTGCGCGGGCGAAGCCATACGCGACATCGAGCCGATGCTGCGTCGATTGCTGCCGCGCTCGATCGGCCTGTCATTGGACGTCCCCGGCGAAGCCATGCCGGTACACATCGATCGTGGACAGTTCGAGCTTGCGGTGCTCAACATCGCCTCCAACTCACGCGATGCGATGCCCGCGGGCGGGAAGTTCCATGTCCAGGTGCGGCAGGCTGGGGCCTCCATCGAGATCCGGATGTCGGACGACGGTCCCGGCATACCGAAACAGATCATCGACCGCGTGTTCGAGCCGTTCTTCAGCACCAAGCCGGCCGGCACCGGAACGGGACTTGGTCTCGCCACGGCCCACGCCCTGGTGACCGCCGTCAAGGGACGCATCCACCTGGAAAGCGAGCCTGGACGCGGTACGACGGCCTGCATCAGTCTGCCGCTGGCCGCTTCCGAACCGGTGCCACTTGCCGCGACCGCCTATGCCTTGAGCACGTAGCCTTCGCCGTGCACCGCCGTCAGCGGCAGCGCTTCGCCGCTGGCGCCGCTGACTTTGCGGCGCAGGCGATGGATCAGCGAGTCGAGCCGGTGGGGGTCGAACTCGTGCGCATCGGAGGTGAGTGCGTCGATGATCTGCGCACGCGTCACCAGCCTGCCTGCCGCGGACATCAGGGGCTTCACGAGTCGCCGTTCGGTCTTGCTCAGCGCGATGCTCGTACCGGCGGGCGTCACCAGGCACCAGCCTTCGGCATCCAGGTGCCACTTGCCGCTGGAGCGGCGGAAACCGGCATTCGAGTGGCGGCCGATGCGGCGCGCCAGGCTGTGCAGCGTCGCCGCAAGCAGGCCGAGGTCGACGGGCTTGGAAAGATAGGCGTCGGCGCCCTCGACCAGTCCACGGATGCGCGCATCGTTCTCGGCGCGTCCGGTCAGCATGACGATGCCCAGGCGCGGGTCGCTGTCGCGCAACGACGCCGCCAGCTGGAAACCATCGGCGTCGGGCAGGCCGATGTCGAGGATCACGATGTCGGGTGGATCGGTCTGCAGGAGCTCGTGCAGCTCCCGCGCACTGCGCATCCCCACCAGGTCGAAGCCGTAGCCGAGCATGCGCGGCACCAGCACCGAATCGCGCAGCACGTCGTCATCTTCGACCAGCGCGATACGCAGGTTGTCGTAGGCGGAGCGGGATTCCATGGGCGGCCCGGACATGGGAAGGCCCGCATCTTACGATGCTCACGATGACAGCCTGGGCCTCATCGCTGGAACAGGCTGTGTGCGCGGCGGCGGCAAACCGGGCGGCCTGCGGCTTCCCGCAGCGAGGATGCGGCCAGTGGCGGCCGTCAGCTCGCGAGCAGTTCGATGACCTTGACGACCGCTTCCCGCCGGCGGCTGTTCACGCGACGCAGCCCGATCAGCGCGCGGCTTTCGAGTTCGTCGCGCGCATAGTCCTGGGCGGTCAGAGCTGTTTCGAGCGCCCCCGGCGACGGCTGCGACTCGCCGCGCCCCGTGGCCAGCCATTCGAAGTGCACGCCGGTTTCGCACGCGATCTGGGCCAGGTGTGCAACGCTGGGATGCGTACCGCTGTCGCGCTCCCACTGCGTCACCGCACTGCGCTGCACGCCGAGCCGGCGCGCCAGCTCGGCCTGGGTCAGGCCGGCGCTCACTCTGGCACGACGGATCCGCGACGACATGGAGAACATGATCCCCCCTGTGGAACGAGAAACATGGACGATGCACATTCGAGGACGGACGGCCTCGAAGGCCTTCTGCTTGCGTTCGCTACACTCGCGAGTCACACGCATCAACGTCGACCGATCCGGGCACGGGTCATGGCCTGTCGCATCGGGATGGCGACTTCCGGTCGCAGGGAATTCGGGAGAAAGCGCGCCAACGTCCGCGGAAACGCTTATGGCAGCGACGACGCCGCCATATGTGACCAGAAGACAGCACGTTGCCGACAGAAACGGTCGCCGTGCCACTCCCGAGCACCTTCCTATCATCAGGCAACCGTTGCGGCAGTTGATTCGCCACTCACCCGGCTGGAATCTGCGACAACATCGGCCGGCCTTCCGGGTCGCTGCCGGCGCCATCAAAGCCCGCCCGGGGCTGGCATCCCCGCCGCCGCGCCGCTAAACTGCCTTCCTTTCATGGGGCGGTAGCTCAGCTGGGAGAGCGTCGCGTTCGCAATGCGAAGGTCGGGAGTTCGATCCTCCTCCGCTCCACCATGAAATCAAAGACTTACGAGAAGCCGGCCTAGTGCCGGCTTTTTCGTGCCCGCACGGTACCGGCCATCGTGTTGAGGCACTGGTCGCGGCGGACTTATCGGGTGACGTCACTTCGGACGCGCAAAACCCGACCCTGCGGCACTGCCCTTTACGGCTTCCAATCCACCGCATAGTCGGCGAGGTACGCATCGACGGCGGCGCCGATGGTCGGGTACTGCGGGCCCAGGCTGTCGAGGATCTCGAACCGTCGCAGCTTGTCCTTGACCGGGTCCTTGAACTCGGCGAAGCGCAGCTCGACGCCCGCCTCGCTCAACGTGCGCTGCAGGTCGGCCAGCATGTCCGCCGAGGTTACATCGATGCCGGTGACCGGCTCGGCCGCGACGATGATCCGCCGCACCGGCGTCGGCGATTGCGCTATCGCCTCCAGCACGCGCTGGTGGAACAGCTCGGCATTGGCGAAGAACAGCGGCGCATCCCAGCGGAACAACACCAGGCCAGGCACCAGGCGTGCTTCCGGATAGCGGCGGATGTCGTGATAGCCGCGGATTCCATCGACGCGCCCCATCACGGCGTGGTGCGGCCGCCAGCCGTCCCAAAGGAATTCGATCACCGCGATGGCGACAGCGATGCCGATGCCGGGAATCACGCCCCAGACGGCCACGCCGACGAAACACGCAATCGACAGCCAGAACTCCCACGGCTGCATGCGCAGGATGCGACGCAGGTCGTTGAACTCGAACAGGCCGATCGCCGCGGCGATCACCACTGCGGCGAGCGCGGTGCTGGGCAGGTACTTCAGCAGGTTCGGTGCGACCAGCAACAGCGTGGCCACCGCCAGCGCTCCGATCACGCCGGTGAGCTGGGTCTTCGCACCTGCCGCTTCCGCCACCGGCGTGCGCGAGGAACTGCTGCTGATCGGAAACCCCTGAAACAGCCCGGCCGCCAGGTTTGCCGCGCCGAGCCCGATCATCTCCTGGTTCGGGTCGACCACCGTGCGGGTTTTGGCCGCGTAAGTGCGAGACAGCACGCTGGTGTCGGCAAACGCCACCATCGCCACGGCACAACCGCCAATCACCACCTGTGCGAGGTGGGCCGGTTCGATCCACGGCAACACGAACGAAGGCAGGCCCTGCGGCAGTGGGCCCAGCACCTTCACCCCGGCGCTCTCGTCCAGCCCGAGCACACCGACCACGACCGTGGCCGCCACCACCGCGATGAGCAGGCCGGGAAGGCGCTTGAAGCGCTTGAGCAGCAGGATCGCCATCAACGTGCCGGCGCCGACGGCCAACGCCACCCAGTTGGTCTGGCCGTCGAGAATGGCCCGGACGATCCGCACGATGTCGCGCAGCGGCCCCGTGCTTTCGATCTTGAAGCCGAGCAGCTTCGGCAGCTGGCTGATAAGCACCGTGAGCGCGATGCCGTTCATGTAGCCGTAGCGGATCGGTTTGGACAGCAACTCGGTGATGAACCCCAGCCGCAGCACGCCGATCATGATGCAGAACAGTCCCGACACCACCGCCATCAGGCTCGCCACCAGCACCGCGCGCGCCGGGTCGCCCGCGGACAACGGCAACACCACCGCCAGTATCACCGCGGCCAACGACGAATCCGGCCCCAGTACGAGGATGCGACTCGGGCCGAACAGCGCGTACGCGAGCAGCGGCACGATGGTGGCGTACAAGCCGTAGATGCCCGGCACGCCCGAGGCCGTGGCATAGGCGATGCCGACCGGCACCAGCATCGCGGTCAGCACCAGGCCGGCCATGAGATCGTTGGGCAGCCAGGCGGCCCGGTAGTCACGAATGGTCTGCAGTCCGGGTAGCCAACGCTTCCAGTCGTTCATGCGCGAGCTCCGCACGTAGCCAGGTGATGCCGTTCGCGGCGATGGGTCGGCAACGCAGCCCGGGCGGCGCGTGCGCGGGCCCAGCGGGATCAGTATCGCTCTTTGATGTAGTTGAACGGATAGTCAGGCTCGACGTAATCGCCGCGCTTCTGCCGCTTTGGCAGGCGCACCTTCTCGCGTGCGAGTTCCTCGTAGGGGATGTGGTCGAGCAGGTGCCGGATGATGTTGAGCCGCCCGCGGCGCTTGTCGTCGGTGCGCGCAACGTACCAGGGTGCCTGCAGCGTGTCGGTTGCCTCGAACATGTCGTCTCGCGCGCGCGAGTAGTCGTACCAGCGTCCATACGACTTCAAATCCATGGGCGAAAGCTTCCACAGCTTGCGTCCGTCGGTGATACGGTCCTTCAGGCGCTGCGTCTGCTCATCCGCGCTGACTTCCAGCCAGTACTTGAGCAGGATGGTCCCGGAGTCGATGATTGCTGCTTCCACTGACGGCACCATGCGCAGGAACCGGCGCACGTCCTCCTCGCTGGTGAACCCCATCACGCGCTCGACCCCAGCGCGGTTGTACCAGCTGCGGTCGAAGATCACGATCTCGCCGGCCGCCGGCAGGTAACGCATGTAACGCTGGAAGTACATCTGGCTTTTTTCGCGCTCGGTTGGCGCCGGCAACGCCACCACGCGGAACACGCGTGGGCTCACGCGCTCGGTGATCGCCTTGATGACCCCGCCTTTCCCGGCCGTGTCGCGCCCCTCGAACACGACGCAGACCTTCTCCTTGCTGGCGGCGATCCACATCTGCAGCTTGACCAGCTCGACGTGCAGCTTGTCGAGTTCGGCTTCGTACTCCTTCCGCTTCATCATCTCCGGCGGAGCGGCGGGGTCGTCGTTGTGTTTGCGTGCTTTCATGTCGCGGCTCCGCTTTTTCGCCATGACGGCCCGCCTCGCCTGCGGTTGCCGATCGCTCGGCACCACCGCCAACCGGCGGCCTCGGGATACCCACTCATGGGGAAGCGCCCCGACAAGCCTGTTCCCCTGCAAGCCATTCTGCGCCGCGCCTGCCGGGCCCGGCGTGATGGTGGTTTCACGCGGCGCGGCCTCTTCTCCGCCTGCTCGAAGGCCTGCAGCATCGTGATGTCGGTTGGCCCGTTCCTCCGCAATCGGTTCTCCTTGCGGGAGCTGCGCGCGATGAGTCGGCGTTCCAGTGCGGCTCATCGGGCTGCGCCACGACGACGGCTTGGCTCCGGGACCGGGCGACCTTCGTTCAGCAGTTGATACAATCGTCACGACAGCTGCAGTCGGATGCGCCCGGCCGCACGGGTGAAGCCACGCAAGGCCTCCCCGGCGACTGTAAGCTATTGATCCAAAAGCATGGCCCCGTAGCTCAGCTGGATAGAGCGTCCCCCTCCTAAGGGGAAGGTCGCACGTTCGAATCGTGTCGGGGCCGCCATTTCCCCTAGGAGCTAGCTAATGACCCACCCCGTGCTCGCCGCACTCGGCCTGAACGACAGCGAATCCGGCACCTATCTCGGCAGCGGCCAGTGGTCGCAGACCCGCGACGCCGGCGTGCTGGAGCCGATCAATCCGACCACGGGCGACGTGCTGGGCAAGGTCTACGCCTCCTCGCAGGCCGACTACGACACCATCGTCGAGCGCGCCCAGGCCGCCTACAAGGTGTGGCGCACCACCCCGGCCCCGCGCCGCGGCGAGGCGATCCGCCTGTGTGCCGACGCCCTGCGCAAGCACAAGGACGCGCTGGGCTCGCTCGTCGCGCTGGAAATGGGCAAGTCCAAGCCTGAGGGCGACGGCGAAGTGCAGGAAATGATCGACATCGGCGACTTCGCCGTCGGTCTGTCGCGCCAGCTCTACGGTCTGACCATGCATTCCGAGCGCCCAGGCCACCGCATGTACGAGCAGTGGCACCCGATCGGCATCGTCGGCGTGATCTCGGCGTTCAACTTCCCGGTCGCGGTGTGGGCCTGGAACTCGTTCATCGCGGCGATCTGCGGCGACATCACCATCTGGAAGCCGTCGCCGAAGACCCCGCTCTCGGCGATCGCCTCGATGAAGATCTGCAACGAAGCCCTGCGCGCCGGTGGCTTCCCGGACATCTTCTACCTGTTCAACGACGCCGGCACCGAACTGGCATCCGGCTTCGTCGACGACAAGCGCGTCCCGCTGATCAGCTTCACCGGCTCGACCAAGGTCGGCCGTATCGTCGGCGAGCGCGTCGCCCGCCGCATGGGCCGTTCGCTGCTGGAACTGGGCGGCAACAACGCGATCATCGTCGACCCCAGCGCCGACCTGAAGCTGGCGATCCCGGCGATCGTGTTCGGCGCGGTCGGCACCGCCGGCCAGCGCTGCACCACGACGCGCCGCCTGTTCGTGCACGAGTCGATCTACGCCGACGTGCTGGGCAAGCTGGTCACGGCGTACAAGCAGGTCGAGAAGAAGATCGGCGACCCGACCGACCCGACCAACCTGATGGGCCCGCTCAACAGCAGCGATGGCGTGCAGGCCTACCTCGACGCCGTCGAGAAGGCCAAGGCATCGGGCGGCAAGATCGAGACCGGCGGTGCAGCGATCGAGGGCAAGGGCAACTTCGTCCTGCCGACGATCGTCACTGGCCTGGCCAACGACGCCGAGATCGTCCAACACGAGACCTTCGCGCCGATCCTGTACGTGATGAAGTACCGCGACCTGGACGAAGCCATCCACCTGCAGAACGACGTGCCGCAGGGCCTGTCGTCGGCGATCTTCACGCAGAACCTGAAGGCGGCCGAGGCTTTCCTGTCGGCGGCTGGTTCCGACTGCGGCATCGCCAACGTCAACATCGGCACCTCCGGCGCCGAGATCGGTGGTGCGTTCGGCGGCGAGAAGGAAACCGGTGGTGGCCGCGAGTCGGGCTCCGACGCGTGGAAGGCGTACATGCGCCGCCAGACCAACACCATCAACTACTCTGACTCGCTGCCGCTGGCACAGGGCATCAAGTTCGACCTGTAAGCTCGAACCTCCATTCCCGCACGCGACCGGCGTCTTCCGGTCGCGTGCGGGAATGACGATGGAACCACAATCCGGACCAACGACGAGTCGCTGACCCGCCCATGTACGGACTTGCCCGCCCATTCCTCTTCACTCTCGATGCCGAGACCGCGCACGGCCTCGGCCTGCAGGCGATGGAGGTGGCGTATCGCGCCGGCCTCAATCCGCTGCTGTCGCGGCGCCCGACGCCGCTGCCGACCAAGGCCTTCGGCCTGACGTTCCCCAATCCGGTCGGCCTCGCCGCCGGCCTGGACAAGAACGGTGCGCACATCGACGCCCTGCTCTCGCTGGGCTTCGGCTTCGTCGAGGTCGGCACGATCACGCCGCGCCCCCAGGAAGGCAATCCGAAGCCGCGCATGTTCCGACTGCCGGAACACGAGGCGGTGATCAACCGCCTTGGCTTCAACAACGAAGGCGTCGACGTGCTCGTGCGCAACGTCGAACGCGCCCAGCGCAAGGGCGGGCTGCTCGGCATCAACATCGGCAAGAACAAGGACACGCCCAACGACTCTGCAGAACGGGATTACCTGATCTGCATGGAGCGCGTGTATCCGCTCGCCGATTACATCACCGTCAACATCTCCTCGCCCAATACCGCCGGCCTGCGCGAACTGCAGGAAGAGCAGGCGCTGCGCCGCCTGGTCGGCACGCTGCGCGAGGCGCAGGAGAAGCTCGGCGCACGCCACGGCCGGCGCGTGCCGATGCTGGTGAAGATCGCCCCCGACCTCTCCGACAACGACGTCGAGGCCGCCGCGCGCGTGCTCAGCGACCTGCAGGTGGACGGCGTGATCGCCACCAACACCACCATCGCCCGCACCGGCGTGGAGAACTCGCCACTCGCGGGCGAACAGGGTGGCCTGTCAGGCCGTCCGCTGATGACGCAGGCCACCGCGGTGCTGCGGATGATGCGCACGCGACTACCCGAATCGATCCCGATGATCGGCGTCGGCGGCATCCTGTCCGGCGCCGACGCCGTCACCAAGATGGCCGCAGGCGCGACAATGGTGCAGTGCTACAGCGGCCTGGTCTATCGCGGCCCGGCGCTCATCGACGAATGCGTCGAGGCGATGCGCCGCCGCAAGGAAGCCCCCAGCCGGGGCCACGTGCCGCCGGTCATATGAGCGAGACCATCCGCATCCTCCGCGATGCCCCGCTGCTCACGCGCAACACCTTCGGTGTCGAGGCGACCGCGCCGCTGCTGGCCGAAGTATCCGACGCCGCCGCGTTGCCGGAACTGCTGGCGCGACCCGAGTTCGCCGGACGTCCCACGCTCGTCATCGGCGGCGGCAGCAACCTGCTGTTCGCCGGCAACCCCGACGTCCCGCTGCTCGCGCTGACCGCGCGCGGCGTGCGCATCGTTCGCGATGACGGTGAACGCGCGATCGTTCGCGCCGATGCCGGCGTCGCCTGGCACTGGTTCGTCATGCACACGCTGGCCGAAGGATTCGCCGGACTCGAGAACCTGGCACTGATCCCGGGCACGGTCGGCGCCGCGCCGATCCAGAACATCGGCGCCTACGGCGTGGAAGTGCGCGAGTTCATCCATGCCGTGGAGGCGTTCGAACCCGCCACCGGCCAGGTGCGTCGCCTGGATGCGCAGGCCTGCGCGTTCGCCTACCGCGACAGCGTGTTCAAGCATGCGCCCGACCGCTACGTCGTCACGGCGGTCGAGTTCGACTTGCCGCGCGCGCCCTCGCTGAAACTCGACTACGCCGGCATCGGCGACGCGCTGGCGGCGAAAGGCATCGCCAACCCGACGCCGCACGATGTCGCCGAGGCGGTCATCGCGATCCGCCGTCAGAAGCTGCCCGACCCGGTCGTGCTGGGCAACGCCGGCAGCTTCTTCAAGAACCCGATCGTGCCGATGGCGCAAGCGGAGGCGCTGCTGTCGGAGTATCCGCAGATGCCGGTGTTCCGCGGCAGCGATGCCGGCACGAAGAAGCTCTCGGCTGCCTGGTTCATCGATGCCTGCGGCTGGAAGGGACACCGCGACGGCGACGCCGGCGTGGCCCCGACGCATGCGCTGGTGCTGGTCAACCACGGCAACGCAACAGGCCGGCAACTGCTCGACCTGGCCCGCCGCATCGCCGATTCCGTGCAAACGCGTTTCGGCGTTGCCATCGAGCCCGAACCGCGGGTCATCGGCGCGGCCTGGTGAGCACGCCCGCCCACCACCCGATGCGCGCCGCGGGCTTCATGCTCGCCAGCACGATCTCGTTCGGGGTGATGGCGATCACCATCCGGCTGGCGTCGCAGACGCTGCATACGTTCGAGATCGCGTTCTTCCGCAACCTCTTCGGGCTGCTGGCGGTGCTACCGCTGGTGATCGGCATGGATCCCGCGTCGCTGCGCACGCAGCAGCTGCCACGTTACTTCATCCGCTGCGCGATCGGCATCGGCTCGATGCTCGCCGGCTTCTGGGCGATCGGGCACCTGCCGCTGGCGCAGGCGATCTCGCTGTCCTACTCGACGCCGGTATTCGTGACCATTGCCGCTGCCTTGTTCCTCGGCGAGCACGTGCGCGGCCGGCGCTGGGCCGCAGTGATCATCGGTTTCGTCGGAGTGCTGGTGATCGTGCGTCCGGGATCGGCCGAGTTCACCACCGGCACGCTGATCGCGTTGCTGGCGGCGGTGCTGAGTGGCATCGTCGCGATCCAGATCAAGCAGCTCTCGCGCGTCGATCCTGCCAACACGATCGTGCTGTACACGTATCTGTTCTGGGTGCCGATGTCGTTGGCACCGGCGCTGTGGGTCTGGGAGTGGCCGCACGGCATCGCCTGGCTGTGGGTGATCGGATCCGGCATATTCGGCACCGCCGGACAGGTGCTGTGGACGCACGCGCTCAAGCTCGGCGAGGTCTCGGCGCTGACGCCGATCAGCTTCATGCAGTTGCCGCTGGTCGCCACCGCGGGCTGGCTGTGGTTCGGCGAGAGCGTCGGCGTGTGGACCTGGGTGGGCGCGGCGATCATCCTTTCGGCCAACGCCTACATCGCGCACCGCGAAGCGCTGCTGTCGCGTCGCGCCGCGTCCGAAGCGCCGAGCGAGGGCGCCAAGCCGGGCGAGTGATGCCCGGCGCTCCCGGGCCGTCGTCCAAGTGTCCGGCGCTGGAATTCAGATATTGGTCGACGGCCATGGCCGCCGATGCACTCCGTAAACCGTCAGGAACACCGCCACCGCCCACGCCATCGCCGCGGCCCAGCCGGCGAGGATGTCGGATGGGTAATGCACGCCCAGGTACACGCGCGACAGGCCGACGAGTACCACGAAAGGCAGCAGCGCCAGCAGCAGCGGCCAGCGCCAGCGTGTGCGCCAGGCGAGCAGCACCAGCACGCAGGCCAGCGTCATCGACCCCATCGCGTGGCCGCTGGGAAAACTGAAATTGGCTTCCGGCGCGATCGACTCCCACAACGCAGGACGCGCCCGTGCGAATGCAGGCTTGGCCGCCAGGTTGAGCAATGCCGACCCGCCAAGCGCGACTGCCGCGAAGGTCGCTTCGCGGTATCGGCGCAACGCGGTCAGCAGCAGCACCAGCGCGATGTCGAAGGGCACCACGCCCCACTGGTAGCCGGCCCGCGATATCAGCACGAAGAAACGGTCGAAACCCTCGCGCGCCATCTCGTGCGCGAAACGCAGGATCGGTTCGTCGAAGGCGATGGCCTCCTGCTCGTGGATCTCGTCGGCCAGTTCGGCGAAACCCCACATCGGAAGCAGCAGGCCGATGAACACGAGCAGCAGGCGCCAGCCGTGCCGGCGCAGGAAGCCTGCGCCGAAGCGCAGTTCTTCCGTGACGGGACTTTCGTGGTCAGCCGCCACGCGCGCCGTAGGTGCGCTCGACGTAGCGGTCGATGAGCTCAACGAACTCGTGGGCGATGTTCTCGCCGCGCAGCGTGACGGTCTTCTCGCCGTCCTCGAACACCGGCGCCGAGGGCGCCTCGCCCGTGCCCGGCAGCGAGATGCCGATGTTGGCGTGGCGCGACTCGCCCGGACCGTTGACCACGCAGCCCATCACCGCGAGCGTCAGGTTCTCCGCGCCCGGATGGCTGATCTTCCACTCCGGCATCTTCGCGCGGACGTGCTCCTGCACCCGCTTCGCCAGCTCCTGGAAGAAGGTGCTGGTGGTGCGGCCGCACCCCGGACACGCGGTGACCATCGGCGTGAACGCGCGCATGCCCATCGTCTGCAGCAGTTCCTGCGCGACGATGACTTCCGTAGTGCGCGACTGGCCGGGCTCGGGCGTCAGCGAGATGCGGATGGTGTCGCCGATGCCTTCCTGCAGCAGCACGCCGAGCGCGGCGCTGGAGGCGACGATGCCCTTGCTGCCGATACCGGCCTCGGTCAGGCCCAGGTGCAGCGCGTAATCGCCGCGGCGCGCGAGTTCGCGATAGACCGCGATCAGTTCCTGCACGCCGCTGACCTTGGCGCTGAGCACGATGCGGTCGGCCGGCAGACCCAGCTCGACCGCGCGCGCGGCCGAGTCCAGCGCCGAGCGGATCAGCGCCTCGCGCAGCACTTCGGCGGCGTCCATGGGCTCGGCCAGCTTGTGGTTCTCGTCCATCAGCTGCGCGGCCAGGGCCTGGTCCAGCGAGCCCCAGTTGGCGCCGATGCGCACCGGCTTGCCATGCCTGATCGCCATCTCGATCAGCGTGGCGAACTGGGTGTCCTTCTTCTTGCCGAAGCCGACGTTGCCAGGGTTGATGCGGTACTTGGCCAGCGCTTCGGCACAGGCCGGCTCGGCGGTCAGCAACTGGTGGCCGTTGTAGTGGAAGTCGCCAATGATCGGCACCTCCACGCCCATCATCGCCAGCTTCTCGACGATGCGCGGCACCGCGGCGGCGGCCTCGACCGTATTGACGGTGACGCGCACCATCTCCGAACCCGCGCGCCACAGCTCGGCCACCTGCTTGGTGGTGGATGCAACGTCGGCGGTGTCGGTGTTGGTCATCGACTGCACGACCACCGGATGGCCGCCGCCCACGTCGACGCCGCCAATGCGGACGGCACGGGTCAGGCGGCGCGGGAGGGGACCAAAACCGGGGTTGGCGCAGGGCAAAGGAGCGTCTTGATTCATGCGGCCATTGTACCGCCGGCGTGACCACGGACCCCGAGGGCCTGTTAACGAATATGGCCCAGGCCGCAAACCCGAAGGGCCGGGCCTGCGGCGTCATCGCTCGGGCGCGTATCGACATACGCTTCCTCGCTCTTCCTGGCCTCGCACGTGCTCGGGCCCGGCGCGGTCTGGCCCATATGCGTTAACAGGCCCTAGTGCTACCGTGACCCGCCAAGCCCGCCCTCCTGCATGCGCAACGACGACGCCAGCGAAGTCCTGACCCCGAGCCAGCTGAACACGCTGGCGCGCGACCTGCTGGAAGGCGCCTTTCCGCTGATCTGGGTCGAGGGCGAGCTCGCCAACGTTTCGCGCCCCTCCTCCGGCCACCTGTATTTCACCCTCAAGGACGCGCGTGCGCAGGTGCGCTGCGCGATGTTCCGGCCCAAGAGCACCTGGCTGCGGTTCCAGCCGCGCGACGGCATGCAGGTGCTGGCGCGTGGCCGCCTCACGCTGTACGAAGCTCGCGGCGATTACCAGTTGGTCCTCGACCACATGGAAGAGGCCGGCGAAGGCGCCCTGCGCCGGGCCTATGAGGAGCTGCGCGCGCGCCTGACCGCCGAGGGCCTGTTCGACACCGAGCGCAAGCGGCCGTTGCCGCGCTTCGCCCGGCGCATCGGCGTGATCACCTCGCCCAGCGGCGCAGCAGTGCGCGACGTGCTCAGCGTGCTGGCCCGGCGCTTTCCGCTGGTCGAGGCCGAAGTGTTGCCGGTGCCGGTACAGGGCGAAGGCGCCGCCGCGCGGATCGTGGCCATGCTGCAGCGGGCGATCGCCTCGCAACGCTACGACGTGCTGGTGGTGGCGCGCGGCGGTGGTTCGCTGGAGGACCTGTGGGCCTTCAACGACGAGCATCTCGCGCGTGCGATCGCCGCATCGCCGGTGCCGGTGGTGTCCGCGGTCGGCCACGAGACCGACTTCAGCCTCAGCGATTTCGCCGCCGACGTGCGCGCACCGACGCCCTCGGTCGCGGCCGAACTCCTGGTGCCGCAGCGCGACGATCTGTTGCATCGACTCCGCATCCTGGAAGCACGCCTGCGCAACCTGCAGGTGCAGCGCCTGCGCCAGGCCATGCAGCGCGCCGATCGGGCGCAACTGCGCCTGAACGCCTGGAAGCCACGGGCGCGATTGGAACTGCTGCGCCATCGCCAGAACGAAGCGCTGCGTCGCCTGGTCGCCGGATGGCGGCGCCAGTTCGAGCGTGAAGAAGCGCGTCTGCGCCATGCCGATGCAGTGTTGCGTACCGCGCACCCGCAGCGTCGCATCGCGCGCCTGCGCGAACGCATGGCTGCCCTCGCCCACCGCCCGCAGGCAGCGATCGCACGGCGCCTGGGCAACGACGCGCTGCGCCTGCGCGGACTGGCGCGCTCGCTCGAAGCGGTCAGCCCGCTGGCGACCGTCGCGCGCGGCTACAGCATCCTCAGCCACGACGATGGTCGCATCGTGCGCAGCGTCCTCGATGCCTCCCCCGGCGACCATCTCGACGCTCGGCTCGTGGATGGCAGCCTGCGCATGAAGGTCGTCGGGCACGACGAGTAGAGCGAACACGCGTCGGGCGTCCTCGGGCACCACCGTCGCGGCCACGGATGACCCCGCCTTCACCGCGTTTGTCCGATCTTGCAGTTACGAGGGACCGCCATGCTCGCGAAACGCTACCCGTACTACCTGGCCAACCAGCCGGTCTCGGCCAACACCGACCTCGACGTGCTCGACAAGTACAGCGGCAAGCGCGCCACGCGAGTGGCCAAGGCCGATGCCACCGCGGTGCGCAAGGCGATCGTCGCGGCGCACCGCGCGCGCGAGGCGGTGGCGGCGTTCACGCCCGATGCGCGCCGCGACGTGCTTGAGCATTGCGTGAAGCGTTTCAGCGAACGCTTCGAAGAACTCGCGCTCGCGCTGTGCATCGAGGCCGGAAAACCGATCCGCGACGCACGTGGCGAAGTCACCCGCCTGATCGACACTTTCCGCATCGCCGCCGGCGAAGCCACGCGCATCGACGGCGAGGTCGTCGAGTTGCAGATCTCGCCGCGCACGCGCGGCTACCGCGGCATGGTCAAGCGTGTGCCGATAGGTGTGTGCAGCTTCATCACGCCGTTCAACTTCCCGCTCAACCTGGTCGCGCACAAGGTGGCTCCTGCGATCGCGGCGGGCTGCCCTTTCGTGCTGAAACCCTCGGAGAAGACGCCGATCGGCGCACTGATCATCGGCCAGGTGCTGGCCGAAACCGACCTTCCCAAGGGTGCGTTCTCGGTGCTGACATGTTCGAACGAGGATGCCGCGCAGCTGGTCGAGGACGAGCGCATCGCGCTGCTGAGCTTCACGGGCGGACTCGTCGGCTGGGACCTCAAGGCGCGCGCCGGCAGGAAGAAGGTCACGCTCGAACTCGGTGGAAACGCCGCGTGTATCGTCGATGCCGATCCCGGCATGCCGCTCGACCACGTCGTCGAGCGCCTCGTCTTCGGCGCGTATTACCAGAGCGGCCAGAGCTGCATCAGCGTGCAGCGCATCTACGCGCACAAGGACATCCACGACAAACTGCGCAAGAAGCTCAAGGCCGCGGTGGCCAAGTTGCGCATGGGCGACCCGCGCGACGAGAAGACCTTCATCGGGCCGATGATCGACGAGGCGGCGGCCAAACGCGTCGAAAGCTGGATCGCCGCAGCGCGCAAGGGCGGCGCCAAGGTATTGGCGGGTGGCAGCCGCAACGGCAACCTCGTGCCGGCCACGCTGATGGAAGGCGTGTCGCACGACAGCGACCTGTACCGCAAGGAAGCGTTTGCGCCGGTTGCGTTGCTGGAGCCGTTCGAGGATTTCGACGACGCCATCGCCAGCGTCAACGACAGCGATTTCGGCCTGCAGGCCGGCGTGTTCACCGGCCGGCTCGACCATGCGATGCGTGCTTGGGACCGGCTGGAAGTCGGCGGCGTGATCGTCGGCGACGTGCCCAGCTTCCGTGTCGACAACATGCCCTACGGTGGCGTGAAGCACTCCGGCCTCGGACGCGAAGGCGTGCGCTACGCCATCGAGGACATGACCGAGCAGCGGCTGCTGGTGATCCGCGACAGCATCCGGTAGCACCAACCCGCTCGTCCTGAGCGCAGGCCTCAGGCGGAGCCGAAGGATGAGCGAGGCGATGGGGCGCAGCCCGCCCCTGATCGCCTCAACCCCATTCCCCATCCCCGCGCGTTCTCTCTCGCAACCCAACCGGAGAACGCCCGATGAAACGCGAAGTCCGCACCGCCCCCGCACGCGCCGCGCTGTTCGTGGTCGTCCTGTCCGCGCTGTCGGCCTGCCAGACGGCGCGCCAAAGCGAAGCCGCCGCCGAAGCGGTAGAGCTGCGCAATGCGGCCGTCGCGGCGGCGGATGCTTCCGAATCCGAGGCATGGAGCCAGAACCGGGCGAGAGAGGCCGCTGCCACGCAGGCCGCCACCCGGCGACAAATGAAGCAGGCGCCAATGAAGGCGCTTGCCGCTCCTGCCGCGCCGTCGCCGCCACCACCGCCTGCCAGCTCCCTCGACATGATCACCGTCACCGGCGCGCGCATCGCCAGTGGCTACATGGCCATGCCGCAGCAGCCCGCCAACACGGAGAAGTACGCCGCACGCGAGGACAATCCGGTGCAGCGCGCGTCGGAACAGCCTGTGTCGACGTTCTCCATCGACGTCGATACCGGCAGCTACGCCAACGTGCGGCGCATGCTGGTGCAGGGCGAGCGCCCTCCGGCGGATGCAGTGCGAGCCGAGGAGTTCATCAACTACTTCGACTATGGCCACCCCGCCCCGGCCTCGCGCGAGACACCGTTCCGCGTGACGACCGAGCTGGCACCGGCGCCGTGGAATGCGAAGCGGCAGGTGCTGATGGTGGGCATCAAGGGCTACGACGTCCCCAAGGCCAAGCTGCCGCCGACGAACCTGGTGTTCCTGATCGACACATCCGGCTCGATGGACGAGCCCGACAAGCTGCCGCTGGTGAAGGAATCCCTGCGCCAGCTGGTGCCGCAACTGCGCCGCGAGGATCGTGTCTCGATGGTGGTGTATGCCGGCAGCGCCGGACTGGTGCTGCCGCCGACGCCGGGCGACCGCCACGACGAGATCCTCTCCGCGCTCGACCGCCTCGAAGCCGGCGGCAGCACCAACGGCGGCGACGGCATCCGCTTGGCCTACGCGATGGCGAAGCAGGCGTTCGTCCAGGGCGGCGTCAACCGGGTGATCCTGGCGACCGATGGCGACTTCAATGTCGGCACCGTGGACCAGGGGGCGTTGGAGACGCTGGTCGCTGACCAGCGCAAGAGTGGCGTGGCGCTGACCACGCTCGGCTTCGGCACCGGCAACTACAACGACGCAATGGCCGAACGGCTGGCCGACGTCGGCGATGGCAACCACGCCTACATCGACAGCGTGCGCGAGGGACGCAAGGTACTGGTCGAGCAGATGGGCTCGACGCTGATGACCATCGCCCGTGACGTGAAGGTGCAGATCGAGTTCAACCCTGCCCAGGTCGCGGAGTACCGGCTGATCGGCTACGAGAACCGCGTGCTGCGCAATGAGGACTTCGCCAACGATCGCGTCGACGCCGGCGATATTGGCGCCGGCCACGAAGTCACGGCGCTGTACGAGATCACACCGGCCGGATCGGATGCCACGCGCCTGCCTGCATTGCGCTATGGCGATTCGACGAGGCGGTCTGCCGCCTGCCAGGACAAGGGTTGCGAAGTCGCGACACTGCGCCTGCGCTACAAGCTGCCCATGCAATCTCAGAGCACGCAATCCAACAGCCGCCTGATCGAAACGCCGATCCTGGCCTCGCAATTGGGAACGCGTCCGGGCAGCGCGCTTCGCTTCGCCACCGCGGTGGCGGGCTTCGCCGACGCGCTGCGCGGCGGTACGGCGTTCGATGGCTGGAGCTGGCAGGCGATCGAGCGCGAGGCCCGCGCCGCGACCGCGACCGATCCGCGCGGCGAGCGCGCCGAGTTCATCGAACTGGTCGAACAGGGACGCCGCCTGGTGAGCGGCAACACGGACGCGGCGATTTCGTCACGCTGACAGGTTCATCGTCTCGGTCCTTCTCCCGTGCCCGGGGGAAGGACCGGACCTGTGATCAGGGCACCAGCGCCCGCACCAGCGCCGGATGGAAGTCTTCGGACGGCTGGCCGAACAGGAAGCCCTGTCCGTACGTGCACCCCAGCTCACGCAGGGCGTTGCGCTGGGCTTCGCTCTCGACGCCTTCGCCGATGGTGTGGATGCCCAGCGTACCGGCCAGCGCCTGGATCGCGCGGACCACGGCCACGCTCTCCGGCTGGGTTTCGCCGATCAAGCCGGCGACGAAGCTCTGGTCGATCTTCAGGCACTCGATCGGGAACCGGTGCAGGTAGGACAGCGCCGAGAAACCGGTGCCGAAGTCGTCCAGCTGCGCCAGCACGCCGTGGCTGCGGAGCGTGCGCAGCATGCGCAGCGCGCGCGGAACGTCGTCCAGCAACGCCACCTCGGTGATCTCGATGCGCAGGCGGTGCGGATCGGCGCCGGCGCGATCGATCATGCGCAGCAGGCGATCGGCGAAATCCGACGCCAGGAAATGGCGGGGCGAAACATTGACCGAGATGTAGCCGCTGTCGGTGCGGGCCAGCTGGTCGATCGCCTGCCGGTACAGCAGCCAGTCCACTTCCTCGATCAGGCCGCTGTCCTCACCCAGGCCGATGAAGTCGGCCGGCAACAGCAGGCCGCGACGCTCGTGGCGCCAGCGCAGCAGCGCCTCGTGGCCGATGATCTTGCGATCGTCGAGCCGCACGATCGGCTGGTAGAACGCGACGAAGCCGTCGACATTGATCGCGCGGCGCAGGTCGGCTTCGAGGTCGAGGATGCGCATCGCCTCCTCGCGCATCGCCTCGTCGAACACGGCGCAGCGGTCGCGTCCCGTCGACTTGGCCCGGTACATCGCGGCGTCGGCGTCGCGCAGCATCTCGGCACCGGAACGGTAGCGCGGATGCCATGCGGCGATGCCGATGCTGGCGGACGGAAACACCTCGCGGCCGGCGATCCAGCAAGGCTCGCCCAGCACCACGAGGATGCGTTGTGCCAGTTCTTCGACCGCGTGCAGGCCGTCGACCGCTTCGACCAGGATCGCGAACTCGTCGCCACCCAGTCGCGCCACGGTATCGTCCGAACGCACGGCCGAGACGATGCGGCGCCCCGCTTCGATCAGCAGTTCGTCGCCGGCGGCATGGCCGACGCTGTCGTTGACCAGCTTGAAGCGATCCAGGTCGAGGAACAGCACCGCGAACAGTCCGCCCCTGTCCGCCCTGACGCGTTCGATCGCGGTGTTGAGGCGATCGAGCAGCTGCGCGCGGTTCGGCAGACCAGTCAGGGAATCGTGCAGCGCCTGATGGGTGAGCTGCTGCTCGGCACGCAGGCGCTCGCCGATCTGCGAGAGCAGCTCGGCATTGGCTTCGGCCAGCTCGCGCGTGCGCGCGGTCACGCGCTGCTCCAGTTCGGCATGCGCCGCCACCAGCCGGTCCTGCGATTGCTTGCGCGCCAAGCCGATGCTGATGTGGTGGGCGACGAAGGTCAGCAGTTCCTGGTCGCGCAGCGAGAACGAGATCGCCGCCGAGTAACTCTGTACCGCGATCACGCCCACCACCGCCTCGTTGCGGAACAGCGGCACGCCGAGCCAGCAGTGCGCGAGTGAGCCGCGGCTGCGCAGCAGCCCCTGGGCCTCGAGCATCGCGATGCGGTGGCGGTCGGCCAGCAGCGGGCGGCCCTGGCCGATCACGTACTCGGTCAGGCCCGAACCCAGCTTGCGGCTGTGGCGCACCGGGTCGCGCTCGTCGACCGAATACGGGAACTCGAGCCGCTCGCCGTCGTCGGTCAGCAACGCGATGTAGAAGTTGCGCGCGTAGAGCAGCTCGCCGACGACGTCATGGACCTGGGTATAGAAGCGTTCCAGCGTCTCGGACGTGATCGACAGCTCCGCAATGCGGAACAACGCGCGCTGCAGGCGTTCGGCGCGCTGGCGCTCGATGATCTCGGCCTGCAGGTCGCGGTTGCTCAGCTGCAGCGCCTGGGTGCGCTCCTCGACGCGGCGCTCGAGCTCTTCGCGTGCGCGGAAGCGGTCCAGCGCGGTAAGGATGTGTTGCGCGACGAAGGCGAGCAGCGCGCGTTCCTCGTCGCCGTAGATGCCAGCGCGATCGTAGCTCTGCACCACGAGTGCGCCGCAGACGCGGTCATCACGGCGCATCGGTACGCCCAGCCAGTCCTGGGCCTCCGGTCCGTGCGCGATGTCGTCGCCAATCTCCAGCCGCTCACGGATGGCCTCGGAGGAACCGATCAGCGGCTCGCCGTGGCGCAGCAGCGCGAGCGTCAGGCTGTTGGGCATCTCGTCGACGGGAATCTCGCGATCGGGCTCGGCCACGTAAGTGTCGATGCGGTCGGCGAAATACAGGAAGCGCAGGCTGTCGCGAACATCGTCGTACAGCACGATGTAGAAATTTTCGGCGAACATCAGTCCGCCGACGACGCGGTGGATGCGGCCGAGCATGTCCCGCATTTCCAGGTCCGAGCCCGCCAGGTCGGCGATCTCGTACAGCGCCTGCTGCAGGCGTTCGGACTTTTCCAGCGATTCGACGCGGCACTGGGCCCGGACCGCGGCGAGTTCGGCCGCGACCAGGCGCTGCGCCATGGTCATCCAGGCCTCGCGCGAGGATGCCGTCAGCGGCTCAGCCGACCACGCCGCAATCGCCGCGCGCGCACCGTCATCGAATGTCCATGCGGTGGCGAGACGCTGCGGATGTTCGACGGCATCGGCGCCGTGCAGCAGTTGTTCCGCCAGTTGCGGCATGCCGTCGCCGGCCGCTCCCGAGACCGAGCCGGCCGACCCATGGCCGCCTTCGCGCCAGCCAACCGCCACCTGCGAGCCGTCGGGCAGGGTCTGCTGCAGGGTGCGGGCCAGGGCGTCGACGCAGACCGCCTCCCGTTCCCTGCCGCTTGCCATCTGCATACCAGCCCTGTGCACTGCTCGCCCCCGTTGCGAATCCGCAGCATACCGTGATGATCGCCCCGGTATGTTCAACCCCGTCACACCCCGGCGGCCGTTGATCAGAACATGGAAATGATCATCAAGGGAGGGGCGCCATTCCATACGGGCGCCCCCGGCGGCTTCACCTGGCCCTCGCCAACCCGTAACCTGCCCCGGATGAATTCGGCAGCGGACGCAAGCGACGACGTATTGATGCTGGCCTGGTCGGCCGGCGACGCGTCCGCCTTCGAACTGCTGTACGCCCGCCACCGCGGCCCCCTGTACAGGTTCCTGCTCCGCCAGGTGCGCGACAACGCGTTGGCCGACGAGTTCTTCCAGGACGTCTGGCAGCGGGTGATCGCTGCCCGCCACGGCTGGAAGCCGGACGCCGCATTCAGTACCTGGCTTTACCGGATCGCCCACAATCGCCTGAACGACCACTGGCGGGCGCTCAAGCACCGGCCGCCAGCCCCCGAGGATGGCGACGAGCGCGCCGCCCGGGTCCCCGACCCCGCCACGCCCGAGCGCGAGCTGTCGGAGTTCGAACAGCGCCGCCGCCTGCAACGGGCGATCGAGGAATTGCCCGAGGACCAGCGCGAGGCGGTGTTGCTGCGCCTGGAACAGGAATTGAGCCTGGAGGAGATCGGCGCCATCACCGGCGTCGGACGCGAGACCGTCAAATCACGGCTTCGCTACGCCCTCGACAAGCTGCGCGCGAGACTGACCGAATGAACCATCCCCGCCACGAACCGCTGACGCCGGAAGAGCGCGCGCTGGCCGAGCGCCTGGCGCGGATCGGCCCGCACGCCGACGGCCCGCCGCCAGCGCTCGACGCCCGCATCCTCGCCGCCGCGCATGCCGCCGTGGCCGTGGAGCCTCGCCGACGCCGCTGGCTGGCCCTGACCGGGGTGCCGGCCAGCCTGATCACGGGGGCCGGCATGGCCGCGGCGCTGGCGCTGGTCGTCGGCGTGGTCTGGCAGATGCAACCGGCCTCGGGGCCGGTGCGCGCGCCCAAGGGCGAGACCGCCGACATGGGCTATGTCAGCGCCGAGATGATCCGGCGCGAACGCGCGCCCGCTCCGCCACCGCCGCCTCCGCCGCCGGAAGCTCCCGCCGCGCCAGCGCTCGCAGTCGAGCCCCCGGCCCCGCGCAAGGCGCTGACGCCGCCCGCCGAGGCCCGGCGCGAGGCCGCCACGCCGCAGGCCGCTGCGGCACCGGCACAGGCCGCCAACGTGGCCGAGGACGCCTATCTGGACGAAGCCGTCGTCGATGCACCGGCGCCCGCGGCTCCGGCCGGTTACTCCCGTCAGCACCGGACGCCGCCTGCCGGTGCGATGGCACCGGCGCCGGCGTCCGCGCCGTCGATGGCGAGTCCGGCAGCGGATGAACCTCGCTTCGTGCCGGCTCCGCCCGCGCCACCGGCGCCTGCCGCCGCGATGGCGCAGCGCAAGGCCGTCGCGATCGAAGCCGAATCCCGGGCCAAAGCCGCCGCAGCCGAGGAAGACGCTTCCAAACAGTCGCTGGACACCATCACCGTAACCGGTTCGCGCATCCGCATGACCGATATCCCGCCGCGCGACGATGCCCGCCTCTCGCCGGATGACTGGCTCGAGCGCATTCGCCAGCGCCGCGATGACGGCGACCTGGACGGCGCACGTACCAGCCTGATGCTGTTCCGCCGCGAGCACCCGCATCGCCGTGTGCCGGATGGCCTGCGCGCCCTGCCCGCCGGGCCGGAGCGATGAGCGCCACCCTTGCCGCACCGGCCTCGCACCTGCTCGAGGTCAAGCACAGCCGTTTCCTCGTCCATGCCGCACCGGTCACCACGCCGGAAGCCGCGCTCGCGTTCTTCTCGGACGTCGGTGATCCGGCCGCCACGCACAACTGCTGGGCCTACCGCATCGGCAACGAGTACCGCTTCAACGACGACGGAGAACCCGCCGGCACCGCGGGACGGCCGATCCTCGCCGCGATCGACGGCCAGGGACTGGACCAGGTGGCGGTGGTGGTGACTCGCTGGTACGGCGGCATCAAGCTCGGCGCCGGCGGACTGGTCCGCGCCTACGGCGGCAGCGCGGCCGAATGCCTGCGCACGGCACCGCGCCGCACGCTGATCGTGCATGCCGACGTGCTGCTGGAGTATCCGTTCGACGTGACCGGTGCCGTGCATGCCGCGCTCGCCATGCATGGCGCGGAGAAGCTGGAGGAACGCTTCGATGCAGGCGGCGCACACCTGCACCTGCGCCTGCCCGAGTCGGAACTGGCGCCCTTGAAAGACAGGCTTCGCGACGCCACCCGTGATCGGGTGCGCCTGCGCACCGCCGCCCCCCAAAGCGAGTCCCGATGACCGGCAAGGTTGATCCCACCCAGGCCAAGGCGCCGATCGGCAGCCTGCAGGCCCTTTGGCCTTTCGTACGCCGCCACAAGACACTGTTCGCCGCTTGGCTGGTGGCGCTGGGTTGCTCTTCGGCCGCCACGCTGGTGTTGCCGAAAGCGTTCGGCACGATGATCGACCAGGGCTTCTCGCAGGGCGGCACCGCGATCGACCGTGCCTTCGTGCTGCTGTTCGTCGTGGCCGTCGCGCTCGCGCTGGCCACCGCGGCGCGCTTCTTCTTCGTGTCGCTGCTGGGCGAGCGCGTCGTCGCCGACCTGCGCGAACGGCTGTACGCACATCTGATCGGGCTCGATGCCGGCTTCCACGACCGCACCCGCAGCGGCGAGCTCGTCTCGCGCCTGACCGCCGATGCGGAACTGCTCCGCAGCGTGGTCGGCTCGAGCATGTCGGTGGCGCTGCGCAGCTCGGTCACCGTGGTCGGCAGCCTGGTGATGCTGTTCGTAACCAGTCCGCGCCTCGCCTCATACGCGCTGATCGGCATTCCGCTGGCGGTGCTGCCGATCGTGGTCGGCGGACGCCGCCTGAAGAAGATTTCGCGTTCCAGCCAGGACCGCATCGCCGATGCCAACACGATGGCCGCGGAGACGCTGGGCGCCGTGCGCACGGTACAGGCGCACGCACGCGAACCGTACGAGCGGGGCCGCTTCGGCGAAGCGCTCAACATCGCAGTAGGCACCGCAAGGCGCCGCATCCAGGCGCAGGCCTGGGTCACGGCCATCGCCATCACGCTGGTGTTCGGCGCGATCATCCTGGTGCTGTGGATGGGTGCACACGACGTCGCCGCCAAACGCATGAGCGCCGGCACGCTGGGGCAATTCGTGCTCTATGCGCTGATCGGCGGCGGCTCGATCGGTGCGCTGGCCGAGGTCTGGAACGAACTTCAGCGCGCTGCCGGTGGCATGGGCCGCATCAGCGAACTGCTCAGCGAAGACATCGCCATCACCTCGCCCGCGCATCCGCAGGCGCTGCCACAGCCGTTCCAGGGCAGCATCGACTTCGAAGACGTGACGTTCCACTATCCGATGCGCCCCGACCTGCCGGCGCTGGAAGACTTCACGTTGCATGTCCGTCCCGGCGAGACCGTCGCCCTGGTCGGCCCGTCCGGCGCCGGCAAGAGCACGGTGTTCTCGATGCTGCTTCGCTTCCACGATCCCCAGACAGGCCGCGTCCGCATCGACGATGCCGATGTCCGGCAACTCGACCTCGCGGTGTTGCGCGACACGATCGGGCTGGTGCCGCAGCAGCCGACGATCTTTGCCACCACCGCGCGCGACAACATCCGCTACGGCCGGCTCGAAGCCGACGATGCACAGGTGGAATCGGCCGTGCGCGCGGCCTACGCGAGCGACTTCATCGCCGACCTGCCGCAAGGCCTGGACACCGAACTCGGCGAGCGCGGCGCACGCCTTTCGGGCGGCCAGCAGCAGCGCATCGCGATCGCCCGCGCACTGCTGAAGGATGCGCCGATCCTGCTGCTGGACGAGGCCACCAGCGCGCTCGACGCGCAGAGCGAACGTGCCGTGCAGCAGGCGCTGGAAGGCCTGATGCGCGGCCGCACGACGCTGGTCATCGCGCATCGCCTGGCCACGGTGCTGAAGGCGGACCGCATCGTCGTGATGGATCGCGGCCGCATCATCGCCCAGGGTAGCCACGAGGAACTGCTTGCCCAGGGCGGGCTCTACGCCGAACTCGCCAAACTGCAGTTCCTGGACTGAGCTCCACGCCTACGCTTCGTTCCCGGCGCGGGCCTTTCACAAGGAAGTGTTCTGATGAACCTCGCTCTGTTCGACTTCGACGGCACCATCACGACCCGGGAGATGTTCCCGGATTTCATGAAGTTCGCCGTGTCGCCGGTGCGGTTGGCCATCGGCAGCGTGTTGTTCGCGCCACTGGTTGCGGGCTATCGCGCCGGGCTGGTGTCGGGTTCTCTGATCCGCGCCGCCGTCGTCGCCTTCGGCTTCCGTGGCGTTTCCGAGACGCGGCTGCGGCAGGCCGGGCTGAAGTTCTCGCGTGAAGTGCTGCCCCGCGTGATGCGCCCCGAGGCGCTCGATCGGATCCTGTGGCACCAGGCGCAGGGCGACACGGTCGTGGTGGTGTCGGGCGCGCTGGACGTCTACCTGACGCACTGGTGCGCGGCGCACGGCGTGGACCTGATCTGCTCGCAACTGGAAAGCCGCAACGGCCTGCTCACCGGCCGCTACGAAGGCCTGCAATGCGTGGCCGGCGAGAAGGCGCGGCGCGTGCGCGAACACTACGACATGAGCGCCTACGCCACGGTCTACGCCTACGGCGACACCATCGAAGACCGCGAACTGCTCGACATCGCGCAGAAAAAGTACTTCCGCTGGCGCGAGGTCGCCTGCGTTCCCGGCTGAAGCCGCGCTTCAGGGCAACGCACGCTCGATCAATCCGGCCAGGTCGATGCCACCCGGCAAGGTGCCGTAGACGTTGCCGTGATCGCCTCCCAGGCGAGTGCGGCAAAACGCCTCGGCCGCCAGACTGTGGTGGCGCAGCAGCAGGCCCGCCTGCAGGCCCAGCGCCATCGCCTCGACCCAGCGCCGTGCCTGCCACTCCTCGGCCTCGATGCCGCCGTCAAGCAGCGGCCTCAGACCGGCGAGATGCTCGTCGTATTCGGCATTCAACCCGCGCGCCAGTTCCAGTTCTGCGAGCAGCCGCGATCCCGTCCCGGGTTCCCGCGACAGCGCACGCAGCACGTCCAGGCACTGGATGTTGCCGCTGCCTTCCCAGATCGAATTGAGCGGCGCCTGCCGGTACAGCCGCGGCAGGATCGATTCCTCGACATAGCCCGCACCGCCGAGGCATTCCTGAGCCTCGTTGACGAACGCCGGGGCGCGCTTGCAGACCCAGTATTTGCCGACCGCGGTCGTGATGCGCGCGAAGGCGGCTTCGTGCGGATCGTGCGGGGCGCGGTCGACCGCGCGGGCGACGCGCATGGCGAGCGCGATCGACGCTTCGGCCTCGATCGCCAGGTCGGCCAGCACGTTACGCATCAGCGCGTGCTCGGACAGGTTCCGCCCGAAGGTCTGGCGGTGGCGCGCATGGTGGATGGCCTGCGCAAGCGCCATGCGCATCTCCGCCGCCGAACCAAGCATGCAGTCCAGGCGGGTCAGCATCACCATCTCGATGATGGTCGCCACGCCGCGGCCTTCCTCGCCGACGCGGTACGCCCATGCGTCGGCGAACTCGACCTCGGACGATGCATTCGCCCAATCGCCAAGCTTGTCCTTGAGCCGCATCAGGCGCAGCGCGTTGCGGCTGCCGTCGGGCCGCCAGCGCGGCAGCAGGAAGCATGTCAGTCCGCCTGGCGCCTGTGCCAGCACGAGGAAACCGTCCGACATCGGCGCCGAGAAGAACCACTTGTGCCCGACCAGCAGGTACTCGCCCTCGCCCGCGAGCGGCTTGGCGACCGTCGCGTTGGCGCGCACGTCGCTGCCGCCCTGCTTCTCGGTCATGCCCATGCCGATGGTGACGCCGCGCTTGTGCGGGATGCCGATGTCGCGCGGGTCGTAATGCGACACGGCGGCCTTCGTACCCCACTCGGCCAGCGTTGGCGCATGGCGCAGCACGGGGACGGCGGCGTGAGTCATGGTTAGCGGGCAACTCGTGCCCGGTTCGACCTGGTGGTGGAGATAGCTCAGCGCGGCGCGCGCGACGTGCGAGCCCGGCCGCGCATGCGACCACGACAGCCCGGCGACACCGTGCCCGATCGCGGCCTCCATGATGCGGTGGTAGTTCGGGTGGAACTCGACCAGGTCGATGCGCTCGCCGAAGCGGTCGTGCGTGCGCAGGCGCGGCCGGTCGCGGTGGGCGTCGAAGCTGAGGCGGTAAAGCTCGTCGCCAGCCAGCGCACCGTAGCCCGCGAGCACATCGGTGAAATCGCCTCCCCCTTCGTGCGCGACGGCTTCACGCAGGGCGTGGTCGTCGCGCCAGAGGTTGCGCGGTGCGAACTCGGGCGGCTGGTTGCCGACAACGTGCGTGGCGAACGGCGGCAGCGGTTCCATGTGCAATTCCGTCCTGGCGTTGCCGGGATTCTAGTAGTCGGCAGCTTCGGCCGATGAACGTGACGGCAGCGGAAAAGCGAGGATAGCGGTGCCGGCCTGCGCACGGGCACGCAAGAAAAAAGGCCTCGCCGAAGCGAGGCCTTTCAAACAAGTTACCGGTTGTAGTGCCTTGGCGGCCGGGATTACGGCGCCGGCGCCACACCCGATGCCTGTGCGCCCTTCGGCCCTTGGGTGAGCTCGTAGGTCACGCGCTGGCCTTCCTGCAGGCTGCGGAAACCCTTGGCGTTGATCGCAGAGAAGTGCACGAATACATCCGCGCTGCCGTCTTCGGGCGAAATGAAACCGAAGCCCTTGGCGTCGTTGAACCATTTCACGGTGCCGTACTGCATATCCTTGATGACCTCATGCTGGATGCGTTGTCGCGCGCGCTCGCCGGGCGGCCAGGCGCGCAACGAGTATGCAAACTGAATCACGCCTTGACAACTCACCCCCGCCCGGCCGAGTCCAACAGGGCTCGAAGCAGAGCCGGCAGGCCGGACGAGGCCGCGGCGACATGGTCGAGGACGTCCTGCAGGGTGATCACTTCGTCGGGATCCGGCCCGGCGCCGGCCGCCCAGTTGGCGACGATGCCCAGGCACGCGTAGTCCAACCCCATCTCGCGCGCGAGCCCGGCCTCGGGCATGCCGGTCATGCCGACCAGGTCGCATCCGTCCCGGCGCAGGCGGGCGATCTCGGCGCGGGTCTCCAGGCGCGGCCCCTGGGTGGCGCCATAGCAGCCGCCATCGACCAGCGCGACGCCGCTTCGCTGCGCGGCCGCCAGCACTTCGCCACGAAGGGCGCAGGTATAGGGCTCGCCGAAGTCGATATGCAGGACCTCGGTGCCTTCTTCTTCGCAGACGGTGGAGATGCGGCCCCAGGTGTAGTCAATCAATTGGTCCGGGCACGCCAGCACGCGCGGGCCGAACCGCTCGGTGATTCCGCCGACGGTGTTGAGCGCGAGCACGCGCGTGGCGCCCAGCGCCTTCAGCGCGGCGAGGTTGGCGCGGTAGTTGATCTTGTGCGGCGGCAGCGAATGCCCCTCGCCATGGCGGGCGAGGAAGGCGACCCGGTGCCCGTCGAGCGTGCCGACGCGGATCGGCCCTGACGGTGCGCCGTATTGCGTCGCCGGCTGGTGGGTTTCGACGTCCTGCAGGTCGGCCAGCTTGTACAGGCCGGTGCCGCCGATGACGGCCAGTTCGATGGTGCTCACGGTGATGTTGCTCACGGCAATGTAGTGGTTTCGGCGGCGGATGCCGCCACGAAGCGACGGTGGGCCGGGGCCGTCAGTGCCCTGCCGGCGGCGACCGCGGCAAACCAGAGCGCGGCGCCGGCCAGGGTTGCCCAGATGTCCTGCAGGTCGAACGTCCGATTGGGCCGGTACACCTGCACGAACTCCCATGCGAGCAGGCATCCGCTGGTGACCGCCACCGCCAGGACGTGCCTGACGGTATCGCGCCACAACTGCGACCAGCCATGGGGCAAATCCGCATCGAAGCCGCGCTTCAGGCGCAAGGAGACCCACAGTCCCGGCAGCGTTGCAGCAGCGACCAGGTTCGGCGCGTACCCCAGGAACGGTTCGGTGGCGCCGTGCTCACGCAGGTCCTTGATCCAGATGATCGCCAGCTGGCCCATCACCATGGCGACAGTCATCCAGCCGGCGATGCTCCTGCGCGTCGCCACGCGGTCAGTCCTTCAGCGCGTAGATCGCGGGCAGGTTGCGGCCCTGTTCGTGGTAATCCATGCCGTAGCCGAACACATAGCGGTCCGGTACTTCGACGCCGACGTAGTCCGCCACCAGGCCCGGCACGCAGCGGTCGTGCAGCTTCACTGCCAGCGCGGCGATGCCCACGTCGCGCGCACCCTGCTCCAGGCACCACCCGCGGATGCCGGCCAGCGTGTGGCCCTCATCGAGGATGTCGTCGGCCAGCAGCACGCGGCGGCCCTGCAGCGGCGTTGCCGGACGGTGCTTCCACACCAGCTCGCCGCCGGACGTGGCACCGCGGTAACGCGTGGCGTGCAGGTAGTCGAACTCCAGGTCGACGCCGAGCGCACCGACCTCCATCGCGAGCCGGCCCGCGAACGGCAGGCCGCCGTGCATCACGGTCAGGAACAGCGGCACTTCGTCCCGGTAGTCGTGGCGGATCAACTGCGCCATCCGCGCGATCGCCTGCTCCAGCGTGTCGCGGTCGAAGATCAGGTCGGAATTGGCCAATGCCTCGGCCAGGTTGTGTGCATTCGAGGTGGGCGCGGTCATCAGGCCAGGCCCTCCAGGCGGCCACGGGTGGCTCCGTAACGGGCATCGGCCAGCAGACCGTCCCAGCCCATCGCACCGCGGCCGAGAAGGCCAGCCAGCGCCATCGTGTTGAGCCGACGGCCTTCGACGGCCTTCAGCGATTCCTCGACCAGTTCCGGATGGCAGACCAGCACGACGTCGCAGCCGGCATCCAGGTGCGCGTCGATGCGCTGCTTGACGCCGCCCGCGGAGAACGCGGCCTTCATGCCGATGTCGTCGCTGAAGACGACGCCACGGAAGCCCATCTCGGTGCGCAGGACGTCCTCGATCCAGAAGCGCGAATAGCCCGCAGGCTCCGGTGCGACCGCCGGATACTTCACGTGCGCCATCATCACCGCGTCGGCCTTGGCCTCGATGCCGGCGACGAACGGAACCAGGTCGGTGGCTCGCATTTCATCCAGCGGACGCGGGTCGACGGCGTCGTCGAAGTGCGTATCGGCCAGCACCGAACCGTGTCCCGGGAAGTGCTTGAGCGTGGCCGCCATGCCGGCAGCGTGCATGCCGCGCACGTAGGCGCGGGTGAACTCGGCGACGATGGCCGGGTCGGCGGAGAAGGCGCGGTTGCCGATGGCGAGGTTGCCACGGCCCAGGTCGACCACCGGCGCGAAGCTCAGGTCGACGCCACTGGCGCGCACTTCATTGGCCATCAGCCAGGCGTGCTCTTCGGCCAGCTTCAGGGCGGCGTCGCGGTCGCTGGCATAGAGCCGGCCGAAGCCTTCGAGCGGCGGCAGCGCGCTGTAGCCTTCTCGGAAGCGCTGCACGCGGCCGCCTTCCTGGTCCACGCAGATCAGCTGGGGACGCGGCGCGGCCTCGCGGATCGCGGCCGACAGTTCGGCGACCTGAGCCTTCGACGCGAAGTTGCGGGTGAACAGGATCACGCCGGCGCAGGCATCGTGCTGCAGCCAGTCGCGCTCCTGCGCGGTGAGTTCGGTACCGGCGACGCCGATCACGAGCATGCGGAAACTCCAGGCGGGGGTGGCGGCGCCGAGGGCGCGGCCCCGCATTGTCGCGCAGTTGGCGACGCCGGCATAACCCGCGCGGGGCGGCTGTTCAGATCGTTGCCGCGCTCAGACCGCGCAACCATCCGGCCCGCAGGCGCCCGCCGCCTCCGGCGAGGCCGATGGCGTCGGGGCCACGCCGAGCCGGGCGAAGGCGTCACGGAACACCTCGGGCGTCTGCGCGCCCTGCACGGCCAGGCGGCCGTCGAGCACGAAGGTCGGCACCGCGCGGATGCCCATCGCCTGCGCCTGCCCGAGCTGGGCGCGCACCTCGCTGATGCCTTCATCGGAGTCGAGCATCCGGCGCACGCGCGCCTCGGACAGCCCACCCGCGGCGCCAGCATCGACCAGCGTCTGCGCATCGGCGAGATTGCGGCCCTGCTCGAAGTGCGCGCGGAACAACGCCTCGCCGACTGCCAGGGCATCGCCTTCCTGCGCGGCCAGCCACATCAACCGGTGCGCCTTGAACGTATTGACGCGGACCTGGCCGCGATCGAAGTCGAACGGCAGGCCTTCCGCGCGACCGGTGGCCTGGGTCTGCGCGAGGATCTGCTCGGTGCGCTCGCGGCCACCGAACTTGCGCTCGTAGGCCTCGCGCAGCGGCACCGGCATCTCGTCGGAATCGGCATCGAGCTGGAACGCGTGCCAGTGGATGTCGACGTTCTTCCCGGCTTCGCCGAGCGAATCCAGTGCCCGCTGCAGGCGGTGCTTGCCGATCCAGCACCAGGGGCAGACCACGTCGGACCAGATGTCGATGCGCAGGGGTTTCGCGTTCATGCCTGAAGTCTGTCTGCGTTCCCCGCGTGGCCCGCGCCGGGTTGGTGGGCACGCAGAGCAAGGAAGAGTGAGGGAGTGTATGTCGATACGCGACCGAGCGATGACGCGGCACTGCGTGTCCACCGGCCCGGCCTCAGGTTGCTTCGCGCTTGAAGCAACGCGGGCCGCGTGGGGATCGCAGCCAGACTTCTTGGGGCGTCAGTGCGCGGACGCAACCGAACCCGCACGCTCGGCCTCGGTCCACTGCGAGTACGGGCGCGTGGCCAAGGCGAGGTTGTAGTAACGAGTCGAGTCGGTCACCTCGGCGCCGATCCACTCCGGCTTCGCGAAAGCGGCATCGGCGGAGGCCAGCTCTATCTCGGCGACGACCAGCCCGGCGTTCTCGCCGAGGAACTCGTCGACCTCCCACAAATGACCCTCGTACTCGACGTAGTGACGGCGCTTGTCGACCAGCCCGCCGACGCTCAGCGCGAGCAGGCCGCGCGCGTCCTCGACCGGGATCGGGTAATCGAACTCCTGTCGCGTATGCCCCAGTTCGCGCGACTTGAGGTTGAGGAACGCCTCGTCGCCGGCGATGCGCACGCGCACCGAGGCCTTCATCGCGCCGGTGTCCATCGCCGCCAGGTCGTTGAGGTAACCCTGCGCCATCGGCACGACCTCGCGCGCAGCGGCACGCCAGCCGTCGCCGGTGACTAGGAACTTGCGTTCGATTTCGATGCCCATGGCGGACCCTATGTCTTCTTGATCGGTTGGAAGCCTTCCACACACCGTTCGCCCTGAGCGTAGCGAAGCGGAGTCGAAGGGTGAGCGGACGGTCGATCCGTCCGTCGACTCCGGCGCTGTCGCGCCTACGCTCAGAGCCTGCCCCGGACTAGATCCCGGGTTGAATATTCGAAGCCCTTACTGCTCGAACATCGCGATCGATTCCACGTGCGCGGTGTGCGGGAACATGTCCATCACGCCCGCGGCACGCAGCTTCCACCCGCGCTCGTTAACGAGGAATCCAGCATCGCGCGCCAGCGAGGCCGGATGGCAGCTCACGTAGACGATGCGCTTGAACTGTTTCAGCGGAAGCTGTGCGAGCACCACGTCGGCGCCGGAGCGCGGCGGGTCGAGCAGCAGCTTGTCGAAGGGATGACCCTTCATCCAGTACTCGCCGCTGAGGTCCTTGGCGAGGTCGGCCGCATGGAAGTCGGCGTTGGCGATGCCGTTGTGGGCGGCATTGTCGCGCGCGCGCCGCACCAGTCCGGCCTCGCCCTCCACACCGACGACCTCGCGCACGCGGCGCGCCAGAGGCAGGGTGAAGTTGCCGAGGCCGGCGAACAGGTCGAGCACGCGTTCCTCCGGCTGCGGATCCAGCAGCGTCAGCGCATGCTCGATCATCTTGCCGTTGAGGCCGGCATTGACCTGGATGAAGTCGAGCGGACGGAACAGGAACTCCAGGTTCCACTGCGGCAGCGTGAAGGCCAGCTTCGGGTCTTCCGGCCACAGCGCGTGCACGCTGTCGACGCCGCCGGGCTGCAGGAAGATCGCGAAGCCATGCTGCTTGCCGAAGGCGACGATGGCGTCCTTGTCCGCGTCCGTCAGCGGGACGAGGTGGCGGAACGTCAGCGCGATGCCCGAATAATCCTGCTGGGCATCGCCGGCGATGAACTCGATCTGCGGAATCTCGCGACGCGCCTGCAGGCTGTCGACCAGCGTCGCCAGCGCCGCGATCTTCTCGCCGATCTGCGGGATCACCGTGTGGCATTCGCCGAGCTCGGCGACGAAGCGCGGGTCCGTCTCGCGGAAGCCGACCAGCGTCTTGTCCTTCTTCTCCACGCGCCGCACCGAGAAGCGGCCCTTGCGGCGATAGCCCCACGACGCGTCGGTCAGCGGCGCCAGGATGCGCTCCGGCGTGACGTGGCCGATGCGCTCGAAGTTCTCCATCAGCACGCGCTGCTTGGCGAGGATCTGCTTGTCCTCGGCGTAGTGCTGCAGGGCGCAGCCGCTGCAGGTGCCGAAGTGCGGGCAGCGCGGAGTGACGCGTTCGGGAGCCGCCAGCAGCACCTCGACGGTCTTCGCTTCGTCGAAGCTGCGATGGCGGCCGGTCTGCGAGGCCATCACGCGCTCGCCCGGCAGCGCGCCGGCTACGAACACCGCCTTGCCATCGGGCCGGCGCGCGACGCCGCGGCCATCGTGGGTCAGGTCGGTGATCTCTACTTCAAAGGGGGTCTGGTCGATGCGGGCCACAGCTAACTGCGTGAAGCGGGGGGTCGGCTATTGTCGCAGAAGCGGCTCCCTCCCCGCCCAAAAACCCCGCCCAAAAACACAGACAGCCCGCCGGAGCGGGCTGTCCCTGACCACCTTCCGGCCTTATTTCTGGCGCCAGCCGCCACCGGAGTCCTGCACCCACCAGCCCGGACGCGCGCTGTCGATCCACTGCCGCGCGAACACCGCCCGGATCTGCTGCTCCCATTCCGGGTGGTTGTTGGCGACCGCGATCTCACGGTAGACCGCCTTGGCGTCGCGGCCCTGGTCGGACACGGCCTGGTTGACCGCCACGCGCTGCGGCAACGGGATCTTGTTGGCGTCGCGCACGCTGATGGTGCCGTCGTTGGCAAAGCCGAGCGCGCCGGAGTCGAAATGCTCGCGCAACTGGCTGTCGAAGCGCGACGCCATGCGCGACTGGATCGCCTGGATCGCCGGCGTCTTGATGGTGATGTCCGGTTGCTCCTGCGCATACGCAGTGCCGATGCCGACCAGCGACAGCCAGTCGATGCCGCGGTCCAGCGAGGCGCTCTGCCCGCCCGGCTTGTTCTCCTTCACCGGCTCCTTTGGCTGCGCTTCGTCGCCGATGACCTTCTCGACGAACTCCTTCGCGGCTTCCTTGGCCTCGGCGGCCGGGAAGTACACGTTGATCGTGACGCACGCGGTCAGCATCACCGCGGCGACCGGAACCCCCAACAAACGGCGCATATCCTTTCTCCCTGATATCTGAGGGCGCTGGCCCTGAGCGTGGCTAAGTTATCCGAACTGTCGCACGAAGGGTCACTCGAAGACCGGCGACACGTCACCCTTGCTGGCGGCCTCCAGGCGTTCAAGCAAGATCGGCCAGTCGACCCGGCGGTTGAAGCCGACCACCGACAGCCTCGGTACGCCGGAACCCTCGACGATAATGAAGCCGGGCCCGGCTGAACCCAGCCCTTCCATTTCGCAGACCTCGTCGTTCAAGCGGCAACGGATGCCGATGCGGCTGTACCCGAAATCATCGAACACCCCGATCAGCTGCGACTGCAGGCTGCTGATGAAGGACGCGTCGCTGACGCTGGACAGGTCCTGCACGGCGCGCTGGCTGATGCGCTGACGCACACGGGCCGCACGGGCCGCGGCACGATCGCTGTGCAGCTCGGCGTCGAACGCGACCGGCTGCCAGTCGACCAGGCGCAGGTGGGTGATCGAGCCGTCGAGCTTGCCGGTGACAGCGCCGAAGCCAAGCACGCCGGTGAGCGCCTCCAGGTCGATGTTGTCGAAAGCGATGTCGGAGGACAGCGTCGGCGCGACACCGAATGGCCGCTCCATCGCCAGCGACGACACCTGCACGCTGCCTCCGAACAGTTGCATCGCGAGGCCACCTTCGAACTCGAGGCGGTCGCCGGCGTAGCGCGCTTCGGGAATGTGCCCGGTCAGCTCGCCGGTGAATGCCGGCCAGTCCAGCGCCTTCGCAAGCGCGGCGATGTCCAGCCGCTCCAGTTCCATCCCGAAACGGATCTCGAGGCCCCGTTCGCCGGACGGCGGGCGCAGTTGCAGGTGGTCGAACCCCACTTGCCCGCCCAGCATCGGCACAGTCGCGGCTTCGCGCAGGCTCAGCACGCCGTCACGGCTGGTGAATGGCAGACGCGCCGCACCGAACGACAAGCCGTGCAATGCGCCGCCATGCCAGCGCAGTTCGCTGTCGATCGAAGCGACCGAGGAGAAGCGGACATCGCCTTCGAGCCCGTCGAAATCGAAACGTCCCTGCGGATCGTCGATCGTGAGCGCATGCGGGGTGAAGTCGGCTTCGCGCAGCTCGCCATCCTCGATACGAGTTCGCGTGTCGACCCCGCCACGCAACTGCAGGTCCGCAAGGCCGGCCAGGCCGAGGAAGCCGGTCAGGTATGCGTCGCGCAAGCCACCGGCATCGACGCTGCGTGCGCGCAGGTCAAGCGACCTCAGCGTGGCATCCGGTGCAAGCGCCGCGCTTCCATCGGCCTCCAGAAGATCACCGTCCTGCCAGTGCAGTCGCGGGAACTCCCAGCCTCCCGCGCCCCTTTGCACGGCATCCAGCGAGAACCCCACGCGTCGCTGCTGCAGCGCGAGATAGGCATTGCCGAACAGCAGATCGCCGCCGAGCAGGCTGCCATCGAGCTTCACGTGCGTCGTGTCGGCGATCCGGGCATCGATCTGCGCTTGCGCGCCGACATTCTCGCCGGCGATGGTGCCGTCGGGCGTGGCGAACGCGACTCCACCCAGCCGCACCGGGCCGGTGATGCGCATCGGTGCGTTGGCGGGTGCCGCGACCGTGAGGCGGCCGTCCAGCGTGCCCTTCGTGAACCTCCCCTGCTCCCAGGCTTTCGCCAGCATCGCCTGCGTCCACAACAACGGAACGCGCGTGAGGTCGATGCGAGTGAGATCCGGCGCGGCGGCATCACGATGCAGCGCGAGCACGCTGCCGCCACGGGCGAGGCGTGCGTCGGTACGGACCTCGTCGATATCGATGGCCAGCCGCATCGGCGCCGCGCGGCCGGAGCGAAGGTCTCCCTCGCACCGCCAGCGCGCGCCGTCGCGACGCAGCGGGCATTGCCACGTCACGTCGCGGAAGCGATAACCCAGCTCCGGCGCCTCGACACTTGCGGCCTGTACGTGCAATTGCCCCTGCGGTGCCCGATCGGGCCAGTCGAGCCGGACGACGACGTTCTCGAACACGCCGACGGCTGTAGTGATTTTTGCGACCCTCGCCTGCGCGGTACGCGCATGCGCCTCGCCGCCGGCCAGCCAGGGCACGGTCAGCAGGCACGCGATCAGCAGGCGTAAGATCGGTTGCGGCATGCAAAGAGCATAACGTCCACGATGTTTCGCGACTGGTACCGATGACGCAATCAGACCCGCCCCGCATCCTGCTGGTCGAAGACGATCCGACCAGCCGCTGGTTCCTCACATCGGCCCTGGTCGCCTTGCCGGCGGAAGTCGATGCCGCCGACAGCGTGACGGCAGCGGTCGCGCTCGCCTCCTCGCAGGACTACGCCTTGTGGCTGATCGACGCGCACCTGCCGGATGGCAGCGGCAGCGAACTGCTTGCGCGCCTGCGCGCGCAACGACCCGACACGCCTGCGCTGGCGCACACCGCCGCGACCGAGGCGGTGGTGCTCGATGAGCTGGTGGCCGCGGGCTTCGCCGAAGTCCTGGTCAAGCCGTTGCCCGCCGCCACGGTGCAGGGGGCTGCGCGGCGAGCGCTCGGCCAAGGGGTATCACACGAGTCCGTCAAGGTGCTCCCCGGCGGCAAGCTGCCGGTGTGGGACGACGACTCCGCGACCCAGGCGCTGAACGGCAACCGCGCCCACGTCGACACGTTGCGCGGATTGTTCGCGCAGGAACTTCCAAACTCGCTGAAGACCATCCAGTCGGCGGCAGCACGCGGAGATACGGCGACGGTGCGCGGCGAATTGCATCGCCTTCGCGCGAGCTGCGGCTTCGTCGGCGCGGCCCGGCTGGGCGCCGCCGTGCAGGCGCTTCAGGAGTTCCCGGACTCGCCCTCCCTGTTGTCCACGTTCGAATGCGTCGCGCAGGACACGCTCTCGCAAAGGGCATCCGATCAGTCGCCGCCACCCGCCTGATCGGCCTTGGCCCTGGGCGCGACGCGACCAAGCTCGGCCAGCATCTCCCATGACTTCAGGCCGCGCGGCCCGAGGTAGTGCGACAGCAAACCGCGCATGGCCCGGCGCAGGCCAGGCAGGTCATCGGCTTCGGGATGCTGGTCGCTCGCCAGCGAGAGCAGCGCCCGCCCGGTCGCCGCGCTGCTGCGGTCACCGTGGCCGCGATCACTCAGCACTCGGCGCGGTCCGTATTCCGGATCGAGGCGATAACGCGCGGCAGGATCGATCGGCGTGCCCTCGCCATCGTTCGACCAGTCGAAACCGAAGCCGAGCGCTTCGAGCAGGTCGCGCTCGTAGCGGCGCAGCGTCCAGCCGAGCGGCTCATCGGCGGCCAGGCGCGCACGCGCCTGTGCGTAGGCCTCGAACAGCTCCGGCACCGGATCCTGGCGCGGCGCCAGGCGCAGCGTCAGCTCGTTGAGGTAGAAGCCGGCCAGCATCGCTTCGCCGGCCAGCCTGGGCGCCACGTCGACGGCCTCGGCGGCCGTCAGCCGCGCCAGTTCGCCGGTCTGCACGGCATCGAAGCGGATCCACTGCAGTGGCTGCAATGCCGCACGCAATGGCTGCCGCTTCGGCCCCTGCACGCCGCGCGCCACCAGGCCGATGCGGCCGTGGTCGAAGCTCAACACCTCGACCAGCAGGCTGGTCTCGCGCCAGGGACGCGCGTGCAGCACGAAGGCGGGTTGGGCGGTGTAGCGCACTCAGCCGCCGGTGCGCTCAGTCGTGGTAGCCGAACGCGCGCAGCGCCGCTTCGTCGTCCGACCAACCCTCGCGCACGCGCACCCAGGTTTCCAGGAACACCTTGTTGCCGAACAGGCGTTCCATCTGCTGGCGCGCGCGCGAACCGATCTCGCGCAGGCGCTCGCCACCCTTGCCGATCACGATGGCCTTCTGCCCATCGCGCTCGACCCAGATCACCGCGCCGATGCGCAGCATCGTGCCGTCGACTTCGAACTTCTCGATCTCCACCGTCGTCGCGTACGGCAGCTCCTCGCCGAGCTGGCGCATCAGCTGCTCGCGCACCATCTCGCCGGCCAGGAAGCGCTGGCTCTTGTCGGTGATCTCGTCCTCGCCATACAGCGCCGCCTGTTCCGGCACGTGCGCGAGCACGGTCTTCACCAGCGGATCCAGGCCGCTGCGCTTGAGCGCCGACACCGGATGCACGCCGGCGAAGTCGCGCCCCTCGCTGACCTTGGCCAGGTACGGCAGCAGCGCGGACTTGTCCTTGAGCCGGTCGACCTGGTTGACCACCAGCACCACCGGCACGCCGGCCTTCTTCAGTGCATCGAAGGCGAGCGAGTCCTCGTCATCCCACTGCCCGGCGCGCACGACCAGCATCGCGGCATCCACGCCCTCCAGCGCACCGCGGGCGGCGCGGTTCATCCAGCGGTTCATCGCACGCTTCTGCTCGCGATGGATGCCGGGGGTGTCGACCAGCAGCAGTTGCCCTTCGGGGAAGGTGGCGATGCCGAGCAGCTGGTGGCGCGTGGTCTGCGGGCGGTTGGAGGTGATGCTGACCTTGGCGCCGACCAGCGCGTTGACCAGGGTGGATTTGCCGACGTTGGGACGGCCGATGACGGCCACGTGGCCGGCGCGATGGGCGGGGGTATTCATTGGGGGGATTGTCGGCCTGTGGGGGGACGAGGGCAAACGAGCGATGCCGAGGCACCTGTACGATTTTCCTTCTCCCGCACGCGGGCGAAGGTGCCCGGAGGGCGGATGAGGGCGGCTTGGGCTTTGCCCTCACCCGAGAGCGGGAGAGGGGCTTTGGAATGCCTCAGTCGGACTTCAGTCCAGCGCCTTGAGCTGTTCCAGCGCCGCTTCGGCCGCGATCTGCTCGGCGGCGCGGCGCGAGCCGGCGGTGCCTTCGGTCACCAGCGGCGGCTGCGTCAACGTGCAGGTGACCTGGAAGATCTTGGCATGATCCTCGCCGCCCTCTGCGTGCAGCTCGTAAACCGGCAACGGCTTCTGCCGGCCCTGCAGCCATTCCTGCAGGCGGGTCTTGGCGTCCTTGCCGACCTTGTGCGGCGGCGGCAGCGCGGCGATGGCCGCCTCGAACCACGGCAGGACCGCCGTGCGGCACGCCTCGAATCCGGCATCCATGTAGATGGCCGCGACGACCGCCTCCAAAGCATCGGCCAGGATCGAATCGCGGCGATGGCCGCCGGACTTCATCTCGCCGGGGCCCAGCGTCAGGCGGGGGCCGAGTTCGAGCGTGCGCGCGATCGGCGCCAGCGCGGATTCGCGGACGAGCTCGGCGCGGGCGCGGGTCAAGGCACCCTCGTCCGCTTGCGGCCAGTGTGCGTACAGCGCTTCGGCGACGATCAGGTTGACCAGTGCGTCGCCGAGGAACTCCAGGCGCTCGTTGTGTGGCGCCCCGGCGCTGCGGTGGGTCAGCGCCTGCGCGAGCAGCTCCGCCCGCGCGAAACGATGGGTGATCCGGTCACTCAAGCCCGCCGCCGCGACGCAGTTCCTTCACCGCGTTGAACCGGCCGACCACGTCCAGGTTGGCGATCAGCGGCTTGCGGACCTCGTAATCGACGGTGACCACGTAGCCGGCGTCCTTGCGCTGGACCTTCATGTTCTCCGGCTTGATGTTGTCGGCGTAGCTGATGTACAGGCGACGGAAGAACAGGTCCTTGACCTTGGCCGGGTCCTTGTCGGTGATCCCAGGCTCCTGAGCGATGCCGTTGAGGGCCTGCTTCACAGCGTAGAACTCCGAATACATCGGGATCGTCTTCATCCCCATGTAGATGAAAACACCGACCACGGCGAGCACGATGATGAACCCGACCAGGGTCATGCCGCTTTGCGAACGCTTCATTGACGCTCCCCCATCCCCGTTGATTGATTACTGAATGCTGTTGCCGATGCGCGAACCGTCGATGCCCCCATCGAAGTTCATCCAGATCAGGAACGCCTTGCCACGCAGGTTCTGCTCCGGCAGGAAACCCCAGTATCGGCTGTCCTCGCTATTATCGCGATTGTCGCCCATCACGAAATAGTGACCCGGCGGCACCACCCATTCGCCTTCCCCTTGATCGAGGAACGGCAGATCGGTGCGTTCCAGGACGTGGTGGCTGCGGCCGGCCAGGTTCTCGGTCAGTTCCTCGGCTCCGGTCATCTCCGCGCCGTTGCCCTTGCCCTGGTAGGCCCCGATCGGCTGGTAGGCGAGCGCCTTGCCATTCAGGAACACCTGGTTGTCGTGGTAGGCGACGCGGTCGCCCGGCAGGCCGACAACGCGCTTGATCCAGTCCTGGTCGGGGTGGTGCGGCGGCTTGAAGACCACGACGTCGCCCCGCTGGGGTTCGCCGATGGAAACGACCTTGTGGTTGGTGACCGGCAGGCGCAGGCCGTAGCGGAACTTGTTGACCAGGATGAAATCGCCGGTCAGCAGGGTCGGCATCATCGAGTTGGACGGGATCCGGAACGGCTCCGCGATGAAGCTGCGCAGGATCAGGACGACCGCCAGCACCGGGAAGAAGGCCTTGGAGTAGTCGACGACGATGGGCTCCTTGCCTTCGTCGAGCAGGCCTTCGCGGGCAGCGCGGCGCTTGGCAAGGAACAGCTTGTCGAGCAGCCAGACGATGCCGGTGAAGGCGGTCAGCAGTACCAGTCCGATCTCAAACCAACGCATGCATGCTCCTTTGGAGCCGGGATTGGGGGTTCGGGATTGGACATTCGGAATCGGAATCCTGAGCGCGTCCCGACGGGCTTGCCGTCCGGAGCATAGCGAGGGCCGCGCTCTTCGTCACAGCCCTGCCCGTGCTTGCCCGCGCCTCGCGAATCCCCGGTCCCGAATCCCCGATCCCGGCCTGTGTTACTTGCTGTCGACCTGCAGGACCGCCAGGAAGGCTTCCTGCGGAATCTCCACGCGTCCGACCTGCTTCATCCGCTTCTTGCCCTCTTTCTGTTTCTCGAGGAGCTTCTTCTTGCGGCTGATGTCGCCGCCGTAGCACTTGGCCAGGACGTTCTTGCGCATCGCCTTGACCGTGCTGCGGGCAATGATCTGCGAGCCGATCGCGGCCTGGATGGCGACGTCGAACATCTGCCGCGGAATCAGTTCCTTCATCTTCTCGCACAGGTCGCGACCGCGACGGTCGGCGTGGCTGCGGTGGGTGATGATGCTGAGCGCGTCGACCTTGTCGCCGTTGATCAGCGTGTCCACTCGCACGAACGGACCGGCCTGGAAACGCAGGAAGTGGTAGTCCAGCGACGCGTAGCCGCGGCTGACCGACTTGAGCTTGTCGAAGAAGTCCAGCACCACTTCGGCCATCGGCAGCTCATAGCTGATCTGCACCTGGCCGCCCATGTAGTTGATGCCGATCTGCACGCCGCGCTTTTCCTCGCACAGCGTGATCACGTTGCCGACGTAGTCCGGCGGCGTGAGGATGTTGGCGCGGATGATCGGCTCGCGGACCTCTTCGACCATGTTCACCGGCGGCAGCTTGGCCGGGTTGTCCATCGGCACGATGCTGCCGTCGGTCTTGAGGACCTCATAGATCACCGTTGGCGCGGTGCTGATCAGGTTGAGGTTGTACTCGCGCTCAAGGCGCTCCTGCACGATCTCCATGTGCAGCATGCCGAGGAAGCCGCAGCGGAAACCGAAGCCCATCGCTTCGGAACTCTCGGGCTCGAAGCGCAGCGCGGCGTCGTTGAGGCGCAGCTTTTCCAGCGCTTCGCGCAGGTCCGGGTAGTCCTCGGCGTCGACCGGGAACAGGCCTGCGAACACGCGCGGCTGCATTTCCTGGAAGCCCGGCAACGGCTTGGCCGCCGGATCGCTGGCCAGGGTCAAGGTGTCGCCGACGGGCGCGCCGTGCACGTCCTTGATCGATGCATGGATCCAGCCCACCTCGCCCGCAGCGAGCCTGGGCAGGTCCTTGCGCTTGGGCGTGAACACGCCGACCTTGTCGACCTGGTGGGTGCGTCCGGTCGACATCACCAGCAGCTTGTCGCCGGGCTTGATCTCGCCCTGCATCACGCGCACCAGCGAGACCACACCGAGGTAGTTGTCGAACCACGAGTCGATGATCAGCGCCTGCAGCTTGTCGGTATCGCGCGGCTTCGGCGGCGGGATGCGATGCACGATCGCCTCGAGCACCTCCTCCACGTTGAGGCCGGTCTTGGCGCTGATTGCGACGGCATCTTCGGCATCGATGCCGATGACCGCTTCGATTTCGCCCTTGGCACGTGCGATGTCGGCGGTCGGCAGGTCGATCTTGTTCAGGATCGGTACCACCTCCAGCCCCTGCTCCACCGCGGTGTAGCAGTTGGCGACGGACTGCGCCTCGACGCCCTGCGCGGCGTCGACCACCAGCAGCGCGCCTTCGCAGGCGGCCAGCGAACGGCTGACCTCATAGCTGAAGTCGACGTGGCCGGGGGTGTCGATGAAGTTCAGGAAATAGGTCTTGCCGTCGCGCGCCTTGTACGGCAGCGACACGGACTGGGCCTTGATGGTGATGCCGCGCTCGCGCTCGATCGGGTTGGAGTCGAGAACCTGGGCTTCCATTTCGCGGGCTTCGAGACCGCCACAGAGCTGGATGATGCGGTCAGCCAGGGTCGACTTGCCGTGGTCGACGTGGGCGATGATGGAAAAATTTCTGATCTGCTGCATGCGGGGCGGCGCGAGTCCGCCGGTTCCATAAAATTCAACGCCGGATTATCGCATACGGCATGGACCGGGCCGACACGGCGCTCAGTTCCCTGGCGCCGTGGGGCCGGAGACCGGGTCAGCCGGTCTTGCTTTCCGCGGTGACGGCCACGTACTGGGTGTTGCCCTGGCGCCGCACCAGCAGCATCACGGTCTCGCCCGGCCTGACTCCCGCCAGTTCACGATCCAGCGCAGAGGCCGATCCGACCGGATTGCGGCCCACGGCCAGCACCACGTCCCCCGGCCGCAGCCCGACTTCGGCGGCAGCATCACCCGGATTGCGGATCATTACGCCCTCCTTGCCCGACAGGCCAAGGCGCTGGCGATCGTTCGCGGACAGGTCCTGGGCCACCAGGCCGAGGCTGTTGCCGGCCGAGGGCTTGGACGGCACGCCACCGGGCACGTCGGATTGATCGTCGTTACCGGCGACCAGGCCGGTGTCGAGCTCGTTGACCACCACCGTGCGCTCGATCGTCTTGCCATCGCGGAACACCGAGACCTTCGCCTTGGTGCCCGGCGCCATCGAGCCGATCATCGGCGGCAGGTCGCTGGATTCCAGGATTTCCCGGCCGTTGACCGAGCGGATCACGTCGCCGCGCTCGATGCCGGCCTTGTCGGCCGGACTGCCCGGCAGCACCTGGGTGACCAGCGCGCCGTTGCTGTCCGGCACGCCGAAGCCGCGCGCGTTTTCGGACGTCAGCTGCTGGACGACCACGCCCAGCTGGCCACGGCTGACCTTGCCGGTCGCGCGCAGCTGCTCGGCCGCGCTCATCGCCACGTCGATGGGGATGGCGAAGCTCACGCCCATGTAGCCGCCGGAATTGCTGAAGATCTGCGAATTGATGCCAACCACCTCGCCGCCGGTATTGAGCAGCGGGCCACCGGAGTTGCCCTGGTTGATCGCCACGTCGGTCTGGATGAAGGGCACATAGCGCTGATCGGCATACGGATTGGCGCGGCCGACGGCACTGACGATGCCGGCCGTGACCGAATGGTCGAGACCAAACGGCGAGCCGATCGCGATCACCCACTGGCCCGGTTTGGCCGAGTCGGCCTTGGCCATGCGCAGGAACGGCAGGCCCTTGGCGTCGATCTTGAGCAGCGCGACGTCGGACTGTTCGTCGCTGCCGATCACCTTGGCGGTGAACTCGCGGCGGTCGGACAACATGACCTTCACCGTCTCGGCGCCATCGACGACGTGGTGGTTGGTCATCACGTAGCCGTCGTCGGAAATCAGGAACCCGCTACCGGCGGACGTGCCGCCGCCGCGAGGCCCACGCGGTCCGCGCGGACCCGGCATCGGCAGGTCGTCGCCGAAGAAGCGGCGGAAAATTTCAGGAACCTCTTCCTCGCCCGGCATCGTGCCCGCGCTGCGGCGCGGCGCGATTTCCGCACGGATGTTGACGACCGCCGGCCCCACTCGTTGAACCAGGCCGGTGAAGTCCGGCAACCCACTGACCAGCGGCGCGGCCGGCGTGGCTGCGGGCGGCGGAGCGATCGGCGTGGACGGTGGCTGCGCGGTACACGCCGCCGGCAGTGCCACGGCAATGGCACCGACCAGGGCAAGAGAGCGGAGACGGGTCATCGAATCGGCCTCGATCAGGTGAGAGGTTGTTGCGGAGCGCGTTGCAGGCGGCAACGCGTTTGGATTGCGTCAGTGCTGCGGCGGATTGCGCTCACCGCCTTCCGCTGCGGTCTCATGGGGCATGCTCGGTTCGAACGGATAAAACGACGGTGAAGTCCCGCCAAAGCTGGCGTTGAGCGCACCTGCATTCGAGTACTGCGGCAGGACTGCGCGCGGCCATGGGCGCGGCGCCGCTTCGCTGTGTTGCGGCCGGAAGGGATTGGCGTTCTGGCTTGCGGCAGCTGCGGGCGCGGCCGACGCGGTCAGCGCTTCGATCGCGCCGGGCGCTGCGGCCATGGCCGGCGCGGGCGCAGCCGATGCCACCGCTTCCATCGCCGAAGCCTCTCGGCGTGCACTGGCACGCATCGCCGCGCGCTGGTTCTGGCTGCGTGCGCTGCGACGCTCGATGGCCCGACGCGGAACCTCTGCGGCTGCGACGGCGGCCGTACCAAGATCGACCACCGGAGCGGTGGGTGCCGACGGCATGCGCGGCACCGTGCGACTGCCCACGGCCGGCGCACGTACCGGCGCGGCGGCATCCGCGACCTGGGTGGGTGCCGTCTCCGGAGCCGCTGGCGAGGAGCCGTTGCTCAACGGACGCGCCACGAACAGCGCGACAACAGCGACCGAAGCCGCCAGCGCACCGCCGATCCAGCCTCGCCTTCCACCAAAGACGGAAGAGCGCGGCGGGGCCGGCTGCGCCTGGGCGGGGGCCTGCTCCAGCGCGATGGCGGCGGCCACTCGCTCGGCAAAGCCGCCTGCCGCGACCGCGGACGCCTGGCCGCGCAGCACGTCGCCGCACAATTGCCAGCGGCCAAAAGCGGCGCGTGATGGCTCATCGTGCCCCAATCGCTTCAATGCGAAGCGCGCGGCATCGCCGCTCAATTCGCCGTCGAACAGCGCGCTGAGGGCATCGCGATCGTTCTCGTAGTTATTGGCCGCCATCAGTGCGCGCGCTCCCGTTCGTCGTGATCCAGCAGGGGCCGGAGTTCGGCATCGATCGCTTCGCGCGCCCGGAAAATGCGCGAACGCACGGTGCCGATCGGACAACCCATCTTCTGCGCGATCTCGTCGTAACTCAGGCCGTCCACCTCGCGCATGGTGATCGCGGCCCGCAATTCTTCCGGCAGTGAATCGACCACGCGCATCACCGTGCGTTCGATTTCCTGCCGCAGCAGCTCATGTTCGGGGGTGTCGGTGTCGCGCAGTCGCGTGCCGGTGTCGAACTGCTCGGCGTCGCCAGCATCGACATCGTCGGTGGGCGGTCTGCGGTTCTGCGCAACGAGGTAATTTTTGGCGGTATTCACTGCGATACGGTGCAACCACGTATAGAACTGGGCGTCGCCTCGGAAGTTCGGCAGCGCCCGGTAGGCGCGGATGAAGGTTTCCTGGGCCACGTCCTGGCATTCGCTCCAGTCGGGTATGTAGCGCCCGATCAGCGCGGTGATCCGATGCTGGTACTTGCGCACCAGGACATCGAAAGCCGTACTGTCGCCACGCTGGACACGCCTGACCAGCTCCTGGTCCAACTCCACATCTTTGGGCAACGTTGTTTCGGCCATGCCGTGCCGGCACTCCTGTCAGCTCGGCCTTGGCCGAACAATGGGACAACCCTGTCGGGGGAAAGTTCAATCACTACGATTAATGGGGGCGCACCGGGATCGGCGCAACGGCCAGGCGTCATGCGACGGGCTTCGCGGGTTCCCGGGCGCCGATTCGCGGGGCGATTTGACGGGCGATTTGACGGCACCGGAACGACATCGGGATGATAGCGGCCGATTCCATACCCGAACGGATGGTCCCGCAATGATCGCAGGCCTCGACGGTCTCCGCTTCCAGCACTGGCAGACCGAGCTGCGCCCCGATGGCATCCTCGTGCTGTCCTTCGACAAGGCTGGTTCGCCGGTCAACACTTTCTCCCAGGACGTCCTGATCGAGCTGGATGCCCTGCTCGAGCGTCTGGCGCTGGACCCGCCCAAGGGCGTGGTGCTGCGCTCGGCCAAGACGACCGGCTTCATCGCCGGCGCCGACATCAAGGAGTTCCAGAGCTTCGACGCCAAGGGCACGGTCGGCGATGCCATCCGCCGCGGCCAGCAGACGTTCCAGCGCCTGGCCGAGTTGCCCTGCCCGACCGTCGCCGCGATCCACGGATTCTGCATGGGCGGCGGCACCGAGATCTCGCTGGCCTGCCGTTATCGCGTCGCCAGCAACGATCCGTCCACGCGCATCGGCCTGCCCGAAGTCAAGCTCGGCATCTACCCCGGCTGGGGCGGCAGCGCACGCCTGCCGCAACTGGTCGGCGCGCCGGCCGCGTTCGACATGATGCTGACCGGCCGCACGCTGTCGGCGTCGGCAGCGCGCGGCATCGGCCTGGTCGACAAGGTGGTCGATGCGTCGTCGCTGATCGACGTCGCTGCCGCCTACGCAGCCAAGGGCTCGCTGCGTCCGTTCAAGCAGCGCTTCATGGGCTGGGCCACCAACGTGTGGCCGACGCGTCAGTTGCTCGCACCGATGCTGACCAAGCAGGTCGCACGCAAGGCACGCAAGGAGCACTACCCGGCGCCCTACGCGCTGATCAACACCTGGGCGCGCACCGGTGGAGGCATCCAGAACCGCCTGTCGGCTGAGCGCAAATCGGTGGTCAAGCTCGCTTCCACGCCCACCGCGCGCAACCTGATCCGCGTGTTCTTCCTGCAGGAGCGTCTCAAGGGCCTGGGCGGCAAGGATCACGGCATCGCGAACGTGCACGTCGTCGGCGCCGGCGTGATGGGCGGCGACATCGCCGCATGGTCGGCCTACAAGGGTTTCAACGTCACGCTGCAGGATCGCGAGCAACGTTTCATCGACGGCGCAATGACGCGTGCGCAGGAGTTGTTCGGCAAGAAGGTCAAGGACGAAGCCAAGCGCAGCACGGTATCGGCGCGACTGAAGAGCGACCTCGCCGGCGACGGAGTGGCGCAAGCCGACCTGGTGATCGAGGCGATCATCGAGAAGCCCGAAGCCAAGCGCGAGCTGTATGCGTCGGTCGAGCCGCGCATGAAGCCGGACGCGCTGCTGACCACCAATACCTCGTCGATTCCGCTGACCGAGTTGAGCGGGCACATCGCGCGACCGGCGCAGTTCGCCGGCCTGCACTACTTCAACCCGGTCGCGTTGATGCCGCTGGTGGAGATCATCCATCACGACACGATGGCGCCGCAGACGCAGCAGCGCCTGGCCGCGTTCTGCAAGGCGATCGACAAACTGCCAGTACCGGTCGCGGGCACGCCGGGCTTCCTGGTCAACCGCGTGCTGTTCCCGTACATGCTCGAAGCGGCAACCGCTTTCGCCGAAGGCATTCCGGGCCCGGCGATCGACAAGGCTGCCGTGAAGTTCGGCATGCCGATGGGACCGATCGAACTGATCGACACCGTCGGCCTCGACGTCGCCGCAGGCGTCGGCGCGGAGCTCGCACCGTTCCTCGGCCTGCCGATCCCGGCCTCGCTGTCGTCGCCTCCGGAGGCCGGCAAGCGCGGCAAGAAGGACGGCCAGGGCCTTTACAAGTGGGAGAACGGCAAGGCGGTGAAACCCGAACTGCCGAAGGACTACCAGACGCCGTCGGACCTGGAAGACCGCCTGATCCTGCCGCTGCTCAACGAAGCGGTCGCCTGCCTGCACGACGGCGTGGTCAGCGACTCCGAACTGCTCGATGCCGGCGTGATCTTCGGCACCGGCTTCGCTCCGTTCCGCGGCGGCCCGATCCAGCACATCCGCGAAGCCGGCGCCGACGCCCTGCTCGCGCGACTGAAGCTGCTGCACGCCCGCTACGGCGACCGCTTTGCGCCGCGTCCGGGTTGGGACAACCCGGCGCTACGTCAGCAGGCCGCCGAACTCAGCACCCCATCGGCAGCCTGAAGTCCAGGATGCTCAGCGTGCGCCAACCTTCCGGCGCACGTATCTCGATGCGCACGCGCACCGTGCTGATGGCAACGTAGGATTGCCCGCCGCCAGCATGCTGCGCCTCGCGGGCGATCTGCAGCCAATGCGCGTCGGCTTCCGCTCCCAGGTCGTAGCCCACGAGCACGCGACGGGTCTGTTCGACGATTTCCTCCGCCCGGACGGGTGGAAAGCAGGTTTCCTCCTGTTCCGCCGGCACCGGCAGCACGAAGTTCAATCCGTCTTCGCTGCTCGCCTCGTGCCAGGACGACAGGCAATGCTTCCAGTCGTGGAAATCCAGGTGAGGCCCGGAATCGCCCAGCGCCAGGCTGGTCTCGTACTGCACACGCACGCGGTAGCGCGAAGTCCGGTCCGTAGTGAGCAGACTCAGCGTCGCGCCATTAGGCGAGTCGCCCAGTTCAAGCGAAGCTTCGATCTGTGCCGGCAGCGGGTCGGGATGGCGCCAGATCGGCGTGGCAGCCCCCTCGCTGGATGGCTGCCGCAGTTCTGCGCCCATGGGGCGCTCAATCGGAGCGGTCTGCATTGACGCAACAGCCGATGACGCCAGCATCGATGTAAGCGCGAGTGCCAGGATGCTCCGCATGACATTGTCCATGACGTCCTGTGCCTTGCCGTGGGCCAATACGGCTATCGGCGCACCCGCGCCGTTAGGACTACATCGTGTGCGTCGCGCGCTCCGCGCTGAGCGTGCCGGCAAGCAGCGCTTCGATCTTGTGCCTGACCGCTTCGCCCTCGCTGCTGTCGGCGAACTGCACGCCGATGCCGGCCGGACGGTTGCCCTGCGCACCCACCGGCGTCACCCAGATGACCTTGCCGGCCACCGGCAGACGCTCGGTCGACTCGGGCAGCGTGAGCAGCAGGAACACTTCGTCGCCGATGAAGTAACGCTTGGGCGTGGCGACGAAGATGCCGCCGTGCCTCACGAACGGCATGTAGGCGCTGTACAGCGCCGCCTTGTCCTTGATCGCGAGCGACAGGATGCCCTGCCGTGCACCGCCGCCACCGCCCGCCGAGGCCATTCCGTTCATTTCCTGGTTCCCCCCTGGGCCCGCCCCGCCTCACCGGCGCGCCAGGCCAACAACAATTCGATGACCGCCAGATCGGAGCGGACCGTCGTCCGCAGCAGATCGCGCGTCCGGTTCGCCTGATCGAACCATGCGGCCAGACTGCGCGCTCGCACCGGGTCGGTCAAGCTGGCCGCGTCGGCCAAGGCCAGGTCCGCGGCATGGCGCAGGCGCAGCGCGGCATCCTCGTCCCCGCACCAGCGCTGCGCGACCTCGCTGGCCGAGGCCTCGCCGCGCCCCAGTTTGGCCAGGTCCGCCGCCACCTCGCGGCGCAGCTTGAGGCCTTCACCCTTCAGCCATTCATGCGCCAGTCCCGGATGTCCGCGGGCGGCATCCAGTGCCTCGCGCGCGGCAGCATCGGCATGGCCCTGCGCATTCAGCCAGGCCGAGGCCTCGGCCTGCGGCGGCAGCCGGAACTCCAGCCGCTGGCAGCGGCTGCGGATCGTCGCCGGCAGCCGCGCCGGATGAGCGCTCACCAGCCACAGGTAACGGCCCGGGACCGGCTCCTCGAGCGTCTTGAGCAACGCATTGCAGGCGGCCGTGTTGATGGCGTCGGCGGGATCGATGATCACGACCTGCGCGCCACCGTATTGCGGTGTCAGCGCCATCTGTTCGGACAGGCGGCGGATCTGCTCGATCACTATTTCCGTACGCAGTCGCGTGCCTTCCTTGTTCATAACGAAGGACACGACCTGATAGTCCGGATGGGTACCGGCCGCGATCAGGTGACAGCTGCGGCACGTGCCGCAGGGTTCGCCATCGGCGCCGCGCTGCTGGCACAGCACGCGCTGCGCGAGGCGCTCGGCGACTGCTCGCTTGCCCAGCTGCGCCGGGCCGCAGAACAGCAGGCCGTGACCCAGCCGCCCGGCATCGAGCGAGGACGCCGCCTGGTCGTAGATGCGCCTTTGCCAGGGCGCGAAGGACACCGGCGCGCTCACGGCGCGGCCTCGATCAACCGGCGCAGGTGAGCGACCGCCTCGGCGGCGACCGCCTCCACGGTTTGCGTGGCATCGATCACGCGGAAGCGCTGCGCATCGGCTCCGGCACGGGCCAGATACCCCTCGCGCACGCGTTCGAAAAAGTCGTCTCGCTCGCCTTCGATGCGGTCGGAGGCGCCGCGGCCGCGCGCACGCTGCAGGCCGATCGCCACCGGCACGTCCAGCAGCAGCGTCATCGCCGGCGCAATGCCGACGACACGACGCTCCAGCTCGGCGATGAAGGACGGATCGCCTCCCCGCGCCGCCCCCTGATAGGCGAAGCTGGCATCGGTGAAGCGGTCGCTGATGACCCATGCGCCACGTTCGAGCGCAGGCAGGATCGTCTCGCGCACGTGCTGCGCGCGGGCAGCGAACATCAGCAGCAGTTCCGTGTCGATCGTCGGCGGTTCGTGGTGCGTGTCGAGCAGCAGGCCGCGGATCTGTTCGGCCAGCGGCGTGCCGCCCGGCTCGCGCGTGCTGACCACTTCGCGGCCGGTGGCGTCCAAGACCTCGCGCAATGCCTTGAGCACGGTCGACTTGCCGGCGCCCTCGCCGCCTTCCAACGTGACGAAACGCGGATACGTGCGCAGCGTCATTGCGAGCCCTGCGATGCTTCGGCTCGCGACTGCTGGCTCTGCCGGTAACGCTGCAGGTAGGTGCGCACGTTGGCCTCGTGCTCGGACAGCGTCCTGGCGAACAGATGCCGGCCGCTGCCGTCGCCGACGGCAACGAAGAACAGCTCATCGCCCGGGGCCGGCTTCGCGGTGGCCATCAGCGCATCGCGCCCCGGCATGGCGATTGGCGTCGGCGGCAGCCCGGCGCGGGTGTACGTGTTGTAGGGCGTGTCGGTCTGCAGGTCGCGCTTGCGGATGTTGCCGTCGTAGCTCGCGCCGATGCCATAGATCACGGTCGGATCGGTCTGCAGGCGCATGCCGATGCGCAGGCGCCGTTCGAACAGTCCGGCGATGCGCGGCCGCTCTTCGGCGATGCCGGTTTCCTTCTCGACGATCGAGGCCAGGATCAGCAATTCATCCGGCGTCTTCAGCACGCTGTCGGACGCGCGCTGCTGCCAGGCGTCGTCGAGCGCCTTGTCCATCGCTTCGTGCGCGCGCTTGAGCACATCCAGGTCGCTGTCGCCGCGCGTGTACAGGTAGGTCTCGGGCAGGAACCGCCCTTCCGGATGCTGGCCTGGCTCGCCGATCGCCTTCATCAGCGCGGCATCGTCCAGCTTGCCGGTATCGTGTTCCAGCGGTTCGGCCTTGGCCAAGGCGGCGCGCATTTCGCGGATGTTCCAGCCCTCCACGATCGTGAAGCGGTGGCTGATCACCTTGCCATCGCGCATCGCGATCAGCAGTTCGCGCGGCGACGTCCCCGGCGCCAGCGCGTACTCGCCGACCTGCAGCTTGCCTGCGGCGCCAAGCTGCCGCGCCAGCGCGCGCCACTCGACCAGCTCGCCGCTACGCACGCCCGCCTCGCGCAGCTTGCGCACGACGATGGGCAGTGAGTCGCCGGGCGCGACCACGATGCTGTCACCCTCTTCCAGACCGGCCATCGGCGCGTCGGCGAAGCTCGTGTAGCGCTGCCACAGCAGTCCGCCGCCCACGGCCGCCAGCAACAGAACAAACAGGAAGAACCCGCCAAGACGGCGCCCAGTTTTACGACTCACGAAACCTCCGTGACGAATGCGGGATGCGCGGCAGCCAGCCGGTGCTGAAGTTCCATGACCTGCGGATGCGGCCGCCATGTGCGCGAACCGAGCCGGGCCACTGGCAGGATACCCCGCACGGCATTGCACAGGAAAACCGCATCGGCGGCTTCGACGTCGGTCACAGCCAGCCGTGCCTCGCAGGCTTGCAAGGCGTCGACCGCCCATGCGCGGCAGACCCCGGCGATGCCACAACGGTCCACGAGGGGCGTCGTCCATCGGCCGTCGCGAAGCACGAACACGTTGGCAGCGGTCGCACTGACCACGTCGCCTTCCGCGCTGAGCACAAGTCCTTCATGAATGTCAGGGTCGGCCCATTCGCTGCGCGCCAGGACCTGCTCGAGCCGGTTGCAATGCTTGATGCCGGCCAATGCCGGCTGGAGCGCGAGGCGCGTCTCGCACCAGCGCAGCGCCAAACCAGCAGATGGCGTTGCCGGAGGCAGTGGGTGCCGTGACAGGATCCAGTTCGGCACGGACTCCTCAGGGGCGGGATAGCCGCGACCACCGGCACCGCGCGTGACGATCAGCTTGAGCACGCCGTCTCCGCCCTCGAGCATGCGTTCGGCTTCTTCCCGCACCTGCGCCTCGGCGGGCAGCGACAGTCGCAATGCCTGCGCGCCTCGCTGCAATCGCTGCCAGTGCGCGGGCCACCATGGCACGGAGCCGTGCACGGCCCGCATCGTCTCGAACAGACCGTCGCCATAAGCCAGGCCGCGGTCGTGATCCGGCAGCGAGTCCACGCGATCGCGACCCACGAAATAACGGGGCGTCGCGACCATCACCCGGCGACCCCAAGCGCGCGAAGCATGCCGCGCGCCTTGGCGCGGGTCTCGTCGAGTTCGCGCTCGGGTACCGAGTCGAAGACGATGCCTGCGCCGGTGCGGAAACGCAGCGAATCACCCTCCACCTCCGCGCTGCGGATCAGGATGTTGAGGTCGAGGTCGCCATCGCGATTGAGCCAGCCCATCGCGCCGGTGTAGGCGCCGCGACCGACACCTTCGAGCTCGGCGATGATCTGCATGCAGCGGACCTTCGGGCATCCGGTGATCGTGCCGCCGGGGAACACCGCGCGGATCACCTGCCCCGGCGTCGCGTCAGCCTTCAACCGGCCGCGCACGTTGCTGACGATGTGGTGCACGTGCGCGTAGCTTTCCACCGTCATCAACTCGTCGACCTCCACGCTGCCCGGCGTGCAGACTCGGCCGAGATCGTTGCGCTCCAGGTCGATCAGCATCACGTGCTCGGCGCGCTCTTTCGGATGACCGACGAGTTCCTGGATCCGGGCGGCATCGTCGTCGCCGGCGAAGCGCGGCCGCGTGCCAGCGATGGGGCGCGTCTCGACCACGTCGCCACGCACCGAAACCAGGCGTTCCGGTGAGGCGCTCACCACGGCCCAACCGTCTCCGGCGAACACGCCCGCGAACGGCGCCGGATTGTTGTCGCGCAGGCGCTGGAACAATGCTGACGGTTGCAGCGGCGCATCGAAGGCCGCACGCCATGCGCGCGACAGGTTGACCTGGAACACATCGCCCGCGGCCAGGTATTCGAGCACGCGCTGGACGCCGTCGATGTAGCGCTGAGGTTCGTCCTCGTCGATCGCCCTCGGTGGCTGCCACTCCGGCAGGGCCGGCAGTTGCGCGGCGGATTCGACATCGGCCAGTACCTGGTCCAGCAGGTCTTCATGACCTCGCTCGGCCACCACCACGCAATCGCCGGTGGTGTGGTCGCGCAGCACCGCCGCCGGACAGCGCAGCGCCAGTGCGACCGGCAGACCACCCGGCGCCTGCGGCAGTTTCAGCACCGGCTCGACCTGCGCCGCGGCCTCGTACCCCATGAGCAACGCCCAGCCGCCGCGGAACGGCCAGCGCGGTTCGTCGCGCGGCACGCGTAATGGCGTCCACGCCGCATCCAGCACCGAAAAGAAATCGCCCTCCTTCGCAGCGCCTTCCGCATCGCGGGTGACGCCGTCCGCGTGCAGGCGCAGCGTTTCGCCATTGCCTACCAGCAGCATGTCCCAGCGCCCCTGCGCGGTGCCGTGCGCGGTGGACTCCAGCAGCAGCGGGTAGCGCTGCGGCGCCAGGCGTTGCAGCGACAGCAGGTCGATGGTGGTTCCGGGCCGGGACGGCAGCGAGCGAGTCAGGAGCATAGTTGCGTATTAGACCCCACAAACGACGATCCCCGCCGGAGCGGGGATCGCGGGACACGAGTTGCGGCGCCGTCAGAGGCGCTTGAACACCAGCGTGCCGTTGGTGCCGCCGAAGCCGAAGCCGTTGGAGACGGCGACGTCGACCTTGGCCTGGCGCGCCACGTTGGGCACGTAGTCCAGGTCGCAGCCTTCGCCCGGCTGCTCCAGGTTGATGGTCGGCGGGATGATGCCGTGATGCAGCGCCAGCACAGAGAAGATGGCCTCCACGCCGCCGGCGGCGCCGAGCAGGTGACCCGTCATCGACTTGGTCGAGCTGACCATGGTCTTGTAGGCGTGGTCGCCCAGCGCGCGCTTGATCGCCAGCGTTTCGGCGACGTCGCCCAGCGGCGTGGACGTGCCGTGCGCGTTGAGGTAGCCGACGTCCTGCGGATTGACTCCCGCGTCCTTCATCGCCGCGACCATGCAGCGGGCCGGGCCTTCACCGTTCTCGCTCGGTGCGGTCATGTGGAAGGCGTCGGAGCTGGCGCCGAAACCGGCGAGCTCGCAATAGATGCGGGCGCCGCGGGCCTTGGCGTGCTCGTATTCCTCGAGGACCAGGATGCCGGCACCGTCGCCGAGGACGAAGCCGTCACGGTCCTTGTCCCACGGACGCGAAGCGTGGGTCGGGTCGTCATTGCGGGTCGACATGGCCTTCATCGAGCAGAAGCCCGCGACCGAGGTCGGCGACGAGCCGCGTTCGGCACCGCCGGCGACCATGACGTCGGCGTCGCCGTACTGGATCATGCGCATCGCCATGCCGATGGAATGGTTGGCGGTGGCGCAGGCCGAAACGGCCGAGAAATTCGGGCCCTTGATGCCGGTCAGCAGCGACACCTGGCCGGGCAGCATGTTGATGATGGTGCTGGGCACGTAGAACGGCGAGACCTTGCGCGGGCCGCCCTCGTGATACTTGACCGTCTGCTCCTCGATGCCGAGCAGGCCGCCGATGCCCGAGCCGATCAGCGCACCGATGCGCTCGGCGTTGGACTCGTCGACGGTGAGGCTGGCGTCCTGCATCGCCATCAGCGAAGCAGCCACGCCGTAATGGATGAACTCCTCCATCTTCTTCGCGTCCTTCGGATTCACCCACTGGGTGATGTCGAAGTCGCGCACCTCGCCCGCGATGCGGGTGGTGAAAGCGGAGGCGTCGAAATGGGTGATCGGGCCGATGCCGGAGCGGCCGTTGACGATGCCGTCCCAGCTCTTGGCCAGGTCATTGCCGAGCGGCGACACGATGCCGAGGCCGGTGACGACAACACGCCTGCGATTGGACATGAAACACTCCATTTACCTACGCCGGCGTATCGGCCGGCTGATAAAACGCGGGGCCGCAAAGCGGCCCCGGTTTGACTTTCGTGGGAGCAGGCGGCCGTTGAGACCCCGCTCCCGCAAGACGCGCTTACGACTTGACGTGCGACTTGACGTAGTCGATCGCCTGCTGCACCGAGGTGATCTTCTCGGCTTCCTCGTCCGGGATCTCGCACTCGAACTCTTCTTCGAGGGCCATCACCAGCTCGACGGTGTCGAGCGAGTCAGCGCCGAGGTCGTCGACGAACGAAGCGTTGTTGGTGACTTCTTCTTCCTTCACGCCAAGCTGTTCGACAACGATCTTCTTAACGCGCTCTTCGATGCTGCTCATGGGTTCTCACTCCTCCCGGGACGGGATATTCGACGGAATAGTCTAAAGGAAACATTGGCGTTCGCGAGCATACGCGAAAGCCCTTTTGGTTCAAGTGGTTAGGACCGGAAGCCCCCCGCCACGGGGAGGTCTCAGGGCATGTACATGCCGCCGTTGACGTGCAGCGTCTCGCCGGTGATGTAGGCGGCCGCCGGGCCGGCCAGGAAGGCCACCGCACGGGCGATGTCGGCCGGTTCGCCGAAGCGGCCGAGCGCGATCTGGCCGAGCATCGCGTTCTTGGCATCGTCGGGCAGGGCCTTGGTCATATCGGTGTCGATGAAACCGGGCGCCACGACATTCACGGTCACGCCACGGCTACCGATTTCCTTGGCCAGCGACTTGCTGAAGGCGATGATGCCGGCCTTGGCCGCGGCGTAGTTGGCCTGGCCGGCATTGCCGGTCACGCCGATCACCGAGGCAATGTTGATGATGCGGCCCTTGCGCGCCTTCATCATCGAACGCATCACCGCCTTGCTGCTGCGGTAGACGCTGGTGAGGTTGGTGTCGAGGATCGCCTGCCAGTCCTCGTCCTTCATGCGCATCAGCAGGTTGTCGCGCGTGATGCCGGCATTGTTGACGAGGATCGAGATCGGGCCGATCTCCTTGCCGATGGATTCGATCAGCGCCTCGATCGACTCGGCCTCGCCGACATTGAGCACACGACCGTGGCCGCCGTGCGCGGCCAGGCGCTCGCCGATCGCCTTGGCGCCAGCCTCCGAAGTGGCGGTGCCGATGACCGTCGCGCCCTGCGCAGCCAGCTCGTCGGCGATGGCGGCACCGATGCCGCGGCTTGCGCCGGTGACGAGTGCGACCTCGCCCTTCAACACGTCATGGTGGCTCATGCGTTCTTCCATTCTTCGAGAGCGGTTTCGAACTCGCCCGGCGTGCCGAGCGCGCGTGCGTCGAGCGACTTGTCGATGCGCTTGACCAGGCCGGCCAGGACCTTGCCCGGGCCGCATTCGGCGATGCGGGTGATGCCGCGCGCGGACAGCGCCTGCACGCAACCGGTCCACTGCACCGGCAGGTACAGCTGGCGGACCAGTGCGTCGCGGATCGCATCGGTATTGTCGTGGATGCGCGCATCGACGTTCTGCACGACCGGCCACTGCGGCGCGTGCCAAGCCAGGCCGGCCATGGCTTCGGCCAGACGATTGGCGGCCTCACGCATCAGCGGAGTATGCGAGGGCACGCTGACGGCCAGCTTGACCGCCTTGCGCACACCGCGTTCGCCGAGCATCGCCAGCGCTTTGTCGACCGCAGCGGCATGGCCGCCGATCACGATCTGGCCCGGCGAGTTGTAATTGGCCGGCACGACGACTTCGCTGCCGGACGCGGCTTCGCAGACTTCCTGCACCAGCGCATCCTCGGCGCCGAGCACGGCCGCCATCGCGCCGGTGCCGGCGGGGGCGGCATCCTGCATCAGCTGACCACGCAGGCGCACCAGGTGCGCACCGTCCTTCAGGGACAGCGCGCCCGCTGCGACCAGCGCGGTGTATTCGCCCAGGCTGTGCCCGGCCAGCACCGACGGCTTCGTGCCACCGCGCTGCTGCCACAGGCGCCACACCGCCACGCCCGCGGCCAGCAGCGCCGGCTGAGTGAACTCGGTGCGGTTGAGCATTTCCTCGGGACCGCCCTGGCTCAGCGCCCACAAATCGGCACCAGCGCCGTCGCTGGCTTCAGCGAAGGTCTCGCGCACTTGCGGATGCAGTTCGGACAACTCGGCGAGCATGCCGAGCGACTGCGAACCCTGGCCCGGGAATACGAAGGCCAGCTGGGGGGATGAATCGGTCACGCGTGAATCCCTGCGAAAAGAGTGCGCATGATACGAGTGTTTGCTCTAGGACGTCTGTACCGGCACGTATTGAGCAGCTTCCGGATGTCGCAAAAACGAAACGCCCCCGCTGTTTCCGGCGGAGGCGTCACATGCAACCCGTACTGGTGGATCAGTAACGCAGCAGCGCCGATCCCCAGGTGAAGCCGCCGCCGAACGCCTCGAGCAGCAGCAACTGGCCGCGCTGGACACGGCCGGAACGCACCGCTTCGTCCAGCGCCAGCGGCACCGAACCGGACGACGTGTTGCCGTGCCTGTCGACGGTGACGATGACGCGATCCATCGGCATATCCAGGCGCTTGGCCGTGGCTTCGATGATGCGCAGGTTGGCTTGGTGCGGGATCAGCCAGTCGATTTCGTGGCGGTCGAGGCCGTTGGCTTCGAGCGCTTCCTCGACGACCGAGTCGAGCGCCTTGACCGCATGTTTGAACACTTCATTGCCGGTCATCAGCACACGCACACCGGCATTGTGCTCTTCAGGCTTGAAGCCGGCGGACACGCCGACCGGATTCCACAGCAGCTCCTTCTTGGCACCATCGGCATGCATGTGCGTGCTGAGGATGCCCGTCTCGGTATCGGCCTTGAGCACGACCGCACCCGCACCGTCGCCGAACAGCACGCAGGTGGCGCGATCGTTCCAGTCGAGCATGCGCGTAAGCGTTTCGGCGCCGACCACGAGCACGGTTTTTGCAGACCCCGAGCGGATGAATTTGTCCGCCACCGTCAGCGCATAGATGAAGCCCGAGCAGGCGGCGTTGACGTCGAACGCAGCGCAACCGGCGACACCAAGGCGGTGCTGCAGCAGGCAGGCGGTCGAGGGGAAGATCAGGTCCGGCGTGGTGGTGCCGACGACGATCAGGTCGATGTCCTGCGCGGTGATGCCTGCCGCTTCGATCGCGCGGGTCGCGGCATGGAACGCGAGGTCGCTGGTGGTTTCACCTTCGGCGGCGATGTGGCGCTCGCGGATGCCGGTACGGGCCGCGATCCATTCGTCGCTGGTGTCGACGAACTTGGCCAGATCGTCGTTGGTCAGCACTTTCTCCGGCAGATAGCTGCCGGTACCCGCAATGCGGGAATAAACGTTTGAAACCGCCTGCTCAGTCATCTCCACTCCGCTGCGAAACCGTTGCCAAGGCCCGCCGGCAATGGGCGGGACACCTTGCCGCACAGCGGCCGTGGATCCGGGTTGTCAGATCGCAGGCAGCCCGCGCGCCGCACCAGGGCAGCGCGCGGCGCGGCAGGACGCGAAGATTACTCTTCGTCGGCGACCTTGGCCTGGGTGTCGATCACCTTCTTGCCACGGTAGTAGCCGTCGGCGGTGACGTGATGGCGCAGATGGGTTTCGCCCGTGGTCGGGTCGGTCGCCAGCTGCTTGGCGCTGAGCGCGTCGTGCGAACGGCGCATGCCACGCTTGGACGGGGAAACGCGGGACTTCTGGACAGCCATGGTCTTGCTCCAAGAACTCGTGAGACGAATCTGTAAAAAAACGGAAAACTATTTTGGTTTGTGCTTCAGCGCCGCCAGCGCGGCAAACGGGTTGGCGCGCTCCTGTTCGGCCTCTTCGGCCGGCCAGTCGCGTTCCATCGCTTCCGTGCCAGGCGCCATCGGCACGACCGGGATGGCGAGGATGAGTTCATCCTCCACCAGCTCGGAAGCCCGCAGCATGCCGTCCTGCGGCATCAGCAGCGGTTCGTAACCTGGCGGCAGCGCAGCCTCGTCCGCTTCTTCGCGGATGAGACCAAGCCGCTGCACGATCCTTACCGACAGCAGGAACCGTTGCAGGCTGCGCTGGCATTCCAGCGGCAGCTCGGCCTCGATGCGCAGCTCGACATAAGGCACCTTCAGCGAATCGCGATCGAAATCGAGCGCGAAGCGCACGTCACCTTCGGTATCGAGCAGGCTGTCCCGCAGCCGCGTCAACGCAGACAACGGCAGGCGGCCTTCCACGCCGCGCCGGGCCTCCACCATGCGCCAAGCATCCAACATCTCGGGCAGGTTCGCTGACATAAGCTGGAGAATGCTACGGGGCGACTTCTCCTCTGTCAAACCTAAACCCCTGTCGGAACGGGGATTTGCCGATGGCGACGGCAAGCGTTCAGACTGGAGCCCTCTCGACGTGATCGCTGAACCGTGTCCACTACCCTGCTGATCCTGCTCGCCGCCGTGGTGGCCATTGCCGCATCCGTGCTGATGATCCGGAGCCGCCAGCCCGACCCTCGCCAGCGCGCGGTGCGGGAAGTCCTGGATGCCGCCGATGCCCTGGAGGCACGCCTGCGCACCGCCCGTGCCGAGATCGAGGCCATTGCCGGCGAGCGCAGCGAAGACCCGGTCGGCGAGGCGATGCGGGAAATGCTGAGGCAGCGCGTCTGGCTTCGCGACCACGGCCGCGACGCGACCCTGTCGCAACTGACCGAGGTCCGCAACTCGATCGACGCCGCCCGCGGCCGGATCGAGCAGCAGCTGACCCGCATCGAGCGGGCCCGCGCGCCGATGGCCTGAACGGGCCACCCATCATGCCGGCCCTGATCCTTGCTTCCACCTCGCCCTATCGCCGTGAGTTGCTGAACAGGCTGGGTCTGCCCTTCGACGTGGCCCGGCCCGAGACCGACGAAAGCCCGCTGCCTGGCGAACCGCCGGAGGCACTGGCGGTCCGGCTCTCGGCCGCCAAGGCCCAGGCCGTCGCTTCACGGCACCCCGAGGCCTGGGTCATCGGCTCGGACCAGGTCGCCGAGTTCGACGGCCGCCCGCTCGGCAAGCCCGGCGGACGCGAACCGGCGATCGCGCAACTTGCCTCGATGTCGGGCCGCAGCGTGCGCTTCCGCACGGGCCTCTGCCTCGCACGTGCCGGACACGCGCCGCTGCAGGCCCTGGATACGACCACGGTGCGCTTCCGCACGCTGACGCCGCGCGAGATCGAGCGCTATGTCGATGCCGAACGGCCATTCGACTGCGCCGGGAGCTTCAAATCCGAAGGGCTCGGCATCGCCTTGTTCGATGCCATCGAATCTCAGGATCCGACCGCGCTCATCGGCCTTCCGCTGATCGCAACGGCGCGCCTGCTGCGTGAAGCAGGCTACACCCTGCCCTAGTCGCGCACATCGACAGGCTGCTCCGACCAATCCTCGATGCTGCCATCGCGCGCATGCAGGCGCAGACCGAGCCAGTGCCGCCCCGGCGTGACCGCCCCGAGTTCGACCGGCCCGGAAAAGCCCACGTTCGGGTGCTGCGGGTCGTTGCTGATTTTCCAGTATCCCTGCACGCCCGGAGCGGGCTGTCCGTAGGCCATCGTCGCGACGACTTCGCCATCGAGCATGACCTCGACACGCGACAGGCCTTCGCCGTCCTTGAATGCCCAGCCACGGACTTCGAACGAGCGCGCGACCTTGTCTCCGCTGGCGGGCGCGTCGATCCACGCCATCGCCGGCGCGGTGCATCGCGACGACGGGCCCCGGGGCGCCGGCTCCAGCGCGAACAGGAGGAACCGTTGCCGGCCATGGTCGATGTTGAGCACGCGCGGTGGCGGCAATGGCCCGACCATCGAACACAGCGCGTGGTAACGCGCGAGCAGGTTCTTGTACTCCACTTCGCTGGCACCGACCACCAGCAGCACGGGCGCGGCGCCCCAGTCCTCGCGACCGCGCGTCAGCAGCCCCCACAGCGCCAACTGCGGCGCGCGACCATGCTTGTGGTTGAGAGGATGATCGAGCACGGGAATGTCGGCATCGCCGAGTGCGAAGCCCAGTTCGGAAGCGATCTTGAAGTTGTCGGCAACCACGCGCGTGCCGGCGGGCATCGCGGCGCGTTGCCGGCGCACGGCTTCGGCGAGTTCATTCCAGCCCGCGAAGTTCGAGGGATACCATTTCTGCGCCGCGCTGCGCGCACGGACGTCAGGCAGCGAGACGGCCACGTAGTAGCCCAGCATGCCGACCAGCCCCAGGGCTGCCACACCGAAGGTCAGCCTCCGCACCGTGCGCGGCCATGTCGCAAGCAGCGCCGGCAACAACGGCAGCAGCGCCAGGTAGCCGGGCATCGGCCAATGGAAACTGACACGCTCGGTATCGGCGAAGAAGCCCAGCGCGAAAAAGCCGAGCAGCACGCCACCGCCGAGCAGAGCGAAGTAACGGGCCGCCGGTATGACGCCATTGCGATCGCGCCACGCGGCCGCGAGCAGCGCCGCGAACAGCGGTGGAGTAACCAGCAGTGACTGGATCACCACGAACCACAGGCCGTCGGCGTGGAACGCCCAGGGATGGCGGTCGACCAGCTGGAAGCGAAGGCCGGCGTCGGCATTGTCGTAGTTCCATGCCACCAGCGGCGCCCACGCCGAAGCACCGATGGCGACCGCGATCCACACCCGCACGTCGCGCAGAAGCTTTCTTCCGTCCGGGATCGCCAGCAACACCAGGAAACCAACGCCGATCACCGCGATGAAGCGGTAATGGCTGAGCGCCCCGATGGCCAGGCCCGCCGCCAGTTCGAGCGACGACGACGCACGTACTTCACGCAGCAGCCTCGCTCCGGCGTCGAGGCACAGCAGCGTCGCCAGCGCCATTGCGGCATCCGGCAATGCCAGCAGTCCGAGCGTGCCTGAAAGTGGCAGCAGCAACGCGAAGCATCCGGCCTGCCATCCTGCCGCCGGACCGAACTCGCGCGTGGTGATGCGAGCGACCATCCACGGAACCAGCGCACCGATCAGCAGGAAGGGCGCGCGCAGCGCCAGCGTGCTGTCCCCGCCGAGCGACGTGCCCAGCCGGGCCAGCCATGCCGTCAGGCCTGGGAGATCGGAATAGGCCGCAGCGAGGTGCTGCCCCTCCGTCCAGTAAAAGGCTTCATCGACGAACAACGGCAGCCTCGCGGCAATGGCGAGCTTGAGCAGGAACACGGCGCCAAACAGCGCCCAGAACACATGCCGCAGCCGATCTTCATCCCGCATCCGTTCGCTACCTCGTTACACTCTGGGTCATCAAAGGAGAGACTCGATGGCAGCATCCCCTTCCGCGGCGGCCATGCTAACCGATGACCTGCGCACGACCCTGGATCGGGCCCAGAAACAGGTGAATGGCCTGGTGCTAGGCAAGCCGCACGAGGTGCGCCTGGCCTTCGTCGCGCTGCTGTCCGGCGGGCACCTGCTGATCGAGGACCTGCCCGGCCTGGGCAAGACCACGCTGGCGCATGCGCTGGCCGCCACGCTGGGGCTGGAGTTCCAGCGCGTGCAGTTCACCTCCGACCTGCTGCCGGCCGATGTCGTGGGCGTGTCGGTATTCGACCCACAGACCCGCCGTTTCGAGTTCCATCCGGGCCCGGTGTTCACCCAGGTACTGCTGGCCGATGAAATCAATCGCGCCCCGCCCCGCACGCAGAGTGCGCTGCTCGAAGCGATGGCCGAGCACCAGGTCACGGTGGATGGCACGACTCATGCCCTGCCCGATCCGTTCTTCGTCATCGCCACCCAGAACCCGGTGGATCTGTCCGGCACTTATCCGCTGCCGGATTCGCAGCTCGACCGCTTCCAGCTGCGCCTCACGCTCGGCTATCCGGGAGACGCCGCCGAACGCGACCTGCTGGCCAGCGGCGACCGCCGCGACCTCATCGTGCAGACGATGCCGTTGCTGGGCAGCGAAGACGTGATCGCGGCACGCCAGGCGGTGAATGCCGTGCATGCCAGCGATGCACTGATCGCCTACGTGCAGGCGCTGCTTGCCCGCAGCCGCCGGCATCCGGGCGTGCGCGTCGGACTGTCGCCGCGCGCCGGCCTGTCGCTGCTGCGCGCCGCACGTGCCTACGCATTGCTGCTGGGCCGCTCGCACGTGCTGCCGGAGGACGTGCAGGCCCTGTTCGCTCCCGTGGCGGCACACCGCCTCGTCGCCGATGCCAGCGCGGGTGACGACGCCATGCTCGCCAAGTCGATCCTGCACGCGGTGCCGGTGGACTGAGCATGACGCGCTGGGGGCGCCTGCGGCTGGCATTGCGCACGGGATTGACGCGTCCGCGCGATCCTGAAGCGCTGCCTGCGACCCTCGATCGCCGCCGCGTCTACGTGCTGCCGACGAAGTTCGGCCTGTTCTATGCCGCGCTGTTGCTGACGATGACGGTCGGCTCGCTCAACTACAACAACAATCCGGCGCTGCTGCTGGCCTTGTTGCTGGGAGGAGCGGGCCTGGCCAGCCTGGTCGCGGCCCAGTTGCAGCTCACCGGCCTGCAGGTCACCGCCATCGATGCGGAGTCGGTGGCCGCCGGTTCGCCGATGACGGTGCGCGTGCATGCCAGCGCGCCGCCCAAGCGCGTGCGCCGTGGGTTGCGTGTGGACGACGACGGCGCACTCGACGTGAAGCACGCGGTGCTCGACCTGGACCAGGGCCGCGGCGAGGTGTCGATCGTGTTCGCGACCGAGCGGCGCGGCTGGTTCGATCTGCCGCGCCTGCGCTTGTCGACGACGCGTCCGCTCGGACTGGCCCGCGCCTGGTCGTATGTGTGGCCGGAAGCGCCGCTGCTGGTCTATCCCGCACCTGAGGCCTACGGACCTCCCCTGCCCGCCGGCACCGGCGAACACGCGCAACGGCGACTGCATGCCGCTGGCGACGATGTGCATCACCTGCGCGCCTACCGGCCCGGCGACGCGCGGCGGGCCATCGCCTGGAAACCATCCGCACGTCGCGACACGCTGATCGTGCGCGAATACGAACGCCCGGTCGGTGCCGACGTCGTACTCGATTGGCGCCAGATGAGCGGCGTGCACTACGAAGCACGCATCGCCCGCCTGGCTCGCTGGGTCGACGAGGCCGAGCGCGATGGCAGGCGCTATCGGCTATGCCTGCCGGGCCAGCCGGAACTCGGTCCTGCCCGCGGTTCGCTGCATCGCCATGCCTGCCTGCGTGCCTTGGCGCTGATGCCCCATGCGTAAGCCGACCATCCCCCTCGATGCCCCGCGACGCCGCTGGACGCTGGCAGCGTCGGCGGCCTGTCTGTTGCCGCTGCTGTTGCAACTCCCGCCGGGACTCGCTGTGTTGATCGGCGCAAGCGCGATGGCGGTCGGCGCGATGGCGTGGCGGCAGCCACTCCCCGGCTGGATGCGGCTGGTGCTGACGCTGGCGCTGGTCGGCGCGGTGCTTGGCCTGGCCAGGTTTTCCTTCGGGCGCGATACCGGTTGCGCGCTGCTGGCCGCGATGCTGGCGATCAAGCCCTCCGAGACCGCGGGGCTGCGCGATGCCCGCAGCATGATTGGATTTGCGCTGTTCGCACCGTTCGCGACCTTCCTGCTCGACCAGGGCCCGGTGTCGCTGATGCTGGGCCTGGTTGCCATCGTCCTGTCACTGGCCGCCATGCAAACCCTGGCGGATCTGGAATCCGGCGACCGCATGCAGCGCACGCCCGGAAAGCGGCTGCGGGCGATCGGCCGGCTGCTGGCCATCGGGCTGCCGCTCGCGCTCTCGGTCTTCTGGCTGTTCCCGCGACTGGGCACGCCGCTGTGGGGCGTGCCGGAGCGCGCGATGGCGCGACCGGGCCTGTCCGACCGCATGACACCCGGCGAATGGATCGACCTGATGACCGACGACACGCCAGCACTGCGCGTGCGCTTCTTCGGTCCGGCGCCGGATACGTCGAGGATGTACTGGCGTGGCCCCGTGCTCTGGAACTTCGATGGCCGAAGCTGGACGCAACCTCAGTGGCTGCGTGGCGTTCCGGCAGCGGAAAGCACCCCGGCGGCCGAACGCTGGGACTACGAACTCGAAATCGAGCCCACCGACCGCCGGCAACTGGTCGCCCTCGACCTGCCGCTTGCCGCGCCGGACAGCATGCAGATGTCGCGCGATCACGGCCTGTACGCCCGGGCCCCACTCACCAGCATGACCCGGTTGCGCCTGCGCTCCGCCGAGCCCCGGCAATACGACATGAAGTTGGGACATGTGTTGCGCGGCATGGCACTGGCGCTGCCGGATGGCTACAACCCGCGCACGCTTGCGCTCGCGCGGCAATGGCGCGCGCAGGCCGGTAGCGACGATGAGGCGATTGTCCGTCGCGCTTTGGACTGGGTGCGGCGCGACTTCGCGTACACCCTGGAAACGCCGCTGCTCGGTCGCAACTCCGTCGATGAGTTCCTGTTCGACTACAAGGCCGGCTTCTGCGAACACTTCAGCTCGGCCTTCGTCGTGCTGATGCGCGGAACAGGCATACCGGCGCGCGTGGTCACCGGCTACACCGGCGGCTATCGCAATCCGATTGGCGACTATTGGCTCGTGCGCCGCTCCGACGCCCACGCCTGGGCCGAGGTCTGGCTGCCCCGCCGCGGCTGGGTGCGGGTGGACCCGACCGCCGCGGTCGCACCGGAACGCATCTACGACACCCTGGCCGATCGCGCACCCGGCGGCGACCTGCTGGGGGGCAGCGTTACGCCGTTGCTCAACACCAGCGACTGGCTTCGCCGTGGATGGAATAACCTGGTTCTCGGCTTCGACGCCAACCGCCAGCAACGCCTGCTCGCTCCACTTGGCATCGACCGGGTGGACGGCTCGCAACTGGCGCTGATGTTCGCGTTCGCGGCCTCGTTGGCGCTGCTGTGGATGCTCTGGCTGAGCGCAAAGGGCCATCGCGAGCCTGATCCGATCCTGCGCGCCTGGCATGCGCTCGATCGCCGTTACCGCCGCCTCGGACTGGGACGCGAACCTCACGAGCCCGCGTCGGATTGGGCCCAACGGGTCGGCCGGACCCGGCCGGAGCTGGCGTTGTCCTTGCAAATACTCAGCGACCGTTTCGTTGAATGGCGGTACGCTGAGGGCCAGACCGGGGGGCGCGCAGGCGTGGCGGATGGACAGCGCAGCCTGGCCAAGGCATTACGCGCACACCGCCCCCACTCCGGACGTCCGCGGCCGGACCCGCAGGCCGTGACAAGGGAATGATCCACTGGAGAATGCTGATGAATGTCCGCTTCGCCGTACTCGCCTGCAGCACGATGCTGCTTGCCGCCTGCGCCACGCAGCCCGAGCCGCTGCAGGGCGAATACAACCCGATCACGCCCCGCGAAGCCGCGGCAACCGACAGCACCGGCGCCACCGTGCGCTGGGGCGGGCGCATCGTCAGCGTCGAGCCATTGAGCAATCGCACCTGCTTCGAAATGATCTCGGGCAGCCTGACCAGTTCCGCACGCCCCTACTGGGGCAGCGACGATACGGGCGGCCGCTTCCTCGCCTGCCGCACCGGCTTCTACGATCCGGCCGTGTTCGAGCGCAACCGCGAGGTGACCTTCATCGGCCGCATTGATGGTTACGAAAACCGCCGCATCGGCCAGTACGACTACCGCTTTCCACGCGTGGAAGCCGACGTGGTCTACCTGTGGCCGCAGCGCGAGATGGTCGACGTGATCTATCCCTACCCGGCACCCTGGCCGTGGTGGGGCTGGTGGTAAGCCGTCGGCTCTGATGGCGAAACGCCCGGCCTGGCCGGGCGTTGTCGTTTCAGGAGTCCGCGATCAGCGCGAGGTGCCGAACCGGCCGAGCGGTGCTCCCGCCAACAGATGCAGGTGGACCTGGAACACGGTCTGGCCGCCGTAGCCGTTGCAGTTCATCACGATGCGGTAGCCGTCTTCGGCGAAGCCCTGCTGGCGGGCGTACTCCGCGGCGGCCAGTGCCAGCCGGCCGACGACTTCGGCCTGTGCAGGCTTGAGATCGTTGAGCGTCGCGACGTCGGTCTTGGGCACGAACAGCACGTGCACCGGCGCTTGCGGCGCGATGTCGCGGAATGCAATCAGGTGCTCGTCTTCGTAGACGATGTCCGCGGGAATTTCGCGACGGATGATCTTGTGGAAGATGGTGTCGGACATGGCGAACCCGCTTGGGGGATTGAGCGTGGATGATGCCATGGCGAGGAAAAGCGGAGCGATCCCGCCTGCCGCCACTCGTCTATTCGGCCATCTCGCTGCGACTGCCGAACGCATGCGACAACGTGCCGCGATCGACATACTCGAGCTCACCGCCCAGCGGCACGCCGTGCGCCAGGCGGCTCGGCCGCACCTTGTGCTGGCGCGCCAGCTGCGCGAGGTAATGCGCAGTCGCTTCGCCCTCCACCGTCGGGTTGGTGGCGATGATCAGCTCCTGCACCTCGCCTTCCGCCAGCCGCGACGCGAGCACGTCGAGGCCCAGCTCGCGCGGGCCGATGCCGTCCAGCGGCGACAGCCGCCCCTGCAGCACGAAGTACAGGCCCCGATACCCGGTGGCCTGCTCGATCGCCAGCCGGTCCGCCGGCGACTCGACCGCGCACAGCAGATGCGCGTCACGCGAAGCGCTGGCGCAGGTCGTGCAGACCTCGCTCTCGCTGAAATCGCGGCAACGCACGCAATGCCGGATGTTCTCCACGGCGCTGGAAAGCGCAGCGGCCAGGCGCTCCCCTCCCGCACGGTCTCGTTCGAGCACGTGGTAGGCCATGCGCTGGGCCGACTTCTGCCCGACACCGGGTAGCACGCGCAGCGCATCGATCAGTTGTTCGAGGAGTGGCGACGTCATCGTGGGTGATTACCATCAACGCCATCCCTGCGCGGGCAGGAATCCATGGCGCCTGGCATTTCCTGATGGAAAAGGCAGGTCCGTGGATCCCCGCGTTCGCAGGGATCGCGCGCGGAACTCAGAACGGCATCTTCATGCCAGGCGGAATCGGCATGCCGGCGGTCGCGGCCGACATCCTCGCCTGCGATTCGGCGTTGACCTTGTTGACCGCATCATTGAAGGCCGCTGCGACCAGGTCCTCGGCCATTTCCGGATCACTGAGCACGCTCGGGTCGATGCGCACCTTGCGGCACTCCATACGACCGGAGATGGTGACACTGACCATGCCGCCGCCGGCATTGCCGGTGACTTCGAGCTTGGCCAGTTCTTCCTGGGCGCGCTGCACGTTCTCCTGCATCCGCTGCGCCTGCTGCATCAGTTGGGCGATATTTCCACGCATGTCTTTCTACTCGTCTAGGTGAAGAACCCCTCTGGCGAGGGGGTGGCCGCATCGCAAGGACGACGCGGCGCAGTGGGGAATCAGTTCTCGTCGAACGGCCGGATCGAATCCGGCACGACGCGCGCGCCGTGCTGCGAAATCAGGCGCTGCACGTCTGGATCGTTCATGAAGATGGTTTCGGCGATGGCCTGGCGCTCGTCGCGGGCGCGCTCGTTGCGCTGGTGCAGCGATTCCGCCTTGGCCGCTTCCACGAACTTGATCTGCGGCACCTCGCCCAGCGCAGGAGCCAATGCTTCGGCGACCATCTTCACCATCGCGTCGCCGCGCAGGTGGTCGTCGGTGGGCGGCAGCGACAGACTCAGCACGCCGTTGGCATAACCGACGAAGCCGGCGTGTTCGGCCAGCAGACGCGCCGGACCGCGCAACGTGGTGGTCGAGACCAGTGCGTGCCATGCGTCATCGTCGGCGATGCCGGCCGACTGCGCGACGCCCGAAGGCATCGGCTCTGCGCGCACAGGGGCAGGCTCCTGGCGAACCGGCTCCTGACGAACCGGTTCCGCACGGACCGGTGCCGGCAATTCGGTCGCACGCGTTTCTTCCGCGGGTGCCGCAGCACGCGGCGGCTCGATGGACCTGGATTTGGCGGCTGTCTCCGCCAACGGATTCGGCGGGGGCACGCGTTGAGCGGACGGGGCCGGAACGGCCACGGCAGCCGCGCGCTGGACGGGCTCGCGCGCCACCGCGCTGCCCCCCGCTGCGGGCACGCGCGCACCGTCGCCCTCGGAGGGGCGGAACGCCAGCATGCGCAACACCGCCATCTCGAAACCGGCGCGGGGACTCGGCGCCAGCGGCAGGTCGCGCCGGCCGTTCAAGGCCATCTGGTACCAGAGCTGCACCACTTCGGCACGCAGTCGCGCGGCCAGTGCATCGACATCGACGCCATCGGCCTCCACGGTCGCACCCGGTACAAGTTGCCGTACCTGGATGCGGTGCAACGCATCGGCCAGCGCATCCAGCACGCTGCTCCAATCAGGCGAGAACTCGGCGAGCGTCGCCACTTCCGCGAGCAGGCGTTCGCCGTCGCCCTCAGCCAAGGCGTTGAGCACGGCGCCGACGCGCGTGCGATCGACCGTGCCGAGCATCGCCGCGACCGCGGCATCGCCCAGCTCGCCGCCGGTGTAGGCAATCGCCTGGTCCAGCAGCGACAGGCCGTCGCGCAGGCTGCCGTCGGCGGCCTTGGCGAGCTGACGTATCGCGCCTGACTCGGCCGCGATGGCTTCCGCCTCGAGGATGCGGGTCATCTGCCCCTGGATCTGCTGCTCGTCCAGGCGCTTGAGGTTGAACTGCAGGCAGCGCGACAGCACCGTCACCGGCAGCTTCTGCGGGTCGGTGGTCGCGAGCAGGAACTTCACGTGCCCCGGCGGCTCTTCCAGTGTCTTCAGCAACGCGTTGAAAGCCGACTTCGACAGCATGTGCACTTCGTCGATCAGGTAGACCTTCACCCGGCCGCGACTGGGCATGTACTGGGCGTTGTCGATGACCTCGCGCACGTCGTCGACACCGGTGTTGCTGGCGGCGTCGATTTCGAGCAGGTCGATGAAGCGGCCGGCGTCGATGTCGCGGCAGGAGGCGCACTCTCCGCACGGTTCGGCGGAGGTGCCCCGCTCGCAATTGAGCGACTTGGCGAAGATGCGCGCGATCGTGGTCTTGCCGACGCCACGCGTACCGGTGAACAGGAAGGCGTGGTGCACGCGGCCTGAATCGAGCGCATTGGTAAGCGCTCGGACCACGTGCTCCTGCCCCACCAGTTCGGCGAAGCGCTTCGGACGCCACTTGCGGGCGAGGACGAGGTAGGACATGTCACCATTCTGCCGCGCCACGATCCCGTTTGCCCACCCTGAACACAAACGCGCCGCAGCGCGCCGGGAACCATGCCCCTGGGCTTTGTTGTGGTGACCCACCTTCGCCGGTTAGAATCTTCGACCCTGGAAACGGCCGGATGCCGCGTTCAGGGCTGCAAGCCCCAGGTGCGGAGAGGTGTCCGAGTGGTTGAAGGAGCACGCCTGGAAAGTGTGTAAGCGTCTAAACCGCGCTTCGGGGGTTCGAATCCCCCTCTCTCCGCCAGCTTCGTCTTGCACGACAAGGCCCCGCCCGCAACGCGGGGCTTTTGATGAAAAAGTCCATGGTGGCCCCGTCGGCCCCTCGCGACGCTAGGTCGAAAACCCCGCCAGGGCCGGAAGGCAGCAACGGTATCGACTGACGCGGGTGCCGAGGTCAGCCGGCGGGGCCGCCGCCTTTTTGGGGCTCCGCCCCAAACGGCCCACGATTCGCTGCGCGAATCCCGGGTCCCGCTATGTACTTCCGAACCCCGCGGCTTCGCCGCGCCCCCTTACCAAGGGGGCTCTCCTCCAGCAGGTTTGCTGGCGAATTGCATGCATTCAACTTGGCTGCGCCGCGTTTGGGCTTGAGGAGCCTGACTTCGCAGGACGCATCACTCCACGATCGCAAGCGCGTCCGGTTCGCGGCCGGTGGTCCAGCGGTCGATGACTTTCCACGTCGCGGTGTCGATCACCGCGATCTCGTCGCCGCCGCTGATCGCGACATACACGCGCGGCCGCTCCGGATCGGCGATCACGCCGATCGGCAGTGCAGCGCGTCCAAGCAGGGTTTCCCGATATTCCACGCCAGCACGCGCCAGCGGGATCGCCCGCTCCACCCGTTTGCGTTCGGCATCGATCACGGAGAGCGTTGCCGCACGGGCATTCGTTGCCAGCGCGGTGCCACCGTCCGCCGTGAACACGACACGGATCGGGAAGCCTGGGCTTTGGAGCGTATGCAGTACCTTCAACGTTGCAGGATCGTGCACCGTGATGGTGCCGGCCTCGCGATTGCTGACCCACACCTCGCCATGTCCTGGTCGCACCGCCACGCCCTCGGCGCCCGCGCCGGCGGCGACTTCGTGCGTCTTGCGCAGCGCGCGCAGATCGATGCGGCTCACTGTGCCGGCGTCGATCTTGGTGACGTAGGCGAACCGTCCATCCTCGGAAACGGCCACCATGTGCCCGCGCCCTTCACCCAGGTCGATGGCCGAATCGACGCGTCCGGCCGCGATGTCCACGACTAGCAGCTTGTGCGAGGCCTCGGTGGTCACGACGGCGCGCCGGGTTCCGGGCACGAAACGCATCCCGTGTGGGCGGCCGTGCTCGCCCAGGTCGAGCGTCCGCGTCTTGTTCGAGTCCAGCTCGCGCACGCTAATGGTGTTGCCGGGCGAACCGGCGCCGTAATTGCTGACCAGTGCCGTGCGGCCATCGGCACTGACGACGATCTCGTGCGGCCCCTGCCCCGTCGCGAACTCGCCGAGCTTGCGGCCATCCTGCGTCGACAGGCGCCAGACGGTATCGGCCGACTTGTTGCCGACCAGCAGTTCGACGGCCTGCGCTCCAGGCGCCAGCAGCATCAGCGACAACACCAGGAAAGCCGGACGGATCATCGAGGCAGCTCCTTGCTCGGTTTGGACGTCAGCGCGAGTCCGGGTGCAGCCAGCCGGCGTCGCCGTCGGCGTACTGCTCGTGCTTCCAGATCGGCACCCGCGCCTTCACCTCGTCGATGATGTAGCGGCAGGCCGCGAACGCGGCGTCGCGATGGGCGGCGCTGACGCCGACCCAGACCGCCAGCTCGCCGATCGCAAGATCGCCGATGCGGTGTACGCAATGCGCATCGACGATCGCGAACCTGTCCATCGCCTCGTCCAGGATGCGCTGCCCTTCGGCCTCCGCCAAGGCGACGTACGCTTCGTAGCGCAGCCCTCCGACGGCACGGTTCTCATTGTGATTGCGCACCCAGCCTTCGAAACTGGCGTAGCCGCCGACGCGGTCGTCGAGCAGTTGCGCGCGCAGGGTTGCGGTGTCGAACGGGGTTTCGGAAAGGCTGAAGCGTTTCATCGGTTCGATTTTCGCATCATCGGACGCAAGTGGCATTCGCGGTTGAAACCGCTGCCTTCCATGGCGATGCCTCATCGGCTCCGGAAGATCCGGCCCGGCCATCCATGGCCGGGCGTTCGCTGGTGCGCGAGCCCGTGGCTCGCGAGCGCACGCGCTCACCCCCCGCTCACGGGGGGAATGAAGGCAATCTCGCTGCCGCTTCGCACGGCGTCGTCCCAGCGCGCGAACTCGCCGTCGACCGCCACGCGCAGCCGATCCTGCGGCAGCGCGAAGCCATGGCGGGCACGCAAGGCTTCGTAGAGCGCACGCAGGTCGCCGCCGGCCTCCACGGTTTCGCTGGCGACACCGGCGGCATCGCGCAAGCTGGCGAAATACAACACGGTGATCAGCGCCATCACGCGGCTCCAAAGTCGTGGCGTCCGCCACGCTTGCCGAGCAGTTTGGCCGGGCCGATGACGATGCGGTGCGACAGGGCCTTGCACATGTCGTAAACGGTCAGCGCGGCAACAGTGGCGCCGGTCAACGCCTCCATTTCCACGCCGGTGCGATGCGTGGTCTTGACCGCGCATTCGATGCGCAGCGAGTTCTCGCCATCCCAGTCGATGCCGACGCGGCACCCGTCGATGGGCAAGGGATGACAGAACGGGATCAGTTCGTGGGTGCGCTTCACCGCCATGGTCGCGGCCACGATCGCGGTTTCAACGATGCCTCCCTTGGCGCTTTTGAGCCCGCTGGCGCGCAACTGCGTGGCAACGTCGGCAGGAAAGCGCACACGGCATTCGGCGCGCGCCTCGCGCGCGGTGACGGCCTTCGCCGACACATCGACCATGGCCGGCCGCCCTGCGGGATCAAGGTGGGTCAGCTTCTTTGCTCGTGTCTTCATTCAACCGCCAATCAAGTACATCTCGACGTGCTTGCGGGGCGCGGACGCGGCTCCGCGCACTTCGCTGTAGCGGTCGCCGCGGCGCGCCCAGATCGCGGCTACGCGATCTCCCAGCGCGGCCTCGCCTTCCCCCAACGCCGCGCGCAGATCGTGGCCGTCGGCCGCGAACAGGCAGGTGTACACCTTGCCGTCGGCGGAGACGCGCGCGCGATGGCAATCGCCGCAGAACGGCTCGCTGACGGAGCTTACGAATCCGATCTCGCCCTGCCCGTCGGCGAAGGCGTAACGCGAGGCAACTTCACCGCGGTACTGCGCTTCCAGCGGCCGCAGCGGCCAGCGCGCGGCGATCCGGTCGCGCAGTTCGCGAGAAGGTACGACGCGTTCGCGGACCCAGCCATTGCAGGTGCCGACGTCCATGTATTCGATGAAGCGCACGATGTGGCCGCTGTCGCGAAAGCGCTCGACGAGCGGAAGCACCTGATCCTCGTTGATGCCGCGCTCGACCACGCAGTTGATCTTGATCGACTCGAATCCAGCGGCCTGCGCCGCATCGATCCCGGCGAGCACATCGGCGATGTCGCCACGGCCGCCGGACATCTCGCGAAAGCGCTGGGGATCCAGTGCATCCAGGCTGACCGTGATGCGACCGAGCCCGGCCTCGCGTAGCGCGCGCGCCTGCGCGGCCAGCAGCGAGCCATTCGTGGTCAGTGCAATGTCTTCCAGCCCCTGAATCGCGGCCAGACGGCGCACCAGGTCGGGCAGACGCTTGCGCAGCAGCGGCTCGCCGCCGGTCAGGCGCAGCTTGCGCACGCCCGCCCGCACGAAGCCGCGCACGAGCACCTCGATCTCGTCGAACGACAAGCGCTCCGCCGAATCAAACCCGTAGTCGTCCGGAACGCGGTCGGCCGGCATGCAATACGGACAGCGGAAGTTGCACGCCTCGATCACCGACAGGCGCAGGTCTCGCAGCGGGCGGCCGCGAAGATCGAGCGGGAGCGAAGGTAGCGCGGTCACGGCGCTCATGCCGCCTCCGATCTCGCCGCGGTGGGTTCGCTCAACGCCACGACCTCACCAGGATGTGCGACGCGATAGCCGCGCCCGGACAGCGTTTCGCCATCGTGCCGGTCGGCGTAGTGGTACAGCAGGCAGCGTTCGAGCAGTTCGCGCGGATATTCACGCTCCAGATCATCGATACCGCTGTGCGAAGGATTGCCATGCAGCGCGCAATCGTGGGCAACCAGTTCACCGGCATCGGCGAAGCGCGCCAGCGTTTCGGGGATCGGCCGCGTGTCGCCGGTCCACACCACACTGCCACGCAAACGCAGCCCATAGGCGGTTTCCGGCCAGTGATGCCGCGTGGGAAACACTTCCAGCCGCACGCCCTCGTGCCAGAACGAGACTCCGACCGGAATTACCTGGAATGCATCCCAGAAGTTCGCCCCGCCTTCAGCCAGCGTATTGGGATAGTCGCCGACGCGCTGGTGAAGCAGCGGCACGACCGTCGCCGGCACATATACCTTCATCTTGCCGCGGCGCGCCTCGTCGAAGTAATTCGACACGAATAGCCGCTCAAACCCGGCGACGTGGTCGAGATGCGTATGGGTGATGAACAACGCGTGCGGCGCCTTGCCGTAATGGGCGAGATAAGCGGTCAGGCCTTCGCCGCCGCAGTCGATCGTCAGCCACGGCGCGCCATCGCGCTCGATCGTCGCCATCGCCGAACCGAGCTCGACCGCCGACGCGTTGCCGACGCCGTGCAGACGCAGTTGCCAGCCCATCTCAGAACCCTCGTTGCCAGGCGCGATCGTACGCCTGGCGCAGCCTGGAGAAATCGCGCTCGATGTCCTCCATTGGGCGCCCGCCACGCAACTTCAACAGGGAACGCTTGAGCCTTGCCAGGTTGCGCTCCCGCCAGCCGGTGGCCGGGATCCGCAGCCGCCCCCGGTCCAGGTCGATGACCCAGCCGCGGCCGGTGGTGTCGAACAGCAGGTTATGGGCGTTGAGGTCAGCATGATCGAGGCCGGCCCGATGCATGCGTGCGATCAGCCGCCCGGCCTCCTCCCAAGGCGCGCCGTCGCCGGCGACCGCGGCCCGATCGGCCAGCGAACGCACGTCATTGAGACGCTCCAGCAGGATGGCCGCGTGATAATGCATGCCCTCGCGCCGGTAATAGGCGGCGATGGGCTTGGGTACCGGAACGCCCTTCTCGGCAACGGCTCGTGTCAGGCGGAACTCGGCGAAGCTGCGCGTTTCGCGCGCCCCGTGCCACCAGTAGCGATCGCGGCTGAAGCGCGCAACTATGCCGCCGCGCAGGTAGCGGCGTAGCAGCGTAGGACCAAAGGGCGCATCGACGAACCAGGCGCCACCGCGTCCTCCGCTTTCGACCGGACGAGCGCGTTCGCCCCAGAACGACGGCGAAAACCATTCCGGGTTCGCTTGCCGCACGCGGCCAAGGTCGAACAGAATCCCGCCATATCCGCTTTCGTCGCGGAAAGGCGTCAGTCCTTCGGTGGCGTCATACCCCGTCATTCCACGGAGTCTAGCAATTCACGTGCCCAGGAATCCGCTCTCATGTTTCGCATGGCCCTCGCTGGCGTTGCCCGCCCAGAGAGAGGGGGTGGATGTCTATCCACGACCGAACGATGACGCTCTCCTTCGGACGGGCAGCGCCTGCCCGAAGGGTGTCTGGCCCATGGGCCAGACACGAGGGGCGTGCGCAGCATGAAGACGGATTCCTCATCAGCTCAGTCCATCTGCCTGCTGCGCCTGTCCGCACTCGGCGACGTCACCCACGTCGTGCCGCTGGTGCACACGCTTCAGGCAGCCTGGCCGCAGTCCCGGCTGACCTGGATCATTGGCCGCGGCGAACATCGGCTGCTCGCCGGCCTGCCCGGCGTGGACTTCGTCGAGTACGACAAGAAGTCCGGCGTGGCCGGAATGCGAGCCCTGCGACGCGACCTTCGGGCGCGGCTCGCTCCGGGCAAGCGCTTCGACACGCTGCTGCAGATGCAGGTGGCCGCGCGCGCCAACCTGCTGTCGGCCTTCGTGCCCGCGCACCGGCGCGTCGGCTACGACCGCTCGCGCTCGAAGGACGGGCACGGGCTTTTCATCAATCAGCGCATCCCCGACCGGCCCGGCATCCATGTCCTGGACGCGATCGGCAGCTTCTGCGAACCGCTTGGCCTGCGCCAGACACAGGTGCGCTGGGACCTGACGGTCCCGGCCGACGCGCGCGAATGGGCGCGGGCACAATGGCCGGACGACGGCAAACCGACCCTGCTGATTTCGCCCTGTTCCAGCCACGTGCTGCGCAACTGGCGGGCGGAACGCTATGCAGCGGTCGCGGATCACGCGGCAGGCCGCGGCTGGCGTGTCGTGCTTTGCGGCGGCCGCAGCGAACTGGAGCGCAGCACGAGCGACGCGATCCTCGCGGCGATGACGCAACCGGCACTCGACCTGGTTGGCAAGGACACACTCAAACAGCTTCCTGCCCTGCTCGAACGTGGCCAGGTGCTGATGACGCCCGACTCGGGCCCGATGCACATCGCCAACGCGATGGGAACCAAGGTGCTGGGCCTGCATGCGGCCAGCAACCCGCACCGCAGCGGCCCCTACAGCGACCGCCGGTACTGCGCCGACCGCTACGACGATGCCGCGCGCCGTTACCTTGGGCGGCCGGCGTCGGAACTGCGCTGGGGCACCAAGATCGAGCACGAAGGCGTCATGGACCTGATCACCGTCGACGACGGCATCGCGGCATTCGAGCGTTACGTGTCCGATCACCCGTCCATGGACCACCGGAGTCGCTGACGGCCGCCGGGTTCACCTTCGTGGCACCGCTACCGGGCCTGGACCGTGCCGGTCACGGCGATGACGGCGGCGGCGCTGGCGTTTGCCGTCTTACGGGGCAGCGCCGGTCCGATAGTCCTGATAGGACTTTTCCTCGACGTAAGCCGAGCCGAGGGCCAGGTTGATGTCCTTCTTGATGCGCGCGCGCTCGTCGTTCTCGAAGTAGACGCTTCGCGCGAGACGGACAAACTCCGCGTCGAACTCCTGCGCCTTTTCCTTGATGCGGATGTCGTCCTCGATCACCCAGAGGCGCTCATTCACTGTCTTCAGTTCGGCGCGCAGTCGGGCGATGTCCTTGCCGGCAGCCGGATGCGCCATCCAGGTCTTTTCCAGCGCGGACAGTTCGTTGCGGACATTGGTCAGCTTGGCGGGGTCGCTCATGCGCTCGGACTTGATCTGCAGGATCGCGATCTTGTCCAGCAGTTCGCCAAAGGACACCGGGACCAGGATTTCGGACATGGGAAGCCGCTTCGTTCAGGGGGACGACAGTGTAGCCGTCGTACGCCATCTCTTGTCGTGACGGCCAGCTACCCGTATCATTGCCGGCTTGCTGCACCCGGAGAGGTGGCAGAGTGGTTGAATGTACCTGACTCGAAATCAGGCGTACGTTTATAGCGTACCGAGGGTTCGAATCCCTCCCTCTCCGCCAGTTTCATGAAAAGGGCCCCATGGGCCCTTTTTTCTTGCCCCGGATTTGTTCCGAGTCCGGAATTGGCTCGGGCGATGCCCAACCGTCGGCAAGAATCCCGCCCGTCTTGCGTCCCTGCATCCCAGTTTGTGACACCCGTTACAGGTCCGCCTTGCTTGACGGCCGCCCGGCCACGATGATTCCGTTATCCGGCATGAATAGCCCCGACGACGCGACCGCCCTGCTCGACACATGATCGAATTCGGACATCTGACGCACGTCGGCCTGCGACGCGAACTCAACGAAGACACCTATTACGGTGACAGCGAGTTGGGCTTGTGGCTGGTGGCCGACGGCATGGGCGGCCACGAGTATGGCGAGGTCGCCAGTGCGCTGGCGCGCGAAACGATCGTGCGCGAAGTCCGTGATGGCACGCCGCTTGCGCAGGCGATCCGGATCGCCGACGAAGAAATCATCCGCACCTCCAAGCGCCGCAACGATGCCCTGCCCATGGGCACCACGGTCGTCGCCGCGCGCATCGGAACAGGCAACCGGTTCGAGGTCGCCTGGGTCGGCGACAGCCGCGTGTACCTGTGGCGCGATGGCCACCTGGCCCAGCTGTCGCAGGATCACAGCTATGTGCAGGAACTGATCGCCAACGGCGCCATCACCCACGAGCAGGCGCGCAGCCACCCGCATCGCAACGTGGTGACCCAGGCACTGGGCGTCACCGATCCGCGCAACCTCAATGTCGAAACGATGACCGGCGAGCTCAAGCCGGGCATGCAGTTGCTGCTGTGCAGCGACGGCCTGACCGAGGAAGTCGACGATCGCAACATCGCCCGCGTGCTGGCGCACAGCGACTGCAGCGCACAGGAATGCGTGGACAGCCTGGTCGCGGCCGCGCTCGACGGCGGCGGCTCTGACAACGTCACGGTGATCCTGGTTCGCAGCCACTGACACGGCGACGCCGGCGCGCGGCCGGCCAGCCTCAAGCTCAGGCCAGCGCCATCTCCTCGGGCTCTTCCGCCGGGGTGTAGATATCCCACACGCATTTGCCGGCCTTCTTGCGCAGCTTTTCGAGCCGCGCCTCGTGCGCGGCGAGTTCGTCGGCCCCCACCAGCACGCGCGGGCGCGGTGCCGAGGCATCGGTGCGGAACCGCATGACTTCGACCTGGGCGCCCGCTTCCTCGATGCCGAAGCCGATCTCTTCCTGACCCGACGTCAGGCCGATGTAAACGTCCGCCAGCAGTTGGGCGTCGAGTAGCGCGCCATGCAACTGGCGGTGCGAGTTGTCCACGCCCAGGCGCTTGCACAGTGCATCGAGCGAGTTGCGCTGACCCGGGAAACGCTGGCGCGCCAGCAGCAGCGTGTCCTCGATCGTGCAGCGATCCTTCAGGCTGCCGTACTGCGGCCCCACCAGGCGCAACTCGTTGTCGAGGAAGCCGACGTCGAAGGCTGCGTTGTGGATGATCAGTTCGGCGCCGTCGATGAAGGCGACGAACTCGTCGACGACCTCGGCGAAGCGCGGCTTGTCGGCGAGGAACTCCAGCGTCAGGCCGGTGACTTCCTGTGCGCCCTGCTCGAAATCGCAATCGGGCTTGAGGTAGACATGGAACGTACGCCCGCTGGGGCGGCGCTCGATGTATTCGACGCAGCCGATTTCGACCACGCGGTTGCCGCGCTCCCAGCTCAGGCCGGTGGTTTCGGTATCGAGGATGATCTGACGCATCGTTGGATTCTTACAGGACTCGGTGGGAACGTCAGCGGGTGACGGCGGCGGTGCTGCGCAGGCGTACCGCCTGATTGCGGGCGAGCTGGTCGACGCGCTCGTTGTCAGGGTCGCCGGAATGCCCCTTCACCCATTTCCACTCGATCTTGTGGCGCTGGGAGGCCGCGTGCAGGCGTTCCCACAGGTCGCGGTTCTTGACCGGATCGCCCCCTGCCGTCTTCCAGCCGCGGCGCACCCAGTTGCCGATCCACTCGGTGATGCCCTGGCGGACGTATTGCGAGTCGGTGTGCAGGACCACCTCGCACGGCTCGCTGAGCGTCTCCAGCGCCATGATCGCGCCCATCAGCTCCATGCGGTTGTTGGTGGTGTCGGGCTCGCCGCCGGAGAGTTCGCGTTCTTTCCCCTTGTAGCGCAACAGCGCCGCCCAGCCGCCGGGGCCGGGATTGCCCAGGCAGGCGCCGTCGGTGTGGATGTCGACGGCTTTCATTTCGGATTTCGTCATCGGCGCATTATGGCCGTTGGCTGTCGCATCTGGTCGGACGACGCGGCGAGTGGCGCACGTCCGGCCTGCCAGCTCAGGCGTTTGAGCGGTGCAGGTGGGATTGCCGCGCGCACGCGCTTGCAAACCGACAGTGCGACCCCGGCCCGCAGCCGGTCTGCAGCGCCAATGCCGGCCTCGCCATGCGCCATGCGCCAGTGCGGCCCGAGCCATTGCAGGCTGACCGCCTCGCCGGCGAAACCCGCACGACGAAGGGCGGCCTGCCAGCGGCCCGGGTCGTGCCCACGCAAGCCGGTGCGCGCCCAGCGCGCGCGATAGGGACTCCAGGGGTTCAGGGCCGCCAGCCAGAGCAGCCCGCCCGGCGCCAGCACCCGCTCGCACTCGTCCAGCAAGGGCTGGGCGTCGATGTCGTCATCGAGCACGTGTTGCAGCATTACGGCCCCCAGCGACTCGCTGGCGAGGGGCAGCGGCAGTTGGCAGCGAATGGATCCATCGAATGCGCCCCCCCGCCTCCGCAGCAGTACGCCCCGGCGTCCGGCCAGCTCCGGCGGGGCCGCGCCCGGCAATCCGAACCAGGCCCAGGGCAGCGGCGGAGCGCTCTCCAGAACCCGCGCCATGGCCGCCACCTCAACTGCTAGCACGCCCTGCCCCGCCTCACTGCCAAACCAGGCCAGGGCGGGGGCGGGTTGACGGCCGTGGGCAAAGGCGGGCATCGTCGCGGCGTTTCCAGGTGGGCCCGGTCCCCCGGGCTGTTCTGATTCTGAGGGAAAGCCACAGGAGGGTCACGCGATGCCGTTATTGGCCCTGCCCGCTTTCAGCGACAACTACATCTGGGCGCTGGTCGGCGGCAACGGCCGGGCCGTCATCGTTGATCCGGGCGAAGCCGGCCCCGTGCTGGCCGCAGCCAACGACGGCCTCGAGCCTGCCGCCATCCTGCTGACGCACCACCATCACGACCACATCGGTGGCGTCGCGGAGCTGCGGGACCGTTGGCCGGCCCTCCCGGTGGTGGCTCCCCGCGACGACCGCATCACGACGGCAACGGTCAGGGTCGGCGAGGGCGAACTGGTCGAAGTCGCCGGCAGGTCTTTCGGCGTCATGGAAGTGCCGGGCCATACCCTCAGCCACATCGCCTATGCGCTCGACGACGGCCACGACAAGGTGCTGTTCAGCGGCGACACGCTGTTCAGCCTCGGCTGCGGGCGCCTCTTCGAAGGCAGCCCCGGCCAGATGCTGGATTCGTTGAGCAGGCTGGCCTCCCTTCCCGACGACACCCAGCTGTGCTGCGGCCACGAGTACACCCTGGCCAATGCGGCTTTCGCCCGGGCCGTCGAGCCGGACAACCAGGCCCTGCACCAGCGCACGGAACAGGCGCGAAACCTGCGCGAGCTGGGGCGGGCGACGCTTCCGACCACGCTCGGCGAGGAAAAGGCGGCCAACCCGTTCCTGCGCACCGATGCGCCGAGCGTGCTACGGACGCTGCGGGAACGGTTGGGACGCGAGCCGACGGATCGCGTCGAGGCCTTCGCCGAATTGCGGCGCTGGAAAGACGGGTTCGCCGCATGAAGTGCCAGTGGCTGGCCGCAACCGCCATGTGGCTCGCGCTGTCTGCGGCGTGCATGGCACAGACCCCGGCGGAAACCGGCGCATCCCCGACGACGCGCAACGGTCGCGAGATCTACGAGGAGTTCCGCAGCGGCTTGGCCGACCCGGAATGTGAGCCCGGCGCGACCAGTCCACGCTGGCGGCAGCATTTCGCCTCCGCGCCCAAGCGGATGGCCGCGGACAACGACGATCTGCTGCCACTGTTCGGCTACGTCGTCAGCGCACTGCGCGAGGCAAGCCTGCCGACCGAGTACGCATTGATTCCTTTCGTCGAAAGCGGCTATCGCCCCGGCGCGCGCAGCCCTTCCGGCCCGGCAGGCCTGTGGCAGATGATCGCGGTCACCGCGCGCGACCACGCCGTTCCGATCCGCAACGGCTACGACGGCCGGCTGTCGCCTATCGATTCGACACGGGCGGCCGTGCGCTATCTGAAGACCCTGCACGGCATGTTCGCCGGCGATTGGCGCCTGGCCGTGATGGCCTATAACGCAGGCGAGTACCGCGTGCTTGGCTCGCTCAAGCGCAGTGGCCAGAAGGCGCGCTCGGCCACGCCCGAACAGCTGGTCGGGTTGTCGGACATCACGCAGGCCTATGTGCGCAAGCTGCATGCCCTGTCGTGCCTGCTCGAACAGGCCGACGATCGCGAGGACTGGCTGCAGGCGCTGGACCGGCCGGTGCCGCGCCTGGAAGCATTGCCGGTGCCGGACGGCATCGACAGCATCGGCGAATGGGCCAGCCGGACTGGGCAGGACGCCGCGCAACTGCAGCGCTTCAACCCGGTATTCACCGATGGCCGTATCCGTCGCGCCAGTGGCCAGCCTCCGCGCCTGCTCGCGGTGCGGGCGGACATTGCGGTGGAGCGACAAACAGACGCCGCGTCCGCCATCCAGGCCGACGCAGCGGCCATCAGCACGGCGGTGCCGACCTCGGCCCGGCGCCATACCGTGGCACGCGGCGAGAGCGTCTCGACTATCGCGCGCCGCTACGGCATCCGCGTGGCGGATCTGCTGCAACGCAACGGCCTGCGCCCTGGCAGCGTGCTGCGGCCCGGACAAGCCTTGCTGATCGACCCGCTCGAGATCCTGGCCGACGGCATCCCCGCCAAGACCGGCACGCCGTAACCCTACGCTGCCGCATCGCAGCAACCGGCCGCGCTCGGCGGATACACTAGATCCTTTGCTCGACCGCGCCCGCGGTCACGACATCATCAGAGGAAGAGCCAATGGGTTTTCTGCAAGGCAAGCGTGCACTGATCACCGGCATCGCCAGCGAGCGTTCGATCGCCAGCGGCATCGCCGAGGCCATGCACCGCGAGGGCGCGCAACTGGCGTTCACCTACCAGAACGAGAAGCTCAAGTCGCGCGTCGAGTCGGCTGCCACCGAGTATGGAAGCGACATCGTGCTGCCGCTCGACGTCAGCGATGACGCGCAGATTGCCGCCTGCTTCGAACAACTCGGCCAGCGCTGGAACGACGGCTTCGACATCCTGGTGCATGCCATTGCCTACGCCCCGCGCGAAGCCATTGCAGGCCAGTACCTCGACGGCCTGACCCGCGAGAACTTCGCGATGGCCCATGACATCTCGGCGTATTCGCTGTCGGCGCTCGCCAAGGCCGCGCGCCCGCTGATGCAGGGCCGCAAGGGTTCGATCCTGACGTTGAGCTATCTCGGCGCCGAGCGTGCGTTGTCCAACTACAACGTCATGGGCGTCGCCAAGGCCAGCCTGGAGGCGTCTGTGCGCTACCTCGCGCTCAACCTCGGTCCGGAGGGCACCCGCGTCAATGCGATCTCGGCCGGTCCGATCCGCACGCTGGCCGCTTCGGGCATCGCCGGTTTCCGCAAGATCCTTGGCCACGTCGAAGACTATGCGCCGCTGCGTCGCAGTGTGACGATCGAGGATGTCGGCAATGTCGCCGCGTTCATGTGTTCCGACCTGGCCGCCGGTGTCACCGGCGAGGTCACCTACGTCGATGCCGGCTACAACATCCTCGGCATGACCGGCATCGATACGGAGTGATGCGAAGCATCCTCCTTCGATCAAGCTGAATAAGAAAAGGCCCGGTGGAAACCGGGCCTTTTTCTTTGCCTCATCAGCGGCGCACCGTCAGAGGTTGCGCTCGACCACGTTGATCTTCACGCGCTTGCGCATCGACTTCATCAGCGCTTCGGCATCGTCGGTACCGCCGACCTGCGCGACCTGCGCCGCCAGCATCTGACGCTGTCCCGGCGGCATCGTCGCCGCGTCGCCCGGGGTGACCTTGCTCACGGTGAACAGAACGATACCGCCGGTGCTGAGCACCGCCATGCCGGGCGACGCCTTGCCGGCAACGGGCGCCGGCACGGAGAAGAATGCCTCCGGCTGCGAAGGTTCCGGCACCGGCGCGCCACGCGGCACGCTGGTCACCTGCTGCGGCGGCGGCAATTGCTTCGATGCAGCGACGGCTTCCAGCGACTCGCCATTGCGCAGTCGCGCCAGCAGCGCCTCGGCCTCCTTGGTAGCCGCCTTGCGGGTGCGATCGGCGTGGATCGCGGCGACGACCTTCTCACGCACCTGCGCAAGCGGCTCCGCGCGCTCGGGCGTATGCGCGACGACACGGATCATGACGCTGTGGCCCGGCGCGATCTCGATGGGATCGCTGACGGTTCCATCCTGGATCAGGGTGTCGGAGAACGCGGCACGCAGCACGGCCGGCGTGGCTGCGATGCCCGGTGCGCCCTGGCGTGCGAACGGGCCCAGCTTCTGGACCGGCAGATTCACTCCGCGCGCAGCCGGAGCCAGCGAGGACGGATTCTTGTAAACCAGGTCGACGAGTCGGCTCGACAGGTCGTTGAATGCACGCTCGCGGTCGGCATCGGCCTGCTCGCGGGCAAGTGCTTCGCGGGCCTGCTCGAAGGTCTCCTGGCTGCCCGACTTCACCTCGCGCAACTGGATGACGTGCCAGCCGAACTCGGTCTTGACCGGTGCGCTGACCTCGCCCGCCTTCATTGCGAACAGGGCATTCTCGAACGGCCCGACCATCGTGCCCTTGCTGACCCAGCCCAGATCGCCACCGGCATCCTTGGAACCCGTGTCGTCGCTGCTGGCCTTGGCGAGTGCGGCGAAGTCGGCGCCCGGCGCCTTGGCCTGCGCGGCGAGCTGAGCGGCCTTCTGCTCGGCTGCCTTCTGTGCGGCCGCGTTCGCACCCTCATCCACGCGAACGAGGATGTGCGAGGCGAGGCGCTCTTCCTGCGCCACGAAACGGACCTTCTCCTTCTCGTAGCGCTGGCGCAGCGTGGCCTCGTCGGCAGCCGGCGGCGCCGGCATCGTCGCGCTGTTGAGTTCGACGTACTCGATCGCGACCGTTTCAGGTGCACGGAAATCGGCTGCGTGGCTGTCGTACCACTGCTTGATCTCGGCATCGCCGACCGGAGTTGCGTCTTCGGCGGGCGCCGGCAGGGCCAGCATGCTCACGTCGCGACGCTCGCCCATCAGGCGGATCAGGCGATCCATCTCGCCAGCCGTGAGGAAGTTGCTCGAGGCGATACCCGTGGGCACCAGCGCCTGCTGCAAACCGGAGCGCACCAGGTTCTCGAACTGGCGCGGCGTCTGCGCCGGCACCTGCGATGCCAGCGCCAGCTGGTAACGCTTGGGATCGAACTTGCCCTCGACCTGGAACGCCGGGATCTCCTGGATGGTCCGCACCACCATGGCATCGCTCACGCGCAGGCCGGCGCTGCTGGCCATCATCTGCTGGATGCGCTGGTCGATCAGGATGTCGAGGATCGCTCGCTTGTTTTCGACGCTCTCGAAAGCGCGCGCATCGAAGGCATCGCGCTGCTGCTCACGGGCACGCTGCCGCTCCTGCTCGAAACGGGTGCGGAACTCGTCGATCTCGATCTTGTCGTGGGCCCAGAACACGGACACCGGCCACCAGGACGGCGCCGACGACCACCACGACGGCGGGGCCGTGATCGTTGCGACCGAGGTGTCGGTCCGCTGGCCGAGGTATTGCTCGATGCCCACGAAGGCAAAGGGGACGATCAGCAGGCCAAGGATCACCGTGGCGATCCAGCCCGAGGTCTTGTCGCGAAGTTTCTGCAGCATGTCCGAAAGACGCGTCGATTCGAAGCGGGACAGTGTACGGTTCCGCCAGCGCGTTGTCGCGGCGGAACCAGAGAAAATGGGAGGCGGCCCGTACCGCGCCGAGCGCGTCGGCAGGGCTCCGCAGACAAAAAGAAAGGCGCCGTTGCCGGCGCCTTACAAAAACTAATGGCGGAGTGGACGGGACTCGAACCCGCGACCTCCGGCGTGACAGGCCAGCATTCTAACCGACTGAACTACCACTCCGCGCTTGAAACTCTGGCGTCGCGTACCCCGTAATCCGGGAGATGCGACGCCCTCATCTATTGTAAAACAAAGGCGCCGTTTCCGGCGCCTTTGGCGAAACTGGCGGAGTGGACGGGACTCGAACCCGCGACCTCCGGCGTGACAGGCCAGCATTCTAACCGACTGAACTACCACTCCGCGCTTCAAAAACCTTTCAAACAACCCACTGGGCGCTTGATGGTGGGTGCTGAGGGTTTCGAACCCCCGACCCTCTCCTTGTAAGGGAGACGCTCTACCGCTGAGCTAAGCACCCGTCTGTTGCCTGGTGCCTCTGCCGATTCCTTGGGTTACCCCAGTCCTCGGCGGCGAGTCGCTTAGTTTACGGCATCCTTGAGCGCCTTACCAGCCTTGAACGCCGGATTCTTCGAGGCCTCGATCTTGATCGTGTCGCCCGTCTTCGGGTTGCGGCCTTCGCGCGCGGCACGCGTGCGGACCTGGAAGGTACCGAAGCCGACCAGAGTGACGGTGTCGCCCTTCTTCAGCGCCTTGGTGATGGTGCTGATCATGGCATCCACCGCATTGGCTGCGTCGGTCTTCGTAAGCTCGGCGGCTTCAGCGACAGCAGCAACAAAATCGGCCTTATTCATTCGTATTGACTCCATGTGCGGGATTGATACCGCGGGTTGATATTCGGATCCGTCACGCGCATTGGCGAGCGTTCCGAGCGATTCTGCCGCGCTGCGCGCATGAAGGCGGCAGCGCGGTCGCGGTCGTTATACCAGCGGCATTTTTGAGGCGCAAGCCGGAAAGCCAGTATTCACGGGCTTTCCAGCGGTTTTTGCCATTCGCTTCGCCACCTTCGCGGCTTTGCGATCAGTGCTTGAAACCTGCCTCGGTTGCCGACTGCCCGTCTTCCCGAACCGGAATCTCGCCGCCCTGCGCAGGCGATGCGAGCGGCGTAAGCGGGCGCTCCAGTGCGATGTCGAGCACTTCGTCGATCCACTTGACCGGCACGATCTTCAAACCCTGCGTCACGCTCTTCGGCAGGTCGCTCAGGTCCTTCCTGTTTTCATCCGGAATGATGACCGTGCGGATCCCGCCGCGAAGCGCGGCCAGCAGCTTTTCCTTGAGGCCACCGATCGGCAGCACGCGGCCGCGCAGCGTGATCTCGCCGGTCATCGCCACATCTGCCTTCACCGGATTTTTGGTCAGCATCGAGACCAGCGCTGTCGCCATCGCGATGCCGGCACTCGGCCCGTCCTTCGGCGTCGCGCCCTCGGGCACATGCACGTGCACATCGTGCTTGGTCAGGAAGTCCAGATCGATGCCCAGCGATTCCGTGCGCGCACGCACCACCGACAGCGCCGCGGACGCGGACTCCTTCATCACGTCGCCCAGTTGCCCGGTGAGCAGCAATTGTCCCTTGCCCGGTACCAGCGTCGATTCGATCTGCAGCAGATCGCCTCCGACCTCAGTCCAGGCCAGACCGGTGACCAGCCCGACTTCGTTCTGCTCTTCGGCACGACCGAAGTCGAAGCGGCGCACGCCCAGGTACTTGTCGAGATTCTTGGAGGTGACGTTGACCATGCCCTCCTTGCCCTTCTTCTTCGGGCCCGCCAGCGCCAGTTCCTTCACCACCTTGCGGCAAATCTTGGAAACCTCGCGCTCGAGGCTGCGCACGCCAGACTCGCGCGTGTAGTAACGCACGATGTCGCGCACGGCGCTCTCCGCCACCTTCAACTCCTCCGGCTTGAGGCCGTTGGCTTTGATCTGCTTCGGCAGCAGGTAACGCATGGCGATATTGAGCTTCTCCTCCTCGGTGTAACCCGGGAGGCGGATCACTTCCATTCGGTCCAGCAGCGGCCCCGGAATGTTGAGCGAGTTCGAAGTCGCCACGAACATCACTTCGCTCAGGTCGAGATCGACCTCGAGGTAATGGTCGTTGAAGGAATTGTTCTGTTCCGGATCCAGCACTTCCAGCAGCGCCGAAGACGGATCGCCACGGAAGTCCATCGACATCTTGTCGATCTCGTCGAGCATGAACAACGCGTTCTTGCTGCCGACCTTGTTGAGGTTCTGCACGATGCGGCCCGGCATCGAACCCACGTACGTACGGCGATGGCCGCGGATCTCGGCTTCGTCACGCACGCCGCCGAGCGACATGCGCACGAACTTGCGGTTGGTGGCCTTCGCGATCGACTGGCCGAGCGAAGTCTTGCCGACGCCCGGCGGACCGACCAGGCACAGGATCGGCCCCTTCATCTGCTTCACGCGCGACTGCACCGCGAGGTATTCGAGGATGCGTTCCTTGACCTTCTCCAGGCCGAAATGATCGGCATCGAGCACGTCCTGGGCGGCCTTGAGGTCCTTGCGGACCTTGGTGCGCTTCTTCCACGGAACGCCTAGCAGCCAGTCGAGGTAGTTGCGCACGACCGCGGCTTCCGCCGACATCGGCGACATCTGCTTGAGCTTGTTGAGTTCGGCGCGCGCCTTCGTCTCCACCGGCTTGGGCATGCCCGCCTCGGCGATCTTGCGGGCGAGTTCGTCGATGTCGTTCGGCGCATCGTCGATCTCGCCCAGCTCCTTCTGGATCGCCTTCATCTGTTCGTTGAGGTAGTACTCGCGCTGGCTCTTCTCCATCTGCGACTTCACGCGGCCGCGGATGCGCTTCTCCAGCTGCTGCACATCGATCTCGCCGTCGACCAGCCCGACGAGCTGCTCCAGGCGCGCGCCAATGGCATGCGTCTCCAGCAGCTTCTGCTTGTCGCCGATGCGCACGCCGAGATGGGCGGCGATCGTGTCGGCGAGGCGGCCGGGCTCATCGATGCCCGACAGGGTCTGCATCAATTCGGGCGGCAGCTTGCGGTTGGTCTTGACGTACTGCTCGAACAGACTCATCAGCGAGCGCATGATCGCCTCGATCTCGCGCTGCTCGCGGTCGAACTCCGGCTCCACGACCTCGGCATGGCCTGCCAGCACGCCATCGCGCTCGGAGACCTTGCCGATCTTCACGCGGGCCACGCCCTCGACCAGCACCTTGATGGTTCCGTCGGGCAGCTTCAGCAACTGAAGCACCTGCGCCAGGGTGCCGACGTCGTACAGGTCGTCGGCACCGGGGTCGTCGGTTTCGGCCGAACGCTGGGCGACCAGCAGGATGCGCTTGTCAGACTCCATCGCGAGGTCGAGGGCGCGAATCGACTTGTCACGGCCGACGAACAGCGGGATGACCATGTGCGGGAACACGACGACGTCGCGCAGCGGCAGCACCGGCAGGTCCAGCGTTTCGGTGATATCGGTCATGGGGATGCTCCGGAAGACGGTGGTTCGGGCCCGGGGCCCGGAATGTCGCGGGCACGAGGCCCATGGCGTCGGTTATGGGGTCCGCCGAGAAAGGATGCAAGCGACCATCGGTTACGCCTCCGTATTCAGTCTATGGACGTATGAAAATCAGACACTTGAAACAAAACGGGCCGCCCTTTCGAGGCGGCCCGCAGGTTGCTGTTCAGGTTGTGCGCGATCAGTCGCCAGAAGCCACCTTCGGCGCCGCAGGCGGCGTCTGGTAGATCAGGTAGGGCTCGGTCTTGTGGTCGATGACCGACTCGTCCACCACGACCTTGCTGACGTTCTCCAGCGACGGCAGCTCGTACATCGTGTCGAGCAGAACCCCCTCGACGATGGTACGCAGGCCACGGGCTCCGGTCTTGCGCTTGAGCGCCTTGCGGGCGATGGCCGCGAGCGCGTCCTGGCGGAACTCGAGCTCCACGCCCTCCATCTCGAACAGCTTCTTGAACTGCTTGGTGATGGCGTTCTTGGGCTCGGTCAGGATCTTGACCAGTGCCGGCTCGTCCAGCTCTTCCAGGGTGGCGACCACCGGCAGGCGGCCGACGAACTCGGGGATCAGGCCGAACTTGATCAGGTCTTCAGGCTCGACATCCGCCAGCACCTTGCCGACATCGGACTTGCGCTCGGCGCTCTTGACCTTGGCGCCGAAGCCGATGCCGCCGGCCTCGGTGCTGCGCTGCTGGATGATCTTTTCCAGGCCTGCGAACGCGCCACCGACGATGAAGAGGATGTTGCGCGTGTCGACCTGCAGGAACTCCTGCTGCGGATGCTTGCGTCCGCCCTGCGGCGGCACGCTGGCGACGGTGCCCTCGATCAGCTTCAGCAGGGCCTGCTGCACGCCTTCGCCCGACACGTCGCGGGTAATCGACGGGTTGTCGCTCTTGCGCGAGATCTTGTCGATCTCATCGATATAGACGATGCCCTGCTGTGCCTTCTCGACGTCGTAGTCGCACTTCTGCAGCAGCTTCTGGATGATGTTCTCCACGTCCTCGCCGACATAGCCGGCTTCGGTCAGCGTGGTGGCATCGGCCATCGTGAAGGGCACGTTGAGCAGGCGCGCCAGCGTCTCGGCGAGCAGCGTCTTGCCCGAACCGGTCGGACCGACCAGCAGGATGTTCGACTTGGCGAGTTCGACGTCGTCGTTCTTCTGCCGGCTCTCGATGCGCTTGTAGTGGTTGTACACGGCGACCGCGAGCGTGCGCTTGGCGCGCTGCTGGCCGATCACGTACTGGTCCAGCACCTCGAGGATCTCGCGCGGCTTGGGCAGGTGGCTGCGAGCCGACTGCGCCTTCTCCTCGAGTTCCTCGCGGATGATGTCGTTGCACAGCTCGACGCATTCGTCGCAGATGAAGACGCTCGGGCCCGCGATGAGCTTGCGGACCTCGTGCTGGCTCTTCCCGCAGAACGAGCAATAGAGAATCTTGTTGCTGTCGGTGCTGCGGCCCTGTCGGTCGTCGCTCATTGCTTGTGCCCAAATGGTGCTGGTGTCGCGAACGCATCGTGAACAAACGCGTTCAGGTACTACGGCCCGAGAATAACACAGCGGTCCAGCCTGTCTGCAGGCCGGCCCGCCGGGCCAAAAGTCAATTAAAATCAATCAATTGCATGGCAACACTCAGGCCGACTGGATGGAATCTTCCGGTCGGCGTTCCAGCACCTGGTCGACCAGACCGTATTCGCGAGCCGCCTCGGCGCTCTTGAAGTTGTCGCGCTCGGTGTCCCGGGCGATGGTCTCGAGGGCCTGGCCGGTGTGCTTGGACAGCACCTCGTTGAGGCGCTGGCGCAGGGTCAGGATCTCGCGGGCATGGATGTCGATGTCCGTGGCCTGGCCCTGGAAGCCGCCCAGGGGCTGGTGGATCATCACCCGCGAGTTGGGCAGCGCATAGCGCTTGCCCTTGGCGCCGGCGGCCAGCAGGAGGGCACCCATCGAGGCGGCCTGGCCGACGCAGATGGTGCTCACGTCCGGCTTGATGTACTGCATGGTGTCGTAGATCGCCATGCCCGCCGTGACGATGCCGCCCGGCGAATTGATGTACAGGCTGATGTCCTTCTCAGGGTTCTCGGCTTCGAGGAACAGCATCTGCGCCACGATGACATTGGCGACGTGGTCGTCGATCGGCCCCACCAGGAAGATCACCCGTTCCTTCAGCAGGCGCGAGTAGATGTCATAGGCGCGCTCGCCGCGGCTGGTCTGTTCGACCACCATCGGCACGAGATTGAGGGCTTGGGTTCGGTTGTCCATCGGGCGGCACCTGGAAAGACTGTGGGCGCTATTGGATAGCGCGGTCCGCTCAAATTGGGGCCATCCGCGCCGGAGCGCAAGGGGCGGATGGCTCAGGATGCACCGCCGGTTGGCGGCGGTGCATCTGGCAACACCAGGATTACTGGCGGATCGCGTCGCTGAACGACAGCGCCTGCTCGGTGTGCTGGGCGCGCTCGGCGATCCAGTCGATCACCTGCTCTTCCATGACGCGCGCCTGCAGGCCGGACATCAGCTGCTGGTCGTTGCGATACAGCTCGATCACCTGCTGCGGCTCTTCGTAGGTCGAGGCGATCAGGTTGAGCGTTTCGGTGACACGGCGCGGATCCAGCATCAGCTGGTTGCGACGGGCGATTTCACCGACCAGCAGGCCAACCAGCACGCGCTTGCGGGCCGGGTCCATGAAACCCTGGTACGCATCGGCCGGGATCTCGCCGACCGCGCGACCCTGGCGACGGGCCTGCTCGAAGGTCTGGAAGGCCAGGTCGCGGGCTTCGTTCTCGACCAGCTTCGGCGGCATTTCGACGTGTGCGTAGGCAGCGATCAGCTGCTCGCCCACTTCGCGGCGCAGGCGGGTCATCAGCGCACCCTTGAGCTCGCGCTCGAGGTTGGAGCGGATGTCGGCGCGGAACTGGTCGGCATCGCCGCTGCGCACGCCGAAGCTCTTGATGAAACCGGCATCGACTTCCGGCAGCACCGGCTCGGACACCTTGGTCGCCTTCAGATGGACCTGGACCTTGCGGCCGGCGAACTGCGGCACGCGCCAATCGGCCGGGAACTCGACTTCGACCTGCTTCTCTTCGCCGGTCTTCATGCCGACCAGCGCCGACTCGATCGCCGGGAACATGGCACCGGAGCCGATCGCGGTGACACCGCGCTCGACGCCCTCGGCCGGCAGGCGCTCGTCGCCGATCTGCGACCAGGTTTCGATCTCGACCGCGTCACCGGCGGCGGCGGCGCGCTCGACCACGTTCCAGGTGCGGCGCTGCAGACGCAGGTTGTCGATCATCGCGTCGATGTCGGTGTCGCTGACTTCCGCGGTGTGGCGGATGACATTGAGCTTGGCCATGTCGATGTCGCCGAACTCCGGCACGACTTCGAACGTGGCGACATAGGCCAGCTCGCCTTCCGAGCCATCGGCCTGAACGATCTGCGGATTGCCGGCGATCTGCAGGGACTCCTGGCGCACGGCGTTGCTGAAACCTTCGCGCAGCATGCCATCCAGCGCTTCGGCGCGGACCTGCTGGCCGAACCGCTGCTCGATGACCTTGGCCGGCACTTTGCCAGGACGGAAGCCCTTGATCTTGGCGCCACGCGCGATCTCGCGCAGGCGACCACCGACCACCGCTTCCAGGCGATCCGCCGGGAGGCTGAAGGTCATACGGCGTTCGAGGTTTCCGAGCGATTCGACCGAAACTTGCATATCCACTCCTGCCACCACGGCGACCTGCCGCAGCACGATGTTGATGACCTGTCCGACCGCGGGCACGACACAACGTCGCCGGCCAGCGGAACGCAATAGTTTCGCTGATTACGGCCCGCGCCGCCAGCGCTGGAACCGAAGGTGGCTGAGGCTCGGGCGAGGTCTTTGCGGCTGCAAGCTGCCCCACTCGCCTGAACAGCCCGCGATGGTTTCGATGCGGCGGGCTACGGCTGAGGGCCGCCAGCCTTCAAATCAACAACGTCACTCGCGAGCGCTCGCTCGACACGGCCGGCTGCCACTCGCTGCGGAGGGCTGGTGCGAAAGGAGGGACTCGAACCCTCACGGGGTTACCCGCTGGAACCTAAATCCAGTGCGTCTACCAATTCCGCCACTTTCGCGAAGGGCACTGCGTGCGCCGGCATTCTAGGGCCGGCTCCGGAAAAGAAAAAAGCACCTGGCGAACCAGGTGCTTTCCGGATTGGTGGGCCGTCAAGGATTCGAACCTTGGACCTATTGATTAAGAGTCAACTGCTCTACCAACTGAGCTAACGGCCCGGAACAACTAGAAGCGAAACTATAACAATAAAAATCCGCTTCGCCAACATGTTTGGGGTGGCTGAGGGGACTCGAACCCCCGACAACTGGAATCACAATCCAGTACTCTAACCAACTGAGCTACAGCCACCGTAGAACACTTACTTCGCAACACCGTGGCGCGCCCGGCGGGACTCGAACCCACAACCACCGGCTTAGAAGGCCGGTGCTCTATCCGGTTGAGCTACGGGCGCCAGTCATCATCTTAACCGACGTACCGCAGATCTCCGCCTGATCGCTCTACCGAGGAACAGGATGGTCGGGGCAGAGGGATTCGAACCCACGACATCCAGCTCCCAAAGCTGGCGCTCTACCAGGCTGAGCTATACCCCGATCGAAACTCCGGGACTTCCGTTGCGCGCCAACGCCGCGAAAGGCCGACTAGTTTGGTGGCCGCGCGCGCGCCTGTCAATGCGGAACCGAATCGATGGGGCGCACCGGCTCAGGCCTCCGATGCCAGCGCCTCCGGCGCACGGCCACGTGCAGGCCACAGCATCGCGATCACGGTGACCGCACCCAGCAGCCAGCTGTAGTGCACGTTGCCGACGAGGGCGAAAGCCGAGACATTGCCGAGAGACGCCGCCAGCAGGATCTGCGCGCCGTAAGGCAGCACTCCCTGCGTCACGCAGGCGAAGATGTCCATGACACTGGCCGCACGTGCGGGTGGGACCCCGTGCTGCCCGGCGATGTCGCGCGCCAGACCGCCACTGATCAGGATCGCCACCGTGTTGTTGGCGGTGAACACATCGGTCGCCGCCGACAGCGTGGCGATGCTCACCTCGCCCGCCCGGCGGCTGCGATGGCCTCGCGCGAAACGGCCGATCACGGAGGCCAGCCATGCCAGGCCGCCAGTGGCCTTCATCAGCGCTCCCAGTCCGCCCACCAGCAGCGACAGCAGCGTGATCTCCACCATGCTCTCGAAGCCCTGCCAGACATGGTCGGCATAGCTCGCGATGCCGAAACCTTCCGCGAAGAAGAGGCCGAACGCGCCGGCGATGACCAGCCCCAGACCCAGCACGATGATCACGTCCACGCCCGCGAGCGCCAGGCCGAGCACCACCAGGTACGGCAGGATCAGCCAGGGCGACACAGGCTCGAGCGCCTGCACGGGCTCGGTTTCGCCGACGAAGCCCAGCACCACGAGAGTCAGCAGCGCCGCCGGCAGTGCGAGCTTCAGGTTCTCGCGGAATTTCTCCCGCATCGTGCAGCCCAGCGTGCGGCTGGCGACGATCGCGGTATCGGAAATGACCGACAGGTTGTCTCCGAAGGTGGCGCCGCCGATCACCGCGCCGAGCACCAGCGCGCGGTCCAGGCCAGACGCGTCGGACACGCCCAGCGCGATCGGCGCGACCGCGGCGATCGTGCCCATCGACGTGCCCAGCGACAACGAGATGAAGCCAGCCACGACGAACAACCCCGGCAGAAGCAGCGCCGGATGCACGTTGCCGACGCCAAGCGCGACGATCGCGTCGACCGCGCCGATCGCCTTGGAGACTTCGACGAAGCCGCCCGCGAGCAGGAAGATCAGGCACATCAGCACGACGTTGTGGTCGCCCATGCCCGACAGCAGCGTCTCCAGCGGTTTCAGACCGCGACGCCATGCGATGAAAGCGGCCAGAGCCAGCGCGGGCAGGATCGCGACCGGCGCCTTGAGCTGGTAGAAGCCGTCCTCGTGGCCGAGGACGTAGGTGAAGTACATCCCCGCCCCGAAGAACAACGCCAGGAACAGCAACAGGGGACTCAGCGCCAGCGCGCTCGGCTTGATGCCGGCGCCGGCGGCGGTCGATTCATTCATCTTTTCATCCGCATGAAGCAATAGGTTTGCGATTTTGCAGTGCAGCATCCGCACTGTCGAGCGGCGGCCGCGGAAATCTGTCGCCGCATCCATGGCCTCAATCCCGCGGTTTTCGGCTCCCTGAACGCATCGGGGCGCCCGAAGGCGCCCCGATGCCGGTTCTCTGAGCCAGTGTCCCGGAATCAGATGCGGGTGGCGATGGCCTTCGCGAACGACATCGTGTTGCCGCTGCCGCCCAGGTCCGGCGTCAGCGAGTCCTTCGCCTCCAGCGTGGCGATGATGGCTTCGCGCAGCCTGGTCGCCTTCTCCGGCATGGCGAGGTGGTCGAGCATCTGCGCAGCGGCGAGCAGCAGCGCGCACGGATTGGCCTTGCCCTGCCCCGCGATGTCCGGCGCGGTGCCGTGCACGGCTTCGAAGATCGCCGCATCGGTGCCGATGTTGGCGCCCGGCGCCAGGCCGAGGCCGCCGACCAGGCCGGCGCACAGGTCGGAAATGATGTCGCCGAACAGGTTGGTGGTGACGATGATGTCGAACTGCTCCGGACGCATCACCAGCTGCATGCAGGTGTTGTCCACGATCATCTCGTTGCACTCGATGTCCGGGTATTCCGTGGCGACGGCACGCGCAGTCTTCAGGAACAGGCCCGAGGTCGACTTCAGGATGTTGGCCTTGTGGACGATGGTGACCTTCTTGCGGCCAGTCCTGCGGGCCAGTTCGAAGGCGTAGCGCACGATGCGCTCGGAGCCGCGGCGGGTGATCTTCTGCGTCAGCGTCGCGACCTCGCCGTCTGCCGACAGCGTCTGGCCTTCGCCGATGTACGCGCCTTCGGTGTTCTCGCGGACCGTGATCAGGTCCACGCCCGAGGGGAAGCGCGACTTGGTGTTCGGGAACGACTTGGCCGGACGCACGTTGGCGTACAGGTCGAAGCGCTTGCGCAGCTCGACGTTGATCGAGCTGAAGCCCTCGCCCACCGGCGTGGTCAGCGGGCTCTTGAGCGCGATGCGGTTCTTGCGGATCGAGTCCATCGTCGCGGCGGGCAGCAGTTCGCCCTGCTTCTCGAGCGCGACCAGGCCGGCATCGGCGAACTCGTACTGAAGCCCGAGGTTCATCGAGTCCAGCACGTGCAGGGTGGCGTCCATGATTTCCGGGCCGATGCCGTCGCCACGGATGACCGTAATCGTCTGCGTCATAAAAAGGTTTCTTCCAGCTGAAGGGCGCGGCAGTGAGTACGGCGCCGGATGGTTAGCCGCGGAATTATGCCGGAAGCAGCGTCCCCCTGCAGGCACGAGCGCCCCCCGGAGCCTCGTCCTTTGGTCGCAAGTACCTGTCCCGAAAAGCAAAAGGGCGCCTCCCGAAGGGGCGCCCTTTGCCGGATCTGTCCGCCTGCTCAGTCGTGGTCGTGACCGGCGGGAGCCGTGGCCTCGCCCTGTTCCAGCTGATCGAGGAAGTCGACGGCGCGGCGCAGGTGCGGGATGACGATCGAGCCTCCGACCACCAGGCCGACCGAGAACGCCTCGAACATCTCGTCGCGATTGACGCCGGCCTCCTTGCACTGGGCGACGTGGTAGCTGATGCAGTCGTCGCAACGCAGCACCATCGACGCGACCAGCCCGAGCAGCTCCTTGGTCTTAACGTCCAGTGCGCCGGCCTGGTAGGTCTGCGTGTCGAGCGCGAAGAAGCGGCGCACGACCTGGTTCGGCTCGGCCAGGATGCGCTCGTTCATGCGCTTGCGGAACGCGGTGAACTCGGCGATGCGGTCCTTCCCGCCGCCTTCAGCATTGTCGGCGCTCATGCGGCACCTCCCGCTCCCAGCAGCGGCTCCAGGCCGCCCTCGCGATGCAGCGCGATCATGTCGTCGTAGCCGCCGACGTGGGTCTCGCCTACGAAGATCTGCGGCACGCTGGTGCGCCTGGCGCGCGCGACCATCTTCTCGCGCTCGGACGGATCGAGGTCCACGCGCACCTCGGTCCAGGACTGGCCCTTGCTCTTGAGGAAGTTCTTGGCCGCGACGCAATACGGGCAGATCGCGGTGGTGTAGATGACGATCTCTGGGACCGCCCGGACGGACTCGCTCACTCTTGGACTCCAGGGAAACTCGTTGGATTTGCCGCGGTCAAATACGGCTGAGCGCCAATATGGTCTCCGCCCGGCACCTTTTCCACCCCGGATACGGAGCACCTGCGGAACACAAGGGTGCCGCGTTCGCGACCAGTACCACGGTGGCATGGAGATTAACCGCCGATTCACGCGAACATCGACACCGGGCCGCATCCTGCCTTAGGTTGCGGCCGACAGCCCGATGCCCCGGCTCGAAACGAGTCAGCCCCACGAGGAAGCTCCACTTGCGACGCATCGCCCTGCTCACTGCCGCGATCACCTTGGCCGTCGCCAGTCTCGCGACTCCGGCGCAGGACTCGCGCCTGCCCGACATCGGCTCTTCGGCAGGCGAATTGCTGACGCCCTCCCAGCAGGAGGAGTACGGCTCGATGATGCTGGCGCAGTTGCGCCACTACGGCTACATCCTCGAAGACCCACTGATCGACAGTTGGCTCGACACGCTGGGCACGCGCCTGGCGGCCAACAGCGACCGTCCGCGCCAGCCCTTCACCTTCTTCATGCTGCGGGAGCGCCAGATCAACGCCTTCGCCACGCTGGGCGGCTATGTGGGCGTCAACTCCGGGCTCGTGCTCGCCGCCGAACGCGAGGACGAGGTGGCCGGCGTGCTGTCGCACGAAATCGCCCACGTCACCCAGGACCACGTGCTGCGCGCGGTCGAGCGCGCCCAGCGCGACCAGTTGCCGATCCTGCTGGCGATGCTGGGCGCGATCGTCGCGGCGCAGGCGGCGGGCAGCAATTCCTCCGACGACGCGGCGCAGGCGGCCATGGTCTCGGCGATGGGACTGATGGCGCAGCGCCAGATCAACTACACCCGCTCCAACGAATCCGAAGCCGACCGCCTCGGCATCCAGACGCTCGCACGCAGTCACTACGACCCGGTCGCGATGGCCGATTTCTTCACGCTGATGCAGGCGCGCTCCCGGGCCAACGCCGCCAACTACTGGGGCGAAGCGCCGGACTGGCTGATGACCCACCCGGTCACCATCACCCGCATCACCGAGGCCAAGGAGCGCGCGGAGCAGTTGCGGCGCGAACAGGGCACCAGCGAGGTCTGCGTGCGCGACCCCGACGGCCCGCCCGAATGCCGGCGCGAATCCACGGCCAAGCCGGACTACTCCGGCGGCGACAGCACCACGAACCCGTTGATCCCGGGCCACCTCGCCACCGGTCTTTCCTCGGCACTGCAATCCGGCGGCACCGGGCAGTTCGACCTCGCCCGCGAGCGCCTGCGCGTGTTGAGCGCCGACAGTCCGCGCGACGCCCTGCGCGAATACGACCGCCTGGCCGGCAACGGCAAGCTCGACGACGCGCAGCGCTACGGCCAGGCCGTCGCGCGCCTTCGCAGCAACCAGGCCGCGGCGGCGACGGAGACGTTGGCGCAGTTGCTGGCCAAGCGGCCCGGCGACGTCTGGCTGACCCTGGGCCTGGCCGAGGCCGAGTCGCGTACCGGCAAGACCGCTTCGGCCGACAGCCGTTTCGAGGCATTGACCCGGCAGATGCCGAACAATCGCGCCGTCGCCCTCACCTACGCCCAGGCGCTGGTCGAACGCGACGGCGCCGCGGCAGGCAAGCGCGCACAGGAAGTGCTTCGTCCGCTGCTGTCGCGTTCCGGAGGCGACCCCGAGTTCCAGCAGCTGTTCGGACGGGCCTGCGAGATTGGCGGCGACCCGGTTCGGGCCGGCGAAGCCCTCGCCCAGGCCGCCTACCTGAATGGCCGCCCGGAACAGGCGCTGATCCAGCTGAACACCCTCAAGAAGCGGCCGGACCTGGACTATTACGCCCGCGCCCGGATCGAGGCGCGGATCGCCGCGATCACACCGACGGTGCTGGAACTCAGGCGCCAGGGCATCCGCGACGAGGACCTGCGGCGACAGTGAACGCGAACTGGCCCGTCAGGCCGGGCCATGTAACGGCGCTGTCACAAAACGGTAGTGTACTGGCGCGGCTTCCAGAGGCCCCTTCAGTCTCTTCCCCCAGGTGACCGCGTGCAGAAGCGCATTCTGATAGTCGAAGACGAACCCGCCATCCGAGACATGGTGTCCTTCGCCCTGCGCAAGGGCGAGTACGACCCGGTGCATGCCGGCGACGCGCGGGAAGCGCAGGCGGCCATCGCCGACCGCGTCCCCGACCTCATCCTGCTGGACTGGATGCTGCCCGGCACCAGCGGCCTGGAGCTGGCCCGGCGCTGGCGCAAGGAGCAGCTGACGCGGGAGATCCCGATCATCATGCTGACCGCCCGCGGCGAGGAGAACGACCGCGTCGGCGGCCTCGAGGCCGGCGTCGACGACTACGTGGTCAAGCCGTTCTCGGCGCGCGAGCTGCTCGCCCGCATCCGCGCCGTGCTGCGCCGCTCGCGTGAGGACGACGAGGACGGCAGCGTCGGCGTGGGTCCGCTGCGCATCGACGGCGCCGCACACCGCGTGTTCGCGCAATCGGCAGAAGGCGACCAGGCGGTGCAGATCGGCCCGACCGAATACCGCCTGCTGCACTTCTTCATGACCCACCCCGACCGGGTCTACTCGCGTACGCAGCTGCTCGACCATGTCTGGGGCGGCAGCGTGTACGTGGAGGAGCGCACCGTCGACGTCCACATCCGGCGCCTGCGCAAGACACTGGAGCCGCACCAGCTCGATGGCATGGTGCAGACCGTGCGCGGCGCCGGCTACCGCTTCTCCGCCGCGGTAGAAGCCTGAGTGGCGGCGCTGGCGGCGGCGTACCGCGCTTGCCGCCCGCCCTCTGCCCGCCATCGGATGCCTTTCCGCGCCGCCCACGCGCGGTGTGTTCGCGCGCAGACGCCCCCATTTCCGAAGCGCGAACCGTAACGCGCCTTCGCCCATGACAATTCAATAGACTTCGCCCATGCCGCCCCGCGCACGCTCTGCCTGGTTCCGCACGCTCGGCCAGCTCGCCCTGATCCTGGCCGTGGCGGCCATGGTCGGCGTGCTGATCGGCTATCCCTGGCCGGTGATCACCGTGGCCGCGCTCGGCGTCGTTGCCTGGCACTACTGGCGCCTGCGCAGCGTGCTGATCCGCCTGACCGCGCGCCAGCGGATGTCGCCGGCGCTGGGCGAAGGCATCTGGAACGAACTCGACCGCCTGCTCTACCGCGGCCAGAGCGAGATGCGAAGCCGCAAGAAGCGCCTGATCGGCATGCTGCGCGCCTACCGCGCCGCGGCTGCGGCGCTGCCCGACGCGATCGTCGTGGTCGAGCGCAACAGCCAGCGCATCCAGTGGTTCAACGAGGCCGCCACCGGGCTGCTCGGCCTGAACCACCCGCGCGACATCGGTCAGCCGGTCGTGCAGCGGCTGCAGCCACTGACGCTGTCGCACTGGCTCGCAGCCGGCCGCAACGCCGAGCCGCTGGAAGTGCCCTCGCCCTGGCAACCCGGCAGCACGCTCAGCCTGCGCCTGATTCCCTACTCCGACGACCTCTGGCTGCTGATCGCGCGCGACGTCAGCCGCCTGCTGCAGCTGGAGCAGATGCGCCGCGACTTCGTCGCCAACGTCTCGCACGAACTGCGCACGCCGCTGACGGTCGTGCACGGCTACCTCGACATGCTCGATCCGCAGGAGCATCCGGACTGGGCGCCGATGCTGGCCGAGATGCAGCGCCAGTCGCAGCGCATGACCCAACTGGTCGAAGACCTGCTGATGCTGTCGCGGCTGGAGTCGCAGGACAGCCTGGCCACCGAGGAAACCGTATCGATGGCGCCGATGCTCGCCACGCTTCGTCGCGAGGCACAGGCGCTCAGCCAGGGCCGCCACGAGATCAGTATCGAGGACACCGCCGGCGTCGACCTGTGGGGTTCCAACAAGGAACTCCACAGCGCCTTCTCCAACCTCGTCGGCAATGCCGTGCGCTATACGCCCGCCGGCGGCAGCATCCGCGTGCGCCTGCGCAGTGAGCAGCGCGGCGGTGTCGCGCTGGAAGTGATCGACAGCGGCTACGGCATCCCGGCCGCGCACCTGCCGCGCGTCACCGAACGTTTCTACCGGGTTTCGACCAGCCGCTCGCGTGAAAGCGGTGGCACCGGACTCGGGCTGTCCATCGTCAAGCACGTGCTCAACCTGCACCAGGCCCGGCTGGAGATCACCAGCGAGGTCGGCCGCGGCAGCACGTTCTCCTGCCACTTCGGCGCCGAGCGCGTGAGACAGCGCGACCACGGCTTTGCCGATACTCTCGAAGCCTTGCCATGACGCGCCCCCAATGAACGCGCCCGCCAAAAACCATCCGGCCGACATGCTCGCCGACAGCACCGATCCGCTGCGCGACAACTCGCTGTACTTCAACCGCGAAATCGGCCAGCTCGACTTCAACTTCCGCGTGCTTGCCCAAGCGCAGGACCCGCAGGTGCCGCTGCTGGAGCGCCTGCGCTATCTGTGCATCTCCTGCACCAACCTCGACGAGTTCTTCGAGATCCGTGCCGGCACGCTGCGCCATGCCCAGGACCTCGGACTGGCCGCCGGCGCCGACGGCTTGTCGCCGGCAACGGTCCTGGCGCGCATCCACGACCGCGCCGCCGAACTCGTGCAGGCGCAGTACGAGTGCTGGAACAACGTGCTGCGCCCGGCACTGGGCGAGGCAGGCGTGCGCGTCCTCCACCGCGACGCATGGAGCGAGGCGCAGACCGCCTGGCTGCGCGGTTACTTCCAGGACGAGATCATGCCGGTGCTGTCGCCGCTCGGCCTCGACCCCGCGCATCCGTTCCCCAAGATCCTCAACAAGTCGCTCAACATCGTCGTCGTGCTCAAGGGCAAGGACGCGTTCGGGCGCGAGGGACATCTCGCCATCGTCCGCGCGCCGCGCTCGCTGCCGCGCATCATCCAGATCCCGGAGGAAGTCTCCGGCGGCAAGAGCGACTTCGTGTTCCTGTCGGCCGTGCTGTCTGCCTTCGTCGACGAGCTGTTCCCGGGCATGAAGGTCAAGGGCGCCTACCAGTTCCGCGTCACCCGCAACTCCGAGCTGCTGGTGGACGAGGAGGAAGTCGACAACATTGCCCTGGCGCTGCGCGACGAGCTGGTCGGCCGCGGCTACCTGCGCGCGGTGCGGCTGGAGATCGCCGAGCAGTGTCCGGACGACATCGTTCGCACGCTGCTGGAGAACTTCGACCTCACCGAGAACGCGGTCTACCGCATCAACGGCCCGGTCAACCTCAACCGCGTGATCCAGGTCTACGACCTGGTGCAGCGCCAGGACCTGAAGTTCCCGCTGTTCCAGCAGCGCGTGCTACCCGGCATCGAAGCGATGTTCGACAAGGTGGCCGAAGGCGACGTGCTGCTGCACCACCCCTTCGACGCGTTCACGCCGGTGCTGGAACTGATCCGCCAGGCCGCGGAGGACCCGAACGTACTGGCCATCAAGCAGACGCTCTACCGCACCGGCAAGGACTCGCCGATCGTCGAGCACCTGGTGCAGGCCGCGCGCAACGGCAAGGACGTCACCGTCGTGGTCGAGTTGCGCGCGCGCTTCGACGAAGAGGCCAACCTCGGTCTGGCCGATCGTCTGCAGGAGGCCGGCGTGCAGGTCGTGTACGGCGTGGTCGGCTACAAGACGCACGCGAAGATGCTGCTGATCGTGCGCCGCGAGGGCCGCAAGCTGCGCCGCTACGTGCACCTGGGTACCGGCAACTACCACAGCGGCACCACCCGCGTGTACACCGACTTCGGACTGATCACCGCCGACCCGGACATCGGCGCCGACGTTCACCTGATTTTCCAGCAGCTCTCCGGCCTGGCACCGCTGATCAAGCTCAAGCGCCTGCTGCAGTCGCCCTTCACCCTTCATGCTGGCGTGCTCAAGCGCATCGATCGCGAGACCAAGCATGCCCGGGCGGGCAAGCCGGCGCGCATCATCGCCAAGATGAACGCCCTCAACGAGCCGCAGGTGATCCGCGCGCTCTACCAGGCCTCGCAGGCCGGCGTGCAGATCGACCTGATCGTGCGCGGCGCCTGCACGCTGCGCCCCGGCGTGCCGGGCGTGTCCGACAACATCCGCGTGCGCTCGATCGTCGGCCGCTTCCTGGAACACCACCGCGTGTACTGGTTCGCCAACGACGGCGCGCCTGACCTGTTCTGCTCCAGCGCCGACTGGCTGGAGCGCAACCTGCTGCGCCGGGTCGAGGCCGCCTTCCCGGTTGTCGACACCGACCTGGCCTCGCGCGTGTGCGACGAAGCCCTGACCAACTACCTCGCCGATAACGTCAACGCCTGGCAGTTGGCGGCGGACGGCAGCTACCGCCGCGTCGTCCGCGAAGAAAACACCGCACCTCATTCCGCTCAGGCCATGTTATTGGCGAAAATCTGCGGATGAACAACGCCTACCCGACCTCCAGGCTGCCTCTAGCGGACGGCGACCTGCTCGCTGCCGTGGACCTGGGGTCGAACAGCTTCCACATGGTCGTGGCCCGCTACGTGCTGGGCCAGCTGCGCATCGTCGACCGCCTGCGCGAGACCGTGCGCATGGCCGAAGGCCTGGACCGCAAGGGCGGCCTGGCCCCGGACGTGCGCCAGCGCGCGCTCGACTGCCTCTCGCGCTTCGGCCAGCGCGTGCGCGATATCCCGCCGCAGCGCGTGCGTGCCATCGCCACCAACACGGTGCGCCGCCTGGCGCAGCCGCAGACTTTCCTGATGCCGGCGGAGAACGCGCTCGGCCACGCCATCGAAGTCGTTGCGGGCCGCGAAGAAGCGCGCCTGGTCTATCTCGGCGTCGCCCACGCGCAGCCGTCCAAGCCGGGCGACCTGCGTCTGGTGATCGACATCGGCGGCGGCTCCACCGAATGCATCATCGGTACCGGCTTCGAGGCGATCGAGCGCGAAAGCCTGCAACTGGGCTGCGTCGCCACAACGCGGCGCTTCTTCGAGAACGGCAAGCTGTCCAAGAAGAAATGGAAGGAGGCGCTGACCGAGGTCACCGCCGAGTTCCAGCAGTTCGCCGCCACCTACCGCGCCCTGGGCTGGGGCGACGCGCTCGGGTCCTCCGGCACCAACAAGGCGATCGGCGAGATCTGTGCGGCACTGAAGCTGACCAAGGGCGCGGTCACCGCCGAGGCGTTGCCGCAACTGCGCGAGCGCCTGTTGCAGGCCGACCGTATCGACGCCATCGACCTGCCCGGCCTGTCCAGCGAGCGACGCCCGGTCATCGCCGGCGGCGTGCTGATCCTGGAAGCCGCCTTCGACGCGCTCGGCATCCAGCGCATGGCGGTGAGCAAGGCGGCGATGCGCGAAGGCATCCTCTACGACATGGTCGGCCGCGGCGGCGTCGACGATCCGCGCGACGCGGCCGTGGCCGCGCTGATGCAGCGCTACGGCATCGACGATGCGCAGGCCAGCCGCGTCGTCGGCACTGCATTGCAGCTGTTCGACCAGGTCGCGCGGGCCTGGGCGCTGGACGACGATGATCGACTGATGCTGGCTCGCGCCGCGCGCCTGCACGAACTCGGCCTGGCCATCGCACATAGCGGGTACCACGTGCATGGTGCCTACGTCGTCGAGAACTCCGACATCGCCGGTTTCTCGCGCCAGCAGCAGCAGTTCCTCGCCGCGCTGGTGCGCACGCATCGCCGCGGGATTCCCAAGTCGGCGTTCGATGCATTGCCTGACCGCCTGCTGTTCAACGCACGTCGCACCGCCGCGCTGTTGCGCCTGGCCGTGCTGGTGCATCGCGCCCACGAGCCCGATCCGATCCCGCAACTGTCGGCGCGCGCCGACGGCGTCAACCTGACATTGACCGTGTCCAGGCGCTGGCTGGAGTCGCGCTCGCTGATTCGCGCCGACCTGGAAGGCGAGCCGCAGGACATGGCAGGCCTCGGCATCGCGCTGAAGCTCGAAGCCGTCTGATCCATTCCGGTGGCCGGCGGAACTCGCCGGCCTCACTCCGCAATACCTTGATCGAGCCGCAGGCTCAGCCGCGCCGAGCTGCCGCGCGCCGCAACTGCGCGGCCCGGGTAAGTACCGGCGGCGGCGTGTGCTCCTCGGGAATCGAGAAGATGCGCAGGCGGCGCAGCGCGAGACCCAGGCGACGCGACGAGGTCATCATGACGATGGGGATCGCCAGCACCAGGCCGAGGATCACCGGCGCCATCCAGGCGGCGAGCGACGGTGAGACCAGATAGGCGGCGACACCGGCGATGACGCCCAGCACGCTCAGGCCACCATAGCTGCGCACCAGGCTCGACAGTGGCACGGTGCCATCGTCGCGACATTGCGCATCCCACCCCGAGTCCTTGCCCGCGAGCACTTCGGCGACGCCGCGCGACTGCACGTACATCGTCACCGGCGCCATCAGCGCGGCCAGCAGCGTCTCCGTGACCATGCTCAACGCTGCGCGGAACCCGCCGCCGCAGCCGCGCCGCATGTCGCGATCGAACATCAGGGTCAGGTAGCCCATGCACTTGGGCGCCAGCAGCACCGCCATGGTCAGGATGAAGACCCACAGGAACCGCTCCGGGTCCTGCTGCTTCCAGTACTCGCCCGGCGAGAAGCCCGGCAGCGACAGGCTGCTCCAGGTGAACCCCGCGCTTTCCAGCGGTATGGCGAGGCCGATCAGCATCAGCATCGCCCACATCGGCGACGTGAAGTAATGGCCGATGCCCATCAGCAGGTGCCAGCGGCTGACCCAGTGCAGGCCGCGCGCCGGCAGCACCGCGCCGTGCTGCAGATTTCCCTGGCACCAGCGGCGGTCGCGGATCAGCATGTCGGTCAGCGTCGGCGGACCTTCCTCGTAGCTGCCCTGCAGCCCCGGCACCATGTGCAGCGCCCATCCGCCGCGCCGCAGCAGCGCCGCCTCGACGAAGTCGTGACTCAGCACCGTGCCGCCGAACGGCTTGAAGCCGCGCAACTCCGGCAGGCCCGCATGGTCGGCGAAAGTGCGCGTGCGGATGATCGCGTTGTGGCCCCAGTAGTTGCTCTCGGCGCCGTGCCACCAGGCGATGCCGTGCGCGATCACCGGTCCGTACACGCGCGAGGCGAACTGCTGCATGCGCGCGAACAATGTGTTGCCGTTGACGATCATCGGCAGCGTCTGGATCAGCGCGACGTCGGGATGGCGTTCCATCGCACCGGCCAGGCGCACGATCACGTCGCCGGTCATCAGGCTGTCGGCGTCGAGGATCAGCATCTGCGGATAGGCGCCGCCGAAGCGCCGCACCCATTCGGCGATGTTGCCGGCCTTGCGCTCGCGGTTGTCGTCGCGGCGCCGGTAGAACAGCCGCTCGCTGTCGCCGCTGCGCTCGCGCAGCGCGGCGAACGACTGCTCCTCGGCAGTGCGGATCTCCGGCCGCGTGGTATCGCTGAGCACGAAGAAATCGAACTGCGCGAGCTGGCCGGTGTCGCGCACCGATTCGTAGATCGCCTGAAGGCCTGCCAGCAGGCGCTCGGGGTCCTCGTTGTAGGTCGGCATCAGCAATGCCGTGCGCGACTGCAGCACGGGCAGCGGTCCGCGCGGCGACACACCCAGGCGGGCCGGCGTGCGCGAGGCGATCAGGATGAAGCCCGCCAGCGCGCTGACGAAGGCCATCGCGATCCACGCGAACAGTGCGATGAACAGCAGCACCAGCAGCAGTTCGAGCACGTTGATGCCGCCGCCGCGCAGCACCCACCAGATCTGGTAGGCGGCCAGCAGCGTCAGTGCGCCGGCGCCGCCGATGACGTAGGCACGACGCAAGGACATCGCACGCGGCGTGGTCGGCAGCGAAGGCTTGTCCAACCGCCCCGCGCGCAGCGTCTGCACGGGCATGTCCAGCGGCGACTCGGGCGGAAGCGTGAGCGGCCGGTTGGATGCATCGTCGGGGGTGTGGGGCGTCGCCACGATCGTCGCCCCGGTCACAGCGTCCACCGGTACAGCCAGGTTTCCGACAGCGGGCCGGCGCCGTCACGCAGCACGGCGCGCAACTCGACGCTGCGTTCCGCGCCCGGGAGCAGTTCGAACGCGATGCGCCAACCGCCTCCTTCCGGGTTCGGATGCGCGACGACGTTGGCCACCTGTCCCTTGGACGCACTGACATCGGCACGCACGTCCTTGCCGTCGCCCACCTTGGCCAGACGACCGCCGGCGACGTCGATCACGACGCGCCGCGAGCCCTTCGGGCCGGCGCCGATGCGGGTGCGCGCCACCGCCGCCAGCTGCGGCAGCCAAGTGTGGTCGTTGCACCAGTGCAGGCGATAGTCGAACCGATGCTCTCGTCCTGCCGCGAGCGGCTGCGTCGGCCGCCAGAACGCGACGATGTTGTCGTGGAACTCGTCCCCGGTCGGAAGCTCGAGCAGGTGCACGGCGCCCTCGCCCCAATCGCCCACGGGTTCTACCCACAGGCTCGGACGCTTCTCGTAATGCGCCTCGCTGTCGGCGTAATCGGCGAAGGCGCGCTTGCGCTGCATCAGGCCGAAGCCGCGCGGCCGGGTGTCCTCGAACCCGCTCTCCTGGATCACCGACGGATTCTGCAGCGGACGCCATATCTGCTCGCCGCGGCCGTTGATCATCGCGAGTCCATCCGAGTCGTGCACCGCAGGGCGGTAATCGTCGATGCCTGCGCGATCGTTCGCATCGAACTGGAACATGCTGGTCAGCGGCGCGATGCCGGCCTTGTCCAGCGCGACGCGCGGGAACAGGCGCATCGACACGTCGAACACGGTCTCGGTGCCCGGATGGATGTCGAAGCGGAACGCGCCGGCCGCACTGGGCGAATCCATCAGCGCATGCACCACCGCGTGGTCGGCGCCCTTGCCCGGCTGCTCCAGCCAGAACGCGCGGAACACCGGGAACTCCTCGGCCGGCCCGCCGCTGCCCAGGGCCAGCCCTCGCGCGGACAGCCCATAAGCCTGACCCTTGGCGACGGCGCGGAAGTAGCTGGCGCCGAGGAACGCGCACACCTCGTCGAAGTAATCGGGCCGGTTGATCGGCGAATGCAGGCGGAAGCCGGCATAGCCCAGGTCGTTCTCGGTCGGCGCGGGCGCGCCGTCGAAGGTGAACTGATCGGGGTGGTAGACCACCGGCGTCGCCTGTCCGCCACTCACCGCGTAGACATCGACGCGGTCGCGGAACAGGAAGGCCCGATGGAAGAACTGCGCCTGGAACGGCAGCCCCTGGTCGCGCCACAAGGCCTTGGCAGGATTGAAGCGGATGCCGCGGTACTGGTCGTATCCGATCTTCGCGAGCGACGGCGGCAGCGCCTGCGCCTGCGGCTTGAACGGCGCGGCGGCCAGCGTACGCGCCAGGCCGGCGACGGTGTCCTCGCCAAACGGCGTCGGTGCGGACCGCGACGCTTCCCGCGCCCGCGCGGCCCCGTCGGGCACCAGCGAGATCAACGGCCAACACAGTCCTGCCAACAGCACTTCCCGTCGTTGCACGTGCTCTCCTTGGGTCCCGGCATCCGGGTAGCCGCGCATTGTATGAACTGGAGCGTTAACGCCGCCGCGACGCGCGACCCATCTGCGCATCAGGACGGACGCTTGCCAGCACGCGTAATCGTTTTCTCACGCACGCCGTCATCGCGCCGTCATCGCATTGCCATCGCCGTTTCACCGTACCCGGCCAGCCTTGCAAAAACCGGGAGCCGCGCATGCGCTACGCGATCATCACCGAGACGTACCCGCCGGAAGTCAACGGCGTCGCCCTGACCGTGCAGGGCCTGGAGCGGGGACTCCGCTCCCGCGGCCACGACGTCCAGTTGATCCGGCCACGGCAGCCGGACGACGTCGAAGGCACCGATCATCTCGAACTGCTCCTGCCGGGCGCGCCGCTGCCGCGGTATCCGGGCCTGCGGCTGGGCCTTCCCGCCACGCGCCGGTTGCGCGCGCAATGGCAGCAATGGCGGCCGGACGCGATCTACGTCGCCACCGAAGGCCCGCTCGGCTGGTCGGCATTGCGCGCGGCAAGACGGCTCGGCATTCCGGCCGCAACCGGGTTCCACACCCGCTTCGACGAATACATGCGCGACTACGGCGCCGCTTTCCTGGCGCACACGGCGCTTCGCTGGATGCGCCGCTTCCACAACGGCGCCGATGCGACCCTGGTGCCGACCCAGGAGTTGCAGCAGTTCCTGCAGTCGCAACGCTTCGACAACGTGGTGCGACTGCCGCGCGCGGTCGACACCGGCCTGTTCGACCCGCAGCGCCGCGATCCCGCGCTGCGTCGCGAATGGGGGCTGGACGACAACGGCTTCGCCGCGATCTACGTCGGCCGCATCGCCGCGGAGAAGAACCTCGGCCTGGCGGTGCGCGCGTTCCGCGAACTGCAGAAGACCCGACCCGGGGCGCGCTTCGTCTGGGTCGGCGACGGCCCCGCGCGCGAACGGCTGCAGCACGACAACCCCGATTTCATCTTCTGCGGCGTGCAGCGCGGCGAGTCGCTGGCGCGCCACTTCGCCAGCGGCGACCTGTTCGTGTTCCCGAGCCTCAGCGAGACCTTCGGCAACGTCACGCTGGAGGCTCTCGCCAGCGGCGTGCCTACCGTGGCGTTCGACTACGGTGCGGCACGCGAGCACCTGATCAACGACGTGCACGGCGCCGCGATCGGCCCGGGCGACGAAGCCGGCTTCATCGCCGCCTGCGCCCGCATCGCCGGCGACGACCTGAGCCGCGCAGCGATGCGCATGGCCACGCGCCAGGCCGTGGCGACATTGCGCCCGGAACGTGTCGCCGCCGATTTCGATTCGCTGCTGATAGGCCTGGCCCAGGCACGCGTGGCAGACGAGCCCGCCCCGCCGGCGGAACAGGAGGTCCCATGAGCCGCATGCCGCTGCACAGGTCACCTCTTCGCCGACGCCTCATCGACCGCGACAGCGGCTGGTGCCTGCGCGCCAACCGCTGGGGCAAGCGCAGCCATTCGCGCGCCTACTTCGCTGCGATCAGCCGTCTCGGAGACGGCGTGTTCTGGTACGTGCTGATGGCGGCGCTGGTGCTGGTGGACGGCATCCAAGGCCTGGCCGCTTCGGCGCACATGGCCGCCACGGGCGTGATCGCACTGACGCTGTACAAGCTGCTCAAGCGCTGGACGCGCCGCCCACGGCCGTTTGCTTCCGACGCGCGCATCCGCGCCTGGGTGGCGCCGCTGGACGAGTTCAGCTTCCCATCGGGCCATACGCTGCATGCGATAGCCTTCAGCCTGGTGGCGATGGCGCACTACCCGACGCTGGCATGGCTGCTGGTGCCGTTCACGGCCAGCGTCGCGGCCTCGCGCGTCGTGCTGGGCCTGCACTATCCCAGCGATGTGCTCGCCGCAACGGCGATCGGCACGGCGCTCGCGGGGTTGTCGCTGTGGCTGGTGCCGGGCGTGTCGTTGTTCTGGTGACGCCTGCCGCTACCTGACGTAGCGCACCTCCACGGGGCCTATACGGGACTGCTCTTTGTACGTCACCGCATTCGCCGGCAACCGCACCTCAAGCGTGACGTCATCCACCCAGCGCACATCCAGCCTGACACGATCATCCACCACCAGAGCGTTTCCCGGATCATTTGGCAGGGCATCACTCCGAGACAGCACTGAAAGCTGTGTGCTGTGGCCCGTGGTCGCGCCGCAAGCACGCTCAAACACCACCGCAGTGCGGTGACTGCTCGGTGAGATCGTCGTTGCAACCAGATCGTTGCCGCAGAGATCAGCGCAAGCCGAAAGCGACACCACCGTCAGCAGCGTCAGGCAGCGCAGCCAGACATTGACTCCGCCACCCATCACCGCGCGAATGCGCTCACCTTCGCCCGAGCCACGCTGGGAAAATACTGGCTTGCCCAATCGCGATCGTTCGCCACCTGCGCCTGAGTGCGGCTTGCCTCCAGTGCGGCGAAGTCGAGCGTGGCTACGGCCCAGTGCTGCTGCCCGCTGGTCTGCACGATCATGCCGTCGTGCGGGAGACCCACGTCCATCGGTGCGATCAGCGCCGCCTCGCCGGTGTTGACGTCGAGCGCCGGGCTCCACAGAGCTTCCCCCGCGGTCACCGCCTGCGCGACGAAGGAGCGGTTTTCCAGTGCGCGAGCCAGGCAGCCGACGCGAACGCGTGTCGCGCCCGCCTCGGTGTCGGTACAACTCGGCACGATCAGCAACCGCGCGCCGGCCTCGCATTGGGCGCGCACAGGCAGCGGAAACTCGCTGTCGTAGCACACGGCGATCGCACTGCGGACCTCGCCGGTCTCGAACACCTTCAGCGCGTCGCCCGGTTCGATGACCTGCGCGCGTTTCTCGAAGCCGGTCAGGCGCAACTTGTCCTGCCAGACATGGCTGCCGTCGGGTGCGAACGCATAGCTTCGGTTGCGGTAGCGGCCGTGCCCCAGGTCGAGCAGGAACGTACCGGCCACGACGTGCATCGCGCACTCGCGCGCCAGTTGTGCGAACAGGTCGAGCCAGCGGCCATGATGAACCTGTATCGCCGCCATTGACGCATGCAGATCGCTGCGCGTGGCCTCGTCGAACGTCGCACCCAGTTCCAGCGACAGGTACTCGGGCAGCACCGCCATCTGCGCGCCGAGCCGGTGCGCTTCGTCCAGCCACTGCGCCTGCTTCGCCGCGAACGCATCGAAATCCCCCGGCGCGTCGATCGTGTACTTGGCCACCGCGACTTTCATCGCGCCTTGCATCACAGCGCTCATCGCCCCGCTCATAGCATGTCCTCCAGCGGCCGCAGCCAGTACGTCAGGGTGTGCATGACCTCGCCACCGCCTACCTCGTTCCACGGCAGCGACATGCTCAGATTGGCGGCACGCCGGTAACCGCGCTTGTGCCAGAACGCCTCGTTGCCGCGATGGGCGGACGGACGGCGCGGATCGTCGTCGCTGCGGTCGACCGCGCAGAACGACGTCCAGCGGAAGCCGCCCAGGGCGCGTGCATGCGCTTCGCGTTCGTCGAAGAAGCGATGGCCCAGGCCCAGGCCACGGTAACGTGGAAGCAGAACCGACTCGCCGCAGTAGAAGACCTGCCCGGTGTCGTAGCCGGCCTGGGCGAGCACCACCACGCTGCGCGGCGAGTCGACGTAGGTGCGCAGGTATTGCGCCTCGTAGCCGGCATCACCCTCGTAGAGGTAAGGCCAGTCGCGGAACACCGCGATGCGCAGCCGCGCGATGTCTTCGAGATGAGGTTCGATCGCGGTGCCGGAGCAGCATCGGATCGTCAGTGCTGAAGTATCCATGGCTCGATTCTAAGTCCTGAGATCCGGCGCCATGGCCCGGAGCGACCATACCGCCAGCACGGGTCAGGCCCGCGCCATCGCGGCACGGCTGCCGGACAGCTGGTACCAGTCGACTCGCCGCGTGACCACCATGATCGCCGCCAGGATCACGAACAGCAGCGCCGAGCCCAGCACGAGCGCGTTGTCCTCCGATACCAGCAATCCATACAGCGCCGCGTACAGCGTGGCCAGCATCGCCGCGAAACCGATGCCACGCACAGCGCTGTGCAACACGGCACTGACGTAGAAACCGAGCAGCCCGATGCAGGCGACGCTCGCGGCCAGATAGGCCCAGCCGAAGGCGATGTGCTCGCTCAGGCTGACCAGCAGCAGGAAGAAGATCGCCAGCGCCAGCCCGACCAGCACGTACTGGATCGGGTGGATGCGCAGCTGCTTGATCAGCTCGAACATGAAGAAGCCGACGAAGGTCAGCAGCACGAACAGCATGCCGTACTTGCTCGCGCGGTCGGCCTGCGAGTAGACATTGACCGGATCGACCAGCGACAGGCCCACCGCATCGATGCCGCCCATGCGCATCGCCTCCCCCTCCGCCTCACCGCTCTCCAGTTCCGGCAGGCGCTTGCCGGCCAGGTATTGCGCCTGCGCGTTGGTGGCCAGCGAGGACACCTCCCACTGCGCGTTGAAGCCCTTGGCGCTGATGTCATGCATGCGCGGAAGGAAGCTGCCACCGAAGCGCGGATGCGGCCAGGCCGACTCGATGGAGAAACGGTTGCTCTTGCCCAGCGGCACGATCGCCAACGACTCGGTGCCACCCAGCACGAAGTCCAGCCTCGTCTCCAGCTTCAGGACCTGTCCGGCGGAAGGTTCGGCCAGACGCACGTGCACGCCGCCGCCGTCGCGACTGCCCAGGCCTTCCTCCAGCGCCATGTCGACGCCGTTGACCTGCAGGCGCGGCGAGCCGATCAGGCCGCGCACGTCGGCGATGCCATAGCTCAGCCACGGGCGGCCGATGCGGCGGGCGGGCGCGACGCCTTCCGGTGCGGTAGCGGGATTGTCGGCGCCATCCTGCGGGATGCGCACGTCGAACCGGGCGCGGGCATTGGCCTGCCACTCGTAGACGCGCACCTCGTGCAGCCCGCGACGGCGGACGCCCGGCCGCAATTGACCGCCGGCCTCCAGCGACACCGGGAAGAAGGTCCACTGCCCCGCCTCCTCGCGCACTACCTTGCGGGGAAAGCCCCGGTCGTCCTTCTCCTCCACTTCCACCTTGCGCGTGTACGGCACCACCAGCACCGGACCGGCGAACGACTGCGCGCCCGCGTAGCTGCGCGCGATGCCTTCCACCGCCTGTGTCCGGTACATCTGCCGCTCGCCGATCACGCCGCGGATCATCGAAAGCGGCACCAGGATCGCCAGGGCCAGGCCCAGCACCATCAGTATCTTCAGTCCCAGACGCATGTGCGTCTCCCGTCGTTGGTCGTGACGGCAGGATCGAGGACGTTCGTGTGGCGCCGATGGCGCGACGGTGAAGCGAGGGTGAAGTCTCAGCGCAGCGGCAGGTCCAGCGACGCCACGGCGCCGCCGCCCTCGCGGTTGACCAGCGCGGCGCTGCCGCCGTGCAGTTGCGCGACTTCGGCGACGAAGCACAGCCCCAGACCGCTGCTGCGGCTGCCGTTGTCCGGACGTGCGAGCGAATAGAAGCGCTCGAACACGCGCGATACCGCATAGCCGGGAATTCCTGCTCCGCGGTCGCGGACCTCGATGTGCAGCCTGCCCGCGCGATGCGAATACTGCAGCTCGATCGTCCCGCCTTGCGGCGAAAAGTCGGCGGCGTTGTCGATCAGGTTGACCAGAGCCTGTCGTAGCAGGAAAGCGTCGCCTGACACCTCCAGCGACCCGTCGTCGGCCATCACTTCGACGCGCTGCCCGCGTTGCGACAACCGCAGCGCACACTGCGCGGCGGCCTCGCGTGCGATCCCGGCGACGTCGACACTCTCGGGATTGTCCAGCCGCTGGCGATGCTCCACTGCCGCCAGCGCCAGCATCTTGTCGATCATCTGTGCCAGACGCTCGCTCTGCGCGCGGATGCTGGCAGCGAAGCGCGCGCGGTCGGCTTCGTCCATCGGCGAGTCGCCGCCTGCCTGCTCGAGCAGTTCGGCGCTGCCACGGATCGCCGCCAGCGGACTCTTCATCTCATGCGTCAGCGTGTGCACGTACTGCTCGACGTACTGCTTGCCCTCCAGGCGCGCACGCATCGTCTCCAGCGCGTTTCCGAGGTCGGCGAACTCGCCGGCCGACTTCGGCAGCGTCGCGCGTTCGCCGGCGGTGACCGCGTGGGCATAACGGCGCAACCCACCGAGCTGGCGTGACAGCCACCACGCCGCGACCAGTCCCACCAGCAGCGCCACGCCCATCAGCACGATGCCCCAGCGCGTCACCACCGCCTGGCTGCGCTCGATGAAAGGCGCGATGGAGCGGTTGGGCTTGGCGATGGTCAGCACGCCGATGATGCGGTCGCCGTCGCGGATTGGCGCGGCGACGTGCATCACCGTGGAGTTCGGATCGTTCGGGTCGCTGCGGGTGGAGCGCGCACCGTAGCGTCCGCGCAGCGTCAGATAGACATCGTTCCAGCGCGAGTAGTCCTTGCCGACATCGCGTCCGGTGCTGTCGAACACGACGATGCCGCGGGCGTCGGTCACGTACAGTCGGTAGTTGGCGGCGCGCTTGTCGAAGCCCCAGATCTCGGCACCGAGGTCGCGCCCGCGCAGTGCCTTCACCCGGCGCGCGAAATTGCCGTCGTTGATGCGGCCAGCCATCAGGTCGTCGGTAGCCAGTTCGGCGAGAACGTTGGCGCTGTCGACCAGCGTGTCCTCCATCGCCTGGCGCACGCCAGGCTTGACCTCGGCGATGAACACCCGCGCCAGCAGCCACGCCGCCAGCGCGACTATCAGGAAGTAGCCCAGGAAGATGCGCAGTCCGATCTTCATCGCGATTCGAGCGAGTAGCCCAGCCCGCGATGGGTGCGGATCGGGTCGGAGTCCGGGGCGACCGCGTGCAGCTTGGCGCGCAGGGTCTTGATGTGGGTGTCGACGGTGCGGTCGCCGCTGTCCAGCGCATCGCCCCAGACGCGATCCATCAGCTGCGCACGCGACAGCACGGCGCCGGGACGCAGCAGCAGCGCCGCGAGCAGGCCGTACTCGTAACGGGTCAGGTCCAGCGGCTGGCCGCGGTAGCGGATCCGGCGGCTGTCGGCGTCGTGCACGAAACCGGCCAGGGCCGCCTCGGCCGGTTGTGGGCGTCCGCGCCGCAGCACCACCCGCACCCGGGTGGCGAGCTCGCGCGGCGAGAACGGCTTGGTGACGTAATCGTCGGCACCGATCTCCAGGCCGAGGATGCGATCGGCCTCGGCTCCCTGGGCGGTCAGGAAGATCACCGGCAGGTCGCCGTCGCGGCGCAGTTCGCGGCACAGCGCCAGCCCGCCGATGTCCGGCAGGCCGATGTCGAGTACTGCCAGGTCGAACGGCTGCGCGCGCGCCTGGCGCAGCGCCTCGCCGCCGGTCAGGCAGTGCACGGCCTCGAAACCCTCGGCCCGCAGCGCGTAAAGCACCGTTTCGGCGATTGCGGTTTCGTCTTCGACCAGCAGGATGCGCGGCATGCGGAGGCCATGGACCCGGGGGGCACCAGCATAGGACAAGCGCCACGGGCTACCCTATGCCCATGAACTACCGCCACGCCTTCCACGCCGGCAACCACGCCGACGTGCTCAAGCACGTCGTACTGCTGGCCCTGTGCGACGCAATGACCGCCAAGCCGGCGCCGCTGTTCGCCCTCGACACCCATGCCGGCCGCGGCCTGTACGCGCTCGACAGCAACTCCGCGCAGCGCACCGGCGAGGCCGAGGGTGGCATCGGGCGCCTGCTCGCCGAAGCCCCCAAGGATCCGCTGATCGACCACTACCTGCGGGCCGTGCGTGCCTGCCGCGTCGAACACGGACGCGCCGCCTACCCCGGCTCGCCGTGGCTGCTCGCCCATGCGCTGCGGGCGGACGACCGCATCGCCGTCTGCGAACTGCACCCCGAGGAAGCCGGCCAGCTCCGCGCCAACTTCAGCGCCGACGAGCGCGTCGCCGTGCACGAGCGCGACGGCTACGCGGCGATGAAAGCGCTGCTGCCCCCGCGCATCGGCAATACCCGCTACAACCGTGGGCTCGTGTTGATCGACCCGCCGTACGAGGCGCAGCTGGAGGAGTTCGACGCGGTCATCCACTCGTTGCGCGAAGCATTGACGCGCTGGCCGCAGGCGACCTACGCGCTGTGGTACCCGATCAAGCTGCGCCGCTCGCTGCAGCCGTTCTTCCGCCGTGCCGCCGCGCTGCCGGCCAAGTCGGCGCTGCTGGCCGAACTGCAGGTCTACCCCGACGATTCGCCGCTGCGCATGACCGGCAGCGGCATGCTGCTGCTCAACCCACCCTACAAGCTCGACGAAAAGCTCGCGCCCGCCCTGCCGGTACTGGCGCAGGTGCTGGGGGAAGTGCAGCCTCAGTCGCGGCTCGAATGGCTGCGGCAGGCGCCGTGATCGCGGGCGCGGTCCGGCACGGATAAGGAGAAACGCAGCAGCATGCCAGCTTCGATCCTGCGCCTGCTGTTCCGGCGCGTGCTGTTCAGACGCCTGCTCCCGGTCGTCCCGGCCATGGCCCTGCTGCTGGCCGCCGCCGTCCACGCGAACGAGCCCGACCGCCGCATCGCGGTGACCTTCGACGATCTTCCGTGGGCGTCGCTGGAACCGGCCACGCCGCTTCCGGCGGAGGGATCGGTGCCGATGGACATGCTGGACCACCACAAAAGGCTCGTGGATGCCCTGCGGCAAAGCGGCGTCCCCGCCATCGGCTTCGTCAACGAATCGCGGCTGTGGTCCCAGGGCAGTTTCCGCCCCGATCGCACGGCGATGCTCGAAGCCTGGCTGGAGGCCGGCCTGTCTCTCGGCAACCACACCGCCAGCCACCTCGACTTCAACGCGGTGGGCCTGGAGGCGTACCAGCGCGACATTCTGCTGGGCGAGGCGCACCTGCGGCCGCTGCTCGCGGCACGTGGCCAGACGCCGCAATGGTTCCGCCATCCCTACCTGCGAACCGGAACGAACCATGACGACCGGACCGCGCTGGAGACCTTCCTGCGCGAGCACGGCTATCGCATCGCGCCGGTCACGGTGACGAACTCGGACTGGATTTGGGCGGCCGCCTACCGCAACACCTTGCGGCAGGGCGACGAGCAGACCCGGCAACGGCTACGCCAGGACTATGTGAGATACATGATGCTGCGCGTCGCCTACTTCGAGCGCCGGTCCAGCATGCTGCTGGGCTACCTGGTGCCGCAGGTCCTGTTGCTGCATGCCAACGAACTCAACGCCGATGCGTTCGCTGCGCTGGGCGATGCCCTGCGCGGACACGGCTACCGGTTCGTGTCGCTGGAGGACGCCACCCGGGACCCCGCCTATGCGCGGCCCGACGGCTACACCGGCAGCTATGGCACCAGTTGGATCCATCGCTGGGCCGCGGCCGAGAACCGCGGCACTTCGTTCTACGGCGGCGAGCCCACGACGCCGCGCTGGGTTCTGGAACTGGCAGGCGTCGCCTCGGAATAGCGCAGCCGCCTCAGGCCGACTTGAAGTCCGGCTCGAAGAAGCTCCAGCGCACTTCCGGGAAAGCCTGCTTCATCGCCCGCTCCACGGCGTTGATGTGCTCGGAGAGCATCCGCACGCTGTTCTCTTCGCGCATCTGCGCCTGCACCGAGACCATGACCTCGTTGCCGAGCTGCAGCGTGATCACGCTGATCACGCGCGCGATCTCCGGGCGCTTGTCTAGGAACTCGCGGATCTGGCGCTGGCGCTCGGGATCCACGCTCTGGCCGATCAGCAGCGCCTTGATCTCGACCGCGACCAGCACCGCGACAACCACCAGCAGCGCGCCGATGGCGATGGTGCCGATGGCGTCCCACACCGGGTTGCCGGTGATCACGGCCAGCATCACCGCACCCAGCGCCAGCACCAGGCCGAGCAGCGCGGCCAGGTCCTCGCCGAAGATCACCACCAGCTCGGCCTGGCGGCTCTCGCGGAACCACTGCCAGATCGAGCGCGACCCGCGCGACTTCCTGACCTCATACAGGCAGGCCTTCATCGAGATGGCCTCGGCGATGATGCCGAACACCAGTACGCCTGCCGCCCACCACCACTGCTTCAGCGGTTCGGGGTGCTGCAGCTTGTGGATGCCCTCGTACAGCGAAAACATGCCGCCGATCGTGAAGAGCATCACCGCGACCAGGAACGACCAGAAGTAGATCGCCTTGCCATAGCCCAGGGGGTAGTCCGGAGACACCGGGCGCTTGGCCTGGCGCATGCCGAACAGCAGCAGCAACTGGTTTCCGCAGTCGGCCAGCGAGTGCACGGTTTCGGCCAGCATCGCGCTCGACCCGGTGAAAAAGGCAGCGACACCCTTCGCCACCGCAATAGCAAAATTGGCGCCAAGCGCGAACACGATCGCGCGGGTCGAATCTCCACCACCAGCCATGCTGTCTTCCTTGCTCCAGGTTGTCGGGCATTGTGCCGCGCGAGTCTAGCATCGGGGGCGATGCCCCCCGGCCGCCACGACTGCATCCGTGACGCGCTCGCACCCGTTCGCGACCCCGGCTCCCAGCCGATTGCACCCGCGAAAACCGGCCCTTGAGCAGCGCCTGGATGTAAAAACCGAATGAAGGGTTTTGCAAAAGCGTTGTGCGAATATCCGCCGCATGGCCGCGCGCGAACGACTCCCACCCTGGCACGAACGCCAGCGTCTCCCCAATGGGCGTGAGGTGCTCATCCGCCCCATCCGTCCCGAAGACGCGGAACCGATCCGCGCCGCCTTCGGGCTGCTGGGACCGGAAGAAGTGCGCCAGCGTTTCCTCTATGCGCTCAAGGAACTGACACCGGACATGGCCGAACGCCTGACCCGGATCAATCCGAAGACCGAGTTCGCACTGGTCGCCGCCGAGCCGCTGCCGCCCGGCGAAGCCCTGGTCGGTGCCGTTGCCCGCATCGCCATCGACGACAACGGCCACGATGCCGAGTTCGCCATCCTCGTGAGCCACTACGTCGCCGGGCTCGGCCTGGGCCGTTACCTGATGACGCGGCTGGTCAAGTGGGCGCGCGGCAAGAAGCTCGACCGCGTGTACGGCGACGTGTTCGAACACAACCAGCCGATGCTCGCGCTGGCGCAGTCGCTTGGCTTTGAACGCGAGTTCCAGCAGGACGCGCCCGGGCTCGTGCGGGTCGTGCTGAACCTCAAGCCGGCCGAAGCGGCCTGACATTCCCGAGCCGGATCGCGTGGCGCCCGGCCGCGCGCGGGCCGTGCCGGTAGCCCGCGGCAGGCGGTGCCGCTTGTCCATGGAAGGTCCGCATCACCCCGGGGCGCAGCCATGAGCATCAACGAAGACCGGCTCAACCAGTTTCTCGGCCACGCGGTCGGCGACCTCGGCGCCGCGATCAGCGCCGCGCTGATGCTCGTCGGCGACCAGCTCGGGCTGTACAAGGCGCTGGCGAAACGGCCGATGACCTCCGGCGAGCTGGCGCGGCAGACCGATACCAACGAACGCTACGTGCGCGAGTGGCTCGGCAACCAGGCCGCCGGCGGCTACGTGCAATACGACGCGGCCACCGACACTTACTCGTTGAGCGAGGAACAGGCGGCGTGCCTGGCAGACCCGCACGGGCCGGTCGACCTGCCCGGCGCGTACTCGGTGGTCGAAGCCACGTTCCATGCACTCGAACGCACCAAGGAAAACTTCCGCACGGGCAAGGGCATGGAGTGGGGCGAACACCATCCCTGCCTGTTCCAGGGCACCGAACGCTTCTTCCGCGCGGGCTACAACGCCAACCTGCTCGCCAGCTGGCTGCCAGCGCTCGACGGAGTGCTCGAGAAGCTCAGGGCCGGCGGCAAGGCGGCCGATGTCGGCTGCGGGCATGGCGCCAGCACCACGCTGATGGCGCATGCGTTCCCCAAGGCGAGCTTCATCGGCTACGACTACCATCCGCCTTCGATCGAGGTCGCACGCGAGCGTGCCAAGCAGGCCTGCGTCGACAATGCGTACTTCGAAGTCGCCGATGCCACCGGCTACAGCGGCCATCACTTCGACCTGATCTGCTTCTTCGACTGCCTGCACGACATGGGCGATCCGGTCGGTGCCGCGCGGCACGCGCTGCAGGCGCTCAGGCCCGATGGCAACTGCATGCTCGTGGAGCCCTTCGCCAACGACAAGGTCGAAGACAACCTCAATCCCGTCGGACGCGTGTACTACGGCGCATCCTCCCAGATCTGCGTGCCGGTATCGCTTGCGCGCAACGGGCCTGCACTGGGTGCGCAGGCAGGTGAAGCGCGGCTGCGTGCCGTGATGGAGGAAGCGGGCTTCACTCGCTTCCGCCGCGCGACGCAGACGCCGTTCAACCTCGTCTTCGAAGCGCGTCCGTAGTCCTCACACGACGACTCCCGGCGCGTGCCGGGAGTCGTCGAGCCTGCTCGGAGGTTTCCAGCGACGAGCGCTTACAGCACCGTCAGGGTGACGTCGACGTTGCCGCGGGTTGCGTTGGAGTACGGGCAGACGTGGTGCGCCTTCTGCACCAGCGCTTCGGCCTGCTCGCGCGGCATGCCCGGGATCGAGATCTTCAGTTCGACCGCAAGGCCGAAGCCGCCTTCGATCGGGCCGATGCCGACGGCACCTTCGATGCTGGTGTCGGCCGGCAGCGCGATCTTCTCCTTGCCGGCGACGAACTTGATCGCGCCGATGAAGCATGCCGAATAGCCGGCGGCGAACAACTGCTCGGGGTTGGTGCCTTCGCCACCGGCACCGCCGAGCTCGCGCGGCGTGGTGAGCTTGACGTCCAGCACCTTGTCGGAGGACACGGCGCGGCCATCACGGCCACCGGTGGCTTTGGCGTAGGCGGTGTAGAGGATCTGCGGGACGGACATGGGATGACTCCTGTTGGGGGGGACTGCGGGGATTGGATGCCGTTGCCGGCGGATTACCACTATGCGCTATTAAATAGCGCGCTATATGTTTGATCAAACGAAACGTGGGCAGTGGGGCTACGTGTTCCTGGCAAGGCTGGTCCGCAGCGACTCCAGTTGCTGCTTCATCGCGCCCAGCTCATCGACCGTGCATTCGGTCGCGCAGAACAGTTCCATCGGCACCGCGCGCGCTTCGGCCTTCTGCGCCCGGCCTTCCGGCGTCAGCGCGATGATGACCTGACGCTCGTCGTCCTTGGCCCGCGTGCGCGTAATCAGCCCGGACGCTTCCAGCCGCTTGAGCAGCGGCGTCAGCGTCGCCGAGTCGAGGAACAACCTTTCGCCGATTTCAGAGACGGTGACCTGGTCGCGCTCCCACAGCACCAGCATCACGAGGTACTGCGGATACGTCAGGCCAAGCGGGGCCAGCAGCTTGCGATAGACCTTGTTCAACGCCAGGCCGGTCGAATACAGCGCGAAACAGAGCTGGGCATCCAGCGTCTGCGGGGCTGCGGCCTTCGGCTTGCGGGTGGCGGCGGCGGTCTTCATGGGCCGGTAATTTACATAGCGCGCTATCTACTTGCAAGCGATCATTATCGCAACCGCTGGAACGGTGCGATCCGGCGACGGCGGGCGGAACCGGCCCCGTTCCTGCACAACCGCAGGCGAACCTCTCCCGTAAAATGCTGCCCTCTTTGCGCTGGAGCGATGGCTTCCGGCGCTGCCCGTGTTTTGCGCGAGATGCCCGAGCCGATGCCGAAATCCGCCTTCCCTTCCCCGCCCCTGCCCAGGACCGGCCAGCAGCGCGCCTGGTGGCGCGCGCCATCCTCGAGCTCAGCGCTCGCATTCCATATCGCGGCCGCAGCCAATGCGCACGATGGGCCGCTGCTGGCGGTGACCCGCGACAACCAAGGCGCGAACCAGCTCGAAAGCGACCTTCGCACCCTGCTGGGCGTCGCCTCGGACCTGCCGGTGCTGGCCTTCCCCGACTGGGAAACCCTGCCCTACGACGTCTTCAGCCCGCACCCGGACATCGTCAGCCAGCGACTGGCGGCATTGCATCGCCTGCCCTCGCTCGAACGCGGCATCGTCGTCGTGCCGATACAGACGCTGCTGCAACGGCTGGCTCCGCTCAAGCACGTCGTCGGCGGCAGTTTCGACGTCAAGGTCGGCCAGAGGCTGGACCTGGACGCCGAGAAGCGCCGGTTGGAATCGGCGGGCTACCGCCACGTCCCGCAGGTGCTCGATCCGGGCGACTTCGCGGTGCGCGGCGGCCTGCTCGACGTCTACCCGATGGGCGCGGACCAGCCGTTCCGCGTCGAACTGCTCGACGACGAGATCGAGACCATCCGCGCCTTCGACCCGGAGTCGCAGCGCTCGCTGGACAAGATCGACGCGGTGCACCTGCTGCCGGGCCGCGAAGTGCCGCTCGACGACGCCTCGCTCAAGCGCGCGCTCGATGCCCTGCGCGACCGCTTCGACCTCGACACCCGGCGCAGCGCGCTCTACCAGGACCTGAAGGCCGGACTCGCACCTCCGGGCATCGAGTACTACCTGCCGCTGTTCTTCGATCGCACCGCGACGCTGTTCGACTACCTGTCCGACCGCACGCTGCCGGTGCTCGCCGATGGCGCAATGGAGGCCGCCGACCAGTTCTGGACGCACACCGCCGAACGCTACGAGCAGCGCCGCCACGACCTCGAACGCCCGTTGCTGCCGCCCGACGCGCTTTACCTCGCGCCCGACGCATTGCGCGAGCGGCTCAACGACACGCAGCGCATCGAGGTCTGCGGCGAAGCGCACGCTCAGCGCGAACGCGCGTCGGCGCTGGGCGACCAGCCGGCAGCGGCGCTGCCGATCGCGGCGAAGGACCACGCTCCCGGCGAAGCGCTGCGCTCGTTCCTCGCCAGCTACCCGGGACGCGTACTCATTGCTGCCGATTCTCCCGGCCGCCGCGAAGCCCTCGGCGAGATGCTGGCTTCCGCCGACCTCCAGCCGAAGGTGCTAACCGGTTGGCCCGAGTTCGCCTCGACCGATGTGCGCTTCGCGCTGGCCGTGGCACCGTTCGACGACGGCTTCGCCATTACCGATCCCGCGCTGGCGGTGCTCACCGAGCGCCAGTTATTCCCGGAGCGCGCCAGCCAGCCGCGCCGCCGCCGTCGCGCCGGTCGCGAACCGGAAGCGATCATCCGTGACCTGGGCGAACTGTCCGAAGGCGCGCCGATCGTGCACGAGGATCACGGCGTCGGCCGCTACCGTGGACTGATCACGCTGGAGGCCGGCGGCCTCCCCGGCGAGTACCTGGAGATCGAATACGCCAAGGGCGACCGGTTGTACGTTCCTGTCGCGCAGCTGCACCTGATCAACCGCTACTCGGGCGCCTCGCAGGAAACCGCGCCGTTGCATTCGCTGGGTGGCGAACAGTGGACCAAGGCCAAGCGCAAGGCCGCGGAGAAGGTCCGCGACGTGGCCGCGGAACTGCTGGAGATCCAGGCCAAGCGCCAGGCACGCGCCGGTCTGGCGATCGACGTCGACCGCGTGGCGTACGAGCCGTTCGCGGCCACGTTCCCCTTCGAGGAAACGCCCGATCAGCACTCCGCGATCGAAGCGGTGATCCGCGACCTGGCTTCCAGCCAGCCCATGGACCGCGTGGTCTGCGGCGACGTCGGCTTCGGCAAGACCGAAGTCGCGGTGCGTGCTGCCTTCGTCAGCGCGATGAGCGGCAAGCAGGTCGCCGTGCTGGTGCCGACCACGCTGCTGGCCGAACAGCATTACCGCAACTTCCGCGACCGGTTCGCCGATTGGCCGATCAAGGTCGAGGTGCTGTCGCGCTTCAAGACCAAGAAGGAAATCGAGACCGAACTGCAGAAGGTATCCGAAGGCCAGATCGACGTGATCGTCGGCACGCACCGGCTGTTGCAGCCGGACGTGCGCTTCAAGGACCTGGGCGCGGTCATCGTCGACGAGGAACAGCGCTTCGGCGTGCGCCAGAAGGAGGCGCTGAAGGCCTTGCGCGCGAACGTGCACCTGCTCACGCTCACCGCGACGCCGATCCCGCGTACGCTCAACATGGCCATGGCAGGGCTGCGCGACCTGTCGATCATCGCCACGCCGCCTGCGCATCGACTCGCTGTGCAGACGTTCGTCGTGCCGTGGGACGACATGCAGCTGCGCGAGGCCTTCCAGCGCGAACTCTCGCGCGGCGGCCAGGTGTACTTCCTGCACAACGACGTGGAAAGCATCGGGCGCATGCAGCGCCAGCTCGAGGAACTGGTGCCGGAAGCCCGCATCGGCGTCGCCCACGGCCAGATGCCGGAACGCGAACTGGAACGGGTGATGCTCGACTTCCACAAGCAGCGCTTCAACGTGCTGCTGGCCACGACCATCATCGAGTCGGGCATCGACATTCCCAATGCCAACACCATCATCATGAACCGCGCCGACAAGTTCGGCCTTGCGCAGCTGCACCAGCTGCGCGGCCGCGTCGGCCGTTCGCACCACCGCGCGTATGCCTACCTGGTCGTGCCCGAACCGAAGGCGATGACCGCCGACGCACGCAAGCGCCTGGACGCGATCGCGGCGATGGACGAACTCGGCGCCGGCTTCACCCTGGCCACGCACGACCTGGAGATCCGCGGCGCCGGCGAGTTGCTGGGCGAAGACCAGAGCGGGCAGATGGCCGAAGTAGGCTTCAGCCTGTACACCGAACTGCTGGAGCGTGCGGTTCGCTCGATCAAGCAGGGCAAGCTGCCCGACGTCGACGCGCATGAGGCGCGTGGCGCCGAGGTCGAGCTGCACGTGCCCGCGCTGATCCCGGATGACTACCTGCCCGACGTACACACGCGCCTGACGCTGTACAAGCGCATCAGCAGCGCGCGCAATGCCGAGGAGCTGCGCGAGCTGCAGGTCGAGATGATCGACCGTTTCGGCCTCCTGCCCGATGCGGCCAAGCATCTGTTCACGGTCGCCGAGCTGAAGCTGCTGGCCACGGACCTGGGCGTCCGCAAGCTCGACCTGGGCGACAAGGGCGGGCGCGTGCAGTTCGTGGAGAAGCCCAACGTCGACCCGATGGCGATCATCAAGCTGATCCAGGGCCAGCCCAAGCTGTACCAGATGGAGGGCCCGGACAAGCTGCGCCTGAAGCTGGAACTGCCCGACGCGCCCGCACGGGTACAGGCCGCCAAGGGCCTGCTGATCACGCTGGGGAGGCAATAAGCGGCCAGCTGCGACCGCTGGCCTGCCGGCCGTCGTCTGCCTGAACCGGTCGGGTGCGGCGTTGACCGCCCGATCGGGTGACACCCGTTGGAAGCATGGAACGCGGCTTGCTAGAAGCCGCGCGCAGGGAAAGGCCATGCGACCCACCCGCATCCAACAGATCGACCTGCTGCGATTCCTCGCGGCCATGATGGTCGTCTTCTTCCACTACGGGTTCCGGGGTTATGCCGGCGAACGCACGGAGATGCCCTATCCGCTGTTGGCGCCCGTTGCCCAGTACGGCTACCTCGGAGTGCAGCTGTTCTTCATGATCAGCGGATTCGTGATCCTGATGACCGCATCGCATGCCAGCCTTCGCGGTTTTGTGGTGTCGCGGGCGGTTCGCCTTTACCCCGCGTTCTGGATCTGCTGCACGCTGACCTTCCTCGCCACCCTGGTGTTGGGCGCGGACCGGTTCCAGGCCACGGCCACCCAATATCTCCTCAACCTGACCATGCTGGGCGGCTTCCTGCACGTGAAGTCGATCGATGGCGTCTACTGGTCGCTGTTCGTCGAGCTGCAGTTCTACGCATTTGTCGCACTGCTGCTGGTGCTTGGCCAGATTCGACGCGCGGAAACCTGGCTGGTGCTGTGGCTGCTGGCCACCGCGGTGATCGAATGGCTGGATGCCGGTACATTGCGCGCACTGCTGATCACAGCGTATTCCGGCTACTTCATCGCCGGCGCCACGTGCTACCTGATCCATCAGCACGGATGGTCGGCCAACCGGATTGCGCTGATCGTCGCTGCCTGGCTGCACGTGCTGTATCAGGCCGCTGGCCGGATCGCCTCCTTCGAGCAGGTGTTCCATGTACCCATCAGTACGCTCATCGTGCTGGCGATCATCACCTCGTTCTTTGCCGTCATGCTGCTGGTGGCCACGCGTGGCACGTCGGCAACCAATGCCCGATGGGTCGCGCTCGGCGCATTGACCTACCCGCTCTACCTCCTGCACCAGAACATCGGGTACATGGCCTTCAATGCGCTGTACCCGGCCGTGAACCCCCACGTGCTGTTCTGGTCCGCCATCGCAACGATGCTGATTGCGTCCCACGTCGCGCACCTTTTCCTGGAGCGGCCGCTGTCGCGACGGCTCCGGTACCTGCTCGATTCGCTGCTCGATCTGCTTGCCAGGGCATGGCGCCCATGGACAACGGAGCCGAGCGACTCGTCCCTCGACATCAGCGGAGCCAGAGAGATGCCAGGCGGGCATGACAGTCGAAGCAACGAACTGCGATGATGCGGCACCGCACTCCTGGACAATGACATGCAGCGAAGAATCCCGGACGCAATGCGCTTTCTGGCTCCCCTGCTGCTCTGCTCAGTCCTGAATGCCTGCGCCACGCACGCCCCGGTTGCCGAGCCCGGCGCCACCTTCGTGCTGGTGAGGCATGCCGAGAAATCCACCGACGACCCCAAAGACCCGGCACTGACGGCGGCCGGCCACGCACGCGCGCAGCGCCTGGCCGACACGCTCGCCAATGCACCGCTCACTGCCGTCTATGCGACGGCCTACCGCCGCACGCAGCAGACCGCGGCCCCGACGGCACAGGCGCGCGGCTTGCCAGTTACGACGTACGACGCGAAGCAGCCGGCCGCAGAGTTTGCCGCGTCGCTGCGCGAGCGCCATCACGATGGCAGCGTGCTCGTGGTCGGGCACAGCAACACCGTTCCAGGCATCGCCGCGGCGCTGTGCGACTGCACGGTCACGGAGATGCCGGAGACGGAGTACGACCGGCTGATCACCATCCGGATCGCTGCCGACGGCAAGGCCGTGCTCGAACAGTCCCGGCAGCACTGACCGGGCTCGCGACGGCGTTCACGCGCCGCGACGGATACTCGCGCATGACAGCCTTCCGTGCCGACGCAGTTCCGGAGTGGAATGGCGACACGGCAGCGGCGCGTGACCTGCAGCTCCGCCTCGCCGCCGAGGTGGTGCTGGAAGACCGCCTGCCGTCGCCGCTACGCACCGTCGCGGGACTCGATGCCGGCTTTGAGGACGGTGGTGCCATCACCCGTGCTGCCGTCGTGCTGCTCGATGCAGACACGCTGCTGCCGCTGGAATCGCACATCGCACGCGTGCCAACGCGCATGCCGTACATCCCCGGCCTGCTCAGCTTCCGCGAGTTGCCCGCGCTGATCGAAGCGATGTCGAAGATGTCGAGGACGCCGGATCTCGTGTTCCTCGACGGACAGGGCATTGCCCATCCCCGTCGGCTCGGCGTGGCTGCACACTTCGGCGTCGCCAGCGGACTGCCCGCGATCGGCGTGGCCAAGACCGTGCTGACAGGTGAGTACGACGAGCCGGGGCCACAGCGTGGCGATGCTTCGCCGCTGCGCGATCGCGGCGAGGACATCGGCATGGCAGTCCGCAGCCGGCCGCGCTGCCGGCCATTGATCGTGTCACCCGGGCATCGCGTCTCGATAAGCACCGCCGTGGAACTGACCCTGCGATGCGTCACGCGCTATCGGCTGCCGGAGCCCACCCGCCTCGTCGACCGGCTGGCTTCGCGGCGCGATGAAAGACCGGCGCGGCGCGGGCGTTAGACTGGCGGCATGCGCACGAGACTCATGCAGCGATACCAGGTTGCCTTCGCCCTCGCGGTCAGCCTTGCGTTGTCCGGCGGATGCGCCAGCACGCAAGCCAACGAGCGGGCCGCGTCGCAGGTGTTGACGCTGCGCGGCGGCGAACAGGCCGCAGCCGGCGACGGCACGGTCCGATACGTCCGCCTGCTCAGCGACTCGCGCTGTCCGGTCGATGTGCAGTGCGTCTGGGCCGGCGACGTCGAGGTGCTGTTCGAGTTCGCTCCGCGTGGCGAAACGGCGAAAGCGCTGACGTTGACGTTGCTCCGGCCATCGTCTCCGCTCGGGGCCCGCTGGATCCACCTGATCGAAGTGGAACGTGGACCGTCGCCGAAGGTAACGATCCGCATCGACGACGCCCCCGCTCAACCCTGATGCGGCAAAAGCACGAAGCGGCCCGGCCGTAACGCCATTGCCACCGTAACCACTGATTACGACGAGGAAACGGATATGACCACGATCATCACGCCACGCATCCACGACCTCGGCGGCGGCTTCCAGGTCAGGCGCGCGGTGCCGAGCATCCAGGCCCGTTCGGTGGGTCCATTCGTGTTCGTCGACCACATGGGCCCGGCTGTGTTCGAACCCGGCCGCGGCATCGACGTGCGCCCGCACCCGCACATCGGACTGGCGACTGTGACGTTCCTGTGGGCCGGCACCATCACCCATCGCGACACGCTGGGCAGCGTGCAGGACATCAATCCCGGCGACGTCAACTGGATGACCGCGGGCCGCGGCATCGCCCACTCCGAGCGGTCGCCGCAGTCGCTGCGCGGCGGCGAACATGCGCTGCATGGCATGCAGACGTGGGTGGCGCTGCCCCGTTCGCAGGAAGAGGTCGCCCCCGAGTTCCATCACCACGGCGCGGCGGCGCTGCCGCACCAGCGCCGCGAAGGCGCCTGGCTGCGGGTGGTCGCCGGGCGCGGCTACGGCGAGGAGTCGCCGGTGCGGGTCTTCGCCGACACGCTGTACGTGGCGATCGACCTGGAACCCGGCGCCGAACTGGCGCTGGACGACGGCCATGCCGAGCGCGCCATCTACGTGCTGGAAGGCGATGCCCAGTTGGACGGTGCGGACATTCCCGACAAGCACCTGGTCGTCCTCGACCCCGGCACGCGTCCGGTCCTGCGGGCGAAGACCCCGGTCAAGGCGATGCTGCTGGGAGGCGAACCGCTGGATGGGCCCCGCCACCTGTGGTGGAACTTCGTGGCCAGTTCCAAGGAGCGCATCGAGCAGGCCAAGCAGGATTGGGTCGAAGGGCGCTTCGGCAAGGTCACCGGGGACGACGAGTTCATTCCGCTGCCCGATCGCTGACCTTCCCTCCTATTAATAATCGCAATTTGTCAAGGTCCGCGATCTGCTCTATGGTCGTATCGCGGTCACGTTTTGCGCGTGCCGCAGGGGAAATACAGAGCGCTTTTTGACGTTGCCTCAGGGGGTGTCACGTGAAGAAGACGGCATGGGGTATGCCCGTGACGGGGTTGTCCGCGCTGCGAGGGGTCATGGCAGCGGGATTGGGGCTGGGGCTTTTGGCCACCGGCTCCGCATGGGCCCAGGAGGCATCAGGATGCCCGGAGCTTGCAGCCGAAACCGGCCTGACCTGGGAATATCGCGGCAACGGCGACACGGACTTCTGCCGCGCGCTGCGCAGTGACGGTAGCGAGGCATTCGGCCTCTACATCGCCAAGAAGACGCCGTTCTCGCCCAAGAAGGGCAATCGCGTCGAGACCGGCCATATCGATGGCCAGGAAGTGAACTGGTACAAGGGCGAGCTGGCCGGCAAGCCGGACGTGCAGGTGCGCGAGACCCTGCTGCCGCTGGCCGACGGGCGCGTCGCTCACATCTGGATGCAGGCGGCGACCAAAGAAGAACTGGCCAAGGTGATCGGCCAGACCGAAACCATGCATTTCCCGGCCACGCGACTGAGCAGCAAGTAACACCTTGCCGCACCCGGAAGCCGGTCCAGGATGAAGCTGGTCTAGGATGAAGCTGTTCTAGTATGAAAAAGGGCCCCGCTCGCGGGGCCTGCATGACTGCGACAGCACCGCCCGGGCGTGTTGGAAGGCAGTGCGCCCAGGGCGTCGATCAATCCACTTCATCGGAAGGAGAGGCTGCATGATCAGACGACTGGGGGCCGAGTTCATCGGCACGTTCTGGCTGGTACTGGGCGGTTGCGGCAGCGCCGTGCTGGCCGCCAATTTCGGCGGCGAAGGCAATCCGCTCGGCATCGGCCTGCTTGGCGTGTCACTGGCCTTCGGCCTGACCGTGCTGACCGGCGCCTATGCGCTGGGCCATATTTCCGGCGGCCATTTCAATCCGGCGGTGAGTTTCGGGTTGTGGGCCGGCGGCCGCTTCCCGGCCCGCGACCTGCTGCCCTACATCGTCGCCCAAGTGCTTGGCGGACTGCTCGCCGGCTTCATCCTGCTGCACATCGCCAGCGGCACCGGCACCTTCAGCATCGACCCGAACGCCGCCGGCGCATTCGCCAGCAATGGCTACGGTTCGCACTCGCCCGGTGGCTATTCGGTGGCAGCGGGCTTCCTGTGCGAGGTGGTGATGACGGCGATGTTCCTGGTCGTCATCCTTGGCGCGACGCACCCGCGCGCGCCGGCAGGCTTCGCTCCGCTCGCCATCGGCCTGGCACTGACGCTGATCCACCTGGTCAGCATCCCGGTCACCAACACCTCGGTAAACCCGGCGCGTTCGACCGGCGTCGGGGTGTTCGCCGGTGCGACGGCGATCTCGCAACTGTGGCTGTTCTGGCTTGCACCGATCGCGGGCGGCCTGCTGGGCGGCGTGGTGTACCGCTGGCTCGGTGAAGACTGACACGGCGTGCAGTCTTCGCAGCGCAAAAGAAAAAGCCCGCCATGCGCGGGCTTTTTTTCGGCTCGTGAGTCGTCACTTGCGCGACTGCTTGAGCCTCTCGACGCACGACAGGTACAGCGTGTCACGGAAAACGGCCGCGATCCGGGGGGCCTCCGATGCGGGCACCGCGCGGACCTTGTAGGCGCGCATCGCGATCCGGTCCATGGCTTCGGCGATGTCGGGCTCGTGGCGCCGGTGGTTCTCTTCCACGAGGCTGCTCAGGGGAACGTCCTGGTAGCGGGACATGAAGGCCGCATGCCCGTATTCGCTGGCCTCCAGGCAACCGGGGTACGGCTTGCCTTCGAACCGGTCGTCATCGCCGAGACCCGGCTTTTCCTGTGCAGAAACCGGCCCGGCCCCGACGGCCAGCAGAAGGCTGAAAACTCCGATCTTCATAACCATGCTTCGTCGCCTCGAACGGTGTCCTCAGGGACGTATACGAAAGACGTACGAAACCGGGCCTGGCGGCCGACACCACCTCGCCCCAACGAGAAAGGCCACGCCGATGGCGTGGCCTTTCGTGACTTCGGACGCGCCGGGCGTCCTCAGAACTTGCCTTCCTGATAATCGACGAACGCCTGCATGATTTCCTGCTTGGTGTTCATCACGAACGGACCGTAGCGCGCGACCGGCTCGCGCAGCGGCGCACCGGCAACCAGGATCGCTCGCGCTCCGGCACCTCCAGCCTGAAGCCTGAAGACCGGGCCACCGATCAGCACCGCCAGCTCCTGCGAAGCCACGGCGCGCGCATCCGCTCCATCGCCCACGCTGCCGTCGCCTTCGAACAGGTAGGCGAATGCGTTGTGGCCTTCCGGCAACGCGTACTGCCAGCTGGCGCCGGGGGCGAGTTCGATGTCGAGGTACACCGGCTCGGTGGCAGGCTGCACGATCGGACCGGTCACGTCGCCGATACGGCCGGCAATGACCTTCACGTTGATGCCCTCGCCCGGCTGCACCTGCGGGATGCGATCCGGCGCGAACTCCTGGTAGCGCGGCTGCGTCATCTTCTCGCTCGCCGGCAGGTTCACCCACAGCTGGAAGCCGCGCATCCGGCCCTCCTGCTGCTCCGGCATTTCCGAATGCACCAGGCCACGGCCCGCGGTCATCCACTGCACGCTGCCCGGCACGAGGACGCCTTCGTTGCCGTGGTTGTCGCGGTGGCGCATGCGTCCGTCGAGCATGTAGGTCACCGTCTCGAAGCCGCGATGCGGGTGATCGGGAAAACCGGCGAGATAGTCCTCGGGCTTATCGGTGCCGAACTCGTCCAGCATCAGAAACGGGTCGAGCATGTCCAGCTGCGGCGTGCCGATGACGCGCGTGAGGCGCACGCCGGCGCCGTCCGAGGCGGGCATGCCGCGAATGACGCGGCCGACGCGGGTGAAGTCCTGGGGGGTGCTGCTCATGTTCGCCACTCCGGGTTATTGCCTGGCAGGCAATTTCGGGGCGCGAGCCGCCCCGCGCCAGCCCCATACGTGGAACGATCCATCCGGAAGACCCTTCATCGTCTCATTTGTCGTAGACGTAGACCGTCGCCGGCGGCACGTTGCGCAGCACGAACGCGCCGCGCCGGACCCGCAGACCGAGCTCCTCGACCACCTCGGCGGCGACCGGCGGCTGCGGACCGTAGGTGAACTGGATGAATCGGCCGGCCCCGCCCATGCAGGCGAAGGCGGCCTCGAGGATGTCCCGCTGGTGCTCCCGCGGCATTGCCAGCAGCCCCAGTCCGGATACCACCGCTTCGGCCGGACCGCGGGCGAGGTAACCGTCGCGGTTCACGACCTCGCGTAACTCGCGGGCATCACCCAGTTCGATGTGGACCAGCGGGAAGCGCTTGTGCAGGTGCTCGTACAGCGCTTCGTTGAGTTCGACCACGAGCAGGCCGCGACCGTTGATGCCGTGCGAGAGCAGCGCCCGCGTCAACGCGCCGGTACCGCCGCCGAGTTCGATCACGCGCTTCGCGCCCGGCGGCAACTCCGCCACCACCGCCTCCGCCAGCTCCTGCCCCGACGGCGCCAGGGCGGCGGTACGCAACGGGTTCTTCAGCCACTGACGGAAGAACGTCCACAGGCCATGTCGGCGGATTCGGTGCTTCATCCGGTGCTCGTCTCCGTGGCGCCCAGTCGCCCATCGTCAATGATGCAGCCGCTGCAACCTCCAGCAACGGTGGATGCGCGCATCGCGCGCGAAATCCGCCGGGATCGTCTGCGGCGAGATCTCTTCGCAGCGCGCGAACTGCGAGATCGCGGCTTCGTCCATTTTGAAGCGCCGGAAGTTGTTGGAGAAGTACAGCACGCCATCGTCGGCGAGGCGAGCGACCGCGGCGCGCAGCAGGCGCACGTGCTCGGCCTGCACATCGAAATCGTCGGCGCGCTTGGAATTGGAGAAGGTCGGCGGGTCGCAGAAGATCAGGTCGTAGCTCTGCGTGTCGGCCTCCAGCCAGGTCAACGCGTCGGCCTGCACCAGCCGGTGGCGAGTGCCCCCGACGTTGTTCTCGCGCAGGTTGTCCGCGCACCACTCCAGGTAGGTCGCCGACAGGTCGACCGTCGTGGTCATGCGTGCGCCGCCAACCGCCGCATGCACCGTCGCCGCACCGGTATAGCCGAACAGATTGAGGAAGCGGGTGTCCTGCGCCTCATCGGCGATACGCAGACGGATCGGCCGATGATCGAGGAACAGGCCGGTATCCAGGTAGTCAAACAGGTTCACGCGCAGGCGCGCATCGCCTTCACGCACGGTCAGCAGTTCGCCGCGCGAGCCAAGCACGCCGTACTTGCTGCCGCCCTTGCCGCGCGCGCGCGTCTTCAGGGCGACGTTCTCGCGCGGCACCGCGAATATCTCGCGCGCCGCCGACAGCAGTTCGTTGAGGCGCCTGCGCTGCACCGCTTCCGGAATCTCCGCCGGTGCCGCGTATTCCTGCACGTGCAGGAAAGTTCTCGGCGACGCTTCATCGGTCACGTACACGTCGATCGCGGCGGCGTATTCGGGCAGGTCGGCATCGTAGGCGCGGAAGCAGTCCACACCCTCGCGCTCGCGCCAACTCTTGAGCTTGCGCAGGTTCTTGCGCAGGCGGTTGGCGACCATCTGCGCGCCTTCGCTCAGCGCAGGCGCATCGTCGCGATCACGCTGCGGCGGCGCGACCGGATCGCTTACGATCAGCGTGCACTCGATGGCCCCATTGAACAGCTGGTACTTCTTGCCCGCGCGCAATCCGGTGGCGAACGCAAGCTCCGCGTCGCCGCACAGCAAGCTGGCGCGCCACTGTGGCGTCGCACGCTTGAGCCCATCACCGAGCGCGCGGTACAGCGCGGGATCGGCGGCGAGGCGCGCATCGTAGGGGGGATTGCATACGGCCAGGCCCCGTTCGGACGCGACGCCGGCCACCGACACGGCGGCGGCATCGAGCGAACGCACATCGCCCACCTGCCAGTCGATCAGCCCGGCGAGTCCCGCCGTTGCGGCGTTGTCGCGCGCCGCGCGGATCGCATGCGGGTCGAGGTCGCGGCCGAAGAACACCGAACGAAGCTCGTTCATGCCGGCGGCTTCGCGCTTGCGCGCGTCGTCGACCAGCGTCTGCCAGGCGGCCCCGTCGAAGCCGCGCCAGCGCGTCGGTGACGCGGAGCCGTGACGCATCAGTCCCGGGGCGACATCTGCCGCCATCAGCGCACCTTCGATCAGCAGCGTGCCGCTGCCGCACATCGGGTCGAGCAGCGCGCCGCCTTCGGCGTACACCTTCGGCCATTGCCCGCGCATCAGCACGGCCGCGGCCAGGTTCTCCTTCAACGGCGCTTCGCCCTGCTTCTGCCGCCAGCCGCGACGATGCAACGGGCCGCCGCCGAGGTCCACCGACAGGATCGCGCGACCCTTGCGCACGACCAGGTTCAGGCGCAGGTCCGGCGCTTCGACGTCGACGTCAGGACGCGCTCCGGTCTTCGCACGCATCACGTCGACCACCGCATCCTTGACGCGCTGCGCGGCATAGCGCGCGTGCGTGAGCGCCTCACCCGACACGTGCGCGTCGACCGCGATCGTGTCGTTCGGCGCCAGGTGCTCGGGCCACGCGACCGCCGCGGCACCGGCGTAGAGCGCATGTTCGTCGGCGCAATCGAACTCGGCGATCGGCCACAGCACGCGGCTGGCCAGTCGCGACCACATCACGGCGCGCTGCGCGTCGGCGAGCGAGCCTTCGGCGTTGGCACCGGCCATCGCCGCGGTCGCACGCGTGCAACCGAGCGCTGCGAGCTCGTCGGCGAGCAGGTATTCCAGGCCCTTTCCGCAACTGGCGTAGAACTTCATGTCAGAGCGCCGAGAGCAGTGCGGCGAACGCTTCGGCGCTGGCGCCGACGTGTTCTGAAAGCCGGTGACCGTCGTCGACCAGCAGCAGCCTGGCGTTGCGCGGCTGCGCCCAGCCAACCACTTCAGCCGCGGGAATCAGCTCGTCGCTCCAGCCGTGGATGATCGAGGTCGGCACGGGGGCGGCGTCCAGCACGGGTGCGGCACCCATGCGTACCGGTGGCGCCATCAGGAACAACGCCTTCGTCGGCACCTGCAGCGACACCAGGCCGGAGATATAGGCACCGAGGCTGGAACCGGCCAGCACGACCGGGCCGCGCGCTGCGGCCGACCGGGCGAGTGCGAGCAGGCGTTGCAGGCGCGCCGGCACGTCGCCCAGCTCGCTCACCTCACGCCGGGCGTCGAGGTCGGTGTAGTCCGGACGCTCGTGGCTCCAGCCGAACTGCTGCGCAACGTCGGCCAGCGCCGTCACCTTGGTGGCGTCCGGGCCGCTCTCGAAACCGTGCGAGAGGATGCAATGTCCCTTGATGCTGCTGCTCATCGTGTCCTGCTTGATGTGTCCAAAGATCAATCCGCGATCGCGACGACCGGGTCGCCGCGGCGGATCGTGCCGCCTTCGAGGATGCGCGCGCACAGACCGCCATGGCCGCGCATCGCGTTGAATCCGCCCGGCCCCAGCGCGGCCTCCATGCGCGAGCATGGATCGCACTCGTCGGTGCCTTCCAGCAGCACCTCGCCGATGCGGAAGCGCCGGCCCTTCAGCGCGATCAACGGCAAGCCGGAGACGACGAGGTTCCGGCGCAGCGTGGCTGGCGCGACCGCGTCGTGGCCCGATAGGGCGGCGATCGCCGGCAGGTGCTCGGCCTGGATCAGCGTGATGCCGCGCTTGCCGCTGCCGCCCGTGTAGCGGTCGCCGACCAGTCCGGCGCCGGCCTGCGCCAACGCGTGCTCGACCTCGTCCATCGGCACGTCACGGCGCGGCCGCAGGCCGATCCATTCGAGGCGGCCGGGGCGCGGCAGGTTGGCCATCAGCTTGCCGAGTTCGGAGTCGGCGGGAGGCAGGGTCATGACGGGCTCCATACGCGGCGGTCCGCTGATGCACGAAGCGATGGGCGATTCCGCGATCGGCGCCGGCCGAACGGGCCGGCGGGCATTCGCGCGGTCGATTCGCGGGCGTGGGGGCGAATGGTAGCATCCGGCCCCATGTCGCCCGACCTGCCGGCCCCGCCGATCGCCTTTGAACCCCTGCCCTACGAAGCCCGCCTCGACGCGCGGGACAAGGCGCAGATCGACCTGGCCGTGATCCACTGCACCGAGCTGCCGGACCTGGCGATGGCACGCCGCTTCGGCGAGGAAGTCCTCTACGAGGGCTCGCAGACCGGCAACTGCGGCCACTTCTACATCGACCGCGACGGCAGCATCCACCAGTACGTGCGGCTCGAGCGCATCGCCCACCACGTGCGCGGCCACAACCCGCGCGCGATCGGCATCGAACTGGTCAACCGCGGCCGCTATCCGGACTGGCTTGCCGCCCATCACCAGGCGATGGATCAGCCCTACACGCCGGCGCAGGTCGATGCGCTGATCGCCCTGCTGCGCTGGCTGTCCGAGGAGGTGCCGTCGCTGCGCCACATCGCCGGCCACGAAGACCTGGACACGACCGAAGTGCCCGCGACCGACGATCCGGACGTGATGGTCCGGCGCAAACTCGACCCGGGCCCACGCTTTCCGTGGCAGCAGGTGCTGGACGCGATCGCACTGAAGCGTATCCCTTGAGCTCCATCCCTTGAGCTCCATCCGTTGAGCCGCATCGCGCCGGGGTCGCGACAGGCCGGCGGTTATACTTGCACGCCGCGCCTACAGGGCTCCCCCGCATGACTTCCCACGCCGCCGAGCCCGTCGTTTCGGAACTGGTCGAGCTGCTCTCGCTCGAACGCCTCGAGGACAACCTGTTCCGCGGCCAGAGCCGCGACATCGGCACCAAGTACGTGTTCGGCGGGCAGGTGCTCGGCCAGGCGCTGTCGGCAGCGCAGGCGACGATGGACGCGCCGCGCAGTGCGCATTCGCTGCATGCCTACTTCCTGCGTGCCGGCGACATCGCCGCCCCGATCGTCTACCAGATCGACCGCACCCGCGATGGCGGCAGCTTCTCCGTGCGCCGCATCAGCGCGATCCAGCACGGCCAGGTGATCTTCTTCATGGCCGCCTCCTTCCAGCAGGAAGAAGGCGGCGGCGAGCACCAGTTGTCGATGCCGGAGGTCCCCAAGCCCGAAGACATCGACCCGGCGCCGGCCGTGCCCGAGCATGTGATGGCGACGCTGCCGATCAAGATCCAGCGCTGGCTGTCGCGCAAGGGACCGTTCGAGTTCCGCCATGTCTACCCGCGCGACGAGCTCAACCCGCCCAAGCGCCCGCCCTACCAGCAGGTCTGGTTCCGCCTGAGCGAGCGCGTCGGCGACGCGCCGGAACTGCACCGCGCCCTGCTCGCCTACGCGTCGGACTTCCACCTGCTCGGCACGGCGACGTTCCCGCACGGCATCAGCTATTACCAGCCGAATGTGCAGATGGCCTCGCTCGACCACGCGCTGTGGTTCCACCGTCCGTTCCGCGCCGACGACTGGCTGCTGTACTCGATCGACAGCCCGAGCGCGCAGGATGCGCGCGGACTGGCCCGCGGCCAGATCTTCGACCGCCAGGGCCGCCTGGTCGCCAGCACGGCGCAGGAAGGCCTGATCCGCGTCGTCGGCAACGCCGAAGCCGCCAAACTCGTACCGGCCAAGGCCTGAACACGGCTTCCCCGGGCCTGGCCGCACCTGCGGCATTAAAATGACCCGACAGCACACGGCCGGCCGGTCGCGTGCTCATGAGAAATGTCCACACCATGCGCCAGATTTTCAGCAGTCCCCGCCTCGAGAACGTCGAAGCCGTCGCCCAGATGCTCACGGACGCCGGCATCGAGGTCCGCATCACCGACGGCCGCACTTACAAAGGCGCGCTGCGTGGCAACTTCCGCTACAGCGACGACAGCTCGCCGCGCCCCGCGGTATGGGTGATCAAGTCCGAAGACCAGCTCAAGGCACGCGAGTTGCTGCGCGACAACGGTCTGATCGACACCACGCGCGGCGAAAGCGCCTACACGCTGCCGGTGTTCCGCACCGAGGAGCAGACTCGCACCAAGACTCCGCAGCAAAAGCGGATGTTCCGCATCAAGATGGGCCTGATCGCCGGCATCGTGATCGTGCTGGCGATGACGATGGTGCGCACGATCAGCGACAAGCCGGCTCCGGCGCCCGCGCCTCCGGAACTGGCGACCGGCCCGTTCGACGGCTCGGTCGCGCCGACGCTCGCGCCGATCGCCCAGGCGGTGTTCGCTTCGCAGATCGCCGATGCCAACGTGCCGGTGCTGTGCCTGGCCGTCGACGGCAAGGACGCGCCCGCGTCGATGATCAATGCGCTGAAGACGCCGGGCCGCACGGTGGTGCCCGCCTCGCAGTGCGTGCGCATTGCCGACAGCGATATGGGCAGCTTCCAGAAGTCCACCGGGCAGGCGGCAATGATGCTGGACGTGAACGCGTTCCGTCCGTCCGCGCCGGACGCAGGCCAGATCGAATACAGCGCCTACCACCACCGCATGTTCGCCCGCTACAAGACCCTCGAGGTCCGTCGCGTGAACGGCGCGTGGCAGGTCACCAGGGTCCTGAAGCACGTCGCGACCTGAGTAGCGTTGCCCAAAAAAAGACCCATGCGCGGAGACCGGCGTCATGGGTCGAGGGGGATGCTTTTTGGAGAAGCGGAGGCTTTGACCCGCCGCGAGCGCGAAAGTTCCGCGACCGGCTGATCGGCGTCAGGATCCTCGCGTTCAGCGATGGCGGCCCGAGTGCTCCAGGTCCTGGCGGGTCAGCTGGCCGTCCCGGTCCTCGTCCAGGAAGTTGAATGACTCGGCCAGTCGCGGCATGTTCGACTCCACCTCGGCTCGACTGAGCTTGCCATCGGCATTGCGATCGGCCCCTTTGAACTCCTGCTCGAACTGCTGCTGGTGCTGCGCCTTGCGCTCCGCGCGACGCTTCTCGCTCGACGCACGCAGCTCGCTGCGCACCAGGTAACCGTCGCGGTTGCTGTCGATCTCGGCAAAGCGCTCATCGAGGTGCGGTTGCGCTGCCGCTTCGGCGCGGCTGATGCGTCCGTCGCCGTCGGTATCGAGACGGACCGCGTGCTCCATGCGGTCGCCGTGGCCGCGGCCCATCCGTGACGGGCGTTCGGACGCGTCGAGCTTGCCGTCGCGGTTCTTGTCGAGCGTGTCGAACTTCTCGGCAAGGCGCGGATGCGCGGCGGCTTCGGCCTTGTCGATCACGCCGTCGCCATTGCTGTCGATCCGCGGCATGTGGCGGCCGGGCCCGGCCTTGGTCTCGGTGGAGGGCGCCTGCGTCGCGGCGAACGCGCTGCCGGCTGCGATGACTATCGCTGCGGCCAGCAGCAACGGTTGGAACGTCTTGCGGTGGTTCATAGGAAACTCCCAGCGAACGGCGCCGGACAGGCACCATGCCGAGGTCAACGCCTGTCATGACGTGCGGTTGACACGGCAACACCCACATTCAGCCGGCGCACGGCTTCGCAGCGGCGCTATGCTGGCGGCATGGACCGCGCCGTCATCGCCTGCCGGATCGGGTCAAGCGAAGCAACATCGCCTGATCGGGTAGCGCTTGACGTTGTTTCCATCATCCCCCTCCCGTGGCGCGGACCCGGCGCCACCGCAGCAGACCATGTCGAACGACCGTAGCCAGCGACAAGACGACGACGATCTGCGCCTGTTCCACACCGGCGAACACGCCTGCGGCTACTGGCCGGACCGGGCCGCGCGCGACCTCGTGCTCGACCCGCGCGATCCGCGCCTGGTGGACTGGTACCCGCATGCCTTGGGCTGGGGCTTCCGCCGATCCGGCGACATCGTCTACCGCCCGCACTGCAACGGCTGCCGCGCCTGCGTCGCGGTGCGCATACCGGTCGACCGTTTCGCGCCCGACCGGAGCCAGCGCCGTTGCCTGGCGCGCAACCGGGACGTGGACATGCGGGTCTGCGCCGCCCAGCGCACCGACGAGCAGCTGGCGCTGTATCGCCGCTATCTCGCCTCGCGCCACGCGGGCGGCGGCATGGACGACCATGGCGCGACCGAGTTCGACCAGTTCCTGATCGGCAGTTGGAGCGAGGGCCGTTTCCTCGAGTTCCGGGAGCACGGCCGGCTGCTGGCGGTAGCGGTCACCGATGTCACGCAGGCGGCATTGTCGGCGGTGTATACCTTCTATGAGCCCGAGGCAGGCGCGCGCGGCCTCGGCACCCTGGCCATCCTGCGACAGATCGAATGGGCACGACGCGAACGCCGCTCGCACCTGTATCTGGGCTACTGGATTGCCGGCCATCCGAAGATGGACTACAAGCGCCGCTTCCATCCGCTCGAAGCCTTCGACGGCCGCGGCTGGCACGACCTGACCGCTTGACCTCGATCGTTGACCTCGACGCCCCTTGCCCTGAATGTCCGCGACCGACCGTCGCGCCGGAGATGCTGCATGCCGATGTCATTGCGTTCCGTCCTCGCCGCCTGCGCACTCGCCGTGGCCCTGCCCGGCTGCGTGCAGGTCAACGTCAAGGGCGACCCGGACGCGTGGGCTGAACAGATGACCGGTGCATCGACGCTGCGGGTGGCGACCTACAACACCTCGCTCTACGACGAAGCCACCGGCGGCCTGGTCCGCCGGCTGGAGAACGACGACGCCAACGCGCGCAAGATCGCCGCGGTACTGCAGCGCGTACGTCCCGACCTGGTGCTGCTGAACGAGTTCGACTACGACGAAGGCGAGCGTGCCGCGGACCTGTTCCAGCGCCACTACCTCGAGGTGCCGCAAGCGGGCGGAGGCGAAGCACTGCGCTACCCGTACCGCTATCTCGCACCGGTCAACACCGGCGTGCCCAGCGGGCTGGACCTGGATCGCAATGGCGAGGCCGGCGGCAACGGACGCAACGGCGGCAACGATGCCTGGGGCTACGGTCTGCATCCCGGGCAATACGGCATGCTCGTGCTGTCGCGCCACCCGATCGATGCACCACAGGTGCGCACGTTCCGCCTGCTGAAATGGAGCGCGATGCCCGGTGCACGCCAGCCGCGCGATCCCGCCACCGGCCAGTCCTGGTACGCACCGGCGATCTGGTCGCAACTGCGGCTCTCGTCGAAGTCGCACTGGGATGTCCCGGTGCGCACGCCGTCGGGGACCGTGCATTTCCTCGTTTCCCATCCGACGCCGCCGGTGTTCGACGGACCGGAGGATCGCAACGGGTCGCGCAATGCCGACGAAATCCGTCTGTGGCGGGAATACCTCTCGCCTTCGACCGCCAATGCTTCCTGGCTGTGCGACGACAAGGGACATTGCGGCGGACTCGCCGAGGATGCGCGATTCGTGATCGCCGGCGACCTCAACAACGATCCGGTCGATGGCGACGGCGCGCACGAGGCCATCATCGAACTGCTCGAGCATCCGCGCGTCGCGCGCTATGCCACGCCGCGCAGCGAAGGCGCGGTCGAGGTCGCGCAGAAGTACGCGCAGGCCGGCATCGTGCATCGCGGCGCGCCTGCGCATGCGACCGGCGATTTCGGCCCCAAGGCCGGGACGATGCGGCTGGATTACGTGCTGCCGTCGGTCGGCTTCGCCGTGGAAGGCAGCGGCGTGTTCTGGCCGGCGTCGAGCCAGCCGGAGGCCGCAATCGCCGATGGCAGCGACCATCACCTGGTGTGGGTCGACCTCGTCACGGGATCGCCCTGATCGACTCCCCTTACTCATAAGCTGGGGAGCCGTGGATCACGCGAATCAGGGCTTCGGCGGCTCGCGCTTCAGCGTCTCGTCCGGAACGCCTTCCGGCTTCGGCGGCGCAGTTTCCAACGGCGCCGGAACCGCCTGCGGCTCGGCCTGGGCCGGCATCGCCGTGGGGCCGACGGTCGGCAGCGCGGGCAATCCCTCGCGCGGGCTGAAGCCGAACGTGGCGTCGTCGCTGTGCAGCGACACGATCATGCGGATCATGCTGGTCGGCACCATCAGTTCCAGCGACACCGTCTTGCCGTCGGCGCCGCGGCCTTCGATGGTCATCTCGATCAGCGCACCGCCGGTATCGATCTCGTGGCAGAGCACGTGCACGCCCGCCGGCCCGTCCTGCAGGTACGGCCTGATGGCATTGCCGAGGACTTCCAGCGCCTGCGGGAAGAAAAAGACGGCGTAGCCGTTGCTGTCGTTCATCGCTTTCTCCGTGCCCGAACGCCGCTCAGCGCAGTTCGATGTCGAGTTCGGCAGCGGCCTTGCGCGCACGCTCGCGCGCCTGGTCGATGCTTTCTGCCAGCGCCAGCGTGACCGCGACGCGACGATGACCTTCCACGCGCGGCTTGCCGAACAGGCGCAGCTGCGTGTCGGCGTGCGCCAATGCCCTGTCGACGCCGCTGAACACCGGCACGCCATGGCCTTGCGCCAGCACCGCGCAGGAGGCTGCCGGTCCGTACTCACGGATCGCCGGGATCGGCAAGCCGAGGATGGCGCGCGCATGCAGCGCGAACTCGCTGAGGTCCTGCGAGGCCAGCGTGACCAAGCCGGTGTCGTGCGGACGCGGAGATACTTCGCTGAACCACACCTCGTCGCCCTTCACGAACAACTCCACGCCGAACACGCCCCAGCCGCCGAGGTCGTCGGTGATGCTTCGCGCGATGCCCTGCGCACGCGCCAGGGCCCGCGTCGACATCGGCTGCGGCTGCCAGCTCTCGCGGTAGTCGCCGTCGCGCTGCAGGTGGCCGATCGGCGCGCAGAACGTGGTGCCGCCGGCATGGCGCACGGTGAGCAGCGTGATCTCGTAATCGAAATCGATGAAGCCTTCGACGATCACGCGGCCGGCACCCGCGCGGCCGCCGGTCTGCGCGTAATCCCAGGCCTGGTCGACGTCCGCATCGGTGCGGACCAGGCTCTGGCCCTTGCCGGAAGAGGACATCACCGGCTTGACCACGCACGGCAGGCCGATCTCCGCGACCGCCGCGCGGTAATCCTCGAGCGTGTCGACGAAGCGGTAAGGCGAGGTCGGCAGCCCCAGCGTCTCGGCGGCCAGACGGCGGATGCCCTCGCGGTCCATCGTCAGGCGCGCCGCGCGTGCGGTCGGGATCACGCGTATCTGCGTCCCGCGCTCGGCGAACTCCTTCTCGAGGTCGACCAGCGTCTGCGTATGGATCGCTTCGATCTCCGGCACGATCAGGTTCGGCCGCTCGTGTGCGATCAGCGCGCGCACCGCGTCGCCGTCGAGCATGTCCAGCACGTGGCTGCGATGCGCGACCTGCATCGCCGGCGCGTCGGCGTAACGATCGGCAGCGATCACCTCGACACCGAAGCGTTGCAGTTCGATCGCCACTTCCTTGCCGAGTTCGCCCGAGCCAAGCAGCAGCACGCGGAATGCGTGCGGGGATAACGGCGTACCGAGCGTGACCATGCGCAATCCGGACAGAATGTGGGGAGCGCTAGTTTAGCCGTCGCTTGGGGCTATGGCCCGGCATGCCGTGCATGCGATCCTTCGCGGATGCCCACGCGTCGCCACGCCCTGCCCGTCGCCATGATGGCCATGCTGATGGGCATGGCCGTGCTCGCAGGATGCCGTCGCGAAGCGCCGGTCGGCGAGCAGAGCGTGGAACTCGCGGGCATGCTGCTCGACCCGCAGATGGGGGAGATCAGTGGACTCGCCGCGTCGCGCCGGCATCGGGGCGTGCTGTGGATGCACGACGACGGCGGCAACCCGGAACGCCTGTTCGCGGTCGACAGCGGCGGCGACCGGCTGGCGACCTTCCGCCTGGAAGGCGTCACCAAGACCGATTGGGAGGACATGGCCGCATTCGACCTCGACGGCCGCCAGTACCTGCTGATCGCCGATACCGGCGACAACGGCGGCCTTCGCCGGACGCTGCAACTGCACGTCGTCGAGGAACCGGCACGACTGGAAAACGCGCGGATCCGCCCGGCGTGGTCGATCGCGTTCCGCTGGCCCGATGGCGCCCGCGACTGCGAAGCGGTTGCGGTCGACGCCGCGCGCGGGCAGATCCTGCTGATCTCGAAGAAGCGGCAACCGCCCGAACTCTTCACCCTGCCGTTGCGGCAGAGCGGCACTGGGCTGCTGACCGCGCGACGGGTCGGACACCTCGCCGGCATCCCGCAGCCGGATGCCGAGACCCTCAAGCGCAATCCGCAGCGTGCGCGCCAGCAAGGCCAGGTCACCGCCGCCGACGTGTCGCCGGACGGCCGCACGCTGGCGGTGATGACCTACCGCTACTTGCTGCTGTACACCCGCGGCGCCCGCCAGTCCTGGGGGGGCGCCGTCGGCAGGCCACCGAAGGTCCGGCTGCTGCCCTGGCTTCCGCAGGCGGAGGCCCTCGGCTGGGCGGCCGACGGACGCAGCCTTTACGCCACCGGCGAGTTCGTCCCAGCACCGCTGTACCGGATCCGGCCCTGACGGCCCCCTCCTTCACGGACCCGTCACTTCCATGATTGATATCTTTTTGATATCAACTATCAAGGTACACAGGAGCGCGCCATGAAGGAAAACCCGATCCGATCCCTGCCCGGCATTCCGGCCCTGCTGTTCCTGCTGGCCATCGACGCTGTCGCCATCTACGGGATGCTTTCCGCAGTGGCCCACGACTCGCATGCGTTGCTGGGCGCCGGTGCCCTCGTGGCCGTGGTGGCCTCGTTCTGCCTGGCCGGCCTGTACATGGTCGAGCCCAACCAGGCCGCGGTGGTGAGCCTGTTCGGCAAGTACGTCGGCACGGTCAAGGAGAATGGCCTGCGCTGGAACAACCCCTTCTACACCAAGAAGAAGGTCAGCCAGCGCGTGCGCAACTTCGAGAGCGGCAAGCTCAAGGTCAACGAGCTCGACGGCAGCCCCATCGAGATCGCCGCGGTCATCGTCTGGCAGGTCGTCGACAGCGCCGAGGCGGTGTACAACGTCGACGACTACGAAAGCTTCGTGCACATCCAGTCCGAATCGGCCTTGCGCGCGATGGCCACCAGCTACCCCTACGACCAGCACGAGGAAGGCCAGCTCGCCCTGCGCAGCCATGCCACCGAGATCAGCCAGCACCTGCAGCAGGAACTGGCGGAGCGCCTGGCCGATGCCGGCGTGCAGGTGCTGGACGCACGCATCAGCCACCTCGCCTATGCGCCCGAGATCGCCCAGGCGATGCTGCAACGTCAGCAGGCCAACGCGATCATCGCCGCGCGCACGCGGATCGTCGCCGGCGCGGTCGGCATGGTCGAGATGGCGCTGGCCGAATTGCAGAAGAACGGCGTCGTCCACCTCGACGAGGAGCGCAAGGCGCAGATGGTCAGCAACCTGCTGGTGGTGCTGTGCGGCGAGCGCTCGACGCAGCCGATCGTCAACGCCGGCACGCTGTACTGAGGCCGGGGAACGGATGGACGGCCTGCTGGTACCCCTGATCCTCGCTGCGAGCAGCCTGCCGGCGTTCCTCGCCGCGGCCCTCATCGCACGAGGAGCGCGCCGTGCCGGCCAGCCCGGCGCGCCTGCGCTGGCACGCCTGATGCTGATGGTCGGCATCGCCATCCTCGCCGGTGCCGCGGGACTGCTCTGGGCCGGCGACAATGACACGCGCCGTCTCGCGGTGATCGTCGCGATGGTGCTGGCGGTCAACGGACTGGGCGTGGTCCTGCTGGTCCGACTCGCCAGGAGCCGCCGCCGGTGAGCGAAAAGAAGGCCTATCCGCTGCGCATCAGTGCCGACGTGCTGGCCGCTGCGCAGCGCTGGGCCGACGATGAGTTGCGCAGCCTCAATGCGCAGATCGAATACATCCTGCGCGACGCCTTGCGCAAGGCTGGGCGCCTTCCCGCGCCCGGAAGCACTTCCGATTCAGAAGAGTATCCGTCATGAGCCAACACTGGACCTATCACGTGCTGGAGATCACCCCGAGCATGCTCGGCGCTTCCGTCAGCGAGCGCCTCACCGAAGCACTGAACCGGCTCGGTGCGGAAGGCTGGGAGCTGGTGTCGGTGATGGCGGTGACGCCGTTCGACCACCTGCGCGCGGTGCTGAAGAAGCCGGCCTGATGCGGCTCGCGCCTGCCAATCGACGCTTCGCGGATTCATGAAAGTCGAAGTGGCGGCTCGCTGCCCGGCCCGCTAACCTGCGCCCATGCGCGGACAGCCCAGGATCCTGATCAACACGCCGGAGATCGAGCTCTGGCCCGGCGGGCTATTGCGCGCGCGCAGCAATTTCGATGCGCGCGCCATCGCCCGCGCGCGCTACGTGCTGCGGCGCAAGCGCGATGGCCGATTCCTCGCTGCCGACCTGCCCGAAGGCCTGCTGGCGCTGGTGACGCACCTGCGCCGCGAACCCGGCCTCGACGCGGCGCTGGACGCGCTCGATTCGCTGCACCCGCACACCCGGAACGGCATCGAGCACGTCGCCGAACTGCCGCTGGACCGGCTCGAAGAACGCCTGCATGCACTCGGCCTGGATGACGGTTACGCCGAGCGCAGCGGACTGCCGCTCGTGGCCGAGCCCGACTGGCTCGCGTTCGCCGGACACGACCGGTACCGCCGTCCGCTCTGGCTGCACGTCGACGCCGCACGCGCGTGGTCGCACATGCGTGAGGCGGCACTGCGCGACGGCATCGTGCTGGAGGCGATCTCCGGCTATCGCAGCCATGACTACCAGCTCGGCATCTTCGAACGGAAGCTCGGGCGTGGACTGAGCGTGCAGGACATCCTCACCGTCAATGCCGCACCGGGATACAGCGAGCACCATTCCGGACTCGCGCTCGACATCGGCGCGCCTGGCGAACCGCCCGCCGAGGAGTCGTTCGAACACACGCCCGCCTTCGCGTGGCTGCGCGACCACGCTGGCGGCCATGGCTTCGTGATGAGCTACCCGCGCGACAACCCGCACGGCATCGTCTACGAGCCGTGGCACTGGTGTTACCGAACGGCCTAGTGCCAATCCCCGTGCACGCCGCCAATGGACCGGCGTGCATTTCCACACCAAGGACGGTTCCTTGCACACACTCGCAGACGGCTACGCCCGGCCCCGCAACAACTTCCACCTGATCCGCCTGTTCGCCGCCTGGCTGGTGATCTACGGTCATTCGTATCCGGTCACCGGCCACGCGGATGAACCCGACCTGCTGTTGCGGTTGGTGCAAATCAAGTTCGCCGGCGCGATCGCCGTCGACATGTTCTTCGTCATCAGCGGCTTCCTCATTGCCGCGAGCCTGGAGCGCAATCGTCTTACGGTGTATCTGGGCGCCCGCGTGCTGCGCATCTTCCCGGCGATGGCCGTGTGCCTGCTGCTCAGCGTGTTCGTCCTCGGCCCCCTGCTGACGACGGATCCGGGTTATTGGCAGTCGCCGCAGACCTGGGCGTATCTGTGGAAGAACCTGGTGCTCAAGCGCACTGAGTACTTCCTGCCGGGTGTGTTCGGCGACTTGCCGAGCGCGGCTATCAACGGCTCGCTGTGGACCCTGCCGGTCGAGTTCCGGCTGTATCTGGTGCTGGCGGTGCTCTCGCTACTGGGGCTGTTCCGGCGCAATCGCTTCAATGTGCTGTTCGTGGCGATCGCCGTCGCGGCATGGTTCCGCTACGGCGGTCAGCCGATCAAGCCCTCTAAGCTGGACCTGATCTGGTGCAGTGCCTTCTTCATGACCGGAACGCTGGCGTGGTTCAACCGCGACCGCATCGCGCTGTCGTGGCCGATTCTGCTCGCCGTGCTCGGTGCGGCCGCCATGGCGCGCGGCGGCGATTTCTATCGCCCCGCCTACTTCCTCGCGCTGGCTTATACGACGCTCTTCCTCGCGTTCGTGCCGAAGCTGCCGCAGATCCGCCACACCGACCTGTCCTACGGCGTCTACCTGTACGGATGGCCGTCGCAGCAATTGGTGCAGCACTTCGCCCCGGGCGGCCCGGCCTGGAATACGTTATGGGCCACGCTCCTCGCCGGTACGCTGGCCTGGTTGTCGTGGCGCGTGATCGAGCAGCCCGCATTGCGCCTGAAGGGGCTTTGGGCAGCGCGCGCACCGCAGAGCGCGTCGGCGCCAACCGATCCCGCGCCGGCGAGCGGCACGGCTCGCTGAGCCGACTCGTTGCGGTCGTGGCACCGCCGGGAGGGCCGATTGCTACTCCCTGTCGAGCGTGATGCGCACGCCTTTGGCGGTCTGCTCGGTAATCGTCAACTCGAAGTTCTTGTCGCCCATGTGCTTCTTCACCAGCACGTCTTCGCCGTCGTCGACTTCCACGCGATAACCATCGCCCAGCTTGGCGCGCATCGCGTCGCGGATCAGGCTGGCGATGCGGTTCTCGCCTGCGCCTTTCGGAATCGGGACGCTGACATCGATGGGCTGGCCATCGACCGGTGCGATACGGAAGGAGACAGCGCCGTCGCTGTCGGCATCGCTGCTGACCTGGATGCGCCATTTGTTGGACGGAGCGGCGAAAACCGCGCCCACGAACAACAGCAGCAGGCACGCGACAGCCGTGAGTTTCCGGGTCCAACGGGATTCGTGCATTCGCATGGCAGCCCCCTCCTGAAGTCGGGCGTGGCACAGGGCCGGCGGCCCTGGCGAATGCGAATCGTCCGATCAGTCCTGTGAACGCTTCGTCGCTTCCTTGACCGTCGCCGCGAAGTCGGCCACCCGCCACAGGTACAGGCTGGCGTAGGTGCGATATGGCCCCCAGCGCTCGCCGCTGGCGGCCAGTTCCTTCGGGGTCTGCATCGCGTCGAGCTTGTGGACGATCTGCGCTCCCTTGCGAACCCCCAGGTCGTCCACCGGCAGCACGTCGGGCCGGCCAAGGCGGAACATCAGCATCATCTCCACGGTCCAGCGGCCAATGCCGCGCACCGGCACCAGCGCATCGATGATCGCGTCGTTGTCCATCGTGCCCATGCGACGCAGGTCGGGGATCTCGCTGCGCGACTCGCGCAGGGCCAGGTCCCGCAGCGCCAGCAGCTTGTTGCCGGATACGCCGCAGGCGCGGATCGTGACGTCGTCGCAGCGTGCCAACGTGTCGCAGTGGAACCGGTCGCTGCCGATGGCGGCTTCGACACGTCCGACGATCGTCGCGGCGGCCTTGCCGCTGAGCTGCTGGTAGAGGATCGCCCGAGCCAGCGCATCGACCGGGTCGAACGGTTTGCGCCAGCGCGGATCGGGCGCGATCGGCCCGATCTTTTTCATCCACGTGGCGAGCTTGCGATCGCGCTTGGCAAGGTGGGCGTAGGCGGCCTCGGTGTCGAACCCGCGGGCGTGGCGCGGCATGGTCAGCGCCTCACCGCATCGGCCGCGTGCAGCAGCCACGCGAGGATCATCAGGCTGCCGCCGGCCGGCGCCAACGCCGTCGGGGTGCCGAGGAATACGGCTGCGGCCAGGCTGCCGGAGAAGAGCAGCACGCCTGCCAGCATCAGCACCAGGGCCGCGTGCCCCAGCCGCCGCGACGCCCGCGGTGCAAGCGCCGCCAGGGCGATGCCGTGACCGAACCCGAACAGCGCCGCGTGCTGCAGGCGAACCTGATCCGGACCAAGAGCAGCGTGCGATGCGTAAGCGGCCAGGGCGACGGAGATCGCGGCCAGCACGGCGCCGGCCGCGGCCAGTCCACGACCGATCGGCGCACTGGAAAGCTGCTGGGTCATGCCAGGGAATCCGGAATTGAAAGGACGGCGACACCTTATCAGGCGGCCTCGGGAACCGGGGTGCGCGATCAGCCGGAGTCGTTCCGGGATGCAAAAAAAAACGCGCCGCGGAAATCCGCGGCGCGCTTTCTTGTTACCGGTTGCGATTGACGCAGTGCTTACTTCAGCACCCAGTACACGTCGTACTCGCCGTCTTCGGTGAAGCCCTTGTCGATGCCGCCCTTCCACGACTCGTACGGACGCTCGATGGTCTCGTAACCGCGGGTCAGCGACCAGGCGCGCAGGGCGTCGCGGATCTTCGGCAGGTTGGCCATGTGGCCCTTGAACGGAACCATCGCGACCTTGGCCGGCTCGCGGAACTCGAACGTGACCGGACCTTCCAGCTTCACGTCCAGCTTGGTGGCCGGACCCGTCGCACCGGCCTTGCGGACCGGCTGGGTGACGTCGAACGAATAGGTTTCCGAACCGAACTCGTTGGTGACGATGCGCACCGGACCGGCAGCCTCGAGGCCGTTGGCGGCCATGACCTTGGTGATCCACTGCATGTTGTTCTGCATCGCGCGCTGCACGGCTTCGTTGCTGCGCTCGACCGCGGCGGTCACGATCAGCAGGTTCTCGGCCGGACGCTCGACGGTCTTCGGCGCCAGCGACGGGTCGTCCTTGCTCATCTCGGCGTAGTCGTAGTTCGGCACCGTGGCGAGCATGTTGGACAGGCGCGACAGGCCCAGCTTCATGTCTTCGCCGACGCTGCTGCTGACGTACAGACCGGCGTAACGGCCGATCAGGTTCCAGCCGTAGTCGACGTCGTAGGTCTGGGTGATCTCGACGTTGCGGCCCATGCGGCCGGTCGGCTTCAGCGTGAAGACGGTGCGCTTGTTGCGGCCCGGCTCGATGTCGGTCAGCGCATAGGCGACGCGCTTGCCCGGCTCGCTGGCGGTGATCTCCCAGCTACCCTGGCGCAGACCCTTTTCCTGGGAGTCGTAGTCCAGACGCGCACCGACGCCGGATTCCGGACCCGACAGCTTGAGCTGCATCTTGGGGTCCTTCATCACCAGCGGGTTCCAGTCCGGGAAACGGCGCAGGCTGTTGATGGTGTCGAACACGATCGTCACCTTGCGGTTGGTCTCGACCGAATGCGACAGGTGGCGGTTATCGGGCAGCAGCACGCCCACAATCAGAAACAGGGCGAGGACGATCGCCAGGGAAATCAAAATTTCGATCAGACGGGTCATTCAGGGTTCTCCAGGGCCGTGACCCGGGCCGGGCCGGGGCGCAGACCGACAATCGTAGCAAGGAAGCTGATCGGAGCGTAGCCGTCCATTCACTCGCCCGATCCGGCACGGGCCGGTACTGGTGACCCGATTTCGTCCGGCCGCGGCCGGCCACGAGTGCCCGGGCGCTGTGCCGGCCGCGGCCCACCGTTCGCCTGCGTAGACGCGAAGTGACGAAGTCGAAGGGTCGGCCCCTGCAACTCGAAGGCCTTGATCGGGCGCAGTTTGCGAACCATCGGTTCGCGCGCCCGCGAACGCCCGGCGCGCTGCGCCGGGCGGGACATCCTGCCGTCAGACCAGTTGCAGTTCGAAGGCCTTGAGTACGGCCCGGGTGCGGTCGCGCACGCCGAGCTTGGACAGGATGTTGGACACGTGGTTCTTGATCGTGCCCTCGGCCACGCCCAGGGAGTTGGCGATTTCCTTGTTGGAGAAGCCGCCGGCCATCAGGCGCAGGATTTCGGTCTCGCGCTCAGTCAACGGATCCGGGCGGTCCAGACTGACGAAGTCGTTGCGCATGTGCTCGAGCCCGGACAGCAGGCGCTGGGTCACCGCCGGCTGCACCAGCGAACCACCGTCGGCCACCGTCTGGATCGCGCCGACCAGTTGCTCCAGCGACACGTCCTTCAGCAGGTAGCCCTTGGCCCCCGCCTTGAGTCCGGCCAGCACCAGCTGATCGTCGTCGAAGGTGGTCAGGATGATGGTGGGTGGCAGGTTGTTGGTCCGGGCCAGCGCCTGCAGAGCCTCCAGCCCCGACATCACCGGCATGCGCATGTCCATCAGGACCACATCCGGATTCACCTGCGGAATGATCTCCACCGCTTGGCGGCCGTCGCCGGCCTCGGCCACGACCTCGATGCCCTCGGCCAGCGCCAGCAGCGATCGCACACCCTGGCGGACCAGGGTCTGGTCGTCCACTAACAACACACGGATCATGCGATCACTCCTTCACAGGCAGCGGCCGCAGCCGCCGAGGCCGGCAGCGTGAGGTAGAGGCAGAAGCCTTCCTCCGGCCGGGTTTCGATTTTCAGGTTGCCGCCGTGCTGCATCAGACGCTCGCGCATGCCGCGCAGGCCGTTGCCGCTGACGAAGTTGTCCGCACCGCGGCCGTCGTCGCGCGCGCTCATCGTGATGCATTCCTTCTCGCGACGCGCGCAGATCCACAGGTTGCGCGCGCCGGCGTGGCGGACCGCGTTGGTGATGATTTCCTGGGTGCAGCGGAGCATCACGTGGGCGCGCTCGGGATCGTCGACCGTCAACGGCGCCTCGATGTCCATGTGGATGTCCAGCGCAGGCACGTTCTCGGCCAACGGCAGCAGGGCCGCGGACAGGTCGATCGCGCCTTCCTCGCGCAGCTGGCTGACCACCTCGCGCACGTCGGTCAACAGCAGGCGCGCCAGGGTATGCGCCTGCTGGACATGCTCCTTGGCGCGCCCCTCTGAGAGATGGCCGGCGACCTCGAGGTTGAGGCTCAGCGCGGTGAGGTGGTGGCCGAGCAGATCATGCAGCTCCCGCGAGATCCGGGTGCGCTCGTTCACGCGGACGCTCTCGCCGAGCAGGGCGCGGGTGGCACGCAGCTCCGCATTCAGGCGGCGCTGCTCCTCGCGGGCCTCGGCCTGCTGGCGGGCGACCAGCGCGGTCACGAACACCAGGCTGGAGAACCCCATGTAGGCCATCGCCTGCAGCACCGCCAGGGTCGGCGGGAAGTCCAGCGCCATCACGAAAACCGGGATGGTCGCGATATTGCCGCCCACCAGCCAGGCCAGGCCCCAGCGGACCGGCATCAGCCAGGGCAGCAGGCCGGCCACGACCATCAGCAGGATGCTGCTGAGGCCGGTGCCCGAGAAATAGCCGACCCCGATCGCGCAGGTCGTCAGCAACAGCAGCAGGACGTGATCGACCACGCCCGGCTGGCGCTGGCCGAGCTGGTGGGTGATCCACCAGTACACGACGCCGAAGGCCAGGTAGGCCGCCAGCCAGCGCAGCACCAGCAGGAACGGCGGGCCGCCCGACTCGGGCTGGAGGATGGTCGGGTCGAACCAGATGTTCAGCAGCCACAGTCCGACCGCGGCCCAGGTGAACAGGCCGGCATAGCGCAGCAGTCGCGAATGGTTGAGTCGGGCCAACATGTCAGCATGCTAGCTGTATCAAGGCCCTGCCGGGCCATCCGAAAGTCATGCCTGAGCCCTCGCTGCCAATCTCCGCTCGCCGGAAGGGTCCCTGCACCCGGCCGGCGCGAAACGCCGGCGAGCCACGACACGCCGGACGCGGGTAGCCCGTACAACCCCCCAACGCACCGGCTTACGAGCACCGTCGAGCGGTCGCCGCAGTTCAAAGGCCATGCGATAATGACTTTTAAGGCCGCCAGTTTCTGCGGCCGCTGAACTGTGGAGTCCTGGAATGTCGATCGTCGTCCGCGACGTGCGAGAGCACGAGCTGGATTCCGTCCTTGCCCTCAATAACGCCGCCGGACCCGCGATCCTGCCGCTGGATGCGGCCAGACTGCGTCACTTCTTCGAGACCGCCGAGTACTTCCGCGTCGCTGAGCGCGATGGCACCCTCGCCGGCTTCCTGATCGGCATGGGCGCCGGCGCGGATCACGACAGCAGCAATTTCCGCTGGTTCCGCGAGCGCTATCCGGACTTCTTCTACATCGACCGCATCGTCGTCGCCAGCCGGCGTCGCGGTGGCGGTGTCGGCCGCGCGTTCTACGCCGATGCGCAGAGCTACGCCGAGCTGCGTTACCCGCAGCTGGCTTGCGAGGTCTTCCTCGAAGGCACCAACGATCCGGTGCTGCTCTTCCACGGCAGCTTCGGCTTCCGCGAAGTCGGCCAACACCTGATGACCGAGACCGGGCTGCGCGCCGCAATGCTGATGAAACAGCTGTGCAGCTATCCGTGGGTCCATGAGACTTACGGCAACGCACTGCCCGACGTGCCGTGGATCACCCAGCCGCGCACCTCCAACCAGGCCGCGCTGGTGCGCCGCCCGACGGGAACCTGCCCATGAGCGTGGCGGTGGACTACGAACAGGCCGGCGAACTCAAGATCGGCCAGGTCGGCATCGCCAATCTCCGCATCCGCACCCTCGACGTTTCCCGTCTCGTCGAAGAAATGCGCAGCCGCGTGCAGCGCGCGCCGAATCTGTTCGCGCGCGCCGCGATCGTCGTCGACTTCGGCGGCCTCACGCGCGCACCGGACACGAACACCGCGCGCGCCCTGATCGAAGGACTGCGCGATGCCGGCGTGCTGCCGGTGGCGATCGCCTACGGCACCAGCGAGATCGAACGCCTCTCCGAGGCGCTGGGCCTGCCGCTGCTCGCCAAGTTCCGCGCCTCGTACGAGCGCGCCGATGGCGCCAAGCCAGAACCCGAACCAGCGCCTCCGCCGCGCCGCGAAGCGGCTGCGGCGGCGCCCGCACCGGCGCCGGCACAGGCCGCCGCGGCGGCATCGCCAGGCATGATGCTGGCGAAGCCCGTGCGTTCCGGCCAGCAGATCTACGCCGACAACCGCGACCTGACCGTACTCACAACGGTCGGCGCCGGTGCAGAAGTCATTGCAGACGGCTCCGTGCATATTTACGGTGCATTGCGAGGGAGAGCACTGGCGGGGGCGCAGGGCAACGAAGAGGCGCGCATCTTCTGCCGCGAGTTCCATGCGGAGCTCGTGGCGATCGCCGGGCACTACAAGGTGCTGGAAGACATACCGAAGGACCTGCGCGGCAAGGCCGTGCAGGTCTGGCTCGAAGACCAACAACTTAGAATCGCGGCGCTCGACTGACGCTGCATCACCGGAGGATCAGAACTTGGCGGAGATCATCGTAGTCACCTCGGGCAAAGGCGGCGTCGGCAAGACCACGACCAGCGCCAGCCTCGCCTGCGGCCTCGCGCGCCGCGGCCACAAGGTTGCCGTCATCGACTTCGACGTCGGCCTGCGCAACCTCGACCTGATCATGGGCTGCGAGCGTCGCGTGGTTTACGACTTCGTCAACGTCGTCAACGGCGAAGCCTCGCTGAAGCAAGCGCTGATCAAGGACAAGCGCTTCGACACCCTGCACGTGCTGGCCGCCTCGCAGACGCGCGACAAGGACGCGCTGACCAAGGAAGGCGTGCAGAAGGTGCTGGAAGACCTGGCCGCCGACGGCTTCGACTACATCGTCTGCGACTCCCCGGCCGGCATCGAGAAGGGCGCGTTCCTGGCGATGTACTTCGCCGACCAGGCCGTCGTCGTCGTGAACCCGGAAGTGTCGTCGGTGCGCGACTCCGATCGCATCCTCGGCCTGCTCGCATCCAAGACCCGCCGCGCCGAGAACGGCGAGCGCGTCAAGGAGCACCTGCTGCTGACCCGATACAGCCCCAAGCGCGTGGAAACCGGCGAGATGCTCAGCATCGGCGACGTCGAGGAAATCCTCGGCCTGAAGTCGGTCGGCGTTATCCCTGAGTCCAGCGACGTGCTCAACGCCTCCAACAAGGGCGAGCCGGTGATCCTGGAGACCGAGTCCGATGCCGCCCAGGCTTACGACGACGCGGTGGCGCGCCTGCTCGGCGACACCCGGGCACTGCGATTCACCACGGTGGAGAAGAAGGGCTTCTTCAGCAAGATCTTCGGAGGTTGACCATGGGTCTGTTCGATTTCCTGCTTCAGAAGAAGCAGACCGCCACGATCGCCAAGGACCGCCTGCGCATCATCGTCGCGCACGAGCGCGCCGGCCGCGGCGGCACCAGCCCGGACTACCTGCCGATGCTGCAGCGCGAGCTGCTGGAAGTGATCCGCAAGTACATCAACGTCGATGCCGATGCGGTCAAGGTCGACCTGATCGGCGACGGCGACAACAAGGTGCTCGACATCTCCGTCGCGCTGCCCGAGTCGCCGGCTCAGGCCTGATGTCCGCATGCGTCATTCCGGCGAGGCCGGAATGACGCATGGGGCGATGAAGCAGTTCCACCGAACGCCGCCATGCTGATCCTCGCCGACGTCCGCTTCGACGACGTCGCCCACCTGCTCGCCCGCTACGACCTGCAGTTGCAGCGCGTGGACGACGGCCATCCGATCCCCGGCAGTTACTGGGGCGAATGCGAAGCGGGCCTGATCGGAAGCACCGTCTACGCACGCAGCGACACGCCGCTGCACTCGCTGTTGCACGAAGCCTCGCACCTGATTGTGCTGCCGCCCGAACGCCGCGCCGCGGTGCACACCGACGCGACCGATTCGGTGGAGGAAGAAGACGCGGTGTGCGTCCTGCAGGCATTGCTCGGCGATGTCCTGCCCGGCGTCGGCCACGAGCGCGTGCTCGCCGACATGGACGCCTGGGGCTACACATTCAGGCTCGGCTCGGCGCGTGCGTACTTCGAAGATGACGCCGACAACGCGTGGCGATGGCTGCATGCGCGCGGCCTCGCCGATCTGAATCTGCGCAAGATCTGCTTGCCCGGCAGCTGAACTGTTCAGCGCATTGCGATGCAGCGGCTTCGACGCTGGCCTGCATCGAAGAACGCATGCGTTCCTTCTGATTACAGGGGATTTCCCACGGCTTCGCATCGAAGCCCAATTCAGGAGGCAACATGGACGTGCGTATCGGCGCATGCACCTTGATCACCGCAGCCGGACTGCTTGCCGGCATCCATGACGCGTCGGCGGAGCGGCTGCTGACCATACGCGACCAGTCCACCGGGCAGAGCGTGACGCTGACCGGCGACAATGCGGGATTCCTCATCGACGGCAGCGGCGACGGCGTCAACATCGATGTGTTCGCGCAGTCAGCCAAGCTGGGGCCTGCGTTCGTGTCCGGTGCGACGTGGTTTATGCGCTTCGAGGCGCCGCCAGGCGAGACGCTGCAGCCTGGCCGTTACATCAACGCCGGCTGCCCGTTCGCGCTGCGCACGGGCCGCGTACCGTCCATGCAGGTGACCGAGGACAATCCGATCTGCCGCCCGGATACCGATTCAATCTGGGGCAGCTTCGAGATCCGCCAGATCGCCTACGACACCGCCGGCAAGATCTCCTCGATCGAACTGACCTTCAGGCAGCACTCCGGTTCGCCCGACGCACCGCCGCTGGTCGGCCTGCTGCGGCTGGATACCGACCCGCTGTCGTTCGTCGTGGAAAGCGATCGGCGGTTCGCACTGGGACAGACTTCGCAGAAGAACTTCGGCGACTCCAGCCTGTTCTCGCTCAACGGCACCACGGCGGGGATCGACTACACCGCCTCGGTGATCAAGGACCACTGGGCGATCACGATCGCTCCGCCGGAAGGGCAACTGCTGCAGGCGGGCAAGACCTATACGACGCGCAACTTCGCGACCGGCCCGAACGCGGGGCTGGTGGTGTTGCGCGGCCTGGGCTTCCGGGGTTGCAGCGACGCGACGGGCACGCTGCGCGTGCGCGGGCTGAACACGGACTCCGCGGGCAATGTCGTCGGATTGCATGCCGATTTCGAGTACCGCTGCCCCGGTTCGAACGCAGCCCTGCGCGGCACCATCCGTCACCACCTCTGAGGGAGGGGGACCGCCCGGAACTTCCGGGCCCGGAGCGCCGGCCGAACCCGGCCGCGCTCCGCTTTGCCGGCCTTGGCCCGGAACTTGCCAGCAGCGCCCCGCCCCTACTAGCCTGCGCACTCCACGCGCCGGCACCGGCGCCCGCAGAGGAAGTCCCGTGAACCACCGTCATCTCCTGCTCTCGCTGGCCGTTGCCACGAGCCTGCTTTCGCTCTCGGCCTGCAAGAAGGAGCCGACCCCGGCGACCGGCACTGCCGGCACCCAGGCTCCGTCCGGCGAAACCGCCGACCAGTTCGTCGCGCGCGTCAACGAGGAATACCGCAAGGCATTCCCGGAGATGACCGCTGCGCAATGGCTCTCGTCGACGTACATCAACGACGACAGCCAGCTCATCGCCGCCAAGGCCAATGAGCGCTCGCTGGCCCAGCTCAATGCATGGATCGAGCAGGCCAAGCAGTACGAAGGCAAGGAGATGTCGCCGCAGACCGCGCGCGCGATCCAGCTGCTCAAGCTGATGACCGCGATGCCGGCGCCGAAGGATCCGGCCAAGCTCACCGAACTCACGCAGATCGCCACGCGCATGGAAGGCATGTACGGCGCGGGCAGCTACTGCACCGGCAACGGCGACGCCAAGAAGTGCCGCCAGCTCGGCGACCTCGAGGACGTGCTGCGCCACAACCGCGACTACGACGCGCAGCTCGACGCGTGGCAGGGCTGGCACACGATCTCCCAGCCGATGCGCAAGGACTACACGCGCTTCGTCGAACTGGTCAACGAGGGCGCCCACGAGATGGGCTTCGCCGACACCGGCGAGATGTGGCGCTCCGGCTACGACATGACGCCGGCCGAGATCTCCGCCGAGACCGACCGCCTGTGGGGCCAGGTCAAGCCGCTGTACGAGCAGTTGCATTGCTATGCGCGCACCAAGCTCGAAACCAAGTACGGCGCCGACAAGGGCCACGTGGCCGGCAACATGCTGCCTGCGCACCTGATGGGCAACATGTGGCAGCAGGACTGGGGCAACCTCTGGGACATGCTGCAGCCGTACCAGAACGCCGGCAGCCTCGACATCACCGGGGCCCTGGAAGCGCAGTACCAGCAAGACCTCGCCGCCGAACTTACCAAGCACCCGGGCGAGCGTTCGTCGTCGCAGATCTCGCAGATCGAGCATGACGCACAGCTGGCCGTCGCCAAGCAGATGACCGAGCGCGCGCAGGACTTCTACATGTCGCTCGGCATGCAGAAGCTGCCGGAGAGCTACTGGACCAAGACCCAGTTCATCAAGCCGCGCGACCGCGACGTGGTCTGCCACGCCAGCGCGTGGGACATGAACATGGCGGGCGACGTGCGCACCAAGATGTGCATCAAGCCCAACGAAGAAGACTTCACCACGATCTACCACGAGCTGGGCCACATCTATTACGACCTGGCCTACAACAAGCAGCCGCCGCTGTTCCAGAACGGCGCCCACGACGGCTTCCACGAGGCGATCGGCGACACCATCGTGCTGGCGATGACGCCGAAGTACCTGCAGTCAATCGGCCTGGTCGGCGAGCAGCAGCAGTCCAAGGAAGCGCTGATCAACGCGCAGATGCGCATGGCGCTGGCCAAGGTCTCGTTCCTGCCGTTCGGTCTGATGATCGATCGCTGGCGCTGGGGCGTGTTCGACGGCTCGATCAAGCCGGGCGACTACAACAAGGCGTGGTGGGAACTGAAGGCCAAGTACCAGGGCGTCGCTCCGGTCGCCGCCCGCGGCGAGGAGTTCTTCGACGCCGGCGCCAAGTACCACGTGCCGGGCAACACCCCATACACCCGCTACTTCCTCTCGCACGTGCTGCAGTTCCAGTTCTACAAGGCGCTGTGCGACTCGGCCGGCTACAAGGGCCCGCTGTACGAGTGCAGCTTCTACGGCAACAAGGCGGCGGGCGCGAAGTTCCAGGCGATGCTCGACAAGGGTGCCAGCCAGCCGTGGCAGAAGACGCTGAAGGAACTGACCGGCGGCGAGAAGATGGACGCCTCCGCGGTGCTTGAATACTTCGCTCCGCTGCAGGAATGGCTGAAGCAGCAGAACGAAGGCCAGACCTGCGGCTGGCAGGCCTCCGGCGCCACCGCCGCTGCGCCTGCGAAGCCGGAAGCGCCAAAGAAGGGCTGACGGTCCAGCACATCCATCGCAACACCACAGGGCCGGCGCAAGCCGGCCCTGTTCTTTTGGGGTCGCCGTTCTTTCGGTTGAGCGCGGCAACCGCTGCTTCGACTCGCGGCCCCCTCCCACGGATCGGCCGTGTTCAGCCCATGCCGCCGCCGTCACATTCCGCACATCGAACCGGCCGACCAGGCGCTCGACGAGCCCCGACACGGCGCGGATACTGATACTTCAATGCCACCCCGATGAACGGGGTTCCGCATCACGGTCACCGCATGAAACAGTCCATGCTTCCCCTCGCCCTCGCCGCACTGCTGGTCACGGGCCAGGTCCATTCCGCCGAACGCGTCGACCTGCTGGTGCGCGATGCCACCGTCATCGACGTCGAGTCCGGGAAGCGCCTGCCCCACCGCGCCATCGCCGTGCGCGACGGCCGCATCCTCGCGATCGTCCCGTCTGCCAAGGCGCGGCGCTACGAGGCCACTCGCACCATCGATGCCGCTGGCAAGTACGCGATCCCCGGGCTGTGGGACATGCACGTGCATTTCGGCGGCGGCGACGCGCTGATCGAAGAGAACCGCAACCTGCTGCCGCTGTACCTCGCGCACGGCATCACCGCGGTGCGCGATTGTGCCGGCGACCTCAGCCCGAGCGTGTTCGAATGGCGCGCCGCCACGGCCTCGGGCGAATTGCTGGGCCCGACGATCTACACCTCGGGTCCCAAGATCGAAGGCTACAAGTCGATCTGGCCCGGTGACCTGGAAATCGGCACCGAAAAGGAACTCGACGCCGCGCTCGACCAGTTGCAGGGCTGGAAGGTCGATTTCGTCAAGATCACCGACAACACGCTGTCGCCCGAACTGTTGCTCGCCGCCGTGCGCGAAGCCGGCAAGCGCGGCCTGAAGACGTCGGCGCACGTGCCCTACTCGCTGACGCTGGACGAGGTCGGCAGTGCCGGCCTGGATTCGATCGAACACATCGATTACGCCTTCAAGGCAGGCTCGCCGCTGGAGAAGTCGCTGGGCGAGGCCATCGCCCGCGGCGAGATCAACAGCCGCGATGCCTTCACGCAGTGGGAGGCCACCTTCGACGCGACTCGCGCGCGATCGGCCTATGCGCGCCTTGCGCACAACGGCACCGCGATCACACCCACGCTCAACGGCAGCCGGGTCGTGGCGTACCTCGACCAGGACGATCACCGCAACGACGACTACCTCAAGTACATCGGCCCGGGCCTGCAGGCCACTTACAGCTGGCGCGTGGAGCGCGCTGCCAAGGACGATGCCGAGGCCATTCGCCGCCGCCACGAACGCTTCGAGAAGAGCGCATCGCTGTTGCCGATGTTGCAGGAGTCCGGCGTGACCATCCTCGCCGGCACCGATGCCGGTTTCCTGAACTCATACAACTACCCCGGCATCGGGCTGCACGACGAACTCGGCTGGCTGGTGCGCTACGGCCTCACGCCGTTGCAGGCACTGCAGGCATCGACGATCAACGGCGCCCGGTTCCTCGGCCACGCCGACACCCACGGCACGCTGGAGGCCGGCAAGGCCGCCGACCTGGTGCTGCTGGACGCCGACCCGCTGCAGGACATCGCCGCCACCCGCCGAATCGACACCGTGGTGCTGAAGGGCGAGGCCTACGACCGGGCCCGTCTGGACGCCATGCTGGCCGACGTGGCGGCACGCGTCGCGACGCAACAGGCGGCGGCGAAAAAGTAACTGGACGCTCCTCGGCGGCAGTGGTTCAGGCCGCCCCGGAGCGGTCATACTCCGGGCATGAACCGCACCGACGCCATCGACATCACCCTCGTTTCCCAGCCGCTCGACCACGCCACCTCGCTGGCGGCGCGGTACTACGTCGACCCCGCCATGGTGGCGCGCGACCGCAGCCTGATCTTCGATCGCGGTTGGCAGATCCTGGCCCACGTCTGCCAGCTGCAGAACGCGGGCGACCACGTCGTCGGCGATTTCGCCGGCTTGCCGGTGGTCGCGGTGCGCGGCGGCGATGGCCAGATCCGCGTGTTCCACAACGTCTGCCGCCATCGCGCCGGCCCGATCGCCAGTTGCGACGGCCTGGCCGCGAAGTCGCTGCGCTGCCGCTACCACGGCTGGACCTACACGCTGGAAGGCACGCTGCGTTCCGCGCCGGAAATGGGCACGGCGCCCGACTTCAACGTCGCCGACATCCAGCTGCCGCAACTGGCGGTGCGCGTGTGGCAGGGCCTGGTGTTCGCCGCGGTCGACGAGGCCCATGCGATCGACTTCGACACCTTCGTCGCCGGCATCGACGAGCGTCTTGGCGCCAACCGCCACCTCGAGCGCTACGGCCACCATCGCCGCGTCGGCTACGACATCAACTGCAACTGGAAGATCTACGTCGACAACTACCTGGAGGGCTACCACGTCCCGCACGTGCACCCCGGGTTGAACCGCCTGCTCGACTACCGCAACTACGTCACCGAGACGCACGAGTGGTATTCGCTGCAGTTCAGTCCGCTGGAAAGCGGCGACGACCTCTACGGCAGCGGCGACGCGCTGTATTACTGGATGTGGCCCAACACGATGCTCAACATCGTGCCCGGCCGCCTGCAGACCAACCGCATCATCCCGAAGGGCGTGGACAAGTGCCGCGTCGAGTTCGACTTCTACTACACGATGGACGAGTCCGACGAAGCGTCGGAGCGCAGGCTCGCCGACGTCAGCTTCAGCGACGAGGTGCAGTTCGAGGATCTCACCATCTGCGAGGACGTGCAGCGTGGCATGGCCTCAGGCTCCTACGTGCCGGGCCGCCTCAACCCGCTGCGCGAGAACGCGGTGCACCACTTCCACGAACTGCTGCGCCGGGTCTATCGCGAAGCCTGATCTGCCCCTCCCCTTGCCCGCGCAGCGGGCAGGCGGAGGTCAGAGCGTCTCTTCCGGCACGGTCGCAGCCGCCTCGCCCACGCATGTCGTCTGCGACACGCGCGACTCCCAGCGCCAGAACAGCCAGCCGAGCACCAGGAATCCGATCGCCACGCCCACCAGCCACAGCGTGTGGCTGCTGATCCACGGCGACAGCACGCCTGCGATGAAGGCGTTGAGCACCAGGCTGGTGAAGGCCTGCAGCGACGACGCCGAACCGCGCTGGCGCGGGTACATGTCGAGGATCGCCAGCGTCACGATCGGGAACACGAGCGCGATGCCGAAGGCGTTGAGCATCATCGGCAGCACCGCCCAGGGCACCTGCGGCGTATCGGTCCACAGGTTGTAGCCGAGGTTGAGCAGCATCGCGACCGCCGAACAGGCGAAGCCGATCGACACCAGCCGCTCGCCGCTGACCTTGCCGGCGCACCGGCCCGACACGAACGCGCCGAGGACCATGCCGCTGATCATCGGCACGAAGAACCAGCCGAACTGGCGCTCGTTGAGCTTGAGGATGTCGAGCACGAACGCCGGCGCCGACGAGATGTAGGTCCACAGCGCGGCGAAGTTGAACGCGCTTGCCGCGGCGAGGCGCTGGAAGCGCGGGTTGACCACGATGGCGACGTAGTCGCGCAGCAGGTGGCGCGGCACCATCGGCAGGCGCGCCTGCGGCGGATGCGTTTCCGGCAGCACGCGCCACGTTGCAACCAGCAGCACCACCGAGAACACGACCAGGAACCAGAAGATCGCCGGCCAGTGGCTCCAGCCCAGGATCCAGCCGCCGATCACCGGTGCCACCGCGGGCGCGACGCCGAAGATCATCGACACCTGGCTCATCAGCCGCTGCGCATCGTGGCCGTGCAGGACGTCGCGGATGACCGCGCGCCCGACGATCAGGCCGACGCCGGACGACAGGCCCTGCAATGCGCGGAACGCCAGCAGCGTGCCCAGATCGGTTGCCAGTGCACAGCCGGCCGAGGCGATCGCGAACACGACCAGCCCGCCGAGGATCACCCGGCGCCGGCCGATCGCGTCCGAGAGCGGGCCGTGCACGATGCTCATCGCCGCGTAGGCGACGAGGTAGACGCTGATCGTCTGCTGCATCGCGAGCTTGTCGGCGCCGAACTGCGCGCCGATCGCCGGGAACGCCGGGAAGATCGTGTCGATCGAGAACGGCCCGAACATCGCCAGGCCGCCCAGCAGCAATGCCAGGGCGCGGATGGAGATCGACAGGTTCGGCGCGGGGGCGTCGCTGGACATCGTGCTCGGTCAGGTAGTCGCGGAGGAGGAGGCGGTGTCGATCGGAACTTCGTCGGGCGGCCCCTTCAGTTCGACCATGTTGCCTTCGGGATCGAACAGGTACTGCGACGGCCCTTCGCCTTCAGCGCCATAACGCACGCCGAACTCGCCGATGCGCACGCCGCGTGCCTGCAGGTACGAGACGATCGCATCGCGGTCGAAGGGATCGGCACGCAGGCACAGGTGGTCCATGTTGCGTGCTTGTGTGCCCGGGGGCGTACCGCCCGCGCGTCCTATGGGACCGGCGACATCGACCAGGTCGATCAGCGAGTTACCGGCGCGCAGCTGCACCATGCCGGATTTCTCGAGGCGCCGCTCGACCTGGCAGCCGAGCACGCCGCAGTAGAACGCCTCGGTCGCCGCCATGTCGCGCACGCGCAGCACGACGTGGTCGATCTGCAACAACTGGAACGGCCTGTCGGTCATCACATGCATCCTGCATCGGGGCGTCGAAGCGTGGGCGACAGGATAGCCCCAGTTCGTAGAGAAGGCGTTGCGGAATGCGCGTGTTGCGAACTGTCAGCGCGCCAACGGAGTCACCGGCACCGGATTCGACGCCGCATCCCCGCGCGCTTCGGCATGCGCCCCTTTCCTGCCGATGGATTGCAACCGGGCGATGCTTTCGATCGGAATGGCCTCGGCAACGCGCTCCTCCGGCCACCACAGCATCACGAACGCGCTGGTGCTGCCGAGCAGGCGTGCGGCGCGTGGCTGCGGCGACACGTCCCCCGCCAACGTCACGCGCACGATGTTGCCGGCCTCGCCTTCGCGAATGGTCTGGGCCTTGTTGGCGACGTAGGCGGCCGACGCCCACACCATGCCCCAGAACACCGCCAGCACGACGCCGGTTTCAGGCGCCAGGCCAACGCCCTTCCAACTCCAGCCGCGCAGGTTGGCGAATACCACGCGTCCCCACCAGCGGCGGCGATACGCCTCCGCACGCTCCGGCTGCCTGCGCCGGTAGGTCTCCGGCCAGATGATCACCAGCACCAGTGCCAGCGAACTGACGAGCAGGAGCGCATACGCCGGATCGCGCAGTCCGGCGACCAGATAATCGCTGGCCTGCATGTACTCGAGGATCGGCAGGTCGAAGCCGCGGTAGAAGAAGTAGTTCGACCACAGGCCGATGAACGACACGAACAGGTAGGCCAGCGTCACCAGCAGGCTCGGCTCGCGCAGCAACCTCCGCCACACGTGGACGGCCCACGCCGTCGACTCGGGCTTCGTGGCTGTCGCGCCGGCGCGACCGGATATGGCGATTTCGGCGGCGATGAGGGCTTCCGCGCTTTCGGGGGCGGGGTTTGCGGGCGAATCCTGCTCGGTAACGTTCAAGCGGCACACTCCGTCGTGGCGGGCGCGATCCGGGCATGGACCGGCCCCATGGCGATGTTAAGCCGGATCGCCGGAATCTGAACGGGCGGCTCGCTGCTGCGGCGTCCGAAGCCCGACGGCGACCGGCTATAATTCCGCCTCCACGCACGTGGTGGGAGAAGTGGTCCGGCCTTCGAGGGCTGGACTGCTGCCGAAGGCGCAAACGCCCGTAATCGCTCAGGCCCCCGTACCTCCTCGTGCGAAAACTCTGGAGAGACCGACTGCCGTCATCGGCAGAACCGGCGCCGAAGGGGCAAGAAGCGCGCAAGGGGAATTCCTCCCCCTTCCCCGCCGCTTCCAAACTCTCAGGCAAAAGGACAGAGGGGCGCTTCCAGCCGCAAGTGCATCCGCAACCGCGGCACCAACGACGCCCTCGCCATGTCCCAGACCACGCCTTCCCTGCGCGACCTCGAGCACCACGACGCTTTCATCGAACGCCATATCGGCCCCAACGACGCCGAGATCGCGCAGATGCTGCGCACCGTCGGTTACGACTCGCTCGACGCGATGACCGACGCGATCGTTCCCGCCAACATCAAGTCCGCCGCGCCGCTGGCGCTGCCGCCGGCGATGACCGAGGTCGAGGCGCTGGCCAAGATCCGCAAGGTCGCCGACCGGAACCAGGTCTTCCGCAGCTTCATCGGCCAGGGCTACTTCGGTACGCACACGCCCAACGTCATCCTGCGCAACATCCTCGAGAACCCGGCGTGGTACACGGCCTACACGCCGTACCAGGCGGAGATCTCGCAGGGTCGCATGGAAGCGCTGATCAACTTTCAGACGATGTGCGCCGACCTCACCGGCATGGAGATCGCCAACGCATCGCTGCTCGACGAAGGCACCGCCGCCTCCGAAGCAATGACGCTGGCCAAGCGTTCGGCCAAGTCGAAGTCGAACGTCTTCTTCGTCTCCAATGGCGTGCACCCGCAGACGATCGAAGTGCTGCGCACCCGCGCCGAGCCGCTCGAGATCGAGCTGGTCATCGGCGACGACGCCGAGGCCGTCAGCATCGACAGCTTCGGCGTGCTGCTGCAGTACCCGAACACCTTCGGCCAGGTCCATGACTACCAGGCGCTCGCCAATGCCGTGCACGCGCGCGGCGGCCTGGTCGCCGTCGCCACCGACCTGCTCGCGCTGACGCTGATCGCGGCGCCGGGCGAATGGGGTGCCGACATCGTGGTCGGCAACAGCCAGCGCTTCGGCGTGCCGTTCGGTTTCGGCGGCCCGCATGCTGCGTTCATGGCCTGCCGCGACGCCTACAAGCGCTCGATGCCGGGCCGCCTGATCGGCGTCTCTGTCGACGCCGAGGGCAAGCCGGCCTACCGCCTGACCCTGCAGACCCGCGAGCAGCACATCCGCCGCGAGAAGGCCACGTCGAACATCTGCACCGCGCAGGTGCTGCTGGCGGTGATGGCCAGCATGTACGCCGTCTACCACGGTCCGGAAGGCCTGACCCGCATCGCCCGCCGCGTGCACCGCCTCGCCGCGATCCTCGCCGGCGCGCTGCGCCAGGCCGGCCTGACCGTCGGCCCGGACTTCTTCGACACGCTGCACGTGCTCGACGTCGACGCCGCCGCGATCCACGCCAAGGCCGAGGCCGCGCGCATCAACCTGCGCCGCATCGACGGCCGCAGTGTCGGCATCAGCCTCGACGAGACCACCACGCGCGCCGACGTCGTTGCGCTGGCCGCTCTGTTCGGCGCCAGCGTCGCCGACATCGATGCGCTCGATGCCGCCACAGCCGATGCCCTGCCTGCCGGCCTGAAGCGCTCCAGCGCCTTCCTGTCGCACCCGGTGTTCAACACGCACCACAGCGAGCACGAGCTGCTGCGCTACATGCGCGCACTGGCCGACAAGGACCTGGCGATGGATCGCACGATGATCCCGCTGGGCAGCTGCACCATGAAGCTCAATGCCACCGCCGAGATGATCCCGGTGACCTGGCCCGAGTTCGGCAACATCCATCCGCTGGCACCCGCGTCGCAGGCGCAGGGCTACAAGGAGCTGATCGAGGGCCTGGAAGCGATGCTGGTCGAATGCACCGGCTACGACGCCGTCAGCCTGCAGCCCAACTCCGGTGCGCAGGGCGAGTACGCCGGCCTGCTGGCGATCCGCGCCTACCACCGCTCGCGCGGCGAAGGCCACCGCGACATCTGCCTGATCCCGGAATCCGCGCACGGCACCAACCCGGCCTCGGCGCAGATGTGCGGCATGCAGGTCGTGGTGACCAAGTGTGACGCCAACGGCAACGTCGACGTCGAGGACATCCAGCGCGCCGCCGAGAAGTACAGCCAGCGCCTCGCCGCGTTGATGATCACCTACCCCTCGACGCACGGCGTGTTCGAGGAAGACGTGGTCAAGATCTGCGAGATCGTCCACGCGCACGGCGGCCAGGTGTACACCGACGGCGCCAACATGAACGCACTGGTCGGCGTGGCCAAGCCCGGCAAGTGGGGCTCCGACGTCTCGCACCTCAACCTGCACAAGACCTTCTGCATCCCGCACGGCGGCGGCGGCCCGGGCGTCGGCCCGTGCGCGGTCAAGTCGCACCTGGCGCCGTTCCTGCCGCGCACGTTCGGCGGCGATGGCGAAGTGGGCATGGTCTCGGCGGCGAGCTTCGGCTCGGCTTCGATCCTGCCGATCAGCTGGATGTACGTGACGATGATGGGTAACGCCGGCCTGCGCCGCGCGACCCAGGTCGCGCTGCTCAACGCCAACTACATCGCCAAGCGCCTGGCGCCGCACTACGAGACGCTGTACACCGGCCGCAACGGCCTGGTGGCGCACGAGTGCATCCTCGACCTGCGCCCGCTGAAGGACAGCACCGGCGTGTCGGCCGAGGACGTGGCCAAGCGCCTGATCGACTTCGGCTTCCACGCGCCGACGCTGAGCTTCCCGGTCGCCGGCACGCTGATGGTGGAACCGACCGAGAGCGAATCGATGCACGAGCTCGACCGCTTCATCGACGCGATGATCGAGATCCGCGAGGAAATCCGCGCGGTCGAGGAAGGCAAGCTGGATCGCGAGGACAACCCGCTCAAGAACGCCCCGCACACCGCGACGATGGTGGCCGGCAGCGAGTGGACCCACGCTTATCCGCGCGAGCTGGCGGTGTTCCCGCTGCCGTCGCTGAAGGTGCAGAAGTACTGGCCGCCGGTCGCGCGCGTGGACAACGTCTACGGCGACAAGAACGTCATGTGCGCCTGCATCCCGGTGGACGCGTACAAGGACGACGTCGTCGAGGCCTGATTGTCGAGGCCTGATGTTGAGGCCTGATCCCGGCCGCACCTGGAAATGCACGAGGCCCCGCAATGCGGGGCCTCGTCATTTCTGCCCGGCCAAGCGCGGACCGCTCAATCGCGGCCGCCCGCCAGGCGTCCTCGGCTCAACACGGCATAGCCTTCGCGGCCGTCGCTGCCGCCTGCGCAATCGGGCACCAGTGAAGCATCGAGCGATGCCAGCGTGCAGTTCAACGACACCCTCTGCTGCGCCGACTCCTGCTGCTCGGACTCGATCGGGCGGATGCCACGGCGCTGGCTGCCGCGCGGCACGGCCAGCTTGCCGCGCGAGGCCACGGGGCGATACAGCCCCAGGTCCTCGGCCTGCGCGTACACGCGCACGCGGGGCATGTCGTGGACGCGCAACGCGACCTGCAGCGGGTCCGGCTGCTCTTCACGCTTCACTTCCGGTTCGGCATACACGCGCACGGCCGGCAGGTCATGGATGCGGGTGGCGACCTGCGCCAGTGCCGCGTCTTCTTCCTCACGGAACACCCGCGTTGAAATGGCATGGGTGGCGGCCAGCAGGGCGGCAGCGGCCATCAGGGTCATCAGTTTCATGGTGGCAAGTCCGGTAATCGCGACGCCGGGGGATCGTCGGAACGACATGCAGGCGCGGCTGTGAAAACGGTTCGTTATGGCAGTTCACTTCAAGGATCGACAGTTCGTTGGGACATCAGGAAGGCAGGATCGGCGCTAGCGCGGTAACGATCCGCTGCATCTGTTCCGGCGTGGCCATCTCCAGCAGCAGCTTGCTGAAGCGCGGGTGCTGCACGCCGGAGACGATGTACTGCCAGCGGTAGGCACGCAGCAGCGTCTCGCCGAGGCGGGCTTCCTGGCCCGCGTCGAGCCGCCGCGCGATGCACGCCAGGCTGTAGCGCGTGTCCTGCACCGCCTGTGCCTGCAGGATTCCGTCGACGGCGCCGACCAGCGCGATCAGGTCGTCGACAGCGGCATCGAGCTCGGCCTCGCCGATGCGCTCGTGCTCCGCGCGCCATTCCAGTTCGTCGAGGATCGCGTGCTGGCATTCCTCGCGCCAATGGAACAGGAACACGTCCTTCCAGAGCGGACACAAGCCGGCCTGAGGCGCGATGCTCTGCTCGTAGTGGCTCTGCACGAACAATTCGATGTGGCAGATCAACGCCAGCACCGCCCAGCTGCGGCGGCCGAGCACTTCGCGCGCCACCGCGTTGGGCTCGGCGACGCGCGCATATCCGGCGGGCATGCGCGCGTCCATCATCAACTCCATGCGACGGAACAACTCCTGATGCTTGAGCTCCTCGTCGGAGAAACGCACCAGCGCTTCCAGCGCCGCCTGGTCGCCCAGCCAATGCTGGCCGGAGGTCTGGAGCATCTTCGCGCCGATGAAGCGCTCCACCAGGCCGAACATGTAGGCGTAGGTGCGGCCCTGCACCTGGCTGACGAAGCGGCGCTCGTCCGCGTCGAGGAAGTCCAGCTCATCGACCTTGGACAACCCGACCGGCAGGAAGGTGCGTTCGTAGTCGAACTCGCGGCCGCGGATCACGTCGGCATCGATGTCCCAGCGCACGCGCTTGGACACCTGCACGCAACGCGCATAACGCTGGTGCCGCGCTTCGCTTTCTGAACCTTCCCAGGACTGGACCGGGAGTACGGCGGTTGCAACGTTCATTCAATGACTCCAAAGACCGGCGCGGCCGGCATGAGGCAATCGGCGCCGGATCAGGACGGCGCCATGGTCGGATCGAGCACCGACCGGACTTCGGCGATCGAGTCGGCGGGAATGCCCGCACGTGCGGCGTGTTCGCGGATCAACGACTCGTCGCGCGCCAGATAGACGCAGTAGGTGCGGTCGTTGACGACGTAGGAATGCAGCCACTGCACGCCGGTACCAAGTTCGTCCAGCACCTTGTTCGACTGCAGGGCGACGTCGCACAGCACTTCCGCCGGCTGATCGCCGATGCCGGCGATGTTGCGTTCGATCACGTACTTCCTGAGCATGGCTCACCTCGCTTGTTGCCCCGGCCGGGGCGGGGGCCGGCGTCAGGCCGGCGTCGGACCGGGCTTCACGGCATGGACGTTGACGCCGCATGCGTGGAGCCGGCCATGGAACTTGTGGTCGATGCTGGTGCCGGCGAAGCATTCGAAGCGTTCGGTGACGCGAACGCTGCCCAGCCCGCCTTCCTCGATCAGTTGCAGCAACGCCGGCTCGGTCATGGCGCCGCCGATGCAGGTGGCCCACAGCCCGGCATTGGCGCGGGCACGCTCGTCCAGCTCGCGGTCGAGCACGACATCGGCCAGGAACAGCTGTCCGCCGGGCTTGAGCACCCGCTGGATCTCGCGCAGCACGCGCGGCTTGTCCGGTGCCAGGTTCAGGACGCCGTTTGACAGGACGAGATCGACGCTGGCATCCGCAACCGGCAGGTCCTCGAAAGTGCCCTCATGCAACTCGACACGCTCCAGCACTCCCGCCTGGGCCGCGGCCCGCAACGCGCAGCGACGCATCGCCGGCGTCAGGTCCACGCCGATCGCGCGCCCCTGCGGGCCGGCCGCCAGCGCCGCCAGCAGCAGGTCCATGCCTGCGCCGCAAGCGTGGTCGAGCACGGTCGCACCGGGCTTCACCGCTCCGATACGCAGCGGGTTGCCGACGCCTGCGAACGGCTCGGTGCAATCCGTCGGCAGCGCTGCCAGTTCGGCCGCGTCGTAACCCAGGCGCTGCACCGCATAGGCAGGACCGGTGTGGAAGTGGAAGCGGCCGGCCGGCTCGCGCGCCACGCGTTCGTACATGGCGCGGACCTGACGCTGCAGGTCGTTCGCATCCAGGACGAGCGGGCAATCGCGCATGTCGGTCTCCGTGGCGCCATCGCACTGCGTGATGGCATGGGACCGACTCTAGGCAGCACGCGTAACGGACTAATGTCCGCCGCCCGGAGATTTGTATATCTGTGTAACGCGGGCGGATACTTTCGTCCGGTTCCAAGGCAGGCTCGGCGATGACACATACGCCCTGTGTGCTGGTGGTCGATGACGACCAGCCAACCCGCGAGATGCTGGTGGAGTTCCTCGCCACCCAGGGCTACCGCGCCCTGCAGGCCGAAGACGGCACGGCCATGCGCCGGCAGCTCGAACACGAGGCGCCCGACATCGTGCTGCTCGACGTGCGCCTCCCCGGGGAGGACGGCCTGACCCTGGCACGCTACCTGCGCGAGCGCTACGACGCCGGCATCATCATGGTCACCGGTTCAGGCGACGTCGTCGATCGCATCGTCGGGCTCGAGATCGGCGCCGACGACTACGTCGCCAAGCCATTCGACCCGCGCGAACTGTTCGCACGCATCAAGAGCGTGCTGCGGCGCCTGCAGGCGCGCCCGCCCTCGCCTTCCGCTGCCGTGCCCGACCAGCCGCTCCGCGTTCCGTTCGGACGCTGCACGGTCGACCTCGGCGCGCACCAGGTGTTCGACGCAGACGGCAGCGAGGTGATGGTCACGCACATGGAGTTCGACCTGCTCAGGGTGCTGTACGACAACCCGGGCAAGGCGCTCTCGCGCGACCAGATCCTCTCCCTCACCAAGAACCGCGAATGGGAGCCGTTCGATCGCTCCATCGACATCCGCATCGCGCGACTGCGCCGCAAGGTCGAACGCGACCCCGACCAGCCCCGCGCGATCCGTACCGTCCGCGGCGTGGGTTACATGTTCGTGCCGGAACCGTAACAGCCGCGGCGTTTTTGTTTCCGCCGTGTAACAGCGCCCCGCGACCGCATTTTCCGCTCCTATACTCGACGCACGGTCCGTTGCCAGGACACCCCCATGCAGCCCGGCAGCCCCTTTCAGAGCCCGCAGAGCGGCGATCCCGAACAGGCGTTGCGCGACAGCGAAGCGCGCCTGCAGCAGGTGCTCGACAACACCAGCGCCGCCGTCTTCGCCAAGGACCGTAACGGCCGCTATCTGTTCGTCAACCGCGAGTTCGAACGGCTGGTCGGGCTCGACGCGGCCTCGCTGATCGGCCGCACCGACCGCGACATCTTTCCGCCCGACCTCGCCGCGGGGTTTCGCCGCAACGACATGCGCGTGCTGCTGGAGGCGCGTCCGCTCGAGTTCGAGGAAGCCGGCGTGTTCGCCGGTGCGCCGCGCACGTTCCTGTCGGCGAAGTTCCCGCTCTTCGACAGCCAGCAGGTGCCGTACGCGGTGTGCGGCATCTCCACCGACATCACCCACCGCAAGCAGATCGAAACGGCGCTGAGCGCTTCGGCCCTGGCGGTATCCACCGCCTGCGGACGCGAGCTGTTCGTCGAGCTGTCGCGCTACCTCGCCGCGATCCTGGCCGTGGACGTGGCCTTCATCGCCGAGATCCGCGAGGATGTGCCCGACACGATGCGGATGCTGTCATTCGTGCACGATGGCGCGCCGCGCGAGAACTTCGAGTACGCCCTGACCGGAACCGCCTGCGAGACCGTCGTCGGCCACGGCTTCCGCATCTATCCCGCCGCACTGGGGCAGCAGTTTCCGCTCGACGATGACTTCAAGGCGCTTGGCGCGGAAAGTTATGCCGGCTATCCGTTGACCGACACGCAGGGCAGTCCTCTCGGACTGATCTCGATCGTTTCCAGCCACCCGCTGGAGCAGGCCGAGTTCATCGAATCGGTGATGAAGATCTTCGCCGTGCGCGCGGCGGCCGAGCTCGAACGCATCCGCGCCGACGCGGCGCTGCTGGCATCGCAGGCCAGTTACCGGCAGATCTTCGAGGCCAGCGAGGACGCGATCTTCGTCCACGATTACGACAGCGGCCGCATCGTCGACGTCAATCCCAAGGCCTGCGCGATCTATGGCTACGACTACGACGAGTTCCTGAGCGTCCCGATGGACGGTCTCGGATCGGGCGAACGGCCTTACACCGGCGCCGACGCTGCCGCGCACCTGCAGCGCGCGCGCGAACTGGGCTCCACCGGCTTCGAATGGCGCCGGCGCAACAAGGACGGCAGCCTGCATTGGGACGAGGTATTCCTGAAGGCGGCCAACATCGGCGGGCAACCGCGCATCCTCGCCTTCACCCGCGAAATCACCGAGCGCAAACTCGCCGAAGAAGCGGCGGAGCGGAACGCCGAACACCTCAAAGCCACCGTCAATGCCGCGTTGGACTGCATCATCGCGATGGACGAAAGCGGCGTAATCATCAAGTTCAATCCTGCCGCGGAGGCCTGCTTCGGCATCAGCCAGGCGCAGGCACTGGGACGGCCGCTGGCCGACGTGATCATCCCCGAGCGCCTTCGCGATCAGCATCGGCAGGGCCTTGAGCGTTACCTTGCCGGCGGGCCAGGCCCGGTGTTGCAGCGCCGCGTCGAGGTGACCGGAATGCGCGCCGACGGCAGCGAGTTTCCCGCGGAGCTGGCCGTAGGCGTCGACCACAGCCCCTCCGGCAAGATCTTCATCGGCTACCTGCGCGACATCACCGACCGCATCGAGTCGGACGAACGCAGGCGCCGCCTGGAGACGCAACTGCAGCAGGCCAAGAAGATGGAAGCGATCGGCCACCTGACCGGCGGCATCGCGCACGATTTCAACAACCTGCTGGCCAGCATCATGGGCTATGTCGTTCTCGCCAGTGAGCGTCCGGTCACCGCCGGCGACGAACGCCTGCAGGCGCACCTGGACAAGGCATTGCGCTCCTGCGAACGGGCGCGCGACCTGATCCGGCAGATGCTGATGTTCAGCCGTGGCCAGAAAGGCACGCCACAACCGGTAGACGCCGCCGAAAGCCTCGAGCAGAACCTCGGCATGCTGCGGCCGACGATTCCCGACGGTATCCGGATTGCCAACGAAACCTCGGGCGACGTGCCACTGGTGGCGATCGATCCGGTGCAGCTCGACCAGGTCATCGCCAACCTGTGCGTCAATGCCTGCGACGCGATGCAGGACGGCGGAACCTTACGGGTGAGCGCGGCGCGCACCAGCATCGAGGGCCGCTTTTGCAGTGCCTGCCGCCAGCCGGTGCTGGGCGAGTTCGTCGAACTGCGCGTGCAGGATGACGGCCCCGGCATCGAGGCCGCGATCCTCGAACGCATCTTCGATCCATTCTTCTCGACCAAGCCCAGCGGCAAGGGCACCGGCATGGGTTTGGCGACGGTGCACGGCATCGTCCACGAACACGGCGGCCATCTGCTGGTCGACTCCGCGCCCGGTCAGGGGTCGTGCTTCCGCGTGCTGCTACCGGTCTGCCGCGACCAGGCACCGGCGAGCCGCGAAGCGGAGCGCGCCGCGATGGCCCCGCTGCAACTCAGCGGGCGCGTGCTGGTCGTGGACGACGAACACAGCGTGGGCGAGTTCATGTGCGAGCTGCTCGACGGCTGGGGCCTGCAGGCGGATTTCACCGCGAGTCCCGCCGATGCGCTGGAGCGCGTCCGCGCCGAACCTGGCCGCTACCAGCTGCTGATCAGCGATCACGCCATGCCCGGCATTACGGGTGTCGACTTGGCGCGTGCCCTGGCCGGCGCCGCCCCGGAACTTCCGATCCTGCTCTACAGCGGCCTGACCGACAGGATCGGGCCCGACGCGCTGGCGCACACCCAGGTCCGCGGCGTACTACAGAAGCCGGTCGACCGGCATCACCTGGGACGCATGCTGGTCCAGCTGTTGCAGGAGCCGCCGGAGAGAATGGCCGGAGGCGCCTAGCGCGCAATCACGACTCCATCACGCGATGGCGCACGGACTATCGTCCATTGCCCACGAGTCAGGAGGCGCCATGGACAAGCCGAGCCGTTTCACCCGGGCCGCACGCGCGGCCGCGCGCTTCACCGGCCGGCCGTTGTGCTTCAACCTCGCGCTGCTGATCGTCATCGTCTGGCTCGTCACCGGACCGGTGTTCGGCTTCAGCGATACATGGCAGCTGGTCATCAATACCGGCACCACGATCGTGACGTTCCTGATGGTGTTCCTGATCCAGAACACGCAGAACCGCGATACCGAGGCGATGCACATCAAGCTCGACGAGATCATCCGCGCGACGAGGACGGCGCAGAACGAACTGCTGGACCTCGAAGAACTGGACGAAAAGACACTCGACGATTATCGCCGCCGCTACGAGCGGCTGGCCGAACACGCACGCCACAAGATCAGCGAAAAAAGCAAAAAATAGGCGGCCCGGTATCCCGGACCGCCCTGTGCTACTGCCATCGGGTTACGGCTCAGTAGCCGGCTTTCTTCACGGTCAGCCCGCTGGAATCGACTTTCTTGACGCCGTCGATCTTCTTGGCGACGGCTACGGCCTTGTCGGCCTGGGCCTTGCTGTCGACCTGGCCCTTCAGCATGACCACGCCGTCCACGGTATCGACATCGATTGCCAGACCCGAGACGTCCTTCGTCGCCAGCAGGTCGGACTTGACCTTGGTGGTGATCCACGCGTCGCCCATCGGCTGGTCGGTCGCGCCTTGTGCGGTAGCGCTGGTGCTGGTGTCCTGCGCCGAGGCGGCTGACACCGCTCCCAGACCAAGCACCAGTGCAATGGCGACCGTCATGGTCGTAGAACGCTTGTTAAAGCTCATCTTGTTGAAACTCATCAACCTACCCTCCTCATCCGAATACGAAACAACGTTCGTTCCTTCGCGCCGTGCTCCAGATGGCAACGTAGCGGCCCGGAAGTTAACCAACGGGGAGATCGGTGTTATTCGACCGGATCCGTTCACGCACGAATCGCTGCAATCACGGCCCGATGCGCAATTGCGCACAAAAGCGGTGAAGCGCCGTCACGCTGCGCTCGCAGGCGTGAACCGTTCAGAACCATGACGCCGCATTGACGAATCGCCGGGCACCTTGAGCGCATGGGCATGGTCGAGCAACTGTGGGTACTGGCAGGCGTCGCGTACGCGATGCTGCTCGGCGGTGTGGTCGGCTTCGAGCGCGAACTGAAGAACCGGCCAGCGGGATTCCGCACGCACATGCTGGTCGCCGGTGCGTCGGCACTGCTCATCGGCATCGGCCAGTTGCTGATGATCGACCCGAGCCATACGGGCCGCGAGATGGTGCATGTCGACCCGTTGCGCCTGGTCGAGGCGGTGGTGGCAGGCGTGTCCTTCATCGGAGCAGGCACGATCTTCGCCCATCGTGGGGGCGCCGCCATCGCCGGCATCACTACCGCTGCGTCCTTGCTGATGGTCGCGGTCATCGGCGTGGCGGTAGGCCTGCGCTATCTGCTGCTGGCGACGGCCGCGACCGGGCTGACGCTGCTGGTGCTGACGCTGTTGAATGTCGTCGAGCGCCGGCTGCTGGCACGTGCCCGGGAATCGGATCAAAGCAAGGATTCCTAGAGACGCCGTCCGCAGCCACACAGGTTGCGCTAGGGTATCGATGATCACTGCCCCAAGGCACGCGCCCATGAGCGAGCCGCTGTCCGCTTCGGTTCGTATTCTGTCCACGGTGCCGTTGCTGGCAGCCGCGCTGACGCTGGCCGCCTGCGGCAACGCACCACCGGTCAAACCCGACGAGGCCATCGCGGTTCACGGGCCCCCGTCGCAATTGCTCGCCGAAGCGCAGGCCGCCGCGAGCCGAGGCGAGCGAGGTGGCCACTCCGCTGATGCCGCGCGGGCGTGGGTGGAATGCGCAACGCTCGCTTACCGCCTACTTGACGCGACGCCGCACGCCATCGGCATGCAGGCCTCTGAACTCGCTACGCATTGCACCGACCGTTTGCTCGTGCAGGCATTGCGCCACCGCGACCGGCGCTGGTCGCCGGGCCCGATGGAACTCGACGGCGTGCCCCTCAGCGTCGAGTTCCGCCAACTGTCGCCCACGCTGCAGCCACCGCTCACGCTCGTGCGTGCGCAGGACGTGCCGATGCAGATGTACGGTGGCCAGCGCTTCTCGCGACCGGGCTTCGGCGTGCCCTTGGCGGCGATCACGCCGCGCTGCGAGGATGCGCCAAGTTGCCAGCTTTATCCGCCGGAGGGCGTGTTCCGCTGGGCCACCGCGTGGATCGAGGCTGATGCCGATGGCGGCACGCCGCATCTGGTCATCGGCGATCCCGTCGCGGTCGATCGCCTCACGCATGGCGCGTGGCAATACCCGCTGGCAGCCGACACGTCGGCGTTCTACGCATACGGCGCCGGCACGTCGAAACTGGAACGGCTGGCGATCTGGGGCTTGCTGGGCGGCGACGAGGTGGGTCGTCGCGCGGGCCTGTACCTGCTCGAGGACTACGACCCGAACAAGCGCCCGATCATCATGATCCATGGGCTCGGCAGCAGCCCCTTGACCTGGGCGAGACTGTCCAACGCCATCTGGGGCGATCCGCTGCTGCGATCGCAGTTCCAGGTCTGGCATGTCGTCTACCAGACCAACGCGCCATTGCTGGTGATACGACGCCGCGTGAAGGGATACATCGACGATGGTTGGCGCCTGCTGGACCCCGAAGGAGACGACCCCGCACGCAACGGCGTCGTGCTCATAGGCCACAGCCTGGGCGGAGTGGTGTCGCGGCTGCTGTGCGCCGACAGCGGCGAGGTGCTGTGGGACGCCGGTTTCACCCGGCCGCCGCAGGCGCTGGACGGCGATCCCGAGGACATTCGTCGCGTCGCCGAGGTCTTCCACTTCACGCATTACCCGGGCATTTCGCGCGCGATCTTCATGGCCACGCCACACCGCGGCAGCCCCACCGCCGAACATTTCATCGGCCGTTTCATGCGCGTGCTGGTCGGCCGCCGCGCACCGGAGCTCGAAGGTCTGCGCCGGGTCGCCATCGCGAACCCCGAAGCCGTGCGCGAGGAACTGCGTCCGGTGTTCACCCGCTCCCGCCTCAACAGCATCTCCACGCTGCAACCGATGCAGCCGGTGCGCCGCGCCGGGGAGACGCTGATGCCGGCCGCCGGCATTCCCTTCCACACCATCGCCGGCGTCGTGCCCGGCAGCCGCCCGGAATCGGATGGTGTCGTGCCGTTGGCGAGCGCAATCATCCCCGGCGCGCAATCCACGCTGGTCATCGCTTCCGAACACAACGTGCAGGAAAATCCGGAAGCCGTCGCCGAAGTGCTGCGCATCCTGCGCGAGGACATCGGACATGGCAGGTGACGGGAGATGATTCAAGGCAGCGATCGCCACTGCCCTTCGAAGCTCCATGCGAGTGTTACGTGCATCACCGCTGCAGAAGCTTGGCCTTCAACCTCAGCCGCCTTCTGTTTTCTTGTGGACTTGACGACACAAAGCCAGGAGATGACGATCGCGCAGCACCACAGTGGTTCCAACTGAATTGTTAGGCGGCTGACCGATATGCGGAAACTTGCCACTTTCATCCGGTATATCGGCCTGCTGGCTGGCTTGTTCCTCGTCGCATCGGCGATCGCAGACATAGCCGGCCTGATCCCGCACTCCAACGATATGCCGTCGCTTGGTGCAAGGGCAGCCTCGAACCTGCCGCCGCTCCTGTTCGGTACTGTGCTGCTACTGCCGCATCGCTGGTTCCTGGTCAGTCCGCGCTTCTACGCTCTGTTCGGGGCTTACGCTCTTCTCATTGGGGCGGTTGGCTATAAGGCTGCGGAGACATTCTCCCTGGTCCGCACGGGGGAGCTGGATCCGGCAGCCATGCCTGTAGCCATGCTTGCATTGGGCATTCCAGCGCTCAATGCAGCAGCGCTCTGGTTGCGGCGGCGTACCGCAACATGAGGAACGGCATGGACCTGCATGTCACCCGCCGGGACGTCGCACCTGATGCTCGTGCCTGGTATGCGCACAGGATCTGGAAACTGGCATTTCCCTTGATCCTCGCAATGGCGGTGGCCGGCTGCGCAACCGTCCCTCCTTCCTACGAGGAGCGGGACCAGCCGGTTTCCGTCGCGGATGTCGAGATCCTGGACAAGGCCGACCAGTTACTGGCCAGCGAGTCCGACTGGAACCGGAAGGACACACGGGAGTGTCCGCCGGACGCCAAGACATTGAGCCTGTTCTGCGCGCTTCAGAAGGCGAGCATTGAAGTTCTCGGCTCGTACGATCACAGGCGGGTTGCACTGCAGGAGGTGCGCTTCGCCATCGAGGACGTCTCTGGCGGACGCGAATTCGAACATCGCCTGATGGACTTCAACAACTTGCCGGAAACGAAGTTCGGCGATGTCAAGAAAGTCATCGCCATTGCTCGTGGCCGGGTAGTCGAGCGCCTCGAGAACGATGCGCACTAGTGTTCCTTGGCCTGGAGGCTTTCGGCAGCGGTAGGAGCCGACGTTGTCGATCACTGGCGTCGACATGAAGCTCCTCCAGAAAGCAGACAGGCCCCGGGAACAGGGCCTGTCTGTTTCGCAGGAAGGAACTCGTCCTCAGCCGCCGTGCGCCTGCAGCCAGGCATCGACCGCTGGCAGGCGCTCGCTGCGCACCTTGATGCGGTATTGCACGTCGGCAATGGCGGTCTCGGAAGCACGACGCGAACCCGCTGCCACATGGGCGTCGGCATACGCGCGGATCTTGCCGGTCATCGACGGGTCCAGCGAACGGTTGGCCAGCGCCGGGTAGTACCGGCTGCGCGAGGTCGAATCGACCTTGCCATCCACCTGGGCGCGGTGGGCGACCGCGAAGTCGAACGCGAGGTCCGGATGCTGGTAGGCCACCGTGGCGATCATGCTGGCGCTGTTGGTCGCGCCGGGCTCGTCGGTGAGCGCCAGTTCGAGCGCCCGCCGCGCCAGCGCATCGTCCTCGGCCGACGACAGCAGCCCATACAGCTCGTCCTTCACCAGCGGCGTCTTCTCGGCCTGCGCCTGGGCGCGCAGGCGGTCCCAGGTAGCGGAGTCGGCGTGGTGCGCCACCACCGACAGGATCGTCTTGCGCAGCGCCGGGGGCATGTCGTTGGCGGCATGGCGGCGACGCGCTTCGGCGATCACCACACTGTCGCCGAGCTCGCCGAGGTTCGCGATCAGCTGCGTGCGCAGGATCTTGACCGGGTCGGCCTCGCCGGCTTTCTCATCCCAGCCGATGCGGGCCAGCACCGGTGACAGCTGCGCGATGGCGAACTTGCGGAAGCGCGTCTGACGCGTCGCGTCGCCACGGTAGTAGTCGTCCAGGCTGCCCAGGCTGCTGGCGATGTCACCCCAGATCTGTGGATCGGCGTCGCGCGGCGTCGCCTTGACCAGATCGAGATAGTCGGACGCCGGTTGCAGGCCCGCCCAGCCCTGCGCCCAGGTGTCGTCCATCACGCCGAGCTGGTCGATCGGCGCCAGTTTGGCGAAGCCGCCGCTGAGCGACTTGAACTGTTGCGGCGCGTACAGCGTGCGGTAGTAGCCGGTCTGGCCGGCGTTGACCACGACCGGTCCGCAACCCGGTACGTCGAGCGTCGCGCGCCCGCCTTCGACCACCGTGCGCGCGGCCTCCTGGCTGCCAGCCACCTGCGCGATCACCGGCACGCGCCACGACAGCGGCGCCTTGCCCGGACGATCCTTCGTGAACTCGCCCTGCGCCAGCGTCAGCGTCGTCCTGCCGCCCTTGCAGGTAGCCTGTTCGACACGGATCAACGGCACGCCCGGCTGCAGCGTGAAGTCATGGGCGATCGCGGTCACCGGCTTGCCGGCGGCGGCTTCGATCTGGCGCCACAGGTCGTCGGACACGGTGTTCCCGTAGGCATGTCCCTTGATGTAGCTGCGCACGCCATCACGCCACGCCTCGGCGCCGACGTAGCCTTCGAGCATGCGGATCACCGCCTCGCCCTTGGAGTAGGTGATCGAGTCGAACGCCTGGCTCGCCTGCTCCACCGTCTCCACGTGCTGCACGACCGGGTGCGTGGTGGCGACGGCGTCGAGCGACATCGCGCGGGCACGCACGCCCACCGACGACAGTGCGGTGTTCCATTCCGGATGCAGCTTCTCGGTGGTGCGGCCTTCCATCCAAGAGGCGAAGCCTTCGTTGAGCCACAGGTCGTCCCACCAGTTCATCGTCACCAGGTTGCCGAACCACTGGTGGGCGATCTCGTGCGCGGCGACCGAGAACACGGACTGCTTGTCCGACTGCGTCGAGATCGTCGGATCTAGCAATAGCGTGTATTCGAACGTGAAGATCGCGCCCCAGTTCTCCATGGCGCCGAAGAACTGGCTGCGGCCAGGCGAGGCGACGTTGTCGAGCTTGGGCAGCGGATACGGCACGCCGAAGTAATCGTGGTACTCGCGCAGCACCGCCTGCGAGGAATCCAGGGCGAACTGCGCCTGCGGCAACATGCCCTTCTGCGTGACCACGCCGACCTCGACACCGTCGGTGGTGGCGGTGGCGCGCTCGAAGTCGCCCACGCTGAAAAACATCAGGTAGGTCGACATCTTCGGCGACTGCGCGAACCTGATGCGCTTGTTGCCGTTGCCGAGTTCCTCGGTCGAGGTGGCCGGCATGTTGCTGACCGCCATCTCGTTCGCCGGCACGGTCGCTTCCAGCGTGAAAGTGGCCTTGTGCGAGGGCTCGTCCCACGACGGGATCATGCGGCGTGCATCGGAGTTCTCGAACTGCGTGAACAGCGCGCGCTTCCGGCCTCCTTTCGTGTCGTAGTCGATCGCGAACAGGCCGTTGGCCTGCGTGCCGATCTTGCCCGCATAGTCGATCGACAGCCGGTAGCTTCCCGCGGGAACGGGCTCGGCGAAGGTGAACGTCGCGGTCTGCGCGTCGTTGTCCACCACGACCTTAGGTGCGGCGAACTTCGCCTTGCCGCTGGCCGGCGCCAGCCGCACGGACGCGAAGGTCATGTCGAGCTGGTTGAGCGTGATGGTGCGCGTCGGCTCCAGCACGTCGAGGGTGATGGTGACGCGGCCGTCATAGCTCAGCGATTGCGCATGCGGCACCAGCGCCACGTCGTAATGCGTGGGCACCACGTTCCGCGGCAGTTGCGTGGTCGCCTGGGCCTGCAACGACGGCAGCGTGCCGGCCGTCTGCGCCAGTGCGGCCGCGGAGCCGCCGGCCAGGGCCAGCGCGATGGCGGTAACCAGAAAACGACGCATCTTTTCCCCTCGATTCTTCAATGGCCTACAGGCCGGAGCCGGCGCTTGCCGGCAGGAAACTGACAGACCCCGCCACCGTCCCGAGGTTCCGCACCGCAGACCGGGAGGGCGGAGTCTTCCGATGTATCCCGATGGTGGCGGGCCTGTGCGCCCCCACACAGCGCCGAAAGTCATGCGCGGCGGAGAACAGCCCGCCACGCAAAGCCGGACCCTGCCGCATTCAGGCGATGGCGCCCGGCTCTACAGCTGGGACCGGATCGGCAGGATGAACTTCTCGATGAACTTTTCCTTCCATGGCCGCCGTTCCCAGGTTTCATGGGTATAGCGCTGGGTCGGCTTGAGATCCTGCTCGAACACCAGGGTCATGCGCTGCGCGAACGCGCGGTCGTAGACATTCAGGCTGGCTTCGTCGTTCAGGCGGAACGAGCGCGGATCGAAGTTGGTCGACCCCACCGATACCATGGCCTGGTCGATGATCAGCAGCTTGTTGTGCATCATCGTCGGCAGGTATTCGTGGATCTCCACGCCAGCCAGCAACAGGTCGCCCCACTGCGCCTTGCTGGCCAAGCGCACGGATTCCGAATCGATGTGCGGACCCGGCACGAGGATGCGCACCCTCACGCCGCGCTTGCGCGCCGCCAGTAGTGCGTGCAACGCCAGGTCGTCGGGGACGAAGTAAGCGGCCTCCATGTCGATGCTTTTCTCGGCCGCGGCAATCGCCATCAGGTACATCAGGTGCATGCTCTCGCTGCCGCCCGAAGGCGAGGCGATGAACATGTGCGCGGCCTGGTCGCCCACGGATGGCAACGCCGGAAAGTAACCATCGCCGTTCAGCACCACGCCGCTGGTCTTGATCCAGTTGTCGTTGAACGCGGCCTGGAACTGCGCCACCACCGGCCCTTCGATGCGGAAATGCATGTCGCGCCAGTGTTCCGGGTCCTCCGCGTGCCCGCTCCAGACGTCGGCGATGCCGACGCCGCCGGTGAAAGCGACCTTGCCGTCCACCACCAGCAGCTTGCGGTGCGTGCGGTTGTTGAGCCGGCCGAGGTTGTACCAGCGCAGCGGGCGGTAGCGCACGATCTCCACGCCGGCGCTCTTCATCTGGTCCAGCAGGGTCTCCTCCATCTTGACGCTGCCGACCCAGTCGATCGTGACGCGCACCTCCACGCCGGCCCGCGCGCGATCCGACAGCGCGTCGGCGAAGCGCTTGCCGACCTCGCCCGACCAGTAGATGTAGGTTTCGAAGGTGATGGTCTTCTGCGCGGAGGCAATCGCCTCGAGCATGGATGGAAATATCTCGTCGCCGTTCTGCAGGTCCTCGACGCGATTGCCCGGCAGGATCGACGGCCCGAGCAACACCGACATCTCGCGCATGAACTGCGGATCGGACACCGCGTAGTGATGCTCGATGCGGCGCTCGAGCTTCTTCTCGGGTGTGGTGAAGTTCATGCCGATGACCACGGCCAGCACCGTCAACGCGATCGTCACCAGCACGGTCAAGATCATCTTCGCCCTGCCCCAACGCTTCATGGGTGCGCTCCGCGTCCGCAACAGGTGGCGCAGGCGCCAAGATAGCGGCTGGAGAGGCATCGCGTTTCAAGACGGCGTGAAAAGCGGCCGCTGGTCCGGCGGTCGGGGCAGTCGCAGCCGGGGCTGCTTTCACGCGTCGGCTACGCGCATAGCCGGCCCGTTCGTCGCAACGTATCGGCCGCTACACGATCATGGCGTCGATCGGCATGCAGCAGCCGGCGCCGGTCCAACTCGCTCCCAATGCGAGTGCGCTAGGCCTCGCCCTTCGTGCGCCCATTGCCGCCGCACGAAAAGCCCAGGCGCGCAAGATCGGCCTCCACCGATACCCGCATCCGCACCAGGCGCTCGCGGGAATCACCGGGCGACGTCCTCGACTCGGCGGATCGCAACCACGACCACAACTGGTGCAGCCGCAACAGGTCGCCGCCATTCACCGCAGAATCCACAATGCGCTGCACGCGGGTCTCCACCTGATCTATATCGCCAATGGTCGGATCGATAAGCATGATGTCCCCCGCGATGGACTTAACCGGCTGCGCCGCGACATCCGCGTGAAATTGCGGTGTTCCAGACGGGTGCAACCTTAAGAGTTCAGCTCCGGCTGACACGGGCGCTGCCCCTCGGTGGCCGCTTCACATCGCCGTAAGACGTGCGCGTGCACGCTTTCCAAGCGCCGAGGAAGCGTGTGCCGCCATGGCGATCCTCGGGGTGACGACAGGCCGAAACGGCCTGCCATCGAGCCGCCAGCCGATGCACCGACTGGCGGCTTTTGTTTGTGCCGGGAGTGGCGTCACGCACGAAAGATGCCGAGCGCCCATCGCGCCGCCCACCAGACCGCCACGCTCCACACCACCACGATGAACGCGGCGGCCGGCCAACTCACCGGCTTTCCCGAGGCTTGTCTTGCGCGCTCGCGTGCGGACTCCAGCACTTCGATGGGCGTCAGCCGGACCACCAGCGCCAAGCCGAGTGGCACCAGCAGCAGGTCATCCAGATAACCGACCACGGGTATGAAGTCCGGCACCAGGTCGATGGGACTGAGCGCATAGGCGGCAACCAGCAACGCCAGTAGCCGGACCGGCCAGGGCGTACGGGGATCGCGCGCGGCGAAGTAGACCGTCAGCGTGTGCTGCTTGAGTGCGGCTGCCTTTGCCTTTGTCGAGTCGAGCAGGCCCATGACGCGGCCAGCATGCCGCAGCGGCGATGAACGCCGCGCGCAGCCCCGCGTGCCTTGCGCCCGCTACCTGCGAATCAGGCTTCTTCCGGCACCCAGTCCGTCACCGACAGGAACCGCTCCGACTCCGGCGACTTCTCGAACACGCTGCCCTCAGGCGCATCGAGGAACGGAATGATCGAAGGGTCGTAATTGGCGATGGTGTTGACGTCGTAGGCGCCGTGATTGGACGCATCGTCCATGTAGGCATCGTCCTCGAAGCCGGACAGGAAGCGCCAGCCGCTGTCGACCTCGTTGTCCGGCGGCTCGCGGTACATGAAACGCACGGGGTACCCGTCCACCGTGATGCGGTCCGTCGCTATGCAGGCGCCGTAGCCTTCCGCCAGCGGCCTGATCTCGTCCTTCGACAACTTGAACTGCTTGGCCATCGAGCCTCCGCCTGTGTGATCGTGGATCCCTGCTTCCCCGGAACCGAGCCCGTCCAACGCCTACGTCCCCGGCAGCACCAGCTGGCTGCGCAGCAACGTATCGTTCTTGTTGGACGTCGGAAAATCGAAACTGCCTTCACCGGCGCGGATGATCGCGTTCACCAGCGCACCCGCTTCGGGGGTCGTGGCCGGCTTTCCGCGGATGAAGAAGAATGTCGCGCCCTTGGCCGGATCCCTGGGCAGGTAGATCCCGCAGTCGAAAGGCGTGGTGTAGGCGAACTCGGGTTGCCTGGGCGGCACCACGTTCATCTCGACGCAGTGGCTGCCACCGATGAGATAGATGGCGCGCGCGTCCTCGTACTTCTGCACGTACTCGCCAGCGCGCAGCGTGAACGTGGCCGCCTTCTCCCTGTAGACGTAGTCCTGCTGCAGGGAATACCGCGCGCCGTCGGCCACCGCATCCAGCATCTTCGGGTACACGTGCTTGGCCGCGGCAGTACCGGCCAAAGCCGTCATCAGCGCGACAGACGCCCACGACCGTCCCTTCAAGTCCGCCCCCGGATCATGTTGTTCAGGACCGCCGTGCGGCGGCCCTCCCCTGGGTCCGATCGTACATGCGGGCGATGCGGCTTGCAGCAGCCGTGTTGCCTACCCTGCCGGAGACGGTTGCGATCAAAGCTCGCGGCCGCGAGGCCGCAGCCATTCCAGGTCGCGCAGGGCCGCGTCGTAGGCGAGCTCGAGTTGCAGCACGCGCATCCGGGCCTGCTCGCGGGCTTCGATGGGCAGGTGCGCGATGCGGTCGGGGTGGTACTCGGCGACCTTGGCACGGAATGCAGCCTCGATCGTTTCGCGGGCGGCGTCCGGTGCTATCCCGAGTTCCTCGTGCCACATCACGGCCTGTTGCCCCGGCACCGGCGGCGGCGAGGAAGCGCGGCCCGCGCGCAGGCTGGGCCACATCACCGCCACCAGCCAGTAGCCCAGTACGCCGCAGCCGATGATCACCGCCAGTTCGGTGCCGGTCATTTCAGGGTCTCCAGGCGTTGTTTTGCATCCAGAAGGCGCTGCTCGAGCGGTGCTCCGTCACCGGCGAAATCCATCGCGTAATCCAGGCGTTGGCCGATGCGCGTACCGATGCCGGCGACCTCGTCCGCATCGAGCAGATGGCGCGCGACATCCATGGCATTGCCGTGCAGGCCCCGGCGCAGCGACAGCCGGCGCACGACGTTGATCGCGTGCGGCGGGCAGCACAGGAGCTCGAACCCCATCGTGAGCGCCTGCCGTCTGTCCAGTTCGTACGCGCGCCGATAGCGCCACAGCTGCATCGCAACGACCAGGCAGGTGCCGTAGATCAATGCTGCCAGCGCAAGCAGCGCCAGCGGATGCGCGAAGCGCCAGAGCAGCGCCGGCAAGACCAGTAGTTGAAGCGCCCACAGCAGCCAGCACGCGGGCTTGAGCGCCGACAGCGCGGCGATGAAGTGGCCAAGCCCGGCCCAGTGTTCGCGCGCCTGGCCTTCGCCATTGCCCAGCCAGGTCACGCGGAACATGGCGTCGGCGGGACGCAGCGGATCGGGCAGGAACAGGCGCCGTCCGCGAAACTCCAGCGCGCTGCCGGTCGTGGCTCGCCAGCGACGGCCACGCACCATCGCTACCTCGTCGTAATGCAGCAGCAGCGTGGCGTCCTGCAGGTACAACGCGAGGACGCCCGCCACCAGCAGCACTTCCATCGGCAGGTTCATTCCGCCGGCTGTTCCTTCTTGCCAGCGAAGAACTTGCGGACCGCCGCCCAGCCGCCCGCCACTCCGATAAGCAGCAGCTTCCAGGCCTTGGCCAGGAACACCGCGATCGCCGCGAAGAAGCCCTTCTTCGACGCCACCGCGGCGGCACCGCCGGTGATCAGCGCGGCGAGGCCGTACTCGGCGACATGGTCGCCCGGCTTGAACTCCGCGTACTTCTCGCCGGAGTTGAACGAATAGCCGGGCAGCACCTTCTTGAACTGCGTGATGGCGGCATCGAGGCCATCCGGGTCGGACACGACGATCACTTCCATCACGCCGCGGCGGCCGAGCAGGCGCGTGTTGTAGTTGACCACCTTGTTGTGCGATTGCATTCCCTCAGCCAGGATCGCCCACTCCAGCAGGTTGGTCTGCTTGTCGTACTGCGGCTTGAAGCTCCAGCCGACGATGTTGAACGTCTCCCAGCCACGCTGTTTGCGCTCGACGTTGGATTCCGCCGTACCTTCCTTCACGGAATCGAGGATGGCGTCGGCATCGAGTTCTTCTTTGTCCTCGATGTAACCGACCTCGTTGAAGCGGAAGAACGAGAGCCACTCCATGTCCTTCGGCGCCAGCGTGTACTCCTCGGCGTCGGTCGGCGGGTTCTCAAGCATCTCGTTGAGCTTGCGGGTGCCGTCCGCGTCGAGGAAGGCATAGCCTTCCGGCACGTCGATGACCGCCTTGTCGCCCACCTTGCCCTTGGCCGGGCCTACCTGCCACGGCAGGTCGCCGATGTCGCCGTTGCCCTGTGCTTCCTGTGCCGCTGCAGGCATGACGACCGCTGCCAGCGCGAACGCAGCCGCCGCCAGCACCGCAAAAAGATGCTTCCGCATGAATCCCCCTGTCGATGTACCGCCTGGATGCGGACGATCCCCATCGTCCGCATCCCCCTGCGGCAAGCCTAGGGGTTGCATGCGGGACGTGGCAACCCGTGAAGCCCGTCGCAGAATCGGCGCGCGCGGCTCATTCCGCCGCCGTATTCAGCCTTCGATACACATGCCCATAACGGCCGCTGCCCCAGAGTCCCTGCCGGAGGGGTCCCCCTTGCATGCGTATCGGCCGCGTCACGGGCCGGGCATGGCTATCCCCGGAGATCGAGACATGGATGCGGAAGTGGCGATGGCGCGCATGCGCCCCTGGCTGGCGGCGCTGGCGATCGTGAGCCTGATGGCGGCCAGCACATCGGCGGCGGAACGCGTGGCGTTCGCACACGGCATGACCTCGGCGACGCTCTCTGGCCAGGTTGGCGAGGGCAGGAGCTACGTGCTCGGCGCCAAGGCCGGGCAAACGATGACGGTCGCGCTGAAATCGACCCCGGACGTCTACTTCAACGTGATGGCGCCCGGCAACGACACCGCCATCGTCAACACCTCGATCACCGGCGAGACCACGTGGAGCGGCAAACTGCCGGCGACGGGCGACTACACCGTGCAGGTCTACCAGATGCGTGCGGCCGTGCGGCAAGGCAAGAACCCGAAGTACGCGGTGACATTCACCATCCATTAGCGAGGGTGTCATGGAGCGCAATGCGGTCGGCTGGTTCGAGATCTACGTGCAGGACATGGCGCGTGCGAAAGCGTTCTACGAGGCCGTGTTCGGCACGAAGCTCGAACGACTGGAGAGCCCGGGCATCGAGATGTGGGCGTTCCCGATGAAGCCCGATGGCGGCGGCGCCGCCGGTTCGCTCGTGAAGTACGAGGGCTACCCTTCCGGCGGCAACAGCACGCTGGTGTACTTCAGCTGCGCGGACTGCGCGAACGAAGCCAGGCGCGCGGCAGACAGCGGCGGCAAGGTCTTCAAGGAAAAGTTCTCCATCGGCCCCTACGGTTTCATCGCGCTGGTGACCGACACGGAAGGCAACATGATCGGGCTGCACTCGATGCAGTAGCGGAAGGGAGGGTGGCGCGATGTCCAGCGGAATCCGTTCCGTCGAACTCGATCACCTCATCGTGCCTTGCCGCGACCGTGTCGCTGCGGCGAAGCAGCTGGCCGGTCTGCTCGGTGTGCCCTGGTCCGAATCAGGGCTCGGGCCGTTCTCGCCCGTGTACGTCAACGACGGGCTGACGCTCGATTTCGACCAGACCGAAGAACCTTTCCCGATCGGGCACTACGCATTCCGCGTCAGCGAGGATGTCTTCGATGCGGTCCTCGGCCGTATGCGTGCAGCCGGCATCACCTACCGCAGCACGCCGCAGGGGCCCGCCGACATGCAGGTCAACGCCGGCTACGGCGGCCGCATCGTCTACTGGAGCGAGCCCGACGGACACTACTGGGAGATCCTGACGGTCAGCTATGCGCGGCGGCCCGAATGACTCCACGGCGGTAGTCGTCGTGAGCCATCGCGTTGCCCCGGTGAACGCGCAACGGCTACGCTGACGGTCGGGGCCTCGGGGAAAGGTCCGTCGGGGAAGAAACATGATCGGATCGATCAGGGCCGTGGCAGGCGCAGGTTTGCTTCTGCTCGCTTCGGGTGCGTGGGCTGCGCACGACAACGCCGCAAGCGCCGTGCAGACGGCGGGCGGCGCGCCGAACACGCCGGCGATCGAGTACTACGACTTGTCCGGAAACAACCTGCGCGAGCTGCGCAAGGATCTGGAACTGCGCCGCCCGCGCGATCAGTACGGCGAGCCCTACGACGGCTATACCGATTGGCATGTCAGCTGGTCGTACCGGCTGTCCGGCAGCGGGAAGAATTGCCGGGTGGAGTCCCTCGATACCGAACTGAAAGTCGGCATGAAGCTGCCCCGCTGGACACCACCCGCCGATGCATCGAAAGTCCTGGTTGCGGCCTGGGAGCGATACAGCACCGCACTCCGACATCATGAGGACGGGCATCACGCCCTCGCCGTCGAGGCGGAAACGGAACTCGTGCGCCGCCTGGCCGATCGCAGCGGAAGCTCAGGCTGCGACGCCCTCGCCCGGCAGATCGACAAGGCCGCCGATTCCATCCTGGGCGAGTACGAAATCAAGCAGGCGGAGTACGACCTGGTCACCGACCACGGTGCGAAGCAGGGAGTTCAGCTCTCCATGTAGGTTGCGCTGCAGCCGCGCCGCGACGAGCCGCGCGCGGGCGGAGGCTCACTTGCCCACGAGGAGAGGCTTTCCTTTTTCCACGATGTAGGTGGCGAGTTCGGCGGCGTTGCCGCTGCCGGCATTCTTCACCGAGTGGATCGCTCCGGCCGGGATGAACAGCACGTCACCGGACTTGAGGGTCACCGGCGACTGGCCCTCCACCTGGTATTCCATCGCGCCTTCGATCGCGTAGACGATCTCTTCTCCCGGATGGCTGTGCGCAGGCACCGCCGCACCGGGGGCGAAATCGACGTGGACCTGGATGACCTCTCGCCCGGGCGCCGACAGGTCATGCCGCTGGAGGTCGGTGCGTTTGATTCCCGGCCACGACTGCGGCTTCGCCTGCTGGGCTTCGGCAGCAGCGAACGGGAACAGCACGGCAAGCGCAACGGTGGCCGATGCAACGGCGAGGCTGGTCTTCATGAGGGCCTTCGAACCTTGAGTGGACGACGCATGCATTAGACGTTGCGTTTGTAGCGCAGCTTTGTCGGCTGGCGGCGCGTTTGTATCCGCGTGTGTCGGCACGCCTGCACTACACAGTGGCGCACGGCGTTCCCGGCGAAGCGTGGGTCGAGTCATCCGTTGCCCTGCTTCGGATACAACAGCGTCAGCGTGAAGCGCAGACCCCATTCGGGAGCGAGCTCCGGCGCCTGCGCGTACCAGATGACACCGCCTTGCACACTGAACATCTGCCGGCGCGCGGGAATGACCTGGCTGATGCCGAGATTGACCGGCACTGTCCATTCGCCCTGCTTCCAGTCGTAGGTGGCTTCGGTATTCATCGTCACCGTGCGTCCCGGGCCGATCCGCTTCGCGACAAATGGCTGCAGGAACGTGGCGCTGATATCGCGCCCGTCGCCACCACCGACCGAGACGATGTGGTTGACCAGTCCACCGTAGGTCCATCCGCGGCTCGTCTGGCGCAGCGCCACGGCCGTGGGACCGATGCCCCATCGATCGCTGCCCAGCAGATCGTCGCTGGCGGTCGGCAGCAGGAACACCGGGCCAGCGCCCCAGGTCCAGCCGCTGCCGGTCACCGCCTTGGGCGAGAAGAACAGACTCTGCATCACGTTGCCGATGCCGGACTGGTCGCCGGCCCCGGGAATGATCCCGTGCTGATCGATGAGCGGGACGATGGTGCGCGAGATCAGGTTCCAGTCCTCGCCGATCGAGAAGGGAATCACCGGCTGGATGTTCAGTCGCAGGCGCTCGCCATCGCCGGCAACGCCGGCACCGTGCTCGTGGTTGAACTGGAACGGGACGCTGGTGAGGCTGGCGATGGGATTGGAGAGCTGCCTGGCGACCTCGTCGGCATTCTGCGCGAAACATGGCGCGCACGCGGCTGTCCACAACGTCATCGTGGTGAGTGTTTTCTTCATGCAAGGCTGCGAGTCGAGGAGTGGCCCCTCATGGAGCAGATCGCGTGCCAACCACGACGAATCGACGCTCCTCGATGCAAGCCCCTGATGCAATGGGACTTTGCCGCGCAACTACGGAAACGCTGCACGATCTGACGACAGGCATTGGTGGCTGGAAGCCACCAATGTTGGCGGATGTGTGGCTGCCTTGATGGAATCGCCGGGGCGTCGCGCCCCGTCAAACCATGGCGAGCGCGCTCCCCACCGAGCAGGCCAGCACTAACTGCGCGGCGTAGTACAACGGCAGGCCCCACGCCCGGTTGGTGAAACCCGGAGCGACGAAGCGATCTCGCGCCACCGAAATGTCGGAGGCGGCAAACGCGATGGCGCCGGCCGCAAGCGCCCAGGCGCCGGATGCGGGGCTTGCGGCAATGGCCAGCGAGCACATCGCGACGATCGCCGCCACATAGGCGGACACCGCGACACGGTAGAACGGCGACAGATGCGGCCACAGCCAGCGCAGGACGATCCCGCCCACGCAGGCCATCGCCAGGAAGCCCACGGCGAGCGCGATGCGACTCGACGGCAATTGCGCGAACGCGGCGGCGAACGCGACGTGCGCCAGCAGGAACGCGCCGATGCCGAACAGGAAGATGCGGCTTCGCGCCGACAACAACAGCGCGTCGCCCACCCAGCTCAGTACGAGTGCCACGAGCACCAGTCGGCCGTAGTGCGTGTCGGATGCACCCAGCTGCAACGCGAGAAGCACGAACGCCGTGCTCGCGGCGAGCTTGAAGATCGCGCGACCCAGGCGCCAATGACGCGATTCCGCCCAGACCAGCGCGGCGGTCGCCGTCGCGCAGGCGATCAGCCAGAGTGTCGTACCGGTCCCCATGCCCTGTGGCCTCCAGATGTCCTTATTCGAGCGGCCCGGCGAGCTTATGCAGGCCGCGCCCGCCCAACAAGTCACCCAGAAAAAGCCCCGCTTCCGCGGGGCTTTTCGTGCAGTCAGTCAGTGCAGCGGCTTACGCGAACGGATCCTGCAGCACCATGGTGGCGTTGCGGTCCGGACCGGTGCTGACGATGGCGATCGGGCAACCGGCCAGTTCCTCCAGCGCGCGCAGGTAGGCGCGTGCGGCGGCCGGAAGCTTGTCCCACTCGGTGATGCCGTGCGTGTTCTCTTCCCAGCCCGGGAACTCCAGGTACACCGGCGTGCACTCTTCCCAGCCAGCGGCGTCGAGCGGCGCGTACTCGGTGCGCTTGCCGCGGTATTCGTAGGCGATGCAGATCTTCAGCTTCTCCATGCCGTCGAGCACGTCGAGCTTGGTGATGCACAGGCCGGTGATGCCGTTGACCGCGACGGCGCGACGCAGCGCGACGATGTCCATCCAGCCGCAGCGGCGCGGACGGCCGGTGGTGGCGCCGTACTCGGCGCCGCGATCGCGCAGGCCCTGGCCGATCTCGTCGTTGAGTTCGGTCGGGAACGGACCGCCGCCGACACGCGTGGCATAGGCCTTGGCGATGCCGAGCACGTAGTCGACCGCGTCCGCGCCCACGCCGGTGCCGGCATAGGCGCCGCCGACGGTGGTGTTGGACGAGGTGACGTACGGGTAGGTGCCATGGTCGATGTCCAGCAGCGAGCCCTGCGCGCCTTCGAACAGCACCTTCTTGCCCTGCTTGCGCAGCTCGTGAAGGATGCCGGCGACGTCGGACTTCATCGGCTCGACGTATTCGCCGAAGGCCAGCGCCTCGTCGAGGGTCTTCTGGAAGTCGACGGCTTCAACGCCCAGGTACTTGGTCAGCACGAAGTTGTGGTAGTCCATCGTGCTGCGCAGCTTCTCGGCGAGCTGCTGCGGGTAATGCAGGTCGGCGACGCGGATGCCGCGGCGGGCGACCTTGTCCTCGTAGGCCGGGCCGATGCCGCGGCCGGTGGTGCCGATGGCCTTGCCGCCGGCGGCCTTCTCGCGGGCCTGATCCAGCGCGATGTGGTACGGCATGATCAGCGGCGTCGCCGGGCTGATCTTCAGGCGCGAACGCACTTCCACGCCGTTCGCTTCCAGCTCGCCGATTTCCTTCTGAAGGGCGGCTGGCGACAGCACGACGCCGTTGCCGATCAGGCACAGCGCACCTTCGCGCAGGATGCCGGAGGGGATCAGGTGCAGGACGGTCTTCTTGCCGCCGATGACCAGGGTATGACCGGCGTTGTGGCCGCCCTGGAAGCGCACCACGGCGCCGATGTCCTGGGTCAGCAGATCGACGATCTTGCCCTTGCCTTCATCGCCCCACTGGGCACCGAGAACGACGACTGACTGACCCATCACAGAGCTCCTGTACTGCAAATACGGTGGGGGTGCCCGGACGTCCGGGCGATTGGCGGGAGGGTCCCGCAAACAGCAAGAAAGCCGGCGGGGAATGCCCCCGTCCGGCTTTTGTGCATTATCCGGGTTTTGGGTCGCCGGGGCCACCCCGGACGGCGTGAAAGCAGCAGCCCGCCCCGGGCGGCAAACCCTGGCCTGGTCCGGCCTACGGACCCCTCGCTACTGCCTCACCAGCCACAACGACAGCAGACCGACGCCCACTGCCACCGCGCCGACCAGCCGCAACAGGCGGTCGGGCAAGGCGTGGAGCTGCTCGGCGGCGCGCTTCCAGCCGCGCGGGGCGACGAAGAGGAACAGCCCCTCCAGCACCGCGACCAGGCACAGGGCCGACAACAGCTCGATCGACATCTGCAGGCGGCGCCGTCAGCGGTCGGACCTGAGGTACTGCAGGAACGGGTCGTCGCGGTCGAGCACGATCACGCCATCGCCGTCGGCAAACGAGCGGCGGTAGGCCTCGAGGCTGCGCTGGAATGCGTAGAACGAGGGATCCTTGTTGGCCGCGGCGGCATAGGCCTGCGCGGCAAGCGCATCGCCCTCGCCGCGCAGGCGCTGGGCATCGCGCTCGGCCTCGGCGACGATCACTTCCTTGTCGCGGTCGGCCTGGGCGCGCACGGTATTGGCCTGCTCGGCACCTTCCGCGCGCAGGCGGCTGGCGACCTGCTGGCGCTGCGCGCGCATGCGGCGGTAGACGTCCTGGATGACCTGGCTGTCGGTCGGCAGGTCGATCTGCTTGATGCGCATGTCGACGATGCGCACGCCCATGGTGGCGGCGCCTTCGTTGATCGCCTTGATCTGATGGCCGATGACCTCGGCGCGCGAGCCGGAGACCACCTGCTGCAGCGTGCGGGCGTTGATCTCGTTGCGCAGCGAGTCCTTGATGATCGGCGCCAGGCGTTGCACGGCCACCGATTCGTCGCCGCCGGTGGCGCGGTAGAACGCGCGCACGTCCTCGATCATGCCGACGGCGAAGAAGTCGACGCTGACGTCCTTGCGCTCGGAGGTGAGATAGCGCTCCGGCTCGGCGTCGAGCACCTGCAGGCGGCGATCGAACACGCGCGCGGTTTCGACCAGCGGCCACTTGAAGTGCAGGCCGGGACCGATGTCGCTACGCGAGACGCGGCCGAAGTTGAGCACCATGCCGGTCTGGCCTTCGTTGACGACGAAGACCGAGCCGAGCAGTGCGAGCAGTGCCGCCACGATCAGGGCGACCCACATGGAAATCCTCATCGTTCAACCTCCTCACGGCCGGCGGGGCGCGGCGCGCGGCCGCTGCGGGCCGATTCCTGAGCCTGCTGCTCGATGGTGGTGATGGCCGGGGCCAGCGCTTCCGGTGCCAGGATGCCGCTCGCGGAGGCGGCCGGACGCGCGGCGCCCTTCTCAGGCATCGGCACGTAGAGCAACTGGCGGGAATCGCCGCCGACGATCTTGCGGTTGTCCGCCAGCACCTGCTGCAGCGTTTCCAGCCAGAGGCGCTTGCGGGTGACTTCCGGCGCCGCCTTGTACTGGTCGACCAGCAGCGAGAAGCGGTCGGCGTCACCCTGCGCGCGCGCGATGGCGGCGGTCCTGTAACCCTGGGAGACGGTGCGCACGCGGGCTGCCTGGCCACGCGCCTCCGGCACCACCTGCGCGGCGTACGCGCGGGCTTCGCTGATCAGGCGGTCCTTGTCCTGCTGCGCGCTGTTGACGTCGTCGAAGGCCGGCTTGACCTCTTCCGGCGGGCGCGCGTTGGGCAGGTTGAGTTCGGTGACGTCCAGTCCGGTGCGGTAGGCCGCGAGCGACTTCTGCAGCTGCTCGCGCGCCGACACGGCCAGCGCGTTGCGCGCGCCGAGCACGGTGTCGAGGGTGGAGCGGCCGACCTGCTCGCGCACGGTGCTGAGCGCGGCCTGCTGGAGCATCTGGTCGCCATCGCGGGTGCCGAACAAGTACAGCTTCGGATCGCTGACGCGGTACTGGACGTTGATCTCGACGAAAACGATGTTCTCGTCGGCAGTCAGGACCGGCACGTTGTCGCTGAAGGTCTTGATCTGGGTGGCGTTGAGCTTGGTCACTCGCTCGATCGGCCACGGCGCCTTGAAGTGCGGACCCGGCTGCAGGACGCGCGAGAACTGGCCGAAACGCAGGACCACGCCGCGCTCCTGCTCGGTCACCAGCACGAAGCAGTTGAAGGCCAGCCACAGCGCGAACACGATGCCGACCCAGCGCAGGATGCCGTTGCCGCCGCCTCCGAGGCCGCCGAACAGGCCGCGAATGGAGTCGATCACGCCATCGAGGCCGCCGCCTCCGCGTCGCCGCGGGGACCGGCGATCGCCGCCGGAATTGTCACTGCCAGGGGTGTTCCAGGCCATGCCTGCTCCTAGGTTGTGGGAGGCACGTCCCGTCCTGGGACGCGGGCACCACGGCGATGCCGGAGGGTGCCATCGAATGCAGCGACGCGATCGACAGGTTCAGACGGCCGGCTGAACAGTCGATCGCGGGCGCTTGGTGATTCTAGGTGTGGGCCCACCCTGCCTCAAGCAAGGGCAGATCATGCAAGGTAACGGTCGGCTTCTTCGTCATCGGCCGGCAGGGTTTCCAGCAGCGGGCGCAGCCACTCGCCGTGGGCCTGGGCGAACAGGCGCTGCGCGTCGGCGATGGCCAGGTCGACCTCCAGCAGCCAGCCGTGCTCGTCGTGCGACTCGGCACGCACGGCGCCGAGCTCGTGCAGGCGGGCGCGCAGGCGCGCGGCCTGCGGCGGTACGCGCAGCGTCCCGGCGACGTGGCGAAGCTCCAGCGCCTCGGCCAAGGCCCTGCGCAGCAGGTCCATGCCGGTGCCATCGCGAGCGGACACCCAGACGCGGTCGCGGCCCTCACCGGGGTGATCGTGGCGAGGCGCGGCGCCCTCGACCCGGTCGATCTTGTTGAATACCAGCACCTGCGGCAGGTCCCCGGCGCCGATCTCCTCCAGCACCTCATCGACCTGGCGGATGCGCTCATCACGCAGCGGGTCGGACGCGTCGACCACGTGCAGGAGCAAATCGGCTTCGCGCGCCTCCGACAGGGTCGACCGGAACGCGGCGACCAGCGCATGCGGCAGGTCGCGAACGAAGCCGACGGTGTCGGCGAGCACCGCGCCGCCGCCGGGTAGCTCGATGCGGCGGACGGTGGGGTCCAGCGTCGCGAACAACTGGTCGGCGGCGTAGGCATCGGCGCCGGTGAGAGAGTTGAACAACGTCGACTTGCCGGCGTTGGTGTAACCGACCAGCGCCACGCGGGGCAGTTCGCTGCGCATGCGTGCGCGGCGCATCTGCGTGCGCTGCACTTCGACTTTGTCCAGACGCTTCTGCAGCTGCTCCAGGCGCTTCTGCAGCAGGCGGCGGTCGGTTTCCAGCTGCGTTTCGCCCGGGCCGCGCAGGCCGATCGAACCGCCGCGCTGGCGCTCCAGGTGGGTCCATCCGCGCACCAGGCGCGTGGCCATGTGGCGCAACTGGGCCAGTTCGACCTGCAGCTTGCCCTCGTGACTGCGCGCACGCTGGGCAAAGATGTCGAGGATCAGGCCGGTACGGTCGACCACGCGGCGCTGCAACTCGCGTTCGAGGTTGCGCTCCTGTCCGGGCGTCAGCGGGTGGTTGACCAGGATCAGGTCGGCGCCGGTCGCATCGGCGGCCGCCTTCACTTCTTCCAGCTTGCCGCTGCCGATCAGCATGGCGGCATTGGGACGGTCGATGCGGGCGGTGAGCACGGCGGCCACGGTGGCCCCTGCCGAACGCGCGAGGTCGGCGAACTCCTCCAGCAGACCCTCATCCGGCGGACCGCCGGCATGGGGCTGTATCAGAAGCGCGTTTTCGCCTTTTTTGGATCTTTCAAACAAACCGGGGCATGCCTGTGTGGGGACCTCAGACGAGGCCTACGACCAAGATGGGCCCGCCCCCGGGCCGACACAAGGGCAGTTCGTTTCCGGCGCGGGGCCGGAGCCTCTGCCCGTGCCGATTACTCGGCTTCGTCGCTGCCTTCGCTCGTGCCGTCCGCCGACTGGACGTAGCCGCCGCCCGGTCCCACGCGCACGTTGCGCGCCGGAACGACCGTGGAAATGGCGTGCTTGTAGACCATCTGGCTGACGGTATTGCGCAACAGCACCACGAACTGGTCGAAGGATTCGATCGTGCCCTGCAGCTTGATGCCGTTGACCAGGTAGACCGAAACCGGCACACGTTCGCGACGCAGCGCGTTCAGGAAAGGATCCTGCAAAGATTGCCCCTTGGACATCTGTTACTCCCCGGTCGAGTTCTAGTTATAGGGTGATCGGCCGTGTCAGCTGGCCGTGTCGCCGGCCTGTCCCCACAGCGGCGACGGGGCCGATGGTAACGCAAGTCGACGACGCTGTTCGCTCTCCAATGGGACCAAACGCACGGTCCGCGATCCTGCGGTCGCTCAGCCAGCGGATCGGGAGGCGCCGCCGGCGAACAGCGCCAGCGCGGTTTCGAGGTCTTCGCGCTCGCGGAGCGGGTCGAACCATCGCGCGTCGAGCTCGCCGCGCAGCCAGGTCAACTGGCGCTTGGCGAGCTGGCGGGTGGCGTAGATGCCGCGGTCGCGCAGCTCTGCGGCGTCGAACGCGCCATCGAGATGCTCCCAGGCCTGGCGGTAACCCACCGCCCGCAGCGCGGGCAGTTCCAGCGGCCGCGGATGATCGCGCAACCCGGGCATGGCGCGCAGGCTGCGGACCTCGTCGAGGAAGCCGCCGGACAGCATCGCGTCGAACCGGCGGGCGATGCGCTCGTGCAGCACCGCGCGGTCGTCCGGCGCCAATACCAGCTTCAGCACCCGGTACGGCAGTCGCGGCACGGCGACGGCATCGCTGCGCCATTGGCTGATGGTGCGGCCGGACAACCGATAAACCTCGAGTGCCCGCTGGATGCGCTGGGCGTCGGTGACATGGATGCGCGAAGCCGCCAGTGGATCGACGGCGGCCAGTTCGGCATGGAGCGCCGCCCAGCCGCGCTCAGCGGCTTCGGCCTCGATCCGGGCACGCGTCGCCGCGTCGGCCTCCGGCATCGGCGACAGGCCGTGCAAAAGCGCATGGAAGTACAGGCCGGTGCCGCCGGCAAGGATCGGCACCCGACCGCGAGCGGCGATATCGTCGAGTGCGCGGCGCGCATCGGTCGCAAACTCGGCCGCTGAGTAAGGCTGCCAAGGCTCCCGCAGGTCGACCAGGTGGTGCGGCACCCTCGCCTGCTCCGCGGCGGTCGGCTTGGCCGCGCCGATGTCGAGGCCGCGATACACCAATGCGGAGTCGACGCTGACGATTTCCCCGCCGAGCTGTTCGGCCCACTCCAGGGCGAGCGCGGTCTTGCCCGACGCGGTCGGGCCCATCAGTGCGATGGCGATCGGTCGTTGATCGGCGGACATGGGAGGGCTCGTAACACCTGGGGGCCGGGCCGTCGGGCGCGGCCGGCGGAAGCGAAGCCTCGCACAGTCGTGCGCGGGCTTTCCACAATGGCTGTGGAGAACCGCCGGGGCAAGCCTGTGGACAAGGCGCTGCGACGCAGCAACGGCAAGGCCCTCCGGCTGATTGGCGATTTTTTGTCCACCCTCTTCCGGATGTCCACAAGCCCTGTGGACAAGCCTGCGGACAGACGCGTGATGAAGCCCCGCATCGCTTGATGGGATGGGGCTTGCCGCAGGTTTGGCGTTTTTTTGACCAGTGATTCGCATTGACAAATTGCGGCACATGCGCCGCATGCCGCCAACACCGACGCCGCTGCGATGCAGCAACTTCATCCGGCTCTGCGAGTGCGCATAGCGCACTGTCCACAACATCTGTGGACAAGCCTGCGGACAGACGCGTGATGAACATGCTGCGAGCCAGCAACGACGCGGGCTTCGCGAAGTTTGGACATTTCTTGACCACCGCTTCGGTTTGACATCCTGCATTGGATGCTCGTGCCGGCTCGATCGGCCCGCTCACCCCACGACTACGTTGCGCTGACTGATCCACGCACGACCCAAAGCAGCAGCGCGGCGACGGCGTGGACTGACGTCAAGCGTCTACGAGTCTGTTCGCGCTGGTCGTCATTGCTGTCCACAGACGCTGTGGACAACCATGCGGACAGCGGTGTGGAGAATGCGCTGCGAGCCTTGCGCCGCAAGGCTCAGCGCAATATTGATCAAAAATTGACCACGCCGGAAGCCAACGAAAAGCTTGACTTATTCGTCGTCAGGCCACTTGAGCGAAGTCGCGCTCTTGTCCTTGCGCGCTTGCGGCATGGCGGCTAGCGCGTTCCACACCTTGATCGCGTCCACCGTGGCAGCCACGTCATGCACGCGCAGCAGCTTCGCGCCGCGTTGCGCGGCGATCAGGTGCGCAGCCACCGAACCCGATACACGTTCGCGCGGATCGTCGCGGCCCGTGAGCTCGCCGATGGTGCGTTTGCGCGACAACCCCGCCAGCACGGGAACGCCGAGCTCAGCGAAGCGATCGAGGTGCGCAAGCAACTGCAGGTTGTGCTGCGTGTTCTTGCCGAAGCCGAAGCCGGGATCGACCACGATCTTCTTCTTGGCGATGCCGGCCATCTCGGCAGAAAAAATGCGCTCCGCCAGGAAGCGATGGACCTCGGCGACGACATCGTCGTACTGCGGCGACTCCTGCATCGAGCGCGGTTCGCCCTGCATGTGCATCAGCACCACCGGCACGCCGAGCGAGGCTGCCATATCGAGCGCGCCCTCTCGGCGCAGTGCGTAGACGTCGTTGATCATGCCGGCACCGGCCGCCACCGCGGCGCGCATCACCTCCGGCTTGGACGTGTCGATGCTGATGGGCAGCGCGATCTGCTGCGCCAGGCGCTCGATCACCGGAATGGTGCGGCGCAGTTCCTCCTCCAGCGACACCTCGGCGGCGCCGGGACGCGTCGACTCGCCGCCGATATCGAGGATGTCGGCCCCCTCCTCCGCCAAACGAAGCCCGTGCGCGACCGCGGCTTCCAGCGTGTCGTGCGCGCCGCCGTCGGAGAAAGAATCCGGCGTGACGTTGACGATGCCCATCACCCGGGGGCGGTCGAGCACCAGCGGGCGTCCGTTGCAGTCCAGGGTGGGGGCGGTATCGAACATGGGCGGGATCCTTGTAGATGCCACGGCAATGCTAATGCCTTCGCGGAAGCAACAGCGGCAGGCTCGTGGGCGGCGGGCGCGGGGCGGTCCGGGCAGCCGCTCCTCGATAATCGCTTGGTGCCCGAACCACCCCGCGCCCGCCTGGAAGGTTCGCTGCTGTTCGAGGACAGCGGACAAGCGTCCACCAGGCTCCGGGAATATCTCCAGCGCGTGCTGGATGGCCTTGCGAACCAAGCGATTATCGAGGAACGACTTCGCGGGCCATCCGGCCCGCGCCTCCGCCAGTTCAACGCCAAAGAAAAAGCCGGCATTTCTGCCGGCCTTTTCCTGGGTAGATCAGTACAACCGTCAGGTCTGCGCCGCAGGCCCGCCGATCGCGCCGGGGCGCTCGCCATCGTCCTTGTTCGGCTTGCCCGTCTTGGACCAGTCGGCCGGCGGACCCGGAGTACGACCGGCCATGATGTCGTCAATCTGGTGCGCGTCGATGGTCTCGTACAGCAGCAGCGCATCGGCCATCACGTGCAGCTTGTCGAGGTTGTCCTTGAGGATCTGCGTGGTGCGTCCGTAGGCCTTGTCGAGGATGCTGCGCACGACTTCGTCGATGCGGCGCGCGGTCTCGTTGGAGACGTTCTTGTGCTGCGTGACCGAGCGTCCGAGGAACACCTCGTCCTCCTCCTCGCCGTAGGCGATCGGGCCGAGCTCGTCCGACAGGCCCCACTTGGTGACCATGTTGCGCGCCATCTTGGTCGCACGCTCGATGTCGTTGGAGGCGCCGGTGGTGACCTTGTCGGTGCCGAAGATCAGCTCTTCGGCGACGCGGCCGCCATACAGCGAGCACAGCTGCGATTCGATCGCGGTGCGGTTGTAGCTGTACTTGTCGCCTTCCGGCAGGTACATCGTCACGCCCAGCGCGCGGCCGCGCGGGATGATGGTGACCTTGTAGACCGGATCGTGCTCGGGAACCATGCGGCCCACGATCGCGTGGCCGGCCTCGTGGTAGGCGGTGAGCTTCTTCTCCTCCTCGCTCATCGCCATCGAGCGGCGCTCGGCGCCCATCAGGATCTTGTCGCGCGCCTTGTCGAAGTGGTCCATGCGGACTTCCTTCGCGTTCTCGCGCGCGGCAAACAGCGCCGCCTCGTTGCAGAGGTTGGCGAGGTCCGCGCCCGAGAAGCCCGGTGTGCCGCGGGCGATCGTCATCGGTTCGACGTCGTCGGCCAGCGGCAGCTTGCGCATGTGCACGCGCACGATCTGCTCACGGCCCTTCACGTCGGGCAGGCCCACCACGACCTGGCGGTCGAAGCGGCCCGGACGCAGCAGCGCCGGATCGAGCACGTCAGGACGGTTGGTCGCGGCGATCACGATCACGCCCTCGCCACCTTCGAAACCGTCCATCTCGACCAGCAACTGGTTGAGGGTCTGCTCGCGCTCGTCGTGACCGCCGCCCAGGCCAGCGCCGCGATGGCGGCCGACCGCGTCGATCTCGTCGATGAAGATGATGCAGGGCGCGTGCTTCTTGCCCTGGTCGAACATGTCGCGCACGCGGCTGGCGCCGACGCCGACGAACATCTCGACGAAGTCGGAACCGGAAATGCTGAAGAACGGCACCTTGGCCTCGCCGGCGATGGCGCGGGCCAGCAGGGTCTTGCCGGTGCCCGGCGGGCCGACCATCAGCACGCCGCGCGGAATCTTGCCGCCGAGCTTCTGGAAGCGGCCCGGGTCACGGAGGAACTCGACCAGTTCGCCGACTTCTTCCTTGGCTTCGTCGCAGCCCGCGACGTCGGCCAGGGTGACCTTGACCTGGTCCTCGCCCTGCAGCTTGGCGCGCGAGCGGCCGAAACTCATGGCGCCCTTGCTTCCACCCTGCTGCATCTGGCGCATGAAATAGATCCAGATGCCGACGAACAGCAGCCATGGCAGCACGTTGATCAGGATGTACAGCAGCGACGGGCCGTTCTGCGGCGGTGCCTGGTCGATCGCCACCTTGTGGGTGATCAGATCGTTGACCAGGTCCTTGTCGCCCGGGCTGTACGTCGTGAACTTGCTGCCATCCTTGCGTTCGCCCGTGATCGTGGTGCGATCCTCGGCGATCTTGACCTGCTTGACGCGGTCCGTCTGGACCTGCTGAACGAACTGGTCGTACGCCAGCGTCTCGCTGCCTGCCGCCCGCGGGCCGAACGCCTGGAACACCACCATCAACACGACGGCGACGATCACCCAGAGCAGCAGATTCTTGGCCAAGTCGTTCATCTATTCCTACCTGACGCCTGTCGGCGTTGTTGCAGCGGGGGAGGCGCACTCCGGCGCCGATGGCACATTACTTCATTACCGCACGCTTGCCCTGTGCCAGGGCATACACCTCGGGCGACCGCTTGCGCGAGGCCTCCGGCTTGCGGATGACGACCTTGTCATAGCGGCGCCGCAGCTCTTTGACGTACTCGTCGAAGCCCACGCCCTGGAACAGCTTGATCAGGAACGCTCCGCCGGTACGCAGGTGCTGGTCGGCGAACTCCATGGCCAGTTCGGACAGGTACATCGCCCGCGGCATGTCGACCGCATCCACACCGCTCTTATTGGGGGCCATATCCGACAGGACAAGGTCCACCGGTTTGCCGCCCACGGCGTCTACCAGCTGCGATAGCACCGCATCGTCCCTGAAATCCCCATGAAGGAATTCGACGCCGGCCAGGGACGGCATTTCCAGGATGTCCAGGGCGATCACGCGGCCCGGACGGGCCGGATCGAGGCGGTCGAGCTCCTGCCGGATCCATTGCGACCAGCCGCCCGGGGCTGCCCCCAGGTCGACCACGACCATCCCCGGCTTCAGCAGGCGGTCGCGCGCGACCAGCTCCTCCAGCTTGTAGGCGGCGCGTGAACGCATGCCTTCCGCCTGAGCCTTCTTCACGAAGGGGTCGGAGAAGTGCTCCTTGAGCCAGCGCTGACTGGATTTGCTGCGGGTCGCCATGGGGCGCGTGGTCGGACGTGGGGACGTGGGGGCGGTCATGATACCCTGCACGCCGCTCCCCCTCCCGCTTCCTGTGCCCAGATGCCGACTGTCCTGACCTCCGCCCAGACCCGTTTCCTGCGCGGCCAGGCTCATGACCTGAAAGCCATGCTGCAGGTTGGCGGCAAGGGCATCACCGATGCGCTGGTGGCGGAAATCGACCTGGCGCTTGAGCACCACGAGCTCATCAAGGTCAAAGTCGGCGCGGAAGATCGCGACACCCGCGATGCCATGATCGACGACCTGGCCGACCGGACCGGCGCCGCGCTGGTCCAGCGCATCGGCCATACCGCGATCCTGTACCGGCCGAGCAAGGACAAGCGCCAGATCGTGCTGCCGCGCTCCTGAAGCGCACCCGCCCCGACGTCATCCGGAGGGGTTGGAAGCAAAGACGATGCAGCTGAACCTCGAACGCCCCGAACACGAGTTCTTCCTGCGCAGCGCCGATGGCGCAAGCGCGCGGGTCAACGATCGCCGCCTCCAGGCCAGCTTCGTGCTGGCGCCCGACCGGCTCGTGGACTGGACTCCGCGTGACGCAAAAGCGCTGACGCCGGCGGACATGGAGCCGCTGCTGGCGCTGGAGCCGGAGGTGATCCTGCTCGGCACCGGCGCCACCCAGGTGTTCCCGCCCGCCGCCACGCTGGCGGCGTGCCTGAGCCGGAAGGTCGGGGTCGAGGTCATGACCAATTCAGCCGCGGCGCGCACGTTCAATGTGCTGGCCGGCGAAGGGCGGCGCGTGGTGGCCGGGTTCATCCTGAACGAATAGTCGGCCTTCGACTTCAACATCCCGCCAAGCGGGAATCGAGCCATCGCGTCAGGGACGCTTCCCGGGCCCGTTCCACCGCAGCCGCGCCTGCACGCCGAAGTGATCGGATGCCCACAGCCCGTCTTCCCCCGGACGATCCAGAATCCGCTGCGATTGCAGCGGCGTGAACGTGTCGCGCTGCGCGAAGACGAGATCGATGCGCTGCGGCGCGGCGTGGTAGTGCGGATTCAGCGTTACGTATTCGGCGGCATTCGTTTTCGCCGCCGGATGCCGCGCTTCGTAAGCATCGAAGTAGCCGGTGCGCAGCGGCGCCAGTTCGGGACGATCGGCAGTCGTGTTGAAGTCGCCGGCGATCACGGCCGGAGCATCGCCGCGCGTGGCATCGACGAAGGCAAGCAAGTCGGAAATCTGTTGCGCCCGCGTCGCGCCGGTGGCGTCGCTGAAGTTCAAGTGGACGGCATAGACATTGAGTGGCCGGCCGTGGATCTCGGCACGCACCCAACCGGCAATCCGGTAGTCGTCGGCCGGCCGTAACGGCTGCTCGCCGTGCGCCAGCAGCTTCCGGGCGAGGATCGCATTGCCGTAGCGACGCGTTCGCCCGGGCGGATCGACGGAAACGAAATGCCACTGGTAACCGAGCTGGCGCGCCAACTCCCCGGCCTGATTGGGCAGGCCGGTGTCCTGCAGCACTTCCTGCAGCACGATCACATCCGGCTGCAGGCGGCGAAGCGTATCGACGATCAGCGGCTGCCGGCGCGGCCAGTCGCCCTGGTCATGCCAGAGGTTGAGGGTGACGATATCGAGCGCATCGGCATCGCGCGACGGTGACTCGGCGTCGCCCGGCGCCATCGAGCGGCACGCCACCAGGCACAGCACCAGCAACGCATTCGACATCCGCAGCCATCGCCATGCGGCCGCCGCGGCGCCTTTGCGCTGCGCGTGGCCGCCTTCGTTCATCGCTTGGGCAGGTACAGAAGCGGATCGACCGGCTTGCCGTTGTAGCGCACCTCGAAATGCAGCATGTCGCGTGCGGCGCCGCTGCGCCCCATTTCCGCGATCTGTTCGCCGGCCTTGACCAGCTGGCCTTCGTTCACGAGGCGGCTGCGGTTGTGGCCATAGGCCGACAGCCACTGTTCGCTGTGCTTGATGATGACCAGTTCGCCGTAGCCGACCAGGCCCGAGCCGGAGTACACGACCACGCCATCCGCCGCGGCACGCACTGCGGCGCCACCGTTGCCGGCGATGTCCACGCCCTGCTTGGTGGGATCGCCCGCCACGTAACGACCGATCAGGTCGCCATCGGCAGGCCAGCGCCAACCGAAACCGCTGCTGGCGGGAACCGGAGGCGGTGCAGGCGCGGCGGGCTTCGGTTTCGGTGCGACGGGTTTCGTTGCACCGGGCTTCGACGTCGCGGCCGTGGAACGCGGCGGATTAGCCGGACGTGATGCCGGCGCGGTCGTGGCCGCAGAAGGCGGATACAGCTTCAGTCGCTGCCCCGGCTGGATCGTGTACGGCTCGGCGATGCCATTCCACGCGGCGAGATCGCGGGCGTTGATGCCGTTGCTGAAGGCGATGCGATACAGCGTGTCGCCACGCTTCACCACGGTGGTGGCGCCCGGCTTGGGCTGCGAGGGCCGCACGGCATTCGCGCTGGCGCCCGGCTCGCGGATGACCCGGCTGGAACAGCCGGTAAGTGCGGCCACCGCTGCCATCGCGGCCAACGCCGCGGCGACGTATGCGGCGTAACCCGCTCCCCTGGTGCGTACCGTCATGCGACTCCTACCCTGCGAACTGCGCTTTCCAGATCAGCCAAGCCGCCGCTGCCGCCAGCAGCAGCGATGCGGCCCATCCGATCGGTTCGATGTAACGCCTCAGCGCGGCTTCCGCACGTACGCCGCCGAGACGGATCGCCAACGCGACGAGGTACACACGCTTGCCACGTCCGATCACCATGCTCGCCATGAACGGCAGCAGCGGCACACCGACGATGCCGGACGCCCACGTGAATATCTTCAACGGAATCGGCGTGAATCCGGCCAGAACAAGCAGCCAGAACGCCTGCCACGGCGAGTTCGTGGCGATCTCGCGCAACTGCGCCACCTGCGCGTCGATGCGGTGGATCCAGCCCAGCATCGTCAGCAGCGGCTTGACCAGTTCGTAGGCGAAATGACCGAGCGCGTAACCGAGCACGGCGCCCACAAGCGATCCAGCCAGGCTCAGCGTCGCGAACCAGAAGCCGCGCCGCGGCTGCGCCAGCGCCATCGGCGCCAGCATCACTTCCGGCGGCACAGGAAAGACGACCGCCTCTGCGAAACTCAACCCGGTGAGGTAACCCGGTGCGTGGCGATGTCGCGCCCAGCCGATAGTGCGCTCGTAGAGCGGGCCAAAAATCTTCAACACGATCCCCTGTTACTGGTGATATGGGCGGACGAGGTTCAATCGATCATCCCCGACAGCAGCGGCACGAACACCACCGGCGCCAGCGACTGCTGCGTGACGACGCCGTCGGCGTCCTTGGTCAACTTGAGCAGCGACTGCGACGACGGCCCGCCGACCGGCGCCACCAGCGTGCCGCCCGGCGCCAGTTGCACGGTCAGTGCATCCACCAGCGCGGGCGCCGCGGCCGTCACGACGATCGCGTCGAACGGGCCGTTCTCGGGCCAGCCGATGCGGCCGTCGTCGTGCTTGCTGCGAATGTTCATGCCGAGCTGGCGGAAACGCTTCCGCGCGGTGCGCAGCAGTTCGCCGATGCGCTCGACGGTGTGCACTTCCAAGCCCAGTGCGGCGAGTATCGCGGCCTGGTAGCCCGAGCCGGTGCCGACTTCGAGCACCTTGGCCGGAGTCTTGCCCTCGTCGAACAACGCCTCGGTCATCTTCGCCACCACCCACGGCTGCGAGATGGTCTGGCCGTGGCCGATCGGCAGCGCGGTGTCCTCGTAGGCGCGAGTGGCCAGTGCCTCGTCGACGAACATATGGCGCGGCACGGTGCGGATCGCGTTGAGCACGCGCTCGTCCCGGATGCCGTTCTCGCGCAGGCGTTCGACGAGCCGGTCGCGCACGCGCTGCGACGTCATGCCGGTGCCGATCGCTTCGGGTTGCAGTCGCATGCGCAGGTTCATGCCGGCGACTCCGATCCATGCAGCGATGCAGCCAGACCGCCGACCCAGCCGGCGACCTGTTCCAGCGACTGGTAGCGCGTCAGGTCAACCTGAATGGGGGTGATCGAAATGTGGCCGGTGCGTACCGAGTGAAAATCGGTACCGGGGCCGGCGTCCTGCTCGGGACCGGCGGCGCCGATCCACCACCACTGTCTTCCACGCGGGTCCTGCTGCGGGATGCAGCTTTCGGCGCGATGGCGATTGCCCAGGCGCGAGACCTCGAAGCCACGCACCTGCTCCCACGGCACGTCCGGGACGTTGACGTTGAGAATGGTGTCGGCGGGCAGCGGATCGGTCTTCAGCCGCGCGATGATCTCCACCGCGGCACGCGCGGCGGTTTCGTAATGACGGCCGGTGTGGTCCACCGTCTGCAGCGACATCGCCACCGCCGGCAAGCCCAGGAAGCGGCCTTCCATCGCGGCGGCAACGGTGCCGGAATAGATCACGTCGTCGCCGAGGTTGGCGGTGTTGTTGATGCCGGAGACGACGATGTCGGGCTCGGCCTCGAGCATGCCGGTGATGGCCACGTGCACGCAGTCGGTCGGCGTGCCGAAGACGCGCCAGGTCGAGGCATCGAGCTGCTGCACCCGCACGGGTGCGTCGAGGGTCAGCGAGTTGCTGGCTCCGGAACGATCGCGGTCGGGCGCGACGACCAGCACCTCATGGCCGGCGGCCCGCAGGCCCTCGGCGAGGATGCGGATGCCGGGGGCGTCGACGCCGTCATCGTTGCTGACCAGGACTCGCATGAACTCCCTTGTGGTGGCTGCGGCATCCGGAGCGCCGCGACGACCCCATGATAGCTGATGCGGATTGCCTGCCATGGCTTGCAGCAGCGCCTGCAGCGCCTAAGCTTTGCGCATGCCCGAAGATCGCGACGACGACGACGCCGAACTGTTCCGCACCGCGATAGGCCCGGTGCGGCGCATGCGCGAGACGGTGGCGCCGCCGTCGGCGCCCCGGCCGAAGCCGCGTGCCCGCATGGCCGAGCGCGACGAGGCGCACGCACGCGACGAGTTCAGGCATGCGCTGGCGGGATCGGTCGAGCCGCTGGATGCCGGCGACGCCCTCGCCTATCGGCGCGACGACGTGCCGCCGCGGGTCCTGCAGCGTCTCAAGCGGGGCGAGATCTCGGTCCAGGAAGAACTGGACCTCCACGGATCCGATTCGCGCGAAGCCGAGCAACTTCTACGCGCGTTCCTGCACGACGCCCGCCAGCACGGCGTCGGCTGCGTGCGGATCATCCACGGGAAGGGTTTGCACGGCACTGCCAGCATCGCCAGCGGCGGCATGCCGGTGCTGAAGAATCTCGTCGACCGCCTGCTGCGTCAGCGCGCAGACATCCTCGCCTTCCACTCCGCGCCCCCGGCACAGGGCGGCACTGGAGCGGTGGTGGTACTTCTCGCGCCCCGTCGTCCCCGTCACTCCTGAAAAACCAGGCCTGCGACCTCCGCGGCGCGCGGGGTCGGCAGGCCCTGCCCATCACTTGCAGGCGCAGGGCGCCGGGCAGCGATTACTTGTCGCCGGATTCCTTCTCGGCCGGTTTGCGAGGCGTGTTCACCCACACCACCTCGATGCCACGACGGCGGGCGACCCGCTCGACGTAGGCGACGTAGGCTTCGTCGTTGTCATTCAGCGACGGGGCCTTATCGGGCGGTACGTAGGTGGATTTGACTTCGGTTCCGGCGCAGGCGGCCAGTCCGAGGACCGAGAGCGACAGGACAGCCATGCGTAACGATGCGTTCATGACGACATCTCCATGACATTGCCAACGCCCGGGCGAAATGCGGGGGCGGCGCATCTGGATGCGACCAGTGCGCAATTTGGCTTATACGCCGGCCATACCGCGCTGCCAGTGACGAAAGTGATAGGACCGATGACCTAGGGCCTGTTAACGCTATCGGGACAGGCCCTGCGGTCGGCGGAGGCACTCAGTCGTCGCGGCCCGCGCTGGCGATCTCGCCGAGTTCCGACAGCACCGTCGTGGCATAGGCACCCGCGGGGAGCGAGAACGCGACCTCGAGGGCGCCGGCATCGAGCCAGCGCCACGTCATCGCCTCCGGGCGCAGGCGCAGCGCGCGCCGCTCCTGGCGCAGGCCTTCGGTCTCCAGCCCGGCGCGCAGCGCGGCGGCGTCGACTCCCTCCAGCGCCGACAGCTCCAACGACTGGCATTCCCCCGTGCTGCGCAGCTCGCCGCGTCCCCAGAGCGGGCCGGTGGGATGGATGTCGCAGGACGCCAGGCGCTGCGCGAGTTCTTCGCTCCAAGGCTCGGGTCCGAACACGCTGCGGCTGCCGTCGAGCATCCACACCTCGCCTTCGAGCGGGCGGTCCCAGTGGCCGGCGGCGACACGCGCCGCCAGCACACGGTTGAACAACTCCGATCGCGCCGCCGATACCAGCAGCGTGCGCTGCTCGCGCCGCACGCGGCGTCCGCCGAACATCGCCAGCGCCTGGGCGACGTTGTCGCCGCTGCGGCCGAAGCGTTGCTCGCCGAAGTAGTTGGGTACGCCGCGGCTGGCCATGGCCTGCAGGCGGGTCTCGATGGCCGCCGCATCGCCTTGCACGTCGCGCAGCACCAGCACGAACCGGTTTCCGGCCAGCGCGCCGCGCGGCAGCTTCTTCGCGTGCCACTGCGATTCGAGCACGCGCAGGCTTTCGTCCGGTCCATCGATGGCCAGCGTCGCCAGGTCCGGCGCCACCCGCTTGGGCAAGTGCACCGTGAAGCGCTGGCGCGTCACCGCGTGGCGGTCCTTGAGTCCGGCGTAGCCGATCGCGACTTCGCCGACACCGGCCCACTGCGCGAGGTGGCGAGCCACGAACGCGGTGTTCATGCCGCGCTTCTCGATGGTCAGCAGCAGGTGTTCGCCGCTGCCCGAGGCCTCGAAACCGGGCAGTTCCTCTACGAAGAAATCCTCGGGACGCGTGCGGATGCGCGCGCTCAGCACGGCATCGCCATGCGCGCGCGGCTGCGATGAGCTCGCGCTCACGAGCGCACCAGCAGGCAAACCGCCATCGCCGCGATGCCTTCGCGGCGGCCGGTGAAGCCAAGCTGCTCGCTGGTGGTCGCCTTGATGCTGATGTCGTCGACGGCCACCTGCAGGTCCTGCGCGAGCGTCGCACGCATGCCCTGTGCATGCGGACCGACCTTGGGGCGCTCGCAGACCACGGTGATGTCGGCATTGCCGAGCCGCCAGCCACGCTCGTTCGCGAGCGCCAGGCAGTGACGCAGGAAGGCGCGGCTGTCGGCGTCCTTCCAGCGTGCGTCGCTGGGCGGGAAGTGCTGGCCGATATCGCCCAGCGCCAGCGCACCAAGCATCGCGTCGCACAGTGCGTGGATCACGACATCGCCATCGGAATGGGCCACGACGCCGCGGTCGTGCGGGACGCGCACGCCACCGAGCATGACGTGGTCGCCATCGCCGAACGCGTGGACGTCATAGCCCTGGCCGATACGGATGTTCATGCGATCTTCCTGTTATCGCCGGCCACGCCGGCATGCGCCCGCAGGTTCAGGTGCGGACGCGTTGCGTGAGAAGGTATTCGGCGAGCGCGAGGTCCGCGGACGTGGTGACCTTGAGGTTGTCCTCGCGGCCCTCGACCAGCATCGGCCTCGCCCCGGCACGTTCCATCGCCATCGCCTCGTCGGTGACCACGATGCCGGCGGCCTGCGCCTGCTGCAGCGCGGCCGTCAGCGCACCGCGCCGGAACGCCTGCGGGGTGAAGGCACGCCAAAGCCCCTCGCGCGGCTCGGTGGCGGCGATGCGGTCGCTGTCGCTGGCCCGCTTGAGCGTGTCGCGCACGGGTGCGGCGAGGATCGCGCCGTCGTGGGCCAGGTCGGCCGCGGCGATCAGGCGCTCCAGGTCGGTGTCATGCAGGTTGGGCCGCGCGGCATCGTGCACCAGCACGAGCGCACTGGCGGGCACCTCCGGCGGCAGCGCCTGCAGCGCGGCGAGCACCGAGTCGGCACGTTCGCCACCGCCGTCGCAGCGCAGCACAGGCTTGCCGTTCCAGTGCGTCCAGCCCGGCCAGCGCGTGTCGTCGGCCGACAGCGCGACGATCGCCCCGACGACCCGCGGATGCGCCAGCAGCGCGTCCAGCGCATGCGCGATCAACGGCCGCCCGGCGACATTCAAGTACTGCTTGGGGATGTCGCCGCCGAATCGGGTGCCGCGGCCTGCGGCGGGAATGACGGCCCAGATGCCGGAGCGGCTCACGGAGCGGCTTCGCCGGAATCGTTGGCAGCATCGCCTTCGGCCGCGGGCGCCGTGCCTTCCGGCTCGACGACGCGGTAGAAGGTCTCACCGGGCTTGATCATGCCGAGCTCGCTGCGTGCGCGCTCCTCGACCGCCGCCTCGCCGGACTTGAGGTCCTCGACTTCGGCGGCCAATGCGTCGTTGCGCTGCTGCAGACCCTCGTTCTCGCGGGTCTGCTTGAGCACCTGCTGTCCGAGAGCGGCCACCGCGTGGCGGCCGCTCTGTCCGAACCAGAGGCGGTACTGCAGCAGCGCCACCAGCGCCACCAGCACCACCAGCAGGAGCCTGATCCAGCGCATCCTCCGGGATCAGCGCTTCAGCGAGACGAAGGCGTCGCGGCCGGCGTACTTCGCCGCCGAACCGAGCTGCTCCTCGATGCGCAGCAGCTGGTTGTACTTGGCGACGCGGTCGCTGCGGCACAGCGAGCCGGTCTTGATCTGGGTGGCGGTGGTAGCCACGGCGATGTCGGAGATCGTCGTGTCCTCGGTCTCGCCCGAACGGTGCGAGACGATCGCCGCGTACTTCGCCGCGTCGGCCATCGCGATGGCCTCCAGCGTCTCGGTCAGCGTGCCGATCTGGTTGACCTTGATCAGGATGGCGTTGGCCACGCCCTGCTCGATGCCTTCCTTGAAGATCTTCGGGTTGGTCACGAACAGGTCGTCGCCGACCAGCTGCACCTTGTTGCCGACGCGCTCGGTGAGCAGCTTCCAGCCGGCCCAATCGTGCTCGGCCATGCCGTCCTCGATCGTCACGATCGGGTACTGCGCGGCCCAGCCGGCCAGGAAGTCGACGAACTGCTCGCTGGTCAGGCGCTTGCCTTCGCCGGTGAGGTTGTACTTGCCGTTCTCGAAGAACTCGCTGGAAGCGACGTCCAGGCCGAGCAGGATGTCCTCGCCCGCCTTGTAGCCGGCCTTGCCGATCGCCTCGAGGATGGTCTCCAGCGCTTCCTCGTTGCTGCGCAGGTCGGGGGCGAAACCGCCCTCGTCGCCGACCGACGTGCTCAGGCCGCGGCCCTTGAGCACCGACTTCAGCGCATGGAACACCTCGGTACCGGCGCGCAGCGCCTCGGCGAAGTTGTCCACGCCCACCGGCAGGATCATGAACTCCTGCAGGTCGACGTTGTTATCGGCATGCGCGCCACCGTTGATGATGTTCATCATCGGCACCGGCAGAACCGCCTGGCGGCCGTGCGCGAGGTACTGCCACAGCGGCAGTTTCTTCGACGCGGCCATCGCGTGTGCGTTGGCCATCGAAACGCCGAGCAGCGCGTTGGCGCCCAGGCGGCCTTTGTTCTCGGTGCCGTCCAGGTCGATCATGCGGCGGTCGAGGCCGGTCTGGTCGGCAGCGTCGAAGCCGTCCAGCGCCTTGGCGATGACGGTGTTGACGTTCTCAACCGCCTTGCGCACGCCCTTGCCCAGGTAACGGGTCTTGTCGCCGTCGCGCAGCTCGACGGCCTCCTTGGTGCCGGTCGAAGCGCCGGACGGCACCGCGGCGCGGCCGAAGCTGCCGTCGCTCAGGGTGACTTCGGCTTCAAGGGTCGGGTTGCCGCGGCTGTCGAGGATTTCGCGGGCGTGGACTTTGGCGATCGTTGTCATGTCGTCGTGGATCTAAGGGTTTGAAAAAGTGGATGTCCGTCACCAACCGCGGACGATAGCCGAGTTGGCGCCGTGGCGCGCGCCCGGGCGCCGGCGCGGTCGCGCCAGGCACCCGGAAGGGCATCACGCCTGTTCGAGGAAACCGTTGCGCTTGGTGACGTCGTCGATCTGCTTGAGGGTTTCCAGCAGCGCGCGCATCTTCGGCAGCGGCCAGGCATTGGGGCCATCGGACAGCGCTTCGTCCGGCACCGGATGGGTTTCCATGAAGATGCCGTCGATGCCGACCGCCATCGCCGCGCGCGACAGCACCGGCACGAACTCGCGCTGGCCGCCGCTCTTGCCGCCGGCACCGCCAGGCAGCTGCACCGAATGGGTGGCGTCGAACACCACCGGGCAGCCGGTGTCACGCATCACGCTCAGCGAGCGCATGTCGCTGACCAGGTTGTTGTAGCCGAAGCTGACGCCGCGCTCGCAGGCCATGATCTGCTGGTTGCCGGTGGCCTTGGCCTTGTCGGTGACGTGCTTCATCTCCCACGGCGAGAGGAACTGGCCCTTCTTGATGTTCACCGGCTTGCCGGCGCGGGCCACGTTCTGGATGAAGTCGGTCTGGCGACACAGGAACGCCGGGGTCTGCAGCACGTCGACGACGGCGGCGACCTCGTTCATGGGCGTGTACTCGTGCACGTCGGTCAGCACCGGCACGCCGATCTGGCGCTTCACTTCGGCCAGCACCTTCAGTCCCTCTTCGAGGCCGGGGCCGCGGAAGCTGGTGGCCGACGTGCGGTTGGCCTTGTCGAAGCTGGACTTGAAGATGAAGTTGATGCCCAGCTCGGAGGTGATTTCCTTGAGCTTGCCGGCGACATCGAGCTGCAACTGCATCGACTCGATCACGCACGGGCCGGCGATCAGGAAAAACGGCTTGTCGAGACCGACTTCGAAACCACAAAGGTTCATGGTGCAGCTTCTCCATTCCCCCTCTCCCACTTGCGGGAGAGGGCCTAGGTAAGGGGGTGCGGGCCACGGAAAGCGCCCTCATCCGGCGCTTCGCGCCACCTCCTCCCGCACGCGGGAGAAGGGTCCAGCCGGCTTACGCCGTCGCTTCCTTCAACAGCCGTCCACCCGCCTGCGCCTTGTGCTCGCGCGCGGCGCGGATGAAACCGACGAACAGCGGATGGCCGTCGCGCGGCGTGGAGAGGAACTCCGGGTGCGCCTGGCACGCCAGGAACCACGGATGCTGCGAACGCGGCAGTTCGACCATCTCCACCAGCAGGTCGTCCATCGACTTGGCGCTGATGACCAGGCCGGCGTCTTCCAGCTGCGTGCGGTAGCGGTTGTTGAACTCGTAGCGGTGGCGGTGGCGTTCGGCGACGACATCCTTGCCGTACATGTCGCGCGAAAGAGTGCCCGGCTTGACCCGCTGTTCCTGCAGGCCCAAGCGCATGGTGCCGCCCAGGTCGCTCTCCTCGGTGCGGCGCTCGATCTCACCGCTGGAGGTGCGCCATTCGGTGATCAGGCCGATCACCGGGTGCGGGCTGGCCTTGTCGTTCTCGGTGCTGTTGGCACCGCCCAGGCCGGCAACGTGACGGGCGTAGTCCACCACCGCCGCCTGCATGCCGTAGCAGATGCCGAAATACGGAAGGCCGGTTTCGCGCGCGAACTTGGCGGTGAGCACCTTGCCCTCGAAGCCACGGTCGCCGAAGCCGCCCGGCACCAGGATGCCGTCGACGTCCTTCAGCGCGTCCACGCCCTGCTGCTCGAGGTCGGTCGATTCCAGCCACTTCAACTTCACGCGCGTGCGCTGGCGCAGTCCGCCGTGCTTGAGCGCCTCGCCGACGGACTTGTAGGCGTCCTGGTGGTCCACGTACTTGCCGACCACGGCGATAGTGACCGTGTCGACCGGATGCTCGCTGGCATCGACCACTTCGTCCCACTGCGACAGGTCGGCCGGACCGGCGCTGATGCGCAGGCGGTCGAGGATGATCGCGTCCAGGCCTTCCTCGTGGAAGCGGCGCGGCATCTTGTAGATGTTGTCCAGGTCGACCGCCGAGATGACGGCGCGCTCGGGCACGTTGGTGAACAGCGCGATCTTGCGGCGCTCGCTGTCGGGCAGCGGCTGCTCGCTGCGGCACAGCAGCACGTCGGGCTGGATACCGATCGAGCGCAGTTCCTTGACCGAGTGCTGGGTCGGCTTGGTCTTCAGCTCGCCGGCCGCGGCGATCCACGGCACCAGCGTGAGGTGCATGAACAATGCGCCCTCGGGGCCGCGCTCGCTGCGGATCTGGCGGATGGCTTCCAGGAACGGCAGCGACTCGATGTCGCCGACCGTGCCGCCGATCTCGACCAGGCCGACGTCGAAGCCTTCGGTGGCCTCGATGATGCAGCGCTTGATCTCGTCGGTGATGTGCGGGATCACCTGCACGGTACCGCCGAGGTAGTCGCCGCGGCGTTCCTTGCGGATCACGTTGTCGTAGATCCGGCCGGTGGTGATGGAGTTCTTGCGGCTCAGGCGCGTGCGCAGGTAGCGCTCGTAGTGGCCCAGGTCCAGGTCGGTCTCGGCGCCGTCGTCGGTGACGTACACCTCGCCGTGCTGGAACGGGCTCATCGTGCCCGGATCGACGTTGATGTAGGGGTCGAGCTTCATCATCGTCACGCGCAGTCCGCGCGCTTCGAGGACGGCCGCCAGCGAGGCTGCCGCGATGCCCTTGCCAAGTGAGGACACCACGCCGCCGGTGACGAAAATCAGGGGAGTCATGGTTTTGCTACCGCTGGAAAGCCATAGTCTACCGGCTCGGCTCCTTCGCGGCGAGCCGACCCGAGCTTCGAGCGCAAAAAACCCCGGGGCGCGAACCCCGGGGTTGGCCCGGAAACGGCCTTGAAAAGCACCGTCGCGCCTAGCGTTCGCCTGCTTGGCGATCGCCTGCTGGCTGCTGTGCCGGCTCGGTGCCGGTCGCCGAATGGACGGACGCCGCGGCCTGCGCACCCACCGTGGCTTTCGCGCTGGCGCGGCGCGACTTCCGGGCGCCCGCATCGCGAACCTCACGCGCGGCGCCCGATGCCTGGTCGTGGGCCTCGCCGGCGACGTCCATGCCGGCATCGCGCGCGGCTCGGGCCGTATCCCGAACCGGGCCGGCATTGGCGCGGGCATCCGCCGCCGCTGAAACGCCGACGTTGACCGGACCGGCTTGGACGGCAGCGCCGCCGCCGGCGCCAACGCCGAGATCGATCGCCTTTGCCGCGGGCGCGATGATCGCGGCGGCCATCATCGCCGGAAGGAGCAGCGCGGCCTTTGCGGCCGTCGATTGGGAGAAAGCGGGTTTGCGGGCTACGAATCGATGCCTGGGTGTCCTGCGCATGCGTCTTGCCTCCTGGTTCGGGCCGAAAGGCGGCCCAACAACGGGGAACGGTGGCATCCCCCGAACGTCCGACGGGACGATGCGGCCGACCGTAGGCAACCACGCCCTGCTGCGCCCTGAACTCCCGCAGGCGCCATTCATGCCGGCGACATCTCGCGTCCATCCGCGTGCCGGACGTCGCAAAAAAAAACGAAAACACCCCGGACTGGCCGGGGCGTTTCGATCAGGGCGAAGGAGCTCCGATCAGGAAGAAGCGCCGATCAGCGATCGTCGTCTTCCTCGGGCTCGTAGGTCGGATCGGACTTGTCCTTCTTCTTGCGCTCCTTGGACTTGTCCTTGGAGGCGTCCGTGCGCGCGGCATCGTTCTGCCTGGAAGCGTCGGCCGCCTTGTCCGCCGACTGGGACTGCTGCGCCTTGCGGTCTTTCGCGTCAGCGCTCTTGTCCTGCTGGGCATGGGCCGGCAAGGCCAGGGCGGCCGCGATCAGGCCCGGCAACAGTGCGCCCGGCAGCAGAAGCTTGCGGTTACTCATGCGGATGACCTCCAGGTGGTTCGTACGACGACCCTAGCGCAGGCGTGCAGGCTGTGGACTGAACCACCCATGCCATGCCGTCTGGAGCCGGAAATGGGCGCGGATGCCGGCCAATTCAATGCCCGCACGTGAACGGACGGCTCGGGCGTATCGTACCCGCGGGCCCGTCCGGCCCGACCCGCGGTTGTAATTAGACCGCCGCCCGCCGACCATCCCCGCTCTTGCCCCTGCAGTCGTGTCCGAATGAGTTCTCGTTACAACGCCGCCGACATTGAAGTTCTCTCCGGTCTTGACCCGGTCAAGCGCCGCCCCGGCATGTACACCGACACCGCGCGCCCGAACCACCTGGCGCAGGAAGTCATCGACAACGCGGTCGACGAAGCCCTGGCCGGCCATGCGCGCAGCATCGAGGTCACCCTGTATGCCGACGGCAGCTGCGAGGTCGGTGACGACGGCCGCGGCATGCCGGTCGACATCCACCCGGAAGAGAAGATCCCGGGCGTCGAACTGATCCTCACGCGGCTGCACGCGGGCGGCAAGTTCAGCAACAAGAACTACACCTTCTCCGGCGGCCTGCATGGCGTCGGTGTCAGCGTGGTCAACGCGCTGTCGACGCTGGTCGAAGTGCACATCCGCCGCGACGGCAACGAATACCGGATGACTTTCAAGGACGGCGACCGCGCTACGCCGCTGGAGGTCGTCGGCAGCGTCGGCAAGAAGAACACCGGCACGCGCGTTCGCTTCTGGCCCGACCCGAAGTATTTCGACACGCCCAAGTTCAACCTGCGCTCGCTCAAGCACCTGCTGCGCGCCAAGGCCGTGCTGTGCCCGGGCCTCACCGTGAAGCTGTTCGACGAGGCCAGCGGCGAGCGGACGGAGTGGTACTACGAGGACGGCCTGCGCGATTACCTGTCCGGCGAACTGCGCGCCGGCCAGCCCAACCGCGAACTGCTGCCGCCGGACCTGTTCGTCGGCAAGCTGACCAAGGACACCGAGACGGTCGACTGGGCCGTGGCCTGGGCGGTCGATGGCGAGCTGGCGCAGGAGAGCTACGTCAACCTGATCCCGACCGCGCAGCACGGCACCCACGTGAACGGCCTGCGCACCGGCTTCACCGATGCGCTGCGCGAGTTCTGCGACTTCCGCAACCTGCTACCGCGCGGCGTCAAGCTGGCGCCGGAAGACGTGTGGGACCGCGTCGCGTTCGTGCTCAGCATCAAGATGACCGACCCGCAGTTCAGCGGGCAGACCAAGGAGCGCCTGTCCTCGCGCCAGGCCGCGGGCTTCGTCGAGGGCGCCGCGCACGACGCGTTCTCGTTGTGGCTCAACCAGCACGTCGAACTCGGCGAGAAGATCGCGCAACTGGCGATCGAACGCGCCGCCGCGCGCCTGAAGACCGAGAAGCAGGTCACCCGCAAGAAGGTCACCCAGGGCCCCGCCCTGCCCGGCAAGCTCGCCGACTGCACTAGCCAGGACCTGTCGCGCACCGAACTGTTCCTCGTGGAAGGCGACTCCGCCGGCGGCAGCGCGCGCCAGGCGCGCGACAAGGACTTCCAGGCGATCCTGCCGCTGCGCGGCAAGATCCTCAACACCTGGGAAGTCGCCTCCGGCAGCGTGCTCGCCTCGCAGGAAGTGCACGATCTCGCCGTCGCCATCGGTTGCGATCCGGGCAAGGACGACCTGTCGGGCCTGCGCTACGGCAAGGTCATCATCCTCGCCGACGCCGACTCCGACGGCCTGCACATCGCCACGCTGCTGACGGCATTGTTCCTCAAGCACTTCCCAGCACTGGTCGCGTCCGGACACGTGTTCGTGGCCATGCCGCCGCTGTTCCGCGTGGACGTGGGCAAGCAGGTGTTCTACGCGCTGGATGAGGAAGAGAAGCGCATCCTGCTGGAGAAGATCGAGCGCGAGAAGATCAAGGGGCAGGTCCATACCACCCGCTTCAAGGGCCTGGGCGAGATGAATCCCTCGCAGTTGCGCGAGTCCACCATCCACCCGGACACGCGCCGGCTCGTCCAGCTGACCGTCGACGACGACATGCAGACGCATTCGCTGATGGACATGCTGCTGGCCAAGAAGCGGGCGAGCGACCGAAAGGCTTGGCTCGAGACCAAGGGCGACCTCGCGACGCTGGAAGTCTGATACTGACTGTGCAGGCACCCCCTGAGGGCGGGTGCTTCACCAACGAACAGCGCCGCCTCACGTAGGCGGCGCTGTTTTTTTGTCATCAACCAAAGCGGATACAGCGGCGGATCGCGCGCGCCTCAACGCACCAGCGCGTCGTAATGCCCGCGCAGCCAGCCCGCGAGACGGTTGACCTCGGCATCGTAGCGCCCGCTGTAGGCGAGCCAGATCAGCGCCGCGATGACCGCGAACAGGAAACCCGCCAGAACGCGCTGCCGGGTTTCGGCAAATTGCAAAGACTTACCCGATGGATTGTGGTTCTTCATGCGCCTCCCCTTGTGCCGAACGATTCACGACACCGACTCTACGTCACCACTTCAAAGCGCGGCCTCCAGCAGCGAACGGATCACCGCCTGCGCATCGCCGGCCTTGGCTTCGTCGTAGGCGAAGCTGGCCTCGTCCATGTAGATGCGCTGGCTGATCTCCAGTTGCACCGCATCGATCCCGCGCGCGGGATCGCCGTAATGCCGGGTGATGTGTCCACCCTTGAAGCGGCCGTTGGCCACCCAGTCGTAACGCGACTGCGCGGCCAATGCGGCCTCGAGCCGGGCCTGCAACTGCGGCGAGCAGCTGGTGCCGGTGGCGGTGCCGAGATTGAGGTCCGGTAGTCGGCCCGGGAACAGGAACGGCAGGTCGCTGCCGCGGATCGAATGCCCCTCCCAGAGCACGAGCCGGCCATGCTGGGCGTGCAGTCGCTCGATCTCGCCGCGCAGTGCGTCGTGATACGGGCGCCAGTAGCGCTCCACGCGTGCGGCGATCTCGTCGCTAGACGGCTCCTGGCCTTCGAGGTAGACCGGCTCGCCGGTGAACTCCACCGCCGGGCACAAACCCGTGGTGTTCTGGCCGGGATACAGCGAGGTGTCGTCCGGCGGGCGATTGAGGTCGATCACGTAGCGCGAATGGCTCGGCACCAGGATCGAGGCGCCGAGCCCGCGCGCGAAGTCGTACAGCCGCGAGACGTGCCAGTCGGTATCCGGCGCGCGCCGTGCCGAAGGCGTCATGCGCGCGGCGAGCTCGTCCGGGATGAGGCTGCCGTTGTGCGGCAGGCTGATCAGAAGCGGCGCTGTGCCGCGATGCAGGGTGCAGATGTCGTTGCTCATGTCGCTGTATCGATGAAATGCGGGAAGGCGATGCTCATCGCATCAGCACCACTTCCTCGGCACTGGTGGGATGGATCGCGACCGTGTCGCGGAGGTCTTCGAGGGTGATGCCGCGCTTCATCGCGACCGCAAAGCCCTGCAGGATCTCGTCGACGGCCTCGCCCATCAGGTGGATGCCGACGACGCGGCGGGCATCGCCGACGCATACGAGCTTGAAGAGACTGCGCTGCGGCACGTCAGCGAGCGCATACAGCATCGGCCGGAAGCCGGCGCGATAGACGTGCACGTCGTCGCCGTGGCGCTGCCTGGCTTCTTCTTCGGTGAGTCCGACCTTGCCCAGTGGCGGATGCGAGAACACCACCGTCGGCACGTTGTCCTGGTCCAGGCGAGTGTCGCGGCCACCGAACAACCGGTCCATCAGGCGACGCGCCGCGGCGATGGCGAGCGGCGTCAGTGCCAGGTTCGGCGTGACGTCGCCGACCGCATGGATGCCCTCGACGCTGGTTGCGTGCAGTTCGTCGACAAGCACGTGGCCGTCGGCGTCGAGCGCGACGCCCGCGGCCTCCAGCCCGAGATTCGTCGTATTGGGACGGCGCCCGGTGGCGAACAGCAACGCGTCGAAGCGCTCGCCGATGACGCCGTCGACATCGCACAGGCGTACACCGCCGTCGGCCGATTGCACGCGTCCAAGCTTGTAGTCGAACTGCAGGTGCACGCCCGCCTGCCGGTAGTCCTCGACCAGCTGATCGGTCACTTCGGTGTCGAATCCGGCCAGCAGGCGAGGCCCGCGCGCGAAGATCTCGACGCGACTGCCCAGCGCCTGCAGCACGCCCGCCAGTTCGACCGCGATGTAGCCACCACCGACGATCGCCACGCGCGGCGGCGCTCCGCACCACGTGAAAAAGTCGTCGGAAGTGCCGCCGAGTTCGGCTCCCGGCACCTGCGGTTTGACCGGATGTCCGCCGGTGGCGATCAGGACGTGGCGCGCTCTCAGCGGCATGCCTTCGCCGCACAGCACGGTGCGCTCGTCGAGCAGTCTTCCGTGGCTCGCGATGGTGACGATGCCGGCTGCATCCAGGCGCCGCCGGTAGCTGTCGTGGATGTTGCTGATGTAGCGCTGGCGATGGACCAGGAAGGTCTTCCAGTCCAGCCTGGCCTCGGGCACTGCGAAGCCCAGTGTCGGCGCCAGCTTGAGCCGGTTGCCGACCTCGGCCGCCAGCCACATCGCCTTTTTCGGCACGCAGCCGACGTTGACGCAGGTGCCGCCGAACAGATGCGGTTCCAGCAGTGCCACTCGCGCGCCATGTTCGGCGGCGCGGAATGCCCCGGCCAGTCCGCCGGAGCCGCCGCCGATGACGATCAGATCGAAATCTTCGTTCGATGCGTCGCAGGCGGCGGGCTGGCTCATGTGAAGCGCTCCATCCGGTACGGCGTGGGATCGACCGCGGGCGCACGCCCGGCGATCAGGTCGGCGACGAGCTGACCGGTGCCGGTGCTCATCCCGACGCCCATCATGCCGTGTCCGGTGGCCAGCCACAGCCCGTCGCGGCCCGGCACGCCTCCGATGATCGGAATGTCGTCGCAGCTCATCGGGCGCCAGCCGTACCACTGCTCCTGGCGTTCGGCGCCGAACGGCTCGTGCAGGTACTCGCGTGCACCGCGTTCGAGCGCACCTAGCCGGCGCGCATTCAGTGTGTCGTCGAAGCCGGAGAACTCCATCGTGCTGCCCAGGCGGAAACCGCTGCCCCACGCCGTCACGCAGACCGAACGATCGCGCAGCATCAGCGGCCGCTTCGGCACGAGGCTCGGCGAGGAGTAGGTGATCGAGTAACCCTTGCCGGGCTGCATGGCCTGCTTCAGGAACGGGAGTCCGACCGCATCGGCCAGACGCGGCGACCAGGCGCCCATCGCCAGCACGACGTCACGCGCACGCCGCTCGCCCTGCGCCGTGCGCACGCGCACGCCGTCGCGGCCGTGCTCGACGCCCTGCAACGCGCACTGTTCGACGATGGTACCGCCCTTCTCGCGCACGACGCGCGCCAGTTCGTCGACATAGCGATCGGGACGCAGCGCGGCATCGCCGTCGAAGCGGATCGCCCCGGCGACTCCAGGCTTCAATGCGGGCTCGAGCGTTTCGTAACGCGGGCCGTCGATCACCTCGACCGACACGCCCAGCTCGCGCAGCAAGCCGAGTTCGCGATGGCCGTGCTCGAACAGACGCGGATCGCGGAAGACGTAATCCTCGCCGCTCTCGACGAACTCGCAGGCGAGGCCGTAGCCGGTTACCCAATCGGCCAGGCGCGCACGTGAGTCGTTGAGCAGCGCCGACTTGGCCACGGCGCTGGTGCGCCAGTCGCGGGTGTTGCAGCGATGCGCGAATCGCATCAGCCAGCGCCACAGCGCCGGATCGAAACGCGGCGGGATGTACAGAGGCGCGTCCGCCGTCAGCATCCATTTCAGCGCTTTCAATACCGTGCCGGGCGCGGCCAGCGGTGGCGCATGGCTCGGCGTGATCGTGCCGCAATTGCCGTGCGAACTGCCGCTGCCGACGCGGCCCGCGTCGATCACGCGGACACGGCGCCCGGATTCGATCAATGCCAGCGCGCTGGCCAGGCCGATGACGCCGGCACCGGCGATCAGTACATCGTCGTGTTGGTCCATTCCGACAGTTTAAAAGGTGGAAAGCCGGTTCGAGCAGCGCCCGCCAAGGCCGGCACAGCATCGGTCAGGCGCGGATCGGCACAACGTGCCAGTAGGTGATGCAGCGCCAGGCCCATTCCGCCGGTCCGTAACGGAAGCGCGCCAGCCACCAGCGGCTGGCCAGCACCTGCAGCGCGAACACCGCCACGACTCCGATGACCTGCCAAGCCCGCCCGACCTGCCCCCACAGCCCCAGGCCGTAGTGATAGAAGACCAGCGTGCCGATCACCGACTGCATCAGGTAGTTGCTCAGCGCCATCCGGCCCGCCGGCGCGAACCAGCCCTGCAGGCGCCGCCCCATGGAGCCGGAGAGTGCCAGCATCAGCGTCGCTCCGTAGGCCAGCGCGAGCACCAGCGAAGCGACGAGGAACAGGACCACCTGCACGGCTTCGCGCAGGCTCAGTTGCTCGTCCGGCGCTGCCGTGCCAAGCCAGGTACTGACCGCCATCGTGGCGAACCCGAGCGGCAGGCCGAAGTTTCGCGTCCACCGCAGCGCGCGGTCATGCGCGCCTGGATTCGCCATCACGCCGCTGCGCAGCAACGCGCCGCCGATCAGGAACAGACCGAGGATCCAGAACGACGCGATCGGCAGCGTGCCCATCTGCCAGGTCGTGTCGACGATGCGCTGGTCGACGGCGTCGGCGTACGTGCCCTGGCTGTAGGCCTGCACCGCGTTCGTGCGCTGGATGGCCTTCTCGGCGCTGCGCTGCGCCTGCTCGGCCTGGGCGTGCGTCGGCGCCGTCGCCTGGCCCGGCGACGCCGGCGGCGAATCGAACATGCCGGCCATCAGGATCACCACCAGTGGCAGTCCGTACAGCGCAGCGCCCCAGCCGCCCATGCGCGAGGCGCTCATGGGTGCGGGCTCATTGCGCGCCACCCGACGCCGCCACGCACGCCGCACCTGCCGGGCCAGCAGCAACAGCAGCGCAGCCACGGCATAGCTGACGAGGATGTCGCCCGACCAGATCAGCACGGTGTGCACCGCGCCGATGCCGAGCAACGCGAGGCTGCGCCGCAGGTAGGCCGGCACGAACGGGCGGCCGGCGCGACGGGCGCGCTCGATCATCACCGTGAAGCCCATGCCGAACAGCAGCGCGAACATCGTCCAGAACTTGCCCTGGACGAAGAAGTACGTGAGCCACTCGGCCAGGTAATCGAGCCCGCGTGTGTTCGGGTCTATGCCCGCGGCATCGATGTCCTGCAGCGGACGGGTGAAGAACTCGACGTTGACCAGCGCGATGCCGAGCAACGCGAAGCCGCGCAGCGCATCGAGCGTGTGAATCCGTTCGCCCGGCGCGACCGGCGCCAGGACGTCATCGGTGGTGGTGGACATGCAGACTCCCCGGGAACGCCGCCGAGTACAACACGACTGCGCCCCGTCGTCGGCGTGCCGGTTGTCACTGCTCCAGAAACGACAACGGCCCGAAACCGGGCCGTTGTCTGGAACGCGTCGAGGCAGGCCTCAGTGGTGGTGGCCACCGTCGCCGTGCACGTGCTTGTGCTCGATCTCTTCCGGCGTGGCTTCGCGCACGTCGACGATCTCGACGGCGAAGTGCAGGTCCTTACCGGCCATCGGGTGGTTCAGGTCGACGTCGACCACGCTCATGCCGACCTTCTCGATCGTCACGGCGCGCGGACCGAAGTTGGTCGGCAGCACGGCCTGCATGCCCGGCACGAGGCGCGCGTCCTTGAAGTACTTCTTCGGAACGCGCTGGGTCAGGCCTTCCTGGCGCACGCCGTAAGCATCGGCGGCAGCGACGTCGACCTCGAACTTCTCGCCGGCCTCGCGGCCTTCCATCGCCTTCTCCAGGCCCGGGATGATGTTGCCGTGGCCGATCAGGATCGCGAGCGGCTCGCGGCCTTCCGAGGTTTCCAGCGGCTCCTGGCCCTGCTCGGAAACGGTGTAGTGGAAGCGGACGACGCGATCATTCTCGATTTTCATTGCGGGACTCGACTGATTGCCGCCCAGGGCAGCAAGATGAGGAAAAGATGCGGCGGTTGCCGCGATCGAACGGCCAGGCTGGAGCCCATGACCGCGACGAAGACCGCCCATTATCCCGGCAAGCCTGCCACCACGCCAGCGCGCGGCCTCATCGCCGCGATGGGCCTCGCCCTGCTCGCCGCGGCCTCCCTCGCCGGTTGCGGCGGCGGCCGCGAGGCGGTCCGCTCGGCGCCGCCGGGCCGCGAGTGGCCGGTGGTCCAGCCTGAGGACCCGGCCGCGGCCAACGCGGTCCTGATGCGGGCGATCAGCCTGGTCGGCACGTCTTACCGGTACGGCGGCAACACGCCCGAGGGCGGGTTCGACTGCAGCGGCCTGGTCAATTACGTCTTCCGGGACATGGTGGCCCTGCGCCTGCCCCGGACATCGCGGGACCTGGCCGGATTCCAGGGGCCGCGCATCGACCCCTACCGCCTGGCTGCCGCGGACCTGGTGTTCTTCAGCCAGTCCGGGACTGTCACCCACGTCGGCATCTATGTGGGCGAAGGCCGTTTCGTCCATGCCCCGAGCACCGGGGGTACGGTCCGGCTGGACCGCCTGGACGGCCCCTATTGGCGGGACCATTACAGCGGAGCTAAACGGGTCATCCGTTGATCCGGATGGCACGATTCTGGCCGCGAGTCACGCTTCTTAACGAGGATTTAACGAAATCTGAACCCCTTTTGAGGCTCGGACGGGCATGATCCCTCGGACCGACGAGATTGTGATGACCGCGTGACGATCACCCCGCCCCGCTCTGGCCTCTCTGCCGTATCCCGCCCGACGCGGGCCATCCGTCGTGTTCTGCTTTCCGTCCTGCTGGGTGCTGTCGCCGTTCCGGCGCTGGCCCAGCAGATCACGCCCAGCTCCTCGCTCGCAGGCGATTCCGCTGACGCTCCTGCCCCGGTGACCCGCAACTCGCTGCCGGAGGCCATGACCTTCTCCGATCGCGCGCTGCTCCTGGCCACGGACCTCAACCGCCTGCTGCTGCCCAGCTCGACGACCGAAGGCGAGAGCCTCCCGGCCGCCGAACAGGGCCGTATCCAGACGGTGATGCAGCGGGCGCTGGCCCTGCTGGGCACACCGTACCGCTGGGGCGGCACCGACCCGAACAAGGGCTTCGACTGCAGCGGCCTGGTCGGCTACGTCTTCCGCAACGCCCTCGGCATCGAGCTGCCGCGCGTCTCGCGCGAGATGGCCAAGACCGGCGAGCTCGTCACCGACAAGGCCAAGCTGGCCGCCGGCGACCTGGTGTTCTTCGGCCGCCGAGGCCGCGTCGACCATGTCGGCATCTATGTCGGCGAAGGCCGCTTCGTGCATGCCCCGAGCCGCGGCAAGGACGTGCAGGTGTCCAGCCTCGAGACCGGCTACTGGAGCGCCAAGTTCATGCAGGCGCGCCGCGTCGACGGCATCTGAGCCGCACTCATCCTGATTCCTGAAGGCCGCCCCCGGGGCGGCCTTCTTCGTTCCGGCGCCAGAGCACGCGCGTCAAACCACGCCGGCGTTGACCGCGGCCAGGCGCTCGACCGTTTCCTCGATGCCCTTGCTCAGCTCCATCACCTTCACCGCGTAATCGGCCAGGCGGCGATCGTCATCGCTTTCCGGCTTCCATGCGGGCACCGGTGTCGGCTTGCCCTCGACCTCGTCCATGGCGACGAACACGATCACGCAGTGCGTGCACAGCCGGTCCTCGCCGCCCATCGGATCGCGCGCCTTCACGTCGATGGTGAAATGCATGCTGCTGGTGCCCGTGTAGACCAGCTTGGTGTGCACGGTGACGAGGTCGGAGATGCGGATCGGCGCGACGAAGCGGATGCCGCCGACGGCGACCGTCACGCTGTACTTGCCGCTCCAGCCGACCGCCGCCGCATAGCCGGCCTGGTCGATCCACTTCATCACCATGCCGCCGTGGACCTTGCCGCCGTAATTGACGTCGGTCGGCTGGGCCAGGAACCGCAGGTTCAATTCACGCTGCTGCCCGATCATGTCGTCGCTCCCGCGCGTGTCAGGTGGCGGACGACGGCGGCGCCGACGCCGTGCACCTGGGTCTTCTGCCGATCGTCCGCCAGTACGCCGTAATCGGGCAACTTGTCGGACGCCTGCCCGACCGCGACCTGCTGCGGCACCACGAGCAGCCCGAGCTTGGCCAGCGCATCGCGCAGCACCAGTAGTGAACGCAGCCCGCCGAGCGGACCGGGCGACGCCGACACGATGCCCGCCACCTTGTCCTGGAACAGGCCCACACCGGAGCCGCCCTCGGCGGTCGGCCGCGAAATCCAGTCCAGCGTGTTCTTCACCAGCGCCGGCATCGAACCGTTGTACTCCGGCGTGCTGATCAGCAGGCCATCGTGCTCGCCCATCAGCCGCTGCAACTGGCGCACCGCTTCAGGCATGCCGGCCGCCTCGATGTCGCCGTAGTAGACCGGCAGCGGATAGTCGCGCAGTTCGACCAGCGTGACCTCGGCGCCAGCATTGCGCGCGCCTTCGGCCAGGACGTGGATCAATCGGCGGTTGAAGGAACCTTGTCGCAGGCTGCCGGCGAAGGCGAGCAGGCGCGGAACGGAAGCAGACATGCCGGACTCCATGGGGGTGGGATTCGACCACGGCGCTGAGCCTGATCGAGGCCGACATCATGACGCCGCGAGACTTGCGGTTGCGAGCATCAAGCCGGATGCTCGCAACCCATGGCGCTAGGGAGTGGAGCGATGGGACGCACGATCCTGGGAATGCTGGCCGGCGTGGTGGTGGCCGTGCTGGTGATCATGGCGATAGAGATGCTCGGCCACCACTTCTATCCGCCGCCGGCAGGCCTGGATCCGATGGACCCGGCCAACGAGGCCGCCTTCGCACAGTTCGTCGCGAACATGCCGTTCGGCGGCAAGGTCATGCTGCTGCTGGCCTGGGTGAGCGGCACGTTCGTGGGAAGCCTGGTGGCCGCGAAGATCGCCCGCCACCAGACCGCGGCGGCGCTGATGGTCTCGCTGGTGGTGATGTCGGGCGTCGTCGGCATGATCATCAAGGTCCCGCACCCGGGCTGGCTGAGCATCCTCGGCCTGCTGCTGCCGATTCCGGTCGCGCTGCTGGCGGTGAGGCTGGTGTATCGGCGCAGCACGCTGCCGCGGGTGTGAACCACGCAGTCGGGTGTCAGGCCTTGGAGCAACCTATGCCGACCATTCGCGTTGTGGCACTTCTCCTTGGGTGCATGCTTGCGGCTTCGTGCACAACCAAACCACCAACCTCAGATGCTCGTGTGTGTGACAAGCTCGATGCCTTGGCCCAAAGCGTCCAACCCGGCCAATCCAAAACTGTCCGTCTGGTTCGCGGCGGCACTTGGATGGTCGATCACTACAAGAAATGCGAACACGTTGATGGCGACGCGGCCGCAGAGCAGTTTTGTCAGTGGCTGATCGAAAACTCGTCAACCGAGTTTATGGAGGTCAACATCAACCGGACGGTAAGCTGCCTACAGGGCCAGCGAATCGTAGGCTACATAGGCAATACGAGTGTTGAGTCCTGGTCGGGAAAGGCCCGGTTCTCCATGCCCAAGCTCACAGCCGATGTAGAAGTAGAAATTGAGTATTCGGTGGACTATGTCACCAACGAAAAAGAAGACTTTATCCAGTTCAAAGTCATAGCCGACTAGGTGTGTCAGCCAGCGGCCTTACGAGAGCTTGCGCCCCAACAATGCATTCAAGCCGAAGCTACTTCGCGGCTCGGCTTGATTCCAGCCAACGCTACACAACGACAAAGGCCGCCCTCGCGGGCGGCCCTGTCACATGCGGACGGTACTGGAAGGATCAGGGATCCTGACGGAACTCGCCGTAGGCCTTGAGCTGGTCCGACACCGCCTTGCTGTCACCGACCACGACGATCGACTGGTCCTTCGGCGCGTAGTACTTCTTCGCCATCGCCTGCACCTGCGCGGCGTCCACCGCGCGGATCTTCGGCACGTACTGGCCGAGGAAGTCAGCGGGCAGGCCGACCAGCCAGTTGTTGGCTAGCGTGGTTGCGACCGCGCCCTGCAACTGGTTGGTAATCAGGTAGCCACCGGCGACGTAGCGCTTGGTGTCTTCCAGCTCCTGCGCCGGCACCGGCTCGTTGCCGAGGCGCTCGTACTCGCCGATGAACTCTTTCAGCGCTGCGCCCGTGACCTCGTTGCGCACGTCGGCGCTGGCGGCGATGCGGCCGCCCTCGCGCAACGCGCTGACCTGCGAGCGTGCGCCGTAGGTGTAGCCCTTGTCCTCGCGCAGGTTCTGCATCAGGCGACTGCTGAAGCCGCCACCCAGCACGGTGTTGGCCAGTTGCAGCGGCACGTAGTCAGGATTGGTCGCGGCGATCGCCGGACGCCCCAGGCGCACCGCCGACTGCACGCTGCCCGGACGCTCCACCAGCACATGGCTCGGGGTTGCCTGCGCGGCCGCCTTCGGCGTTTCCGCCGCGGCCGTGCCCGTGCCCTTCCAGTCACCGAATGCAGCTTCGGCCAGCTTGAAGGCCTGCGCTGGATCGATGCGTCCGGCGATCACCAGCAACGCGTGGTCGGGACGGAAGCGCTGCGCATGCGCGTCGCGGAACTGCTGCGGCGTGACCGCCATGATCGCTCCCTCGGTCGGCTGCGTGCGCGCATACGGATGATCGCCGTACACCGCCTTCGACAGCGCGCGCTCGGCCTTGAAACCGGGCTGCGCCTCGGCAGCCTTCAGCGCCTGCAATGCGTTGGCCTGGGCCAGCTTCACTTCGTTGTCGGGGAACGACGGCTGACGCGCCACTTCGGCGAGCAGGCCGAGCATGCCCTGCGCCTGCGATGCCAACGCGTTGCCGAACACGCTGATGCCGTCGCTGCTGGCGCCCGCACCGACGCTGCCACCGAAGCCCTGCGCCGTTTCCGCGATGGCCTTGGAATCGCGCTTGGCGGTGCCCTCGCTGAGCAGGCCGGCCAGCATGCTGGCGAAGGCCGGCGCATTCGGCGCGTCGACGGCGTAACCGGCGCCGCGCATCGCCAGCACGTAGTCCACGCGCGGCAAGCCTTCGCGCGGCACCACCCACACGGTCATGCCGTTGGCGAGCGTCTTCTGCGCGATGTCGGCCACCGGCAGCGGCTTGTCAGCGGCGTACGGCGGCAGGTCCTTGGGCAGCGGTGCGTTTGGGCCAGCCATCGCGGCACCGGCACAGGCGAGGGACACGGCCAGCGCCAGCAGCGTCCGCACTGCGGCCGGGGAACGGGAAATCTTGTTCTGGGTCGTCATGGTCGCAGTCTCCTTACTTCGACGATGCGGCGGGCGCGGCCGGGGCCATCATCGCCGCAGGCTTGCGGTCGATGACGGTGCGGTTGGCCTGGGTGAGGTAGGTCTTCGCCACGCGCTGCACGTCGGCGGAGGTCACGCCTTCGATCCAGCCGGGGATCTTGTTGACCACGTTCGCATCGCCCCACAGCGTCTGCAGCTTGGCCAGCGTGTCGGCTCGGCCGAGGATGCTTTCCAGGTCGTTGTACCAGTTGGCCAGCATGCGGGTCTTGGTGCGCTGGAGCGTGGCGGCGTCTACGCCATCCTTCGCCACCTTCGCGATCTCCTCGTCCATCGCCGTCAGCATCGCGTCTGCGCTGCTGTTGGGCTTGTACAGCGCGAACACCGTGAACAGCGTCGGGCCGTCGTAGGTCCACGGGTCGGTCAGGCCGTACAGCGACTCGACATTCAGCGCGAGCTCGCGTCCCTTCACTATGCCCTGGTAGAAACGCGACGCATCGCCGCCGGCGAGCAGTTCGCCGAGCACCGCCATCGGCGCCTGGTCCTTGCTGCCACGGTCGGGCATCTTCCAGGCCGCCGCGATCGCAGGCACCTGCGCAAGCGCATCGCTCTGGGTGATGCGCTTCTCCTGCGTGTTGAGGCCTTCGCTGTAGTCGGGCGCGGCCGGCGTCGGGCGCGACGCGATCTTGCCGAAGTACTTCTCGGCCAGCGCGAACGCCTGCTCCGGCTTGATGTCGCCGGCGATGCCGAGCACGGCGTTGTTGGGGCCGTAGTAATCGCGGTGGAAAGCAGCCACGTCGTCGAGGCTGGCGTTCTCCAGGTCCTGGAAGCTGCCGTAGCCGTCGTGGTTGTTCTCCCACTTCTGGAAGGCCTGCTGGCCGATGTCGATCCACATGAAGCCGCCGTAGGGCTGGTTCTTCACGTTGACGCGGATCTCCTCCTTCACCACGTCCTGCTGGTTCTTCAGCGTGGCCGGGTTGAAGTCCAGCGTCTTCATGCGGTCGGCTTCGAGCCACAGGATCGGCTCGATCGCCGACGCGGGCGCGACTTCGATGTAGTTGGTGAAGTCGGCGCGCGTGGAACCGTTGTTGCGGCCGCCACCGCCGGTGATCACGCGGTCGAACACGCCTTCCTTCGCATTGGGCGTGCCTTCGAACATCAGGTGCTCGAACAGGTGGGCGAAGCCGGTGCGGTTCTTCGGCTCCAGGCGCATGCCGACGTGGTAGACCACGCTGACGCCGACCGTCGGCGAACTGTGGTCCTCCGAGACGACGACGGTGAGTCCGTTGTCGAGCTTCTTCACCGACACGGGCAGGTTCCAGCGATCCTTGTCCGCGGCCGGGGCCGCCGAGGTGAACGCCAGTCCCGCCAGCAATACCGCAAGGAGATACCGTCTACGCATGTCTGCCTCCCTTGGCTGATGCGATGGTCTGCCGGACGCCCGGCCCAACGCGGACCGTATCCCGGCTTCGCCTCCACCATACCGGCCAGAAGTCACGGCCGGATGTCACTCCTGATCGGCACGCTGGCCGCATCGCAGCAAATCGCCGACACTGTGATTCGCGCCTTCTCCCCCCTCATTCGCCGAACATGCGAATCGCCTCTATTGCAGCCCTGCTGCTGACCGTTGCCGCCTCCGCTCCCGCCGCAGAACCCGTCCTGCCTCCCTTGCAGGCCTACCAGTCGCCCGACGGCTGGCGCCAGCCGGTCACGCCCTTCAAGCTCGGCGACCGCAGCTGGTACATCGGCACCGACGGCCTCACTGCCGTGCTGGTGAAGACCGATGCCGGCGCCGTGCTGATCGACGGCGGCATGCCGCAGGCCGCGGACATGCTGCTCAAGCGCATGCGCGAGCTCGGCGTCGCGCCATCCGACCTGCGCCTGATCCTGCACAGCCACGCCCACATCGACCACGCCGGCCCGCTCGCCGCGGTGCAGCGCGCGACCGGTGCGCAACTGGTCAGCAATGCCGAATCGGCGGTGCTGCTGGCGCGAGGTGGCAGCGGCGACCTGCATAACGGCGACGGCATGGTGTTCCCGGTCCCCCGCGTCGACCGCCTGGTGATGGACGGCGAAGTGGTCGAACTCGGCGGCGTCGCCTTCACCGTGCACTACACGCCGGCCCACACGCCCGGCAGCATGAGCTGGACGTGGACCGACACGCGCGATGGCCGGCCGCTGCGCATCGCCTACGCCGACAGCCTCAGCGCGCCGGATTACCAGCTCATCGGCAACCCGCGTTATCCGCACATCGTCGATGACTACCGCCGCGGCTTCGCCGCCGTGCGCGCCCTGCCCTGCGATCTCCTGCTGACACCGCATCCGTCGGCGAGCGGCTGGACCCCGTCGGACACCAAGGCCCCACACAAGACGCCCACGACCTGCGCCGCGTACGCCGACCAGTCCGAACGCAATTTCGATGCGCAGCTGGCGAAACAGCGCGCGGCCCAGACCGGGAGTCGCCGCTGATGCCGTACACGCCCATCGTCGCCACGCTTGGCTACGTGCTTTCGCCCGACGGACGCGAAGTGCTGATGGTCCACCGCAACGCGAGGCCCGAGGATCACCAGCTCGGCAAGTACAACGGCCTGGGCGGCAAGCTCGAAGCGCATGAAGACGTCGTCGCCGGCATGCGCCGCGAGATCCATGAAGAGGCGGGCATCGACTGCGAGGAAATGAAGCTGCGCGGCACGATCAGCTGGCCCGGCTTCGGCAAGCACGGCGAGGACTGGCTGGGTTTCGTCTTCATCATCACCCGCTTCTCCGGCACGCCGTTCGCGAGCAATCCGGAGGGCACGCTTGAGTGGGTTCCTATCGAACGCCTCGACGAACTGCCGATGTGGGAGGGCGACCGCAACTTCCTGCCGCTGGTGTTCGACGACGACCCGCGCGCCTTCCACGGCGTGATGCCGTATCGCGACGGGCGCATGGTGTCCTGGGCCTATTCGCGGGTGTAGCGCATCGCGGGTGTGAGGCACCAGTGGCGACCTGACGCGATGGCCCGAGGCATCAATCGCGTGGCGGCGCCTTGACGCGGTACTCCATGTTGACCGCATGCGGCGCGCTCTCGACAAAGCCGTACTTGGCATACAGGTGCTTCGCATCGCCATCGGCGACCAGCGACACCACCGACGATACCGGCGCGTTCGCGCGCAGCCAGGCGTCGAGTGCGGTCATGATGCGCTTGCCTAGGCCGCGGCCCTGATGGGGCGGCGCCACGGCGATGTCGACCACCAGGAAGAAGCAGCCACCGTCCCCGACGATGCGGCCCATGCCGATCACGTGGTCGTTGTGCAGCAGGCTCACCCCGTAGAGCGTATTGCTCAGGCCGCGCTCGGCGGCCTCGCGACTGCGCGACGACATGCCGGCTTCGACGCGCAGGCGGCAGTAATCCTCTACGCCAGGGAAGTGCTCGACCAGTTCGATCACGTTGGCCGCAGGACCGCTCACTCAGCCCAGGTCCTTGATCCGCACTTCGGCCTTTTCGCCTTCGGCAATGCCCAGGTTGCTCGACGCCGATTCGTACAGCTCGCGGTCGAGCATGCCGGTTTCCTTGGCGACGATGACGGGCACGAGCATCTGCCCGGTGACGTTGGTCATCGTGCGCATCATGTCGAGGATGCGGTCGATCGCGTAGAGATAGGCGATCGCCTCCAATGGCAGTCCGGCCGCGCTCAGCACGACCGTGGCCATGATGACCGCGGTGCCCGGCACGCCGGCGGTGCCGAAGCTGCCCAGCACCGACGCCAGCACGATGATCAGGTACTGCGACCACGACAGGTCGATGCCGGTGTACTGGGCGATGAATACCGCCGCCAGCGCCGGATAGATCGCGCCGCAACCGTCCATCTTGATGCTGGCCGCCAGCGGCACCGCGAAGGCGGCGTAGTCGCGGTCGACACCGTGGTTGTGGGTCACGCTGCGCAGCGCCACCGGCATCGCGGCGAAGCTGCTGGAAGCGACGAAGCCCACCTGCATCGCGGGCGCCGCGCCGCGGAAGAACTTCAGCGGATTGAGTCCGTGCACCAGCAGCAGGCCGCTGTAGACGACCACGATGTGCAGCGCGCACGCCAGGTACAGGGCGAAGACGAAGTTGCCCAGCGGCAGCAGCTTGTCGAAACCGTAGGCGCCGACCAGCCCGGCGATCAGGCCGAACGTGCCGAGTGGCGTGAACTCCAGCACGAAGCGGGTCACCTGGATCATCGTCTCGCTGGCCTCGCCGGCGAGCCGGCGCAGGTTGGCCGTCTTCTCGCCCAGTTTGACGAAGGCGAAGCCGATCAGGCCGGCGAAGAAGATCACCTGCAACACCGTGCTGTTGCTGGGCACGATGATGTTCTGGCCGTCCGCGGTTTTGCCGGCACTCATCGCCGCGAGCGCACGGAACGGATTCTGCGGAACGATGTTGAACAGCACGTCCAGCGGGCCCGGCACCTGCTTCGGTGTGTAGTCCGAGGCCACCTGCAGCGTGCTGATGTTGACGCCCGCACCCGGCTTGACGATCAGCCCGACGACCAGGCCAACGCACACCGCCAGTACCGCGGTGATCGCAAACCACAGGAACGTGCGGCCGCCGAGCGCGGCGATCGACTTCTGCCCATGCAGGGAGCTGACCGCATTGATCACCGCGAAGAACACCAGCGGGATCGCGATCATCTTGATCAGGTTGACGTAGACATCGCCGAGAGGTCCGAACCAGGTCTCCGCGGAAGGGCCGAACGCCCAGCCGGCGAGCGCGCCGAGCACGAAGCCAGCCAGCACGCGCTGCCAGAACGGGATGCCCAACCAGGCCGAAACCACCTTCATCGATACCCCAACGCTTTACATGGATTGCCGGTTTGCACCATATCCGAGCCCGGACGCCCCGGCGAGCCCGCCAGTGCAACGCCGGTGTCCCATTTGCTGCACGGGGGGCGGGCATAATCGCGCCCTGCCTGTTGCCAAGACTTGAAGATGTCGCGCCTGCCCTCCGCCTCCGCCCTCGCCGTCACCCTGCTGGCTGCCGCCTGCACGTCGGTCCCTCACACCCCCGCTGCCACCACGGCCGCATCCGATGGGGCATTCGTGGTCGAGGTTCCGGCGATACCGCGCCCCGCCGGTGAGACCCCGGAGTGGTGGTTCCGCGACGGCGCCGCACAGGCGGCCGCACGCGGCGCGATGTCGGGCCGCGCGAAGAACGTGATCCTGTTCGTCGGCGATGGCATGAGCCTGACCACCGTCGCGGCGGCTCGCATCCTCGACGGCCAGCGCAAGGGCCAGCCGGGTGAGGAAAACCGGCTGAGCTGGGAGAAGTTCCCCGCCACCGCGCTGAGCCGCACCTACAACACCGACTCGCAGACGCCCGACTCGGCCGGCACGATGAGCGCGATGGCCACCGGCGTGAAGACGCGGATGGGCGTGCTGAGCATCGGCCAGCAAGCCGCACGCGGCGACTGCGCGCAGGCCCAGGCCGCACCGGTGCTGTCGCTGTGGGAGCTGGCCGCCAGCCGCGGCTTCGCTACCGGCGTGGTGACCACCACGCGTGTGACGCACGCGACGCCGGGCGCGACGTTCAGCCATTCCGCCGACCGCAACTGGGAAAGCGATGCCGAGATGCCGGCCGCGGCCAAGGCCGCCGGCTGCCTCGACATCGCCCGGCAGATCGTGGAATCGCCATTCGGCACCGGCCCCGATGTGCTGATGGGCGGCGGCCGCGGCAACTTCATGCCGGCACAGCAGCGCGACCCGGAGTACGACGACAAGGTCGGCAAGCGTCTCGACGGTCGCGACCTGGTCGCGGAATGGAAGCAGCGCCATCCCGACGGCACCTACGTGTGGAACGCGAAGCAGTTGGAAGCGGCACCGGCTGGCAAGCCGCTGCTGGCGCTGTTCGAGCCCGGCCACATGCAGTTCTCGCACGACCAGCCCAGCGACCGCGGCGGTGAGCCGACACTGGCGCAGATGACGCGCGCCGCGATCTCGCGACTGCAAGGCAATCCGCAGGGCTTCGTGCTGCTGGTCGAAGGCGGCCGCATCGACCACGCCCACCACTTCGGCAATGCCTATCGCGCGCTCACCGACACGATCGCGCTGAGCGAAGCGGTGCAGGCCGCCATCGACGCCACTTCGGCCGACGACACGCTGATCCTCGTCACCGCCGACCACGCGCACACGCTGAGCTTCGTCGGCTATCCGGTGCGCGGCAATCCGATCCTCGACAAGGTGCGCGGGCGCAGCGGCGAGGAAGGCGACAGCGAATCGCACTACGCGCGCGACGCGACCGGCCTGCCCTACACCACGCTCAGCTATAGCAACGGCCCCGGCTACACCGGCGCGAGCGCGCAGCAGAAAGCAGGCCCGAAGCGGTTCCTGCACGAGCCCGGCGGCCACTATGAACCCTCGACGGGACGCCCGGACCTGACCCACGTCGATACGCAGGATCCGGACTACCTGCAGGAAGCGCTGGTGCCGACCGCCAACGAATCCCACGGCGGCGACGACGTCGGTATCTGGGCGCGCGGCCCGGGCAGCCAGGCGGTGCGTGGCAGCGTCGAGCAGAACGCGATCTTCCACTTCTTGCTGCAGGCGATGCCGACATTGCGCGCGCAACTGTGCGACGCGGGCGACTGCGATGGCAACGGCGTGCCGGTCACGCTGCCGGATCCGGCGAAGTTCCGCTCGCAGGCGCGTTGAACCTGCGCACGAATTGCTACTCCGTTCGCCCTGAGCGTAGCGAAGCGGAATCGAAGGATGGACGGGCTTGAAACAACCCGCTTCACCCTTCGACTCCGGCGCAGGCGCCTACGCTCAGGGCGAACGGTGAAAGAAGGTCGTACCTTTCGATTGGACTGCGCTCACTCGCTGCAGCGAACAGCGAACAGCGAACAGCGAACAGCGAACAGCGAACAGCGAACAGCGAACAGCGACGGATGCTCCTGGATGGACCAGGCTACCCCCGCCGTTCGTCCTGAGCGTAGCGAAGCGGAGTCGAAGGATGGACGGGCTGGGCTGAACTCCGGGAGGCGAACGACGCCGCTCAGCCCTCGCCGCGTGCCTGATCAGAACGGCTTGGCCAGCACCAGGTAGACCACCGCGACCAGCAGGAACACCGGCAGTTCGTTGAACCAGCGCAGCGCCTTCGACGACGGCAGCGCGCGGCCCGCATCCACGCCTTTCAGCCAGCGGCCGCTGACGATGTAGTACGCCAGCATCACCGCCACCAGCGCGAGCTTGGCGTGCAACCAGCCGGTGCCCGGCGCGACCATCGTCGGGAAATCCGGGAACACGCGGTATCCCAGCCACAGCACCAGGCCCATCGCGAAAGCGAAGCCGAACATCATGTGGCCGAAGCGATAGAGGCGGCGCCCCATCAGCACCAGGCGCGCGCGCACCGCGGGCTCGTCGCCGGCTTCGGCGAGGTTCACCAGGATCCGCGGCAGGTAGAACACGCCACCCATCCACGCCATGACGAAGACGACGTGGGCGGTCTTGATCCAGAAATAGGCGGTCATGGCGATCCTTGGAATGCAGGGCGGTTGTCGTGGCGCGATAGCATGGCACGGCGCCGCGACGATGCGGCCATCCACTTCCGGCACACTCGCACCATGACCAAGCACTACGACCAGGCCTACTTCGAACGGTGGTATCGCGATCCCGCACTGAAGGAGCACGCCATCGGCGGCACGGCGCGTCTGGCGCGCAAGGTCGCCATGGCCGTCGCCACCGCCGAATACCACCTCGAACGCCCGATCCGCTCCGTGCTCGACATCGGCTGCGGCGAAGGCGCGTGGCGCGCGCCTTTGCTGAAGCTGCGGCCGAAGCTGAGCTACCTCGGCTTCGACAGCAGCCAATACGCGATCGAGCGATACGGCCGCAAGCGCAACCTGCACTTCGCGCAGTTCGGCGACTTCGAGTACCTGCGCCCGTGCGCGCCAGTGGACCTGCTGGTGTGCAGCGACGTCATGCACTACCTCGATACGCGCGAACTCGACCGCGGCCTGCCGGCACTGGCCGAGCTGTGCCACGGGGTCGCGTTCCTCGAGACCTTCACCCGCGAGGACGGCATCGACGGCGACACGCACGGCTTCAAGCGGCGCCCGGCGAAGTTCTACCGCCAGCGCCTGCAGTCCGTCGGTCTGATGCCACTGGGCTCGCACCTGTGGCTGTCCCCGGTGCATCAGGACGACACCGCCGCCCTCGAACGCCCGGCCTGACCGGCCCGGCCGGTTCACCCGGCAGACGGGTTGATCCGCTATGCTGCGCTGCAGCAACGGCCCGGCCCGGGCCGAACCACGGAATCCGACGATGCTCTACCAGATGCATGAACTCGGCCGCGCCTGGATGGCCCCGGTCACCTACTGGGCCGAGGCCGGCGCCCGCATGTTCTCGGCTTCCGGCAGCTGGATGTCCGGCCTGCCCGGTGCCACCCGCGTCGCCGCCGGTTACGAACTGCTCTACCGCATCGGCAAGGACTACGAGAAGCCCGAGTTCGGCATCCACTCGATCGACATCGAAGGCACCGCCTACCCGGTGGTCGAGCGCGAGATGCTGCGCAAGCCGTTCTGCCGGCTGCTGCGCTTCAAGCGCTACGCCGACGACGCCGGCAACCTGAAGGACCTGAAGGATGACCCGCCGGTGCTGGTCGTCGCACCGCTGTCGGGACACCACTCCACGCTGCTGCGCGACACCGTGCGCACGCTGCTGCGCGACCACAAGGTCTACATCACCGACTGGGTCGACGCGCGCATGGTGCCCGCCAGCGAAGGCGGCTTCTCGCTCGACGACTACATCGCCTACGTGCAGGAGTTCATCCGCCTGATCGGCGCCGAATCGCTGCACGTCATCAGCGTGTGCCAGCCGACCGTGCCTGTGCTGGCGGCGGTGTCGCTGATGGCGTCCAACGGCGAAACCACGCCGCGCTCGCTGGTGATGATGGGCGGCCCGATCGACACGCGCGAGAACCCGACGCAGGTCAACGACCTCGCCACGCGCGAACCGCTGTGGTGGTTCGAGAACAACCTGATCCATCCCGTCCCGGTCAACTACCCGGGCCATGGCCGCCACGTGTATCCCGGTTTCCTGCAGCACGGCGGGTTCGTGGCGATGAATCCCGAGCGCCATTTCCAGTCGCACTGGGACTTCTACGAAGATCTGCTCAAGGGCGATCTGGAGGACGCGCAGGCGCACCGCCGCTTCTACGACGAGTACAACGCCGTGCTCGACATGCCGGCCGAGTACTACCTCGACACGGTGCGCATCGTGTTCCAGGAGCACCTGCTGCCGCGCGGACTGTGGGACGTGCGTGGCCAGCGCGTGGACCCGTCGAAGATCACCGGCACCGCGCTGCTGACCATCGAGGGCGAACTCGACGATATTTCCGGCCAGGGCCAGACCCGCGCCGCGCACAAGCTTTGCAGCGGCATCGCCGAGACGAATCGCGAGCACCTCACCGTCGCCGGTGCCGGCCACTACGGCATCTTCAGCGGCCGCCGCTGGCGCACGCAGGTATACCCGCAGGTGCGCGACTTCATCGCGCGCCACGCCGGACCCGGCGCCTGATACGAAAAGCCCCGCTCGAAGCGGGGCTTTTTTTCGGCTTCGTCATCCCCGCGAAGGCGGGATGACCGACGGATGGTCAATCACAGGCTCAGTCGTACTGCGCCGTCTTCACCAGCATGTGCTTGGCCAGCTGCCCGTGCAGCATGCCGATGGCGCGTGCCAGGTGCAGCGTCAGGAACAGCAGCACCACACCCGCGAGCATCGCCAGCGGCCACGCCCACGCATCGACGTCCAGGACCAGATTGTCGTCGATGAACCAGTGGCTGCCGAAGCCGAACAGCAACGCGAACGGCGCCGCGATCAGCGACAGCGACACCGACAGACCGGTGACCACGATCGTGAAGTACAGGATGCCCAGCGGCAGCATCAGCAGGAAGTACAGCTGCGTGCCCCAGATTCGCGGATCGGTGAACAGCTCCTTGATCCGCTCCATCCACGGCCGTCCGCGCGTGCTGTACAGCGGCCGGCGCGGCATGCGCTCACCCAGCATGACCTCGACGATGCGCCCTTCCACCAGCGACAGGATGCGCACCGATCCGAAATACAGGATCAGGAACGGGATGCCGATGATCAGCACTGCCAGGCCCAGCGACAGCGAGATGCCGGTGACCACCCAGGTGAAGTAGAAGATGCCCGTCGCCAGCGCCAGCAGCATGTAGAACAGCGACGCATAGGTGCGCGGTTCGGCGATCACGCCGAAGAAGCGGCCGAGCGCAGACTTGCGCGGCGGCGGTGCCGGCGGCCGCAGCGCCGTCTGCACCTTCACCTCGGTGTCGCGATAGATGTCGGCGACCTCGTCCGGCGCGCCGTAGCTGCCGGCGACCGCCGCGATCACCTCGGCCTCGCTCCGGCCCGGGTTCTCGGCCAGTTCGGAGCGCAGGTACTCCTCGGCGTCGTACAGCGCGTCCTGCACCAGCGCCGGATCAGCACCGGCCAACGAACGCCGCAGCTGCTCCAGGTATTCGGGGATCGTGGCCGGCAACCGTACCTGGCCGGGTTGGAAGGCGTTCATGGCGTGGGTCCTTCAAGGACGGAATCGACGGAATCGCGGGTGGCGCGCCAGGCGGCGGTCCATTCATCGAGCACGGCGCGGCCGGCGCCGGTGATGCGGTAGTAGCGGCGCGGCGGACCGGAGTCGGACGGCTCGGTGTGGCTGTCGAGCAGGCCGGAGGCGCCGAGGTTGCGCAGCACCGGGTACAGCGCGCTCTGCTTGCCGCTGAGCACGCCCTCGCCGAAGCGCTCCAGCCGCTTGGCGATCTGGTAGCCGTACATCGGCTCCTCGGCGGCGGCCAGGACGGCCAGCAGGGCCAGCGACACGGTCCCGGCACTCAGCTCCTTCTGGAACTTCCGCAGATGGTTGTCGAGGTCGGTCATGGCGGCAGGCCGGGCTATCGTGGAGTCAACACTATGCTCAACTTCACTATAGTGCGCATGCCATTAGTCATCCCCGCCGCCTTGCCACGCCCTCGACCCCTGCCCTGCTAATCAGTGCCCGGGTAAGGCGTTTCGGGAGGCGTGCCATGTCGCGTGGAGACAAGTCCGCCTATACCAGGAAGCAGAAGCGGCAGGCCGAGCACATCGAGGACAGCGAACTCGAGCAGGGACGCTCGCAGGAAGATGCCCAGCGCATCGCCTGGGCGACGGTGAACAAGCAAAGCGGTGGCGGCAAGCTCTCGGGATCGGGACGAAAGACCGCGAAGAAGGCGGCGACGAAGTCCGCCAGCAAAGCCATGAAACAGGTGGCCCGGAAGACGGCCAGCAAAGCGGTGAAGAAAGCCACGAAGAAGGCGGCGAAAACGACCGCACGCAAGACCGTACCCAAGACCGCGCGGAAGGTTGCTGCAAAGAAGGTCGTTGCAAAGAAGGTCGCGAAGAAGGCGGTCAGGAAGGCGGCACGCAAGACGACCGGGCCCGCGACGAAGCGAGCGGCAAAGAAGACCGCGAAGAAAACCGTACGAAAGGCCACCCGCACCGCCACGCGAACCCATCGCGGCGATGGCGCGAGGGTTCACGCCGCCCTGGCCCATTAGCCACGCGCTAGCCGGCACCGCGGTGCTTGTGCAGAATCAGGCGCTCGCCCGCCTGGAGTTCCACCGTGCCGAAGCCGCGCCTGTTGTCCGCCGTCCTGCCTGCCGCCCTGATGCTCGTCCTTGCTGCAGCCCAGGCCCCGGCCCAATCGCCGGCACCGGCCAAGGCGCGCTCGATGCAGGAAATCCTGGATGCGTCCAAGGCTTCGGACTGGCGCACGCTCGATCCGGACAACACGCTCTACCTCGACCTCGCCGCGGGCCGCGTCGTGATCGAACTCGCCCCGGACTTCGCGCCCGAGCACGTCGCCAACCTGCGCACGCTGGCGCGCGAGGGCTATTGGAATGGCCTCAGCATCAACCGCTCGCAGGACAACTTCGTCGTGCAGTGGGGCGACGCCGCCGAGGACGAGAAGGCGCGCAAGCCGCTCGGCACCGCCAAGACCAAACTGCCCGCCGAGTTCACCAGCACCAGCAAAAATCTGTCCTTCCACGCCCTGCCCGACCGTGACGGCTGGGCGCCGCAGGTCGGCTTCGCCGAGGGCTTTCCGGCCGGCCGCGATCCGGCCAACGGCGCGACCTGGATCGCGCACTGCTACGGTGCGGTCGGCGCCGGACGCGACGTCGCCGCCGACTCCAGCAACGGCACCGAGCTGTATGTCGTGACCGGCCAGTCGCCGCGCCAGCTCGACCGCAACATGAGCATGGTCGGCCGCGTCGTGCAGGGCATGGAACTGCTGTCGGTGCTGCCGCGCGGCACCGGCCCGCTTGGGTTCTACGAGAAGCCCGAGCAGCGCATGCCGATCCAGGCGATCCGGCTGGCCTCGCAGGTGCCCGCGGGCGAACGCACCAGGCTGGAAGTGCTGCGCACCGACACGCGGTTGTTCGACGAACTGGTCGAGGCGCGCCGCAACCGCCGCGACGACTTCTACAAGCGCCCGGCCGGCCACATCGACCTGTGCAACGTGCCGCTGCCGGTGCGCGTGCCGAAGGGCTGACCCCTCTCCCGGCGCCGCGCGCCACCCTCTCCCGCGAGGGGAGAGGGGCAAACCAGATCAGGTGCCGCGGCGGTTCTCGTCGCGGCCCAGCGCCTGGTACTGGAACAGGCACATGCGCACCACGTTGTGGTAGCGGCCGTCGCTGAAGAACTCGTCGATCAGCACGCCCTCGCGGCGGAAGTCCGCGTCCTCGTAGATGCGGATCGCACGCGTGTTGTCCTCGTCGACCAGCAGGTACAGCTTGTACAGGTTGAGTACCCGGAACGCGTAGTTGATCGCCAGCCGCGTCGCGGCCCGCGCGTAGCCGCGGCCCTGCTGTTCTGGCGAGATCATGATCAGGAACTCGGCGCGCCGGTGCAGGTGGTCGATCTCGACCAGCTCGACGAGTCCGACGCGCTCGTGTCCTGCATCCTCGACGATGAAGCGCCGCTCGGACTGGTCGTGGATGTGCTTGCGGTACAGCTCCTCCAGTTCGACGAACGACTCGTACGGCTCCTCGAACCAGTACGCCATCACGCTGCGGTTGTTGTTGAGGACATGGATGAAGTGCAGGTCGCCGCGCTCAAGCGGGCGCAGCGTGACCGTGGCGTGCCTGATCACCTTGTCCACCGGGTTCGACGTGTCTGCCGGGTTCGCCGTATTCATGCAGCCAACCCTACTCCTTCCACGTGACACCGGCGTGCTCGCGCGCCACCGTCCGGACACGCCATCACGCGGTCTTATCCCACGGCTCAATAGCCTCGTGATGACCATCCCACATCCGTCCGCGAAGGTGCGTGCCATGCCTCTAATGCGCCTGCGAGTCACCGGCAGCGACGACGCCGTCCGCGCCATCGGCAACCTGCTGGTCAGCATCGACGGCATCGAACATGTCGAGGAGGTGGCCGACCTGATGCCGCGCATGGACGATGCCGATTCCAGTTCGGCCGGCCTGAGCGACCTGATCGGGGGAGCGGACGCCCACGAAATCGAGATCGAGGCGCCCAACCTGTCGACCGCCCGCCGCGTGCGCGACGCCGTCGAGGCGCTGGCCTACGACCTGAACGTGCTGGTCGAGTTCGAAGCGGAAGACGAATAGCCCAGGCATCCGCGCCCGCACATCCTGAGAACGCGCAGCCCCGCCGGATCGCTCGGGCGCGGGTCGGACGGCCTATCATGCATGCAGGCCGACGGCCCCTCTTCCTGCTGCGATGTCCGACAAGAAATCCATCGATGTCTATCTGAAACCCGCCGGCGGCTGGGATGCGCTGAAGAGTTCCTGGCATGCCCTGCGCGACCAGCAGGTCGTGCTGAAGGGGGCCGGCACGCTGCTGCGCGCCAACCAGCCCAGCGGTTTCGACTGCCCCGGCTGCGCCTGGCCGGATCGCAACCCGCATTCGACGTTCGAGTTCTGCGAGAACGGGGTCAAGGCGGTGGCGAACGAAGCCACGTCGAAGCGCGTGACCCGCGAGTTCTTCGCCGAACACAGCGTGCAGTGGCTGTCGCAGCAGGACGACCATTTCCTCGAGGCGCAGGGCCGCCTCACCGAGCCGATGGCCTACGACGCCGCAGGCGACCGCTACCGGCCGATCGGCTGGGACGAGGCATTCGCGACGATCGCGGGCTCGCTCAACGCGCTGGCATCGCCCGACGAGGCGATCTTCTACACCTCCGGCCGCACGTCCAACGAAGCCGCGTTCCTGTACCAGTTGTTCGTCCGTGAGTACGGCACCAACAACCTGCCCGACTGCTCGAACATGTGCCACGAGGCATCGGGCGTCGCGCTGACCGAGCAGCTCGGCAGCGGCAAGGGTTCGGTCACGCTGGAAGACTTCGAACTCGCCGAGGCGATCTTCATCTTCGGCCAGAACCCCGGCACCAACCACCCGCGCATGCTGGCGGAGCTGCGCGACGCCTCGCGTCGTGGTTGCCGCATCGTCGCGTTCAATCCGCTGCGCGAGCGCGGGCTGGAGCGTTTCGCCAATCCGCAATCGCCCGCCGAGATGCTCGGCGGCGGCAGCACGAAGATCGCTTCGGAGTACTACCAGCCGCGCATCGGCGGCGACCTGGCGGTGGCGACGGCACTGGCCAAGGTCGTGGTGGAGCGCGACGCCGTGGACCGCGAGTTCATCGCGACGCACACGCTGGGCTTCGAGGAGTTCGCCGCGTCGGTCCGTGCAGCCGACTGGGACGAGCTGGAACGCGAATCCGGCCTCAGCCGCGCGCAACTGGAGGAGGCGGCCGGGATCTACATCGACAGCCGCGCCACGATCCTGTGCTGGGGCATGGGCATCACCCAGCATCCGCGCAGCGTCGCCACGATCCAGATGCTGGCCGCGCTGCTGCTGTTGCGAGGCAACATCGGCAAGCCCGGCGCGGGACCCTGCCCGGTGCGCGGCCACTCCAACGTGCAGGGCGACCGCACGATGGGCATCTACGAGCAGCCCTCGCCCGCCTTCCTCGACCGACTCGGCGCGGAATTCGATTTCCAGCCGCCGCGCGAGCACGGCTACGACACGATCGGCGCGATCGAGGCGATGCACGACCGCCGTGCCAGTGTGTTCTTCGCGATGGGCGGCAACTTCGCCGCGGCCACGCCCGACAGCGCACATGTGCACGAAGCGATGCGCCGCTGCGAGCTCACCGTGCACGTCAGCACCAAGCTCAACCGCTCGCATCTGGTGCACGGACGGCAGGCGCTGATCCTGCCATGCCTCGGACGTACCGAGATCGACCTGCAGGCCAACGGTCCGCAGGCGGTGACGGTGGAGGACTCGATGAGCATGGTCCACCTGTCCAGCGGCATGAACCCGCCCGCTTCCGATTACCTGTTGTCGGAACCGGCGATCGTCGCGCGGCTCGCCGCCGCAACGCTGCCACGCAGCCGCACACCATGGCTGTGGCTGGTGGAGGATTACGACCGCATCCGCGAGCGGATCGCGCAGGTGATTTCCGGCTTTGAGGACTTCAACCGGCGCGTGCGCGCGCCCGGCGGGTTCCACCTTCACCATCCGGGACGCGAACGCGTGTTTCCGACCGCCAGCGGGAAGGCCGGGTTCTTCGTGCATCCGCTGTCTTCGGACAGCAGCAAAAGCGAAGCACCGCTGCGCCTGATGACCGTGCGCTCGCACGACCAGTACAACACCACGGTGTACGGCCTCGATGACCGCTACCGTGGCGTGCACGGGCTGCGCCGGGTCTGCTTCATCTCCACGCACGACCTGCAGCGGCTGGGCCTGCGCGATGGCGAGATGGTCGACATCACCTCGCTCTGGCGCGACGGCGAACGCACCGTGACCGGATTCCGGCTGGTCGAGTACGACATTCCGTCCGGCTGCCTGGCCAGTTACTTTCCCGAGACCAACGCACTGGTGCCGCTCGAACACCACGCCGAGCGCGCACGCACGCCCGCGTCGAAGTCGATTCCTGTGCGGCTGAGCCGCAGCGCTGCTGCCTGACGGGACATGCGATGAGCGAGGATCCGGTATTGGCGCTGCTGCACCTGCTGGCGGCAGAAGACGGCCAGTCGATCCATCGCGTCGCCAAGCGCCTCGGACTCGGCCTCAGCGAACTGCAGCGTTTGCTGGTCGCGCTCGGCAGCGATCCGCGCTTCGACGGCCTCGATCTGGTCGAGCAGCGCCGCGATGGCGAACGCACGCTGTTGTGGCTCACCGGAAAAGGACGGCAACTGTGCGGGACCGCATGAACGACGCGCTGCAGCCGGTGCAGGCGCTGCGCCTGAGCGAGGACGCGCGTACCGCGCACGACGACCGGGTGATCGTCGAAGCGCCGGTCGCGCTGCTCTACAACGGCGAGTCCTTCGCGGTGATGATGGCCACGCCGGAATCGCTGGAGGACTTCGCGCTGGGATTCGCGCTGAGCGAGGGCATCGTCACCACGCCGGCGGAGTTCCGCCTGGTCGACACGGTGCGCCACGACGACGGCGTCGCCCTGCATGCGGCGATCCCGCAGGCACGCTTCGACGCATTGCAGGAACGCCGCCGCGGACTGGAAGGACGCAGCGGTTGCGGCTTGTGCGGCGTCGAATCGCTGCAGGCCGCCATGCGCCCCGTGCCTCGCGTCGCCACGCCGCGACCGGTGGCGGCCGCGCGCATTCGCGACGCGCTTGCCGCGCTGTCGCAGAGCCAACCACTCAACGCGCGCAGCGGCGGTGTGCATGCGGCCGGGTTCGCCTACGGCGCGGAACTGCTGGTCCGCGAGGACGTCGGCCGCCACAACGCCCTGGACAAACTGATCGGCGCGATGGCGGGGCAGCCGGCCTGCGATCCGAGCCAGGGTTTCCTGGTCATCACCTCGCGCGCGTCCTACGAGATCGTGCACAAGGCTGCCACCGCCGGGATCGGCGTGGTGGTGGCGATCTCCGCTCCCACCGACCTCGCGATCCGCACGGCCGACGTTGCAGGCGTCACGCTGGTCGCGTTCGCACGCGGCGACTCGCTCAACGTCTACACGCACAGCGACCGGCTCCTGCCGGACTGACCGTCACCGCTTCAGGTTTTTGTCGAGGAAGTCGAGCGCCGACTGGTAATAGGTCGTGCGATTCTTCTCGTCGTAGAAGCCATGCGTTTCATCCGACGGAAAGAATCCTCGGTACGGCTTGCCGATCGCGTCCAGCGCACGCCGCATCGCGCGCAGGTGCTCGGGCGAAACCCGTCGGTCGCGCATGCCCTGCACCAGCATGATGTCGGCCTTGATGCGCCCGGCATGGGTGGTCGGGGAGTTCTCCCGCAACTGCGCCATGTCGTCGCCCAACGCTCGTCCCAGGAAGTTGCGGCCGGCGCGCGAGCGCTGCGTGTCTCCCCATCGGTACAGGGTGGGCAAGTCGTAGGGGCCGGCCATGCCGATCACGCATCGATAGAGCTCGGGCTCGCGCACGGCTCCCATCAGTGCGGCATAGCCGCCATAGCTCTCCCCCCAGATGCAAATGCGCGAGGGATCGATGCCCGCGTTCGCAATCGACCAACGCGTCGCATCGGTCAGGTCGTCCTGCATCGCGCGGCCCCACTGCCGATACCCCAACTCCTCGAAAACGCGACCGCGTCCCGAGGAGCCGCGGTAGTTGACGCGCAGGACCGCATAACCGTGCGTGGCCAGCATCTGCACCTGGTCGTTGTAGCTCCAGGAATCCGATACGCCGAACGGCCCACCGTGCGGCAGCAGCACGAGCGGAAACGGCCCGGGGCCTTGCGGCAGCGTGAGCCAGCCGTTCAGCCGTACTCCGTCGCGCGCGGCGAACTCCACCGGCTGGGTGGGACGCATGGCGGACCCGCGCAGCCAGGGCCTGCTGCGTGCGAGCAACTTGAGGTCACCACTGGTGGTATCGAGCAGGTAGAAACTGTCTGGCTCGGTGGCGCTGCTGACCGTGACCAGCGCGGTGCGGCCATTGCGGCTGGCGCTGGTCACGCGTGCCACCGCGCCAGGGAAGGCCGCCATCAGCTCGCGCATCAGGGCCGCGTGCTGGTGTCCCGCGTCGAAGAACCGGATCTCGGGCTTCAGACCGCCGTAGACCGCGCCGATAGGTTCATGTCCGTCGAACGACCAGACCAGAGTTTCCGGATCGACCCGGTCATCGCTGACCACGACGGTACGGGCACCGCTGGCGAAGTCGACGCGCTCGATGACGTCGGGGCCGCTCTTGCGCTCGCTCCACAGGAAACCGTACTTCCGGTCGTAGCTCGTACCGATCGGCGTGGTTTCGATGCCGCTGGCGTTCTCGTCGTTGATCAGCTCCCAGCGGCCATCGCGCAGCAGGAACACCTGCTGGCGATCGTCCTTGTCCCAGTTCCAGCTGAAGCGAACGGTGCCGGCGCGATCGGCCAGGAAACCGGCGTTGGGCACGGGGGCATCGACCACCTCCTCGCGCTTGCCGAGCCCATCGGTGCGCACTTTTCGCACGCGGGTCCAGCACTCTTCCTTCACGACCTTGCGGCAATCGGAAGTCAGCACGTACTCCGGATCGTCGACGAGCGGATCGATGACGTTGCCCCAGAATGCTTTTCCGCGCCGGCCATCGACATCCAGCGCCTGCAGGCTGCTGAGCTGGTAAGGCTGCTCCAGCGTGCCGAACTTCATCGAAATCGACGCGAACAGCCGCGTGTCTGAAACCCAGAACTCCGAATCGACGAAGCCGTCCTTGCCGGGATCAAGCCGATTGATGACGTGCATGTCGCTGCGCCGGACGATCACCAGCACGGTGCGGTCCTCGAACGGCACACGCGCCGCCAGGTAGTCGCCGCCGGGCGACAGCGACATCGATTCGTACTGGGCGGCCTTCAGGAACTCGCCCAATGCAGGCCCTTCGGCCCTGGCCATGCCGGCGAACGCTAGGCAGGCCGCAAGAAAAATGTGCTTCATGTGTCCCCCATGGCCGATCCGTCAGCACCTGACGCGATGATGCCTCAATCCCGCGACGGACCGCCCGGCCCGGCAAAACCGCTCAACCAACGGCCCATGCCACCGGACCGACGGGAGCGATATCCTCCGCGGATCGCGGCCGCGCCGCCTGTCCGAGATCGTCCATGCTTCCGTTGCGCCCGTCCCTGCTTGCCCTCGCCGTGCTCGGCGCCGTCCTGGCCGGCTGCAAGCCGCAAACCCCGGCTCCCACCCAGCCCGCGACCGAGGCCGCCCAACCGGCCGCCACGTCCGATGCCGCGACGGATGCCAAGCTCAACGAACTGTCGCGCCAGTGGCTCGACGGCTGGCTGCAGCTCAACCCGATCGCCGCCACCCAGATCGGCAAGCACGACTACGACAGCAAGCTCGACGACCTCAGCGCGGCGGGCCGGCAGAAGCTGGTCGACTTCAGCAAGAAGACGCTGGCCGAACTCGACGCCATCGACACCAGCAAGCTCTCGCGCGAGAACCAGATCGACGCCGCGATCCTGCGCAACCAGCTGCGCTCGGACATCTGGAACCTCGAGACCCTGCAGAGCTGGGCCTGGGACCCGCAGGTCTACAGCGGCCTGGCCGGCGGCGCGATCTACAACCTGATGGCGCGCGACTTCGCGCCGATGCCGCAGCGCCTGCGCTCGGCGACCGCGCGCATGAAGCAGATCCCGACGCTGTTCAAGCAGATGCGCGAGAACCTGGATCCGGCGCGCGTGCCGAAGATCCACGCCGAAACCGTCGCCAAGCAGAACGGTGGCCTGTTGAGCCTGATCGACGGACTGGTGATGCCATACGCCGACCAGATCCAGGGCGAGGACCGCAAGAAGCTCGACGAGGCCGTCGCCGAACTGCGCACCGCCGTCGCCGACCAGCAGAAGTGGCTGGACGAAACGCTGGTGCCCAACGCCAAGGGCGACTTCCGCATCGGCCAGACGCTGTACGACGAGAAGCTGCAGTACTCGCTGAACTCGTCGCTGTCGCGTGCCGAGATCAAGCAGCGCGCGGAGAGCGAGCTCAAGCGCGTGCGCGGCGAGATGTACGCCATCGCCCAGACCGTGCTGAAGGACAAGGCGGGCGCTCCGGCAACGCCGGCCAACCCGTCGCCTGACCAGCAGCAGAAGGCGATCGAGGCCGCGCTCGAACTGGCTTATGCAGACCGTCCGGCGCGCGACAAGGTCGTCGACTTCGCCAAGCAGACGCTGGCCGACGCGACGAAGTTCACGCGCGAGCACGACCTCGTCACCGTGCCGAACGATCCGGTCAAGGTGATCCTGATGCCGGAGTTCCAGCGCGGCGTCGCGGTCGCGTACTGCGATTCGCCGGGCCCGCTCGACAAGGGCCTGGACACCTACTACGCGATCTCGCCGATTCCGGACGACTGGAGCAAGGACCAGGTCGACTCGTTCCTGCGCGAGTACAACAGCCGGATGATCCACCTGCTGTCGATCCACGAGGCGATGCCGGGCCACTACCTGGAAGGCGCACACTCGGCCAAGTCGTACTCGGTGCTGCGCTCGGTGCTTCGCTCGGGCCTGTTCGCCGAAGGCTGGGCGGTCTACACCGAAGACATGATGGCCGACGCTGGCTATCTGGATAACGACCCGCTGTTCCGCCTGGTCCAGCTCAAGTTCTACCTGCGCACGATCGCCAACGCGATCCTCGACCAGGGCGTGCATGTCGACAACTGGACGCGCGAACAGGCGATGGAGCTGATGACCAAGCAGGCTTTCCAGCAGGAGCGCGAAGCGTCCGGCAAGTGGGTGCGCGCGCAGCTGACCTCGGCACAGCTGCCGACCTACTTCGTCGGCGCGCAGGAGTTCTTCGACATGCGCAAGGCCGTGGAAGCCAAGCTCGGCAACAACTTCAACGCCAAGGCCTACCACGACAAGGTGCTGTCGTACGGCGCACCGCCGGTGCGTTTCGTCCGCGAGATGATGCTGGACGAGCCGATTCAGTAAGGCACCACGCGTCCTTACAACCGTTCGAGCATGGGGCCCTGCGGGGCCCCATGTCTTTTCAGGCGGCAGTGCCCACTGAAGGGGCACGATCTCTGCGCGATACTCTCCAGCGTGATAGCCGGGGCCAACCCGATGGCGAGCGTCCGCATCCCTACTGAAGCAAGGCTGCTGCTGCTCACGCGGGGATTGCGCGCGCTGGTCGATGGTTACGTGGCCGTGCTGCTGCCGGCCTACCTGCTGGCGCTGGGGTTTGGCACCTGGGAGGTCGGGCTGATGAGCACGGTCACCCTGTCGGGCTCGGCGTTGGCGACCCTGGCGCTGGGCACCTGGGGACACCGCATCCATCATCGCCACCTGCTGCGCGCGGCGGCCCTGGTGATGATGGTCACCGGACTGGGCTTCGCGGGCTTCTCCGATCTCTGGCCGTTGCTGGTGGTGGCATTCGTCGGCACGCTGAACCCCAGCTCGGGTGACGTCAGCGTGTTCCTGCCGCTGGAGCACGCACGCCTGGCGCACATGGCGGTGGGCCATGAGCGCACCACCCTCTTCGCACGCTACAGCCTGGCCGGAGCGCTGTGCGCGGCACTGGGTTCGCTCGCGGCCGCAGTCCCCGACCATCTGATCAAGCTGGGCATCGGCCAGCTCCCCGCCCTGCGGGCCATGTTTGTCGTCTACGCCCTGGCGGGGTTCGCGCTCTGGCTGCTCTACCGGCAGTTGCCGGCGCCCGACCGCCAGTTGCCCGAGCCGCCCGCATCGCTGGGGCCGTCGCGCAGCGTCGTAGCGCGGCTGGCTGCGCTGTTCTGCGTCGATGCGTTTGCTGGCGGCCTGCTGGTGCAGTCGCTGCTGGCGCTGTGGCTGTTCGAGCGTTTCGACATGTCGCTGGCGTCCGCCGGTGCGTTCTTCTTCTGGGCCGGCCTTCTGACCGCGTTCTCCCAGCTCGCAGCGCCGCACATCGCCAGGCGGATCGGCCTGCTGAACACCATGGTGTTCACCCACATCCCGTCCAGCCTCGCGCTCATCGGAGCCGCGTTCGCCCCGCGCATGGAGATCGCACTGGGGTTGCTGCTCCTCAGGTCGGCGCTATCGCAGATGGATGTGCCGACCCGGTCGGCGTTCGTGATGTCGGTGGTGACGCCACCGGAGCGGGTGGCGGCAGCAAGCTACACCGCCGTTCCCCGAAGCCTGGCGTCTGCCCTCAGTCCGTCGCTGGGGGGCGCGATGTTCGCGGCAGGCTGGCTGGCCGCGCCACTGGTGTTCTGCGGCGCACTCAAGATCGCCTATGACCTCGTCCTTCTCGGCGCATTCCGGCGCGTGGATGCGGCCAAGCGATCCGAAGCGGAATGACCTCAGCGCGAACGCCCGTCGTACGGCACGATCTTCAGCGTGGCCGGATCGACGCCGTCGAGGCAGCGCGCGTTGACGCAGGCGATCGGGCTGCCGTCGGGCATCTTGCCCTCGCTGAAAGGCGAGATGCCGCAGGTCGGGCAGAAGTGGTGGTCGATGACGTGCTTGTTGAAGTGGTAGGTGCCGTAGTCGCCCTCGGGCGTCTTCAGCGTCAACGCCGAACGCGGCACGAACCACAGCAGGCCGCCTCGCTTGGCGCACAGCGAACAGTTGCAGTCGAGCACCTGGTCGATCTCGCCCTCGACCTGGTAGGCGATGCGGCCGCAGTGACAACCGCCGGTGTAGGTGGCCATGCTCGGTGACTCCTGTCGGGTGGGCCCCGATTGTGCACGACTTGTTGCGCACGGCTCGCCTCGCCGGCAAGCCACGGTGGCTTCACCGACAGGCGGTATCCTCCGGACCTGTCCAGCGCCCCGGAACCGACCATGCCCGCCCCCACCGGCAGCACCATCATCCCCGCGATGACGTACCGCGATGCACCGGCGATGATCGAGTGGCTGTGCCGCGCCTTCGGTTTCGAGAAGCACGCCGTGTATGCCGACGGTGATGTCGTGCATCACGCGCAGCTGGTCTACGGCACCGGCATGATCATGCTCGCCACCGCCCACAAGGAAGGCGAATGGAGCGAACGCATCGCACAGCCCGACGAGATCGGCATGCGAGAGACGCAGAGCCCCTGCGTGATCGTGCCCGATGCTGACGCGCACTACGCGCGCGCCAAGGCCGCCGGCGCGAAGATCGAGATCGACATCGCCGACCAGGACTACGGCGGGCGCGGCTACGCCTGCCGCGATCCCGAAGGCCACCTGTGGTGGTTCGGCAGCTACAACCCGTGGACGGCGGAGGCCTGATGGATCTGTTCGCGGCCCCGCCCCATCCCGTCGACGGCATCCGGGTCGGCATCGGCGGCTGGACCTACGCGCCGTGGCGCGACAATTTCTATCCGAAGGGCCTGGTGCAGCGGCGCGAGCTGGAGTTCGCCAGCCGCCATCTGACCGCCATCGAGATCAACGGCACCTATTACGGCACGCAGAAGCCGGCGACCTACGCCAAGTGGGCCGCGGAAACGCCGGACGGCTTCGTGTTCTCGGCCAAGGCGCCGATGCGGATCATGCAGTCGCGCGCACTGGCGAAGACCGGGCCGCAGATCGACGACTTCCTCGGCGGAATCGCGTCGCTCGGCGACCGCCTCGGGCCGATCGTGTGGCAGTTCGATGCCGGACTGAAGATCGATCGTGACGCCTTCGCCGAGTTCCTGCAGCTGCTCCCCGGCCAGGTCGACGGGCGTTCGCTGCGCCATGTGCTGGACGTACGCGATCCGGCATTCGTCGATGCGGGCTTCATCGAACTGGCGCGGCGCCACGGCATGGCCACGGTGTTCACCGACTCGCCCGACTACCCGTCCTTCGCCGACGTCACCGCCGACTTCGTCTACGCGCGGCTGATGCGATCGCGCAGCGACGTCGCTACCGGTTATCCCGAAGTCGAACTCTCGCAATGGCATGCGCGGGCGCACGTGTGGGCGCGAGGCTGCGAACCCGTGGACCTGCCCCGGCTGACGCCCGGCGGTGCAGCCAGCAAACCGCGCGAAGTGTTTGTGTTCTTCATCAGCAGCGCCAAGGAGCGCAATCCCGCCGCCGCCATGGCGCTGCTGAAGCAACTGGGCTCCGGCTGACGGTCACCGCGGCGCCCATGCCGAAAGGCACTGGCCGCCAGCACGTGACGCAACGCAAGGTCAGCCGGGTTCGACGTTCGCTCCTTGTGCGAGAGACCACGCCATGACCAACCGTCGCGACTTCCTCACCACCGCCTCGCTCGCTGCCGCCGGCATCGCGCTGGCGCCGCTGGCGGCATGCAGCCGCGAGAACCAGGCGACCGCGCCGGTCGGCGGAACGCCCGCGTCCGTGCCGGCCGCCGCACAACCCGCTGCGTTCACCGGCACCCTGCTGTCGCGCGCCATTCCATCGACCGGCGAAAAGATCCCGGTCATCGGCATGGGCACGTCGGGCAGTTTCGAAGTAGACGGCGACGCCGACGCGCGCGCGCCGCTGCGCGAGGTGCTGGCGACCTTTGTCGCCGCCGGCGCCAAGCTGATCGATACCGCCCCCACCTACTCCTCGGCCGAGGACGTGCTGGGCGACCTCGTCGCCGAAGCGAAGGTGCGCGAGCGGCTGTTCCTCGCCACCAAGCTGTCGGGCGTCAGCGGCCGCGACGAGGGCATGGCGCAGTTCCAGGATTCGCTGCGGCGTCTGCGCACCGACAAGGTCGAGCTGCTGCAGGTCCACAACCTGCGCGACACCGGCACGCAGATCGCCCTCGCGCGCGAGCTCCAGCAGCAGGGCAAGACCCGCTACGTCGGACTGACCCACTACCGCGAGGACGCACAGAAGCAGCTCGCGCAGGAGATGCGCCAGCACAAGCCCGACTTCATCCAGATCAACTACTCGCCGGTGTCGCGCGGCATCGAGAAGACCATCCTGCCGATGGCGAAGGACCTGGGCATCGCGGTGATGATCAACCGCGCCTTCGAGGACGGCCGCCTGATCGCGCAGGTGCGCGACAAGCCCCTGCCGGACTGGGCCAAGGATGCCGGCGCCGATTCGTGGGCGCAGCTGATCCTGAAGTTCGTGCTGTCGCCGGAGGCGGTGACCGTGGTGATTCCCGCCACGTCGAAGCCGCGACACCAGCTCGACAACCTCAAGGCCGGCACCGGGCCGATGCTCGACGAGAAGCAGCGTGCCGCGCTGGTCGCGGCGCTGGGCTGACGAATGACGACTGGCAGGGCCTGGCTCGCAAGGCTATTCGGCGTCGCCGAGGACGAGATCGCCCCGGTCGCGTTCGCGCAGCTGGTGTTCTTCCTGCTGTTCGCCGCCTATTTCATGCTGCGCCCGGTGCGCGAGACGATGGGCGTCGCCGGCGGCGTCGAGAACCTGCAATGGCTGTTCACCGGCACGTTCCTGGCGACGCTGGCGGCGATGCCGCTGTTCGGCTGGGTCGCTGGGCGCGTGCAGCGCCGGCGCATCCTCCCTTGGACGTTCGCCTTCTTCGCCGCCAACCTGGCCCTGTTCGCGATCGCGTTCCGCTGGCAGCCGGAGAACCTGTGGATCGCGCGCACGTTCTACATCTGGATCTCGGTATTCAACCTGATCGCGATCTCGGTGGTGTGGAGCGTGCTGGTCGACCTGATCCCGACGGGACAGGCCAAGCGCACCTTCGCGCTGATGGCCGCCGGCGCCAGCCTGGGCGGACTCGTCGGGCCGCTGGTCGGCATCGCGCTGGTCGAGCGGATCGGGCATGACGGCCTGCTGTGGTTGGCAGCGTCGCTGCTGGTGCTGGCGATCGTCGCCTCGCGGAAGTTGCAGCACTGGCGCGATGCGCACCCGCTGCACGAGGGACTCAGCGCCAGCGCGCGGCAACGGCCGCTCGGCGGCAGCCCGTTCGCCGGCATCACCACGGTACTGGCATCGCCCTACCTGCTCGGTATCGCCGCATTCGTGCTGTTGCTCGCCAGCGTCAGCACGTTCCTGTACTTCGAGCAGGCACGGCTCGTCGAGATGCGTTTCCCGAATCGCGCCGATCAGACGCAGGTGTTCGGCACGATCGATTTCGTCGTGCAGAGCCTGACGATCCTCTCGCAGCTGTTCATTACCGGGCGCATCGTGCAGCGGTTGGGCATCTGGGTGCTGCTGGTGGCGGTGCCCGTCGTCACGATGCTGGGCTTCGTGTGGCTGGCGCTGGCGCCGACCTTCGCCGTGCTGGCGGTGGTGATGGTGGTGCGGCGCGCCGGCGAGTACGCGTTCGTGCGGCCGGGGCGCGAGATGCTGTTCACCGTCGTACCGACGGAAGCCAAGTACAAGGCCAAGAACGTCATCGACAGCCTCGTCTACCGCGGCGCCGACGCGGTCAGCGGCTGGGCCAAAACGCTGGTCGACATGCTCGCCCAGCAACCGGCCATCGCCGCGCTGGTGGGTGCCGCCATCGCGTTGACGTGGGCCGTCACCGGCGCCGGACTCGCCCGCGCGCAGCATCGCAAGGCGATCGCGATCACTCCGCCGGGGGATGCGGGCGGCGACGCGGATTTGTCGGCGCGGCAGCGGATCTGAATTGGGCGTGGCGCCGCGCGCAACGGCGTAAGATCGCGGCAGCGGCTGCAGCGGGGAGCTGATCCCGGGCCGCCCTGGGGAGCGCAGCGCCCGTGATGTGGCGCATCCAAGCTACCGCAGGAGGTTGACCATGGCACTGCAGATTGGCGACACCGCACCGGACTTCGAAGCCGACACCACCGAAGGCAGGATCCGCTTCCACGAGTGGATGGGCGACAGCTGGTGCGTGCTGTTCTCGCACCCCAAGGATTTCACGCCGGTGTGCACGACCGAGCTCGGATACATGGCACGCATCAAGCCCGAGTTCGACAAGCGCAACGTCAAGGTGATCGGCCTCAGCGTCGATACGATCGAGGACCACAAGCGCTGGGCGAAAGACATCCAGGAAACGCAGGGCGTCGCGCCGAACTACCCGATGATCGGCGACCCCGAACTCAAGCTCTCCAAGCTGTACAACATGCTGCCGGCGGAAACACCGGGCACCGCGCAGGGACGCACGCCAGCCGACAACCAGACCGTCCGCAACGTGTTCGTGATCGGCCCGGACAAGAAGATCAAGCTCGAACTGATCTATCCGATGACCACCGGCCGCAACTTCGACGAAGTGCTGCGCGTGATCGACTCGATGCAGCTCACCGCGAAACACAAGGTCGCCACGCCGGTGAACTGGCAGCCGGGTGAGGACGTGATCATCGCCGCGTCGGTGTCGGACGACGATGCACGCCAACTGTTCCCGGAAGGCTGGACCGCGTCCAAGCCGTACATCCGCGTCGTGCACCAGCCGCGTGCTTGAGCGATCGGCGTGATGGGGAAGGATCGCGCGCCGCTCCTTCCCCCGCGTCAGTCCGCTGCCTCCAGCGCTTCCACATCCGCGCCGACGATCTTCTCCAGGTGGCGCGTGATCCTGGCCGCGTCCCAGTCCCACCACGCGATGCGCAGCAGGCGCTGCACCGTGGCGTCATCGAAGCGGGAGCGGATCAGCCGCGCCGGATTGCCGCCGACGATGCCGTAAGCCGGCACGTCGCTGACGACCACCGAACGCGCGGCGACAATGGCGCCGTCGCCGATCTTCACGCCCGGCATCACCATCGCGTCGTAGCCGATCCAGACGTCGTTGCCGATCACCGTGTCGCCCTTGAACGGCAACTCCTCCGGCGCCGGCGCGAAACGTTCCCAGCCGCCTCCGAAGATGTTGAACGGATACGTCGAGATGCCGGACATGCGGTGGTTCGCGCCGTTCATGACGAACTTCACGCCGCGCGCCAGCGCACAGAAGCGACCGATCACCAGCCGGTCGCCAATGAACGGAAACAGGTACAGCACGTTGCGCTCGAAGTTATCGGCGCCGTCGGGATCGTCGTAGTAGGTGTACTCGCCGATCTCGATCTGCGGGTTTCGCACGACATTGCGCAGGTAGCAGATCTGCGGGAAGCCCGCCATCGGATGCGGGTTGGCGGGATCGGGACCGTTCATGGGCGCCTCGTCGCAAGAGCGGAGCGCAGTATCGCACTGCTGCTCGCCTGCACTTCGGCGGTGCGCCTCGGCTCGTAGAGGGAAAGCCCGCTGCAGCAACCTGCGAGGGCACCCTGGCGAGGCGCATTGGCTGTTCGAGCCCGGTGCGCGGAGCAAATTGCTGCGTTCGCCGGGCTTTTTGCTCGGTCGATGGTGAACTTTTCACCACCTCTTGGACCGTAGCGCCCTGGATCTGTGACTTTCTTCTCCGGCGCCGGAGAAAAAAGCTCTGCCGCCCAAGCTCCATGGTCGGAACGCCGAGCTCGCGGCCCCGACGACGGAGCTCGGAGCTCGGCGCGCCGAGCTCAGACACCCGACGATGGTGCTCGGAGCCCGGACCGCGTGGCAGCCCCAAGACCTCGGAAAATGAACCTGACCCCTTTTTTGCCGGCTTGCGCCGCCCCTTCCCTTTAACAGACCACCTCAGCCCGCGACTCGATCTGCAACTCGCATATACATAGCCCCCATCACACCAAGCAGGGCAAACACTGATAGAGCGGCATACGCGATGGCGAGAACTGGAGACAGCGAGCTTTGGCGAGCCAGAACCTTATTCCCTCGCAAGGCGATGTACACCGCGTTCAACACTAACAGCGAACCGATGATCAGGAAGATCACACTCCTGGTGAGTCCGATGCCAGACTCAATCATGTACATGCGAAAAAAGAGCAACGCCAGCACATTCGCAGATTGAAGACCACTCAACAATATCCATGCTGCGGTCGAACTCGGATGACTATCCGAGTTCGTGCGTCCGCTAAGCGCGTACATGCTTACAAACAATCTGTCGTAGAAGAACACTTGCACCTCGAGAGAAAGGGGTCAGGTTGACTTCCGCGATGTATCGGCCCCGCACGCGTGCGCCGCCAGGTCGTCGAGGATCGGGCACTCGGGGCGTTCGTCGCCGTGGCAGCGGTTGGCCAGGTCCTGCAGAGTGCGCTGCATGGCCTGCATCTCGCTGATCTTCGCGGCGAGTTCGTCGGCATGCTCCTGCGCCAGCCGTTTCACTTCGGCGCTGGCTCGCGCGCGGTTGCTCCACAGTCCCAGCAGCGCCTCGATCTGCCGGATCGAGAAGCCCAGCACGCGTGCGCGCCGGATGAACTGGAAGCGATGCACGTCGGCGTCGGAATAGATGCGGTAGCCGGCGAACGTTCGTCCGGCCTCCGGGATCAGGCCGATGCTCTCGTAGTGCCGGATCATCTTCGCGCTGACGCCGCTCAACTGCGCCGCCTCGCCGATGTTGTGGAAGCCCTGCTCGCGGGCGTCGGACAGTTCAGGCCGAAGGGTCTTGCTCATGACGATCGATCCTCTTTCACGCGTCCGGATGCCAGCGGCGCAGCAGCAAGGTGTTGGCGAGCACGCTGACCGACGACAGCGCCATGGCCGCGCCCGCGATCACCGGGTCCAGCAGGCCCAACGCCGCGAGCGGGATGCCGACCACGTTGTAGCCGAACGCCCAGAACAGATTCTGATGGATCTTGCGCGTGGTGCGGCGCGAGATCCCGATCGCATCGGCCACCAGGGCCGGCTCCGGCCGCATCAGCGTGACACCAGCGGCATGCATGGCGACGTCGGTGCCGCTGCCCATCGCGAAACCGACATCCGCGGCGGCCAACGCCGGCGCGTCGTTGACGCCATCGCCGACCATCGCGACGGTGCCCTGATGGCCGAGCTCGGCGACGATCGCAGCCTTGTCCTCCGGCACGACGTTGGCGCGCACCTCGTCGATGCCGAGTGCGTGCGCCACCGCGTGCGCGGCGCCGGGGTTGTCACCCGACACCATCACCGTGCGCAGCCCCATCTCATGCAGCCGCGCGATGGCGTCCTTCGCACCGTGCCGTGGCTGGTCGCGGAACGACAGCAGCCCGAGCAGTCGCGTCCCTTCGTCCGCGCGCTCGGCGAGCCAGGACACGGTGTGCCCCGATTCCACCAGCACTTCGGCGCGGGTTTCCAGCGCGGACAGGTCGGCGCCCGCCTCGACCATCATGCGCGTGCTGCCCAGCAGCAATGTCCGGCCCGCCACCTCGCCACGCACGCCACGCCCGGCGACGGCGTGCAGCCCGGTGGCAGGCAGCAGCCGCCGATCACCGTAAGCACCCAGCACCGCCTTGGCGAGCGGATGCTCGCTTCCCGACTGGAGCGCGGCGCCCTGCGCCAGCAGTTCGCCGTCATTGCCACCGACGGCACGGTACTCGGCCAGCACGGGCCTTCCCTCGGTCAGCGTTCCGGTCTTGTCGAACGCAACGATCGAGACCTTGCGTGCAATCTCCAGCGCCTCGGCGTCCTTGATCAGGATGCCCGCGCGGGCAGCCACGCCGGTGCCGGCCATGATCGCGGTCGGCGTGGCCAATCCCAGCGCGCACGGACAGGCGATGACCAGCACCGCGACGGCGTTGAGGATGGCTTGTTGCCAGTCGCCCACCGCCAGACCCCAGCCGAGCAGCGTCACGAGCGCGACACCCACGACGACCGGCACGAACACGGCGCTGACGCGATCGACCACGCGCTGGATCGGTGCCTTCTTGGCCTGCGCATCCTCGACCAGACGGATGATGCGGGCGAGCACGCCTTCCGCGGCGGACGCGGTGGTCTCGATCGCGATCAGGCCTTCGCCGTTCACCGCGCCACCAGTGACGCGATCGCCCTCCGTCTTGGCGACGGGCAGCGACTCGCCGGTGATCAGCGACTCGTCTGCATGCGTCCGTCCTTCGATGATGCGTCCGTCGATCGGTATGCGCTCACCGGGCCGCACCACCACCACGTCAGTCACCGCGACACTGGCGATGGGCACTTCGGTTACGCGGCCGTCGCGCCGCACTCGCGCCGTGGCCGGACGCAATGCCTGCAGCGCGCGGATGGCCTCGGTGGTCTGGCGCTTGGCCCGCGCCTCCAGCCACTTGCCCATCAGGATCAACGTGATGACGACGGCGGAGGCTTCGAAGTACAGCGGCGCACCGTGGTGTACCGCATCCGACAGCAGGTTGTAGGCACTCAATCCGTAAGCGGCGCTGGTGCCCAGCGCGACCAGCAGGTCCATGTTGCCGGTCCCCGCCTTCAACGCGTGCCAGCCGGCGCGATAGAAACGCGCGCCCAGCCAGAACTGCACCGGAGTGGCGAGTACGAGTTGCAGCCATCCCGGCAGCATCCAGTGCTCGCCCAGCAACAGTCCTGCCATCGGCAATGCAAGCGGCAGCGACAGTAGCGCCGCGGCGATCAGGTGCAGTGTCTCGCGCGGCCAGGCCTTCGTCTGTGCCCGTTCCGGCTTTGAACCGTCAGCGGCATCGGTGAGTGCGGCGGAATAACCCGCGCCCGCCACGGCAGCGATCAGTCCGGCATCATCGATCTGCGCAGTCGCTCGCACGTACGCACGCTCGGTGGCCAGGTTCACGGTTGCGTCGAGCACGCCTGGCAATGCGCGCAACGCCCGCTCGATACGTGCCACGCACGAAGCGCAGGTCATCCCCGAAATCGCCAGTTCGACTTCGCGCTGCGCGATGCCGTAGCCGGCCTGGCGCACGGCATCGGCGAGGACTTGCAGAGCGACCGGCTCGCCGGTGGCGACTTCGACGGTTTCGGTCGCGAGGTTGACGCTGGCCGAGGTGACGCCCGGAACCGACATCAGACCACGTTCGACTCGTCCGGCGCAGGACGCGCAGGTCATGCCGGATATGCCGAATCGGAACTGGTTCTGCAGGCCGGTGGAAGCCTGCGACAGGGACGCGTTCATGCGGGTGCCGATAGCGAGGATGGCGCAAGGCTGGGCCTTCCCATCATGGGAAGGTCAATGGCCGCACGCCACCCCAACCCGCCGCGCGTTGACTTTGCCACTGTGGGAAGCCCGAGGCTGCGCGCTCCGCCATCCCGCATGGAATTCCCCGTGTGCCTCGCCCCATTCACACCGAGCCGTGCACCCGATCAGCGCACGGCGCTGCCCGACGTCCACATGCTCCTCAACCTCGACGGTCCGTGCAGGGAGCCTCGGCGCTTGATCGGCGCGCTGCTCCGGGTCGACCTGGGCGCGCGCATCCGCGTCGATCACGTCGCGGGCCGCGTGCAGATGGAAGGCCGCTTCTGGAAGCACGAGGTGATCGCGGCCATCGAACGGCAGGGCTACCGGCTGCGTGGCTGGGAAGAACGACCGCTTTCGCCGCGAGTGATGCCTGGCGCGCTGGCTGCCTGACGGCCGCGCCGAACACTCAACCGGAAATGGCGACCGTGTCGCGCTCCCGCTTGTGCGCCTCGGCGATGATGCGCTTGTTGTCGATGCGCACGCTGCCGACCATCAGCAGGCGCATGTCGCGCACGATGTAGTCGGCGAGCACGTCGTCGGCGATGTCGTCGCCTTCGATGTCGAGGCGGAAGTCCCAGCCTTTCAGGCCGCCGCCATTGCTGAAGTGAATCTCGAAGTCGAACACGACGCGCTTGTCGGTCATTCGCGCACTCCCTTGATTCCGTTCGCTCGTCATCCCCGCCTACGCAGGGATGACGATTTGGCAATGCCCAGCCCGCTGCGCGGCCTCGGGCCGATTCGTCACTTCCCCATGCGCTGGCTCAACGCCACGCTGCCGAGGATCATCGCGCCGGCGATGCCCATCGTCGCGGTCAGCGGCTCGTCCAGCAGCAGCCAGGCCCAGGCCACGCCGAACACCGGGATCAGGTAGGTGACGGTCGAAGCGCGGCTGGCGCCGATGCGGGCAATCAGTCGGTAGTACATGACGAAGGCCAGGCCGGTGCACAGCACGCCGAGCATCGCCGCCGAGAACCAGGACGCTGCCGGGATCGCGTGTTGCGGCCAGTAGCTGATGGCGAACGGCAACGTCAGCAGCGCCGACACGCCGAGCGTGGCCGAGGCGACCGCGGCCGGCGGCAATCCGGTCAGGTGACGACGCACGAGGTTGATGCCGATGCCGTACAGGAACGCCGCGCCCACACCGGCCATCACCGCCCAGCCGATGCTGGCGCCGGCGGTCTTGCCGCTGGCCAGCACCACCACGCCGGCGAAACCGGTCAGCAGCGCCACCGCGCGACGCGCGCCGATCTTCTCGCCGAAGAACAGGAAGCCGACCAGCGCGGTGAACAACACCGTCATCGCATTGGCGATCGCACCGATGCCGGCGGGTGCGCGCTGCGCAGCCCACGCGAACAGCATGAAAGGCACCGCCGAGTTGATCGCGCCGATGATCGCCAGCTTCGGCCACAACCGCGCCGGGAACTGCGCCCGCGCCCGCCACAGGAACGGCAGCAGCACCAGCGAACCCAGCGCCAGGCGCACCTCGACCAGCGGCATCGCACCGAAGTCCTTGGCGGCCACGCGCATGAAGAGGAACGAAGCGCCCCAGATCGCGCCGAGCAGGGCGAGTTCGAGCGGGGTGATCCAGCCGCGTTCGCGTGTGTCGGTCATGCCGGATGCCGTGGCGACGCTGTTCATCGTAAGACCTCGTGGGGGAGGACGCCTCGTGGGGGAGGACGTGTCTGGCGACGCGGGTCAGCCCTGCGTCGGATGGAAGTGGTGGGTGATCGAATCGGGGTTGCCGCCGGCGGCCAGGAAGGCCGTCGAGCTGACGTTGAGGCCGATCAGGCGGACGCCCGATTCGGTGCGCGGACGATGCCGGCTGTCGGGCGCGAAGGCGACATAGGTGCCGGCGCCGTAGCGCGACTCGCCCTCGATCACTTCGCCGCTGATGACGTAGAAGGACTCGCCGGTGTCGTGGTGGTCGACGTACGGCCACTGCGCGCCGGGTGCCATGTCGACCACCCAGACGCGCACGCCCGGATTGCTCGGCAGGTCGCGGCGCGTGCAGCCATCGCCGACCTCGATCACCGCGACATCATCGATCTGCATGGCCTGCAGGTCATCGTTGGACAGCATGCTCGGATCGCTCCCGGTGGCCGTGGCAGACGGCCCACCCATAATCTGGCTCTTGCCTGGTGGCTATTTTCCGGTGGCGCGCCGCCGCCACAAGCGCATACTTTCGCGGTCAGACACAAACCATATTTGAGGCTCGACATGGCCCTGCGCGCGGACTGGCTGCCTGCTCTGGCCGCCTTCGAATCGGCGGCCCGCCACCAGAACTTCGCCCATGCCGCCGAGGAACTGCACCTGACGGCCAGCGCGGTCAGCCACCACGTGCGCAAGCTCGAATCCCGGCTGGGGGTCGCGCTGTTCCAGCGCCATGCCCGCGGCGTGTCGCTGACCGCCGAAGGCCGCCAGCTGGCCGACGCTGCCGGCAGCGCGATGGCAGACATGGAGGGAGTGCTGCGCACGCTGCACGGCACTCGCGACGAGCACGACCGGGTCCGCATCACCACCCTGCACTCGCTGGTCTACACCTGGCTGATGCCGCGACTGCCTGACTTCCACCAGCGCCACCCGCACATCCGGCTCAGCATCGACACCGAGATCGCGCTGACCCGCTTCGACGACGGCGGCCCGGACCTCGGCATCCGCCATGGCCCCGGCCACTGGCCCGGGCTGACCGCGCACCTGCTGATGGACGACGCATTGTTCCCGCTCGCATCCCCGCACTACCCGGGGCTGCCGGCGATCCGCGAAGCGGCGGACGTCACCCGGCTGCCGCTGATCTCCGACCACGCACGGCAGGGCTGGCTGGACTGGTTCCGCCACGCCGGCGTGCATGGCGCGAAGTTCGAGGAGAGCTACACCTTCAGCGACAGCACGGACGCGATGAATGCCGCCGCGCACGGGCTCGGCGCGGTGCTGGCGCGTGGGCGTATCGCACAGCCCTACCTCGACGCCGGAAGGCTGCAGCGACTGCCGGGCCCCGCGCTGAAGACACGCTGGAGCTACTTCGTCGTCTACCCCTCGCACCGCCGGCTGCGTCCGGCGGCGCAGGCGTTCGTCGACTGGCTGCTGGCGCAGCCGACCGAGGACTAGCGCGCCGCTTTCTTCGCCCGTCTGGGCGGCTTCTTCGCAGCCTTGCGCAGCGCTGCCTCCTGGGCGAGACGCAGCCAGATCCGCCAGGTGTCGGCCGAGTCCAGTGCCTCTTCCGGCACCGACCAGTAACTCATCGTGATCGGCTGCTGCTGACCCTGGTACACGTAAGGCGCGCAACCGGCCGCCTCGAACCTCGCGCGGGTCTCGTCGTCGGCCTTCAGGTACACGCCTTCCTCGATCAGCACGCCGACCAGCAGGCCGTCGAGGTACAGGCCGTGGCCGCCGAACATCGCGCGGGCGGTCAGCCGCCCCGACTCGGCGCTGAGATCTTGCAGGTGGGCAATCAGGTCGGCGCTCATGCTGCGAGAATAGCGTGCCCTCCGCCGCCGCCACGACTCATGAGCCCGACCAGCAAGGCCCAGCTGCAAATCCATTTCTGCGTGCTGCTGTGGGGCTTCACCGCGATCCTGGGCAAGATGATCACGCTGCCGGCGCTGCCGCTGGTGTGGTGGCGCATGTTGCTGGTGGTCGCGGCGCTGGCGCTGGTGCCGCGCGTGTGGCGCGGGCTGCGCGCGATGAAGCCGCGCCTGATCCTGGCCTATGCCGGCATCGGCACGCTGGTGGCGTTGCACTGGCTGACCTTCTACGGCGCGATCAAGCTGTCCAACGCGTCCGTCGGCGCGACGTGCATGGCGCTGGGCACGGTGTTCGTGGCGATGATCGAACCGTGGCTGACGCGCACGCGCTTCTCCAAGCGCGAGCTCGCGCTGGGCCTGATGGTGCTGCCCGGCGTGGTGATGGTGGTCGGTGGCGTCCCGGCCGGCATGCGCGTGGGCATCGCGGTGGGCGCGGTGTCGGCGTTCCTGGTGGCGATCTTCGGATCGCTCAACAAGCGCCTGGTCGAGCACGGCGATCCGCTCACCGTGACCGCGCTGGAACTGGGTGCCGGCACGCTGATGCTGACGCTGCTGGCGCCGCTGATGCCGCTGCTGTTCCCGTCGTTCGCCGGTTCGCTGCTGGTGGTGCCCAGCGGCCACGATGCCGCCCTGCTGCTGGCGCTGGCGCTGGCTTGCACGCTGCTGCCGTTCACGCTGTCGCTGGTGGCGCTGCGGCACATGAGCGCGTTCGCGCAGCAGCTCGCGGTGAACCTCGAACCGGTCTACGCGATCGTGCTGGCGGTGTTGCTGCTGGGCGAGCAGCGCGAGCTCACGCCGCTGTTCTATGGCGGCGTGGCGATCATCCTGGCCGCGGTCTTCATCCACCCCCTGCTCGGCTCGCCGCGGCCGCTGCAGCACCCCGAGGTCCTCGGGACGGCCGAAGCCAAGGGCGCCGCCGAATAGCCCTCGCCCGGCGCGTTCAGGCCGGTTGGCGTGGACGCCTGCGTTTTTCATGGCAGGCTAGTGGGGACTTCGCCCATCAACGGTACGCGCATGTATCTCGAGCACTACGGCCTGCAGCAGCCGCCGTTCTCGATCACGCCCGATCCGCGCTTCGTCTTTCTCAGCGAGCGCCACCGGGACGCTCTCGCGCACCTGCTTTTCGGCATCGGCCAGGGCGGCGGCGGCGGTTTCGTCCAGCTGACCGGCGAGGTCGGCACCGGCAAGACCACGCTGTGCCGCCTGCTGCTGGAGCAGTTGCCGGAGAACACGCGCGCCGCGCTCGTCCTCAATCCGCGGCTGTCGCCGGTGGAGCTGCTGGAGACGATCTGCGAGGAACTGCACCTGGACCTGGAAGGCGCGCGCGGCAGCGTCAAGGCGCTGGTCGACCGGCTCAACGCCTACCTGCTCGATGCCTACGCGCAGGGCCTGTGCGTGGTGCTGATCATCGACGAGGCGCAGAACCTCTCGGTCGAGGCGCTCGAGCAGGTGCGGTTGCTGACCAACCTGGAAACGCCGACGCAGAAGCTGCTGCAGATCATCCTGCTCGGCCAGCCGGAGCTGCGCGAGATGCTGGCCCGGCCCGATATGCGCCAGCTCGCGCAGCGCATCACCGCGCGTTACCACCTGACTCCGCTCAACGCCGCCGAGACCGGCGAGTACCTGCGCCATCGCTATCGCGTGGCCGGAGGCCAGCGTTTTCCCTTCACCGCTGCCGCGGTGCGGCGCATCCACAAGCATTCCATCGGCGTGCCGCGCCTGGTCAACGTGATCGCCGAGCGCACGCTGCTCGCCGGTTATGCGCATGACGAAACCAAGCTCGATGCGCGCTGGGTCGATCGCGCTGCGCGCGAGGCGCTGGCTCCGTCGCGCCCGCGTGGCCCGCTCGCATGGCCCCTCGCTGCGGTGCTGGCCCTCGCCGCGCTGACAGGCGCCGGCTGGGCGTGGTGGCCGCGTGCCGCCGTGACTCCTCCCGTCGCGACGGCCAAGGCGGCGGCGAAAGAACCGGCGAAACCCAGCGTGGCCGCCGCCCCCACCCGGCTCGACGAGGACGCGCTGCAGGCGCGCCTGCAGCAGGCCGATGCCTCGCCGCTGCCGGCCTGGCGCGAACTGCTGGCGCTGTGGAAGCTGCCCGCTGCCGACGCCGACGCCACCGCGGCTTCGGCCTGCCTGCCGGTGCTGGCGCCGGGCGTGTACTGCGTGCGCGGCCGCGCCGGGCTCGACAAGCTCGCCGCGCAGGGACGGCCTGCGTTGCTGCGGCTGCATTCCGGCGATCGCGAACAGTGGGCGCTGCTGCGCGGCGCGGATGCTGTCAGCGTGCGTCTGTCGCTCGGCGGACAGGACCTCGATACCAGCCGGGTCGCGCTGGAGCACGTGTGGGCCGGCGAATACGCCACGCTGTGGCGCGGTCCGGATTACCTCGATGCGTCATTGCCGGTGGGCGCCACGGGACCGGCGGTCGGCTGGATCGGCCAGCGCCTGGCTCCCGGCAAGTTCACCGCGGATGCGTCTTCGACGTTGGACGCAGCGATGATCGAGGCTGTGCGCCGCTTCCAGCGCGCGCGCGGCCTCGACAGCGATGGCGTCATCGGCCCGGAAACGCTGCTGGCGCTGTCTTCCGCCGACAACGGCCCTCGCATGCTCAAGGTCCTGGAGTAACGATGTCTCTCATCCTTGAGGCCCTGCGCAAGTCCGAAGCCGAGCGCCGCCGCGGCCAGACGCCGGACCTGCATGCCGAGTTGCCGCCCGCGGCGCGCCCTGCGCGTACGCGCGCCTTGCCCTGGCCATGGCTGTTGCTCGCTGCTGCCACCGCCCTCGGCATGAGTGGCTGGGCCGCACGTGGCTACTGGCTTGCGACGCCGGCCGCTGCCGCTGCGGTGACCGGAGCGACCATCGACCCGGCACCCGCAGCCTCACCGGCACCGGTGGAATGGAAGCCGGCGGCACGCACCGTTCGCCCCGTCGTCCCCGCGCCACAACCGCAGCAGGCACCTGCACTGGCGCCCGTCGCCCGGGCACCTGCGGTAGTGCCGCCCGCGCCTGCCATCGAAACCGCCCCGCAGGCTTCCGCACCGCCCGTCGCCGCCACGCGCGAACATGCGGCGCCGGCCGCATTGCCGCCGCCCCCGAGCGAACTGCCGCCCGCACCGGCGCCGATCGCTTCCGCCGGCTCGGCCGTGCTGCGCCTGTCCGACCTCAGCGCCGCCGATCGCCAGCAGTTGCCGCCATTGAAGATGAGCATGCACATGTGGGGCCAGAGCGCCCCGCAGCGCTTCGCCATCATCGACGGCTCACGGGTGTCCGAAGGCGACCGCCTCGGCCCGGCCGTCGTCGACGAGATCAGTGCGGACGGTGTGCTGCTCAGCTGGAACGGGCTGCACCTCAAACTGCCGGTACGCTGACGGCCGGTTTTCCGCACCGCGCCATGCCCTTGCGCCGGGCTGGACTATCATCGGTTACCACCTCGGGGAGTCGCCATGAACACGAGTACCCAGCAGGACCTCGGCAAGCTCATCATCCGCATCGCCCTCGGCGTGCTCGTGCTGCTGCATGGCATCAGCAAGCTCGACGGCGGCCTGGAAGGCATCATGAAGATGGTCGAGACCCAGGGCTTCCCGGCCTCGTTCGGCTATGGCGTGCTGGCCGGCGAAGTGCTCGGACCGCTGCTGGTGATCACCGGCTTCTTCTCGCGCATCGGCGCCGTGCTGATCGTGTTGAACATGATCGTCGCGCTGTACCTGGTGCACACGGGCGACATCGGCCACCTCAACGAGCAGGGCGGCTGGGCGATCGAACTGCAGGTGATGTACCTGGCCACCGCGCTCGGCATCGCGTTGATGGGCCCGGGCAAGTACGCGTTCAACCAGCGCTGAGCACATCGCGCCCCTCTCCCGCTTGCGGGAGAGGGATTTGGTGACGGTCCCGCTTGCGGGAGAGGGATTGGGTGACGGCCTACAGGCGGTTCACCCGGAACTTCCGCCCCTTGATCTTGCCTTCGCGCAGCCGCGCCAGCGCCTGCGCAGCCTGTCCGCGCGCGACGGCGACATAGGCGCGCGTGGCGAACACGTCGATCTTGCCGATCGCATCGGCCTTCAGGCCCGCTTCGCCGGTCAGGGCACCCAGGATGTCGCCCGGGCGCAGCTTGTCGCTGCGTCCGGCATCGATGCGCAGCGTCGTCATCGCCGCCATCGGCACGTTGCCTGCCTTGCCGGTCAACGGCGCCGCCTTGTACCACTGAGCCGGCGCGCCGATGCGCTGCTCGATCGCCTCGATGCGCGAGGTCTCTCGCGACGTGCACAGGCTCAATGCGAGGCCATCCGCGCCGGCGCGGCCGGTGCGGCCGATGCGGTGCACGTAGGTGTCGGCATCGCTGGGCAGGTCATAGTTGACCACCATCGCCAGCTCCTTGACGTCGAGCCCGCGCGCGGCGACGTCGCTGGCCACAAGCACGTTGCAGCTACGGTTGGCGAAGCGCACCAGCACTTCGTCGCGATCGCGCTGCTCCATGTCGCCGTGCAGCGCCAGCGCGGTGAAGCCGTAGTGCTCCAGCGAGCCGGCGACTTCGTCCACTTGGCGACGCATGTTGCAGAACACCACGCACGACTCCGGCCGCTCCTGCACCAGCAGCGCCGCCAGCAGCGGCGTCTTGCGCGCCGCATCGATCTCGTAGAAGCGCTGCTCGATCGGCGCGTGGTGCTCCTCGCCCTCGACCGTCACCTCGACCGGATCGCGCAGCATGCCGCGGCTGATCGTGCGTACGCCTTCCGGGAAAGTGGCTGAGAACAGCAGGCCCTGCCGCGACTTCGGCGTCTTCCCGACGATCTCGCGGATCGGTTCCTCGAAGCCCATGTCGAGCATGCGGTCGGCCTCGTCGAACACCAGCGTGCGCAGGCCAGAGAAGTCCAGCGCGCGCTTGCGCAGGAGTTCCTGGATGCGGCCCGGCGTGCCGACCACCACGTGCGGCGCGTGCTCCAGCGAGGCCAGCTGCGGCGCGAGCGGCATGCCGCCGCACAGGATCGACAGCTTCAGGTTGGGAATGGCGAAGGCCAGCTTGCGCAGCTGCTTGCCGACCTGGTCGGCCAACTCGCGCGTCGGGCACAGCACCAGCGCCTGCGTGCCGGAGGACGCCGCATCGAGGCGGTGCAGCAAGCCCAGGCCGAAGGCTGCGGTCTTGCCGCTGCCGGTGGGCGCCTGCGCGATCAGGTCGCGCCCCTCGAGGATCGGCGGCAGGCTGCGCGCCTGCACGGGCGTCATCTGGGTGTAGCCCAGGGCCTGCACCCCCTGCATCAGTGCAGGGGTCAGGGAGAGGGTCGAGAAACACTCGGAAACTAGGTCAGTCATGCGCACATGATCGCAGCATCGGGCCGAGCATGGGCTCGGGAGCGGCCCGTCGCAGGTCGCAGGCACCCGGGACGCTATGCTCGGCCGACGCGCGAGGAGGCTGGCGATGCAGGGCGACCCGCTGTTCACCTACATCCGCATCGTGCTGGGCATCGTGCTCGGCCTGGCCCTGACCACGCTGCTCAAGGGCATGGCGCGCTTCGTCCAGCACCCCGGCCGCGAACGCATCTACTGGGTGCACATGGGATGGGCGCTCTCGATGTTCGTGCTGCTGACCCACTTCTGGTGGTGGCAGTTCAGCCTGATCCACGTCCATCCGTGGAGCTTCCCCGCTACGCCTTCCTGATCCTCTACGTCGTCGTGCTGTTCCTGCTGTGCACGCTGCTGTTTCCCGACGACACCTCCGACTACGACGGCTGGCGCGACTACTTCCTGTCGCGGCGCGGTTGGTTCTTCGGGATCATGGCGCTGGCCTACGTGATCGACTTCATCGACACGCTGATCAAGGCGCGGCCCTACTTCCGCCACTTCGGCTACGAGTACCCGTTGCGCAACGCCGCGATGGTGGTGCTTTGCCTGGTCGCGATGCGTACGCGCGCGGAGTGGTTCCACCGGACCTTCGTCGTCTTCGCCCTGCTCTACGAGCTGTCCTGGATCTACCGGCTCTACGACGTCATCGAATGACCGGCAGGCGCCTTCTGGCCTGAGGCCGCCCGCGCCCGCGTTCGCCCTAGCGGACCAGCGGCGTTCCGGCCGCGCTGCGCGGCGGGAGCGGCATGTTCGATCACGACGATACGGCGTCGCTGGCCAGCCTGGTGGTCGGGGTCACCGGACATCGCAAGCTGCGGGAGGCGGACCTTCCCGGACTGCGGACCCGTGTGCGCGACTTCCTGCAGGACCTGCAGGCGCGATATCCCGAATTGCCGGTGGTCGTGCTGTCGTCGCTGGCCGAAGGCGGCGACCAGCTCGTGGCGCAGGTCGCGCTCGACCTCGGCCTGCGCGTGATCGCGCCTCTGCCATTGCCGGTCGACCTGTACCGCCACGACTTCGAAGACCCAGACAGCCGCGACGCGTTCGACCGGCAACGCCTGCTCGCCGACACGATGGTGCTGCCGCTGCGCCACGACAGCCACCAAGACGCCATCGCAAAGGCGGGCCCGGCGCGTGACCAGCAATACGCACAGGCCGGCATCTTCGTATCCAGCCACTGCCACATCCTGCTGGCGCTGTGGGACGGCGTCGATTCGGACCGGCTCGGCGGCACCTCGCAGATCGTGCATTACCACCTGCAGGGCACGGTGCCGGGCGAGATCGACCGTCGCCGCCGCGTCGCGCTGGCACGGCTGGGTCTGGACGAGGAAACGCTGCTCTACCACCTGCCCGTCGCCCGCGAAGGCAGCAACGACGACATCGAGGATCGCGGCCGCTGGCTCACCGCCGACGACGGGATCATCGTGCACGAGCAGCTGCCGCCGGCATTCGACCTGATGTTCCGCCGGCAGGCCGAGTTCAACACCGACGTGCGCCGCTACGAAAAGGCGATAGGCACTGCTTTCCAGCTCGAATCGGCAGGCGGCGACGAACCGGCGCCCTGCCCGATCGAGATCCTGTTCGCCGCGACCGACTGGCTGGCGCGCACGTACCAGCGGCGCGTCGGGCATGTGCTGCGCATCGTCTATCTGCTGGCGGCAGCGATGGGGTTCGCGTTCTTCACCTACACGCACATCACCGCGCACCACCTCGTGATCAACCTGTTCCTGGTGTTTTTCCTCGCCGGCCTGGGCGTGGTGGTGCTGGCGCGACGGCGCGAATGGCAGCGCAAGCATCTGGACTACCGCGCACTCGCTGAAGGATTGCGCGTGCAGTCGTACTGGCGGCGCGCCGGTATCGTCGACCTCGCCTCGCCGGCGTTCGCCCACGACAACTTCCTGCAGAAGCAGGACGTCGAGCTGGGCTGGATACGCAACGTGATGCGCGGCGCCAGCCTCGATGGACTGCGCATTCCGGCCAAGGGCGGTGCATCGCAGGTCGACGCGGTGATCCGCGACTGGATCGGCACGCCAGAAAGTGGCGGACAGCTGCGCTACTTCGCGGCGACCGCATCGCGGCGATCGCGGCTGCACCATCGCGCCGAGGTTCTCGGAATGGCCTGCCTGTGGGCCGGCGTCGGCATCAGCGTTCTGCTGGCGATCTTCGCCAGCGGCATGGATACGCACCAGCAGCACCTGCTGGTCTCGACCATGGGCATCCTGTCGGTCGCAGCCGCCGTACACGAGGCCTACGCGTACAAGAAGGCCGACAAGGAACTGATCAAGCAGTACCGCTTCATGCAGCGCATCTTCGGTGCGGCGCGGCGGCGCCTGGGCTGCTGCGCCGACCTCGCGGAGAAACGCCAGGTGCTGCGCACGCTGGGCGAGGCGGCGCTGGCCGAGCACGCCGAGTGGACGCTGATGCATCGCGAGCGGCAGCTGGAGCATTCGCGCCTGTAACGCACGTTCGCGTAAGCGGCATCACCCGACATGGTGATGCCGGCGCTGTCCGAAGGCTGCCCCGGCAGGCGTTTGATTGGTCGCCATCCGCGGGTCACGCCATGCGATTCCGGGCCTTCCTCAGCTACAGCCATGCCGACGCCGCCTGGGCACGCTGGCTGCTGCGCCGGCTCGAAACCTATCGCGTGCCGTCGCGGCTGGTCGGTGCGCATGCGGGCAACGGCACCATCGACCGCCGCCTGGGCACGTTCTTCCGCGATCGCGAGGAACTGCCGACCGCTGGCGACCTTGGCTCGACGATTCGCGAAGCGCTCGCCGATTCCGCCACGCTGATCGTGATCTGCTCACCCGCCGCGGCGCAGTCGCGATGGGTCAATGCCGAAGTCCAGGCGTTCCAGGACTCCGGCCGCGGCGATCGCGTGCTGTGCTTCGTGGTTGACGGCGAACCGGGCAGCGCCGATCCGGCACGGCAATGCTTCCCTCCCGCCCTGCTGCAACCCGCTCCGGATGGCAACACGCGCGAACCGCTCGCCGCCGATGCGCGGCGTGAAGGCGACGGACGCGAGCGTGCTTTCCTGAAGCTGGTCGCGGGATTGCTCGGCGTCGGCTACGACGCGCTCGCACAACGCGAAGCACAGCGGCGGCAACGCAAGTGGGCCGTGGTGACGGCGGCCTCCATCGCCGGCATGGCGATCGCGATGGCCCTGGCCGTCACTGCATGGGTCGCACGCAACGATGCCCAGCGCCGCCAGGCGCAGGCCGAGGACATCCTCGGATTCATGCTCGGCGACCTGCGCAAGAAGCTGGACACCGTCGGCCGGCTCGACCTGATGCGCTCGGTCGACGACAAGGCCACGGCGTACTTCGCCACGCTGGATCCGCGCGACCTCACCGACCGCGCGCTCGAAGAGCAGGCCCGCTCACTGACCGGCATCGGCCAGGTGCGCCTCAATGAAGGCAAGCATGACCCTGCGATGGCGGCGTTCCGCGAGGCACATGCGCGCAGCACCACGCTGCACCAGCGCGCACCGGACAACGGCCAGCGCCTGTTCGATCTGGCACAGGCCGAGTACTGGATCGGGTTTGTCGCCCTGGAACAGGGGCGCTACGACGAATCGGGGGTCTGGTTCCGCAAGTATCGGGACAGCGGGATCCGGCTGGCGGCGATGGATCGCGCGAACTTCGACTGGCAACGCGAAGTCGCCTACGGCCACCAGACCCTGGCGGTGCTCGACGAGCGGCGCGGGCGCTACCCGGAAGCCGAGCGCGCCGTCCGCGAAGAGCTTGCCCTGTACCAGGTCTGGACGGCACAGCGACCGCATGACAATGCACTGCGCTTCGAGGCCACCAATGTCCTGTCGTGGCTGGGCACCCTGTCGGCCCGCCAAGGCAAGCTCGCCGACGCGGAGGCGTTCTTCAGCGAGCAGCTCGCCGGGATGCAACGCAATGTCGCGGCGGAGCCGGCAAACGCCAAATGGCAGGATCTGCGCGTCAATGCGTTGTATCTGCTGGTGGAAGCACAGGCCCAGCGCGGCCGGCGCAGCGAGGCCCTCACGAACATCCTCGCGGCAACGACGTCCGCCGACACATTGGCCAGGCAGGATCCGGCCAACAATCTGTGGCAGACGCCACCTGCGATCTGCCGCTGGTGGCAGGCCCAGTTGATCGCCCCCTCCGACAGCGCGGCGGCTGTCCAGATCGCAGACGAAGCCGCCGCGATCCTGACCCGCGCTCGGGCCGCCGAACCCGAGAACGAGCGCGTGCTTCGTTGGCTCGTCATGGCGCGCAACCTGCAGGCCCAGCTCGCACTTTCGACAGGTGACAGCCGTGCGTCGCGAACGCACGCCGCCGAAGCGCTGGCCTTGTTGGAACCGGCCTGGAAGAAGAGTCCGAACGAGGTCCTGCGCCTGGTGCTGGCGAACAACCGGATCGTGGCCGGAGAAGGCGCGCAGGCAGCAGGCGACGTCGCAGCAGCCCGCGCGGATTGGCGACAGGCCGAGCAACTGCTGACGGCGGACGCACGCGACGCGTTGCCATTCGAACGGCTCGATCCACTGGTGCGAACCCTGCTGCTTCTCGACCGCGCTACCGAGGCGCAGCCGCACCAGCAACGCCTCACCGCCGCGGGCTACGTCCCGCTGCGGCCATTCCCGGCAGCCGGCCGGATCGCCGCGCAATAGACAGGTTCCGTCCCGGCCCGAACGGCCATCCCCCAAGAGGAGTCACGACCATGCCGAACACCCCGAACATCAATCTCGACGTACGCAACTTCGCCTCCGGCGCCCCCTACAAGAACGTCGCCGCCTCCAACGGCCAGACCTACAGCTACTGCTACACCGGTGGCGACGATGGCAACGGCGGCCTGGACCAGACCGTAGGCAATGGCCGCGATACCGCCCTCGTGTCGCTGATCGCCGACCAGCGTTACGAGATCAGCGGGCACAACTTCCTCAACGACCCCAACAACCAGCTCAGCTGGAGCGGCAACAGCAAGCGCAACGGCAACATCATCGACGCCAACAACGCCATCGCGAACGCCGAATACTGCGTCATCGTGACGGACACGGGCAACGGCAATTGCACGATCGTCTGCGATCCGCCGATCATCAACCGGTAGCCACCGCGGGGCGCGGCGCACACGAGTGCGCCGCAACGCCCGGAATGCCACGATTCACGGTCTGCCTTGCACCTGAGCACCAATCGGCGGCACAAAAAAAAGCGGGCCTGAGCCCGCTTTTTTCATCCAGCGGTCGCAGGCACCATCAGGCGCGTGCGGCCTTCGGAAACCCGACCATGCGTCCGGTCTCCTCGCACCACAGCTTCAGGCGCGCGCTCTTCAGGCTCGACCACATCGTCAGGCGCGGCGCGGACTGCAGCAGCGGACTCGATTCGAACGCCTCGCGCAGGCGGTAGTTCGGGATGCGGCTGGCCAGGTGGTGGATGTGGTGATAACCGATGTTGCCGGTGAACCAGTGCAGCACGCGCGGCAGGTCGTAATACGAGCTGCCGGCAACCGCGGCCTGGCTGGAATCCCACTCGCCCTTGCGCGCCCAGTACGCGTCCTCGAACGTGTGCTGCACGTAGAACAGCCAGACGCCCGCGGCACCGGCGATCAGCACGATCGGCAGGTGCACCACCAGCGCCGTGTGCCAGCCGATGGCGAAGCCCAGCGAGACCAGCGCAACCGCCAGCATCAGGTTGTTGAGCAGCACGCTCGCCCATTCCTTCTTCCACGTGAACGGAAGGTCGAACGGAAAGCGATGCTTGATCACGAACTGGTAGACGGGACCGATGCCCAGCAGCACCGGGGTGCTGCGATACATCCGATACGCCAGGCGACCCCGCCACGAGCGCGCGCGGTATTCGGCGACGGTCAGCGTGTCGATGTCGCCCATCTCGCGGCGGTCGAGGTTGCCTGACGTGCCGTGGTGCACGGCGTGGGTCTTCTTCCAGTAACCGTAGGGGAACAGCGTGACCAGCCCCAGGCAGCGGCCGACCATGTCATTGGCGCGGGCGCTGGCGAAGAACGATCCGTGCCCGCAGTCGTGCTGGATGATGAACAACCGCACGTACAGGCCCGCAGCGGGAAGCGCCAGCAGCAGCGTCCAGCCGTAGTTCCATTGCGCGACCACGCTCCAGGCCATCAGTGCCCAGACGGCCACGAAGGGAATCAGCGTGTTGACCAGCTGCCACACGGCCCGTCCCAGGTGCGGCTTGGCGAAGCTCGCGCACAGCTGGCGGAGTTGGGTGGCGGTTTTGACTTCGGTGTTCAAGTGCACGCTTCTTCTCAGGGGACGAAGCATTGTCGGAGAGCAGCGGCTCCCGAACAATCACGTGCGCATGCGTACGGAGGGATATCGCACCGGAACTGGGAGGCAGTACCCGGATTAATCGGGGTGAGAAAGGCTAAGAACCGTTCGTCGGCTGGACCCGTTCCACCCTGAACGGGCACGATTGCGCCAATGACCGCCTGGTACGTCTACCTGCTCGAATGCCGCGATGGCAGCCTCTACACCGGCATCGCCACCGATGTCGATCGACGTTTCGCGCAGCATCTGGCCGGCAAGGGCGCACGCTACACCCGCTCGCATCCTCCTTCGCGCCTGCTGGCGCGCTTCGCCTACGCCAACCGCTCGGACGCCAGCCGCGCCGAGTACGCGATCAAGCAGCTCAGTCCGGCGCGCAAGCGTGCGCTCTGCGACGGCGACGCCAGCGCCCTACCCGCCTTGGACTAGGGCCTGTTAACGCTATCGGGATAGGCCGCGTTACACCTCAGGGGCCGCCAGGTGGTGTTGCGCGCCGCAGCGGCTTGCTGATTGCAAGCTCAAGGCACGCGGCACCGCATGGCGGCCCCTGGGGTGCAACCCGAAGGGCCGGGCGTGGAGGCGCGCGATGCGGCGTCATCGCTCGGTTGCGTATCGACATACGCGTCTTCGCTCTTTCTGGCCTCGCACGCCTCCACGCCCGGCGCGGCCTGTCCCGATAGCGTTAGCAGGCCCTGACATTGCGCGCGGGCCGCGCGCCTGCGACGCTGTGCGACCCGCTCGCACTTCATCCACCCCTGCTCATGCAACCCATCGATTTCGAACTGGATCGCGAATACGTCGAGCTCAACCAGCTGTTGAAGCTGGTCGGCCTGTGCGACAGCGGCGGCGCTGGCAAGGCCATCGTCGCAAGTGGCGCGGTCACGGTCGACGGCGCGGTCGAACTGCGCAAGACCTGCAAGATCCACGCGGGCCAGGTGGTGCGTGTGGAAGGCGTGGAGATCCGCGTGGTCGGTGTCGCCTGACGCGGACGATCACGGTTCGCCGCGGGCGTCCTGCATCCGCGAGACCAGCCGCAGGCTGACCAGCGACGCGACCAGCACCGCCAGGTACAGCTGGCCGAACACCGCTTCGAATATCGCCAGCCCGCGCGCGATCGCTCCCAGCGGCGAGATGTCGCCGTAACCCAGCGTCGCGAGCGTGACGAAGCTGTAGTAGATGCCGTCGGCCAGCGAGAATTCTCCCATCAGCGGCGAACCGCCGAGCGTGAAAGAGCCCGGCACAAGCCGCTCCAGCGACACATAGGCCACGCCCCAGAACACGCCGGCGAGCAGATAGACGCTCAGCCCCGCACACAGGTGCTCGGTATCGACGCGCTTGGCGCGAAGCGCGTGCGTGAGCGCGCGCCAGCCCGCGATCGTGGCGAGCACGGCCCACAAGAGGAGCCCGATCGAGGACAGGTCGGGCAAGCCGAGCATGGCCGCCACCAGCCGCAACAGCACGGCGGCAGCGACCAGCACGATCAGGAACGTCCAGCGCCGTTCGCCGAACACCGGCATGACCGCGATCAACAGGCTGGCACCGAGGGACCACTCGAGGACGCGATCACCGAACCCCAGGTGGCGCAGCAGCGGCCCGATCGCGATCGTCGCCAGCAGTGAGCACAGCAGCATCGCGTAGCGATGGCGCGCGAACGTCCGGACCAGCGCGCGGAAGCGGTCACGCGCCGCCAACATGGCCGCGTCAACCCGCCGCGTCCGGCACGAAGTAGAAGACCACCGCGAGGATCAGGTACACGGCGAGCAGCTGCACGCCGCGCAGCCAGTGCGAGCGCCCGTCGGAGGTGAGCTGGCCGCAGATCAGCACCGCGAACATGATCGAGAACACCAGACCGGGCCGGAACACCAGGTCCATCGGGTGCGGGCCGACCACGTAGCTCAGCAGCACCAGCAGCGGCGCGACCATCAGCGCCAGCTGCACGCTGGAGCCGAGCGCGATCGACAGCGACAGGTCCATGCGGTCGTGGCGCGCAGCCACGATCGCAGTCGCCTGCTCGGCCGCGCCGCCCAGCACGGCCAGCACGAACACGCCGGCGAACAGGTCGGTCAGGCCCAGCGAGGCCGCTGCAGGTTCCACCGCGGCGACCAGGATCTCGCTCATCCAGACGATGCCCAGCGTCACCGCGCCCAGCACCAGCGCCGCCTTCTTCGGCGCCCACTCCGCCTCGTGACCGTGGCCGTGGCCATCGTCGCCGTGCCCGCCACCCGTGAACAGTTCCTTGTTGGTGACCAGGGTGAAGAGCACATTGGCGGCGTAGGTCGCCAGCAGGATCACGGCGATCCAGTTGCTGATAGGGCCGATGTTCTCGCGAGCGCCCGGTGGCGCGGAGGCGTGGAACGCCGCCGGCAGGATCAGTGCGATCACCCCCAGCGTCAGCATCGTCGCCAGCGACCGCACGGCGGTGGCGTTGTAGAGCTGCTCCTTGCGCCCCAGACCACCAACGAACATGGCCACGCCCGTGACCAGCAGGATGTTGCCGATGATGGTGCCGGCCAGCGAAGCCTTCACCATGTCGTACAGGCCGCCGCGCAGCGCGGCGAAGGCGATGATGAACTCGGCTGCGTTACCGAACGTCGCGTTGAGCAGGCCACCGACACCAGCTCCCAGCCGTGCCGCCAGGCTTCCGGTGGCCCGCGCCATCAGCGCGCACAGCGGGATGATGGCAAGCGCGGCGACGGCAAACGTCAGCAACGGCCTGCCGGGCGCGAAGTGCTCCAGCGCCGCGGCAATGGGCATCAGCAGCAGCAACCATTTCATTTCTGCTCCGATGACGCACCAGCATCAGCGCCGGCCGCATCGGCAGGAGGTGTCACCACGAAGTTTCCGCCCAGCGCCAGATGCAGGTCGACGCGCCGGTCGAGGTGCTCGCGGCGCACCTGCAGCAGTGCGATCTCCGTGGCGAAGCTGGACAGCTGGCTCTGGGTGACGTCGCGCAGGTCGGCCTTGCCGACGCGGTAGGACGTGCGTTCCAGGTCCAGCGCGCGGCGGCTGTCGTCGAGCGCGCCGCGCAGGATGTTTTCGCGCTGGCCGAAGATGTTCTCGGCGTCGAGCGCGTCCTCGACTTCGCCCAATGCGCGCAACGCGAGCCGCCCGTATTCGGCGACGGCCTGCTTCTGCTCGGCGCTGCGCAGTTGGATCTGCGAGTCGATCGCACCACCGAGGTAGATCGGCTGCACTACCTGGGCGCCGGCGCTCTTGGTGGTGTTGCTGCGCTCGGAGGTGACGTCTTCGAGATCGTCGGTGTTCACCCATCCAAAATTGGCGGAAAGCGTCAGGCTGGGCAGACGCGCCGCCTTCGCCGCACGGGTGCGATTGAACGCCGCCGCAACACGGCGCTCGGCGGCGATCAGGTCGGGGCGGCGCTCCAGCGCTTCGAGTGGTACACCCACCGGGATCGGCCCGGGAAACGCCGCCAGGTCCTGACGCGACTGGATCTCCGCAGCGGGATAGCGGCCCAGCAACAATTCCAGCGCGCGCAATGCCTGCCGGTGCGCCAGCTCGACCTGCTGCGCTGCGTCCTGATAACTGGCGGAACTGGCACGCGCCAGCGCGACGTCGGTGCCGGTACCTGCGCCAACTCGCTCCCGCTGTTCGGCGAGCTCCACGAGCTTGGCCGCATTGCGCGCCATTTCATCGCTGAGCTGCTGCTGGCGAGCGGTCGCCGCTGCCAGGAACCACGCGCGCGCGGTGGACGCCGCGATCGACTGCTGGGCGAAGCGGTAATCGGCACCGGCCGCGTCGCGCTCTGCACGGGCGGCGTTGCGCTCGTAGCGCAGGCGGCCCCACAGGTCGAGCTCCCACCAGGCGCGCAGGATCACGCCGCTCAATATCGGGATCAGATCGGAGACCGGCTTGGTGCTGGTCCGTCCGAGGATGCCGATAGCCGGGCGCAACTGCGCCTTCGCGGCCTCGACGGCAGCGTCGGCCTGCTCCACCCTCGCTGCGGCGATCTGAAGGTCCGGGTTGTTGGCGATGGCTTCGGCAACCAGAGCATCGAGCTGCGGATCGCCGAAGGTGGTGACCCAGCCATCGCCGATGCTGCCGGCGCGGGCAGCCGGGTTCACTTTCCATTGTGCCGGTACGTCGACCTGCGGCAGAGCCTGCGCCCGGATCTCCTCACCCGAGGGCGGATCCAGCGTCGCACAGCCGGCAAGCAGCACCAGCGCGGCGGCGCATGTCGCCACCGCTAGCTGGGAACCACCCGGTTTTCTCCGCATGCGCGCCATGTCGGCCTCAGTGCAGCTTCAGGACGAGCCAGTCGAGCTTGGTGCTCACCCGCACGAACACCTTGCGCACGATGTGGATCAGCTTGATGTGTTCGGTATAGATGGCGCCCTGTCCCTGCGCACCCATCGCCAGGAAGATGTCCTTGTCCTCGCCGGTCGGCCGCAGGCGCACGGCATAGCGTCCCTCTGGAATCGGCGTGGTGCCTGTATTGGGCACGAATCCGCCGATCGGCAATTGTCCGGTGCCGGACCCCCACACGATTGAATCCACCTTGGCTTTGATGATCCGGTTCGGATAGGTGCGCATGAAGATCTCGGCATCGTTGCCCGCCTCCACGTAGCGCAGCTCGTTCTGCCCGTACAGCGCGATGACCCACTGTTCCTTCTCGATGAAGCTCATCACCGGCGCCAGCGGTAGCGGCACTGCATACGAACCCTCGCGCAACTGCAGGTTGACGATGGTGCCGTCCGCCGGCGCGTAGACGGTGGTCTGCTCCAGGTTCCAGCGTGCCTCGGCCAGTTGCGCCTGCACGTTCGCTAGGTCGGCGCGAGCCTGCGCAATCTCGGACAGCTCGCCCTTGTCGGTCAGCGCCGACAGCTTCTGTCGCACCTGCCCAGCCGTCGCGGTCGCGGCGGCCAGGTCGGCGGTCAGGCTGTCGAGGTCGGCCTGCGCCTGCTCCTTGTCGTACTTGGAGCCGGCGCCGGTGCTGGCAAGCTCGCTCGTCTGCGCCCTGCGCTTGCGCGCCAGTTCGAGCTTGGCGGCCAGGGCACTGCGCTGCGAGGTCGCGGTGCGCAACTGCTCGTTGAGCTCGCGCTGATAGGCGCTCGCGCTCGCGACCTTGGCGCTCAGCCCGGGAACCTGCGCCTCCAGCGCCAGCATCTGCTGCTTGTACGGCGTGGGATCGATCCGGAACAGAACGTCGCCCTTCTTCACCGGGCGGTTGGCCTCCACCGGCACTTCGATCACGCGGCCGGAGACGCGCGGCACGATCTGCACCGTGTAGTTGAGCACGCGCACGTCGTGCGACGACGGTGCGACGATGTTCATCAGCAGGATCAGGATCGTCAGGAAGATGATCGGGATCGTCACCACGATGACCTGGCTGGTGATGTTCCAGGGCAGCCATTTCTTCTTGAAGAAGACGAACCAGACGATGCCCGAATAGATGAGTAGCAGCAGGATTTCCATCAGACGTCGCCTCCCTTCGGGGGTTCGCGCGAGGCCGCGAGCTGTGCTTCCAACGCCGCGACCTTCTGGCGCAGCTGCATGACCTCCATGCTCTCGGCCAGGCTGCTCCTCGGCGCTTCGGGTGCCTTGGATGCTGCGGGATGCGCGGCTGCAGGCTCGGCGGGCGCCGCTGCTGCGTCATCGCCATGCCCATGCGTGTCGTCGACATCGGTGCCGTAGGCCATCTTGTGCAAGACCGGCTTGGTGTATGCCCACAGCCACGCCAGCGGCCACAGCAGGCCGCCGAAGAACAGCGACAGCAGGCACAGCGTCTGGATCGCCTTGACCTGCGGATGGCGGCGCTTCTCGGCGATCTTCTCCGGCAGGATGTGCACCAGCCAGAACACCGTGATGCCGATGATCGGCGCGATGATCAGCGCGACCCACGAGATCACGTTGGCCAGCCCGTCCTCCAGCTCGGGCGGCAGCAGCGATGCGTGCGCGGGCAATGCGGCCAGCGACAGTGCCCCAAGCGCGCACGCCCGCAATGGAGTAATCCTCGTCATAGCAGCACCTTCATCAGGCGTTCGGCGACATCGCGCGCCGAATAGATCGTGAATGCGAGCGGCAGGAACGGAACGGCAGCGGCGCCGGCCGCGGTGATGACCGTGCGCAGGCCCATCGGCGCGGGCCGCATGCCCTCGACGTTCTGGTATCCGCCGCCGATGTCGGCGAGGGCGGAAATGTCGGGACTACCGACAAAGGGCTCGTCCGGCGGTGCCTGCCCCTCCAGCCACTTGGCCTCGAACTCGCGCACGCAACGGGCGCCGAGCCCGCCGTAGTGATAGATACCCGCACGCCGCTGTTCGAGCAGCTTCGGGATCATCGTGCACAACGGCAGCAGCACCGCGATGGTCAGGGCCACGACCAGGATCGCGATGTCGACCTTGAAGGCGAGCACGGTGGTGCCCTCGACCTGCGCGCGCCGTGCAATCAGGCCGGATGCGGCCACGGCCTGCGCGAACAACACCGGCGCGAAAGCCGGCACGCCGTCCTCGAGGAAGCCAAGTCCGCACGTGCGGTCCGGATGCGAAGGCAATAGCCGCAGGGGCAATTTCGACACCTGCCAAAGCAGGCGCGCCCAGATGAACAAACGGAAGTAGAGGCGCAGGATGAGGAACTGGAAGATCGGCGCACTGACGTGGACCAGCCATTGCCCGGCGCCGGTCAGGTGCGCGCGTCCGCCGCCGGCATCGACGATCCAGGTCTCGACCGGAACGATCGAGCGATTCCAGATCCAGGCCAGCGAGACGAATGCGAAGGCGAACAGGACCAGCTCGATCAGGATCGAATCGCGCAACCGCAACGCCGATGCGACGAGGTCGTCAAAGCGTGCCTCCTGATCGGTGGTCACGATGCCGCGCCGCTTGAACTCCTGGACCGCTTCGCCGAGTCGGTTGTGCAGGACCACTTCGGCCACCAGCACCAGCGGCAAGGCGAGCAGGAACTTGGCGTGTATCGACGGGTCGCGCAGGAACGGCAACGTCGTGGTGCCGAAGGCGCGCCCTTCCGCCAGCGAGAACGCGAGCAGCGGCAGCCATGTGAGCGCCGTGAAGACCACGATGCGACGGGGCAGCAGCCGAACCGGTCTGGCCATGAGGCGCAACCGCAACAACAGGCGGTACAGCGGCCCGCCCGAAACCAGCGAAAAGTCTGCGCCCGTCTCAGCCACGGGGCACCTTCGCGGAAGCCGCTCGCGGCGCGAGGCCCGTTCTGCGTTGGACGTGCTGGGCCATGCGGCCTCCCCCCGAGATTCCCACCTTGAGTTGAAACGGGATCGGCGCGCCGGACCCGGCCACCCGTTCAGCCTTGTGCGAGGGGCCTCACACCATGGCGGCGGCACGCTCAGGGAGTCGGTTCTTTGTCCTCGACCAGCTTCGGCACCAGGCTCACCAGCATGGCCGCACCGATCCCGAGCAGGGTTTCGACCATGCGGACCACCGCATAGGCCCACGGCTGTTCGCCGTGATCGAGCAGCACGATGCCGCAGATGTAACCGGCCACCTTGGCGGCGTGCCGCATCCGCAGCAGCTGGCTGAGCAGCATGGCCGCCGCGACCCCGAACGCGACCGTCCAGAGCCCCGAAGGCAACAGGGCGTTCATCGAAGCCCCGATCCCCGTGCCCATGACGGTCGCCACCAGGCGAGGCCAGCCGAGCCGGCGCGTCTGCAGCGGCGACAGGTCGGTGACCAGCACCGCCGAGATCATCGCGTAGATCGGATACGGCAAACGCAGCAGATCGGCCACCACGACGGCCAGCCCCGCCGCAATCGCCGCCCGCAGCGAGAGCTGCAGGTCGGCGAGCTTGAGGGCCCCGGAAAACATCGATGCCCGGTTGCCGGAAGATGAGTCCTGCGCGCGCCTTCGCGATCACAACGACGGCGGATCGTAGTAGACCATGATGCGCAGGTCATCCAGATCGGTGTCGGCAGGATCAGACTGCTCCACGTGCGCGTAACGCAAGCGAAGCATCAAACCCTTCAGCACCCCCTCGCCGATCGTCCACTGCCAGTTGAAGTCGTACTCGTCCTTGGCGAACTGCCCCGGCGCTTCCGGCGTCGAGCCGTCGACGTAGAGACCGTAGATGCTCATGCCCTTGACGGTCTGGAAGTTGTAGGCCGCGCGCAGCAGCCATGCATCCTCGCCATCGCGGTTGAAATCCTCGACCTGCACGCTGGTGTAGCCCGGATAGCCGCTCCACGGGTTCTGCATGTTGGTGTCGCCGCTGGCGGCAGTGTAGCCGGCGGTCAGCAACGCACCTCTCCAGCCCAGTTCGGCCTTGGCGCCCCACTGCCGCGCCTCGAAATCGTCGCCGCGTAGCAGGTTGTCGCCGGTCGCCTGCTGGTCGGAATACTGCAGCGCGAAATTGAGCTTGGTCTTCTCGCCCAGCGGAACCCCGTACTTCGCCTCGGTGTAGAAGATGTTGATGATGTCGTTGCTGTAGTAGTCGACGGCACCGAACGAGAAATCACCCATCTTGTAGTTGCCACCGAGGGCATACACGCCGCGTTCGACCGTGGCGCCGGCATCGCGCGACATCGATACGAAATCATCCGAATTACGTTCCTTGATTTCATCGAAGTAGCCGCCGCCCCAGCGCCATTCCGGCCGGCCTTCATCGCCACCGTGCAAGCCCTGCACGGTGGCGGCCTGGAAGGTGTTCGGCGTCATGCGGCTGTCGTTGCGGTTGATGTACGGCGTGTCGATCGCGCGCCGCCCGAGGCTGAGCCGTATGTCCTCGGTGACCAGGAACTCGCCGTAGAGCTCGCCCAGCACGGCGTAGGCTTCCTGTCCCGGCTTGAGCAGCAGCGTGCCGTCCTTGTCGTCCGGCGCATACAGCGGCGCCGAGCCATAGCCGGTCGCGCCGAACGCGAACCGCTCACGGAAGTAGCCGGTCTTGAAGCCCACCGAACCGCCCAGCGCCCAGGCGGTGCTGTCGGTGTCGTCGTACTTCTCGCGGTCCAGATAGTAGCTGCGGACCTGCACGTCCCACTTGGTGTCTTCCAGTGCCTTGCGCCGCGTTTCCCGCACCCATTCCTGATGTGTCTTCAGGCCGAAGCTTTCGTCCAGCGGTGTCTGGCCCTGCTCAGTCGATGTCGGTTCCTCCTCCGTCGACTCGTCGCCGGGCGGCACCGATTGCTGCGCCATGGCATTGGATGCCCACATGCCCAGGACCAGGGCAGCCGCTGCCGACAGCGGGTGAAGGCGTTGCCAGCAGGGCCGGCCAAGTGGTTTCGTGAAAGTACTCATGGAACCTCCGCGTTCTCAGCCCCGGTTACTGCGACAACACCATCGCGAAGTAACCGAATACGGTGTAAAGCACGCCGGACACGGCGTAGCCCACCGGGAATCCCACCCACGGCACGCTGCTGTCGATCTCCTTGGCGGCTTCACGTGCAGGACCCGAGTGCGACCGTGATCCGGCGACGCCGCCCATCAGCACCGCCGGATTGATCTTGAAGACGTGGTAGCCGATCGCCCAGGTAATGAACGGCGGGATCGTGCTGGCGACGAAGCCGGCGAGGAAGATCTTCACAGCGATCGCACCGGTGAGCTGCTCCAGCAGCGTCGCGCCGGCGTTGATGCCGACGATCGCGATGAAGGTGACCAGGCCCAGGTCTTCGAGGATGTTGCGCGCCGCATTCGGCGTGCTGCCGAAGAAGCGCAGGCGCGACACGACCGACGACACCAGGATGCCCGACAGCAGCAGGCCACCGGCGTTGCCCAGGCCGACGGAGAAGCTGCCGACCGGCACGTTGATCTTGCCGATCAGCAGGCCGATCACCATGCCGGCGGACAGCGTCAGTAGGTCGGTGGACGTGCTCGGACGGGCGACTTTGCCCATCAGCGCCGCCACCTTGTTGACTGCGCTCTTGAGCCCGGTCAGGTACAGCACATCGAAACGCTTCAGCTCGATGTCTGCGCCGAGCGGAATCGGTTCGCCCGAACGTTCGACGCGCGTGACCTGCAACTGCCCGGCAAAGTCTTCGCCACCGAACGCCTTCAGCGGCTTGCCTTCGAGGGCCTTCTCAGTGACGAGAACCTCAGCCTGGTCGAGCGGGATGTTCAGGGCCTTCGCGTCCGGCACCTCGGCACCGATCAGACCCAGGTTGCTGGTCAGGTCCTCGAGCCGGCCGCCGAGTGCAACGACGTCGCCCTTCTGCATGACCAGGTCGGACCCGGCACCGAGATGCTCGTCGCCGCGCAGCACATTGACGATGCGGTACTGCGGATACGTCTTGCGGAACTGCGCGATGCTCTGGCCCGAGACCGCCGAATTTTCGAGCCGGTAGGCACGCAGGCCACCGCCGCGATAGCCGGTCAGGCCGCTGTCGTCGACGTTCTTCACGCCGTGCGCGGCTTCGTATTCCTTCGCCGCCTTGCGCGCGTCGACGCCCCACCAGCGCGGCAGGTACTTGCACACCAGGATGATGCCGACCGTGCCCCAGATGTAGGTCACGCCGTAACCGAGCGCGATCATGCCCGAGACCGCTTCAGCCGTAGAGCCGGCCGGCAGTTTGTAGGCGCCCTGCTCCACCGCCATCTCCGCCGTGCCGATCGCCGCCGACATGGTCTGCGAACCCGCCAGCACGCCACCTGCCGCTCCGGGCGGAAGCGCAAGGATGCGGCACATGAACACCACCAGGAACAGACCCAGCACCGCGCAGATCACGGCGAGGATCGTGAAGGTGATGCCGTCCTTCTTCAGGCTGTTGAAGAACGCCGGGCCCACGCGCAACCCGACGCCGTACATGAAGAGGTAATAGAAGAGTGACTTGGCGAAGTTGTCGAGCTGCAGCTTCACCCCGTAGGTCGACGCCCACGTAGCAAGGGCTGCGCCGACCACCACCGCGGCCGCCACCATGCCCAGGCCGTAGCCCTTGACCGAGAACTTGCCTACCAGCACCGCCATACCGACGGTGAAGAACAGGAGGATGTACGGATTGTCTGCAAGGAACTGGAAAAAGGCTTGCATGGCGGCTGTCTCCGGCAGCGGGGTGCGGGATTACTGATCCGACGTGGCCTTGCGACCGGCCAGGACCGAAGGCTTGATCAGCTTCAGTCCCTGCGCGGCGTGGTAGCCGTGGATTTCCTTCACGTCGAGCTTGCGCATGAACGTGATCGTGTCTTCGGTGATCACCTGCCCCGGCACCATGATCGGGAAGCCGGGCGGATACGGGATGACGAAGTTGGCCGACACCATCTCCGGCCCATCCTTGAGCCGCTTGTCGATCTCCTCGCTCGCCAGCCTGACGAACTCGCAGTTCGATTCGTCGTAAGCCATGAAGAACGCCGGCCGCATGTGGCCTTCATTGCTGGCGGCCTTGCTGTTCTCGCGGAACGCTTCGTGGAAACAGCTGAAGTTCGGCAGGTCCGGAACGTCGGTCATCAGCGACTTGGCGCGCGCGGCCAAGGCATCGCGGGCACGCGGGCCGTCCTGCGCCAGCCGCTCCTCGATCTCGCGCGACAGGTCGGCCAGCGCCTTGATCAGCAGCGCGGCGTCGCTGTGGGTGTTGTTGATGTTGGTCTGGACCAGCACGCTGTTGCGCGAGGTCTTGTTGATCTGGATGTCGAAGCGTTCGGCCAGCAGCCCCTTGAACTGGGTGCCGTCGAATCCGGCCGCTCCGCAGATCAGCGTCAGCCGGGTCGGATCGAGCGCGAACTCGTCCTCGTCCCAGGAGCGGACGATCTCCACCCAGCTCGCGTGCGGTTCGCCATAGTCCTTGATGCCTGAGCTGCGGAACTCGGCCGGGATCATTTCCTCTGGGGACGCCACGCGGAAATACTTCGAGATCAGTGGATGGCCGTTGATGGCGTGGCGCAGCCGCACCGCCAGGTCGGTCATGCGCATCGTCAGCGAGTAGCCCTCCAGTTCCATCTGCCGGCGCGCGAGGTCGAGCGAGGCGATCAGCTGCAGGTTGGGCGAGGTCGAGGTATGCGCGAAGAACGCTTCCTCGAACGGGCCTTCGACGTGATGGAAGTCGTCGTCCCACACCAGCATCATCGAGCCCTGACGGAACGCCGACATCGACTTGTGCGTCGAGTTGGTCTGGTAGACGCGGATGCGGACCTTGTCGGGATCGGGCAGGCGCTTCGCATCCACCGCGCCGGGATCCTTCGGGTCGATCGGCTTCTGCGCGGCCGCCCAGGCCTCGTATTCCTTGCGATACGCAGCGCTGCGATAGCGCCGGCTGAGCGCATCGGCGGCGCCCATCGCGGTGCGGCGCCGGTGCAGCGGACTGAAGCGGGCGAATCCGAACCAGGCCTCGTCCCACAGGAAGATCAGGTCGGGCTTGATCGCCAGGCACTCTTCCATCACCCGGCGCGGGTTGTACATGTGGCCGTCGAAGGTGCAGTTGGTCATGTCGATGACCTTGACCCGATCCAGCGTGCCTTCGGCCATGCAGTTCAGCAGCGCCTGCTTGATCGTGCGCAGCGGCACCGCGCCGTACATCGAGTACTCGGTCAACGGGAACGCTTCGACGTAATACGGCTGCGCGCCGCTCAGCACGAAACCGTAGTGGTGCGATTTGTGGCAGTTGCGGTCGACGATGACGATGTCGCCGGGCTTGCACACCGCCTGCACGACGATCTTGTTGGACGTCGAAGTGCCGTTGGTGCCGAGATACGCCCGCTTGGCGCCGAATGCCCGCGCGACCGCCTCCTGCGCACGCTTGATGGTGCCGGTCGGCTCCAGCAGGGAGTCGAGGCCGCCGGTGGTGGCGGAGGACTCGGCGAACAGGATGTTGGTGCCGTAGAACTGTCCCATGTCGCGGATCCAGTTGGACGGGAACACCGACTTGCCGCGTGCGATCGGCAGCGCATGGAAGGTGCCGATCGGCCGCTGCGCATACTTCTTCAGGTTGTCGAAGTAAGGCGTTTCGTAGCGGTCCTTGATGCCGTCGAGGATCGCCAGGTGCAGCTCCATCGGCTCCTCGATGTGGTGGAACACGCGTCGGAGCGGTGCGGCCTCGTCGCTGCCCGCCAGCAGTTCGGGACTGCGGTCGGTGAGCATGTAGAGGTCCAGTTCCGGACGCAGCTTGTGGAGTGCATCGGCCAGCCGCGTCGACAGTGCCCCCGGCTTGACCGAGTCTTCCTCGGGTGTGAAGAACCGCGACAGGAACTCCTTGAGGTCGGGCAGCGCATGCGGCGAGGCATAGCCGAAGCCGTCGATCAGCACCACGGCCTGCAGGTCGCCGTTGACCATCGCCGCCAGTGCGGCATCCTCGAAACTGCCGACGTGCACCACCTCGTACTGGAACGCGTCATCGACGCGTCGCATGCGCACGATTTCGTCGCGAGACCGTGTCCACTCCGCAGGCGCGGACGGTGTCACCACGAGCACTTCAAAGTACGGCCTGCGGGCCATCGGCCCGCCGAGATCGGGCGGAAGGACGTCGAGCGCGCGGCCTTCGACTTCGGCGGCGGCCTCCCAGATCTGCTCGTCGCGACGGAAATCGCCCGACAGCAACGCACCGGAGACGCGCTGGACGAGCCGCGTGAAGGTGGCGGGTTCCTGGTGCTCCAACGCATCGGTCATCGCGCCCAGCAGGCGGCGTCCCGGATACGCCCAGCAATGTTCGATCCTGAGCACGTCGGCCATCAGCCGCGCGCATTCAGTCCGCCGCGCCCGTCCCTTCTCGTCGCTGTCCGCCAACGCCCAGGAGGCCGCGGCCGCGTGCAACTGACGCCAGTGATCGTTCCGGGCCGAGGAGGCGGCCAGGACGGTGGACAACCGGTTCTGCTCTTCTTTGGGACGATTCATGACGTGCTCCTGGTGTTTCCGGAATCGCCAACGGCGCGCCCGCTCATCACCAGCGGTGATGGGCGATGCGCTCGTGGCGTGGCGATGGTGGCCTTGGGTCTACTGGTTGGCGTTCGCTCCCGCACCGCCAATGGCGGATGCAATCGCGCTGATCAGGACGTCTTCGTCGACGGGCTTGCACAGGTAAGAGCGGGCGCCGTTCTCCAGTGCGCGTACACGCGAGCCCGGCGTGTCGTGCCCGGTCAGCACGACGACGGGAATGTCGATCCGGCTCGCGAACAGCGCGTCCTGCACGTCGAAGCCGGTCATGTCCGGCATGTGCAGGTCCAGCACCAGGCAATCCTGTTCGCTTGCCGAGGCATGCTTCATGAACTCGCTTCCCGACGCATATACCTGCACCTGGAATCCTGCCGCTCGCAGAAGCCGTTGCAGGGCCCGTCTCACATCAGCCTCATCGTCGACCACGGCTATCACTGGCGGCTGTTGTGGCATCGCAGCACGCTAGGTCCGGGGGCAGTGCGCCACAATTGGCCCTAGGGCCTATGCAGGCGCTGTCCTCAGCGGGTGTCGTGCAAAAGGCCGGCTCGCTCCGCCAGACGAACCAGCTCGGCCACCGAGCGCACGTGCAACTTGTGCATGACCCGTGAGCGATGGACCTTGACCGTCTTCTCGGCCACGCCGAGATCGCCGGCGATCTGCTTGTTCATGCGGCCTGCCAGCAGATGCGTCATCACTTCCTTCTCACGCGCGGTCAACTGGGCCACGAGGTTGTCGAGACCTTCACGTTCACCGGCCCGTTCGCGATGAACCCGGTCCAGATCCAGCCCCTTCTCCACCGCTGCCATCAATGCGGCGGCGTCCACGGGCTTGGTCAGGAAGTCCACCGCACCATCCTTCATTGCCCTGACGCTGCTGGGGATGTCGCCGCTTCCGGTCAGGAACACCACCGGAATGGGCGCACCTTTTTCGGCGAGGCAACGTTGAAACTCCAGCCCGTTCATGTCCGGCATGGCGATGTCGAGCACGAGACATCCCGGCGCTTCGGCGTCGTAGGCACGCAGGAAGTCCTCAGGCGACAGGCTGGTCCTGGCCTGGATGCCGCACGACGCGAACAGCCGCCCGAGCGCCTTCAGGACCTCGGGGTCGTCATCGACGATATAGACGACGGGCTCTTCGTTCATGCCCGTCCTCCAAGCGGAATGTCGAAGCCCACCGTGGCGCCGCGTTCGTCATTGGCGGCCCAGATGCGGCCGCCGTGCGCCTCGACGATGGTCTTGCAGACGGCCAGGCCGAGACCCATGCCCTCTTTCTTGGTAGTGACAAAGGGATCGAACATCCTGCCGATCAACTCGTCCGGAATCCCGGGACCGCGGTCCCGGACGCTGGTGCGCACACAGCCTTCGTGCACTCCGGTGCGGAATGACAGCTCGCGTTCGCCGTTGGAGCCCGCCATCGCATCGCAGGCATTCATGATCAGGTTGAGGATCACCTGCTGCAGCTGGATGCGGTCACCCACCACCTTCGGCAGGTCCTGCGTCAGCGACAACCTGACGTCGACGCCCCGGTTCAGCAGGTCGCTGCGCATCAGCCGCAACACGTCGCTGACGGCCTCGTTGATATCCGTTTCCTTGAACTCGGCCTCTTCCTTGCGCAACAGGGAGCGCAGCCGCCGGATGACCTCGCCGGCACGGCGGTCGTTGTCGATGATGTCGGCCAGGATCTCGCGGATCTCCGCCAGATCAACGGGATCGCGCTGGAGGAAGCGTTGCGCCGCCTGCGCGTTGCTGATGATCGCGGCCAGCGGCTGGTTCAGCTCGTGCGCCAGCGAGCCGGACAACTCGCCCAGCATGGTCACCCTGGACAGGTGCGCCAGTTCGTCGCGCTGCTGCGCGGCCTCGCGCTCCATGCGCTTGCGCTCGCTGAGGTCGGTGATGGTGGCCAGTACGAACAGGCCGGCACGGGTGCGGATCGGGCTGAGGCCCACCTCGATCGGAAAGGAGCTGCCATCGGATCGCAGCCCCCGCAGGTCGCGCCCGGAGCCCATCGAGCGCGCTTCCGGATGCGAGTGGAAGGCGCGGCGATGGTCGGGATGCTGTGCGCGGTGCTCGTGCGGCATCAGCTCCTCCACGCTGCGGCCGACCAGTTCGCCGCGCACGTAGCCGAACATGGATTCGGCGCGGGCATTCACCAGCGCGATCGCCCCTGACTCCTCCGCCAGCACGATCGCGTTGGGAGACGCCTCCACCAGCAGTGCGAAACGCTCTTCGGCGCTGTGCCGTTCGGTGATGTCCTGGGCGACGCCGCGCATGCGCACGGGTTGATCCTCCGGGTCGAACTCGACCTTTCCGCGCAACTGCATCCAGCGCATGGAGTTTCCGGACACGTCCACACGACACTCACGTTCGCCATAACCGGTTTCAAGCGCATGGCCCAGCATGCCGGCCACCGCGTCCCGATCCAGCGGGTCAACGCGCTCCAGCAGGTCCTGACGACGCAGAACCGGCTGGTCGCCGAGTCCCAGCAGGCGACGAGCCTGTCGCGAAGCCAGGAGCCGGTCACCAATGACATCCCACTCCCACAGCCCGAAACCCGCGGCACCGGCCGCCAGGTCCAGGTTCCTCTGGCTCTCCGCGACACGCGTCTCGGCCGTCGACAGGCGCTGTGCCAGCTGGTTCGACCGGATCAGATTGGTGCCGAGCTCATAGCTCATCGCCGCGATCACGAAGACGAAACTCGGACTGCCGAGGAGGGGAAGCCGGGCAGCGTTCATCGTCATCAGAAACGCCGAGGCCACCATGATCGCGATGAAGAGCAGCCAGCCGCCGCAGACGAGGTAAGCGCTCCTGCGCAGGTGGCCGTCGTACAGTCGCCGCGCCTGTAGCAGGGCATCGACCAGGAAGACCACCAGCAACACGTTGCTCAACTGCGCCAGGATCACCCAGGGATTCGAAGTGCCGATGGGGTACGTGATCGTTTCACCGCCCCACCACACGACGTGGCCGACGGCCTGCACGTCGTCGAAGTTGAGGTTTTCGCCGGTGGTGAAGTTCAGCAGCAGGGCCAGCATGCGCAGGCTGATGGCGCAGATCGCCAGCTTCACGTTGCCCAGGTGCAGGTAGCGGCGGACGAACCAGATCAGCGAGACGACCAGGCCGGCGATCGGTACATGCATCCAGCGGATCAGCCTGGCGAGCTCGTCCGGCGACCTGGCGTGCAGGGCCTGCATCTCCACGATGGTCAGTAGCGCGACGGAGATCGCCGCGAGCGCGAACGCCAGGTGCTCCCAGCCCCTGCTCTGGCGCAGCCAGAACAGCATGTGGATCAGCCCCAGCGTCAGGCTGGCCGACGCCAGCATGGGCCACGCGATGCTCACCCAGCTCATCGAACCCGTCCGCTCCCGTTCCCGGGGCACATCGGCTCGTGGAACGCATGGCGCAGCGATCCAACGGCCCGGTGTCCGCCGCACGTTTATCGAAACGTTCTTGCCCCGCCGCGCAGGCCAAGCCCTGGCAAATGGCATGCCAGAAGGGCGTCCCGCCAGGCACGGAACGGCACTATCGGTCGCCTCCGTGCCTGCTGGCCCGCCGCACCGACAACGGCGGTCGCCTGTCTACACTGCCTGGCTACTGATAGTCAGCCATTGGCCCTTCGGCGACGCACTTGGCGTCCGGGAAGCCGAATCGCGTCTGCAGGGACAGGCCGCACTCCTTGACCTCCTCCAGCGCGCGGTCCTCGACCTTGCACTCGCTGTCGAATGCGGAGGCGAAGGCGTCCATGCGGGCCGGGAAGTCTTCGCCGCACTTGCGGGCGAGGCGGATGCGCTCGAGGTCGTCCTGCGCGGCGTTGGGACCGTCCAGGCCGAACTCGTGCAATTCGTCGACGGTGAGGATGCGCAGCTGGCGGTTCGGCACGATCATCATCAGATCGGCGACGGCCACCGAAGCGCCGTTGCGCTCCAGGTAATCCTTCATCGAATCATGCACGTCGCGCAGCTCGCTGCTCAGTTCGGCGCGGGTGCTGGCCTTGGAGCCGATCCGCACCATGCGATGGATGCCGACCTTGCCGGAGATCAGCCGGTCGTCGCCGGATGCCAGGATCAGCACGCATGCGCTGTGGCACACCGCATCCTCGCGCACCCAGATCGTCCAGCCTGAATTGGCGATGGCGTCGCCGGCACGGATCGCGTCTTCGACACGGCCGCCGGAGGAATCGATGTCGAGAATGCGGCGCTTGATCTCCATCCGGTCGGCCATCGCGGAGACGCGCTCGACCAGCGAGGTGAAGTCGGACGCGACCTTGCCGCGGTAGCGCAGGCGGATCGTGCCCTGTTCACGGCACGGCGTCAGCGCATCGACGACGTTGAAGAACTCCAGCGAGCGCAGCGGCGTGCCATCGCCCTTCTCGATGTCGTGCTCGCAGCTGATCCAGGCATCACCGGAGGTGACATCCGCCACCGGCCAGTTGGTGCCATCCAGCACGTCCGCGGGCGTGGGCTTTACTTCCTCCACTGGCCGCGCGCTGACCGCGCCGCTGGGCTCCATGGTCGTGGTGGTGACGCTGTTCGCGGTCTGCGTTTCCACTTTCCTGCCGCAGGCCGAAAGGCCCGCGATGCACACCGCCACGAGGATCCAACGCATCACCATGTTCAGCACCACACAGACGGGAGTTCGGGGCCATGCGCCCGACAGCCAGTGTAGGCGGCCTCGCGCCGCGCGAGGCCAACATCGCATGAACATGACGTTCCGCATCTGGAACCTGACCACGCCTGCCCACTGGCTGGCCCGTAATCCCGGCGTCGGTCATCGCCATGCGCGAAGCCGCCCTGTTGCTGTCAACGGCAGCGCGGCCCTAACTCGGACGCAACCGGAATGATGTCGATCGGAGGCACCCCCGATCGTCGCAGTCATGCAGCCGGATGCTTCAAGCACCGTGCCTTCACTCCGGTTGCGTTGCGATTCGCACATCGCCCGGTGGCATCAACGCCCTGCTCCGCCTGAAACGTCAGGCCCAACCGTCACGGAGAGTCACATGAGTTATGTCGATGGATATGTTCTGCCGGTTCCGAAGAAGAACCTGGCCGCTTACCGCCGGATGGCCCGCAAGGCTGGCCAGGTCTGGCGCGAGCACGGTGCGCTGGAATACCGCGAATGCGTCGCCGACGATGTCCAGCCGGGCAAGTCGACGTCCTTTCCGCAGGCGGTGAAGCTGAAGCCGGACGAGACGGTGATCTTCGCCTGGATCGTCTACAAGTCGCGCGCGCAGCGCGACAGGGTCAACAAGAAGGCGATGGCCGATCCGCGCCTGGCATCGATGGCCGATCCGAAGTCGCTGCCGTTCGACGGCAAGCGCATGTTCTGGGGCGGATTCAAGTTGATGGTCGACCTCTGATCGACCATAGGCCGGTGGCCGTTCGCAGGCCCCTGCCGGATCATTCAGGGATGCGCGAGGAGTGCGACGCCACCATGACCCAGTGGCCGTCGCGCTGGACCCACACGCGCGTGAACCGGAACCGCCCCTGCCACGGCTGGCCGTTGCTGACGGCCGATTGCACGCTGGTGCCGGTGACCACCGCCGTGTCGCCGTAGCGGCGCAGGCGCACGTCCTCGTTGCCGATGGCCTGGTTGCGGCGGCTGCGCGTGGACAGCTCTTCCAGGTACTCGGCCCTGGCCTGCACCTTGCCGTCGGAATGCGTCAGCAGCCAGTCGTCGGCCAGCAGGCGATCAAGCCCTGCGACGTCCGCGCTCAGCCTCAACGTGTTCCAGCTGGCATCGGTGGCCAGCAGTTCGTCCTCCGCGGCCCAGGATGAGCGAGGCATGGCGAGGACAAGACAGACGAGCAGGACGGACAGGAGTCGCACACGGCCTCCGGGCCAATGGGAGTTGTCGGAATGGCCGTGACGGCGCGCGGCCACGCGGTAGCGGCGGCGTATCGTGAGTAGGCGCCGCGGCGCCCGGCAGTGCCGAAGGTCCTTCCCTACCCGGCCAGGCGCATCGCCCAGCGCCGCACCAGCCTGCCCAGCGTGTCCTGCGCGCGCGCCATCGCCTGCAGGTCGTGGAAGGGTTCGGTGGCGTTCAATGCGCTTCTGGCCGCCGCGATCGCGTCCATGACCACGGGCGTGCCGTCGGGGCCGAGCATGTCGCTCAGCGTGCGCCGGTGCGCCTCGAGCCGGCGCTCGAAGTCGTAGTCCAGGCCGCGTCCGGCCCGGCGCGACACCTGGCGAAGGGAAGCATTGAAGCGGGCGAGTTCGGTGTGCAGCTGGTCGGGGGTGTAATGCATGGCTTCAGTTTTCGGCGCGGCGGTCGCATGGGTTGAGACGCAGCGAGCGGCGCGACTCGGCCGCCTCCGGGGGCCGGGCGGCATCTCCTGCCTGTCCAACGGTGGCCGGGTGCTTACCCGGCCGCGGCTTCGATGTGCGGACGTCGTCCGCGCGTCACCTGATTAGCGGCGCCAATCCTCGCGGCGGCCGCCGCGCTGGGTGCGGCCGGCGCGCGGCGTTGCGGCGCTTTGCACCCGCGTCGCTGCGGAGGCGGCTGCCGTGGCAGTCCCGACCGGTGTCGGTTCGATGACGAAGATCTCTCCGTCCAGGTCGACGATGTAGAGGTTCAGCGACTGGTCCTGGCCGAAGGACACGATGTTGTTGTACGCCCCCGCGCCCGGTGCGAAGTCCGCGTTGCGCTGAATGAAATCGGTGGCTTCGAGCGTGGTTCCGAGCGAGACACGCGTGATCGGGAACGACCAGATGTTGGGCGTCACGAAGTCGGCGAAGATGTAGTGCCCGCGCAGCGCCTCCACCGGCCCGCGATAGACATAGCCGCCGATCACCGTGTTGCCTTGCGTCGGGCCAGACCCGTGCCGGTACTGCGCCACCGGCGGTTCCAGGCCGGCGGTCGACCCGCCGCGGAACGGAACCGTGCCCTCCAGGATCGGCCAGCCGAAATTGAGCCCGGCGAACTCGGAGGGAATGACGTCGATCTCCTCGACCGCGTTCTGGCCGACATCGCCGATCCACAATGCGGAGGTCTGGGCATCGAAGCCGGCTCGGAACGGATTGCGCAGGCCGTACGCCCAGACTTCGGGCGCTCCGCCTCCTCCGGCGAAGGGGTTGGTCACGGGAATGCGGTAATCGCGATCGGGGTCGGCGGGAAATGCATCGGCTGAAGGATCGATCCGCAGGATCTTGCCCAGCAAGGTGTTGCGGTTCTGGCCGTTGTTGTCCGGATCGCCTGCGCCGCCGCCGTCGCCCACTCCGATGTACAGCATGCCGTCGCCGAAATTGAAGGCGATCCAGCCGCCGTTGTGGTTGCTGCGAGGATGCGGGATGCGCAGGATCGCATCCGCTGTCGCGGGATCGGCGCGATCGCGGCTGCCGGCGAGGGTCTGGTAGCGGCGCAGCTCGATCGTTCCATCGGGCACGGTCAGGTACACGTAGAACCGTCCGCTGCTGGTGAAGTCCGGTGCCGGCGCGAAACCAAGCAGTCCACGCTCGCCATCGGTGGATATCTGTCCGGTGACGTCGAGGAACGGTGTCGGCGCGACCGCTCCGGTCGCGGGGTTCATGATCAGGATGCGGCCTGTCAGTTCGACCACGAACACCCGGCCCGTGTTGTCTGGCACTGCCGTCAGGAACACCGGCTGGTTGAGGCCGGCGGCGACGCGCCTTACGCGGAAAGCGGCATTCGGGCGGTCGGTCACGGTGACCGAAAGGTTCTGCGTCGCGGTGGCACGGCCGTCACTGACTGTCACCGGCACGATGTAGACGTTGTCGCGGTTGGAATCGATCGGCACCTCGAAATCCGGCGGACTGGCGAACGACAGCGCGCCGGCGGAGGTCAGCCGGAACACCGTCCCGTCCGAACCCTGGCCTATCGAGAAGGTCAGCATGTCGCCATCCGGATCGCTACCGGTGACGGTATGGAACACGCCCGCGGTTTCTTCCGGGACCGACACGTTCGCCGTGGAGGTGAAGGTCGGTGGACGGTTCGCCGGTGTCGGCGTCGGCATCCCGTTGCCGCCATTGCCTCCGCCGCCCCCGCATGCGGTCAGGACCAGCAACGCCGCCAGGTTCAAGGCAGCCCACGAACACCGTGCGATCTGCGCCCTCGTCGCCATGGGACGACTCCTTCCGGACCTGGCTTCCGCCCCGCGCTCCGGGGCTCGCGCAGGCTGGCAGCGCGGGTGCGGTGGCCGCGTGAAGGCTGTGCCGCAGGCGGCAGCGCTGGCTGACGTGCTGCGTCCACATCGCCAGCCCAAGAACGGAGTGTTAAGCCTGGCGGGGTTCGCATTCCGCCCACCGTTCTCTTTGATGCCGCGCTACTTCAACCGATCGCGATTGGCATCGGCGTGCATGTCGTTGTGGCATGCGCCGCGTTTACTCGCAGTGAGTTCCGTTGCTATGTTCACCGGCGCCCGCATCGGGACGCGGGTTCAATCAACCAGGGGGAGTTCATGTCGATCCGTTCCATGCTGGCCACGGCCGGCCTGTTGTTGCTGCTGGCTTCACCCATTGCGATGGCGAAGGATGAGATCCGCGCCTCGAGCGAAACCAACCAGGCACCGAGTGAGACGTTCAACGCTTTCGACCGGTTCGAACTGGCACCGCTGGAAGTGTCGCCCGAATACGCGAGCCACGAAGCCAACCAGCGTGCCAAGGGCATCCTGCAGGGGCATCTCCTGAGCGGCTTGGGCGTATGGGCGAACGACCGCAACTTGCAGACGGCGAAGCATGATCCGGTGCGGACGCTGCGCATCGAACCGAAGATCGAGAAGATCCGCTTCGTCACCGGCGCGGGCCGCATCTGGGGCGGCGCGTTCGCTGGCAGCTCGCAGGTACTGCTGACGCTGCGCATCGTCGACAAGGCCAGTGGCCAGGTACTGGCGCAGCCCGAGTTCTACCAGCATGCCCGTGGCATGGCGGCAGCCTGGACCGGAGGCGGCGCCGATTACGCGATGCTCGAGCGCGTGGCCAACCTGGCCAACCAGTACATCGGCGGCAATTACGAAACCGCCACCGGCGGCAAGACCGGCTGGGCTCCCTGACGTAATCCTCGCCAACGATGTCGCACGCGGGGCGGGTCACTCCGCCCCGTCGTTCTTTGCAGGTGGCGAAGCGACGTCATGCGTTTGGCGTAATTACGATCTTGCCCGATCGCTTGCCGGACGCCGCTTCCGCAACGGCCTCCCGGATGGCGTCGATTCCATAGGTGGCCTGGATCTGCGCACGAAGCCGGCCGGAAGCGATCATGCCGGACAGCTCACGGAACAAGTCGGCGCGCATCTTCGGGTCGGCACTCTTGTACCAGCGCGACAGCCAGAAACCGCGTAGACGGATGTCGCGGAAGATCAGCGAGGCCGGGGAAACCAGACAGGCTTCGCCGCCCATCGCGCCGTAATTGACCACGGTGCCGCCGGGCGCCAGCGACTGCGCCAGGCGTTCGGTGGCCATCCCTCCCACGGCGTCGATGGCCAGCGCGATGGTGGCGCCGCCGGTGGCTTCGCGCACGCGTGCCACCAGGTCGTCGCCATCGACCAGCACCACATCGCCGCCCGCCTCCGCCACGGCCGCTCGCGCATCGTCGCGGCGCACGACATTGACGGTGCGCAGTCCGCGCGCTTTCGCCAGCTGCACGACGTAGCCGCCGACGGCGGAGTTGGCAGCGTTCTGCACGACCCAGTCGCCCGGCTGCAGGTCCGCGAAGTCGCTCAACAGCAATCGCGCCGTCGGCGGATTGACCGTCAGCATGCTCAGTTGCAAGTGGTCGGCGCCGTCGGGCAACGGCACCAGCGCTTTTGCATCGGCCAGCATGTGCGTCGTCCAAGTGCCGCTGCCCACCGGCAACAGCACGCATTGGCCGGGCTTCAGGCCGGCGACGCCAGGCCCCAGTTCGGCGACGCGTCCGACGCCTTCGTTGCCACCGACCGCGGGCAGCGGTGGCAGTGAACCGTACTGACCGGTCAGCGTGAGGACGTCGGAAGGATTGATCGGTGCGGCCGTCACCTCGACCAGCACCTGCCCTTCCGCGGGCGGCGGCAGGGTGAACTCGACGGCTTCGATGACGTCCTGCGGGACCGGGCCGCGATGCGTGTAACGGGCGTGTTTCATGGGAAGACCCCGGTCAATGGCGAAAGCAGCACCTTATGGCCGATCACGTCGGGATCGCATGACGGCATGCATTGCCCCTGCGGTCGCGGCGCGGCGCGTCGCGCTGTCGGGAACTCAATCGATGCGGTAGACGCGCGCCTTCGGCATGTCTTCGTCCACCTGCAGGAACCAGCGGCCCGCGACGCCCGGTACGACCACGACCTCGGGCGACTCCAGTGGCTGGCGCAGCTGCATGTTGCCCTTGAGCACCTTCCATTGCTGGCCGTTCTCCAGCTCGAACACGGTCCCGGGCTCCCATCCGCTTACCGGGCCCTTCAGCCGGCTGCGGATGGGCGCGGAACTCAAGCCTCCGGACGATGCGGCGACGGTTTCGTTCTCATCGCGAGCAGGCTCGACCTTGCCGCGCGCTCCCTCGGCCTCGCGCAGCATACGGTTGAGGCGTTGCAGCTGATCGGGCGTGAGGCCGACTTCGCGCAGTTGCTCGGCCGTCAGGCGCTGCTCGATGTCGACATAAGGCTCCTGCGCGAGCGCGGCCATCGACAGCAGCGCCAAGGCGAGGCCAGCGGCCGCTTTTCCGATCATGCCTGCTCCCTGTTTCGGCTGCCCGTTCGGGCACGTATGACGATGGTGCGCCCGATCCATTTCGGATTCACGACAGCGCCTGCCGGACGTGTACGTCAGAACAGCGCGAGCAGCACCATCAGCAGGCCGATCAGCGACACCGTCCAGACCGCGGTGCGCAGGTACGGAATGCCGAACGCGTACAGCGGCACGTAGATCAGTCGTCCCCAGAAGAACAACTGTGCTCCCAGCGCGCTGGTGCCGTCGTTGCGGCCGGTCAGCACCACCGCGAGCACCGCCGCGGCGAAGAACGGGAACGTCTCCATCAGATTGCCGAAGGCGCGGTCCATGCGCGCGGCAACGCCGGTGAGTGGTGTCGGCACTCTGTCGCGCGCACTCACATTCCACGTCAGGCCGCGCTGCTGCGTCGACAGCGTCGCCGCCAGCAGAAGTTGCACGATGCCCAGGGCGATCACCCAGGCCAGCATCCGGATCTCGGTGGTCATGACCATACCGCCCATGGTGGTGCTCCCGGCTTGGAAGATGGGCCAAGCCTAGCAGCCGCCCTGAACGGGCGGCTACACGCTCCGATCATCCCCCGGTCGGACTACGGCTCAGTTTTTCGCCTTGGCGAACGGCAGCCCTTTGAGCAACTCGGGCTGCAGTTGTGAGCAGATATTAGGAGCCGCGCATACCACCATGACCTTGACCACCGGCTCGCCATTCTCCATGACAGGCCGGTAACGTGCCGCCAGGCCGCCGCTCTGGTACCAGAACTCCGGTTCGGCGGCGCTCCCCGTCGCGACGAACACACCCTCCTTGTACACCGGTGCGCCGATGCGCCCCGCCAGGAACCCCTTGGATATCAGCGACTGGGACTCGGCGAACGACTGCTCGGACGGCTCCAACCGGTAGCGCGGTCGACGGTGCGAGTCGGGCCAGCCCAGCTGTTTCGGCGTATGCATCTTGACCTCCGTCGGCGGCAGGAAGTCGACCGGCGCCTCGAAGCGCCCTTCGACCAGCTTCCAGTCCGGCTCCGGCTTCCCGAGCGTCCACGTCTTGGCCGCGGCGAGCGATGCCTCGTCCAGTGCAGACCGACCGGTGGTCTTTGCCATCCTGGCGTCCACGACACGCCCACAGGCATCGAACGCAACGCTGACGACCCCGTGTCCGCCTTTGCCCGCCTTTGCCATTGCCATGGGGTACTTAGGCGGCTGAAGCCATCGCGCAGGGCATTCCTGGGCCGCATCGGCGCTTGCTTGCTGCGCATTCGATGGCATCGACATCTGCGCGGCCGTCAGGCAGGCGACGCCCGCCACGATCAGGAATTCCTTTCTTATTCGCTCCCCCCAAGGAAGTGGATTGCCATCGTGACGCCGATGATCAGCCGCCGACTGCGGCAGGCATCACGGACTCCCGATACGCCATCGATTCCGCGGCCTCCTGCACCAAGTAGATCTGCTTCGGGTCGGTGACTTCAAGATGCGTCTGGTAGTAGTACTTGCCGGTCGGCTTGCCGCCGACGGTGAAATCGATGCGTTGCTGTCGCGCGTATCCGGCAACGGCGATGCGCTTGCCCTTCAGGGCGACGTCCGGAGCCTGGCCGAACTGTTTCGTGAACGCCTTGGTCGCGGCAGGTCCGAAGCGGACGGTGAGATTGCGCGGATCGCGGTAGTCGGCTTCGGAGTTCAGGTAGATGTTCGTGGCATCGCGGCCCGACGCCACCACTTGGATCTCGAACATGCCGATCGCGCCGTTGGGTGCCTTCTCGGCAGCGCGGCGGATGGCGTCAGCCGGCGTCTGCGTGGGCATCCTTCCGGTCTCGTACGACGCACGCATCACCGCCAGCACGCTGGGCCCGCCCTTGCAGGCCGTGGACATGACGGCCACCGGATGCGTCTGCGAAATCGACCACGCTTCGTCGAAGGCCTGCTTCGCCTCGTCCATTGCCTTGCGGTCCAGGCTGGCGGCCCATTTCCGATAGAGCGCACCAGTGAGGATCGTGCGTGCCGCGCCGTATTCCATCAGCGCCAGCGCTTCGCGGCTTCGCGCCTCCGCTGCCATGAAGTCGTCCTTGGTGCATAGCAGGTGCGCTGCGTAGTTGCCATGCACCCAGGCGTACTTCGGCGCATAGGAAAGCTCGCGCTGGTACACGGGCTCGATGAGCTCGCTATGACCCGTAGCGCGGTGGTAGTCGATCATGCAATCGTCGGCCGCCAGCCGCGCCTTGAGCCTGGCGGGCGGTTGCGCAACGACCTTGCTGCAGTACGCGCGCGCTTCCTCGTAACGCCCCTGTTCCATGCGCAGGTCGCCCCAGTTGAGCGGCAGCCACGGATCGGCCGTGCCCAGCGCATCGGCCTTGGACAACGCCGCTTCGGCATCTGACAGCCGGCCCATCAGCGTGTAGAGGTGGCCGCGAAGCACATAAGCCTCGGCGAAATCCGGCGACAGCTGGATGGCCTGGTCGATGGATTTCTCCGCCAGTTGCATCGGACCGAGCCCGTTTGCACTGTCGCCACTCAGGATGAAGTAGCGCGCGTACTCGCGGTACGCCTTCGCCGAATCCGGATTGGCCTTGAGCACCGCGTCGAGCTCGCGCTTCGCCTGTTCCAGCATGGCGCTTTCGCCGGCATAGCCGTCGAGCAGTTCGATCGCACGATCCAGGCTCGCCGGTTCCGGCGATGGCACCGATGACGCGGTCAACGGCGCCAGCGCCAGCCCGAGCGCCGCGCACAGCCACCACCTTGTCACTACCCGCTGCCGGGCCTGCGTTCCATCCGGCTGCCGCACGCTGCTGTCCTTCGCCATCTCCCCTGGTCGCTTGCCGCTGCGCGAACGCAGCGGCGTGTCCTTCCCCAAGGACGCAATGTGCCGTCAGAGCATGGGCAGCTTCAAGCCCTGTTCTTTCGCGCACTGCTTGGCGATGTCGTAACCTGCGTCGGCATGGCGCATGACGCCGGTGCCCGGGTCGTTCCACAGCACGCGGGCGATGCGCTTGTCGGCTTCCTCGCTGCCGTCGCAGACGATGACGACGCCGGAGTGCTGCGAGTAGCCCATGCCAACGCCACCGCCGTGGTGCAGCGAGACCCAGGTCGCGCCACCGGCAACGTTGAGCATGGCGTTGAGCAGCGGCCAGTCGGACACGGCGTCCGAACCGTCCTTCATCGCCTCGGTCTCGCGGTTGGGCGAGGCCACCGAGCCGCTGTCGAGGTGGTCGCGGCCAATCACCACAGGCGCCTTCAGTTCGCCGTTGCGCACCATCTCGTTGAACGCCAGGCCGAGCTTATGGCGCAGGCCCAGGCCAACCCAGCAGATGCGCGCCGGCAGGCCCTGGAAGCTGATGCGCTCCTTGGCCATGTCGAGCCAGCGGTGCAGGTGCTCGTCATCGGGGATGAGCTCCTTCACCTTGGCGTCGGTCTTGTAGATGTCCTCCGGATCGCCGCTGAGCGCGACCCAGCGGAACGGGCCGACGCCGCGGCAGAACAGCGGGCGCACGTAGGCCGGCACGAAGCCCGGGAAGTCGAACGCGTTGACGCAGCCTTCGTCCTTGGCCATCTGGCGGATGTTGTTGCCGTAGTCGAACACCGGAATGCCCATGTCCTCGAACGCGAGCATCGCCTCGACATGCACGCGCATCGACTTCTTGGCGGCATCGCGCACGCGGCCGGGATCCTCGCTCTGCATGCGCTGCCACTGCTCGACCGTCCAGCCGATCGGCAGGTAGCCGTGCACCGGATCGTGTGCGCTGGTCTGGTCGGTCACCGCATCCGGACGCACGCCGCGGCGAACCAGCTCGGGCAGGATCTCTGCGGCATTGCCGAGCAGCGCGATCGACTTGGCTTCGCCGGCTTCGGTGTATTTCTCGATGCGGGCCAGCGCGTCGTCGAGATCCCTGGCCTGTTCGTCGACGTAGCGGGTGCGCAGGCGCATGTCGATGCGCGACTGCTGGCATTCGATGTTGAGGCTGCACGCGCCGGCCAGCGACGCCGCCAGCGGCTGCGCGCCGCCCATGCCACCGAGGCCCGCGGTGAGGATCCACTTGCCCTTCAGGTCGCCGCCGTAGTGCTGGCGGCCCATTTCGACGAAGGTCTCGTAGGTGCCCTGCACGATGCCCTGGCTGCCGATGTAGATCCAGCTGCCCGCGGTCATCTGGCCGTACATCATCAGGCCCTTGCGATCGAGCTCGTTGAAGTGCTCCCACGTCGCCCAGTGCGGCACCAGGTTGGAGTTGGCCAGCAGCACGCGCGGCGCGTCCGGGTGCGTCGGGAAGACGCCGACCGGCTTGCCCGACTGCACCAGCAGCGTCTCATTGTCCTCCAGTTCGCGCAGCGACTTGAGGATCGCGTCATAGCTTTCCCAGTCGCGCGCGGCGCGGCCGATGCCGCCGTAGACCACGAGGTCGGTCGGGCTCTCGGCGACTTCGGCGTCCAGGTTGTTCTGGATCATCCGGTACGCGGCTTCGCTGAGCCACGACTTGCAGGACTTCTCGGGACCGCGCGGGGCGCGGATGACGCGGGACGGATCTTTGCGGGTGGACATCGGGAGAGCTCCGGCAGGGCGCGACGCGCGGGCGCATCGGCATGGGGACACATGGCCCGGGAATTATCGCGCCGCGCCGTCCCCGCGGAATCCGCTTCCGGGGTGGCACGGGCCTTCGGTTGCGGATTTTCTTGCGTGAATGCCGTCTTTGTTTACGCTGTACACATGCCACGCGCCGCCACCACCGCCGACCGCATCCTGCGTGCCGCCCGCACGCTGTTCGAACGCGAGGGCGCCACCGGCGTCAGCATGCGCCGCGTCGCCGCGGCCGTCGGACTCAGCCCGATGGCGATCTACCGCCACTTCCCCAATCGCGATGCGCTGCTCAAGCGCATCGGCGACGACAGCTTCGATGCGATCGTCCGGCACTGGGACGCGAGGGGCCGTGGCGGCGACGTGCTCGAGAGGCTGGTCGCCGTACAACGCATCTACCTCGACTATGCCCTCGCCCATCCCCATTTGTTCGACCAGGCCTTTTCGATGGCGCGTGAAGATGCGCGGCGCTTCCCCGAGGACTTCCGCGCGCGTCGATCACCCACGCTCAACGTCGTGGCGGACGCGGTGGACGACGCGATGCGTGCCGGCGTGCTGCGCCAGGACGATGTGTGGGACGTGACCATGACGCTGTGGGCGCACACGCACGGACTGATCGTGCTGTTCCGCGCGGGACGCTTCAACTTCGACGAGACCGAATTCCGCGCCTATTACGAAGCATCTCTACAGCGCCTGCTGCGTGGGCTGTTGTCGCAGGAATGAACTGCATCAGGGGACCGGCGTGTAAGTGTCCTTTTCTTCCTTGACGTCTTTCGCTTCCTTCGGACCCATCGACTCCAGGTCCTGGCGCTGGCGCTCCTTGTCGGTGCGCCAACGCTCGTGTTCGGCGAGACGCTGGTCGTATTCCCGGCGCAGCCGCGCGGATTCCTGCGGATCGGCACTGGCTGCACGCTGCCGGTCGGTGCTTACGCGGTCGCGCTCCATCGCATCGTCTCCGCGCCTGATCTCGTTGCGCAGGTTGTCCGACTGCACACGCCGGCTGGCCGCATCGAGATCGCGCCCGACCTCGGCCGCGTCGGACCGCTTCTTCGCCGAACCTTGGCTACGCACCGGCGAACCCGGCGGCGGCAACGGCTCGATGATCACCGGTTGCGCGTTGACGTCGATCTGCGGCTGCTGCGCGAAGGCCGGCAGCAATGCCAGCCCCGCCGCACACGCACCCATCAAGGTGCGCCATGCCACCGTGCCGATCGCGCTCATGCTTTGCCCTGCGCCACTACGCTGTGGTGCGGTCAGTTGCTCTTGATCGCAGGATCGATCTGCTTCAGCGCGCGACCCAGGTCGACCTGGCCAGTGCTGTCGATGTCGTCCTTGCTGTAGGAACTGCCCGGACCCGCGATGCACGGGCGCTTGCCCGTCGTCGAGTCGTAGGCCTTGATGCGCGAGCCGGTGTACTGCAGGCAGCGACGATGGAACGGCTCCTTCTTGGCCCCGTCGGTCTGCGCGACGCCGGCCTGCCCGGTGGCCTGCCCCTGGGCGGCCGTCTGATCGGCGGCATTCGCCGGCGCCTGTGCCGCTTCGACCTGTGCCGCATCGGCGGGAGGGGCATCGGTCTGCGCAACGGGGGGCGCTGTTTGCGCCATTGCAACGCCGGCGGTCAGCATGCCTGCGACGCAGAAAGCGGTCAGGGCCCGGCGGCGGAACTTCATGGACGTCATGGCATCGACTCCCGGACACGCGGCGGGCATGCCGCATTGCCACCATACGCCGATACAGTCGGGCCGGCATCTGCCATCCCGCCACGGTTTAGAACGTTGTCAGCCTCGCGGGCAACGGGTCTTGCGGCCGGCATGGAACGCGGCAACCTGCTCCTCGGTGGCCGGCCTGGGTTCCACGCCGTCGTCGAACATCACGCGCCAGACGCCATCGTCGCCACGACGCCAGACCGAATGGAACGCACCCAGACGGTAACGCTGGGACGCCTGCGGATCGGGGTTTTCGAACAACGCCGGGCCACTCGACCAGGCGACATCGGAGTCGCCGGCAATCGTGGTTCGGGTCGGATACCACACCAGCTTCACGCGCTTGCCTTCCACGAGCGGCGCCCAGCTCCTGGCGATCTCGTCGCGGCCTCGCAGCGGCTCGGCCAGGCTGGCGCCGAACGCCGCTTCCGGGGCGATGTGCGAAGCGAATGCAACGGCGTCGTGGTCGGCTACCGACTGAGCGAAGCTCAACTCGCGAGCCCATACCTCGCACTCGGCCGCCGTCAGCGAAGCCACCTGTGCAGGCGCGCGAACGGGTGGCTGCGCGAAGGCGGCCGACGCCGCGGCGAACAGCAGGCCCGCCTGCAACCCCTTCCCGACAACGGCGCGACGCGACATGGCACGACTCCCACAATGATGGGCGCCACTATCGGCAAGGCGACGCACCGGCACCACCCACTAAAGTCATCGTGTCTTATTCCCTACGCCGACAGGCACTAAGATCGCCCGATGCCATCGACCTCCTTGAAGGCAGCGGCCGCTGCCGTCTGCCTGGGCCTGCTCGCCGCGTGCTCCCTTTCCGGCGCGCGTTCCGCCACACGTCCCGCGTCTGGCGTATCAGCACCTGCGCATCCCGCGCAGGCGGACACCGTGCTGCTGATCTCGATCGACGCCTTCCGCGCCGATTACCTGGACCTGGGCATCACACCGAACCTGAGCCGCCTTGCCGACGAAGGCGTACGCGCGCAATGGATGACACCTTCGTATCCGGCGCTCACCTTCCCCAATCACTACACGCTGGTGACCGGGCTGCGTCCGGACCATCACGGCATCGTCCACAACACGATGGCGGATCCCGCGCTCGGCGGGTTTCGCGCAGCCGACCGCAATGCCGTTGCCGACGGCCGCTGGTGGGGCGGCGAACCGATCTGGGTGACGGCCGAGAAACAGGGCGTGCGCAGCGCAAGCTGGGCCTGGCCAGGCAGTGCCGCGGCGATCGGCGGCATCCGCCCGACGCGCTGGAAGGGCTACGACGAATCGGTATCCGCGATGCAGCGCATCGACGAGGTGCTTGGATGGCTCGACGCTCCGCCCGAAGCGCGGCCGCGCCTGGTGACCGTCTATTTCGAGCAGCTCGACAAGGCCGGGCACGACCACGGCCCGGATTCGCCGCAGGTGCGCAGGACGCTGGCCGAGATCGACTCGGTGATCGGCCACCTGCGCGACCGGCTCGCGGAACGCGGCACGCTCGATCGCACCGACCTGTTGATCGTTTCCGACCATGGCATGGCCGCGGTCGGTCCGGGCCGCGCGATCGCGGTGGAGGACATGGTGCCGGTCGAGGATGCGACCGTGGTGTCGATCGGCCAATCCATCGGCGTCGCGCCGAAACCCGGCCGCGAAGCCGTCGCGGCCCGACGCCTGCTCGGCCGGCACGCGCAGTACGACTGCTGGCGCAAGGAAGCGCTGCCGGCGCGCTGGAAGTACGGAACGAATCCGCGCATCCCGCCGATCGTCTGCCAGATGCATGAAGGCTGGGACGCCCTGCCCCGCGCCGACGTCGAGCGCCGCTCGCCACGCGCGACGCGCGGATCGCACGGGTTCGATCCTTCGCTGCCATCGATGCGGGCGCTGTTCATCGCGCGAGGACCGTCGTTCCGTCCCGGCGTGCAGTTGCCTGCGTTCGACAACGTCGATGTCTATCCGCTGCTGGCGCAACTGCTGGGCGTGGTCCCGGCGGCGAACGATGGCGAACTCGCGCCGCTGCTGCCGGCGCTGCGTGAGGCGGCTCCGGCCCGATAACAGGCCCATTCAGCGCCTCGTCGGGCTCGCCACATCGATGTCCGAATCCGGCGAGTCCGTGCGAATGGCCGGTGCTAGCCTGCGTGCATATGCCTACTTCGATGACGCAACCGCCCCCGCCGCAGGCCGCGAACCTCCCCGACTGGCAGGTGTGCGAGCAGGCGCGCAAGAGCCGCGACCCGCGCTTCGACGGCCTGTTCTTCACGGCCGTGCTGAGCACCCGCATCTATTGCCGACCGGTGTGTCCCGCGCCGTCGGCCAAACGCGTCGAATATTTCCGCCATGCTGCCGCGGCCGAGGCCGCCGGTTATCGCCCCTGCCTGCGCTGCCGCCCCGAGCTGGCCCCCGACGACGGCAGCTGGCGGCGCGGCGACGCCACCGTTGCGCGCGCACTCAAGCTGATCGACGAAGGCGCGTTGGCGGAACAACCGCTGGCGGCACTGGCCGAACGCGTCGGCGTCGGTGAAAGGCAACTGCGGCGCCTGTTCGTCGAACGCATCGGCGTTGCCCCGATCGGCGTGCACGGCACACGGCGGTTGCTGTTCGCCAAGCAACTGCTGACCGAGACGCCGCTGCCGATCACCGAGGTGGCGCTCGCCGCCGGATTCGGCAGCCTGCGCCGATTCAATGCCGCGTTCCGCGATGCCTATCGCATGGCGCCTCGCGACCTGCGCCGCCAGCCGTCGGCCGCGAAGCTGGCCGGCAGCGAGAACACGCTGGTGCTGCGCCTCGGCTACCGGCCTCCCTACGACTTAGCGGCGATGCTGGACTTCCTGCGCGGCCGTGCGTTGCCCGGCGTCGAGCACGTCGATGCCGACAGCTACACGCGCGTGATCGGACCGGCCTCGCAACCCGGCTGGCTGCGAGTCAGCGCCTGGCCGCAGGGCGAGCATGCGTTGAAACTGGAACTGCATGGGCCTGCACCCACGCGGCTGCTGGAGGTCGTCCAGCGCCTGCGCCGGATGTTCGACCTCGATGCAGACCCAGACGCCATCGCCGATGCGCTATCCGTGGATGCGCGACTGCAACCGCTGCTGGCCAAACGTCCTGGTCTGCGGCTTCCCAGCGGCTGGGACGGTTTCGAGATCGCCGTTCGCGCCATCCTCGGCCAGCAGGTCAGCGTGGCGGCGGCGCGCACGCTCGCCGCCCGCCTCGCGCAGCGCTTCGGTGCGCCGTTGCCGCCGCAGTTGCTGTCCGAACTGCCCGCGCCCGGACTCGAACATCTGTTCCCGACGCCTGAAGCACTGGCCGACGCCGACCTCGCCACGATCGGCCTGACCCGTGCTCGCGCCGACACGGTGCGCGCGGTGGCGCGCGCCATGCTGGAAGGTCGCGTGGATTTCCGCACCGAGCGCACGCTGGAGGATTTCGTCGAGCGCTGGGTCGCGTTGCCCGGCATCGGGCCGTGGACGGCGCATTACATCGCGTTGCGCGCGCTCGGCCATCCCGACGCGTTCCCGGCCGAGGACCTCGTGCTGCAGCGCGCGGTCCCGAACGACGGGTCGCGCCTGACCGCGAAGGCGCTGCTGGCCCGCGCCGACGCGTGGCGGCCGTGGCGCGGCTACGCGGTGATCCAGTTGTGGCGCGATTCGATGACTGCACCTTCACCGACCGACGCGGCATTGCCGCGCGCGACGCCAGCGACACGCAAGGCACGCGTTTCACCGCGGGTGGAACGTCCGCAACCATGACCGTCTACACCCGCATCGACAGTCCGGTCGGGCCGCTTCTGCTCGCGGCGGCCGACGACGGCCTGCGTTTGATCGAGTTCCACGAGCCGCGCCATCCGATTCCACCGGGCAAGGATTGGCGCGAAGGCGACCACGACCTGTTGCGCGCGGTGCAGGCGCAACTGGACGAATACTTCGCCGGGAAGCGACGGGACTTCGACTTGCCACTGGCGCCGCAGGGAACGGCGTTCCAGTGCGAGGTGTGGCGCACGCTCGCATCGATCCCGTACGGAGAGACGATCAGCTATGCGGAACTCGCAACCCGCGTCGGGCGTCCATCCGCGATGCGCGCGGTCGGTGCCGCCAATGGGCGCAATCCGCTGCCGATCGTGCTGCCCTGCCACCGCGTGATCGGCAGCAATGGCAATCTCACCGGCTTCGGCGGCGGACTGCCGACCAAGCGTTTCCTGCTGACGCTGGAAGGCGCGCTGCCGACCGGCGACGATCTGTTCGGCAGCGCCGGTTAGAAACAGGCCCTAGGCTTCCAGCATCTGACGGATTTCGGCGCGGCAGTGGTCGGCGATCGCGTCGCTATGAAAATGGCGGCCGCCCTGCACCACGCAGCGCCCGCCGACCCAGGTTTCGCGAACGAGGTTGCGGTTGCCGTTGAAGATCCAACGGTCGAGTGCATCGTCGTCGTTGGCGCCGGCGAACTGTGTCGCGCCCGTGTCCAGCACCAGCGCATCGGCAAACTCGCCTTCTGCCAGCGTGCCGATCGGATGGCCCGTCGATGCGGCAGCGCTGGTGACGACGCCATGCAGCAGGTTCGCACCGACGCTCGGCATCTCCGGCGTCACCGCGATGTTGCGGCGGCGCGTGACCAGCCGCTGGCCGTATTCGAGCCAGCGCAACTCCTCGATCGGCGACACCGAGATGTGCGAGTCCGAACCGACGCCCCAGCGCCCGCCGGCATCGAGGTAAGCGCGCAGCGGGAACAGGCCATCGCCGAGGTTCGCCTCGGTGGTCGTGCAGATCGCCACCGTGGCACCGCTGCGGGCGACGCCCTGCACTTCGGCATCGTCCAGATGCGTTGCGTGCACGAGCGTCCAGCGATTGTCGACCGGCGCGTTGTCGAGCAGCCATTGCACCGGCCGCGCCTTGCGCACGGCCAGGCAGTCGTCGACTTCGGCGGTCTGCTCGGCGATGTGGATGTGGATGCGGCTGTCCGCAGGCAGCGCGTCGAGCACCACGCGCATCGCGCCTTCCGGCACGGCGCGCAGGCTGTGCAGCGCGCAACCGATCTGCACCATGTCGCACTGCTCCGTGCGCAGGATCTCCAGCAGCTTCAGGTAACTATCGACATCATGGCCGAAGCGGCGCTGGCGATCGGCCAATGCGCGGCCGTCGAAGCCACCGGTCATGTACAGCACCGGCAACAGCGTCAGGCGGATGCCGGTTTCCTGCGCCGCCTCGATCAGCGCGCGCGACATCGCCGCCGGGTCGGCGTAGGGCTTGCCGTCGGGCCGGTGATGCAGGTAGTGGAACTCGCAGACAGTGGTGTAGCCGGCCTCCAGCATTTCGCTGTAGAGCTGCGCGGCGACGGCGTGCAGGCTTTCCGGCGTGAAGCGCTCGGCGAAGCGGTACATCGTCTCGCGCCAGGTCCAGAACGAATCGGCAGGATTCGTCTGTTGCTCGGCCATGCCCGCCATCGCCCGCTGGAACGCATGCGAGTGCAGGTTGGCAATGCCCGGCACTACGCGCTGGCTGGTCGTGCCACCGGCCAGCGGGCGCGTAATCCGGCCGTGGCTGTCGAAGTTGAGCTTCAGGCCGTCGTGCCAGCCATGCGGGCGCCACAGCCGGGCGTTGGGGATCGTCTGCATGCGCGGCATTGTGCCGGGTCGGAAGCATGCTGGCGATGACGGACGCCGCCTACAATGACGGCATGAGCATGACCGAACCGCAGTGGGATGGACTGATCGTCGGCGCCCACCTGGCGACGCTCGACGCCGCGCAGGGCTATGGCGCCATCGAGGATGGGGCACTGGGCTGGCGCGATGGCCGCATCGAATACGCCGGTCCCCGCGCCGGCCTGCCCGGCCCGCCGGAGCGGCTGGCCCGGGAGGTGATCGAGACGGATGGCTGGATCACCCCCGGCCTGGTCGACTGCCACACCCATCTGGTCTTCGCCGGCGATCGCGCCCGCGAGTTCGAGCTGCGCCTGCAGGGCGCCACCTATGAGGAGATTGCCCGCGCCGGCGGCGGCATCGCCTCGACGGTCCGCGCCACCCGCGAGGCCAGCGATGACGAGCTGATCCGGCAGTCGCTGCCGCGTGCCCAGGCCCTGGTCGCCAGCGGCGTCACCACGCTGGAGATCAAGTCCGGCTATGGCCTGGACTTCGACAACGAGCGCAAGATGCTGCGCGTCGCGCGCCGCCTGGGCGAGCAGCTCGGCGTCACGGTGCGTACCACCTACCTCGCCGCGCACGCGCTGCCGCCGGAGTTCGCTGGCAACGCCGACGGCTACATCGACGCGGCCATCGATTGGCTACCGCGACTGCATGCCGAGGGGCTGGTCGACGCCGTCGACGCGTTCTGCGAGGGCATCGGCTTCTCGCCGGAGCAGACCCGGCGCATGTTCGAGGCGGCACGCGCCCTTGGACTGCCCGTCAAGCTGCATGCCGACCAACTCAGCGACCTTGGCGGCGGCGCGCTGGCGGCCGCGTTCGATGGCCTGTCCGCCGACCACGTCGAGCACACCAGCCTCGACAGCGTGCGTGCGATGGCCGAACGCGGCACCGTCGCCGTGCTGCTGCCCGGCGCCTTCCATGTGCTGCGCGAGACCAAGCTGCCGCCGCTGGAGGCGTTCCGTGAACACGGCGTCGCCATGGCGGTGGCCACCGACTGCAATCCCGGTACGTCGCCGCTGCTGTCGATGCGTCAGGCGATGCAGCTGGCGAGCACCCACTTCAAGCTGACGCCCGAAGAGGCGCTGCGTGGCGCCACCGTGCATGCGGCGCGAGCATTGGGGCTGGGCGACCGTGGCGTGCTGCGGGTGGGGGCCCGCGCCGATTTCGTGCACTGGGCGGTCCGCCACCCGTCCGAACTCTGCTACTGGCTCGGCGGCCATCTGGCGCACCGGGTCTTCGCATCCGGCCGCCAGGTGGCATGATCTGGTTCAAACCACGCTTCGACATTCACAGGGGAAACGAATGCGCCTTTCGATCGTCACCGGCCTGACCTTGCTGGTCGCTGCCTCGCCCGCGTTCGCGGCTGCATCCATGCCCGATCAATCGCGGGCACGGGAACTGGCGCAGGACGCCGTCATCGTCGACACGCATATCGATGCGCCGAGCGAGTTGTTGTCGCACTGGGACGACCTCGGACTGGCGGCTCCCGGCAAGGAGTTCGACTACCCGCGCGCGCGACAGGGCGGACTCGATGTGGCCTTCATGTCGATCTACACCTCGCCGGAAGCCGACGCCGAGGGCAAGGCTTGGCAGATCGCCAACACCCAGATCGACGCGGTCGAGGCGATGGCCGGCCGTCATCCCGACAAGTTCGCGCTGCTGCGCTCGCCGCGTGACCTGGACTCGCTCCGCGCGAACGGCCGCGTGACGCTCGTGTTCGGCATGGAGAACGGCGCGCCGATTGGCGAGGACCTGTCGAAGATCGCGGCGTTCCATGCGCGTGGCGTCCGCTACATCACGCTGGCCCATAGTGCCAACAACCGCATCAGCGATTCGTCCTATGCGCCGAAGAAGCAATGGGGCGGCCTGAGCCCGTTCGGCGAGAAAGTCGTGGCGGAGATGAACCGCGTCGGCATCATGGTCGACGTCTCGCATCTGTCCGACGACGCGGTGCGCGACGTGCTGCGCGTGACTGACGTGCCGGTGATCGCCAGCCACTCGGGCATGCGCCACTTCACGCCGGGTTTCGAGCGCAACATCAGCGACGAACTCGCCCGCGCCGTGGCCGCCGAGGGCGGCGTGGTGCAGCTGGTGTTCGGCACCGGCTTCATCAGCCCGAAGGCCGCCGCCGACCTGCAGGCCTACTTCGCCGCTGAAGTCGATTTCGATAAGGCCAATGCGGCTGCAGCGGCTGCCGGCAAGCCGGAGCGCTCGAAGGACGACTTCGAAAAGGAATGGAAGGACGCGCATCCGGTCCCGGTGATCCACATCGATCTCGTGCTGGACCAGATCGACTACGCGGTGAAGCTGATCGGCATCGACCACGTCGGCATCGGCTCCGATTTCGACGGCGTCAGCGGCAACCTGCCGGTGGAACTGCGCTCGGTGGCCGACTATCCCAACCTCGTCGCCGGCTTGCAGGCGCGCGGTTACAGCGATGCGGACATCCGCAAGATCCTCGGCGGCAACCTGCTGCGGGTGTGGAGCACGGTCGAGGCGGCCGCGAAACACTGACCTGGCGACGAGCCACCTGGGCCAGTCGAGTCATGAGCGTTCGGGGTTCTGGCGAACGCCAGCGGGATGACGGCACAGCGCGCTACGGCGTTGTGCCCTGAGCAAAGAAAAAGCCCCGCATCAGCGGGGCTTTTTCACAGGACAGCGCTGGGCGCTTATTCCTTGCCGGCGGTCTTCTTCACCGCGACCTTCTTGGCCGGGGCCTTGGCCACGGTCTTGGTCGCCTTCTTCGCGACCGGCGCGGCGGCGGTGCCAGCAGCCTTGGTCACAGCCTTGCTACGGGCGTTGCCATAGCTGGAGTTGTAGCGCTTGCCCTTGGCGGTCTTGCGGTCGCCCTTACCCATTGTTCGTGCTCCTGAAGCTGTCAAAAAACCGCACCGGGTGCGGGGTTACGGATGCGCGCTCAAGTCGCGCAGGGTCGCGAAGTCTAACACGCGGAGGCCGCGCCCCGGGATGCGCCCCGAACCGCCCTGGACCGATCTGGGAGAAAGCCCCCTTAGTTAAGGGGGCGCCCCGAAGGGGCAGGGATTGGCAGCCTTTGGCTGGGGCCCAAGATTTGCCGCAGCAAATCTTGGGATTAGTCCTGATGCCGAGGCATCAGGACTAATGCACGCAACTGGCGTCGTGTATGTGGCCGTGGTTGAGGCGCAGGTTGGCCATATGGGCCAGGCCGACCAGCGTGCCGCCGAAGGTCATGACGATGGCGTGCGGCACCAGCGTCTCGTGCAACGGCTGATACAGAACCCCCACCCATAGCGCCACGAGTCCGGGGATCAGCAGCGACAAGGCGCGAACGGCGCGATGGCGGCGATAGCCCCAGGCCAGGCTGAACAGTCCCAGCGCGCTGGCGAAGAGCACGAAGGCGGTTTCGAAATCCTTGCCCAGCCACGCAGCCACGCCCAGCGACGGAAGGACTGCGATCAGCAGCGGCAGCAGCGCGCAATGGATCGCGCACAGCAGCGACCCGAAGGCGCCGAGGCGGTCCAATAGGCGGCGATGGCGAAACGGCAGCATCGGCATGACTTATGGGGGGAGAGCCGGTCTCGTTATAATATAACATTACGCCACCCACGCCATCACACCTCCTTCGCCGATGCCGACGCGCTTCCCGTCCCGCCTGCCCCTCGTCCTCGCCTTGGCCATGGTTCTGCCGGTCGCCCACGCCGATGAGACGGGCGACAGCCACCAGCACGACCCCAAGGACCTGGACGCGGTCGAGGTGAAGGCCACCCCGCTGGCGGGAACCGCCGAGGACCTGATCCGCCCCGTCGAAGTGCTGACCGGCGAGAAACTGGACGAGGCCAAGGCCAACTCGCTGGGCGAAACGGTAAACAAGCTGCCGGGCGTGCAGTCGTCCTACTTCGGCCCCGGCGTCGGCCGCCCGATCGTGCGCGGCTTCGACGGCGCGCGCGTGCAGGTGCTGAGCGACGGCCTGGGCTCCGGCGACGTTTCGACGGTCAGCGTCGACCATGCGGTCAGCATCGAGCCGTTCCTCGCCGACCAGATCGAGGTACTCAAGGGCCCCGCCACCCTCCTCTACGGCAGCGGCGCGATCGGCGGTGCGGTGAATGTGGTCGACGGCCGCATCCCGGAAGCCGTCACCGACGAGCCGTTGCAGGGCCGCGCCGAACTGCGCGGCAACACCGTCAACGACGAGAAGAGCGGCATGTTCCGCATGGACGGCACGGCGGCATCGGGCAACTTCGTCTTCCATGTCGACGGCCTGCATCGCGAGACGGGCGACTACGACATTCCTGGTTTCGCCGAAAGCGCCGAACACATGGCCGAGGAAGGCGAGACGCCCGACCCGGCGGAGAAAGGCGTGCTGCCAAACAGCTTCGTGCGCACCGACAGCGGCGCGCTCGGCGCCAGCTGGATTGGCGAGCGCGGTTTCCTGGGTCTCGGCGCCAGCCTGTTCGACACGCGTTACGGCGTGCCCGGTCATGCCCACGAAGGCGGCGGCGACGGGGCCGGCGAAGAGGAGGGCCCGGTCAGCATCTCAATGGAACAGCATCGCTACGAACTGCGCGGCGGCATCGACGACCTCGGCGTGTTCAAGTCGCTGCGTGCCAAGTTCGCGCGCACCGAATACACGCACACCGAGTTCGAAGGCGACGAGGTCGGCACGGTGTTCGAGAACACCAGCAACGAAGGCCGCCTCGAACTGGTGCACCAGCCGCTGCTGGGCTGGAACGGCGCCATCGGCCTGCAGGGCGGGGAGCGTGATTTCGAGGCCATTGGCGACGAAGCCTTCGTTCCGCCGTCCAAATCGCACGATGCCGGGTTGTTCTGGATCGGCGACCGCACGTTCGGGCCGGTGAAGATCGAGCTGGGCGCCCGCTACGACCACAACGGAGTGGATGTCGACGAAGCCCGCGCGATCGGGCCGGATCGCGATTTCGATACGACCAGCCTCTCGGCCGCGCTGAAGTGGGATGTCAGCGAAGCACTGCATTTCTCCTTCGGCCTCGATCGCGCCCAGCGTGCGCCGACCGCCGAGGAGTTGTATTCCAACGGCCTGCACGTGGCGACGGCGAGCGTTGAACTCGGCTCGCCCGACCTCGACGTCGAGACCGCCAACCGCGCCGAACTCGGCCTGCACTGGCACGGCGGACCGTTCAACGCGAGCGCGTCGATCTATCACGTGCGCTACGACGACTTCATTTACCTCGCCGACACCGGCGTGGAAGACGACGGCAATCCGCTGCGCGTATGGACCCAGGACAATGCCCGCTTCAACGGCGCGGAAGTCGAGTTCGGCTGGAACGTCGCCGACAACGCCAGCGGTACCTGGGACCTTCGCGTGTTCGGCGACTACGTGCGCGGCGAACTCAGCGGCGAAGGCACGCGCGACGCGACCGTCATCGCGCCGAATGCCGGCGGCGGTACTGCTTACGACGTCGCGTTCCCTCTCGGTGGCAACCTGCCGCGCATCGCACCCGCGCGCCTCGGCGGTGAAGTGCGCTGGGAGCTCGGCCAATGGCGGGCTTCGCTGGGCGCCGTGCGTTACGCACGCCAGGACGACGTCGCCGATTTCGAATCAGAGACCCCGGGCTACACGCTGGTCGATGCGCACGTGGCCTGGCACGCCGACACCGCTGGCGGCAATGGCTGGGAAGTGTTCCTCGACGGCAGCAACCTCCTCGACGAGGAAGCGCGTGCGCACACCTCGTTCCTCAAGGACGTTGCGCCGCTGCCCGGCCGTGGCGTGGCCTTCGGCGTGCGCATGTTCTTCTGAGCACGCCAGCCTGTTCAGGCTTCCAGGGAAGCGCCGGAAAAACACCGGCGCTTTTTTTTTTGGAAAATACGTGTATATACACTCATCATGACTACCCCCACTCCCTACACAGGCACCTGCACCTGTTTCCGCCTGCGCAAGCTGTCGCGGCTGATGAGCCAACGCTACGACCGCGAACTGGCCCCGGCCGGCGTCAACATCAACCAGTACTCGATCCTGCGCCGCGCGTCGGCGCGACCGCGGGCGATCGGCGACCTGTCACGGGAACTCGGCATGGATCGCACCACGCTTTCACGTGACCTCAAACCGCTGGCGGCGGCCGGATGGGTCGAGATGGTCAGTGGCGAAGACGCCCGCCAGCGACTGGTCCAGATCACCGCGAAAGGCCACCGCGTCATCGCGAAGGCGCAACCGCTGTGGCGCAAGGCGCAGGACGCCATCGACGCCGGCCTCGGCAAGACGCACGTTGAAACCCTGCATGCCCATCTCGACCGGGCCATGCAGCAACTGGACGATGGAGACGACGAATGAATCCCGCAGCACCCCACCCCGCCATGCGCTACTGGCCACTGGTACTCGCCGCTACGGCGATGCTGATGATCACGATGGGCGTACGCCAGTCGATGGGCCTGTTCGTCGCGCCGATCGGACGCAGCACCGGTCTTGGCATCGCGCAGATCAGTTTCGCGCTGGCGATCGGCCAGTTCGTGTGGGGCGCGGTGCAACCCGTGTTCGGCGCGATCGCGGACCAGCGCGGTCCGGGTCGCGTGCTGGTGGCCGGCGGCATCCTGCTGGCCGCGGGAATGATGCTGGCACCGATGCTTCCCTCCGAATGGGGCCTGCTGCTGACGCTGGGTGTGTTGTCTGCGGCAGGTGCCGGCGCTGGCAGCTTCTCGATCCTGATCGGCGCCACCGCGCAGCACATGCCGGCAGAGAAGCGATCGATGGCCGCGGGCGTCATCAATGCCGGCGGATCGTTCGGCCAGTTCGTGTTCGCGCCGCTGGTGCAGGCGGTCATCGCCGCCGCCGGCTGGGCCGCGGCAATGTGGACGCTGGCGGTATCGGCGCTGTTGACGCTGCCGCTGGCCTGGCCGTTGCGTCGTCGTCATTCCGATTCCGACGCCGTCAACGTGCCGCGTGCCGAAGCCAACGCCGGTCCGAGCCTGCGCGAGCAACTTCGCATCGCCGTGCGCGATCGCAGCTACTGGATGCTGCACCTGGGCTTCTTCACCTGCGGCGTACACATCGCCTTCCTGGTCACGCATCTGCCGGGCGAGATCGCGCTGTGCGGCCTGCCGGCCAGTGTCTCGGCGGTCTCGCTGGCGCTGATCGGCCTGTTCAACGTGGGCGGCAGCCTCGCCGCCGGCTGGCTCGGCCAGCGCGTGCGGATGAAGTACCTGCTTGCGGCGATGTATGCCAGCCGCGCGGTGATGATCGCGATCTACCTGGTGTCGCCGCCGACGCCGCTGACGTTCTTCGTGTTCTCGGCGGGGCTGGGCCTGACGTGGCTGGCGACCGTGCCGCCGACCGCGGGCCTGGTGGGCAAGCTGTTCGGCCCGCGTTACCTGGGCACGCTGTTCGGACTGACGCTGCTCTCGCACCAGATCGGTGGTTTCTTCGGCGCGTGGGTGGGTGGCCTGGTGCTGGAGCGCTTCGGCGACTACAGCTGGATGTGGTACGCCGACATGGTGCTCGCGCTGGCGGCAGCCGCCGCCAACCTGCCGATCCGCGAAAGCCGTCCCGTGTTGCAACCGGCTGCGGCATAAGCCGGAGCCTTCGGCCCACGCGAGCTACGAAGACAATCGATTAGCCCGGGTCGCGAAGCACCCGGGACGAAGTGCTAGGCGGTGCCGGCCTGCGCGCAGGCCGCGCAGACGCCGTGGACTTCCAGCGTCTGCGCCTGCGCAGTGAAGCCCAGTTCGCGCGCGCGCGCGCCGAGCAGTTCGACGATGCGTTCGTCTTCCAGCTCGGTCGCGGACTGGCAACGGTCGCAGATCAGGAACGGCACCGCATGTTGCGCGGCACCCGGATGATGGCAGCCGACGTAGGCGTTGATCGAGGCGAGCTTGTGGATGAAGCCATGCTCGAGCAGGAAGTCCAGCGCGCGATACACGGTCGGCGGCGCGGCCGCATCGTGCGTGGCCTTCATCTGGTCGAGCAGCTCATAGGCTTTCACCGGCCGGCCCGCATCGGCGATCAGCCGCAACGCATGGGCGCGGATCGGCGTCAGCCGCAATCCGCGCTGCTCGCACGCGCGCTCCACTTCGTGCACGAAGGCGTCGCCGTCGTGCACGTGGTGCTTGGGATCGGTGCAGGAGTGGTGGTGGCCCATGGCGTTCTCGTGTCCGCCCGACCGATTTAGGCGCCGGCCGGCACTTTTGCAAGGGCCGCGTCGATCCGGCGCAGGGCCTCGTCCTGGCCGGCCAGGTACACCGTGTGCGAGATGTCCGGACTGACCTGGGTGCCGGTGATCGCCACGCGCAGCGGCTGGGCGACCTTGCCCATGCCGATGCCCAGCGCTTCGGCGGTCGCGTGCAGCGCGGCGCTGACGGTCTCGGCGGTCCACGAACCCAGCTGCGCCAGACGCTCGCGCGCATCGGCCAGCGGCGCACGCGCGGCGGCACCGAGGTGCTTGGTGACGGCTGCGTCGTCGTACTGCGTCAGCGGTCCGAACCACACGGCGGCGCGCTCGGCCATGTCCTTGAGCGTCTGCACGCGGTCGCGCAATGCGACGACGATGTCGGCCGGCGCCGGGCCCTTGGCGAGGTCGTAACCGGCATTGCGCAGGTGCCATTCGAGGTGTTTACCAACTTCGACCGGATCGTCGCTCTTGAGGTACTGCTGGTTGAGCCAGCCGAGCTTGGCGGAATCCAGTCGAGACGCCTTCGAGTTGACGTCCTTCAGGTCGAAGAGCGAGGTCATCTCGGCGATCGAGAAGATCTCCTGGTCGCCGTGGGACCAGCCCAGGCGAACGAGGTAGTTCAGCAGGGCGTGCGGCAGGTAGCCGGCATCGCGGTACTGCATGACGTCGGCGGCGCCGGTGCGCTTGGACAGCTTGGCACCCTGCTCGTCGAGGATCATTGGCAGGTGCGCGAAATGTGGCACCGGCGCGCCCAGGGCGTTGTAGATGTTGATCTGGCGCGGCGTGTTGTTGACGTGGTCGTCTCCACGCACGACGTCGCTGATGCGCATGTCGATGTCGTCGACGACGACGGCGAAGTTGTAGGTCGGATAGCCGTCCGAGCGGAAGATCACCAGGTCGTCGAGCTCGCCGTTCGAGAACTCGATGCGCCCCTTGACCTTGTCCTCCCAGACGACGACGCCGTCGACGGGGTTCCGGAAGCGGATCACCCGGTTGGGATCGTCGCGGAAGGGTTCGTTACGGTCGCGATAGGCGCCGTTGTAACGCGGCTTGTCGCCGGCGGCCATCGCCGCCTCGCGCATCGCCTCGAGCTCCTCCTTGGTCTCGTAGGCGTAGTACGCGGTGCCGGCTGCAACCATCTGCTCGGCGACTTCGCGGTAACGCTCGAGACGCTGGGTCTGGTAGAACGGGCCTTCGTCGTAGCCCAGGCCCAGCCAGTCCATCGCCTCCAGGATCGCGTCGATCGCGGCCTGGGTGCTGCGCTCGCGATCGGTGTCCTCGACACGCAGGACGAACTGCCCGCCGTGGCGTCGCGCTTCCAGCCAGCAATACAGCGCGGTGCGCGCGCCACCGATGTGCAGGTAGCCGGTGGGACTGGGAGCGAAGCGGGTGCGGCGGGTCATGGGGAGACTCGGAGTACGGCGGGAAAGGGGCGATTTTACCGGAGCGGGCCGGGGGACGGTCGGGCGCTCAGGACGAACGACGCGGGAAACATACGGTCCATCCTTGGCCGTGAGCGCAGCGTGCCCATGCATCGTTCGGCCCGCGCGCAGCACCGCAGTCGATGGATGGGCCGGGACCGGTCACGCGCCGTGCCCTACAATCCGTCTCCATGACCACGCTGTTCATCTCCGACCTCCACCTCGACGCCGAGCGCCCGCAGATCACCGATCTGTTCGGTCATTTCATCCGCAGCGAGGCACGCGGCGCGGATGCGCTCTACATCCTGGGCGACCTGTTCGAAGCCTGGGTCGGCGACGACGATCCGTCTGAGACCGGCGCTTTCGTCGCCTCCGAACTCGGCACGCTGCAGCGCTCCGGCGTGCCGGTGTATTTCGTGCGCGGCAACCGCGACTTCCTGCTTGGCGACGCCTATGCGCGCCGCGCCGGAATGACCATTCTTCCCGACCCGGCGGTCGTCATGCTGTACGGGCGCCCCACCCTGCTGATGCACGGCGACCTGCTGTGCACCGACGACGTCGCCTACCAGCAGTTCCGTGCGCAGACCCGCAAGCCGGAATGGCAGGCGCAGTTCCTCGGGCAGCCGCTGGCCGCCCGCATCGCGTTCGCGCAACAGGCACGAGCGGCCAGCAAGGCGCACCAGAGCGGACTGCAGGACCAGGGCCGGATGGAAACCATCACCGACGTCGCGCCAGCCACCGTCTCCAGCACGTTTGCCCGCTATGGCATCGACACGCTGATCCACGGCCACACGCACCGCCCGGCCGTGCACGAAATGGAAATCGAAGGCCGCACCTGCCGGCGCATCGTGCTCGGCGACTGGTACGACCAGGGATCGGTGCTGCGCGTGGATGCGAACGGCTTCGACCTGCAGCGGCTGACGGCCTGAAGCCAAGCTAGCGCTTTCAGCCGCGACGGATTTCTTGGTCGGCCGGATCGCAGCTAAAGCCGCTCCCACGCCCACTCAACCGGCCAGTTTCTCCAGCGCCGCCAGCTCTTCCTCATCGAAGCCGGCATCGCTGCGCGCAGCGTGGTTGAACGGTCCGTAGAGCACGGAGCGCGCGTACTCGGCCAGCAGTTCGCGGAAACGCGGCAGCGGATCGACGCCCGCGCGCTCGCAATGCCAGCGAAACCAGCGCGAGCCGGCCGCTACGTGCGCCACTTCCTCGCGCAGGATCACTTCCAGGATGTCGGCGGTGGCGTGGTCGCCGAGCGAACGCAGCTTGACGATCATTCCCGGCGTCACGTCGAGGCCGCGCGCCTCCAGCACGCGCGGCACCAGCGCCATGCGTGCGAGGCCGTCATGCGCGGTCTTCTCGGCCATTTCCCACAGGCCGTTGTGCGCATCGAAATCGCCGTAGTCGTAGTCATGCTCGCGCAGCCGTTCGCGCAGCATGACGAAGTGGCGTGCCTCGTCCTGCGCCACGCCGACCCAGTCGGCATAGAACTCCCGCGGCATGCCGCGAAAGCGGTACGCCGCGTCCCAAGCCAGATCGATCGCGTTGAACTCGATGTGCGCGATGGCATGGACGAATGCAGCCCGGCCTTCGTTGCTGCCGAAGCCGCGCCTGGGCAGGTCGCGTGGATGCACAAGTTGTGGCCGTGGCGGCCGGCCTGGCATGGCAATCGCTCGTGGCGGCGGTGCGTCTTCCGGCATGTCCAGCTCGCCGCGTGCGAAAGCCTGCGCCGCGGCGAACGTCAGCTCTACCTTGGTTTCGGGCGTGGCCGCATCGAGGCAGGCGCGCGCAGCGTCAAACAGCGAGCGGGACATGGCGTCAGCGCGCGTCGTCCGCTTCGTCTGCATCGTCCGCGGCATCGCCAGCCGTGGGGCAGGCCCAGCCGTCCGGATAGCCGCCGTGGTCACCGGCCAACGCTACGAGCTGCTTTTCCAGCGCGGTGATGCCGGCGTGCGAAGGCGCCATCACGCGCACCGCGACGACCTGCCAGATGCCTTCCTCGTCGACTTCCGGCGCTCCAATCGCCAGCGCCGGCAATGCCGAGGCGGCTTCGGCGAATGCACGCGCGCGCGCTTCGTCGGCGAAGACATGGAAGAACTCGATGCCGCGCTCGACGCTGAGGTCGTCGCCGTCCTCGACCATCTGCCGCAGCACCTGGCCGTTCTCGTCGTCCGGAATCATCGCCAGCCGCAGCTCGCGCATGGTCAGGCCCGCCGCGTCTTCTTGGCTTCGTCGGACCGCAACTGGCGCAGACGCTCGAAGTAGCCAGGCTCGATGCCGGTGACGTACTCGCCGTTGAAGCACGAGGAGTCGAAGTGGTCGATGCGCTTCTTCGGACCGGACACAGCCTCCTCCAGGTCCTCGAGGTCCTGGTAGATCAGCCAGTCGCAGCCGAGCAGCTGCTGCACGTCATCGTCGGTGCGGTCGTGGGCAACCAGTTCCTCGGCGGACGGCATGTCGATGCCGTACACGTTGGGATAGCGCACGGCGGGAGCCGCCGAGGCCAGGTAGACCTTGCGCGCACCGGCGTCGCGCGCCATCTGCACGATCTGGCGCGACGTGGTGCCACGCACGATCGAATCATCGACCAGCAGCACGACGCGGTTGCGGAACTCGAGCGGGATCGGGTTGAGCTTGCGGCGCACCGACTTCGCGCGCTCGCCCTGCCCCGGCATGATGAAGGTGCGGCCGACGTAACGATTCTTGATGAAGCCCTCGCGGTACTTCACGCCGAGCACGTTGGAAATCTCCAGCGCGGCGTCGCGCGAGGTGTCCGGGATCGGGATCACCGTGTCGATGTCGTGGTCCGGTCGCAGGCGCAGGATCTTCTCGCCGAGCTTCTGGCCCATGCGCATGCGCGCCTTGTGCACGGAGACCTCGTCCATCATCGAATCGGGACGGGCGAAGTACACATACTCGAAGATGCACGGCGTGTGCTGGCGCGGCTCGGCGCACTGGCGCGTGAACAGTTCACCGCGCGCCGTGACCACGACGCCCTCGCCCGGGCGTACGTCGCGCAGGCGCTCGAAGCCGAGCAGGTCGAGCGCAACCGACTCCGACGCCACCGCGTACTCGTCCTGGCCGCCACTCGTGCGCTTGCCCAGCACCAGCGGACGGATGCCGTTGGGATCGCGGAACGCGACCATGCCCAGGCCCAGCACGGTGGCGACGACGGCGAAGCCACCGATGCAGCGGCGATTCACTCCCTCGATGGCCTTGAACGCGACCTCGGGATTGAGCGCTTTCTGCGTACCGAGTTCATGCGCGAACACGTTCAGCAGCACTTCCGAATCGGAGTCGGTGTTGACGTTGCGGCGATCCTGCTCGAACACCTCGCGGCGCAGCGCGTCGGTATTGATCAGGTTGCCGTTGTGCGCCAGCGCGATGCCGAACGGCGAATTGACGTAGAACGGCTGCGCCTCGTCCGAGCCTTCGCTGCCCGCGGTCGGGTACCGGCAATGGCCGATGCCGACGCGGCCTTCGAGCAGGCTCATCGACTTCTCGTCGAAGACGTCGCTGACCAGGCCGTTACCCTTGTGCACGCGCAGCTTGTTGCCGTAGGCGGTGGCGATGCCGGCAGCATCCTGGCCGCGGTGCTGCAGCACCGTCAGGCCGTCGTAGAGCTGCGCCGCGACGTCGTTGTGGCCGACGATACCGATGATGCCGCACATGGTGATGAATCCTGCTGTGAAGTTGTCTGTTGCCGTTGCAGCGCGCCGATCAGGCTTCGCTGACCGGCGCCGGCAGCGCCTGGGGATCGTTCCCCGGCGACGGCGCCTCGATGTTGTCTCGACCATCCAGGTCTACCTGCGCAGCCACCCATTCGGGCAGCCATCCGCGCAGCCATTGCGCGCCCGGCACGAATACCGGAACCACCTGCGAGCTCTGCCATTGCGGCTCGCGCGGCATCCCGGTCAGGCCCAGGATCAGCACCAGCGTGCAGGCGACGAACGCACCGCGCGCGAGTCCCAAGCCCAGGCCGAGCGTGCGATCCAGCCCGCTCAGACCCGCCGAGTGCACGGCCTTGCGCACCGCCCAGCCCACCAGGCCCACCACCACCATGACGGCGATGAAGCTCAGGGCGTAGCCGATGACCAGCTCGCCCGCGCCGACTTCGCCGTCCTTGGACATCAACAGCGCCAGTTGCGCGCCGAACCGGAACGCCGCCCAGCCCGCCAGCAGCCAGGCCACCAGCGAGGCCAGTACGCCGACGAAGCCCCGCATCAGGCCGAACAGCGCCGACACGACGACCACCGCCAGCAGCATCCAGTCGACCGCGCTCATCGTGTCACCCGGTCAGGGATGCGGACGAACGATGCCGTCGATGCCGAGCTTGGCCGCGACCTGCGACTTGAGCTGGTCGGCCTCGGCGCGGCTGACGACGGGACCGATCCGGACCCGGTTCAACATGCCCTTGTCGGTACGAACCTGTTCCACGAATGCACTGAAGCCGGAAGCACGCGCCCGGTCGCGCAGCTTGCTGGCGTCGTCGGCGTTGCCGAAGGCACCCAGCTGCACGGCGAATCCGATACCGGACGCAGCCGGCTTGGCCGGCGCATCGACGGGCTTCTGTGCGGCCGCGACCGGCGTGGCCGCCGCGGGCTTCGGCTTGGCCGGCTTCGGCTCGACGATCTCGGCGGTGGCCGTCGGCTTGGCCGGTTCCGGCGGCAGCGCCGTCGGCTTGGATGTGGTGGCGGGAGCGGCCTCGTTCAACGGAACGGCCGCGGACACCGACGCCGGCTTCGGCGCGCTCGCCAGGGCGGGTGCCGCCGAGTCGGCCTCGGCATCGAGGGTCACGACCTTGGCATTGACGTCGTTGCGCACCTTGGCCGAGTCGACGCGGGCGGCCTCGGCTTCTGCCTGCGTGGCATACGGTCCGATCCTGACCCGATGCAGGGTGCGGCCACTGTTCTTCACGGCCTCGTCGTACCCCGGCAGCTGTGCAGCCTGTAGCGCCTGGACCACGCGCTGCGCGTCGGCGGCGGTGGCGTAGCTGCCGAAGCTCACGGCGAAATCGCCACCGGCCACGGCCGCTGGCTGCATTCCACCCGCTGGTGCGGGCGGCGCCGCTGCGGCGGTGTCGACCGTCGGTAGCCGTTCGCCTTCGGCGGTCGCGTCCATTCCGACCACGCCACCCTTGGGGGCGTCACCCGGCGCCACCAGCGGCAGTTCGCGAGTCTCGAACTGGCCTTGCGGCGCGTTGGGAAGGGTCAGGGGAACGTCGGAAGCGCCGCTTTCGGGGGCAGGCCCCTTGATCAGCATCGGCAGGAAGATCACCGCGAGTGCGACGAGAACGGCGGCGCCGATCAGTCGCTGTTTCAGGGCTGGTTCCATCGGTCTCGCACGGCAAAGGGCGGATCGCCGCGCGGAATTATAACCCCGCGATCGCCCGCGCCCCGGCCCTCGCTGCCGCCGTTCAGTGACGGGCGAGCCAGTCGAGCGCGGTAGCGGCGGTGTGGAACGAGCCGAACACGAGCACGCGATCGCCGCTGCGCGCCTGTTGCAGCGCGGCTTCCAGCGCCCGGTCGACCCGTTCATGGCGCGACGCGTTCGCCGCCGCGGACGCAGCCAGGCGCTGCGCCAGCGCTTCAACCGTACCTCCGCGCGGACCGGCATCGGCCAGCCCGGCCAGGTGCCAGTGCGCGATCTGCGGCGCCAGCGACTCCACGACGCCGGCCACGTCCTTGTCGGCGAGCGCCGCGAAAACGGCATGCACCGTTCCACTGGCGGGAGCCGCCGACAGCCAGGCCGACAGCGAGCGCGCTGCCTGCGGGTTGTGGGCCACGTCGACGACCACGTCGACACCGTCGCGATCGAATCGCTGCAGGCGGCCACGCACCTCGGCCCGGGCGATGCCCTCGGCGATGGCGTTGCGCGGCAGCGGGCGCGGCGGCCGGCCCAGCGCGCGCAACGCGGCGATCGCCACCGCGGCATTGCGCAATTGCACCGGCGCGGCCAGGCGCGGCATAGGCAGCTCCATGCGATGCCCGACCTCGCGCCAGCGCCAGCGTGGCTGGCCCTCGTCCTTGGCTGCGCTCTGCGGAATCGGCTCGAAAAAGAAGTCGTTGGCGATGCGCCAGGTCGACGCCCCGATCCGGTAGGCATGGCCGAGCACGCTCGACGGCGGATCGTCGTCGCCGAGCACCAGCGGCTTCCACGCCCGCGCGATTCCGGCCTTCTCGAAACCGATCGCCTCGCGGTCTTCGCCGAGGTAGTCCTGATGGTCGAGATCGACCGTCGTGATCACGGCAACATCCGGATCGACCAGGTTGGTCGCGTCCAGGCGTCCGCCGAGGCCCACCTCGAGGATCGCCAGATCGAGCCTGGCGCGTTCGAACAACCACAGTGCGGCCAGCGTGCCGTATTCGAAATAGGTCAGCTGGGTCTCGCCGCGTGCCACCTCGATCGCCTCGAACGCCTCGACAAGGCCGGCATCGTCAGCGTCGGCGCCGTCGATGCGCACACGCTCGTTGTAGGCCAGCAGGTGCGGCGAGGTGTAGGCGCCCACCTTCCAGCCGGCGGCACGCGCCATCGACTCGATGAAGGCCACCGTCGAGCCCTTGCCGTTGGTGCCGCCGACGGTGATGACCTTCTTCGCCGGGCGCTTGAGTCCGAGCCGCTGCGCGACCTCGCGGATGCGATCGAGCCCCATGTCGATGGACTTGGGGTGGATGCGTTCGATGTAGGCGAGCCAGTCGGGAAGCGTGCGGGTCATGGGGCGCATTTTACGTGCCCTGCCGCCAGGCGAACGCTGCGCCGACAAATGCCCCTCATCCGGCCGTTCGGGCCACTTTCTCAGCCCTGCACTCCCTTCGGTCGCCGCAAGCGGGAGAAGGGATGCGCCAGCCCCTTGATGGAAGACTTGTCAAAGCCCCTTGCGGGAGGCAAGTCAAAGCCCTCAGGAAAACGCGCCAAAGCCCCTCTCCCGCTCGCGGGAGAGGGGTTGGGGTGAGGGGTGCTTTTCGCGGGAATCAAAGCACCCTCATCCGCCCTGCGGGCACCTTCTCCCGCAGGCGGGAGAAGGAACTTTCAACCCAACTCAAGCCTGGGCTTCACAACGCCCGATGCACCGCCTCGCCGAACAGCAGGGTGTGGTGCGAGCAGTCGTTGAGTCGCACCACGTCGAGGTGGTCGACATCCGCGCCCTCCAGCAGGTTCAGCGTCGTCGGCGCCTGCCGGAAACTCCACAACCGCGCGAGCGGGATGCCGAGTACGTGGCACAGCAGCACGCGGTTGACCGCGTCATGCGCGACCACCAGCAGCGTGTCGTCCACGCCCAGGCCTTCGGTGGCGCGGGCGAATGCCGGCCAGGCGCGGTCGAACACGTGCTGCAGCGACTCGCCTTCCGGCATCAGCACTTCGTGCGGGGTATCGCGCCACGCGCGCAGGCGCTCTCCATCGCGCTCGCGGATCTCGCTCGCCAACAGCCCCTCCCAGGTGCCGTGGGCGATCTCCATCAGGCCGGGATCCAATGTCAGCGGCAGGTCGCGATCGCCCAACGCGAGTTCGGCGGTGTGGCGCGCGCGCGTGAGCGGTGAAGCAACCGCCCGGGTGATGGCGACATCGCGCAGGCGTTCGCCGAGCGCGCGTGCCTGCGCGATGCCGACTGGCGACAGCGGGATGTCTTCCTGGCCCTGGTAGCGGCCTTCGGCGTTCCACGGCGTCTCGCCGTGACGGGCTAGCAGAATGCGCATGGGTAGTGTGAGGCCCTCAAACCTGTGCCAGCGAAAGGATGCCGGGCGTGGCGCGCAGCGTGGCGAGCTGCTCGTCGGTGACCGGGCGGTCGATGGTGATCGCTGCACGCGCCTGGCCGTCGCCGGCCGCGCCAAGTGCGAAGTTGACGATGTTGATGCCGGCCGCGCCGAGTTGCGTGCCGACCGTGCCGATCATGCCGGGACGGTCCTCGTTGCGCATCAGCAGCACGTGCGCCTGCGGATCGAAGTCGATCTCGACGCCATCCAGCCGCACCACGCGCGGGCCGCGATGCAGCGTCGCTTCGATCTCGCGCGTGCGATGGTCGCCGACCACCTTCAGCTTGAGCAGGCGATCGAAGCCGTCGCCGTCGCCGCCCACCGTTTCCGCCACGGTGAGGCCGCGCGCAGCGGCTTCCTGCAACGCGTTCACCGGCGTCACGCGCCCGGAATGCGTGCCGAGCAGTGCCGCGACCAGCAGGCGCGACAACGGACGCGTGTCGAGCGCCTCGGTGCGTCCGGCATAGGTGATCTCCAGTCGCGTCGGCGCGGGTACGAGGCGCGACGCCAGGCGACCCAGCGCCGACATCAGCGGCATCCAGGGGCCGACTTCGCGCGCGGCTTCGGCCGTCAGCGGCGGCAGGTTGACGCAGCCGGCGACCGCGCCGGTGGCGACGAAGTCGATGATCTGCCGCGCGAGGATGGTGCTGACCGCTTGTTGTGCCTCGCTGGTCGACGCGCCCAGGTGCGGCGTCAGGATTAGCTTCTCGTGCGCACGCAGCGGCGAGTCGGACTGCAGCGGCTCGGTGGTAAACGTGTCGAGCGCGGCGCCGCCGATCTGGCCCTCGTCGAGCAGGCGCAGCAGCGCCGCCTCGTCGACCAGTCCGCCACGTGCGGCGTTGATGATGTAGGCGCCCGGCTTCATCGTGCGCATGCGCGCTTCGGACAGCAGGTTGGTCGTTTCCTTCGTGCGCGGGATGTGCAGCGTGACGATGTCGGCCCACGCGAGCAGTTCGTCCAGCGACTTCAGCGGCACGCTGCCCTTGCCGGCTGCCGCCGCCGGCAGGAACGGATCGTGCGCCGCGACTTCCATGCCGATGCCCTGCGCCTTGCGCGCGACCGTGCCGCCGATGCGGCCCAGGCCGATCACGCCGAGCTTCTTGCCTTCCAGTTCGAAACCGGTGAGTCCGGCCTTGGGCCACTGCCCTGCCTTCATGCCGGCATCGGCGCGCGGGATGTGGCGCGCCAGCGCGAACAGCAGCGAGATCGCGTGCTCGGCCGCCGCCAGCGTGTTGCCGTCAGGGGCGTTCATCACGGCGATGCCGCGATTGGTCGCCGCGTCGACGTCGATGGTGTCGACACCGGCACCGGCGCGGCCGATCACGCGCAGCTTCTCGGCGCGCGCCAGCGCTTCGCCGGGCACCTTGGTCGCCGAGCGCACCAGTACGGCATCGACGTCGGCCAGCGCGAGCGCCAGCACGTCGGGGTCCTTGATCGGATCGGGGGCCACCTGGACGTCCCAGCCCGCGTTGCGGAACAGGGCCAGACCGTCTTCGTGGATGCCATCGCAAGCCAGCACTTTCATCGCATGCTCCTGTGGGAAGGTTCCCGCGGAGACACATGCAGCCGGCACTACGGACGGAGCTTCCGCATCGAAGGGATGCGGCAAGGGTTACTGCTGATCGGGAGACGGGGCCGGCTGGCATGGGAATCCGCGATGCCCTGCAGCCTAGGCAAACCCGGATCGCATAGCAACAGTTGCAGTGGCAACCAACCGCGGCCTGCGCGAGGATGCTCCTTCCCCATGTGGAAGGAGCGGCCATGGAAAGACAGGTGAAGGGCGAGTTCGAGGTCAAGCGCAGCCCGCAGGGCGCCTGCGACCTGGGCGACGGCGCGGCGGCCGGCCACATCCGCTTCGACAAACACTTCAACGGACCGCTCGATGCCACCAGCGTCGTGCACATGCTCGCCGTCGGCACGGAGGTGGAAGGCTCGGCCGCCTACGTCGCGATCGAGCGCATCGCCGGCTCGCTCGACGGCCGCAGCGGCGCGTTCTTCATGCAGCACAACGGCACGCTGGACCGCGGCACGCCGTCGCTATCGCTGACCGTGGTGCCGGATTCGGGCACCGGCGAACTGCGCGGACTGTCCGGCCGCATGGCCATCGACATCGTCGACGGCCGGCATTTCTACACCTTCAGTTACGAACTGGGCAGCGACTGACCCGCGCCGGAGATCCTCAACCCCCGCGCGGGTTGCGTACCATAGCCGCCATGTCCCGAACGCCCCGCCCCCGGCACTGCTCATTCCAGACCCACCTGCCTGCGTGGCGGAGCGGCCGATGAGCCGGGTCGCATTTCCGCGCACGGATGCCAGCACGCTCGCCAACGACGGCGATGCCCTCCACTTCTGCTCGACCTGCGCCTTCTCCCAGGCCTGCCTCGACGAAGGCATGGACAAGGCCGAGTTGATGGACCTGCACGTGCTCGTCGAGCACGTCGGCCCCCTGCATGCCGGCGACCACGTGTTCCGCGAGGGCGATCCCTTCGACGCCATCGCGGCCGTCCGGGCGGGCACGGTCAAGACCTATGTCATCGATGAGGAAGGTCACGAGCACGTGCTCGGCTTCCATCTTCCCGGCGAGGTGATCGGCCTCAACGCGATCGACGAGGCCCACTACCCCTGCAACGCCATCGCGCTGGACACGGTGATGCTGTGTCGCTTCTCGTTCCCGAAGGTCGCGGTGCTGGCTTCGCGCGTGCCGGGACTGCAGCGGCAACTGTTCCGGCTGCTCAGCCGCGACATCGGCCGCGCCTCCCTGCTCGCCGGCGACTGGTCCGCCGACCAGCGGCTGGCGGCGTTCCTGATCGGCCTTTCGCGGCGCCTCGCCGCGCGCGGGTTCTCGCCGACCCGCTTCCAGCTGACGATGGCGCGCACCGACATCGCCAACTATCTCCGCCTGGCGCCTGAAACCGTCAGCCGCGTGCTGCGCCGGTTCCAGCAGGAGAACTGGCTGCGCGTGGATCGCCGCGAAGTGGAGCTGGTCAATACCAGGGCCCTGGAGGTCCTCGCGGCGCCTGTCCTGCGCCACTGAGGCACGACAACACCGCGGCCCAAGCCGCCCTCGACACCCTTGATCCAGGTCAAGGCGGCCGCTTCGGGCCGGGTCGAACATGCGCGAGTCTTAATGGAGATTCAGCATGGGCAAGACCCGAAATCTATGGCTGGGCCTGGCGGCCTTGCTTGTCGTCTCGTTCTCGGTGCTGCTGTGGGCCGGGGGCGAGATTTTCCGCGCAGCCCCTCCCGTCCCCGAACGCGTCGCCACGCCGGACGGAACAACGTTGTACACGCGCGCCGACATCGAGCGCGGACGCCAGGTCTGGCAGTCGATGGGCGGCATGCAGCTCGGTTCCATCTGGGGCCATGGCGGCTACGTCGCACCGGACTGGAGCGCCGACTGGCTGCATCGCGAGGCCATCGGCGTGCTCGACCTGTGGGCACGTGCCGAGGGTGGCGCAGCGTCGTACGAGGCATTGCCGGCCGAGATGCAGGGCGCGCTGCGTGCGCGTCTGCAGGCGTCGATGCGCCGCAATACCTACGACGCCTCGACGAAGACGATCACCGTCGACCGCGATCGCGCGTTGGCGATGTCCAATGTCGCCGCACACTACGTAAGCCTGTTCGGCAACGATCCGGCCACACATTCGCTGCGCGAGTCCTACGCGATGAAGGAGGACACGGTGCCCGATGCCGGACACCGCCAGGCGCTCACCGCCTTCTTCTGGTGGACCGCATGGGCCGCTGCCACCGAGCGCCCCCAGGCCGCGGGCGACACCGGCAAGGCGGTGACCTACACCAACAACTGGCCCAGCGAACCCCTGATCGGCAACACGCCGCCGGCGCCGCTGTGGCTCTGGTCGGTGTTCAGCGTGCTGTTCCTGATCGCGGGCATCGCGTTGCTGGGCTGGCACCACGCCCGCACGCATGGGCAGGACGAAGTCCACACTCTGCCCGCGACCGATCCGCTGGCCTCGTTGCGGATCACGCCATCGATGCGCGCGACCGCCAAGTATTTCTGGGTCGTGCTGGCGCTGTTCCTCACGCAGATCCTGCTCGGTGCGATGACCGCGCACTTCCAGGTCGAAGGCCAGCAGGCCTACGGCTTCAACCTGTCCGAAGTGCTGCCGTACTCGATCACCCGCACCTGGCACACACAGCTGGCGGTGCTATGGATCGCGGTGGCGTGGCTGGGCACCGGGCTGTACATCGCACCGGCGTTGTCAGGGCATGAGCCGAAGTTCCAGCGGTTCGGAGTCAACTTCCTCTTCACCTGCCTGTTGATCATCGTCGTCGGCTCGTTCGCTGGGCAGTGGCTGGCAGTGATGCAGAAGCTCGGCCTGGCCAACAACTTCTGGTGGGGCCACCAGGGCTGGGAATACGCGGACATGGGCCGCTTCTGGCAGTGGTTCCTGTTCATCGGACTGCTGCTGTGGCTGACCCTGGTCGGTCGCGCGCTATGGCCGGTCTTGCGAGGCCCGAAGAGCGACACCAAGGCAATCGTCGGACTGCTGTTCCTCTCCACGGTCTGCATCGGCCTGTTCTTCGCCTCTGCCCTGATGTGGGGCGAACACACGCACATCTCGGAAGTCGAGTACTGGCGCTGGTGGCTGGTGCACCTGTGGGTGGAAGGCTTCTTCGAGGTGTTCGCGACCGCGGTGATGGCGCTGATCTTCGCGAAGCTCGGCCTGGTGCAGACGAAGTCCGCCGCGACCGCGGTGCTGTTCGCGACGATCGTGTTCATGACCGGCGGTGTGCTCGGCACGCTGCACCACCTCTACTTCGTCGGCACACCGACGGCGGTGGTGGCACTGGGCGCGAGCTTCAGTGCGCTGGAAGTCGTGCCCCTGGCCTACATCGGCTTCGAGGCCTACCACACCTGGAAGATGGGCAAGTCCACACCGTGGATGGCGCGTTACCGCTGGCCGATCCTGTTCTTCATGGCTGTGTCGTTCTGGAACCTGGTCGGCGCAGGCCTGTTCGGCTTCCTGATCAATCCGCCGCTGTCGCTGTACTACATGCAGGGACTCAACCTGACGCCGCTGCATGGCCACACCGCGCTGTTCGGCGTGTACGGCATGCTCGGCATCGCGCTGATGCTGTTCTGCATGCGCGGCCTGCGCGGGCAGATGCACTGGGACACGCGCCCGCTGAAGGTGGCGTTCTGGAGCCTCAACATCGGACTGGCGCTGATGGCACTGCTCACGCTGTTGCCGCTGGGCACGATGCAATTGCTGGCCGCGATCGACCACGGCTACGCCTACGCGCGTTCGGCCGAGTTCATGCAGCAGCCCATCGTCGACATGCTGGTGTGGATGCGGGTTCCGGGCGACACGATCTTCAGCGTCGGCGCGGTTGCGCTGGCCTGGTTCGTGTTCCGCCTGTGGGTCGCACCGCGCCCCGCCATCGAGGTGGAAGGAGCAAGGGCACGGGAGCATTGACCCGCCGGCGCGACCGGGCCTCTGCAGGAAACCTCCGGTGATCCCGGAGGTTTTCTTTTTCGGTCTGACCTGGATCAAGGCGGGTCGGCGTTTCCAACTCGACACTGCGCACATGGACCAGACCGTGCACTCCGCCCCCCCACTCACGCCGCGCCTGCTCGCGCACACCCCACACCGGCTGATGTTCTTCATCGGCGCCAGCAACCTGCTGCTCGCCATGGCCTGGTGGGCCGCGTGGCTCGCCAGCTCGCGCTGGCCCGGCCTGCAATGGCCCGGACCTTCGCAACCCGCGGGATGGCTGCATGCCTTCATCATGCAGTACCAGATGCTGCCGAGCTTCGTGTTCGGCTTCCTGCTCACCGTGTTCCCGCGCTGGATGGGACTGCCGGAACTCGAACGCTGGCGCTACCTGCCAGTCGGGCTGGGCGTGTTCGGGGGCCAGGTCGCGACGTTGCTCGGACTCTTCGGCTGGGAGGCCGGCATCGTGGTGGGCCTGCTGATGACGCTGGCCGGCTGGATCGCCGCGCTGGCGACGCTCGGGCCACTGCTGTGGCGCGAGAAGGGACGCACCTGGCACGCGCGGGCGTGCTTCGCGGCGCTGTGCATGGGCCTGCTGGGATTGCTGGAGTGGGCCGCGTACGTGTTCGGCGCGTCGCCGCTCTGGGCGTTCGCGAGCATCAAAGTCGGCAGCTTCGGCGTGCTGCTGCCGATCTACCTTGCGGTGGCTCACAGGATGTTCCCGTTCTTCGCCGGCAATGTCGTTCCCGGCTACACGCCGTGGCGCCCGTTATGGCTGCTCGGGCTGGCGATGGCGCTGTGCCTGTTGCACCTGTCGCTGGAGCTGGTCCATGCCTACTCCTGGCTGTGGCTGGCCGACGTGCCGCTGTTCGCACTCACGCTGGCGTTGTGCTGGCGCTGGTGGCCGCGTGGACGCAAGCCGGCGCTGCTGACGGTGCTGTTCATCGGACTGGCGTGGTTGCCGATCGCCTTCGCGCTGTACGCAGGCCAGAGCATCGCGTACCTGCTGACGGGCGTGTTCTGGCTCGGACGCGCACCGGCGCATGCGTTGTTCGTCGGCTTCTTCGGCAGCGTGCTGGTGGCGATGGTCACGCGCGTGACGCAGGGGCACTCCGGCCGTGCACTGGTGATGCCGGGCGCGGCCTGGTTCGCGTTCATCGCGATCCAGATCGTGACGTTGATGCGTGTGATCGGCGAGGCCGCTTCGGATCCATTGCTGTGGTACGTCGTCTCCGCAGCGGGCTGGCTGGTCGCGCTCGCCCCGTGGGTGACGCGCATCGGGCGCATCTATCTGAGCCCGCGCGCGGACGGCAAGGCGGGCTGACGCCATGATCGAGTTCTACCCGCAGATCAAGTGGATCCATATCGCCGCCGTGCTCGCCAGCGGCAGCCTGTTCCTGCTGCGCGGCCTGCTGGTGCAGATCGGTCGGTCGCGCCTCGCCATGCTGTCGCCCGTGCGCTACCTGAGCTATTCGATCGACACGGTGCTGCTGACCGCTGCGCTGATGCTGGCGACGATCCTGCCCGGTGCGATGTTCGCTAACGGCTGGCTGGCGGCCAAGCTGGTGCTGCTGGTGGTGTATGTCGGGCTGGGTATGTTCGCGCTCAAGCGTGCGCGGACCGTCGGCGCGCGTCGCACCTGCTACGTGCTCGCGCTACTGGTATTCACCTTCATGTTGACGATTGCACGAACTCATCACCCGTTGGGCCTGCTGCATCTGTGGCAGGCCGGTTGATCGCACGAGGCTCGTTATCAGTCTTGATCCAGGTCAAGCCGGCGCCACGCCGCCACAAGGATTTGACCGGGCTCAAGAACGCAGGCAGGGCTTCGGCCCACCCTGAGGCCAGTCCGGCGAATGCCGGTGCAGACAAGGAGAAGGGGAATAGCGATGCCACCCATCACACGCACTCTCGCATTGACCGCCGCCATGGCTCTGGCCGTCGCTGCCCTGCCGGGCTGCCGCGGCAAGCAGGACGATGCGGCAAGCGACAAAGCCGACCGGTCCGCCGCTGCGGACGACACGGGAGGCTCCGCCAAAGGCGACTTCGGTCCTCCCCAGGGCCAGCCCGTCGATGCGGTTCTGACGCAACCGCCGCAGGTTCCGCCCGCCACTGGCCGCAAGGCGCCGGCGAAGGTGATCGTGAAGCTCGACGTCATAGAGAAGGAGATGCCGATCTCCGAAGGCGTCACCTACACGTTCTGGACCTTCGGCGGCACGGTGCCCGGCAGCTTCATCCGCGTGCGCCAGGGCGACACGGTGGAGTTCCACCTGCGCAACATGCCCGACAGCAAGATGCCCCACAACATCGACCTGCACGGCGTTACCGGCCCGGGCGGCGGCGCGGCATCCAGCTTCACCGCGCCGGGACACTCCTCGCGCTTCACGTTCAAGGCGCTCAACGCCGGCCTCTACGTCTACCACTGCGCCACCGCACCGGTCGGCATGCACGTCGCCAACGGCATGTACGGCCTGATCCTGGTCGAGCCGCCGGAAGGCCTGCCGGCGGTCGACAAGGAGTTCTACGTGATGCAGGGCGACTTCTACACGACCGGCAAGTACCGCGAGAAAGGCCACCAGCCTTTCGACATGGAAAAAGCCATCGAGGAACACCCGACCTACGTGCTGTTCAACGGCAGCGAAGGCGCGCTCACCGGCGACAAGGCGCTCAGCGCCAAGACAGGCGAAACCGTGCGCCTCTACGTCGGCAATGGCGGACCGAACCTGGTGTCGAGCTTCCACGTCATCGGCGAGATCTTCGACAAGGTCTGGTACGAGGGCGGCACCAAGTTCCAGGAGAACGTGCAGACCACGCTGATTCCGGCAGGCGGCGCCGCGATGATGGAGTTCCACATGGAAGTACCGGGCAGCTACGTACTGGTTGACCACAGCATCTTCCGTGCATTCAACAAGGGCGCGCTGGCGATCCTCAAGGCCGACGGCGAAGAGCGCAAAGCGATCTATTCGGGCAAGGAGGTCGACTACGTCTACCTGGGCGATCGCGCGCAGCCGAACATGCAGGCCGTCGCAACAGCGGCCGCGGCGGCGACGACCGGCGCGTTGACCGTCGACGAACAGGTGAAGGCCGGCAAGGCGCTGTTCGCCGGCACCTGCGCCACCTGCCACCAGCCGGAAGGCCAGGGCCTCGAAGGCGTGTTCCCGCCACTGGCGGCCTCCGACTACATCAAGGCCGATCCCAAGCGCGTCGCGAGCGTGATCCTGCACGGCCTGCAGGGGCCGGTGAAGGTCAACGGCAAGGACTACAACTCGTTGATGCCGCCAATGAGCCAGCTGAACGACGATGAGGTGGCCAACATCGCCACCTACGTGCTCAACAGCTGGTCCAACCCGGGCGGCAAGGTCAGCAAGGAAGAGGCTGCGCAGGTCCGCAAGAGCAAGCCGGCGAACGCATCGGAAGGCCACTGAGCCATGCGCCGTCTCGTCGCCATGCTGCTGATGCTGTCGACCGCCCCCCCCCCCGCGGGCGGGGGGGGGGGGGCTGTTTGGGAAACGGGCCAGCGCGGCGGAAACGTAAAAAAAGCCCCTCAGTGCGGGGGGAGCA